>NZ_CP197267.1:0-3186997 GCF_052076135.1 Vibrio sp. Vf1514 | reverse complement strand
GATTCTCTCACTCTAAATCAATGATCGGTAAAGATTGGCAATTCTACCTGTTGATAACTCAGATCGCCAGCGATTGATCCACGATCCAGTGAATAAGATCCAAGTTATTCACAATATTTTCTCATCAGTTGGCAAGATCCACACAGCACGTCCTAAATTTACTCACACAGTGATCCACAGATTCAATGATCAACCGGAGTTATCCCCAAAAATGGGTGATCGTCCAGTTATGGTTAATAACAACTGGTTATTTATTCTATTAAGTTATTTACCAGTAATATCACGCCCTATAATCATAAGGAGTCACAAGATGAAAAACTGGATTAAATTGGCAGTGGCCGCGCTTGCTCTATCCGCCGCGACTGTACAAGCCGCAACAGACATCAAAGTCGGGATGTCGGGTCGTTACTTCCCATTCACCTTCGTCAAGCAAGACCAACTGCAAGGTTTTGAAGTGGATGTGTGGAACGAGATCGGTAAACGCAACGATTACCATGTGGAATATGTGACCTCAAACTTCTCAGGTTTGTTTGGTTTGTTGGAAACTGGCCGCATTGACACCATCTCGAATCAGATCACCATGACCAAAGAGCGTCAGGCGAAATACCTGTTCTCGGCACCGTATGTCATCGATGGCGCGCAAATCGCCGTACGTAAAGGCAACGACAGCATTCAAGGCATCGAAGACCTGGCCGGTAAAACCGTGGCGGTGAACTTGGGGTCAAACTTCGAACAACTGCTGCGTGCGCACGACAAAGACGGCAAAATCAACATCAAAACCTACGATACCGGTTTTGAACGTGATGTCGCGCTGGGCCGCATCGATGCGTTCGTGATGGACCGCCTCTCTGTGCTGGAAGTAATTGATAAAACAGGTCTGCCATTGCAATTGGCAGGGTCTCCATTTGAAACCATCGCCAACGCGTGGCCATTCCTGAACAACGAGAAAGGCCATAAATTGCAGTCGGAAGTGAACCAAGCACTTGCTGCGATGCGTGCAGACGGTACACTGAGCCAGATTTCTGAGAAATGGTTCGGTACGGATATTACCAAATAACTGAGACCAACAGCCGAATCAATAAGGTGGAATCGCAGGATTCCGCCTTTTGTTGTCTTTAGGGGGACGTAAATGGGGTTTGATTTTCAATACATGCTGGGGCTGATGCCGATCCTGCTCAAGTATCTGAGCACCACCATGGAAATGGCGGTGTGGGGCATGTTCTTTGCGCTGATTTTGTCCGTGCTGCTGGCCAACATCCGCGTGTTCAAAGTGCCGGTGTTGAACGCCCTGAGCCAGTTGTACATCAGCTTCTTTCGTGGCACACCGCTGCTGGTACAAATGTTTCTGTTGTACTACGGCCTACCGCAGATTTTCCCACTATTAATCGGCATTGATGCGTTTAGCGCGGCCGTGATTGGTTTGACGCTGCACTTTGCTGCCTACATGGCCGAAACCATTCGCGCGGCGATCATTGGTATCGACCGCAGCCAGATGGAAGCCAGCCTGTCGGTCGGCATGACCACGGGGCAAGCGATGCGCCGCATTATTTTGCCGCAAGCCAGCCGCGTCGCGCTGCCGTCATTGATGAACTACTTCATCGACATGATCAAATCGACCTCACTGGCATTTACCTTCGGCGTGGCGGAAATCATGGCCAAAGCGCAGATGGAAGCCTCCTCCAGCTTTCGCTTCTTTGAAGCCTTCCTGGCCGTAGCACTGATTTACTGGGCGGTCGTGATGGTTCTGACCCGCGTGCAGATTTGGGCAGAGAACAAACTGAATAAGGCGTATGTACGATGATCACGTTATCCAACATTCATAAACGCTTTGGCGATGCCGAGGTACTAAAAGGCATCGATATCACCATCAATCAGGGTGAAATCATTGTGATTATCGGCTCCAGCGGCACCGGTAAATCCACTCTGCTACGCTGCGTGAACTTTCTTGAGCAGGCCGACCAAGGCACCATCACCATTGATGATGTCAGCGTCGATACCCAAAAACACACCAAAGCCGAAGTGCTGGCCCTGCGCCGCAAAACCGGATTCGTGTTTCAGAACTACGCGCTGTTTGCTCACCTCACCGCACGTCAGAACATTGCGGAAGGCCTCATCACCGTGCGTGGCTGGAAAAAAGATCAAGCGCTACAGCGTGCGCAGCAGATCCTCGAAGACATTGGTTTGGGCGATCGCGGCGACAGCTACCCAGCAGCGCTCTCTGGCGGCCAGCAGCAACGCGTCGGTATTGGCCGTGCGATGGCGCTGCAGCCGGAACTGCTGCTGTTTGATGAACCCACCTCTGCGCTAGACCCAGAATGGGTGGGCGAAGTGCTGGGACTCATGAAAAAACTCGCCACCCAGCACCAAACCATGCTGGTGGTGACTCACGAAATGCAATTTGCCAAAGAGGTCGCCGACCGTGTGATCTTTATGGCGGAAGGGAATATTGTTGAGCAAGGTTCTCCACAGGATATCTTTGACCATCCACAGGATCCACGCCTCAGAAAATTCCTGAATCAGGTCGGGATCGATTAAGGATCCTTGAGATTTTATCGAGACTCCGTATAATCGGCCGACCGGAAAGTATGAAGCCCGAGCCTGAACGTTTTTCGTTCGTTGGAATCGAGTTTCGGCAAACCCAATCATTGACACCTTTTGTGACTGTGATTACAATTCCGCCTCTTTGTTGAGAGGCGTCGGAATGTCCTTTCTTTTATATACAGAGAAGACGTATTGCCCACGCCGGGTTTTATGAACCTAAAAACTACTGATCAGTAAAGGTAATAACCATGTCTAAACGCACTTTTCAACCTACAGTTCTAAAGCGCAAGCGTACTCACGGTTTCCGTGCACGCATGGCGACTGCGAACGGTCGTAAAGTAATTAATGCACGTCGTGCAAAAGGCCGTAAGCGCCTGTCAAAATAATCGCTAGCTTATTTTGAGTACGTACGCATTTAATCGGGAGTTACGTTTGTTAACTCCCGAGCATTATCAAAATGTCTTTCAGCAAGCTCACCGAGCAGGCTGCCCCCATTTCACCATCATTGCACGCGATAATAACCTTTCTCATCCTCGTTTAGGGTTAGCGGTTCCTAAGAAACAAATCAAGACAGCCGTTGGTCGTAACCGCTTCAAGCGTTTGGCCCGCGAAAGCTTTCGTCTCAATCAACACAAACTTGCACACAAAGATTATGTTGTCATTGCGAAGAAAAGCGCCCAAGATTTGAGCAATGAGGAAATGTTCACTTTGTTCGACAAGTTATGGCATCGCCTTTCACGCCCTTCACGTGGCTAGCCATTGGTTTAGTCCGACTATACCAGTGGTTTATTAGTCCGCTGATCGGCCCGCGTTGCCGATTTACTCCCACTTGCTCTACTTATGCGATAGAAGCGTTGAGAGCTCACGGATTTGTAAAAGGGTGTTGGTTATCCGGCAAACGTCTATTAAAATGCCACCCTTTGAACGAAGGGGGATTTGACCCCGTTCCACCAGTCCAAAAACACGACAGAGATAAATAACGATGGATTCTCAACGTAATATCCTGTTAATCGCTTTGGCTCTGGTTTCTTTTTTACTTTTCCAACAGTGGCAAGTAGCGAAGAACCCAGCACCTCAAGCGGTTGAGCAGGCTCAAACCAGCAGTGCCGTCCCTGCACCGTCTTTAGCCGATGAGTTCGATCCAGCACCATCGCAAAACAGTGCTGCGGCCAAAGTGATTACCGTCACTACAGATGTACTGACTCTGTCTATCGACACAGTTGGTGGTGATGTGGTCACAGCAAAACTGAACCAATACTCTGACGAATTGGACTCAGAAAACCCATTCGTCCTATTGAAAAATACACAAGGTCATCAATTCATCGCACAAAGCGGCCTGATCGGCCCTCAAGGGATCGATCTGAGCAGCAACAATCGCCCAACCTACACGGTTGACGCAGACAGCTTCACGCTGGCTGACGGCCAAGATGAACTGCGCATTCCGATGACTTACCAAGCCAACGGCCTTGAATACACCAAAACATTCGTGCTCAAACGCGGGAACTACGCGGTTGACGTTGAATTCAACGTGGTGAACCACTCAGGCAACAACGCCACTCTGGGCATGTACGCACACCTGCGTCAAAACCTGCTCGATTCTGGCGGTAGCCTAGCGATGCCAACTTACCGTGGCGGCGCTTACTCAACTGAAGATACGCGTTACAAAAAATACAGCTTTGACGACATGCAGGATCGCAACCTTGCGATGAACCTCGCCAACGGTCAAGGTTGGGCAGCGATGATCCAACACTACTTTGCGTCTGCATGGATTCCACGCAACGAGCCAGGCACCAACCTGTACTCTCGCGTGATCGGCAACCTGGGTGACATTGGCGTCCGCATGCCAAACAAAACCATCGCAGATGGCCAACAAGCTGATTTCAAAGCCACCCTTTGGGTTGGTCCTAAACTACAAGACCAAATGGCGGCCACTGCGCCAAACCTGGACCTCGTGGTTGACTACGGCTGGTTATGGTTCATCGCGAAACCACTGCACTGGCTGCTGTCTGTGATTCAGTCATTCGTTGGTAACTGGGGTGTGGCAATCATCTGTCTGACCTTCATCGTACGTGGTGCGATGTACCCGCTGACTAAAGCGCAGTACACCTCCATGGCGAAAATGCGCATGCTGCAACCAAAACTGCAAGCCATGCGTGAGCGCATCGGCGATGACCGTCAGCGCATGAGCCAAGAAATGATGGAACTGTACAAGACAGAGAAAGTGAACCCGCTGGGCGGCTGTCTACCTATCTTCCTACAGATGCCGATCTTCATTTCGTTGTACTGGGCTCTGATGGAATCGGTTGAACTGCGTCACTCACCATTCTTTGGTTGGATTCACGACTTGTCAGCACAAGACCCGTACTACATCCTGCCATTGTTGATGGGTGCAAGTATGTTCTTCATCCAGAAAATGAGCCCAACCACCGTGACGGATCCAATGCAGCAGAAGATCATGACCTTTATGCCGGTTATGTTTACGTTCTTCTTCCTGTTCTTCCCGTCAGGTTTGGTACTGTACTGGTTGGTATCGAACATCGTGACTCTGATTCAACAGACTTTGATTTACAAAGGTCTGGAGAAAAAAGGCTTACACTCCAAGTAAGCACGAAGCGAATCAGCAAAGGCGGCCAAAAGGTCGCCTTTTTGTTGCTTGCTGATTACAATGACGCTAATTCGATTTTTTACAGGTAAGGTTATGACTACCGATACTATCGTCGCGCAAGCCACGGCTCCGGGTCGTGGTGGCGTTGGCATTATTCGCGTTTCAGGTCCCAAAGCCACGGAAGTGGCGCTGGCAGTGACCGGCCGCACGCTCAAGCCACGTTACGCAGAATACCTGCCTTTCAAAACAGAGTCGGGGGTGGAACTGGATCAGGGCATCGCGCTCTTCTTCCCAAACCCACACTCGTTTACCGGTGAAGACGTACTGGAGCTGCAAGGCCACGGCGGCCCCGTGGTCATGGATATGCTCATCAAACGCATTCTGATGATTCCTGGCGTGCGTCCGGCGCGTCCGGGCGAGTTCTCTGAGCGCGCGTTTCTTAACGACAAGATGGATCTGACACAAGCGGAAGCGATTGCCGACTTGATCGACGCTAGCTCCGAAGAAGCAGCCAAATCGGCGCTCAAATCGCTGCAGGGTCAGTTTTCCAAACGCATCCATACGCTGGTGGAATCGCTGATCCATCTGCGCATCTACGTCGAAGCAGCAATTGATTTTCCGGAAGAAGAAATCGACTTTCTTGCCGACGGCAAAGTCTCCGGCGACCTACAAGCCATCATCGACAACCTCAACGCGGTGCGCCAAGAAGCCAATCAAGGCGCCATCATGCGTGAGGGGATGAAAGTGGTAATTGCAGGCCGTCCGAACGCCGGGAAATCCAGCCTGCTGAACGCGCTATCTGGCAAAGAGTCTGCGATTGTGACCGATATTGCCGGCACCACGCGCGATGTCTTGCGTGAACACATTCATATCGACGGCATGCCACTGCACATCATCGACACCGCCGGTTTGCGGGAAGCGTCGGATGAAGTGGAAAAAATTGGCATCGAGCGAGCGTGGGACGAAATCGCGCAAGCGGACCGTGTTCTGTTTATGGTTGACGGTACCACCACCAGCGCCACCGATCCCAAAGACATTTGGCCCGATTTTGTCGATCGCCTACCCGACAGCATGGGCATGACCGTGATCCGCAATAAAGTCGATCAAACCGGCGAAACGCTGGGGATCTGCCACGTGAACCAACCCACGCTGATCCGCCTATCGGCGAAAACCGGTGAAGGCGTCGATGCGCTGCGTTCACACTTGAAAGCGTGCATGGGCTTTACCGGCAATCAAGAAGGCGGCTTTATGGCGCGCCGCCGCCACCTCGATGCGCTGGAACGTGCCGCAGAACACCTGAGCATTGGTCAGCAGCAACTGGAAGGCTACATGGCGGGAGAAATTCTGGCAGAAGAGCTGCGTCTGGCGCAGCAACATCTCAATGAGATCACCGGGGAATTCAGTTCAGACGACCTACTCGGGCGCATCTTCTCCTCATTCTGTATCGGCAAGTAATTGATGAAGGCTAAGCGTGACTCAACGCTTAGCCTATTTTTTTTGTGATACGCCCGCGTTTCTTTGCCTTTTTGTCAACTCATTTTCCCCGCCTTCCCTGCACCACATGACCTTTTACCGAGAATGATCCCTTAGGCGCGATCCCCCTTGTGGAGAAGCTTGTGCACAGGCAGGATCCTTTCTTGATAGCGTGGATACACGATCTTGCCCTTTACTATCCACAGCTTACCCCTGTATTCTTCTCACCCAAGTCGATTATTCACTTCTTTCGTTTAAGACGAAACAGCTCGGGGTTTTATATGATTCACATCATCACAGGCAGTACCTTAGGCGGCGCAGAATACGTCGGAGATCACCTCAGCGATTTGCTGCAGGCGCAAGGAAAAGAGACCACGATTCACAATCAGCCACAATTGGCAGAGATTCCTGCGCAAGGAACGTGGTTGATCATCACATCGACGCACGGCGCAGGCGATTACCCAGACAACATCCAACCGTTTATTCAGGCGCTACAAGCCACCCCCCCCAACACCCGCGATCTGACATTTGCCGTGGTGGCCATAGGTGACTCAAGTTATGACACGTTCTGTGCCGCGGGCAAGCACGCGTTTGATTTGCTCGAAGATATTGGGGCAACACCGCTGGCGGACTGCTTTACCATCGATGTGCAAGAGTACCCCGTGCCGGAAGATGCCGCCGAAGTGTGGCTCAATGAGCGCCTTGCAGCGTTCTAATCAGTCTGTGAAGCGGCCATCGGTCGCTTTTTTTAAACCCCAAAAAAGGGAACGTGCTCCGCTGTGAATGTTTTTTCACGCTTTCGTCAGAAAAAGGCAGCATGGATTCACGCGAAGGCCTGTGCATAACTCTGCGCTTATCCGGTGATCAACCTATAGTTATCCAAATAACAACTTAGATCTAAATTACCCCCTGTGAATAACTACCCTTTTTGATCCCAGCTAATCCTCGATCAGATCAGGTGATGATCACATGTTCTGATCAAGAGAAGATCCATGATCTCGTTGATCATTTTTCACTTATCCACAGAGATCGTCGATCCTAATAGTAGATCCAATAAAAGATCTCTAAATAGATCTTTATATATTATTTAGTTAAACACTCAGGATGGAAAAAAGCAGAAAAGCGATTTTCTAGCCAATGGAAAGAAGGTAGAATACGTCTCTTTTATTTTATCTCTTCGCTCAATGAATACCTGAGGTCGTTCATGCTTTATCACGAAACATTTGACGTCATTGTGGTTGGTGGCGGTCACGCAGGAACGGAAGCCGCGCTCGCAGCCGCTCGTACAGGCCAACGTACGTTACTTCTCACTCACAATATCGACACGCTGGGACAGATGTCCTGTAACCCAGCAATTGGCGGTATTGGTAAAGGCCACTTAGTTAAAGAAGTGGATGCGATGGGTGGTCTGATGGCAGAAGCCATCGATCATGCGGGTATTCAATTTCGCACACTGAACGCCTCAAAAGGGCCAGCGGTACGTGCGACACGTGCTCAGGCCGACCGTGCACTGTACAAAGCGTACGTTCGCCATACGTTGGAAAACACCCCCAATCTGACGCTGTTCCAACAAGCGGCGGATGATCTGATCGTTGAAAACGATCAAGTGCGTGGTGTGGTGACCCAAATGGGGCTCAAATTCCGCGCCAAAGCCGTGGTATTGACCGTGGGCACCTTCTTGGGCGGAAAGATCCACATTGGCTTGGAAAACTTCTCTGGTGGCCGCGCAGGCGATCCACCATCGATCGCTTTAGCACAGCGTCTGCGTGAATTGCCATTCCGCGTGGATCGTCTGAAAACCGGCACTCCACCTCGCATCGATGCCAATAGTGTCGATTTCTCGATATTGGAAGCGCAACACGGTGACAATCCAACACCGGTGTTCTCATTCATGGGCAAACGCGAGCATCATCCGCGTCAGATTCCATGTTTCATTACGCACACCAATGAGAAAACGCATGACGTGATTCGTGCCAACCTCGATCGCAGCCCAATGTATGCGGGTGTGATTGAAGGGATTGGGCCGCGTTACTGTCCGTCGATTGAAGACAAAGTCATGCGTTTTGCGGATAAAAACAGCCACCAAATTTTCATCGAACCGGAAGGTCTGACAACCACAGAACTGTATCCAAACGGCATCTCCACCAGTTTGCCTTTTGACGTGCAAGTGCAGATCGTGCGTTCGATGAAAGGGTTTGAAAATGCGCATATTGTCCGTCCGGGCTATGCGATCGAATACGATTTCTTTGATCCACGCGATCTAAAACAGACCTTTGAAACCAAGTTTATTCAAGGTTTGTTCTTCGCTGGCCAGATCAACGGCACCACCGGGTACGAAGAAGCGGCAGCGCAAGGCCTGATGGCGGGTCTGAACGCGAGCTTGTTTAGTCAAGACAAAGAGGGCTGGAGCCCACGTCGTGACCAAGCGTATGTCGGCGTGCTGATTGACGATTTATCAACCATGGGCACCAAAGAACCGTACCGCATGTTCACATCGCGTGCGGAATACCGTTTGCTGCTGCGTGAAGACAATGCCGATCTACGTTTGACTGAAAAAGCCCGTGAACTGGGCCTGATCAACGATGCGCGTTGGGCACGTTTCAATCAGAAGATTGAACACATGGAAACCGAACGTCAACGTCTGAAAGAGACCTGGATGAACCCGAATTCTGACGGTGTTGATGCGCTTAACACACTGCTGAAAACGCCGATGTCGCGTGAAGCCAGTGGTGAAGATCTGCTACGTCGCCCTGAAATGACGTACGACTTGCTGACTTCGTTGTCGGCCTTTGCTCCTGCGCTTGAGGATCGTGAAGCCGCGGAACAAGTTGAAATTCAGGTGAAATACGACGGTTACATTCAGCGTCAGCAAGATGAGATCGAAAAATCTCTGCGTCATGAGCACACCAAACTGCCTATCGACCTCGATTACAAAGCGGTCAAAGGTTTGTCAAACGAAGTGGTGATGAAGCTCAATAACGCGAAACCGGAAAGTATCGGTATTGCGTCACGCATTTCGGGAATCACTCCTGCGGCGATCTCCATTCTGCTGGTGCACCTGAAAAAACACGGCCTACTCAAGAAAGGAGAAGCCGCGTAATGAATTCACTACGCGTTAAACTTGATGCCCTGATTGCTCAGACCGACCTTGACGTGTCTGAGCGTCAACGTGAGCAGCTGGTTGGTTATGTCGAGCTGCTCAACAAATGGAACAAAGCCTATAATCTGACATCCGTACGCGACACGTCTGACATGCTCGTGAAGCACATTATGGATAGTATTGTGGTGAGCCCGCTGTTGGTGGGGGAGCGTTTTATTGATGTTGGGACGGGGCCAGGTCTGCCGGGGATTCCTTTGGCGATCATGAACCCGACCAAGAGCTTTGTTTTGCTGGATAGTTTGGGCAAGCGGATTCGCTTTATCAAACAGGTCTTGCATGAATTGAACATCACCAATGTCACGCCGGTTCAGAGCCGCGTGGAAGAGTTTGACGGTGGTGAAGACGGTTTTGACGGGGTGCTGAGTCGTGCGTTTGCTTCCATCACGGATATGGTGGAGTGGTGCCATCACTTACCGCGTGCTAAAACCGGTGTCTTCTTAGCGCTGAAAGGGCAATTACCGCAAGATGAGATTGAGCAGTTGCCGGAATGGTGTTCTGTGATCGATATCAAAGCTTTGAAAGTTCCTGAGTTGGAAGGTGAGCGTCATCTTGTAATCTTATCGCGCAAGGGATAATAACGAGGCACGGCCGTGGGTAAAATCGTAGCGATCGCTAACCAGAAGGGTGGCGTAGGAAAAACAACAACTTGTATTAATTTGGCGGCCTCAATGGCGGCCACCAAACGCAAAGTGCTGGTGATTGATCTCGACCCGCAAGGCAATGCAACCATGGCCAGCGGTGTGGATAAATATCAGGTTGATGCCACTGCGTACGAGCTGTTGGTCGAAGAAGCCCCATTTGAAGAAGTGGTGTGTCGTAAGACCACTGGTCATTACGACCTGATTGCAGCCAATGGCGACGTGACGGCAGCCGAGATCAAACTGATGGAAGTGTTTGCGCGTGAGGTGCGTTTGAAGAACGCTCTCGCGTCAGTTCGTGATAACTATGATTTCATCTTTATCGATTGTCCTCCTTCTTTAAACCTCCTTACAATCAATGCGATGGCGGCAGCCGATTCGGTTTTAGTACCGATGCAATGCGAGTACTTTGCCTTGGAAGGTTTAACGGCGTTAATGGATACCATCAGTAAGTTAGCTGCGGTGGTGAATGACAATCTGAAGATCGAAGGTCTGCTTCGTACCATGTACGATCCACGCAACCGACTCGCTAACGAAGTTTCTGATCAATTAAAAAAACACTTTGGCAACAAGGTGTACCGCACAGTTATCCCTCGCAACGTTCGCCTCGCTGAGGCGCCAAGTCATGGCAAACCTGCCATGTATTACGACAAGTATTCGGCCGGAGCCAAAGCGTATCTCGCGTTGGCAGGCGAAATGTTACGTCGTGAAGAAGTACCCGCATAACACCAACTAAAGGATTCGTGTGCATGACTAAACGTGGTTTAGGAAAAGGGCTGGACGCACTGCTGTCCACCAGCTCTCTGGCTCGTGAGAAACAACACGTGGCCTCTCAAAGCCAAGCTATGTCTAGCGAGGGTGAGTTGACCGATCTTGTGATCACCAACCTGAAGCCGGGTATGTACCAACCCCGTAAAGATATGTCGCCGGAGGCGCTGGAAGAACTGGCTGCCTCCATTCAATCTCAAGGCATCATTCAGCCGATCGTGGTGCGTCCACTGGCGTTGGGTGGCTACGAAATTATTGCCGGCGAACGTCGCTGGCGAGCGGCGCGTCAAGCCGGCCTCAAGCAAGTGCCGTGTTTGGTGAAACGTGTCGACGATCGTGCGGCGATCGCCATGGCGTTGATCGAAAACATTCAGCGCGAAGATCTGAATGTGATCGAAGAGGCACAAGCGCTAGAACGCTTGCAGGACGAATTCAAACTGACTCATCAACAAGTTGCGGATGTGATCGGTAAGTCGCGCGCCACGGTGAGTAACTTGCTGCGTTTGAACCAACTGGACGACAGCGTGAAACGTTTGGTAGAGACGCGTCAGTTAGAAATGGGCCATGCTCGCGCGCTGTTGATGCTCGACGGTGAGCAGCAAATTGAAGTGGCTGCTCGGGTTGCGAAGAAACAACTGACGGTGCGCCAAACCGAACAACTCGTAAAAAAATGCCTCTCAGAGCACTCTGATGTAAAAAATGTGCCAGAAGACGTAGAAATACAACAAATGTCACAAAATCTGAGTGAAAAACTCGGGGCAAAAGTGTCAATCGTCCGTTCAAAAAGCGGAAAGTCAAAAGTCACGATAAGTATTGATGAGCCTCACAAATTCGAGCAACTAATTGCCAAGCTACAAGGCTAAGTGAGATAATTGATTTAAATCAATTGTGAAAAATAAGATTTCTTTAGCGAAATATGTCGGTGTGTAAACAAAATTGTAACTTTTTGCAGCGTTGTAATTGCAATCAATTGATGTCACCGTATAATTTTCGCCAATTTCCGGCTCCAGCAATATGTTGTGTGTTGGACATTACTAGAGGTACGAATACATGGTAGCTGCGTTAGCTAGGCCAGGACGAGCGCTTGCAAAGCAATTGTTAATGATCCAGTTCGGCGCGGTTATGGTTGTGGCAGCAGGGATGGCGATTGCCGTAAATGCTGAATGGGGAATTTCAGCGCTGATTGGTGGGGGCATTTTTGTCTTCGCTAATGCAGTTTTTGCGCTGTGTGCTTTTATGTTTAGTGGAGCTCGTGCTGCAAAGCGAATTACGGCCTCTTTCTACACAGGTGAAACACTTAAAATCCTCATCACTATCGCACTGTTCTCTGTCGCCTACATGTATATGCAGGTGGAACTTGTTCCCCTAAAACTAACCTATTTGCTGGCTCTAGGTATTAATATCTGTGCGCCAGTGCTTTTCATTAACAACAAAAAATAGGATGAGTTATGGCTGCGCCAGGTGAAGCGCTAACATCGTCCGGATACATTGAACACCACCTTTCCAACCTATCGTTGTACAAGTTAGGTCTGGTTGCGGAGGAGACAAGTTTCTGGAACGTACATATCGATAGCCTGTTTTTTTCTTTGTTTACTGGACTGATCTTCCTTTGGGTGTTCCGTTCTGTGGCCAAGAAAGCAACAGCGGGTGTACCAGGCAAGCTACAGTGTTTTGTTGAAATAGTGGTTGAATTTGTCGATACCAACGTCAAAGACACCTTCCATGGACGCAATCCGCTAATAGCACCGCTGGCACTGACTATCTTTTGTTGGGTATTGCTAATGAACATCATGGACTTAGTGCCAATTGATTTCTTGCCGTATCCAGCACAGCATTGGCTCGGTATCCCTTACTTAAAAGTGGTCCCGTCTGCTGATGTGAACATCACCATGGCTATGGCTCTAGGCGTGTTCGCTCTGATGATTTACTACAGCATCAAAGTGAAAGGTCTAGGTGGGTTTGCGAAAGAATTGGCGTTACACCCATTCAATCACCCAATTATGATTCCGTTTAACCTGCTTATTGAAGTGGTGTCGCTACTGGCTAAACCACTCTCACTGGGTATGCGTCTATTCGGTAACATGTTCGCGGGTGAGGTTGTATTTATTCTTATCGCAGCGATGCTACCATGGTGGCTACAATGGTTGGGTTCACTACCGTGGGCTATCTTCCATATTCTGGTAATTCTGATTCAGTCTTTCGTGTTCATGATGTTGACAATCGTCTATCTGTCTATGGCACATGAAGATAGTGATCATTAATAAAAAATATTTAGCTTTTATTTGGGCTCATAAGCCAACAACAATAATTGGAGATAGTAATGGAAACTTTACTGAGCTTTTCTGCAATCGCCGTAGGTATCATCGTCGGTCTTGCTTCTCTTGGTACTGCGATTGGTTTCGCACTTCTAGGTGGTAAATTCCTGGAAGGCGCTGCTCGTCAACCAGAAATGGCTCCTATGCTGCAAGTTAAGATGTTCATCATTGCAGGTCTGCTGGATGCGGTTCCAATGATCGGTATCGTAATCGCACTGCTATTCACATTCGCGAACCCATTTGTTGGTCAACTAGGTTAATCACGTTTTGCCAGCGACAAACCCCGCAAGGTGGTTTGTCTTTGATTAACACGAAGTCCATATAGAGGGGTAGCTGTTGTGAATATGAACGCAACTCTGCTAGGTCAAGCACTTTCATTCGCACTGTTTGTGTGGTTCTGCATGAAATATGTATGGCCGCCAATCATTAAAGCGATTGAAGAGCGTCAGAAGAAAATTGCTGACGGTTTGCAAGCTGCTGAGCGTGCAAAGAAAGATTTGGACCTAGCACAAGCCAACGCTTCTGATTCACTGAAAGAAGCGAAGCGCACAGCAACTGAGGTCATTGAGGCAGCGAACAAACGTAAAGCGCAAATTTTGGATGAAGCGCGCGAGGAAGCTCAGGCAGAACGCCAGAAAATCCTTGCTCAAGCTGATGCTGAGATTGAAGCCGAACGTAACCGTGCCCGCGATGAGCTGCGCAAACAAGTTGCAACTCTGGCGATTGCTGGTGCTGAGAAGATCCTTGAGCGTACGATCGATAAAGATGCGCACAAAGATATTCTCGACAACATTACTGCAAAACTTTAAGTCTGGGGGCGCCGAATGTCTGATTTGACTACAATTGCACGCCCCTATGCTAAAGCAGCATTTGAATTTGCGGTGGAAAAACAACAACTGGATCAATGGAGCCAGATGCTTGTTTTCGCTGCCGAAGTCGCAAAGAACGACCAGATGAAAGAGCTGTTAACCAGCTCGACCTCTGCCGATAAAATGGCAGAAATATTTGTCGCAATTTGTGGCGAACAGTTTGATGCACATGGTCAGAACCTGCTGAAGGTAATGGCTGAGAATGGCCGCTTACAGGCCCTTCCGGATGTTTGTGCTCAATTCCATGCTCTGAAACAAGAGCATGAGAAGAAAGTCGACGTTGAAGTGATTTCAGCATCTGAACTTTCAGAGCAGCAACTGGCAGACATCAGCAACAAACTTGAGCAGCGTCTGGAACGCAAAGTTCAGCTGAATTGCAGTGTAGATGAGACCCTACTTGGTGGGGTAGTAATTCGAGCCGGAGACTTAGTCATCGATAACTCAGCGCGTGGTCGTTTGAACCGCCTGAGCGATGCCTTGCAGTCTTAATGGGGATTGGAGCATGCAACTTAATTCCACGGAAATTAGCGATCTAATTAAACAGCGTATTGAGTCTTTCAACGTTGTTAGTGAAGCTCGCAATGAAGGTACTATCGTTTCGGTAAGCGATGGTATTATCCGAATTCACGGCCTAGCGGACGTGATGCAGGGTGAAATGATTGAATTACCGGGTGGCCGTTATGCACTCGCACTTAACCTTGAGCGTGACTCGGTTGGTGCAGTTGTCATGGGCCCATATGCTGACCTGAAGGAAGGCGAAAAAGTGACTGGTACAGGTCGTATTCTAGAAGTACCAGTCGGTCCTGAACTGTTAGGCCGCGTAGTGAACACACTGGGTGAGCCAATCGACGGTAAAGGTCCAATCGAAGCAAAATTAACTTCTCCTGTAGAAGTGATTGCACCAGGCGTAATCGACCGTCAATCAGTCGATCAACCTGTTCAAACTGGTTATAAATCAGTGGATGCGATGATTCCAATCGGCCGTGGTCAGCGTGAGCTGGTTATCGGTGACCGTCAAACTGGTAAAACAGCGATGGCGATCGATGCGATCATCAACCAAAAAGATTCAGGTATTTACTCAATCTACGTCGCGATCGGTCAGAAAGCTTCGACTATCGCAAACGTGGTTCGTAAACTTGAAGAGCATGGCGCTCTGAAGAACACTATCGTTGTGGTAGCGTCTGCTTCTGAGTCTGCAGCTCTGCAATACCTTGCGCCATACGCTGGGTGTGCAATGGGTGAATACTTCCGCGATCGCGGTGAAGATGCACTGATTGTTTACGATGATCTGTCTAAGCAAGCTGTTGCTTACCGTCAGATTTCTCTACTGCTACGTCGTCCGCCAGGCCGTGAAGCATTCCCTGGTGACGTTTTCTACCTCCACTCACGTCTACTTGAGCGTGCTGCTCGCGTAAGCGCTGATTACGTAGAACGTTTCACAAACGGTGAAGTGAAAGGCAAGACCGGTTCTCTAACGGCGCTGCCGATCATCGAAACCCAAGCTGGTGACGTATCCGCATTCGTACCGACTAACGTAATCTCGATTACCGATGGTCAGATCTTCCTACAAACTGAACTGTTCAACGCGGGTGTTCGCCCTGCAGTTGACCCAGGTATCTCAGTTTCTCGTGTAGGTGGTTCAGCACAGACGAAAATCATCAAGAAACTGTCAGGCGGTATTCGTACTGCACTTGCAGCGTACCGTGAACTGGCAGCATTCGCGCAGTTCTCATCGGATCTGGATGATGCAACAAAACGTCAGCTGGAGCACGGTCAGAAAGTAACAGAACTGATGAAACAGAAACAGTACGCTCCAATGTCTGTTTTTGATCAGGCTCTGACTATCTACGCAGCAGAGCGCGGTTACCTTGCCGATGTAGAACTGAGCAAAGTTCTAGATTTCGAGGCAGCTCTACTATCGTACGCTCGCGGTCAATACGCTGAACTTGCAGCGCAGATCGACAAGACGGGTGCTTACAACGATGACATCGAAGCACAGCTGAAGAAGCTGGTTGACGATTTCAAAGCAACCCAAACTTGGTAATAGGTCGGTGGCAAATTTTGCCACCAACTAATGGAGAGTAACGATGGCCGGCGCAAAAGAGATACGTAATAAAATCGGTAGTGTGAAAAGCACTCAGAAAATTACGAAAGCGATGGAAATGGTAGCAGCTTCAAAAATGCGTCGTTCTCAAGACGCCATGGAAGCTTCTCGTCCATACGCGGCAACTATGCGTAAAGTGATCGGTCATGTCGCCAACGCGAATCTAGAGTATCGTCATCCGTATCTAGAAGAGCGTGAAGCGAAACGTGTTGGTTACATCATTATTTCAACTGACCGCGGTTTGTGTGGTGGCTTGAACATTAACTTGTTCAAAAAAGCGATCACAGACATGCAAACGTGGAAAGAGAAGGGTGCAGAGCTGGAGTTGGCCATTATTGGCTCTAAAGCAACTGCATTTTTCAACAACAGCGGCGCAAAAGTAGCGGCTCAAGTGTCTGGTTTGGGTGATAGCCCAACGCTGGAAGACCTGATCGGTTCTGTTGGCGTGATGCTGAAGAAATATGATAACGGCGAGTTGGATCGTCTGTACGTAGTGTTCAACGAATTCGTGAACACCATGGTACAACAACCAAAGATCGATCAATTGCTACCTTTGCCTAAATCGGACAGCGAAGATATGCAGCGTGCGCATTCATGGGACTACATCTATGAGCCTGAACCAAAACCTCTGCTGGATGCGCTACTACTGCGCTACGTAGAGTCTCAGGTTTACCAAGGTGTGGTGGAGAACCTTGCTTGTGAGCAAGCGGCTCGAATGGTTGCGATGAAGGCTGCAACAGACAACGCCTCAAATCTGATTGATGACTTAGAACTTGTGTACAACAAAGCCCGTCAGGCGGCGATTACACAAGAACTGTCGGAAATCGTGAGCGGCGCAGCAGCGGTTTAAGCTTAGGTAAAACAAACAGTTTAGAGGATTAACGATGGCTACAGGTAAGATCGTACAGATCATCGGTGCAGTAGTCGACGTAGAGTTCCCACAGAGCGCAGTACCAGGTGTTTACGATGCTCTGACAGTTGCAGAAGCAAAAGAACGTCTGGTTCTTGAAGTTCAGCAACAACTTGGCGGTGGCGTAGTACGCGCAATCGTAATGGGTAGCTCGGATGGTTTACGTCGTGGAATGTCAGTTGAAAACACTGGCGCTCCAATTTCAGTACCAGTAGGGACTAAAACGCTAGGTCGTATCATGAACGTCCTTGGCGATGCGATTGATGAACGCGGTGAAATCGGTGCTGAAGAGCTTTACTCGATTCACCGTGAAGCACCAAGCTACGAAGAGCAGTCTAACGCAACTGAGCTGCTTGAAACGGGTGTAAAAGTCATTGACTTGATTTGTCCATTCGCGAAGGGTGGTAAAATCGGTCTGTTCGGTGGTGCAGGTGTAGGTAAGACCGTTAACATGATGGAACTTATCAACAACATCGCACTGCAACACTCCGGCCTGTCTGTATTTGCGGGTGTTGGTGAGCGTACTCGTGAGGGTAACGACTTCTACCACGAAATGCAGGAAGCGGGTGTTGTTAACATCGAGAAACCTGAAGAATCAAAAGTAGCGATGGTTTACGGTCAGATGAACGAGCCACCAGGCAACCGTCTGCGTGTTGCTCTAACTGGTCTGACGATGGCTGAGCGCTTCCGTGACGAAGGTCGTGACGTACTGCTGTTCATCGATAACATTTACCGTTATACCCTTGCGGGTACAGAGGTATCGGCACTTCTGGGTCGTATGCCATCTGCGGTAGGTTACCAGCCAACACTGGCTGAAGAGATGGGTGTACTTCAAGAACGTATCACGTCAACCAAGAAAGGTTCTATCACGTCTGTACAGGCGGTATACGTACCTGCGGATGACTTGACCGACCCGTCACCAGCAACCACATTTGCGCACTTGGATGCAACGGTTGTATTGAACCGTAACATCGCAGCGATGGGTCTGTACCCAGCGATCGACCCATTGGATTCGACATCTCGTCAACTTGATCCACTGGTTGTGGGTCAAGAGCACTACGACATCGCGCGTGGCGTGCAGCAAACACTGCAACGTTACAAAGAGCTGAAAGACATCATTGCGATTTTGGGTATGGACGAACTGTCTGAATCCGATAAGCAAGTTGTGGCTCGTGCGCGTAAGATTGAGCGTTTCCTTACTCAGCCTTACCACGTAGCGGAAGTCTTTACAGGCGACCCAGGTGTTTACGTACCACTAAAAGAAACTCTACGTGGCTTTAAAGGCCTGTTAGCTGGTGACTACGACGATGTTCCAGAGCAAGCGTTCATGTACTGCGGTGCAATCGAAGATGCTCTTGAGAATGCGAAGAAGCTATAAGGCTAACTAGGAGGCGATATGGCAGCAATAACCTTTCATCTGGATGTTGTGAGTGCTGAGAAGAAAATCTTCTCCGGTCTCGTTGAAACGTTCCAGGTGACCGGTAGCGAAGGTGAGCTGGGTATTTTCCACGGCCACACTCCGCTGCTGACCGCTATTACGCCGGGAATGGTGCGTATTGTGAAACAGCACGGCCACGAAGAAATCATTTATGTTTCTGGTGGTATCATTGAAGTTCAGCCTGGCACAGCGACTGTGCTGGCTGATACAGCAATCCGTGGTGAAGACCTAGACGCAGCGAAGGCAGCAGAAGCCAAACGTCGCGCTGAAGAACACATTCAGAATCAGCATGGCGACATGGACTTCGCGCAAGCGGCCAGTGAACTGGCTAAAGCCATTGCTCAGCTTCGAGTGATCGAGTTGACAAAGAAACGTCGTTAATCCCATTAACGATGTTGAGACCCAAAGGCGACCGCTCGGTCGCCTTTTTGCTTAATTTTTATCAGAAATTTACGCCAATCATTTAACACCCTCAAATTAAGCCGCTAAAATGCTGACATTATTTGTGTTTACGTCAGGTAAGTTAGGTTCCCAATGAAATTTAGTGCAGTGATTCTTGCTGCGGGTAAAGGCACCCGTATGCATTCCAACATGCCCAAAGTGCTTCATACGCTTGCGGGCAAACCGATGGCGAAACACGTCATCGACACCTGTAATAGTTTAGGTGCGCACAACATCCATCTGGTGTACGGCCACGGTGGTGATCAAATGAAGCAAGCGCTGGCGGATGAAAACGTCAACTGGGTATTGCAGGCAGAACAGTTGGGCACCGGTCATGCGGTGGATCAAGCGTCGCCTCAGTTTGAAGATGATGAAAAAATTCTGGTGTTGTACGGCGATGTGCCGCTGATTTCAGAAGAGACCATTGACAGTTTATTGGATGCTCAGCCAACAGGCGGCATTGCGCTACTGACAGTGGTGTTGGATAACCCAACCGGCTACGGTCGTATTGTGCGTAAGAATGGCCCCGTCGTGGCGATCGTCGAACAGAAAGATGCCACTGAAGAGCAGAAACTGATTAAAGAGATCAACACGGGTGTGATGGTCGCGACAGGCGGCGATCTGAAACGTTGGTTGGCTGGGTTAAATAACAACAACGCACAAGGTGAATACTACCTGACCGACGTGATTGCAGCAGCGCACAATGAAGGCCGTGCGGTCGAAGCCGTACATCCCGTGAGTTCCATTGAAGTGGAAGGCGTCAACGATCGCATTCAATTGGCGCGTCTTGAGCGTGCTTTCCAAGCGCGTCAGGCGAACAAGCTGCTGGAGCAAGGCGTGATGCTGCGCGATCCGGCGCGCTTTGATCTGCGTGGTGAGTTGCAGTGCGGTACGGACGTTGAAATCGATGTGAACGTGATCATCGAAGGATCGGTGTCGATCGGCAATAATGTGGTGATCGGTGCAGGTTCAATTCTGAAAGATTGTGAAATCGACGACAATACCGTGATTCGTCCGTACAGCGTGATTGAAGGCGCGACTGTCGGTGAAGATTGTACCGTGGGGCCTTTCTCTCGTCTGCGTCCGGGCGCTGAATTGCAAAACGATGCGCACGTTGGCAACTTTGTCGAAGTGAAAAACGCGCGTTTGGGTCAGGGCTCAAAAGCCAACCATCTGACGTATTTAGGTGATGCTGAAATTGGTCAACGCGTCAATATTGGTGCGGGTGCAATCACTTGCAACTACGATGGCGCAAACAAACACAAAACCGTGATTGGTGATGATGTGTTTGTCGGATCGGATAGCCAACTGGTGGCTCCGGTCACCATTGCGAACGGCGCCACGATTGGTGCGGGCACCACATTGACGCGCAATGTGGGTGAGGGTGAGTTAGTGATCACTCGCGCTAAAGAGAAGATTGTCACGGGGTGGCAACGCCCAGTGAAGCAAAAATAAAACGCAAGGCCTGCTGTAAAGCAGGCTTTTTTATTTAGGCAGTGCGAGTTTCTTCTCCAAGCGGCGCACGCCGTACGACACGAGCAGAATCAGTATCAGATACTCTAGAACCAAAAAGGTGTAGATTTCGAGCGGCAAATATTCCGTCACCACCAGCTCATTGGCGCGGCGGGTCAGATCGCTCAACCCAATCACGCTCACCAGCGATGACATCTTCAGAATATAGATAAACTGATTGCCCAAGGGCGGCAGGATGTGCCGCAATGCCTGAGGCAGAATCACCAAACGCATTTTTTGCCAATCACGTAACCCGAGGGCTTGGGCCGCTTCGTGCTGGCCACGATCAATGGCTTGAATCCCGCCTCGAAACACTTCGGCCATAAAGGCACTTTCCGCTAGACTCAGCGCCATGACCCCGGCGGTAAAATGGTTGAGTGACAGGTCAAACAACACGGGCAAGCCGTAATAGATCCACAGCAGGAGCACTAACAGCGGAATTGCGCGCACCACCTCAACATACACGCGATTGGCTTGGCGCAACGTGCGACGCGGCGACAGCGCAGGCAGAGCCACCATCAGCCCCAATCCCATGGCCAGTACCATACTCAGCAATGACAGACTGAGCGTGTCACCAAAGCCTGCAATGAGAAATGTAAGATTCCGTACACCTTGAGCCGTGAACGGATCGAGAACATACCAGCCCCATTGGTATTGGCTGCATCCGGTGAGCAGCAGCGTACATAGGCCAACACTGTATTGTCGAATCACTCGCCACCTCAGTTGACTAAAAAAACAGCAGAGATACTGCTATGTTAACCATAGTGCAAGATATTGAATGGCCCGCTATTTAAGGATGAAATGATGAGAAAACGAATCGCGCTCTTGGGGCTGTGTTTGTTGGTTGTCGTGCCGAGTTATGCACAAAGTCGTCTGCAGACGGTGTTGAATACCGGCGTGCTGCGTGTTGGAACGACCGGTGACTGGAATCCGATGAGCATCAAAGATCCGGCGACCAATCGTTATCGAGGGTTTGATATCGATGTGACCACTGAATTGGCCAACGATCTTGGGGTGACGGTCGAGTACGTGGCCACCGATTGGAAAACTTTGGTGAATGGCATCACGGCCAATAAATATGACATCACCGGCAGCGCCTCACTCAACATGTCACGGGCCAAAGTGGCCGGTTACAGTCAGCCTTATTTCTATCTGGCGTTTGTACCCGTGGTGCAAAAAAGTGAACTGAGCCGTTATCAGGATTGGCAGGACTTTGATCTGCCGAGCGTGAAAGTGGCCGCCACGCTTGGTACGGTGCAAGAGAAGATGGTGAAAGAATTTTTCCCCAATGCGCAGCACATTGTGATTGAAGCGCCAGCCCGTGATTATCAGGAACTGTTGGCCAAACGTGCTGATGTGTCGGTGACCTCCAATGTAGAGGCCGCCACGCTGGTGGACAAATTCAGCCAGTTGGCGATTGTGCCAGTGAAAGCGGCGCGCCGTCCCACCCCGATTGCGATGCTGTTACCTCAGGATGATCAGGTGTGGATCAATTACATCAACCACTGGGTGGAGCTGAAAAAGACGCAGGGATTTTTTCGTCAAACGGCAGAAAAGTGGGGACTGAAAAGTCTCTAAACAGTGCTGCTTGATGCGCGGCAACTTTTGATTCGCGGGATCGCTCGATTTACAGGAATTCTCGATTCACGGAAACAAAAAAAGCGCCTCGATTGAGGCGCTGCGTTTTTATTTGTCCTGCACGACGCGCGCATTGTCTGGCGTCGTGAAGTGTTTGTTTAACTCACGATTTGCCAGAATGTAGCCAATCCACAGGCCGAACATACTGACCACAATCGCAATCCCCGTCACCATCTGTGCTTGGCTGGCAAAAGCGGCCACCAAGGCACTGGCCAAGCTGGCCACACAGATTTGTAGGCTATTTTGTAAACCCGCGGCAGTCGCTGGGCTCTCTTTCGCGCTCGACAATGCGCGGTTCACCACAATTGGATACAACGCGCCGTTAGCCACAGCAATCAGGCAGAACGGTGCCAGAATTGGCCAGATGGACGTCAGTGTCCATTGTGACGCAATAAAAATCAGGACCGTGGAGAGCGTGAATAGCGCCAATAACTGTTTCAGTACGGCTTCATCGCCAAACTTACGAACGCACAGTTTCCCCATGTAGCCACCGACCATAAACGCGATGGTTTGCGGGATAAAACTCAAACCGATGTCTTTTGCTTCATAGCCCAACTGCGCCATGATTTCTGGCATACCAGTAAGGTAGGCAAAAAACGCGGCGGATGCAGTGGCGAACATCAACACGTTGCCAAGGTAAGATTTACTGCTCAACAGGTGTTTGATGTCTTGTGTAATGGATGTCGTTTTGGGTTCACTGATGACATTTTTTTGCATGCCAGTACTGATCACCAAGGCAAGGCCAATGATTGTCAGGGCGATAAAAATACTGTGCCAGCCGAAATGATCCGCCAACACCACGCCTAATTGAGGTGCCAACGCCGGAGACAGCGCGACCAGCGGCATAATGGTGGCAAAAATTTGTTGGCTGGTTTGGCTTGGGTAACGTTTGATCACCATGGCTTGCCAAATGACCGCGGGCGCACAAACCCCGATCGCTTGCACGAATCGTAAAGAGAGCAGTTGCCATACTTGATCGCAGAACGCCAAGCCTGCCGACGCGAGAGTAAACACCAACAACCCGGTGATCAGGGTATTGCGATGACCGAATTTGTCCGATGCCAAGCCCCAGAGCAATTGGCCAGAAGCCATCCCAACCAGAAATACCGTCAGAGAGAGCGCAATTTGTTCCGGCCCGGTGGCAAAGTCTTGTTCCATGATTTTGAACGCCGGCAGATACATGTCGGTGGCGATAAAGCCGAGCATGGAGAGCGCGGCTAAATAAAACAGTTGTAATGGCGATACTTTCATTGTTCTTCTCATCAAAAAAATTAATTCAATTTGATCCAGTCTCTTTTGGCGCCAACCAGGATTTATAAGCGTCATTATTTTATTTTTGGTTTAAGATGAAATGAAACGCGAAATTTGTTAGTTATCGTTCAAAAAATTTGATAGGTAAAAATCATGTTTTCTAAATCCTCGCTGGAGCTGCTCGATACGGTGGCTCGTTTGGGCAGCTTTACCGCGGCGGCGGATGTGCTACATAAAGTACCTTCTGCGATCAGCTACAGCGTGCGACAGGTTGAAACTGAGCTTGGCGTGGTGCTGTTTCGCCGTTTGCCCCGTAAGGTGGCACTCACGCCAGCGGGTGAACTGTTTATGCAAGAGGCTCGGCAACTGTTACGGCAGATGGAAGAGCTGAAAGCGCAAACGCGGCGGGCGGCGCACGGTTGGCAAAAAACGCTCAAGGTCACGTTAGACAATGTGGTGAAATTGGATCGGATGAAGCCGATGGTGGAAGACTTCTACCGCACGTTTGAATTTGCTGAGTTGCAAATCAACATGGAGGTGTTCAACGGCTCATGGGAAGCGATTTCTCAAGGGCGTGCTGACATCGTGATCGGCGCAACGTCAGCCGTACCGGTGGGGGGCGATTTCGAAGTACGTGACATGGGCGTTTTGGATTGGGCATTTGTGATGTCGCCTGCGCATCCGTGTGTGCGTGAGCAAGCGCTCACTGAAGCATTTGTCAGCCAGTTTCCGGCGATCTGCCTTGATGATACTTCGAGTGTGTTGCCCAAGCGCCACACGGGTCATTATCCGCAGCAGCGACGTCTGTTGCTGCCCAATTGGTACAGTGCCATTGAATGCCTGAAAAATGGTGTGGGTGTGGGGTATATGCCGCGGCATATGGCGCAGCCGTTATTGGCCAGCGGTCAGTTGGTGGAAAAACGCTTACCGGATGAACTGCCGCTCAGCCAATGTTGCTTGGTGTGGCGTAAAGACGACAATCACAAATTGATTGAGTGGATGGTGAACTATCTCGGTAGCAGTGAGCAGTTACATCAAGATTGGTTGCAGGCGTATTGAGCCAGAATCACAGGAAATAAAAAAGCCAGCGTTTGCTGGCTTTTCAGTTGCCGCTTATGGGCGTTCAAAGATGGTTGCAATGCCTTGGCCCAAGCCGATACACATGGTCGCCAGGCCGTATTTGGCATTTTTGGCTTCCATCAGGTTGATCAGCGTGGTGGAGATGCGTGTGCCGGAACAGCCTAACGGGTGGCCGAGCGCAATCGCACCGCCGTTGAGGTTCACCTTGTCATCCATCTTGTCCAATAGACCGAGGTCTTTGGCACAGGGCAGCGACTGAGCCGCAAACGCTTCGTTGAGTTCCACCACATCCATATCGTCGATGCTCAGACCGGCGCGTTGCAGCGCTTTTTTCGTCGCTGGAACCGGACCGTAGCCCATGATGGAGGGATCGCAGCCCGCAATGGCCATCGACTTCACGCGCGCGCGAATGGTCAGGCCCAGTGCGTTGGCTTTGGCTTCACTCATCACCAGCATCGCAGATGCACCATCCGACAATGCCGACGAGGTGCCCGCCGTCACGGTGCCGTTGGCCGGGTCAAACACCGGGCGCAGTTCCGACAAGCCTTCCACGGTGGTTTCCGGACGAATCACTTCATCGTAATCGAGCGTGAACAGCGTGCCGTCTGGTGCATGGCCTTCAGTTGGCAGGATTTCGTTTTTAAAGCGCCCTTCCAGTGTTGCTGCCTGCGCGCGTTGGTGAGAGCGGGCGGCAAACGCATCTTGCTGTTCACGGCTGATGCCGTGCAGTTTACCCAGCATTTCTGCTGTTAAACCCATCATACCTGCGGCTTTGGCGACGTTTTTCGACATGCCCGGGTGGAAATCCACGCCGTGCGTCATCGGGACGTGGCCCATATGTTCAACACCGCCGACGATACAAATTTCCGCATCGCCGACCATGATCGCACGCGTGGCATCATGCAGCGCCTGCATGGATGAACCACACAAACGGTTGACGGTGACCGCGCCGATTTCAATCGGCAGTCCCGCCAGCAGCGCGGCATTTCGGGCGATATTGAAGCCTTGCTCCAAGGTTTGCTGTACACAGCCCCAATAGATGTCTTCGATGTCGTGCGGGTCTACCTGAGGGTTACGCGATAGCAGGCCTTTCATCAGATGCGCCGATAAATCTTCCGCACGCTGGTGGCGAAATGCCCCGCCTTTGGAGCGACCCATCGGAGTACGAAGGCAATCAACAATCACTACATTATTCATTTTGTCATTCCTTTTCCAAACGGGGTTATAGCGAGCTGGCTTGCTGTGACTGGTAAAAGCTTTCGCCTTTTGCCGCTTTGTCGATCAGCAGTTGTGGGACTTGGTACATGGCGCCCAAGTGTTCATATTGTTTCGCCATCGCGACATAGTTAGCTAGGCCAATGCTGTCGAGGTAACGGAACACGCCGCCGCGGAAAGGAGGGAAACCAAGGCCGTAGACCAACGCCATATCCGCTTCTTGTGCTGTGGCGATAATGCCTTCTTCCAGACACAGGGCGACTTCGTTGATCATCGGAATCATCATTCGAGCGATAATGGTTTGTGCGTCAAATGCCGCTTTCTCACCACACACGGTTTCCAGCACGGGCAGGATATCGCTTGAGAACGCTTTTTTCGGTTTGCCTTTCTTATCAATTGTGTACTGATAGAAGCCTGAACCGTTCTTCTGACCATATTTGTTCGCTTCATACAGGGCATCAATCGCGTCACGGCCTTGTTTACCCATACGTTGCGGGAAACCTTGCGCCATGACTTCCTGCGCGTGATGCGCGGTATCGATACCGACCACATCCAGCAGGTACGCCGGACCCATGGGCCAGCCGAACTGACGTTCCATCACTTTATCAACCTGAGTGAAGTCCGCACCGTCACGCATCAGCAGGCTAAAGCCGCCAAAGTAGGGGAACAGCACGCGGTTGACGAAGAATCCCGGACAGTCATTGACCACAATCGGCGATTTACCCATCTTGGCGGCGTAAGCCACAACGCGGTTAATGGTGTCTTCAGAGGTGTGCTCGCCGCGAATGATTTCAACCAGCGGCATGCGATGTACCGGGTTGAAGAAATGCATGCCACAGAAGTTTTCCGGGCGCTGCAGCGATTTGGCCAGCAGATTAATTGGAATGGTTGAGGTGTTGGACGTAATGATGGTCTCAGCAGAGACGTTTTGTTCCACTTCGCTCAATACCGCAGCTTTAACTTTTGGATTTTCCACCACTGCTTCGACGATCACATCGGCTTGTTCGATACCTGCGTAATGCAGGCTTGGCGTGATGGAAGCCAGAACGCCAGCCATTTTAAAACCATCAATTTTGCCGCGTGCCAGCTGTTTATTCAGCAGCTTGGATGCTTCGGTCATGCCTAAATCCAGTGATGTCTGCGCGATATCTTTCATCAGTACCGGCACGCCTTTGCTGGCAGACTGGTAAGCAATGCCACCACCCATGATGCCGGCACCCAGTACCGCTGCACGCTCTGTGGCTTTGCTGGCTGCTTTGGCGGATTTTTTCGCCAGGCCTTTGATGTATTGATCGTTGAGGAAAATACCGACCAACGCTTGTGCTTCCTGAGATTTCGCCAGCTTGATGAAATGTTTGCGTTCGATCGCCAGCGCTTCATCGCGCGCGCAGCGAGCGGCTTCTTCAATCGTTACGACAGAAGTCATTGGCGCCGGGTAATGTGGGCCTGCCAATTGCGCGACCATGCCTTTGGCCATGGTAAAGCTCATCATCGCTTCGAGCTTGCTGAGCGTCAGCGGCGATGTTTTTTGCTGACGACGCGTTTGCCAGTCGACTTTTTCATTGATGGCTTGTGTTAACGTCGCCAGCGCCGATTCCAGTAGTTTGTCGCTGTCGACCAGCGCGTCTAGCAGGCCGATTTTTAAGGCTTCTTCTGCGCGGCAGGCTTTTCCTTGTGTGATGATTTCCATCGCGCTGTCTGCGCCCACAAGGCGTGGCAAACGAACCGTGCCACCAAAGCCAGGCATGATGCCGAGTTTGGTTTCTGGTAAACCGATGCTGGTGGTTTGATCGCCGATGCGGAAGTCGGTCGCGAGTACACACTCACATCCACCGCCGAGCGTGAAGCCTTTCAGTGCGGATAAGGTGGGAACGGGCAAATCTTCCAGCTTATTGAAAATGCGGTTGGCAAAGATCAACCAGTCATCGAGCTCGGATTCTGGCTTGGCAAATAAGCCGAGAAATTCGGTGATGTCGGCACCGACGATGAAGGCGTCTTTGTTTGAAGTTAACACAACCCCGGTTAGTCCGGCATGCGCATTCAGGGCATCCAGCGCTTCATCAAGCGATTGCAGGGTGGCGAGGTCAAGCTTATTGACGGATTCGGGTGAGCAGAAACTTAACTCCGCAATACCATCATGTAATTCCTTTACCTGTAGGGTTTTGGCTTGGTAAATCATTGTCTATCTCCGTGACATACAATCCGCGATTGTGTGTGAGAGTTTTTGTTGTATTAATGTTCTGGTTTGACCAGTAAACTCAGTGTGAACTTGAGATTGGTTAATTTCAATACATTTTTTAAACATCTGTTTAACATTGTGCGCTCATCCCAATC
Organism: Vibrio sp. Vf1514; assembly: GCF_052076135.1. Taxonomy (NCBI): domain Bacteria; kingdom Pseudomonadati; phylum Pseudomonadota; class Gammaproteobacteria; order Vibrionales; family Vibrionaceae; genus Vibrio; species Vibrio sp. Vf1514. The sequence goes on along the minus strand of NZ_CP197267.1, from coordinate 3,158,705 downwards.
CTAGGTCATTTTTTGCCAGCTCGTGATACACTTGCCGACCTTTTCACCACGGCGCGAGAAATATGAACGTTCAGCCTTATCTCATTCCTGCGGCTCCGGTTCGTTTTGAAGAAGAAATCAAAAAGAGCCTCTTTATTACGTATTTAGCGCATACGCCAAATATGGAAGCTGCCAAAGCGTTTGTGGATGCGATCAAAGCGCGCCATGCGGACGCGCGTCATAACTGCTGGGCGTTTGTTGCCGGGCGGCCACAAGACTCAATGTTGTGGGGATTCAGTGATGATGGCGAACCCTCGGGCACGGCTGGGAAACCGATTTTGGCGCAGTTGTCGGGATCGGGCGTCGGGGAAATGACGGCGGTGGTGACCCGTTATTATGGTGGAATTCGGCTGGGAACCGGCGGTTTAGTGAAAGCGTATGGGGGCGGTGTGCAACAAGCGCTTAAGTTGCTTCAAACTATTGAGAAAAAAATCACCACTCAACGACACCTGACGCTAGACTACGGATTAGTTGCATTGGCGCAATCGATCATGGCGCAATTCGACGCGGTGGAAGTGGACGCGCAGTATGGAGAATGCGTTCAACTGACGGTGGAACTGGAATGTCTTCATGCCGAAGACTTTACTCAAAGTCTGATCAATAAGAGCGGCGCCAAAATTGTGGTGGCCCGTGTGGAAAACAATTAGGAAGTCAGAAGCACAGCTTCGTTAAGTCTATTCATGCAATTTCGTTCAATCATTCGAATCGTCGGGCTGTTGCTCGCTTTGTTCAGCGTATCGATGCTGGCCCCTGCGCTGGTGGCTTTGATCTATCGCGACGGCGCTGGCGTTCCTTTCGTATCGACTTTCTTTGTGCTGCTGTTGTGCGGTGGCGTATTTTGGTTTCCCAATCGACGTCACCGTCATGAACTCAAAGCCCGCGATGGCTTTTTGATTGTGGTGCTGTTCTGGACGGTTATCGGTAGCGCTGGCTCACTGCCATTTCTGCTGGCCGACAATCCCAATGTTTCGGTCACCGATGCTTTTTTTGAATCCTTCTCGGCATTGACCACCACCGGCGCGACGGTGATCGTCGGCTTGGATAACCTTCCCAAGGCAATACTGTTTTATCGTCAGTTCTTGCAATGGTTCGGCGGGATGGGGATCATCGTCTTGGCCGTGGCTATTTTACCCGTACTGGGGATCGGGGGAATGCAGTTGTATCGCGCCGAAATCCCCGGCCCGGTGAAAGATAATAAAGTGACGCCGCGGATCGCAGAAACCGCCAAAGCGTTGTGGTACATCTATTTAAGTTTAACCATCGCTTGTGCGGGCTCGTTCTGGATGGCGGGAATGACGCTGTTTGATGCGATTTGTCACAGCTTCTCGACCATTGCGATTGGTGGCTTCTCCACGCACGATGCCAGCATTGGTTATTTTGACAGTTATGCCATCAACATGATTACGGTGGTGTTCTTGCTGATCTCCGCGTGTAACTTCACGTTGCACTACGCTGCTTTTGCGACGGGGGGGGTGCATCCAAAGTACTACTGGAAAGATCCAGAGTTTCGCGCCTTTGTGGTGATTCAAGCGATTTTGTTTGCCATCTGCTTTTTGATGTTACTCAAGCATCACTCCTACGATTCGCTTTACGATGCCTTTGACCAAGCGTTGTTCCAAACCGTGTCGATTTCAACCACAGCAGGGTTTACCACCACAGGATTTGCGGACTGGCCACTATTTCTACCCGTGCTACTGTTGTTCTCTTCTTTTATTGGTGGCTGTGCCGGATCGACGGGAGGCGGGATGAAAGTCATTCGTGTGTTCCTACTGACCCTGCAAGGCGCACGTGAAATGAAGCGCTTGGTGCACCCGCGCGCGATTTATCACATCAAGATTGGCGATAGTGCGCTGCCACAACGCGTCGTGGATGCGGTGTGGGGGTTCTTCTCCGCCTACGCATTGGTATTTGTGGTGTGTATGTTGGCACTCATTGCGACGGGGATGGATGAATTGAGCGCATTTGCCGCAGTCGCTGCGACGCTAAATAACCTTGGTCCCGGTTTGGGTGAAGTCTCAATGCACTTTGCCAACGTCAACGATACGGCCAAATGGATTCTGGTGGTGTCGATGTTGTTTGGGCGCTTAGAGATCTTCACGTTATTAATATTGCTGACGCCAACGTTCTGGCGTAGCTAAGGAAGAAGTTGTGAAAGCATTATTGTTGTATTCCAGCCGAGAAGGGCAAACCCAAAAAATCATTCGCGCCATCGCAGCGCAGCTGAGCGAGTATGAGTGTGACATTCAGAATCTGCACGAATGTGAGCGCGTGGATTTCGCTGCGTACGACAAAGTTTTGATTGGGGCGTCTATTCGTTACGGTCACCTAAACAAAAAGCTCTATTACTTCATCACACGCCATTTAACGCAACTGACGCAAAGTAAAGCCGCTTTCTTCTGTGTGAATCTGACGGCACGTAAAGAAGAACAAGGTAAAGATACGCCGGAAGGCAGTGTCTATATCCAAACCTTTCTGAAAAAGTCACCTTGGCAGCCTGCACTGATTGGCGTGTTTGCAGGGGCGCTGTATTACCCAAGATACCGTTTCTTCGACAAAATGATGATTCGTTTCATCATGAGCATGACTGGGGGCGAAACGGACACCACCAAAGAAGTGGAGTACACCAATTGGGAAAAAGTGAGTCAATTCGCGCTAAAATTTAAAAAGATGTAAAGAAAACCAGCAGATTTGTGGCCTTTTGACTCTTTTTTAGTCGAACGATAAAAAATGCATAAAATTAGGCAAAAAAACTATTGCCAAAAATCGAGGTCTCCCTATAATGCCGCCTCGCTGACACGGGAACGGTTCGTTAGAAAAGTCCTTGATTAGCAGGTCATTTAGCTTCATCAAATGTGATGAAAAAAGTTTTGAAAAAAGTGGTTGACACTAAAACTTAACTCGCTAAAATGGCCGTCCGCTTTGAGAAGAAAGCTTCGAAAAAGCAAAGCTCTTTAACAATATAAACCTATCAATCTGTGTGGGCACTCGTTGATGATAATCGAAGATGATTCTAAAGAATCAACTTAGGTATCAATGAACTGAGTGACCAATCGATACTTCGGTATCGGCACAGTCAATTCATTATCGTTCTGTTGGAACGATAATAGCTTTGAATTACTAAGGTAATTTGAAGTCAGTATTCATTGAGCCACAAAATCTTAAATTGAAGAGTTTGATCATGGCTCAGATTGAACGCTGGCGGCAGGCCTAACACATGCAAGTCGAGCGGCAGCGACAACATTGAACCTTCGGGGGATTTGTTGGGCGGCGAGCGGCGGACGGGTGAGTAATGCCTGGGAAATTGCCCTGATGTGGGGGATAACCATTGGAAACGATGGCTAATACCGCATGATAGCTTCGGCTCAAAGAGGGGGACCTTCGGGCCTCTCGCGTCAGGATATGCCCAGGTGGGATTAGCTAGTTGGTGAGGTAAGGGCTCACCAAGGCGACGATCCCTAGCTGGTCTGAGAGGATGATCAGCCACACTGGAACTGAGACACGGTCCAGACTCCTACGGGAGGCAGCAGTGGGGAATATTGCACAATGGGCGCAAGCCTGATGCAGCCATGCCGCGTGTATGAAGAAGGCCTTCGGGTTGTAAAGTACTTTCAGCAGTGAGGAAGGGGGTGTCGTTAATAGCGGCACTCTTTGACGTTAGCTGCAGAAGAAGCACCGGCTAACTCCGTGCCAGCAGCCGCGGTAATACGGAGGGTGCGAGCGTTAATCGGAATTACTGGGCGTAAAGCGCATGCAGGTGGTTTGTTAAGTCAGATGTGAAAGCCCGGGGCTCAACCTCGGAATTGCATTTGAAACTGGCAGGCTAGAGTACTGTAGAGGGGGGTAGAATTTCAGGTGTAGCGGTGAAATGCGTAGAGATCTGAAGGAATACCGGTGGCGAAGGCGGCCCCCTGGACAGATACTGACACTCAGATGCGAAAGCGTGGGGAGCAAACAGGATTAGATACCCTGGTAGTCCACGCCGTAAACGATGTCTACTTGGAGGTTGTGGCCTTGAGCCGTGGCTTTCGGAGCTAACGCGTTAAGTAGACCGCCTGGGGAGTACGGTCGCAAGATTAAAACTCAAATGAATTGACGGGGGCCCGCACAAGCGGTGGAGCATGTGGTTTAATTCGATGCAACGCGAAGAACCTTACCTACTCTTGACATCCAGAGAACTTAGCAGAGATGCTTTGGTGCCTTCGGGAACTCTGAGACAGGTGCTGCATGGCTGTCGTCAGCTCGTGTTGTGAAATGTTGGGTTAAGTCCCGCAACGAGCGCAACCCTTATCCTTGTTTGCCAGCGAGTAATGTCGGGAACTCCAGGGAGACTGCCGGTGATAAACCGGAGGAAGGTGGGGACGACGTCAAGTCATCATGGCCCTTACGAGTAGGGCTACACACGTGCTACAATGGCGCATACAGAGGGCAGCCAACTTGCGAAAGTGAGCGAATCCCAAAAAGTGCGTCGTAGTCCGGATTGGAGTCTGCAACTCGACTCCATGAAGTCGGAATCGCTAGTAATCGTGGATCAGAATGCCACGGTGAATACGTTCCCGGGCCTTGTACACACCGCCCGTCACACCATGGGAGTGGGCTGCAAAAGAAGCAGGTAGTTTAACCTTCGGGAGGACGCTTGCCACTTTGTGGTTCATGACTGGGGTGAAGTCGTAACAAGGTAGCGCTAGGGGAACCTGGCGCTGGATCACCTCCTTATACGAATGATTATTGCGATGAGTGTTCACACAGATTGATACGGTTTAGATGTGAAGAGTATCTTAGTGTCCCGTTCGTCTAGAGGCCTAGGACACCGCCCTTTCACGGCGGTAACAGGGGTTCGACTCCCCTACGGGATACCACGGGTCGTTAGCTCAGTTGGTAGAGCAGTTGACTTTTAATCAATTGGTCGCAGGTTCGAATCCTGCACGACCCACCATTTCCTGCCACAGGAAATCAAATAATGTGGGCGATTAGCTCAGTTGGGAGAGCACCTGCCTTACAAGCAGGGGGTCACTGGTTCGAACCCGGTATCGCCCACCACTCTCTAAGTATTTTTGGATAGGATAGCCAAACCACTTCAGTAAAACGGGTGTGGTTCGGATTTCTGACGCTGAGGATCCTTAGAAAGTGTTATTTTCGATAGAAAGTGGCATTGCTCTTTAACAATTTGGAAAGCTGACAAAACAACAATTTATTGTTGTTTGTAAAGTTCTCAATGTATTCCTTAATGGAATACACCAACAAACACATTCAAGTGTGCTTGGTATCGAAGCTTACTGATTCAGTAAGTCTTCAAATTGAGTCCGGCAAAATCAGTCACACACTCATGTAAATTAAATGTGTGACACCTAGGTTGTTTAACAACAACCCGAAACTCCTTCGGGTTGTATGGTTAAGTGACTAAGCGTACACGGTGGATGCCTTGGCAGTCAGAGGCGATGAAGGACGTAGTAACTTGCGATAAGCTCAGATTAGGCAGTAACAGCCACTTGAGTCTGAGATTTCCGAATGGGGAAACCCAACTGCATAAGCAGTTACTGTTAACTGAATACATAGGTTAACAGGGCGAACCGGGGGAACTGAAACATCTAAGTACCCCGAGGAGAAGAAATCAACCGAGATTCCGATAGTAGCGGCGAGCGAAATTGGATTAGCCCTTAAGCTTTACATGCGTCAGGTGAAGGTTCTGGAAAGGACCGCGAAACAGGGTGATAGCCCCGTAGCCGACAGCGCATGTTCAGTGAAATCGAGTAGGGCGGGACACGTGTTATCCTGTCTGAATATGGGGGGACCATCCTCCAAGGCTAAATACTCCTGACTGACCGATAGTGAACCAGTACCGTGAGGGAAAGGCGAAAAGAACCCCTGTGAGGGGAGTGAAATAGAACCTGAAACCGTGTACGTACAAGCAGTAGGAGCCTCCTTTGTGGGGTGACTGCGTACCTTTTGTATAATGGGTCAGCGACTTATATTCAGTGGCAAGGTTAACCATATAGGGGAGCCGTAGGGAAACCGAGTCTTAACTGGGCGTTCAGTCTCTGGATATAGACCCGAAACCGGGTGATCTAGCCATGGGCAGGTTGAAGGTTGAGTAACATCAACTGGAGGACCGAACCGACTAATGTTGAAAAATTAGCGGATGACTTGTGGCTAGGGGTGAAAGGCCAATCAAACTCGGAGATAGCTGGTTCTCCCCGAAAGCTATTTAGGTAGCGCCTCGGACGAATACTACTGGGGGTAGAGCACTGTTAAGGCTAGGGGGTCATCCCGACTTACCAACCCTTTGCAAACTCCGAATACCAGTAAGTAATATCCGGGAGACACACGGCGGGTGCTAACGTCCGTCGTGGAGAGGGAAACAACCCAGACCGCCAGCTAAGGTCCCAAATTACAGCTAAGTGGGAAACGATGTGGGAAGGCTCAGACAGCTAGGATGTTGGCTTAGAAGCAGCCATCATTTAAAGAAAGCGTAATAGCTCACTAGTCGAGTCGGCCTGCGCGGAAGATGTAACGGGGCTAAGCTGTAAACCGAAGCTGCGGCAATGCGATTTATCGTATTGGGTAGGGGAGCGTTCTGTAAGCCGTTGAAGGTGTGTTGTAAAGCATGCTGGAGGTATCAGAAGTGCGAATGCTGACATGAGTAACGACAAGGGGGGTGAAAAACCTCCCCGCCGGAAGACCAAGGGTTCCTGTCCAACGTTAATCGGGGCAGGGTAAGTCGACCCCTAAGGCGAGGCTGAAAAGCGTAGTCGATGGGAAACGGGTTAATATTCCCGTACTTCTTACAATTGCGATGGGGGGACGGAGAAGGCTAGGTGGGCCTGGCGACGGTTGTCCAGGTTCAAGTGCGTAGGCTTGAGAGTTAGGTAAATCCGGCTCTCTTTAAGGCTGAGACACGACGTCGAGCATCTACGGATGTGAAGTCATTGATGCCATGCTTCCAGGAAAAGCCTCTAAGCTTCAGATTGTAAGGAATCGTACCCCAAACCGACACAGGTGGTCGGGTAGAGAATACCAAGGCGCTTGAGAGAACTCGGGTGAAGGAACTAGGCAAAATGGTACCGTAACTTCGGGAGAAGGTACGCTCTTGATGGTGAAGTCCCTCGCGGATGGAGCTGATGAGAGTCGCAGATACCAGGTGGCTGCAACTGTTTATTAAAAACACAGCACTGTGCAAAATCGTAAGATGACGTATACGGTGTGACGCCTGCCCGGTGCCGGAAGGTTAATTGATGGGGTTAGACTTCGGTCGAAGCTCTTGATCGAAGCCCCGGTAAACGGCGGCCGTAACTATAACGGTCCTAAGGTAGCGAAATTCCTTGTCGGGTAAGTTCCGACCTGCACGAATGGCGTAATGATGGCCACGCTGTCTCCACCCGAGACTCAGTGAAATTGAAATCGCTGTGAAGATGCAGTGTACCCGCGGCTAGACGGAAAGACCCCGTGAACCTTTACTACAGCTTGGCACTGAACATTGAACCTACATGTGTAGGATAGGTGGGAGGCTTTGAAGACGTGACGCCAGTTGCGTTGGAGCCGACCTTGAAATACCACCCTTGTATGTTTGATGTTCTAACTTAGACCCGTTATCCGGGTTGAGGACAGTGCCTGGTGGGTAGTTTGACTGGGGCGGTCTCCTCCCAAAGAGTAACGGAGGAGCACGAAGGTGGGCTAATCACGGTTGGACATCGTGAGGTTAGTGCAATGGCATAAGCCCGCTTAACTGCGAGAATGACGGTTCGAGCAGGTGCGAAAGCAGGTCATAGTGATCCGGTGGTTCTGAATGGAAGGGCCATCGCTCAACGGATAAAAGGTACTCCGGGGATAACAGGCTGATACCGCCCAAGAGTTCATATCGACGGCGGTGTTTGGCACCTCGATGTCGGCTCATCACATCCTGGGGCTGAAGTCGGTCCCAAGGGTATGGCTGTTCGCCATTTAAAGTGGTACGCGAGCTGGGTTTAGAACGTCGTGAGACAGTTCGGTCCCTATCTGCCGTGGGCGTTGGAAGATTGAAGGGGGCTGCTCCTAGTACGAGAGGACCGGAGTGGACGAACCTCTGGTGTTCGGGTTGTGTCGCCAGACGCATTGCCCGGTAGCTAAGTTCGGAATCGATAACCGCTGAAAGCATCTAAGCGGGAAGCGAGCCCTGAGATGAGTCTTCCCTGACAGTTTAACTGTCCTAAAGGGTTGTTCGAGACTAGAACGTTGATAGGCAGGGTGTGTAAGCGTTGTGAGGCGTTGAGCTAACCTGTACTAATTGCCCGTGAGGCTTAACCATACAACACCCAAGGGGTTTTGTACTGGACTCAAAGCTAAGCGCATAAGAATGTGTTGAGAGAATAGAAAACAGCTTTCCGAATTTTAAGAATTTGCTTGGCGACCATAGCGTTTTGGACCCACCTGATTCCATTCCGAACTCAGAAGTGAAACGAAACAGCGTCGATGGTAGTGTGGGGTCTCCCCATGTGAGAGTAGAACATCGCCAGGCTTTAATTTGCACTTGCTTAAACTTTAAGCAAGTCACCATAGAGCTCTAAAAAACTTAGAGTTTTATGTTGACTTTCACGGTGTGAAGCGTAATATACGCGTCCTGCCTAAGTGCTAACGCACTGAAAGCAAAGCTCTTTAACAATATAAACCTATCAATCTGTGTGGGCACTCGTTGATGATAATCGAAGATGATTCTAAAGAATCAACTTAGGTATCAATGAACTGAGTGACCAATCGATACTTCGGTATCGGCACAGTCAATTCATTATCGTTCTGTTGGAACGATAATAGCTTTGAATTACTAAGGTAATTTGAAGTCAGTATTCATTGAGCCACAAAATCTTAAATTGAAGAGTTTGATCATGGCTCAGATTGAACGCTGGCGGCAGGCCTAACACATGCAAGTCGAGCGGCAGCGACAACATTGAACCTTCGGGGGATTTGTTGGGCGGCGAGCGGCGGACGGGTGAGTAATGCCTGGGAAATTGCCCTGATGTGGGGGATAACCATTGGAAACGATGGCTAATACCGCATGATAGCTTCGGCTCAAAGAGGGGGACCTTCGGGCCTCTCGCGTCAGGATATGCCCAGGTGGGATTAGCTAGTTGGTGAGGTAAGGGCTCACCAAGGCGACGATCCCTAGCTGGTCTGAGAGGATGATCAGCCACACTGGAACTGAGACACGGTCCAGACTCCTACGGGAGGCAGCAGTGGGGAATATTGCACAATGGGCGCAAGCCTGATGCAGCCATGCCGCGTGTATGAAGAAGGCCTTCGGGTTGTAAAGTACTTTCAGCAGTGAGGAAGGGGGTATCGTTAATAGCGGTATTCTTTGACGTTAGCTGCAGAAGAAGCACCGGCTAACTCCGTGCCAGCAGCCGCGGTAATACGGAGGGTGCGAGCGTTAATCGGAATTACTGGGCGTAAAGCGCATGCAGGTGGTTTGTTAAGTCAGATGTGAAAGCCCGGGGCTCAACCTCGGAATTGCATTTGAAACTGGCAGGCTAGAGTACTGTAGAGGGGGGTAGAATTTCAGGTGTAGCGGTGAAATGCGTAGAGATCTGAAGGAATACCGGTGGCGAAGGCGGCCCCCTGGACAGATACTGACACTCAGATGCGAAAGCGTGGGGAGCAAACAGGATTAGATACCCTGGTAGTCCACGCCGTAAACGATGTCTACTTGGAGGTTGTGGCCTTGAGCCGTGGCTTTCGGAGCTAACGCGTTAAGTAGACCGCCTGGGGAGTACGGTCGCAAGATTAAAACTCAAATGAATTGACGGGGGCCCGCACAAGCGGTGGAGCATGTGGTTTAATTCGATGCAACGCGAAGAACCTTACCTACTCTTGACATCCAGAGAACTTAGCAGAGATGCTTTGGTGCCTTCGGGAACTCTGAGACAGGTGCTGCATGGCTGTCGTCAGCTCGTGTTGTGAAATGTTGGGTTAAGTCCCGCAACGAGCGCAACCCTTATCCTTGTTTGCCAGCGAGTAATGTCGGGAACTCCAGGGAGACTGCCGGTGATAAACCGGAGGAAGGTGGGGACGACGTCAAGTCATCATGGCCCTTACGAGTAGGGCTACACACGTGCTACAATGGCGCATACAGAGGGCAGCCAACTTGCGAAAGTGAGCGAATCCCAAAAAGTGCGTCGTAGTCCGGATTGGAGTCTGCAACTCGACTCCATGAAGTCGGAATCGCTAGTAATCGTGGATCAGAATGCCACGGTGAATACGTTCCCGGGCCTTGTACACACCGCCCGTCACACCATGGGAGTGGGCTGCAAAAGAAGCAGGTAGTTTAACCTTCGGGAGGACGCTTGCCACTTTGTGGTTCATGACTGGGGTGAAGTCGTAACAAGGTAGCGCTAGGGGAACCTGGCGCTGGATCACCTCCTTATACGAATGATTATTGCGATGAGTGTTCACACAGATTGATGGTTTATACGTTTTAGAGACGATACTGGGTCTGTAGCTCAGGTGGTTAGAGCGTTCGCCTGATAAGCGAGAGGTCGGTGGTTCGAGTCCACTCAGACCCACCAATCTTCCTCCCAGAGGATTGGCACACAGTATCAACACCTGATGGGGCTATAGCTCAGCTGGGAGAGCGCCTGCCTTGCACGCAGGAGGTCAGCAGTTCGATCCTGCTTAGCTCCACCATCTTTAAGCACATTTGCTTAAGTGTTCTTAAACATGGTTTCTTTCTTTAAATAGAAAGTTAAATCTTGCTCTTTAACAATTTGGAAAGCTGACAAAACAACAATTTATTGTTGTTTGTAAAGTTCTCAATGTATTCCTTAACGGAATACACCAACAAACACATTCAAGTGTGCTTGGTATCGAAGCTTACTGATTCAGTAAGTCTTCAAATTGAGTCCGGCAAAATCAGTCACACACTCATGTAAATTAAATGTGTGACACCTAGGTTGTTTAACAACAATCCGAAACTCCTTCGGGTTGTATGGTTAAGTGACTAAGCGTACACGGTGGATGCCTTGGCAGTCAGAGGCGATGAAGGACGTAGTAACTTGCGATAAGCTCAGATTAGGCAGTAACAGCCACTTGAGTCTGAGATTTCCGAATGGGGAAACCCAACTGCATAAGCAGTTACTGTTAACTGAATACATAGGTTAACAGGGCGAACCGGGGGAACTGAAACATCTAAGTACCCCGAGGAGAAGAAATCAACCGAGATTCCGATAGTAGCGGCGAGCGAAATTGGATTAGCCCTTAAGCTTTACATGCGTCAGGTGAAGGTTCTGGAAAGGACCGCGAAACAGGGTGATAGCCCCGTAGCCGACAGCGCATGTTCAGTGAAATCGAGTAGGGCGGGACACGTGTTATCCTGTCTGAATATGGGGGGACCATCCTCCAAGGCTAAATACTCCTGACTGACCGATAGTGAACCAGTACCGTGAGGGAAAGGCGAAAAGAACCCCTGTGAGGGGAGTGAAATAGAACCTGAAACCGTGTACGTACAAGCAGTAGGAGCCTCCTTTGTGGGGTGACTGCGTACCTTTTGTATAATGGGTCAGCGACTTATATTCAGTGGCAAGGTTAACCATATAGGGGAGCCGTAGGGAAACCGAGTCTTAACTGGGCGTTCAGTCTCTGGATATAGACCCGAAACCGGGTGATCTAGCCATGGGCAGGTTGAAGGTTGAGTAACATCAACTGGAGGACCGAACCGACTAATGTTGAAAAATTAGCGGATGACTTGTGGCTAGGGGTGAAAGGCCAATCAAACTCGGAGATAGCTGGTTCTCCCCGAAAGCTATTTAGGTAGCGCCTCGGACGAATACTACTGGGGGTAGAGCACTGTTAAGGCTAGGGGGTCATCCCGACTTACCAACCCTTTGCAAACTCCGAATACCAGTAAGTAATATCCGGGAGACACACGGCGGGTGCTAACGTCCGTCGTGGAGAGGGAAACAACCCAGACCGCCAGCTAAGGTCCCAAATTACAGCTAAGTGGGAAACGATGTGGGAAGGCTCAGACAGCTAGGATGTTGGCTTAGAAGCAGCCATCATTTAAAGAAAGCGTAATAGCTCACTAGTCGAGTCGGCCTGCGCGGAAGATGTAACGGGGCTAAGCTGTAAACCGAAGCTGCGGCAATGCGATTTATCGTATTGGGTAGGGGAGCGTTCTGTAAGCCGTTGAAGGTGTGTTGTAAAGCATGCTGGAGGTATCAGAAGTGCGAATGCTGACATGAGTAACGACAAGGGGGGTGAAAAACCTCCCCGCCGGAAGACCAAGGGTTCCTGTCCAACGTTAATCGGGGCAGGGTAAGTCGACCCCTAAGGCGAGGCTGAAAAGCGTAGTCGATGGGAAACGGGTTAATATTCCCGTACTTCTTACAATTGCGATGGGGGGACGGAGAAGGCTAGGTGGGCCTGGCGACGGTTGTCCAGGTTCAAGTGCGTAGGCTTGAGAGTTAGGTAAATCCGGCTCTCTCTAAGGCTGAGACACGACGTCGAGCATCTACGGATGTGAAGTCATTGATGCCATGCTTCCAGGAAAAGCCTCTAAGCTTCAGATTGTAAGGAATCGTACCCCAAACCGACACAGGTGGTCGGGTAGAGAATACCAAGGCGCTTGAGAGAACTCGGGTGAAGGAACTAGGCAAAATGGTACCGTAACTTCGGGAGAAGGTACGCTCTTGATGGTGAAGTCCCTCGCGGATGGAGCTGATGAGAGTCGCAGATACCAGGTGGCTGCAACTGTTTATTAAAAACACAGCACTGTGCAAAATCGTAAGATGACGTATACGGTGTGACGCCTGCCCGGTGCCGGAAGGTTAATTGATGGGGTTAGACTTCGGTCGAAGCTCTTGATCGAAGCCCCGGTAAACGGCGGCCGTAACTATAACGGTCCTAAGGTAGCGAAATTCCTTGTCGGGTAAGTTCCGACCTGCACGAATGGCGTAATGATGGCCACGCTGTCTCCACCCGAGACTCAGTGAAATTGAAATCGCTGTGAAGATGCAGTGTACCCGCGGCTAGACGGAAAGACCCCGTGAACCTTTACTACAGCTTGGCACTGAACATTGAACCTACATGTGTAGGATAGGTGGGAGGCTTTGAAGACGTGACGCCAGTTGCGTTGGAGCCGACCTTGAAATACCACCCTTGTATGTTTGATGTTCTAACTTAGACCCGTTATCCGGGTTGAGGACAGTGCCTGGTGGGTAGTTTGACTGGGGCGGTCTCCTCCCAAAGAGTAACGGAGGAGCACGAAGGTGGGCTAATCACGGTTGGACATCGTGAGGTTAGTGCAATGGCATAAGCCCGCTTAACTGCGAGAATGACGGTTCGAGCAGGTGCGAAAGCAGGTCATAGTGATCCGGTGGTTCTGAATGGAAGGGCCATCGCTCAACGGATAAAAGGTACTCCGGGGATAACAGGCTGATACCGCCCAAGAGTTCATATCGACGGCGGTGTTTGGCACCTCGATGTCGGCTCATCACATCCTGGGGCTGAAGTCGGTCCCAAGGGTATGGCTGTTCGCCATTTAAAGTGGTACGCGAGCTGGGTTTAGAACGTCGTGAGACAGTTCGGTCCCTATCTGCCGTGGGCGTTGGAAGATTGAAGGGGGCTGCTCCTAGTACGAGAGGACCGGAGTGGACGAACCTCTGGTGTTCGGGTTGTGTCGCCAGACGCATTGCCCGGTAGCTAAGTTCGGAATCGATAACCGCTGAAAGCATCTAAGCGGGAAGCGAGCCCTGAGATGAGTCTTCCCTGACAGTTTAACTGTCCTAAAGGGTTGTTCGAGACTAGAACGTTGATAGGCAGGGTGTGTAAGCGTTGTGAGGCGTTGAGCTAACCTGTACTAATTGCCCGTGAGGCTTAACCATACAACACCCAAGGGGTTTTGTAGTGGACTCAAAGCTAAGCGCATAAGAATGTGTTGAGAGAACGAAAACAGCTTTCCGAATTTTAAGAATTTGCTTGGCGACCATAGCGTTTTGGACCCACCTGACTCCATTCCGAACTCAGAAGTGAAACGAAACAGCGTCGATGGTAGTGTGGGGTCTCCCCATGTGAGAGTAGAACATCGCCAGGCTTTAAATTTAGACTCTTGAGTCTAACCAGTGCGGAGCGGTAGTTCAGTTGGTTAGAATACCGGCCTGTCACGCCGGGGGTCGCGGGTTCGAGTCCCGTCCGCTCCGCCACTTATTTAAGACCTCAGCAGAAATGCTGGGGTTTTCTTCAATCTGGAAGACCAAATTTAGGGGTGTAGCTCCAATTGGCAGAGCAGCGGATTCCAAATCCGCGTGTTGGGAGTTCGAATCTCTCCACCCCTGCCATTATTACAAAGCCTCAGCGAAAGCTGGGGCTTTGTTGTTTGTGGCTTTTGAAACAACTGGCATTGGACTACGTCAGCTCAGTCGTTTTTTGTAATCCAGCCATTCATCAGTTCCTGTATCGATTGACTCCTTGGTGTTACTCTTTACTCTGAAATCTCGCTGTGAATCCGAATTTGCTCGGTTTTTCTTTCAGATTTCAACGGCTCATCATTTACATTTTGTTGCGAATCAGTTTTATTACCAATCCATTAAACATTGTTATTAGGACTGGTTATGGATATCTCGCGTCGTCACTTTTTAAAAATTGGGTCAGCTTTCGGTCTCACCGCTGCATTACCAGCGTGTTCTTTGATTCGATTGGTCTCAAGCCCGGACGAATATGTTTATCAACTGACCGCTGAACCGGCGAACGCCACGTTAGTACCAGATTATTCGACACCCGTTCTCGGGTTCAACGGTTCCATCCCAGCTCCTATCATTCGTTGTCGCCAAGGACAGAAGGTGACGATCCACTTTACCAACAAGTTGGATGAACCGACGACTATACATTGGCACGGTCTACGCATTCCCATCGCCATGGATGGGGTGCCTTTTCTGAGTCAGCCTCCCATTCTACCCGGTGAGACGTTTACCTATGAGTTTACACCGCCGGATGCGGGTACGTTTTGGTACCACCCACACATGAATAGTGTCAAACAGCTCGGGATGGGCTTAGTGGGCTTGATCATTGTTGATGAGGCCGAACCTGTGGCCTTTGATCATGAATACCCACTCATGCTGAAACATTGGCATTTGGACAAAAAAGGTCAGTGGAAAGATTTAATGATCCCACGCTACAGTGCGCGGATGGGAACGCCCGGCGAGTGGGGGACTGTGAACGGTAAACACAATCCGCAATACACGATTAAACAGAATGCGACGGTGAGAGCTCGTATTGCCAACGTGGATAACACGATCACTTATCCAATCGCTGTCGAAGGTGCAGAGGCGTGGATCATTGCGATTGATGGCAACCCGGTCGAAACGCCATATCTGCTAACGCAACATAAAATTGGCCCTGGCATGCGTTTAGACATTGCCTTTATCGCGCCCAAAGCGGGTGAAACGGTTTATGTTCGGCAAATGAAAGGGAAGTTCGCTTTTCCGTTGTGTGAGTTCCTCTGTGAGGAGTCTTGGCTGGCCAATGGGAAATCCATCCCTCGATTACCATTGAATCCGATCGCCCCTGTAAAGCTGTATCAAGCGCAAGAAATCGATTTTGTATTTGAATGGGAAGGTGCAGTGACACCTGCGGATAAGCGTGGTCACGCTGTGCCCAATTTCTGGTTGGTGAATAAACGTGCGTGGGAAGGGATGAGTGCCGACCACATTCCTGAACCCTTGGCAAAACTGGAATTGGGAAAAACCTATATTTTCAATTTACGCAATGTCACGCAGTACCATCATCCTATTCACCTACATGGTCACACGTTTACAGTGTTGGAGCTTGATGGTCAAGTTCTGGAAAAACCGTTTCATACCGATACCGTACTGCTAGGCAAAAATGGCAGTGCCAAGGCAGCGTTTGTTGCCGACAACCCTGGACGATGGATGTATCACTGCCACGTGATCGAGCATATGAAAACCGGATTGATGGGTTTTATCGAAGTTGCTTAAATAAGTGACTCCTGTAACTTTTGTATTTCTTCGCACTTTGGCTATCTAGTGCTGTTATTGAAAACTATTTTTTTACCCGTACTGGCTCATTTTTCATCAATGAACCAGTACAATGATGGCAATACATTTGGAGGGCACATGGGACAATTTGCAATTTTAGGTTTGATTGCCATCGGTGGTGCTGTGGGTGCTTGTTCGCGTTATTTGGTTTCGGAATGGTGTGTGACACTCTTTGGGCGCAATTTCCCCTACGGCACGTTAACCGTTAACATCGTCGGTTCGTTCATTATGGGGTTGCTCATTGCATCTTTTGAAAATGAATGGTTAGCGCCATACCCTTGGCGTCAGATCATCGGGTTGGGCTTTTTGGGCGCATTGACCACATTTTCCACCTTTTCGATGGATAACGTGCTACTTATGCAACAAGGTGCGTTTTTTAAAATGGGTTTAAACGTGCTGCTCAACGTGTTGCTGAGTATCTCGGCCGCTTGGGTTGCGTACCAGTGGTTGGTCCGTGGTTGATTAAAAACTCTACTTTTCTGCTTGTTTAGCAATATCACTGCTCTATAATGATTTCACTTGTCGGAGTGCCATAAGGCTGAGACCGTTTATTCGGGATCCGTTGAACCTGATCAGGTTAGAACCTGCGAAGGGAACAAGAGAAGACAATCTCTGGCGATCTGTGGATCGTCGTATCTTCAGTTCCAGATCTGTCTGATCACCTCTTGTCGCATCTTTCCGCCAAGCATTTATCCCTAAAATCCTCATCAAGGAAAATGCTATGTCGAGTCGCAAACAAGCGAGACTGGAAGCCAAACAGTTTATTGAAACCCTCTCGGTACAGCCGTACCCCAATTCAAAGAAAACCTATCTGACTGGGTCGCGTGACGATATCCGCGTACCAATGCGCGAAATTTCGCTCGCCGACAGCTTGATCGGTGGTACGAAAGACGCACCCGTCTATGAACCGAACGAAGCGGTGTGTGTGTACGATACTTCAGGTGTATACACCGACCCAAATTACACTATCGATCTCTATCAGGGGTTGCCCAAACTGCGTGAACACTGGGTTATGGAGCGCGAGGATACCGAAGTTCTCGAGGGCATGAGTTCAGCGTACGCGCGTGAACGCCTCGCCGACCAGACTCTGGATGAATTGCGTTATGGCAACCTTCCTGTAATTCGCCGTGCGAAAGCTGGTCGTCGTGTGACGCAGCTGCATTACGCCCGTCAGGGGATCATTACACCGGAAATGGAATACATTGCGCTGCGTGAAAATATGGGGCGCCACCACTATCAAGATGAGCAGTTAAACCGCCAACATCCGGGGCAACACTTTGGTGCTCATTTGCCTAAAGCAATCACCCCTGAATTTGTTTGTCAGGAAGTGGCGGAAGGCCGTGCCATCATTCCATGTAACATCAACCACCCCGAATCGGAACCGATGATTATTGGCCGCAATTTCCTCGTGAAGGTCAATGCGAACATTGGTAACTCCTCCGTGAGTTCGTCGATTGAAGAAGAAGTTGAAAAACTGGTGTGGGCCACCCGTTGGGGCGGTGATACCGTGATGGATCTGTCGACCGGACGGAATATTCACGAAACACGAGAATGGATTCTACGCAATAGTCCGGTACCGATTGGGACCGTGCCGATGTATCAAGCGTTGGAAAAAGTGAACGGTATTGCAGAGAACCTGACTTGGGAAGTGATGCGCGATACGTTGTTAGAACAGGCAGAGCAGGGGGTGGATTACTTCACCATTCATGCCGGTTTGCTATTGCGTTATGTGCCGATGACCGCGAAGCGTGTCACTGGCATTGTGTCACGCGGTGGCTCGATCATCGCCAAATGGTGTCTGGCTCATCATCAGGAAAACTTCCTTTATACGCACTTCCGCGAGATCTGTGAGATTTGTGCTAAGTACGATGTGGCGCTGTCATTGGGCGATGGTCTGCGTCCGGGTTCGATTGCTGATGCCAACGATGAAGCGCAGTTTGCCGAATTGAGAACATTGGGCGAGCTGACTCAAGTGGCGTGGGAATACGACGTGCAAGTGATGATTGAAGGCCCAGGACACGTGCCCATGCATCTGATCAAAGCCAATATGGACGAACAGTTGGAACATTGTCATGAAGCGCCATTTTACACCTTGGGTCCACTGACGACCGATGTCGCGCCGGGTTATGACCACATCACCTCGGGCATTGGTGCTGCGATGATCGGTTGGTTTGGTTGTGCCATGTTGTGTTACGTGACACCCAAAGAGCACTTGGGGTTGCCCAATAAAGAAGATGTCAAAACCGGTCTGATTACCTACAAGCTCGCTGCCCATGCGGCCGATTTGGCCAAAGGGCATCCTGGCGCGCAGATTCGCGACAACGCGTTATCGAAAGCGCGTTTTGAATTCCGTTGGGAAGACCAATTCAACCTGTCGCTGGATCCAGTCACGGCGCGCGCATTCCACGATGAAACGTTGCCACAGGAGTCAGGAAAGGTCGCGCACTTCTGTTCGATGTGTGGCCCGAAATTCTGTTCAATGAAAATCTCGCAGGAAGTGCGCCGTACATACGCCAATGCTGACAGGATGGCCGGTGAACAATCGGTTGAGGTGAAAGTTTTCGACGATCCGCTGGAAGGCATGCGCCAGAAGTCTGAGGAGTTCTTAGCCACGGGCTCGGAACTGTATCACCCTGCGGTTGCATCTGCCGAGACGGTGACTGAGGAATAAATCGTGAAATTACTTATCCCATCTCAGTGTATTGAACTGACGGGAGACGTGCAGCGGGTGCTATTGCTCGCTGAACAACAAGGTTTTGCGATTGGACATATCGAGTTGGGCGTGAGCCCAACGCCTGATTTGCAACTTGTTGGCGACACGACTCTCCGTTTGTCTTGCAATTGGTTCCCCCATGTTCAGCCAGATGCTGATAGGGTGTTGCACTACGGTGCTGTGACTGATGATTGTGCGTCCACAGCAATGCATGACCGTTGGATTTTTATTGGCGACGAGCATCAGGGGTACGTGACCGACCATTGGCAACATTCTGATGAAGTCCGTTCCTTGCTTCAAGTCACCCCCTTGGAACCTCGTGACTATGGGCGTCATTTGGCATGGGTGCTGGCGTGTCTGAGTCTCGATTTTCCCATTGAAGATGCGTTGGTTTTGAGTCGAGCAGCATTGAATGTTTCACGTGAAACATGGCCAAGCGACTACCGACACTTTCCTCAACCACGCACCCAAGCTGAATTTTCTGCGTTTCCAACCCTGAAGTCGGCGTCATTGGGTGTGTACCCCGTGGTGGATGATGTCCGTTGGATTGCGCAGTTATTGCCACTGGGGATCACCACCATTCAACTGCGCATCAAAGACTCGCATCAAGCTGATTTGGAACAGCAGGTAATGGAAGCCATTCGTCTTGGGCGCGAGTTCGGGGCGCAGGTGTTTATTAATGACTATTGGCAGCTGGCGGTAAAGCATGGCGCTTATGGCGTGCACCTTGGGCAGGAAGATCTGCAGACGGTCGATTTGAAGATGCTATCGGACAATAACCTTCGGTTGGGTTTATCCACTCA
Source organism: Vibrio sp. Vf1514 (assembly GCF_052076135.1). Lineage (NCBI taxonomy): Bacteria > Pseudomonadati > Pseudomonadota > Gammaproteobacteria > Vibrionales > Vibrionaceae > Vibrio > Vibrio sp. Vf1514. The sequence goes on along the minus strand of NZ_CP197267.1, from coordinate 3,139,140 downwards.
CGGTTATTTTGAATTGCTTCGCATTCACCAATTGGCGCCGAGCTACATTGCCTTGGGGCATATTTTTCCGACCACCACCAAACAAATGCCGTCCAAACCGCAGGGGCTGGTGCGCTTGGCGTTGTATCAACGACTGCTTGATTCGATGCCTTATGGTGACACCACGGGGGTGCCCAGTGTGGCGATAGGCGGGATTGATGCGCTTAACGCCGAGCACGTTCTGGCGTGCGGCGTCACCAGTATTGCCGTGGTGAGAGCCATTACTGAGGCAAAGGATGTGGCTGTTGCTACCCACACGTTGCAGCATATTCTCGCGCTGTCGCTGGTATCGACGAAGGAGCGCAACCATGTTGTCGGATGAACAATTTGTTCGCTATCAGCGACAAGTCGCGTTGCCTGATGTAGGTGAATGTGGTCAACACAAGCTCCTCAATGGCCGAATCTTGATCGTCGGTTGCGGCGGTTTAGGTACGGCTGCAGCGCAATATTTGGCGGCTGCTGGGGTCGGTTCTCTGGTGATTGCCGATGACGATTGTGTCGAGTTGTCCAACTTGCATCGCCAATTGGCATATCGCATGACGCAGTTGACGCTGCCGAAAGTCGCAGCCTTGGCACAAACACTGGCAAGCATCAATCCTGACTGCCGGGTCCGCACTGTGCAGCGCAAAATGGCGGGCAGCGTGCTGGACTTGGAAGTTGCGCATGCCGATATCGTACTCGATTGCAGTGACAACCTAGAGACACGTCATGCGATCAACGCAGCGTGTTTTGCAGCGCGCAAGCCTCTGATCGCCGGTTCGGCGATTGGCTGGGAAGGCCAATTGGTGGCGTTTGATTTTGCCAATCAGCCTCAAGGTTGTTATCGCTGCTTGGTGCCGGATGATGTCATTCCCACCTCGAGACGTTGCACCGATCTCGGTGTGATGGGGCCTGTGGTGGGTTCCATCGGTAACCTGCAAGCATTGATGGCGATGCAGTGGCTGCTGCAACTCAACCATTTCCAATCCCATCAGGTGATGCGGTTTGATGGACTGAACATGCAGTGGCAAAAATGGCACTTGCTGAATGATCCCGATTGTTCGATATGCTGCGCGTCTCCGTCCAAACCTCATTTAACCACCAATCTGGCATCCCCAATCAACGAGGACGAGTCATGACTATGACGATTCACATCAACGCGCAACCGCACACCACCCAACTTGGCAGCACCTTGGCGAGCGTGCAAACGCAACTTGAGCTGCCAGTACAAGGCTGCGTGTTTGCCATCAATGATCAGGTGATTCCGCGTGGTTTATGGCACCAAACGGTGCTCAACGACGGTGACCACATTTCTCTCTTTCAGGCGATTGCAGGAGGCTAAACGCCATGTTTACCATAGCTGATAAAACTTTTCGCTCCCGGCTTTTAACCGGGACAGGCAAATTTGCCAATCGTCATGTGATGGCCGATGCCATTCGTGATAGTGAATCTGAACTGGTCACCATGGCGCTGAAACGCGTTGACTTGGCCGAACGTGATGATGACATTCTGGCGCCGTTGATTGCGGTGGGAATTCATTTACTACCCAATACCTCGGGTGCCAAAACAGCGCGTGATGCGGTTTTTGCCGCGCATTTAGCGCGTGAAGCGTTGGGGACGTCGTGGCTCAAACTGGAAATCCACCCAGATCCGAAATACCTGATGCCTGACCCAATTGAAACGCTGAAAGCGGCTGAACAGTTGGTGAAAGATGGCTTTACCGTGTTGCCATATTGCCATGCCGATCCGGTGCTGTGTAAACGGTTGGAGGAAGTGGGCTGCGCTGCGGTCATGCCGCTCGGTGCGCCGATTGGTACCAATCAGGGGTTGAGTTCAAAGACCTTTCTGGAAATCATCATCGATCAAGCAAACGTGCCGGTCATTGTCGATGCAGGCATTGGTGCACCTTCGGATGCAGCGCTGGCGATGGAGATGGGGGCCGACGCCGTGCTGGTGAATACCGCCATTGCCACGGCAAGCGATCCGATTGCGATGGCACGCGCTTTCAAACTCGCGGTAGAAGCGGGGCGACTGGCGTATGAATCCGGCTTGGCAACGCAACATCAGCATGCGGCTGCGTCGAGTCCATTTACCGCATTTCTGGATGGTTCACGATGAGCTTTGTACAACGATTCAACCAACTGGATTGGGATGACATTAAGTTGTCGGTGTACGGCAAAACCGCGGCTGACGTTGAGCGAGCACTGGCAAAAAGCAAACGCGACGTGGAGGATTTCAAAGCCCTGATTTCTCCCGCCGGAGAAGCGTACTTGGAACAGATGGCGCAACTGTCTTATCAGGCGACTCGGCGCCGCTTTGGCAATACCATGTCGTTTTACATTCCACTCTACTTATCGAACTTGTGTGCCAACGCCTGCACGTATTGCGGTTTTTCTATGGAGAACCGCATCAAGCGTAAAACGTTATCTCAAGATGATGTGGCGCAGGAGATTGCGGCGATCAAGCAGATGAAGTTTGACAGCGTACTGCTCGTCACCGGTGAGCACGAAACCAAAGTTGGCATGAATTACTTTCGTCAAATGCTGCCGATGATTAAGCAGTCGTTCCATTATCTGGCAATGGAAGTGCAACCGCTGAAGCTGGAAGAGTATGCCGAGTTGAAAACCTTGGGGCTCGACGCGGTGATGGTGTATCAGGAAACGTACCATCCATCGACATATGCGCAGCATCACTTGCGCGGCAATAAGATGGATTTTAATTTTCGTCTCGACACGCCTGACCGATTGGCCAAAGCCGGGATTGATAAAATTGGTTTGGGCGCGCTGATTGGTCTGGAAGATTGGCGTACCGATTGTGTCTACGTCGCCGAACATCTTCACTATTTGGAGAAGACGTATTGGCAGTCACGTTATTCGATTTCGTTTCCGCGTTTGCGACCCTGTGAAGGGGCGTTGCAACCCAAGTCAGTGATGAGTGACAAACAATTGGTGCAGCTGATCTGTGCGTTTCGTTTGTTGAACTCGGAAGTGGAGTTGTCTTTGTCGACGCGTGAGACGCCGGCGTTTCGCGATAATGTGGCCATGTTGGGCATCACCAGTATGTCGGCGGCATCGAAGACCCAGCCGGGGGGATATGCCGATCCCAAAGCGGAATTGGAGCAGTTCGCGACCAGCGATGAACGGCCGGCTTGGCAAGTGGAACAGGCCATGAAAGCCAAAGGGTTGGAAGCAGTGTGGCATGATTGGCATGCCGTTTACTCTGGCTAAACGATGTTCATGTTTCACGTGAAACACAAAAAGGCGACCTGATGGTCGCCTTTCTTCTATCGATGCCATTTTTCAGCGATTCTATTGAGGACGACTCAAGCGGCTCACTGGATTGACCTCATTTAAGCCGCATCCACTTGGTGATATTTGCCGAGCAGCGCATGGTAGAAATCATGATCGCTTAACGTGCCGACCAACTGGTTTTCCTCCATCAGCAAAATCGGGTTGCCGGTGTGGTAGCGGATTTCAATCGCATCGCGCATGTCGATGTCTGGGCTGGCCATTACCAAGGTGTCCGGGGTGAGGTGCTGGTGTGACATCTCGTCATGCCATTCAATCAGTTTTAACGGGGAATCGCCAGACACCACCCAGCGCTGCGCTTGCTGTTCCACCCATACATCTGACTGCTGACAAATCTGCCAGCGACCGTTGTCTTGAATCAGGTCGTCGCAACTGTTCATCAACGAACGGCCTTTGAGCACATTCAGTGGGTTGGTATGAGCCACGAAGTCCTGCACATATTGTGTGTTAGGCGTCAGGACGATCGCTTCTGGCTTGCCATACTGAATCAGTTTGCCGGATTCTAAGATGGCGATGCGTGAGCCAATCTTCAGGGCTTCGTCCAAATCATGGCTCACAAAGATGATGGTTTTGTTGAGCTGTTTTTGCAGGCTCAGCAACTCATCTTGCAGTTGGCTGCGAATCAGCGGGTCGAGGGCGGAGAACGGTTCGTCCATCAACAAAATGTCACTGTCCATCGCAAAGGCGCGAGCCAGACCGACACGCTGTTGCATGCCGCCAGACAGTTCATGAGGGAATTTCGTTTCCCACTCCGACAAGCCAACCATGGCCAGTTTTTCGCGCGCCCGCTGACGGCGTTCGCTCTTGCTGATCCCTTGCATCTCTAAACCAAATGCCACGTTATCCAGCACATTTAGCCACGGCATCAAGGCGAACGTTTGAAACACCATCGAGACTTTATGAGTGCGTAGGTGACGCAGGGTCGCATCGTCGCAGTGGGCTAAATCGATGCACTGATCGCCATCTTGAATTTTCAGGGCGCCACGCGTAATTGGATTCAGGCCATTCACGGCACGTAACAGGCTGGATTTGCCGGAACCCGACAAGCCCATCAACACGCAGATTTCACCTTGTTGAACATCCAAGCTGACGTTATCCACGCCTACCACGAGGCCCGTTTCATCGATGATTTGCTGACGACTTTTGCCTTGGTCCAGTAAGTTGAGAGCGGGTGCGGTATGGGAACCAAACACCACATCCAGATTTTCAATACTGATGGCGTTCATGATGACACCTCCTTGCTGTTAGGCGCTTTGCACAAGCGATCGAGAATAATCGCAACCAGCACAATGGCGAGACCGGCTTCAAAGCCCTGCGAAATGTTCACCGTGTTGAGCGCGCGAATGACCGGTTTGCCCAACCCATCGGCGCCGACTAGCGCGGCAATCACTACCATCGACAGTGACAGCATGATGCATTGTGTGATGCCTGCCATGATGCTGGGTAACGCCGCCGGCAGCTCGACCTTAAACAGCAATTTCATGTTGCTGGCCCCGAACGCTTTACCAGCCTCGATCAGTGCTTCCGGCACACGTGTGACGCCCAAATAGGTCAGACGAATGGGCGCCGCAATGGCAAAGATAATCGTCGAGATCAGCCCCGGAACGATCCCCAGACCAAACAACACCAGCGTCGGAATCAGGTACACAAACGTCGGTACGGTTTGCATCAAATCGAGGATCGGCCGCATCACGGTGTACATCCACGGGCGGTGCGCCGCCATGATGCCAAGGGGCACGCCAATTAATACGGAAATCGTTGTCGCGGCAAACACCAAAACAAAAGTTTCCAGCATTTCCTGCCAGTAGCCCAAATTCAGAATCAGCAGCAGTGCAGCGATGATAAAAATCACCAACGACAGACTGCGGTGCAGCCACCACGCGAGGGCGGCGGTGACGACAATCGGCACGGCGGGCGGGAACCATTTGAACACGTCGACCAGCACCATGATGATGCTTTCGAGCAGAAATGAAATGGCATCGAAAAAGCCGGACGCATGCAGGGTCAGCCAGTCGACCCCGGCTTCCATCCAATGGCCTAACGGAATTTTGTGATCGCTAATCATAAGTTGAGAAGTCCTTGAAGTGCGGTGGAGATGGACTCCACCGGCGCTGAATTAAATATCGGAGTTAAGGTAGTCGTGGATGGCTTGCTCAGCAGGTTTGCCATTGAGTGTGGTGACCTTGTTGAGCCACTTTGACAATACTTCCGGGTGCTCACGCAACCATGCTTTGGCCGCCTTCGATGGTTGTTGACCTTGGTTGAGGATCGCTTCCATCAATGCATTTTCCATCTCCAGATTGAAAGAGAGGTTGTTGAGCAACTGGCCGACATTCGGACACTGCGAAACGTAGCCCTGACGCACGTTGGTATACACGTTGGCTCCGCCGTAGTTCGGACCGAAGTAATCATCGCCACCGCTGAGGTAGGCCATTTTGACATTGCTATTCATGGGGTGTGGCGCCCAACCCAAAAAGGCAATCCACTGTTTGCGGCGCACGGCGCGTTTGACTTGCGACACCATGCCAGCTTCGCTCGACTCAACCAGATCGAAGGTGTTGAGATCAAAGGCGTTGTTATCGATCATGGATTGAATCAGACGGTTGCCATCGTTGCCCGGTTCGATGCCGTAAATGCGGTGCTTGAACGCGTCTGCGTGCTGGGCGAGATCCGCGAACGAGTGCACGCCGGCGTCATACACGTATTGAGGAACGGCCAGCGTGTATTTGGCGCCTTCGAGGTTGGCGCGGAGCGTTTCCACGGTGCCGGCATCGCGATACTTGGCGATGTCGCCTTCCATGGTTGGCATCCAGTTGCCCAGGAAGACATCAATATCGCCATTGGCCATCGATGAATAGGTGACGGGAACCGACAGCAAATCGGTTTTGGTTTGATAGCCCAAACCATGCAGCAGTTCAGTGGTGACGGCGGTGGTCGCCGTGATGTCCGTCCAACCCACATCGGCAAAACGTACCGTGTTGCAGTTGTCGGCATAGGCGTTGAGAGAAAGCAGCGTGGCTGCGGTGAAAGTCATGAGGTGACGCATGGGGATTTCCTTATTGTGTGTCCAGTGCCACGGACGGTTGAGCATCCAGCGCGCGTTGCGGCGCGGTTTGACGTTGTTGGGTCTGCCACTGCGGCGCGATCCAAACGGGGGCTTCGCTGGGGGGCAGAGGCGTTTTGCCCAGCAGCAGATCGGCGGCGCGCTCGGCGACCATGATGGTCGGCGCGTTTAAGTTGCCGTTGGGAATGGTGGGAAAGACGGACGAATCCACGACGCGCAGCCCGTCAATGCCACGGACTCGGCAAGCGCTGTCGAGCACGGCCATGTCATCATCATCGGCGCCCATTTTACAGGTGCACGACGGGTGGTAGGCACTCTCGACATTTTGCTTCACCCACGCATCAATCTCGGCATCGCTGCTGACCGCAAGACTAGGCTGAATTTCATCGCCGCGGTAATCATCCAGCGCCGGCTGCGCCAGAATTTCACGTGTGAGGCGAATACAATCGCGCCAGTCCTGAATGTCCTGTGGTTCGGACAGGTAACGGAACAGAATCGCCGGTTTTTGTTTGGGATCGCTGGAACGAAGCCACACGCGACCGCGGCTCATCGGTTTATTGGGGCCCACGTGAACTTGAAACCCGTGACCGTCAAACGCGGTGCGTCCATCATAGCGCATGGCGGCTGGTAAAAAGTGGTATTGCAGGTTAGGCCACTTGAGTCCGGCACGTGAGCGAATAAACGCGCACGATTCAAAATGGTTGGTGGCCCCCAAACCGCGTTTGGTCAGTATCCATTCGGCACCGATCATGCCTTTACTGATCAACCCCAGCTTACTGTTGAGTGTGATGGGTTGTTGGCAACGATACTGAAAGTAAATTTCCAGATGATCTTGCAAGTTTTCGCCCACACCGGGCAGTTCGTGGTGCACGTCAATCCCTGCGTGTTCTAACACGTCGCGAGGGCCGATACCGGACAATTGCAGCAGGTGCGGCGAACCGATCGAGCCTGCGCTGGAGACCACTTCACGATTGGCAAACGCGACTTGAATTTGGCCGTTGCGTTCAAACTCGACACCGATTGCCCGTTTGTTTTTCAGCACCACTTTGCGCGTCAACACACCTTTTAGCAGCGTCAGGTTGCTGCGCTTAAGTGCGCGGCGCAAGTACGCATTGGCGGTGGAGGCGCGCACGCCACTATCGACGGTCATGTGCATCGGGCCAAAGCCTTCTTGCTGATAGCCATTGTAATCGCCGGTTTTGGGGTAACCAGCTTGCTGACCGGCATCGATGAAGGCTTGATAGAGCGGGTTGAGCGTCATGTCGTTGCCGTTGCAAGTCGCGAGTGGACCCTCGCCACCACGGTAGTCATCCGCGCCGCCGCGCCAGCGTTCCGCGCGTTTGAAATACGGTAAACACGACGCGTAATCCCAGCCTGTCGCGCCGTGTTGTTGCCACTCATCAAAGTCACACGCGTGGCCTCGCACGTACACCATGCCGTTGATCGACGAGCTACCGCCCAACACTTTGCCACGCGGGCAGTGCAGGGCGCGGCCATCGAGACCGGGCTCGGGCAGCGATTCAAACTGCCAGGCGTATTTGTCGCTGTTCATCGGGTATGAGAGCGCGGTGGGCATCTGAATGAAGATGCTTTTGTCACTGCCGCCGGCTTCGAGCAGCAGCACGGAGTGTTCACCGCTTTCGGTTAAACGGTCGGCCAGCACGCAGCCAGCGGAACCCGCACCGATGACGATGTAGTCAAAGTGTTGTTTCATGCTGTCTCCTTACGCATATGGCCCGACGAAATCATCCAGTTCCACCAATACACTTTTGGTTTGGGTGTAATGGTTAAGCGTTTCGATGCCGTTTTCACGTCCCACGCCCGAGAGCTTGTAGCCACCAACGGGCATTGGCGCTGGCGAGTCACCCCAGGTGTTGATCCAGCAAATACCCGCTTCAAGCTGGTGGATGACACGGTGCGCGCGCGACAGGTTCTGCGTGAAAACGCCAGCGGCCAAGCCGTAGTGGGTGTTGTTGGCGCGTTGAATGACCTCTTGTTCGTCATCGAACTTCATGACGGCCATCACTGGGCCAAAGATTTCTTGCTGCACAAAATCCATGTTGTCGTCGCAGTCGACAAACACCGTCGGCGCAACGAAATTGCCATTGGCCAAGCCGTTGTCTGTCACTTGGTAGCCGCCGGTCAGCAGCTTGGCACCGCACGCTTTGGCGCTGTCGATGGCGGCCAAAACCTTGTGCATATGATCGTTGGAGATCAGCGCGCCGATTTGAGTGCGCGGATCTTGCGGATCGCCCACGATCAGTTGTTCGGTGCGGGATTTCAGCTGATCGATGAATGCGTCGTACAAATGCGCATGCACATACACGCGGGTGCCGTTCGTGCACACTTCGCCTTGGGTGTAGAAGTTGGCGACCATCGCCGCAGAAACTGCCTGATCGAGCTTGGCATCCTCAAACACCAGCAGCGGGGACTTACCACCCAGTTCCATGGTGACGGATTTAAGGCTGCGCGCGCTGTCTGCCATCACCGCTTTACCGGTGCCTGTTTCGCCCGTGAAGGAAACTTTGGCAATCGCCGGATGCGCGGTCAGCATCTGGCCGACTCGGCCATCGCCCTGCACGACGTTAAACACGCCCGCAGGCATGCCCGCTTCGGTAAAGATGTCCGCCAGTTTCAACACGCTGAGCGGCGTTTCTTCCGACGGTTTGAAGATCATCGCGTTACCCGCGGCGAGCGCAGGCGCTGATTTCCACATCGCGATTTGAATCGGGTAGTTCCACGCGCCAATGCCAGCGCAAATCCCTAACGGCTCTTTGCGGGTGTAGAAAAACTGGCTGGCGGAGAGTGGTTGTTGCTCGCCTTGCAGCGCGGGTGCGAGGCCGGCGAAGTATTCAATCACGTCAGCGCCGGTGGCGATGTCCACACAGTCTGCCTCTTGAATCGGTTTACCGGTATCAAGTACTTCGAGCAGGGCCAGTTCGTCGTTGCGTTCGCGCAAAATCGCCACGGCTTTGAGCAGAATGCGGCTGCGCTCTACGGCGGTCATTGCCGACCAAATTGCGAAGCCGCGCTGCGCAGAATCCACCGCTGCCTGGACGTCTGCGGCGCTGGCGTGACCCAATACAGCGAGCGGTTCGCCTGTGGCCGGGTTGTATGAGGTAAAGGTTTCCCCGGATGTCGCGTGAGTTAACGCGCCATCGATATAAAGTGATGCATGTTCCATGTGAAGACCTAGTCGGTTGTCAGCGCATGTTGCGCCAGTTGTATGTCTAAGTAGTCGTTGATCAAAACGCGCGCTTGCTGGGCGTTGATCCCGTCGGGGTTCAGTGCGCCGCGTAGCCAGATGCCATCGATCAGGGCGGCGATGCCGTGGGCCACCGATTGAACATGGTGGCGTGGAAGCAGGGCGTTCAGTTCAATTTTGAGGTGAGAGAGCAGACGCTGTTCGTTCACGCGCTGTAAGCGATGCAGTTGAGCGTCGTGCATCGAGTAAGACCAAAACGCCAGCCAGGTTTTGACCACCTGACTTTCGGCTTGGAAGCCTTCGAAGTTGGCATTGACGATGGCGTTGATGCGTGCCTGATGCGCATCGCGAGGCAATTTCGCCAACGCCTGTGTGACGGTGACCGAATGCTCGCGCAAAATCGCGCGCATGGTCTCTTCCAACAATCCGTGTTTGCCGCCGAAGTAGTGGTTGATGATGCCGGTTGAGACGCCGGCTTCACGGCTGATCAGCGCGATACTGGCCGCATGTAACCCAACGCGTTCGATCACTGCCATGGTGGCTTGAACCAACTGTGGTTTGCGTATATCTGGCATTCCAACTTTCGGCATCACGAGTCCTTATCATTTTTAATTGAACGATTAGTTAAATATACGTTAAACAAAAAATCATTAGATCTCAAACTAAAATGTTGGCGTATCTGGGGTGGGTTGGGATGGTTTTGATGAATTAATTGATTTGAAACAGGTATTTAATGGGTAAATAAAAAATTAATTTGATGCGTAACGTTTAGTGGTAAATGTAATTGTTGCGGGGTGTAAACGAAAAAAATCCCTTAACGACAACGTCGTTAAGGGATTGATCGTGGCCTGAGGCCCTTAAGCGTGATGGATGGGCTGCGTTGCTTGGCGTAACCAAGCGCGAACATCCCCATCGACCAACGGACTGACTTCATCCCATACCGTGGCGTGGTAGGCGTTCAACCAGTTGAGTTCCGGTTTGGTCAGCAGGTTGACGTTGATGGCGCGCACATCAATCGGGCAGCGGGTGAGTGATTCAAACCCGAGCACATTGAAATCACCTTGGGTGGCGACTTCCGTAACCAATTCCAAGTTTTCAATACGAATACCAAAGCCGTCGGCGCGGTAGTAACCCGGCTCGTTTGACAGCACCATGCCCGGGCGCAGCGCAACGTTGTTGAACACTTTGCTGATACGTTGTGGGCCTTCATGCACGCTCAGGAAATGGCCGACGCCGTGGCCGGTGCCGTGATCGTAATCATAGCCATTGGCCCACAGGTATTGGCGTGCCAACACGTCCAACTGATGGCCGCAGGTGCCTTGAGGGAAGCGCGCTTTGGCGAGTGCGATGTGGCCTTTAAGCACCAGCGTAAATTGCTGTTTCATCTTGTCACTCACATCACCAATGGCGATGGTTCGAGTGATGTCGGTGGTGCCGTCGATGTACTGACCGCCGGAGTCGACCAGATACAGTGTATTCATTTCCAACTGGCCCGGTTGCGGCTGGTTCATGTGGTTGTAGTGACACATGGCGGCGTTGCTGCACGCGGCCGAAATGGTATCAAAGCTCAGATCGGCCAGCGTTGGGTCGAGTTCACGGAACGCTTGCAGTTGATCGGCCAATTCAGCCTCATTGTGCAACCGGCCGGCCGCCACTTCGCTATCCAGCCAGGCGAGGAACTTGGTCATCGCTGCGCCATCGCGCACGTGACACGCTTTCATGCCGGCAATTTCGGTGGCGTTTTTCGCCGCTTTAGGCAGCAGGCACGGGTCGGCATCGTTGAGCAGTTCAACGCCCACGTTTTGCAATACCAAGGTAAACCAAGCATTGCTGGTGGCAGGATCAACCATCACGCGTGTGCCGCGCAGTTGCACCAAGTGGGATTCCAAAGTGTCGGGCTGATGAACGCGAACACCGGCGCCGACATGGGCATCAAAGCCCGGCGCTAACCGTGCGGGATCGAGGAAGAAGTCCACGCTGGCATCGGCATGCACAATCGCGTGCGACAGCAGAACTGGCAGGCGAGAGACATCCAAGCCGCGAATGTTGAGCAGCCAGCAGATGGAATCAAGTTCGGTCAAAATGGCGCTGTCGACGTTTTTGCTGACCAGAATCTCTGCGATGGTGCGGCGCTTGGTTGCGCTGTCGACGCCCACCAGATCATTGCCCATCAGGCGCATGTCAGAAACGACAGGCGCTGGGCGATCGTGCCACAGTTGGTCAATGGCGTTGCCGCGGGTGGCGACCAACGGCAGCGTGGTTCCCAGTGTCGCTTGCGCGGCGTTGAGCCAACTGGCGCGGTGCATGCGTGGGTCGTAAGCCACTTTGCCACCGTTGGGGAGGGCGTTTTTCAGCCACGCCAAGTAGGGTTCTTCAATCAAGTGGTGATACGCAAACAGGTCACTCGGAACTTGTTTGCGAACTTGCACGGTATACCGACCATCGACGAAGATCGCGGCGTGTTCGCGGGTGATCACTGCCGCACCCGCTGAACCGGTAAACCCGGTCAGCCAATGCAGACGTTCGTTGTGTTCGGGCACGTATTCGCCCAGATATTCATCTTCGTGAGGCACAATGAGTGCATCGAAATCGTGTTGTGCTAGCCAGTGACGCAGCTCGGTAACACGTTGTGAAATGGAGTGTGGCATCGGTGATTATCCTTTTTTGAACAGTCCTTTGTGACGGCACATGCGGTGGTTTGCTGGCCCGGGACAAGTGCGACTAAGCTACTCCTTTTGCCCAAGGCGTGCAAATCGTCGTCTGCTCAGCGCAAATGGAGTGTTTTGGTTTGAATGATCTGGCGCAGCCAGTTCAACGCCGGGTCATTTTCTCGATCGCGATGCCAAAACAGCGTGTAGGCCATCGGCGGAAATTCCAGTGGTAGCGGCAGTACCACCAAATCCATTTGATGTGCGACCAAATGGGTGAAATGGCTCGGCGCGGTAAACACAAAATCGGTGTAGGTACACAAGCTGGCTGCGCTATTGAAGTCGGGCACCGTGATGGCGATGTCGCGCTCATGGCCCATATCGGCCAAGCGATAGTCCAACAACCAGCGGTCGTTGCCATCGCAACGCACTTGCACATGGCGCAGTGCCAGATACTGCTCGAGATTCCACGGTCGGCTCAGCGCCGGGTGGTTTTTTCGCACCACACACATTTGGGTGTCGCGGTAAATTTCCTGCTCGCAGATGTCACTCGGCGGCATCATGGTCAGCCGCGCGTCATTGATGTCGATGTCTTTCCCCGTCAAGCCAAAATCAAGTTCACCCAGTTGCAGCTTTTTGAACGTTTGCTCGGTCCACGCGTGCGTACTGATGTTGAGGTTCGGACCCTGACTGAAGATAGCAGGCAAAAAATGGGGCAGGATCAACGGATAGACACTTTCAACCGTGGCGATGTGGAAACGGTACTCACTCGATTGCGGTGAAAACTGCTCTGGCTGCGTGATGAGTTCAAGTTGATTGACCAGAATGTCGAGCTTGGGCTTGAGAAATACCACTTTGGGGGTCGGTTTTAGGCCGTGTGACGTGCGAATAAACAGCGGGTCATCAAATTGCTCGCGTAGCTTGGCCAGCGATTTACTCACCGCCGATTGGCTGAGGTAGAGGCGGTTGGCGGTGCGCGTGACACTCAACTCTTCGCTGAGGACTTTGAGGCACACCAACAAGTTGAGATCGATGCGGGCTAACTTTTCAATCTTCATCTGATTTTCCTAAGAGGAATATTACTGATGATTATAAGCCATTTTTACGCATATCAGGATTGCTCTATGATGCGCGAAGTCTCATTAATTTAGTTGGAGAAGCACGTGAGCGTGACGCATTCGAGCGGACCGAGTAAACAGCAAATGGTATTACTGACGCTGTTGGTCCTGTTTAGCCCTTTGGCGATTGATATTTATTTGCCGGCTTTGCCGCAAATTGCGCAGACGTTTCACGTGGAACACGCTCTGGCTCAAGACACGATTACTTGGTTTCTGTTTGCGATGGGGGTCGGCCAGTTGTTTGCCGGTCCTCTGGCAGACAAACTCGGTCGTCGAACTGTTGCATTGGGTGGCATCAGCATTTATGCGGTGAGCGCTTTATTGGCGTGGAGCGCGCAAAGCATTGAATGGATGCTGACGGCCCGTCTGCTACAAGGCTTCGGTGCATGTGCGACATCGGTAGCAGCCTTTGCGACAGTTCGCGATATTTTCGGCCCGCAACGCAGCGGTAAAATGATCAGTTACCTCAATGGCGCCATCTGTTTTATTCCTGCGCTGGCGCCTATTCTGGGCAGTTGGCTCACGCAGCAGTTTGGCTGGCGAGCGAACTTCAGCTTTATGGCGGGGTTTGCCGTGACCGTTGGATTACTGTTGCTGGTGCGAATGCAAGAGACCAACCCCGTCACCGAAAAACAAGCGGTGTTTAAGTTGTCGCGTTACTGGTCGGTGCTGAAAACCCCGTCGTTCCTGTTCCATGCCTCGCTGTGCTTGCTCGCGATGGCGGTGATTCTGGCGTACGTGACATCGGCCCCGGTGGTGTTAATGGAACATTTGGGCCTGACCATGAACCAGTTTACGTTCTGGTTTGGGATCAACGCGGTGGTGAATATCGTCGCTTGTATGACGGCGCCGCGCATCATGGACCGCTTTGGTACTCACACCACCTTGGTGATGGGCATCAGCGCGCTGCTGGTGGCTGGGGTCACCATGGTGATGCTGGCCGATGTGGCGACGGCATTTGCGTTCATGCTGCCGATTTTCGTGTCATCGATTGGTTTTGCTTGGATTCTGGGCGCAGCGGCAGGCAAAGCGTTGGCGCCGTTTGGTGATAAAGCGGGCACCGCAGCCGCATTGTTAGGTTTATTCCAAATGAGTGGTTCCGGTCTGGTGGTTGGCACGTTGCAACGTTTACACTTGGAGCCGCAAATGCTGATTGCATTGCATATGTGGCTTATCGCGCCGGCCCTGATCATTCTGTTTTCAAAAGCGGGCCGTGCTTGGCACCAATGGGCTTTGGAATCGTAGCGTAAGCTTTGGTAAATTCACTCAAACGGCTATTTTCTAAATTCGATTAGGCGTGTATATTGTGGCCTCTTCATTCATTAGAAAAATGCTTTGGAATCACGATACGATGTCTATGACAACCTATGAAATGGCTCGCATCTGGGAACAACTCGACGAGTCTCCAGAAAAGGTTATGTTTGGCAAATTGCTCGCAGAGCTGGGCAACCAAAGTAGTGAACGTGTTCGTAGTGCCGCCAAGCAGGTACCACTGCCGGTGTTGCGTGATCTGGTCTTTCAATTCCAGCAAGTGATTGATTCACGCAAGAACGAACAAGTTGATTTGCTGGCGAAAGAGCTCGCCAAACAAGGTATCTCACCCGATGAGCTGTTGAAATACCTGAACAAATAAACAAAATTTACAAGAAAAGCCCGGGCTGAGTCCCGGGTTTTTTTATGGGTTGACGTTGCGGTTGATCGGGTTTTGCAGCGAAATCAGTGTTTCGGTGGATTGGACTTCGTCGATCGCCTGCAACTTGTCGATCAGCACGTATTGCAGCTCTTCAATCGATTTACACATCAGTTTGACGAATATGTTGTACGCGCCAGTGGTGTAATAGGCTTCGACCACTTCATCTAGCGCATTGAGCTTGGCCAGCGCGGAATGGTAATCGCGCGCGGCGTTAAGGTTGATGCCGATAAAGCAGCACACGTCGTATCCGAGCTTTTTGGTGTTCACCACCACTTCGGTGCCTTGAATGACATCCGCGGCTTTCATCTTCTCGATACGCACGTGAATGGTGGCGGGGCTGACATTGAACTGCTTGGCCATTTCTGCGTAAGGGGTCCGGGCGTCATCCATCAAAATTTTCAGAATCGCGCGATCCAATTCGTCCAGTTTTGCTGTGGCTACTTGCATATTAAATCCTGCGTTTTGTGCAATTGGTCAGAATATCACACGGATAATCTATGATTTGGAGTGATATCATTAATCATCGACTCTGCCAAGGAATCCGTTTGTGGCTCGCTTATTTTTCGCCATGTCATCGCTGTTTTTGAGCGTCATGGTGGCGCCGCTTCACGCGGCTCCTCTCTCCACGTCAGCAGCGCCGACGTTCTTTGAACGCATCGGGCTGAGCAATCATCAACATTGGGACATCGCCACGGTGTTGACAGGGCTGGTGCTGGTGGTCGGCGTCCTCGCCTTGTTACTTTACTACCTCGTACGGCTGCGCAACAGTGAACGCCAGATCCGCGATCATCAGCGCCTGTTGGAGTCGGTGTTTGAACAGAGTAACCACTATATCGGTATTTTTGATCATCAGGGCGGGCTTATTTCCTGCAATCATAAATTTCAGGAACTGTTGTACCGCCAAGGTGTGAGCCTCGAACAGCCGTTGTGGCAGCATCCGCACTGGGAAGATGCCTCCGCCGAACGCATCAAAGCGTACTTTGAAGAAGTCTCCACCCAACCGCGGCAGTTTGAAGCGGAAATCTGGCACGCCGATCAGGGTGCCATTGTATTGGAATGGGCATTCAAACCCATGTTCAACATGCCGGGGGAACCGATTCAATACCTGTGTGAAGCGCAAGATATTACCTGGCGGAAAATCACCGAAGACAAACTGTTTCAGCGTGAAGCCAGCCTCAGTCACTATTACGACCTGCAACCGGTGATGATGCTGACGCTCGATGAGCAGAACCGCATTCAACAAGTGAACCGGTTTGCCGAGCAGATGCTCGGGTTTGATGCCTCGCAGATGCTCGGCCATCGCTTGAAAGAGTTTTACCTCAGCGAGCAAGCGCTCAGCGCGCGTCAAATGTTGCTGCAACCCAATCAATCGTTGCAAGGCGTGTGGCAGCGTGAAATTGAATATCGCCATGCTGATGGCCACGCCATTTGGGTGCGTGAAAACATTCGTGCGCTGGTGGAAACGGGCCATCTGCTGATTGTGGGAGAAGACGTGACGCCCACGCGCAAACTGGCTGATGAACTGGCTTATCAAGCCAAATTTGACCTGCTGACCAACACCTACAACCGCAACCAGTTTGAGCTGGAACTGGCGCAAGCGCTGCAAGAGACGGAAACCGAACTGCGCACGCACGCCATGTTGTACCTCGACCTCGACCAACTCAAAGTCCTCAATGACACCGCCGGCCACGATGCCGGAGACGGCGCGATTCAGTTTTGCGCCAGCATGTTGGAAGAGGTGTTGCCGTACAACGCCGTTTTGGCGCGCATGGGCGGTGATGAGTTTGCTATTTTGCTCAAAGACTGCACCGAGCGAGATGCGATTCAGGTGGCGAAAATCATCGTCGCGACCTTGGCTGAGCACGCGTTTTGGTGGGATGACATTCGCCTCAATTTGACGTGTTCGATCGGGATTCGTTTGATTGACCACACTGCGACGTCACCGCAGATGGTGCACGCGCAAGCGGACACCGCGTGTCACGCTGCCAAAGAAGAGGGACGCAACCGCTACAACTTGTATCGTCAGGACGATGCGGATCTGTGCCGCCGTCAGTTGGAGATGGAGAGCGTCAATCTGGTGCATGATGCGCTGGCAAAAGATCGCGTCGAGCTGTTTGCGCAGCAGATTCTGGCGTTGAGCGGGGATGACGCGGGCATGCACTTTGAGATTTTGGTGCGCATCAAGAACGCGGCAGGCGAGTACGTGTCGCCGGGCATCTTCGTGCCTGCCTCTGAACGCTATAACGTGGCACACCTGCTGGATAAACAAGTGGTGGAACAGACGCTGCGCTGGTTTGAAACTCGCCCGCAGGTGCTGGCTCACTTGGGTTTGTGTTCCATCAACCTGTCCGGCCACTCGATGGGCAATGCGGAATTCATCGACACGCTGCTGGCGCGGCTGCAACGCAGTGACGTGCCATGCGAAAAAATCTGTTTTGAAATCACCGAAACCGCCGCGATGCGCAACCTCAATCAGGCGATTGATCTGTTTAGTCGCCTGAAACAGCTCGGCTGTCGCATCGCGTTGGACGATTTTGGATCGGGGCTCTCTTCGTTCGGCTACCTGAAAAAGTTGCCGATCGACATTGTTAAAATCGATGGCCTATTTGTGCGCGACATTGATGTGAATGAGACAGACCATTTGATGGTGCGTTCAATCCACGATTTGGCCCGCCAGATGGGAAAACAGACCGTGGCCGAGTTCGTCGAAAATGAGGCGATTTTGCAGCGTTTACGCGAGATTGGCGTCCATTTTGCGCAGGGTTATCAGATTGGCAAACCACAGCCGATTGACGAGCTGGTTGAACAACTGCTGACCGCGCAGAAGGCTTAGCCGCCACGCTGAAAATCGGCTACACTGGCCGCCGATTTGACCCCCTCGATTCTGGAGTGAGACCTTTGCAGCTACAACTGATTTGTGAAGTCCGCGAACGTGCTGAAGAACTGCAACGTATCGCCAAGCGCTGGCACTTAAGCCACGATGCCAGCAGCCCGTTTGCGCTGGTGCTGACGGCGGAACGCTTGGAACTGCGTAAAACCGATGAGCCCAAACTGGGTGCGATTTACGTTGACTGGGTCAGCGGCGCGGTGGCGCATCGCCGTAAATTTGGTGGCGGCAAAGGTCAGGCAATTGCTAAAGCTGCAGGGTTGAACAAAGGCGTGACGCCGACGGTGCTTGATGGCACGGCAGGTTTGGGGCGTGATGCGTTTGTGCTGGCGTCATTGGGCTGCAAGGTGCAGATGGTGGAACGTCATCCGGTGGTTGCGGCGTTGCTCGACGATGGCCTGATGCGCGCGCAACTCGATGCAGAAATCGGTCCGTGGGTCAGTGAACGAGTCACGTTGCTGCATGCGTCCAGCCATGCTGCGCTGGATCAGCTGGCGCAGGATGCAACGTTTGAACGCCCAGACGTGGTCTATCTCGATCCCATGTATCCGCACCCGGAAAACAAAAAGAAAACCGCGCTGGTCAAAAAAGAGATGCGCGTGTTTCAATCCTTGGTCGGGGCCGACAACGACGCAGATGCGTTGCTGGCACCGGCATTGTCGCTGGCGACCAAACGTGTGGTGGTGAAGCGTCCGGATTACGCCGAATGGTTGAATGAACACAAACCGAGCATGGCGATTGAAACCAAGAAGAACCGCTTTGATGTGTACGTGATTGCTGCGATGGGCGACAGCCAATAAATCAGCACTTGCGTTTCCGCGGGGGGACGGTTATATCTAACTAAGAATTATTCCTATTCTTAGCTGGAGCCTCGACCATGACGAAACGATTGTGTAAGTTAAATCGTCGTGACATCACCACCTCCCTGGGTGAGATTCATCGCTTGGTGGCGCAACCGGCCTTTATGTGCCGTGCTTGTGCCCGTTCATCCGCCGACAAAAATGCGCTGTGTAAGCCCGAAGCCTTGCCCACGCTCAAACGTGCAAGCAAAGCCCAAGGGGCACTTGATGTACGTGCGACGCGCAGCAAGTCTGCAGAAAAAGCGGCGCTGAAACTGGCGAAGAAGACGCTGAAAAAGCAGAAAAAATATCAGAAGAAGCTGGCCAAAGTGCTCAAACAGCAACAAAAAGTGATGAAAAAGCAGCAAGCGCTGCAAGCCAAATTTGATGCGTTGACTCCTAGCGTGGTGTTAACCGACAGCCGCGTGCTGACGCACGTGCACTGATGCTGATGCCATGAAAAAGCCCACTATTCGGTGGGCTTTTTTGTGTGTCGCTTTCAGCTTATTTGTTGACGGTGCATTCGCTTATTGGTCAAAGGTGCGGTAGTGCAATTCCACACGGCGTTTGACCCAGGTTTCATTGACCCACAGCGAGAGCAGAATAACCAATCCGCCCAGCGACAGACGCAGCACATCCACATCGCGGTTCCAGATCAGAATATTGACCACCAGACCCGCGGGCACCAGCACGTTGTTCATGATCGCCAGCGCGCCGGCGTTGACCATGCACGCGCCTTTGTTCCACGCAAAATAGCCAAATCCCGACGCAATCACGCCAAGATAAATCAGAATGCTCCATTGCAGCGAAGTGGTGGGCAGTTTGCTCGGATTGCCAAGCAGCAGAAACGCGACACTGGCGACCACCAGCGCGCCGAGATAGAAGTAGCCAAACACCGTGTGTTGCGGCAGCGTCACAGTTTCGCGTTCCATCACGTATTTGTAGCCCACCTGACCGATGGCAAAGCAGAGGTTGGCGCCTTGTACCACCATAAAGCCTAGGAAGAAGTTGTCATTGATGCCGGCGAATTTAATCACCGCTGCGCCTGCCACGGCAATCACGGCAGTGACCAGATACCACGGCGAGAACCGCCCTTTGAGCAAGTCATAAATCAGGGTGACATAAATCGGCGTAAACACGGTAAATAGCAGTACTTCCGGCACGGAGAGCAGCAAAAATGATTGGTAGTAGAAGCAGTACATCAAGCCAAGTTGAATGCCGCCAATTGCCATCAGTTTGCCAATCAGCTGACCGGGGACGTGTTTGAACTTAAGAAAGGGAAGGAACACGAGGCTGGCGAGGGCCACCCGCATTAGCACCGAAAACCAAGAATCGACCTGACCGGCGAGGTACACGCCGATCAGGCTGAATGAGAAGGCCCAAAGTAGGGTCACTGCAGATAAATAAATCATAACGAGAATGGTTTAATGAAAATTTATCTGCAGTCTAACTGAGTTTTTCTTCGTCGTCAGTCGTTGAGTGGTACAACCAACAGGTCGACAGGTGAGCAATTAATGAGCTGACGGGTTGAGGACAGCAGTTTGCTCCAGAAATCTTGGTGGTGACCGCACACCACTAAATCAATGTTGAACTCATTGATGGTGTCGCACAGCTCGTTACTCAAATCGCCGCTGCCCACCAAGGTGTGGCGAATCGGGTAGTTGGCGTAGTTGGCCATCTCTTGCAGCTGTTTCTGAGACGCTTCCATTGCGTGGTGTTGCGTTTCCGCCAGGTTGATGTCGATCAGCCCGGTGTAGAGCTCGGCATAGTTCACATCAATGTGAATAAAAGAGATCTCGGCATTCAGAGGCTTAGCCAGCGCAACCGCTTTGTCGATCAAAAGTTTGCTGTCTTCTGAGAGATCGACGGCAACTAAAATGTGTTGATAACTCATAATGCTATCTCCTTGTAGGTGACTCACTACAGATTAGCACCTCGCTGAGAAGTTTTTTGCCGTCGCGATCAAATATCCATCGTGTATGGTCACGGTGTTCTAACAATAGCCAACGAACATGTTATAGTGGCTTCAGTGATTTATGATGAATAGGAACCCTCGATGCTAGCTCAAGCCATGGTCGATCAATTGAATGATCAAATTAATCTCGAATTTTTTTCATCCAATCTATACTTACAAATGAGTGCTTGGTGTGAAGACAAAGGATTTGATGGTGCCGCAGAGTTTCTACGCGCTCATGCCGTAGAAGAGATGCAGCACATGCAACGACTGTTTACTTATGTCAGTGAAACCGGCTCGATGCCAATCCTAGGGGCGATCGCAGCGCCAAAACACGATTTCGCAAGCTTAGGCGAAGTATTTCGCGAAACGTATGAACATGAGCAGATGATTACGCAGAAAATCAACAAACTGGCTCATCTGGCGTTCACATCTCAAGATTACTCAACATTTAACTTCCTTCAGTGGTACGTTGCGGAGCAACATGAAGAAGAGAAGTTGTTTAAAGGGATTTTAGATAAGCTGGAACTGGTCGGCGAAGATGGTAAGGCGTTGTTCTTCATCGATAAAGATCTGGCTGCATTGGCAAAAGCAGGCTCATCTTCGGTAATGGATGCCCCCGCTGAGTAATCTCGGCAAAAAGACCAATTGAAGCGATCGTCTTTTTCTCTGGGCATTCTTACACAAGATGTAGGGAGGAAAAGATGATCAGTGGAGATACCATTCTTTTAGCGCTAATGATCGTAACCGGTGTGAACGTGCTCCGTTACCTCACCGCATTACGCTCTCTTATTTATATCATGCGCGAAGCTCACCCGTTGCTCTATCAGCAAGTCGATGGCGGTG
This sequence comes from Vibrio sp. Vf1514, assembly GCF_052076135.1. Classification (NCBI taxonomy): domain Bacteria; kingdom Pseudomonadati; phylum Pseudomonadota; class Gammaproteobacteria; order Vibrionales; family Vibrionaceae; genus Vibrio; species Vibrio sp. Vf1514. The sequence goes on along the minus strand of NZ_CP197267.1, from coordinate 3,117,560 downwards.
GCTTTTTTACCACCCACGGCAATGTCACCAAACAGGTGCGCTTGTACCACTACATCAAAAGCAAAGAGTATCACCACCATCACGACCCGGTGTTTACCGGCAAGTGTGACCGCGTGCGTGAGCTGTTTATCCTCTCGACATCACTGGTGCTCCTGACGACGGTGGCCGCCTTTATGCTGTGATTTCGCGGTCAATTGGCAAGCAATGGTTTTACCGTTAGAATACCGCCCCAAGTGAGTAAGGATGTGCGCTGCACATCCTTTTTTATTGCAGTTGAGTGAGCCGAAATGAGTGAAAAAGTCGATGTTGTCGTGATGGGCGCGGGTGCCGCTGGCCTGATGTGTGCCGCGGAAGCGGGGAAGCGGGGTCGCAGAGTCTTGATCCTCGATCACGCCAAAAAACCGGGTCGTAAAATCCTCATCTCTGGCGGCGGCCGTTGTAACTTCACCAACTACGATGTGTCGGCAGCCAACTACCTATGTGGTAACCCGCACTTCGTTAAATCGGCGCTGTCGCAGTACACCAACTGGGATTTCATTGCCATGGTCAGCAAGTACGACATCGCGTACGAAGAGCGTGACCACGGCCAGTTATTCTGTCTCGATTCGGCCAAAGACATTGTCACCATGCTGCTGGCAGAGTGCGATCAGCCGACCATTCGTCAGCGCTACCAAGTCGAAACGCTGGCCATCGCCAAAACCGAGCAGGGCTTTCACCTTACGACCTCAATGGGCGATATTGAATGCCAGTCGCTGGTGGTCGCGACCGGTGGCTTGTCGATGCCCAAACTGGGCGCGACGCCATTTGGTTACAAGATTGCCGAGCAGTTTGGTTTGCCCGTGCTCCCGACCACCGCGGGTTTGGTGCCGTTTACGCTGCATGTGGAAGACAAAGACGCGCTGGCTGAATTGTCGGGCATTGCGGTGCCCTCTGAAATTCAGGCGGAATGCGGCAAAGTATTTAAAGAAGCGCTGCTGTTTACCCATCGCGGTTTATCCGGCCCTGCCGTATTGCAAATTTCCTCTTACTGGAAGCCGGGGCAAGCGCTCAGCATCAATCTGGTGCCGAATGTGGACATCGACGAGCTGCTGACTCGTTCGCGTGAAAAGCACCCGAACCAAAGCCTGAAAAACACTCTGGCACGCGTGCTGCCAAAACGCTTGGTGGAAGTGCTCATCGAGCGCCAACTGCTGAGCGACAAACCGCTCAAACAACTCAACCCGAAAGAGCTAAGCGCGGTCTCCGACACGCTGCAACAGTGGCGTATTGTGCCCAACGGCACCGAAGGCTATCGCACCGCAGAAGTGACGCTGGGCGGCGTTGATACCGATTCGCTCTCATCGAAAACCATGGCGTGCAAAACCGTGCCGGGGCTCTATTTTGTCGGCGAAGTGATGGACGTCACCGGCTGGCTGGGGGGCTACAACTTCCAGTGGGCGTGGTCGAGCGGCTACGTGGCAGGGCAATGGGCGTAACGGATCGAATTCATGTCATAAAAAAGCTCTCTTATTGATGGGAAATAAGAGAGCTATTTGGAGCGGAATTTACTTAACGTGATTTTTGTTTGTAGCGGTCAAAAATAACGGCCGCCAGCAAGATCACGCCACGGACAACGTATTGTGCAAAGGGGGACATGTTCAGCAGGTTCATGGCGTTTTCCACGGTGCCCAAAATCAGCACCCCGGCAATCACGTAAGAGACTTTACCGATCCCGCCTTTGAGCGACACGCCGCCCAACACACACGCCGAGATCACCACCATTTCAAATCCGACCGATGTCATCGGCTGGCCACTGGTCATGCGCGCCGCCAAAATGACCCCTGCCAAAGCGGAGATAAAGCCGGAGATGGTGAAAATCATCATCTTGGTTTTGACCACGTTGACGCCAGCCAAGCGCGCCGCTTCTTCGTTGCCGCCGATGGCCAAGGTGTTGCGGCCATACACGGTGCGGTTGAGCAAAAAGCCAAACACAATGAAGGTGATGATGGTCAGCCAGATCGGCGTTGGAATGCCAAGTAGCGACGAGTTACCGAGCGCAAAGAAGCTCTCTTCTGTGATGCCGACCGCTTTACCGTCTGAGATGATGTAACCCAGACCGCGGGCAATTTGCATCGTCGCGAGGGTGGTGATCAGCGCGTTAATTTGCAGTTTGGCAATCACAAAGCCGTTGAGCAGGCCAAACAGCACGCCCGAGAGCAGCCCCGCGCCGATGCCCAGTACCACACTGCTGGTGGCGTTGATGGCCACGGCGGTAACCACGCCTGAGCAGGCAATCACGGAGGCCACCGACAAGTCGAGGTCGCCACAGGCCAAGCAGAACAGCGTGGCACAGGCGACCATGCCGCTCATGGAAATCGCCAAGCCCAAGCCTTTCATGTTGATCAGGGTGGCGAAGTAGGGCACGAACAAACTACACAGCAAAAACAGACCGGCAAACACCATCAGCATGCCGAATCGATCCCAGATCTGGGCGAAGTTCACGCCGCTCGGCTTTTGGTCGGCAGCAACCACTTTGGTAGAACTTGATAGAGACATAATGCAATTCCTTCTTCTTATGCAGCGGCGTGTTCGTTGTCTAACATGGCGAGGCGCAGCGCGGTCTGTTCTTTAAATTCATCGCGTTGCAGTTCACCGGCGATGGCGCCATCTTTCATCACCAGCAGGCGATCCGAGATGCCGAGCACCTCGGGCAAATCGCTCGATACCACCAACACGGTGACGCCGTTTTCCGCCAGCTTAAAGATCAGTTCATAGATTTCCGATTTGGCTCCGACGTCGATGCCGCGCGTTGGCTCATCGAGCAAAATCACACTCATGGCGGTGGAGAGCCAGCGACCAAGAATCACTTTTTGCTGGTTGCCACCCGAGAGTTTGCCGATTGGCTGCTCCAACGAGGTGGTTTTGACGTTGAGCGCCTGACGCTGGGTGTCGGCGTTTTTCGCTTCCCAGTGAAAGTCGATCAGGCTGCCGAGCTTGAGGTGCCAAGGACGTGCGCTGATGTTGGTGTTTTCTGCCACCGACATGATCGGCACGATGCCGTCGGTTTTGCGATCTTCCGGACACAAGGTGATGCCCGCTTTGATGGCATCGCCCGGTTTGCGCACTTGAATGTTGACGTCGTGCAGGTACAAGTCGCCGGCGGTGCGTTTTTCGGCGCCGAAGATCAGCCGGGTGAGTTCGGTGCGTCCGGCGCCGACCAAACCAAACAGGCCGAGGATCTCGCCTTGGCGAATATCCAGCGACACTGGCGCGGTTAGCCCGGGGCCTTCAAAGTTCTCTAAGCGCAGGCCGCTAAGCCCCAGTTTGCGCGCGCGGTAGTTGTAGATGTCGTTGATTTCGCGTCCGACCATCAGTTCCACCAAGCGATCGTGAGTCAGTTGTGTTAGGTCATCAAACGTCTGCACATGAGTGCCATCTTTGAAAATGGTGATCGCATCGCACAGGGTAAAAATCTCTTCCATGCGGTGTGACACATACAGAATGATTTTGCCGTCATCACGCAGTTCGCGAATGACGTTGAATAGGTTTTGAATTTCACGTTGCGACAAGCTGCTGGTCGGTTCATCAAAGGCGATGATTTGCGCGTTGCGGCTCAGCGCTTTGGCAATTTCCACCATCTGCCACTGGCCGATGGAAAACTCTTTCAGCGGATGTGACGGGTCGAAATCCTCGCCCAAACGCAGCAATTGCTCGCGGGCCTGACGATTGAGGGTTTCGGTATCCACGCGGCCGTTTTTGGTCGGGAATTGCCCCAGAAAAATATTTTCCGCCACACTCAGTTCTGGCACCAGATTGAGTTCTTGGTAAATGATGGCGATGCCTTGATTGAGGGCATCGGTGGTGTTGGTGAGCGACAGCTCTTGGCCGTCAATCGCAATGTGACCTTCCGTGGGTTGGTGGAGTCCGCTGAGCGTTTTGAGTAGCGTGGACTTACCGGCACCGTTTTCGCCCATCAGGGCGTGAATGCTGCCTGCGTTGGCGCGAAAACTGATGTTGCTCAGCGCCTTTACACCGGGAAAGTGCTTTGAAATGTTGCGAAACTCAAGGGATGAGGGGGACTTCGCCATAACATTCTCTCCGTTCCAATAGCGGGCGGCCGCGTCAATCTGCTGCCGCCCAAACCGGACTTACAGTCCTTTTTTCTCGAGTTCTTTTTTGTAGTTGTCACGGGTGATGAGGACAACATCGGTCACTTCGACAAACTTGGTCGGTTCCACGCCGTCTTGGACCCATTTGTACAGCGACTCAATCGATTTGTAGCCATGAACGTCGGGGCTTGGCAGTAGGGATCCGTAGAAGCCGGTCGCTTGTGATTTCGCCAGTTCGTTCACCGCATCCACACCGTTGATGCCAATGCCGATCACTTTGTCCGCGGCAAAGCCTTGGCCTTCTGTGGCACGCACGCCACCCAGCACGGTGTTGTCGTTCATGCCGACCACCAGCCACTGGGTCACGTTCGGGTATTGCACCAGCAGAGAGTTGGCCGCATCGAGTGCGCCGGGAATGTCATTGGTTTTGGTGGGCACGCGATAGATTTGGTTGGCGGGGAAGCCAGCCGCTTTCAGCGCTTTGATTGAACCGTCCACACGGCGGCGTGCGGTATCGAGTTCATCGGCGGTAATCGCCATCACACCGGTGGTGGCGACATCAAAGCCGCGTTTTTGCATTTCGTTGTACAGCTCCTGACCTTGGCGTTCGCCAATCGCGCTGGCGGCCATCATCACCAACGGCACGTCTTTCATCGGCTCGCCTTTGGCGTTGAGGAACTGGTCATCCACGGTGATCACTTTCAGATCGTAACTTTTGGCTTTGGCCATGATCGCAGGCCCCAATTTCGGGTCGGGGGTACAGATGACGAAGCCCTTAGCGCCACTAGCCGCTAGGGTGTCGATCGCGTTCAGGGTTTTTTCGCCGTCCGGCACCGCCATTTTGATCACTTTAAAGCCCATGTCTTTGCCCGCTTGTTCGGCAAACGACCATTCGGTCTGGAACCAAGGCTCTTCGGGCTGTTTCACCAGATAGCCCAGTTTCAGGGTGTCATCACTGGATCCAAAGAAAGCGTTGGCAGAAGCACTGAGCAGCGTCAGCCCGGAGAGGGCTGCGGTCGAGAGTAAGGTTTTTAGTTTCATTATAAGTCCATCCGCTGGTAGGGGGTTGTTTCGCTATCCATAGTTGTTGATTCGACTCGCCGTTGGAGTGAGCAAAATCACACCAAAAAAATGTAGCAGAAAAGTCCATTCATTTAGCGCGAGTAGCCATGATGTGGATCCCATTTGCTATTTTTTGGTGCGTTGTTGCATAAAAATAGACCCGATGTAAACGGTTAACTGAGGTTTTTAAGGCCATTTCAAACATGATGCACTTTTTTTAAACAACTGCACGGTTTTGTCCATGTGGCGTTTTTATCCATGAATCTAGCGGTGCGGTTCATGGTTGAAATGGGGTTCGAGCGTTATAACAAATAGAAAATATCACCCGAATTGGAGTTGTTATGGAGCATTTTGCTACTCAACCTGCGCATGTCATCGGCCTCGACTTTGGATCCGATTCCGTGCGTGCCTTATTGGTGAATGCGGTTAGCGGGGAAGAAGTCGCCTCCGGCGTCACTTACTACCCGCGCTGGATGCAGGGGCTGTACAACCAGCCGGAGCAATCGCAATTTCGCCACCACCCGAAAGACTACATTGAAGCGATGACCCAAGCGGTGCGTGAGGCGCTGGCCGCCGTGCCGGCTGAGGTCGCGCAATCGGTGGTGGGCATTGGCGTTGACACCACCGGCTCGACGCCGGCACCGATCGATGCTGAAGGCAATGTGTTGGCACTGCTGCCGGAATTTGAACACAACCCACACGCGATGTTCATTTTGTGGAAAGACCATACCTCGGTCGCCAAAGCCGAACGCATTAACCAACTGGCGCACAGCGGCGATTTTACTGACTACACCAAATTCATCGGCGGCATTTATTCGTCGGAATGGTTTTGGGCCAAAGCCGCGTGGGTCAGCGAACAAGATGCCGATGTGGCCAAACACGCCTACAGCTGGGTGGAGTTGTGTGACTGGATTCCAGCGCTCTTGAGCGGCAATCAGCACCCACACCACCTGCGCCGCGGCATCTGCGCGGCCGGCCACAAAGCGATGTGGCACGAAAGCTGGGGCGGTTTGCCGGATCAAGCGTTTTTGTCGGCGATTTCCCCCACCTTGGATGGCATGCGCGAGCGCATGTTCAGCGAGGTCTACACCGCTGAGCAGCAAGCGGGCACTTTGTCGGCGGCCTGGGCACAAACGCTGGGCTTGCCGGAGGGCATCGCGGTCGCAGTTGGTGAGTTTGACTGCCACATGGGCGCTGTCGGCGCAGGCGCAGGCGCGCACGATTTGGTCAAAGTGATTGGCACGTCCACCTGCGACATTTTGATGGTGGACGCCGACAACGTGGGCGAGCGCACCATTCACGGCATTTGCGGCCAGGTCAAAGGCAGCGCACTGCCGAATTTGATGGCGCTTGAAGCGGGTCAATCGGCGTTTGGTGACATTTATGCTTGGTACAAACGCGTGCTGTTGTGGCCGGTGCAAGCCTTGGCTGCGCAGCAGCCCGAAGCGCAAGCCACACTAGACGCCTTAGATAAAGCCTTGATTCCGATGCTGTCTCAAGCGGCGGAAAGCTACGAGTTTAACGCCCATTCGCCGCTGGCAATGGACTGGCACAATGGCCGCCGCACGCCTTACGCCAACCAGCGCCTGAAAGGTTCGCTGTCGGATCTGAATTTGGGCTCAACCGCGCCTGCGCTGTTTGCCGCGTTGGTGGAATCGAGTGCGCACGGCGCCAAAGCGATTGTCGATTGTTTTGTCGACCAAGGCATGGCGGTGGATCGCGTGATCGCGATTGGCGGCATTTCGCAAAAATCGCCTTATGTGATGCAGATGTGCGCCGATGTGATTGGCCGCGACATTGCGGTGGTGCGCTCAGAGCAGTGCTGCGCATTGGGCGCGGCGATTTTCGCCGCTGTGGCAGCGGGAGTGTATGACGACGCTCAGCAAGCGCAGGCAGCGATGGCGAGCCCCATCAGTGCGGTGTATTCGCCCAATGCCGACACGCAAGCGCTGCGCCGTGAACGTTACGCGGGCTACCGTGAGCTGGGTCAACACCTAGAGCAGTTGGCCGAATTTCATCAAGCCAAATCATCAAGCCAAGGAGTGCAATCATGAGTGAACACACCTTGATGCAACCCGTATCGACTCAAACTGAACGGCTGCGCCAACTGCGTCATGACGTGTGGCAAGCCAACCTCGATCTGCAACGTCACAATCTGGTGACGTTTACTTGGGGCAACGTCTCAGCCATCGACCGCGAATCAGGGTTGGTGGTGATCAAACCAAGCGGCGTGGCTTACGAAGATCTCTCGGCCGACAACATGGTTGTGGTGGATTTGGCAGGGCATGTGGTGGAGGGTGACCTCAATCCGTCGTCTGATACCGCGACCCATTTGGTGATGTATCGCACCTATCCACACATTGGCGGCGTGGTGCACACCCATTCGCCGCACGCCACCTCGTGGGCGCAAGCGGGCACAGCCATTCCGGCGCTTGGCACCACCCATGCCGATTACTTCTACGGCAGCATTCCGTGCACGCGCCCGCTGACCAATGACGAAATCGCCCACGATTACGAACTCAATACCGGACGCGTGATTGTCGAAACCATCGCAGCGCAAGACCCGATGGCCATTCCCGGCATCATCGTCAATGAACACGGCCCGTTCAGCTGGGGGAAAGATGCCCATCAAGCGGTGCACAACGCGGTGGTGATGGAAGTGGTGGCGTCGATGGCGCTGCAAACGCTGCAAATCAACCCGGCGGTGCAATTTATCAATCAGGCTCTGCTCGATAAGCATTACCTGCGCAAACACGGCGCGAACGCTTATTACGGTCAGACTGCGACGAACAAAAAATAATCAAGGGAAAGTTATGAAAGTATTCGACAACAAACACGTGTGGTTCGTAACCGGTTCGCAAACCCTGTACGGCCCAAAAGTGCTCGAGCAAGTGGCGCAAGACAGCGCACAAATCGTGGCTAGCTTTAACCAGACCGACGCGATTTCCGTGCCGATGGTCGACAAGGGCACAGTGAAGTCACCGGACGAAATTCTGCAAGTGTGCCGCGCGGCCAACAACGATCCGGCGTGTATTGGTCTGGTGCTGTGGATGCACACCTTCTCGCCAGCGAAAATGTGGATCGCGGGGTTATCGCAGCTCAACAAACCGTTCCTGCATCTGCACACCCAATTTAACGCGGCGCTGCCATGGGACAGCATCGACATGAACTACATGAACACGCACCAGAGTGCGCATGGTTGTCGTGAATTTGGCTTTATCGGCACACGTCTTGATTTGGACCGCAAAGTGGTGGTCGGTCATTGGCAGAACCCGAACGTGCATCAAGAAATCGACGCGTGGTGCCGCGCTGCGATCGGCATTGATGCTGGTCAGAACCTGAAAGTGGCGCGCTTTGGCGACAACATGCGCCAAGTGGCGGTGACCGAAGGCAACAAAGTATCGGCGCAAATTCAATTTGGCTATGAAGTGAATGCCTATGGCTTGGGTGAACTGAGTGAGGTGGTGCAATCGGTGTCGGATGCGGATGTCGCGCGTCTGCTCGATGAATACGCCTCCACCTATGACATGAGCCCGCAACTGCTGAGCGATCCGGCGCTGCTCAAACTGATGCAGCACGAAGCGCGTTTGGAAATGGGCATGGAACGTTTCCTGACCGACGTGGGCGCGCATGCGTTTACCAACACCTTTGAAAACTTGACCGGCCTGGATTCATTGCCCGGTTTGGCGACTCAGCGTTTGATGGCCAAAGGCTTTGGTTACGGCGGTGAAGGCGACTGGAAAACCTCGGCCATGGTGCACATCATGAAACAGATGGGCAAAGGGCGTCAGGGCGGGACTTCGTTTATGGAAGACTACACCTACAACTTCGGCGCCACCGACCAAGTGCTGGGCGCGCACATGCTGGAAGTGTGTCCATCGATTGCTGCGGCGAAACCAAAACTCGAAGTGCATTTGCACACCATCGGCTTGCGCTGCGACGTGCCTCGCCTGCTGTTTAGCGGTCGTGAAGGCCCGGCGGTGAACGTGTCGGTGATCGACTTGGGCAACCGCTTCCGCATGGTGGTGAACCGAGTGAACACCGTGGCACCGCCGCAAAGCATGCCGCATTTGCCGGTGGCGCATGCGTTGTGGGAACCGATGCCGAATCTGCAAGTTGCGGCGGCGAGCTGGATTCATGCCGGGGCGGCGCACCACAGTGCGTACAGCCAACAAGTGAGTGTCGACACCTTGGCTGACTATGCCGATATTCTTGGCATGGAAATGGTGGTGATTGATGAACACACCGAGACGCGCACCTTCAAACATGAGTTGAAAACCAATAGCGTGTACTATCGCTTAACGTCTGGGGTGTAACGAAATCAGCCCCCTCAGTGATGAGGGGGCGTTGTAGAGGTACTTATGACGGTTGACGAATCGAAGCGAGTGTCGCACTTTGACATTCATCATCAACGTTGGACGCTGCGGGTCGCCAGCGCGAGCCCGACACAGTTCCAACTGCTGCATGGCAATCAACTGATGTACGAAGGGGCGTTGGAGCTGATCAACAACGGCGAAGCGCTGGATGTGTCGCATGCGCAGTGGAACTTTCGCCATCGCGCGGACAAGATTGAGCAATGGTGCCAGTGGCATCACAGCGACCGGTTGTCGCTCAATATGAATTACTACTTTCAGCACAATGCGGTGGTGATTGAGTATCTGGCGCGCAACAGCATTCCGACTCGGCTCGACATTCGTCACGTCATTCAGCCGCTCAACGCGGCGCTGGTGGTGCCCCCATCCACCGACACCGTCCAGCCGGACTGGCAACGCGCCAGACACGGGCTACCGAGCGATTTTATTCGCCAATCGGCCAAAACCGATTGGTTTCGTGAGGCGTTTTCCGCCACCCAATGGATCGTATTAGGAAAAGTGTGAACTCGAAAATCGCAATGCGACAAGGCGCAACATACACTAGGCAAAAACTTAGCGACTGTTGGTCTATGCAAACAACCGATCCTCTCAAACCGGGCTATAACTTTGATGCGCATTTGGTGGCCGGTTTAACGCCGATCATCGAAGGCGATGAGCTCGATTACCCGATCGATCGCCCTCATGGCATGAAAGGCTACATCATCAACTACACCAGCAAAGGCGAGGGCACTATTTTTTCCGGCGAGCAGATGTTTCATGTGAAACCGGGTGACTTGTTGCTGTTTCCGCCCAGTGCGGCGCACTTTTATCATCGTCGGACCGACAGTGCATCCTGGTTCCATCGCTGGGTCTACTTCCGTCCGCGCGCGTTCTGGAATGACTGGCTGAGCTGGCAGGAAGAGCGCAACGGGGTCTATCTGACTCGTGGGTTAGACGCGCAAACCATGGCACACATCGAAAACCTGTTTGTCGATATCGAATACACCGCCAAATCCGACATGCCATATCGCGATGACTTGGCGATTAACCTGCTCGAGCAGTTGCTGATCCGCTGTAAAACGGTGCAACCGGATGTGGTGAGCAAGCCGCTCGACCCGCGCATCATTCAGGCCATCAACTACATGACGCAGAACCTCAATCAAGACTTCACCTTGGAAGAGATTGCCGCGTACACCTGTTTGTCGCCGTCGCGCTTAGGGCACCTGTTTCGTGATGAGATGAAGATGACCATCACCCAGTGGCGGGATGATCAGCGCATCAGTCGTGCCAAACAGTTGTTAGTGACCACTCACTACTCAGTCAACCACATTGGCCGGATTGTCGGCTACTCGGATCCGCTCTATTTCTCGCGCGTCTTCAAACGCAAAGCCGGGGTCAGTCCGAAGCTCTATCGCGAACAAATTACCTGATAAATTGCTCAGCATTTGCCATTCCAAAGCGGGATTTCTGTCCTATAGTAAATCTGTTGGTTGCTAGAAGGAGTGAACGAATGAATCAAGAAGCCCTGATCTCCCGCCTGAATGAACTGCCCCGCATTGAAAGTATCCAGCAAGAACTCCTGAATATGGTGAATCGCGACAACGTCGACTTCAGCGAACTGTCGCGCAAAATGTCGATGGATCAGGTCCTCAGTGCGCGCGTGTTGCGAATGGCCAATTCCGCGCAATTTGGCGGCGTCAACGGCAAGGGCGTCTCCACCATCAGTGATGCCATCATTCGTGTCGGCAGCGGCGCGGTGCGCACGCTGATCTCCTCATCGGTCGTGTCGGGGGTGTTTCCCCAGTTGCGAACGCTCAATATCAAAGATTACTGGTCGAACACATTTGAAATCGCGATGATCGCCAGCAAGCTCGCCAAACCGCTCAAGCTTGATCCCAACGAAGTGTTCACCACCGGCGTCTTGCACAACATCGGCGAGCTGATGATTCATGCGCTCGAACCGAATCTCGCCGAGCAGATTGAACAGCGCGTCAAGCAGGGCGAAAAGCGGGCAGATGTGCAGCAGGATTTACTGGGTGTTGACGCGCAGCAACTCGGCGCGCAACTGGCCAAAGCGTGGAATTTCCCGGTCGACATGGCCGATGCGATTGAACACGTCAATCACCCCGGTCAAGCGGGCGAAGCCAAGCGTTTGGCGTGCGTGCTCTATCTGGCGCGTGACATTCATAAGCGCTGGGATTCGCTGTTTGATGTGCATGAAAAGCAGGCGTTTCTCGCCCGTCATCCGGCAGCCAAAGCGCTGGCCTTAGCGCCGGAGAGTCATGGCTTGATTGATCAGGTACGCGGCCAAGGCGCCGAATTGGCGCATCAATTGTTCTGACGCACTTCGGTGTTCAGATGCACTTCAGCGTGCTGACGCATTGTGGCGGCTCGGCGCGCCGCTCACGCTTTTTCGGTGGCGAGCGGTTTGCTGCGACGTTTCACTTGTTGCACCACCAAACCGGCGATGATCAGCACCAATCCAATCAGGGTGGTGGGGTGAATCGCTTCCCCAATGATGGTGGACAGCAGGATGAGTGAAATAAACGGCGAGGCGAAAATCAAGTTGCTGATGCGCGCGGTGTTGCGAGTGTTTTTCAGCGCACTGAGCCACAACACAAAGGTAATGCCCATCTCAAATAAACCGACGTAGGTCACCGCCGCCCAGCCTTGCGGGCTGATGTGCTGCCACGGCGCCCCTTCATACACGCTGAGCGCAATGGCAAACGGAATTGCAATCACAAACCCCAACAGCACGCCCACCACCGGATCGGCTTGATTTTTGGTATTGAGAATCCAATAACCGGCCCACAACAGGGTTGACAGCAGCGCCAGCCCAACGCCGAGTGGGCTCTCGAACTGCATGCCGAGCACATCGCCTTGCGTGGCGATCACCACCACGCCGAAATAACTCAGCGCGCAGGCGATCCAATCTTGTTTGCGAATGGTTTGGCCAAGAAACACCGCCGCCATGAGCGTCAGGGTGATCGCCCAGCTGTAGTTGATCGCCTGCGCTTGCGAGGCGGGCAGTAGGGCGTAGGCTTTGAACAGGATCAGGTAATAGGCGAGCGGGTTAATCAGCCCCAGCAGCAGGTAATACCACGGGTTGGCGAGGAAGGTGCTGATCACCAAAGGCAGCTTGCCTTGCAGCGTGCAGATGACCAACAGCGCCAAGGCTGAAACCATGCTGGCGATGGTCAGCATTTGAATGGGGGAAAACTCTGCCAACGTCAGTTTGAACGCGGTGGCCACCGTCGACCACAACAACACAGCAGACAAGCCCAATCCCAGAGCGCGGCGTTCATTCATTCCCAATTTCCCCATATCCATGTTAGGTAGACCTGTGTTCAGGTGAATCGCTAGTCTATCGGCTGAATAATTGCCCGGCAAACTGGACATTTATCCAGTATCGAAATACTCTTTTTATCAACAACCAACATCAAGTAACTCATTATTATGCAATGGATTCTCGAGAACCCCGCCGTGTGGATCAGTACGCTGTCTGGCGCCGTGGTGTCCGCCGTGGCCGCCGGTTGGTGGGTGAAACAGAAATATCAACTGCAAGCGCAGCTGTTAGAACAGCAATTGACGAGTGATGCTCGCTGGCATGAACAGCAGCTTGAGCAGCTCAAACAGCAGTTGCAGGCGGCGCAGCAAGAGCTGGATGAACTCGACCAAGAGCGCGACAAAGCGGAGTTTGAGCTCAAGCAATCGCACGGCAAAGTGATGGCTGTGATGGAAAAACTGCGTTATTTCGATGCGATTAAACAAGAGCGCCAGCAATACGCCGACGAACTCAACCGCATGCGGGAACAAAAAGCGCAACTCGACGTGCAACTGCGTGAGCAAGAAGCGCGTCATCAGCAGCAACTCGAAGCCAGCCAAGACAAACTGCAACTGCTCGAACGTGCTGAAGAGCGCCTCAAGCAGCAGTTTGAGCACCTCGCCAATCAGGTGTTTGAAGCCAAAACCGCCAAAGTGGATCAGCAAAACCGCCAAAGTTTGGATGGTTTGCTGTCGCCGCTGCGTGAGCAGTTGGATGGCTTTAAGAAACAGGTCAACGACAGCTTCAATCAAGAAGCCAAAGAGCGTCATACGTTGGTGCATGAGCTGCGTAATTTGCAGCGCCTCAACGAACAGATGGCCAAAGAAGCACTCAACCTGACGCAAGCGCTGAAAGGCGACAACAAGCAGCAGGGCAACTGGGGCGAAGTGGTGTTGGCGCGCGTACTGGCCGAATCGGGCCTGCGTGAAGGGCACGAATACCAAACCCAAGTGAGCCTGCAAAACGAAGCGGGCAAGCGCTATCAGCCGGATGTGATCGTGCATCTGCCGCACAACAAACAGGTAGTGATCGACTCCAAAATGGCGCTGGTGGCGTATGAGCGGTATTACCACGCTGACACCGATGCCGAGCGCGACGTCGCGCTGCGCGATCACTTGCTGGCGCTGCGCAGTCACATCAAAGGTTTGGGGCAGAAAGATTACCATCAGCTCAAAGGCATTCAGTCGCTCGATTACGTGCTGATGTTTATTCCGGTCGAGCCTGCGTTTCAGGTTGCGATTCAAGCCGATCCGAGCTTGGTGAAAGATGCGATGGAGCAGAACATCATTCTGGTCAGCCCGACCACATTGCTGGTGGCGCTGCGCACCATTGATAACCTATGGCGCAACGAACGCCAGAACCAGAACGCACAATTGATTGCTGAGCGGGCGAGCCGTTTGTACGACAAACTGCGCCTGTTCGTGGAAGACATGGAAGGCTTGGGCGGCGCGCTCGACCGCGCCAACCAATCGTATCAAGGCGCGATGAACAAACTCGCCACCGGGCGCGGCAATGCCATTCGTCAGGCCGAAAGCTTTAAGCAACTGGGCGTGGAGATTAAGCGTTCTATCAACACCGAGTGGGTGGAAAAGGCACAGCGTGAGGCAGATTCGGAAATTGGCCCTTTAGTAGAAAGACATCCCGCTGAGGATAAAGTAAACTAATCGCCCGCAGTCGCAGTTTGGTCGTGAAAACTGCCTAAGAGGAAACACAATGACGGATACCAGCGTGCAAACGAAAACAGCAGTAGAGAATCAAGACACCACCCATTTCGGCTTTGAAACCGTACGTAAAGAAGAAAAAGTAGCCAAGGTCGCGGAAGTGTTCCACTCGGTTGCGGCGAAATACGACATCATGAACGATTTGATGTCGGGCGGGATTCATCGTCTGTGGAAGCGTTTCACCATCGATTGTGCCGGCGCGCGTCCGGGGCAACGTATTCTCGATTTGGGCGGCGGTACCGGTGACCTGACGGCAAAATTCTCTCGCATCGTGGGCGACAAAGGCCACGTGGTGCTGGCAGATATCAACAACTCCATGCTCAATGTCGGCCGCGATAAACTGCGCGACATCGGCATTGTCGGCAACGTGCATTACGTGCAAGCGAATGCGGAAGAACTGCCGTTCCCAGACAACTATTTTGATTGCATCACCATCAGTTTCTGTCTGCGTAACGTCACCGACAAAGACAAAGCGCTGCGTTCGATGTTCCGTGTGTTGAAGCCGGGTGGCCGTCTGCTGGTGCTGGAATTTTCAAAACCGGTGCTAGAACCGTTATCCAAAGTGTACGACGCGTACTCGTTCCACATTCTGCCGAAAATGGGTCAACTGATCGCCAACGACGCAGACAGTTACCGTTACCTAGCGGAATCGATTCGCATGCACCCAGATCAAGAAACGCTGAAAGGCATGATGATCGATGCGGGCTTCGAGCAGGCCAGCTACTACAACCTGACTGGCGGTATCGTGGCGTTGCACCGTGGCTACAAGTTCTGAGGACTTGCGTATGCCGTTTGAACCGTTAATCACCGCGGTGATTGAATCATCGCTCAATGCCCTGATCAAAGACGACCCGGAGCTGGGTCGTCGTTTGGCCCGCCTTAAAGGCCAAGTGATTCAGGTCCATCTCAAAGAACTCAATCAAACCCTGACCTTCATTTTCAGTCAGCAGATCGACGTGCTGGCTCACTACGAAGGGGCGCCGGATTGTTATCTGTCGCTCAATTTGTCGGTGTTGCCGGAACTGCGTGAGCAGGCCAACATCACGCAGTTGATCAAACAAGATAAATTGGTGCTGGAAGGCGACATTCAACTGGCGCAGAAATTTTCTCAGCTCATGACGGACTGCAAACCCGACATCGAAGAGTGGCTGTCACGCGTGACCGGTGATGTGGTCGCACACACCGTGGTGCAAGGCGCCAAAAACTTCGGCGCGCTGCTGAGCGCGCAAGTGAGTAAACACCAGAGCCATTTGGCGCAAGTGCTGACCGAAGAGTGGCGCGTGGCTCCGGGGCCGCTGGAAATTGCTCATTTTTGCGATCAAGTGGATGAGGTGAATAGCCAAGCGGCACGCCTAGAAAGCCGCCTGAATCAGTTGCTTGAGCGCGGGCAACCGACAGAACAAGGGTGCGTGGACACTGTATGACCCCAGCCGAACTCAAACGTTTATACCGCATTATCAAAGTTCAGCTCGAATATGGGCTGGACGAGTTGTTACCCGAACATCAACTGACCAAAGCGCCGCGGCTGGCGCGCAAATCCATCTTCTGGATTCGCAATCAACACGCCGACAAACCGCTCGGTGAGCGGCTGCGTTTGGCGTTGCAAGAACTTGGCCCGGTGTGGATCAAGTTCGGCCAGATGATGTCGACCCGCCGCGACCTCTTCCCACCGCACATCGCCGATCAGCTTGCGCTGCTGCAAGACAAAGTGGCGCCGTTTGACGGCAACCTCGCCAAAGCGCAGATCGAAAGCGCACTCGGCGGCCCACTGGAAACGTGGTTCAACGACTTCGATCTCCAGCCGCTGGCTTCTGCGTCGATCGCTCAGGTGCATACCGCGACGCTCAAATCCAACGGCCGCGAAGTGGTGTTAAAAGTCATTCGCCCAGATATTCGTCCGGTGATTGATGCAGATCTAAAACTGATGCATCGCCTCGCGCGTATAGTCGCACGAGCGACGCCTGAAGCACGTCGTTTGAAACCGCTTGAAGTGGTGCGTGATTACGAAAAAACGCTGCTTGATGAGCTGGATTTGCGCCGTGAAGCGGCCAATGCGATTCAACTGCGCCGCAACTTTGAAGACAGCGAAGAATTGTATGTTCCTGAAGTCATTACCGATTTCAGTAATAAAACTGTCATGGTTTCTGAGCGAATATATGGCATTCAGGTATCCGATGTTGAACGCTTGCAGGCCAATGGCACCAACATGAAGCTCTTGGCTGAGCGCGGCGTGAGTGTGTTTTTTACGCAAGTGTTCCGCGACAGTTTCTTCCATGCAGACATGCACCCGGGCAATGTGTTTGTGAATCCGGAGCATCCGGACAACCCGCAATGGATTGGTCTCGACTGTGGCATTGTCGGCACGCTGAATGCAGACGACAAACGTTATCTGGCGGAAAACTTCCTGGCGTTCTTCAATCGCGATTATCGCAAAGTGGCGCAATTGCACGTCGATTCGGGGTGGGTGCCGCAAGACACCAACATCGATGAATTCGAAGTGGCGATTCGTATTGTGTGCGAACCGATATTCGCCAAACCGCTGTGCGATATCTCCTTTGGCCATGTGCTGTTGAACCTGTTCAACACCGCACGTCGCTTCAATATGGAAGTGCAGCCGCAACTGGTGTTGCTCCAGAAGACGCTGCTGTACGTAGAAGGGTTAGGGCGTCAGCTATATCCACAATTGGATTTATGGCAGACGGCGAAACCATTTCTGGAAAAATGGATGATGAATCAGGTTGGCCCGCAAGCGGTGGTGAATGCCATCAAAGAGCGTGCGCCGTTCTGGGCCGAAAAATTGCCGGAACTACCGGAATTGCTGTACGACAGTTTGAAACAAGGTCGTCACCTGAATCTGCGCATGGAGCAGTTTTATCAGGGCTACCGCGACAGCAAGCGCCAGCAGGCGACCGGTAAGTTTTTGTTTGGTGTTGGCGCCACTTTAGTCGTATGCTCGGCTATATTGGTGGCCAGTCACTACGAACCGTGGGCCGCGGGCAGTGCAATCGCAGGCGTCACATTTTGGTTGTTTAGTTGGCGAGCTTATCGTCAATAAACGTTAAACTCTTGAACTGTTTTTGTAACACATAACCCGAGGTAGAAAGAATGGGTGGTATCAGTATTTGGCAACTTCTTATCATTGCGGTCATCGTTGTATTGCTGTTCGGTACGAAGAAACTTCGTGGTATCGGCGGCGATCTCGGTAGCGCAGTGAAAGGCTTCAAGAAAGCCATGGCAGACGAAGATCAGTCTGCGGCGAAGAAAGATGCCGATTTCGAACAGAAAAATCTGGAACAGCAGAAGACCGACGCAACTGCTGAAACAAAGAAAGACAAAGAGCAGGCTTAAATCGTGTTTGATATCGGTTTTTGGGAACTGGTATTAATTTCTGTCGTGGCACTGGTGGTGCTGGGTCCAGAGCGGCTGCCGCATGCGATTCGCAGTGTGGCGAAGTTTGTCTCGGCGGCCAAAAACATGGCCAACAGTGTCAAAGATGAGCTGGCGCACGAGCTGAAAGTGCAGGAGCTGCAGGAAAACCTGCGCAAAGCCGAGCAGATGGGGATGCAAAACCTGTCGCCTGAGCTGCAAGAATCGGTCGATAAGCTCAAGCAGGCGGCGCAGGACGTGCAACGTCCGTACGCCACACCAGCCACCAGCCCGACAGAGGATGACCAGCCGCAACCCTCGGCAGAATCCCTCCACGTTGTGGCTGAACCCGCTCAGCCGAAGACGGCAGAAAAGAAAGCCGACTAATAGTCTTTGTAAAGAGTTACCCCTGAGCGGTAACTCTTTTTGATTGGTTACATGAGGTGTCAATGTCAGTCGAACAGACTCAACCGTTGATCAGCCACTTATTGGAACTTCGTGATCGCTTGCTGCGCAGTATTGCGGCGGTGATCGTGGTGTTTCTTGGGCTGATTTATTTCTCCAATCACATCTACGAATTTGTCTCTCGCCCGCTGGTGGATCGCCTGCCGGAAGGGGCAACGATGATCGCCACTGATGTGGCTTCACCGTTTTTCACCCCACTCAAGCTGACGCTGATTGTGGCGGTCTTTGTGTCGGTGCCGTTTATTCTTTATCAAGTGTGGGCGTTTGTGGCGCCGGGCCTGTATAAGCATGAGCGTCGCCTGATTTTTCCGCTGTTGGTGTCGAGTTCGCTGCTGTTTTATTGCGGTGTGGCGTTTGCTTACTATGTGGTTTTTCCGCTGGTGTTTGGCTTCTTTACCGCGATATCGCTCGGCGGGGTGGAGTTTGCCACCGACATTGCCAGTTACCTTGATTTCGTCTTGGCGCTGTTTATGGCGTTTGGCATCGCGTTTGAAGTGCCGGTGGCCATCATTCTGCTGTGCTGGACGGGCGCGACCACGCCGACTGAGTTAAGCCAAAAACGTCCGTACATCATCGTGGGCGCGTTTGTGGTTGGCATGCTGCTGACACCGCCTGATATGATTTCACAAACACTGTTGGCGATTCCCATGTGTTTGCTGTTTGAAATCGGTCTATTCTTCGCGCGTTTCTACACGCGCAGAGATGAGGCGCAAGACGGGGAAGCGTAGTCGCCACGTGATGGGGCAAACCATGGATAAAAAAAAGCGGCCAGTGGCCGCTTTTTCCGTTTTAGATGGGGTGTCTTCTCGTCAAAATTATTTAATTTTTACGATTTGTCCGCAATGCTTGCAGACGTAGACTTCTTTCACTCCCAGCATTTTCTGCCAGAAGGTACGACGTAGTCGTTGCAGTTGGTTGGTGTGATTACAGCTAGCCATGACGTTTGTATATGTAGATCGTTATAAAAATTTGGCCACGAATAGTACATTGCATGCATAGCGATTAATGTGATCTTTATCCCATTTAAAAAATGTGATCTTAATCTATAAATTAGTAATCAACATATCCCTAAACTATAGATTAAACAGTGATTTAGCATTCACTGATGTAATGCAATCGATCGCTTCGATGGTCGTCATTCTCAGGTCCGCAACACGTTGTGCAACCAGTTGAGTGTAGGCCGGTTCGTTACGCTTTCCACGATGGGGCACTGGGGCCAAATACGGGCAGTCGGTTTCCAAAATCACGTAGTTCATGTCGAGGTGTGGAATCACCTGATCCATGCCGCCGTTCTTAAATGTCGACACGCCGCCCAAGCCGAGATGAAAGCCAAGGTCGTTGATTGCTTTGGCTTCGTCTACGCTGCCCCCAAAGCAGTGGAACACGCCACGCAGTTGGCCATTTTGCTCTTGTTTGAGCAGGGTGAGCGTCTCGTCAATCGAATCGCGGGTGTGGATCACCACCGGCAGGTTCATCTCTTTAGCCCAGTTGAGCTGGGTTACAAACGCCATTTCTTGTTCGGCGCGAAATGTTTTGTCCCAATAGAGGTCGATGCCGATTTCGCCCACCGCAATGAAATCATGTTGGGCAAACCAGCGGTGGATCGTGTCGAGCGTTTGCGTGACGTTGCCATCGACATAACACGGGTGCAGGCCCATCATGGCGCGGCAGACTGTGGGGTAAGCCGCTTCGGTCGCCAGCATCGGCTCAATAGATTCCAGATCGATGTTGGGGAGCAGAATGCGTTCAATGCCTTGCGCCAATGCCCGGCTGACCACCTCATCGCGGTCGTGGTCAAATTCACTGGCATAAATGTGGGCGTGGGTATCAATCATGGCAACGTCTCATTTTCGGGAAGCTTGGCGGCAGTATACGTGAGTGTGAGCTTGGGGTCATTTTTTGCATTTTTCCGCCCAGAGCCTAGCGCCGGGCCATCAGAATGATATGATTTCGCCAACACAAAACGCCTGATGGGGCGCGTCAGCGCCGTGGTTCAGGTAGACAAATAAGGAGAGTCGAGTGTCTGTATCCATCCAAGGTCAGTTTCCTGGGCGTCGTATGCGCCGTCTGCGTAAGCATGATTTCAGCCGTCGTCTGGTGGCGGAGAACCAGTTGTCTGTGAGTGACTTGATCTACCCGATGTTTATTCTGATGGGCAAAGATCGTCGTGAAGCTGTGGAATCGATGCCGGGCGTTGAACGTCTGTCGATTGACCTGATGCTGGAAGAGGCGCTGTATTTGGCCAACCTTGGCGTGCCGGCCATCGCACTGTTTCCTGTGGTCAATCAGGATGCGAAAAGCCTGTGTGCGACCGAAGCCTACAACCCGGACGGTTTGGTGCAGCGTGCAGTGCGTTTGCTGAAAGAACACGTGCCGCAAATGGGAGTGATCACCGACGTGGCATTGGACCCGTTCACCACCCACGGTCAGGACGGGATTATTGACGAAGCGGGTTATGTCCTCAATGAAGAAACCACGGAAGTGCTGATCAAGCAAGCGTTGTCCCATGCGGCGGCGGGTGCGGATGTGGTGGCGCCATCTGACATGATGGATGGTCGCATCGGCAAGATTCGTGACGCGCTGGAAGAAGCGGGACACATTCATACGCAGATCATGGCGTACTCGGCTAAATATGCGTCATGCTATTACGGCCCGTTCCGCGATGCAGTCGGCTCGGCGAGCAACCTCAAAGGTGGCAACAAGAAAAACTACCAGATGGATCCGGCCAACAGTGATGAAGCGCTGCATGAGGTGGCGATGGACATCAACGAAGGCGCGGACATGGTGATGGTGAAACCGGGCATGCCTTATTTGGACGTAGTGCGCCGCGTGAAAAGCGAGCTGCAAGTCCCGACGTTTGCGTATCAAGTGTCGGGAGAGTACGCGATGCACAAAGCCGCGATCATGAACGGTTGGCTCAAAGAACGCGACACCGTGCTGGAATCGCTGCTGTGCTTTAAGCGCGCGGGTGCCGATGGCATTCTGACTTACTTTGCCAAAGATG
The DNA here is from genome assembly GCF_052076135.1 of Vibrio sp. Vf1514. Classification (NCBI taxonomy): domain Bacteria; kingdom Pseudomonadati; phylum Pseudomonadota; class Gammaproteobacteria; order Vibrionales; family Vibrionaceae; genus Vibrio; species Vibrio sp. Vf1514. The sequence continues at coordinate 3,096,177 of NZ_CP197267.1, read as the reverse complement.
TGGCTGAGTGGCTGGCAGAAGAAAACGCACAAGCGGCGCAGCATCTGCGCGCAGACTAACGACAGCAACATCGATTGAGAAGGCTGGCACCGTTGCCGGCCTTTTTGTTTTTTCGGGGTTAAGAATGCATTCGATGAACGCGAGTGGTTGAGTACCGGCTTGCTTCGAATGCCATGAGGAGGTGGGGATGCAGATCCGCTTAGGCACATTGGCAGAAGCCGTACAGGTGGTCCAAGAGATTGATGAATTTGCGCACAAAGAAACGGTGGCGAGTATGGCGCAGCGTTTAGCGGGCAAGCACGATTTAATTCTGATCGCAGAAGAACATGGCCAGTTACTCGGATTCAAAATTGGCTATGAACTCGATAGTGAGACCTTCTATAGCTGGTTTGGCGGTGTTTCCGCGTTGGCGCGCAATCGCGGGGTGGCGCAGCATTTATTGAACGCACAAGAGCATTGGGTGGCCAAGCATGGCTATCGCCAGCTCAAAGTGAAATCGCGCAACCAATTTCCGGCCATGTTGCGCCTGTTGTTGAGGAATGGTTATCTCATTGAAAATTTTGAAAAAGTAGAACCATTGTTGGAAAGTCGCATTCACTTCGTGAAACATTTATAAAATTAAATGAGATTTTTTCTCATTTAATGCTTGACCATTAAATGAGAATCATTATTATTAACCCTGTCTTAGGGAATGAGTGAAGTTCACCTAGACGTTGAATTATCGACCTGAATGGTTCTTTAGGTTGGCAGATAATCTAACTGACGCTTGAACTTGCACACGTTCTTTTTGACACGACATTGCTCACATTGCTTCCAGTGTAATATTTAAGCTTTATGGTAAGGCTGAACAATCGGTATTGGCTTTGACCTGTTATTGCTAGGCGACATCCTCGGATGTCGCTTTTTTTATGCCGGTTATCCACCGCGCCTGATTCTCCCACGGTAAAACGTCCAACTTTCGATCCTGATCTGTGCAAATCTGCAGCAGCGTGTCGGGATCAAGATCTCAGGTTGAGTAAAAGGGCAGCGAGTGTCTTTTCCACAATGCATGATCGCAAAAGGATCGTGATGGGAATGATCGATCTTTGTAAAAATCAAATAAAAACAAATAATTAAAAACACAAAGCACGACTTTATTCGCGCTTTAATAACCGGTGGATAAATTCTATAAACAGAGTTATCCACAGATGGTGGGGCTGGGCGTTGAATTATTCACCGCCGTGAGTTCCGCCGCATGCGGTCGTGAGCATGGAAACCAATCAGCAGTCATGGCATCCTTAGCGCCATTGTTTCTTGTTGGATAGCAAAACTATGGCTCGCATCCCTGATAACCCGTTAATTCTGATCGACGGCTCTTCTTATTTATACCGTGCATTTCATGCCTACCCGGGCACCATGAGCAACGGTGAGATCCCGACTAACGCTGTGTATGGCGTGATCAACATGGTTCGCGCCATGATGCGTCAATTTGCCAGTGATCGAATGGCGGTCGTCTTTGATGCCAAAGGCAAAACCTTTCGCGATGAACTGTATCCGGAATACAAGGCGCAGCGTCCGCCGATGCCGGATGATCTGCGTTGTCAGATCGAACCGCTCCATAACGTGATTCGTGCCATGGGGCTGCCATTGCTGTCGATTGAAGGGGTCGAAGCGGACGACGTGATCGGGACACTGGCGCATCAAGCGTCTCAGGCGGGTATTCCGGTGCTGATCAGTACCGGCGACAAGGACATGGCGCAGTTGGTTGACGACAACGTGACCCTGATCAACACCATGACCAACGTGGTGATGGATCGCGACGGCGTGATTGAAAAATTCGGCATTCCGCCGGAGCTGATCATCGATTACCTCGCGCTGATGGGCGATAAAGTCGATAACATTCCGGGTGTGCCGGGCGTGGGCGACAAAACCGCCACAGCTTTGTTGCAGGGGATCGGTGGCCTGACGGCGCTGTATGACAATCTGGATAAAATTGCCGACCTGGGATTCCGTGGGTCTAAAACCATGGCCAAGAAGCTGGAAGACAACCGCGCCAACGCCGAGCTGTCGTACGAATTGGCGACCATCAAACTCGATGTTGCGCTGGATTGCACGCCGGAAACGCTGCTCAAAGCCACGCCGGATCGTGATGCGCTGATTGAACTTTATGGCCAATTGTCGTTTAAATCTTGGTTGAACGAGCTGCTTGAAGGCGGCACTGGTGTGGTCGAAGCGGCAGAGAAAAGTGCTGCTAGCGTTGCCGTCAGTGGCGCGTCGCAAGCGGCACCGATGGCTGACTCGGTGGCGGTGAAAATCGATCGCAGCCAATATGAAACCATTGTGGATGAAGCGGCATTCAACCGTTGGCTCGACAAACTGCGCAGCGCCGAGGTGTTTGCGTTTGATACCGAAACCGACAGCCTGGATTACATGGTGGCGAATCTGGTGGGCGTTTCTTTCGCTGTTGCGGAAGGAGAGGCTGCCTACGTGCCAGTGGCACACGATTATCTGGACGCGCCACAGCAACTCGATCGCGATTGGGTGCTGGCGCAACTGAAACCGATTTTAGAAGATGCGCAGCAAGCCAAAGTGGGTCAAAACCTCAAGTACGATGCCAGCATTCTGGCGCGCTACGACATCAACATGCAGGGCATCGCGCACGACACCATGCTCGCATCGTATGTGTACAACAGCGTGGGCGGCAAGCATGACATGGACAGCCTGGCGCTGCGTTTCATGCAACACAGCTGCATTTCGTTTGAACAGGTGGCGGGCAAAGGCAAGAACCAACTCACCTTTAACCAGATTGACCTTGAACAAGCGGCGCCTTACGCCGCAGAAGATGCCGACGTCACGCTACGTTTGCATCATCGTTTGCTGCCGCTGCTGGAACAAGACGACAAACTGCTGAGTGTGTATCGCGACATCGAGATGCCGCTGGTGCCGGTTCTGTCGCGCATTGAACGCACTGGCGTGCTGATCAACGACATGCTGCTGGGCGCGCAATCGCAAGAGATTGCTCAGCGTCTGGATGAGCTGGAAAAGAAAGCGTTCGATATCGCGGGCCAAGAATTTAACCTCAGCTCGCCAAAACAGCTGCAAACCATCTTCTTTGATCAGATGAAACTGCCGGTGATCAAGAAAACACCATCGGGTACGCCATCAACCAACGAAGAAGTGCTGCAAGAGCTGGCGCTGGATTATCCATTGCCTGCAGTCATTCTCGAATACCGCGGTCTGGCGAAGCTCAAATCGACCTACACCGATAAACTGCCGAAGATGATCAACCCGACTACGGGCCGCGTACACACGTCATATCATCAGGCGGTGACGGCCACCGGGCGTCTCTCTTCGACCGATCCAAACTTGCAGAACATTCCGATTCGCAATGAAGAAGGCCGTCGCATTCGTCAGGCATTCGTTGCGCCACATGGCTGGAAAATCATGGCGGTCGACTACTCGCAAATCGAACTGCGCATCATGGCGCATTTGTCTGGCGATAAAGCGCTGCTGGAAGCTTTCCAACAAGGTAAAGATATCCACGCCGCCACCGCGGCTGAAATTCTGGGTATCAGCATCGATCAGGTGACCAGCGAGCAGCGCCGCCGAGCGAAAGCGGTCAACTTTGGTTTGATTTACGGCATGAGTGCGTTTGGCTTGGCGAAACAACTCGGCATTCCGCGCGGTGAAGCGCAAGCGTACATGGACACTTACTTTGAGCGTTACCCTGGCGTGATGCAATACATGGAAGACACACGCAGTACCGCTGCAGAGCAGGGCTACGTGGAAACCTTGTTTGGTCGTCGTCTCCATCTGCCGGAAATCACCTCGCGTAACGGCATGCGTCGGAAAGCAGCGGAACGTGCGGCGATCAACGCGCCGATGCAGGGTACTGCGGCCGACATCATTAAGAAAGCGATGTTGCTGGTGGATGCGTGGATCGAAGCGGAAGGTGCGGGTCGCGTGAAACTGCTGATGCAGGTACACGATGAACTGGTGTTTGAAGTCGAAGAGTCAGCTTTGTCCGAAATTGAAAGTAAAGTACAGAAATTGATGGAATCTGCAGCAGCGCTGAAGGTGCCGCTGGTGGCCGAAGCTGGCCATGGTGACAACTGGGATGAGGCTCATTAAGCCTAAAATCGCCTAAATCACGCTAAATATATGAGCCAGCGCACAGTCGCTGGCTTTTTTTTACCAATAAAAAAGTAAACAACATTCATATATTTGTGTTGCTTAATAAAAATTTAATGAAAATAAACTACAAAAATGGTTTTCATTTGTGACCAATTGTTGTACATTAACTTCCGTAGGGTACAGAGGTAAGATGTTCTATCTTTCAGACCTTTTGTTTCACGTTATTGGATTAGGCTGATTCAGCCGCCCCAGTCACCATTTGACTGGGGCGTTTTTTATTGGGCCGCATTCCACATTTCCTTCGGCCTGTTTCTGGGCTTTTTGACCGCAATTTCGCTCATCGTTGTCGTTTATCCTCGACGTCACGTCAATGACAGCAAGCTTCATTTCTGTAACTAATCTCCAATCACAATTTTAGTTAATTCTAATTAAAAACTAAGCAGATTAATGCGTGCGTATTTATCTAATGTATTGAAATAATTAAATAAGATGTGAAGTTATGCGCAAAAGCGGCGGGGCAAAAATCGTGATCGGCGCAACTTGTAATCTGATCGGGATTCAGGAATCCTAACCACATAACAATAATTACCTCCTATTTCTCTCCCGTTGCCCCACCAGGATGGTGGGGCTTTTTGTTTCTCACGCCGGTTGTTTCTCACGTCAGTCAATCGAGTCATATCAGCCGCATGGCATCTGCCCATCGCCGTGGCAGAGTGCTCGGCTTTTACGCCAGTCATCCATGCGTTAGGTTCGCAAGCCAGCGATGTTGCAAGTCATCGATTCAGAACGTAATAAAAAGCCCCGCCGAAAGGCGAGGCTGATGCAGTGAGCGCGAAGCGGATTAAGCGTCTTGCTCGCCGCCGTGCTCTTCTGGGGTGTGTTCAATGTCAGCTTCTGCGGCCAACTGTGCCACCATCGGCGCAAACCAGCTGTCGAGTTTGTTGCGCAGCACATCAACGCCAATGCCATTGTGAGACGAGAATGCGTCCACCTGTACATCGCCGCCAAATGCAAGCGCCGCTTCACGAATTTTTAACACTTGCGCTTTACGAGCGCCGCTTTTGAGTTTGTCGGCTTTGGTCAGCAGCACTTGAACGGGAATACCACATTCCACGGCCCACACGACCAATTGTTGGTCGAGATCTTTCATCGGGTGACGAATATCCATCAACACCACCAAGCCTTTCAGGCAGGTCCGTTTTTGCAGGTATTCACCCAGTGACTTTTGCCACTTCTTTTTCATTTCCAGCGGTACCTGGGCGAAACCGTACCCCGGTAGATCGACAATGTGGCAGCCTTCAGTCACCTTAAATAGGTTGATGAGCTGAGTACGGCCAGGAGTTTTACTGGTCTTAGCCAAGTTCTTCTGGTTTGTTAACCGATTGAGAGAACTCGACTTTCCAGCATTTGAGCGTCCTGCAAACGCGATTTCGATACCTTCATCAGTGGGAAGATGGCGAATGTCTGGCGCACTGGTGATGAAATGCGTGTTTTGATAATGAATTTTTACGCTCACTGTTAACTCCATCTCGACTTTGTGTAGTCGATTGATTACTTTTTTGTGAAATTGTGTAAAATAACCGTGCTCGGCATAAGGTCGCTTATTGTACCATGAGTGGTACCCCGTGGTACTGGAAGCTTGATAATTATAAATGGAATGTCATGAAGAAATTAGCGCTAATCTTAAGTCTTTTAGCCAGCTGCTCTGTATGGGCCCAAGGCAGCATTGAAGCTGGTAAAGCAAAATCCCAAACGTGTGTTGCCTGCCATGGTGCGGATGGCAACAGTCAAATTACAACTTACCCGAAGCTGGCTGGTCAGCACGCTAAGTATATTGAGAAGCAGCTGAAAGATCTCAAGCTTGGCATGTCGAGCGGTGGCAAACAAGGCCGTTACGATCCGGTCATGAGTGCCATGGCGATGCCACTCAGTGAAGAAGACATGGCCGATGTGGCGGCGTACTTCGCTTCACTGCCGATTTCGCCGAACTCTACACCGGAAGACGTGGTCGCGAAAGGGAAAGTTCTGTACAACGCTGGTGATGCGGCGCGTGGTCTGACGGCGTGTACGGCGTGTCATGGCCCGCGTGGTAACGGTACCGAACTGTCTGGGTTCCCTAAAATCTCAGGTCAGCATGCGGACTACATCAAAGCGCAGCTACAGAAATTCCGTGACGAAAACCGCGGCAACGACATGAACGCGATGATGCGTGATGTAGCGAAGAAATTGACCGATGCTGATATCGAAATTCTGTCTAAATACGTTGGCGGCCTGCACTAATAGCCCTACACGTGTTCGAGCATAAGTGGTAAGAAACAGCCCCGCGTGTCGGGGCTGTTTCTATTTCTGCGTCAGATTGCCCTGTTTTGTGTAAGACATTCGCCATAGTTGCGCATCATGATGCCGAGGATAGCTTTGTAAGCTACTGAAAATAAATAACTTGATTTTATGGTGTTCAAAAAGGCGCAAAAATGTGCGTTTGGTCCGTTGTGCGTTGCCGTGGTTGGCGTAAAGTTGTTCATGTCGGCATGAGGCTGACGAGGAATTCAGACTAGGCAGGTCTCCAAGGAGCCGGAAGGAATCTGGCAACAGGACAGGGATAACGGTTTCCAGGATGGGAGTCGGGATAGGGATGGTCAACTGGTCTCAAGGTGAAGACAGTGACATGGATTCAGGCGACGGAGTCGCCCAGCTACAGGACGTAACAACGGATAGCCAAAACTCATCAGGACGATGTCAAACCACACTTTTGGCAAGGAAAGCTCGAAAAACAAAGGGACTCTTGGTGCGTTGATTGAACGCAACCCAGTTTTGTCACGTTCTGTGACCACTTAGAAAGCGATAGGGCAACCTATCGCTTTTTTTATCTTTAGGAGCTTTTTTTGCAAAATTGCTGAGATTTTGTACGATCACGCTCCACTCTCCAGCCAGTTTCTGGTATGTTTCGCATCCCCCGTTGGAAGGATGTCAGAATGCACACTTGCCCTTTATGTCACAGTGACGATACGCATGCGTACTATGAAGACGCGCATCGTGCTTATCTGCAATGTCAGCCTTGCCAACTGGTGTTCGTTAATCCTGAACATCGACTGAATGCGCAACGCGAAAAAGCGTTTTACGACCTTCACGAGAATGACCCCAATGATGCCGGCTATCGCCGCTTTTTATCTCGTGTGTGTACGCCTATGCTTGAAAGAATCGCACCGCATTCACAAGGGTTAGATTTTGGTTGTGGCCCGACGTTGTCGCTGATGCTGGAAGAAGCCGGCCATCAGGTGGCGTTGTATGATATTTTCTATCATCCGAATGCCCAAGCGCTGACAACCACTTACGATTTTATGACTGCCACGGAAGTGATTGAGCATCTGCACGATCCACACCGAGTGTGGCAGCAATGGTTAAATTTAGTTAAGCCGGGTGGCTGGATTGGTCTGATGACCAAAATGGTCAAAGACGTGGACGCATTTGCGACATGGCACTACAAAAACGATCTCACTCACGTGATCTTTTTCAGTCGCCACACGTTTGAATATCTGGCAGAGCGGGATCAGCTCGAACTTGAATTTATAGGCAATGATGTAATTTTACTGAGGAAGCCCCAGTAATGTCTCGACAAAAGAAATCCAAAACCGGCATCAATGGTGATCTGGTTTTTGCACGCAAACACAACCGTACTTCTGGTGAGCTGGAAGGACGTCTGCGTAAAAAAGCGAAAAAACACAAAGGCCTGAAAACGGGTAGCCGTCATTCAGAAGGTGCGGAAGCGGCGGTACGCAACGGTGCGCAGCAACGTGACCCGCGCCTTGGCAGCAAAAAACCCATTCCATTGATCGTGGATGCGCCGAAGAAACTCAACAAGCAAGAGCGTCGTCTCTCTGCTGAAAAAGAGCTGGCGATGCTGGAAAATGACGCGCAATTGAACGTGTTGTTGGATCGCATCGACAACGGTGAAAAACTGGGTGCTGGTCTGCAAAAATATGTGGATGAGAAACTGGATCGCATTGAAGTGCTGATGAATCAACTGGGTCTGTTTGAAGGCGCAGAAGAGATGGAAGAAGCCGAAGAAGCGGAAGCCATCGCGCCACAGCCACAAGCCAAAGCAACGAAAGCGAAGGCAAAAACCGATGACGATCTGTTGTCTCAGTTTGAAAATCTCGATCTGAACGATTACAAAGGATAAGGTGCCACAATGAATGTAACCCTATTAGCGATAGCTGGAGCTGTGATTATTCTGGGCTTAGCGGCCTACGCGGGTTACCTTTTGTTGCAACTGAAAAAGCAAAAGGAGCTGCAGCAGCAGCACCAGGCGTTGGCGATCGAAAAACGCAATGCGAACATTTTCGAAAACGTCAACGTTCTGTGCTTGGCCGGGATTCAAGGGCAGTGTGATTTGTCGGAAATCAGCATCCGCGTCTACTGCATCATGGATTACGTTCAGGGCGAAGACCGCGTCGATTTTGATCGTGACTACCCGGCAACCGCCGAGTTGTATCACATTGTCAAAGACATGCCGCGTGGTGACGCCCGCCAGCAGATGGTGAAGAAGGAGCGTATGCAACACAACCTGATTCGCCTGAAAGCAGAATCCCGCCTCAACGACGCCATCGTCGAAGAGTTAAAAGCGCTGCAAAAACGTGTTCAGCCACTGAACAACCAAATTGCCATCCAAATGGTATAAGTGATACTCCCTCTTTTGAGTGAGTGATCACGCTAGCAGTTTCGAACATTTTGTTCGCAAATCCTATTTTTGCCACCCGACGTGTCAACGTCGTGTGGCAAAATAGCCCGTCAAAAGATTGAAAACGGAAAGAGTTACTATGTCGTCGCACGTCGTACCCAGTCAGCAGATCGTTTGGGATCAAGCCATTTTAGACAAGTACAACTACTCGGGGCCGCGTTACACTTCCTATCCGACCGCTGTGGAGTTTCATGAAGCGTTCACCATTGCGGACTACGATATGGCGTGTACTCAGTACCCTGAGCGACCGTTATCGCTCTACATTCACATTCCGTTCTGTCACAAGCTGTGCTACTACTGTGGCTGCAACAAAGTCATCACCCGTCATTCGCACAAAGCTGACGAATACCTAGATGTTCTGGAACATGAAATTCGCCAGCGTGCATCGCTGCTGGTGGGGCGTCATGTGACTCAATTGCATTTTGGCGGCGGCACCCCGACGTTTCTGACCAACAAGCAGATCAGCCGTCTGATGACGCTGCTGCGTGAAGAGTTCCAGTTCGACGCGGATGCCGAAATCAGCATCGAAGTTGACCCGCGTGAGATTCAGCTCGACGTGCTGGATCACCTGCGTAGCGAAGGTTTTAACCGCCTGAGCATCGGCGTGCAGGATTTCGATAAAGAAGTGCAGAAGCTGGTGAACCGCGAGCAAAACGAGCAGTTTATTATCGATTTGGTCGCGCGCGGAAAAGCCTTGGGGTTCCGTTCCACCAACCTTGACCTGATTTACGGCCTGCCAAAACAAACACTGGAAACCTTCAGTCAAACGCTGGCACAGGTGCTGGCGATGAAACCGGGGCGTCTGTCGGTGTTTAACTACGCACACATGCCACAGCTGTTTGCCGCACAACGTAAAATCAAAGACGAAGACCTGCCGGCGCCAGAAGAGAAAATGGCGATTCTGCAATACACCATCAACACGCTGACGGATGCCGGTTATCAGTTTATCGGTATGGATCACTTTGCCTTACCGGATGATGAACTGGCGGTGGCGCAACGCAATGGCGTGCTGCATCGCAATTTCCAAGGCTACACCACGCAAGGCGAGTGTGATTTAGTCGGTTTTGGTGTGTCGGCGATTTCGATGATTGGCGATGCCTACGCGCAGAACCAAAAAGAGCTGAAAAAGTACTACGCTCAGGTCAATGAAATGCGTCATGCGTTGTGGAAAGGGGTGTCGCTGGATAGCGATGACTTACTGCGCCGCGAAGTGATTAAACAGCTGATTTGCAATTTCCAACTTGATAAGCGGGCGATTGAGCGCCAGTTCCGCGTGCGCTTTAATGACTACTTCCGCCAAGATTTGGCGTTGCTACAAACGTTTGTCGACGATGAATTGGTGACGGTCGATGAGCACCACATTCGCGTCACGTTGCGTGGCCGTTTGCTGATCCGCAACATCTGTATGTGCTTTGACAAATACCTGCGCGATCGCGCGCGTCAGCAGCAGTTCTCCCGCGTGATTTAAGCGCGACTCAGCATGAAAAAAGCCAGCATTTCTGCTGGCTTTTTTGTTGTTCGCTGCGCGTTTGAATCTACGCGGATTCGAGCAGCGACAAGGCTTTGCGCGTCACGTCGTGAGCGGCTTTGGTCAGGTGCTGCTTTTCTAATGCATCGGCTAGGTAAGCGTAATCGGACACGCTTGAGCGCAAGGACAAGGCTTTTTCCAGATGCTGCTGCGCATCGGCCCATTGCTGCTCACGCAGATAGAGCTGACCCAATGCGCTGTGCGCCTCGGCATTGTTGCCATCGCGGTTGAGCGCATCTTTCAACAGGACAATCGCTGGATGGCGATCGCTGATGTTGAGCTCTGGCAATAAGGCGTATAGCGCTGGCGATGGGCGTTTTTTCAAACTCTCTTTGATCAGCGTGAACGCTTCGTAATCAGCCTTGCGCACAATCAGTTGGCGGATCAGGTTCAGTTCGAGTTGTGATTCCGCTTTGAGTTTACGCGGCAGGCTGTTCCAGTGAGCAATCAATCCTTCGCTGCCTTTCTGACTGGCGATGGTGTCCATCACCCCTTGGTGAGCAACCAAGGCCAGTTGTTCGGCTTCATCCTGCGTCATGCGTTTGGCTTTGACCAATTTAGGCAGCAGATCGAGCAGCGGCTGCCACTGTTTCAGTTGGGTGTAAGTTTGCTTGAGTAGGTTGAGCACAATGGTATTGTTGGGGTGATCGGCTTGCAGCGCGCTCAGCGTGCTCAATGCCGCTTGCAACTCGCCATCGCTCAGTTGCTGTTTGGCGCGCGTCAGTTCCACCGCCAATGTGGCGTTTTCTTGCTGCGCAGCCAGCGCCAAATAGCGGTCGCGTTTGGCGCGATCGCCCATGCCGTTGGCGGCTTCTGAGGCCACCAGATAACACAGCAGCGGCATGTCATGATGATTGGCCCAGCGCGTGACTTTCTTCTCCGCCTGTTTCCAGTCCCCTTCGAGCAATTTGATGATCGCTTCGTTGGTGTAACGACGCGAGCGGCGCAGTTTGCGTACACTGAACCAGTTCCAGGTATTGGAGCTGGCGTACATCAGTTTTTTCAGCAGATATTCCAGTGCGAATAAGCCAGCCAGCGCACCGATGATGAAAATCACCAATGTGGTGACACTCATTTCAATGGTATGGCTGGCGACTGAGATCAGCACGTAGCCTTGCTGACCCGCATATTGGGTGCCGGCAAACAAGCCGAGCCCCAAGACGACAAATAGAAATAGGACACGAACCATCAGTTAGCCTCCGTTGTCATCGAACTGACTGTCATCGAGCTGACCGAGCGGCGCAGACGATCGGTGATCACATCCGCCAGTTGCTTTTGCGTGCCCAGTTTGACCGGATACTCAACCTGCACCTGCTGTTTCGCCAGTTGTTCCAGCGTCTGATTGAAGGCTTTCACGCGGTTGTCACTTTGATTGAAGAATGATTTCGACCACTGATCAGCGGTGGTGAGTGACACGGTGTAGATTTCCTGCTGCTCGGTGTACACCGACTTAATCGCGGTTTCCAGCTTGGCTTTGAGGTTTTCTTTGAGATAGAAATGCTGCTGCGGTGACAGCAGCGGCACCACGTTGCCATCGCGCGTGCGGAACGTGATGAAGTTGTTGGCGAAATCTTTCAGCGACGTCATCAGGTTCTGTTGCCAGTTGTTGATATTTTCTGAAACCGCTTGTTCGGTTTCCTGCGGCGCGTCCGGCAAAATGGCGTTCGCCAGCGGCAGGGTATCGACTTGCTGTTGCAGGCTGGTCAGGCGCAGCACCAAGCCATCGCGATCCAGTCGTGGAATTGCTTTGAGTGTCGTGATGTCGTTGGCCATTGCTTTGCGCAGCGGTGTCAGGCTTGGATCGTTCAAGGCGGCGATGCGTTGGTCCGCGCTCTCCATCAACAGCGTCGCGCTGTCGACATCGTGTTCGAGAAAGAGTTTACGTCCTGCCAGTTTGACCAAGTAATCCGCTTCGGCCAATAGCCAGTCGTTGGGACGACGACCTTTGATGTCTGCCACGGCCAGTTGCAGGCTTTCAATGCTCTTTTGTTGCTGCGTCAGTACCACTTCTGCGCGATGAGTCAGTTCAGTGGCTTTGTCGACTGCGTCTTGTTTGGTGGCATCGAGCTGGGCGTTGATGTTGCTGCGCGTTTGCTCAAGCTCGGCGCGCAGGGCTTGAATCTGCGCTTGGTAGTCCGCTTGTTGCTGCTGGCTATGTAGCGTTAAACCGCCGCCAAACAGCACCGCCAGAACGATCGCGATGGTGCCAAGCTTGACGCCTCGTTTGCCCTGTTTCTCTTCAAATACCGGTGCTGGCTCGGCGGGGCGCTGTGGTTTGGCCGATGTTGCCGTGCTGCTTTGCCCGGCAGCGGCTTTGTCGGTGGATGCTGCTTTGGTCTTGGCATCGGGGGAGGTTGTCTCGGCAGCGAGGGCAGTTTTTGATTGTTGTTCAGGTTCCTGCTGAGGATTATTTTTATTGCTTGTCATTGCTAAGAGTCCTGTGTGTTAGGGCTGGAGAGCCGCCACTAAATCTGGGTTCGCCGCACTTCCTGTGGTCACGATGGTTTGAAATCCCAAGGCTTTGGCATCGTGGGCGATTCGATCACTGGGTACCAGTAATTTCAGACCAAGCGCCCAGCTCAGGCTGGTTGCGGTCAGTTGTGAAACAAAAAACATCAGCTGGTGGCTGCTGGTGATCACCAGCGTATCCACGCCCGCTTGTTGCCATGTGGCGACGCAGGCCTCACTGGCAAATGGTAAATCCACGCGTTGGTACACTTCGCGGTAACTGACGTGCGCGCCACGTGCGACCAATGTGTCGAAAATCAGCTCGCGCCCGCCGTTGCCACGCAAAATGATGACTGATTTTCCCTGCACCGCGTGCAGGGCTGGCAGAGCTAATAAATGTTCGCTGTCGCTGATGTCCGGGTAGTGTACTGGTTGTGCAGAAAGTTTGCTTAAAACGTGTGCAGTTTTTTGACCAACGGCAAGGTAAATGGCGGAAGTTGGCCAGCAAGATCGCTCAGATTGCAAAAACTGGTGGGTAAATGTCACGGCATGCTGACTCACGGCGATCAGCAGATCACATTGGTGCAGGGCGGGCAGCAGCTGAGGCAGGTCAGCGCCTGCCTTCAGAGTGATCAATGGGTGGTGGAGGGCATGAATCCCACATTGTGCCAACTGCTGACACAACGCTTGTCCCTGCGCCTCGGGGCGCGTCACCAAGACGGCCATAGCTTACTCGTGCTCGGCGTACAACTTGGTCAGAATGTCGCGCGCGCCATCGGCTAGCAGTTGATTGGCCAGCTCGACCCCCAGACGTTCGGCATCCTGACGTGGGCCACGGATTTCGCCACGCACAATGTGGGAACCGTCCGGCTCACCGACCAGCGCACGCAGCCACAAATCATCGCCGTCGAGCAGCGCATAGCTACCAATCGGCACTTGGCAACCGCCTTCCAGTGTGAGGTTCATGGCTCGTTCACACAACACGCGATCGGTGGTGTCGGCATCGCTCAGCGGTGCCAGCAACGCGCGCAGGCGCGCATCATCCAAACGACACTCAATGCCTACCGCGCCTTGGCCGACAGCAGGTAGTGACTGCTCGGGTTCAATCAGGCTGCGAATGCGCTGTTCTAGTTGAAGGCGTTTGAGCCCCGCAGCGGCAAGAATGATGGCATCATATTCACCGGCATCCAGTTTGCCCAAACGGGTTCCGACGTTGCCACGTAGCTCTTTGATCACCAGATCCGGACGCGCTTCTTTGAGTTGGCATTGACGACGCAGGCTACAGGTGCCGACGATGGCGCCGTGTGGCAGCTCATCCAGTGACGCATAGGTGTTGGAGACAAACGCATCACGCGGGTCTTCGCGTTCACAGATGGTCACCAAGCCAAGGCCTTCGGGAAAATCGACCGGCACGTCTTTCATCGAGTGCACCGCCAAGTCCGCGCGGCCTTCTAGCATCGCCACTTCGAGTTCTTTGACGAACAGACCTTTGCCGCCCACTTTGGCCAGCGGCGTATCAAGAATCACGTCACCTCGGGTCACCATGGTGACCAGTTCCACTTCGAGCCCCGGATGAGCCGCTTGCAGCGCGTCTTTGACAAAATGCGCTTGCCATAAAGCGAGTGGACTTTGACGAGTGGCAATTCGAATGGGGGTGGTAGAGGTCATGATAATCCCGTTAGACAGTCAATAATGGCTTCATCCTATCATTAAGGCTGGGGAAGGTCTTACTCCAAGATCACTGGGATGCTGGTTTGATAGACAATTCACACCGATCGCGCAAAATTGTGTGACTAGGTTCTCGTTTGTAAACTGCGCTATTATTACAAAGCAACCGTTAGCGTCGACACTAGGAACGGTCGTGAATTCAAGCCTTGTGGCACTACGACTTTGGTGTGACATGGTGAGCAGATCGCTTTACCAATAGGAATTAAAGTGTTAAATTGATCACGTTTTGTTGACGCATTCGCATAAAACACAACCAAAACGCGCATTTATGTTTCAACCAAGGAATCCACCTTGCAGGCTTACACAACGACCTTAATACAGAGACTGGATAAGCTGAACCGGCAACGCACTGAGCGAGCGCTGGCGCTTATGGATTTGCAAGGTCAGCGTGTTTTTCATCTCATTCCCGCACTGTTTCACTACAATCATCCCCTCATTCCCGGCTATTTTGCCGACGATGTGCCGTATGGCGTACACCATTTCGAACTGAATGACATTCAGCAACTGATGGTCGACGACACGGAGCTGGCGATCGGTCAAGCATTGGAGACTGCGCCGCGTCCGGCCATTCTTGGTTTGTACACCATGGGCAGTACCTCATCGATTGGTCAGAGCACGTCGAGCGATCTCGATATCTGGGTGTGTGTGGATGCCGATATGGATTGTGATTCACGTGAAACATTGGGGAATAAGTGCCTGCTGATCACCGACTGGGCGAAAAGCCAAGGGGTGGAAGCGAACTTCTTCATCATGGATGAACAGCGTTTTCGCCATAATCAGTCGGATGAAATGACTGGGGAAAACTGTGGTTCGTCTCAGCATTTGTTACTGCTGGATGAGTTTTATCGCTCGGCAGTGCGTTTGGCGGGCAAACGTCTGCTGTGGCAAATCGTGCCACCGGAGATGGAAGAGTGCTACGACGAATACGTGAAACAGTTATGTGCCAATGCGTACATTGACTGCAGTGAATGGATCGACTTTGGTCGTCTCAATCGGATTCCGGCCGAAGAGTATTTCGGTGCCAACTTATGGCAGTTGTACAAGAGTATCGACTCGCCTTATAAGTCAGTGCTGAAAGCGACGCTGCTGGAAGCGTATTCGTGGGAGTACCCGCACACACAACTGCTCAGTATCGATACCAAGCGTCGTTTCTTTGCGCATGAGCCTGATCTCTACAGCATGGACGCCTATTATCTGATGCTGGCCAAGGTGACCTGTTATCTGGAACGCATTGGCGATCATGCGCGTCTTGATTTGGTGCGTCGTTGTTTCTACCTCAAAACCCATGAAAAACTCTCTCGTGAACCGGGGGTGGGATCGGTGGCTTGGCGCCGTGAAGCGCTGAACGACATGATCAAAACCTGGCACTGGGGGCCGGACGTGATTGAGGAACTCGACAACCGCCGTAACTGGAAAGTCGAGCAAGTCAAAGGCGTACACCATGCGTTGCTGGATGCGTTGATGGTCAGCTACCGTAATCTGATTCAGTTTGCGCGTCGCAACGACATTACCTCGGCGATCAGCCCACAAGATATCTCGATTCTGGCGCGTAAACTCTACGCGGCGTTTGAAGTGCTGCCGGGGAAAGTCACCCTGCTCAATCCGCAGATTTCTCCCGACTTGCATGAACCCGACTTGACCTTCATCGAGGTGTGTCCGGGCCGCACCAACAAGGCGGGCTGGTATCTGTATAAGCAGCCGCTGGTGGCGCATCGCATTTTGGGTCAGCCGTATCTCGAGCACAACGAATACCTGAGTAAGCTGGTGGCGTGGGCGTTTTTCAACGGCCTGATCACTGAATCGACGCGCTTGCATTCGGTGGTGCGTGAAGCGCATCTCGACATCGACAAGTTCTATCAAATGGTGAGCGACCTGCGAAACACCTTCTCGCTGCACAAACGTCGTCCGACCATGTCGGCGCTGGCGAGTCCGTGTGAAATCAGCCAACTGGCGATGTTCATCAACTTTGAAAACGACCCGACGACCGAACTGAGCGGCAAATCACTCAAAGTCGACGTCAAGAATGTCGATATCTTCAGTTTCGGCGCGGAGCAGCGTTGCCTAGTGGGCAGTGTTGATTTGGTCTATCGCAACTCGTGGCAAGAAGTGCGGACGCTGCACTTTGAAGGCGAAACGGCGATGCTGGATGCGCTGAAAACCGTGTTGGGTAAAATGCACCAAGACGCGTTGCCGCCGGAATCGGTCGACGTGTTCTGCTACAGCAAAAACCTGCGTGGTGTGATGCGTAACTTGGTGTATCAACTGCTGGCCGAGTGCATTGATTTGCGCCTCAAACCGGTGGAACAAGAGAAACGTCGCCGCTTTAAAGCACTGCGTATCGGCTCGCAAATGTACGGTTTGTTCTTTGAACGTCGTGGGGTCTCGGTGCAGCGTTTGGAAAACTCGGTCGACTTCTATCGCAGTATTTCGACCAATAAACTCAAAGGCTCACCGCTGCTGATGCTGGATCGCGAGCAGGATTATCAACTGCCGGATGTGGTAGATGGCTTTGCCAGTGAAGGGTTGGTGCAGTTCTTCTTTGAAGACACCGAAAAAGGCTTCAACATTTATGTGCTGGATGAAACCAACCGCGTGGAAGTCTACCACCAGTTCAGCGGCGAAAAAGATGAGATGATTGCCAGCGTCAACAGCTTCTATACGTCGGTGCGTGATGACAACCAACTGGCGTCGAAGCTGATTAACTTCAACTTGCCGCAGTACTATCAAATCATCCATCCGGAAGAGGGCGACAGTTACGTGGCGCCTTACCGCAATGATTCCGCGGTCTATTCCAAGCCATCCAAAGCGGTAAACGCGTAAGACAAACCCGCGCTCATTGCCTCAAAAAAAAGAGCACCCAAGGTGCTCTTTTTTGTCGGCGGCGATTAGGCCCAATCGATGTGTTCCCCTGCGTGTTTTTCACACTCTTGCTTCACCATCTCAAACAGCTCGATGCCGGTTTTTGAGCAGATCCACTGCTGCGCTTTCCATTGAAAGTGGAAGCCGCCGGATTTCGACGCCAACCAAATCTCTTTCATCGGCTCTTGGCGGTTGATGATGATCTGGCTGCCATCATCAAATTCCAGCGTCATCACATTGCCGGAGGTTTCGAAATCGATGTCCGCGCCGGAATCATCAATGGCTTCTTCAATGATTTGCATCTGGCTGTCGACCAGTTGATGAAATTCAGTCTCGTTCATCCTGTCTATCCTATTGCTTTTCCTGATTGTGGTGCGATTATAGGGGGCATTGATTCAATAATCACGATATGCAAAATGAAAAAGTCCATCACCGCACTGTTTTTGTTGTCCGTTCTCACTTTGGCAGGCTGCGGTCAAACAGGCCCGCTGTACATGCCTGATGACGCTCAACAGAGTGAACAAAATCAGTAAATTCAAACAATTATATTAAGGGAAAGTATTTTGGATTACTTCAATTATCAGGATGATGGCCAACTTTGGGCGGAAAACGTATCACTGGCTCAATTGGCTGAGGATTATGGCACGCCGCTGTATGTCTATTCCCGTGCGACGCTGGAGCGTCACTGGCACGCGTTTGACAAATCGGTCGGCGATCATCCCCACCTGGTTTGTTATGCGGTGAAAGCGAACTCGAACCTCGGGGTGCTCAACACACTGGCGCGTTTGGGATCGGGCTTTGATATTGTGTCAGCAGGTGAGCTGGAACGTGTCGTGGCTGCGGGCGGTGACCCGGCGAAAGTAGTGTTCTCTGGTGTGGGTAAAACCGCTGCCGAGATGAAACGCGCCTTGGCGCTGAAGATCAAGTGCTTCAACGTGGAGTCGGAATCTGAGCTGGAGCGCCTGAACCAAGTGGCGGGCGAGATGGGTGTCAAAGCCCCAATTTCGCTGCGCATCAATCCGGATGTCGACGCCAAAACGCACCCTTATATTTCGACTGGCCTACGCGATAACAAATTTGGTATCGCGTTTGACCGTGCGCCGGATGTATACCGTTTGGCGCAACGCCTCGATCACATTTCGATTCATGGCATCGACTGCCACATCGGCTCGCAACTGACGGCGATTGAACCATTTATCGACGCAACCGATCGTTTGTTGGCGCTGATTGACAACCTGAAAGCGGAAGGCATCCACATCAAACATCTGGATGTGGGGGGCGGTCTGGGCGTGGTGTATCGTGATGAATTGCCACCCCAACCTTCTGAATACGCCAAAGCGCTGTTGTCGCGTCTGGCGAATCATCAAGAGTTGGAACTGATTTTTGAACCGGGTCGTGCCATTGCGGCTAACGCTGGCGTGCTGCTTACCCGTGTTGAGTACCTCAAACACACCGAACACAAAAACTTCGCCATCATTGATGCTGCGATGAATGACCTGATGCGTCCGGCGTTGTACCAAGCGTGGCAAGATATTGTGCCGGTGTCGCCGCGCGAAGGCGCTGCATTGACCTATGATTTAGTGGGGCCTGTGTGTGAAACGGGTGATTTCTTGGGCAAAGACCGTTCGCTGGTGCTTCAGCAAGGGGATTTGCTGGCAGTGCGTTCTGCTGGTGCGTATGGGTTTGCGATGTCGTCGAACTACAACACGCGCACGCGTGCGGCGGAAGTGATTGTCGATGGTGAAACCACCCACGTGGTGCGCCAACGCGAAGAGCTGTCGAGCCTGTGGGCCTTTGAGAGCCTTCTGCCGGAGTAAAGTGACGACTTATGCATTTCCATTTTTCTAAAATGCACGGTTTGGGTAATGACTTCATGGTCGTGGACTGCATTACCCAGAACGTTTTCTTTTCCCCTGAGTTGATCCGCCGTATGGCGGATCGTCATACTGGGGTGGGCTTTGACCAACTGTTGGTGGTTGAAGCGCCTTACGATCCAGAGACCGACTTTCATTACCGCATCTTCAACGCCGATGGCAGTGAAGTGGAACAGTGTGGCAACGGCGCGCGCTGTTTTGCCCGCTTTGTGCGCATGAAAGGCCTGACCAACAAATACAGCATCAGCGTCAGCACCAAAAAAGGCAAAATGGTGCTGATTGTCGAAGACGATGATCAGATCACCGTCAACATGGGTGTGCCGGAATTTGAGCCGAGCAAAATCCCATTCCGTGCCAAGCAAGCGGAAAAAACCTACATCATGCGTGTGGAAGAGCAAACCCTGTTCTGCGGCGCGGTGAGCATGGGGAATCCGCACGTGGTGACGGTGGTGGATGACGTGACGACTGCCAATGTCGAGACGCTGGGGCCGCTGTTGGAATCGCACGAGCGTTTTCCGGAGCGCGTGAATGCGGGCTTTATGCAGGTGCTCAATCGCAATGAAGTGAACTTGCGTGTGTACGAACGCGGCGCGGGTGAAACTCAGGCCTGTGGCAGCGGCGCGTGTGGCGCAGTAGCTGTGGGCGTGGTGCAAGGGTTGCTTGATGATACCGTCACGGTGCATCTGCCGGGCGGCGATTTGGAAATCAGCTGGCAAGGTCCGGGTAAACCGCTGTACATGACTGGCCCTGCGACGCACGTCTTTGACGGCCAGCTCTCTTGCTAATAAGGATTTGTTGTGTCGCAACTGGAAGCTGATGCGCTGACGGCCGAAGTGGTCGCAGAGTATCTCAAAGACCATCCGGACTTCTTTTCTCACCGTCCGGATCTGGTGGACCGGTTGGCACTGCCGCATCAGGAGATGGGGTCGGTGTCACTGGTGCACATTCAAATGGCGCGTCAGCGCCAGCGAATTGATGAGTTGGAAGAAGAGATCACCACCTTGATGTCTCTGGCCGCCAACAACGATCGCACCTTTCATGAATTCATGGACTTGCAAGAGCAGATCCTGCAATGTGCCACGCTGACCGAGGTGTGCCGCGCGATTGAAGCCAAAGCGCAGTTGCTTGGCTTAACCGCGTATGTGCGCCTTTTGGGTCACGACCACCCTCGTTATGCCCTGAGCAAAGAGCAGTGGCAACGATTTTCAACCAATCATTTCAATGGCAAAAGCGCCTATCTCGGCCGTTTGCGTCAGGTGGATCGCCATCATCTGTTCGGCGAAGACCATCTGGCACCGGAGATGGGATCGTACGTGATTTTGCCGCTGGTCAAACGCAACCCGCAGGGCGTGCTGGCGTTTGCCAGTGACGATGGCGGCCACTTCCAGCCGTGCATGGATACGCTGTTTTTGCGTCATCTGGCGCTGGTGTTGTCGCATCTAATTGAGATTCTACCTTGGCAGGTGAACGAACATGATCGACTCAGCCACCCCTCTGCCTGACAGTTTAGGTCGGCCTCTGGAGCGCTTTTACGAGTATTTGCGCAGTGAAAAGGGGCTGAGCTTACACACGCAGCGTAACTACAAACAGCAGCTCACCACCATGGCGCAGCACCTCAACCACATGGGGCTCAATCAATGGCAGCAAGTGGATGCCGGTTGGGTGCGCCAATTGGCGAGTAAAGGCATGCGCGACGGCATGAAAGCCAGCAGTTTGGCGACTCGCTTGTCGTCGCTGCGCAGCTTTTTTGATTTTCTGATCCTGCGTGGCGAGCTGAATGCCAACCCAGCCAAAGGGGTGTCGGCGCCGCGTAAGAAACGCCCGCTGCCGAAAAACCTCGATGTGGACGAAATGGCGCAGTTGTTGGAAGTGAACGAAGATGACCCCTTGTCGATTCGCGATCGCGCCATGATGGAACTGATGTACGGCGCAGGCCTGCGTTTGGCTGAGCTGGTGGCGATCAACGTACGCGATGTGAGCCTCAGCGCCGGCGAAATTCGCGTCATCGGTAAAGGTAACAAAGAGCGTAAAGCGCCGTTTGCCGGCCAAGCCAAAGAGTGGGTCGGGAAATGGCTCAAAGTCCGTAGTTCGCTGCTCAAAGGCGACGAACCCGCGCTGTTTATCTCTCAACTGGGCGCGCGTATCTCGCACCGCAACGTGCAAAAACGTATGGCGGAGTGGGGTCACAAGCAGTCGGTGGCCAGCCACATCAGCCCGCACAAATTGCGCCACTCGTTTGCCACCCACATGTTGGAATCGAGCAACAACCTGCGCGCGGTGCAAGAGCTGCTCGGACACGAGAACATCTCCACCACGCAAATTTATACCCATTTGGATTTTCAACATTTGGCGGAAGTGTATGACCAAGCGCATCCGCGTGCGCATAAAAAAGCCAAGGAGTAACCGATGCTGATTTACCGCAACTTGCCGCCCATTCAAGCCCTCACCTTTGATTTGGATGATACCTTGTACGATAACCGCCCGGTGATTCGTCATGTGGAGCAGCAAGTGGCGGCATGGTTGCATCGGGAACACCCAGTCGCGGCGACGCAGCCGATGGCGTGGTGGAAGGCTCTCAAGCTGCGCATCGCGCAAGACAACCCATGGTTGCCGCACGATGTCACCTTGTGGCGGTATGAGCAGATTCGCCAAGGGTTGCTGGCGCTCGGCTATGCGCCGCACCAAGCCGAGCAAGCAGCGAATGACACCATCGACCAAATGACGCAGCTGCGCAGCTGCGTTGATGTGCCTGAAGAAACCCACCGCGTGATGAGCCATTTGGCGACGAAGGTGCCGCTGGTGGCGATCACCAACGGCAATGTCGATGTCGAAAAAATTGGCCTCAGCCGTTATTTTCAACGTGTTTTCAAAGCCGGGCCGGATGGCCATGCTAAACCGTATCCCGATATGTTTGATAAAGCGCGCGCTTTTCTGGCGTTGCCGGCGCAGGCCATTTTACACGTGGGTGACCACCCGGTGACGGATGTGCAAGGCGCCAAACAGTGCGGTTTTCAAGCCTGCTGGTACAACGATCAAGGTCTCACCCTACGTGCAACGCCGCAGATGAAACTGCTGCCGGACGTCGAAATAGAGACGCTATCTCAACTTAATCAACTGATTCTGTGAATCAACGTTGTGATTTCCATTCACAACAATTAACTTCTTAGTCAGTATGTTTTAAGGTAATCAGTTCGTTGGATCGCCAGTCACTCATGATGAGTTAGTTGGATTACATGTTTACATCCTCTCTTTTTATCCCAGCACATCAATCGCTAAACCATGCCCTGTCGGCTTTCGAGTTTTCTGCGCAGGGCCAGACACTCATTCAGGTCTTCTCCAGCCTGCCCGCTCAAGATATTACCCCGTTTGCCGAACAGATCGTTCAGCGCTATCCCGACGCGCAGTTGGTGGGGCTGAGCACCGGGCAGATCATTCACAACGGAGACATTCATCATCAAGGCACTTTGCTGCTGATGACGCAGTTTGCGGAGGCTACGGTGAGCGCGGCGGTCAGCCGTTTTAGCAACAACCCGGTGCGAGACACTCAAACACTGGTCACTGCGCTGGCGCTGCAACCCAATACCCAAGCGATGCTCTGTTTTGCTGAGTACCTGAGTATGGAGCGCTCTGAACGCATTGGTGCGTTCAACCATTTGGCGCCGAATGTGCCGGTGGCAGGGGGCGCCGCCTCAGATGGTGACGACGGCCGTTGGGTGCTGTTGGGGACGCAAACCTATCGCGATGCGATGGTGGCGGTGGCATTGCACGGTGACACATTGCACGCCAGCAATGCGGCGTATACAGAGTGGAACCCGATTGGGCGTCATTTCCGCGTCACCAAGACCGACGGTAAGACGCTGTATCGTCTCGATGACATGCCTGTGCAAGAGGTGTACAACCGCTACCTCGGCGATGGTCAGCATGTGCCGTTTGAGATGCTGCACAACTTTCCGCTCATCAAGGGCGATTTGCAGCAGCAAGATGTCTACGTACCGATGTATGAAGATGAACCGGGGATTGTGCTGAATCAAGCGCTGTCGGTGGGTGACGAAGTCCGTTTCTGCTTTGACCATCCGTCCCTGACTTTAGAACAGGTCTATTTTGGCGCCGAGCAGCTGCGTGCATTTCAGCCAGAGCAGATTTTTGTCTACAACTGCACGTCCCGCTTGGAATTCATTGAAGAGAACCAAGAGCTGTTACCGCTGCAATCGGTCGCGCCAACCCAAGGCTGTTATTGCATGGGGGAGCTGTGGCACGATGGCACGCTGCAACGTTCGCTGCATCACAGCATGACCTACTTGGCACTGCGCGAAGGGGACACGGTTGAGCGCCGCGCTGAACCTTTCTCACTGGGTCGTCATGACGTGATTGCGCCGCTGTTTAGTTTGATTCGTAACTCGCTGAGCGACTTGGACGAGATGAACCACAATCTGGCTTATAAGATTCAAAGCCAAGCCAGCATGCTAACCGCCAGTTATCGCGTCGACCCGCGTACCGGATTACCCAACCGCGTGGTGCTGCGCGAGAAACTGCTGCGCATGGCGGGAAGTCATCATCTGCTGGCGCTCAAGTTAACCAACTTTAACCAAATCAATGAAAAGTACGGGTATCAAGTGGGGGATCGCCTGCTGCAGGATCTCAGCGCCCATTTTCAGCACTATTTGCAGCAACATTTGCCCGGCCGCAGTGAGCTGTTTGCCATCGGGGTGGGCGAATGGGCGACGCTGTTTCGCAGTGAGGCGGATGAAGCATTTATTCACCTGACATTCTCGCAGTTTGTTGATCAGTTGGAACACGTCAATTTCGAGCCGTTTGGGCTGCCGGAAGTGGATTACGTGTCGGTGTCGCTGTGTGCCGGTTTGGTCAGTCGACGTGATTTCCCGGACAAAGACCCAGATGATTTGCTGCTGCGTGCCATCGAAGCACGCCGCCACGCGCATCAACACAACCGTCATTTCTGTAACGCCAGCCAATTGCGCGCGCAAGAGCAGATGCGTCAGGAACGATTGGGATGGTTGTCGTGCGTAAGCCGCGCGGTGTTGGATAACAACGTTTTGGTGTACGCGCAGCCGATCTACAAAGCGCACAGCCATGAACTGGCGTCGCTGGAGTGCTTGGTGCGCATCGATGACGACGGCGAAATTATTCTGCCGGGGCGTTTTCTGCCCATCATCGAAGGTACCCATCTCTACACGCGCCTCAGTCGCCAAATGATCAACCGCACCTTTGACTTGATGCGCGATCGCCATGAAGCGTTTTCGATTAACCTCGCGCCACAAGATTTCATGAGTGAGCGCACGTTGCTCAATTTGGAAGAGGCGATCAAATCGTTACCCGACCCAAGCCGCGTGGGGCTGGAAGTGTTGGAAACGGAGCAGATCAAAGACTACGGCCACATGATTGAAGTGTGTAACCACTTCCGTTCGCTGGGCGCGAGCATCATCGTCGATGACTTTGGCTCGGGATATTCCAACATTGATGAAATCGTCAAACTGGAACCGCAGGTGATCAAGCTCGATGGCAGCCTGATCCGCAACATCGACCAAGACATCAAACAGCGCCGCATTGCGCAGCAGTTGGTGCAACTGTGCCAAGTGCTGAATGCCAAAACCGTGGCGGAGTTTGTGCATAACGATGAGGTGCGTCGCATCAGTGAAGCGATGGGGGTCGATTACCTACAAGGTTTTCATTTGGGCGCGCCGCAACGGCTCGGTTGAGGCGTGCGGCCGCGCACGATCAAGGATGTGGCCAGCGATGGCCACTCTTATCGGCCTGAAAGATGGCCATAAACTGCGCAAAAAACGCCGCCAAGGCATCGGCCTGCGGCGCCTCATCGAGAGCGCGCAGCAGTTCACATCCCACTTCCAAGGTACACAGGTGCCCGTCGCTTTGATTGCGGCGCAGGCGGTATTGCGACAGCTGTTGCGGACTGAGGGCGACTCGGGGTAAATCCTTAAGCCACGGGCTTTTGCGCTCCATTTTCTTTGCTTCCTGCCAGGTGCCGTCGAGCAAAATAAAATGCGGCTTCTGATGTAACGCGCGAGCTTGTGTCAGTGCGTCTTCCACATGAAGGCTCGGCTCGCCCGGATAGACTAACACGGAGTAATGGCCTGGATCGGCGATGCGTGCCTTGAGCGCCGCGTTGGGTTCGACGCGGCTCCAACTGAACGCTTGGCAGTCGGGCAGGGCGGCCGTCAGCCAGCGTCCCGTGTTGGTGTCACGCGACCGTTCGTTATCGTGCATCAGCAACGAAAGTTGCAGCGCACTGGTCAGCTGGGGCACCTGTTGGCACACGCATTGGTGAACCAACAAGCAGTGTGGGCAAGGTGTCACAGTTTCACGCCCGCTTGTTTCGGGGAGAGGCCATCGGCAAACAAGGTGATGCCGCTGATCTCCTCACTTTGCGCCACGTCGGCCACGCTCGGATTGACCGGATAGCTGATGCCGTTGTATTGCAAGCGGTGCGTCGCAGCTTGCGCGCCGCCGCCACTCACCGGCAGCATCAGATCCTGCCATCCATGCGTGTTGTGCTTACCGAGTTGAAAAGGGGTCCGCACCAAAGTAATGCGGCTGTTAAAACGCCACTCCTGATTCTGCTGCTGGAATACCAACAGCGTGCAGCCCCCGGAACCACACCAATCCAACTGCACCAGCAGTTCTGGTTGGTTGTCACCGGTGAGATCGTATTTCAACCAGCGATACTGCGTGTTGTCCGGCGCGGTGTGATGCAATGCAAAGTAGCGACGCAGCGCTTGATCAACATCTTCTTCGTAGTCGTCCCGCGAGGCGATCTGGTGATCGCTCAGTGGCGCAGGGCTTGCGGCGGGGGAACTGGCTTGGCGGGCAGAAAATAGCACCAGCCCGCCGTTGGCAATGGGGTAAACCACGTCGCCGACTTTCTCTTTCTCGGCGCTGAGCGTGCTGCCCTCGCGCGTGAAGACGCGTTCCGACACCAAATACTGCTGCTGATGTTGGGTCATCACCACTTGAATTTGACGCGGATTGAGCTGCTGCCAGTAGCCGCGTTCGACAATGTCGGCTTCGCCGCTGCTGTAGTGGTAGCGGGTGGTCGCCATATGATCGGCATCGAGGTTTAAGGTCACGCTAAAGCCTGTGGTTTGGGTGGAACTGGCAAAGTAAGTGCCAACCCACTCCAGCGTTGGATCGCTGTTGCCCAAGGTCGCACAACCTTGGTAGTCACCGCCTTTGAGGCTCAGTTCAGAGCGCCAGCCATACAGCGTGTCGCTCATGCCATCCGCGCACGCTTCGCGTGTCAGGCTCAGTTCGCCATCTTCGAAACGATAAACCCGCTGGTTGGCCGACAACCGGCTGCTGTCAATCGCGAACGTCTGTTTCGGGCCGCCGAGCGGCTGGAATGTCAGGCCATCGGCGGTGTAGTTCATCGACCAGAAGGGTTCGGTGCCAAATGCGCGCGTTGGCGTGGCCGCTAAGTTGCAGCGCTGTGGGTTTTCAGCACTGAGCATGTTCACTTGGTCGACCACAAAGCGCGCGGCGTAATCGCCGTTGTAGCCTGTCTTGCTGGGCGGCGCCAGATGCCCAATCACTTCGCCGTACATGATTTGATAGGGCGAATGGGCTAAATCGGTGGCTTGTTTGACCTGCGTGGGTGACAGGTCAAGCAGCAGTTGTTGATTGCTGCCACACGGGGTGAGCGAGCGCACTTCCGGGCCGATCACGACCTGACCACGCACCACAAACGGTTGGGGTTGAATGGAGGCCGGTTGGTCCAAGCTGGTTTTCGGCGGTTCAGCGGGGGTGGGCTGAGGGCCGGGTGTGCTGGAGCACGCTTGGAGGGCAAGGGCGGTCAGGATTGCGGCTGGGGTTCTCAGCGCCTTCATGGGATCTCTTCCTCGTGACAGAACATTAAACGGGTTTCATTATGGCATATTGGCTGTTCAAAACAGAACCAGACACCATCTCTATTGACACGCGGCGAACACAAAAGGTTTCCTGTTGGGCGGTGAACGTTGATGATTTCGTTATTGGCAAGGCGCGTTAGGGCGTGCGCCTTGTGCCTGAGCGCGCAAAAAGGCAGCTGAGGCTGCCTTGGGACGCGATGCAAAGAAGCGCGTGATTAAATCAGGTGCGTTTGCAGGTAGTGCGGTACGGCATCATCGGCGTTGCTGCCGATCACCTCGTTGTTAGGCAGGGCATGCATCACTTTCTCGTGCGCTGTGCCCATGATGAGGCCTTTGCCAGCCATCGACAGCATTTCCACATCGTTCATGCCATCACCAAACGCGATGCAGTTGTCGAGTGTCAGGCCGAGCGATTCTGCCACGGCTTGCAGCGCATCGCCTTTGGACACGCCGGCACACATCACTTCTAAACACCATGGGGTGGAGAACGCCACGTTCACCTGATCGCCAAAGTGTTGGTTGATGAGGGTTTCGTAGTGCACCAGTTGCTCGTGGTCGTGGCTTTCATTGCTGAAAAACACTTTGGCGACGCCGTCGGTCGGGGCCGCATTCACATCAAACAGGTGGTAGCTAAAGCCGGATTCTTCATGGAAGTTACGCAGCACTTCATCTTCACGGTTGAGCAACCATTCGTCATTGCGGTACAGGTGCACGTAAATGTCCGGTTCGTGCTTGACCACATCGATGATTGCTTGCACGAGCTGAGGTGGCACGTTTTTGCTGTACATTTCACGGCCGTTTTGGTCGTGTACGCGCGCGCCATTGGACGTGATCATATAAGCCGGAATGCCCGCAATTTCACGAATGCCCGCCACGTCGACGTGATGGCGTCCGGTGGCAAAAATGAACGTGTAGCCTTTCTGATGCAGATCGTGCAGCGTCTGTTTGGCAAACGGACTCAGTTGATGATTCGGTGCCAGCAGCGTGCCGTCAAGATCGGAAGCCACAATACGGTATGGCGATGCGTTACGTTCAGTGGTCATAAAACCCTCTTAGTCACAGGTGAAATAGCGGCGATGCTCGCGCGTTTCTGAGCGGTTAGTGTACGTGAAGCGAAAGAGGAAAAAGAGGGTAAACCTACCACAGCAAAATTTCCTCTATTTAGCCTCGCTGGCGTGCGCAAAGTGGCTGAGGACGGCGTCCAGCGCTTGATTGCGATACTGATCTTGTTCAAACAGCAGTTCATGCCGCGCGCCCAGCACCACCTCGATCGCACTGTGCGGGTTGGTGCGTGCCAGTTTGGTCACAAATCGGGTTTGCGCTTGGTTGCTGACGATGGTGTCGGCTTCGGCCTGAATCACCAAAGTGGGCAGCCGCACTTGACGCGTCAGCAAAATGCACTGTTTGGCGCCCATCAATCCTTGCCACACCCAGCGTGTGCTGGGGCCTCCCAGTTTCAGTTCTGGTTTGGCTTCGTACAGGTCGCGGAACCAGCGGTAGCGCACTTCGCTGTGGGTGAGCGGGTTGATTTCAAACGGCTTGGGATAATACGCGCTGTAGCCCGGCGCGTAAGTCGGTTTGTGGTAAATGGCCGTGAGCATTTGTGACAGTGGTAGCGCCACCGGACGTAGTTGCCACGCCATGTGCACGCCAAACATCGGTGCGCTAAGCGCCATGGCGTGAAACCCATGTTGCGGATGGGTTTGCACCAAGCGGGTGGCGATCGCGCCGCCCATCGAATGGCCCAAAAGAAAACGCTGTGGATAGCGGCTGAGATCCCACATGTCGAGCAAACCGGCGAGGTCTTGAACGTAATCGTGAAATTCGCCGACATAACCCATTTCTCGTTCGTCAATCAAGCGATCAGACAAGCCCTGCCCGCGATGGTCGTAGGCATAAATGTCGTATCCTTGCTGAAACAGATCGTAAAACAGTTCTTGATACTTCCAAGCGGATTCGATGCGACCGTTGACCACCACAATGGCTTTGCGGTGTTCCGGCTTGGTTAATGAGCACCAATAGAGTTGGGTCTTGTCGAACGCACGATAAACCCCTTCATCACGCGTGCGCCACAAATCGGCAATCTGATGCTGGATTGCTTGCTCAAAGTTGGACTCTTGAGTATAAGGTGAGGTCATAACACGGGCTCGACTCATCACAATGGGTGAGTATCAAATTAGTTGTCTAAGGTCGCTAGAATAAGCGAGTTGGGAGGAATTGCAATGGATACGCATGTTTGGTTGGCTTATGTGGCGACGGCGATTGTGTTTAGCTTGGCGCCGGGATCCGGCACCGTCAATTCAATCAGTAATGGTTTGAGTTACGGCACGCGCAAGTCGCTGGCCGCCATTGCGGGGCTGCAAATTGGTTTGGCGATTCACATTGTGTTGGTGGGCGCGGGCATTGGCGCCTTGGTGGCACAATCGGCACTGGCGTTTACACTGATCAAATGGGTGGGCGCCGTGTATCTGGTGTGGCTCGGCATTCAAAAATGGCGCGATCGCAGCAGTTTGATGGCGGAGAGTGCCACGCAAAACCAGCGCGCAGGCACGTTGCTGCGTAAAGCGGTGCTGATTAATCTGACCAATCCGAAGTCGATTGTGTTTTTGGTGGCTTTATTTCCACAGTTTCTTGATCCAACAGGGGATCAGCTCACTCAGCTCTTGGTGCTGGGCATCACAACCGTTACCATAGATGCCTTTGTGATGTTGGGCTACACCTCGTTGGCGTCACAGATGGGGCGTTTTATTCGCTCCGATCGCATTATGCGTAAAATTAATCGAGTATTCGGCACCATGTTTATGGGCTGTGGTGCGCTGCTGGCAGCGGCCAAAGCCTAATCATCACCGGCGCCGAATGCGTTTGAGGGTGACATGTATACCACTTATGTAGCACGACAACCCATCTTAAACGCGAAGCGGCAGACATTAGGATATGAACTGCTGTTTCGTGATGGGGAAGAGAATGCGTTTCCTGAGCACATGGACTCTGATCGTGCGACATATCGACTGATTGTCGAAAATTTTCTGGCCGTCGGCACCAACCCGTCGATTGCCCGTTCACGCTGTTTTATTAATTTTCCGTACAAAAGCTTATTGCGCCGCTTGCCGCTGACACTGCCCAGAGAGCAGATCGTGGTGGAGGTGCTGGAAACCTGTTCGCCGACTGATGAACTGCTTGAAGCGGTGCGCGAGCTTGGCGCGCGTGGTTACTTGATCGCGCTGGATGACTTTGTCTATGCGCCGGAGTGGGAGCGATTCCTGCCGTACGTGCACATTGTCAAACTCGACATCATGGCGCTAGGGGTGGATGAAGCGTGCGAATTCGTTCGTCAACGCCTCGATCACGGCAGTCGTCGCCGCTTTTTGGCGGAACGGGTCGAAACCGAAGCGCAGTTTGATCAGACACGCCGCGCCGGGTTTACCTTCTTTCAAGGCTACTTCTTCAGCAAGCCGCAAATCATCAAACAGCGCTACATCAGCCCGGAACACGTGCTGGCGATGCAACTGTTTCAGGAAGTGTGCCGTCCCGACGTTGATTTTGAGCGCATTGAACACATTGTGGCGCAAGACATCGCGCTGTCGTACAAGCTGCTGCGCTTTGTCAACAGCATGTCGGATCGCCTCGCGGTGCCTATCTCTTCATTTCGCCAAGCCTTGGTGTATCTTGGGCAAGATCGGCTGAAAATCTTTGTCTCGCTGGCGGTTGCGTCTTACATCTCGGTCAAAAAGCCCAAAGAGCTGTACAACTTGTCGTTGCAGCGGGCGCAGTTCTGTCAGTTGATGGCATCGCGTCGCCCGTTTGTCGAGTTTAAAGATCAGGCCTTCATCATTGGCCTGTTTTCGGTGCTCGATGCCTTGTTGGACACATCACTCGGCGAGTTGGTGGAACAATTGCCGCTGACCAAAGCGATCAAAGATGCGCTCAATCAGCGCATCGGACCGTTTGGCGAATTGCTCAATCTGGAAGAGTGTTTTGAGCATGCTGATTGGCAAGGGGTGGAAAACTGCTGCTTGCAACTGGGGTTGCAGGTCAACGAGGTCACCAATCATCTCGCAGCCGCTCAACGCTGGAGTCAGGATGTGAATCGCCTGCTGTAGATGAAACTTTTATGACAGTGAAAGCACGCGCATTGACGCGTGCTTTTTTGTAATTAAGATATATGGATATATGAATATATTGGAGATACCAATGCTACCTCACCAATTTTTCAAGCTGCTGGCGGATGAAACGCGTATGCGCTGCCTGCTGCTGATTGCCCGCGAAAAGCGCCTGTGCGTGTGCGAACTGACGCACGCGCTGCAAGAGAGCCAACCGAAAGTGTCGCGCCATCTGGCGCAGTTGCGCCAAAGCGGTGTGCTGGTGGACGAGCGCCAGGGGCAATGGGTGTATTACCAAGTGTCAGACCAGCTCCCGGGCTGGCTGAATAAAATCATCGATGGATTAAAACAATCCAACTGTTTGCAACAACAATACGGCGTCGACAGTCAGCGACTGGCGACCATGGCCGATCGCCCGTGCTGTTAAGGAGAAAAACATGACCATTAAAGTCGGAATCAATGGATTTGGCCGCATTGGCCGTTTGGCAATGCGTGCAGCGTTTGACTGGCCAGACATCGAATTTGTGCACATCAATGATGTGGCGGGTGATACGGCAACACTGGCGCATCTGCTGGCGTTCGATTCAGTGCAAGGGCGTTGGCATCATGCGGTGGAAGCGCAAGGCAACACCATGCTGATTGGTGATGCGCGCATCACCACCAGTCAGGAGCGTGACATCAGCGCGGTGGACTGGTCAGGGTGCGATGTGGTGATTGAAGCCACGGGCGTGCATCGCAAAACAGCGTTCTTGAACCAATATCTGGCGCAGGGCGTCAAGCGAGTGGTGGTGTCGGCACCGGTCAAAGAGCCAGGCATTGCCAACATCGTGGTCGGGGTGAACGACCACATTTTCGACCCCGCGCAGCACCGCATCGTTACGGCGGCTTCGTGCACCACCAACTGCATTGCCCCCGTGGTGAAAGTGATTCACGAAAAACTCGGCATTGAGCAGTCGTCGTTCACCACCATTCACGATTTGACCAACACGCAAACCATTTTGGATGCACCGCACAAAGATTTGCGCCGTGCCCGTGCGTGCGGCATGAGCCTGATCCCGACCACCACCGGCAGCGCGACGGCGATTGTGGAAATTTTCCCAGAACTGGCGGGCAAAATTAACGGTCACGCGGTGCGTGTACCGCTGGCGAATGCGTCGCTGACTGACATCATTTTTGATGTGAAACGCGATACCACCGCCGAAGAAGTCAATGCGTTGCTGAAAGAAGCCGCGCAAGGTGAGCTGAAAGGTATTCTCGGTTTCGAAGAAAAACCGCTGGTGTCGATTGATTACCGCGGTGACCCACGTTCGACCATCGTTGATGCTTTGTCGACCATGGTGGTGGGGACGCGCATGGTGAAAATCTATGCGTGGTACGACAACGAAATGGGTTACGCGACTCGCACCGCTGAACTGGTGCGTAAAGTGGGGCTGGCGAAATGATGCATCCGACGTGGGAACTGCCGGTCGAGAAAGCGGCGTTGGTGCTGATGCCGTGCCCGGGTACCAAAGAGGTCAGCTTGTTTGACAGCTTGACGCAACTGAAAGCGCAAGGCGTGCATGTGATTGTCAGCGCGATCACGCGTGACGAGATGGCCGCTAAGCAGGTCGAGCAACTCGGTTATACCGCCCAAGCGCTGGGCATGATGTGGATTCATCTGCCGATTGAAGACGACAGTGTGCCGGATGCGCTGTTTACGGAGCACTGGCCCACCGTCAGCCCGCAA
Source organism: Vibrio sp. Vf1514 (assembly GCF_052076135.1). NCBI lineage: Bacteria > Pseudomonadati > Pseudomonadota > Gammaproteobacteria > Vibrionales > Vibrionaceae > Vibrio > Vibrio sp. Vf1514. The sequence goes on along the minus strand of NZ_CP197267.1, from coordinate 3,063,183 downwards.
CTGCGCAGTGTGCTGAAACGCGGCGACAAAGTGGCGATCCACTGCATGGGGGGATCGGGTCGTACCGGTTTGCTGGCCGGGCATGTGCTACTCGACCTCGGCTGGCCGCTGGATCAGTGTATTGAACGCATTCAGGCTCTGCGTCCGGGCGCGTTTACTAAAGCGGAGCAGCGCTGTTACATCGAACACGTTGCGGGTGTGATCAGCTAATCGGGCTTTGGGATCATCATGATCCCCAAGCTCATGTTGGATCGGAATATGTTGAAAACTTATGCCAAATTAGACCACTCGATCCGTCAGTACATGCTGGTGACGTTCAACTACTGGAACTTCACGCTGACGGATGGTGCGCTGCGCATGCTGGTGGTGCTCTATTTCCATCAGCTCGGTTACGATACGCTGGCGATCGCCTCGCTGTTTCTGTTTTACGAGTTCTTTGGCGTGGTCACCAACCTCATTGGGGGCTGGCTGGGCGCGCGATTGGGGCTCAATCGCACCATGAACGTCGGGCTGGCGATGCAAATCGTTGCGTTGGGAATGCTGGCGCTGCCCAGCGTGTGGCTGACCATTCCTTGGGTGATGGCGGCGCAGGCACTGTCCGGCATCGCCAAAGACCTCAATAAGATGAGTGCCAAAAGCGCGATTAAAACGCTGGTGCCAGATGAACAACAGGGCGCGCTGTATCGCTGGGTCGCCATTTTAACCGGCTCGAAAAACGCCCTCAAAGGCGCGGGATTCTTTTTGGGTGGCGTGCTGCTGACGGCACTCGGTTTTCAGCTTGCGGTGGCGTGCATGGCGGCAGTGCTGGTGCTGGTGCTCATCGGCAGTTTGTGTTGGCTGAGTGCTGACCTTGGCAAAGCCAAAGCCAAGCCTAAGTTCTCGGAAATATTCTCCAAATCGCGGTCGGTGAACATTCTCTCGGCGGCGCGTCTGTTTTTGTTTGGCGCGCGCGATGTGTGGTTTGTGGTTGCACTGCCGGTTTATCTCGGCACGGTGTTTGGCTGGGATCACATCTGGGTGGGCGGCTTTTTGGCGCTGTGGGTCATTGGGTATGGCGTGGTGCAAGGTTTTGCGCCGCGCATGACGGGCAAAGCGCAGGGTAAATTGCCGGATGGTCATGCGGCATTGCGCTGGGCGGTGATGCTGAGTGTGGTGACGGCGGGGGTGGCGATCGGTGTCACGCTGAACTGGCACCCACAATGGGTCATTACCATGGGCTTGATGCTGTTTGGCGCGGTGTTTGCGGTCAACTCATCCCTGCATTCGTATTTGATCGTCAGTTATGCCAAGGGCGATGGCGTGTCGCTCGATGTGGGGTTTTACTACATGGCAAACGCGATGGGGCGTTTAATCGGGACGATCTTATCAGGTTATCTGTTTCAGGTGGGAGGGCTGGCCGCATGTCTCTGGGTGTCTTTGGGCTTCCTCATGCTGACCAGCCTTATTTCGCTCGGATTACCGAAACTGTCATCACAAGCCCGTTAAACGGGCTTGTGGCTTGATTAGGGGCGATGTGACGCGGAATGGCTTATTGCAGCCATGCATTCAGCATCCATACCAGTTTTTCTTGTTCACGAATATAGTCGCTCATGAGCGCTGCGGTGCCTTCGTCGCCAGCTTCACCGGCAAGTTCTGCAATGGTACGTTGCTGTGTGATCAGGGCGCTAAACCCGTTCACCAAACCGTTCATGGTGCTCTGACCGTCGGTCGCGTTGGTGTGCTCTTTGATCTCGGTGCTTTCCAAGTAGCTGCTAAAACTGTGCAGTGGTTGGTGGCCCAAGGTCAGAATACGTTCAGCCAGTTCATCGATTTTGAGTTGCAGATCGGTGTAGATCTCTTCAAATTTAGCGTGTAGCTCAAAGAACTCTTTACCTTTGATATTCCAATGGTAACCGCGAGTGTTCATGTAGAACACCTGGTAGTTGGCCAGTAGGCGGTTGAGTGACTGAGCAAGTTGTTGGCTTTGGTTGCGGTCCAGGCCGATTAGATTAGTAGTCATAACACTCACCTTCTTAGTAATCGAAAAATTAAATGGATTTCTGTGAAATCGTTGCAAGCATAATAACCCTGTACTTTGTAGACCTATATTCGATTGTGTGCATCGCTGTAATAGGTATTAGCTATCAAAATCAAAAAGTTTGCGCGAGTTAACCCATCGTTGACCGCTGGTTTACACTTTGGCTACCAATCGTTCTATAGTGAGGTTTCGGTGTTTGATGGGCGTGAGTGATGACGAAACGAATAATCTTTTTTGATATGTTGCGCTGTGTCGCGGCGGTGGCCGTGATCGGCATTCATGTGTTGGCGCCCTATCGGCAGGAATTGGGCACGATTCCTTTGTCGGAGTGGCTGACCGCAGTCACTGTCAATGGCCTCAGCCGCTGGGCGGTGCCCGTGTTTATTCTGATTTCCGGTGCGTTGATGCTGAGCGACCCGCGTCCTTTTGATCTCCAGTATTATCTGCGACGTCGCTTAGGCAAGGTGCTGGTGCCTTTCATGATTTGGTCGCTGTTCTATGCGTATCTCTCTGGGTGGAGTGCGAGCGGGTTTGATGGCCAAATCGCGCTTGAGACACTCAAACACAGCCCGCAGCACGAAACCTATTACCATCTGGGCTTTTTCTATTACTTCATTCCGCTTTATTTTGTCATTCCGCTGTTCCAGTGGCTGGTGAAACGGGTCGATACACTGGCGATTTGTGCGTGGGTGGCGGTGTGGATGCTGACCGCGACGCTGTTCCTGTTTTACATTGATGGCGTGTGGAATCTGGAACTGTGGCTCTACAGTGGCTACTTGTTGCTCGGCTATTTGCTGTATCAGAAAGTGCCCAACAACCGCTGGGTGGTGATGGCAGCGCTGTTGCTGGGGGGCGGTGCATTGTACGTCACGGTGACTTCGGTGGTTTCGGTGAGTCTGCAATATCAGAGCTACATCGTCGAGCGCTGGTTGTCGTACAAAACGCTCAATACCATTTTGGCAGCCAGCATGGTGTTTATTCTCTGCCGTGCGTGGGCTGATCATCTGTCGCCACGAGCGCAAACGGTGGTGGCGTTCATCAGTCAGCACAGCTTGGGGATTTACCTACTGCACCCCATCTTCTTGTGGCCGATGAAAGCTTACGGTTGGCATCAGGGACACCCGGGGTGGGTGATCCCCATGTGGATTGTGTTGAGCGGTGCGGCGTCGTTGGGCGTGAGCTGGTTGGTCTCACGCAGCGCGAAAACCCGTTGGTTATTGCCCTAACGTTGCAGGGCAAAATGAATAAAGTCGGTGCCGCGGTAGGTGAGTGTGCCGCGGTCGCCGGGATTCAGCGCGTGGAAATAGTGAATGCCAATCTGAAACTCCCGTTTTGGCCCCCATTGACCTTTTTGGACGTAAACCCAGTATTCTCGGTCATCTTGTCCCGGTAATGGGTGAGGGATATCAATGCTTTGCTTGTCTAACACGGTGACTTGCACATGGCGCTCCGGGGCGTTTTCCCCGTGTATGTGCCGACGATAGAAACGAGAAAACAACCACAGCCCGACGGCAATCAATCCGCCTAACGCAATCCAAAATACACCCGGCATTCACGCCTCCTTTTTGGTAGCAATGACATTCTAATAATCTGATTTTACGAGCACTTTGACGAAATAACCCGCGTGATGCACAGTAATAGAGATGAGTTTTTCGGCAGGTATCACACTTTCATACTAGGATTGAAGGCTAAGCTAGAAGTGAGCTTTTCTCACCCCTATCTATGGAGTAAGACTCTGTTAACAAGAACGACAAAAACTGAGTGGATGAGCAAGGGAGGCGGTCATGTCCGATAGTGAACAAGTAATGATGCAAACGCGCAGGCTAGAGACATTGCTACGCATGCAATATCACGCCCAAGGGGACTCACTTGAAGCGCTGATCAACAGCTGTGCTGATCGTCTGCCGCATGATGTGTTAGCCAAGCTGCGCTATGTCGCCAGCATTGGTGGAGATGTCACGCAACAGGAGCATTACCAATTAGACGATCGAAAAGCCTTTCTGGCGGTCTGTTTGGAGTGTGAAAAAGAGCTAACCCCACGCAGTGGCCGATTTATTTGGCGAGTGGCGGTGATGTTAATGCTGCTGATGACCTTGGCGGCGATGGTGGTGTATTACATTCATTGGGAAGAGTTATCGCAACATCTGCAGTAAGCACAATATTGAGTACGAAAAAAAGGACGCCTTGGCGTCCTTTTTTGTTGTTTAACAGATGCTTAGTACATCATCGGCAGTGTCATCAAACCAACGATTACTGCGATCATTACTAGTCCTTGTTTCTGAGATGAAGAAATCATAACACTGCTCCTTTAAATTTGTTTCCTTCAGTGAATTTAGAATAGCACTAGTTTAACGGCTTGATCAAGACCATCTTTCTAAAATGGTTAAAAATAGCATTCTATATCTGGCTATCAGCCCTAAAATGGTGAGCTAAATGTGTAGTTTTGGTGCGTTTATCAATTAATCATTGTGAGTTTAAAATAATCTTTGGGTTTTATAACATATTGAATTTATTGATCTTGTAAAGGTTAACTTGATGTTTCATGATTCCTTTTGTCCGGTTTTTGCTAGTTAGCGGTGTGAGGGAGGTGATTTTTAGGTGAATTCTCATTTTTTAAGAAAATTATTTTTATAGATGAGAATTAATCTCACCTTTTGGTGGTTGGTCCAGTTGTTTCTGAGTGTAAACTTCCTCAATGGTTTTGTTTTTGCATTGCAGGATGGCTGGCGGGTTTTGAGGGGTTGTTTTTATTTAACTGTTTGATTTATTTTTATTTTTGTTTTTGATTTTTTGGGGTGGGACGTTGTGTTTCATGCGGTTTTCTTTGGGTTTTGTTATTGAAAACGTTGTTTTTTATCGTGTGGATAGGCTGGCGGGTTTTTCCTGGGTTTGTTGATGAAAAGGTAAACAGGCCATGATGGGTGACAGTTTTAAACAGCCCCACAGTTTGCGGTTGAATCGCAATCAAGATCCAACTTTTGCCGCTTGGTTCTGGACATCGAATGTCACATGCCTACACTGGCGGCAGATTTCTAAAGAGGTAGAGGCATGTGGAGCTGGATTTCTGTCGCGGTATCGGGACTTATCAGCATTTCTGCGTTTGAAAACAACAAACTCACGCACGCGTTAGTGTTTAAAGTGACGAGTTTAGCCCTGCTTCTCTATATCACCGTGACACATGCTGCGGCTGCTTCAGCGCCGGTCGTGTGGGTCGCTGTGGGCTTGTGCGCGGCGTTGCTGGCCGATGCGCTGCACCTATTGCAATGGCGGCCGAAACTCTGTTTTGGCGCCTTTTTGCTGTCGCAGCTGTTTTACAGCAAAGCGTTTTGGGTACAAATCTCCGGGGCCATCGTCTGGTGGCTACCTGCATTGCTGATTGCCACCAGCATTGTGGCCTTTTTTCTGCTGCTGCCGCAGCTCGATACGCTGATTTTCCCGGTGACGATCATGGGCATCATGCTGTTGCAGATGGCTTGGGCGGCGGGGGAAGTGTGGTTGAAGCTGCCTTCCGATGCTTCACTGGCTGGGTTTGTGGGCAGCTTGGTGTTGATGTTGTCGGCGTTGCTGCTGGCCATCCATGACTATCGGCACCCCTTGCCGTTGGGTCAGTACCTGATTTCTGGCAGCTATTTGTTGGCGCAAGGGCTGATTGTGGCCTCGGTTGTGCTGTTGCCCTGAGCTACGTCAAAGCCAAGCGGCACTCTGTTGGGTACAGTTGATTTTTTCTACCCAAGCGAGAACGCTCATGACACCGGACATTCATGCTCATCAAGTCCTTCACCTGATCAAACAAACCCCAATGACCGAAAGCGCACTGCGTGACGTGGTGTGCCGCGAATTTGGTGCCAACGCCCGTTTCCATACCTGCAAACTCAGCGGGTTGGATTTGGACAGCTTGCTGACCTTCTTCCAAGACAAACGCAAAGTGGTGATTGAGGACGGTCTCTGGCATCTCAACCAAGCGCGTGTGTGCCAGCATTAGTGGCCGGAAACGGCGCATTTTTCACCGTAATACACATCGAAATCCATAAGTGACGCTGATATACTGCGCAAAATTTTTGCTGTGGTATTGAGGTGTTATGGAGATTTTATCGGCTGCGACCATGCTGTTTCTGATCATGGACCCGCTGGGCAACTTGCCCGTGGTGTTGTCCATTCTGAAACACTTGGATCCCAAACGTCGTCGTAAAGTGTTGGTTCGCGAGCTCTGTTTTGCGCTGGTGATTCTGATGCTGTTTCTGTTTGCCGGTCAATCGATACTCAGCTTCCTGCATGTGCAGCCAGAAACCTTAAGCATTTCCGGCGGTATCATTCTGTTTATTATCGCCATCAAGATGATTTTCCCCAGCGCTGGCAGCATCACCGGCCTTGCTGCGGGGGAAGAACCGTTTATCGTGCCGATGGCGATTCCGATGATCGCCGGTCCGTCTGTGATTGCCGCGTTGCTGCTCTTGTCCACGCAATACCCAGACAACTTACTGGAGCTGTCGGCGGCGGTGATTCTCGCTTGGGCGGGCACGTTCCTGATTTTGATGTTCTATGGCTTCTTCCACAAAGTGCTCGGCGAGCGCGGCCTTAAAGCGGTCGAGCGCCTGATGGGGCTGCTGTTGGTGATGATGTCGACGCAGATGCTGCTCAACGGCATTAAGAGTTACGTAGGGATGTAAAAAAACCGCCATTCGGCGGTTTTTTTACATCATGTGTTTGCGGCGAATATCGAGCAACGCAAAGATACCAAAAATCAAAATGACCATTTCTCCCAGCCACTCATTTTGACTTTGTCGCCAAACGCGCCAACGAAGATCAGCATCTGCAAACCGTGCATAAAAAACAGGAAGGCGGTCATGATGTACAGCGCGATCGCCGCTTTGCCCGGAAATGGCATCACGATGTTGATCAGCAGTATCAACCAGACGAACGCGATGGCAGCTTTGGCTAACGCCAGCAGAATTTTCATTCGGATGTCCTTTCAAACAGTCGGTAACACACCTGACCCGCAATTTTCTCACGATACAGTTGCCAGTGTTCTGGTAGCTCAGTCAGGGGCAGTTCTTTTTCGCTCTCAATATAAATCATGGCGTTGGGCGCAAGCCACCCGTTTTGCTCCAATAACTGCACCGTTTGTTGTAACAAACCTTGACGGAACGGCGGGTCGATAAACACCACATCGTAGCCTTGGCCTGGTTGCTTGAGGTAGGCGAGTGTATCGGTGTTGATGGCTTCAATGGTGCTGGCTTTGAGCGCGGCGATGTTGGTTTTGAGCTGCGCAAAGGCTTGCGGGTTCATCTCCAGCATGGTGACCTTCTCGGCCTGACGCGACGCCGCTTCAAAACCTAAACCGCCAGAGCCGGCAAATAGGTCGAGGCACTTGGCGTGCGGGATGTCTTGGGCGAGCCAGTTAAACAGCGTTTCTTTGACGCGATCGGTGGTTGGGCGCAAGCCTTCGGCATCGTGCACGGGCAGTTTGCGTCCTCGCCATAGGCCGCTGATGATGCGAACCTGACCGCTGGGTGCGCGTTTTTGTGATGGGTTTTGCTGACGACGTCTTAGCATAGATTTTTTGACCGCTAATTAAGTGTTACTATAGCCAGTCTGTGCGCCTTTTCGCCGGGCGAACAGAAGTTTGGCATTCAAAATTATGGCAAAGTGTATCAAGCAAGCGTAAAAGTTTTCACTGCTTTGTCATTATTCTTTGTGCAAAAGCGATAATTCTTTAAGAAAAGAAGACACACCCAAGTCCCGTTGATGTGGCCTTATGGTTCATCCCTCGCTTGCTCAACGGCGTGCAGGGCGCAATCGGCTTCGGTGTGTGAGTTAAATCAATCCAGGATATCCCCAGATGACGGAAAAGAAGAAGCGTGGCTTACTGTCATGGCTTGGCTTTGGTGATGAAGAACAGAGCCAGAAACCAACAACCGATACAGAACAAGACGAACAACAGAACCCGGTTGAAGAGCCTGTCGCGGAACCCGAGACTGCCTTAGCAGAAGCAGAAGCAGAAGCAGAAACAAACGTTGCAACCGAGGTTGCGGTTGACGAAGCAATACCAGCAGCCACGCAGCCGGAACGTGTGCAAGAACAAGAAAAACCCACCGAAAGCTTTTTTGCGCGCCTGAAACGTAGCCTAAGCCGCACCAAAGCCAACATCGGTGCCGGTTTCTTTGGCCTGTTTAAAGGCAAAAAAATTGACGACGACCTGTTTGAAGAGTTGGAAGAACAACTGTTGGTGGCCGATGTCGGGATGGACACCACGCTCAAAATCATCGCCAGCCTGACCGAAAAATCATCGCGTCAGCAACTGCGTGACGGCGAAGCCTTGTATGGTGTGCTCAAAGACGAGATGGCCGAGATTCTGTCGACGGTTGAGCAGCCGCTGGTGATCGATAGCAGCAAAACGCCATTCGTGATCCTGATGGTGGGCGTGAACGGTGTGGGTAAAACCACCACCATCGGTAAGCTGGCTAAACAGTTCCAAGCCGAAGGCAAGAAAGTGATGCTGGCGGCGGGTGATACGTTCCGCGCCGCAGCGGTCGAGCAACTGCAAATCTGGGGCGAGCGCAACAACGTCCCTGTGATTGCGCAGCACACGGGCGCCGATAGTGCTTCGGTGATTTACGATGCGATTGAAGCGGCAAAAGCGCGTGGCGTGGACGTGGTGATCGCCGATACCGCTGGCCGTTTGCAAAATAAAGCGAACCTGATGGAAGAGCTGCGCAAAATCGTACGCGTGATGAAGAAGATCGACGATTCAGCGCCGCACGAAATCATGCTGACGCTTGATGCGGGTACCGGCCAGAATGCCATCAGCCAAGCGAAGCTGTTTAGCGACGTGGCGCCGCTGACCGGGATCACGCTGACCAAACTCGATGGCACCGCCAAAGGTGGCGTGATTTTTGCGATTGCCGATCAGTTCCAAATTCCAATTCGTTACATCGGTGTCGGTGAAGGCATTGACGATCTGCGTCCATTTGCAACGCAGGAATTTATCGACGCGCTGTTTAGTCGCGACGAGTAATTGAATCTGCCACACAGCCAGACGTATCGTATTGCGTCTGGCTGGGGTTAACGGTCAACAGGGGAAGGATACGTGATCAAGTTCCAACAAGTCAGTAAAGCCTACCGCGGCGGACGCCAAGCACTACAAAAAGTCGACTTTCATTTGCGCCGTGGCGAAATGGCCTTTTTAGGCGGTCACTCCGGGGCAGGGAAAAGTACGCTGCTGAAACTCATTTGTGCAATTGAACGTCCGACCGATGGCAAGATCAGCTTCAATGGTCACGACATCACGCGAATTCCCGCCAAAGACATTCCTTTTCTGCGCCGCAACATCGGTATTGTGTTCCAAGATCATCGTTTGCTGATGGATCGCACGGTATTTGAAAATGTGGCGTTGCCGATGCGCATCGAATCGATTTCAGAAAACGACATCAAACGTCGCGTATCGGCGGCACTAGATAAAACCGGTTTGCTGGACAAAGCCCGCTGTTTGCCTACGCAACTTTCTGGCGGTGAGCAACAGCGAGTCGGCATCGCGCGTGCGGTGGTCAATCGCCCCACACTGCTGCTGGCTGACGAACCGACCGGAAACCTCGACCCAGAATTGTCGAATCGCATTTTGCGCCTGTTTGAAGAGTTTAACCGGGCCGGCGTGAGCATTTTGCTGGCGACGCACGACATCAATTTAGTCAACTCGCGTCCGCAGTACCGTCACATGGAACTGAATCAGGGATTTTTGAGTGAGGTCGAAGATTATGGCCATTAAACCCAACGCCAAGAAGCCAGCTAAAGCGCGCGACAACAAGCGGGCAAAAACGGACGGCTTCCTCACCATGCACATTAAGCAGGCCAAGGCATCGTTTTCGGCCTTGTGGCAGCGTCCGCTGGGCAATGTGTTGACGCTGGCGGTGATTTCGATGGCGTTGTCTCTGCCGGCCTGCATGTACTTGCTGAGTAAAAATATCGCGTCGGTGGCCGACAATGTGGCCAGCCCGTCGCAAATCAGTGTGTATATGAAAGAGGGCACGCCGGAGCCGCGGATCATGGTGCTCAAAGACCAGATTGAAAGTCGCAGCGATGTGGCGGTGGTCGATTACATTTCGCCCCAACAAGGGCTGGACGATTTAAGCCAGTACGCCGGATTTGACCAAGCGATCAGCTTGCTGGATGAATACGCACTGCCGGGGGTGTTGGTGATTAGCCCAGGCATTGACGACAAAGAGCAGATCAAAGCGATTGCGCGCGCCATTCAAGGCGAAGAGGACGTCACCGATGTGCGCCTCGACGAAGATTGGTTGGCGCGGTTGGATGCGATTCGCAACTTGGCCAGTGTGGTGGTGGTGAGTTTATCGCTGCTGATGCTGGCCTCGGTGTTTCTGATTGTCGGTAACACGCTGCGCTTTAATGTGCAGGCCAATAAAGATGAAATTCAAACCATGAAGCTGATTGGTGCGACCGACAGCTACATTCTGCGTCCGTACTTGTATTCGGGCATGTGGTTTGGGTTGTTGGGGGCGTTGGCGGCCTGGTTGCTGACGGCTCTCATCACGGTGCTACTCAATGGCGCCGTGGAAGAGTTGGCGAAGTTGTACGACAGCCGTTTTCGTTTGATTGGCCTTGGCTGGGATGAATCACTGTTGCTGCTGATGTTGGGCACATTTTTAGGCTGCATTGCGGCACGCGTCTCCGCGCGTCGACATTTAAAAGAAATTGAACCTGTGTAAGCGTTGTGGGTCTTAACCCACAGTGCTCAATCCGCGTGGCGGCGTGACTTGTCACCACCGACAGTTTGTGCATAATGACCAATCGAGTCTTGAAACCTGTTCATTTTGGGTTCAAGATTGATGGGTTAAAACTTACTCCAGATCAGAGATTGATGAGGATTTGAATGACTAACCAAGCGTATCCAATGGCTCTCGTTTCACAGGACAGCTTAGACAGCTACATCCGTTCAGTGAACAGCTACCCTATGCTGACCGCTGAAGAAGAGCGTGAAATGGCTGAGCGATTACATTACTCAGGTGATATTGAAGCCGCGAAAGGGTTGATCCTGTCGCACCTTCGATTTGTTGTTCATGTTGCTCGTGGGTACTCCGGCTACGGTCTGCCAATGGCCGATCTGGTGCAGGAAGGCAATATCGGTTTGATGAAAGCGGTGAAACGCTTCAACCCAGAGGTGGGTGTACGACTGGTGTCTTTTGCGGTGCACTGGATCAAAGCAGAAATTCACGAGTACGTGCTGCGTAACTGGCGCATCGTGAAAATTGCCACCACCAAGGCGCAACGTAAGTTGTTCTTCAACCTGCGTAAATCGAAAAAGCGTCTGGGTTGGTTCAATAACGGCGAGGTCGAAACTGTAGCACGCGAGCTGGGCGTTGAACCGTCCGAAGTGCGTGAAATGGAATCGCGCTTGGCCGCCCAAGATGCGACGTTTGAAATGTCGAACGACGATGACGACAACCCGAACGCGTATACCGCGCCGGTGTTGTACTTGGAAGACAAGCAATCGGATTTAGCGGAAAACGTCGAAGCCCAGAACTGGGAAGCGCACACCAACCAACGCTTGGCGCTTGCGCTGTCGAGTTTGGATGAACGTAGCCAACACATTGTGCGTTCACGTTGGTTAGACGACCAGAAAGCCACGCTGCAAGAGTTGGCCGAAATGTACAACGTCTCTGCTGAGCGTATTCGTCAGCTAGAAAAGAACGCGATGAAGAAACTGAAAGACGCGGTTGGCGAATTCTAAACTCCCTCCGTAAGTCTGACGTATTGATGAAAAACCGAGATCTCTGGATCTCGGTTTTTTTATGCTTGATCGACAGGGGCGATCCGAAGTCAAGTCACTTCTGTGGATAACTCTGTGACAAAATTATTTACTGACTGTCATCAAGCGGGGTAAATCAAGGCTTGAACGCTGTTTTCTATTTGGGGATATGTTTCTCTTTACACACAACTAAATCAGGATCATCACAAGATGTTGTGGATCGATTTCAATCAAACCACTTTATCAACGCAATCCACAGAATTATCCACAAATGATGAGAATTTGATCGCTGGTGGATAACCTTACTCCGCCCGTGTACTTGTTCAGCGTGGGATAGGTTACACTGTGTGCTGTAAAATAATGCCCAAATGAGAACTCAACATGGACCAATTTCAGCACATCGATGTGGCGGGTGCGCAAGCACTCATCGAACAACACAATGCCCAGCTCGTCGACATTCGTGATCCGCAGTCGTTTGCTGTGGCGCATGCCCAAACGGCGTATCACCTGACCAATGACACGATCGTCTCTTTCATGGAACAAGTCGAATTTGATCAACCGGTGCTGGTGATGTGTTACCACGGCATCAGCAGCCAAGGCGCGGCGCAATACCTGGTTAACCAGGGCTTTGAACAGGTGTATAGTGTCGATGGTGGTTTTGAAGCCTGGCATCGTGCCAACCTGCCTGTCGAAGCGAGCTGACTTATGATTAGACTGATTGCCCTGAATAACCCGCGCGTGGCGCAAGCCTTCATCGATTACATGGCCTCGCGCCAGATTGAAATTCAGATGATGCCGGAAGGGGGGAATCAGTTTGCGCTGTGGTTGGTCGACGATCAGCACCAAGTGGAAGCGGAAGCGGAATTAAAGCAGTTTTTGCACCATCCACATGATGCTAAATATCAGGCCGCGTCGTGGACGATGGCCGAATCCCGTCAATCTCAATTCCATTACCGTTCGCCCAGCATGATGGCGATGGTGCGCGCGAAAGCGGGCCCGTTGACCCTGTTGGTGATGGCGGTGTGCGCAGTGATCTTCGTGCTGGCCTATCTGGGGTTGGGCAATCAGATTTTTGGCGCGCTGCACTTTCCGGCGCACGCGGGCCAGCAATGGCAGTTATGGCGTTGGTTTACGCATGCGCTGCTGCATTTCTCGGTGATCCACATTGTGTTCAACCTGTTGTGGTGGTGGCAACTGGGGGGCGACATTGAAAAGCGCCTCGGCAGTGGCAAGTTACTGCAAGTGTTTTTGATCTCGGCTGCGCTGTCGGGCGCTGGCCAATATTGGGTCGAAGGGGCCAATTTTGGTGGTCTGTCGGGCGTGGTGTATGCGCTGGTCGGCTACTTGTGGATGCTTGGTGTGCGCGCGCCACATGTGGGCCTTAGCATGCCCAAACCGCTGATCGGTTTCATGCTGGTCTGGTTGGTGTTGGGGTATGTGCAACCCTTTATGGCGATTGCCAATACGGCGCACCTGGCCGGATTGGTGACCGGCGTGGTGCTCGGTTTGCATGATGCCGGACGTTTTCAGTCCAAAACTGCGCAGAACTAACGCATTAAAAAAAGCGGCTGATGAGCCGCTTTTTTGTATCGCTGTCGCACCGATGGGGCGTGGTGCTTACTGATAAATGTACTTGGTGAACAGTAAGTCTGCGATGACGCGTCGCCCGGTTTCTGTCAGCAGAATATTATTGAGCTGCTCGACCAAGGTTTTGCGTAAATCTTCGCGTCCGGCCAACGACTTGATGGTGTCTTCCGTCTGTTTGCCAAGCAATTCGACCACCGCATCACGAATCAGTGGCTGATGCGTTTCAATCAAGGGCAGGTCCGTACTGCTGGCCACCATAATGTCGATACGTACCTGAATGTAGCCGAGCTTTTTGCCTTTGGTATAAAAGTTGGTGGTCAGATCGGGTTCTAGGGTGAAATAGGCAAACTTCGGCGCTTCGTTTTCCTCGGCATGAGCCACGCACGGAAGAAGCAAGCCGAGAGCCAGCATTGTTTGGACTAGATAACGTTTAAGCATATTTCTGTCAATTCTTTCTACGGTTCACGATACTCGAAACGCCCGAGTCTTGTTACAATAGCGCATCTAATTGTAAACAAAATGCTTGATAGGGTTCGAAAGTTCAGGGATGTCTCCCCAGTTGGGCCTTATTGTATGACGATCAAACGTCATATTGAATACTAGTATGAATCAAACAACTTCGCTTTATTTGACGGCTTTGCGCCAGGTCACATGGCAGCAGCCAGACCATTTCCGGTATCCTGATGAAAACGCCAAAATTTGGTTGTTAGAGCAGGGCTCATTATCACATTTGATGGCACAACATTGTCAGCATTTTAGTGTCAATTTGTTGCGTAACCAAGTGATGAGTCACGACGCGCTTCAGGCGGATGAAATTGATCTATTGGCACACGAAGATTGCCTCTTACGTCAGGTGGTTCTATTGGGAGATGAGGTGCCTTGGGTGTTAGGCAGCACATTGATTCCGCGCTCTTCGCTGCAGGATCAATCCCACGATTTCACCCAACAAGGCGAGATTCCGCTGGGCTTGACGGTGTTCAGCTCTGACAATGCGAAACGTGACGCTTTGCAGGTTGGCTGGGCGCACACCGCGCACGGCCCGCTGATGGCACGCCGCTCCCGCTTGTGGATGAACGACAAACCCATGTTGGTGGCAGAACTGTTTCTGCCAGACTCACTGATTTACTCTAAGGAGAGAGTGTAGATGAATACTGCAAAAGCCCGCGCCTATTGGCAGTTAACGCGCATGGATCGTCCGATTGGCTCATTGCTGCTGTTGTGGCCGACCATTTGGGCGTTGATTTTAGCCGCGCGAGGCATGCCGGATTTCAACGTGTTGGTGGTGTTTGTGATTGGGGTGTTTGCCATGCGTTCGGCGGGGTGCGTGATCAATGATTTTGCCGATCGCAAAGTTGACGGCCACGTCAAACGGACCGCGCAGCGTCCGCTGCCTGCAGGCAAAGTGACGGCGCGTGAAGCCTTTACGTTGTTTGTGCTGCTGTCGCTGCTGTCGTTTCTCTTGGTGCTGACCATGAACCCGCTGACGATCAAACTGTCGTTTGCCGGGTTGATTCTGGCGTTCATCTACCCGTTTATGAAGCGTTATACGCACCTGCCACAATTCTTTCTTGGCTTGGCGTTTAGCTGGTCGATTCCGATGGCGTGGGCGGCGCAATCGGGTGAATTACCGCTGGTGGCGTGGTATCTGTTTGTGATCAACGTGCTGTGGACGGTGGCCTACGACACGCAATATGCCATGGTTGACCGTGATGACGATCTGCTGATCGGGGTGAAATCGACCGCGATTCTGTTTGGTCGCTTCGATAAACTGATCATCGGTGTGTTGCAACTGCTGACCATCGCGATGCTGATTGCGCTTGGGTACAGTTTCCAACTGGGCGCCAGTTACTATTGGGGATTGTTGGCGGCCAGCGGTTTGTTTGTGTATCAACAGCATCTGATTCGCCATCGCGATCGCATGCCGTGTTTTCAGGCGTTCCTCAACAACAACTACGTCGGTATGGCGATCGCTTTGGGGATGTTTATCTCTTTCCTCTAAGCGTGGCCGCGGTGTTTGGTATCGACGTGACTCACGTATGAGCAAGAAAAAAGGCATCCCGCGGGATGCCTTTTGTGTGTCTGCGGGGAATTATTCCACCTGACAGATACTTTCCTGAATGGTCAGGCGCACTTCAGGGTACAGCATGGTGTAGAGCATGCGCGAGAAGTGCTTGGTCTGGTCGAGGTGGCAGTTGCCATCGCTGTCGAGGTAGCCTTGTTGTTTGAGCGTGACAAACATCGACGAGAACACGCCTTTGTCGAAAAACTCGGGGGCGTTGATGCCGTGCAGTCGACCCAGACGCTGCGCAATTTCTTGGCTCTTGCTTTCCAGATCGGATTTACCCAGCTCAGGATTGGCCACCAACAGGTTGAGTGTGATCGCGTAGCGTTGCAGCGTCTCAGAGATGGTGCGACCCAGCAGCATCAGCACCTGCGTCTGCGCTTGGTTGATGGTGGCTATGCCATCGTCCAGCGTGACCAGTTGTTGGCGTTGCAGCTCAGCGAGATAATGCATCACCACCTCATCGAGTTGCGTTTCATCATGGCTGAGGAACAGCTCTTGTTTGAGGAATGGGTACACCTTCGCAACACAGGTCTGAATCTGTTCCACCGGCATTTGTTGCTGACGGATCAGCATCTGCGCAATCAGTGATGGCAGCGCCAGCAGGTGAATGATGTTGTTGCGGTAGTAGGTCATTAGAATCGACTGATTGCGATCGAGCGAAATGATGTCGCCCATGGTGTCGGTTTCCACCACAAACTTATCCAGTGATTCGGCGTGCTGTACCAAACTTTCCGCGCTGTCGCTTGGCACGGTATAGGTGTTGGAATAGGGCACGTTGCGCAGCAATTGCAGGTAGCAATCGATCTGCTTCACCAGATTGTCACGGGCCAGCGCGCGTTGACGCGATGCCAAAAGCGCCGTCGCACACAGGGTCATGGCATTGGCGGCCGCCGCATCGTTAATGTGCGTCATCATTTTCGTCGCGAGCTTGTTCACCACCGGTGTCATCCACTGGGGTTTGCTCGCGCCCATGGCATCGATGTCTTGTGTCCACTCGGGCACTTGCTCATTCAAGAACTGGTTCAATGGAATCGGCTCACCAAAGTTCACGTAGCCTTGACCGAAGTTGCGCAGTTTACGAATGGTGCGCAGCACCAGGCTGGCATTCTCTTTCTCTTTGCGTTTACCGCGCAGCTCTTTGGCGTAAGTGCCTACTTCCATCACATGTTCATAGCCGATGTACACGGGCACCAGCGTGACCGGGCGGTTGAGACCGCGCAACATGGCTTGAATGGTCATCGCCAGCATACCGGTTTTGGCTTGCAGCAGGCGACCTGTGCGTGAGCGGCCCCCTTCACTGAAGTACTCCACCGAGTAGCCTTTGGCAAACAGCTCAGCCAGATACTCGCGGAAGATGGTCGAATAGAGTTTGTTGCCTTTAAAGCTGCGACGAATAAAGAATGCGCCACCACGGCGGAAAATCGGTCCGGCCGGGAAGAAGTTGAGGTTAATGCCTGCCGCAATGTGCGGGGGTACCATGCCTTCGTGATACAACACGTACGACAGCAACAGGTAATCCATGTGGCTGCGATGACAGGGCACATATACAATCTCGTGACCATCTTGTGCCAGACGGCGCACCGTCGCGGCGTTATTGATGTTCAAGCCTTGATAGATGCGGTTCCACAACCAACCCAGAATGCGATCGCCTTTGCGCACCAACGAGTAAGAGAAGTCTGCGGCGATTTCATCAAGCATGTCGTGCGCTTCTTTGCGCGCTTTCTCCAGCGAGATGTTCTTCGCGGCCGCTTCATCAGCAATCGCTTTTTCGATCGCTGGGGAGTTCATCAAGCGCTGGAACAACTGGTGGCGTTGTGGCAGGTTCGGCCCAGACGCCGCCAGCTTCTGACGTGAGAAGTGAATGCGCGCCACACGTGCCAGCTTGTGGGCAATCGAGGCATCGGTGCCGTGCGAGTCGGCCATATAACGCAGCGAGACCACGGGGCTAAAGCGCACCAAACAGTCCCGTCCGGCGGCAAAGACCGCTTTGGCTTTTTGCGGGCCATTCAAGGCTTGCAAATATGGACGTTCCCGACCTTCTTTGCCCGGTTTGCGTCCCCACAGGACGGTGGCAGGAATGACCTGCACATCCAACTCCGAATCTTCTTGATGCAGGCTGAGCATTTCGCTGAATGTGGCGATAGAATCGGTCGGCACCTGATTGTCATCTTGCAGCAGCGTGGGGCGCGACGAGATGAACACGTAACGTTTCAGCGTGTGACCATGAATGGTCAGCGGTTCTAACGGATCCGGCAGGCCGGCTTGTAACGCATGCGTTTGCAGCGTCAACAGGTCGACATTGGAGCGAAAGGGTAGTGCATAGACGATCGGCTTGTTAATATCAATCTCGAGATCATCGATCGGATTGGATGGAATGACCGTACCTTTTACCAGAACAGACAGTGGTAATTTCAACAAGGAACGCGAAAATGAGTGTCCAGAAGACATAAGAGTTCAAGGCCTCAAGAATACATACAGAAACTGACGTGCAGCGTGTTTTTCATAAGAAACAGAGAGCATGAAAAATGCGATACACGTCAATCGGTGTCTTTTTTTGAGCAGCAAGCATACCAGAAACTGGTCGAACCTTTTAATTTTAATGATTACCAAAGCGTCATTTCTGCGTGAAATGTCCAGAACGGGAAACACACGTGCAGCAAAAAAATCCTCAAGGAATCAAACGCGTCATCAAAGCGACACGCTATTCATACCAAGGCCTGTGTGCGGCATTAAAACACGAAGCCGCTTTTCGCGAAGAAGCCATTCTCGCCTGCGTGCTCATTCCATTGGCGGTGTGGCTGGATGTCACGCAATTAGAACGCATGCTGATGATTGGCACTGTGCTGTTGGTGATGGTGGTGGAGCTGCTCAACAGTGCCGTGGAAGCGGTGGTGGATCGCATTGGTTCAGAGCAGCACGAATTGGCGGGGCGTGCCAAAGACATGGGCTCGGCGGCGGTGTTTGTCGCCATGGCCATTTGCGGCTACGTGTGGGTCGAGGCTCTCTTTATCTAACCCGTTGATATAAAAAACGAGCAATTGGTTTGCATTTCACCAAATACTGGATATACTCACAGGCAACTGTATAAAAAGACAGGTGACTTATGAAGCCGTTGACGCCACGCCAACAAGAAGTGTTCGATCTGATTCGAAGCAAGATCGATGAAACCGGAATGCCACCCACTCGTGCTGAAATTGCACGTGAGTTGGGTTTCCGTTCTGCCAATGCGGCGGAAGAGCATTTGAAAGCTCTGGCACGTAAACAAGTGATTGAAATCGTACCGGGTGCCTCTCGTGGGATTCGTATTCTGGTGGAAGCGGCGAACGACAACGCAGACGATGCAGGCTTACCCCTGATTGGTCGTGTGGCGGCGGGTGAACCGATTCTCGCTCAAGAGCATGTCGAAGCACACTATCAGGTTGATCCGGGCATGTTCCGCCCACAAGCGGATTTCCTACTGCGCGTTCATGGCGAGAGTATGAAAAATATCGGCATCATGGATGGCGATTTGCTGGCGGTGCACAAAACCCAAGATGTGCACAACGGCCAAGTGGTCGTGGCCCGCGTGGAAGATGACGTCACCGTAAAACGTTTGGAACGCAAAGGCGCGAAAGTGCTGTTGCATGCTGAAAATGAAGCGTTTTCACCGATCGAAGTGGATCTCACTTGTCAGGATCTGACCATCGAAGGCATTGCGGTTGGCATCATTCGCAATACTGACTGGATGTAGGATTTTCCTGAGAGTCATTCTCAATAACTTGTCAATCTAATTGATATTCATTATCATCTTCTTTGTGCGATGTAAGGAAGATGATAATGCGCTCAACCCGTTCCCCCTCAACAAGACGTTATCCGATCCCTGCGAATTTGATGCAGCCGTTGTGGTTGCGCAGTCGCGAAAGCTTGGTGGATAACGGTTTAGTGTACGACCCCATTGCTGCATCTGCGTGTCAGCGCTGTCTTCTTGCGCCGGAATGTCTCTCTGGCGACATCGATCAAAAACAACTTCTGCACGTCACATTGACCCAACTGTGCGATCAACAAGTTCGCAGTTTTCTGGAAGCGCATCCAGATGGCTGGATTGTGAACGTTGGTGCGGGGCTGGATACGCGTTTTTATCGCGTTGACAATGGCCGCTGTCACTGGCTGGAATTGGATGTCACGGAAAACTTATTGTGGCGTCAAAAACTGTTTCACAGCAGTGAACGTTATCAACACTGCTGCGGCAGTGTGACCGATTTATCTTGGCTTGATCGCTTGCCGGTGCCGGAATACGCGCCGGTGCTCATTGTGTGTGAGCACGCACTGCTTGATGGGGACCGCACGCAGGTGTCGCGTTTTATTCGCGCGTTGGGGCTGAACTTCGTCAATGCCAGTGCGTGTTTGGTGCTAGCGGGCGATCGCACAGCGACTCGTTTGGGGCAAAACATGGGATCGGGTCAGTATCAACATGGCTTTGCGCATGCGGGTGAAGCGGTGTTGGATTGCCTGCCGTGGGCGCGCTCGGTGAGCACGCACTCTCCACTGGATCGGCATTGCGGGCGTTGGAAGTTCTGGCATCGCCTCATCAGCAAAATCGGCGCCCTCAAGCAGCGTTATACCCCCGTGGTCGTCTACGCCCGCTGGTAAGCCTGCCGCGCAAACCATAGCCGTTGCAGCTCATCTTCGATACACTTTGCTCTCAATGACTTGAGGGTGACTCCGTGCAATTTCTTTTTCAGACGCTTTCCAATCCAGCCATGCATCGACAGGTGTTGTGGCTGGCGATTCCCATGGTGCTCTCGAACATCACCATCCCGCTGTTGGGCTTGGTTGATGCTGCCGTCATCGGGCATCTTGAGCACGCTTGGTATTTGGGCGGGGTGGCGCTGGGTGGCACCGTCATTAGCGTGACTTTCTGGCTGCTGGGATTTTTGCGCATGTCGACCACCGGTTTAACTGCGCAAGCCTTGGGGGCTGACAACCGCGTGGGGTTGGCGCGCGTCTGGCTGCAAGGCATGTTGATGGCGTTGGGGTTTGCGGTGATCTTTTTACTGCTCCATCGCATCATTGCTGATGGGGTGTTTGGTTTGAGCGCTGCCAGTGCTGAAGTGAAACATTACGCGCAGCAGTATTTTGTCATTCGTGCTTGGAGTGCCCCCGCATCCCTGGCGAACTTTGTGTTGCTCGGTTGGTTACTCGGGACGCAAAACTCACGTGCGCCGATGTGGATGGTGATCATCACCAACGTGGTCAACATTGCGTTGGATGTGCTGTTTGTGCTCGGGTTGGGCTGGAAAGTCGAAGGGGCAGCATTGGCCTCGGTGATCGCCGATTATGCAGGCATGAGTTTTGGTTTATGGTGTGTGTGGCGCTATTGGCTGCAACATCAGTTGCCCTCGCCTTTGGCCTTGCTGCGTGAATCTACTCAGGGGCTCAGCCGTTTTGTCGCGCTTAACCGCGATATCTTTTTGCGCTCATTGTGCCTGCAGGCGGCATTTAGTTTTATGACGTTTCAGGGCGCAGCGTTTGGCGATCAAACCGTGGCCGCCAATGCGGTCTTGATGAGCTTTCTGATGATGATTTCTTATGGCATGGACGGGTTTGCCTACGCGATGGAAGCCATGGTGGGGAAAGCGATTGGCGCGAAAAATGAAGCGCAACTGAAAGCGGCGATGATTGGCAGTGCGTTCTGGAGTGTGGTGATCTGTTTACTGTTGACGCTGGCGTTTGGTGGGTATGGATCGGCGCTGATCCGGCTGATCACCGACATCCCGACGGTGCAGCAAACGGCGCAGGTGTATTTACCGTGGCTGGTGGCGATGCCGCTGACGTCCATGTGGTGCTTTTTGTTGGACGGCATTTTCATTGGTGCCACCAAAGGACGTGAAATGCGCAACAGCATGTTTGTGGCTGCGAGTACCTTCTTTGTGGTGTTCTACGGCTTTGCCTTCTTGGGAAATCATGCGTTGTGGTTGGCGATGCTGAGCTTTATGGCGATGCGCGGTTTCAGTTTGGGTATTGTGTTGCTTCGTCAGTGGCGGCTGGGGACGTTTCTCGCCTGATCGCATTCAATCAAAAAACGCAGCTCTTGAGCTGCGTTTTTTGCTTTGGGCGCTGTGTTAGAACAAGCGATTCAACCCGTTCAACGCGGCCACGCGGTAGGCTTCCGCCATTGTCGGGTAGTTGAAGGTCGTGTTCACGAAGTACTCGATGGTGTTGGCTGCGCCTTTTTGTTCCATGATCGCCTGACCGATGTGAATGATTTCTGCTGCGCGTTCCCCAAAACAGTGAATGCCGAGAATCTCTTTGGTGTCGCGATGGAACAGTATTTTCAGGCTGCCAACATCTTTACCGGAAATCTGTGCGCGTGCCAGATGTTTGAACGATGAGCGGCCCACTTCGTACGGCACTTTCGCGGCCGTCAGCTCTTGCTCGGTACGACCAACCGAGCTGATTTCCGGAATGGTGTAGATGCCGGTTGGAATGTCGGCAATCAGTTGATTGGTTGCGTTGCCTTTGGCGATCGCTTGCGCGGTAAAGCGCCCCTGATCGTACGCCGCGCTGGCAAGGCTTGGGTAACCAATCACATCACCAACGGCGTAAATGTGGTCCACCTCGGTCTGGTAGTTGGTGTTGACGGTGAGCTGGCCGCGTGAATCCGGTGACAGGCCAACCACTTCCAGATTGAGCTTATCGGTGTTCCCGGTTCGGCCGTTGGCGTACAGCAGGCAATCGGCCTTCATCTTCTTACCGGATTTGAGGTGCACAATGACGCCATCTTCAGTGCCTTCGATTTTCTCGTAGGTCTCGTCGTTGCGGATGATCACACCGTTGTTCCAAAAATGGTACGACAGGGCGTCGGAGATTTCGTTATCCAGAAACGCCAGCAAGCGGTCGCGAGTGTTAATGAGGTCGGTCTTCACGCCCAAGCCACGGAAAATAGACGCGTACTCACAGCCAATCACGCCTGCGCCGTAAATGATGATGTGGCGTGGGTCGTGTTTCAGGTTGAGAATCGAGTCGCTGTCGTAGACGCGTGCGTGGTTGAAGTCGACATCATTTGGGCGGTAAGGGCGAGAGCCGGTGGCAATCACAAACTTATCGGCGGTGTAGAGATCAATCGTGTTATCGCTTTTGGTGACCGCCACAGTGTGGGCATCGACAAATTTGGCGGTGCCGAAAATCAGTGAGCATTGGTTGCGATCGTAAAACCCTTGGCGCAAGCGTGTTTGTTTGTCGATCACCGTTTTGGCGTGGCTCAGAATGGTTGAGAAGGTGGCGTGCAAGCTGGTGTTGTTCTTACAAAATAGCGGATTGCTGTTGAATTCGATAATCCGGCTGACCGCATGACGCAGGGCTTTGGATGGAATGGTGCCCCAGTGCGTGCATCCCCCGCCGACGCCACTCTCTTTTTCAATAATGGCGACATTCATTCCCGCTTTGCTGAGCCCCATCGCGGCACCTTCTCCGCCGGGGCCGCTGCCGATTACGATGACGTCAAAGTGGTTGTTCTGTGCCATAAGGATTTCCTTGTTATTTTCGCTTAACATTGCTGTAGCGAGATTTTAACTGATTCCACGAGTCGGTAAATCGTGTTCCCATCAGAGAGTGCAGGGGATCACGTCATCGCAAGAAATATTCGGTGTTGCACACTCGTACTGGCCGGGTGGCTGCGCGAGCAACAGGGAACCACACGGCAGGATAAATTGTCTGCTGGCTCAAACGGACATGCTTTGCCACTTAGACAAGTTTCACATTCGCGTTATAGTATGGGCCATTATGGGACCAGGCAGAGAACTTACGCAGTATGAAATCTACGGGTATTCGTGCACAACAAAAAGAGAAAACGCGTCGTTCACTGATTGATGCCGCCTTCAGCCAATTGAGCGCTGATCGCAGTTTTTCTAATTTAAGCTTGCGGGAAGTCGCCCGTGAAGCGGGGATTGCCCCGACATCGTTCTATCGTCATTTCAAAGACATGGACGAGTTGGGTTTAACCATGGTGGATGAAGGCGGCTTGTTGCTGCGTCAATTGATGCGTCAGGCGCGTCAACGCATCGTCAAAGAGGGCAGCGTGATTCGCACCTCGGTCGAAACTTTCATGGAGTTTATCGAAAGCAGTCCCAACGTGTTTCGCTTGCTCCTGCGTGAACGTTCTGGAACGTCTTTGGCGTTTCGGACCGCTGTGGCGCGCGAGATGCAGCACTTTTCGGCCGAACTGACCGAATACTTGGTGAATACCGGTATGAACCGCGAAGAAGCGGTCACGCAGGCGGAAGCCTCCGTTATCTTGGTATTTACTTCAGGCGCAGAAGCGCTGGATTTAGACCGACGTTCACGGGAAGAGTTATCGGAACGTCTGATCATGCAGTTGCGAATGGTCGCCAAGGGGGCGTTCTGGTATCGCAAAGAACGTGAACGTAATCGACTCAAAGGTGGAATAGATTAATGACGAAGGAAAACAGCAAAACCGATCACGGTTCTGAACGTAAAACGCTGGTGCTGGCACTGGTGGCTGGTATGTGTGGCGACGCTATTTTGTCGTGGATGACCATGAGTGAGGTCTCTTTTTCTATTTTTCCATTGATCGCATTGGTGTTGTCCGTGCAGGCGCTGTACCAAGAGTATCTGCGTCATCCCGTTTCAGAGGATATTCCTTTGGTGGGCTTGGCGTGCTTCTTTGTGGGCGCGTTTGGTCACAATGCGTTTATCAAAGCGCAGTATCCAGATTCGGGCTCGAACTTCTTTGCGATTGTGGTCGCTCTGTTGCTGCTGGTGTGGATCGGTCGCAAGCTGGGGTATCTGGGCCGCACCTCGTAGGTGGAAACGGACACAAAAAAACGAGCCATGAGGCTCGTTTTTTTATACTTACGCTTTGCGTTCCAGCAGCACACCCGCTTCCATGTGGTGGGTGTAAGGGAACTGATCGAACAGTGCAAAACGGGTGACGCGGTGGGTTTCACACAAAACATCCAAGTTTTCTTTGAGTGTTTCTGGGTTGCATGAGATGTAGAGAATGCGTTCGTAGCCTTGCACCATCTTACAGGTGTCGATGTCCATGCCGGCGCGCGGTGGATCGACAAAAATGGTGTTGCAGTTGTAGCTCTTGAGATCTACGCCAGCATCTTTGAGGCGGTTGAATTCCCGCTTGCCTTCCATCGCTTGAGTAAATTCTTCAGCTGACATGCGAATGATCTGCACGTTGTCGATTGCATTGGCGGCGATGTTGTATTGCGCCGACTCGACCGATGGCTTGGCCAGTTCGGTGGCCAGTACGCGGTCGAAGTTCTGCGCCAAGGCCAATGAGAAGTTGCCGTTACCGCAGTACAGCTCTAGCAAGTCGCCTTGGCTCTCTTGCGTGCAATCCACCGCCCATTCCAGCATCTTCTCCGCGACTTTCCCGTTCGGTTGGGTAAAGCTGTTTTCCACTTGCTGGTAAATGTATGGTTGGCCGTTGACGTGCAGTTTTTCCACCACGAAGTCGCGATCCAAGACGATTTTCATTTTCCGCGCGCGGCCAATCAGGTTGAGGTTGAACCCTTCATCATTCAGGCGCTGTTTGAGTTTTTTCGCTGCCGCAGTCCACGCGTCATCCAACTGACGGTGGTACAGCAGTGACACCAGCACTTCGCCGCTAAGCGTCGAAAGAAAATCTACTTGGAACAGTTTGCGGCGTAGCGTGTCGTCACCTTTCATGGCATCCATCAGCAGCGGCATCAGATCGTTGATCAAACGGCTTGCTGCTGGGAACTGATCCACACGGTATTTTTCACGCGTCTCTGGGTTGAACATGATGTAGTACATGTCATCGCCATCGTGCCACACGCGAAACTCTGCGCGCATGCGGTAATGTTGCTGCGGCGACTCAAACACTTCCAGCTCAGGAACCTGATAAGCCTGGAACATGTCGGTCAGGCGAGTGACCTTGTCATCCAGCTGCGCTTGGTAGTGGTTTGGGTTTACATCGAGAGTCGCCATGGTTTTACCTTTTGGGTGCATTCAAATAAAGAGCGCAGATTTTATTCAATCCCTCGCACTTGTCCAGTTTTGTGCCCGTTTTGATGAGAATTGGATCTGTAAAACTATAGCTTATGCCAAACCGAGCTAGACAATTCACCCATTGCTCAATACTATCAGCGCCAAGCTGGTGTGATTTAGCTGCCTAGATGGCTAAATGACTGAAAAGGGAATCTGGTGGGAATCCAGAACTGACGCGCAGCGGTAAGAGAGAACGAACACTCAGTGACACTGCGATCGCGGGAAGTCGAGTTAGTAGGAGACAGTGCTCTCAAGTCCGAAGACCTGCCAGCGGCTGAGCGAAGAAGCGGCACGAAGCCATGCTCAGTAGGATTAACGCGATTTAGGACAACATAATGAATAAATCCCTTCTAGCGGTGGCAGTGGCGTCGCTGCTTCCTTACGCCTCTTTTTCATTCGCTCAGGACACTTCCGCAGACGAAACGGTGGTGGTGACCGCAAACCGATTTGAACAAAAACAAACTTCCGTTTTATCCGCAACCACGGTGATCAGCCGTCAGGAAATTGAACAGTACCAAGCAAACTCGCTCACAGAAGTGCTGCGTCGCGTTCCGGGTGTTGAAATCGCTCAGAATGGTGGCCGTGGTCATAGCGCGTCCGTGTTTATGCGCGGGACGAACAGCAGCCATGTGCTGGTCTTGGTTGACGGTGTACGTATTGATTCCGCAGCTGGTGGTGTGGCGATTAACCGCTTCCCACTCGGTTTGGTTGAACGATTGGAAGTGATCCGCGGTCCGGGGGCTGCCATGTACGGCTCCGATGCTGTGGGTGGTGTCATCAACATCATTACTCGCTCCCATCGTGGCAATAACCTGAAACAAGTGACGGTGGGTATCGGGAGTCATCAAGCGCGCAAAGGCGATGTGGTGGCGAAAGCGGATGTGAATGAACAAGGACATCTGCAACTGGCGGCGGGTTTTGAGAAAACCGATGGCTATGACATTAAAAGCACGCAGACCGGTGTGGATTATGGCTATGAAAGCCAAAATCTGATGGGCGGTTATGAGCATCGCTTCAATGACCGCTGGGTCGGTTATGTCTCCGCCAGTTGGTTTGACAGTGATGTGGAGTACAACTCCTCAGGCAGTGTGTACCACGGTTATTCCGATAACCAGAGTTTTACCGGGCAACTGAACTATGAAGGCTTGAAACTCAAGAGCCTCGTCACCCTCAATTACCAACAAACAGAGAATCTGGACTACAGCCAGAGTGAAGGCAAGGACAACGCCAGCACGCGAGCGAATATCGATCTCACTCAGATTCAATGGGCCAACCTTTATCAGTTGAATAACTACATTCAGTTGGGGGGCGGGATTGATGCACGTCGTGAATCGCTTGACGATGATGCACTGAATTACGGTTCTGCGCATGCATTGGCAGGGGAGAGCAGAGACACGAAAGGGGCTTTCGGCTCTGGAAAGTTCACCATCAGCGATTGGGTGCTTGAAGCCAATGTGCGTCATGACAAACATGACAAGTATGATGGTCACACGACGTGGTCGGTGGCCGCCGGCTATCAACTGGGTGAGTATCATCGTGTGCGAGCATCGTACGGTACGGCTTATAAAGCGCCAAGCTACACGGACCTCACCACCACACCTGATCTCGAAGCGGAAGAGTCACGGAATATGGAAGTGGGTGTCTCGGGGGCGTATTCATTTGCCCGTTGGAACATCTCAGCGTACGACAACAAAGTCGACAATTTGATTATTTGGTATGAAAGCACCAGCGGCAGTTGGTATTCGGACAACGTGGACGCCCGCATTAAAGGGCTCGAAATGGACGTTAACTTCGATACCGGTCCAATCAACCATACGTTAGTGGCAGAGTTTAAAGATCACAAGGACGACAATGGTGTTCAGTTGGCGCGTCGTGCGAAAGAGAACTACAAATGGATAGCATCGGCGCAGTTTGGGGATGTGGAAGTGAACACCACGTACACCTACACCGGTAAACGTCTGAATCTGCCAAAAACAGAAACGACAGGTGACGATTACATCGGTGGGACGAATTTGTGGGATGCCTCGGTGGGGTATTGGGTGAGTGACACTTTTGTCGTGCGTACCCGTGTTGAGAACCTATTTAATGAACAGTATGAAACGGCTGTCGGGTATCGTTCACCAGAAAGAGCTTACTACTTGAACGCCACGTACCAGTTCTAACCTCAAGCCGCCTTCGGGCGGCTTTTGTTATCCAGAGGCAAAGATGAAAAAAGTGATTGTGAGCTGGTCGTCCGGCAAAGACTCAACGCTGACCCTGTTGCGATTGCAACAAGACCCACGCTACGAAGTGGTGGGGTTGTTCACCACATATGTGGCTGATGAAGTGCCGTTTCAGGCCACGCCATTGAATGTGGTTGAAATGCAGGCCGAGGCGCTGGGATTGCCCTTGGTCAAGATTGCATTACCGGAAGTATTTCCCAGTAATCCGGTCTATCAATCTCTGATTGTGAATGGGATTCAGCAGAGCGGATTGGGCGTACAAGCTGTCGCGTTTGGTGACATGTTTTGTAATGGCATTGCCGAGTATCGCAAAAGCTATATCGAGCCTGCGGGCTGGGAATGCGTTTTGCCACTGCTGGGCGAGGATTCGTTCGCACTGGCGCAAGAAATACTCGCGCGTGGTATTCAAACGCTGGTGGTCACCACTGATGGCCACGCATTGGATGATTCATATTGTGGGCAATGGTACAGCGTTCAGTTTATCCAAAGCTTACCGGAGCGTGTGGATCCGTGCGGAGAAGATGGCGAATTCCACACGTTAGTGACATTTGCGCCGGGGTTTCGTCAGCCGATTCACCTCGTGTTGACACAGGTCGAGTGTGGCGAGCGGTTTTGTCATCAGCGTTATCAGGCGTCCTTTGGGGCCATTGCGCAGTAGTTGCCTATTCGTAAAGAGGGAGTATGATCAGGGCGTTTTGAATCCTAACGATGCTAACCACCGGGGTATTGCGTGTCTGAACATCCTCAATATAAAGCACTCATTTTTGATTCCGGTGTGGGCGGCTTATCCGTGTACCGCGAGATACAAACGCGTCTGCCGCAAGTGAGTTATACCTACCTGTTTGACAACGCCGCTTATCCTTACGGTGAATTAGCGCAAGAGACATTACTGCAGCGCGTCGATATGCTGGTGACGAATTTGGTCGCTCAGCAAGGTTTCGATATCGTGGTGATAGCGTGCAACACCGCCAGTACCATCGTGCTGCCTCGTTTGCGCGCCAAACTTGCCATTCCGGTTGTGGGCGTTGTGCCTGCGATTAAACCGGCATCGATGTTGGCGCATAAAGCGGTGGGGTTGATTGCGACGCCTGCAACGATTACGCGTCAGTATACGCATGATCTGATTCGTGACTTCTCTTCTGATAAAAATGTCGAACTGCTGGGCTCAACGCGTCTGGTTGATATGGCCGAAGAGAAGCTACGTGGTAAAGCGGTCGATCTAGAAGAGTTGGCGAGTATCTTAAGTCCACTGCGTCAGCACATTGATGTCGCAGTATTGGGCTGCACGCATTTCCCGCTCATTAAAGAAGAGATTCAGGCTGTATTAGGCAAGGATGTCATGCTGGTGGATTCGGGGGAAGCGATTGCAAGACGAGTACAAGATCTATTGCATTTAGAAACGGGCAGTATGCAAGACGAGCATCCGCACAGCATTTTCTCCAGTGCGCCTCCCTGGGAGGAAGACGCACTGAATGAAAAGCTGGAACAACTAGGATTTAGTCCTGTTCGTCCATTCCCTCTTCAGGGTGCTTAGGATCATTCGCAATCCGCACTTTCAATGTACGCTGCATATAATCCTTCTCATTTAAAGCATCGATGGCCGTTTGTGCATGACCAGCGGCCATCACCACAAAACCAAATCCACGACGCTTACCCGTACGTTTGTCCTTCATGAGGCGAACCGCGAACACATCGCCATGCTGTGCGAACAGATCGCGCACATGGGATTCATTCGCCTTATAAGGCAAGTTACCCACATACAGTGTTTTGGTTGCAGTCGAAGACTCGTCTTGAGACTCCTTGGGTGAAGAAGTAGAAGTAAAAAGTTTAAAGATAATAGCTGCAGCCACTACACCAAGAACAAAACTCACCGAAGGGTGAGTCGATACCTGAGAGAAAATAACAGCGCCAAGAATGACCAGCGCGATAATCCATAACATCGATTTATTAGAGTTCATATTGAAATACTACTTATCAGATAAAAATAAGATGCATGTCTACGATTAACAAAATAGACACATGAATCTTACGTATATGCTTGGTTTTTTTCCAACCAATTGCTGTGACCCCCCTCAAATGTTGGAATTTTATTCGATAAACAGCGAGTTGATGGCTTTTTAATCGAACGAAAATTAATTTGAAAAAAGTGCTTGTCATAATTTCAGACCTCCCTATAATGCCGCCTCACCGACACGGAGTGAGACAAACATCACAAAGTGGTTCACGGTGAAGAGTTAAGAAAGTTTGAAAATAACTGTTGACTCTCAGAAATTTAAGCGTATTATACGCACCCCTAGCGACAGTGCTTTGAAAGCAAAGTCGATAGCGGAAATGCTCTTTAACAATATAAACCTATCAATCTGTGTGGGCACTCGTTGATGATAATCGAAGATGATTCTAAAGAATCAACTTAGGTATCAATGAACTGAGTGACCAATCGATACTTCGGTATCGGCACAGTCAATTCATTATCGTTCTGTTGGAACGATAATAGCTTTGAATTACTAAGGTAATTTGAAGTCAGTATTCATTGAGCCACAAAATCTTAAATTGAAGAGTTTGATCATGGCTCAGATTGAACGCTGGCGGCAGGCCTAACACATGCAAGTCGAGCGGCAGCGACAACATTGAACCTTCGGGGAATTTGTTGGGCGGCGAGCGGCGGACGGGTGAGTAATGCCTGGGAAATTGCCCTGATGTGGGGGATAACCATTGGAAACGATGGCTAATACCGCATGATAGCTTCGGCTCAAAGAGGGGGACCTTCGGGCCTCTCGCGTCAGGATATGCCCAGGTGGGATTAGCTAGTTGGTGAGGTAAGGGCTCACCAAGGCGACGATCCCTAGCTGGTCTGAGAGGATGATCAGCCACACTGGAACTGAGACACGGTCCAGACTCCTACGGGAGGCAGCAGTGGGGAATATTGCACAATGGGCGCAAGCCTGATGCAGCCATGCCGCGTGTATGAAGAAGGCCTTCGGGTTGTAAAGTACTTTCAGCAGTGAGGAAGGGGGTATCGTTAATAGCGGTATTCTTTGACGTTAGCTGCAGAAGAAGCACCGGCTAACTCCGTGCCAGCAGCCGCGGTAATACGGAGGGTGCGAGCGTTAATCGGAATTACTGGGCGTAAAGCGCATGCAGGTGGTTTGTTAAGTCAGATGTGAAAGCCCGGGGCTCAACCTCGGAATTGCATTTGAAACTGGCAGGCTAGAGTACTGTAGAGGGGGGTAGAATTTCAGGTGTAGCGGTGAAATGCGTAGAGATCTGAAGGAATACCGGTGGCGAAGGCGGCCCCCTGGACAGATACTGACACTCAGATGCGAAAGCGTGGGGAGCAAACAGGATTAGATACCCTGGTAGTCCACGCCGTAAACGATGTCTACTTGGAGGTTGTGGCCTTGAGCCGTGGCTTTCGGAGCTAACGCGTTAAGTAGACCGCCTGGGGAGTACGGTCGCAAGATTAAAACTCAAATGAATTGACGGGGGCCCGCACAAGCGGTGGAGCATGTGGTTTAATTCGATGCAACGCGAAGAACCTTACCTACTCTTGACATCCAGAGAACTTAGCAGAGATGCTTTGGTGCCTTCGGGAACTCTGAGACAGGTGCTGCATGGCTGTCGTCAGCTCGTGTTGTGAAATGTTGGGTTAAGTCCCGCAACGAGCGCAACCCTTATCCTTGTTTGCCAGCGAGTAATGTCGGGAACTCCAGGGAGACTGCCGGTGATAAACCGGAGGAAGGTGGGGACGACGTCAAGTCATCATGGCCCTTACGAGTAGGGCTACACACGTGCTACAATGGCGCATACAGAGGGCAGCCAACTTGCGAAAGTGAGCGAATCCCAAAAAGTGCGTCGTAGTCCGGATTGGAGTCTGCAACTCGACTCCATGAAGTCGGAATCGCTAGTAATCGTGGATCAGAATGCCACGGTGAATACGTTCCCGGGCCTTGTACACACCGCCCGTCACACCATGGGAGTGGGCTGCAAAAGAAGCAGGTAGTTTAACCTTCGGGAGGACGCTTGCCACTTTGTGGTTCATGACTGGGGTGAAGTCGTAACAAGGTAGCGCTAGGGGAACCTGGCGCTGGATCACCTCCTTATACGAATGATTATTGCGATGAGTGTTCACACAGATTGATAGTGTTTAATAAAGTGAAGAGATTCGTGCCTCTGCCCTTTAGCGCGAGCACATTGCTGTGTCCCGTTCGTCTAGAGGCCTAGGACACCGCCCTTTCACGGCGGTAACAGGGGTTCGACTCCCCTACGGGATACCATCTTTAAAGGTTTTACCTTTAGAATCTTTAAACATGGTTTTCATTAGAAAATCTGCTCTTTAACAATTTGGAAAGCTGACAAAACAACAATTTATTGTTGTTTGTAAAGTTCTCAATGTATTCCTAAATGGAATACACCAACAAACACATTCAAGTGTGCTTGGTATCGAAGCTTACTGTTTCAGTAAGTCTTCAAATTGAGTCCGGCAAAATCAGTCACACACTCATGTAAATTAAATGTGTGACACCTAGGTTGTTTAACAACAACCCGAAACTCCTTCGGGTTGTATGGTTAAGTGACTAAGCGTACACGGTGGATGCCTTGGCAGTCAGAGGCGATGAAGGACGTAGTAACTTGCGATAAGCTCAGATTAGGCAGTAACAGCCACTTGAGTCTGAGATTTCCGAATGGGGAAACCCAACTGCATAAGCAGTTACTGTTAACTGAATACATAGGTTAACAGGGCGAACCGGGGGAACTGAAACATCTAAGTACCCCGAGGAGAAGAAATCAACCGAGATTCCGATAGTAGCGGCGAGCGAAATTGGATTAGCCCTTAAGCTTTATATGCGTCAGGTGAAGGTTCTGGAAAGGACCGCGAAACAGGGTGATAGCCCCGTAGCCGACAGCGCATGTTCAGTGAAATCGAGTAGGGCGGGACACGTGTTATCCTGTCTGAATATGGGGGGACCATCCTCCAAGGCTAAATACTCCTGACTGACCGATAGTGAACCAGTACCGTGAGGGAAAGGCGAAAAGAACCCCTGTGAGGGGAGTGAAATAGAACCTGAAACCGTGTACGTACAAGCAGTAGGAGCCTCCTTTGTGGGGTGACTGCGTACCTTTTGTATAATGGGTCAGCGACTTATATTCAGTGGCAAGGTTAACCATATAGGGGAGCCGTAGGGAAACCGAGTCTTAACTGGGCGTTCAGTCTCTGGATATAGACCCGAAACCGGGTGATCTAGCCATGGGCAGGTTGAAGGTTGAGTAACATCAACTGGAGGACCGAACCGACTAATGTTGAAAAATTAGCGGATGACTTGTGGCTAGGGGTGAAAGGCCAATCAAACTCGGAGATAGCTGGTTCTCCCCGAAAGCTATTTAGGTAGCGCCTCGGACGAATACTACTGGGGGTAGAGCACTGTTAAGGCTAGGGGGTCATCCCGACTTACCAACCCTTTGCAAACTCCGAATACCAGTAAGTAATATCCGGGAGACACACGGCGGGTGCTAACGTCCGTCGTGGAGAGGGAAACAACCCAGACCGCCAGCTAAGGTCCCAAATTACAGCTAAGTGGGAAACGATGTGGGAAGGCTCAGACAGCTAGGATGTTGGCTTAGAAGCAGCCATCATTTAAAGAAAGCGTAATAGCTCACTAGTCGAGTCGGCCTGCGCGGAAGATGTAACGGGGCTAAGCTGTAAACCGAAGCTGCGGCAATGCGATTTATCGTATTGGGTAGGGGAGCGTTCTGTAAGCCGTTGAAGGTGTGTTGTAAAGCATGCTGGAGGTATCAGAAGTGCGAATGCTGACATGAGTAACGACAAGGGGGGTGAAAAACCTCCCCGCCGGAAGACCAAGGGTTCCTGTCCAACGTTAATCGGGGCAGGGTAAGTCGACCCCTAAGGCGAGGCTGAAAAGCGTAGTCGATGGGAAACGGGTTAATATTCCCGTACTTCTTACAATTGCGATGGGGGGACGGAGAAGGCTAGGTGGGCCTGGCGACGGTTGTCCAGGTTCAAGTGCGTAGGCTTGAGAGTTAGGTAAATCCGGCTCTCTTTAAGGCTGAGACACGACGTCGAGCATCTACGGATGTGAAGTCATTGATGCCATGCTTCCAGGAAAAGCCTCTAAGCTTCAGATTGTAAGGAATCGTACCCCAAACCGACACAGGTGGTCGGGTAGAGAATACCAAGGCGCTTGAGAGAACTCGGGTGAAGGAACTAGGCAAAATGGTACCGTAACTTCGGGAGAAGGTACGCTCTTGATGGTGAAGTCCCTCGCGGATGGAGCTGATGAGAGTCGCAGATACCAGGTGGCTGCAACTGTTTATTAAAAACACAGCACTGTGCAAAATCGTAAGATGACGTATACGGTGTGACGCCTGCCCGGTGCCGGAAGGTTAATTGATGGGGTTAGACTTCGGTCGAAGCTCTTGATCGAAGCCCCGGTAAACGGCGGCCGTAACTATAACGGTCCTAAGGTAGCGAAATTCCTTGTCGGGTAAGTTCCGACCTGCACGAATGGCGTAATGATGGCCACGCTGTCTCCACCCGAGACTCAGTGAAATTGAAATCGCTGTGAAGATGCAGTGTACCCGCGGCTAGACGGAAAGACCCCGTGAACCTTTACTACAGCTTGGCACTGAACATTGAACCTACATGTGTAGGATAGGTGGGAG
The DNA here is from genome assembly GCF_052076135.1 of Vibrio sp. Vf1514. Classification (NCBI taxonomy): domain Bacteria; kingdom Pseudomonadati; phylum Pseudomonadota; class Gammaproteobacteria; order Vibrionales; family Vibrionaceae; genus Vibrio; species Vibrio sp. Vf1514. Next base: position 3,028,834 of record NZ_CP197267.1, on the reverse strand, counting down.
GCTTTGAAGACGTGACGCCAGTTGCGTTGGAGCCGACCTTGAAATACCACCCTTGTATGTTTGATGTTCTAACTTAGACCCGTTATCCGGGTTGAGGACAGTGCCTGGTGGGTAGTTTGACTGGGGCGGTCTCCTCCCAAAGAGTAACGGAGGAGCACGAAGGTGGGCTAATCACGGTTGGACATCGTGAGGTTAGTGCAATGGCATAAGCCCGCTTAACTGCGAGAATGACGGTTCGAGCAGGTGCGAAAGCAGGTCATAGTGATCCGGTGGTTCTGAATGGAAGGGCCATCGCTCAACGGATAAAAGGTACTCCGGGGATAACAGGCTGATACCGCCCAAGAGTTCATATCGACGGCGGTGTTTGGCACCTCGATGTCGGCTCATCACATCCTGGGGCTGAAGTCGGTCCCAAGGGTATGGCTGTTCGCCATTTAAAGTGGTACGCGAGCTGGGTTTAGAACGTCGTGAGACAGTTCGGTCCCTATCTGCCGTGGGCGTTGGAAGATTGAAGGGGGCTGCTCCTAGTACGAGAGGACCGGAGTGGACGAACCTCTGGTGTTCGGGTTGTGTCGCCAGACGCATTGCCCGGTAGCTAAGTTCGGAATCGATAACCGCTGAAAGCATCTAAGCGGGAAGCGAGCCCTGAGATGAGTCTTCCCTGACAGTTTAACTGTCCTAAAGGGTTGTTCGAGACTAGAACGTTGATAGGCAGGGTGTGTAAGCGTTGTGAGGCGTTGAGCTAACCTGTACTAATTGCCCGTGAGGCTTAACCATACAACACCCAAGGGGTTTTGTAGTGGACTCAAAGCTAAGCGCATAAGAATGTGTTGAGAGAACGAAAACAGCTTTCCGAATTTTAAGAATTTGCTTGGCGACCATAGCGTTTTGGACCCACCTGACTCCATTCCGAACTCAGAAGTGAAACGAAACAGCGTCGATGGTAGTGTGGGGTCTCCCCATGTGAGAGTAGAACATCGCCAGGCTTTAAATTTAGACTCTTGAGTCTAACCAGTGCGGAGCGGTAGTTCAGTTGGTTAGAATACCGGCCTGTCACGCCGGGGGTCGCGGGTTCGAGTCCCGTCCGCTCCGCCACTTATTTTGAAAACCCAGTCTTTGACTGGGTTTTTTGCTATCTGGCGTTTAGAAAACGCATCAAATTGCCATCCTTTATTTCCTTTATTTCCTTTATTCCTGAACTCTCTTGTTTATCCCTTTACGTGCTCCAAATTTTTCCTCTTACTCTTTGTAATTTTGGTGCGAACCGTTCGTGCTCGACATCTTGACTGGTTCTCAATGGGTGAATGACGGTCACTATGACGTTGTTTATTGACACAGGCGAAGCTGCGCTTACGCGACTTTCGAACAGCCGAGAATAAAAAAGCCGATGCGATAGGCATCGGCTTCAACAGAAGAGAGTTTCTACGTTACACGCGCTGAGCGACTTTGGCTTTGAGGGTCTGTTTGTCAGCTTCGGAAAGAAAAGCCAGCTCCAGACCATTGATCTGTGCCTGATGAATCTGTTCTTGGCTCAGTCCGGCTTGAGGTGCGGCTACTTCATACTCGTAAGGCAGCTCAATGCCTTCGACTGCTGGATCGTCGGTATTCAAGCATGCAAGTACACCATGCTCCAAGAAACACTTGAGAGGGTGTTGTGCGAAGCTTTCTACTGTACTGGTTTGAATGTTGGAGGTGAGACAAGACTCGATACCAATGCGATGCTTGGCTAAATAATCCATCAACTCCGGATCGTGAATGGCTTTCACACCATGACCAATACGAGTGGCTCCCAAATCACGAATCGCCTGCCACATGCTTTCTGGACCTGCGGCTTCCCCGGCATGCACAGTGATGTGTAAACCGGCATCACGCACCTGTTTAAAGTGGCTGACAAAGCGATCGCCAGGCTGGCCCAGTTCATCACCGGCTAGATCGACGGCCACAATGTGATCTTTTTGGCTCAGAATCGCGTCCAGTTCTTGCTGACAAGCGTCTGTGCCAAAAGTACGGCTCATAATCCCAATCAGGTTCGCCTGAACGCCAAAATCGCGTACGCCGGCTTGAACGCCATCGACGACCGCTTCAACCACACCCGCTACGGGTAGGTTGTGTTTCATCGCCATGTAGTACGGGGAAAAACGCAGTTCTGCGTAATCAATTTGAGCATGCAGTGCGTCCTCCACGTTTTCATACGCAACGCGGCGACACGCATCCAAATCGCCCAGTACGGCCACGCCCCAATCCAGTTTAGACAGGAAGGCCACCAGTGAAGGCTCAGCTTCCACAATTTGTACGTGTGGCGTGAGTGCCTCTACCGTGTTGGCGGGCAAAGCAATACCAAATTTTTGACCGAGGTCGAGAATAGTTTGAGTGCGAATGTTCCCGTCGAGGTGACGGTGCAAATCGGTGAGTGGAATAGTTTTCGTAATCATGTTCATCTACCAAGTCAAAATCTGCGCTAAGTATAAAAACCAAACCGTGAAGTGTCAGTAGTGAGAAAGCGGAAATCGTCGCTATTTTGCCGATATTCTCTTCATGTTCACTAGATCTGTTGGCCATTCGTGATAAGACATCGGCTTGTTAAATAGGAAGCCTTGTCCTTGTGGGCAATGTAATTTTGCCAACAACTCTGCTTGTTCTGGTGTTTCAATGCCTTCGGCGACGATGTTGACTTTAAAACTGTTGGCCAGCGTGATGATGGTGGCGGCGATGCTGGTTTCAAAATGCGTTGGGTTGAGTAACGAAACAAACGCACGATCGATCTTCAGACAGTCGAATGGCAATTTATACAAGTAGGCCAATGAGCTATAACCTGTGCCGAAGTCGTCGATGGCCAAACGGATGCCCAGTTGTTTAATGGCTTGCATGGTATTGAGAATGACGGGGTCGTTGTTGACGATACGCGATTCGGTGATCTCCAAGGTGAGGTTATTGGGCTGCATCCCGGTGTTGCGCAATGTCTCTCGCAACTGCGGTAAGAACTCTGGGTGAGACAATTGATTGACTGATAAATTCACGTGCATTTGGAAGTCCGCCGACCACTTGCCTTGTTCAATGCCTTGCACGGTGTCCCAGCAGGCTTGGCGCAGCATGTGTTCACCAATGGCGTTGATCAGGCCGCTTTCTTCGGCGATTGGAATGAAATCCATTGGCGGTACGAGGCCAAACTCCGGCGATAACCAGCGTGCTAACGCTTCCGCCCCCAGTACTTCACCGCTGTGGAGATCCACAATGGGTTGATAGAACGGTACAAACTCTCGGTTCTCTAGTGCCAGCTTAATGTGCGTGACCATTTGAGTTCGTTTGCGCGAAATATCGGCCATTTCTGGAACGTAATAACTGATGCGAGTAGAGTCCTGTTTCGCGTTGCTGAGCGCAATGCTGCCGTTGCGCAGCCAAACCGTCATACTGGCGGAAGATAGATGATGTACGATGCCGATGGAGATGTTCACGGCGATGTTTTCGTTTGGCATATGAAATGGTGTCGCAAACAGCTGTAGCAATTGCTGAGCAAAGTACTTCACCGGCTGTTCCTCCACGCAATGCGGCCGATAAATCGCGAATTCATCGCCCCCGATACGGGCGATGTACGTCTCTTCGTTATTCACGGTTTTGAGGCGTTGGGCGATCAACACCAACAGTTGGTCGGCCTGGTGATGACCGAGGCTGTCATTGATGTCTCGAAACTTATCGATGCCGATGAGAAATAAGCTGCCGTGCAGCACAGGCATCTGGCTACAGCAATCGATGATGCCTTCACGGCTGTATACCTTGGTCAACGAGTCATAAATCAATTGTTCACGCAGTGCTTTGAAGGACGCCTTTAAGTTGTTGGCCATTTCGGTAAAGGCGTACACCATCATGCTGGTTTCGTAGATTTTGCCGGGTTTGGGCATGGCACTGTTCCAGTCGCCCTGTGCCAGATGTTTTGCGGCCACGGCGGTGGAGGTGATAGGCGCCGTGACTCGGTTGAATGTGATAAAACCAATCCCGATGCCGAATAAGCTCACGAGCAACCCCAGTAACCAGCTATTACGCTGGTTTTGTGGTAGCGAACCCAAGAGGTCGGCTTCAGAGATGGTGACGTTGATATACCATTGAAGCCCGTATTCATCCCTGACTGCGGCGACTTGGTTGAAATAGCGCGCGCCATCGACGCTGGTGCTAAACACTTGGCTGGGAACGGCATGTTCGGTATGCAGTGAATGCGCGATGTGTGTCGCGCTGGCTTTGAGCACGGGGTTTGGGGTTTCTTGTGTCGTGAGTCGTTCTCCTTTGGGAGACGATTCGGTTCCCCAAGAGACCACGCCCGTCGGCACCGTGTGTGCAATCAAGCGTTGGTCACCATCAAAGATATAGACATCAGCGTTGGTTTCACGCTTTAACTGATGCAGGAACGCGTTGAAGGTGCTGATCTTCACGTCGGTGACCATGACGCCAACAAACTGCTGTTGTTGCATGACGGGCGTGAGCGCGGACAGGGTGATGTCCTGACGTTCATCCATGTTGGTGTATACCGATGACCACATCGGGCGCAGATTGGCAGCGACTGGTGTGTAAAATGGGCGAGTGCGAGGGTCATAGTGATTGATAACGGAACGGACTTCACCATTCACCGAGTCACCGTGATAGATCATCAACTGCTGCTGAGTGCGCGCATCTTTGAGCATCAGCGTAAAGTCTTGATTATCCTCTTTGCGAAAACCGACAAATTCGCCGTGGATGCCGGCAAAGCTCATCACATCGATTTGCGAAATCGGCCGATACAGCTCATCAAACCCTGAGTGAAGAAAGCGCTCGATCACCTGCGCTTGGTGGGGTTGATACAACTGATGGAAGCCAATGCCATAACTCATGCTTTGGTTGGCGCGAAATGGCTCATCCAGAAAGGTATGCAGCCGTTGGTCGACATTGCTGGACAGGAACGTGAGCTGCTTGCGGCTCACGTCCTGAACCATCTGTTCGTAGCTGTATTTTTGTACCGCGCCGATGACTCCAATGGTGACCAAAATAATGATCACAAAAGGAAACAACACTGCAGTTTTTAAAGTCATCTGTTGTCTGAACGGCATATCCTGATTCTGCGCTAATGGCCGGTATTAGGATTGGCAGCGGGAGACAACCTACATGCTAATACAGCTCTTTCAGTTTCCGTGTGAGCGTATTGCGTCCCCAACCTAATACTTTGGCGGCGTCCTGCTTATGGCCATTGGTGTGATTGAGTGCTGCCTCTAAAAGTATACGTTCAAATTCTGGGAGTGCGTACGAAAGTATCTCGGTTTCTCCCGAGGCCAACGCCGATTTCGCCCACGCTTCAAGCTGTTTTTGCCAGCTGGCATCGCTGTCAAAGTCGACGCTTTTCTTTTCAGCCAACAGTTCAGAAGGTAGATCGCTCGGGAGCACTTCAGTGCCGCTGGCCATCACGGTTAACCAACGGCACATGTTTTCCAATTGACGCACGTTCCCGGGCCAGTCGAGGCGGTTGAGTATCTCAATCGTTTTGGGGTGCAGCGTTTTCATCTCCACGCCTAACTCTTTGGCGGCCAAAGCGAGGAAATGTTTAGTCAGCTTATCAATATCCTGACGGCGCTCACGTAATGACGGGATTTGAATGCGAATGACGTTCAGACGGTGAAATAAGTCCTCACGGAATTTGCCTTGATGTACCAGTTTTTCTAGGTTCTGGTGGGTTGCGGCCACGATGCGCACATCGACTTTGATCGCTGAATGGCCACCCACGCGATAAAACTGTCCGTCCGCAAGCACGCGCAGCAGACGGGTTTGAATATCGAGTGGCATATCGCCGATTTCATCCAGAAACAGCGTGCCGCCATTGGCCTGTTCGAAACGTCCTTGGCGCACGTTGTTGGCACCGGTAAACGCCCCTTTTTCGTGACCAAACAGCTCTGATTCAATCAAATCCTTGGGAATCGCGGCCATGTTCAACGCGATGAACGGCTTTTGCGCGCGCGGACTGTGACGGTGCAGTGCATGCGCCACCAGTTCTTTACCCGTGCCGGATTCACCGTTGATCAACACTGAAATAGAGGAGCGAGAGAGGCGGCCGATAGCGCGAAACACCTCTTGCATCGCGGGGGCTTCACCGATGATTTCTGGTGCATCGTAGGTGGGAATCAAATGCTGCGATTGTTCTTTACGCTGCTCCTGACCATGCGCAATGGCACGCTCAACGAGGGTTAACGTCTCATCGACATCAAATGGCTTCGGCAGATATTCGAAGGCCCCCTTTTGATAGGCGTTGACTGCGGCATCCAAGTCGGAGTGCGCGGTCATGATGATCACCGGCAATTCCGGTGAGCGTGAATGCACTTGGTGCAATAGCTCAATCCCATCAATGCCGGGCATACGAATATCGGAAACTAAGACGTCAGGGGTTTCTCGTTCGAGTGCCATCAACACACTTTCTGCATCAGAAAAGGTTTCACACTTAATATTGGCTGACGACAGGGTTTTCTCCATCACCCAGCGAATCGAGCTGTCGTCATCGACAACCCATACGTATCCTTTACTCATAGTCTGGTTTCCTCAACAGCAGCCTCCATTCTCCAAGCGAGAATGGTCACGTCGTTCAAATCGGTAAATAAATCGTAAATGTGGTTCTACCTGGCCAGCTTTCTACATCTATTTTTCCATTGTGCTGGTCAATCAGGTTTTGTGAAATCGATAAGCCAAGTCCGGTACCGCCCTCACGACCGCTGACCATGGGGTAAAACAGCGTGTCTTGAAGTTCGAGCGGAATGCCCGGACCGTTATCGATGATTTCGATTCTGGCCACCAACTTATGTCGTTGGCCATGAATATTGGCTTGGTGCACCGTTCTGGTGCGGAGTGTGATCACGCCATGTGGCTGGTTGGCCAAAATTTGCGCTGCATTGCTGACAATGTTCAGCAGGGCTTGCTCGATTTGATCGGTGTCCATCAGGATGTTGGGCAAACTGGGATCGTAATCGCGCTCAATTGTGAGATCGGCGCGGCCTTCCAGTTCCACCAATTGACGAACTTTTTCCAAAATCAGGTGCAGGTTCTCGGAGGTTTTCTTGCCCGGCTTTTGGGGCCGAGCAGGCGATCCACGAGCGCGCGTAGGCGGTCCGCTTGTTCAATGATGATTTGGGTGTATTCAGTCAGGCTCTGATCGGGCAGCATGCGCTCGAGAAGTTGCGCTGCGCCGCGTAACCCACCCAGTGGATTTTTGATCTCATGGGCCAAGCCACGCACGAGCAGTTTGGCCGCTTGTTGTTGTGCATGTTGGTTAAGCTCTTGCGTTAGGCGACGCTGTTGCCCTATTTTGCGCATTTCGACCAACAGCATCAGCTCTTTTTGCCATGATAGTGGGCTGACGGTCACTTCCAGCATGAGGGGTTTGCCATCGACCACGAAGGTGACGTCGCTGTCGGTGATGCTCTGACCGCTTTGCAGCGGCTGTGAGAGCAGCGCCAGATCCATCGACGCATGTTGAATCAGTTTAGACAGCGGCTGATTGATGATGCGTTTGGCACTTTGTGAAAACAGCTGTTCGGCTGCTGGGTTGGCATAGCGCACGCACAGGGTTTCATCCAACATCAAAGTGGCGGTCACAACGTTGTTCAGTATGGTTTCGCTTAGCTCTGCACTCACAGGTTCATCCTTGTCCGTGTTCCAAAATAATGCAATGCACAAAAATGGTGCATCAAATTGTCAAGTATGGCGCAACGGAGCACAAAGAAAAAGCCAGACACTGCCTGAAATCGAGCAAATTAGTGTGGATATCGCCTAATTCACGGACGCTCGATGTAAATGCACCGTTACAAACTTAGATGATGCAATAACCTTGCCGAATCCAAATGCCTGAATTGAAAAGGTATGAGACCCGCGTTCAATATTGTTCAGGTGCCACACCGTTTTGGTGCTGGGTGCGCCGTAAGGCTTGCCATCCATCAGTAATTGCAGGTGTTCACCAACGCCCAGCGGGCGATTGAGCTCAACCTCAAGGGTCATTCGGCCGCGATTGTCGCGAATGGTTTGGTCATGGTGGGGCGCGCTCAGGGTCACTTGCAGCGCGATGTGCGGTTCGGTGGTCGATTTGGGTGCAGGTGGGTCGATTGGTTGGGCGGGGGTATAACTGGGAGCGGGGGGCGTTGCATCCACATCGGGTAGGTGAATGGCTTGAGCCTGATCGTCGGCTGGCGCATCGCTAAAGTGCACTACGCCTTGTTCATCTTCCCAAGTATAAACACTTTGTGCGCTCAACTTCAGCGGCAGTGTGAGCAACAGGAGTAACTCCAAAAACACAATACGAATCATCGTTCACCTCACTCATGGTGGTGGCCAAAACGGCAGCGTCGAAGACGCTAGATTATGTAACGTTCATGTTAAATTGCCGATGATAAACGCCAAATATGAAAAAGGCCCGCCTGCGAGGCGAGCCTGATTTTCTGGTGTAAGCCCGTGAAGGTTACACGAAATGCAACTTATACAGAGTAGTACAGTTCGAATTCCAGTGGGTGCACAGCGGTGTTGATACGCTCAACATCTTTCGTTTTCAGATCGATGTAAGAGTTGATGAAATCATCAGAGAATACGCCGCCTGCGGTCAGGAATTCACGGTCAGCATCTAGGCTTTCTAGCGCTTGTTTCAGTGATTCTGCAACCTTAGGAATTTCTGCTGCTTCTTCTGCTGGCAGATCGTACAGGTCTTTGTCCATCGCTTCGCCTGGGTGGATCTTGTTCTTGATACCGTCAAGACCAGCCATCAGCATCGCGGCAAACGCAAGGTATGGGTTTGCTGCTGGATCTGGGAAGCGAACTTCGATACGACGCGCTTTCGGGCTTGGTACCACTGGGATACGGATTGACGCAGAACGGTTACGCGCTGAGTAAGCCAGCATCACAGGTGCTTCGTAGTGAGGTACCAGACGCTTGTACGAGTTGGTTGACGGGTTAGTCAGGGCGTTCAGTGCACGTGCGTGCTTGATGATACCACCGATGTAGTAGATCGCCATTTCAGACAGGCCGCCGTACTTGTCGCCAGCAAACAGGTTCACACCGTCTTTGGCCAGAGATTGGTGTACGTGCATGCCAGAACCGTTGTCGCCAACCAGTGGTTTAGGCATGAAAGTCGCTGTTTTACCGAATGCGTGAGCAACGTTATGAACAACGTACTTGTAGATTTGGATTTCGTCCGCTTTAGTGGTCAACGTGTTAAAACGTGTAGCGATTTCGTTCTGACCTGCGGTCGCAACTTCGTGGTGGTGCGCTTCAACAACCAGACCCATCTCTTCCATGATCAAACACATGGCTGAACGGATGTCTTGTGATGAGTCGACTGGTGCGACTGGGAAGTAACCCCCTTTCACGCCTGGACGGTGGCCTTTGTTACCGTCTTCGTAGTCAGTACCCGTGTTCCAAGCGGCTTCAACGTCATCAATCTTGAAGAAAGAGCCGGACATGTCAGTCGAGAATTTTACGTCATCAAACAGGAAGAACTCTGGCTCTGGGCCGATCAGGACAGTGTCTGCGATGCCAGTTGAACGCATGTAGTCTTCTGCACGTTTTGCGATAGAGCGTGGGTCGCGATCGTAGCCTTGCATGGTTGCAGGCTCAAGAATGTCACAACGGATGTTCAGCGTTGAGTCTTCTGTGAATGGGTCAAGCACAGCAGATGATGCATCAGGCATCATGACCATGTCTGATTCGTTGATACCTTTCCAGCCAGCAACTGATGAACCATCGAACATTTTACCTTCTTCGAAGAAGTCTGCATCGATCTGGTGAGCAGGGATAGAGATGTGCTGCTCTTTACCTTTTGTGTCTGTGAAGCGTAGGTCAACAAACTTAACTTCGTTTTCTTGGATCAGCGATAGTACGTTTTCTACTGACATCTTGGATAACCTCCAGTGTTAATAAAGCGGTTTGGGCTCGAATCAAAAATGAATTCCAGCATCGATTAATGTCTGAACTGCTACTTAATCTGTGCTGAAATCATATTAGCTAAAATCGTGCCAATTTCTTAAGTTCCATAAATTCAATGCCTTGCATAGGTTTGGTTCGTTTTGGTGCTTATTGCTGCACCAAGAAGATCCTTTATTGCACCTTATTGGTGCAAATTAATTTTGACTGCACCAATATCTGTCAAAGCGAACACTATTCAGCCGCTAATTTGCAGGGATGTCAATTGCCATTTCCGACCAGTATGTCTCGGTTTGTTTTAAATCAATTTGACAACTAGGCTCTAAAGGAGCGAAATTCAGCGTGACAGATCACATATTCCTAGGTTTTTCGCCAAAATCTGGTACATTATTGGCCGTTTTTTGAACCAAACTCAGGTGCCGATTTCGCCTACGCGCGAAAGCGGACCATTTTGTGTAAATAAGTGAAGCAAAACTCCATGGCTACTCCACAGATTGATAAATTAAGAAACATCGCGATTATCGCGCACGTTGACCACGGCAAAACGACCCTGGTGGATAAACTACTCCAGCAATCAGGCACGTTAGAGTCGCGCGGTGATGTTGAAGAGCGAGTCATGGACTCGAACGACATTGAAAAAGAGCGCGGCATTACCATCCTAGCGAAAAACACTGCGATTAACTGGCATGACTACCGTATCAACATCGTAGACACCCCAGGACACGCGGACTTCGGTGGTGAAGTTGAACGTATCATGTCAATGGTTGACTGCGTATGTCTAATCGTTGATGCCGTTGACGGCCCAATGCCACAAACTCGTTTCGTGACTCAAAAAGCGTTTGCTCACGGTCTGAAACCAATCGTTGTGATCAACAAAATCGACCGCCCTGGCGCGCGTCCTGACTGGGTTATGGATCAGGTTTTTGACCTGTTCGACAACCTAGGTGCAACGGATGAACAACTGGACTTCCAAGTGGTTTACGCATCAGCGCTGAACGGCTGGGCAACGCTGGAAGAAGGCGAAACGGGCGAGAACATGGAACCGCTGTTCCAAGCGATCGTGGATAACGTTGAACCACCTCAAGTTGACCTTGAAGGTCCGCTGCAAATGCAAATTTCTCAGCTGGACTACAGTTCATACGTTGGTGTTATCGGTGTTGGCCGTGTGACTCGCGGTACGGTCAAACCGAACCAGCAAGTGACCGTTGTGAGCGCTGATGGTAAAAAACGTAACGGCAAAGTGGGTACTGTTCTGGGTTACCTGGGTCTGCAACGTTCTGAAACTGAACAAGCAACAGCGGGTGACATCGTTGCGATCACGGGTCTTGGCGAACTGAAAATTTCAGACACCATCTGTGACGTGAACTGCATCGAAGCGCTGCCACCGCTGAGCGTTGACGAACCAACCGTTACCATGACTTTCCAGGTCAACACTTCTCCGTTCGCGGGTAAAGAAGGTAAGTTTGTAACCTCACGTAACATCCTTGAGCGTCTGGAAAAAGAACTGGTTCACAACGTTGCACTGCGTGTTGAGCAAACTGACGATCCAGATAAATTCCGCGTATCAGGCCGTGGTGAACTTCACCTGTCTATCCTGATCGAAAACATGCGCCGTGAAGGGTTCGAACTGGCAGTATCTCGTCCAGAAGTAATCCTGAAAGAAGAAAACGGCCAACTGATGGAACCGTTTGAAACCGTGACCATCGACGTGTTGGAAGAGCACCAAGGCGGCATCATGGAGAAAATCGGTTTGCGTAAAGGCGAACTGAAAGATATGTCTCCAGATGGCAAAGGCCGTGTACGTCTAGATTTCGTGATGCCATCACGTGGCCTGATCGGCTTCCAAACTGAGTTCATGACGCTGACTTCAGGCTCTGGTCTGCTGTACCATACATTCGACCACTACGGTCCACACAAAGGCGGCAACATCGGCCAACGTGTGAACGGCGTACTGATTTCGAACGCAACTGGTAAAGCACTGACTTACGCACTGTTTAACCTGCAAGAACGTGGCCGTCTGTTCACTGAACACGCGGACGAAGTTTACGAAGGTCAAATCGTGGGTATTCACAACCGTTCGAACGACCTGACTGTCAACTGTCTGAAAGGCAAACAGCTGACCAACGTACGTGCTTCTGGTACGGACGAAGCTCAAGTTCTGACTCCAGCAATCAAATACACGCTAGAGCAAGCGCTTGAGTTTATTGATGACGATGAACTGGTTGAAGTAACACCACAAAGCATCCGTATTCGTAAACGTCACCTGACTGAAAACGATCGTAAACGCGCTGCTCGCGACGCAAAATAATCGTTGAATGAATCGCGCGAAGCCCTCAGCATCTGCTGGGGGCTTTTTTTCGCCCTGAGAAAAGGAGTGAGAGTGAAACCGATCATCATCACCGGCGGTCCGGGCGCTGGAAAAACCACCTTGATAGAGGCGTTCGCGCAAACCGGTATGGCAACGTTTCCCGAGGTGTCGAGACGCTTGATTGAGCAGGAGCGTGCCAAGCCTCAGGGCATTTTGCCTTGGCACGATCTGCCGGGATTTGCTCAGTTGTGTTTGGTGGCAATGCGCGAGCAAAAGCGCTGTGCGGAAAACGAACCTTTGGCGTTTTTGGACCGTGCGATTCCGGACATTTGTGGTTATCTGCATGAAGCGGGGATTGCGCCGAACGCTGAGCTGCAAGCCGAAAGCCAAGGGTATTTCCCTTTGGTCTTTGTCTGTCGGCCTCATGCGGCGATTTATGTGCAAGATGAGGTGCGACCGTATCCGTTTGCACAAGCGCTCGCCATTCATGAGCAGTTGCTCACCACATACACCCAATTGGGCTATCTCTGTGTGGATGTCCCATTTGGCCCGGTGGCGGCGCGGGTTGAATTTGTGCTGCGTACGCTAGAGCGTGAGCACGCAGCACGATAAGGCATTACTGTTTCAACTGATTGAGGAATTGATTTGATTCTTCAATTGCCGCGTTCATTTGCGTGATCGCGGTGCGAATATCTTGTTCCAGCGTCGCAAATTCACCTTGCAGCGATCCTACCGCACTGGCATTGAGGTTATGCTTCAAGAAGAGCGTATTGTCTCGCAGCGTGTTGAGCACCGGCGTCATTTTTTGCTCGGCGCGCTTCATCGCTTTGAGCATCGTCTGATATGACGCTTTGGTGGTGTTGAGTTTTTGTTCGCTGGCGCGGCGCAGTTTGCTGCTGGTGTAGAGTTTCAGTTCGCCTTGCCATTCATCAAAGAGCGCCTCGGCAACGTCTTCAATCGCGGCAATGCGCTCACGAACGTCAGCGGCGGCGTCTTCACTGTGTTGATACTGGTCGTTGATACGCTCGTAAGCGCTTTCGAGTTCGCCGCCATCAAACTGCGTGAATGCCGACAAGGCGTCTAACGCGCTGGTCAGTTCTTGTTGTGCGTCTTTCTGGGCGTCCTGAGCAGCCTCGACGCGGTCAACCATGATGTCGCGTTTGTGGACGCCGACTTTTTCCATCGCCGAGTAGTAGGCGCTTTGACAGCCCGTTAGAGTAAAGATCGATAAGAAGATGGCCAACAGGTAAGGCATCATGCGCTCCTTTCAATTAAAATGAAGGCGTTAGCATGGCTTAGTCGCATGGGAGAGACAAGTTGAAAATCCAAACTTTGGTAAAGCAGAGCGTATTATTTGGTCGTTACTTATTGAGTCGAATGGTGCACGACCGAGTGAACGTTAACGCCGGGTATCTGGCGTACATCACGCTGTTGTCGTTAGTGCCCATGCTGACCGTGTTGCTGTCGATCCTCTCGTCGTTCTCGATTTTTGAAAACGTCGGTGACGTGGTACAAGACTATGTGATTACCCACTTCGTCCCTGCGGCTGGCGATGCGGTGCGCCATGCTTTGAGCGAGTTTGTGACCAATACGGGCAAGATGACGGCGGTCGGCGGGATGTTCCTGTTTGTCGCCGCGTTAACGTTGATCTCAAATATCGATAAAAACCTCAACTACATCTGGCGGGTGCGCAAAAAACGCCGCATGGTGTTTTCGTTTTCGATGTATTGGATGATTCTGACGCTTGGCCCGATTTTGGTGGGGGCCAGCATTGCGCTGACGTCCTATATCACGTCGCTCAAGCTGCTCGACAGTGAAGCGCTCACGGGAGCCTTCAACTTCTTCCTACGTCGTCTGCCGCTGCTGTTGTCATTCTTTGCGTTTGCGGGTTTATACCTGCTGGTGCCGAATAAAAAAGTCCACTTTTTGCATGCCATTGCTGGCGCGTTTGTCGCGGCATTGTTATTTGAACTGAGTAAAAAGGCCTTTGCCGCCTACATCACTCAGTTCCCTTCTTATCAGTTGATATACGGGGCACTCGCCGCGATTCCTATTTTGTTTGTTTGGGTGTATTTGTGTTGGTTGATTGTGTTGATTGGGGCCGAAGTTACGGCGGCGCTCGGTGAGCGTGAAGACTGGAGTGAGTCCCCAGACGTGATACACTCATTGCCTCAAACTCAGCACAAACAAGAAGGAAACCAAAGTGATAGCCTTGATTCAACGGGTGAGTGAAGCGGCCGTTCGTGTCGACGGTGAGACCATCGGTGAAATCAACCGAGGTCTGTTGGTGCTGTTGGGGGTAGAACGCGACGACGATGAAGCCAAAGCCAAACGCTTGGTGGAGCGTGTCACCACCTATCGTGTGTTTGAAGACGACGCCGGCAAAATGAATCTCAGCGTCAAAGACGTTGGGGGCAGTGTGCTGGTGGTCTCGCAGTTTACCTTGCCAGCCGACACCAAAAAGGGCACGCGCGCTGGGTTTTCACGCGGTGCACACCCGCAAGAGGCCGAGCGCCTTTACGATTATTTTTCTGATGTGTGTGCCGAGGTGTTGCCGACAGAACGTGGACGTTTTGCGGCCGACATGAAAGTATCACTCGTCAACGATGGCCCAGTAACCTTCTGGTTGCAGGTATAAATTTCGGCTCCTCGTGAGCCTTCGGGAACGGACGCTATGTTTAAACTTATTACGCCGAAAACGGACAATCAGCTCAATAAGTATTACCACTTTCGTTGGCAATTGCTGCGCGAGCCGTGGCGGATGCCGATTGGTTCGGAGCGCGACGAATACGACGCCATGAGCCATCACCGCATGATTGTCGACGGACGAGGACGCCCGATCGCCATCGGTCGGTTGTATATTACACCGGACAGCGAAGGCCAGATTCGCTTTATGGCGGTCAAATCCACACGGCGAGCCAAAGGGATGGGATCGCTGGTGCTGGTGGCTCTGGAGTCTCTGGCGCGCCAGGAAGGGGCCAAACGTCTGGTGTGCAATGCTCGAGAAGATGCGATTAAGTTCTATGAGAAAAACGGATTTGAACGTCGCGGTGAGTTGACCGATGAACGCGGCCCTGTGCGCCATCAACAGATGGTGAAACCGCTCGACCCGATGGCCAATGTGTTGCGTAAACCGGAGTGGTGTACTGAGCTTCAGGAGCGCTGGGCGGCGCACATTCCGATCAGCGAGAAAATGGGCATCAAAGTACTGCAGTACACGGGCTATCAATTTCAATGTGGCGCGCAGCTCAATCCCAACCTCAACCCGCACAATACGCTGTTTGCTGGCTCGGCCTTTACCTTGGCGACCTTAACCGGCTGGGGCATGGCGTGGCTGCTGATGCGTGAGCGCAATTTGGATGGAGACATTGTGCTGGTCGACAGTCGTATTCGTTATCGCCATCCGGTGGTGCACAACCCGGTGGCGTCGACGTCTCTGGATGGTATCAGCGGCGATTTGGATCGCCTCGAATCTGGGCGCAAAGCGCGTATTGTGGTCAATGTGAACATTGCCAGTGGTGACGTCGATGCCGTGACGTTTATTGGCACCTACATGCTGATTCCGAATTATCAAGCCATCTTGGAAAGTGCGCGCGACTAAGGGGTTGGCGCGCACATCATCTCAGGATTTGCCTCAGTGCGCTGTTGATTGCGCAGCAGATCAAAATGCTGCGTTGTGCAGCGCTGCTTCACCTTCAGTTCCAGCACGCCCTGCTTGGGCTCGACCAGATCGATTGCGCCATGCACGTGCGCATTCAGCGTTGGGCCAGACAGCGGCGTCGCCTCCACGGACAAGCGCCCACGATCAGCGCTGAGTGTGAGCCCATCGAGGGCGAAAGGTTGCACCACCAAAGCATCTGCCGATTGGGTGACCATCACCCCATCGCGCAGGTTGAGGTTGAGTGTGCCACTGAGCGAATGCGCCAGCATCGGGTAATCGCCCGCAAGGCCGTCGGCGGTGACATCCAGTTCAGCTAATGCGTCGACTTTCAGCGGGAGCGGCCACCATGTGTGCATCGGCGCCAGTGGGATACCATCCCCATGCAGATTCACGCGCCACGGCGCGCTCGGCGCGTTAAACGCCCAATCGGCAGTGGCATCCACATAACCGTTCTCAAGAGGCAGGAACGCGCGCTCAAGCTGCCAATGGCCCTCTTTGCTGCTCATGTCCACCACGCCTTGCGTGCTGAGTAGGGAATCAATACTGGCGCTGTTGGCGCTGATATGGAGTTGACCATTCCATAGCCCCCAGCGACCCTCGCGATTAAGCTCGGTATTGCGTCCTTCGACATTGACCCCAGAGAGCTGCCAGAATGGTTTGTGTGTCAGTTGGATCAATTGCAAGTTGTTGAGATCCCAACGATCGATGGTCAGATTGTTCAGCTCGGGAAGATCGCCCTCCAACCAAGCCCAATCGTGTGGCTGCTCAGCAAACCATTTGATGCCACTGGCGCTGAGTTGCTGCAGATGGATGCCTGAAGGTTGAAGATCACCACTAAGCTGAATGCTGCCTTGCAGCAGTTCGGTGGCAAAGTCGCTGATGGTGATGCGGCCGGGACGCAGTGTCAGCTTCAGCGTTGGGTCTATCCATTGCAAACCGTGCCAGTCGACCGACTCGGCATTGAGCGACACATACCCGTCCTCTTGTTGCCACAGTGAGTGATCTAATGTCAGATTTTCCAGCGACAACGCAACGTTGGTCAGCCGAGTGCCGGCCAGTTGCAGATTGCTGTTGAGTACATCCAGGCTGTTGATGTGATGAAGATAAGGCTTGGCCAATTGCCACCACGGCGCGCTCAGCGTCGACAGATCATCTTTTAGATCGAGCTTGCTCAAGGTGACGTTAACCAACGACCAGCCCGCCGGATACTGCTCTGCCTGACCCGAAAACTCGCCGCCGCGCCACTGAAATGAGGCGCCAAAGATGGTGCTGTCTTGCGCTTGGTAGTTGGCATCAATCAACACGTTATTGAGCGCTTCGCCTTGCCAGTAAAACTGCTCAGCAGAGAGTTGTAGTTCGCCATAAGGCAGCCATTGTTGGGCGTGGGTCCAGACGGGGTTTTTGACTTGCATGTTGACGCCACGAGCGATCAAACCGTGGTCGGCGAAATCAATGTTGTGTAGCGCCAGTTGATGGAGTTGCAGCTGGGCGAGAAAGTCGTTGCTTGGCAGGCCGTCGGCAAAATTGGCGCCATCAAGCAGCACGCTGTCGATCACCCATTTGTCGTCTTGGAACAGTTGTGGACTGAGCCAAACATCCACCTGTTGAAAACTCAGTGGGGTCGCGTTGGTTTCTAGCGTCACATTGTGCAGGCGAAAATGGAGTGGATATTCGTAATCGAGCGCGCTAAACGTCAGTTTTTCAGGCCACAGATGGTCGGTTAGCCACTGCGCAGACGGGGTGAGGTAACGGGTGTGCATGATGCCAAATGCGACCAGCATGAGTGCCAGCAGCAGTGCAATCAAACCAACTCCCAGAGCAAGCAGCTTTTTCATAATTCCCTGATGCGATGATCGTCCTGAAAGCTCACAGCTTGGAGTAAATTGGCGTCGGCTTCAACTAAAAAAGCCCCTCAAAAGAGGGGCTTGCTACTGAGTTATCAGTTTTAGTCTAGCTGTGGACCTGCCGCTACCAACGCTTTACCTTCCGCGTTGTCGGTGTACTTATCAAAGTTATTGATAAAGCGAGACGCTAAATCTTTGGCTTTGCTTTCCCATTGTAGTGGGTCAGTGTATGTGTCACGTGGGTCCAAGATGGCTGAATCAACGCCTGGCAGCGCGACTGGCACTTCGAGGTTGAAGATCGGAATGTGTTTGGTTTCCGCTTGTTCAATCGAGCCGTCCAGAATTGCATCAATGATGCCACGGGTATCTTTGATCGAGATACGTTTGCCAGTGCCGTTCCAGCCCGTGTTCACGAGGTACGCTTCCGCACCTGCAGCTTCCATGCGTTTCACCAGCACTTCAGCGTATTTGGTTGGGTGAAGCGTGAGGAATGCTGCACCAAAACACGCGGAGAAGGTTGGCGTTGGCTCGGTAATGCCACGCTCAGTGCCCGCCAGTTTGGCCGTAAAGCCAGACAGGAAGTGGTACTTGGTTTGTTCTGGCGTCAGTTTAGACACCGGAGGCAGCACGCCGAATGCATCAGCAGACAGGAAAATCACTTTGTTCGCGTGACCACCTTTGGAGACCGGTTTCACGATGTTGTCGATGTGGTAAATCGGGTACGACACACGGGTGTTTTCGGTTTTTGAACCGTCATCGAAATCGATCGAGCCATCCGCACGAACCGTTACGTTTTCCAGCAGCGCATCACGACGAATCGCGTTGTAGATGTCTGGTTCCGCTTCTTTTGAGAGCTTGATGGTTTTCGCGTAACAACCGCCTTCGAAGTTGAACACGCCATCGTCATCCCAGCCGTGCTCGTCGTCGCCAATCAGTGCGCGTTTCGGATCGGTCGACAGGGTTGTTTTACCGGTACCAGACAGACCAAAGAAGATCGCAACGTCGCCATCTTTGCTCATGTTGGCACTACAGTGCATGGATGCGATGCCTTGCAGCGGCAGGAAGTAGTTCATCATCGCGAACATCCCTTTTTTCATCTCGCCGCCGTACCACGTCCCGCCAATCAGTTGCATTTTTTCGGTCAGGTTGAAGACCGTGAAGTTTTCTGAGTTCAGGCCGTGTTCTTGCCATTTGTCGTTGGTGCATTTGGCGCCATTCATGACCACGAAATCAGGCTTAAAGGTTGCCAGTTCTTCGTCTGATGGACGGATAAACATGTTTTTCACGAAGTGCGCTTGCCATGCCACTTCAGTAATAAAGCGCACGCACAGACGGGTATCGGCGTTCGCGCCGCAGTATCCGTCCACCACAAACAGACGCTTGCCAGACAATTGCTTGCCGACCAGCGCTTTCAAATCGTTCCAAACCGCTTGGTTAATGGGTTTGTTGTCGTTTTTCGCCTGTTCAGAGGTCCACCACATGTTCTCTTCGGTGGTGGCGTCTTTGACGATAAATTTATCTTTTGGTGAGCGGCCAGTGAAGATGCCAGTGTCCACGGCAACTGCACCCAGTTCAGTGACGACGCCTTTTTCGTAGCCTTCCAGATCTGAGCGAGTTTCTTCTTCGAATAACAATTCGTAACTTGGGTTGCGCACCACTTCAGTTACATCGGTTATTCCGTATTGGGTAAGATCTAATTGTGCAGCCTTCGTATGTTCCATAACGGTCATAGGTGCTCCTTATGAGGATTTTGTAGGGATTTTTAAAAGTTTGTAATTGTTATCTGCTCACCATGCTAGCAACGGGAGGGGGAAAAAACAGGGAGATAGTTCAAAAATTACCCACGCATTCCCTGTGGTTTTAGGTGACCCGTCACATATTGTGGCTTGGGTATTTTATCGTGCGCGCAAACCATTGCGCCAGATCAAAAGGATTATTATTCCAAAGAAATTAAGTACGGCGTACGGTGAGTGTAACTATTGATTTTATTGGGTTTTGATCACAAAAAAAGCCAGCATAATGCTGGCTGTAGCGGTAAATCTTCGTGCTTGTTAAGCCCGATGAATTAATGCAGGGTTTTGTTCTCGCCCGCTTGATGTGCGAACAATTCAGCCACTTGCGCCGAATCGAACGAGTAGGTGGTGCCGCAGTAGTCACAATGCAGTGCCACAAATCCCTCTTCAGCAAGGATTTCGTTGATGTCGTCGCGAGCCAGTGTGATGATCGCCGCTGCGCTGCGTTCTCGTGAGCAGCCACATTGGAATGCCACCGGTTGCGGTTCGAACACGTTCACTTTTTCTTGGTTGTACAGGCGGTACAGCAGCTCATTGGCTTCCAATGTAAACAGTTCTTCATCTTTCACGGTATTGGTTAGCTGTTCGAGGTGCTCGAAATCTTCCGGCGTGCCTGTGCCATCAGGCATCACTTGCAGCAGCATACCTGCGGCGTGCGGTTTGCCTTCGTGTTCACCCACGCGAATCCACAGACGAGTTTTGAGCTGCTCTGAACGCAGGAAGTAGCCTTCCAGCACGTCAGCCAAGTTATCCCCTTCCAGGCCAACCACGCCTTGGTAGCGTTCGCCCTGCTTCGGTTCAATGGTGATCACCAGGTAGCCTTTGCCCATCATGTCATGCAGATTGGCGTTGTCGGCGATGTCGCCGTCCCAACGTGCCACACCGCGGACTTGCTGATTGTTGTCGCCGTTAATGACGGCCAGCGAAACCGGGCCATCCCCTTGCAGTTGTAGGGTAATTGAGCCTTCGAATTTTAGCGTCGCGGTCAGCAGTGACGTCGCGACCAATAGCTCACCTAACAGCGTCTGAATCGGCGCGGGGTATTCCTTGCTGGTAATGATGTGCTGGTACGTTTCATCCAGTTGTACCAACTCGCCACGTACTGAAAGGTCTTCAAATAGGTAGCGGTTTAATGTGTTGTTTGACACTGAACGTGTAGTCATAAGGAATAGTCCGGCTCGTTATTGATGTTTAAATTTTAGAAGATCGCGACGCTGTTTTTTATCCGGGCGGCGATCTGGGGCTGGGTTGATGGCGTTGAGTTTACGTGCCAGCGCCATGCGCTCGCGTTTTTCGACGCTTTCAGCCGTTTCTGAATACAGGGTCTGAGCTTCCGGTGCGCCACGTCTCTGCTGCGACACGTGTTCGATGACCACGGTTTTCTCTTCGTTGCCTTGGCGCAGGGTAATGATCGCACCGATTTCGACCAGCTTACTTGGCTTTGTTCGCTGGCCATTATAGTGAACTTTGCCACCATCGACCATATTCCGCGCCAGCGAGCGAGTTTTATAGAATCTTGCGGCCCATAACCATTTATCGAGTCGAACCGCTTCAGAATGGGAACTCATGCTGGCAAATTACCTCTAATGTGATGATTTAGCGTTTTGCTTACCGCTTACAATGGTGATTGATCGCCGATAATTCAACTCATCACAAACGTTAACTTTATGTGTAAGAACACCGTAAAGCTTGTGATATATTGCTATATTTTGTATAAGGCCCTGAATTAAAAAGGCTCCTACTGAGAAAAAACACGACGTTAGCGGAAGAATTAGGAATAAAGGACACAAAGTGGAGCGTATCAATTTTCAGCAGTTGACATCCGGCGATTGGATGCAACACCTCGCACGTTGGCAAAAACCAATGAGTGTGTGGGTGGCTTTGATTTGTATCGCGTGGTCTGCCTGGATTGTCGGTCAGATGGTGTGGATGCTGCCGGCAGAGCAAACGGCGGTTGGCGGTTGGGTTGCCAGCACCACGACGCAAACGCAGACGCAAAGCGGCATGGACATCAGCGGATTGCAACAAGGCGATCTATTTGGACAGTACAACGAGCAAGCACCGGCAGTGGTGAAAACGGTCAAAGTGGATGCACCGAAAACGCGCTTGAACCTAGAGCTGGTGGGCGTAGTTGCGAGTTCTGAACCGCGTTTGAGCTTGGCGGTGATCGCAAACCGGGGCTCGCAAGCGACGTACGGCCTCAACGAAGTGATTGAAGGCACGCGCGTCAAACTCAAAGCCGTGCTGCCGGATCGCGTCATCATCGATAACTCTGGCCGGGATGAAACCCTGATGCTGGAAGGGATCGACTACTCAAAAATGAGCGCTCAGCCTGCGCCAGCCCCTTCACGTGCCGCTCAGTCAGCCTCTGTGGATGACAAACTGGATGCCATTCGCGCCGCCGTGGCGAAAAATCCGCGCGAAATTTTCCAATATGTCACGCTCTCCCAGTTGAAGCAGGATGACAAAATTCTGGGCTATCGTGTCAGCCCAGGCAAAGATTCAGCGTTGTTTGAATCGGTTGGCTTACAAAACGGCGACATCGCCACACAATTAAATGGTTTGGATCTGACCGATCCAGACGTGATGAGTAAAGTCTTTGAGTCGATCAGCGATCTGACCGAGATCAATCTCACCGTAGAACGAGATGGACAGCAACATGACATCTATATTCAGTTTTAACCGCAAAATGTCAGCAAAGTTTGAGGGAGTATTCTGTGAAGCATTGGCTTAAAAAAAGTGCATGGCTGTTGGCCGGAAGTTTATTGGCGACGCCGTTAGCACTGGCGAATGAATTCAGCGCCAGCTTTAAAGGCACGGATATTCAGGAATTCATCAACATTGTTGGCCGCAACCTCGAGAAAACCATTATTGTTGACCCTTCTGTTCGAGGTAAAGTGGATGTGCGCAGCTACGACACGCTGAACGAAAAGCAGTACTACAGCTTTTTCCTCAATGTGCTGGAAGTGTACGGCTTTGCGGTGGTTGAGATGGACAACGGCGTGCTGAAAGTCATCAAAGCCAAAGACGCCAAAACCTCGGCCATTCCAGTGTTGGGCGATCATGACCGTGCCAACGGCGACAATGTGATCACCCAAGTGGTGGCGGTGAAAAATGTTTCTGTGCGCGAACTGTCGCCGCTGCTGCGCCAACTGATTGATAACGCGGGCGCGGGCAACGTGGTGCATTACGACCCGGCAAACATCATTTTGATCACGGGCCGTGCGGCGGTGGTCAACCGTTTGGCGGATATCATTCGTCGCGTTGACCAAGCGGGCAATAAAGACATCGAAGTGGTGGAGCTGAAAAATGCCTCCGCTTCGGAAATGGTGCGTATCGTGGAAGCTTTGAACAAAGCCAATGATGCCAAGAATACCCCTGAATTCCTGCAGCCGAAGTTTGTCGCCGATGAGCGCACCAATTCGATTCTGATTTCTGGTGACCCGAAAGTGCGTGAACGCCTCAAACGCTTGATCAGACAGCTTGATGTGGAGATGGCGACCAAAGGCAATAACCGCGTGGTGTACCTCAAATACGCTAAAGCTGAAGATTTGGTCGACGTGCTCAAAGGGGTGTCGGACAACTTGCAAGCGGACAAGCAAACGGGTCAGAAAAGCTCGAGCGGTGCAGCGCAGCGCAACGAGGTGATGATTGCCGCGCACGCCGATACCAACTCGCTGGTGATCACCGCGCCACAAGACATCATGAACGCGATTTTGGATGTGGTTGCGCAGTTGGATATTCGCCGTGCGCAGGTGTTGATTGAAGCGTTGATTGTTGAAATGTCGGAAGCTGACGGGATCAACCTTGGTGTGCAATGGGGCTCGCTAGAGAGTGGTTCCGTGATTCAGTACAGCAACAGCGGCGCATCGATTGGTAGCGTGATGGTGGGGCTGGAAGAAGCCAAAGACCAGACCACGACCGAATACTACTACGACTCGAGCGGTAACCGACGCCCATACACCAGCACCGAATCGGGCGACTATTCAAGCTTGGCCTCCGCCCTGTCGGGCATCAACGGCGCGGCCGTAAGCGTTTTGATGGGCGACTGGACGGCGCTGATCAGCGCGGTATCCAGCAACTCCAATACTAATATTCTCTCCTCACCGAGCATTACCGTGATGGATAACGGCGAAGCGTCGTTCATCGTCGGTGAAGAAGTGCCGGTGATTACCGGTTCGACCTCTAGCTCCAACAACGACAACCCGTTCCAAACGGTGGATCGCAAAGAAGTGGGTATCAAACTCAAAGTGGTCCCGCAAATCAACGAAGGGGATTCGGTGCAACTGGCGATTGAGCAAGAAGTGTCGAACGTGTTGGGGGCCAATGGTGCCGTCGACGTGCGCTTTGCCAAACGTCAGCTCAACACCTCGGTGATGGTGCAAGACGGTCAGATGCTGGTACTTGGGGGCTTGATTGATGAACGCACGGCAGAGAGTGAATCGAAAGTGCCACTGCTGGGGGACATTCCGATCATCGGGCATCTGTTCTCATCAACCAGCACGCAGGTTGAGAAGAAAAACCTGATGGTGTTCATCAAGCCGACCATCATTCGCAATGGCGTGACCGCCGATGGGATTACGCAGCGTAAGTACAACTACATTCGCGCGGAGCAGTTATTCAAAGCCGATAAAGGCCTGAAATTGATGGAAGACAGCAACATTCCGGTGTTGCCGAAATACGGTCAAGATCGTCTTCATCCACCAGAAATTCAAGCCTTTCTTGATCAAATGGAAGAGAAGTAATGACGGATGTAGTGGCAGCGCAGGCGGTTCGCAATTTAGTCCGCCGATTGCCGTTCAGTTTTGCCAATCGCTATAAACTGGTGCTCGAGTGGCAGGATGCAGAGGCCGCGCCAACGGTGTATTACGTGGCGCCGATGTCGGTGACCTCCTTGGCGGAAGTGCGCCGCGTGGTCAAAGGCAGCCTGAATCTGATTGAACTGCAGCCGAATGAGTTTGAAAGCAAGCTCACCCAAGTGTATCAGCGCGACTCCTCAGAAGCGCGCCAACTGATGGAAGACATCGGCGCTGACAGCGACGATTTCTTCTCGATTGTGGAAGAGTTGCCACAAAATGAGGACTTGCTCGAATCGGAAGACGACGCGCCCATCATCAAATTGATCAACGCCATGCTCGGCGAAGCGATCAAAGAAGGCGCGTCTGATATTCACATTGAGACGTTTGAGAAAGTGCTGTCGATTCGTTTTCGCGTTGATGGCGTGTTGCGTGAAGTGCTGTCGCCAAGTCGCAAGCTGTCGCCGTTGTTGGTGTCGCGGGTTAAAGTGATGGCCAAGTTGGACATCGCAGAAAAACGCGTGCCGCAGGATGGTCGCATTTCGCTGCGTATCGGAGGACGTTCGGTGGATGTGCGGGTGTCGACCATGCCATCGTCGCATGGGGAGCGCGTGGTAATGCGTCTGCTCGATAAAAACGCCACGCGATTGGATCTGCACAGCTTGGGCATGACGGCGCACAACCACGATAACTTCCGCCATTTGATTGAGCGTCCACACGGCATTTTGCTGGTCACCGGACCGACCGGTTCGGGGAAATCGACCACGCTGTATGCGGGCCTACAAGAACTCAATAGCAACGAACGCAATATTCTGACCGTTGAAGATCCGATCGAATTTGATATCGATGGTATCGGTCAAACGCAAGTGAACCCCAAAGTCGACATGACCTTTGCCCGTGGCCTGCGCGCGATTTTGCGTCAGGATCCAGATGTGGTGATGGTGGGTGAGATTCGTGACTTAGAAACCGCGCAGATTGCGGTTCAGGCCTCGTTGACCGGTCACTTGGTGATGTCGACGCTGCACACCAACACGGCGATTGGTGCGGTGACGCGCCTGCGTGATATGGGCATTGAACCCTTTTTGATCTCCTCGTCACTGCTGGGTGTGTTGGCTCAGCGTTTGGTGCGGACCTTGTGTCCGGACTGCAAAGAACCTTACGAAGCTGACAAAGAGCAACGCAAGCTGTTTGATGTGAAGAAAAAGGACCCACTGACGCTGTACAAAGCGCACGGTTGTGAGAAATGTAACTTTAAAGGCTATCGCGGCCGAACCGGGATTCATGAGCTAGTGCTGGTGACAGAAGAAGTACAAGCATTGATCCACGCCGAAGCCGGTGAGCAGGCGATGGAAAAAGCGGTGCGTGAAACCACGCCAAGCATTCGCGATGACGGACTGGAAAAAGTGCGCCAAGGCTTGACGTCGCTTGAAGAAGTGATGCGTGTGACCAAGGAGTCCTGATGGCAGCGTTTGAATATAAGGCGCTGGATGCCCGTGGCAAACAGAAAAAAGGTGTGCTGGAAAGCGATAATGCGCGGCAGGCACGTCTGCGTCTTAAAGAACAAGGCTTGGTACCGATTGAAGTGGTGGAAACCAAAGTCAAAGCGGCCAAAGACCAAAGCCGCAGCTTGGGGCTATCACGCCGTGGTATCAGTACGCCGGACTTGGCGCTCCTGACGCGCCAATTGTCGACGCTGGTGCAGTCGGGCATGCCACTGGAAGAGTGTTTGCGCGCGGTATCCGAGCAATCGGAAAAGCCGCGTATTCGAAACATGCTGGCGGCCGTGCGCTCCAAAGTCACCGAAGGGTACACCCTGTCAGACAGCATGGCAGATTACCCGCAGGTGTTTGATGAACTCTTTCGTTCCATGGTGGCGGCAGGTGAAAAATCAGGTCACCTCGATGCGGTGTTGGAGCGGTTGGCGGATTACGCGGAAAACCGCCAGAAAATGCGCTCCAAATTGCTGCAAGCGATGCTCTATCCGATCGTGCTGGTGGTGTTTGCCGTTGCGATTGTCGCGTTTTTGCTCGCGGCAGTGGTGCCTAAAATCGTCGGTCAGTTTGTACAAATGGGGCAGGAATTGCCGAAATCGACGCAGTTTTTGCTGTCATCCAGCGATTTTATTCAACACTGGGGCATTCAGTTGCTGCTCGCGCTGCTGGTGATCATCTACGTGTGCCGCTGGTTACTGCGTAAACCGGATGTGCGTTTGAACTGGGATCGCCGCGTGATTCATATGCCGATGATTGGCAAAATCGCGCGCGGCCTCAATACCTCACGTTTTGCGCGCACCTTATCGATCTGTACCTCCAGTGCCATTCCGATCCTCGATGGCATGCGAGTCGCTGTCGATGTCATGACCAACCAATATGTAAAACAGCAAGTGTTGGCGGCGGCGGAAAATGTGCGTGAAGGCTCCAGCCTGCGTAAAGCGCTCGACCAAACCAAGCTGTTTCCACCGATGATGCTCCACATGATCGCCAGTGGCGAGCAGAGTGGCGAGTTGGAAAGCATGCTCACGCGCGCAGCCGATAACCAAGACACCAGTTTTGAATCGACCGTGAATATTGCGCTGGGTATTTTTACACCCGCCTTGATCGCGTTGATGGCCGGGCTGGTGCTGTTTATCGTGATGGCGACCCTGATGCCCATCCTCGAAATGAATAACTTAATGAGTCGTTAATTCGGCTCAATTTCGCCTTGTTTAACATGGAGTCTCTATGAACAAAAAAGTAAACAAACAGTCTGGTTTTACCCTGCTGGAAGTGATGGTCGTGGTGGTCATTCTGGGTATTCTGGCCAGTTTTGTTGTGCCTAACTTGCTGGGTAACAAAGAAAAAGCCGATCAACAAAAAGCGATTACCGATATCGTCGCGCTGGAAAATGCGCTCGATATGTACAAATTAGACAACAATGTTTACCCAACCACCGACCAAGGCTTGGATGCGCTGGTCAGCAAACCGTCTAGCCCTGAGCCGCGCAACTACCGCACTGGGGGCTACATTAAGCGTCTGCCTAAAGACCCTTGGGGCAATGACTACCAATACCTGAGCCCAGGCGATAAAGGCACCATTGATGTGTTTACCTTGGGGGCAGATGGTCAAGAAGGCGGCGAAGGCACCAGTACCGACATCGGCAACTGGAACCTGCAGGACTTCCAATAAGGTGGATTGGGCGGTGAGACCGCCCATGATTTGAGATGAGTTGCGGCGAAGTCATGAAGTACAAACGCGGGTTTACCCTGCTGGAAATTCTGTTGGTGCTGGTGTTGTTGTCGATGAGTGCGGTGGCGGTGATTGCCACCTTACCGGATCGACCCAATGACGAGGCCAACCGCTTTGCCGAAAGCCTGTATCAGCGTTTGCAACTGATCAACGAAGAAGCGATTTTGAGCGGGATGGATTACGGGTTGCGTGTGGATGAAAAAACGCGCCGCGCTACATTTCTTCGCCTCAATGAAACTGGCTGGCAACGGCTGAATAAGCCGGGGTTTAGCGCGCAGTTACAGGCCGAGGAAGGGCTGGTGCTGCAATTTCGGGCCGGCGGCGATGTGTGGCAAGACAAGGATCGATTGTTCAAGCCGGGCAGCTTGTTTGATGACGAGATGTTTGCCGAGCAAGATGACGCCAAGAAAACGCGTCCGCCGCAAGTGTTTATTTTGTCCAGTGGCGAGCTGACCCCATTTACGCTCGACGTCTACGTTAAATCGGAGACGCCGGAGCATGGCTGGCAAGTCAACGTGCAAGAGAACGGGGCGATCCAACTGCTCGCTCCGGGAGAACGTCATGCGCAGCGCTAAACGTGGGTTTACCTTGTTGGAAGTGCTGGTGGCACTGGCAATTTTTGCCACCGCGGCCATCAGTGTGATGCGCGCGGTGAGCCAGCACATCAACACCATCAGCTATTTGGAAGAGAAAACCTTTGCCGCACTGGTGGTGGATAACCAGATGGCCAACGTGATGCTCAATCCGCAGGGACTCAGCGCGCGGCAAGGGACGCAGACAATGGCGGGTCGCACGTGGTATTGGAAAGTGACGCCGGTGAAAACCGGTAACGATATTCTGGCGGCGTTTGATGTCAGTGTCGCGACAGAGAAAAAAGCCGCTCCGGTGGTGACGGTGAGAAGTTATGTGGCGAAATAACGCAGGGCGTCAGCGCCGCACACGCGGTTTCACCCTGATCGAAGTGCTGGTGGCGATGGCCATTTTTGCCAGCTTAAGCTTGGCGGCTTATCAGGTGCTTAATCAAGTGCAACGCAGCAACAGTTTGTCGGCTGAACGGGAAGCGCGCCTGAGTGAACTGCAACGTGCCATCGTGATCATGGATGCTGATTTTCGCCAAATGGCGCTGCGTCGTTTTCGCACCAATGGCGAAGAGCCGGGCGACACGATGCTGCTGTGGCGCGATTACTTGCTTGATTCTGATAGCAAAGGCGTGCTGTTTGTGCGTTTGGGCTGGCACAACCCGCAGCAACAGTTCCCGCGTGGCGAAGTGGCGAAGGTTGGCTATCGTTTAAAAGATGACGTGCTAGAGCGCGTGTGGTGGCGCTATGCCGATACGCCGGTGGCTCAAGCGCCGGTGGTGATGCCACTGCTGACGCAAGTCACATCGTGGTCGATGAAGTTCTATTTTCAAGGCCAGTGGCTGGACGAGTGGACGTCGAAACAGTCGCTGCCACAGGCCGTATCGGTGACGCTGACCTTGAAAGATTACGGTGAGGTTGAACGTATTTATTTGACCTCAGGCGGTACGCTGGGAGACAGCAATGATTCGTAACCAGCGACAGCGCGGTGTGGCGTTGATCATTGTTTTGCTGCTCCTAGCGATCATGGTGTCGATTGCGGCCACGATGTCACAACGCATGTTTACTCAGTTTCAGCGCGCCAGCCATCAACTCAATTACCAGCAAGCGTATTGGTACAGTTTGGGGGTGGAAGCCTTAGCGAAAGCAGCGATTGAGCAGAGTTACAAAGACAACGATGTGATCAGCTTGAATCAGCCTTGGTCACAGAAAGATCGCAGCTATCCGCTCGATTATGGTCAGGTGACCGGCAGCATCATCGACCGACAGGCGTGTTTTAATCTCAATGTGTTTGCCAATGTGCCAGCGACCAGCACAGGCACCACGCAAGCTTACGTATATCGCGTTTGGCGAGCGCTGCTCGATGATCTCGACATCGACAATTACCAAGCGGAAAGCATCGCTGGGGCGACGTGGGATTACATCGACAGCAATGACAGTGTGAACTCGGTCGGTGGGGTTGAAGACAGTTACTACGAGTCGATGTCGCCGGCCTATTTGGCGGCCAATACGCTGCTCGCTGACAGCAGCGAACTGCGCGCCGTCAATCAGGTGAGTGGCGAGGTGATGCAAAAGCTCGCGCCTTACGTGTGCGCACTGCCGATGGATGACTGGCGACTCAATATCAATACGTTGGCACCGGAGCAAGCCAAGTTGCTGGCGGCGATGTTTACGCCCGCACTCAGTGAAGCCAACGCCAAAACGGTGCTGGAAAATCGCCCGTTTGATGGTTGGAGCAGCGTGAATAATTTTATGGCAGAAGCTCAGATCGCCGCGCTGGACAGCACCTTACGTGATGATGCGCGTGGCTATTTGTCGGTCGACAGCCAATATTTTGAACTGGACGCACAGGTGAAAGTGGATGAATCCCGCGTGCGCGTTCGGAGTCTGTTTTTTAGTAGCAATAAAGAAACTGCAACGGTGATACGCCGTCGCTTTGGAGGAATCAGTGAGCGAGTTTCTGACCGTTCGGCTGAGTAGTCAACAAAATGCCGCCATTCCTTGGCTGGTGTGGTCGCCGCAACAGCAGGCGGTGATCGCCAGCGGCGAAGTGGCCGGAATCGAGCAGCTGGATGAGCTGGCGCCGTATGCTGCGCAGCGGTCAACGCTGGTGCTGCTGGCCGCCAGTGATGTGGTGCTGACACAGGTCGAGATTCCTTCTGGTGCCAGTCGCCAGTTGGAGAGCATGCTGCCATATTTGGTGGAAGATGAAATTGCGCAAGATGTCGAAGAGCTGCATTTTAGCGTATTGAGCAAAAGCGGCGGTGTGGCGCACGTGGCCGGCGTGGATCGCCAATGGTTGCAATCGTGCCTGGACACGCTCAAAGCATTGCAGTTCGACGTCAAACGCGTGCTGCCCGATGTCCTGGCTGTACCGCAAGCCGATGGCCTCGCGGCATTGCAATTGGGCGACGAATGGTTGGTGCGCAAAGGGGACTTGGCGGGCTTAAGCGTCGAGACGCAGTGGCTGCCGCTATTTAGCCAATCCGATTGGGTACGAGAGGGTGAGGCTTGGTTACCGCTCACGGCTTACACGCCGCTGCCTGAACTGGCATTGGCTGAAGGGCAGGTGTGGCACACCGAAGCGGCAGATCTGGTGATGCAACAGCTGACCCAAGAGGCGCTGCGTAGCAAAGTCACGCTACTGACCGGTGAATTTGCGCCGAAATCCTCGTGGTCCAAACATTGGGGCGTGTGGCGTAAGGCGGCAATCGCGGCCGGTTTGTTGCTGGTGGTCGTGATGGGATACCGCTTTGTGGAAGCTTATCAATACGAAACTCAGGCGCAGCGTTATCGCGCGGAGAGTGAACGCATTTTTCGAACCATTTTTCCTGATAAGCAGCGCATTCCGACCGTCAGTTATCTCAAACGTCAGATGAGTGATGAATTGGCGGCGTTGTCGGGTGGCGGCAGTGGAGAGCATGTCCTGGGCTGGCTGAGCAAATTGCCCGACACTCTGCGTAGCGTGCGCGCACTGCAAGTGCAGAGCCTGCGATTTGATGGCAACCGCGGCGAAGTGCGTTTGGAAGCGAGCAGCAAAGATTTTCAAACCTTTGAGCAAGCGCGCGTCAAACTTGAAGCGCACTTTACGGTTGAACAGGGCCAGTTAAGCAAAAATGGTGATTTGGTGGTGGGGTCGTATGTCCTCAAACGCAAATAAGGGCAGAACATGAAGAATTTACTCGGCCCACTTCAAGCGTCGCTCCAGACTTGGTGGAGTGGCATCAGCCAACGCGAACAGCGTTTGGTGCTGATGTGTGGCGGCCTGTTATTCCTTGGGGTTTTATACTGGGGCATTCTCCAGCCGCTGCAACAGCGCAGTGACGCGGCCAAAGCACGCATCGTGTCTGAGCAGCAGTTACTGCAATGGGTTCAATCCACGGCGGATGACATCGTGGCGCTGCGGGGGCAAGGCGGTGTGGCGCGCACGTCGCAAACACTCAATCAGGTGATCACCAACTCCACGCGTCAATTCAACATTGAGTTGATTCGAGTTCAGCCTCGCGGTGACATGATGCAAGTGTGGGTTCAGCCGCTGCCGTTTTCTCAATTGGTGGCGTGGATTGCGTACCTCAAAGAGAAACAGGGTGTGGATGTTGAATATATGGATCTCGACCGCGGCAAAGTGTCCGGTGTGGTTGAGGTTAAACGGCTGCAATTAAAACGGGGCACGTCATGAAACAAGGATTAAGCTTTGTCGCCCTATTTGTGGTGGTCTTTGTGGTGAGTGCCATTGTGCATTTGCCTGCCGCGGTGGTAATCAAAGCGGTTCCGCTGCCTGCAGGGCTGGAACTGCAAGGTGTGCAGGGGCGTTGGTGGCAGGGCAGCGCGACTCAGGTGCGTTGGCAACGCAATCAGCTTGGTGCGTTGAGCTGGCAGTTGCAGTGGTCGTCATTGCTGAGCGCGAAAGCGAAGGTGGCGGTGCGTTTTGGTCGCGGAAGCGATTTGGATGTGCGCGGCAAAGGCGTGATCGGTTACGGCATGTCTGGGCCGTTTGCCGAGGATGTGGTGCTCTCGGCCCCGGCGGCGACCCTGATGCAGACGCTTGCGTTACCGCTGCCAATCAGCGCGCAGGGCCAAGTGGAACTGACCGTGCGTGATTACCAATACGCGGCGCCGTGGTGCGGTGCGGCCAACGGCACATTGGTATGGGCGCAAAGCATGATGGGGTCACCGTTGGGGGATCTCAGCATGGGGCCGGTGATGGCCGATGTCACGTGTGACAATAACGTGGTGACGGTGAAAGGGGGCCAGCAGAGCGCGCAGGTCAGTAGCGAATTCAGCGCAGAGTTGAATGCCAAACGCCGGTTTAATGCGCAAGCTTGGTTTAAGCCGGGGGCCGACTTCCCCGCCGCGATGGCGGAGCAGTTGAAGTACCTGCCGCGTCCCGATGGTCAAGGCCGCTTTCAGTTTTCCCGTCAAGGGCAGTTATAACCGTGCAAACAATATAACCGTACAAACAAAAGGGCGAGTTCATCTCGCCCTTTTTGCTCGTTAATCTTTCACCTTGAGAATCTGATCCCACGGCAAGTTGGCATCGCCCAGCACAATAAAGTTCGGATTTTCCAGCGTATCCCGCTCATTGTAGGACAACGGTTCTAACTGCGTGCTGAGAATGCGCCCGCCCGCTTCTTCGACGATGCATTGTGTCGCAGCGGTGTCCCATTCGCCCGTTGGCCCCAGGCGCAAGTAGCAGTCCACGGCGCCTTCAGCGACCAGACATGCTTTGAGCGCTGCCGAGCCGAGTGGCACCAACTCATAGTTCCACTGGCTGCTTAAACGACTGGTGATGCGGTTGATGTCCTGACGGCGGCTGATGGCAATTGCAATCGACTGCCCCGGCAGCTCATGCGTGTGGGTTTCAATACGCAGGCTTTCCGACATGTCCGGAATCTTCCACGCCCCTTTGCCGCTATACGCGTAGTACGTGACGCCAGAGACCGGGCCGTACACCACGCCCATCACCGGACGGTTATTCTCAACCAACGCGATAATGGTGGCGAAATCGCCGCTACGGGCAATGAATTCTTGTGTGCCATCGAGCGGGTCCACCAACCAGTAGCGTTGCCACGTTTCACGCGTGGTGAGGCTGATGTTGGCGGCTTCTTCCGACAGCACTGGAATATCCGGTGTCAGTTCACTCAGGCGTTCGACCACCAGTTTGTGCGCCGCTAAATCGGCGCTGGTGACGGGGGTTTCGTCGCTTTTGGTGAACGCTTCGTAGGATTTTTTCTCGTAAATCTCGAGGATCAATTGCCCAGCAGAACGCGCGATGCTAATCACATCGGGCAATAAATGAGACAGATCTTTGGCGGTAGGCATAC
The DNA here is from genome assembly GCF_052076135.1 of Vibrio sp. Vf1514. Taxonomy (NCBI): domain Bacteria; kingdom Pseudomonadati; phylum Pseudomonadota; class Gammaproteobacteria; order Vibrionales; family Vibrionaceae; genus Vibrio; species Vibrio sp. Vf1514. The sequence goes on along the minus strand of NZ_CP197267.1, from coordinate 2,995,400 downwards.
TCTTTCCTTTAGCGCTGCGGGTCAGGATTGCAAGTGGCGCAGCGCGAGCAATAGTGCAGTGATGCTGCGAGCTTCGCTAAAATCTAAGTGAGTCAGCAACTCTTCGGCTTGAGCGAGGGGCCAGCGCACGAGTTCCAGCGGCTCTGGCTCATCGCCTTCCAATTGTTCTGAGTATAGATCCTGAGCGATGAAGAGGGTCATGCGGCTGGAAAAATACGATGGCGCCAACACCACATCTTTCAGCGGTGTCAGCGAGTGCGCGCCAAACCCGATCTCTTCTTTGAGTTCGCGCACAGCGGCTTCTTGCGCCGATTCGCCCGGGTCAATCAGCCCTTTGGGAAACCCCAGTTCATAGTTTTCAGTGCCTGCGGCGTATTCGCGCACCAGCAGGAGATCGCCGTTCTCGGTGATGGGCACCATCATCACGGCGTTGCGGCCACTGGGCTTCATGCGTTCGTAGGTACGTTGCTCACCATTCGAAAAACGGAGGTCGAGCGCCTCGATGGCAAATAGTCTCGATTTGGCAACCGTATTACGGGCCAAAATCTCCGGTAATGATTTAGATGGCATACGTTAACTCCTTCGCATTCAAATGTTTTCCTACTATATGAGAAAAACGGATGAGTGAACATATTACTCTTTATCTGCAACCCTGCGTACAGGCGCAGAAAATAAAAAAAGCTGATGCACGCATCAGCTTTTTTCGGTTGGGGACTCAGTAGTAAGAGTGCTCGCCCCGATCGTGTTCGGTAGAATCGCGCACCGCGGTCAGCTCACCTTCGAACTGCGCCAGCAGTTCTTTCTCAATGCCTTCTTTGAGCGTGACGTCGACCATCGAACAGCCGTTACAACCGCCGCCGAACTGAACCAGTGCTACGCCGTCGTCTGAGATTTCTAGCAGTTGGACGTGACCACCGTGGCCTGCAAGCTGTGGGTTCACTTGAGTTTGAATCGCGTATTCCACGCGCTCCATCAGTGGCGCATCGTCAGCCACTTTACGCATTTTGGCGTTCGGGGCTTTCAGCGTCAGTTGTGAGCCCATTTTATCTGTCACGAAGTCGATCACGGCTTCTTCCAAAAATGGCAGGCTCAGCTCATCCACATACGCAGAAAAATCGCTGTATGTGATTTCTGTATCGGTAGCTTCCACAGCCTCAGGCGGGCAGTACGACACGCCACATTCCGCATTTTGAGTGCCCGGGTTAACCACGAACACACGAATGTTAGTACCGTCTGGTTGCTGAGCAAGCAGCTTAGCAAAGTGAGACTGGGCAGATTCTGTAATAGTAATAGGATTTGACACGACGAATACCTGAGTAAAATTGTAGGCTATTTAGTCACCATTCTACTCCTGTCGAGCCGAGGATCCAGCCCTTTTTTGTGCACAGGGTGTTGTGCTCGGGCTAGTCGCTTGGTTCAGGAGTACGGCAGATACAGTAAATATCGAGGCTTTTGACGCCCACTTCAAGTAGTAAATTGCATAATTGCCGTACGGTGCTGCCAGTGGTGACGACATCGTCGACAATCGCTACGTGTTGCTGGCACGGCTCGTGGTTTAACACAAAGGCACGGTTGAGGTTGCGTCGCCGCTGCACTTTGTCCAAGCCGTGTTGTGGCACCGTGGCGTGCGGGCGAGAAAACAGCTGCGGGTCATACTCGCTGCCCAAATGCTGGGCGAGCTGACGTGCCAACACATCACTTTGATTGAAGCCGCGCCGCAGTTGGCGACGCCAATGCAACGGTACGCACGTGATCAGCGGCGCAGGCGTGGTGATTCTGGGCGCGAGTAATGCAGCCAGGGGCCGCGCTTGCCAAAACTGGCGCTGATACTTGAGCTGATGCACGCTGTGGCTGAGAGGAAAGCGGTAATCGCCTACACAGACCAGCTGATGCCACGGCGGCGGCGTGCTCAGGCACTGGCCGCACTGCGCGGTGGCACTTTCACAAGGCAGGCCGCAGCGAGCGCAGCGCGGTGTGGGGGCATACCACGCCAGACATGCCGCACACAGCCTGGGTTTGGTCGGCGCGTGTAGCGCTAAGCCGCACAGTTGGCAGGCGGGCGCCAGCCAGGAAAACATGGTTTTTTGAAAGCGATTGGTTAACATAGCAGACCAAATTGACAAGGCGTGTCGCTATCATCGCGACAGGCCAAGGCACAGTGTGCATGGAATAAGTAGGAGAGCATGTGACGATGGCAGCGGCGTTGTATTGGCAGGTCACCGGCAGTGGCCCGGATCTGGTGTTGGTGCACGGTTGGGGCATGAACGGAGCGGTATGGCAACAAACGGCAGACGCGCTGGCCGCGCATTTTCGCGTGCATGTGGTCGATTTACCGGGCTACGGACACAGCGCCGAGCAACACGCCGACTCGCTCGACGCCATTGCGCAGCGCTTGTTGGAGCATGCGCCCAAGCAAGCGATTTGGGTGGGTTGGTCGCTCGGCGGGTTAGTGGCCACGCACATGGCGCTGTATCATCGCGAGTACGTGGCCAAATTGGTCACGGTGGCCTCGTCTCCGAAATTTGCCGCCGAACGCCCTTGGCGCGGTATTCAACCTCAAGTGCTGAGTGCGTTTACTGATCAGCTGGTGGACGATTTCCAAGCCACGATCGAACGCTTTATGGCGCTGCAAGCGATGGGCAGTCCCTCGGCACGTCAAGATGTGAAAACCCTCAAGCATGCGGTGTTATCGCGCCCGAGCCCGAATCCGCAGTCTCTGCTGGCGGGGTTGAACATGCTGGCCGAAGTCGACCTGCGTGACCAACTGCCGCATTTGTCGATGCCGCTGCTGCGTTTGTATGGCCGTTTGGATGGATTGGTGCCAGTCAAAGTGGCGCACGATCTGGCCCACGTGGTGCCGCACAGTCAGCAGTACATTTTTACCGAATCATCCCATGCGCCGTTTATGACCGAACTCGAAGCGTTTTGTCAGCAACTGGTGGCGTTTAGCAGAGAAATGTAAATTTTGGCGCAAAAGCGACGATGGCATTGAAATAACGCTAAACGTTTGCGGTGGTTGGTCGATAAATAAGCTAACCCAGACGCGTGAACGCGCCGACCGGGCCGGGCGATACTGAGGAGGTTTCGGCTATGATCGTGTCACCGACAAATGTCAGCGTGCCACTTATCGCCCCATCAGTTAACGTGCCGACAGAGCAGGCTGCGCGTGACAACCGAGTCCGTGAACCTGTGATGCCGACGGTAGAGCTGACCAAACCCAATGCTGAGCGTAAGGTCAAAGGCGATGACAAACGGCGCAAGCAGTCGTCTTGGGATCCGTCTGAACACCCCGGCTATGAGCTGGATCAGGAGGCCGAGACCACGGTACGCCCGTATGACGAGCCGAAAAGTGAGTTGGAGCGATTATTCGACCTGCTGGCTTTGTCGACCTACAGCAACGCGCAGGGCAAAGGTTATGCAATGCGGTTTCGGTTGCCGAAACGCGTGATTGATGCTGCGATAACTGAAGGCAAAATGGCCAAGCGGCGCACCGTGATCAAATTCCATTACGGCCATGCCGTGGCGCCCAATACGCCCTCAGAAGTGATTGCGGTCTTGTAGTCATCGCTTGCGATGAGACACGCACAAAAAAATCCCCAGCAGCGTACGCCGTTGGGGATTTTCTTTTTCAGCGCAATGGCGCTTATTTCTTCGCTTTGGCAAAGGCTGCCGCAAAGGCGCCACTCATGGCACCCCCGGTGTTGGCGGGTTCATCACGACGACGCGGTGCACGCTCTTGACGCGGCTGGCTGCTGCGTGCTGGGCGGCTTTCCTGACCCGGTTCATCGTTCAAACGCATAGACAGAGCGATGCGTTTGCGCTGCACGTCGACTTCCATCACTTTGACTTTCACGATGTCGCCCGCTTTGACCACGTCGCGAGGATCGGAAACAAAACGATCGGTCAGCGCAGAGATGTGCACCAAACCGTCCTGATGCACGCCGATGTCGACAAACGCGCCAAAGTTGGCGACGTTCGACACCACGCCTTCCAGCACCATGCCGATTTCGAGGTCCGACACTTCATTCACGCCTTCGGCGAAGGTCGCGGTTTTGAACTCAGGACGCGGGTCACGACCCGGCTTGTCGAGTTCCTTGATGATGTCGCTCACGGTCGGCACCCCAAAGTGTTCGTCAGTGTAATCGACCGCGCGCAGGTTGCGCAGAAACTCGCTGTTCCCAATCAGCGCTTGGATCGCTTTTTGGTTTTTCTCGGCGATGTTTTTCACCACAGGGTACGCTTCCGGGTGCACCGCAGAGGCATCGAGCGGGTTTTTACCACCCATGATGCGCAGGAAGCCGGCACACTGTTCAAACGCTTTGGGCCCCAAACGTGCGACTTTTTTCAGCGCGCTGCGTGAATCAAAGCGACCGTTCTCATCGCGGTAGTCGACGATGTTTTGTGCCAGCGTGCTCGACAGACCTGCGACACGCGTGAGCAGCGCCGGAGAGGCGGTGTTGACATCCACACCCACGGCGTTCACACAGTCTTCCACCACGGCATCGAGTCGTTTGGCGAGCATTGATTGGCTCACGTCATGTTGATATTGGCCCACACCGATGGATTTCGGATCGATTTTCACCAGCTCGGCCAATGGGTCTTGCAGGCGGCGGGCGATGGAGACTGCGCCGCGCAGCGACACATCCAGATAAGGGAATTCGTTGGCTGCCAACTCAGACGCCGAGTACACCGAGGCGCCCGCTTCACTCACGATGACTTTTTGCACGTTGAGGTTGCCACGCTTGATGAGGTCGGCGGTAAATGCGTCGGTTTCACGCGAGGCGGTGCCGTTTCCGATCGCAATCAGATCGACATGGTGTTGCTTCACCAGCGCCGCCACGCTCGCCATCGCGCGGTCATATTGATTGTGCGGTTGGTGCGGGTAGATGGTGTCGGTTGCCAGCACTTTACCCGTGGCATCCACCACAGCGACTTTACAGCCGGTGCGCAGGCCGGGGTCGAGGCCAAGGGTGGCACGCGGGCCTGCCGGCGCCGCCATCAGCAAATCTTTCAGGTTGGTGGCGAACACGTCGATGGCGTCGATTTCAGCCCGCTCTTTCATCGCGCCCATCAGTTCAGTTTCCATGTGCATCGACACTTTGATGCGCCATGACCAACTGATCACCTGTTTGCGCCAGGCATCGGCTGCCGCTTGGCTGAGGTGAATGCCGTAATGCTCGGCAATCAGGGTTTCACAGTAGGACTGACGTGCGGTCTCTTCCAATTCAGGATCGGCGTTGAGCGTTAGGGTCAGGAAGCCTTCATTGCGGCCGCGCAGCATCGCCAACGCGCGGTGCGACGGCACTTTGCTGATGGGTTCGTGGTGGTCGAAATAATCTTTGAATTTCTCGCCGTCCCGTTCTTTTCCTTCTACGACGCGCGAGACGATTTCAGCGTTGCGTGTCAGGTGCTGACGGATTTTTTCCAGCAGGTTCGCATCTTCAGCGATGCGTTCCATCACGATGGCGCGTGCGCCGTCGAGTGCGGCTTTGGTGTCGTCGATGCCTTTGTCGGCGGCGATGTAACGTGCCGCTTCGCGCTCTGGATCCGTTTCCGGCTGCGTCCACAGTTGATCGGCCAGCGGCTCTAGGCCTGCTTCAATCGCGATTTGACCTTTGGTGCGACGTTTGGGTTTGTACGGCAGATATAGATCTTCCAGACGGGTTTTGCTGTCGGCGTCTTGAATCGCTTGTTCCAGCTCAGGAGTCAGTTTGCCCTGATCCTGAATCGATTTCAGAATGGTTTGGCGGCGGTCGTCCATTTCGCGCAAATACGCGAGGCGGCTGTCCAGCGTCCGCAATTGAGTGTCGTCCAGACCGCCGGTGACCTCTTTACGGTAACGGGCAATAAACGGCACGGTGTTGCCGTCGTCAATCAGTTTGACGGCGGCGATGACTTGCTCTGAGCGAACGTTCAGCTCTTTGGCAATCGATTGACAGATAGCTAAGCTCATGGTTGATATCACTTTTTACAACAGAATCTCTGAAGTGGGGGCTCCAGAGTCTATTTTAAACGTCTATCAGCCTTGTCAGAGAAGATTGAATTTCGTCGGTCTGAGTTTGGCGACGCCAACAGTGGTAGTAGGCCGCGTAACTCATCCACGTATAGCCCAGCAGTTCGAGACCTTCCTGCAATGCGCTTTTGAATACAAAATTATACTCTTGGCCCATGATGTGTTCCCACAGCAGGCGTCCGCTTCCGAACACACGGCTAAAGACCAGCACCATCAGCAATCCGCCGATCATATACACATACTCTCTTTGCTTTGTAAAGGCAGCCATGGGCACCCACACGGAGTCACTGCAATAGAGCACGGTGTAGCCGATACTTGCCATCGCGACCAGCAGCGCCGGGATCAGCCAGAAGCCGTGGTAAACTACATCAAATAGTTGGTCGAGTTCGCGGATCAGCACACAGCTGAAGAAGCCGGCCGCCAGCAGATAAAAACCGCGCGCTTGTGGCGTGCGCTTGGCGGCAAGCGCGAACATCAGGGCCGCAAAGGCAATCAGCGCTTCTTGGGAAATTTCAGTGACCGAGATTTCACCGATGTCATTGTGCAGTAGGGTGAGATCAATATACAGCGCAAGCGGTGCAAGCAGCAGCATAGCAATCAAGACCAGCAGCTCTTTGCCGCTGGAGAGAATTTGGAGTTTTGCATCGTGAGTGGACATAATATTGAGACTCGCTAGTGATTCACAATCTTACTATGTTATTAAAACAGTGTTTTTTATGGCACTAAAACAACCTAAAATGATGTGATTTTAGGGTTAACTTGATGATTGATAGAGTATTTAGGTGTAAATGAAGACCAAACTGATCACCCGTGAAGGGTATGAGAAACTCAAAAAAGAGCACGACTATTTGTGGCATGAACGCCGTCCGGAAGTGACCAAAATTGTCACCTGGGCTGCCAGCCTTGGCGATCGTTCCGAGAATGCTGACTACACCTTTAACAAGCGCCTGTTGCGTCAAATCGACCGCCGAGTGCGTTTTCTGCGCAAGCTACTCCCAGAGCTGAAAATCGTCGATTATTCGCCGCAGCAGGAAGGCAAAGTGTTCTTTGGCGCTTGGGTTGAGATTGAAAACAGCGCGGGCGACGTGAAGCGATTTCGCATCGTTGGCCCCGAAGAAATCTATGGCGATGATGTGAAAGAGTATATCTCCATCGACTCGCCGATGGCGCGGGCGCTGCTGAAAAAAGAGGTCGATGACGAATTTGTGGTGCGCACACCTAGCGGCGAAAAAGAGTGGTTCATCAACCGCATCGAATACGAAAAAAATGCGTAAATGCGCATGCGATCGCTCAGTTGGCGCGCTTTTGTGAAAAGTTGGCGTAGTTTCAGTTACGGCCTTGTTTTATCATAGCCCGCCGACAGCGAAGTCGTGACAGGGCGGCTCCGGCCGCACCGATTAGGATAACTATGCAGCGAAAAACCAGACCGACATTACAAGACATTGCCGACCAAGTGGGCATCACCAAGATGACCGTTTCGCGCTATTTGCGCGATCCCAATTCTGTGGCCCAAAAGACCCAGGAAAAAATCGCGGCAGTGATTGAAGAGCTCGGCTACATTCAGAACCGCGTGCCGGCGATTCTGTCCAAATCATCCAGCCGCGCGATTGGCATCATTCTGCCCTCGCTCTCGAACCAAGTGTTTGCTCACTTGGTGCAGGGCATTGAAGCGGTGACCAAAGCGGCCGGTTACGACACGCTGATCGCGCACACCGGCTACAGTGCCAAAGAAGAAGAAGAGAAGATTGCGGCGCTGCTGTCGTATCGTGTGGATGGGTTGATTCTCACCGAAACCAATCATACGGATCGCACCTTGCAGATGCTCAACTCCGCAGGCATTCCGGTGGTGGAAACCATGGAAATCCCCGAGCGACCGATCGACATGGCGGTTGGGCTCGATCACGAGCAAACCTCGTACGAGGTAGTGCAGACTATGATTGCACGCGGCAAAACACACATCGTGTACTTAGGCGCGCGTCTCGATACGCGAACCCGTTTGCGGATGAAAGGTTATGAGCGCGCGATGTACGATGCGGGGCTCACCCCGCTGCAAGTCTCCACGGGTGAGCATTCGAGCTTTACGCTTGGGGGCGCACTGCTGGAAAAAGCCTTGCGAGACGAGCCGCAACTGGATGCCATTTTTTGTACCAACGATGACGTGGCGATTGGTGCCATGATGTACTGCGCGCACAAAGGCATTGCGGTGCCCGAGCAAATTGGCGTGGTGGGTTACAACGCGTTGGATATTGGTCAGGCGATCATTCCCAAACTGACCAGTGTGGAAACGCCGCGTTATGACATTGGGAAGAAGAGTGCAGAGCTGCTGCTGGCTGCACTCGCCGGTGACGTGGTCGAGCAGAAAGTGTTTGATCTCGGCTATCGCCTCACCGAAGGCGACAGCCTGTAATCCTGACTTTACTGCGCGTCGAACAAAAACGTCGCACCTTGATCCGCCGCCGTCACCAGATGGCGCGCTTGAGCAAACAACTCTCGGCCCCAACTGTGTTGCGTGGCTTCGCTATCGGGCAAGGTCGCGGTGCGGCCCGTCAAATCCGTTAAGCAGGTCAGTTGACCGTGGGTGGCATCGAGACGAAGACGATCGCCATCTTGTAGCAGGCCAATCGCACCGCCGCGCAAGGCTTCTGGAGAGACGTGAATCGCCGCTGGAATCTTACCCGATGCGCCTGATAAACGGCCGTCGGTGACCAGCGCCACGTGATAGCCCGCTTTTTGTACGTTGCCCAGAATGGGCATCAGTTTGTGCAGCTCTGGCATACCATTGGCTGCCGGGCCGCTGTAACGCACCACCACCACACAATCCTGATTGAGTTCGCCGCGATGATAAGCCGCTTCGACATCGTGCTGCGACTCGAACACTTTCGCTGGCGCTTCAATCACGTGATGCTGCGCTTTGACCGCCGAAATCTTGATCACGCTTTGTCCCAAGTTGCCTTGCAGCACTTTAATGCCGCCACTGGTTTGAAACGCTTCGCCTTGCGGCGCAATCACGCTCGGGTTGAGCGTGTCGTGGCATATATGCCACTGCAGTTGGCCATCTTGCAGTTGGGGACGTTGCAGTTGCTGTTCAAAACTGCCGATGGCAGGGGTCACATTCTGATGCAGCAGGCCGCGCTCATTGAGGCGCGTCATCAGCATTGGGACGCCGCCGGCGGCTTCAAACGCGTTGATGTCGGCGGTGCCGTTCGGATAAACGTTGACCAGCAACGGGACGACATCGGACAAGTCGCTGATGTCTTGCCACGTTAAAATCAGCCCCGCAGCGCGCGCCACCGCCACCATGTGAATGGTGTGGTTGGTGCTGCCCCCGGAAGCCAGCAAGGCGACCACGCCATTGACCAAGCTCTCTTCGGTCACCACGTCGCTGAGTGGACGATAGCCCGGCGTGCCCGGTGCTTGCGCAGCAATCGCTTGAGCGGCGTAATCGGTCAAGGCATGACGCAGCGCGCAGTGCGGTGGCACGAATGCTGAGCCCGGTAGCATCAAGCCCATGGCTTCAAACACCAATTGGTTGGTGTTGGCCGTGCCATAAAAGGTGCAGGTTCCCGGTGAGTGATATGAACTGCATTCCATGTCCAGCAGTGCGTCGCGTCCCACTTGACCCGCGGTGTATTTCTGGCGCACATCGACTTTTTCTTCGTTGCTGATCCCGGTAGCCATGGGGCCGGCGGGAATAAATGCGGTCGGCAAATGCGCATAGGCGAGGGCGCCCATCAGCTGCCCGGGGGCGATTTTGTCGCAGATGCCCAGCAGCAGCGTGCCATCAAACATATTGTGACTCAGCGACAGCGCCGTGGTTTGCGCAATCAAATCGCGTGAAAACAGCGACATGTCCATGCCCGGTTGACCTTGGGTCACGCCATCGCACATTGCGGGGACGCCGCCGGCCACTTGCGCGGTGTGACCGAGTGGTGCCAACGTGGCTTTGATTTGGTCTGGGTAGGTTTTGTACACCTGATGCGCGCTGAGCATGTCGTTGTATGCGGTGATAATCGCCAGATTGGAGCGTGTGAGATCCAAAATATGCGACTTTTCGTGACTACACGAGGCCGCGATGGCGTGTGCCAAGTTACCGCACGACAAGCTGGCTTTGCCCTTCCCGGCGGCAAGTTGCGCGGCGGTTTTGGCGAGAAACTGTTGGCGCAGCGGTGCGCTGCGTTGACGAATGCGCTCGGTGACCTGCGCGATGAGTGTTTGAGTCATGCCACGGCCTCCAACTGATTCAGGGCGGCGACGGCGCGTGTCACCACATCGTCAATGCTGCAATCGATGGGGATGATGAGCACATCGCGCTCGTCGGCGTTTGGGCGTTCCAGCGTGGCGAATTGGCTGTCGAGCATGTCGGTTTTCATGAAATGGCCCTGACGCGCTCGCATGCGTTCTAGAATCAGCGACTTATCGCCATCGAGAAACACAAACGTCACGTGCTGGTTGCCGTCACGAATTTGGTCGCGATAGCATTTTTTCAGCGCCGAGCAGACAATCACACCGCGCTCGCTTTTGTTTTCCAAACTGAAAGCGGCGTCGCGAATGCGTTCCAGCCAAGGCGCGCGGTCCGCGTCGTTGAGTGGTTCGCCGCGGCTCATTTTCTGAATGTTGGCGCGTGGATGTAGGTCATCACCATCGATAAATTTTGCGTTGAGGCGTTGGGCGATATTGGCACCAATGGTGCTTTTGCCAGAGCCACTTACACCCATAACGATAATGCTGCTACCCGTCATACAGACTCCTTAATCACGAGATCTGAGCGAGATCTCAATTTCGAAAATTGCTCTAAGAATTGACTTTATCTTATCGGTGTTATCGGTAACATGTTACCCGTAACTTAAAGATTTGTGACCCAATACACAAACATCCAATCCTTGATAAAGGTGAACAAAATGGAATCAATAGCACATAGCCCAGACCCTACCTATCTGTTGCTGATCGCTGCCTGTGCCATCACAGCGCTGCTTGTTTTAATCATGAAATTGAAGGTGCATGCCTTTGCCTCACTGACGTTGGTGAGCTTTGGTACCGCACTCGCCACGGGCATGCCCAGTGAGCAAGTTGTTCCGACCATGATGTCGGGATTTGGCGGCACGCTGGCCTCGGTGGCGCTGCTGGTTGGCCTTGGGGCCATGATTGGTAAAATTCTTGAAGTGACCGGCGGGGCGAAAGTGCTGGCGGATACTTTGATTGGCCGCTTTGGTGAACACCGTGCGCCGTTGGCACTCGGGGTGGCGTCCTTGATGTTCGGTTTCCCGATCTTCTTTGATGCCGGCTTGATTGTGATGATGCCGATCCTGTTTAGTGTCGCGAAACGCTTTGGCGGTTCACCGCTCAAATACGCGTTGCCAGCGGCGGGTGCGTTTGCGGTGATGCACGCGTTTGTACCGCCGCATCCGGGCCCGGTGGCCGCGTCGGATCTGCTTGGTGCGGACTTGGGTCTGCTGCTGATTGTCGGTATTTTGGTCGCGATTCCTACGTGGTATTTCGGTGCGTACCTGTTCGGTTTGTATGCTGGGAATAAATTCAACATTCCGCTCTCCAAAGCATTTTTGAACACTGAAGTGATGTTCAAAGACAAAACCGATTTGCCGAAGTTCTCGACCGTCCTGCTAATCTTGCTGCTGCCTGTGCTGCTGATTTTCATGGATACCGGCCTCAACACATTGACGGTGGCCGGCATCATTGATGGCCAGCAACCGGTGATTGAATTCTTGCGAATGCTGGGTAAAACCCCGATTGCGTTGCTGATCACCTTGTTGGTGTGTCTGAGCGTGTTTGCCGGCAAATACGGCATGGGTAAATTGGAAAAACTGTGTACTGACGCGTTGGCTCCGATTTGCGCCGTGATTCTGGTGACGGGTGCGGGTGGGATGTTTGGTGGCGTGTTGCGCTCAAGCGGCATTGGCCAAGCACTGGCGGATGTGTTGGCCGACACCGGTATGCCTGTGATTTTGGCCGCGTTCGTGATTTCAACCTGCTTGCGCGTGGCGCAAGGTTCGGCAACCGTGGCGCTGACAACAACTGCCGCACTGATGGCGCCGATTGTGTCACAGACCGTCGGTCTGACTGAACTGGACCTGTGCTTTATCGTGATTGCGATTGCCGGTGGTGCGACGGTGTTGTCACACTTCAACGATTCGGGTTTCTGGCTGGTGTCTCGCCTGCTGGAAATGGATGAGAAGACCACACTGAAAACTTGGACAGTGATGGAAACGCTGCTGGGCACAATTGCCTTTGCGATTGTCGCACTGCTTAGCTTTATTTTATAAGGTGGACTGAGAATGACGCTTGAACAACGACTGCAACACATCAAAATTGTCCCGGTCATTGCGATCAATGATGCGGCGCACGCGGTGCCGCTGGCGAAAGTGCTGGTGGAAAACGGCTTGCCGTGTGCCGAAGTCACGTTTCGTACCGACGCAGCGCAGGAATCGATTCGCTTGATGCGCGACGCCTACCCAGAGCTGTTGATTGGTGCGGGCACCGTACTGACCACGCAGCAAGTGGATCAAGCGATCAGCGCGGGGGCTGATTTCATCGTCAGCCCGGGGTTGAACCCCACCACGGTGAAATACTGTCAGCAACGGGGCATTGCGATTGTTCCGGGCGTGAACAACCCAAGCTTGGTGGAGCAAGCCATGGAACTGGGTCTGCGCACGGTGAAGTTCTTCCCAGCAGAGCCGTCGGGCGGTGTGGCGATGCTCAAAGCGCTGTGCGCCGTGTACCCCGTGCAGTTTATGCCAACGGGCGGCGTAAATCCGCGCAATGTGGCTGAGTATTTGTCGATTCCGGCCGTGGTTGCCTGTGGCGGAACGTGGATGGTGCCCACCGACTTGATGGACCGCGGCGACTGGGACGCGATCGCGCGTTTAGTCCGTGACCTGTAAGCCAGTGTGCTCATGAATGAGAAAGTCAGCCCATGTGGCTGGCTTTTTGTTTTGTGCGGTATGAAACGAGTTGTTCCCCTGCGATGGACTATGATAAAAGCAAATTGGTGCATCGCGAGCGCGGCAAGCCGCATCACGCAAGCTGCCATGCGGCGTAAGCGGAAATAAACATTAACAATTCTTTGAATCTTACTGCGCATAACAGTGTTACATTTTACTCGCCCCCGTCTTTTCGGGGGCAGTCACTTAATTAGTGGGATCAGGACACATGCAAGAAAACTACAAAATTTTAGTCGTCGACGATGACGCGCGTTTGCGTGCATTGCTGGAGCGTTATTTATCTGAACAAGGCTTTCAGGTGCGCAGCGTCGCAAACAGTGAGCAGATGGACCGCCTGTTAACCCGTGAAACGTTTCACCTGATGGTACTGGATTTGATGCTACCGGGTGAAGATGGTCTGTCGATTTGTCGTCGTCTACGCAATGCCAACAACGCCATTCCGATTCTGATGTTGACCGCTAAAGGCGATGAAATTGATCGTATCGTCGGCCTAGAAGTGGGCGCCGATGACTACCTGCCAAAACCGTTTAACCCACGTGAACTGCTGGCACGCATTAAAGCGGTGCTGCGCCGTCAGGTGATTGAAGCCCCGGGTGCGCCAAGCGCAGATGATACCGTGGTCGAGTTTGGTGAATTCCGCTTAAACCTTGGCACGCGTGAAATGTTCCGCGGCGAAGAGGCGATGCCGCTGACGTCGGGTGAATTTGCTGTGCTCAAAGCTCTGGTGACCAACGCGCGCGAGCCGTTGTCGCGTGACAAACTGATGAACATGGCACGTGGCCGCGAATACTCCGCGATGGAACGCTCGATTGACGTGCAAATTTCCCGCCTGCGCCGCATGCTGGAAGTGGATCCAAGCAAACCGCGTTACATTCAGACCGTGTGGGGTCTGGGATACGTGTTTGTTCCCGATGGCAAAGCCGCCAGCTAATCTGACGCCCCTTGCAGCACCAGTGTCGCCCTGATATTGGTGCTGAATTTTCCCTTGCCCCAAAAGGTGTCGCATGCGTATTCGCAGCTCATTTACTCAAACCATTCTGTTGTTTTTCACCCTGCTGATCGCCAGCCAAGCGTACTCCTATTACGCGTTGTTTAATTACGCGCTGATGCCGAGTTTGCAGCAGTTCAACAAAATCCTCAGCCATGAAATCAGCCTGATGCTCGATGATTCCCTGACCCCAGCGGATGACAGCTTGGCGATGGATGTCCCGATGCGTCGCCGCGTGTTGGAGCAGCTTGGCGTGAGTATTTTTAACGAAAACAGCCCACTGGCGGATGGCTTTAACCATTCGGTCAGCATCGATTTGATGAGTGAGGAGATGTCGCAAGAACTCGGTTCGCCGACGGAAGTGCGCATGGGCGTTGGGCCAGACAGTTACGTGCTGTGGATGAAGATCGATCTGCTGCCGGGGCAAGTGCTGCGCATTCCGCTGTCGGAGTTGCAGGAAGAGGACTTTGCGCCGCTGTTTCGCAATAGCATTGTGATGGCGGTGTTGATTCTGGTTGGCGGTTGGTTATTTATTCGTTTACAGAACCGGCCGTTGATCGCGCTGGAAAAAGCGGCTAAAGCGGTGGGGCGCGGGGAAATTCCGCCGCCACTGCCAGAAAAAGGAGCCAGTGAAATTCGCTCGGTCACTCGGGCGTTTAATCAGATGTCTAAGGGCATTCAAGCGCTGGAGGCCGACCGCGCGCTGTTGATGGCGGGCATCAGTCATGATTTGCGCACGCCGCTGACCCGCATTCGCCTCGCGACCGAAATGATGTCCCCGGAAGAGAGCTACCTTGCCGAAGGCATTATCAGCGATACTGAAGAGTGCAACGAGATCATCAGCCAGTTCATGGACTACCTCAAACCGGTCAATAAACAGAGCTTTGAACAAGTCGACCTCAATGAAATTGCCAACGATGTGGCGACTTCGGAAGGCGGCTACGAAGTGCAAGTCGACGTGAGTTTGCACCCTGAATTTGTGCCAGCCTTTGGTAACCCCATCGCCATCAAGCGGGCGGTGAGCAACTTGGTTGTGAACGCGCTACGTTACGGCAATGGCTGGGTCAAAGTGAGTACCGGCCTGACCGTGGATAAAAAAATGGCGTGGGTGTGTGTGGAAGACAATGGCCCGGGCATCGAGCCGTCGCAGGTCAACAAGCTGTTTGAACCGTTTACTCGGGGCGATACCGCCCGCGGTAGTGAAGGCACGGGATTGGGGCTGGCCATTGTGAAGCGCATCATCAGCCAACATCACGGCTCGGTGGCGGTGAACAATCGCAGCGAGGGTGGTTTGAAAGCACAAATCAGTTTCCCGACACGCTGATACGGATACGTCGATACGGATTGCGTGGATACGAATGATGTGGATACGAATGATGTTGATACGAACGAAGATGATGCGTTCCTAATGTGCCAAAGTACGGCCACCCGACGCGGGTTGGCCATCATGGGCGTTGGGCTATCACGTAAGCATCACCCACAAAAAAGCTCGCCATCTGGCGAGCTTTTTTCGTCTCAATCGTTTATGCAGTGCATGCACATCACTTACGCTTCTTTTACGTCGTCTTGCGCGTCTTCACGCGTGACATGCGTTTCTGGCAGCAGCAGGTTGAGCAGAATCGCGGTGATCCCACCGGCAGCGACACCTGAAGAGAAAATGCTCTTAATGAAGTCGGGCATAAATTGCAGGATTTCTGGTTTTTGCGCGATGCCCAGACCCATCGAGAACGACAGCGCCATGATCAGAATGGCGCGGCGGTCGAGGTCGACGCGAGAAATGATGCGCACACCCGCCGCAGCGATGGTACCGAACATCACGATGGTTGCGCCGCCCAGCACTGGTTCTGGAATCAGCTGAACAAAGCTCGCCACACCCGGGAACAGGCCCAGCAGGACCAACATGCCGGAAATGAAGTAACCGACGTAACGGCTGGCGACACCGGTCAGCATGATCACGCCGTTGTTCTGGCTGAAGGTGGAGTTCGGGAAGCTGTTGAACACCGCTGCCAGCGCGGAGTTGATGCCGTCTGCCAGCACGCCGCCTTTGATGCGCTTCATGTAGACCGGACCTTTCACTGGCTCACCCGACACTTCAGACGTCGCGGTGATATCGCCGATGGCTTCCAGTGCTGTGATAAGGAAAATCAGCACCAGCGGAATGAACAGTGACCAGTCAAAGCCGAGGCCGTATTGCATCGGAATCGGCAGGGCAATCATCTCGGTGGCGCCCAGTTGGCTGGTGTCGACCATGCCCATCAGGTACGCCATGATGTAACCGACCAGCATGGCAATCACAATGGATGCCACACGCACGTAAGGGTTGCGTGAACGGTTGAGTAGCACGATCAGCCCCAACACGGTGCCAGCCAGTGCCAGTTTATCCAGACTCCCGAAGGTGCCGTCGCCCAGCGCCGCATAGCCGCCACCCATCGACACCAAGCCCACTTGCACCAGCGTCAAGCCAATCAGCGTCACCACAATGCCAGAGACCAGCGGGGTGATGATGCGCTGGGCAAATTCCAGCACGCGCGAGAGCAGAATTTCGGCGAAAGACGCCACAAGGATGGTGCCAAAAATCGCCGCCATCATGGTGGCGATGTCTGCGCCACCGGCTTTCAGTGCCAAACCTGCGCCAATGATGGGGCCAAGGAAGTTAAAGCTGGTGCCTTGAATCGACAGCAAACCGGAGCCAATTGGACCGATGGTGCGAATTTGAATGAATGAAGACAGACCGGAGGCAAACAGCGACATGCTGATGATGGTATTGGTCTGATCGGCCGGCACACCCAGTGACTGACAGATGATCAGGGATGGGGTGATCACGGCAACAAACATCGCCAGCAGGTGCTGCAAAGCGGCAAAAAACGTTTGTGGCAGTGGCGGACGGTCATTGAGCTGGTAAACCAGATCGGACTTACGCGTGTTTTGGGTTGTCATGGCAGTTTCCTAATGTGTCATGTCACTTCGTATGCGCTGAGTGGGCATTGGAAGCGGAACGCGGACGTTATCTGTGATTGCTGTTAATCAGGTCCGGCTCAGGATGTGGGGATTCTTCCCAAGGTAAACGTTTGCGTTTACTCAAATTTGGCGGCGATTATAGAGGTTTTACTCAAGAAAGCAAACGTTTGCCAGAAGGTTGAAGCCCGTGATTGATCGGCATCAATTGGCAAGGCGTGAGGACGCCGCTTGAGGAAAAGCGGCGAAGGCGATCTCGCGCGTTTTAGGCTTTGGCGTACACGTCGCGTTCACCCAACCAGCGATCGATGATTGCGACCGCATTGTCGGGGTATTGTTCGTGAATGTGGCGGGCGATGCGTTGCACTTCCGGGATCAGGCGTTGGTCTCGCACCAGATCGGCGATTTTGAAATCGGCCAAACCGGTCTGCTTGGTGCCCAGCAGTTCGCCGGGGCCGCGAATTTCTAAATCGCGCTGCGCAATCACGAAGCCATCGTTGCTCTCGCGCAGGACGCCGAGGCGTTTTTGCGCTGTTTTTGACAGCGGCGCATGGTAGAGCAGGACACAATGGCTGGCCACCGAGCCGCGACCCACACGGCCACGCAACTGGTGCAACTGCGCCAGTCCCAAACGTTCTGGGTTTTCGATGATCATCAGGCTAGCGTTGGGCACATCCACCCCGACTTCAATCACCGTGGTGGCAACCAATAAATGCAGCTGGTTGTCTTTAAATGCTTGCATCACGGCCTGCTTTTCGGCCGGTTTCATGCGCCCGTGCACCAAACCAATGTTGAGGTCTGGCAGTTTTCGTTGCAGCTCTTCGGCGGTGTCTGCCGCCGCTTGCGCTTCGAGCACTTCGGACTCATCAATCAGGGTGCAGACCCAATACGCTTGCTTGCCTTCAGTCAGGCACGCATGGCGCACGCGTTCAATGATGTCGGCGCGCTTGGTGTCGGGAATGGCCACGGTTTGAATCGGTGTTCGGCCGGGAGGTAATTCGTCGATGATGGAAGTTTCCAAATCGGCATAGGCGGTCATGGCCAAGGTGCGCGGAATCGGCGTGGCAGTCATGATCAGTTGATGCGGGTACGCGCCTTGTTTGGCACCTTTTTCACGCAGTTCTAAACGTTGGTGAACCCCAAAGCGGTGCTGCTCATCGATGATGACCAGCGACAGGTGATCAAACACCACATGCTCTTGAAACAGCGCATGCGTCCCGACCACCATTTTGACTTCGCCACTGGCGATGCGCGCCAGTTCCGCTTCTTTGGCTTTGCCTTTGAGTTTCCCCGCCAGCCAGCCAACGGGAATGCCCATGCGCTCAAACCAGTTGGCAAAGTTGAGGGCGTGCTGCTCAGCCAAGAGTTCAGTTGGCGCCATCAGCGCAACCTGATAGCCGTGTTCGAGTGCGCGCACGGCCGCCAGTGCTGCCACCAAGGTTTTACCTGAACCCACATCGCCTTGCACCAGTCGCATCATCGGGTGGGGCTTGGCGAGGTCGGCTTCGATTTCACGCACCACGCGTGCTTGCGCTTGGGTGGGCGAGAAGGGCAGTTGTGCCAGCAGTTGTTGTTTGAGCTGATGGGTCTCCGGCAGCGGCAGCGCGACGTCTTGCTGACCTTTGCTGCGCACCGCGAGCATCGATAAGTTTTGCGCCAGCAGCTCTTCCATGATCAGGCGAATCTGCGCCGGATGACGGCCTTCGTCAAACAGGCTTAAGTCAATGTCTGCCGGTGGGCGGTGAATGGTGTGCAGCGCTTGAGCGAGGGTGATTTGGTGGTCATACAGCCCAGAGGGCAGTAACTCTTGTACTGCGGCTTTGTCGAGCAGCGCCAACGCTTGATCGGTGAGGTTACGCAGCGTGAGCTGGCGCAGGCCATCGGTGGTTGGGTAAACCGGGGTCAAGTTGGGTTCGACATCGGGGTTTTGCGCCGGCGCGAAAAACTTGTAATCCGGGTGAATGATTTCCAGCCCACCATTACCACGCTTAATTTCGCCGTAAGCGTGTACTAACTTACCGTCGGCGAAGTTGTTCTTCATGCCCGCGGTGAAGTTGAAAAAACGCAGCGTGAGCGTGCCGTTGCCATCGCTGATTTTGACCGTCAGCATTTTACGACGACCAAAGGTGGTGTCGACCGCCATCACTTTGCCTTGCACCGCGGCCCACAGCCCCGGATGCAGTTTGATGATGGGGTAGACGCGCGTGCGATCTTCATAGCGCAGCGGCAAGTGAAACAGCAAATCTTGAACGCTGTTCAAGCCAATTTTTTCCAGCTTTTCGGCCACCTTGGCACCGACGCCGGACAGGGAGCTTAATGGAATTGCTGAAAGAAGTTGCGACATAAATTCAACCACATAACCAATGGACGGAGTCACGTGTGACCCCTCAAATCCCGATGTAAACTCGGCGTGACGATTCAAACATCAAATTGCTATTCAAACACTGAGCTGTCTATTTGTACAGGGGTAAATCGGCACGAAAGGCCAATTACGCGCTCTGCATCGCTTTCCACCATGCTTCGTCGGCCACGATCTGACCTGCGTCATCCAATGATGGGTAGGCAAGCTTTTTACGTTTGGCGACTTTCGCCAGCACTGGATGGCCGCGTTCAAACAGAATGCGGTTGATGGTGTCTGCGGGCAGTGGACTTTCGTCTCGCTCATACATGCCCGCTTGCTGACGTTGGCGCTGCGCTTCATACAAGATCAACGCGCTGGCCACCGACACATTGAGCGATTGCACCATGCCGACCATGGGAATCACGATGTCTTGGTCGGCCAGTGCCAAGGCTTGCTTGGAGATGCCGACTTTTTCACTGCCCACGATGATCGCCGTGGGTTGGGTGTAGTCGATGTCCCGAAAGTCGACCGCGTCGTCTGATAGGTTGGTCACCAGCACTTGCATGCCTTGCGCTTTCAGGGTTTTGATCGCGTCCAGCGTGCTGTTGTGTGTTTCCACTTCCACCCAGTTGCGCGCGCCCGCTGAGGTGTGCGTGAGGGTGCGCATTTGCTCGTTTGGCCACACGGCGTGAATCTTGTGCAGGCCGACGGCATCAGCGGTGCGAATCACGGCGGAGACATTGTTGGGTTTGTGCACTTCTTCCAGACACACGGTTAAGTCGGTTTGACGGGCTTTCAGGACTTCCTGAATTCGGGCGTAACGATCTAAATTCATGGTGAGGACTCTTGGGGGACCCACATGCTGGCAAATGGCGGCACGATTTGGGTCTCTCGTAAAATAAAAAAGCCCTTGATAGGTGGCTATCAAGGGCAGTGTACAGTGTGAGTTAGTACTTTCTGCGCCTGACTTTCAGCGCATTGGGCATCGCACGAATTTTACGCATGATGCCCGCCAGATGGACGCGATCTTTGGTGGTCAGCGAGACCGTCACGGTGTAGAGGCGACCATCTCGTTCTTCGGTCGACAAGCCATGAATGTTCGATCCGGTATTGGAGATCACGTTGGTCAGCTCAGCGAGTGCGCCTTGACGGTTTTGCATGTCCACACGCAGATCGGCAATGAACTCTTGCTCGTAATCTCGACTCCATTCCACGGCCATGTACTTATCCGGTTCACGTTGATAACCGCGCACGTTCGGGCAGGTTTCGCGGTGGACCACCAAACCTCGGCCCGGTGACACGTGGGCAATGATCGAATCGCCTGGAATTGGATGACAACAGTTGGCGAACGTCAGCAGAATGCCTTCCGCACCGCGAATCGGCAGTTTCTTCTTCGGTTTGCTGTCTTTGGTGTCCAGCTCCGTCAGTTCGTCAGCATCGCCGAGGAGGCGACGTGCGATGACGATACTCATCAACTCACCCAGACCAATTGCGGCCAGCAGATCGTTTTCAGACGCGATCTTGAGATCACTGAGCACATGTTTGATGTTGTCTTCACTGATGTCACTCAGAGACAAGTCGCCCAGCGCATGGTTGAGCAGACGGCGGCCTAAGGTGATCGACTCTTCACGGCGCATGGTTTTCAGCACTTGACGAATCTTGGTGCGCGCACGTGAGGTGACCACGTAGTTGAGCCATGCTGCGTTCGGGCGAGCGCCCGGCGCGCTGATGATTTCAACGGTTTGGCCGTTTTTCAGCGGTTTGCTCAGTGGGTACGGTGTGCGATCAACACGCGCGCCGACACAAGTGTTGCCCACATCGGTGTGCACCGCATACGCAAAGTCAACCGCGGTGGCGCCGACAGGCAGTTCCACAATGCGGCCTTTGGGCGTGAAGACGTAAATCTCATCTGGGAACAGATCGGATTTGACGTTTTCAATAAATTCGAACGAGTTACCGGCGCTTTGTTGTAGCTCAAGCAGGCTTTGCATCCAGCGCTGCGCTTTAATCTGCGCGGTGGTGCCAGCGCGATCGCCGTTGGCTTTGTAAGACCAGTGTGCCGCGACCCCTTTGTCTGCCATTTGATCCATGTCTTCGGTACGGATCTGCACTTCCACCGGCACGCCGTGCGGGCCGACCATGGAGGTGTGTATGGATTGGTAACCGTTGGCTTTGGGGACGGCGATGTAATCTTTCATACGCCCCGGACGCGGCTTGTACAGGCTGTGTACCTGACCGAGCACGCGATAACAGGTATCGGCAGTGTCGACCACCACGCGGAACGCGTAAATATCCATAATGGTGTGAAAACGCTGTTCTTTGGTTTTCATCTTGTTGTAGATGGAGAACAGGTTCTTTTCGCGACCCACCACGCGAGCAGGCAAGCCCACTTCTTGCAAACGGCCTTCGATTTCACTGTGAATGCGCTGAATCATCTCTTTCCGGTTACCGCGCGCGGCTTTCACCACTTCTTTCAGGACGCGATAACGGTTGGGATACAGGGCTTCAAAGCCCAGCTCTTCGAGCTCGGTTTTGATGTTGTGAATGCCGAGGCGGTGTGCCAACGGGGCGTAGATTTCTAGTGTTTCACGGGCAATGCGACGTTTTTTGTCTGGGCGAAGGGCGCCCAACGTGCGCATGTTGTGAGTCCGGTCTGACAGCTTGATCAGGATGACGCGAATGTCCTGCACCATGGCCAGGACCATTTTTCGAAAGTTCTCAGCCTGGGCTTCTTTGCGATCGCGGAATTTGAGTTTGTCGAGCTTCGAAACGCCGTCCACCAGTTCTGCCACGGCATGGCCAAACTGAGCTTCGAGGTCTTCTTTGGTGACGTCACAATCTTCGATAACATCATGCAGGAGGGCGGCTTGCAGCGTTTCTAAATCCAAACGCATTTCTGCCAGAATTCGAGCTACGGCAACAGGGTGGATAATGTAAGGTTCGCCGCTGGAGCGGGTTTGCCCTTCATGGGCATCTCGTGCCACCACATAAGATTGGCGCAGAGCCTCAATTTGAGGCTCTGTGAGATATTCCTGGGCAACATCTTTGAGGCTATCGAATAGATACAAATTTCAGGCCCGAGTGTTGATTAATTCCTGATGCAGAATTAACGGTTGTGCACGATGCTGCTCACCGCTGCCAATTCTGCTGCTTCTTGCTCTTGCTGCTCTTGGCGTTCACGTGCGTCTAGCACATCTTTCGTGATAAGACCTTCTTCGATTTCGCGTAGAGCGATAACCGTTGGCTTATCGTTCTCTTCCGGCACCAGTGAGTCTTTACCGCCAGTTTGCATTTGACGAGCGCGGCGAGCCGCAATCAGAACTAGGTCGAAACGGTTGCCAACTTTTTCAACAGCGTCTTGAACAGTTACGCGTGCCATGAGAACTCCAAATAGTTAACTAAAATGTTGAATGACGAGAAAGTATACAGCCTAACGCGTTGAGATACTAGCGACAGGCTGGCCAATTTCATGGTGGCGGGCTTAGTCCGCCAGAAGTGCAGCCAGCATACTGCTATATTTAGCAGCTTGCTTATCCTGCTTCAATCTTTCTGCACGCATGATGGCTTTAAAATCCATCAGTGCGACATCGAAATCGTCGTTGATGATCACGTAGTCGTATTCGCTGTAGTGCGAAATTTCTGACTGCGCTTCACTCATCCGTTTTGCAATCACTGCTTCGCTATCCTGGCCGCGCGTGTTTAAACGACGTTCCAGCTCTTCTTTGGATGGCGGCAGAATAAAGATGCTTTTCGATGCTGGCATCTGTTCGCGGATTTGACGCGCACCTTGCCAGTCAATGTCCAAAAAGACATCAATACCTTTATTTAGCGTGTCCTCAATCCAGACACGGGATGTGCCGTAGTAGTTTCCGAACACTTCGGCGTACTCCAAAAACTCGCCTTTGCCAATCAAGTCTTCGAAGTGTTCCTTCTGAACGAAGTGATAGTGCACGCCGTCTTGTTCGCCCGGGCGCATGCCGCGCGTGGTGTGCGAAACGGACACTTTCATCGCGTACGTTGGATTGCGTTCCAACAGCGCCGCGATCAAGCTCGATTTGCCTGCGCCACTTGGTGCAGAGACGATGTATAGAGTACCTTTGCCCATCTGTTCGGTTCCACTTTGGGTTGGGATTGTGTGCTCACGCGTGTGCGTGCAACACCCTAAAAGATAGCACTGGCCCGCATTTGTTCATTCAGAGGATGAATTTTAGGCCAGAAAAATGGAGGCGAAGATTAGCACGATCCTTTGGATCTTCTCAAGCAAAAGGTCACCGAATGAGATCGGTTTCGTGGTATGAGTGATCGGGGCAGAACACAATCATTTGAGGATAAAAACGTTTGCTATTTTTTGCTCACTTGCAGGGCGAATTGATTACGGTATAATCGCCGCCCTTGACGCTGGCTGCGAGCCAGAACGACGTCAACACGAACATTGATGCGTGAAGCTGCGGCTTCCATTTGGGTTCCCTCGCCCCCAAAACAAACTAAAAAGGTACACAATGAGTAACTTTACCCCTGCGCAGCAGCGCAAAGCTTTATCCTATCTCGTTCTATTTCACCTGGTGATCATTGCCTCGAGCAACTATCTGGTGCAGATTCCATTTACCGTGTTTGGCTTCCATACCACGTGGGGCGCTTTCACGTTCCCGTTTATTTTTCTGGCAACCGACCTAACGGTGCGTATCTTTGGGGCGCCAATGGCCCGCAAAATCATCTTTTTGGTGATGTTGCCGGCGCTGTTGGTGTCATATGGATTGTCGGTGGTGTTCTTTGAAGGTCAATTTCAAGGTGTGGCGCCGCTGAGTGAATTCAACCTGTTTGTCGCGCGTATCGCGGCAGCAAGCTTTATGGCGTATCTGCTCGGCCAAATTATGGACGTGCATGTGTTTAACCGCCTGCGCCAATTGAAGCAGTGGTGGGTCGCGCCTACGGCATCTACGCTGTTTGGGAATGCGCTCGATACCATCGCGTTCTTTGCGATTGCTTTTTATCAAAGTCCCGATCCGTTTATGGCGCAGCACTGGACGGAAATCGCGCTGGTGGATTACAGCTTTAAATTGATCATCAGTTTGGGGCTATTCGTGCCAATGTACGGTGTGCTGCTCAACTACCTGATCCGCAAACTGACGGCGGTGAATCCGAATTTTTCGGTTGCCAAAGCGTAGACAAAACGTGGTGAATTGCCAAAGAAAAGCCCGGGACATATGCCCGGGCTTTTTTGTGGAGAGAATCCCTACAATTCGCTCCTCTGGAGAGGATTAATGGTCGTGAGCAGCACCGGCACCTTTCGGATAACGGATAGACTCCACCATGTCTTGAACTTCATTCGGGACTTCGGCGGTGAACTTGTTCACGACGATTGAGACCACAAAGTTCAGACACATACCCAGTGTACCGATGCCTTCTGGGCTGATGCCGAAGAACCAGTTGTCTGGCGTGCTTGCCGCTGGGTTAATGAACTTGAAGTAGATGATGTACGCTGCGGTGAAGACAATACCAGCGACCATACCGGCAATCGCCCCTTCTTTGTTCATCTTCTTGTAGAAAATACCCAAGATGATGGCTGGGAAGAAGGAGGCGGCAGCCAAGCCGAAGGCGAACGCAACCACCTGCGCCACAAATCCGGGCGGGTTAATCCCCAAGTAACCGGCACCGATGATGGCCACGATGGCCGCCAAACGCGCCGCGAGCAGCTCTTGTTTGTCGGTCATATTGGGTCGGAAGCCTTTTTTCAACAAGTCATGTGAAATCGAGGTTGAGATCACCAGCAGCAGACCTGCTGCAGTTGACAGTGCTGCGGCTAAGCCACCTGCAGCCAGTAGGCCGACGACCCAGTTTGGCAATTTGGCCAGCTCTGGCGATGCCAGAACGATGATGTCACGGTTGATGCTCATCTCGTTACGTTCGTCGCCCGAGTAGAACATGCGGCCATCGCCGTTCTTATCTTCCCAGCCGACTAGGCCAGTGCTTTCCCAGTTCTTATACCAGCTTGGTGCTTGATCCCCCGGCACGCCTTGCATGTCCGGACCGTTGATGGTGTCGATCATGTTGACGCGAGCAAACGCAGCCACACCCGGTGCAGTGGTGTACAGCAATGAAATGAACAGCAATGCCCAACCTGCCGAGATACGCGCATCACGGACTTTCGGCACGGTGAAGAAACGGATGATGACGTGGGGGAGACCCGCCGTACCCACCATCAGCGCGGCGGTGATGAAGAACACATCCACCATGCTCTTGTTCCCTTGGGTATACGCGGTAAATCCGAGTTCTTGGGTTAAGCCATCGAGTTTATCCAGCAAGTACACATCGCTACCGGCAACGGTGGAACCCATGCCCAGTTGAGGCAGCGGATTCCCTGTCATCATGATTGAGGTAAAGATGGCGGGCACAAGGAAGGCGAAAATGAGCACACAGAATTGAGCCACTTGCGTATAAGTGATGCCTTTCATGCCACCCAGTACGGCGTAGAAGAACACGATCGCCATACCAATGATGATACCCATGTTGATGTCAACTTCGAGGAAACGAGAGAACACCACACCCACACCACGCATCTGTCCGGCCACGTAAGTGAACGAGACGAAAATCGCACAGAATACCGCAACCATACGGGCGGTTTTGGAGTAGTAACGCTCACCAATGAAGTCAGGCACGGTGAACTGGCCGAACTTACGCAAGTAAGGTGCTAAACACAGTGCCAACAGCACGTAGCCGCCCGTCCAACCCATCAGGTAAACCGCGCCATCGTAACCGATGAAAGAGATGATCCCGGCCATGGAGATAAAAGAAGCCGCTGACATCCAGTCGGCTGCCGTGGCCATGCCGTTTGCCACCGGGTGAACCCCACCGCCGGCGACATAAAATTCACTGGTGGATCCCGCACGTGCCCAAATCGCGATACCGATGTACAGCGCAAATGAGAGACCAACCAGAATAAACGTCCAAGTTTGAATATCCATTTCTAAACCCTCTTAGTCTTCATGTACGTTATATTTCTTGTCGAGCGCATTCATGCGCGCAACGTAAATAAAGATTAGGGCGACAAAGGTGTAGATAGAGCCTTGCTGGGCAAACCAAAAGCCGAGTTTAAAGCCGCCAATTTGAATGGTGTCCAGCGCATCGACAAACAGCACGCCGGCCCCGTATGACACAAGGAACCACACTGCGAGCAGTGCGCCCATAATTCCCAAGTTTTCCTTCCAGTAGGCTTGAGCATGTTCTGTTGATTCGAACGCCATGGCCTTCTCCTTCCGTTTCTATTCCTGATGAGATGTTGTGTTAACGCAATGTTACGATTTGTAATCTAGCAGTGTTTTGGCAAGGGATCTGTGCAACTTTAGTCGTGACGTTTTTTGTTTAAAACGCTTTAAAATCAAAGCGTGTCTGCGAGTTTGTGATGTGTGTTTTATGTTAAGGTGATGTTAAATTAGCCAAAGGTCTAACACCAGAACGTCATAAAATTGTGCTCAGATAACGTTTTGATGCGAAATTGGTGTCATGAGCGTGAGGGCAAGATCGGCGCAAGTCTTATGCCATGAGAACTTGGTGGTATTTGTTTACACAAACTTTTCGTAAAAGTGGGGAGTTTTCGTGCACAATAGGCGAGCAGCGGGCGGTGGGGTTCCACCGTATAATAACAACAATTTAATCAAGGGAGCTAAAGAGTGGACGCGATCACCATCAACAGCTTTTTTCTGATTGGCGCATTACTTATCGCGCTTAGCGTTCTCTTAAGCCCTGTATCCTCAAAATTGGGTATTCCAATTCTTTTGGTGTTTCTTGCCGTCGGTATGGTGGCTGGGGAAGATGGGCTCGGGGGCATTTTATTTGATAATTATCCGGTTGCGTATTTGGTGAGTAACCTCGCGCTGGCGGTGATATTGCTCGACGGCGGTATGCGCACTCGGGTGGCAAGTTTTCGAGTGGCATTTTGGCCCTCGGTATCGCTTGCGACCGTGGGGGTGGCGATTACCACCATGTTAACGGGATTGATGGCGGCATGGCTATTTGATCTCGATTTGATGCAAGGGATTTTGGTTGGCGCGATTGTCGGCTCGACCGATGCGGCAGCGGTATTCTCGCTGCTGAAAGGACGCAGCCTGAACGAACGTGTCGGCGCTACACTGGAAATTGAATCGGGGACCAACGACCCGATGGCGGTCTTTTTGACCGTGACAATGATTGCCGTGCTGGGCAGCCAAGGCACCGATCTGAGCGCAGGTTTTCTGGCGCTGAGTTTTGTGAAGCAGTTTGGTTTGGGGGCATTGCTCGGCCTGTGTGGCGGTTGGCTACTGTGGAAACTGATTAACCGCAGCCAATTGCCAGAAGGGCTGTATTCGATTCTGACCATCAGCGGTGGTTTGATCATTTTTGCGTTGTCGAATGCGCTGGGCGGCAGTGGCATTTTGTCGATTTATTTGGTGGGGTTACTGATTGGTAACCGTCCAACGCGCAGCCGCCACTCGATTTTGAACGTGCTGGATGGCATGACGTGGTTGTCGCAAATCGGCATGTTCTTGGTGCTGGGGCTGCTGGTGACGCCGTCGAATCTGGTGTCGATCATGCTACCGGGTCTGGCATTGGCGTTTGGGATGATCTTGTTTGCGCGTCCTATTTCGGTTTGGATTGGCCTGTTGCCATTCAAGAGCTTTACCGCGCGTGAAAAATGGTTCATCTCTTGGGTGGGTCTGCGCGGCGCTGTGCCGATCATCCTGGCGGTATTCCCGATGATGGCCGGTCTGCCGGGCGCGCAGCTCTACTTTAACTTGGCGTTTTTCGTGGTCATGGTGTCGCTGATTGTGCAGGGTGGAACGCTGACCAAAGCGATGTCACTGGCGAAAGTGGAATTGCCATCTAAACCGGAGCCGATGTCTCGCACGGGCGTGGAAATTTTCCCGACCAGCGAGTGGGAGCTGTTCATCTATAAGCTGAAACAGGAAAAATGGTGTATTGGCGAGCCACTGCGTAATCTCTTCATGCCTGAGGGCACGCGGATTGCGGCGCTCTTCCGTCAGCAGCAGTTGCTTCACCCATCGGGCAGTACCAAGCTGGAAGAAGGCGATACGCTGTGTGTGTTGGCGCAGGAAAAAGATCTGGAAGCCTTGAGTCAGTTGTTTAGTGAAGCGCCTGAAAAAGCGTCATTGGCGCGATTCTTTGGTGACTTCTTCCTAGACATCGATGCGAAGTTGTCCGATGTGGCGATGATTTACGGTTTGGATCTCGGTGAACTCAATGATGAGAAAACCCTGAAGGACTTGGTGACCGAACACCTTGGCACCACGCCGGTTCTTGGTGACCATTTTGAGTGGCACGGCCTGTATTGGGTTGTGGCGGATGTGGTGGACTGGCAGGTGGTGAAAGTGGGTCTGCGTCTGCCAGCCGAGAAAGATATTCAGGAAGCGAGCGAGTAAATTTACTCGCTGATCTCCTTCAACAGGATCACCGCCTGCGTGCGGTTTTTCACCCCAAGTTTTCGGAAGATCGCCGTCATGTGTGCTTTGATGGTGGCTTCCGAAACATTCAACTCATAAGCAATCTGCTTATTCAATAAGCCGTCCGATAACATGCCCAGAACCTTGTATTGCTGGGGGGTGAGGGCGGCTATTTTTTCCGCCAGATCGTTGCACGCGCCTGCATTTGCGATCAGCCCTTCCGGAAAGTATGGTTCGCCGTTCAACACCTGATTAATCGCACTGATTAAGCTGCGCATGTCGCTCGATTTGGGAATGAAGCCAAACGCGCCGTGGCTTTTAACTTGTGACACCACCGACGGCTCTTCACTGGCCGACACGACCACAATCGGCAAATCCGGGTGTTCGGCGCGCAGGTGGATTAGCCCAGACATGCCATTGGCTCCGGGCATTTTCAAATCCAGCAGCAATAGGTCCGGCTCCGATCCTTTGTCGAGCAATGCAAGCAGCGCTTCGAGCGAATCGGCTTCAAGAAGGTTCGCCCCACTGACTGCCATGTGCACCGATTGGAACAAGGCATTGCGAAATAGCGGATGATCATCGGCGATGATGATGGTGTAGGTCGAGTCCATGACGTTAAACACTTTGAACAAATAAGTTAATGAAATTATTGTCCGCTTTGAAAATATGGACAATGCTCACACACTAAAAGTCTGAACTGTATCCCTATTTTGGGTCAGATCGCTGCAACAACAAAAAAAAAGCGCTGAGCGTCGTATGCTACGCTCAGCGCAAAGGTTATGGACAATGTGTGATGACTTAATTCGTGATTGGGGCTTCAAAAACGGCGACAGACCAAGCCGGAACGGACAGCTTGCCGTCGTCTACGCTGGCACCAAAGCCGATTGAATCACTGCCCGCCTGTTGTTGAATGCTATGCAGCTGATAGCCACTGGCATCCACGCCGGCGAAATTGCTAACCGCGGTCGGTGATGCGTTGAGAACCACGATCAGGCCACTGCGCTCAGCATCGATGGTTGAATCGAACACGTCGGTGCTGTTGTTGATGCTCATCACGATCAAGCCAGGAATTTGAGTGCTTCCGGTGTTGTGGAAGGCAACGCGTTTGATGATCTCGCTGCCTTTGCCTAACGTCAGCAAACCGGATGAGGCGCGCAATTGGGCCATCTCCATAAAGTAGCGGTTCATCGCTGCGATGTTGTCTGCGCCTGGATTCGCCGCTTCACCTGCTCCGGTGATCACTTGGGTGATGATGTCCCAGTTGTCGCCATCTTTATCAGAACGAGGCAAGCCCACATCCCAGTTGTTGCCTTGCATGCTAAAGTCGACGCGGTTGAACCAGTCGCCCGAGTCGTACGAGTCGCGCTGCATGGATTTCGAGCGTAGCAGTTCGCTGCCCATGTGGATAAACGGCACCCCTTGCCCTAGCATGGCGGATGCGAGGCTGACGGCTTGCATGCGGACACGCGTTTCGACGGAGGCGTCATAGGCGATTTTGTACTGGTTGTTGTCCCACAGCGTTTGGTTATCGTGTTTCGAGACGTAGTTTTGGATTTCCCACGCATCTTCCGCATAACCGGCGGGTTGACCGTTGTAGTCCAGCTCTTCACCCGTGATGGTGTTATCTTGACTGTCGATAAAGGTAAACGCTTTGAGGTTACCGGCCATGCCAAGGCGAACCAAATCAGACAGATGCAGCGCGCTGGCCAGAGTGTCGCTCGACGCTAAGTCATTGGGCTGCACGTAAATGCCGTTGCCAAAGCCTTGATTTGAACGCAGAGCGTCTTGACTATCGAATGGGCCGCCGCCACGCACCGCATCACGCAGGCGATCCGAGAAGGAGCCAATCCCGGTGCCGCCTAAGTTGGATTGGCTGGCTTGGGTAAACATACGATCGCCGACCACTTCACCAAAATCCCAACCCTCACCATAGAAGTAGACTTGAGGATCAATCGCTTGTGCGACTTGCAGTGTGTGCTGAATCTGCGCCAAGGGGTGATGGCCCATCAAATCCCAACGGAAGGCATCGATTTTGTAGTCGCGGACCCACGTGGCGATGGAGTCGTCAATCAACTTGGCAAACATGCGGTTTTCTGGCGCGGTGTTGGAACAACACGTGGAGTTCTCAACGCTGCCGGAATACTCATTCAAGCGTTGGTAATACCAAGGTACGATGCGGTCGAGTACCGATTTCGAAGAGGTGCCCGACTCATTGGTGTGGTTGTACACCACGTCCATGACCACATTGAGGCCGACGTCTTGCTTGATCGCCATGACCATCTGACGGAATTCAAGAATCCGCGCTAGGCCATCCGGATCGCTGGCATAAGAGCCTTCCGGCACCGTGTAGTGGAATGGGTCGTAGCCCCAGTTGAAGCTGTCCACATCACGCACAAAGGCGTTCAGGCGTTGCACGGCCTGCGTCTGTTTGTCGTCGCTTTGCAGCGCGCTAAACACATCGGCAATGGTTTGGCTGCTGCTACAGTAGGCGCCAAAGTCGCTGTCGGCACTGACTGTCGGCTGCAGTTCACACAGCTTGCTGAATGGCTGGTCGATATCGGCCACTTGGTCGGGGTCTTCATTGATGGTGGCAATGTCAAACACCGGCAGCAGGTGCAGGTGCGTGACGCCAGAATTCGCCAGCGCTTTCAGATGGCTGACCGCCACGGAATCGCTTTGCGTAAAGGCGGCAAACTTGCCACGGTATTGCGCGGCCATGCTGCTGTCTGATGAGGAGAAATCGCGCACGTGCGCTTCGTACAAGACGAATTGAGATGGGTTGTCTTGTGTATGCGGTGCACTTAAGGTGCCCCAACCGGTTGGCGTTACCTCGGTGCTGTCGAGGTTCACGACCTGACTGTATTCCGAGTTGCGGGCCAAGCTGTGAGAGTATGGGTCGGTGACTTCATACTCTTCCACCTGATCGGTCGCAGGGTGATACACCTTCACGCGGTAGCGGTAAAAATCGCCATGCGTCAGCGCCGTCTCGGCGGCATACCAACTACCGGACGTGTTGTCCCAGTTCATTGCAATGGTTTCTTTGAGCTGTTTGTCGGCATCATAGGCAACCAAATCGACCGATTGCGCGGTCGGGGCCCAGAGACGGAAGCTGGTGGTGTTCCCACTGACGATCGCGCCATATTGCAACTGACTGGCGGTATCGGCGTAGAGGGCATCCAAAGCGCTGGCAGGTTGCACTTCGGTCGCCAGAATTACACCGCTGCTGTCACTTGCGACCAACCACAGCTGGCCTTTGAGCATGGTTTTTAAATCGTGTTGTGCGGTGGAAAAATCAAATTGAAACGCCTTGAAGGCATCGACTAGGTGCGGTTTGCTGCTCTTCCAATCATCACTGCCCGCTTGGCTGGTGGTGATGAGGTCATCAAAACCGGTCACGGTTTTACTGCTGCTGTTAAACGCCAGATCGCCGGTTTCGGAGTAATACAGCGACAGCGATGTGGCATCGAGGCTGGCCACCAGCAGCGTGCTGGCATCGGCAAAAATGGCGCTGGCGCCGCTCAGGGCGACTTGCGTTTGCGGTAACCGGGTTAAAGGTTCGTAATAAACTTTGTCGGTGCCTTTAAACACAAATCCAATCGGGCCAATGACGCTTTGCTTGGCAAAATCAAAACTCAAATCGGCGGTCTGGTAGGTGCCGTTGTCGTTAGGAATGATGTTAATACAGGTGTTTTCATCATTGGTCGGCAGATCCCAATACGCACCGTACGCAGAACTAAAGCCAGTGGGAGCCATCCCCGGCCACGTGGTATTGCTGTCATCAAAACTGGTGCAGGTCTCGTTATTCCACACGTGCAAAGTAAACGCGTCGAGATCACCGTCGGTGCTATTGAAGTAAATACGTGTGGTATTGGCCGCTAAGTCACTGGTTGGAATCAATTCCGGATACACCGCCGCAACCCCTTGCTGAGTGTAGGCGCTGTCGTTTTCTCCCAGTTGGGTCAGATCGATTTTGCCATCGTATTCTCCCAGCACTTTGTTGCCGTCGACACGCGGGATGAAGTTAATACACTGCGTGCTGTCTTGGTTGTAACTGAGCGTCCAGTAGGCACCAAATTCAGGATCAACACCGTCTGCGGGGAGCCCTTGGTTCCAATCCGAGGCGGCACTGGTATCCCCGGCAAAGGCGTTACAGTTGCTGTCGTTCCAGATGTATAAGGTCGCATTGTCGTAGGCCGTACTGTCGGCGCTCAATGTTGTCACGGTGTCGTTGGCTTTGTAGTAGACCGTGACCGTTTGCGTGCCAGTGTCGACGTCATCATCGTCAGACGATGAATTACAGCCGACCAACACTCCCGCGGCGATGATTGGCAACATCGCCTGCCAAAGTACCGAATGAGGCAGAGTAGGTTTGTTCACGTTTGTAGACTCCTGATTGTTATGATCGCCTGGCCATGCTTAGCCCGGCTCTTTTTGCAATCGATATGCTAAAAGCCGGCTGGGGCTACAAAGTGTGAGTCAGTGCCGTAAAGATAATTTGGTGACAGAAAAAATCTCGGCTTGGAGTCCGCGTCACCAAATGTGGTATGAGTTGTAGTGAGCGTTGGCACATATTGAAGGGGGAGGCGCAGGGTGGAGCGGGGGCGGAGGTGTCGCACGGCGCACACAATGTTGTTAGACAGCGGTTGCATTGCACGATCGCTGGTCGTGTGTGCCTGCGGGAGCGTGAAAATTAGGCAGATATTTCAGTCACTTCCTTCATTGACTAAAATATCTGCCATGCCAAAACGGTGACCCGTTATAGCTGATGGTTTTTGAGATGCTGTAAAAACTGCTCGGCAGGTTGAAAGCCGGTGATGCGCGCGTTGGGCACCGATTCGCCTTGAGCATTCCAGAATTCAATCGTGGGTAGCCCCAACACTTGTCGCTGTTTGAGCAGGGCAATGTCTTGCGGCTGGTTGCGTGTGACGTCGGCTTGCAGCAAGACAAAGTTTTTCAGTTTCTGCGCCACATCCGGATGGTGGAAAGTGTACTTGTCAAACTCTTTACACGCCACGCACCAGTCGGCATAGAAATCGAGCATCACCGGTTTGCCAGCCGCTTTGGCGTTGGCCAGTTCGCGGTTGAGATCGTCCACATTGGCAATCCGCGTAAATGCAATCGTCGGTTGTGCCTGCGTGGCTGCGTGTTCTGGCAGCAGCCAATGGTTCAGGAGCGGCTGGGCTGAGGCCAGCAGGCCGAGCATGGCGATGATGCCCAGCAGGCTCTGCTTCCAGCCGGCAAACGGCAGACTGTTTTTAACATGGTACAACCAACCAAACGCAGCGATGCCAAGCAGAGACCACAGCGCGGTGGCCCAGAATTCAGGCAGCAGGCGCTCCAAAAGGAAAATCGGCGCCGCGAGCAGAATAAAGCCGAACAGTGTTTTGACGCGCTCCATCCACATGCCTGCGCGGGGCAGCAGACGGTTACCAAACACCGCCACCAGAATCAGCGGAATGCCCATGCCGAGAGCCAGTGCGTAGAGCGCCACGCCACCGGTGAGTAAATCGCCACTTTGCGCCACATACAGCAATGCGCCGGACAGCGGCGCCGTGGTGCAGGGCGAACACACCAAACCGGAAATCGCCCCCATGGCAAATACGCCCGCGAGGCTGCCGCCTTGTTGTTGGTTACTGAGGTTGTTCAACCAAGTCTGGACGCGGCTGGGCAGTTGTAAGGTGTAAAGGCCGAACATGGAGGCGGCGAGCAGCACAAACAGCGCGCTGAGGCCGATCAGCACGTACGGATGCTGTAAGGCGGCCTGAAATTGCAATCCGGCTGAAGCGACCACCAACCCGAGGAGGGTGTAGGT
This sequence comes from Vibrio sp. Vf1514, assembly GCF_052076135.1. Lineage (NCBI taxonomy): Bacteria > Pseudomonadati > Pseudomonadota > Gammaproteobacteria > Vibrionales > Vibrionaceae > Vibrio > Vibrio sp. Vf1514. The sequence continues at coordinate 2,960,901 of NZ_CP197267.1, read as the reverse complement.
CAGCGCCATGCCTTGCACATACACAACACTGAGCAGCAGCGCGCGGCGGTGCGACAACTGGCCGCCACCGAGCACAATGCTGGTTAGAATCGGATACATGGGCAGCACGCATGGGGTAAACGCCAGCCCGATGCCGAGCAGCAAAAACAGCAGTGGCGTCCACCAAGCATCGGCCAGTTGTGATGCCAGAGAATCCTGTTGAGACGCGGGTATGCTGCTGGGGGGGATAGCGGCGTTGTCCGTCGATGCGGTTGTGGCTGACGGCGCGGGTGTTATGGCGGCGGCCTGCGTGCCATTGAAACGCTCGATGTCGATCACACGCGTTTCCGGCGGATAACAGAAGCCCGCTTTGGCACAGCCTTGATACTGCACAATCAGACGCGCGCCGTCTTGGTAGTCGCTCAGCGGCAGCGCGAGCGACAACGGCGTGGTGTAAATGGTGACATCCCCAAAGAATTCATCGTGATACGGCTGACCTTGCTGCAACTGATAGTCGCCCAGCGTCACCTTGTCGGCGCTGATGCTGATGCGGTCTTGATAGAGGTAGTAGCCGTCTTTCACTTGCCAATCGAGGTAGATTTGATGGCCTTGTTGAAATGAGCTGAACGGAAAGGCTTCATCGACGGTGACAAAACGCGAGTTACTGCCCAGCGCCAGCGGATTGCTGTTGCCAAAGGCGGCCAGTGCGGGCTGGCTGAGTGCGGCACACAGCAGCAGAAAAAAAGACAAAAATATACGCATCATCGAGACATTCTGAAAAAGTGGACGGTCATACTATACCCAAAAAATCCGCGACTGCGTTTGTTGGTGTCAAATTCTGTGCAACATCAGGCGCACCCGGAGTGTTTGGGGGGGTGTTCGATGAGACCGGTGGAAAGGGGATTTGGTTTCATGTTGGGTCGCAAATGGCGTCAATTTGCTGAAAAACCGTGAGCAAACACCCGCACAGGGCGGGTGCTTGAGTTAGGCCACGCCGAGGCGGGTTTTGACGATGTGTTCGCACGCTTCCACATTATTCGCATCGCGCGGGATCACCAGCACGGTGTCATTGCCGCCCACGGTGCCAAGAATTTCGCTGTGCGGGTCGATGTCCACTAGTCGCGCCACCAATTGCGCGCTGCCGGGATGGGTTTTGACCACCACAATCGCTTGGTTGTGAGTGATAAATTCAATCTGCGAGGCGATGGAGGATTCCACGCGCACCGGCGCGGTTTCCACCGTGATGCAATAAACTTTCTTACCGCAGGCATTTTGTACTTTCACCACGCCAAGCTGTGACAGCAGGCGCGACACCGTCGATTGACTGATGCCCTCAAAGCCCAGTTCGATGAGTTTTTCACGCAGTTCATTTTGATTGGCAAAGCTCTGCTGTTGAAGCAGGCGTTTGCACGCCGCCGCCAGAGATTCATCCTCATACGTGAGTGCACTGTGAGGCATTTTTCTGTTCACGGGTAACTCCTTATCCAGTCACGCCTAGGCGCGAGACAATCTGGTATTCCATACCCTGTCAGCACACTCCCAAAGCCTTAGAGTGCGACATCCACCCACGATGCACATCGCAGCATGGGCGGGAAACCTGTGTTGAGCACTGGGATCATTATCGTTGATGGCAGCAGCTTACCATTATTCACAATGTGGCTTTTTGAATAGGATCACCAAACAATAATTCGGATAAATATGTCATGCTTGGTATTTTATGTTGAAGTGATGTAACTTTATGCAATATTGCGTGCGGTGAGCGAAGGGCCACTCAGCGCCAACGTAGGCGGCTGAGTGGCTGGCGGTGAATCAGTTCTCGGTCATGATTTCGCGCGAGAATACTTTTTCACAGTAGTGGCATTTGAGCTGCACATTTTCTTGTTTCAAAATCACGCGAAAGCGGCTGTTGACCGGCTCGCCGTGTGAGATGCAGTTGCTGTTCGGGCAAGCAAACACGCCGTCGATGCGCTCAGGTAGTGCCAGCGTCAGTTTATTCACCACCTGATACTCTTCAATTTGGTTCACGGTCGCATTCGGTGCGTACAGCGCCAGTTGGTTGGCCTGCTCTTTGCTCAGGTAGACGTTCTCAATCTTAATCAAATCTTTATGACCCAGCGCAGACGAGGGCAGGTTGAGGCCGATGGTGATGCGCTGATTGGTTTCATGCAGTTTGAACAGCGACAGAATCTTGATGCCGAGGTTGGCAGGAACGTGGTCAATCACTGAGCCGTTGCGGATCGCTTCTACCTGTAGTTGGTTCTCTTTTACCATGATGACATCTCCTGCTTATAGATTTGGGTTCAGAACAAGGGCGAGTAGGGCTTGGCGGGCATAAACGCCGTTCTCGGCCTGTTGGAAATAGTAGGCGTAAGGGGTGTGATCCACGTCGGTGGTGATTTCGTCCACGCGGGGTAGCGGGTGGAGCACTTTCAGGTTCGCGCGCGCTGCTTTGAGTGTGTCGGCCGAGAGGACGTACGCCGATTTCATGTGCGCGTATTCGGACTCGTCAAAGCGCTCTTTTTGCACGCGAGTCATGTACAGAATATCCAGCTCCGGCACCACTTCCTCAATGCTGGCGTGAGTGCTGAATGCGATGCCTGCTTCTTCCAGTTCTTGGCACAGGTAATCGGGCATCGCCAAGACCTCGGGGGCGATGAAGAAGAAGCGAATGTTGTTGAATTTCGCCAGTGCTTGCGTCAGCGAATGCACGGTGCGGCCATATTTCAAATCACCGACGAATGCGACGTTGAGGTTATCCAGCGTGCCTTGCGTTTCGTAAATCGAGAACAGATCGAGCAAGGTTTGCGTCGGGTGCTGGTTGGCGCCGTCCCCGCCGTTGACCACTGGCACGCCGTTGGAGAACTCGGAAGCGAGACGCGCGGCACCTTCTTGCGGGTGGCGCATCACGAACGCGTCGACGTACGAGGAAATCACTTGCACTGAATCGGCTAGCGTTTCGCCTTTCTTCGCCAGCGAGGTGTTGCCGCCGTTGTCAAAGCCAATCACGGTGCCGCCGAGGCGTTGTACTGCGGTTTCAAACGACAGGCGGGTGCGGGTGGAGGGTTCAAAGAAACAGCTCGCCACCACTTTGTTTTTCAGCAGCTCAGGGTTAGGTTCCGCTTTGAGGCGGGCGGCCGTATCGACGATAAGTTCCAGTTCATGGCGTGTGAATTCTGGAATCGAAATGATGTGTCGGTTAAACAGCGAGTGTGCCATAACGTCTCTTCCTTTTGTGTGGGTTCATGGCTCGGCCGATGGGCTGAGGACGAAAAAAACTCAAAAAAAAGCCTCCTGAAATAGGAGGCTTTAACAACGATCACCACAGCAAAACAAAACGGCGTGACGCGCCCAATACGGACGGCTTTTCAAACGCGATGCTCGATTGAATACGCTCATTTTTTGTTCCCTGTAGACAAATTGCGGAGGATTATACGGACAAAAATCACCGGTGCAATAGCTTTTGAAAAATATTCAAGTTGTGGATTTTTATGCGAATTTTACCCAAATGTTCTGCATTTTACCCACCAGTTTATGCGTCTGGCTTGGTGATGGGTTTTGCCGAAAAAGCGTTGAAAAAAGGCTGAAAAAAAATGCGGGCTTTATTCAGCCCGCATTGGTCGGTAGGTAAAGGAAGTTTTGGTTTTTGGCTTAGTCGCCGAGTGTTGCCACCATGATTGCTTTGATGGTGTGCATGCGGTTTTCCGCTTCATCGAACACGATGGAGTAGTCGGATTCGATCACTTCGTCAGTCACTTCGCAGCCGTCTTTCAGCACTGGGTAGTCGTGTGCCAGTTGTTTGCCCACGGTGGTGTCTTCGCCATGGAATGCTGGCAGGCAGTGCATGAATTTCACATGCGGGTTGCCGGTTGCTTTGATGACGTTCATGTTGACTTGGTAAGGCAGCATCAAGTTAATGCGCTCTGCCCACGCTTCTTTCGCTTCGCCCATAGACACCCACACGTCGGTGTAGAGGAAGTCACAGCCAATCACACCTTCTTGCACATCGTCAGTCAGGGTAATTTTACCGCCGGTTTGTTTGGCGATTTCGCGGCAAGTGGCGACCAATTCTTCAGTCGGCCAGAATTGTTTAGGTGCCACGAGGCGAATGTCCATGCCCATTTTCGCTGCGCCGACCATCAATGAGTTGCCCATGTTGTTGCGCGCATCACCAAGGTAAGCGAATTTGATTTCGTGCAGTTGTTTGCCACGGCTGTGTTCCATCATGGTTAGGAAGTCAGCGAGGATTTGCGTTGGGTGGAATTCGTCAGTCAGACCGTTCCATACCGGTACACCGGCATGTGCGCCCAGCTCTTCAACGATCGCTTGACCGAAACCGCGGTATTCAATGCCGTCGTACATACGACCCAGCACGCGGGCGGTGTCTTTCATCGATTCTTTGTGACCAATTTGAGAGCCTGAGGGGCCAAGGTAAGACACTTGCGCGCCTTGGTCGAATGCCGCCACTTCAAATGCACAACGGGTACGAGTGGAGGTTTTTTCAAAGATCAGTGCAATGTTTTTGCCAGTCAGGCGTGGCTGTTCATAGCCGTTGTATTTGGCTTTTTTCAGTTCAGCGGCTAGATCCAACATGTGTTGAATTTCGCGTGGTGTGAAGTCGAGTAGTTTCAGGAAATTACGGTTACGTAGGTTAAAAGCCATGATCTTATCCTCATCTGGGAAGCGCTTACGCCATCTTGCCTAAGCGCTGAAAATTCAATGTTTGATTACCAGTGACGTTGCACGGGTGATTACTGATCGCGAGTGATGTTGGTGCCTGCTTGGCCTTCCAGAATGCGCAAGCCATCTTGCAGCGCGCCAATGCCAACCACGGTGCCGCCTTTGCGAATGAATTCGCAGGACGCTTCGATTTTTGGCCCCATGGAGCCTGCATCAAATTGGTATTTCGCCAGCTCAGACGGGGTGGTGTTGCGCAGTGCGGTTTGAGTTGGTTTGCCCCAGTCGAGGTACACCGCATCGGCATCGGTCAGGATCAGCAGTGCATCGGCGCCGATCTGTTTGGCAAGGAATGCGGCTGACATGTCTTTGTCGATCACTGCTTCCACACCGACCAATTTGCCGTTATCACGTTTGACCGGGATGCCGCCACCGCCAGTACAGATCACCAAGTGGCCTTCATCGATGAGCTTGGTGATCGCTTCATGTTCGATGATGCCGGTGGGTTGTGGGCTTGGCACCACGCGGCGGAAGTATTTGCCGTCCGGTTTCACCGTCCAGTGGTACTTCTCGGCCATTTCACGCGCTTCGGCTTCTTCGTAGACTGGACCAATCGGTTTGGTCGGGTCGGCAAAGGCCGGGTCGTTCGGATCGACCGACATTTGAGTCAGCATGCAAGTCACGTTGCGTTCTGGCAGCAGGTTTTTGAATTCCTGCATCAACATGTAACCGATCATGCCTTGAGTTTCGCTACCCAACACGTCAAGTGGGTAAGGGTTTACTTTCTTGTATTCCAAACCTTGCAGCGCGAGCAATCCCACTTGTGGACCATTACCGTGCACCAACACCACGTTGTATGCTTTGGCAATTTCAGAAATGGTTTTGGCTGCAATTTCAATGTTGTGGCGTTGAACATCCGCTTCTAACGGTTCACCGCGACGAAGCAATGCGTTACCACCTAATGCGACGACTACTGTTTGTTTAGTCATGGTTATATCTCTTATTATGTGGGCCGAAGCTGGCAGAGGAAGGTCAGCCCCGGCCCGAGTTAGTCACTAGATGTCATCACGTTCAATTGGGCAGCTCATGCAGCGTGCACCGCCACGGCCGCGGCCCAGTTCATCACCCGGAATTGGCAGAACGGTGATGCCGGCTTTGTCGTATTTTTCGTTGGTGTAGGTGTTACGTTCGTAACCAATCACCACGCCAGGACGAACGGTCAACACGTTGTTGGCATCGTTCCACTGTTCACGTTCGGCTTCGAAACTGTCACCGCCGGTGGTGATCATGTTCAGTTTGTCGACGCCCAATGCGTTTTCGATGGTGTGAATGTAAGATGCTTGTTGGGTCGCTTTCACGCGGCCAGATTCATCACCGGTCAGGCTCCAGCAGTTCACATCATCTGGAATCACGTTTGGATACACAGAGAAGGTGTCTTCACGCATGTGTGTCATCACCGTATCCAAGTGCATGCAAGAACGATCTTTTGGCAGTTCCAGTGCGATCACTTGTTTGGCTTGGCCATGTTTGAACAGAGAAGAAGCCAACTGCTCAACCCCTTGTGGCGTGGTACGTTCTGACATACCAATCAGCACAGCGCCGCGACCAATCACCAGAACGTCACCGCCTTCAATGGTGGATTTGTCGTAGTTGCGTTCTTCGTCGCCGAAGTACTTGATGAAGTCTTGGCCGGCGAATGTTGGGTGCCAGCGGTAAATTGCACGCAGGTGGTTGGTTTCACGTTGGCGTGCCACTTTCGCCATTGGGTTGATGGATACACCCCCGTAAACCCAGCATGAGGTGTCACGAGTGAACAGGTGGTTTGGCAACGGTTTGATGATGAAATCGTTCGCCTTGTTCATGGTTTGTAAAATAGAAGACGATTTGATGGGTAGCTGACCGTAAGACAGACCGCCGGTCAGAATTTTCGCCAATTCCATGTGGGGTTGATCTGCAAGGTAGCAGCGCAGATCATTGGCGAACGTTGGACCAAAACGGTTATCAGAAATTTGCGTATTCAGCAGCCATTCTTTGGCTTCCGGCACATCCAGTGTTTCTGCAAGCAAATTGGTGAGCAGCAATACTTCCACACCTTGGTCGCGAAGTGTTTGGGCAAACACATCGTGTTCTTTGCCCGCACGTTCGATATCCAAAACGTCATCAAATAACAGGTCGTGACAGTTTGATGGCGTCAGGTGGGTGAGTGCGCGACGTGGACGGTGAATTAAAACGCGACGTAATTGACCGATTTCAGAACCTACGTATAACTTACTCATAATCGTATCTCTCTTATTTTCTGTGTATTTCTTAATTTGAAATACATATTTATTTGTAGGGTTAGGTAATGAATTTAAATTAGCTTTTAATTAATTCATTGTTTCGTTCTGATATTCATATTACCCAGTGAGAGAGGCCTTTCTTAGAGAACGATCACAGTTCGATTTTTAATAAATGACCGCCAAAAATAGTCCTTTTTAACAATGTTTATTCATCGAATAGGGATTGATACGCTTGGGTGAATGCGCGTCATTTACGGAAATTTAATCGAGCAAAATAAAGAATATTCATGAAATTAGTGAGATGAATTGATAATTGGGGAAGTTTATGCAATTTAATTTGATTTATTCGGCTTGTTGAACGACCGAAGTATGCATTTCTAAAGGGTAGATAGTGACTTTAACCGCCGCGAATGGCCGTGTTGTAACAAAAATATCGTGCAAAATATTGATCTGAGACAATTGAAAATACGCGTCCAAAGTTTGGGGTGATGATAAAAAACGTCGCATTTTGAATCCGAATATTGTGCATCACGCGCGCATGAAAAAATGCGGCAGAATAATATTTCCGCGTTTGGCACTAATTATCCATAGCTTGAACCGACTAGATTCAAGACGGCGGCATGGATGCGCCGAACCGTGTAGTCGAGGGCATTTGCTGTTGAAAGGCGAGCAGCAAAAGCAGGTGTCGAAAGGCTGGTGTCGAAAGGCTGGGGTCGAATGATTGGAGGCCGAAGCTGGGTCGCAGAAGATGGGGAACGGACGACTGAGGCGACAAATCGCGGACGAAAGCTAAAGGACGAAAGAGAAACGGCGTCCTGATGGCGTTTCTTGCCCCGTCATGGCGCAAAACCCTGTGCCATGGATCATGAGATGGCGGGCAGAAAAAAGCCGCGCTGAGCGCGGCTTGGTGAGCAGTAGAGGCTTTGGTGTGGCAGGCCTCGGGGTCACGAATTCGGTGTTACATAAAGGCACCGACACTGAGCATGATCATGATCAGCACACACAGAATACCCAGTAGCGGGGCGACCCATTTTAGCCAGCGCACGTAAGGGACACGGGCAATCGCTAAGCCACCCATCACCACTGCTGAAGTGGGCGTGATGAGGTTGACGATACCGGACGCAGATTGGTAAGCGGTCACCACCAGTTCACGACCCACGCCTGCAAAGTCGGCCAATGGTGCCATGATCGGCATGGTCAGGACGGCCAAACCAGATGAAGAAGGCACCAAGAACGACAACAGGATTTCCAACCAGTACATCACGTTGATGAAAATCACCGATGACAGGCCAGTCACCAGTTGTTCGGCTGAATTCAGAATGGTGTCGGTGATCATGCCGCGGTCCATGACCACCACGATACCGCGTGCAATCCCGATGATCAGAGCCACACCCAGTAGGTCACGGGCGCCATCAATAAAGCTTGAGGTAAACTCTTCTTCGCTCATGCGAGCGACCAAACCGATGATGATGGTCGCGCCAAGGAACATGGCCGAGATTTCCGCCATCCACCATCCGGCGACGGAGACCCCGTAAATCATCACGGCAAACGCAGCCGCGAAAATAGTCAGAATCACTTTACGCGTGCCAGTGAACTCCAGGGTTTCACCACTGCGGCTGCCCAGGAAGTGCGCTTTGTTCTCTTCGTATTTATCAAACACGATGGATTTGCTTTGGTCGGCACGCACCATTTTGGCGTAGCGCATGACGTACATGACACAGATGATCCAACCCACAATCAGCATCGCCACGCGTAACCAGATGCCATCGGTGAAGGGAATGCCCGCCGCATTGGCCGCGATGACGGTTGCAAACGGGTTGATGGTGGAACCGAGGGTACCAATGCCTGCGCCGAGCAAAACGGTCGCAGCGGCCACCACAGGGTCAAAACGAGCGGCCATCATCACCGGCACCAACAAGGTGTAGAACGGCAGGGATTCTTCCGCCATGCCATACACGGTCCCGCCAGTGGCAAACAGCGCCATCAGAATGGGAATCATCAACTCTTCGCGGCCTTCCAAGCGTGCGGTGACACGTTCAATACCGGCGTCAATCGCTCCGGTTTTGGTCACCAAGCCAAGGAAGCCACCAATCACCAGAATGAATAGCGACACGTCAATCGCCGCCGCTTCATAGCTGTTGTGATCGTAGAAGCCGTCAATCGGCGCAAGCAAGACATCAATCACGCCTTGTGGGTTGCCTTCGGTGGCGTGGTAGGTGCCAGCAACGGGCACTTCACGGCCGAGGTCTTCGTTCATAGCTCGGTCGTACTGACCGGCGGGCACGATCCAGGTGAGCATCGCCACCAGGGCGATCAACACAAAGAGAATGGTGTAGGCGGAGGGGAACTTAAAGTTGGCCAGAAAGCCGCCTTTACGTTCTGTGGGTGCAGTTTGGGTTGTCATAGCTGTCTCCTTACATTCAGAAAATAGAACGCTCTGAACGCGTTTGGTGGCTAATATTCTCTATTCACCGGATTGTTTTCTCAGGCCCGTTTTGAGCGGGGCGATGCATACCTATATTGGCGCGAAAACAAAAATAGATAGGTTACATCGTCCAACCGGCATCTCAAATCAGTAACTTAGAAAACCTTAATTGCAATATTATCGAATATGGCAACGTATTAAGTGAAATAAAGCTTAAGGAAAATTAATAAATATGGCAAAAAATCTTATTTTTATTCATGGTGATGAAGTGAATAACGCTTCATCGTTAAAGAAATTCTAAAGAGGCTGGTGGGGATTATCTTAGCGGTGGTTCACAAATTATTGAGTGGTGATTCGTGGCCGAAATTAGACTCAAAATAAGTCAGGGTAATTGTGTATAAATAATGGAATTCTATTCTTGATTAATTCAGGTTGTTCGCGAATATAAGCGATATTTTATTTCGTCTATTTCAAACAGGGGAATTTTATTCAGTTGAAAATTCAGCGGGTAAAAAATAACTTTTGCACTAATGCTTGATTTAAATCAAGTCGCTTGAGCGCACCGATTCGTGGATTCGATAGGCAACCGATGGTGGCGTAAAAAGAGGCGGGTCGCGCGGGCAGTCTTGAGTCATAAAAAAAGGGAGCCGAAGCTCCCCTTGATTGCACTTTATTCTCTAGATGAACAGGCCACCGAACAGGAAGCCAAAGGCCACTGCCGATGCAATGGTCACCACGCCTGGAATAAAGAATGCGTGGTTAAACACATATTTACCAATGCGAGTTGAACCGGTGTCATCCATTTCGACTGCCGCCAACAGGGTTGGGTAAGTTGGCAGTACAAACAGCGCGCTCACGGCTGCAAAAGATGCAACTGCAGTCAGCGGTGCCACACCAATCGCCAATGCGGCAGGCATCAGGGCAACCGTGGTTGCCCCTTGTGAGTACAGCAGCATCGACGCAAAGAACAGCACCAATGCCAGCATCCATGGGTAGTCTGCCAACAGGGCGCCAGCCACTTCTTTGATGCCATCTACGTGCGCGTTCACAAAGGTTGAACCTAACCATGCCACACCCAGAACGCACACACATGCGGTCATACCAGAGCGGAAGGTGGCAGCGGATGCAATTTTAGACGCGTCGATTTTGGTCACCATCACGATGGCTGCCGCAGCGGCAAGCATCACAGTCATGATCGCTTCGTTACGGCCAAGCGCAGGGTTTTCAATCAAACCGACAGAAGACGAAATTGCAGCGGCGTAACACACCACAAACGCAATCGCAGCAAGGAAGATGTAAGTTGCTGGTTTGGCCGTTGGTAGAATTTCACGCTTGTGGTCGTTGTCTAGTTTCACCAAACCTTTGGCGAGGTTTTCTTGGTAAACCGGATCGTCTTTCAGCTCACAACCCATGAAGTTTGCCACAAACGCACCGACCATACAGGCCGCGAATGTGGTTGGAATACAGATGGCCAGCAGGGTTAAGTAGTCCACGCCAAACGGTACCAGCATCGCGGCAAAAGCGACTACGGCAGCAGAAATTGGCGAGGCGGTGATCGCGATTTGTGAGGCGACCACCGCGATAGACAGCGGACGTGATGGGCGTACGCCTTGGCCTTTCGCCACTTCAGCAATCACAGGTAGTGTTGAGAATGCAGTGTGGCCAGTACCCGCCATCAGTGTCATGAAGAATGTCACGATTGGGGCGTAGAAGGTGATGCGTTCAGGGTGTTTACGTAAAAAGTTTTCCGCGATCTGTACAAGCCAATCCATCCCACCAGCAACCTGCATGGCAGCAATCGCTGTGATCACGGACATGATGATCAGAATTACGTCGACAGGAATGAAAGCTTGACTGGTCGGAACGCCCAGAACAAGAGACAGGACAATGACACCAGCGCCACCGGCAAAACCGATCCCGATACCGCCGATACGTGCTCCCAAAAAGATAAAGAGCAGAACAACTAACAGTTCAACCCAAACCATAGTGATACCTCGTTTAATATTATTAATTTAATTATCTGAGAACTCAGGGGGATAAATCCTCAGATAATTAAAACAGGGGCGGTTGGAGCAGGTCCGTTGCGTATCACCAAAAATACGAACAAAACAGGCCCCGGAAAGGGGCCTGATCGAGAAGTGCTTATTCGTAGCGTTTTGCTTTGTATTGTGGGTGCATCAGGTTTTCTACTGAGAAGATGTCATCCAATTCTTCTTCAGTCAGTAGGCCGCGCTCAAGCACAACTTCGCGTACGCTCTTACCGGTTTCAGCACAGATTTTACCCACGATGTCACCTTCATGGTGGCCAATGTATGGGTTCAGGTAAGTGACGATACCGATTGAGTTGAACACGTAGCCTTCACAGATTTCTTTGTTCACTGTGATGCCATCGATACATTTGTCACGCAGGTTCACACACGCGTTAGACAGCAGTGAAATGGATTCAAACATCGCTTGACCGATCACAGGTTCCATCACGTTCAGCTGTAGCTGACCGCCTTCGGCTGCGAACGATACCGTGTTGTCGTTACCAAGCACTTTAAAGCACACTTGGTTGACCACTTCTGGCACAACTGGGTTTACTTTTGCTGGCATGATAGAAGAACCTGCTTGAAGCTCAGGTAGGTTCAGTTCGTTCAGACCTGCACGTGGGCCAGAAGACAGCAGACGTAGGTCGTTACAGATTTTAGACAGTTTCACCGCAAGGCGTTTCAGTGCACCGTGAGTCATCACGTACGCACCACAGTCAGATGTTGCTTCGATCAAGTCTTCTGCTGGAACCACTTCAAGGCCAGTCACTTCAGCCAAGTGTTTGATGGCAGCCGCTTGGTAACCTGGTGCCGCGTTCAGACCCGTACCGATCGCAGTTGCACCGATGTTCACTTCAAGCAACAGTTTTGAGGTGTATTGCAGGGCACGAATTTCTTCGTTCAGTGTTACTGCCCAAGCGTGGAATTCTTGGCCAACAGTCATTGGAACTGCGTCTTGAAGCTGAGTACGACCCATTTTCAGGATAGTTTTGAACTCAACGCTTTTCAGTTCGAATGCGCCTTTGAGGTATTCAATCGCGTCAATCAGTTTCAGCACGCTGTTGTATACCGCAATACGGAAACCGGTTGGGTATGCACAGTTGGTGGATTGGCTCTTGTTCACATGGTCATTCGGGTTCACGAACTCGTATTGACCTTTTTCTTTGCCCATGAGCTCAAGCGCAACGTTTGCAATCACTTCGTTCGCATTCATGTTCACAGAAGTGCCTGCGCCGCCTTGGAAGACGTCTGAAGGGAACTGGTCCATACATTTGCCAGTTTCCAGAATCAAGTCACACGCTTGAATGATGTAATTCGCCACATCCTTAGGAATTACGCTCAGTTCTTTGTTTGCGAGTGCAGCTGCTTTTTTGGTCATCACCATACCGCGCACTAACTCTGGTACATCTGAAATGGTGACATTCGAGATGTTAAAGTTTTCCATTGCGCGCAGGGTGTGAATGCCGTAGTAAGCGTCGGCCGGTACGTGACGTTGACCTAATAGATCTTCTTCGATGCGAGTGGCTGTGGTGGATGTCATTGGAGCATCAGATAGGGTAGCCATAACAGGATCCTTAAGATAATTATTCTGATTAGATTTAAAATGCTTAGCCATTTCTGCCTTAAGAATCCATTCATCAGAATTATTGGCTGGAAAATCCGTCCTGACTTCTGTGGCACATAATACTTGAGTAGTATTTAAAAAATAGGAACTGGATCACTTTTTAGTTCAATTTTCAGAAAAGAATTACACGCGATGTGACTCAACTACCGTCAAATTTTCAAAACCATGTGCCGAGACGCAATTTTTGCCTTTGCGCTTGGAGCGGTACATGGCTTTGTCGGCATTGGTGCAGGTTTGCGGGGCTTCGGCGGTCACTTCGGCAACGCCGACACTGACCGTGACTTTGTGCTGTGGCCACGACGAAATGGCGGTGCAGACGCGCTGCATCAGCTTCACCGCTTGGTGAATATCCGTGTGCTGAATGATTACTGCAAACTCATCACCGCCGATGCGCGCGATGAAGTCGGTATCACGCAGCAGTGATTGCAATTGAATCGCGACATACAAGATCACTTCGTCACCGACGGTGTGGCCGAGCGAGTCGTTGATCGCTTTGAATGAATCGATATCGATGATGGCGAGGCAGGTGGGCGGTTGATTGGGGTAACGCTGTTTCAGGCGCGCGTAATACTGCAAGGTGTGCTCGAATTTCTTCTTGTTCCACAGCGAGGTGGCGGGGTCGCGTTCGCTGCGTTCTTTGAGTTCGACAATCGCATTGTAATGTTCGGAGATGTCGGTAAATGAGTACACGTAGTACTGCACTTTGGCGATTTTCCCCGCCAATGCCCGCACTTCTGTTTTACACATCACCTCGTGACCATCGGGATCTTGCAGGCTGTATTGACCTTTCCATTCGCCTTGTTGCGCCAGTTGATTGAGCATCAATTTCTGCTTGTGGCGCGAGGGGAGAATGTCCAACACACTGCGCCCATGCAGCAGGTGCAGATCAATGCCCACCAGCTCGCTAAAGCGAGCATTGGCGCGCAAAATGCGGTGCTCGCGATTGGCAAATGCGATGGCGACGCCATTGTCCATCACAAACTGAGCGTAGGTTTGATCCATGCGCACCATGTGAAACGCTTCCCACAACATGCCCAGCACCACAGATGCTAAGCCCAAACACAACCAGATGGTGATCGCATCGGATCGAATTTGCTCATCGCGGGTTTGAAAGATCTGTTGCAAGGTGGCGGGATCGTAATGCGTCAGCATCGTTAACCCGCCAACGGATCCAAAGAGTTGATTTTCAAAGGGTTGGTAAATGAAAAAACCATCTTGGGTCAACAAGGTGCCGCGTTGATTGGGATGCTGCTGAATTGCGCGCCACACGTCGGGGTACTCGCGTGGCAGGTTGTTGAATGCGCGTGTTTGAATTAAATCACCAAATAGTTTGTTGTCGTCACTGCTGACAATGAAATATCCCTGTGCGTCGACAAAGTCGATCGACAGGTTCTGTGTGTTCTCCGTGATTTGATGAATCACCTCCATTACGTCGAGGTTGGCAATGAAATAGCCTTGCCGCCCCGCCAGTGTGTCAATCGGATAGAGAATGCGAAAACCGGGTTTATAGGGGATCACCGGCAGGCCATGTTCGTATTCCAAATCGATGCCGAAGTAGCCTTGTTCGCCGGGGGTTAATTGCTGCGCGTAATGGAAATAGTCACGATGTCCTTTCTCTTGCAGTTGGCTGATGGGGACGATAAACGGGTGGGTCATCTGCGGCGTGTAATCGACTCGAATCACCTCGGTACCGGCTTGGTCTAAATAGCGTAATTGGTAAAACAAACCGGAATTAAATGAGGTGAGATACCACTGGCTTTCGAGGTAGCCCCGGTATTGTGGGTTGTTGCTGAGCGCGAAATCCAACAGCAGTGGGGAGTGGCTCATTTCATAAAAGGATTTTTGAATTTGGGCGTGCGTGCGGCTGGCCTTGGCATCGACAAACGACAGGAACTGCAAACCCTGCACTTCCAATCGGTCGAGCAAGAACTGATGCGCTTTGTCAGATAAATGGTAATAGTAGCCCAGCGGAATCAACGACAGCCCTAGCCACAGAATCACCGTTTTTTTTAGCGTATTGGCAACCCGTTTCATTATGATACATGTTGAGTGAAATCTGTGTTTAAAAGGTAGTTGAGCCTTTGCTAATTTGCCAACGCTGAGGCCAGTGAATTCGGGCGTTTCGAGCTATCCACTTGATTTTCATTCAGAGAAATTTTCCTCTCAGGCAATAATTCGCTACATTTTTGCCTCGTGTTGAGCGCTTGAAGTGCCTAGCGCTTGGCGCTAAGGTTGTAGCCGATAATAAGGAGGGACTGTGTTTCCGATACTACTGATTTTATTTATTGCAGTGCCAGTGATCGAAATCGGCCTGTTTATTCAGGTGGGTGGCGTGCTGGGGCTGTGGCCGACGATTGCGTTGGTGTTGATCACTGCGTTTGTCGGCGCGTCGCTGGTGCGCAGCCAAGGACTCAATACCTTGATGACGGTGCAGCAACGTATGCAGCGCGGCGAGATGCCAGCGCAGCAGATAGTGGAAGGCGTATTGTTGGCGATGGCTGGCGTGTTGCTGGTGGTGCCGGGGTTTATGACCGATGTGCTCGGCATGGTGATTCTGCTGCCCGCGCCTCGTGCCAAGCTGGCGCACTCCCTGATGAGCAAAATGGTGGTGACCCCTATGGCATCCGGATTTCAGTCCAGTCACTTTGAGCGTGATGGCGAGACGCACTCGTCGTCGCATCACGGCCAAACATTTGATGGTGAATTTGAGCGCAAGCAGGATGATCAGGACAAACTCAATCGTCCGTAAACCAGCTTCCTATAACGAAAAAGCTCTCCATGGGAGAGCTTTTTTATTGCCGATGATTCGGTGTTCATGAGCGGGTTGGATGCCTTGTTTCGCGCGATTTAACGTGCGCCTTCAAACCCCATTTGACGCCACGCTTCAAACGCGATGATCGCCACCGCGTTGGACAAATTCAGGCTGCGTGCTTCAGGCATCATTGGAATGCGAATGCGCTGCGCCATCGGCAGGCTTTCAATCAGGTCTGCGGGCAAGCCACGGGTTTCCGGGCCAAACAGTAACACATCACCGCGTTGGAACTGCGCATCGACATGATGGCCGGTGGTTTTGGTGGTGCAGGCAAAAATGCGGTAATCGCCCCGCGCTTCCAGAAATGCGATGAACGCCTGATAATCTTTGTGGCGAGTCACGCGCGCCAGATCGTGATAATCCAGCCCGGCACGGCGCACTTTCTTCTCTTCGAGATCAAACCCCAGCGGCTCAATCAGATGCAGGTTGGCACCGCAGTTGGCACACAAACGAATGATGTTGCCGGTGTTCGGCGCAATCTCGGGTTCATACAGGGCGATATCAAACATGACGCGTTCATTCCTCTCTTGCTGAGCGACGGAGTATATACCCAAGTCACGGCAAGATGCGAGCAAGGGACGGACGCCGCTTAGGCCGAGAGCGCTTTGGCGACCGCGTAGTTTTCGCCCACCGCTTCCCAGTCAACCACATGCCACCACGCATCAATGTATTCCGGGCGGCGGTTTTGGTAGCTGATGTAATAGGCGTGTTCCCACACATCCAGTGCCAGAATCGGTTCACCGCGCACGCTGGCGACATCCATCAGCGGGTTATCCTGATTGCTGGTGGCGCTGATGTGCAGGGCGCCCTCATTCACCACTAACCAGGCAAAGCCCGACCCGAAGGTGTTGACCGCCGCTTGGGCAAACTGTTCTTTGAACGCCTCAAAACTGCCAAAGGTGGCGCGAATGGCTTCGCCAAGCTCCCCTTGGGGTTCACCGCCGCCGTGGGGCGCCATGCAGTTCCAGTACAGAATGTGGTTGTAGTAGCCGCCGCCATTGTTGCGCAGGGCGGGGGGCAGGGTGGAGATTTGGGCAAACAATTCCGGGAGCGGGGTGTGTTCGTGTGCGGTGCCTTTGAGGGCCGTGATGAATTTGTCGTAGTAAGTCCGGTGGTGCTTACTGTAATGGACTTCCATGGTTTTCGCGTCGATGTACGGTTCCAGTGCATCGTAGGCGTATGGCAACTCTGGGAAAATATGAGACATAGTTGATCCTCCGTTTGATTGACTTAACGTTACTGATAATCAATCTCATTATCAACTATGTCTTTTGTAAGGTCTTTCGTTACGCATCCAAGGGCAGCGTAAACTGCACTTTCAAGCCGCCAAGCTGGCTGCGGCTGGCGGTGATTTGGCCGCTGTGTTGGCGAATCGCACTTTCGGTGATCGCTAGCCCCAATCCCGTGCCGCCGCTGTGGCGATCGCGCGCAGTTGACACGCGATAGAAGGGGCGGAAAATTTCAGCCAGTTCGCTGTCGGGCACGCCTTCGCCGTTGTCTTCAACGGTGACGGTCAGTTGCTGTGTCGTGGCAGCAAAGTGCACTTCAATTTTGTCCTGCCCATAATGAATGGCGTTGCGTACGATGTTTTCCAGCGCGCTCATCAGCAAGGTGGGGTTGCCGGAAATGTTGCATTCTGGGATCGGATCCTGCGTCAGGGTTTTGTGCATTTGTTCGGCTTCAAACTGCGCGTCGCACAAGAGTTCTTCCCACAAGCTGCTCAGCGGCTGCACTTCGCGGCTCAAGTGGCTGTTGATCTGCATGCGCGACACTTCGAGCAGTTCGCCAATCATGCGTTCAAGGCGCTGCGCTTCGGTGTCGATGCGTTCCAGCTCGCTGCTGGAGCCCTGTTTGCGGGTCGCTAATGCGCTGGCCATACGCAGACGGGTTAAGGGCGAACGGAGTTCGTGCGAGATGTCGGACAGCAGGCGCTGCTGGCCAGAAATCATCTGATTCACCGCTTCGACCATCTGGTTGAAACTGCGTCCGGCTTGGCGAAACTCGGTGGTGCCTTTTTCCAAACTGGGGTCGACCACAAATTCGCCGCGCGCGACGCGTTGGGCTGCCAATGCCAAACGTTGTGCCGGTTTACTCAGGGCCCATGCCAGCCACAACAGCAAAGGCGTGCTGACCACCATGACGGCCAGCAGCAGTTGCAGCGGGCGGTCAAACAGACGCAATAAAAACGGTGGCGGCTCATCCCAACGCAAACCGACGTAAAGCAGCAAATCGCGCTGCGCAAGTTGGATTGGCAGGGGGCCGGCAATCATGTAGCGGCCATACAAACGCTGCTGCGGTTTTTCAATCGATTCAATGCTGGTGGTAAAGTTTTGCAGCGCTTTGAGTTTGAAATCCGCATGTTTTTTGGTGGTGAGAATGTTGCCGTCGAGATCAGTCAGGAAGAAACGCGAGCGTTCTTCATTTTTGTGTCCGCCATTCTCTTCCAGCCGCATCAGAATGCGCGCTAAGTTTTCTTCGCGCCCAAAGCGGTTTTCAATCGCGTTGCGGTATTCCAGCAGGCGTTGGTAACCTTCGGGCGGAATGTCGCGCGTTTTTCGCGGATCGAGGTGCGGCAGCGTCAAGACGGCGACCAACACCAACATCATGGTGAACCAGAAGATGGCAAAGATGCGGCCGTAGAGGCTATTGATCTTCGGTAGACGCATTAATCCTCCACAATCATCAAGTAACCGCGGCCGCGCAGTGTTTTAATGCGGGGTTTGCCATCACTGCGTTCCGGGAGTTTTTTACGCAGGTTCGACACATGCATATCAATCGCACGGTCAAATGCCGCCAGTCGTTTCCCTAGCACATCGAGGCTCAACATCTCTTTGGTCAGGGTTTCGCCCGGGTTTTGCACAAAGTGGGTCAGCAGGGCAAATTCGGTGGTGGTGAGATCGAGCAATTGCCCTTGGCAATACGCTTCCTGCTTGCCCGGATACAGTTGTAAATCCTGACACTCAATCATATCGGTTGGCTTGCTTTGCGTGTGGTTGCCCGTGCGGCGCAAAATGGCGCGAATGCGCGCCAGCAACTCGCGGTCGCTGAACGGTTTTGGCAGATAATCGTCGGCGCCCAGTTCTAGGCCAATCACGCGGTCAATCTCTTCGCCTTTGGCGGTCAGCATCAAGACCGGCGTTTGCCATTTCTCACGCAACTTTTTCAGCGTTTCCATGCCATTGAGTTTGGGCATCATCACATCAAGCAGAATCAGATCCACGCTGTCGTTGACGGCGTGTAAGCCAGCTTCACCATCGTTCGCTTCGGAGACCTCAAAGCCTTCGTAGCTCAAGACCTCTTTCAGTAGACCAGTGAGTTCGGTGTCGTCATCAATAAGAAGAATGTGCGCCATATCTGCCTCTTAAACATCGGGGGATTCTCTGTAGTTTACTGTGAAAGTTTGCGCGCAATTAGCGCTAATTGCACTCTTTACGATTCTTTACGCTGCCTAAACACCACTTTACTTAGCAAGTCGTATTCTACACTCAAGCGCTGCAAGGGCAGCCCGTAAGTCAGAATGCAACGATTGAGGATATGATGATGAAAATGGCGAAAAAATTGATGCTTACCGCTGTGGTTCTACCGATGGTGCTGGGTTCAGCGAGTGTGCTGGCAGCTGGCGGCAAAAACAAAGGTCCTGACGATGAGATGTGCGGTCCACGTGGTGAGCGTGGGATTTTCAAACAGCTGAATCTAAGCGCTGAGCAGCAGGCTCAACTGCGTCAGATGCGTGAAGATGGCCGTGCGCAGATGCAACAAAAACGTCAGGCGGGGCCGTCTGAACAGATGAAGGCGATGCGTGACAAAGAACGTGCGCTGATGCTGGCGCCTAACTTCGATAAAGCGCAAGCGACTGAGCTGGCGAAACAGATGGTCGATATGCAAGTGGAACGTCGCGTACAGATGATGGAAAAACGTCATCACATGCTGAGCGTGTTAACGCCAGCGCAAAAAGCGCAGTTCCAGACCCTGCAACAAGAGCGCATGGATCAATGTTGGGAACACGGCCCTCGTGGCGGTCATCACGATGGCAAGGGACCAAAAGGTCAACGCATGATGCCACCTGCGCCACCAGCTGGTGAATAATGGTGACTCGCATTTTAGGCAGCTTCGGCTGCCTTTTTTACGTTTTTTGACTGGATATCGGATGAGATTTAACGCACATCAAACAGCCTTTTGCGTATAATTACGTCATTGATTTGCATGGATAACAGACTATGAAACAGGAATACGCCAGATTGGTGACCCTCGCCGCTTGGACCGCGACCACAGTCGCCACGTTGCTGCTGATCGTGAAAATCGCCGCGTGGTGGGTGACCGGCTCGGTCAGCTTGCTGGCGTCGCTCATTGACTCGCTGCTCGACATCGCCGCGTCAGTGGTCAACTTAATTGTGGTGCGCTATTCGCTGCAACCGGCAGACCGAGAACACACCTTTGGTCACGGCAAAGCGGAATCCTTGGCGGCGCTGGCGCAAGCGATGTTCATCTCCGGCTCTGCTTGCTTTTTGATCCTCAACGGCATTGACCGTTTCTTCCGCCCCCATGAATTGCAATCGCCAGAGTACGGGATTTACGTCAGTGGGTTTGCCATGGTGGTGACGTTTGCCTTGGTGATGTTCCAGCGCCACGTGGTGCAGAAAACTGGCAGTCAGGCCATCGCGGCCGACTCACTGCATTATCAGTCCGATTTATTTATGAACGGCGCAATCATGGTGGCGCTCGGACTGAGTTGGTTTGGCATCAAACAGGCCGATGCGGTGTTTGCGGTCGGGATTGGGGTGTACATTCTCTACAGCGCTTATCGCATGGCGCATGGCGCAGTCCAAACGCTGCTGGATCGCAAATTGCCTGATGATGAGCTGATGCAGATTCGCACCTTGTCGCTTTCGGTTGATGGGGTGATGGGCGTGCATCAACTGCGCACACGCATGTCCGGCCCGGTGCGTTTCATTCAGCTGCATTTGGAATTGGATGACAACATTCCGTTAATTGAAGCACATCGCATCTCGGATATTGTGGAAGCGAAGCTGCGCAAAACTTTTCCCGGTGCCGATGTTTTAATCCATCAGGATCCGTATTCTGTGGTCTTCGGTCCAGAGCGAAAGCAAAAATTCCAAGGGTGGTGAGGCAAAAGTGGTCGAGGTTGGCTATCTTTTCCCCAATTGAACTAAAAAACCTGATCCTGATGTGAATCAACAACGCTGTGGGTCGAAACTGTAATACTCTTACATAAGTAGCAAACTTACAGAATTTCGTGCAAATAACAGTAGTATTCCTAATTAGGAAATGTAACATAACGCACAGATATAGAATGCTTTTGCTGCCTGCCAATCCAGGGCGGGCGGCGCGAAAAATATTATATTAAGTTCCCAAAAATCGAGGGTGAGCATGATTAAGAAGATCGGTATTTTGACAAGTGGCGGCGACGCCCCAGGCATGAATGCTGCGATTCGCGGCGTGGTTCGTACGGCGTTGGGCGCAGGTCTTGAAGTATTCGGCATCTACGATGGCTATCAAGGCCTGTACGAAGGTCGTATCAAGCAGCTAGACCGTTCAAGCGTGTCTGATGTGATTAACCGTGGTGGTACATTCCTGGGTTCTGCGCGTTTCCCGCAGTTCCGTGAAGAAGCAGTGCGTGAAAAAGCGATCGAAAACCTGAAAACACACGGCATCGATGCATTGGTTGTGATCGGCGGTGACGGTTCGTACATGGGTGCGAAGAAACTGACTGAAATGGGTTACCCATGTATCGGTCTGCCAGGTACCATCGACAACGACATCGCGGGCACGGATTACACCATCGGTTACCTGACTGCACTGAACACCGTGATCGAAGCGATTGACCGTCTGCGTGACACGTCTTCTTCTCACCAACGTATTTCGATCGTTGAAATCATGGGTCGTCACTGCGGTGACTTGACGCTGATGTCTGCGATCGCAGGCGGCTGTGAGTACATCATCACGCCTGAAACGGGTTTGGATATGGAACAGCTGATTTCTAATATTCAAGACGGCATCAAGAAAGGTAAGAAACACGCGATCATCGCGCTGACTGAACTGATGATGGATGCGAACCAACTGGCGAAAGAGATCGAAAAAGCGACGGGTCGTGAGACTCGTGCGACGATCTTGGGCCACATTCAACGGGGTGGTAAACCAACTGCGTTTGACCGCGTGCTTGCGTCTCGCATGGGTAACTACGCCGTTCATCTATTGATGGAAGGTCACGGTGGCCGTTGTGTGGGCATTCAAAAAGAGCAACTGGTTCACCACGACATCATCGACGCGATTGAAAACATGAAACGTCCAGTACGTAAAGATCTGTTCCAGGTGGCTGAAGAGCTGTTCTAAGCGCTTAACCTGCAATTAGTTCGAAAAAAAAGACCGCCTTGGCGGTCTTTTTTGTTGCTCGCGATTAAAGAATGAATTCGCGTACTTCTGGATCTTTACGCTCCAGATAGTGAATCGACTTGATGCGGCGAATGGTGCGGCAGCGGCCACGAATCAGCAAGGTTTCGGTGGTCGCGATGTTGCCTTGGCGGGTAATGCCTTCCAGCAAATCGCCTTTGGTGATGCCGGTGGCGGCGAAGATGACATTATCGCTGCGCGCCATGTCTTCGAGTTTCAACACCACTTCCGCGGTCACACCCATCTGTTCGCAACGTTCGAGCTCACGAGCGCCCCAGATGCGGTTGTCTTCGGTTTCCCCTTTGACTTTATGACGGGGCAGCAAACGGCCGTTCATGTCGCCATCGAGCGCGCGAATCACCGCGGCAGACACCACCCCTTCCGGCGCGCCGCCCACACAGTACATCATGTCCACTTCGCTGTCGGGCATGCAGGTCAGAATTGAGGCGGCCACGTCGCCGTCTGGCACCGCGAACACGCGCACACCGAGCTGTTGCATTTCGACAATCATCGCTTCATGACGCGGTTTTGCCAGCGTAATCACGGTCAAATTGTTCAGGGATTTACCCAGCGCGGCGGCCACATTTTCCAAGTTTTCTTTCAGCGGTTTGTTGAGGTCGATACAGCCTTTCGCGCCTGGGCCGACCACCAATTTTTCCATGTACATGTCCGGCGCTTTGAGGAAGCTGCCTTTCTCGCCGGCGGCCAGCACGGCCAGCGCGTTGGATTGACCCATGGCTGTCATGCGCGTGCCTTCAATCGGGTCGACGGCAATGTCCACTTCGTCGCCGCCCACACCCACGTGCTCACCGATGTACAGCATTGGCGCTTCGTCGATCTCACCTTCACCGATGACGATCTCACCCTTGATTTCGGTTTTGTTTAATAGGGTGCGCATCACTTCTACTGCCGCGCCATCTGCGGCGTTTTTGTCGCCACGGCCAAGCCATTTATATCCAGCCAATGCCGCGCCTTCTGTGACGCGTGAAAAAGCCATTGCCAATTCGCGTTTCATGCTTACTCCAAACCAAGGATCAGTAATAGGGGGAATGATTTGCGGCGGATCTTAGCATATTCGAAAGGAAACGTTTGCTTTTTGACACTCACGAGACTTGCACTCGATCAAAAGTCGTTACGATAGCCTGATTTTTCAGGCTTTGTTTCCCCCTGCGCGTCACGAAAGTAAGCGGGAAGTCAATTTGCGCCGTTTTTTTAACCGAATAGCGCAAAATATCGAATATAGTGAGTGTTTCTCTGCGCTTGGCTGAGTAGAATGGAACGATTAGTGAAGTGAGTTCACCGCAACCGAATCAAGAAAGGGTAAGTACCATGTCTTTTGAAGTACTAGAACAACTAGAAGCAAAAATCCAAACCGCGGTTGATACAATCGCATTACTGCAAATGGAAGTTGAAGAGCTGAAAGAAGAGAAAGTGAAACTGGTCGAAGAAGCGAACGAGCTGAAAGCGAGCCGTGAAGCACTAGAGCAACGTTCTCAACAAATTCAACAAGAACACACTGCATGGCAAGAGCGTATTCGCAACCTGCTGGGCAAAATGGACGACGTGGAATAATCAACCGATTGCCGCGATTTGCCGCAATATCGAATTGATAAAAAACGCCGACAGTTGTCGGCGTTTTTTTGTGTCTCATCGTCGCTTACAAGCTTGGACGAACACCCAGCGTGTGGCAGAGCGCGTAAGTCATTTCCGCGCGGTTGAGGGTGTAGAAGTGAAAGTCTTTCACGCCCTCGCGTGACAAGATGCGCACCATGTCAATCGCTTGGCTGGCACCGACCAGCTGACGTGTCACTGGATCGTCATCCAGCCCATCAAATTGCTTCGCCATCCAGCTCGGTACTTTGACGTGGTTCTGCGCCGCAAAACGCGAGGCCTGCTTGAAGTTGGAGACCGGCAAAATGCCCGGGACGATTTCCACATCAATTCCCGCCGCCACACAGCGGTCACGAAAACGCAGGTAGCTTTCGACATCAAAGAAGAACTGCGTGATGGCACGGTTGGCCCCCGCATCTACTTTTCGTCTCAGGTTCAGAAGGTCTGCTTGGGCGCTTTTGGCTTCCGGGTGGACTTCCGGAAAAGCCGCGACGGAGATGTCGAAATCGTGACGTGATTTCAGCAGCGTCACCAAGTCCGAAGCGTACATGTCTGGCTTGCCACCGCCCGGTGGAATGTCACCACGCAGGGCGACGATGTTTTGAATCCCGTTGTGCCAGTAATCGTCGGCAATCTGAATTAGTTCTTCGCGGCTGGCATCGATACAGGTCAGGTGCGGCGCGGCAATCAGGCCGGTTTGGTCTTTGATGGCTTTGATGATCGAGTGGGTGCGATCACGTTCGCCGGAGTTCGCGCCGTAAGTGACCGAGACAAATTTCGGTTTCAGGGTTTTGAGACGATGCACCGAGTTCCACAGCGTTTCTTCCATTTGCGCAGTGCTCGGCGGGAAAAATTCAAACGAAACGTTGATGTCTGAAAGATCAGCAATATTCTGGTTTAGTGCGTCAATATGACTGGCGTGCGTATATCCCATTTTTTTCTCTCCCTGTGGCTTCATGCCACAACGCGAACACTGTTAAGATTGACGTTTAGACGTCTATATGGCTACAGAATGTCTTGAATGCATTTTAATGTCAACCTTGCCATTATGAATATTTTTCATGTTGATCGTGAGGGGAATTCAACACCGTTATCAGCACGTTAGCGGTGATTCACGGCCATTCCCATCCTGTTCGACAATTGTTCTGTCCTTGAAATTAATAACAGAATAAACAACAAAAAGCTCGCCATTTTGACGAGCTTTATCATGTTTACAGCAGACCTGCGAGCAAGTTGAGGTCGGACTGAATCGCGCCGGCCGTCACTTCTCGCCCGGCGCCCGGGCCTCGAATCACCAACGGGTTGTCGCGATACCATTTGCTTTCGATGGCAAAGATGTTGTCACACGGCAGCAAATTCGCCAGCGCATGCTCTTTGTCGAGGGCCTCCACACCGACGGTGGCTTTGCCATTTTTCTCGAGGCGGGCCACATAACGCAACACTTTGTCTTGGCGCTGCGCCTTGGCCAGACGTTCCGCCAAGCGTTCGTTGAGCAACTGGCTTTTGTCGAGGAAGTCATCCAGCGACAACGCGCGCAGCTCTTCAGGCACCAGTGATTCCACGCGGACGCTTTGCGGTTCGATGTCCAGCCCAGATTCGCGCGCCAGAATGACCAGTTTGCGCATGACGTCTGAGCCATCCAAATCACAACGCGGGTCGGGTTCGGTTAAGCCTTGTTGCCACGCCAAATCGACCAATTCACTGAACGGCACTTGGCCGTCGTATTGCTGGAACAGCCACGACAGCGTGCCCGAGAAAATTCCCGATAGCGCGGTGATTTCATCGCCACTTTCACGCAAATCGCGCACAGTGTGGTTGATGGGCAAGCCGGCGCCGACGGTCGCGTTGTACAACCAATGGCGGCTGATTTTGGCAAACGCGTCTTTGACTTGCTGGTAATAATCGCCCGCAGCTGAACCAGCCACCTTGTTGGCGGAAATCAGGTGCATGCCGTGCTCTGCGATGTCCAGATAGCGATCGGCCAACTCTTGGCTGGCGGTGACATCCAACACCACGACTTCATCAAAGCCTTGAATGTTGCCCAGTTGCTTGAGCCACTGCTGACCATCGTTTGGCAGCGCTTCATCGCTGTAATGCGCCAACACGTTGGCTGCATCGATGCCTTGTGGGTTGAACCAGTAAGTTTGGCTGTCAATGACGGCGACCAATTCGAAGTTCATGCCGTGGCGTTTTTCCAGCTCATCTTTTTGTTCAGCAAACAGTTTGAGCCAGCTTGAGCCGATGTTGCCCTTGCCACACAGCGCCAGTGCCACGCGTTTTTGCGCCTGAAACAGTTGCGTGTGCAAACCGGTGACTAACGGCTCAACGTCGGTTTGACGCAGTACGGCCACCAAACTCAAGCCCGATTCTGCTTCGCACACAAATTCCACCGGCGAGGCTTTGAGTTGTTGGAAGAAACCGTAGCTGTGGTGCGCATTCTTGGTGACGCCTGCGCCGACCGCGCCGACCATCGCGTAGCCATCTTTGAGTTTGATTTCGGCCTCAATGGCCAAATCGTGTAGCAAGCTCAGTGCGCCGGAGGCGATTTCAGCGGTGTAGGCCAAGCGCATGTGGTGTTGGTCGGCTTGTACTTCAAATGCCAACGGTTCAAGCTGCGCACGTTTGAGTTTTTCCAGCACTTCGTGTTGCGCGCGCTGAACGGTGTGGCCGTGTGCAAATGCCAATTCGATCAGCTGCACGTCGTCAAGCGAGGTGATGATTTTGGCGCCGCGGCCAGAGGCCAGCACGCGTTCAATGCGCGTAGAACCGGATTCCGGCTGGTAGCTGCAACGTAAGCTGAGATCCATCGCACTTTGGGCGACGGGTTGCAACGTGCGGCTGTGTAATACAGGGGCTGCCAAGCGTGCCAGTTCGTTGGCTTCATCCAAACGCAGCAGTGGCAGCAGGCAGGCATCGCTGACCAAACGCGGGTCGGCGCTGTAGACGCCCGCCACATCGCTCCAAATCGTCACGCGGTCGACTTCCGCCAGTGCGCCAATCACCGTTGCCGAGTAATCGGAGCCATTGCGCCCGAGCAGTACGGTTTCCCCTGCGTCGTTTTGCGCCATAAAGCCGGTGATCACCACGCGATGATGTGCGTGTTGTGCCAACACTTCTTTGAGCAGTGGGTAAGAGCGGGCGCGATCCACTTCGGGTTGCGTGCCACTTTCAGCGCGCAGAAACACGCGCGCATCTTGCGCGGCAGCGGGGAGTTGCAGTTGGTTCAGCAGTGCCGCCAGCAGGCGAGAAGACCACACTTCACCATGACCAAGCACGGCCGCTTGTTGCGCGGTGCTCAGCGGCGCCGTGAGTTCGCCCAGTGCGACGAATTCACCATTCAATTGGGTCAGTAACCGATCGGCGGCATCGCTTTCTAACAAGCCTTCAATCAGTTCACTTTGATATACGCGCAGGGATTGCAGGGTTTCATGCGCGATGCGACCGTCTTTATTCAACGCATCGAGAAACGCGATCAGCCGGTTGGTGGTTTTGCCCGCAGCGGACACCACCACCAAATCGTCGGGCTGAGAATATTCCTGCAGAATATGCGCCACGCGTTGATAACATTCTGGGTCTGCGAGACTGCTACCGCCAAATTTATGCAGTTGACGCGACTGAGTCATTAAAAGGCCTCCTTAGCTTTGTTGAATGCCTGATCCAGATCGGCAATCAGGTCAGAGGCATCTTCCAAACCAACCGACAAACGCAGCAGTTGCTGTGATACGCCCGCTTCAGCGAGGGCTTCTTCGCCCATCGCGCGGTGCGTCATCGACGCAGGGTGACACACCAAACTTTCGACGCCGCCGAGTGATTCCGCCAGCGAGAACAGGTCGAGTTTGCCGACAAAATATTTCAGTTGTTCAAACGAGCCCGCAAACTCAAAACTGAGCATGGAACCAAAACCGACCTGCTGCTTTTTCGCAATCTCGTGACCCGGATGCTCTGGCAGGCTCGGGTGGTAAATGACCTTCACCAGCGATTGGCTTTGCAGGTAGTTGAGGATGAGTTGGGAGCTTTCTTCATGCACGCGCATCCGCGCGCCGAGCGTGCGCAAGCCGCGCAGCGTCATGTAGCTATCAAATGGCGTGCCCGTTGCACCAATGCAGTTGCCCCACCATTTCAGCTCTTCGGCATGCTGAGCCGCTTTGCTGATAATCACGCCGCCAATCACGTCTGAGTGACCGTTGAGGTATTTGGTGGTGGAGTGCACCACAAAGTCAGCGCCGAGCGTCAGGGGCTTTTGGTACACCGGTGTCAAAAAGGTATTGTCGACCGCCACCAGCGCGCCGACCGCGTGGGCTTGCTGGCAGATTTTTTCGATGTCGACCACCCGCACCAGCGGGTTAGACGGCGTTTCCAGCAGCACCAGTTTCGGGTGTTGGGCCATCGCCGCGGCCAGCGCCTGTTCGTCAGATTGATCGACAAACAGCACTTTGAAGTCACCTTTTTTAGCGCGCGTGTTGAATAAACGGTATGTGCCGCCATAACAATCGTGTGGCGCAATGATTAAATCTTGCGGAGTCAGGAAGGCAGAAACCCATAGGTTGAGCGCTGAAGTACCGCAGTTGGTGACGACTGCATCCGCGCCGCATTCGAGTTCAGACAGCGCTTGTTCGAGCAAACCACGATTGGGGTTCCCCGAGCGGGTGTAATCGTATTTTGGCACTTCACCAAACGCAGGAAAGCCATAGTTAGTCGAGAGATAAATGGGGGGAACCACAGCGTGATACTGCGTGTCCGATTCAATACCCGTGCGGACCGCAACGGTCGCTGGCTTGCGATTGGTCATGAGCGTTTCCTTTCCTGATTGACGATGTTTTGGCTTCCAAGTCGGCGGTGACGCATGCTGACGCTGATCACCCCGCTGAATAACATCACACTTTACTGGGCAAAAAAGAAGACGTCAACACTTCTAGACGTCTATATGTCTTTGCTTATGGCAGTAAATCCCGCTAAAATTGGGGACTTTGAAAAACTAACTCGAATCCAAACAACGAAGGTGCGCAATGGCAGACTGGAATGGCGACTATATTAGTCCATACGCGGAGCATGGGAAAAAGAGCGAGCAGGTGAAAAAAATCACTGTGTCGATCCCGCTTAAGGTGCTGAAAGTGCTGACGGATGAACGAACTCGCCGCCAAATCAATAACCTGCGTCATGCAACAAACAGTGAGCTGCTGTGTGAAGCGTTTTTGCATGCATACACCGGTCAGCCGCTACCCACGGATGAAGATCTGCGTAAAGACCGTCCGGATGATATTCCTGCCGAAGTGAAAGAGCTGATGACCGCGATGGGCATCGAGTTCGAAGCTTACGACGACTAAGCGCACACGTACGTCACGCATAAAAAAACCTGGCCATGAGCCAGGTTTTTTTGTCTTCACTTGAAGCAAGGAGCGTTTACGCTTCCATGTAGCCTTGTGGCATGTCGATGCGTGCAACGCCCGAATCCACGGCAGCTTGAGCCACGGCTTTGGCGACGCGAGGCAGCAGACGCGGGTCCATTGGTTTTGGAATGATGTAGTCGTTGCCGTATGCCAGGTGATCAACGCCGGCCGCTTTCAGGACTTCTGCAGGCACGTCTTCTTTGGCCAGTTGACGAATTGCGTCGACCGCGGCCAGTTTCATCTCATCGTTGATCTCGCTCGCGCGTACGTCCAGCGCGCCACGGAAGATGAATGGGAAACACAACACGTTGTTGACTTGGTTCGGGTAGTCACTGCGGCCGGTGCCCATGATCAAATCGCTGCGCACTTCGTACGCCAGTTCCGGTTTGATTTCTGGATCCGGGTTTGAACATGCAAACACTACGGGTTTGTCGGCCATCAGCTTCAGTGCGTCGGCTGGCAGCAGGTTCGGGCCTGATACACCAAGGAACAGGTCAGCCCCGGCAATCACATCTTCCAATGTGCGTTTGTCGGTATTGTTGGCGAACAGCTGTTTGTACTCGTTCAAATCGTCACGGCGCGTGTGAATTACGCCTTTGCGGTCCAACATGTAGATTTTTTCACGCATCGCGCCGCACTTGATCAGCAGCTCCATACACGCCACGGCCGCAGCGCCTGCGCCAAGGCAGACGATGATGCACTCTTCCAGCTTTTTGCCTTGCAGTTCAATCGCGTTCAGCATGCCAGCGGCGGTCACGATCGCAGTGCCGTGCTGGTCATCGTGGAAGACGGGCACGTCACAACGCTCAATCAGGCGACGCTCGATTTCAAAACAGTCTGGGGCTTTGATGTCTTCGAGGTTGATCCCGCCAAAGGTGTCGGCAATGTTGGCGACGGTATCGACGAATTCATCAATGGTGCGGTGTTTGACTTCGATGTCGATGGAATCGAGACCTGCAAAGCGTTTGAATAGCAGGGCTTTTCCTTCCATCACAGGTTTGGATGCCATTGGGCCCAAGTTACCCAAGCCAAGAATGGCGGTGCCGTTTGAGATCACTGCCACGGTATTGCCTTTGGCCGTGTATTTGTAAACGTTGTCGACATTTTGCGCGATTTCACGCACGGGCTCTGCCACGCCTGGGCTGTAGGCGAGGGCTAAGTCTGCAGCAGAATCTGCTGGTTTCGTTAGAGAAACAGCAATTTTTCCTGGGATCGGCAACGCATGGTAATCCAGCGCACGCTGGCGGAATGCTTCTTCCGGCGTCAGTTCTTGGTTGTCATCGGACATAGGGGAGGTCTCTTTATTGTTTTTGGAAAAGGGGAATTATTCTAATAGATGTCTGTCAAGCTGCCTAGGCAGGATTGCGGGTCAATCGTACAAAACTTGACTAATTTAATCTGATAAGACCAGCTATTTTGTGATCGCGGTAAGGAGAAATTGCAGGCATGAAAAAAGGACGCCGGAGCGTCCTTTTTGAATCTTCGCGTGAAGTCGAAATTACTTCTTGCTTGATAGCGCGCCGAAACGCTTGTTGAAGCGATCAACACGGCCGCCAGTGTCAACAACACGTTGTTTACCAGTGTAGAATGGGTGGCACTGGTCACATACGTCCAGGTGCAGAGCGTCTTTACCTAGAGTTGATTTGAAAACGAAAGTGTTGCCGCAAGAGCAAGACGCTGTTACTTCTTTGTATTCTGGGTGGATACCAGCTTTCATGGGATAACCTCAATTTAGGCCGTGTCGCTATCCGAATCAATGTCGGACACCACACGTAATGTTAATGATACTGTTCGATACTCAGCCTTGGTGACCAAGCATCTTCAAGGCGCGATATATTAATGAATCCCCCGCGCCGGATCAACCGCTTTCGGCGTTATTTTCGCCACTATTTGTGGGTCGAATTTCCCACCCGCATCCAGTAGACTGTGATTTCTCACCATTTTTGACTGCTGACGGACTGTTATGCGCCCAAGTATTGCCCGTGTCGCCCTGCCGGTACCACTGGATAAGCAATTTGATTACCTGATCCCCAACCATTTGTTTCCGATCATCGGCGGCCGTGTGTCGGTGCCGTTTGGCCGCCAGACGCTGGTCGGTGTGGTGACGGCGTTGGCGCAGGAATCGGCGTTTCCGCGCGAGCAGCTCAAAGCGATCAAAGCAGTGCTCGATTCTCAGCCCGTGTGGCCAGAAACGCTGTACCGCTTGTTGCAATGGTGCAGCCAGTTTTATCAATATCCACTCGGCGACACGTTGGCCAATGCGATGCCGAGTGCGCTGCGCAAAGGTAAACCGGCTGATTTTGCCAGCAGTAAAGAGTGGTACATGACCGAACGTGGGCGCGATCAGTTGATGCAAGGCTTTGGCCGCGCGGTCAAGCAGGCGCAGGTGATGCATTTGCTTGAGCCGGGCCCGGTGGCGCATCAGATCATGCTCGATGAAGAGGTGTCCAGTGCCACGCTTAATACTTTGCAAGACAAAGGCTGGATTGAAGTCACGGAGAAGCAGCCGCAGTTTCGCCCATGGCCCAAGGTGGTTGAAGCCGATGTCGATAAACCCAAACTCAACCAAGAGCAGGCAATCGCGATTGCGTCAGTCAACAGTCAGCGCGGCTTTGGCTGTTATCTGCTGCATGGGGTGACCGGGTCTGGCAAAACGGAGGTCTACCTCAATCTCATCAAACCGGTGTTGGAAGCGGGCAAGCAGGCGTTGGTGCTGGTGCCGGAAATTGGCCTCACGCCACAAACCATCAACCGATTTCGCAAGCGCTTCACCGTGCCGGTGGAGGTGATTCACTCCGGCTTGAACGACACCGAGCGGCTCAATGCTTGGCTGGCTGCGCGCGACAAAGTGGCTGGCATCGTGATTGGTACCCGTTCGGCATTGCTGACCCCGTTTGCTGATCTCGGCATCATTATTGTCGATGAAGAGCACGATGCCTCCTACAAACAGCAAGATAGCCTACGTTATCACGCCCGTGATGTGGCGGTGATGCGCGCCAATTTGGAGCAGGTGCCGATTGTGTTGGGGTCGGCAACGCCGGCATTAGAAACGCTGCACAACGCGCTGACCGGCAAATACCATCATCTGCAACTGACGCAGCGTGCGGGCACAGCGCTACCCACCACCAACCGCGTGTTGGATGTCAAAGGGCTGTACTTGGAAAGTGGCCTGTCGGCGCCGCTGATCGCCGAAATGCGCCGCCATTTGTCGCAAGGCAATCAAGTGTTGTTGTTTCTCAACCGCCGCGGTTTTTCACCGGCGCTGATGTGCCACGAATGTGGTTGGATCGCCAACTGTCAGCGCTGCGATGCCTATTACACCTATCACCAACACAGCAGCGAAATTCGCTGTCACCATTGTGGCTCTCAGCGTCCGGTGATTCACCAGTGTCAGGGATGTGGTTCTACCCATTTGGTGACCGTCGGCGTGGGCACCGAGCAGTTGGAAGCGCAGCTCAGTGAGCTGTTTCCGGAATACAAAGCGATTCGTATCGACCGCGACAGCACACGTCGCAAAGGCAGCTTGGAGTCAGCGCTTGGCGCGATTCGCCGCGGTGAATATCAAATTCTGATTGGCACGCAGATGCTGGCCAAAGGTCACCATTTTCCGGATGTAACGCTGGTGGCGCTTCTGGATGTCGACGGCTCGCTCTATAGCAGCGATTTTCGCGCGTCGGAGCGATTGGCGCAGCTGTTTATTCAAGTCGCAGGCCGAGCGGGGCGGGCGAGCAAACCGGGCGAAGTGGTATTGCAAACCCACCATCCGGAGCACACCTTGCTGCAAGCATTACTGCACAACGACTACAGCCAATTTGCCGAGACTGCGCTCGCTGAGCGCAAATTGGCACAACTGCCGCCGTATACCTATTTGACGCTGTTTCGCGCCGAAGGCAACCAATCGCAACCTGTGGAAGATTTTCTGCGCCAAGTGCGCCACACGTTGGAAGCGCATCCATTGTGTGAACAGGGTTGCCTGGTGCTTGGCCCAACGCCAGCGCCTTTGGCTAAACGCGCGGGTAAATTCCGTTGGCAATTGCTGCTGCAGGCGCCGAGTCGCTCAGTGATGCAAAAGCTGCTCGCCAGCGCCAAACCGGCCATTCAGCTCTTGCCGCTGGCGAGTAAAGTGCGTTGGTCACTGGACATTGAACCGCAAGATCTCAGTTGATTGTTCTTATTGTTATTTTTGTCAAAAAATAAAAACCTTCTTATCGTGATTAACGTCACACTTGCAATGTAAGATTTGTTAATCAGACCGTAACTTTCTATTCGGAAACGAATAAACTATTCGCAATCTTGTGTTAGTGAATCGTTTTCGCTGCATAAAGTGTGCTTAAAGTTGGCCAAAAGCAGTCTCAATGACACGGTAAAAGGAGTGCCGGGTGGTTGAAGAGTAAAGGGCAACTCAAAGCGATCCCATAATCATAAAAAAAGTGCATCGCACTATGAAGAACCGAGAAAGAGGGTAATTACACATGGCGACAATGAAGGATGTTGCCCAGCTTGCAGGCGTATCGACGGCGACAGTCTCGCGCGCTCTGATGAATCCCGAGAAAGTTTCAGCCTCAACTCGTAAACGGGTTGAAGAGGCGGTTTTAGAAGCTGGCTATTCACCGAATTCTTTAGCCCGAAATCTGCGTCGCAATGAATCGAAAACCATTGTCGCGATCGTGCCGGACATCTGTGATCCTTATTACACCGAAATTATTCGTGGTATCGAAGACGCCGCGATGGAACACGGTTATCTGGTACTGCTGGGTGACAGCGGTCAGCAGAAAAAACGTGAAAGCTCATTTGTGAACTTGGTGTTTACCAAACAGGCGGACGGTATGCTATTGCTGGGGACCGATTTGCCGTTTGACGTGAGCAAACCTGAGCAGAAAAACCTACCACCGATGGTGATGGCGTGTGAGTTTGCGCCAGAACTTGAATTGCCGACGGTGCATATCGATAACCTGACATCTGCCTTTGAAGCGGTGAACTATCTGACGCAGATGGGGCACAAACGCATCGCGCAGATTGCCGGCCCTGAAGCGGCGGTGTTGTGTCAATTCCGTCAGCAAGGGTATCAACAAGCCCTGCGCCGCGCGGGGATTTCACGCAATCCAACCTACAGTACCATCGGTGACTTTACGTTTGAGTCGGGTGCCAAAGCGGTGCGCCAATTGATGGCCTTGCCAGAGCCGCCGACAGCCATTTTCTGTCACAACGATACCATGGCGATTGGTGCCATTCAGGAAGCCAAGCGTTTGGGCATGCGTGTGCCGCAAGACCTGTCTGTGGTCGGCTTTGATGACATTCAGTTTGCGCAGTACTGCGATCCACCGCTAACCACCATTTCTCAGCCGCGTTACGAGATCGGCCGTCAGGCGATGTTGATGATGCTTGAGTTACTGCGGGGTCATGATGTGCGTGCGGGCTCGCGTCTGCTCGACACCCAATTGGTCATTCGCGAGAGTGCAGCGCCGCCCCGCTCGGCCTAAGCCGTGTGAACGCGGTGATTTCCCTGCAACCAGCGGCGTATTTTGATGCGCCGCTTCCATTTCCGCGCTGTTATCTGCGGTGAATCTGCTTTAACATGTGGACAAAATTGTCAACGTTCGAAATTCTCAGTGGCTAATAAAGATTATGTAAGGCGCGGTCGTAGTCCGAAAAAGCCGACCCCTAAAAAATCAGCTCCTCGACGCAGAAAACCATGGCGCAGCGGCTTGCTGGCGATGCTGTTGGTCGGCGGGTTTGGCTATGGCTTGTATCTGCTCAATCAAGATCCTGAGCCGCCGGCACCGGTGGTGGTCGAGACCAAATCAAAACCGGTCAGCCAACCACAAAACAACAACCGTTTGCCGCCACCACCCACCGAGAAGTGGGACTACGTGGAATCGCTACCCAATCGCGAGATTGAAGTGAAAGCCAAAGAGCTGCAAGTCTCGGACATTCCGTACATCATGCAGTGTGGGGCTTACAAAACCATGCAGCAGGCGGAAGCGCGTAAATTGGACATTGCTTTCCAAGGCCTGAGCAGCAAAATTCGCAAGAAAGAAGACAGCAGCTGGTACCGTGTGGTGCTTGGCCCATACAAATTCAAACGCGATGCAGAGCGTGATAAGCACAAGCTGCAACGCGCTAAGATTGAACCTTGCGCGATTTGGAAAGAGCAGCAATAACAGTTTCCCATTGTCATCAAACGCCCGGCCTCAGTGCTGGGCGTTTTTACGATGCGCTGACGATTCCCGCCTTGAATTTTGATTTTCCAACCTCATATAACCACTATCTTGATAGTGAAAAGCACAAAGGGGTTCCTCGTGACTACCATCGTATCTGTACGTCGTAATAACAAAGTTGTCATCGCAGGTGACGGACAAGTCTCGCTTGGCAATACCGTGATGAAAGGCAATGCGCGCAAAGTTCGTCGTTTGTACAACAACAAAGTATTGGCCGGATTCGCGGGGGGGACAGCGGACGCATTCACCTTATTTGAACGCTTTGAAAGCAAACTGCAAATGCATCAGGGCCACCTGACAAAAGCGGCGGTGGAGCTGGCCAAAGATTGGCGCAGCGATCGCGCACTGCGTCGCCTCGAAGCCATTTTGGCTGTCGCGGATGAAACCGCATCACTGATCATTACCGGTAACGGCGATGTATTGCAGCCTGAACACGATCTGATTGCGATCGGTTCCGGCGGTAATTTTGCACAAGCCGCGGCGATTGCCTTGCTGGAAAATACCGATTTAGACGCCCGTGAAATTGCACAAAAAGCGCTGAAGATTGCTGGCGACATCTGTGTGTTCACGAACCATCATCACACCATTGAAGAGCTGGAAATTCCGCCGGAACTGTTGCCTGCTGCCGCAGCCGAATAATCGTGTGTGATGCTACTGAATTTGAAGGAAACCACTATGTCTGAAATGACTCCTCGTGAAATTGTCCATGAACTGAACCGTCATATCATCGGTCAGGACAACGCCAAACGTGCGGTCGCCATTGCGCTGCGTAACCGCTGGCGTCGCATGCAGCTGGAAGAAAGCTTGCGTGTTGAAGTCACGCCGAAAAACATTCTGATGATCGGCCCAACCGGCGTCGGTAAAACCGAGATTGCGCGCCGTTTGGCGAAACTGGCCAATGCGCCGTTCATTAAAGTCGAAGCCACCAAGTTCACCGAAGTGGGCTATGTGGGTAAAGAAGTTGAAACCATCATTCGCGACCTGACGGACGTGGCAGTGAAGATGACGCATCAGCAAGCGATGGAAAAAGTGAAGTTCCGTGCTGAAGAGCAGGCGGAAGAGCGCATTCTTGACGCGTTGCTGCCGCCGGCGCGTGATGCGTGGGGCGAAGCGGAGCACAACGATACTGCGTCGTCGACACGCCAAACGTTTCGTAAGAAGCTGCGTGAAGGCAAGCTGGATGACAAAGAGATCGAAGTGAACGTCGCGGTGGCGCAGATGGGCGTGGAAATCATGGCGCCTCCGGGCATGGAAGAGATGACCAATCAGCTGCAGGGCCTGTTCCAGAACTTAGGTGGTGACACCAAGAAAAAACGCAAACTGAAAATTAAAGATGCGTTTAAAGCCCTGACCGAAGAAGAAGCGGCGAAGCTGGTGAATCAGGAAGAACTGAAAGAGCAGGCGATTTACAACGTTGAAAACAACGGCATCGTGTTTATCGATGAGATCGACAAGATCTGTAAGCGCGGCGAATCGTCAGGCCCTGATGTCTCTCGCGAAGGTGTACAACGCGATTTGCTGCCCCTGATTGAAGGCAGCACCGTCACCACCAAACACGGCATGGTGCGTACCGACCACATTCTGTTCATCGCATCGGGTGCTTTCCAAGTGGCACGACCTTCGGATCTGATCCCTGAGCTACAAGGTCGTCTGCCGATCCGAGTGGAGCTGGAAGCGCTTTCTAGTGATGACTTCAAACGCATTCTGACCGAACCAAAAGCGTCGCTGACCGAGCAATACATGGCGCTGATGAAAACGGAAGAGGTCGACATTGCCTTTACCGAAGATGGCATCAAGCAAATTGCCGATGCCGCATGGCAAGTCAACGAAACCACCGAGAACATCGGTGCGCGTCGCCTGCATACGGTGATGGAACGTCTGATGGATGAAATCTCGTTTGATGCCACCGAGAAAGCCGGTGCAAGCCTGACGATTGATTCGGCTTATGTGCGCGCCAAACTCGGCGAGTTGGTCGAAGACGAAGACCTCAGCCGCTTTATTCTGTAATTTCTGAGCCCACCTTGATCTGGTGGGCTTTTTCATATTACGCACTTGCGCGTATACTGAAAACTATGTTGATCGATCTTACAATTTTTCCCCATGAATAATTCTTTACGTATCTGGTTTGACGCGGCGCGTCCGAAAACGTTGCCGTTGGCGCTGGTGTCTATTTTTACGGGCAGCGCGCTGGCCTTTTCGTCTGGCCACTTTTCGTTACCTGTTGCGCTATTGGCGCTACTGACTGCAACCCTGCTGCAAATCCTGTCGAACTTGGCGAACGATTACGGCGATGCCGTGAAAGGTACCGACAACGACAAACGTCTTGGCCCGATGCGCGCGATTCAGTCAGGCGAAGTGTCGCTGGCAGACATGAAGCGAGCGATTTTCATCAACATCGGTCTCACCATTGTGGCGGGATTGGCGCTGGTGTTTTACGCCCTCGACAGCCTAGAAAGCATTCTGGCCTTTATTGGTTTGGGTGTGCTGGCAATGATGGCGGCGATCGCCTATACCGTCGGCAACAAACCGTACGGCTATGTCGGCCTTGGGGATTTGTCGGTGTTTCTGTTCTTTGGTTTGCTCGGCGTGTCCGGCACTTACTTTTTGCACATCGGTCACATTGAGTGGAGTTTGTTTCTGCCGTCGCTGGGCTGTGGCTTGATGGCGGTGGCTGTGCTCAACGTCAACAACATGCGCGACATTGAAAACGATGCAGAATGTGGCAAGCGCACCGTGCCTGTGCGATTGGGCCAACAGCGCGCCAAAACCTACCACTTTTTGCTGCTGACTGGCGCGGTGATCGCGTTTGCCAGCTACTTGTTGATGCAGGGGAAACCGGTGTGGATCAGCCTGCCGTTTTTACTCAGCCTCATCATGGTGACCAAGCATGGCCGCGCGGTGTGGGCTACAGAGCAACCGGCGCAAATTGCCCCGATGCTGCCGGTGATCGTCAAGTGCTCGCTGGTGACTAACCTTTTGTTTGTTGGTGTGGTGATAGCTCAAACTCTGACGAGTTAATTTGCACTCTGTCATTGCATTGACTTACTGACCCGATATACTCGTTGAAAGACTGTTCGTAAAGAGACTAAGGCTATGGAATATAACACCTCTGCGTTATGTGATATCTATCTCGACCAGGTGGATGTGGTAGAACCCATGTTTAGCAATTTTGGTGGCTGCGCGTCATTTGCCGGCCAAGTCACGACCATCAAATGTTTTGAAGACAACGGCCTCATCCGTGAGACGTTGGAACAAGACGGCCTTGGGCGTGTGCTGCTCATCGATGGCGGTGGTTCGCTACGCCGTGCGCTGGTTGATGCTGAACTGGCGGCCATAGCCGAAGAGAACGAATGGGAAGGCATTGTGGTTTACGGCTGCGTGCGTGAAGTCGATGAGCTGGAAGACATGAGCATCGGGATTCAAGCGTTGGCTTCGATTCCCGTGGGAGCGCCTGCACAAGGCATCGGCGAAGTCGATGTGCCGGTCAACTTCGGTGGCGTGACGTTCCTGCCAGAAGATTATCTCTATGCCGACAACACCGGCATCATCCTGTCGCAAGAGCCGCTCAATACGACGGACCTCGACAGCGATGAAAGCGATGAAGATGACGTCATCGACGAATGACTCTGAATCCGAGCATAGAAAAAGCCAGCGTGACGCTGGCTTTTTTTGTCTCGCGCTATCGCATCAACCTAGCAAGATTAGGTCGCGTAAGAAAAGGTTGTGCAAAATGAGCCGCTGCTAGGAGGCACCGGATTGCATCACGCCATCGCGCAGCGTGCGACGTCGCAGGATCAAAGCATACAAGTAGCCCGACAGCCCGCCCAAAATGTTGCCCAGCGCAATGCCAATAAACAACCCTTCAATGCCATACAACGTTGACCCGAGCCATGCTGATGGCAGGGTGAAGAGAAAGAGGCGCATAAAGCTCCATTGAAACGCTTTGAGCGGTAGATGAAGCGCGTTGAGCGCCGACACCAGCATCATCACCACCCCTTGAAAGCCATAGCTGAATGGCACCACCAACAGGTAATGCCACAACAAGTCGCGCACCGCTTGTTCTTGAGAGAACAGTGCAGCCAAGGGAATGCTCAATGGCACCATCATGATGAAGACCAACAACTGAAAAATCAGCGAGAAGCGCAGGCTTAAAAACAGGCCGGAAAAGCTGCGCACCGGATTGTTGGCCCCAAAATTCTGCGCCATAAATGGCGTCAACGCCGAGGTGAGCGACATCAACACCAAGATTAAAATCGATTCGATGCGCTGCGCTGCGCCATAAGCGGCCACCGCAGCGGTGCCGTGGCCGGAGAGTATCATCATCA
The DNA here is from genome assembly GCF_052076135.1 of Vibrio sp. Vf1514. Taxonomy (NCBI): domain Bacteria; kingdom Pseudomonadati; phylum Pseudomonadota; class Gammaproteobacteria; order Vibrionales; family Vibrionaceae; genus Vibrio; species Vibrio sp. Vf1514. The sequence continues at coordinate 2,921,129 of NZ_CP197267.1, read as the reverse complement.
GCAGTGCGCCGGAAATGGGGTTCATCGCCGTCGACAGCGCCGCTGGTGTGCCAACCTTGAGGATTTGCTGCCAATCGTGACGCAACGACGCAAAGTGCGGCGGCGCCAACAGGCGATCGCGTTTGACCAACACATACAGCGAGCCGACCAATGCGCCCAGCCACGAGAAGGCACTGGCAATGGCCGCGCCCTGAATGCCGAGTTCTGGAAACGGGCCGTAGCCAAAAATCAGCAGCGGATCGAGACAGCCGTTAATTGCACCCGCCAGCATCATCATTTTGGCTGGGGTTTTGGTATCACCGGTGGCGCGAATCGCGCTGTTGCCCGCCATCGGAATGACCAGCAGCGGAATGGTGAGGTACCAGACCTGCATGTATTGCTCAATCAGCGGAATCAACTCAGCTTTGGCGCCCAGCAACAGAAACAGTGGCTCAATGGTGAAAAAGCCCAGCGTGGAGGCGATCGCGACCAAACACACCGCCAGCAGCACACCGTGTGTGGAAAAACGCGCGGCATTGGGCGCATCGCCTTGCCCCAACAACCGACCGATGCTGGTCGACAAGCCCACACCAATGCCCATGGTGATGCAGTTGATGCCAAATGTGACAGGAAAGGTATAGCTGATCGCGGCCAGCGCGTCGGTGCCCAGCAGCGAGATGAAAAAGGTATCGACCAGGTTGAACATCAGAATGGCGATCATGCCGAACGTCATCGGGATGGTCATCTGGCGGAGCACCGTGGGAATCGGGGCGGAAAGCAGGCCGTGTTTGTCGTGCATATACCCTTCTTACATCGCGCGGCACCGTGCCGGACGTGCGTCAGCAGGCAGCCAATTACAGGGAAGAAAGGGGGTAGGATACTCGAATTTGCGGGGAGGCACTAGCCGCGCTCGCGCTGAGTCACGGCGATAAAAAAGGCCGGCAGTGCCGACCTTTTTCATCAACAAGCGATTACGCTTTTGCTTTTGCAGCTGCTTTCGCGATGGCTGCGAAGCTTTTCGCATCCAGAGATGCGCCGCCAACAAGAGCGCCGTCGATGTCTGGTTGTGAGAAGTAAGCTTCTGCGTTTTCTGGTTTAACAGAACCGCCGTATTGGATGATCACTTGTGCTGCAACCGCTTCATCTTTCGCTGCGATCAGCGCGCGAATAGATGCGTGGATGCGTTGTGCATCTTCAGCCGTTGCTGCTTTACCAGTACCGATTGCCCAGATTGGTTCGTAAGCGATGATTGCGCCGTTCAGAGCGTCTACGCCGTATGCGTCGATCACTGCGTTGATTTGACGTGCACAAACGGCTTCAGTTTCGCCCGCTTCGTTTTGCGCTTCAGTTTCACCGATACAGAATACTGGAGTCAGACCGTTTTCTTTCAGGAATGCGAATTTTTGAGCAACAAACTCGTCTGATTCGTTGTGGTATTCACGACGCTCAGAGTGGCCGATGATGATGTGAGTTGCACCGAAATCTTTCAGCATGGCTGGAGACATGTCGCCAGTGTACGCACCGCTGTTGTGCAGGTCAGTGTTTTGTGCACCCAGGATCATTTTTTTGCCGCCTTCTGCAATCAGACGCTCAGCCAGATCTAGGTACAGTGCTGGTGGAGCTACTGCCACGTCAACACCCGTTACACCTTCAAGTTCCGCATTCAGACCAGTCAACAGCTCAGTTACCATTGCTTTGCTGCCATTCAGTTTCCAGTTCCCCATCACTACAGGACGACGCATAGGAATATCTCCAATTTCAATGAATAAAAAAAACGTGATTGCGAAAGAATATAACAGATAAAACTACGTAGATCATGACTCCGGTCATGACTTTCTGGGATCTTGTTTGATGAGGCGCAAGGCCGAGAAGTGATCTGCTATACAGAATAGAGGCCATTCGCTCGGATTTTGTGCTGCGTCTTGCTATTACTGTCAGTTCAGTATGAGGAAAATAACAAACAAGGAAGTGAATATGCCTAATTTGGTGCTCGAGTACTCCAACTCTGTGGATGAACGTGTCAATGTGCAGGGGTTATTGGAAGATTTGCATCAGGTGGTCATGACGTGTGGCTTATTTGATATTCCCTCGATTAAATCCCGCGCGCTGCGTTGCCACCATTGGTTGGTGGGTGACGAAGGCGACAGCGTGGATTTTATTCACATCAGTTTTGAAATGATGGACGGGCGCACCGCCGAGCAAAAACGCGAGTTGTCACGTCAGCTCATGGATGTGTTGGTGGCGCAAGCCAGCCACGTTCGCAGCTTGACGGTAAACATTCGTGACATGGACCGAGCTTGGTTTCAGAAGGTCACGAACTGACAGCGAGTTGATTCCGTTTGAACAGGAAACGCTAATGTCTTATCAAACACTGCTCTTTTCGTTTCAGGGGCGCATCGGGCGTCGTACATACTGGATTTGGAACGTCTTTTACTATGTGGCGATCGTCACTGCGATCGCGCTGCTTAACCGTTGGCTGCCAGACTGGGCGCCATACCTGCTGCCGCTGTTTATGCTGTTGATTCTGGTGCCGGATTTGGCCATCACCGCCAAGCGTTGGCACGATCGCGATAAATCGAGCTGGTGGCTGTTGCTCAATGTACCGCTGGTGATTGGCCGAATGACGGTGCCGATGGGTGGCGCCAATATGGCGATGACCAGCACCCCCAACATTCTCGATACCCTGATCTCGCTTGCTGCCTTGTTGTGTGGCAGTTGGATTTTGGTGGAGTGCGGTTTTTTGGTGGGCAGCCGCGGCGATAACCGCTTTGGGAAAGCGCCTCATTCATCGTGATAGGACAGGGCTGTTAGAGCCTGTGCGGTCAAGAAAAAAGGAGGCTTGAGCCTCCTTTTTTAACGCCACGACTCGGATGTCGGGCGAAAGGGAATCACGTCCGCGCTCGGCTTTTCTTCCACTATTTCGCCGTCCAGCGCATCACGGAATTTGGCCATTTGCAGACTGAGTTCTCGCATCAGGGTGACGTTCGCGTGGTCTGGATTCTTGCATTGGCTCAGAATCAGGTCGATATGACTTTGCTGCGCCCACAATCGGTGCTGCATTCCATCGGAAGCAGAAAGGATCATCTCCTGACACATTTCGCGCTTAAATCGGCTGAATGCTTCAGGATCCTGCTGCGCCAGCTCGACCAGTTCATCAAAGGGTGGCAGAGCCTGGCTGGCTACGTTGGTTTGAGGGGGAGACATAGAACACTCCTCTGCAAGGTCTTGCGTTGATTAAATTATCAACACATCAAGCATAAGCGAGGAACGGTGCACAAGGTGGAACGAATATCGTCGTTCTCAATATTAAGACAATGTTAGGCGGCCGCAATCACGTAGGTGCAGCGGCGTTGGCCTTCGATGATGTGTTCACTGCGTTCAATGCGGCAGGTGTCGCCCAGCAGGCGCTGAAAAATGTTCAGCTCTGATTGACACAAATTTGGACAGCGTTTGGCGGCCTTACAGATTGGGCAGTGATTTTCGATCAGCAGATAACCGTGCTCGGTTTGCTCCAGCTCCGCCATGTAACCTTCTTGCTCACGCAGTTCCACCAAGGTGGCGAGTTTGCTGTGCAGATCGGGGCAGGCGTCCAGTTCTTGCTGATAATGAGCCAAGGTTTGCGCTTCACGCTCGGCTGCCACTTTGGCTAAGCCTTCTTTGCCAAAGAGATGTTCCACCGCTTCGATCACTTGAATGGTGAGTTCACCGTGGCGATCGGCAAATTGATCATGGCCTTTGCGGGTCAGTGACCAATGGCGCGTCGGACGACCCACTTTGACTTTCACATCGTGAAACGCCAGGATGCCGTCGTCTTCCAGTGCCTGAAGGTGTTGACGCGCCCCCATGGTGGTCATTCCCAAGTCATCGGCAAGCTGTTTGGCGGTCACGGCACCTTCACGTTTGATGGTGTGTAAAATCCGGTCGATCGTCTTCATCATGTCCCTCTTTATTCTCTGACTATTATGGATATTCAGTTTAATAAAGCAAATTATTTACTATACGGGATGGTGTTAGGCGGTCGAAATGCTCGCAATGCGTCGACTTCACCACGGATTCGTTAATTTCATCACAATTTTTTCGCGCTTACCCCTTGGGATATGGCGTTTGATACCCCACATATCATTCACAAGCTGGTCAATCAGCGTTTTATTAACCAAACGGAAAATTTAATCAGGAGAGACGACCGATGAATATTCGTCCATTACACGACCGAGTTATCGTTGAACGCCAAGAAGTTGAATCAAAATCTGCTGGTGGAATTGTTCTCACTGGTTCTGCGGCAGAAAAATCAACACGCGGTAAAGTACTTGCAGTCGGCAAAGGCCGCATTCTGGAAAATGGTACAGTTCTGCCTCTGGACGTGAAAGTTGGCGATTCTGTGATTTTTGCTGAAGGCTACGGCACGAAATCAGAGAAAATCGACGGTAAAGAAGTACTGATTTTGTCTGAAAACGACATTCTGGCAATCGTTGAGTAATTGCTCCCAAGCAAACGAACTAAAACCGAATTCTAAAGGAAATACAAAATGGCTGCTAAAGACGTAAAATTTGGTAATGACGCTCGAGTTAAAATGCTAGAAGGTGTAAACGTTCTGGCGGATGCAGTAAAAGTTACCCTTGGCCCGAAAGGCCGCAACGTTGTTCTCGACAAATCTTTTGGTTCACCAACCATCACCAAAGATGGTGTATCTGTGGCGCGCGAAATTGAACTGGAAGACAAATTCCAGAACATGGGCGCACAAATGGTGAAAGAAGTAGCTTCTCAAGCCAACGACGCAGCGGGTGACGGTACAACAACCGCAACCGTACTGGCTCAGGCGATCGTGAACGAAGGTCTGAAAGCTGTGGCGGCGGGCATGAACCCAATGGATCTGAAACGCGGCATCGACAAAGCGGTGATTGCAGCGGTTGAAGAACTGAAAGCGCTGTCTGTGCCATGTGAAGACACCAAAGCGATTGCACAGGTCGGCACTATCTCTGCAAACTCAGATGTGAGCGTGGGCAACATCATCGCAGAAGCGATGGAAAAAGTGGGCCGCGACGGTGTGATCACCGTTGAAGAAGGTCAGGCGCTGCAAGACGAGCTGGACGTGGTAGAAGGGATGCAGTTTGACCGCGGTTACCTGTCACCTTACTTCATCAACAACCAAGAAGCAGGCAGCGTGGATCTAGAAAGCCCGTTCATCCTGCTGGTTGACAAAAAAGTATCAAACATTCGCGAACTGCTGCCAGTCCTAGAAGGCGTTGCGAAAGCCTCTCGTCCACTGCTGATCGTGGCAGAAGACGTGGAAGGCGAAGCGTTGGCTACTCTGGTTGTGAACAACATGCGCGGCATCGTGAAAGTTGCGGCTGTGAAAGCTCCGGGCTTTGGCGATCGTCGTAAAGCGATGCTGCAAGACATCGCGATTCTGACTGGTGGTACAGTGATTTCTGAAGAGATCGGTCTGGAGCTGGAAAAAGCTGTGCTGGAAGATCTGGGTCAAGCGAAACGCGTGACCATCACCAAAGAAAACACCACCATCATTGATGGCGCAGGTGATGAAGTGGCAATTCAAGGTCGTGTGACTCAGATTCGTCAACAAATCGAAGATGCGACATCAGATTACGACAAAGAAAAACTGCAAGAGCGTGTTGCGAAACTGGCAGGCGGCGTTGCCGTGATCAAAGTTGGCGCAGCGACTGAAGTTGAAATGAAAGAGAAGAAAGACCGCGTTGAAGACGCACTGCACGCGACTCGCGCAGCTGTGGAAGAAGGCGTGGTTGCAGGTGGTGGCGTGGCACTGATTCGCGCAGCATCTAAATTAACTGAACTGACTGGCGACAACGAAGAGCAAAACGTGGGTATCCGCGTGGCGCTACGTGCGATGGAAGCGCCAATTCGTCAAATCGCGAAAAACGCGGGCGACGAAGATTCAGTGGTTGCGAACAACGTGAAAGCGGGCGACGGTAACTACGGTTACAACGCCGCAACTGGCGAGTACGGCGACATGATTGCCATGGGTATTCTGGATCCAACCAAAGTAACCCGTAGCGCACTGCAATTTGCAGCGTCTGTGGCTGGCCTGATGATCACCACGGAAGCGATGGTGACTGACCTACCGAAGAAAGATGCACCAGCAATGCCTGACATGGGCGGCATGGGTGGCATGGGCGGCATGATGTAATTCGCGCCCCATTCAAACTGAACAAGCCGGAGTGAATGCTCCGGCTTTTTTTATGCCTGAAAATCCGCTAGAAATTTTTGCGCAGTTTCTGCACACTGAAAAATCAGTTTCCAAGGAAAGGTCAATATGAAAATTCAGCAACTTAAACACCACACCGAATCGGTGTCGCTCACCATTGACGACTGGGCGTTGGCCCAAGGCGAACATTGGGGCATGTTTTCCACCCACAGCCACGCCGCCTCGTTGTTGGTGCGCATTCTGAGCGGCGAACTGACGCCGCAGCAAGGTGAGGTGAGTGACCTGCCCGGCGTAGTGGCATGTGTGTCGCTGCATGAGCAGCAGCGGTTGCTGGATATGGAGCTGGAAAAAGACGACACCGACTTTATGGACCAGATTGATTACGGGTCGACAGTGCAGGAGCTGATTCTGGAAACTGGCTGTGGTGAAGCGGCACTGGAAGCGCTATTGATGCAAACCGATCTGCTGGCGCTGCGTCAGCGTGGGTTTCGTCAGTTGTCGACCGGTGAAACTCGCCGCGTGATGTTGGCGCGGGCGATGGCGCTTAAGCCACAATTGCTGATCCTCGATGAACCGTATTCCGGGTTAGATATTGCCCACCGCGCGCACCTCTCTCAACTGCTGGAGGAACTGGCGCAGCAGATGCAACTGCTGATTGTCACCTCGCGTGAAGATGAATTACCGCCGTTTGTGACCCACGTGGCGCTCTTTGACGAGCGCAGCTTGTCACAAACCCTAACTCGCGAGGCGTGGCTCCAGCATCCGCTGATGGCGCAGATGAAAGCGCTGTCGCACAGCCGCAGTGACGCCATGCTGACACTGCTGGAGGCTCATCAGAGCGCGCACCGCTATCCGGATCCGCTGGTGGTGATGAATGACGTCACGGTTGAGTATGTCGATGCGCCCATTTTTCAGGGCATCAACTGGCAAATTCGACAAGGGGAGCACTGGCAGGTACGTGGCCCTAATGGGTGCGGCAAGAGCACGCTGCTCGGTCTGATCCTCGGCGATCACCCGCAGTGTTACAGCAACGATATCACCGTGCTGGGGATGAAGCGCGGCAGTGGCGAAACCATCTGGGATATCAAAAAGCACATCGGCGTGGTGTCTTCGGCGCTGCATCTGCAATATCGCGTCAATTGCAGCGCGTTGGAAGTGCTGGTGTCGGGCTTTTACGACTCGATTGGCCTGTATCAACAACCGTCCAAGAAAGAGATTCTGTTGGCGCGTGAGTGGCTGAACCTGTTAGAAATGAGCGCGCTGGAGAAGGTCGGATTTCGCAATCTTGATTACGGTCAGCAACGTCTCCTGCTGATTGGCCGCGCGCTGATCAAGCAGCCAGCGCTGCTCATTCTGGATGAGCCATATCAGGGGCTGGATTACCTCAATCGTAAATTGGTGTTCCATGCGCTCAATCGCATTGCTTCGGCGGGCATCAGTCAGCTGCTGTACGTCACCCATCATGAAGAAGATGCGTTAGAAGCCATTCACCACTTCGTCGATTTTGTCGCGCAAGAGGCGGGGGGCTATGGCGTGAAGATTCACTCAATAGAGTGAAATCAGTCGCTTAGCAAAAGAATGACGAAAAACTAACAATTGCTGGTCATTGTTGCGGCCATAATAAGCAGGTGCACAATTAAAACTATCCCAACGATGGAGGTTAGTATGAAAAAGATCGTATCCGCGCTGGCAGTGACTGCCGCTCTGGCTTCGACTTCTGCTTTGGCGTCAACACCGGTGATGTTCTCTTCAATCAACAACTTTAATGCGCCGGATGACAATACGGTTGCGGGCGTCCGTGTTGCGGCCCTGTACGGCAATGTTGATCAGGTGAAAGGTTTGGACTTGGCTGTGATTGGTATGTCGGAAACGCAAACCACCACAGGTGTGAACCTGGGTATTTTCGGCGCGCACAAAATCAACCAAGAAATGACGGGTGCTTCACTGGGTCTGTTCAACTGGAACACCGGTAAAACGGTGGGTGCGAACCTCGGTGCCGTCAACATCACCAATGATGTGAAAGGCGCGAACGTCAGCTTCGTGAACTATTCTGAAGGTAACACCATGGTCGATGTGGGTGCAGCGAACTTCTCTGACACCTCAACTGTGCAAGTGGGTATCTTCAACAAAACATCGAAAATTGAAGGTGTGCAGGTAGGTCTGATTAACTGTGCAGACAACGGCTTCTTCAAGTGTTTCCCGATTATCAACTTCGCGAAATAAGCGGCGGTTGAATGAAAAAAGCGTTGCCAGGGTGCAACGCTTTTTTGTTTCTGAGTTTCTGAGCGGGTGAGCCGGGCGTTAGTGCGGACGACGAAAACGTTGATGCACACCACGGCGCAGGCTTTGAAAGGTATTTTCAACCTTATCCACGCCATATAGCACGCACAGCACCAGCACCGTGATCATCACCGATTGCACGTGGTAACCCAAACCAATCATCAAGCCGAGCGCGGCCAGGACCCAAATGACGGCTGCCGACGTCACGCCATGAATCTTGCCATCTTGCGTCATCATCACGCCAGCCCCGAGGAAACCAACCCCAGTAATGATTTGGCCGAGTACGCGCGCTTGGTCGAGCGTATTGGGCGAGAGCGATACCGCCATCGCCATGAACAGGTAAGTCCCGGAGACGATGAGGATCGACGTTCGAATGCCGACCGGCTTGCCGCGCGTTTGGCGTTCCACGCCGATCAGCAAACCCGTAATGGCGCAACACAGTAGGGCTGGCCAACTGAACGGGCCCAAATCAAAGACAGTATCGAGAGAAAGCATCATGGTCTTTACAATTGCTCAAGAAGAAAAAGGCGCAGTATGCGCCCAATTGAACCGTGACGCGAATAAAAGCTTTTGCTGGTGTGGATAACGCTTGCTTATTACGCGGGCGGATAGGCGCTCGGTTATTCCAAATGCAAGTCGAGCGGCGTTTTGCTCTTGCGACCGCCAATCTCGCGCGTCAGCGTGGGCACCAAGTAACCGGACACGCGCTCCAGCAATCCACTCATGATGGCTTTGGCTTCGCTATCACTGATGTAGAAGTGCGCCGCACCTTGCACTTTGTCCAACACATGCATGTAGTAGGGCAGAATACCGGCATCAAACAGAGTGTCGCTCAGCGCCACTTGCGCCGTCACGCTGTCGTTCACGCCTTTGAGCATCACGCCTTGGTTCAGTAACGTGACATTCACCGCGCGCAGGCGTGCCATCTGCTGTTTGAGTGCCAGATTGATCTCGTTGGCGTGGTTGATGTGCGTGACTAACACCACCTGAAGGCGGGTATTGGCCAGTAGCGCCACCAATTCATCGGTGACGCGCGCAGGAATCACCACCGGCAAGCGAGAATGAATGCGCAGGCGCTTGATATGGCTGATGGCGCCGATACGCTCAATCAGCCAGCTCAGCTCCTGATCTTTGGCCATCAACGGATCGCCGCCGGAGAGAATGATTTCATTGAGCTCTGGCTGTGACGCGATGTAATCCAGACTTTGCTGCCACACCGCTTTGCTGCCTTTATTGTCGGCATACGGAAAGTGACGGCGAAAGCAGTAACGACAGTTAATCGCACAGCCGCCTTTGACAATCATCAGCGCGCGGTTGCGGTATTTATGCAGCAAGCCGGGCACGGCGTTGTTCTGTTCGTCAAGCGGGTCTTCGGAGTAGCCCGGATGGACGTCAAACTCCTCACTGAGTGGCAAAACTTGACGCAGCAGCGGATCGTACGGATTACCTTTTTCCATGCGATCAATAAAACTTTGTGGCACCCGCTGCGCAAACAATTTGCGCGCGTCAAATCCGTTTTGCCATGGCTGGGGATCGATACCGAGCTGCTGAAGTAATTGCGCGGGATCGGAGATCCCATTCGCGAGCTGTTGGATCCAGTTTTGCTCAACAGAATCGACTTTTCGGGTTATGATGTGCGGCATTAACTTTAACTCGAAGAATGTAAGAGGAAATAATGGCTACTGTTAGCACGAATGAATTTAAAGGCGGTCTTAAAATTATGCTTGATAATGAGCCGTGTGTCATTCTCGAAAACGAGTATGTGAAACCCGGTAAAGGTCAGGCGTTCAACCGCGTACGAATCCGTAAGCTGCTTTCTGGCAAAGTTCTAGAAAAAACATTCAAGTCTGGTGACACAGTTGAAGTCGCTGACGTCATGGATATCGATCTGGACTACCTATACAACGACGGTGAGTTCTACCACTTCATGAACGCAGAAACGTTCGAACAGATCCCAGCGGATCTGAAAGCGGTGGGTGACAGCGCGAAATGGTTGGTTGAGAACAACACGTGCACGCTGACACTGTGGAACGGTAACCCAATCTCCGTGACACCACCGAACTTTGTTGAGCTGGAAATCACAGAAACGGATCCAGGCCTGAAAGGTGACACGCAAGGTACTGGCGGTAAACCAGCGACGCTGACTACCGGTGCTGTTGTACGTGTACCGCTGTTCATCCAAATTGGTGAAGTGATCAAAGTGGACACTCGCAGTGGCGAATACGTCAGCCGCGTGAAATAAGTAACCGTTTGATTAAAAAACCAGCGCTAGCGCTGGTTTTTTTGTGGCCGGAATTCAGGCATTCGGCGCAATAAAAAAGGCAGGTGAGAGACCTGCCTTTTTGCCTGTTGACGGTGTGTTAGATCATGAAGATAAACACAACGGCCAGTGCAGAAATGATGGTTGCGAAGCCGTAACATGCAATTTTACCTGCCACACCAGTGTGGAATTTCAGGTCGTGCATGCCGTGGTGAACACGGTGCATCGCATGCCACATCGGCAGCGCCAATGTGCCGATCACAAACAGCGCACCGATGATGCTGGTCACGAAACCAGACACACGCTCGTAGCTCATCGCGTCAGCATCAATGATGCCCAGCGGTGCCAGGATACCCAGCACCAGAATGGTCACTGGCGTGATCATGGCAAACCATGTACCACCAGCACCAAATAGACCCCACCATACCGGTTCATCTGAACGTTTTGGATTGGTATTAATCACAATAAGCTCCTTACACCACGAAGAGAACGATCAGTGAAATGAAGGCAACTGCCACCCACTGAGTCAGTACGATGATTTTCTTATCCAGCAATTTGCCGTTCAGGCGAATTGGCACCACTTGTGGCATCATGCTGAAGAAGGTTTGCGCATGGAACAGGTTACCTGCCAGCGCGACGATGTTGATCGCGATGACGATTGGGTTTGCCATAAAGGCCAACCAGCTATCCCACGCTTCCGGTCCTTTCACCAATGCACCCAGACCCACGGTCAGGAACAGGGTGAACAGGATGAGTGGCAGTACGGTCGCTTCACGTACCATGTAGAAGCGGTAGAACGGATGATCTTTCCACCAAGTACGTTTCATTTCACGAACATAAGGTTTACGGTTACTCATCCTCAAGCCTCCTGTGGTTTCAGCATTGCAATGACGAAGTCCATAGATGACTCCACTTTGCCTTGGTTTACCGCAGCCGCTGGGTCAACGTGTTTTGGACACACTTCAGAGCAGTAGCCGACGAACGTACAGCCCCAAGCGCCGTTGGCACCATTGATCAGCTTCATTCGTTCTGCTTTACCGTTGTCACGGCTGTCTAGGTTGTAACGGTGAGCCAGTGTCAGGGCCGCAGGACCGATGAACTCTGGGTTCAGACCGAACTGAGGACACGCTGCGTAGCACAGACCACAGTTGATACAACCAGCGAACTGTTTGTATTTCGCCATCTGTTCCGGTGTTTGCAGGTTGGTGCCGTCTTCCGGTTTGCGGTCGTTACCAATGATGTAAGGCTTGATGGCTTCCAGACGCTCGATGAACGGGCTCATGTCCACAATCAGGTCTTTCTCGATAGGGAAGTTCGCCAGTGGCTCAATTTTCACGCCATCAGGGTAGTCACGCAAAAAGCTCTTACAGGCCAGTTTTGGCACGCCGTTGACCATGATGCCGCATGAACCACAGATCGCCATACGACAAGACCAACGGTAAGACAGATCTTTGTCTAGGTGGTCTTTCACGTAACCGATCGCGTCTAGCACAGACATGGTTTCATCAAACGGAACTTCAAACGCTTGAAGATGGGGTTCTGCGTCTTTTGCTGGGTCGTAGCGCAGGATTTCCACTTTTTGAATGCGGTTCGCTGACATTATTTCTGCTCCTCTACGCTCTGTGCTGCTTCGGCCGCTGCTGCTTGCTCTGCCGCTTCACCGTATAGACGGGCTTTTGGCTGAGATTTTGTGATGGTGACCGCGCTGTAATCGATCTTCGGTGCATCACCGTTTTGGTAGAACGCCAGCGAGTGTTTCAGGTAGTTCACGTCATCACGCTCTGTGCAGCCGTCGTCAAGACGTTGGTGCGCACCACGAGACTCTTTACGAAGGATGGCAGAGTGAACCATGGTTTCTGCGACTTCTAGGCCATAACCGACTTCGATCGCGTACAGCAGGTCAGTGTTGAACACTTTGCCTTTGTCTTTGATGCTGATGCGTTTGTAGCGTTCTTTCAGTTCTGCCAGTTTGTTGATGGTTTCTTCCATCAGATCTTCCTGACGGTAGATACCACAACCCGCTTCCATGGTGTGACCCATTTCAGTGCGGATGTCAGCCCAGTTTTCGTCGCCTTTTTGGTCCAGCAGCGCTTGAATGCGTGCTTCAACCGCTTTCACTTGTTCAGCGATGGCGGTGTCGTTCCAGCCTTTGAATGTTTCAGCACGTTTCACGGCGTGTTCACCGGCAACGCGGCCAAACACCACAAATTCAGCCAGAGAGTTTGAACCTAAACGGTTGGCACCGTGCAGACCGACAGACGCACATTCACCCACAGCGAACAGGCCTTGAATGCGTGTTTCACATTCGCCGTTAGTTTCGATACCACCCATGGTGTAGTGCACGGTCGGACGAATAGGAATCGGCTCTTTCGCTGGATCGACGTTGACGTAAGCTTTAGCCAGTTCACAGATGAACGGCAGACGTTCTTGCAGGTATTCTTCGCCCAGATGACGCAGGTCGAGGTGTACCACATCACCCAGTGGGTGTTTGATGGTGTTGCCTTTTTGCTGCTCATGCCAGAACGCTTGAGAAACTTTGTCGCGTGGACCCAGTTCCATGTATTTGTTCTTTGGATGGCCAACCGGTGTTTCCGGGCCCATGCCGTAATCTTGCAGGTAACGGTAACCGTTTTTATTGACGATGATACCGCCTTCACCACGACAACCTTCGGTCATCAGGATACCTGTGCCCGGTAGACCGGTTGGGTGGTATTGCACGAATTCCATGTCACGTAGGGGAACGCCGTGGCGGTAAGCCATCGCCATGCCGTCACCAGTCACGATGCCGCCGTTGGTGTTGCAGTGGTAAACACGGCCAGCACCACCTGTCGCGAGAACAACAGATTTCGCTTTAATAGTAACCAATTCACCTTCTGACATATGAATCGCAATCAGACCTTGCACTTCGCTGTCAACCACCAGAAGGTCGACCACAAAGTATTCGTCAAAACGTTTGATTTGCGGGTACTTCATTGAAGTTTGGAACAGGGTGTGCAGCATGTGGAAACCGGTTTTATCGGCTGCGAACCATGTACGTTCGACTTTCATCCCACCGAAACGGCGCACGTTGACTTCACCGTTTTCTTTACGGCTCCAAGGACAACCCCATTGCTCCATTTGGATCATTTCGCGTGTCGAATTCGCAACGAAATATTCAACAACATCCTGTTCACACAGCCAGTCGCCACCGCCAACGGTATCGTTGAAGTGGTTATCTAAACTGTCTTCTTCCTTGATAACTGCTGCTGATCCACCTTCTGCAGCGACCGTATGAGAGCGCATTGGATAAACTTTGGAAATAAGCGCGACTTCCAAGTCCGGGTTTGCTTCAGCCGCTGCAATAGCAGTACGAAGACCAGCGCCGCCGGCGCCGATGACTGCGATATCTGTGGTGATAGTTTGCACAGTTATCCTCCAGTGTAGTGAGTTTTTTATGGGGACCGGCTAGGATCCCTTGATTATGATTCGCAGCTTGTCGATACGAAGGAAAGCTTCTTCTCGGTACTCGCTACTTTCCACTTGTACCAAAGTGGTAGCGGTAGTTTAGAAGAGGCGTTGTTTGAAAAAATTGATTCTGTTGGGCTTTTGCTTAGGTAATGCAAGCGCAAGCATACTTATTGCTCTTTGTGTGATTTCGATCACGTACGGGTTTGGTTTTTTTATACATATGAGTAGAATTATCCCTCTCTGTGTATATGTGAAGACCGAAAATGAGCAAGTCAGAATGGATGCCGACCGCATCAATTGAGCAACTGAAGCAGCGCGCAGCGCTATTGAGTCGCATTCGTCAGTTTTTTGCCGAGCGTGATGTGTTGGAAGTGGATACGCCCGCGATGAGTCATGCCACCGTGACCGATGTGCATCTGCATACGTTTCAAACCCAGTTTGTTGGCCCCGGTTACGCGACGGGGCGTCACCTGCATCTAATGACCAGCCCGGAATTTCACATGAAGCGCTTGCTGGCTGCCGGCAGCGGCTCGATTTATCAGATGGCGAAAGCGTTTCGCAATGAAGAAAATGGCCGTTATCACAATCCAGAATTCACCATGCTGGAGTGGTATCGCGTCGGGTTCGATCATCACGATTTGATGGACGAAATGGATGCATTGCTGCAAATGACGCTGCAAACGGGAGCTTCTGAGCGCCTGACCTATCAGCAGGCATTTTTAACCGTGCTGGGGGTGTGTCCGCTGGAAGGCAGCATGGCCGAGCTGAAACAGGCGGCCGCGTCGTTAGGATTAAGCGACATTGCTGAGCCGGAAACGGATCGCGATACCTTGCTGCAACTGCTATTTAGCATGGGCGTTGAAGGCAACATTGGTCAGCACGTGCCAGCATTTGTGTATGATTTTCCCGCCTCGCAAGCAGCGCTGGCCAAGATCAACCCAAACGATGCGCGCGTGGCGGATCGCTTTGAGGTCTATTTCAAAGGCATCGAGTTGGCGAACGGGTTTCATGAGCTCGACAACCCCCGCGAACAACTGGCGCGTTTCGAGGCTGATAATGCCAAACGCATCGATATGGGGTTGGCCTCCCAACCGATCGATTATCATTTGATTGCCGCGCTGGACGCGGGCTTGCCGGCGTGCGCCGGGGTTGCGCTGGGCATCGATCGCTTGATCATGCTGGCGCTGGGTGAGGATCACATTGATAAAGTGACCGCATTTCCGTTTCCCCGTGCCTAATCAAAGGCCAGTGGCCAGCACGCCCCAAAGCGCGAACGCTGGCCAAACGGGAGTCATTTTCGTGGCATAAGTCAGGGATTCTGCGTGCTAACTGCTCGCGTCAGGCTGGCAACCTCGTTATACTCTTTGGCTGTTTTGATCCACCATTGCAAGAGCGCAGGATATGCAAGAATACATTCAGTTTTTCCAACAGAACATGATCCTATCCCTGGCCTGGGTAGGTATTTTGGTGGCGTTGATCGCCAGCATCTATAAATCATCAACGGCTGTTTACAAAGAAGTCACCGCTTCACAGGTGACGCATCTGATGAACCGAGAAAACGGTGTGGTGGTGGATATTCGCACCAAAGAAGATTACAAACGTGGTCACATTACCGACTCAGTTCACATTTTACCGTCGGACATTAAAGCCGGTAACCTGTCTGCCCTTGAAAGCCACAAATCTGACCCAATCATCGTAGTATGCAAAACAGGTCAGACTGCACGTGAAAGTGCTGAGCTGCTGGCAAAAGCGGGCTTTGCGAACGTTAACCTGCTAAAAAGCGGCCTAGTGGCTTGGAACGAAGCAAATCTTCCTCTGGTTCGTGGCAAAAAATAATCGGTCACGAACGTTCTGAAATGGGCGCTGCACAAAATGTCGGCGCCTGAAACCCAGAGTTGTGATACTTGGCACGGATTGGATTTCCACTCTAGTGATCCCGCCAGCTCTCGGTTAGTCTCAGGGCAATGACTCGAAATTATCTGTATTAAGGACAAAATCATGGCTGAAGCAGCACAACAACAAGCTCCGCAACAAAACTTCGCAATTCAACGCATCTATCTAAAAGATGTGTCGTTTGAAGCACCTAACTCGCCAACAATGTTCCAAAAAGAGTGGAACCCAGATGTGAAACTGGATCTGGACACGCAAAGCCGTGAACTGGGCGAAGGTGTGTACGAAGTGGTGCTACGCCTGACTGTGACTGTGAAAAACGCAGAAGAAAACGCATTCCTGTGTGAAGTACAACAAGCGGGTATCTTCACGGCTGACCAAATGGAAGCGGGCCAACTGGCACATTGCCTTGGCGCATTCTGCCCGAACATCCTGTTCCCATACGCACGTGAAACAATCGCGAGCCTTGTGGTGAAAGGGACGTTCCCACAACTGAACCTGGCACCTGTGAACTTTGATGCCCTGTTCATGAACTACCTACAGCAACAAGCTGAACAAGGTGAAGCGCAAGCTTAAGCTGACGCTCTTCACCGCTCTGCCTCTCGCGCCAAAAAGTTGTGAGAGGCAACGCTAATGCACAGCGCATCTTCCTAGCATGGTGCGATGTGCATTTTTGTTTTTACCCACAGCGAAACGCCGTGCGTCTGCATTTGGGCGTGTTTTGGGTATAGAATAAGACAAACTGTTATCCATCAGGCGGAACAATGACTGATTCACACACAAACAATGCTTACGGTAAAGCGATCGCCATGACCGTCATTGGCGCGGGTTCGTACGGCACATCTCTGGCCATTTCTTTGGCTCGCAACGGCGCCAATGTTGTCCTGTGGGGACACGATCCGGTCCACATGGCGCGTTTGGAAGCGGAACGTGCTAACCACGAATTCCTCCCTGACATCGATTTTCCACCGTCGCTGATCATTGAATCCGATTTGCAAAAAGCGGTGCAAGCGAGCCGCGATCTGCTGGTGGTGGTGCCAAGCCATGTGTTTGCGATTGTGCTCAACAGCCTGCAACCTTACTTGCGAGAAGACACCCGTATCTGCTGGGCAACCAAAGGGTTGGAACCGGACACGGGACGTTTGCTGCAAGATGTGGCGCATGACGTGCTGGGTGAATCCCATCCATTGGCGGTGCTGTCTGGCCCGACGTTTGCGAAAGAGCTGGCGATGGGCATGCCCACCGCGATTTCAGTGGCATCGCCTGACGCGCAGTTTGTCGCCGATCTGCAGGAAAAGATTCACTGCAGCAAAACCTTCCGTGTTTATGCCAACAGCGATTTCATCGGCATGCAACTGGGTGGCGCTGTGAAGAACGTGATTGCCATTGGTGCGGGGATGTCGGATGGCATCGGCTTTGGTGCCAACGCACGTACGGCGCTGATTACCCGTGGTTTGGCGGAAATGACCCGTCTGGGCGCGGCGCTGGGCGCGCAGCCGGAAACCTTCATGGGCATGGCGGGGCTGGGTGATTTGGTGCTGACGTGTACCGATAACCAATCGCGCAACCGTCGTTTTGGTTTGGCCTTGGGCCAAGGCAAAGATGTCGATACGGCGCAACAAGATATCGGCCAAGTGGTGGAAGGGTATCGGAACACCAAAGAGGTGTGGCTACTGGCGCAACGCATGGGCGTGGAGATGCCAATAGTTGAACAAATTTATCAAGTATTGTATCAAGGAAAGGACGCCCGCATGGCAGCACAAGATTTGCTGGCGCGTGATAAAAAAGCAGAACGATAACCACAGCAATAAGCTGCTTGGCATTTTTTGAAGGATTAAAAGAGCAACCCGGCGTGACGCCATGCCGGGGAAAAGCCCGAGGCAGAGTGATCAATGAAACAGTGCGCACAAAATAAAGTCTGGCAAGCCATCGTGAACGAGGCTCGCGAGCAGTCAGAGCAAGAGCCAATGCTGGCCAGCTTCTATCACGCGACGATTATTAAACACGAAAGTTTGGCGGCTGCGCTGAGTTATATTCTAGCGAATAAACTCAATACCGCATCTATGCCAGCCATGGCGGTTCGTGAAGTGGTGGAAGAGGCGTTCGCCGCCGATCCGAGAATCACTGAAGCCGCGGCGTGTGATATTTGTGCGACGGTGACGCGTGACCCGGCCGTTTCTATGTACTCGATGCCGCTGCTGTATCTGAAAGGGTACCATGCGCTGCAAGGGTATCGCGTGGCGAACTGGCTGTGGTGCCAAGGTCGTCAGGCGCTGGCAACTTATCTGCAAAACCAAATTTCAGTCGCGTGTCAGGTAGACATTCACCCGGCAGCGCGTATCGGTCGCGGCATCATGCTCGACCACGCCACGGGGATCGTGATTGGTGAAACGGCGGTGGTGGAAGACGATGTGTCTATTCTGCAAGACGTGACACTGGGTGGTACCGGTAAAGAGTGTGGTGATCGTCACCCGAAAATCCGCGAAGGTGTGATGATTGGTGCTGGGGCAAAAATTCTCGGCAACATCGAAGTGGGGACAGGGGCCAAGATTGGGTCGTGCTCGGTGGTGTTGCAACCGGTTCCGCCGCACACCACAGTGGCGGGCGTGCCCGCACGCATTGTCGGCCGTCCGAGAACTGATAAGCCGTCGCTGGACATGGACCAGAACTTTAACGGCCGTTCACAAACCTTTATTGGTGGCGACGGCATCTAGTTCGAGCCGTCAACGATAACAAAAAAGGGATGGTGCTGCGCATCATCCCTTTTTTCACTTTACGCCATCGCGTCCAGTTCAGCGACCACTTCTTCGGCCCACTGAATCCAGGCTTGACGCACCAACAGGTTGCGACGCAGTGTCAGGCGCTCTAAGCGCTGCTGCTTGTCCATCACGGCTGGGTTGGCATAGTACGCCGCTTCAATCTCGTTGTAGTGGGCAACCAGTTTGCGCGACTCTTCGATGAGTTCGGTCAGTTGAATGCGGTACGGATCCGCCGGTTGGACAGCACAAGCCATTAATTTTGCGCTGAATTCATCACGTACAGTTGGGTGGGCGGTCGGTTGGTCAAACCATTCACCTAGCGCGCTGCGGCCTAAATCGGTGATGGAGTAGACTTTACGATCCGGTTTGCCTTCTTGAGGTTCCAGGACACAGGTCACCAGATTCTGCTGACCCATTTTGTTCAGTTCACGATAAACTTGTTGGTGACTGGCTTTCCAGAAATAGCCGATGCTTGCAGAAAACTCTTTTGTGATGTCGTATCCGGTTGCATCGCGTGTGCTCAGAACAGTGAGGATAACGTGTGGTAATGACATGTCTTCAATCCAAATGGTTAATAAACTTCTAACAGTAGACTCAGCCATCGTGCGTACTTCTTGTTGGCACGCTGTGATTCAGGGTTTGAGTCTTGTCAGCAACGATGTGCTGCCCTTGTCACCTTGAAAGCCGTTTATCACCTAGGATTGATATGTCGTTGCATATCGAACTGCGACTTGTAGTGTTTGAATAGATGTCGCAGAGGAGCTGTAGTATATCTAAATAATAAGCATAAAGTAGAATACAATAGCGTTTTTTTTCAAAAAACTGATATTATTCTCAATAAATCTATCAAATAAAATAAAAGACCGCCAGTGAGCGGTCTTTTGGTTTTAAGTGGTTTTTTATGCTGTTAATTAGCCGGTATTGCGCATACCTGCTGCAATGCCCGCAATGGTGACCATCAGCGCTTCTTCCAGTTCTGGTGCTGGTTCCTGGGATTGACGCGTCCGGTACAGCAGTTCGGCCTGCAGCATGTTCAACGGTTCGACGTAGATGTTGCGCAGACGAATGGACTCATGGCCCCACGGATCACTTTGCATCAAGTTTTCGTTGTTCTCGACGTTCAGCACGGTCTTGATGTCTTTTTGCAGTTGCGCGCGCAGGCGTTGGCCCAATGGACGCAGTGCTTCATCCACCAAACGCTCGTCGTAGTAACGGGCAATGTCGACGCTGCACTTGGTGTACACCATTTCCAGCATGCCCAGACGGGTAGAGAAGAAAGGCCATTCGCGGCACATCTCTTCCAACAGCGCCTGATGGCCTTTGTCGATAGAGTACTGAATCGCTTCACCCGCTCCCAGCCATGCAGGCAGGACCAGACGGTTTTGGCTCCACGAGAAGATCCACGGGATCGCACGCAGGCTTTCGACGCCGCCGTTCGGGTTACGTTTTGCCGGACGTGAGCCCAGCGGCAGTTTACCCAGTTCTAGCTCCGGCGTTGCTTGGCGGAAGTACGGCACAAAGTCCGGTTCGCCCCGTACCACGGCACGATAGGCTTCACATGACACTTCCGACAGTACGTTCATCAGATCGCGCCATTCCTGTTTTGGCTCCGGTGGTGGCAGCAGGTTCGCTTGCAGCACCGCGCTGGCGTACAGGTTAAAGCTGTTGACCGCGACTTCGGGCAGACCGAGTTTAAAGCGAATCATCTCGCCTTGTTCCGTCACGCGCAGGCCGCCTTTCAAGCTTTTCGGTGGCTGAGACAGCAGTGCCGCGTGCGCTGGCGCGCCACCACGACCAATCGTGCCGCCACGGCCGTGGAATAGCGTCAGTTCAACACCCGCTTCTTCTGCCACTCTCACCAGCGATTCCATCGCGTGGTACTGCGCCCAACCTGCGGCCATCACACCAGCATCTTTGGCGGAATCGGAGTAACCGATCATGACCATTTGATGGTTTTGAATAAAGCCGCGGTAGAGATCGATGCTCATCAATTGAGTAATGACGGCTTCGGCGTTGTTGAGGTCGTCCAGCGTTTCAAACAGTGGACACACGTCCATGCGGTAAGGGCAGCCCGATTCTTGCAGCAGCAGGTGTACCGCGAGCACATCTGAAGCGGTGCGCGCCATCGAAATCACGTAAGCACCAAACGCTTCGCGCGGCTGCGCGGCGATGATCTTACACGTATCCAGAACTTCTTTGACCGGCTCAGACGGTTCCCAATCGCGTGGCAACAGCGGACGTTTGGACGCCAGCTCGTTGGTCAGGAACGCAATTTTGTCTTGTTCGTTCCAGTGATTGTAATCACCGATGCCAAGGTAACGGGTTAGTTCCGACAAAACATCGGAATGACGGGTGCTTTCTTGACGAATGTCGAGGCGCACCAAGTGAACCCCGAACGCTTTGACGCGGCGCAGGGTATCGAGCAGCGAGCCGTCGGCAATCACGCCCATGCCACACTCATGTAGCGATTGGTAACAGGCGTACAGCGGATCCCACAGCTGGCTGATGTTTTGCAGCGGCGCTTTCACCGCGAGTTTTTGGCCGTGAATTTTTGCATCGAGAATATCGAGTGTTTCTTGCAGCAACGAACGAACGCGTTTCAACACCGCGCGATACGGTTCGTGTTCTTCTTCACCAGCCAATTCACGTAGCGTGTCGTTGCATTTGGTCATCGACAGTTCGGCCACCAACTCGCTGATGTCGCCTAAATACAGGTCGGCAGCTTTCCAGCGCGACAGCAGCATCACTTCACGCGTGATGGAGTGGGTCACAAACGGGTTACCGTCGCGGTCGCCGCCCATCCAAGAGGAGAAGTGCACCGGACGAGCGTCGATAGGTAATCCTTCTCCCAGATACCCTTTGACGCTCTCGTTTAGTTCACGAAGAAACTCAGGTACCGCTTGCCACAGAGAGTTTTCCACCACGGCAAAGCCCCATTTGGCTTCATCCAGCGGGGTTGGGCGCTGTTTACGAATCACGTCGGAATGCCAGCCCTGTGCGATCAACTGCTCTAAGCGACGCTCGGTTTTGAGGCGTTCTTTGGAAGAGAGTTCGCTCAGCTCCAGTTTGGACAGACATTCGTTAATTTTGACCAGGTTGTTGATCATGGTGCGACGGGTGATTTCCGTCGGGTGCGCGGTCAACACCAGTTCAATGTTCAGATCGCGTACCGCTTGGGCGGTATCCAGTTTGCTGATGCCGTTCTGGCTCAGTTGGCTGAATAGCGAATGCACCGCATCCGGTTCACACACATGCGCTTCACAATGACGTGAAATGGTGTGGTATTGATCGGCGATGTTGGTCAGGTTCAAGAATTGGTTGAAAGCACGAGCGACGGGCGTGAGCTCATCGTTGTTAAGGCTTTTAATCTCTTCAATGAGATTCGCGTGATCCGCTTGGTTGCCGGCGCGGGCAGATTTGGAAAGTTTTCGGATGGTCTCCACTTTCTCTAAAATAACGTCTCCGTCTGCATCTTGAATGGTCTGACCGAGGAGTCGACCCAACATGCTCACGTTACTTTTGAGCGCGGCGTATTTTTCGTTCATTGTCATCCTGCCTTGTAAAAAAATTACATCCATTGTTCTTTTCTTTAAGTACACAATCTAACGAAATTTGTCCAGTGCCGTCAAACATAGCAGACTAAGATTCCATTTATTGCTTCGTTGGTTCTTTTGAACAGCTGTTAGGATAAAACACCTTTTTTGTTGAAATTTTCTTACAAAAAGCCCTGAGTGGTAAAACCGACTCAGGGCGACGTAACAGCTTGTTCACACTTTAAAAGCAGTATTTGACCATCGCTTTGGACAACACGTTGATGGTGGGGTCGATGAACTCAAATGCCAAAAATTCGTCTGGTTGGTGGGCTTGATCAATCGAGCCTGGGCCTAAGACTAAAGTCGGACATAGCTCCTGCAAGAACGGCGCTTCCGTGCAGTAGTTGACGGTTTGCGCTTCATGGCCACAAATTTCACTCACGCCGGTGATAAATGGGTGATCGTGCGCGCACTCGTAACCCGGAATCGCGTCGTGCAGCGGCTCCAATTCAATTCGGCCCGGCCATTTTTCCTGAACCTCTTGCAGCGCGCCACGCAGCATGTTGTCCAACCCATCCAAACTGATGCCCGGTAGCGGGCGCACATCGTAATGCAGTTCGCAGCAACCACAGATTCGGTTGGGCGCATCGCCGCCGTGAATATGGCCGAGGTTGAGTGTCGGCGTGGGAATTTCAAAACCGGGGTGATGGTACTCTTTCACCAGTTTGTCGCGCAGTTGCATCATCGCAAACAGCACTTCATACATGATTTCAATCGCGTTGACACCGAGCGCAGGGTTCGAGGAGTGCCCCGATTTGCCTGTCACGCGAATGGCGTTGGCGACGTGGCCTTTGTGGCCGTGAATTGGCACCAAGCTGGTGGGTTCACCGATGATGCAGTAATCCGGTTTGAATGGCGCATTTTGCGTGAAGTGACGTGCGCCCAGCATGGTGGTTTCTTCATCGCAGGTCGCCAGCACATACAGCGGTTTGCGCTGTTTGCTCCAGTCCACTTTTTTCACAGCTTCCAGAATAAAGGCAAAAAAGCCCTTCATGTCGGCGGTGCCGAGGCCGTAAAACCGGTTGTTATCCTGCGTGAGCGCATGAGGATTATAGTTCCAGCGCCCTTCATCAAACGGCACGGTATCGCTGTGGCCTGACAGTAACAGGCCGCCTTCCCCTTCGCCCTTTTTGGCGATCAGGTTTTGTTTACCTGGCGCCACTTGATCAATCGTCACCTGAAAGCCGAGATCGGTCAGCCAGCCTGCCAATTTGGCAATCACCTGTTCATTACCTTCTGCCCCATTTGGGATCGGTGGCACTAATCGACGGGGTCGAAATCAAGCCTTCATAGACTTCGAGGAAACTGGGTAATTGCATAT
The DNA here is from genome assembly GCF_052076135.1 of Vibrio sp. Vf1514. Classification (NCBI taxonomy): domain Bacteria; kingdom Pseudomonadati; phylum Pseudomonadota; class Gammaproteobacteria; order Vibrionales; family Vibrionaceae; genus Vibrio; species Vibrio sp. Vf1514. Next base: position 2,897,419 of record NZ_CP197267.1, on the reverse strand, counting down.
TATCTTCGCTCCTACTATTGACAGAATAACGTTGAAAATGTAAAACACATATTAAATCACTTTTAATGAATAAAAAACCGATTAATCTGGTCTTTTTGGAAATTAATAGTCAGTTTTAAATGTTGTTATTCACCTTCTTTTTGGATGTTTTACGATGCTAAAAACCACCATCATCGGCGCAAGCGGTTACACCGGAGCAGAGCTGGCTCTTATGGTTCATAAACACCCAGAGCTCACGCTATCAGGTTTATACGTTTCCGCCAACAGCGTAGACGCTGGAAAGTCAATTGCCCAATTGCACGGCAAATTGGCTGGATTGGTGGAGATGCCAGTGCAGGCATTACTCGATGTCGAGCAAGTGGCGAAAGATGCTGATGTGGTCTTTCTTGCCACGGCGCATGAAGTCAGCCATGACCTCGCGCCCGTGTTTCTTGCCAACAACTGTCAGGTGTTTGACCTGTCTGGCGCGTACCGCGTGCAAAGCGAAGGGTTTTATCAACAGTTTTATGGGTTCGAACATCAGCATGGTGATTGGTTAGCCGAAGCGGCTTACGGATTGGCGGAGTGGAACCAAAACGCGATCCTCAATAGTCAGTTGATTGCCGTCGCGGGTTGTTACCCAACCGCATCGCAACTGGCGATTAAGCCGCTCTTGGTGGCGGGTCTGGTGGATAAATCTCAGTGGCCGGTGATCAACGCGGTGAGCGGTGTGTCCGGTGCGGGGCGTAAAGCCAGCATGACCAACAGTTTCTGCGAAGTCAGCTTGCAGCCGTATGGCGTGTTTACCCATCGTCACCAACCTGAAATCGCGGCACACCTCGATTGCGATGTGATTTTTACGCCGCATCTGGGCAACTTTAAGCGTGGCATTCTGGCCACCATTACCCTGAAGCTCGCTGCGGGTGTGACGGCGGAACAGGTCGCACAAGCGTTTGAGCAGGCCTACTACAACAAGCCAGCCGTGCGTTTGCAGACCAACACACTGCCGAGCATTCAGAATGTGGAATTCACGCCTTTCTGCGACATCGGTTGGAAAGTGCAGGGCGAACACATCATCGTCGTATCGGCGATAGACAATTTATTGAAGGGTGCATCGAGTCAAGCGATGCAATGTTTAAACATTCACTACGGTTTCGATGAACTAACCGCTTTGGTGTAAGGGTTAAAAATGACGGATACAAAGCAAAATCCATTGGTGATTAAGTTAGGTGGTGCCGCTCTGTCGTGTGCAGAGACACTCAGCAAGCTTTTCGGCGCAATCGCCCAGTATCAAGCCCAAGCACAGCGACGAATTGTGATCGTACACGGCGGTGGTTACCTCGTGGACGAACTGATGGAAAAACTGCAGCTGAAAACCGTGAAAAAAGACGGTTTGCGCGTGACGCCTTACGATCAGATCCCGGTCATTGCCGGTGCGCTGGCCGGGACGGCGAACAAGATGCTGCAAGGCCAAGCGATCAAAGATGGTTTGAATGCGGTGGGGCTTTGTCTGGCTGACGGCGGCCTGTGTCAGGTGGTCGAACTGGATCCGGAACTGGGCGCGGTTGGTCTGGCGAAAGCGGGTGATGCCAAGCTGGTTGAAGCGCTGCTGACGGCGGGTGCTCTGCCCATCATCAGCTCCATCGGCCTGACCGCTGAGGGGCAGATGATGAACGTCAATGCTGACCAAGCTGCTGTTGCAGTGGCTGGCGCGCTCGACGCTGAACTGGTGCTGCTGTCGGATGTGAGCGGTGTGTTGGATGGCAAAGGTCATCTGATTGCCAGCCTTGATGAACAGCAAGCCGACGCGTTGATCGCCGGCAAAGTGATTACCGACGGCATGATTGTGAAGGTCAAAGCGGCGCTGGAAGCGGCTAAAGATCTGGGGCGCCCGATTGAAGTGGCCACCTGGCGCTATCCGGAAAAGCTCGCCAAGCTGTTCGCCGGACAAAGCATCGGCACGCAGTTTCTGCCTGAATAAACGAATTGAAATAACAAACGAATTAATGGACATAAACCTGAGCACTGACCGCCAAGCGCAGAGCCAGGAAGTTGGAGAGAAGTACAATGAGTAAAGTTCAAGTAAATAAAGTGGTTGTCGCATATTCTGGCGGTCTGGATACATCAGTCATCATTCCATGGCTGAAAGAAAACTATGACTGTGAAGTCGTGGCGTTTGTGGCCGATGTTGGTCAAGGCGCGGATGAGCTGGTCGGCATTGAAGAGAAAGCGATCGCCTCAGGGGCTTCAGAGTGTTACGTCGTCGATCTGAAAGACGAGCTGGTTAAAGACTACATCTACCCAACGCTGAAAACCGGTGCTTACTACGAAGGTAAATACCTGCTGGGAACGTCAATGGCGCGCCCGGTGATCGCGAAAGCACAAGTGGAAATTGCACGTCAAGTTGGCGCAGATGCACTGGCGCACGGTTGTACCGGTAAAGGCAACGACCAAGTGCGTTTCGAAGGCGCGTTCGCTGCGCTGGCACCGGATCTGCACGTGATTGCCCCTTGGCGTGAGTGGGATCTGGTCAGCCGTGAAGAGTGTCTGGATTACCTTGCCGAGCGTAACATTCCATGTGCGGCGTCACTGACGAAAATCTACTCGCGTGACGCAAACGCATGGCATATTTCTACAGAAGGTGGCGTACTGGAAAGTACTTGGAACGCACCGAACGATGATTGCTGGGCATGGACAGTCGACCCAGAGCAAGCGCCAAATGAAGCCGAGTACGTGACGCTGAAAGTCGAGAAAGGCGAAGTAGTAGCCGTGGACGGCCAAGCGCTGTCACCTTACGACGTGTTGGTTGCGCTGAACGAGAAAGGCGTGAAACACGGTGTGGGTCGTATCGATATCGTGGAAAACCGTTTGGTGGGCATGAAGTCTCGTGGCTGTTATGAAACGCCGGGGGGCACCATCATGATGGAAGCGCTGCGTGCTGTTGAGCAGCTGGTTCTAGACAAAACGGCGTTTGAATTCCGTGAAGAGCTGGGCATCAAAGCCTCTCACCTGGTGTACGATGGCCGTTGGTTTACACCACTGCGTAAGTCTGTGTTTGCCGCGGCAGAAGAGCTGGCGCAAGACGTGAATGGCGAAGTGGTGATCAAGCTTTACAAAGGTCAGGCAACGGCGACTCAGAAACGTTCTGAGAACAGCCTCTACTCGGAAGAGTTTGCCACATTCGGTGCAGACGACGTGTACGACCAAAGCCACGCGGGTGGTTTCATTCGTCTATACTCTCTGTCGAGCCGTATTCGTGCGCTAAGCGCTGCAGCGAAGAAATAACGCGCAAATAAATAATCAAAATTTGCCACAAATAGAAAAGCCCGTTTGCTCTGCAAGCGGGCTTTGTTGTATCTGCGATAGTAAACGAGTCAGTCTTAAAATATTTACTGAATAACTATGTTTAAAAAGTGAATTTTTACTTTATTTTTTGTTCAACTTCCCGTAACTTTGACAAACACAATAAATCGCCTGATTCAGGTCGGATATCATACTAGCACAGCAAGTGATGAGTGAGCATTAGGAGACACGCAATGGCATTATGGGGCGGAAGATTTACCCAAGCGGCAGACACAAGATTCAAAGACTTTAATGATTCATTGCGCTTCGATTACCGATTGGCTGAGCAGGACATTGTGGGGTCCATTGCTTGGTCGAAAGCTTTGCTGTCTGTGAATGTGCTGAGCGAAGAAGAACAGCAAAAGCTGGAACTGGCGCTCAATGAACTCAAGCTAGAAGTGATGGAAGACCCCGAGCAGATTCTACTGTCGGATGCGGAAGACATTCACTCTTGGGTTGAGCAACAACTGATCAGCAAAGTCGGCGATTTAGGTAAAAAACTGCACACCGGCCGTTCGCGGAACGACCAAGTGGCCACCGACCTGAAATTGTGGTGTCGCCAGCAAGGTCAGCAACTGCTGATTGCACTAGATCGTCTGCAAAACAAAATGGTCGACGTGGCCAAAGCACATCAGGGCACCGTGCTACCGGGTTATACACACCTGCAACGGGCTCAGCCGGTGACATTTGCACACTGGTGCTTGGCGTATGTCGAAATGTTTGAGCGTGACTATTCTCGTTTGAGCGATGCGATTAAACGCCTCGATACATGCCCGCTGGGGTCTGGCGCGCTGGCTGGCACTGCGTACGCGATTGACCGTGAAAAACTGGCGCACTCGCTCGGCTTTCGTCGTGCGACCCGTAACTCACTCGATTCCGTATCGGACCGCGACCATGTGATGGAACTGATGACCACGGCGTCGATTTCGATGCTGCACTTGTCACGTCTGGCGGAAGACATGATCTTCTACAACTCCGGTGAATCAGGCTTTATTGAACTGGCAGATACCGTCACCTCGGGCTCGTCCTTGATGCCACAAAAGAAAAACCCGGATGCGCTGGAGCTGATTCGTGGTAAGACCGGTCGTGTGTATGGCTCACTGGCTGGTATGATGATGACCGTGAAGGCGCTGCCACTGGCGTACAACAAAGACATGCAAGAAGACAAAGAGGGGCTGTTTGACGCGCTCGACACTTGGAATGACTGTATGGAAATGGCGGCGCTGTGCTTTGAAGGGATCAAAGTCAACAACGCACGTACGTTGGAAGCCGCCAAACAAGGATACGCCAACGCCACTGAACTGGCAGATTACTTGGTGGCGAAAGGCATTCCATTCCGTGAAGCGCACCATATTGTTGGGGTTGCGGTCGTGGGTGCGATTGCCAAAGGCTGCGCACTGGAAGAGCTGTCACTGGAAGAGTTGAAAGCCTTCTCACCCGTGATTGAAAATGATGTGTATGCGATTTTGACCATTGAGTCGTGCTTGGAAAAACGGAGCGCTCTCGGCGGCGTGGCGCCACATCAAGTGGCCTACGCGGTGGAACAAGCAGAGAAACGCCTGTCTAAACGCGATGCGTCTTCAGTCAAAGTGCGTCCTGCGCGTCTGACCGACATTGAAACGTTGGAAGGCATGGTGACTTACTGGGCCAACATGGGCGAAAACCTGCCGCGTTCACGCAATGAAATCGTGCGCGATATCGGTTCGTTTGCGGTGGCGGAACACAATGGTGAAATCACCGGTTGTGCGTCACTTTATGTGTACGATTCCGGCTTAGCCGAGATTCGCTCACTCGGCGTGGAAGCGGGCTGGCAAGGACAAGGTCAGGGCACGGCCATCGTCGACTATCTGGTGAAAAAAGCGCGCCAAATGGCGATCAAGAAAGTGTTTGTGCTGACACGGACACCGGAGTTCTTTATGAAGCTGGACTTCATTCCGACCTCGAAAACGTTGCTGCCTGAAAAAGTACTGAAAGATTGCGAGCAGTGCCCGCGTCAACATGCGTGTGATGAAGTTGCGCTGGAAGTCAATTTGGATGAGCACCTGATCATTAAGGCCAGTGTTGCATAACCAATTGAATATTCAGTACTCGATTGAATGACTCAAAAAGATCGAAAAAAGATCGATTTTTTTGGGAACCAATAAGAGGAAGCTGGGTCTATATCTGTACCACTGCTTTTTCTTAGAAGAATCTAAGAGAGCCCTGAAACACGTTTCGTTTTGGGGCTTTTTTCTTTTCTGAGCCGCAATAAATCAAAGTCTTCGTGTTTCATCTATCGCGCTTATGATTACCTTGGCGTTGACGCCACGGCAGAATGACAAACTTCATCCACAAATGCAGAAACAGCAACGTGTTAAACGCAAAACCGGCCACGATCAAAGCGATCGATTGGATGCTGCGTGGATCGTCTCGAAATGCAAAATACCACACCACCCAGCACACCACCGACAACGTGGTGAGTTGATCCATGCAGCGCTGACAGCGGCCAATTTTTTTCCAGAACCAGTTTTCGCGGCAATCATGACACGCCATCGATTTTCGCCTCACAGGGATGATTGGATACGACACCGTTAGTATACGCAACCCAAACGCCAATGCGAACTCATCAATAGAGCGACGAAAAAAAGCCCCTGAATAGGGGCTATCGGCATGAAATTAGCGGTTGAGCAAGTGCGCTTCTAACTCTTCACTGCCACCAATGTGGCGTCCTCCGATGAAAACTTGTGGCACTGTGGTGCGGCCGGTAATGGCACGTAGGCTGACGCTAGTGGCATCTTTGCCCAGAATCACTTCTTCGTATTGCAGGCCAGCATCAATCAGGTTCTGCTTGGCTTTGGCACAGAACGGGCAACCGGGTTTGGTGAAGACGGTGATCGACTCTTGCGTCTTGTAGTCCGGGGCCAAGTAATTCAGCATGGTATCTGCGTCTGACACTTTGAATGGGTCACCTGGCTCATTGGGTTCAATGAACATTTTCTCGATGATGCCATCTTTGACCAGCATGCTGTAGCGCCATGAACGTTTGCCAAAACCGAGCTCTTTTTTATCAACCAGCAAGCCCATGCCATCGGTAAACTCACCGTTGCCATCAGGAATGAACTGAATGTGTTCTGCTTCCTGATCGTGTTTCCATGCATTCATCACGAAGGTGTCGTTGACGGATAAACACAGAATGCTATCGACGCCGTGCTCCTTGAATACCGGAAACAGCTCGTTGTAGCGAGGCAGGTGGCTGGATGAACACGTGGGTGTGAAAGCGCCCGGTAAACTGAATACGATGACGGTTTTGCCCTTGAACAACTCATCACTGGTCACGTTGACCCAAGCATCGCCTTGACGAATCGGAAACGTAACTTGTGGTACAGCTTGGCCTTCTTTTGATGCAAACATGATTTTTCCTTATAAATTTGAGAAATTCAGTTCAAGGGGATGGGTGCGCCCCGTTAAGTTGTGCCTATTATTGAAGAAAAACTTTGATAGCTCTAATCGTTTGATGTTATGGTTTTGATAGGTGCATTCTATCGAGGTACAAAATGAACATTCGAGATTTTGAATACTTGGTGGCCTTGGCTGAGCATAAACATTTTCGTAAAGCCGCAGAGGCTTGCTTTGTCAGTCAACCTACCTTAAGTGGTCAAATTCGTAAGCTGGAAGATGAATTGGGAACGGTACTTCTGGAGCGCAGCAGTCGCCGAGTCCTGTTCACAGATGCCGGATTGCAATTGGTGGATCAGGCCAAGCGGATTCTGAGTGAAGTCAAAACCTTCAAAGACATGGCGAGCGGCCAAAGTGGTGCCATGACAGGCCCGATGCATATCGGGTTTATTCCAACGTTGGGGCCGTATTTGCTGCCGCGCATTGTGCCGACGTTGAAAGAGCGCTTTCCCGAGCTGGAGCTTTACCTGCACGAAGCGCAAACGCATCAGCTGGTGCGTCAGTTGGAAGAGGGAAAACTCGATTGCTTGGTGTTGGCTTCGGTTGAAGAGACCGCGCCATTCAAAGAAATTGATATTTTCAACGAACCGATGAGCATCGCGGTGCCGTGTGGTCACGAATGGGCGGGGCGCAACGAAGTCGACATGCTGGAGCTGAACGGAAAAACCGTGCTCGCGCTGGGCGATGGGCACTGCTTGCGTGATCAAGCCTTGGGGTTCTGTTTTGCGGCAGGCGCTAAAGATGACGAACGTTTCAAAGCGACCAGCTTAGAGACGCTGCGCAATATGGTGGCGGCGGGCGCTGGCATCACGCTGTTACCACAATTGTCGTTGCCGGGCGAAAAAGAGAAAGATGGCGTGTGTTACATCAAAGCGGTCAATCCGGTGCCATCACGTCGTTTGGTGTTGGTCTACCGTCCCGGTTCGCCGCTGCGTCAACGATTTGAAAACCTCGCGGCATCCATGCAAGGTTGTTTGAGCGCGACACTGCATTAAGCGATAGGCGAGCGTCGCAATCAATAAAAACGAGCGCTAAAAAAAAGAGGCTGAAGATTCTTCAGCCTCTTTTTTCGTCCTTGTCATCAGAACAGCGATTCGTTGTCGTCGCTGGTGTAGATGCTGTTGGTACTTGATTCCGTCATGTACTCTTTCGGTTCAGTGCCATTGACGAAGTATTCAAACATGGAGCTGGAATCCAACTTATTGGTTAGCAGGCCACTGTCGCGATCGATACGCACGCGCACGATGTTGTCGGGGATCGCTTGCTCTTGATACGGCACGCCATCTAACGCCAGACCCATAAATTCAATCCAAGCTGGTTGCGCTGTTTTGGCTCCTGCTTCAGCGCCGGAGACATCGTCTTCAATCGCTGGGTTCGGTGTGGTGCGACCGAGGTTGCGACTGTGCTCGTCAAAGCCGACCCAAGCGGTGGCCACAATGCCCGGACCATAACCGTTGTACCACGCATCTTTTGAATCGTTGGTGGTCCCGGTTTTACCGCCGATATCACGACGTTTCAACGCTTGCGCGCGCCAACCTGTGCCGTTCCAACCGGTGCCTTCACGCCAGTCTCCGCCGCCCCAGATGTTGCTGTACATCATCTGGCGCACCAAGAATGCGTTCTGCTCGGAAATCACTTTCGGGGCGTATGGCGCATCGACATCTTGCTCTTCAATGCCATTGCTCAGCGTGGTGGTGCACTCGCTGTGGCACACCGCTTTCGGAGTTGCCGCAAATTCAGCGTCGCCGTAAGGCCCTTCCACTTTGCTGATGTAGAACGGTTCCACATAGTAACCGCCGTTGGCAAACACGGAATACCCTTGCGCCATTTTCACCGGCGTTAAACTGCCTGCACCCAGTGCAATGGTTTCGGAACGGGGCAGTTGGTTGAGGTTAAAGCCAAAACGAGTCAGGTACTGACGCGCATCGTCAAGGCCCACTTCACGCAGCACCCGTACCGCCATGACGTTTTTCGATTGTGCCAAACCAATGCGTACGCGGGTGGGGCCTGCGTAAGTTGGTGGTGAGTTCTTTGGACGCCATGCGGTGCCTTGGCTCTCATCCCATTGGTTGATGGGCGCGTCGTTGATCAGGGATGCCAGCGTCAGCCCTTTGTCCAATGCCGCCGAATAGATAAACGGTTTGATACTCGAACCCACTTGGCGCACCGACTGAGTCGCACGGTTAAATTTGTTGTGGACGAAGTTGAAGCCACCCACCAGTGCCAGTACGGCGCCGTTTTCTGGATTCATCGCCACAAAGGCCGTTTGTGCATTCGGTACTTGGCTCAGTTTCCAGTGCTGTTCCTCTGCGCCGCTGTCGTGTAACTGACGTACCCACACTTGTTCGCCGACGGCCAAAATGTCCGCTGCTTTGTTAGGCACTGGCCCTTGACGTTCATCCGTAATGAAGCGACGTGCCCAGTTCATGTCATCCCAAGCGATGGTTTGCAGACCGGTATTTTTCACCCACACCTGGGCCGACTTGCTGTCAACCTTCATCACCACAGCTGGGAAGAGGTCGTTGTACGTCGGTTCATTGCGCAGGTGGTTGCTGATTTTCTCTTCATCCCAAGCGGCTTGTCCTGATTTCCACAGCTCTTTTTCTGCGCCGCGGAAGCCGTGGCGTTCGTCGTAAGCCAGCAGGTTATCGAGGGCTGCTTTGTTGGCCGCCCGTTGCAGTTTGGAATCAACCGTGGTGTAGACGTTCATGCCGGAGGTGTACGCATCTTCGCCGTAACGATCAATCATCCAAGCGCGAGCGATTTCAGCCACGTAAGGCGCGCTGAGTTCAATTTCTGCGCCGTGGAAACGCGAGTCGAGTTGCTCGTTGCGCGCTTCATCATACTGTGCCTGCGTGATGTATTTTTCGTTGAGCATACGCAGCAGCACCACGTTTCGACGGTTCGTCGCACGCTCAACGGAATAGATAGGGTTCATGGTGGATGGGGCTTTTGGCAAGCCAGCAATCATCGCAATTTCACCCAAGGTCAGGTCTTTCACTTCTTTGCCGAAGTAGGCCTGAGCCGCAGCGCCAACCCCGTAAGAACGGTAGCCGAGGTAAATCTTGTTGAGGTAGAGCTCAAGAATCTCGTCTTTGGTCAGCAGTTGTTCGATGTGAACGGCGATAAAAATCTCTTTGATTTTTCGCATGATCTTCTTCTCGTTTGAGAGGAAGAAGTTACGCGCAAGCTGTTGCGTGATGGTACTGGCGCCTTGCGACGCACTGCCAGAAGCTAACACGGCAAATGCAGCGCGCGTGATACCGATGGGGTCAAAACCATAATGTTCGTAAAAACGGGAGTCTTCGGTTGCGATGACCGCTTCGAGCAGCTCTTTTGGCATTTCGTCGAGTTTCAGCGGAATACGACGTTTTTCCCCAAACTGAGCAATCAGTTTGCCGTCCTGACTAAAAACTTGCATTGGCGTTTGCAACTGCACGTCACGCAGTGTCGCCACATCTGGGAGATCAGACTTCACATAGAAGTAGAAGCCAAAGATTGTAGTGACTCCAAGAATAATGCAAATCAATGAAAATACTAATAAACGCTTTATGAACTTCACCGGAGAATCCCTGTTTAGTAGAGGCTGCCCTAATGCAAACCCCTGTACTCTAGACTAAAAACGCAGCACTTAAAAATGTCGCGTGACTATTTTTCACATAAATAAATGTGCTGCCATTGCGTGTAGCCACCGGAGTACGTGGGCATGGGTAAATCATTAGTTACAGGTGTCGATATCGGCCACCACAGTATTAAAGCGGTGGTTTTAAAACCGAAGGGCGAATCGTATTCGCTGGTCGGCTACCAAGAAATAGTCGTATCCGACGATATTTTCGCTGATAACCACACGCTGGATTATCAGAAAATTGTAAAGAAACTCAAAGAACTAAAAAAGGGATTACCGTTATTTAGTCGCAAAGTTGCGCTGGCTGTGCCGGATAACGCGGTAATAAGTAAGGTATTACAGATAGATAGCGATTTAGATGCCAGCGAACAAGAATTTGCTGTCTATCAGGCGTTTTCCCATCAATCGCCGTTTCCCATCGATGATCTGAGTTTGGATTTCGTACCAAGCGGCGATAACCCCGCCGGGCGCAGCACCAATACCCTGTATCAAGTGTACGCCACGCGACGCGAAGTGGTCGATAACCGATTAGCGGTGGCGAGCAAAGCGGGATTTGAGCCGCTGCTGCTCGATGTGCAGGTGCATGGGTTGCTCCAGATTTGGCAATGGGTGAGTCGCGCGCAGCAGCGCGACGATTGGATGCTGGTGGACGTCGGGCTGACGCAAACCACGTTATGCATGAATTTCGCCGATAAAGCGCCCTTCTATAAAGACATTCCGCTGGGAACGCGTCAATGGCATGCCGACCCCACGCCCCATCCTGTGCCGCTGAGCGAGCCACCGATGGCTGGAGTCAATGAGCTAGTTGAACGAATTGCGCGCCAAGTGCAACTGCTGTTGTCCTTGCAGGGCCATCAAGCGCTGGGCGGGATTTGGCTGTCGGGCGGTGGGGCGACGACTGAAGGCCTCAGCGCGGCTTTGGCTGCGCGACTGAATCTGCCGTGTGAACTGTTTCATCCGCTGACGGGATTTGTGACGCGCCGCCGCATGCGAGCGCGTGTGCCTGACGATCTGCAACGCTTTAGTACGGCGGCCGGCTTGGCGCTGCGCGGACTCAACTGGTTGGAGCGTGACCATGGTGCATGACATCAATTTAATGCCGTGGCGAGAAGCGCGGCGCGAAGCCCATAAACGCCGTTTTGCCGGTTTGTGTGTGCTGGCGGTGCTGGCCGCGTTGGGACTGCAATGGGGCGCAGGAGCGTATATCGACCGTCAAACGCAAGCGCAGCAGCAACGGCTGGATTTTCTCAACCAACACATTCGTGACTTAGACAGCCAAATTGCGGCGCTGAAGGTGACTGAGCAAGAGCATAAAGCGCTGCTGACCCGCTTGTCGGTGGTGGAGTCGTTGCAGCAGAAACGCAACAAGACCACTGAGTTCATGAACTTGATGCCCCAACTGATCCCGGAAGGCGTCTACGTCGACAAAATCAAAATGAACGGTCAGGAAATTGAGCTGAGTGGTATCAGCGACAGCACCGCGCGGCTGGCAACCATGCTCGATAATTTGGAGAAATCCGACCAACTGTCTGAGGTCGGCATGCATTCGATTGTGGCGGGTAACCGTCGGTTTGGTAAGCAATTTCAGAGTTTTAAAGTGTCGTTCTTGTTCCACGCTTCGTCGCAGCAAGCGGTGAGTGCTGATACCGGAGGTGCCCATGGCTAACGTACACGATCTGGAACTGGACGAAATCAGCGAATGGCCGTTGGTGGCTCAATTGGTCGCTTTGGTGTTGCTGGTGTTGGTGTTGCAGGGCGCGGGATACTGGTTTTATTTGCAGCCTAAACAAGACACATTGGCCGCACGCAAGCAGCAAGAACAAACGCTGAAGTCGACGATTCGAATCAAAGCCAGCAAAGTCGCGACATTGCCGAAGCTCAAGATTCAGCTGGATGAACTGGCACAGCGGTACGACTTCCTGTTGCGTCAGTTGCCGGTGCAAAAAGAGCTCGCCAGCATGTTGGCGTCGGTGAACGAGTTGGGGCTCGACAACAGTCTGACCTTTACTCGCATCGACTGGGGAGAAAAGCAAAATCAGCAATTTCTCTATCGGCTGCCGCTCAATATCGAATTGACCGGTAATTATCACGACATCGGCGATTTTTCTGAAGCGATCGCGCGTCTACCGCGCATCATTAATTTTGACGACGTTGACTGGCAGCGCGTCAGCCAAGAGAGCAGCACGCTCCATTTCCGCGTTCGCGCCTATACCTATCAGTTCAAACCGGAGGTCAGTGATGAACAGTAAATGGTGCGGGTGTTTGCTCCTGACGCTTCTGGGCGGCTGCAAAGCCAATCAAGAGTCCTTGACGGATTACCTAGCGACGGTGGAACGGCAGGCTCAGCGCGATGTCGCGGTGCTGGCGCCCGTGGTGCAATTTGAGGTGTTTGCTTACACCCAGCAGCAGGGTCGCGAGCCGTTTGTACTGCCACAAGAAGCCTTAGTGCAAAACCAACCGGTGGTGAAAGCCAACTGTTGGCAACCGACGGCGCGGCACAAAAGTGGCGTGTTGGAGCGCTATCCGCTCAGTCAATTGCACCTGAAAGGCGTGATGAGCAGTGGTGGTGCCGTTTCAGCGTTGGTGCAAACGCCGCAAGGTTCAGTCATGAAAATTAAAGCAGGACAGTACCTAGGATTAAACAACGGCCGGGTGACCCGCGTGGCAGACGATTATCTGCTGATCAAAGAGACCCTGCCGGATGGATTGGGATGTTGGAACCAACGCAACGTTAAATTGGCTTTGAAATAAAATTTTGAGTTTAGAGACATAACTATGATTAAAGGACTAAATGCCTCCACGGCTTGGGGAATACGTTGTCTGTTTGTGGGCGTATGCCTGCTGTTATCGGCCGCCACATTAGCCCAGGAAGCGGCGGCCAATCAGCTGAAAAATATCGACTTTCGCATCAATAAAGACAAAGCGGCGGTGTTGATTGTCGAACTGGCGTCGGCTTCTGCGGTGGTGGATGTGCAGAAAACGGAGCAAGGATTGACGATCGAATTGCTTAAAACCGATGTTAGCGATGACAAACTGTATTTGGTGGACGTGCGCGATTTTGCCACGGCGGTGGAAAACATCGAAGTGTTTCGCCAGCAACCGAGCACGGTGCTGGTGGCGACGGTGCAAGGGGCATTCAATTACGAATACAGCCTGAAAGGCAATTACTTGGAGGTGGTGATCAGCAAAGTCAGTGCGCAAGAACCGCAACCGAAAAGTGTCTTAGAAAAAGAGGGCAAGCTGATTTCGATTAACTTCCAAGACATTCCCGTGCGCAACGTGCTGCAGCTCATCGCCGACTACAACCAGTTCAACTTGGTGGTCTCCGATTCCGTCAGCGGCAACTTGACATTGCGCCTCGATGGCGTGCCGTGGCAACAAGTGCTGGATATCATTTTACAAGTCAAAGGGCTGGACAAACGGGTCGATGGCAACGTCATTCTGGTGGCGCCCAAAGAGGAGCTGGACCGACGCGAGCAGCAGCAATTGGAAAAAGCGCGCATGGCGGAAGAGCTGGGCGATCTGCAATCGGAAATCATCAAAATCAATTTCGCCAAGGCATCCGACATTGCACAGATGATTGGCGGCGATGGGGCGGTGAACATGTTGTCAGAGCGTGGCTCCATCAGTATTGATGAGCGTACCAACGCCTTGCTACTGCGCGAGCTGCCCGACAACATTCACGTGATCCGCGACATCGTGGCTTCACTCGACATTCCGGTCAAACAAGTGCAAATCGAAGCGCGCATCGTCACGGTGAATGAGGGCGATTTGGATGAGCTTGGCGTGCGCTGGGGCTTTAGTTCCACCAACGGGAGCACCACCACCGGGGGCTCGATTGAAAGTAATCTCGGTGCCATTGGGTTGTATGACGGCAGCAGTGATTCAGGCGATGGCGCCGCGATTGATGATTTCCTCAATGTGAACCTTGCCGCCACCTCCGCCAATGCATCCAGTATTGCGTTTCAAGTCGCCAAGCTGGGCGCTGACACCTTACTTGATCTTGAATTGTCGGCGATGCAGCGCGAGTCGAAAGCGGAAATTATTTCCAGCCCAAGGCTGATCACCACCAACAAACAGCCGGCTTACATTGAACAGGGGACGGAAATCCCTTATCTCGAATCGTCCTCCAGTGGCGCAACCAGCGTGGCATTTAAAAAAGCGGTCCTCAGCCTCAAAGTGACCCCGCAAATCACGCCTGACAACCGTTTGGTGCTCGATTTGAGCGTCACCCAAGACCGACCGGGTGAAGTGGTGAAAACGGGCACGGGCGAAGCGGTGGCGATTAACACGCAGCGTATTGGGACCCAAGTGTTAGTTAATAACGGTGAAACCGTGGTGCTGGGCGGCATTTTTCAACACAGCGTGACCAGTTCTGTGGACAAAGTGCCCTTGCTTGGGGACTTGCCATTACTGGGCGCGCTGTTCCGTCGCAGCTACGAACAGATGGGGAAAAGTGAGCTATTGATCTTCGTCACGCCGAAAGTTGTGATTCAGTAACTTATCGTCATAATTGTCAGGCAGACAAAATTAAAGTTGCATTAGTGGCACCATATCTAGATAATTTCGGGTCTTATCACGAAATATCTGTGAGGAATAGGTGCCACAAGCATTCCTATCGCTGACGGCTGTCTGGCGTAACCTTGTGGCGATGTCATTGAATTAACGTTGTAAATTACTGCTAAACATGGCTGAAAAACGCAATATTTTCCTTGTTGGCCCGATGGGCGCCGGCAAAAGCACAATTGGTAGACACCTGGCTCAACAACTGCATATGGAGTTTGTCGACTCTGATACAGTGATTGAAGAGCGCACAGGTGCAGATATCGCATGGGTCTTTGACGTCGAAGGTGAAGAAGGCTTCCGCAAACGCGAAGAAGCGGTCATTAATGATCTCACCGAAGAGCAAGGTATTGTTCTTGCCACGGGTGGTGGTTCTGTGAAGAGCAAAGAGAACCGCAACCGTCTATCTGCACGTGGTATTGTTGTTTACCTTGAAACGACCATTGAAAAACAACTGGCGCGCACTAACCGCGACAAGAAACGCCCGTTGCTGCAAACCGACAATCCGCGTGAAGTGCTCGAAACACTCGCGGGTGAGCGTAACCCTCTGTATGAAGAAATTGCAGATATTACGGTACGCACAGACGATCAAAGTGCAAAAGTGGTAGCCAACCAGATCGTAAAAATGCTAGAAGAACATTAAGTTGTTCTTTTACTTGGAGTACGAACCATGGAACGGATTACGGTCAGTTTAGATGAGCGTAGCTACCCAATCTCAATTGGTGCCGGATTATTTAATGATCCGGCTCTTCTTTCTTTATCAGCAAAACAAAAGGTTCTGATCATCACCAATCATACAGTGGCTCCGCTGTATGCTGATCGGATCACGGCTTTGCTCGATCAAAAAGGCTGTCAGTCTGCGGTGTTAGAACTGCCTGACGGTGAAAAATACAAAAGCCTCGATACCTTCAATAGGGTCATGAGCTACCTGCTCGAGCACAATTACAGCCGCGATGTGGTGATTATTGCTCTCGGTGGTGGCGTGATCGGTGACTTGGTGGGCTTTGCTGCGGCATGTTATCAACGTGGCGTCGATTTCATTCAGATACCGACCACCTTGCTGTCTCAGGTGGATTCGTCCGTTGGGGGAAAAACCGCGGTCAATCACCCTCTGGGCAAAAACATGATTGGTGCATTCTACCAACCCAAAGCCGTCATCATCGACACCGATTGTTTGTCGACGTTGCCTGAACGCGAATTTGCCGCGGGGATGGCGGAAGTGATCAAATACGGCATCATTTACGATCACGACTTCTTTGTGTGGCTGGAACAGAACATGGACTCGCTCTATGCGCTGGACAAGCACGCGCTCTCTTATGCGATCGCACGTTGCTGTCAGATCAAAGCGGAAGTGGTGGCGCAAGATGAAAAAGAAGCCGGTATTCGTGCGTTGTTGAACCTAGGTCATACATTTGGTCATGCGATCGAAGCGGAACTGGGTTATGGTAATTGGCTACACGGTGAAGCCGTGGCAGCAGGCACAGTGATGGCGGCGAAAACCGCTCAGCTTCAAGGGCTTATCTCTCAAGATCAACTGGATCGCATTCTCGCGATTCTGCAAAAAGCCAATCTGCCGGTGCATACGCCAGACAGCATGTCGTTCCACGATTTCATGAAACACATGATGCGCGATAAAAAAGTGCTGGCGGGTGAGCTACGCTTGGTATTACCGACCAGCATTGGGACCGCCGATGTGGTGAAAGGGGTACCGGAAGCGGTGATTGAACAGGCGATCGACTACTGCCGTACGGTGTAATGCGAATTTTTTCAGTGTGACCACTGATTGTCATTAGGAATCTCCATGAGTTTGGCACATGAGTTGACGTTGGATTCTCAGGTCGAGTTGCTTGAACGCTTGCAGCTGCTGACCCGCTTTGGCTCCAACTTCGTCAATGTGGTCGGTCCGTTGGGGGCCGGAAAATCCTGGTTGGCTCAACGTTATCTGGAACATTGGGCAGACGATAAAAACCAGTCGCTCTTGATGTGCCATCCGAATCAGGATGACGAACAGCGCCGCACCACGTTGTTGACGCAACTGGTGTCGGAGCCGCTGTTCAATCCGAAAGATGCTTTGGTCGAAAGTTTCTCCCGCCTATTTGAAGACAGCAGCTGCGACATCGTGGTGGTGGTGGATGATGCCCATCTGCTCACGGACACCATGGTGTCTGAATTGTGGATGTGGGTGCTGGAAGCGCAAAGCAATCCGCGCTGGACGGTGAACGTTGTGCTGTTTGCGCAGTCCAACAGCTTGGACGCACTGCTGACTCGCCTGAGTTATGGCCAGGATTTGAAACCGGTGGACCTCGAAATTGAGGCGCTTTCACCAGATGAGTCCGACCGGCTGTTTGAACAGCGCGTCATGCGTTATGTGGAAGACGAGATGGAACGTCAGGTGCGTAACGCCTACAAGAAAGTGAAACCGTTACCGGGAGAGATTATGGCACTCGCAGATCAGAAAATGGAAAAACGCATTGTGATTCGTTCTATCATCGGTTCGCCGTTGAAGATTACGTTACTGGTGCTGATTCTGTTGCTCCTGATCGGCGGCGGTTACTGGTGGATGCTCTCGCAACCTTCCCCAAATGAAAAAACGCAGCGTTTGACACAAACGGCTGATCAAACGGCCATTCCGACGTTGAGCGTGTCGAGCGGCGCGGCCACCAAGATGGATTCGGTGCTATCGACGGTCAGCTCGCAACCTGATCAAGCGGAAGATGACTCGTCGGCACTCCCGCCAGATGTGAAAGAATCTACTGAAGGCGTGGGGCAAGCCGACAGCGATCAACAGCGTGTGGTGATTACCTCCGATGTGGTTGATGCGCTGCTGGAAGGCAAAGCGCAACCTTCGAATACCCAAGTGCTGGATGAGGTTGTGGCCGCTGCGCCGTCAGCACAAACGACGGATGGCGCGTTGCAAACGGCGGTAGAAGCACCACAGCCTGCGTTAGAGCAACCGAGTGCGGAGGCGCAAACGCCACCGTCGTCGCCCATCACGTTCTCATTTGGCCGAGACGAGCTGAAAGCGATGTCGCCACGCAGCTACACGTTGCAACTCGCGGCGGTCAACTCGCTGGCCGAAGTGCAGACGTTCATTGAGCGGCATCAGTTGCAAGGCCAAGTGAATGTTTACCCGACACTGCGCAACGACGTCGAGTGGTACATCATCACCTACAGCAATTACCCCACCATTCAGATGGCGCGTGATGCGGTGGAAACACTGCCCAAAGCGCTACAAGCGATGGGGCCGTGGGCCAAATCACTCAGTCAGGTGCAGCGAGAAATTGAGCGTGGCCAGTAAGGCTGCGCCATTCGGTGCCTTTTACGTTGGGTCTGGTCTGAAAATGTGTTACATTCCGCAGCCTTATTTTTTCGGTGATTGATTAGAGCAGTAGATGAAAAAGCAGCGTGCCTTTCTGAAATGGGCGGGGGGAAAGTTTGGCCTCGTCGAAGATATTCAACGCCACCTGCCACCGGCTGATGAACTGGTTGAACCGTTTGTCGGCGCTGGGTCTATCTTTCTCAACACTGAGTTTAAGCATTACTTGCTGGCGGATATCAATCCGGACCTGATCAATCTCTACAATCTGCTCAAAGAGCGTCCAAACGATTATATCGACGAAGCCCGACGCTGGTTTACGCCGGAAAACAATCGCAAAGAAGCGTACCTGTCGATTCGTCAGCAGTTTAATCAGACCGACGATGTCATGTACCGCTCGCTGGCCTTTTTATACATGAACCGTTTTGGTTTTAATGGCCTGTGCCGTTACAACAAAAAAGGCGGCTTCAATGTGCCGTTCGGTTCGTACAAAAAGCCTTATTTCCCGCAAGCGGAACTGGAATTCTTTGCCGAAAAAGCGCAGCGCGCGACCTTTATCTGCACGGGGTACGACGAAACATTCCGCCGCGCGGCAGCCAGCAGCGTGGTGTATTGCGATCCCCCGTACGCGCCGCTCTCCTCCACGGCGAACTTTACCTCATACGCAGGCAATGGCTTTACGCTTGATGACCAAGCGGCGCTGGCCGATATCGCTGAAAAAACCGCAACAGAACGTGGCATTCCGGTGCTGATTTCTAACCACGACACCATTTTGACCCGCCGTTTGTATCATGGCGCGCAGCTCAACGTGGTGAAAGTGAAGCGTACCATCAGCCGCAACGGCGCGGGCCGCAATAAGGTCGACGAACTGCTGGCGCTGTTTAGTCCGGTTCAACAGGATTTGTAATCACTGGCGCCGAATGTGCAGATTTGCCAGTTGGCTTGGCCCTTGGCGCTAGGATCTCTCTGCTCCCTTAGGTAGAATGTCGAACACAAACTGTTCACTCCATTCCATCGCCTAAGAGGTCAGGTATGAAAGATTTTCTCATTGCGCCATCCATTCTCTCTGCAGATTTTGCCCGTCTCGGGGAAGACGTCGAAAAAGTGCTCGCGGCGGGTGCCGACGTGGTTCACTTTGACGTGATGGACAACCACTACGTACCTAATCTGACGTTTGGCGCGCCGATTTGTAAAGCGCTGCGCGATTACGGCATTACCGCACCAATCGACGTGCACCTGATGGTCAAACCGGTCGATCGCATCATTCCTGATTTCGCCAAAGCGGGCGCCTCAATGATCACCTTCCATGTGGAAGCGTCGGAGCACGTGGATCGCACACTGCAACTGATCAAAGAGCACGGCTGCAAAGCGGGCGTGGTGCTCAACCCCGCAACATCACTCAGCCACCTTGATTACATCATGGACAAAGTCGATATGATTTTGCTGATGTCGGTCAACCCGGGCTTTGGCGGCCAGTCATTCATTCCGCACACGCTGGATAAACTGCGCGCAGTGCGCAAGCTGATTGACGACAGCGGCCGTGACATTCGTCTGGAAATCGACGGTGGTGTGAAAGTGGACAACATTCGCGAAATCGCAGCCGCTGGTGCGGATATGTTTGTTGCAGGCTCCGCGATTTTCGGTCAGCCCGATTACAAAGCGGTGATCGATGCGATGCGTGCCGAACTGGCACACGTTGAATAACGCGATCCCATCATTTGAAAGCTTTAGGAAGATTGTTTTGAACCAAATTAAGTTGATCGCTTTTGATCTCGACGGCACGCTGCTCGACAGTGTGCCAGACTTGGCGGTTGCCGCCGATCAAGCGGTGCGCGCCATGGGATTCCCGGGCGTGACAGAACTGCAAGTACGTGATTATGTCGGCAACGGTGCTGATGTGTTGATTGCGCGTTCATTAAGTCACAGCTTGACGATTGATCCGTCATTGAGCGACGAAGTGCGCAGCCAAGCGCGCGTGTTGTTTGATGAGTTTTATGAGCAAACCGGCCACAAACTGAGTCATTTGTACCCCAACGTGAAAGAGACGCTGGCGCAGCTGCACCGCGCGGGCTTTACGCTGGCGTTGGTGACCAACAAACCGTCGAAGTTTGTGCCGCACGTGTTGGCGCAACACGGCATTGATGGCTTTTTTAGCGACGTGATTGGCGGTGATACCTTCCCGAATAAAAAACCGGATCCGATGGCACTCAACTGGCTGCTGGACAAACATCACCTCAGCGCCAGCGAAATGCTGATGGTCGGCGATTCTAAGAACGACATTCTGGCGGCGAAAAATGCCGGCTGTGCGTCGTTTGGTCTGACTTACGGATACAACCACGGTGAGCCTATCGCGGCATCTGAGCCGAATGTGGTCGCCGATAACATCGCGCAATTGCTCGATGTTGTGCTCGTTTCTGCGTAAAAGACGTCAATCTTCGCTGGCAAAATACTTGTTAATGAGTACACTGCTGGTTTGATGTTTTTCACATCAAAGCGCGCGCCACGTGGTCTGAGCGCGCTTTTTTCACAGATTTGTTCTGTCTTATCTCATATTAAGTAACAAGGAAATCATTCTCATGAGCAAACCCATTGTATTGAGTGGTGTTCAACCGTCAGGTGAACTAAGTATCGGTAACTACTTGGGTGCTCTCCGTCAATGGCAACAGATGCAAGACGATTATGACTGTCACTACTGTGTGGTAGATTTGCATGCGATCACGGTTCGTCAAGATCCGAAAGCGCTGCATGAAGCGACACTGGATGCATTGGCAATCTGTCTGGCCGTTGGTGTTGACCCGAAAAAGAGCACGCTATTTGTTCAGTCTCATGTACCAGAGCATGCTCAATTGGGTTGGGTTCTTAACTGTTACACCCAGATGGGCGAGCTGAGCCGCATGACTCAGTTTAAGGACAAATCAGCGCGTTACGCGAACGATGTGAACGCGGGTCTGTTTGATTACCCGGTGCTGATGGCTGCGGATATTCTGTTGTACGGCGCGCACCAAGTGCCCGTGGGCAGCGACCAGAAGCAGCACTTGGAGCTGGCGCGCGATATCGCCACCCGTTTCAACAACATCTACAGCCCAGAAACGCCTATCTTTGAAGTGCCAGAGCCGTACATTCCAACTGTGAATGCGCGTGTGATGAGCCTGCAAGATGCGACCAAGAAAATGTCGAAGTCGGATGACAACCGCAAGAACGTGATCACGTTGCTGGAAGATCCGAAGTCGATCATCAAGAAGATCAACAAAGCCCAGACAGACACAGACACGCCGCCACGTATCGCACACGATGTTGAAGCGAAAGCGGGTATCTCGAACCTGATGGGTCTGTACGCTGCGGCGACCGGTAAAACGTTTGCCGAGATTGAAGCGCAATATGCAGGCGTGGAAATGTACGGTCCGTTTAAGAAAGACGTCGGTGAAGCGCTGGTGGCGATGCTCGAACCCGTTCAAGCCGAATACCACCGTGTGCGCGCAGATCGCGCCTACCTCGACAGTGTGATGCGTGATGGTGCAGAAAAAGCCTCAGCGCGTGCGCTACAAACGCTGAAGAAAGTGTTTGATGCTGTCGGTTTTGTCGCTCGTCCGTAAACGTTCTCCGAATGTAAAAAGCCCCGGCATGGTCCGGGGCTTTTTTATGCCTGAAGAAATCGCTTTGCAATCAATGTTTAATCTAATGTTCATTTAAGTTTTTACGTTAACTGTTGAAACTTTGCACTGGGTTCAAACATTGATTTTGAGAATGCGAGATATGTCTCGATATGCATAGTGAATGGTTTGTGTTTGCAAACAAAAGCACAACACTGGTTGATGTTTTTAACCGTGTTGCACTGCTGAGTGTGACATATCGCACTTTACTCCATACCCAGATTACATCGTAGGGATGACGAGGCTAATCATGCATACCCAACCCACTTTTTCAGTTTCTTTTTCGGCACTGGCGCTGGCCATTGCTGCGGGACTCAGTGCGCCAGTGCGCGCGGAGATTGTGCTGTCGCAATACGTTGAGGGCAGCAGTTACAACAAAGCGATCGAGATCGCCAACACGGGCGACGCGTCGGTCAGCCTGGATGGCTACACGCTGGCCATGTCGACCAACGGCAGTGGCAGCTGGGATAAAACCCTGCCGCTGAGCGGCCGAGTGATCGCCGCACACGATGTGTTGGTACTGTCCAACTCTGGCGCCAGCAGTGACATTCAGGCGGTCACCGATATCAGCAACAACAGCGTGATTAATTTTAACGGCAACGACCCAGTGGCGCTGCTTAACAGCGATGGTGCCGTGCATGATGTCATTGGCGAGATGGGCGGCGCCGATTTCGGGAAAGACCGCACGCTGGTGCGCCAAGCCGATGCGCTGACGCCATCGGCGGTGTATCAACCACAGCAGTGGATGGTGTGGGATGCCAATGTCATTGACGGTTTGGGTTCGCTTGATACAGCGCTGCCTCAGGCGTTCACTTGTGATCAGGATGGCAACGAGCCAACCTTTACCGCCATTCAGGATATTCAGGGCGAGGGCGATACATCACCGTTGATCAATGGTTATCCGTACATCACCGACGACGAATACACGGTGAAAGGGGTGGTCAGTGCGGTGACGGGCGGCCTGACCAAAGGGTTCTATCTGCAAGCGTTGGACGATGACCACAATCCGTTGACGTCAGAAGGGCTGTTTGTGTTGACCGGTCAGTCGTCGAGCGATCTTCAGCCGGGGGATGTCGTGTGTACTCGTGGTAAAGTGCAGGAGTACTACAATCTGACCCAACTGAAAGTGGAGAACAATCAGTGGGAAAAATTGTCCGAACAAGCCGCGCCGACCGCGCACGAGGTCACCATGTTGGACAGTGACGAGCACTTTGCCCAAACCATGGAACGCTACGAAGGCATGTTGGTGACGCTGCCGAAAGCGCTGGATATGCGTGTCACCCGCACCTTTGGTTACGATTACGATGCGCGCCGCAACAATATGGTGCTCGCCCAAGGGCGTGTGAACATGCAGCCGAACCAGTTGTTCCCGGCAGGCTCCGAGCCCGCTCAGCAACAGAGCCTCGACAACGCTCAGCGCCGACTGTTTGTCGAATCGGATGCCAAAGCGGGGGATGGTCAGATCCCTTACTACCCGCAATTTGGCCGCAGCGATATCGATCAGGATGGCTCAACGGAAGACTACATTCGTGTGGATGATACGCTGTTCGATGTGGAAGGCGTGGTGACCTACAGCTACGGCGAATACCGTCTGGTGGTGACCAACACCATCAGCCAGGACAATCTGGTCCACAACGATCCGCGTACCGCCAAACCGAAGATGTACGAAGGGGATTTGCGTATCGCGTCGTTTAACGTCCTCAACTACTTCAATTCCCCTTATGGGGGAGACGCGAATCAGCACGGTGATAACCGCGGTGCCAGCAACTTGACTGAGTTCTCGATGCAGCAGGCGAAGATCGTCAATGCGATTTTGCGTCTGGATGCGGACATCGTCGGCTTGATGGAAATTGAGAACAACGGTTTTGGGGAAGGGGCGGCGATTCGCCAACTGGTTGATCAGCTCAACGAGCGTATCGATGACAAGAAAAAACGTTACCAGTTTGTGGCCGTGGATTCGAATCAGGATGGTCAGACCGATGAAAAAGATTCGGTTGGCAGCGACGCGATCACCACGGGCGTAATTTATCGCGACAAAGTGGTCAAACTGCTGCAAAGCCGCGTGATCCCCATGCCGAGTCAGCACGCCCCTGAAGTGCTGAATGAGGAAGGCAAAGTGATTGAAGATGGTCAAAACTACCAGCGTGATACGCTGGCGCCGACCTTTAAAGTCAAAGGCGGCAACGAGACCATCACCGTAGCCGTCAACCACCTGAAATCCAAAGGGTCAACCTGCTGGGAAGATGCGGCGCCAGTCAGTGAAGGCGGGCAGGGCGGCGCAGATGCCGATCTGCAGGGATCGTGTGAGAACTTCCGTGTTGCCGGAGCGGTGGCACTGGGGGAAGCGTTGGCGAAAATCGACGGTCACAAAGTGATTCTTGGCGACATGAACTCGTACGGTAAGGAAGATCCGA
Source organism: Vibrio sp. Vf1514 (assembly GCF_052076135.1). Taxonomy (NCBI): domain Bacteria; kingdom Pseudomonadati; phylum Pseudomonadota; class Gammaproteobacteria; order Vibrionales; family Vibrionaceae; genus Vibrio; species Vibrio sp. Vf1514. Next base: position 2,873,095 of record NZ_CP197267.1, on the reverse strand, counting down.
TGCTGGTTCTGACGGACTACACGCCAGAGAAATACGGCAAAGTCATTCAAGCAGCGCGCAATACCGTGATTGGCGATCAACCCCAGTTTGGCGATGATGGCGCGGTGATCACGCAAGGCTTCGGTTACCTGAGTGCGATGGAACTGGCGCACAAAGACAACAGCTGGAGCTACTCATACAACGATGAAGTGGGCGCGCTCGATCACCTGTTGGTCAGCGACAGTCTGAAGCTGCGTGTCGTCGATGCCATGGATTGGCACATCAACGGCGGTGAATCGACGCTGTTTGACTACAACGATGAATACAAAGGCGATCTGCCGAAATATGCAGACCATTTCCGCGCTTCTGATCATGATCCCGCCGTGGTTGAGCTCAATATCTACGGCGGTTCATTCAGCTTGGCAGGGCTGGCCTTGCTGCTTGGGTTAGGTGGGTGGCGTCGCCAATCTGGCCGCCGAGCATCCGCGTAATGTGCTGAGTCATACTTTGGGGCATATACATCGAAGTATCGCCACAGCATGAACATTCGAGTCCGGCACGTTGGCAACAATTACGGGGGAGCATGGCTCCCCTGATTTGTTGGCGCCCTTGATGTGTTCGCCCGCAATTTGCTCGCCCACGACACGCGTGCGCGCTCACCGATGGCAAGTCAGCTCGGCTGAAAACAAAATAAACCGCTTTATTGATTGAATCTGGCGCGCTGGTTTGTAGAATGCGAGGCATTCTTGTCTCACGCTGGCGACGTTATGCTTCTGATCATCGATAACTACGACTCTTTTACTTACAACCTCTATCAGTATTTTTGCGAACTGGGTGCCGAGGTCAAAGTGGTGCGTAACGATGAAATCACGCTGGCACAGATAGAAGCGCTGGCGCCCAGTCACCTGGTGATTTCTCCGGGGCCGTGTACGCCAAATGAAGCGGGCATTTCACTGGCGGCGATTGCGCATTTTGCCGGCCGGCTGCCAATTCTGGGGGTGTGTCTTGGTCATCAGGCGATTGCACAGGTGTTCGGGGGGGAAGTGGTGCGCGCCCGTCAGGTGATGCACGGCAAAACTTCCCCGGTGCGTCATACCGGGCGCAGTGTGTTTGCCGGGCTGAATAACCCACTCACCGTCACGCGTTACCATTCGCTGGTGGTGAAAAACGGCACGCTTCCCGATTGCTTTGAGCTGACGGCGTGGACGGAACTACCGGATGGCACGCCGGACGAGATCATGGGCTACCAGCATAAAACTCTGCCTATTGATGCAGTGCAGTTCCACCCGGAATCGATCAAAACCGAACAAGGTCATGAACTGCTGGCCAATTTCCTGCGTCGATAACCTCTCATCCCTGTTCTCCTGTGCGCTACCGCCGAGGATGCGGCAGGGCAGGCTGTACAATTTTTCCGATCGCGATCACTATTCTTAACATTTTCGTCATCAAAATTTCCTTTTTTCTACATTGAAAATTTATTCGCCGCAGATCCTGCCAATCCCTTGCTATGCCTTATTCAGCTAAGGTGCTAACAGGGTTTTTTCAGCCATAATGAAAAAGTGCTTCATAAAAGTATTTACTTGGTGCATAAATAATCATGAGTGGTGAAGATTGTGAGCTGAATCGACTGGCTGAAAGAATAAATCACTATTGAACTAGTTAATAATTTGTAAATACAATGCTGCATCAGCTGATATGCAATACAAAATCTTATTGACGAGGTTTTGTGAAAGGACGGCCTTTCTGCTAGGCATGCGGTATCGAGAAGGAATGTGCAATGACAGTGGAAACTAAAGTAGAACGCGGTTTGTTTGATGAGGTGATGGTGCCTTGTTACAACCCGATGGAATTCATCCCGGTGAAGGGACAGGGCTCACGTGTGTGGGATCAGCAGGGCAACGAGTATATCGATTTTGCCGGTGGCATCGCGGTGAGCTGTTTAGGGCATTGTCACCCTGCGATGGTGAACGCACTGACGGAGCAAGGCAACAAACTGTGGCACCTCAGTAACGTGATGACCAACGAGCCTGCACTGCGTCTGGCAAAGAAACTGACGGAAGTCAGCTTTGCGGAAAAAGTGTTCTTTGCCAACTCAGGCGCGGAAGCGAACGAAGCGGCACTGAAACTGGCACGTCGCTACGCGGCCGATGTGCACGGCCCTGAAAAATCAGAAATCATCGCCTTCAAACAAGGTTTCCACGGCCGTACGTTCTTTACCGTGACTGTGGGTGGCCAAGCGGCTTACTCTGACGGTTTTGGTCCCAAACCGGGGGATGTGACGCATCTGCCCTACAATGATGTGGCAGCGCTGCAAGCACATATGTCTGACCGCACTTGTGCGGTGATGATGGAGCCGCTGCAAGGTGAAGGCGGTATTGTTTCGCCAACACCAGAATTTGTTCAGGCGGTGCGTGAGCTGTGTGACAAACACAATGCGCTGCTGATTTTTGATGAAGTGCAAACCGGGAACGGTCGTACCGGTCACTTCTACGCTTACCAAGGCATTGGCGTGACGCCAGATATCCTGAGCACCGCCAAATCACTGGGCGGCGGTTTCCCAATCGGCGCCATGCTGACCACATCGAAACTGGCAGAGCACATGAAAGTGGGCGTGCATGGTTCGACTTACGGCGGTAACCCGCTGGCTTGTGCGGTCGCAGAAGCTGTCGTGGATGTGGTGAGCAAGCCAGAAACATTGGCGGGCGTCAAAGAGCGTGAAGCGCTGTTCCGTGAAGGTTTGGCGAAAATCAATGCCAAGTACAACCTGTTTGAAGAAATTCGTGGCAAAGGCCTGCTGTTAGGTGCGGCGCTGAACGACGAGTGGCAAGGCCGCGCGCGTGATGTGTTGGTTGCCTGTGGTAAACAAGGGCTGATGCTACTGGTGGCTGGTGCGAACGTGGTTCGTATGACCCCATCCTTGATCATCACCAAAGAAGAAATCGAAGAAGGTTTCGCACGACTAGATAAAGCCATTGCGACCCTAGTTTAAGCGAGCCCGTGCGCCATACCAAACCCATCGGATGGGGGCGGTATGGCGGCGTTACCAGGTCGAAGCATTTAGACCTGTTTGCATCTGGAGGGAGTATTGATGCTAGTTGTTCGCCCTATTGCAATTTCAGACTACGACGCGCTGCACACCTGCGCAGTGGAATCGGGTCATGGATTCACCTCATTGCCGGTTAACGAAGAACTGTTAACCAATCGCATTAAACATTCCGAATACAGCTTTACCAAACCCGACGTCAACCAGCCGGGCGATGAAGGCTACCTGATGGTTGGTTTTGATTCCGACAGCGGTGAAGTCGCCGGGACCACCGGCATCGAAGCGTCCGTGGGCTGGGATATTCCGTTTTACTCATACCACATCAGCACCATTGTGCATGCCTCGCCAAAACTGGGCGTCAACAATGTGGTTAAGTTGCTGACGTTTGGAAACAACTACACCGGTTGTTCGGAAATCTGCACGCTGTTTTTGCGCCCGCCGTTTCGCGAGGGACTCAACGGACGCCTGATGTCGAAATGCCGCTTTCTGATGATGGCCGAGCATCCACATCGATTCTCGCAAACCATTTTTGCGGAGATGCGCGGTGTGTCGGACGAAGATGGTAACTCACCATTTTGGCAATGGTTGCAAGAGCACTTTTTCTCCATTGACTTCACCATGGCGGATTACCTGACCGGCATCGGCAAGAAAGGCTTTATCGCCGACTTGATGCCAAAGTTGCCGATTTACATCAACCTGCTGAGCAAAGAAGCGCAGGCGGTGATTGGTCAGGTGCATGAGAAAACCCGCCCGGCGCTGAAGTTGCTGGAAAAAGAGGGCTTTACCTGTCGTAACTACGTCGACATTTTTGATGCGGGCCCGTCTGTGGAATGCGACCTGCGCAATATTGAATCGGTGCGCGACTCGGTGCGTGCCAAGGTGGAGATCGCCGAGCATTCCAGCTCGCAGGATTTCCTGATGTGTAATACCTCATTTGAACATTTCCGCGCGACGGCGGCGAAAGCAGCCTATAACCGTGAGCGGGGAACCGTGATTATTGCGCCGAACGTGGCAGCCGCGCTGCAAGTCGACCAAGGCGACTTCCTGCGCATCCTAGCGCAATAATCAGCGCACAGTAACGAATTGAAGGACAAGACAATGACTCAGTGGATTGCCGGTCAATGGGTGGCTGGTCAGGGGGAACACCTCACCTCTTTAAGCCCATACAACAACGAAATCGTCTGGCAGGGCGACAGTGCCACGCCCGCTCAGGTTGAAGATGCCGTGAAAGCCGCGCGCACTGCGTTTGTTGCGTGGAAGAAACTGCCATTCGCGGCACGCGAAAAAGTGGTGCTGGCGTTTGCTGAAAAGGTTAAAGCCAACGCCGAAGCCATTGCGGAAGTGATTGCCAAAGAAACTGGCAAACCGATTTGGGAAACGCGCACCGAAGCCGCCGCCATGGCTGGCAAGATTGCCATCTCGATTCGAGCCTACCACGACCGTACCGGTGAAAGCGTGCGTGAAGCGGCAGGCAACCAGATTGTGCTGCGTCATCGTCCGCTGGGCGTGATGGCGGTCTTTGGGCCGTACAATTTCCCGGGCCACCTGCCAAACGGTCACATCGTACCTGCGCTGCTGGCAGGCAACACTGTGGTCTTCAAACCATCGGAACAAACCCCGTGGACGGGGGAAGTGGCGATGAAACTATGGGAAGAAGCGGGCTTGCCGAAAGGCGTGCTGAACTTGGTGCAAGGTGGCAAAGAGACCGGCATTGCACTCGCGCAGTCAAAAGGCATTGATGGTTTGCTATTTACCGGCAGCGCCAATACGGGGCATCTGCTGCACCGTCAGTTCGCAGGACAACCCGGTAAGATGCTGGCACTGGAAATGGGCGGCAACAACCCGATGGTGATCTCCGATCAATATGGTGATTTGGATGCCACCGTGTACACCATCATTCAATCGGCGTTTATCAGCGCCGGTCAACGCTGTACCTGTGCACGCCGCTTGTACGTGCCGCATGGCGACAAGGGCGATACGCTGATCACACGTCTGGTGGAAGCCACTCAGAAGCTGCGCATCGACCAACCTTTTGCAGAGCCTGCACCGTTTATGGGGCCACAAATCTCCAAAGCGGCCGCAGACGTGATTCTCAATGCGCAGGCAAACTTACAGTCGCTGGGCGGTGAAATTTTGTTGGAAGCGCGCGGTCTGCAAGCGGCGTTTGTCACGCCGGGCATCATCGATGTCACGCCGATTGCCGAGCTACCAGATGACGAATACTTTGGCCCGCTGCTACAAGTGGTGCGTTACGAAACGCTGGCCGAGGCGGTTGAATTGGCCAATGACACCCAGTTTGGTCTGTCGGCGGGTCTGGTCACCACTGATGACCGCGAGTGGGAATACTTTGTGGACCACATTCGCGCTGGCATTGTGAACCGCAACCGTCAGCTGACAGGCGCAAGTGGCGATGCGCCATTTGGTGGCCCGGGCGCGTCGGGCAACCTGCGTCCAAGCGCGTTCTACGCGGCGGACTACTGCGCGTATCCGATGGCGTCGATGGAAGGTTCGGCCACTGAATTGCCAGCCACGTTGAGCCCGGGTATCGAACTGTAATTGATGATTTAGCTTACGTCACAGGCTGAAGGCTACCCGGTCCTTCTCGGGCTTCGGATCGGGTAGCCACTTTTTACCAGAACAACAATAAATCGGTATCGTCGCCCCAAGTCGTGAGTAGTCACTTGGGCAATAGAATCCAATCACCCAGGTTGCTTGCAGAGCAGCGCAGACAAGGAGGCGTTATGACGCCAGCAGTTCTTTTTGAATCCCTATGGAATGACTACATTCGACGCCTTTGTCCGTCGGCCGACAAGGTGCATCAACTGCTTCAGGAAGACGAAGTGTTGATCAACGACCACATCGCCCTGCGCACCTTTAATATCGCGCCGTTGGGGCTGGAAACACTGGCTAAACCGTTTCTGGCATTGGGCTACACGCCGTGCGGTGATTACGTGTTTGAAAGCAAAAAGCTGGTGGCAAAACATTTTGAGCATCCAGACCCGCTGCAACCGAAAGTCTTCATCAGTGAACTGAAAGTGGAAGCGTGCTCGCTTGAGCTGCAATCGATTGTGGCGAAGTTGGCGGCGCAAGTGGATGTGACGCAACTTCAGCACGCGGCATTCCTCTACGGTGGCCGCTTGTGGGATCTGAGTTACGCTGATTATCTGCAACTGGCGAAAGAGAGCGAATACGCGGCTTGGTTGGCAGCACATGGTTACGGTGCTAACCACTTTACCGTGAGCGTGAATCAGTTGAAGACGCTGGATGAAGTGAAACAGGTGAACGATCACCTACGCAGCGCAGGCTTCACCATCAATGAATCTGGCGGCGAAGTGAAGGGCTCACCCGACGTGCTGCTGGAGCAGTCATCGACCATGGCGGATAAAGTGCCAGTGAGTTTCCTTGAAGGCAGCGAGATCATTCCGGGGGGCTTTTATGAGTTTGCCAAGCGTTACCCCATGGCCAACGGTGAACTCTACACCGGGTTTGTCGCGGCATCAGCCGATAAGATTTTTGAAAGCACCGACAGCAAATAACCACGGCACGTTGACCGTAATCGACACAAATAAAAAGCCACCGCGAAGGTGGCTTTTCTGTGTAATGCTGTTGCGACGTCGATTAACGAGTGCCGTACACCACGATGGTTTTACCGTGTGCAGAAATCAAGTTCTGCTCTTCCAGCATCTTCAGGATGCGGCCCACGGTTTCACGTGAACAGCCAACGATTTGACCGATCTCTTGACGAGTGATCTTAATCTGCATGCCGTCTGGGTGAGTCATCGCGTCGGGTTGTTTCGCCAAGTTCAGTAGGGTCTGTGCAATACGACCGGTTACGTCTAAGAACGCCAAGTCACCCACTTTTTGGCTGGTCACTTGCAGACGGCGAGCCATCTGACCAGACAGGCGCATCAGGATGTCCGGGTTAACCTGAATCAGCTGACGGAATTTCTTAAATGAAATTTCCGCTACTTCACAAGGAGATTTTGCACGAACCCAGGCAGTACGCTCCTGACCTTCTTCAAACAAGCCAAGCTCACCGATGAAGTCACCTTGGTTGAGGTAAGACAGAATCATCTCCTTACCTTCTTCATCTTTGATCAGTACCGCTACAGAACCTTTGACGATGTAGTACAACGTTTCTGCTTTCTCGCCCGCGTGAATCAGCGTGCTTTTTGAAGGGTACTTATGAATGTGACAATGTGAAAGAAACCACTCTAGTGTTGGGTCGGTTTGAGGTTTACCTAGAACCATAATATCTCACTTCCTCTGCAGGGTACGCTTGCTGCTATCCATATTTTAGCGAAGCCTTATTTTGGATTCTCTAGAATAAGAGGACTTTCTTGTTGCTGCAAGTTATCTTGTGTTTCGGTATGGAATAGTATCCTTTTTCCCAAACGATTTCTTGATTTTAATCGTGTCGGGGGACGGATAAACTACGCAAAATTGTGCACATGATCACGGTATGAAAAGTAATCGACACAGTGACGGTATGATTAGCCAATTTTCCCTGACTCTATCAGCTGTTGCAGGAGCGGTCTGACGATCAGCTCCATGGCAAAGCCCATTTTCCCCCCCGGTACCACAATGGTGTTGTGGCGCGACATGAACGAGCCATCAATCATCGCCAGCAAGTAGGGGTAGTCGACGTTTTTAATGCCGCGCAGGCGAATGACGACAAAGCTTTCATCCAAACTGGGAATGCCTTTCGCATTGAGCGGGTTGGAAGTATCGACGGTGGGGACGCGCTGAAAGTTGATGTGGGTGCGGGAGAATTGCGGCGTGATGTAATTGAGGTAATCGTCCATCGAGCGCACGATCGAATCCATCACCGCTTCTCGAGAATGGCCGCGATCGCGCGTGTCACGCACGTATTTTTGAATCCATTCCAAGTTCACAATCGGCACCATGCCAATCAGAAAATCGACGTGTTGTGCGACGTTGACTTCGCCATCGACCACCCCGCCGTGCAGCCCTTCGTAAAACAGCACATCGGAGTTTTCTGGCAATTGCTGCCAAGGCGTAAAGGTGCCCGGCATCTGATTGTACGGCACGGCTTCGTCAAAGGAGTGAAGATAGCGTCTGACCTGACCGGTGCCTGATTTCCCAAACTGACGGAAGAAGTCTTCCAGCGCGGTAAAGTCGTTGGCTTGCGGCCCAAAATAGCTGATGTGACGACCTTGCTCGCGCGCTTTGCGAATCTCGACGTCCATCTCTGGGCGAGTAAAGCGGTGAAAGCTATCGCCTTCCACCCACGCGGGTTTGATGTCCATCATATTGAACATCTTGCGAAATGCTTCTGAGGTCGTGGTTGTGCCGGCGCCCGACGAACCGGTGACGGCGATAATAGGGTGTTTCGCTGACATGACAAACCTTGTCTCTGAGTCCATAAAATCGGGCTGTTTCAACACAGCCCAAGTCGAATCACTATAGCACGGAAAAGATGACTGTCGTCATCCGTTAGCGTTGATTGACTTTGATATCAACGGTTTCATGTAATTCTGAATAGACGATCACGGCCTCGCCAGACTGCAATTGTGCCTTCACTTGATCGACTTTTTCTTGCAGCGAAATCTCGACTTCGCCGTAATCGGTGCCTTCGCGTAACACGAATTCACGAATCAGACTGTCGAGTGTATCCGGCGCGATTTGCTGCCACGGAACGATCATAAATACCTCTTGCTTTTATGTTCGTGGTTGAATGCCCAAGTATAACGCCTTCGAGGGAAGGCGTCAGTGCCAAGCGAGTCAGTGCAGATCAGATGCTGTCGCGCAGGCTTGCGTAGTAAGCGGGCAGGGATTGTTCGAGCCAGAAGGTCGGTTTGAGTAGCGAGCCACTAAGGAAGCCCACATGGCCGCCTTGATCAAACAAGCGATAATCGATGTTTTCCGGCAGGACAAATTTGGGGATCACGGCATCGGTCATAAATGGATCGTCTTTGGCGTGGATGATTTGCGTGGGCACGCGAATGTCTTTGAGTTTGTGGATGCCTGAGCAGCGCTGATAGTAATCCTGCGCGTCTTTGAATCCGTGCAGGGGCGCGGTGATCAGATCATCAAACTCTTGCAAGCGCGTGACGCGTTTGATGTTGTGATACGACAGCCCCAATTCACCTTTCAGCAACTGATGTTTGCGCAGCGCATTTTGTTTGAGCGACGAGAGCAAATAGGTGCGATAGAGTTTGGAAAACCCGTGTTCGATACGCTCCGAACAGGCGGCGAGATCCAGCGGCGCAGAGACCACGGTTGCGGCACTAACGATGGGATCGTGGTTGAACTCGGCCAGATAGTTGACCAGCATATTGCCGCCGAGCGAAATGCCGACCGCAATCATGGGTTGCGAAGGAAATTGCTCGCGCAAGGTTTCCAAGACAAAACGCGCATCTTGCACTTCACCGGAATGGTACGCGCGCGCCAAATGGTTGGGTTTGCCGCTGCAGCCGCGAAAATGCATCATCACTGATAGCCAGCCGTCGCGAGCAAACGCGTGCATCAAGCCATTGGCATACGGGCTGTAGAAACAGCCTTCCAAGCCGTGAAATAGCACAAACAGCGGCTTATTTTGCGCATCGGCGTGGTGCGGGTCTTCACTCCAAGCGAGATCGAGAAAGTCGCCGTCCGGCGTATCGAGGGTTTGCCACACCGGTTCAAACAGCGCTTTTTTTCGAATGAAACGCGGAAACAGCGTTTGCAAATGCGGGTTTTTCAAGCCGGTTGCGGCCACAAACTGGGTCATAATTCAAACCAATACCGAATGATTGAATGAGTATATACCCAAGTTACCTCAGATGAGTCGATTCGGCGAGTGGCGGTGACATTTTGTGAAGCGCTGCCCCAAATGAGAGGGATAGCCGATGACGAGATTAATAGCTGGGTGGCACGGGCTTCATAAATACGGCCGCCAGATGCTCTGCGCCCAGTTGGCGGCAGTAGCGTAGTGTGAGCGCTTCGCCGTGGCTATTTTCTAAGGTGAGGTGGTTGATGCAGTCGACCAAATCCGCTTGCTGCTGCTTTTCGAGTTGCAGTTCAAATTGCAGCGCTTCGCGGTAGAGCGTATCGGGCAGATGGGTTTTCATCTTACGACGCATCTCGCGGTAACTGTGCAGCAGGGTTTCTGAGCGACTGAGGCAGTCGATCACCTGCTGCCATTCGTTTTCGATCGGCGTGACTTGCTGCTCGTCGAGATATTTGAGCAGGAGCAGCAAGTTGACGTTGCCGTTGAAGTTGTTTTGCAAGCTTAAGCACGCCTCTTTCACCTCGCGCACGCTGTAATACTGCAAACTGAATTGCCATAGTCGTTCCAACGTGAGGGGGATTCTGACGTGCTCGTGGCTCATTGACTGTTGAACTCCTGTTCCATCTCTTCCAAGACTTCCTGCTCTGCCATCCAGTCCATTTCAATGGTTTCGAGTTCGGACTTGGCGTTGGCCTGCGTGGCGAGTACTTGTGTAAGTTTAGCTTTATTTTCTGTGTCATACAGTGAGGCATCGGACAATTGTTCCTCCGCTTCAGCGATCATGGCGTTCAACTTATCCATTTTCGTTTCCAACTGTGTCAGCTTTTTGCGAATTGGCGCAGTCTGCTTACGAAAATCGGCTTCACGGCGTTTTTGCTCTTTCTTCGCCGCAGCGCTGTTGGTGTTGTCTTTGGCCGGGGCTTGCGCTTGCGTCTCTTTGCGCTGCGCTTTTTGCTGATCGGTCAGCCACTTGTAGTAATCGGTTAGGTCACCATCAAATGGTGCCACTTGGTGATCGTGCACGAGGTAAAGATCATCGGTGGTCGCGCGCAGCAGATAGCGGTCGTGACTGACGATCACCATGGCGCCTTCATAGCTTTGCAGCGCAAGCGTGAGCGCTTGACGCATGTCGAGATCCAAGTGGTTGGTCGGTTCGTCGAGCAAGAGCAGGTTCGGCTTTTGCCATACCAGCAGCGCCAGCACCAAACGCGCTTTTTCGCCGCCGGAAAACGGGCCGACTTTATCCAGTGCTTTGTCGCCGTGGAAGCCAAAACTGCCCAGATAGTTACGCAGTTCGAGTTCGTTTTTGTCAGGCGCAATCTGCATCATGTGTTGCAGCGGCGTCTCTTCCGGATGCAGCGTTTCCAACTGATGCTGGGCAAAGTAACCAATTTTTACGCCTTGCGAATAGGTGAAATCGCCGCCTTGCTGTTTCAGTTCACCGGACAGCAGTTTGATCAGCGTGGATTTACCCGCGCCGTTTCGACCCAGCAAACCGATGCGGCTGCCCGGTACCAGATTGAGGCGAATTTTTTCTAGAATCAGGCGCTCGCCGTAGCCTGCGCTGACATCATCCATCATCAAAATGGGGTTCGGCAGTGCCGATGGCTCACGAAACTCAAAGCTGAAGGGGTTATCAAACTGCGCTGGCAGCACTTTCTCCATGCGTTCCAGGGCTTTGATGCGGCTCTGCGCTTGGCGGGCTTTGGACGCTTTGTAACGGAAGCGGTCGATGTAGCTTTGCATGTGCGACATCTGCTTTTGTTGCTTCTGGAACATGGCTTGCTGTTGCAGCATCTTCTGCGCGCGTTGGGTTTCAAACGATGAGTAGTTGCCGGTGTATTCGTTGAGTTTTTCGTTCTCGATGTGAATGATGCGACCGACGATCGGATCGAGGAAGTCGCGGTCATGCGAGATGAGGATCAGCGTGCCCGGATAGCTCTGCAGCCAGCGTTCAAGCCACATCACGGCGTCCAAATCCAAGTGGTTGGTCGGTTCATCCAGCAGCAGTAAATCGGAGCGACAGATCAGCGCTTGTGCGAGGTTGAGTCGCATTCGCCACCCACCGGAGAACTGAGTCAGACTCCAGCTCATCTGCTCTTGAGAAAAGCCCAGACCATCGAGCAGCTCAGCGGCGCGCGCGCGAATGCTGTAGCCACCAATGGTGTCGATGTGGCCGTGCAGTTCGGCCACTTTGTTGCCGTTGTCTGCGCGCTCCGCGTCTGCCAGTTGGCGTTCCAAATCGCGGTATTCACGATCGCCGTCAATGACGTATTCCAGTGCGCTGCGCTCCAAAGCTGGCGTTTCTTGCGCCACCCAAGCCAGCTCCCACTGCGCCGGTTTGCTGAACGAGCCGGCGTCAATGCTCAGTTCGTCTTTCAGCAAGGCGAACAGGGTGGATTTACCGCAGCCGTTTTTCCCCACCAAGCCGACTTTGTCGCCGGGTTGAATGGTTGCCGAAGCCTGATCGAGCAGTGGTTTACCACCGCGCAGTAACTGAATGTCAGAGAAGGTAATCATAAAAATATCGTCTGTTTTGGCCTTTAATTTTTTCGCTCGGAATAGTAGGGGGAATAAGGATAAATGTCGATCATTATGCAAATTGGGTTATGATGCGAAGTCACTTATTGTTAACAAAACGGAGTGTCGTCAAGGAATGACAAACGCTGAAACGTGCCCATCCAATAAGCCCAGCGTGCTGGTGATCTACGCGCATCCCGAGCCGGATCATTCGGTCGCCAATCAGGTGATGATCAAAAAGATCGCCGCGCTGGAGCATGTGTCGATCCTCGATCTGTACGCCACCTATCCCGATTTCTTCATCGACGTCCATGCTGAGCACCAACGCGTGTTGCAGTACGACGTGATTGTATTTCAGCACCCGCTGTACATGTATTCCTGCCCGGCCTTGTTAAAAGAGTGGATTGACCGCGTGCTTGGTAAAGGATTTGCGTTTGGCAATGAGAGTGCGATGAAAGACAAAGTGTGGCGCAGCGTGGTGACGGCTGGCGGCCATCAAGATGCCTTCACCTCCGATGGCTACAACCGCTACACCATGCGTGAAATTCTCCAGCCATTTGAGCTGACGGCGGCGCTGTGTCGCATGCAGTGGGTGGAACCCTTGGTGCTGTACTGGGCGCGCAATGTCAGTGATGTCGAGCGTTATCAACACGCGGAAGCGTACTTCGACTGGTTGCAAAACCCACTGCCGGGCGGAGGGCGATAACATGGCCTCGTTAACGGGCGATTTTCTACAAAGCGGCGTGGTGTTTCTCACCGCGGCGGTGGTGGCGGTGCCGCTGGCGCAGCGGATGGGTTTGGGGTCGGTGATCGGTTACTTGCTGGCGGGCGTGGCCATCGGTCCGTGGGGACTGGGGCTGATTAGCGATGTGAATGCCATTTTGCACTTCGCCGAATTTGGGGTGGTGCTGCTGCTGTTTTTGATCGGTTTGGAATTGAATCCGAAAAAACTGTGGCAGATGCGCGGGCCGATTTTGGGGCTGGGCGGCGCGCAAGTGCTGGTGACCGGGGCGGTGCTGGCGAGCATTGCTTACCTGCTAGGGTTCAATTGGCAAAGCTGTTTGGTGATCGGCATGGGCTTGGCGCTGTCATCGACGGCGATTGCGCTGCGCGTGATTGAAGAGCAAGGCTGGTCGCGCAGTGAAACCGGCCAATCTGGATTTGCGGTGTTGCTGTTTCAGGACATCGCGGTGATCCCGATGCTCGCGCTGATGCCGGTGCTGGCCGGAAACACCGGCGGCAACTGGCTTGATGGCGTGTGGATGCTGTGCGGCATTGTGGGGCTGCTGGTCGGCGGCCATTATCTGCTCAGTCCGTTGTTTCGTTATATTGTGCTCAGTGGCGTGCGTGAGCTGTTCACCGTCGCGGCGCTGCTGCTGGTGATCGGCATTGCGCTGCTGATGCAAAATCTGGGGTTGTCGATGGCGCTCGGCACCTTTCTTGCGGGCGTCCTGCTGGCGGAGAGCGAATTTCGCCATGAACTGGAAATCGCGATTGAGCCGTTCAAAGGGCTGCTGCTGGGCTTATTTTTTATCGCGGTCGGCATGGCGGTCGATCTCGGCTTATTGGCGCTGATGCCGGTGCAGATCGTGCTGGCGGTGATCGGCTTGGTGGTGGTCAAAGGGTTGATCCTGTATGTGTTGGCACGCTTGTCGGGCACCCGCGCAAAAGCGCGCAGCAGCATGGCGGCGATCCTCAGCCAGGGCGGTGAATTTGCGTTTGTGATTTTCACGGCGGCCAGTAGCGAAGGGTTGTTGCACAGCGAACAAGTCTCCTTCTTGCTGGTGGTGGTGAGCTTATCCATGGTGACCACTCCGCTGCTTCTGACGGCGCAGCGCAAATGGTTTGCGCGCAATCTCAATACGTCTAGCGATGACAAGTTGGCCAGCGATATCGTGAATAAAGAGCCGCGGGTGATCATTGCCGGATTTGGCCGCTTTGGCCAAATTGTGGGTCGTCTGATGTACGCCAATAAGATTAAAATTACCGTGCTGGAGAGCGATCCCAGCCAAATTAAACTGCTGCGTAAATATGGCTACAAAGTGTTTTATGGCGATGCCACACATCTTGAGCTGCTGCGTGCGGCGGGCGCCGATGAAGCTGAAGCCATCGTGATTTGTACCGACGCGCCGGATGAAGTGATGAAAATCGTCGAATTGTGCCAACATCACTTCCCGCGCATGAAAATTCTCGCGCGTGCTCGCAGCCGCGTGGAAGCGCATCAACTGCTCAATCATGGTGTGGAACGCTATTCGCGCGAGATGTTCCTCGGGGCGTTGGATTTAGGCCGCCAAGCTTTGGTGACGCTGGGCATGCATCCGTATGAAGCCAAACGCGCGGAAGCGCATTTTCGCCGCTTGGATAGTGCGATGCTCAAAGAGTTGCTGCCACAACACAATGAAGACAAGCGATTGACCTTGCGGGCCAGAGAAGCGCGCAAGGAGTTGGAAGAAATTTTTGGCCGCGAGATGGACAACGATCGTCAATCGCGTGGCTATTGGGAAAAGTAACAGGACCAAGAACGTGAATAACAATCAACTAAAATCAAAAAAACGCTTTATCGCCGGTGCGAGCTGCCCAAGCTGCAAGGCGCAGGACACACTGCGCTGGTGGATTGAGAATAATATCGAGCTGGTGGAGTGTGTGGAGTGTGACTACCACGAGCAGCGCAAACCGAAATCGGTGGAAAGCAGCGACCATGGCAGCGAGCAGATGATCGGTATTTTTAAACCGGAATAATGCGCTGTCTGCCCCGTGATTCACGGGATGGAACCGCAGTTCGATGCCAAGGTGGTCACAGATGGCTTGAGGTGACTGGGGGATTACTCCATAATATTGCCCATCTCAGTCGCCAGTTCGCTGGCACGAATTGAGTATTGAATACACAACTCCTTGGAGCCGTTATGAAAATTGAAAAGAACGTGGTTGTAAGCCTTGCCTACCAAGTCAAACTGGAAGATGGCATCGTGGTTGACCAATCAACAGTGGAAGCCCCACTGGATTACCTGCATGGTCACAACAACCTGATCATTGGTCTTGAGCGTGAACTGGAAGGCAAAGTTGCCGGCGATAAATTCACTGCAACCATCGCACCAGAAGACGCATACGGCGAACACAGCGATGAGCTCGTTCAGCGCGTACCAGCAGACGTTTTCCAAGGCGTGGATCAAATCGAAGTGGGCATGCGTTTCTTGGCCGATACTGACCAAGGTCCAATCCCTGTCGAAATCACTGAAGTTGATGGTGACGAAGTTGTGGTTGATGGTAACCACATGCTGGCTGGCCACACACTGACATTCGAATGTGAAGTGGTTGCAATGCGTGAAGCGACTGAAGATGAGATCGCGCACGGTCACATCCACCAAGCACACGATCACGACCATGAAGGTGGTTGCTGTGGCGGTCATGACCACGATCACGGCCATGACCACGAAGGCGGCTGCTGCGGCGGCGGTCACTGCCACTAAGTTGCAGTGACAAGCGACTTCGGCCGGGGTGAATCTCTTGGCTGAAGCAAGACACAAAAAGCGCGAATCGAGCGATCGGTTGGCGCTTTTTTTATGCGCGTCAGTTGAGATGATGCGGTATGTTAGATACATCAGGCTGATGAATTGGCCATTTGACGGTAAGGAATCGAACATGTCTCAACCTATTGCGATTGCCATTCACGGCGGCGCGGGCACTATTTTACGAGCGCAGATGAGCGATGAACTCAAGCAGGGGATTGTTGCGGCGCTGGAGCAGTCGGTGCGCGCTGGTCATCAGCTGTTAGTTCAAGGGGGCGATGCGCTCGATGCTGTGGTGGCAGCGGTAAGGGTGTTGGAAGACTCGCCGTACTTCAATGCGGGCAAAGGCTCGGTGCTGACACACCAAGAGATGGTTGAAATGGATGCGTCGGTCATGCATGGCTTGCACATGGATGCCGGTGCGGTGGCGGGAGTGCGCCACATTCGTAATCCAGTTGAACTCGCGCGTGATGTGATGCGTCACAGCGACCATGTGTTGCTGATCGGCGATGGGGCGGAGGCGTTTGCGTTTGGCCAAGGTTACGACTATACCGAACAAGATTACTTTTTCACCGAACGCCGTTATGAGCAGTTGCAAGCAATGAAAGCCAAAGGGCTGTTTGCGCTGTCGGAGTCCAAATATCCGGATGATAAGAAATTTGGCACCGTGGGCGCGGTGGCGCTCGATCTGCACGGCAACTTAGCAGCGGCAACCAGTACCGGCGGCATCACCAACAAGAAATTTGGCCGCGTGGGCGATTCTGCACTGATAGGCGCGGGCACGGTGGCAGAAAATGGCAACGTGGCCGTCTCGACCACCGGCATGGGCGAATTCTTTATTCGCAAAATGGTCGCGGGTGATGTGGCAGCGCGCATGCGGTACTTGAAAGAGGATGTTCACACCGCCAGTGAACAGGTGATTCAGGGCGAGCTCAAAACCTTAGGCGGTGAAGGGGGCTTGATCGCCTTGGATGCCTCCGGCGAGATTCATTTTGCCATGAACAGCAGCGGTATGTATCGCGCAAGCATTGACACACAAGGGGATTTGCTCGTCAAAATTTATGCAGACGAGTGAGTGTTTTTTCACGAAAAAATGGATTCTATCCGTCTTTTTCGCATGGTATTTACATGCTTAAAAAATGACTGCAACGATCTAAATTCGATGCTAGAATCCATTTTTAACTAGCAACAGAACTTGGAAAGATGGGAAATAACGTAGTCGTTCTTGGCACCCAATGGGGTGACGAAGGGAAAGGTAAAATCGTAGACCTTTTAACTGAAGATGCAAAATACGTGGTTCGCTACCAAGGCGGTCACAACGCAGGTCACACGCTCGTAATCGACGGTGAGAAAACCGTTCTTCACCTGATTCCATCAGGTATCCTTCGCAACAATGTGAAATGCATTATCGGTAACGGTGTTGTACTTTCACCTGATGCACTTATCAAAGAAATGACTGGTTTAGAAGACCGCGGTGTTCCTGTGAAAGAGCGTCTTTTCATTTCTGAAGCTTGTCCTCTAATTCTTCCTTATCACATTGCTTTGGACCAAGCGCGCGAAGCGGCGCGTGGTAATAAGGCAATTGGTACAACGGGTCGTGGTATCGGTCCAGCTTACGAAGACAAAGTGGCACGTCGTGGTCTGCGCGTTGGCGACCTATTTGACCGTGCAGCATTCGCTGAGAAACTTAAAGAAGTCATGGCGCTCCATAACTTCCAGCTAGAACACTTCTACAAAGTTGAACCTGTAAGCTACGAAGACGTACTTGAGCAAGCCATGGGTTATGCTGATCTGCTGACTTCTATGGTGATTGACGTGACAGACGAGCTGGATGCAGCACGTAAGCGCGGCGATAAGATCATGTTCGAAGGTGCACAAGGCACACTGCTGGACATCGACCACGGTACTTACCCATACGTGACTTCTTCTAACACCACAGCAGGTGGCGTTGCGGCAGGTTCTGGTTTTGGTCCTCGTCACTTGGGTTACATTCTGGGTATCGCGAAAGCGTACTGTACTCGTGTGGGTGCAGGTCCATTCCCAACTGAACTTTACGATGGTAAAGAGAAGCAAGATCCAATCGGTAAGCATTTGGGTACTGTCGGT
Source organism: Vibrio sp. Vf1514 (assembly GCF_052076135.1). Classification (NCBI taxonomy): domain Bacteria; kingdom Pseudomonadati; phylum Pseudomonadota; class Gammaproteobacteria; order Vibrionales; family Vibrionaceae; genus Vibrio; species Vibrio sp. Vf1514. The sequence goes on along the minus strand of NZ_CP197267.1, from coordinate 2,855,208 downwards.
GCTGAATTTGGTGCGACAACGGGTCGTCTGCGTCGTACCGGTTGGTTCGATGCGGTTGCGATGCGTCGTGCCATTCAAATCAACTCAATTACCGGTTTCTGCATGACGAAACTAGACGTCTTAGACGGCCTAGAAGAAATCAAGATCTGTACCGGTTACCAAATGGCGGATGGTTCTGTACTTGAAGTGTCGCCAATGGCTGCTGATGCGTACGAACACGTCACACCAATCTACGAAACCATGCCGGGTTGGTCTGAAAAAACATTCGGTGCTAAATCGATTGATGCGCTGCCTCAAACGGCACTGGATTACATCAAACGTATCGAAGAGCTGACTGGCGTACCTGTAGACATCATCTCAACCGGTCCAGACCGTAACGAAACCATCATCAAAGTACACCCATTTAGCGTGTAATTTTGCGTTTCTGAACATGAAAAGCCGACTGACTCAGTCGGCTTTTTTTATGCCTGTTATGCATTGGTTTTGCTGTGATTTTGTGCGCTGGTGGCAAAAAATTGCCGCTGCTAGGCAAGTTTTCATTAAAGCGTGGCGCCAAATGGCCGATAAAGGAATCAGACCGAGCCAGCGCGGACGACGCGCTATACTGTTATGGCTATCGGAGTCAACGAAGAGTGCAGGTATGAAGCTACGTACGGTAGCTGCTTCTTTAGTGTTCGCATTGCATTCGGCTTTTAGTTACGCCAACGTGACCGAAGTCGGAGAACCCGTGCCGATCTATTCAGAAGCAGAGCTGATTAAATTAATTGCAGAAAACAAACACCTTGAGCGTGTGAAAGCAGACAATTGCCAGTTGGTGGAAGACATTGTTGCGCGTGCCACGCGTATCAACTTGCCGTCGTACGAGTTTCTGTATGGCGACATGCTGGCGTGGGGCGTGTGTGTGAACCAAGACGTGGAGCTGGGGCTTTACTACATGGAGAACGCGGCGCATCAAGGCCTGCCGGAAGCGCTGGAGCAGCTTGGGCGTTATTATTCGCGTGGCACCTTGGTGCAACAAGATAAAGAGCGCGCGATCCCTTATCTGCGAGAAGCGGCCGCCATGGGCAACTTGAATGCGCGAATTCAGCTGGCCGAACTGCTGCTGCGTGATTACGGTAGCCCGCTGGATTACGAAGATGCTTATCGTTGGCTGTATAACTCCGTGACCGCCGACAAACGTACGCATAACCGCATTGCGATTTTGCGCCAAGGTTTGGAGCAACGCATGCCGGAAAACATCATCGCGCGCGCTAAGCGTCGCGGCACCTTTTGGTAACGGGCACTCATACCCGTCCGTTACCAAAGGTCGTCATCACCTGATTCCTGCCATCAATTCAAAAATCGATTCATCTGCTTCAACGCCTGCATCAGATCGCCACTGCTCAGTGAGCGAAGTGCCTTGGGCTCCAATTGCGGCGTCATGGTTTGAACCGCGCCACTGGGGTAGGTCACCATAATTTCATCATCGGCAACCAGCGCATAGTTGAAATAACTGCCCACAATCAACCATTCTCGATCACGTTGTGTGTTCAGTAAATCGTACCCCACCGAATAGTCGTCCGTTGGGTTTTGGACGCCGAGCACACGATGCATAAAGGTTGGGGCAATATCCAAGTGTGTCGTTTTCCAGTCAATCTCTTCCGGTGCTTCGCCCGGCACATAGATGTACAGCGGAACATGAATTTGCGCCATGCTGTAGTTACTGCCATGCCCCCAATAGTTCTGATGATTGTCGTTAAACTCCTGACCGTGGTCGGAGGTAATCACGATGATGGTGTTGTCTAAACCGCCTTGCGCTTCCACGGCACTTAACACGCGTTCAATTTGGCCATCAATGTAATACAGCGCATTGCGGTAGCGGTTTCGATACGGCTCAGGATCGAAGTCGTTATTGAGCTTGATGTGATCGACACGGCTCCAAGATGGGGTAAAACGCGGCGTCATGTCGGCCGGAAATTCGGTCGCATGCGCTGAATCGTAGAACAGAAAACCAAAATATGGCTGCTGAGTGTCTCGCTGAGCGAGGAAGTCAACAAAGTCATCAGTGATCCGACGGTCGCGATCGGTCGAACGGTCGGCCGGTGTGTCGACGCGCAGATGGTCGATGCCGCGAAAAACGGTGCGATCAAACGGCGGGCTGTTGAGCGGCGCCGATGCGTAAATGGCAAACTGATAGTTGAGTGCTGCCAGTGTTTTCATCATCGCCGGGCGCTTTTGGGCTGCGTGAAAGGCCTCCCAATAGGTCGCTGGCAAACCGTAAAACAGGCTAAATATACCGGCTTGCGTCGAGTTGCCGCCACTGATGTGTTGCTCAAAACGCAGCGAGCGTTGGGCAAACTGAGCGATGTTTGGCGTCACCTCTGAGTTGGCATCGTCATAACGCCACGTATCAATGGCGATGAACAGAATGTTGGGTTGCTCGTGCGGCGGCTCAATGACCAGCGGATGCAACGGATAATTCAGATGGGAGTTGCTTGGTCGGCTCATGTTCAAGCTTTGTTCTCGCACGGCCTGCGTATCCACCCAGCCGAAACGATGGAAAAAGCGTTTGGCGGTCAGAGGGTAATACAGCGGCCAATGCACGCTGTAGCTCGGTACGGTGGTATCGTAGTTGGCATCGCGCCACATGTGAATGGATTGGCTGACCAACAACGCTGCCAGCCATACCCCGCCGGCATAAGTCGCCCAACGCAAGTGACGTTTGGCGAGGCGAGTGCTGAGCAGGGCAATCGCCGTGCACGCAATGGCGACAGCAAGCACTTGCAGCGTCGCCATCAACAGGGTGTACCAAGAGAGTGAGATGACCTCGTCGCCCCCTTCAATCAACAGTTCCCAAATGAAACCACTGAGATGGAAGCGATATTGCTGATACACCGCCACATCAATCATCAGCAGCACCGACCCCAGCCAAGTCACGAAGGTGGCCAATATGCGTAAGACACGGCAAGGCAGCCAACTCAGAAGTAGCATGGCAAACAAAATGACGACAGCAAACAGGCCGAACCAGCCGATTTGAGTGGTCACCAAGTACAAGTGTGCCACGACATCATGGTCGGGGGGCGTCATCCATGTCAGGTACGGTAAACCTAAACCAGATAATAAAACAATGTTCAAAATAAATTGGCACAATAACCAACGAACGTTTTGTCGAATCGTGAATCGCATAAAAAATGGGTTCCCTGACGGGGTAAACAAATGGGGGAAAAAACGTGCACAATGTAACGAATTATTCGAGCGATGTCACATCTTGTCGTTTGGTGATGTTGTTCAGGATATTCGTATTAACCCTTAAGGTTAGGAACTCGGTAGGATATACTGTAATCCCCTACCTAAATAAGCAGGTCTGCCTATGTCTGACACCACCCACGTTGATCCGTTTGCGGATCGTGAAGCTGATAACTACGACAACCCGATTCCAAGTCGTGAATACATCATTGAATTCCTGACGAAGGCCAATGTGCCAATGAACCGTAATGATCTGTTTGAAGCCTTGGAGCTGAATGGTGAAGAACAATACGAAGGTCTGCGCCGCCGCTTGCGTGCGATGGAGCGTGATGGCCAGCTCGTCTTTACGCGCCGTCAGTGTTACGCATTGCCAGAAAAACTGGAAATGGTGAAAGGTTATGTGATTGGTCATAAAGACGGTCACGGCTGGGTGCGCCCAGAAGGCAGCAATAATAAAGACAACGATATTCTACTTCCTCATCACCAGATGCGGACCATCATTCATGGCGATCTGGTTTTGGTGCAACCAACCGGTACCGATAAACGCGGCAGAAAAGAGGGGCGTCTGGTCCGCGTGTTGGAAGAGCGTCAGACGCAAATCGTCGGTCGTTTCTTCTTTGAATACGGGTACTCATACGTGGTGCCAGACGATTCACGCATTCATCAAGACATCTTGATCCCGAATGATCTGCGCGGCGGGGCTCGCATGGGCAACGTGGTGGTGATTGAAATCACCGATCGGGGCGGGCGCAACCGCGGCATGATGGGGAAAGTGGTCGAAGTGCTGGGCGAAAACATGGCGCCGGGCATGGAAACCCAAATTGCGATTCGTACGCACCAGATCCCGCATGTGTGGCCACAAGAAGTGGAGCAACAGATCACTGGGCTGGGCGAAGAGGTTCCAGAAGAAGCCAAACAAGGCCGTGTTGACTTACGTGCGCTGCCGTTGGTGACCATCGATGGTGAAGACGCACGCGACTTCGATGACGCCGTGTTCTGTGAAGCCAAAAAAGGTGGCGGCTGGCGCTTATGGGTGGCGATTGCCGACGTAAGTTATTACGTGCGCCCAAACAGTGCGCTGGATAAAGAAGCCATTAACCGCGGCAACTCTGTCTACTTCCCATCCCAAGTGGTGCCGATGTTACCGGAAGTGCTGTCCAACGGTCTGTGTTCGCTCAACCCGCAGGTGGATCGCCTGTGTATGGTGTGCGAGATGACCATCTCAGATAAAGGCAAACTGTCGGGCTACAAACATTACGAAGCGGTCATGAACTCCCATGCTCGCCTGACCTACAACAAAGTGCACGACATTTTGGAAGGTGACGAAGAGCTCCGTGAGCGTTATCGCGAACTGGTTCCCCACCTCGAAGAGTTGCACCGCATGTATAAAGTGCTGAAAGGTGCGCGTGAGCAACGGGGTGCGATTGAATTCGAAACCGTAGAAACCAAATTTATTTTCAATGCGCAACGTAAAATCGAGAGCATTGAACCATTGATTCGCAATGATGCACACAAACTGATTGAAGAGTGCATGATCATGGCCAACATCGCCTCGGCGTCCTTGGTAGAAAAAGCCAAAGAGCCGTCGCTGTACCGAATTCATGAAGCACCGGGTGAAGAGCGCTTGATGGGCTTCCGTGATTTCCTCGGCGAACTCGGCCTAGATCTGGGCGGCGGTCTGGAACCGTCCCCGACTGATTATGCGCACTTGATGAGCCAAGTGGGTGAGCGTCCGGACAAAGAGCTGATTCAAACCATGCTGCTGCGTTCGATGAAACAGGCAGTGTACAACGCAGACAACGCTGGCCACTTTGGTTTGGCGCTGCAACGTTATGCGCACTTTACGTCGCCTATTCGTCGCTACCCGGATTTGCTGTTGCACCGCGCCATCAAGTACCTGATTGCCAAAGAAGAAGGCCGTAACCAAGATCGTTGGACGCCGACTGGTGGCTATCATTACTCGTTTGATGACATGGATTACTACGGCGAACAATGTTCGATGACCGAGCGCCGCGCCGATGATGCCACGCGCGAAGTGTCGGACTGGCTGAAATGTGAATACATGCAAGATCACGTGGGAGAAGAGCTGGAAGGGGTGATTGCCAATGTCACCGGATTTGGGTTCTTTGTCCGTCTCACGGAACTGCACATCGATGGTCTGGTGCACATCTCGACGCTGGCAAACGACTACTACCAGTTTGACCCAATTGGTCAACGCCTGATTGGCGAATCGTTTGGGGCAATTTACCGCTTGGGCGATGTGGTCAAAGTGAAAGTGCTGGCGGTGAACTTGGATGATCGTCAAATAGACTTTGAATTAGTCGAAACTAGTCGTAAGCTACGCGGCGAAGGCAAAACGGCGAAGAAACGCGCGGCGGATGCGAAAGCCAAAGCCAAAGGTAAAAAACAAGCGGCGACCCGTGGTGGTAAAGCGGTGCCTTTGGTCGAGCCAACCAAGCGTCCGGATGAACCGGGGGCTGCCCGAGGGCCAAAACACAACAAGACCAAAGCCGAAAAAGCGCGTAAGCAAAAAGCTCGCAGTAAAGCTGGCAAAGCGCGAGCGAAAAAACAATAGGTAAACAATGAGTAACGAATTTATTTATGGCATCCACGCGGTGAACGCAGTTCTTGAGCGCGATCCCGCTCGTTTTGTGGAAGCCTATGTACTGAAAGGTCGTCAGGATGACCGACTGTTGCCGGTTCTGAATGAACTGGCACGTTTGGGGATTTCGATTCAGGAAATGCACCGCAAAGCGCTGGATGACAAAGCGCAAGGGGCCAATCACCAAGGCGTGATTGCCAAAGTGAAACCGGCGAAACAACTGAATGAAAACGACTTGGACGACATCCTGGCTCAGCATCCTCAGCCTTTGCTGTTGGTGCTGGACGGTGTGACTGACCCTCATAACCTCGGTGCATGTTTGCGTAATGCAGACGCTGCGGGCGTGGCGGCGGTTATCGTGCCGAAAGACAAATCTGCGCCAATGACGGCCACGGTCAGCAAAGTGGCGTGTGGCGCGGCCGAAACCGTGCCACTGGTTCGCGTGACCAATCTGGCTCGTACCATGCGTGCGCTGCAAGAAAAGGGCATCTGGTTTGTCGGTACGGCGGGTGAAGCGACACACGATATTTACCAAAGCAAACTGACTGGGCCTTTGGCGATTGTCATGGGAGCGGAAGGGGATGGCATGCGCCGCCTCACGCGTGAAACCTGTGATGACCTGATCAAGATCCCAATGGCGGGTAGCGTCTCGAGCCTCAACGTTTCGGTCGCCACCGGCATCTGTTTGTTTGAAGCGGTGCGTCAGCGTTCATTGGCATAAGCCATTCGACGTATGAATCCAAAACGCAGGCAATTTGCCTGCGTTTTTTATTGCCCGCGTTCAACCAACAATCAGCCGCTTAATTCGAGAGGCGATTATTTTTCAAACACTACTTGCATGAAAACATGTGATCTGTATAATGCAGCGCACTGGTTAAGCCAGTTGTGAACCAATGAGCAGCGAGGAGCTGATGAATCTTACGATTCGTTAGGTAATGTAAACTCAGCTTATGTTCGCAGTTAATAAAAATTTAGCTTTCACTATCGTTATGATAGTTCAGGTTAATCACCTATTAGCTGACAATGCGTCCTAATCTTGGATGCTACGGTTTCACATAAATCAATCGGCATTCTCTCGTCTCGACGAGTTTGAGTGGCGATATTGTTTGTGTAATTTTTTAATATTGGAGCTCTGTCTCATGCAGAACCAACGTATCCGTATCCGCCTAAAAGCATTCGATTACAAACTGATCGACGCTTCTACCGCGGAAATCGTTGAAACAGCTAAGCGCACTGGCGCACAGGTTCGTGGTCCAATCCCACTGCCAACTCGTAAAGAGCGTTTCACAGTTCTTATCTCTCCACACGTTAACAAAGATGCTCGTGACCAGTACGAAATCCGTACTCACAAACGTCTAATCGACATCGTTGAGCCAACAGACAAAACTGTTGATGCTCTGATGCGTCTAGACCTTGCTGCGGGCGTTGACGTACAAATTAGCCTAGGTTAAGGGAGATTAGAAGAATGATTGGTCTAATCGGTCGTAAAGTGGGCATGACCCGCGTATTTACTGAAGACGGCGTTTCTATTCCAGTAACTGTTGTTGAAGTTGAAGCAAACCGCGTTTCTCAAGTGAAAACTCTTGAAACTGACGGCTACGCTGCAATCCAGGTAACTGCTGGTTCTAAGAAAGCTAACCGTGTAAACAAAGCTGAAGCAGGTCACTTTGCTAAAGCTGGTGTTGAAGCTGGTCGCGGTCTTTGGGAATTCCGTTTGGAAAACGGTGAAGAGTTTGAAGTTGGTTCAGAACTGACTGTTGAACTGTTCAACGAAACTAAGAAAGTAGACGTTACTGGTACATCGAAGGGTAAAGGTTTCCAAGGCGCTGTTAAGCGTTGGAACTTCCGTACTCAAGATATGACTCACGGTAACTCATTGTCTCACCGTGCTCCTGGTTCTATCGGTCAATGTCAGACTCCAGGCCGCGTGTTTAAAGGCAAGAAGATGGCAGGTCACATGGGTGCTGAGCGTGTAACGACTCAAAACCTAGAGATCGTACGTGTTGACGCTGAGCGCAATCTGCTTCTGATTAAAGGTGCAGTCCCTGGCGCAACTGGCGGTAACGTGATCGTTAAACCAGCTGTTAAAGCATAACGTCTAGGAGTAAGTAATGGAATTGATGGTTAAAGGTGCTAACGCACTAACTGTTTCCGAAACTACTTTCGGACGTGAGTTCAACGAAGCTCTTGTACACCAAGTAGTTGTTGCGTACGCAGCAGGTGCTCGTCAAGGTACTCGTGCTCAAAAGACACGTTCAGAAGTTTCTGGCGGTGGCGCTAAGCCATGGCGTCAAAAAGGTACTGGCCGTGCACGTGCTGGTACAATTCGTAGCCCAATCTGGCGTACAGGTGGTGTTACTTTTGCTGCGAAACCACAAGATCACAGCCAAAAAGTAAACAAGAAAATGTACCGCGGTGCTATGAAGAGCATTCTGTCTGAGCTAGTTCGTCAAGAGCGTCTAATCGTTGTTGAAGAATTCTCAGTTGAAGCACCAAAAACTAAAGAGCTAGTAGCTAAGCTTAAAGAACTTGAGCTTAACGATGTACTAATCGTTACTGGCGAAGTAGACGAGAATCTATTCTTAGCTGCTCGTAACCTGTACAAAGTTGACGTGCGTGACGTTTCTGGTATCGACCCAGTAAGCCTAATCGCATTTGACAAGGTTCTTATGACTGCTGCTGCAGTTAAGCAAGTTGAGGAGATGCTGGCATGATCCGTGAAGAGCGTCTACTAAAAGTTCTACGTGCACCGCACATCTCTGAAAAAGCAACTATGGCTGCAGAGAAAGCGAACACTATCGTTTTCAAAGTAGCACAAGATGCAACTAAGAAAGAGATCAAAGCAGCTGTAGAAAAGCTATTTGAAGTTGAAGTTAAGTCTGTAAATACTCTTATCATTAAGGGTAAGACCAAGCGTCAAGGTCTACGCCAAGGCCGTCGTTCAGACGTGAAGAAAGCGTACGTAACTTTGAAAGAAGGTCAAGATCTTGACTTTGTTGGCGGCGCGGAATAACAGGAGTAGTTGAAAAATGGCTATTGTTAAATGTAAGCCGACTTCGGCTGGTCGTCGTCACGTAGTTAAAGTTGTTAACGCTGACCTACACAAAGGTAAGCCTTACGCACCACTTCTAGAGAAAAACTCTAAGAATGGCGGTCGTAACAACAACGGTCGTATCACTGTACGTCACATCGGTGGTGGTCACAAACAACACTACCGTGTAATCGACTTTAAACGCACTAAAGACGGCGTTCCAGCGAAAGTTGAGCGTCTAGAATACGATCCAAACCGTAGCGCAAACATTGCTCTAGTTCTGTACGCAGACGGTGAGCGTCGTTACATCATTGCACCAAAAGGTATGCAAGCTGGTGACGTTATCCAATCTGGTGTTGATGCACCGATCAAAGCGGGTAACACTCTACCAATGCGCAATATCCCAGTGGGTTCTACTGTTCACTGTGTTGAACTGACTCCTGGTAAAGGTGCACAGCTAGCTCGTTCTGCGGGTGCATATGCTCAAATCGTTGCTCGCGACGGTTCATATGTAACTATCCGCCTACGTTCTGGTGAGATGCGTAAAGTATTGTCTGAAGGCCGTGCAACAATCGGTGAAGTAGGCAACGCTGAACACATGCTACGTGAACTGGGTAAAGCAGGTGCAAGCCGCTGGCGCGGTGTTCGTCCAACCGTTCGCGGTGTGGTAATGAACCCGGTTGACCACCCACACGGTGGTGGTGAAGGCCGTACTTCTGGTGGTCGTCACCCTGTTTCTCCTTGGGGTATGCCTACTAAAGGCTTCAAAACCCGTAAGAACAAACGCACTGACAAGTACATCGTACGTCGTCGTAACAAGTAATCTATTTAAAGAGGAATCGCCATGCCACGTTCTCTCAAGAAGGGTCCATTTATTGACCTACACTTGCTGAAGAAGGTAGAGAAAGCGGTGGAAAGCGGAGACAAAAAGCCTATTAAGACTTGGTCCCGTCGTTCAATGATCATTCCAACAATGATCGGTTTGACCATCGCTGTCCATAATGGTCGTCAACACGTTCCAGTTTTTGTAACTGACGAGATGATCGGTCACAAACTGGGTGAATTTGCACCAACTCGTACTTACCGCGGTCACGCTGCGGATAAGAAAGCTAAGAAGCGTTAAGGAGTAAATAATGGAAGCATTAGCTAAACATAACTTTGCTCGCATTTCGCCTCAGAAAGCTCGCTTAGTTGCAGATCTAATTCGTGGTAAATCAGTAGACCAAGCTCTAGAAGTTCTGACGTTCAGCAACAAAAAAGCTGCTGATCTGATCAAGAAAGTTCTTGAGTCAGCTATCGCAAACGCGGAGCACAACGAAGGTGCTGATATCGACGACCTACGTGTCGCTAAAATCTTCGTAGATGAGGGCCCTGTCATGAAGCGTATTATGCCTCGTGCCAAAGGTCGTGCGGATCGTATCTTGAAGCGTTCAAGCCACATCACTGTGGTTGTCGCAGATCGCTAAGAGACTAGGAGAGTAAGCAATGGGTCAAAAAGTACATCCAAATGGTATTCGTCTAGGCATCGTTAAGCCTTGGAATGCTACATGGTTTGCTAACACCAAAGATTTCGCTGACAACCTAGACGGCGACTTCAAGGTACGTCAGTTCCTAACTAAAGAACTGTCAAAAGCGTCTCTTTCACGCATCGTTATCGAGCGTCCAGCGAAGAGCATCCGTGTGACTATTCACACTGCTCGTCCAGGCGTTGTTATCGGTAAGAAAGGTGAAGACGTTGAGAAGCTACGCACAGCTGTAGCGAAAATCGCAGGTGTACCAGCGCAAATTAACATCGCTGAAGTACGCAAGCCTGAGCTAGACGGCCAACTAGTGGCTGATAGCATCGCGTCTCAACTAGAGCGTCGCGTGATGTTCCGTCGTGCTATGAAGCGCGCGGTACAAAATGCCATGCGTCTAGGCGCTAAAGGTATCAAAGTGGAAGTAAGCGGTCGTCTAGGCGGCGCTGAAATCGCACGTTCTGAGTGGTACCGTGAAGGCCGTGTGCCTCTACACACTCTACGTGCAGACATTGATTACGCAACTTCTTCGGCTCACACCACATACGGTGTAATCGGCGTTAAAGTTTGGATCTTCAAAGGTGAGATTCTGGGCGGTATGCCAGCTGCTAACGCAGTAGAGCCAAAGGCTGATAAGCCTAACAAGAAGCCGCGTAAAGGCCGTAAGTAAGGAGTCGACAGATGCTACAACCTAAACGTACTAAGTTCCGTAAGGTTCATACAGGTCGTAACCGTGGTCTGGCTAAAGGTACAGAAGTAAGCTTCGGTTCTTTTGGTTTGAAAGCTGTTGGCCGTGGTCGTCTAACTGCTCGTCAAATCGAAGCGGCACGTCGTGCTATGACGCGTCACATTAAGCGTCAAGGTAAAATCTGGATCCGTGTGTTCCCAGACAAACCAATCACAGAAAAACCACTAGAAGTTCGTCAAGGTAAGGGTAAAGGTAACGTTGAGTACTGGGTAGCCCAAATCCAACCTGGTAAGGTTATGTACGAAGTTGATGGTGTACCTGAAGAACTGGCTCGTGAAGCGTTCCGTCTTGCGGCACGTAAACTGCCATTCAAGACTACATTTGTAACTAAACAGGTGATGTGATGAAAGCACTAGATCTACGCGAAAAAAGCGTTGAAGAGCTGAATGCAGAGCTACTGAATCTGCTTAAAGAGCAGTTCAACTTGCGTATGCAAGCTGCAACTGGTCAACTACAGCAAACTCATACTCTGAAAGCTGTACGCCGTGATATCGCACGTGTAAAAACTGTTTTGACTGAGAAGGCGGGCGCATAATGAGCGACAATATTCGTACCCAACAAGGTCGTGTTGTTAGCGACAAGATGGATAAGTCTATCACTGTTGCTATCGAGCGTTTCGTAAAGCACCCTATCTACGGTAAATTCGTTAAGCGCACGACTAAAGTACACGCACATGACGAAAACAACGAGTGTGGCATTGGCGACACAGTTGAAATTTCAGAATGTCGTCCACTGTCCAAGACTAAGACTTGGACATTGGTGAAAGTAGTAGAAAAAGCGAAAATCTAATTTAGCTTAAACCTACGAAAAAGCGGCCCCAATTATTTTTGGGGCCGCTTGTTTTTTGACTACCCAATCTCGAAAAAGGGTGATACAATTCGCGTCCCTTTAAAGAGGCAGCCCGACCCGAGATGGGTCTAGTTAATTTAAATATTTAGCGGAGCACTAACATGATCCAAATGCAAAGTATGCTGGACGCAGCTGATAACTCAGGCGCTCGCAGCGTAATGTGTATTAAGGTTCTGGGTGGCTCTCACCGTCGTTACGCCCACGTTGGCGACATCATCAAAGTTACCGTTAAAGAAGCAATTCCTCGCGGTAAAGTTAAAAAAGGTGATGTACTGAAGGCGGTGGTAGTTCGCACCCGTAAAGGCGTACGTCGTCCAGACGGTTCTGTCATTCGCTTCGACCGTAATGCTTGTGTGTTGTTGAACAACAACACTGAGCAACCTATCGGTACACGTATCTTTGGTCCAGTGACTCGTGAACTTCGCAACGCGAAATTCATGAAGATTGTCTCACTGGCTCCAGAAGTTCTGTAAGGAGCGGCAATACAATGGCAGCTAAAATCCGTCGTAATGACGAAGTAATCGTTCTTGCTGGTAAAGATAAAGGCAAGAAAGGTAAAGTAACTAAGGTTCTCGCAACTGGTAAAGTTATCGTTGAAGGTATCAACCTTGTTAAGAAACACCAGAAACCTGTTCCTGCACTAGGTATCCAAGGCGGTATCGTAGAGCAAGAAGCAGCGATCGATGTTTCTAACGTTGCAATTTTCAACGCAGCTACTGGTAAAGCGGACCGTATCGGTTTCCGTATCGAAGACGGCAAGAAAGTTCGTTTCTTCAAGTCTAACGGCGAAACCGTTTCTAACTAATTAGAAGTAATTTGGAGTTCTACTATGGCGAAACTGCATGATTACTACAAGTCGTCTGTAGTCGCTGAACTGACCAAACAGTTCAGTTACACAAGCGTCATGCAAGTCCCTAGAATTGAGAAAATCACCCTCAACATGGGCGTTGGTGAAGCAATCAACGATAAGAAACTACTAGAAAACGCAGCAGCTGATATGGCTATCATCTCTGGTCAAAAACCATTGGTGACTAAAGCTCGTAAATCTGTTGCAGGTTTCAAAATTCGTGAAGGCTACCCAATTGGTTGTAAAGTAACCTTGCGTGGCGAACGCATGTGGGATTTTCTGGAGCGTCTGATTTCGATCGCTCTTCCACGTGTACGTGACTTCCGTGGTGTTAGCGCTAAGTCTTTTGACGGTCGCGGTAACTACAGCATGGGCGTTCGCGAGCAAATCATCTTCCCGGAAATCGACTACGATAAAGTCGATCGTGTGCGCGGTCTTGATATTACTATCACGACTACTGCTGCAAACGATGAGGAAGGCCGTGCTCTGCTGGCTGCCTTTAACTTCCCATTCCGTAAGTAAGGTGAAGGGTTACTGTTATGGCTAAACAATCAATGAAAGCACGTGAAGAAAAACGTGCAAAGCTAGTAGCTAAGTTCGCTGAAAAGCGTGCTGCGCTTAAAGCTACCATCAGCGATGTAAACGCATCCGAAGAAGATCGTTGGAACGCAGTTCTGACACTGCAATCTCTTCCACGTGATTCAAGTGCATCTCGTCAGCGCAACCGTTGTAACCAAACTGGTCGTCCACACGGTTACCTACGTAAGTTCGGTCTGAGCCGTATCAAAGTTCGTGAAGCTTGCATGAAAGGCGAGATTCCTGGACTTCGTAAGGCTAGCTGGTAATTGCCACTTAATCATTTGGAGTAAAGTTTATGAGCATGCAAGATCCGATTTCGGATATGCTGACCCGTATTCGTAACGGTCAGGCAGCAAACAAAGTTGCTGTTAAAATGCCTTCTTCAAAGCTTAAAGTTGCAATTGCTGCACTACTTAAAGCTGAAGGTTACATCGTTGACTTCGCTGTTGACAGCGAAGCAAAACCTGAGCTGGAAATTACTCTTAAGTATTTCCAAGCAAAACCAGTAATCGAGCAAATCAAACGCGTTTCTCGTCCAGGTCTTCGTGTTTACAAGAAGAAAGACGAGCTGCCATCAGTGATGGGCGGTCTTGGTGTTGCTGTCGTTTCCACTTCCAAAGGTCTGATGTCAGACCGTGCTGCTCGCAAAGCAGGTCTTGGTGGTGAAATCATCGCTTACGTAGCGTAATAGGAGTAGAAAATGTCTCGTGTTGCTAAGGCACCTGTCGCTATTCCAGCTGGCGTAGAGGTGAAACTAAACGGCCAAGAGATCACTGTAAAAGGCGCTAAAGGTGAACTAACTCGCGTTGTTCACAATGGCGTAGTGATCGCACAAGAAGAAAACAAGCTAACTTTCGGCCCTCGCGACGGTGTTGAAAATGCATGGGCTCAAGCAGGTACTGCTCGCGCTCTTGTAAACAACATGGTTGTTGGTGTTACTGAAGGCTTTACTAAGAAGCTAGTTCTTAAAGGTGTTGGTTACCGTGCTGCTATCAAAGGCAACGCTGTAGGTCTAACCCTAGGCTTCTCTCACCCAGTTGAGCACGAGTTGCCAGCGGGTGTTAAAGCCGAATGTCCAAGCCAAACTGAGATCGTTCTGACTGGTTGTGATAAACAAGTCATCGGTCAAGTAGCGGCTGACATTCGTTCTTACCGCGCGCCTGAACCATACAAAGGTAAAGGTATTCGTTACGCAGATGAAAATGTGCGTACTAAAGAAGCTAAGAAGAAGTAAGGTAACACTATGGATAAGAAAGCATCTCGCATCCGTCGTGCTACACGTGCACGTCGTAAGATTGCAGAACTGGGTGCAACTCGCCTAGTAGTACACCGTACTCCTCGTCACGTGTACGCTCAAGTGATTGCAGCTAATGGCTCTGAAGTTATCGCAGCAGCTTCTACTGTAGAAAAAGCGATCCGTGAGCAAGTGAAATATTCTGGTAACATCGATGCAGCGAAAGCAGTTGGTAAAGCAGTTGCTGAGCGTGCGCTTGAAAAAGGCGTAACAGTAGTTGCATTCGATCGTTCTGGTTTCCAATACCACGGTCGAGTGGCGGCGCTAGCAGACTCTGCTCGCGAAGCTGGTCTGAAATTCTAAGGTAGGGTTGGAAAGATGGCTAAAGAACAACAAGTTCAAGCGAATGATTTGCAAGAAAAGCTAATCGCCGTTAACCGTGTTTCTAAAACGGTTAAAGGTGGTCGAATCATGAGCTTTACTGCACTGACTGTAGTTGGTGACGGTAACGGTCGTGTAGGTTTCGGTTACGGCAAAGCTCGTGAAGTACCTGCAGCGATCCAAAAAGCAATGGAAAAAGCGCGTCGTAACATGACTACGATCGCTCTGAACGAAGGTACTCTTCACCACCCGGTGAAAGGTCGCCATTCGGGCTCTAAAGTTTACATGCAGCCTGCTGCAGAAGGTACTGGTGTAATCGCAGGTGGTGCGATGCGTGCAGTACTTGAAGTTGCTGGTGTACACAACGTTCTGTCTAAAGCATACGGTTCTACGAACCCTATCAACATCGTTCGTGCAACGATCGATGCACTAGCAAGCGTTAAGTCACCTGAAATGGTTGCTGCTAAACGTGGTCTGACTGTTGAATCTATTTCGGAGTAAGAACACCATGGCAACTATTAAAGTAACTCAAACTAAAAGCTCAATTGGTCGCCTGCCTAAGCACAAAGCTACTTTGCGCGGTCTAGGCCTTCGTAAAATCAACCACACAGTAGAACTTGAAGATACTCCGTGCGTGCGCGGCATGATCAACAAGGTTTACTACATGGTTAAAGTTGAGGAGTAATCAGAATGTTTTTGAATACTCTAGCACCGGCTGCGGGTTCTAAGCCTTCTAAGAAGCGTTTGGGCCGTGGTATCGGTTCTGGCCTTGGTAAAACTGGTGGCCGTGGTCACAAAGGTCAAAAGTCTCGTTCTGGCGGTAAAGTTCGTCCAGGTTTTGAAGGCGGTCAAATGCCTCTGAAACAACGTCTACCTAAATTCGGTTTCACTTCTCGTAAGAGCCTAGTGTCTGCTGAAGTTCGTCTAGCTGAGCTAGCGAAAGTAACTGGTGACGTAGTTGATCTGAACAGCCTGAAAGCGGCTAACGTCGTTACTAAGAACATCGAGTTTGTTAAAGTTGTTCTTTCTGGCGAGATCACCAAAGCAGTGACTGTAAAAGGTCTGCGCGTGACTAAAGGCGCTAAAGCTGCAATCGAAGCTGCAGGCGGTAAAATCGAGGAATAATCTCGAGGATTGAGGTACAGATGGCTAAGAAACCAGGACAAGATTTTCGTAGTGCTCAGAGCGGCTTAAGTGAACTGAAGTCGCGCTTGTTATTCGTAGTGGGTGCGCTTTTAGTATTCCGAGCAGGCTCTTTTGTGCCGATTCCTGGTATTGACGCTGCTGTACTTGCCGATTTGTTCGAACAGCAAAAAGGCACCATCATTGAAATGTTTAACATGTTCTCTGGTGGTGCACTTTCGCGTGCATCTATATTCGCACTGGGCATCATGCCGTATATTTCGGCGTCGATTGTTGTTCAGTTGTTGACTGTAGTTCATCCAGCGTTAGCGGAACTCAAAAAAGAGGGTGAAGCAGGCCGTCGTAAGATCAGCCAATATACGCGCTACGGCACGCTTGTACTTGCAACTTTCCAAGCTATTGGTATTGCAACTGGCCTACCAAACATGGTCGACAATCTGGTTGTTATCAACCAAACCATGTTTACGCTAATTGCGACCGTGAGTTTAGTAACCGGCACCATGTTCCTAATGTGGTTAGGTGAACAAATTACAGAGCGAGGAATTGGTAATGGTATTTCATTGCTAATTTTTGCAGGTATTGTTGCTGGATTGCCAAAAGCAATCGGACAAACAATCGAGCAAGCGCGTCAAGGTGAACTGCATGTACTTCTTCTACTGTTAATCGCAGTGGTTGCGTTTGCTGTTATTTACTTCGTTGTGTTCATGGAACGTGGTCAGCGTCGAATCGTCGTTAACTACGCGAAGCGTCAACAAGGTCGTAAAGTATTTGCAGCGCAGAGCACGCACCTGCCGTTGAAAATCAACATGGCGGGTGTTATCCCTGCGATTTTTGCATCAAGCATTATCCTGTTCCCAGGAACACTGGCTCAGTGGTTCGGTCAGAACGGTGAGAGCAGCACATTCGGTTGGCTAACTGATGTGTCTTTGGCTCTCAGCCCAGGCCAGCCTCTGTATGTAATGCTTTATGCAGCAGCGATTATTTTCTTCTGTTTCTTCTATACAGCGTTGGTGTTTAACCCACGTGAAACAGCAGATAACTTGAAGAAGTCAGGTGCATTCGTACCCGGTATCCGCCCAGGTGAACAGACAGCTAAATATATTGATAAAGTAATGACTCGCTTAACCCTTGCTGGTGCGCTATACATTACTTTCATCTGTCTGATCCCTGAGTTCATGATGGTCGCTTGGAACGTACGTTTCTACTTCGGCGGTACATCACTACTGATTGTAGTCGTCGTAATCATGGACTTTATGGCACAGGTACAGACACATATGATGTCAAATCAATATGAGTCTGTGTTGAAAAAGGCAAATCTGAAGGGTTACGGCCGTTAATCGGTCGCCCATTCAGAGTAGATTTACGGAGTTTAGCAATGAAAGTTCGTGCTTCCGTTAAAAAAATCTGCCGTAACTGTAAAGTTATCAAGCGTAACGGTGTCGTTCGCGTGATTTGCAGTGAGCCAAAGCACAAGCAGCGCCAAGGCTAATAAGCAGAAATTTTTACTTGAAAAGTAAAGGTTGGTCGAGTATATTCCTCGGCCTACCTTTTGCGTGCAAAAGAAGTAGTATCCCGCAGCGTATCCTCTACGGGCTTTGCTGCGGCTAATTCTTTTATAGAAAGTACTAGGAGTGAATAGTGGCCCGTATAGCTGGCATTAACATTCCTGATCAGAAACATGCTGTAATCGCACTGACTGCGATCTACGGCATCGGTAAAACTCGCTCTCAAGCTATTCTAGCTGAGGTGGGTATTGCTGAGCATGTTAAGATCAGTGAACTAACTGAAGATCAGATCAATCAACTGCGTGATGGTGTAGCTAAATACACTGTAGAAGGTGATCTACGTCGTGAAGTTTCCATGAACATCAAGCGTCTTATGGACCTTGGTTGCTACCGTGGTCTTCGTCATCGTCGCAGTCTACCACTACGTGGACAGCGTACTAAAACCAATGCTCGCACCCGTAAGGGTCCGCGTAAGCCGATCAAGAAATAATCGGGAAGGGTAGAGTACAATGGCTAAACAACCAACACGCGCTCGTAAGCGTGTACGCAAGCAAGTTGCTGATGGCGTAGCGCATATCCACGCATCTTTCAACAACACAATCGTTACCATTACTGACCGTCAAGGTAATGCTCTAGCTTGGGCTACAGCAGGTGGTTCTGGTTTCCGTGGTTCTCGTAAGTCAACTCCGTTCGCTGCACAGGTTGCTGCTGAGCGTTGTGCTGAAATGGCTAAAGAATATGGCCTGAAGAACCTGGAAGTTATGGTTAAGGGTCCTGGTCCAGGTCGTGAATCTACTGTTCGCGCACTGAACGCCGCTGGTTTCCGTATCACTAACATCGTTGATGCGACACCAATCCCTCATAACGGTTGTCGTCCACCTAAGAAACGTCGCGTTTAACGTTTCTGGGAACATTGGAGAAAGATCATGGCAAGATATTTGGGTCCTAAGCTGAAGCTTAGCCGCCGCGAAGGTACTGACTTGTTCCTTAAGTCAGGCGTTCGTGCGATTGATACCAAGTGTAAAATCGATAACGCACCAGGTGTACACGGCGCTCGTCGCGGTCGTCTATCTGAGTATGGCGTTCAGCTTCGTGAGAAGCAAAAAGTTCGTCGTATCTACGGCGTTCTAGAAAAACAATTCCGTAACTACTACAAAGAAGCAGCTCGCCTTAAAGGTAACACTGGTGAGAACCTACTTCAGCTTCTTGAAGGTCGTCTAGATAACGTAGTTTACCGCATGGGCTTTGGCGCAACTCGCGCAGAAGCACGTCAGCTAGTTAGCCACAAAGCTATCCTAGTAAACGGTAAAGTTGTAAACGTTCCTTCTTTCAATGTTGCGGCTAACGACGTTGTTGCAATCCGTGAGAAAGCTAAAAAGCAATCTCGCATTAAAGCAGCTCTAGAAGTTGCAGAACAACGCGAAAAACCAACTTGGATTGAAGTAGATGCTAGCTCGATGGAAGGTACTTTCAAGCGTTTGCCTGAACGTTCAGATCTATCAGCTGACATCAACGAACAATTGATCGTCGAGCTTTACTCTAAGTAAGGTTTAAACTAAAGAGAGGACACAATGCAGGGTTCTGTAACAGAATTTCTTAAGCCACGTCTTGTTGATATCGAACAAATCAGCACGACACACGCAAAAGTAACTCTTGAGCCATTAGAGCGTGGTTTCGGCCATACTCTGGGTAATGCACTTCGCCGTATTCTTCTATCTTCTATGCCGGGTTGTGCCGTAACAGAAGTAGAGATTGAAGGCGTACTTCATGAGTACAGCACCAAAGAAGGTGTTCAGGAAGATATCCTTGAGATTCTCCTGAACCTGAAGGGTCTGGCTGTTCGCGTTGCCGAAGGCAAAGATGAAGTGTTCATTACGCTAAACAAATCAGGCTCGGGCCCTGTGGTTGCAGGTGACATCACCCATGATGGTGATGTAGAGATCGTAAACCCTGAACACGTTATTTGTCACCTAACTGATGACAACGCTGAGATCGCTATGCGTATCAAAGTTGAACGTGGTCGTGGTTATGTTCCAGCTTCTGCGCGTATCCATACCGAAGAAGACGAGCGTCCAATTGGTCGTCTGCTTGTCGACGCGACTTTCAGCCCAGTAGACAAAATTGCCTACTCTGTTGATGCAGCACGTGTTGAACAACGTACTGACCTGGACAAACTCGTTATCGATATGGAAACTAACGGTACTCTAGAACCTGAGGAAGCAATCCGTCGTGCAGCAACTATTCTTGCTGAACAACTGGATGCATTCGTAGATCTACGTGATGTACGAGTTCCTGAGGAGAAAGAAGAGAAGCCTGAATTCGATCCGATCCTACTGCGTCCTGTAGACGATCTTGAACTAACAGTTCGCTCTGCTAACTGTCTGAAAGCAGAAGCGATTCACTACATCGGTGATCTAGTACAGCGCACTGAGGTTGAGCTACTTAAAACGCCTAACCTTGGTAAGAAATCTCTTACAGAGATTAAAGACGTGCTTGCATCACGTGGTCTTTCTCTGGGCATGCGCCTAGAAAACTGGCCGCCAGCGTCCATCGCTGAAGATTAATCGATACTAGTTAGAAGGATTTGGTCATGCGCCATCGTAAGAGTGGTCGTCAACTCAACCGCAACAGCAGTCATCGCAAAGCGATGTTCAGCAACATGGCTAGCTCTCTAGTACGTCATGAAGTTATCAAGACTACTTTGCCAAAAGCTAAAGAGCTACGTCGCGTAGTTGAGCCTTTGATTACACTAGCTAAGACTGACAGTGTTGCTAACCGTCGTCTAGCATTTGCACGCACTCGTGACAACGAAGTCGTTGCTAAACTGTTTAACGAACTAGGTCCACGTTTCGCTGCACGTCAAGGCGGCTACACTCGTATTCTGAAGTGTGGTTTCCGTGCAGGCGATAAAGCTCCAATGGCTTACATTGAGCTTGTTGATCGCCCAGAAGCTGCTGTTGAAGCTGCTGCTGAGTAATCAGTTCGTGATTAAAAAAGCCGAGCATTTGCTCGGCTTTTTTGTATCTGCGCTATCGTGATGTACCCGATGCGCTGCGTGAGCGTTACGCGCCCCATAAACTGCTCAGTGAGCTGAGCAAGCCATCACTGGCCCCTTGGCCGGTCAAGTATTGCAGTAGCACCGGCGCAAACTGCGACACCATACTTGAATCCAATCCCAATTGTTCAAACACTTTATTCACCGATTCCATATTTTGAATACTCGATAAAATATCGGTGCTGCCCGAACTGCCTGACAGGTTGAGGCTGGTCAACTGATCCATCCCCGGAATGAGTTTGGTGAGTTCTTCGCTGTTGCTCTCGGATAATTGGTTTTGGGCCAGAGACAATAACGCACCAACGCCGCCTGTGGCTTGTTGTCCTGAGACGGGCAGTTGACTGGTGACTTGAGAAATCAGTGACGAGTTACTCTCTGCTTGATTGAGCGTGTTGCTGACCATGCTGGCCAGATCATCATTGCTGCTACCGAAGTTGAGAAAAGCATAAGATGGCGCGCTGATCAGCGTACCGAGCATCAGTGTCCATACGAGCGACTGTTTCATGATGAATGAAATTCCTAAATGTGGGCTGAGCTTTAATTTTAGATAAAAAAAGCGGCGCTGAGCGCCGCTTGATGTTAATTCTTTGCTAAATTGTTCTGCTTACAGAATGTCCAGCAGTTCCACTTCAAATACCAGAGCAGCAAATGGAGGGATCGCGGCACCTGCGCCACGCTCGCCGTATGCTAGGTCGTGTGGAATGTACAGTTTCCATTTAGAACCCACAGGCATCAGTTGCAGGGCTTCAACCCAACCTTTGATGACGCCAGTCACTGGGAATTCAGCAGGTTGACCGCGCGATACTGAGCTGTCGAATACTGTGCCGTCAACCAGTTCACCGTGGTAGTGAACACGAACTGCTTTATCTGCAGTTGGGATTTCGCCAGTACCTTGTGTGATCACTTCGTACTGTAGACCTGATTCCAGAACGGTTACTTCTGAACGCAAAGCGTTGTCTTTCAGGAATGCATCACCTTCAGACGCAGCTGCTTTTGCTGCTTCTTGGCGTGCTTCTTCCGCGCGCATGTGCAGTGCTTGCAGCGCTTGGTTGATTTCGTCGATTTCGATTGCTGGCATGTCGCCAACCAGTGCAGTGGCAATGCCCGCTGCAATCGCGTCAACACTCAGGCCTTCCAGACCGCTACCTGCCAGTTGTTGGCCCATTTGCAGACCGATACCGTAGCTTGCTTTCTGTTCTACGGTGTCAAATTTTACGTCAGACATAAAAGTCACTCTTTGTCGTATCAATAAAGGCCACAGGATAACAGGTTCAGGATAGGGATGAAACGTTCGACAGGAAATCGCTGCAATATGGGTGTAAGGTGTGACTTCGCGCAGAATCCCAGAGGAAATTCTTCAGGATTATGTCAACCTTTAGCAGATTAGGGGGCTGCCTCTATACTCTCGGCACATGAGTTTTTATACTGTGGCAAGGATTTTAGGGACGGATTAACATGAATCGTCGACATAAGAAAAAGCAGCAGACGGATTATCTCGCACTGATTCAAAGCAAGTGGGCAGCCATCGATGTTCAATTCGATTGGCGTGAATATCAGCACAAAGCGACGCAATTCTGGCAACGTTTACCGAGATTACATCAGCGTGCCTTGATGGTGCTGGTGCCGGTCGTTTTGATCTTGATGGTGATGCCACTGCCTCAGCGTTCGGAGCAAGCGCCACAAACGCCAGCCTCCGGTCAACGCGTGGAAGTGAACATCAACACGCGTGGTTTGAGTGAACAGCAATCGGCAGAGCAGAGCCAACTGAAGTCGACAGTGTGGCATGAATACATCGTGCAACAGGGCGATACGCTATCGCAAGTGTTTCGTAATAACCAACTGCCGATGGCGGATCTGAACGATTTGGTCAAAATTGAAGGCAGTGATAAGCCGCTGAGTCAGATTCAGCAAGGTCAACTGATTCGTTTTAAACTCGCCAGCGACGGCAAATTGGATATTCTGCAACTTGAGAAAAACAATCAATCGGTGATGTTTTTCCGCTTATCCGATGGCGGTTTCGGCCGCAGTAAATAATGACCAGCGACGGCTGTCCGTTTGAGGATTCTAACGGGCAGCAGTGGCAGAACGATCAACGCGATGCCAAGCCAAGTGAGGCGATCGGGGATTTCGTTGAACCACCCCATGCCCATCAATGCAACGAAAATCAAGCCGGAATACTCCGCCAATGCAATCTGACTAGCGGGTGCACGCCGGTAGGCAGCCACGGCCAAACCGTTGTAGGTCAAGATCAGCAGCGCGCTACTGGCCACCCAACCCATCTGTTCCCAAGTCATGGCATGCCATTGCCACAGCGCAAGCGCCGCAGACAGCGGCAGCGAAAAGAGGCAAGTCCACATTAGGGTCGTGACCACCGTCTGCTTCGCGGGAATCTTCCGCGCCAAAATATTAAACAGTGCTAAGGTCATCGCAGTGCCGAGTGCAAACAGCGCCGCCCAATGAAACTGCGAGGGACGCAAAACCACCAACACGCCTACAAATCCCAACGTCGTCGCCACTACTTTGCCGAGTCCCGGTGTTTCCTTAAGTAAGACAATCGACAGCGGCAGCATCAACAATGGCGCCGCGTAAAATACCGCATTGGCGGTGGCGAGCGGCAAATAGGTAATTGCGACCAACATGCAACCACTGCCGATTAAGACCAGATGGGCCCGCAATACCGTGATGCCAGGATGATGCAGCGCTCGCTGCGCGCGAGGTTGTCGCCACCACAACGGCAGGATCACGGCGAATGAAATCAACTGACGCAGAAACATGTACTGAAAAGGCGACACTTCCCCGTCAAGCAGCTTGACCGCGACATCCGAGAGTGACGCGGCCAGATTGCCGAAAATCAATAACCACAGCGCGAGCGTTTGCGAGGTCATGCGTCGCGCTTCATGTCCACGTGTGCGATGCCATCTTCGAGATAGGGGGCAGAGGTTCGAACAAAGCCATGACGGGCGTAAAATTCTGACAGGTGCGCTTGCGCGCCGATTTCAATCGCTTGATTAGGCCACAAGCTTTGGCACTGCTCGAGTGCTTCGCGAATCAGTTGATGGCCAAGGCCATCTCCGCGGGCGGTGGGGGAGGTTGCAACACGGCCGATGCTGACACTGGAATAACTGATGCCGGGGGGCAGCAAGCGTGAACACGCGATCAACTGCCCGTCTCGATAGCCAAGCAGATGTTTGACACCGTCGACGATGTCTTTGTTGTCGAGTTCGGGATAAGGGCAGGTTTGCTCGACGACGAATACGTCAACCCGCAGTTTGAGCAGCTCGTACAGTTGGTGGTTGCTGAGTTCAGAAAAAGAAAGGCATTGCCAGGTTACCATGCGTCACTCCTTAGGATGGTTTGCGTGTTACTCTAGCAGCGCATTCTTGTATCGGCATTAACAAAAGTTAAGCGTCGACCGCAAAAAATTTAAATCAATATTCACTGGTGCTGACGATTAAAATAACGATAATAGCCGCTCGTTTTTTCGTCTGACCTAAGGACACACCCTTGAACCCAACATCTTTTGCTGCTTTGAACCTCAAGCCAGAACTGCTCTCAAACCTCGACACCATGGGGTTTACTCATATGACGCCAATTCAGGCGCAATCTCTGCCAGCAATCCTCAACGGTCAGGATGTGATTGGTCAGGGGAAAACCGGCTCAGGCAAAACCGCAGCGTTTGGTCTGGGTGTGTTGCAAAACCTCCACGTGAAGCGTTTTCGCGTGCAATCTTTGGTGTTGTGTCCGACGCGTGAACTGGCGGATCAAGTGGCGACCGACATTCGCACACTGGGCCGCGCGATTCACAACATCAAAGTGCTGACGTTGTGCGGCGGCATGCCGATGGGGCCTCAGATTGGCTCACTGGAACACGGTGCGCATATTCTGGTGGGTACGCCGGGGCGGATTCTGGATCACCTGTCCAAAGGACGTATCGACTTGTCAGAACTCAACACTTTGGTGCTTGATGAAGCGGACCGTATGCTGGAAATGGGGTTTCAGGAAGCGCTGGATGCGATCATTGCTGAAGCGCCAAAACAGCGTCAAACCTTGCTGTTTAGTGCCACTTATCCGGAAGCAATCCAAGAGATCGCCCAATCGGTGACGCGTGACGCGCTGATGATCAAAGTGGCATCGACCCATGAAACCTCGAGCATTCGTCAACAGTTCTACAAAGTCGAAGGCACCGAAGCGCGCGATGAAGCGTTGGCGACCCTGCTGCTGAATCATCAACCGGAATCTGCGGTGGTGTTTTGTAACACCAAACGTGAAGTACAAAGTGTGGCGGATGAGCTGCACCACAAAGGCTTCAGTGTGATTGAACTGCACGGTGACATGGAACAGCGTGAGCGCGATCAGGCGCTGGTGCAGTTTGCCAACAAGAGTATCTCGGTGTTGGTCGCGACGGACGTGGCCGCACGTGGTCTGGATGTGGATAATCTCGACGCGGTATTTAACTTCGAGCTGTCACGCGATCCGGAAGTCCACGTCCACCGCATCGGCCGTACTGGTCGCGCAGGCAGCCAAGGTCTGGCGATCAGTTTCTTTAGCGATAAAGAGATGTACCGCATTGCGCAGATCGAAGAGTACATGGACATTGTGATTTCGCCTGCCGAACTGCCTGAACTGGTGAAAGGGGTTGCGCCGTACCGTTCAAACATGGTGACGATTCAGATCGACGGCGGTAAGAAACAGAAAGTACGCCCGGGCGACATTCTGGGCGCTTTGACCAGTGATGGCAGCTTGACTGGAGATCAGATCGGCAAGATCAACCTGTTCCAAATGCGCGCCTATGTCGCGGTGCAAAAGAGCGTGGCTAAAGTGGCGCTGGATAAACTTAGCAACGGCAAAATGAAAGGCCGCCAGTTCCGCGCGCGTTACATCAAATAACCGTCACTCATTTCTCAGCCGAGCCTTGATTCGGCTGAGGCTGATGGGCGTGATCCCCAGATAGGCGGCGATGTGGGTGTCGCTGACTCGCGGCATCAATTCCGGAAACTGCTGACACATCACTTGATAACGCTGCTCTGGGCGATAGAGCAACATGAAGCGTTCTTTATTCTCCTTGTGCATCAACTGCGCTTCCAGTAGTTTGATGTACAACGGATGCACACGCTGGCGCCATTGATGTAAATACTCAATCGGTAAGCACAGCAACGTCACCGGCGTCAGGCTTTCCAGCAGATACGGCGATGGTGCGCGGTGAATCAAGCTTTCAAAACCAATGATCCAATCTTGTTCCCAGTAAAACTCTTTACTGAACTCCTTGCCCTCTGGCGTCAGGTAGCTGGCGTGACAAATACCCTTACAGATGAAGTAAAAATGCGTTGGGGTTTCCCCCTGATTGACCAGAATATGGCGTGTTGGCAGCTCCAACGGCGTGGCCGCCGCGAGCAGCTCCGCGATGTCGTCGGCGCAAAAACCGTGCTCGGTCATCACCTGATGAAACTGTTGCTGAATGTCTGTCTCGGCGAATGGCATGCCGGTTTGCTCCGATAAAAAAAGCCGCAGCACATGCTGCGGCTGATACTGTACTCAATCTTGCGTTAGTTTTGTAGATCGATACGGTAGACGGCAAAGCCGACCTCATCCGTGGCCACTTTGAGCATCGGGTACTGACCTTTGTCTGCAATAAACTGCGCCGCTTTGTCACTCGGTGAGGTTTCAAAGCGAATGTCGAGTTTGTGCGTGCTGTGAATCGGTGCGAACGACCAGTTGTTATCGGCACTTGGCATCACTTGCCCTTGCTCCTTGCTGACGCGAGAAATGTAATCGGCCACCACGGTGCGGTTTTCATCCGGAGAATCAAATGCAATGAACTCACTCCCGGTGCCCGGGAACTTGTTGCTGTATGCGCGGTAGTTGTTGGTCGCGATCAAGAAGGTTTGATCATCTCGAATCGGTTGGCCTTGATAGGTGAGGTTCACGATACGCTGTGCATGGGGATGAATCACCTGACACTCGCCATCGTATTTCGCCGGCTGCGTGACATCAATTTGGTAGTTCACGCCATCAAGCACATCAAAGTTATAGGTGCGGAACCCATCCCAGTTGATCAGCGATTGTGGCTGCTCAGTGTTGACGTCGATCTGATTGAATTGCCCAGCCGAACATTCCAGCCACGCTTTGACTTGCTGGCCGGAGACTTTCATTGTCACCAGCGTGTTCGGGTACAAATAGAGGTCGGCGGCGTTGCGGAATGTCAGCTCGCCTGATTCCACTTCGGTAAAGTTAGACGGATCGTTTTTGCGCCCGCCCACTTTAAATGGTGCGGCGGCGGAAAGTACCGGCAGGCCATCCAAGTTCGGGTCGCCCTGAATAAATCGCTCGACGTAATCTTGCTGCGCCAAGTTGACGATTTGAATCGTTGGGTCGTCCTGCACCAGCGCGAGGTAGCTGTACATCACATCATTGGCTTTGCCGATCGGTTGGTTGACAAAATCGCGGGTGCCTTTGTGATCCGCTTTCAGGGCTTTCACGATCCCTTGGTCGGCGTCTACCAGCGGTTTGTTGTGTGCTTTATCGAAGATCGGGCGCGCTTCAGACTGGCCGTGTGTCACCACCCATTGGCCCTCTTTTTGTTCCAGCGTCAAATCCATCACCCCGACATGGCTGCCCCAGCGGCCCGGCATCACGGCGGTGACCCCGTTGATGGTGCCTTGCTCAATATCGGCGCCCGGCAGTGACGCGAACTCTTTGCCCGGGAAGACGGCGTGTGAGTGACCAAAGGCAATGGCATCAATGCCCGGCACTTGGGTGAGGTAATAGACCGAGTTTTCCGCACCCAGTTTGTATGGGTCGGAAGAGACGCCCGAGTGTGGAATCGCCACAATCACGTCCGCGCCCTGCGCGCGCATTTCTGGCACCAGTTTTTCAGCGGTCGCTTTGATGTCTTTGGCGGTCACTTTGCCTTCGAGATTCTTTTTGTCCCACACCATGATTTGTGGAGGGACGAAGCCGATGTAACCCACTTTGACGGAATGCGCTTTGCCATCGGTGTCTTTAAAGGTATGCGTTTTGATCAGGTAGGGTTGAAAGAAGTGCTCGCCTGATTTCGCGTCGTAGACGTTGGCATTGATGTACGGGAAATTCGCATCATTGATGGTTTCGAGCAGAAATTCCAGACCGTAGTTGAATTCGTGGTTGCCGATATTGCCCACGTCGTAGCTGAGCTGATTCATCGCCTTATATGCGGGATGGACTTCGCCCGGCTTGATGCCTTTGGCCGCCATGTAATCGCCCATCGGGCTGCCCTGAATCAAATCGCCGTTATCGACCAGAATACTGTTGGTGACTTCACTGCGCGCTTCTTTGACGAGGCTGGCCGCTCGCGCCAGACCAATTTGCTGCGACGGTTTGTCTTTGTAGTAGTCGTAATCCATCAGGTTGGTATGGATGTCGGTGGTTTCAATAATACGAAGTTTGATGGTTTCTGCCATCGCCGGGCCAGCTAGCGTCAGCAAGCCGCCGAGAATGGCGATAGAGAGAGGTTTGATTGCCGCTGTCATCGTGCGCTCCAATCGGGTTAAGGGAAGTCTATAACTCGATAAATGTAACAAATATCGATGAAACAATGACTTCACTTGAAGTTGAAGTGTGATTTTACGCACTTTATTGCGTAACCCATGGGCCGTTTTGCCAAGGTGCTGCGCATTTCGTCATCACGCCATCCGTTCGAATTGTAGCCACGCAATGCTTCAACTGTGCCAAGCCTATATCAGTTTTTCGAATAAAAAATGAAATTTTAGAATTTCCGGTAATAAAAGGAACTGCCCATAATGCAATCATCAATCGGGTAAAGGATGACAAGACATGGCGGGTTCTCACACAGTGTCAACGCTGACCACCGCAGCCCCACGCTTAGTTGCCGTGGATAGTGGCACACACAACGCGACATGGTCGAAGATTGCTCGCAGTCAATTGCAGCCGGGTGAAGTAGCGCTGGTGGGCTCGGGGCCGGGTGATCCGGAACTGCTGACCGTCAAAGCGCTGAGTTACCTGCAACAGGCAGACGTGGTGCTGTACGACTATTTGGTCTCGGACGACATCATGGCCTTGATTCCCAGCGACACCATTTTGGTTTGCGTGGGTAAACGCGCTGGCCACCACAGCGTGCCGCAGGAAAAAACCAACCAGTTGCTGGTGGATTTTGCCAAGCAAGGCCACCGTGTGGTGCGCATCAAAGGCGGCGATCCATTCATGTTTGGTCGTGGTGGTGAAGAGCTGGAAGTGCTGTTTGACGCCGGCGTTCAGTTCCAAGTGGTGCCGGGCATTACCGCCGCCGCAGGGGCAACGGCCTACGCGGGCATTCCATTGACTCACCGTGATTACGCGCAATCGGCGCTGTTTGTCACTGGGCATTTGAAAGCCGATGCCGCGGATATGGATTGGTCAACGCTGGCTCGCAGCCAACAAACGCTGGTGATTTACATGGGGCTGATGAAATCGAGCACCATTGCGCAGCAGTTGATGGAACACGGTCGCCACGCCAGCACGCCAATTGCCATCATTGAACGTGGCACGCAGTCCTCACAAAAAGTATTTCGCGGCGCACTCAGTGAATTACCTCAGTTAGCGGCACATGCTCAGTCGCCGTCACTGATTGTCATTGGCGAAGTCGTCACGCTGGCCGACAAATTGGCTTGGTTTGGTGACCACGCCAACCCGTCAGCGCAATACCAATACGCATAACTCATTATTCAAATTGCGAGACCCGGTGACGGGTCTTTCAAGCCAACAGGCAGCTAAAAGGAAGCACGCAAAATGGATCAACAACGCTTAACCCATTTAAAACAGCTTGAGGCAGAAAGTATCCACATCATTCGTGAAGTGGCTGCGGAATTTGCCAATCCCGTCATGATGTATTCGATCGGCAAAGACTCTTCGGTCATGCTGCATCTGGCGCGCAAAGCGTTTTATCCGGGCAAGATCCCATTCCCCTTGTTACACGTCGACACCGACTGGAAATTCCGCGACATGATCGCGTTCCGTGACGCGACCGCAAAGAAATATGGTTTTGAGCTGCTGGTGCACAAAAACCCGGAAGGGATGGCGATGGGTATCAACCCATTTGATCACGGCTCTTCCAAGCACACCGACATCATGAAAACGCAAGGCCTGAAACAGGCGTTGAACAAATACGGTTTTGATGCCGCTTTTGGTGGCGCGCGTCGTGACGAAGAGAAATCGCGTGCCAAAGAGCGTGTCTACTCATTCCGCGATAAGCACCACACGTGGGACCCGAAAAACCAGCGTCCGGAGCTGTGGAAAACTTACAACGGCCAAATCAACAAAGGTGAAAGCATTCGTGTATTCCCACTGTCGAACTGGACGGAGCTGGATATCTGGCAATACATCTTGTTAGAAGGCATTGAGATTGTGCCGCTGTATCTGTCGGATGTGCGTCCAGTGGTCGAGCGCGACGGCATGCTGATCATGGTGGATGACGACCGTATGAAGCTGCAACCGGGTGAGAAAATTGAACACAAGAGTGTGCGTTTCCGTACGCTTGGCTGTTACCCACTGACTGGCGCGATTGAATCGAACGCCAAAACACTGCCGGAAATTATCGAAGAGATGCTGGTGGCGACGTCAAGTGAGCGTCAAGGCCGAGCGATCGACCACGATCAGTCCGGATCGATGGAATTGAAAAAACGTCAAGGTTACTTCTAAGGGTCTAAGGAAAGAACATGAATAGTGCAGTTCAAGCTCAACTTGCTGAGCTAGGTATTGAAGGTTACCTCAATCAACACCAACACAAATCGCTACTTCGCTTCCTCACCTGTGGCTCAGTTGACGATGGTAAAAGTACGCTGATTGGTCGTCTGCTTCACGACTCAAAACAGATTTATGAAGATCAACTGGCCGCGGTGCATTCCGACAGCCAACGTGTCGGCACCACGGGCGAGCGCCCGGACTTAGCGTTGCTGGTCGATGGTCTGCAAGCGGAACGCGAACAGGGGATTACCATTGACGTGGCGTACCGTTATTTCTCGACGCAGAAGCGCAAATTCATCATCGCCGATACACCGGGACACGAACAGTACACCCGTAACATGGCGACCGGTGCTTCGACTTGTGATCTGGCGGTGATCTTGATTGATGCGCGCAAAGGCGTGCTGGATCAAACGCGTCGTCACTCGTTTATCTCCAACTTGTTGGGGTTGAAACACTTTGTGGTCGCGGTCAACAAGATGGACCTGGTCGAGTATTCGCAAGCGCGTTTTGAAGAGATTCGTGCCGAGTATCTTGAGTTTTCCAAACACCTACACGGTGACATCGATATTCAGATCATTCCCCTGTCGGCACTGGAAGGCGACAACGTGGTCGATAAAAGTGCGCACATGGACTGGTACCAAGGTCCGTCACTGCTCGATCTGCTGGAAACCGTCGATGTTGATCAGCAAAAAGGCAGCGGCGAATTCCGTTTCCCGGTGCAGTACGTCAACCGTCCAAACCTCGATTTCCGCGGTTTTGCCGGCACGATCGCGTCCGGTGCCATCAATGTGGGCGACACGGTCAAAGTGCTGCCATCGGGCAAAACGTCTACGGTTGCTCGCATTGTCACGTTTGATGGCGATCTGCAATCTGCGCGCGCTGGGCTTGCCGTCACGCTGACGCTGGCGGATGAGATTGACATCAGCCGCGGCGATCTGATTGTGCTGGCGCACGATCAAGTGGAAAGCACCAACCATCTGCTGGCCGATGTGGTGTGGATGACGGAGCAACCGCTTCAACCGGGTCGTGATTACGACGTGAAGATCGCTGGCAAGAAAACCGTGGGTCAAGTGACGGCGATTCGTCACCAATACGACATCAACAACCTGTCGAGCTATGCCGCAGACGAACTGCCGCTGAATGGCATTGGTTTGTGTGAGTGGACGTTTAACCAAGCGGTTGCGCTGGATAAATACCTCGATTGTGCCGACACCGGTGGTTTCATCATCATCGATCGTCTGACCAACGTCACCGTGGGTGCGGGCTTGGTGCGAGACAGTTTGCAAAGCGTGGCGCAAGCCGAAGGTCAATTCTCTGCGTTTGAAGTTGAACTCAACGCGCTGATCCGTAAGCACTTCCCACACTGGGATGCGAAGGATCTGAGTCAATTGCTTAAATCATAAGTGATGGAGGGTGGGCAACCACCCTCGTGTTGAGGGATGTGTTATGTGGGAACAAGGGCTGGTACTGGCGATTCTGCTGGGCATCGTGACCTGTCTGCTGGTCACGCGAATTAAGCCGAGCTTCATTTTTGCCGGCGCGGCGTTTGTGGCGTTTATGTCCGGCATGATGGATGTGAACGCGCTGGCGTCGAACTTCACCAACACGTCTCTGTTGACTCTGGTTTTGTTGATCTTGGCCTCCAGTGCGTTGGAAAAAACGCGTCTGGTCAGCTGGGTGAGTCGCAACATTTCAGAAGGTAACTTGGGCACTGTGGTTGCCAAGTTGGGCTTGTCGACCGCATTTCTCTCCTCATTCACCAATAACACCGCGGTGGTGGTGTCGCTGATTGGTGCCATCAAGCGCAATCAACAACACGCGCCGTCGAAGTTATTGATCCCGCTGTCGTACACCGCGATCTTTGGCGGCACGCTGACGCTGATCGGCACGTCGACCAACTTGATCATCAATAGCTTTGTCGAAGATGCCGGGCTACCCAGCCTGAACTTTTTCGCGCCATCGTTGATCGGTCTGGCGGTGCTGGTGGGCGGGGTGATCATTTTGATCCCGCTGAGTTATCTGCTGCCCAGTTACGATGAGCAGGGCCAAGACGATCTGCCGTACTTTTTGGAAGCGATTGTCGAACCGGGGTCACCGTTGGTGGGCCACAGCATTGCTGAAAATAATCTACGTGCCTTGCGTAAGCTGTTTCTCGCTGAAGTGAACCGTGATGGGGAAAGTGTGCCGTCGGTCGGGCCGGATTTTGTGTTGCAGGCGCGCGATCGTCTGCTGTTTTGTGGCGACGTGGAAAGTGTCTCGACATTGCAGGAAATTCAAGGTTTGACGCTGTTTGGTCAGCACCATCTCAACGGCCAAAACTTTGTCGAAGTGGTGGTGAGTTCCTCGGCCAGTTTCTGCAACAAAACCTTGAAATCGAGCCGCTTTCGCGACCGTTTTGATGCGGTGGTGGTGGCGATTCGCCGTGGGCATGAGCGCTTGGAAGGCGGGCTGGGCAATATCACGCTGACTGCCGGTGACACGCTGGTATTGGTGCCTGGCAAACGCTTTGATGCGCAGCGCAGCGCCAACAGCCGCGAATTTGTGCTGATCAATGATTTAGATTCCAGTGCCAAACTCGATACCACCAAATCCACTTTGGTGTTGGTGGGGTTTGCTGCAGTCATTGGCGCGTCGCTCCTTGGGGTGATGCCGATCATCAAAGGCTTGCTGGCGTATCTGCTGCTGCTGTTTGTGTTTGGTATTGTGCATGTGGGGGAGCTGCGTCGCCGTTTTCCGGTCGATATCGTGGTGATTGTCGGCTCGGCGCTGTCGATCGCGCAATTGATGATTTCGTCTGGTTTGTCCGAGCGTATGGGGCAGATGTTTATTCAGGCCTTTAACGGCTGGGGCGTGGTGGGCGGTTTGATTGCCACGTACTTGGTGACCTTGGTGTTAACCGAACTTATCACCAACAACGCCGCCGCAGCGCTGGCCTTTCCGATTGGCTACAGCATGGCGGTCGGGTATGGCGTGGATCCGATGCCGTTTATCATGGCGGTGCTGTTTGGTGCCAGTGCGAGCTTTATTTCCCCTTACGGGTATCAAACCAACTTGTTGGTGTATAGCGTGGGCAACTACAAACTGAGTGACTACGTGCGGGTCGGCATTCCGATTTCATTAGTGTATTCCGTGTTAGTCCTGACCTTGATCCCGGTATTTTTTCCATTTTAATTTTTAGAATCTGTGTAAAAGGATGACCTATGAGCAGCGCATCGAATGTGAAAGACGACAACATCGTGTGGCATCAACACTCGGTTGATAAACAGTGTCGCGCTGAACTGAAAAAGCAGAAACCGGCCGTGCTGTGGTTTACCGGCCTGTCCGGCGCGGGTAAATCAACCGTGGCGGGTGCGCTGGAAAGTCGTTTGGCGACGTTGGGGTATCACACGTACTTGCTGGATGGCGACAATGTGCGCCATGGTTTGTGCAGCGATTTGGGCTTTTCGGAGCAAGATCGCCGCGAAAATATTCGTCGTATCGGTGAGCTGGCCAAGCTGATGGCCGATGCCGGTTTGATTGTGCTGACGGCCTTTATCTCGCCGCATCGCGCCGAGCGCCAATTGGTGCGAGACTTGCTGCCGCAAGGAGAGTTCATCGAAGTGTTCGTCAACACGTCGCTGGACGTGTGTGAGCAACGCGATCCGAAAGGGCTGTACAAGAAAGCACGTGCCGGGGAGATTGCTAATTTCACTGGGATTGATTCTGCGTACGAAGCGCCGCGCGATCCTGAGATCGACTTGCCTGCCGGTGAGGCCAGTATCGATGAGCTGGTGGCGCAATGTGTGGCTGAGCTCAACGCGCGCGGTATCATCGCTCAGTAAATCCATAGACTGAACACGATAAACAAAAAGTCAGGCTCAGCCTGACTTTTTTTTGTCTCTGCGGCGCCATTACACCGTGTGGTGAATGGTCGATGCGCTGGCTTCGGTGTGCACGGTAAATTTCTGATTGAGCAGGGCCACCAGTTGATCGTAATACCCCATGTTGGGCTTGTTGCCGAGTAGGCGGCACAGCTCATTGCCGGTGGGCGTGAAGCGGTAGTAGAGCAGTCGCACGCCGCGCGAGTTGGCGTTCAGCGACAAATGCTTGCCTTGATAGCTGAGGGTGAGTGGCGGGTCGAGCTCAATTTCGCCCGATTCCAGTTCGGTGGCATGCAGCAAGCCAAGCTCAATCAGCACCAGCAAGCTGGAGTAGGGCATTTGAT
The DNA here is from genome assembly GCF_052076135.1 of Vibrio sp. Vf1514. Lineage (NCBI taxonomy): Bacteria > Pseudomonadati > Pseudomonadota > Gammaproteobacteria > Vibrionales > Vibrionaceae > Vibrio > Vibrio sp. Vf1514. The sequence goes on along the minus strand of NZ_CP197267.1, from coordinate 2,820,574 downwards.
GATTGCCAATGTTGAGCGTGTTGGTCACCGCCCGTTTGCCAAGGCTGAATAAGCCATTTTGAATCTTGAGGCCAAACAGCAATTTCAAGCTGTGGTCACTGCCAAAACTGCACGACAGGCCGGCGGCGCGTTGCAGAATCTGCGCTTCTTTGGGCGTCATGTCTTGCAGCACTTTCAGCGCTTTCATCGAGGTAAACCCCGGGTTGGTCACTTCGCGTTTGAGTACTTGAGCCCACAAGCGCTGCATCGACGAATTGTGAATGTCTTGCGCCATATCGAAAAAACGGTACAGCCAATCTTGGTCGGGGTCACCGGCGGTTTCATTGTGGCATGACACGTGCGCCAAACGCACAATCTGCTCTAAGTTTTTCTGGCGCTGCTCTTTGCGATCACGTTCGCGCTTGAACGCGCGGTCGAGCGGCGTTTTCTTCGGCGCTTCACTCAGCAACAGCGCATCGACACCATGTTGCTGCGCGATCGCAAAGATGCGCTTGCCGCTGTCTTTCACGTAATGCGATTTTTTGTTCTGCGACGAACCCGATGTCGGTTCGTGTTCAATCACGACAGGTTGTTTCGATTCGGCCATGTTTACCAGCAGTTATGCGTTTCGGACATGGTTTAAAATGTACCCTGTCTGCCGCGATGCCTCCAGCGAAACTCTTGGTTGGAGTGCACAAATTTGCACTATGCCAAATGATAATAGTTTGTTAAAATTGTTATCGCTGTTTGTGGGGGTGCACATGAAATATTGGAAGGATAATAAACTACGCAAGCACCTATCGATTGCGCTACTGTTTGTCGTTTATCTGGGAGTACTGACGTATCTCTCCAAGTACATCGTTTAGGCAGCACAATCCATAGGTAACTTGGTTGTTAAGAAATTTTACATATCGTCGTATTCGGCAATCTCTTGGCCTTCAATCACATAGCCGGTTTCCGCTAGATCCAAACTGACCGATTGCGTTTTGAGCGTGCCGATCACATACACCACATCCCAAAGCTCCTGCACGGGGGCACCTTTCGGGAATTTCACATAAATGATCTGATTCGGTGGCGGAGGCGGCACGTGAATGCAGGCGCCAAAATACGGCACCAACAGAAACTCGGTGACGGTATTTTCATCCCCTTCCAGTGGAATCACAAAGCCAGGAATTTTCACCGTACTGCCGTTGAGTTCGGGGCGCACGTTGCCAATTTTTTGCTGCTGTGCGGGCGCATCTCCGCTGTGATCCGGCATGGGCATGCCTTGGTGATCAAACAAGTTACGCTCGTTTTCCGGGATCAGATCGATCCAGTCCAGTTTCAAGACCTCATTGCTCAATGCAGGGGCTGCCACCGTGAGTAGCAGCAGCGTGGCGCTCGCCAGCCATTTTTTCATCTCGTTCCTCATGTCGATGTGGAGGGATTAAAGTCGAATCGTCATGCCATCGCTGAGCGACTGACGGTAAGCGCGTAGCGCTGGAATAAAGCCGATCAGGATACCCGCTGCTTGCACATAGCCCAGCAATTGCCACTCATAGTGCGACAGCGATTCCAGTTGCAAGCGAATGCCGTACTGAGTTTCGATCAGCGGCGCGGCAATCGCCAGCAGCGCATAAAGCCCGCCAAGGCCCACCACGATGCCACAACAGGTCAGTACGCTGGCTTCACTGACCAGCAACGCAAACACATGGTGCGGCCGTGCGCCCATAGCGCGCAGAATGGACATCTCTCGGCGCCGCTCTTGCAAGCTGGTGAGCAGGCTACTGAGCATGCCAAGCAGCCCCGCGACCACCACAAATACCGACACCGCCATCAAGGCTTGTTCGGCGACGGACATCATGCCCCACAATTCGTGCAGTGCGACTCCCGGCATAATCGCGCTGAGCGGTTCTTGGCGATATTCGTTGATTTGGCGCTGCAGCGCAAATGTCTGAATTTTGGATTTCAGCCCGATCAGCATGGCGGTGATCTGTTTGGGTTCAAACTGACGCTGCTCCAGTTGTGCGGCATCTGGTGTTTTGCCCAATCGTGCGCCGGACTCCCAGCCGACATGAATCGCTTCAATGGCGCCAAGCGAGACGTGCACGGTTTTATCCACCGGGGTGCCGGTTGGTGCCAGAATGCCCACCACGGTAAATGGTAGGTTGTCATGACGGGCAAACCCGACGTCGCTGATGCCGTGCGCAATGATGATTTGGCTACCGATGTGATACCCGAGCTGGCGAGCGACATCGGCGCCCAGCACGGTTTCAAACAACCCGTTGAACTCGCGACCTTGAGAAAAAGTAAGTGGTTGCTTACTGCCGTAGCGATAGTGTTCAAAGTAGCTGTGGTTGGTGCCCATCACACGAAAGCCTTTGTGCGAATCGCCGAGCGAAATCGGAATCGCCCACTTCACGGCCGAATGGGTACTGAATTCTTGATAACTTTTCCAGTCGATGTTGTTGGTGGCATTGCCAATGCGAAACACCGAATAGAGCAGTAAGTTCACCTGTCCGCTGCGACCGCCCACAATCAGGTCGGTGCCGGAAATGGTGTTGGCAAAACTACTTTTGGCCTGAGTCCGAATGCGTTCGACCCCGAGCAGCAGAATGACGGAAATCGCGACCGTTAGAACGGTCAACAGGGCGGTAGTTTTGCGATTGAGTAGGCTTTTCCAAGCCAATTTGATCGTGACGCTCATAGCATGCCTCGCGCGCGGTTGAGAGTCGGTAAGTGGACACTTCGGCTAAACAGGCTTTCCAGCGTAGGGTCATGGCTGACAAACACCAAGGTGGAGCCGACGCGATTCGCCTCTTCTAGCAACAGTTCAATGAATGCGGTGCGGTTGTCGTAATCGAGTGATGAGGTCGGTTCATCGGCGATGATCAGTTGCGGTTCCCCCATCAATGCTCGAGCTGCTGCGACACGTTGCTGCTGGCCGATGCTCAGTTCAACGACCGGTTTGTCCAGTAAGGATGGCGGTAAATGCAGCCGAGCCAGCAGAGCTTTGGCGCGCGTTATCAACGGTTCATTGATTTTGCTGCGACGCAGCGCCGAGAACTGACACGGCAGAATCACGTTGTCGATCACCGACAGGTAAGGCAACAGGTTGAATTGTTGAAAAATATAGCCGATATGGTCGGCGCGAAAGCGATCGCGTGCGCTGGCTTTCAGTTGCGTCATGTCCTGCCCGAGCAGACACACCGCGCCGCTGGTGGCTGGGTTGATGCCCGTCAGCAAGCTGAGTAACGTCGATTTACCACAACCACTGGGGCCTTTAATAAACAGATGTTCTTTGGCGGCGACAACAAGGTGCTCGATGTCTAATGTCGGAGCGTCGCTGTCGGGCCAATGAAAGGTGACCTGCTGCAGTTCGATCACCTGTTTCGCAGAATAGAGATGGGGTTCACTCATCACGGTGCCTCGCAAAAACAAAAACTCGGGTAAGCGCTGACTTACCCGAGAGGATGATTACAGTGAAATGCGGGTTTGGCCCGGACGCAGTTCAGTCGCCGTTTGCTGTGTATCGGTCAGCAAATTGACATCCATTTTCTGGGTGCTTGAGAACAGTTGGAACCAGTGTGTGTCGATCTGCTTGAGCTCTTGAATCTGGTCGCAGTGATACTGGTATTGCACGGTAAACGAACCATGTTGGTGATCGTGGTGGTCATGTCCATCGTGGTCATGGTCATGGTCATGATCGTCGTGATGCTCATGGTCATCATGCGCTTGATGTTGCGCGTGGTCATGATCATCATGCTGGTCGTGGTCGTGGTCGTGGTCGTGGTCGTGGTCGTGGTCGTCATGACCCCCCAGTGTATGGTGCACCGAGGCTGTTTCCAGATGACAACGGGCACGCTCGCTTAAAGTGAACAATGCATCCGCAGTATTGAGGTTTTCTAGGGCTTGATTCAGGCGCTGTGTTTCGGCGTCGGTTTTCGGCGCGTGTTCAAAACCCACCACATCGGCACCCGGTGCCGTGATTTCAATCAGCAGATCGTGCGCATCTTGCGCGATGTTGAGTTCAACTTGGCCGTGGACGTGCGCGTCGTGTTGGCGAAATTCTTCGTGAGCGAAAGCGCTACCGCACACGGCAGCAGAAATGCTGAGTGCCAGCATTGGTTTGGTAAACATGGTGGTTTGACTCCATCAATTCAAAATAAGTAATCCGCGCGCGAGGGCGCGTTGTGGTCTTTTGTGAGGGATGAAGTCGGCGGTGAACGGGCCAGATAGGCCAGATAAAGCAGCGTCACGCTGAGTGGCGTGGCGACAGGCTGCAGGTACTCATGTTCAATCCACACCGGCAGTTCAGGCAAGGCCGCCGCGACGCCATGATGGGCTGCGGAAAACAGTTGGCAGTGATGCTGCGCATGATGCGATGGTGTGACGTCCAGTTGGTGTTCGACAAACGCGAGATTGAGCCATAGCGTCAGCAGGATAGCCGTTAACGCGACTACCCGAGCATGCAGTCGCAGACTGTGCAGGCTATGCTTCATGATGAATCCAACTGGAATGAGAAAGAATTGTTATAATATAACAATTGAACGCAGAGGCAAGTGCGGATTGTGCCGTGAGGCGAGATTTCTTCTCACGGCATCAAGGTTACAAGCTTTGTTTGACCAATCCCAGAACCTGTTCGATTTCCGGCTCACTCAGTGCGCCTTCTTTCACAAACAAGACTTTACCGGCTTTGTCTTGCACGATAATGGCGGACGACTCTGGTTGTAGATCCCAGCTTTTCGCTACTTTCCCGTTTTGATCCAGCACGATAGAAGACCATGGGAACTCTTTCTTGCTGTCTTGTGCGGAGGATTTGACGAACGAACCGGTGCCCCACATGGCATCGTCTTGGTTGATGATCGACGTGGTTTGGTACTGTTCTTGCGGCAAATGTGCGGCGGTGATAGCGGTCATCAGCGGTGCATTCATCTCTTTGGCACTGCTGCGGCCAGCAATCGCCTGAATGACGCGTACTTTACCGGGCATTTGCGCGCTGTTCCAAGGTTGGAACGCGGTGTCTTTATTTTGCAGAATCACTTCCCCGTAGCTGTCGACTTCGACATTCGGCACCGCTTGACCGAGCTGAATGTTGTGTGCGAGAGCAAGTGTGGGAGAGCACGCCAGCATTAAGGCGATAAGTGTTTTATTTTTCATTATTTTTTCCTTTGGTTGAGCACTCAAAGGTATAGCACAGAAAATGCAGTTGCGAAAAAGTCAGGTGGTCGGAATGTGGGTTCGCTCCACCTGACTTCGCATGAGTGCGTTACGCTAAACTTGGCGGAAAGCAGACGCCTGTGCCGCCCAAGCCGCAGTAGCCTTGTGGATTTTTCGCCAAATATTGCTGGTGGTAAGTTTCGGCAAAGTAGTAAGGGCCAGCGGGCAGAATCTCGGTGGTGATGTGATCGCGTTGGTGCGCTTCCAGCAGCGCTTGATAATCGGCTTGACTCTGCGTCGCGATCGCGTGTTGCTCGTCGCTGTAAGTGTAAATCGCGGAGCGGTATTGGGTGCCCAAATCGTTGCCTTGGCGCATGCCTTGGGTGGGATCGTGACGTTCCCAAAATGCGTGCAGCAGGGCTTTGAGTGGCAGGGTTTGGGGATTGTAAATCACGCGCACCACTTCGGTATGGCCAGTGCGACCGGTACACACTTCTTCATAGGTCGGGTTTGGGGTGTAGCCGCCCGCATAACCAACCGATGTTGAGACGACGCCATCGAGTTGCCAGAACAGGCGTTCGGCGCCCCAGAAGCAGCCCATCCCAATCAGAATTTCTTCCTGACCGGCAGCGGGTGGCGCCGAGAGGCGGGTTTGATTGACGAAGTGAGTGTCGTCTACACTCAGGGGCGTTGCACGTCCTGGCAATGCCGTTTCAGCGGTGACCATCACTTGTTTGTCTACCATGGTATTTCCTTTTTGATTCGCTGACTGTGTGACTCAAAACAGAGAGACCGGATAATTGACGGATTTCATACAGACTAAATTGCATATTGACGGTATGATTCCCAACTAGCTAAATCTAACTGCTGTATAACGCCAATAATTAAGCATGAGACGGACCCCATTACCAGTGCTAATCTCGGCTTTATGCTTTTCCGCTGCTTCTTTCGCCGACGTGGATTTAACCATCAAAGGATTGGAAGGAGGGTTGAAAGATAATGTCGATGCTTACCTATCTTCCATTCCCAAGAGCGACTACTCCACGCAGTTGCGCTTTCAGTCGCGCCTGGAGAAAATGGTCACCGAAGCGCTCAACGCTTTGGGCTACTACCATCCGCAATTTTCCTTTGACGTGACCAGCCCCGACAAGGCGCTCACCCTGACGGTAAATCCCGGCGAAGTGGTGCGCCTGCAATTGGTCGACATTGTGATCACCGGTGAAGCGGAGAACGACCCCGATTTCCAGCGTTTGATTCGCCGCAGCGGCCTCAGCGTGGGTGAACCGCTGAATCATGGCCAGTACGACAGTTTGAAATCAAGCCTGCGCAATTTGGCGTTACAGAAAGGCTATTTCGATGGGGAATACCTTACCAGTCGACTTGAAGTGTCGCCGGAGTTGAACCAAGCGTTCGTGCGTATGCACTATGCCAGTGGGATTCGCTATCACTTTGGGGCCACCACGATCACGGGCAGCCAGATTGATGAAAATCGTGTGCGTTCCCTGCAACCGTTTAAAGAAGGGGATCCGTATCTGGTGTCGCAAGTGGGGCAGTTTAACCAGAACTTGTCGAACACCGATTGGTTCTCGTCGGTGTTGGTCGAGCCGGATCTCAGCCAGCTCGATCAGGGGCGGGAATTGCCGATGAAGGTGTCGCTCGCGCCCCAGTCGCGTAACCAACTCGAAACGGGGATTGGCTATTCGACCGACGTTGGCGTGCGTGGCACCCTAAAATGGAAAAAACCTTGGGTGAACGAACGGGGCCACAGTTTTGATAGCAGTTTCTCTATTTCGGCCCCCGAGCAGAGCATTACCGCTGGCTACAAAATTCCGCTTGAAGACGTGTTGCACGAGTACTATCGCATTCAATACGGGATGAAAAATGTCGATAACCGCGATACGAAAAGTATCGAATCCAACTTGTCGCTCGAGCGTCACTGGCTGCTGGACGACGGCTGGCACCGCACGCTGTTTATCCGCTATCTGATTGAAAACTATGAACAAGGCTTGCAAGACGACGTCGCGCAATTCGTGCTGCCCGGGGTCACTTACACGCGAACCCGCACGCGCATGAATGGCTCGCTGCTTACGTGGGGGGATAAACAGACCATCACGTTGGAATATGGCGATCCGGCGTTTGTGTCGGAAACGCGTGTCACGCGTGTGCAAGCGGGGACTTCGTGGCTGCGTAGTGCCGGGCGGAATCATCGTGGCCTGATTCGCCTCGATGGCGGGGCCAACTTTGCTGAAGATTTTGACAAGCTCTCGCCGTCATTGCGCTTCTTTGCCGGGGGCGACAATAACCTGCGTGGTTACGGTTATGAATCGATTTCACCACGGGATGAAAGTGGCTCGTTGACCGGTGCTAAATACATCGCGACCAGCTCGCTTGAATACCAATACCGCCTGACAGGGAACTGGTGGGGCGCGCTGTTTGTCGATTACGGCGATGCGTTTAACGACACGCCGGACTGGAAAACCGGGACCGGGTTTGGCATTCGCTGGATCTCGCCCGTGGGGCCGATTCGGCTCGATTTTGCTTGGGGGTTGGACTCGGATCCGGGCGATCGCTTTAAGATCCACTTCACGCTGGGGCCTGAGTTATGATCAAACATGCGTTGAAATGGACCAAATGGTGCTCGGCGGGATTTGTGGCGCTGGCGATGATCCTCACGCTGGCCATTGCGGGCTTGGTGTTCACCAATCAAGGCTTGAATGTGATGGTCTGGGGCGCGCAGCAGGCGCTACCGCAGTTGTCGGTCGGTGCGACGCAAGGTGCGCTGTTTCCTCGCTTTACCTTGCAGCAAGTACGCTTCCATGATCCAGAAGGACACATCGACACTCAGGTCGAACGGTTAACGCTGGCAGTCAAAGCCAGTTGCTTGCTTGATCCGGTGGTGTGTATCAATGAAGTGGCCATCAGCGGCCTGCATTTCAATATGCCGACGCTGCTGGCATCGTCGGATGAACCGACGCCACCTGCCAAACCGGTGACGCGCATCGCCACTCCCGTGCCGATCAAACTGGGTCGTCTGGTGCTAGATGACATTCATCTCAACGTGCTGGGCCACCAGATTGACTGGCAACACTTTGCGACCAGCGCGACGTTTCAGAGTAACCGCCTGCGCATCGGTCAGACCGATTGGCAAGGCGTGCGCATTGCGCTGGCGCAGGCCAGCGAGCCCGAGGCCGCCACGGCCCCTGCGTCGGTTGAACCGGCTCAGGACATCGAGCTGCCCGCCGTCATCATTCCCTTGCGAGTGGAACTGAGCCGCTTTGATCTGCGCGATTTTACGCTGGCGCAAGAGACGCCGATTCAAATTCATCATCTGGGGCTCCAAGCCAACGCGTTTCAGTCGCAGGTCAATGTCGACACGCTAGAGCTCGACATGCCGCAGGTGGTCGCCAAGCTCAACACACAAGTCACCTTGCGTGGCGACTACCCGTTGTCGCTCGCCCTCAATGCGACGGTGAAACAGGCGGAAGCCCAAGGGCAAACCTTGGCGCTGCAAGCGAGTGGCAGTGTCGCTGACTTAACACTCAAAGCGCAGCTCGGTGGCCGCGCGGAGGCAAACCTTAGCGCGCAGTTGCAGCCGCTGAAACGCGCGCTGCCGTTTGACATTGCCATCGAACAACTGAAAGCGCAGTGGCCGCTGGTGGACCAAGGCGAGTACTTTGTTCAAGCGCCGCACATCGGCGCTCAGGGCTCACTCAACGGCTATCACATGACGCTGCAAACTCATCTCCAAGGCCAAGCGATACCCAACGTGGATGTGGCGTTGCAAGGTGAAGGAAATTTGCAGCACATCGCCCTCAACACGCTGAACGTGCAGACGCTGGGCGGAACCATTCAGGGGCAAGTCAGCGCCGATTGGAGCGCGCTGGCGAAGTGGCAGGCGTCGCTCAATCTGAATCAAATTCAACCGGGGTTGCAGTGGCCGGAAGCCGAAGGCGTGATCAGCGGAGACATCGCCACGTCAGGTCAGTTGACCAAGCAAGGCGGCTGGCAGATTGAGCTGCCAACGTTGGCGATTCGAGGCATCGTGCGGGATTACCCATTGGATATTAACGGCACGCTCAGCGCATCGGATGTCAGTGGCAACGGGGAATTTAAGTTTACGACGCCGGGGCTGACATTGGCTCACGGACCCAACCAAGTGACCGCGCAAGGCCAGTTGGACACTGATTGGCGCCTCGGATTATCGCTGGATTTACCAGATTTAGCCAAAAGTGTGCCCGATTTACACGGCAAAGTGATTGGCGATGTGACGCTATTGGGGCCGCTCAAGACGCCGAAAGTCAAACTGGCGCTCGATGCCGATAGCTTGGCGTGGCAGAAAGAGGCCACGGTGAAACACGTCACGCTGGTGGGCAACGTGACCCCGATGCCGGTGCCGCAAGGCGATGTAAGGTTACGCATCAGCGACATTCAATATCAAGATCAGCGCATCGACAGCGTGAGCTTGGTTGCCGCAGGCGGGCAGCAGCAACATGAACTGACACTGGATGTGGCATCAGACATTGTCTCCACGCAGATCGCGATCAGCGGTAGTTTGCTGACGCAGCCGTCGATGCGTTGGCAGGGCCGCTTGGAACGTGCGCGCATTGAATCGCAGCAGGGCGTGTGGTCGCTCAATCAACCCACGGCGATTGACGCCAACATCGATCAGCAGAATGCAACCATTGCGGCGCACTGCTGGCTGCAAGCGGGGTCGTCGCTGTGTCTCGATAAACCCGCCACGGTCGGCACGCGCGGTGAAGCGCAGTTGTCCATCAACCAGTTTGATTTCTCACAGGTGAGCGCGTTTTTGCCTGCCGAAACGCAATTGCGCGGCTCGGTTGATGCGGATGTGTGGGCGCAATGGGCCCCAGAGCAGCCACCTCAAGTCAAAGCCAAGGTTCGTCTGCCGCAAGGCCATGTCGAACAGAAATTCGATCAGCCACTGCGTGTGGGTTGGGATGACATTGAACTCAACGCGACGTTGCTCAAAAACCGCTTGGAGGCCGATTGGCGATTGGATATCACCGACAACGGCGACATCAGCGGTAAATTGATGATTCCCGACGTCACCGTGCAGGACAAACAGATGCAGGGCGGGCTCAAGCTGACGACCTTCAACATCGATTTTCTTGCGCCGTTGATTGGTGAGTACAGCGAAGTGAAATCCAACATTGAAACCGACCTAACCTTCAGTGGTGCGATGTTACATCCACAGGTCAAAGGTCGTTTCAACGTCAGTGACATGGTGGTGCGTGGTGACATTTCGCCTGTCGAAATCAACGACGGCACGGTGGCGCTTTTATTCAATGGCTATGACGCCACGCTCAATGCAGACATACAAACCACCGACGGGTTGCTGAATGTCACCGGGGATGCCAACTGGCAACAACTCGACGATTGGCGCGTCAACGCGCATGTCGGTGCGGCGTCGTTGTTGGTGGATATGCCGCCGATGGTGAAGATGAAGGTGGTGCCGGATTTGACGCTGGCCATTCGTCCACAACTGGCCAAAATCGATGGCTCAATCGCATTGCCGTGGGGGCGTATCGTGGTGGAAGAGTTGCCACCAAGCGCCATTGGAGTGTCGAAAGATCAGGTGTTGGTGAATGCGGATCTGCAACCGGTGTCTGAGCAAAGCGCGATTCCGTTTGATGTCGAAACCAATGTCAGCATCGTGATCGGGGATGACTTTAGACTCAATGCGTTTGGTTTGTCGGGCGGCTTAGTCGGTCGTTTGCAAGTGAGCCAAAAAGACAAAGGCCCCTTTGTGACCGGTGAGGTGAACATTCAGGGCGGCCAGTATCGTTCGTTTGGCCAAGATTTGATCATTCAAGAAGGCAAAATTTTGATGAATGGTCCGGTGGATCAGCCGTACGTGTCGATCAAAGCGATTCGTAACCCGGATAACACGCAAGATGACGTGGTTGCCGGGGTGCAGGTGACGGGGCCGGCGGATGAACCGACGGTGTCGATTTTCTCTGAGCCGTCGATGCCTCAGGCCAACGCGCTGTCTTACTTGCTGCGTGGTCAGGACATTGATGGCGAAACTGGCGGCAACGCCATGACCACCACGTTGATTGGTTTGAGCCTTGCGAAAAGCGGGAAAGTGGTTGGCCAGATTGGCGAAGAGCTCGGCGTGCAGGATTTGCAATTGGATACTGCCGGTTCCGGCGATGATTCGCAGGTGACGGTGAGTGGTTACATTCTGCCGGGCTTGCAAGTGAAGTATGGTGTGGGTATTTTTAACTCGGTGGGCGAGTTTACCGTTCGCTACCGGTTAATGAAGGATCTCTATCTGGAAGCGGTGTCGGGCATCGACAGTGCGGTGGATCTGTTGTACCGCTTCGAGTTTAACTAATCGCTGGCTGACGATCGCAAGCCGAATGACATCAGGGAGAAAAGCTGTGCAGCATCTGGTCTTTGTTTATGGCACGTTGCGTCAAGGTGAGAGTAACCACAATTACTTGACCGACGGTGAACTGCTGGGGCGTTTTGATACGTTGCCTGAGTATGCCCTTCACGATCTTGGTCCTTATCCGGGATTGGTCGCGGGCCATCAGTCGATTCATGGCGAAGTCTATCGCGTTGATGAAGCGACACTCGCCAAGCTCGATATTCTGGAAGATGTGCCGGTGGAATATCGGCGTGAGACCATCGAGACGCCATATGGCATGGCGTGGATTTACATCTACCAAGATGCCAGTCGCCTTGATGCGATCATCGATTCCGGTGACTGGTGTCAGAGAATCTAAATCTTTACACTGATTTACATTTCATTTACAAGTTCTGACCCAAAAACGTCCATACTATTGATATGGTTATCTATAAAGGAGACGATATCATGAAGAAAGGTTGGTTAATGGCAGTGGCCGTCACCGTGATGGCCGGTTGTAGCATGAATCCAGATACCACGGCGTTTAACGCGGCAGATTGGCAATCTTATGGCTATGACCAAGGGACTCATGGGCGTGTGGCGATGAATTTCGACCAACAGAAAGCGACGTCGGATATGATTGCCAGCTATCAGCAAGGGTATGCGCAAGGCCTGCAACAGTACTGCGCTCAGGATCCGGTAGCCCTCGGGAAAGCGCAACGTGCCTATTTGGGTGTGTGTGATGCGCAAAACCCCAATTTCCGCGCTCAATTTTCTGAGGGGTTATGGTGGGATGATGGTGCCAGCCTCGACTAAGTCGAGCGCTATGTCAGGTTCATTTCGCAGCCTGTCGACGTAAAAAAGCCAGCAAATTGCTGGCTTTTTAGATCGTCTGACGTCGAAACGCTTATTTTTGTTGAGCGCGCTCGTAAGAAGTCAGGATTTCAGCGCGAGCTGAAGCTGCGTCTTCCCAGCCGTCAACTTTCACCCACTTGCCTGATTCAAGCTCTTTGTAACGCTCGAAGAAGTGAGTGATTTGTGCTTTTAGAAGTTCTGGCAGATCGTTCACATCTTGAATGTGGTCGTACTCTTTCGACAGTTTAGAGTGCGGTACCGCAACAACTTTCGCGTCTTCACCAGACTCGTCTGTCATTTTCAGGACGCCAACTGGGCGGCAGCGAATCACTGAACCTGGGATCAGTGGGTATGGCGTTGGGACCAATACGTCTACCGGGTCACCGTCTAGAGACAGGGTGTGGTTCACGTAACCGTAGTTACATGGGTAGAACATTGGCGCAGACATGAAACGGTCTACGAACACAGCGCCAGAATCTTTGTCGACTTCGTATTTGATCGGATCCGCGTTGGCTGGGATTTCGATTACAACGTAGATGTCATCAGGAAGCGATTTGCCTGCTGGCACATTGTTTAAGCTCATTAAGTTTTCCTTTTTCTGTTGGCCGGACTTCAAAAAATCGAGACTTATTATTATTCAAGTTGCGCTGAGGTGCAAAAATCAACACTCAGTTACGCCGAGAGTTTACTCTCAAATTGACTGATTCCCAAATAAACATCAGCCGAATCACGCCACCGAGCGGCCGCGCATGGCTAACTGCTTGAATTTCTGTGAAGCGAAAAAAAGCGCCGCATGTGCGACGCTCAGTGATTTAATCGGGGTTGGCTTCGAGGAATTCTGCGACTTTCGCCACCATGCGCTTCGAACCGACGAAGAACGGCACACGCTGGTGCAACTCGGTCGGTTTGATGTCCATGATACGGTTCACGCCATCCGATGCGGTGCCGCCAGCTTGCTCAATCAAAAAGGCCATCGGGTTGCACTCATACAACAGACGCAGTTTGCCGTTCGGGTGGCTTTGCGTGCTTGGGTAGAGGTAGATGCCGCCTTTGAGCAGGTTGCGGTGGAAATCTGCCACCAAGGAACCGATGTAGCGAGAGGTGTAAGGACGACCATCTTCCGGCACATTTTCCTGACAGTATTTGATGTACTTTTTCACGCCGGTTGGGAAACGAATGTAGTTGCCTTCGTTGATCGAGTAAATCTTCCCGTTTTCTGGAATGCACATGTTTTCATGCGACAGGCAGAATGAGCCAATTGACGGGTCGTAAGTAAAGCCGTTCACGCCATTGCCGGTGGTGTACACCAGCATGGTGGATGAACCATAAATCACGTAACCCGCGGCGACTTGTTTATTGCCCGGTTGCAGGAAATCTTCCGCAGTTGGTGGACCGCCCACCGGTGAAATACGGCGGTAAATCGAGAAAATGGTCCCCACGGACACGTTCACGTCGATGTTCGATGAGCCGTCAAGCGGGTCCATCAGCACAACGTATTTGGCGTTTTTGTTCAGCTCTTTATTGAACGCGACGGCTTCATCTTCTTCTTCACTCGCCACGCCACACACTTGGTCGCGCGCTTCGAGAGCGGATTTGAATTTTTCGTTCGCATACACATCAAGCTTCTGTTGTTCTTCACCTTGAATATTGTCGTTACCTGACGCGCCAGTAATGTCGGCTAGGCCCGCTTTGTTGATTTCGCGGTTGACAATTTTCGCTGCAAGACGAATCGATGCCAGTAGGGAGGATAGTTCACCACTTGCATGGGGGAAGTCATGTTGCTTCTCAACAATGAACTCACCAAGGGTGCGCATCTCAGACATGTTCTTTCCTTAACACTAATTTTTTGGGGGAGTTTGTCGGCGCCGTGACGGGTTCTTTGGGGGGAACTTATTTGCACTCGCGCCTAGCGACGATTTTAGGGGGTAGATCTTTTTATGGGTAATGAAGTAACAGACGGAGATCTCAATTTGTTTGTCGACTTTTTGGAAATTACATTGCTCTGATTTGTGGTGCTCGCTTTTGCGATGCGAATCAGGATAATGGAGTGCAATACAAAACAGTCGTAATGAGGCTAGGTTTATGCACATTCATATTCTGGGAATTTGTGGCACATTCATGGGCGGTGTCGCCATGTTGGCTCGCCAGTTAGGCCATAAAGTGACCGGTAGTGACGCCAATGTTTACCCACCAATGAGCACCATGTTGGCATCGCATGGCATTGACATCATCGAGGGATTTGATCCGGTTCAATTAGAGCCGAGGCCTGATCTGGTGGTGGTTGGCAACGCCATGAGCCGGGGCAATCCATGTGTGGAATATGTGCTGAATCATAACCTGCGTTACACCTCAGGCCCGCAATGGTTGCAAGACCATCTTTTGTACGATCGTTGGGTACTGGCGGTTTCGGGAACGCACGGAAAAACGACCACTTCGAGCATGTTGGCGTGGGTACTCGAACATTGCGGTTACCAACCTGGCTTTTTGGTCGGCGGCGTTCTGGGAAATTTCGGCATTTCAGCCCGTTTGGGCGAAAGCATGTTTTTCGTGGTTGAAGCGGACGAATACGACAGTGCTTTTTTCGATAAGCGTTCGAAGTTCGTTCACTACCATCCGCGCACTTTGGTGATGAATAACCTTGAGTTCGATCATGCTGATATCTTCGATGATCTGGAAGCGATTAAGCGCCAATTTCACCATTTAGTCCGTACCGTGCCGGGCAATGGCCGCATTCTGGCACCGCGTCAAGATGCCGCATTAGCCGATGTGTTGCGTCGTGGTTGTTGGAGCGAAACCGAGTTTTCGGGCGAGCAGGGCGAAT
Organism: Vibrio sp. Vf1514; assembly: GCF_052076135.1. Lineage (NCBI taxonomy): Bacteria > Pseudomonadati > Pseudomonadota > Gammaproteobacteria > Vibrionales > Vibrionaceae > Vibrio > Vibrio sp. Vf1514. The sequence goes on along the minus strand of NZ_CP197267.1, from coordinate 2,805,407 downwards.
GGCAAGCGGAGAAAATCTGCAAAGATGGCTCTCAATTCCATGTGTTACACCAAGGCGAACGTGTCGGTACCGTGACGTGGGATTTGGTGGGCGAGCATAACGTGAACAATGCGCTGATGACCATCGCGGCGGCGCGTCATGTCGGCGTGACGCCAGATCTGGCGTGTGAGGCTTTGGGTTCTTTCATCAACACCAAACGTCGTTTGGAGCTGAAAGGTACCGAAAATGGCGTCACAGTGTACGACGATTTTGCCCATCATCCGACTGCGATTGAACTGACGCTGGAAGGGCTGCGTAATAAAGTCGGCGACCGTAAAATCATTGCCGTGCTGGAACCCCGTTCCGCGACCATGAAATTGGGCGTGCACAAAGAAACCTTGGCGGCATCGCTGGCGGCGGCCGACTCGGTTTACCTGTTCCAACCCAGTAACATTCCTTGGGCGGTGCAGGATGTGGCTGACCAATGTTCGCAACCGGCGCACGTGAGCGACAACATGGCCGAGTTTGTGGCGCAAATTTGCCAAGAGGCCAAGCCGGGCGATCAAATTTTGGTGATGAGCAACGGCGGCTTTGATGGCATTCACGGCAAACTGCTGGCAGCGCTGAAAGCCAAAGCGCAGCAACCAGCGTAACTCAAACAGTGAATCTGCGAACCCTATGACGAAACAACCCAAAGCCATCACCCTCGCGTGGACGGGGGCTTCCGGCGCGCCGTATGGCCTGCGCCTGCTGCAGTGTCTTTTGGCAGCCGATTACACGGTCTATTTGCTCATCTCTTCGGCTGCGCGCGTTGTGCTGGCGACCGAACATGGGCTGAAACTCCCCGCCGGCCCCGAAGCGGCCAAAGCGGCGTTGGTTGCCCATGTCGGGTGCGACCCCGACAAGTTGGTGGTGTGCGGCAAAGACGATTGGTTTTCTCCCGTGGCATCGGGGTCTGCGGCGCCCAAACAGATGGTGGTGTGTCCTTGTTCGGCCGGTAGTGTGGCAGCGATTGCGCACGGCATGTCGGACAATTTGATCGAACGTGCTGCCGATGTGGTGATGAAAGAGCGCGGCCAACTGCTGCTGGTGGTGCGTGAAACACCGTTCTCGACGCTGCATCTTGAAAACATGCACAAGCTGTCACAAATGGGCGTGACCATCATGCCCGCGGCTCCGGGGTTTTATCATCAACCGCAGTCGATTGATGACCTGATCGATTTTCTCGTGGCGCGCATTCTCGATCACCTAGGCATTGAACAAACGCTGGTTGCACGGTGGGGATACGACCAACGCGTGTAGTCGCTTTTTCATGCGAATCGAATTACAATCCGTAGCACTCATCGGGGAGCTCACCATTCATCACGTGAATGGCGCTGAGATCAAGCCTAGCTTGGGACCCGCATTAGTCGCAAAGGTCGTGCGTATCGCCCATCTTTGCGGTTAGACACCTGAACCAGATAATGCTGGCGTAGGAATTGAGCTGGGTTTGCGACACCGATTAACGGACGAATCACATCCTCTCAAACCTGTGCCGCTCAAAAGGAGAGCGAGCCTTGACCCTCAAATTGTCCGCCATTGCCATGGCGACCCTATTTTCTTCGGCAGCCTTGGCGGCGCCGACCCTCACCGTTTACACCTACGACTCGTTCGCGGCCGATTGGGGCCCGGGCCAGCGGTCGAAAAAGCCTTTGAAGCCCAATGCGGCTGTGATCTTCAGTTTGTCGCGCTAGATGATGGTGTGTCGATCCTCAACCGTCTGCGTCTGGAAGGCAAGAAGACCAAAGCAGATGTGGTGCTGGGCTTGGATAACAACCTGATGGTGGAAGCCAAGCAAACGGGATTATTGGCTCAACACAACACCGATACGCACGCGGTGCACCTGCCAAACGGCTGGAGTGATGACACCTTTGTGCCGTACGATTACGGTTACTTTGCCTTTGTCTACAACAAGCAAAAACTGACCAACCCGCCGACCAGCTTGAAAGCACTGGTAGAACAGCGCGACGATCTGCGCATCATCTATCAAGATCCGCGTACGTCGACGCCAGGCCAAGGGCTGTTGCTGTGGATGAAGTCGGTGTATGGCGATGATGCGACGCAGGCGTGGCAGAAGCTGGCCAACAAAACCGTGACGGTGACCAAAGGTTGGTCAGAAGCGTATTCGATGTTCCTCGATGGTGAATCTGACATGGTGCTGTCGTACACCACATCGCCAGCTTATCACCTGATTGCTGAACACGATGACCAGTACGCAACGGCCAATTTTGCCGAAGGTCATTACATGCAGGTCGAAGTGGCGGCCAAAGTGCAGGGCACGCCGAACGACAAGCTGGCGGATGAGTTCCTCCAATTTATGCTCAGCAACGAATTTCAAGCCTTGATGCCGACGGGCAACTGGATGTATCCGGTGACGGACGTGGCGCTGCCCAAAGGTTTTGAGACGTTGAGTGTGCCCGCCAAATCGCTGTCGTTTAGTGCCGAAGAGGTGGCGGCGAAGCGCCGAGGCTGGATTCGCGAATGGCAAAATGCCTTAACGTTCTGAGCGATTGATGCAAAGCCGTACACCTAAATTGGGTCTCGGGGTCGCGGCAGTTGTCGCGGCCTTTGTCCTTTCTGCCCTCTGCGCTTTATTGTGGCAAGCGCCCACACTTCATCTGAATCAGATTTGGGGCGATGCTTATTATCGCCATGTGACTTGGTTCAGCCTTTACCAAGCCCTGTTGTCGACCCTGCTCAGCGTTGGCTTGGCGGTGCCAGTTGCGCATGCGTTAAGCCGCCGCCGTTTCCCCGGGCGCGGGCTGCTGCTCAAACTGTTTGCCATGACCTTGGTCTTGCCAGTGCTGGTGGGCGTCTTTGGCTTGCTGGCGATTTATGGCAACAGCGGTTTACTGGCAAGCGGGCTGCAACATTGGCAGCTCAAATTGCCTTTTTCCATCTATGGCCTGAACGGCATTTTGCTCGCCCACGTCTTCTTTAATCTGCCATACGCCGCGCGTTTGTTGCTGCAAAGTCTGGACACCATTCCGGCCGAACAGCACAAGTTATGCGCCCACCTTGGCATGACGGGCTGGCAGAAATTTGTTGCGGTGGAGTGGCCGCGGTTGCGCCAGCAACTGCCGCATGTGCTGGGCTTGGTGTTCATGCTGTGTTTCACCAGTTTTGCCACGGTGATGGCGCTGGGCGGCGGGCAAATCGACCACGATTGAGCTGGCTATTTATCAGGCCATCAAATTTGATTTCGATCTGCAAACTGGCGCGCTGTTGGCGCTGTGGCAAATGCTCTTGTGCGGTGTACTGACGCTATCGATACAACGTTTTTCGCGCCCGTTGCCGGTGAGTAGCGGCAGTGTCGCCACGCAGCAATGGGTACGTGATTCGCGCTGCAGTCGTTTATGGGATGGGGCGTGGATTGGGTTTGCGCTATTGCTGGTCATCCCGCCGCTTTTGATGGTCGTGCTGAGTGGCCTGAACGAGAAACTTTTCAGCGTGCTGAGCAGTGGCGAGTTCTGGCGTGCGATGGGCGCTTCGTTGCAGGTTGCGCTGCTGGCGAGTTCGTTGGCGCTGCTGGCGGGCGTGGCGATCATTCTCACCAGTCGTCACTGGCGCTTGAAATCTCACTCGCGCCGAGCAAACGGGCTTGAACTGATTGGCACCATCATTTTAGTGACGCCGGGGTTGGTGATCAGCACCGGATTGTTCTTACTGCTGCGCAATCTAACCGATGTGTTCAGCCTCGCGTATTGGGTGGTGGTGGCGGTCAATGGCCTGATGGCGCTGCCGTACGTGGTGAAAACGCTCAGTCAACCGATGCTGCATCTGGCGCAGCAATATCAGTTTTTGTGTGCCAGTTTAGGCATGCGCGGCTGGCAGCGCTTGCGACTGATTGAGCTGCGTGCCCTGCGCAAGCCGCTGGCCCATGCGTTGACCATCAGTTATTTGTTGTCGATGGGCGATTTAAGCGCGATTGCACTGTTTGGCAGCCAAGATTTTCGCACGCTGCCGCTCTATTTGTATCAGTTGCTGGGGAGTTATCAAATGCAGTCTGCCGCGGTGGTCTCTCTGGTGCTGCTGGTGTTGAGTGTTGGCCTGTTTTATCTGATTGAACGCCTGTTTCGCGTGCGTTCCTCTTCTACATCCTCGCGGAGAAGCTCATGTTAGTACTGGATAATGTGCGTTATGAATATCAGGATGAGTGGTTCGTGTTTGACCTCAGTGTCGCGCAAGGCAGCATTGTCGCCCTGATGGGGCCAAGCGGGGCGGGCAAGTCCACACTGCTTAGTTTGGTGGCCGGTTTTATCGAACCTCGCAGCGGCGACATTCGGGTGCAAAGCGACGGCGAAACGGTATCCGTGGTGGGCAAAGCGCCGTATCAGCGACCGTTTTCGATGCTGTTTCAAGAGCACAACTTGTTTGCGCACCTGAGTGTGCGTGACAATATTGGTTTGGGATTACATCCGGGGCTCAAACTCAGTGCCGCGCAGCGGGAGCACGTGGTGCGTGCGGCCCACCTAGTTGGGGTGGGGGATTTACTTGATCGCCTGCCGGAGCAGTTGTCGGGCGGGCAGCGTCAGCGCGTCGCGCTGGCTCGCTGTTTTGTTCAACCGCATCCCATCTGGTTGCTGGATGAGCCGTTTTCAGCACTGGATCCACTGCTGCGTGAGGAGATGTTAACGCTGGTCAAAACCTTAGCTGCGGAGCGCAATATCACCGTGTTGATGGTGACGCATCACATCAGCGACGCGCGCGCCATTGCCACGCATTTTGCGTTTATGGCCCAAGGGCAAGTGCAGCACATGGCGCCGATTGCCGCCTTAACGGCGCAGCACCGTGACGCGCCGCTGGCAGATTTTGTACGCGCGGGGGAGTAAGCATTTCACGCAGGTGTACTCAATGACAGATAAGAAAAAAGGTTGGCATAGGCCAACCTTTTTCGTGATAACCACAGGCCGAAACACTCAGAACTCTTGGTCGTTGAGGGTTTTCAGCATCTGGAAAATTTCGCGAGAAGCTTTCGGCGGCTTCTCGCCTTGTTTCTCTTTTTTCGCCTGACGCGCCAACAGGCGCAGACGTTGACGGTCAGCCTCTGGGTACAGCGTCATCACCTCTTCAATTGCGTCATCACCTTGCTCGACGATGCGATCGCGCATCTGTTCCAGCTTGTGCAGCACTGCGGTGTTTTGCGAGTGTTTGTTACGCAGTTTGTCCAGCGCCGCTTGCAGCGGTTCTGGGTCGATGTTACGCATCAGACGACCGATGTATTGCAATTGACGACGACGCGCTTCGTTTTTGAAACGCTGCGCATCTTTGATTGCGGCGGCCAAGTCGTCGGGCAGCGGGAATTTCGCCAGCACCGAAGGCTTCAGCTCAACCAGCTCTTCGCCGAGTTTTTGCAGCACAATCATATCGTTCTTCATCTCGGTCTTACTGACCCAAATGATTTCCTCTTCGTCTTCCCAAGGGGCTTTTTGATTCTTACGAGCCATTTTCTTCACTAATGAGTTATTTATGTCTGCTATTTTAGCAAGAATCGTGGGGAGAAAGCGAAATTCTTGTTATCCTAACCTCATTAAAGCGCAATAGTTGGATGAGATATGGATGTAAGACAGCAAGTCGCTGTGCAGCGTACCGAGCTTGAAGCGGCCGTTGCAAAAGCGCTCGACATGGCTTCAGCTGGTGCTGATGCCGCTGAAGTTGCCATTACCAAAAGCACAGGTTTAAGTGTTTCGACTCGCATGTGCGAAGTGGAAAACGTGGAATTTAACAGTGACGGTGCGTTGGGGATCACGGTGTATCGTGGTCAGCGTAAAGGCAGTGCGTCTACTTCTGATTTAAGTGAAAAAGCGATTCAGCAGACCGTGCTGGCCGCATTGGATATTGCTCAATACACTTCCGAAGACCCGTATGCTGGCCCGGCACCGAAAGAGTTGATGGTGACCGAGATTCCGGATTTGGACCTGTTTCACCCGGATGAACCGAATCCCGATAGAGCGGCGCAGGTGGCGATTGAAGCCGAACGTGCGGCGCTGCAATACAGTGACAAAATCAAACAGAGTGATGGGGGCAGTTACGACAGCCATTACGGCGTGAAAGTGTACGGCAACAGCCACGGTTTGCTGGCCAGCTACGCGTCCAGCCGCCAAAGCATCAGTTGCTGTGTGATTGGTCAGGGCAAAAATGGTGAGATGGAACGCGATTACAGCTACACCGTAGCGCGTCACGTCGATGACTTGTGGGCCCCTGAGCGTGTTGGCTTGGAGGCGGCCGAGAAAACCATTAGCCGTTTGGATGCGAAGAAGCTGAAAACCGGGAAGTACCCTGTGATGTTTGCCGCAGATGTGGCGACTGGCTTGATGGGGCATCTGGTGATGGCGATCAGTGGCGGTAACTTGTACCGTAAATCGTCGTTCTTACTCGACCACCTCGGTCAGCAAATTCTGCCATCGTGGTTTAACGTGTCAGAGCGCCCGCATGTGCTGCGCGGGTTGGCTTCCAGCCCATTTGACAGCGAAGGGGTACGCACGGAAGACCGCGATATCATCACCGATGGCGTGTTGGCGACTTACCTGCTAACTAGCTACGCTGCGCGTAAGATGAACATGACGCCAACGGGTCATGCGGGCGGCATTCACAACTGGTTCGTTCAACATACCGGACAGAACTTTGAACAGATGCTGAAAGCGCTGGGCACTGGGTTGTTGGTGACCGAAGTGATGGGCCAAGGCGTGAATGTGGTGACTGGTGACTACTCACGCGGCGCTGCAGGTTTCTGGGTGGAGAATGGCGAAATCCAATATCCTGTTTCTGAAATCACCATCGCGGGCAACCTCAAAACCATGTTCAATCAGATCGTGGCGGTGGGCAGCGATACGGAAACACGTTCGCAGATCCAAACCGGTTCGATTCTGCTGGAAACCATGAAAGTGGCTGGCGAATAAGCGCCGCCCGTAGACAGCCGTTCGATCAAAAAAGCGCAGCCTTCAGTCTGCGCTTTTTTATGGCGTTCACGTTTACCCGCGTTCACGCCGCTAGAGGAGTTAGGCTAGCGAATCAACAGCGTTGCCAAGCCTAGGAACACCGATAGGCCCACCACGTCGGTGACGGTGGTCAGTGCCATCCCGCCCGCCAGAGCCGGGTCGATGTTCATCTTTTTCAGCAGCACCGGAATCGTTACCCCGGCGACCCCGGCGACAAACAAGTTGGTCATCATCGCCGCAGAGATAATACCGCCCAGCAGCCATTCGCCTTTCCAGACCACGACAATTGCGCCAATGATTAAGGCCCACAGAATGCCGTTGAGAAAGCCGATCGCGGCTTCTTTCATCAGCAGTTCGCGTTTGTTACTGTCACCGATATGACCCAGTGCCAGACCGCGAATCACCAGCGCCACGGTTTGGTTGCCTGCGACACCGCCCATCGATGGAACGATGGTCATCAAAACGGCAATCGCAGCCATCTGTTCCAGCGTGGCTTCAAACATGTTGGAGACGGACGCGGCGGCCAGAGCGGCCAGAACGTTCGCACCCAACCAGACGCTGCGTTTACGTGCAGATTTGACCACAGGCGCGAAGGTATCTTCGTCGTCGTCCATACCCGCCATACTCATCATCGAGTGTTCGGCATCTTCACGGATGACGTCGACCACGTCATCGATGGTGATACGACCGACCAGGTGTTGGTTCTCGTCTACCACAGGCGCAGAAATCCAGTTCCGACGTTCAAACAGGCTGGCGATGTCAGAGTCTTTGGTATCGACTTTGATGGCTTCATCGGCATCGTCCATCACTTCGCTGACGGGCACATCCGGTTGCGTGGTCAGCAGCGTACTCAGCGATAAGTGGCCAATCAGTTTGCTTTCATCATCGATGACATACAACGCATCGGTCGCTTCTGGGAGTTCACCTTTCATGCGCAGATAACGCAGCACTACGTCGACGTCGACATCACCACGAATGGTGATCACGTCGGTGTTCATCAAACCGCCGGCGGTGTCTTCTGGATAGGACAGCGCGGTTTCGACGCGCAGTCGATCCGCAGCGTCCATTTGCGCTAAAACTTCACGGGACAGATCATCGGGCAAGCTACGCAGGACGTAGGCCACGTCATCGGTGTCCATGCCTTCGGTGGCTTCCGCGAGTTTTTCCGGTGCCATTTTCGACACCAACGCATCTTTGACGTCTTCGCTTAGCTCATCAAGGATTTCACCGTAATCTTCAGGGTCGGTCAGTTGCCACAGCACATCACGTGCTTTGCGAGGAGAGGCTTCTAACAGGCTGGCGATATCTTCCGGTTCCATGTCCTGCAGTTGGCGACGAACATGGACAAAGCGGCCGTTTTCCAGCGCTTCGGTAATTTCTTGGAGGGTTTGGTGAGCTTGGTCAAATTCAATTTGCTCTGCCATCGCTTCCCCCTAATGCTTTGAATTGTGGCAATGTGTTGAATAGTAACTTAATTCTAGGTCTTATTTAATACGTTCTGATTAATCATGAGTATTTAATTTCGTTTTCGACCGCGCGTCATTCGTCTTCTTCGAATTTCGCTTCAATCAAGTGGCACACGGCATCGAGCGCTTGCTCGGCCTGTGAGCCTTCGGCGGAGATGGTGACGTTCTGTCCTTGTGCGGATTCGAGCATCAGCAGCCCCATCACGCTGTCGGCGGTTGCTTCTTTGCCTTCCTGACTTTGAATGGTCAGCACCGCATCGAAAGATTGCGCCAGTTCAACCAATTTTACGGCCGCTCGCGCATGCAAGCCGAGGCGATTCTGAATGAGGACGGTACGGCTTGCTTGCTGCATATCGGTTCCTTATGAGCGGTTCTTTTCCAGAGAGGTGTGACGAATTTGTACCTGATGACCCAGTTGGGCGAAGTATTCCCCCAATTGCTGCGTCAAATAAACCGAGCGGTGTTTGCCGCCGGTACAGCCAATCGCGATGGTGAGATAACTGCGATTGTTTTTCTCCAGCGATGGCAGCCAGTGTTCAAAGAACTTTTGGATCTGCTGCTTGAGTTCAATCACTTCAGCATGGCTTTCAAGGAACGATTTGATGGGAGCATCCAGCCCCGTGAGCGGCCGGAGATCGGGTTCCCAATGGGGATTGGGGAGAAAACGGACATCAAAGACGTAGTCGGCATCGCTCGGTAAACCGTATTTGAAGCCAAAGGATTCAAATACCATCACCAGATCTTTGCGCTCGCGGCCTTCCACGCGCATGCGCACGGTTTCACTCAGCTCATGAAGCGACTGATTGCTGCTGTCGAGCAGCAAATCGGCCTGCTCTTTGAGCGGTTCGAGTAAACCTTTTTCGAGTTCAATCGCTTGCGCCAGTGTTGGTTTCCCTTCACTAAGTGAGAGCGGATGAATACGGCGTGTTTCGCTATAGCGTTTGAGCAGCGTCTCTTTACTGGCATCCAGAAAGAGCACGCTGACATCGTTATTTTGCTTGAGTTGGTCCAGAACATCTTCGACCAAGCCCGGTTCTTTGGGCAGGTTGCGGATGTCGATACTGACCGCGACATTTTGTTTGCTGCCGTGTACCGATTGAATGAAGGCATGCAGCAAACTGACGGGTAAGTTATCCACGCAGTAGTAGCCCAGATCTTCTAAGACCCGCAATGCGACGCTTTTACCCGCGCCAGATTGACCACTCACAACAATTAAACGCATGGGATGACCTACTCAGGTTGTTGATTAACCATGATGTCGTACAGCTCCTGATCGCTGGTTGCGGCGCGAAGCTGTTTCAGAGTTTGCTTATCGTTCAGGCGTTCAGCCATGCACGACAAGGTTTTGAGGTGTTCTTTGCACTGAGCCTCAGGCACCAGCAAGGCAAAGAGCAAATCGACCGGACGATTGTCGATCGCGTCAAATTCAATCGGTTCTTCACACTGGACCAAAACGGCGACTGCTTGATCGCTGGTGGTCATTCGTGCGTGAGGAATAGCAATCCCATTCCCAATACCGGTACTGCCCATTTTTTCTCGGCTAAGCATGCACTCAAACAGCTCAGTGGCGTTTAAACCAGTGTGCTGTGCGGCGATCTCGCTGATGATTTCCAGGGCTCTTTTTTTGCTAGAACACTGGACTGCACTTTTGGTGCAGTCCAGTGAAAGTACTTCGCTTAATTGCATGATTAGTGGCTACTTAGCTTTTCTTTATGCTTGTTGAGTTGACGAGAGAGCTTGTCCACGAGGCCATCAATAGCTGCGTACATGATGTCATCTTCCGCAGTGGCGTGAACTTCTCCTTGGTTAATGTGAAGCGTAGCTTCTGCGATTTGGCGTGCTTTTTCAACACGTAAAATCACTTGAACGCTATTGATATGCTCGAAAAAGCGCTCAAGTTTCTGAAATTTGGAGTGAACATAGTCTTGCATTGAATCGGTTAGTTCAATGTGATGGCCTTGAATATTGATTTGCATAGACTTTCCTTCTCAGTTAGGCCTTATAACAGGCGTTTGCGCTGACTTGAGGGGGCGATGCCCAATGATTCACGGTATTTGGCGATCGTCCGTCGTGCCACCTGAATCCCTTGGTCAGCGAGTAAAGCCGCGATCTTGCTGTCACTTAATGGTTTGGCTGGGGTTTCCGCAGCGACCAATTTTTTGATCAGAGCTCGAATCGCGGTAGATGAACATTCTCCGCCATTGTCGGTACTGACGTGGCTGGAGAAAAAGTACTTCAACTCGAATATGCCACGTGGGGTATGCATGTATTTTTGGGTCGTCACACGTGAAATGGTCGACTCATGCATATCCACGGCAAGCGCGACGTCATTCAGGACCATCGGCTTCATGGCTTCTTCACCATACTCGAAGAAATCACGTTGATGTTCAACTATGCACTTGGCAACTTTGAGCAAGGTCTCGTTTCGGCTTTCCAAGCTCTTAATTAACCATTTTGCCTCTTGCAGGTTGGTGCGAATGTAGTTGCTGTCGGCACTGTTTCCGCGGCCTAAATTGGCGTATTGCTGGTTAATTTTGAGGCGTGGTACGCTGTCTGGATTGATGGTGACAATCCATTTGCCATGCTCTTTAAACACCGACACATCGGGGATCACGTATTCTGCATGCTCCGATGCGATACGGCTGCCCGGTCTTGGATCCAACTGTTGGATCAGTTGGAGCACGTCACGCAATTCTTCTTCTTTGAGTTTAGCTTCTTTCAGAATGACTTTGTAATCGCGGTTGCCAAGTTGGTCAATGTACTGAGATAGGAGAGTTTTGGCTTCGTCCAGCCATGGGGTGTCGGCTGGGTAGGTGGCCAGTTGCAGCAGTAAACAGTCCTGCAGATTGACGGAGGCCACGCCCAGTGGATCAAATTGTTGAATGCGCTTTCGCACCGCTTCGATTTCGTCGAGCTCAATCTCTTCGCCGTGGAAGTTTTCCAAAATCTCTTCCAGCGATTGCGTGAGGTAGCCGTAATCGTCGATGGCATCAATCAGTGCCATGGCGATGGTGCGGTCGGTGTCGCTAAAGGGGGTTAAGTCCAGTTGCCACAACAAGTAATCTTGTAGGGTTTGGGTGGTTTCCCCTTGATACACCGGGGCGTCGTCGTCTAGCGCGATGCCGGTGCTGCCGGTGTTGGCGCTGTAAACGTCATCCCAAGTGGTATCAATTTCTAGCTCCGCACTGATTTCCGATTTTTCAATCAGTTCAGAGCTGTCTTGCGGTTCAGGCTCGGCGACGTCAGCACTGGCTTCTTTCTCCTCATTCGCGGTCGTGTTGTCAGCACCCGCAAAATCGTCCATTGGCTCTTCAACATCCAAAAGCGGGTTCGATTCCAACGCTTCTTGAATTTCTTGTTGCAGATCCAATGTCGACAGCTGAAGCAGGCGAATGGCTTGCTGCAGCTGGGGGGTCATGGCTAACTGTTGACCTAGCTTAAGCTGTAATGAGGGTTTCATTCAGTATTGACTGCCTTGTTTTTGTTAGAATTGATCACAATCTACTCTAATCATAGACGGAATTGTTCACCGAGATAAACCTGTTTCACCTGCTCGTTATCGAGCACTTCTTGCGGTGTCCCTTCTGCGATTAAGCGTCCTTGGCTTACGATATAAGCTTTTTCACACACATCCAAGGTTTCTCGAACGTTGTGGTCGGTGATCAGCACGCCGAGGCCGCGATCACGCAAATGTTCGATGATCTTTTTGATGTCGATTACCGAAATCGGGTCGACCCCTGCAAAAGGTTCATCCAACAAAATAAATTGTGGGTTTGCAGCCAACGCCCGCGCGATTTCCACTCGGCGACGTTCGCCCCCAGACAGCGCCATACCGGCACTTTGGCGAATGTGCTGAATGTGGAACTCTTCCAGCAAATCTTCCAGTTTGTCTTGGCGTTCTTCACGGGTCATCTCTTCACGCGTTTCTAGTACGGCCATGATGTTGTCTTCGACCGACAGTTTGCGGAAAATCGATGCTTCCTGTGGCAGATAGCCGATCCCCAGACGTGAGCGGCTGTGCATCGGGAGCACACTGATGTCTTTGTCATCAATGCAGATGGTGCCTTCATCGCGCGCCACCAGACCCACGATCATGTAGAACGAGGTGGTTTTACCGGCACCGTTTGGGCCCAGCAGGCCGACGATTTGGCCCGACTCGACCTGCAGACTGACGTCCGAGACCACTTTACGTTTTTTGTAGCTCTTGGCTAAGTGTTCTGCTTTGAGTATTGCCATAGTTGTTCTTATTGTGCTGCTTGTGGTTGCAGTACGGTCGACACGCGGCCGCTGCCGTTGCTGTCCGCAATCAATTTCTGCGACGAGATTTTGTAGCGGATTTTGCTACCGCGAATTTCGCTATCATCCTGAGACAACATCGCCTGACCAATCATGGTCAGCTCATCGTCTGCCATTTTGTAATGCAGCTCTTTGGCTTCCCCGTACAGGGTTTTGCCATCATCGGTGAGCTGAGAGAAAGTGGTCAGATTCCCATAGCCTTCAATGGTTTCGATCTTGCCGGTTTTTGCATCGCGAATCACAACCAATTTATCGGCATTGATGTTGATGCTGCCTTGTTTGAGTTTGACATCGCCGACAAAGGTCACGCGGCTGCTTTTCATGTCCAGCTGCTGACTGTCTGAATCAATGTAAACCGGTTGCTGGGTGTCGGATGACAGCGCCAGCGCTGAACCGGAGGTCAGCAAACAAGCAATGAGACTAAGGTGTGAGAGTTTCATATCTACCTTGTACATGGTTATACAGAACAGCCGAGTGATCGCCAAAGTTGCCTTTCATCGCCTGTCCGCGAGTTTCAAATTGTGGCCCGGTCATCGTGACTTCGCTGTCGGCCCAAAAATCGCGGCTATCGAGCTGAATACTCAATTTGGCTGTTGATAATTCATCAAAGCCAGAGTCCGCCAGTAAATTCTTTGCTAACACTTCATCATACAGAATCAGCACGTGATCTTTGGTCAAAATGCCACGTTTCGCGGTGAGTTCCCACTCTTGAGTGGTCCCTTGCTGATACACCTTCAACACCGGGTACTCAAACGTGGTGTTGCCGCTCTTGGCGTAGTGGTCCAGGTGTTTCGATGTAATGACGTAGCTGCGCACGCCTTGCTGATTGTATGAGACGTTGTCTAGATTTTTACCACTAAACATCGGTAGCTCAAAATTGGGAGCCACCTGAATAGCAGTACTTTGTTCTTTGTCGATCAGGTAATAAGCGGACCATGATGCAACAAAGAAAAGTATCACGTAAAGGATACGAGAAAAACTCATATACTCAGGCCTTTGTGTACGTCGAGCTCATTCCGTGCTTGTAAGATTAAATCGCACACTTCGCGTACTGCGCCGTGTCCGCCTTTGATGTGAGTGACGTAGTTTGCGCGCTTGGCCAGCAGTGGGTGGCCGTCTGCGACGCAGACTTTCAAGGCCACTTTTTCCATCACGGGCCAGTCAATCAGATCATCGCCAATGTAGCCGGTGTGTTGCGGCTCAATGGCTAAGCGCTGGCAGATGTCGTGATAGGCTTTGACTTTGTCATCCTGACCTTGATAAATCAGCTTGATGCCCAGCGCTTTCATTCTGTTTTCAACGAGTTGAGATTGTCGGCCAGTAATAATGGCGATCTCAATGCCAGCGTTCATTAACGATTTTACGCCATATCCATCACGAGTATGAAACGTTTTCAACTCTTCACCGTGATTGCCCATGTAAATCAGGCCGTCGGAGAAGACGCCATCGACGTCACAAATCAGCAGTTTGATCGTTTTGGCAATCGCCAGCAGTGATGCATCGACTTCACCGTACAGGGTTTCAACCGGTTGGTTCATTACATCACTCCAGCTTTGAGTAAATCGTGCATGTTCAAGGCGCCAACCAGTTTGCCGTCTTCGACCAACATCAAACCATTGATGCGTTTTTCCTGCATCAAGTTCAGCCCTTCAACCGCCAGAATGTTGGGTGAGGCCACGGTTGGGTTGCAGGTCATCACGTCGCGAATACTGGCGGTGTGAATATCAATGCGTTTGTCGAGAATGCGGCGTAAGTCGCCGTCGGTGAAGATGCCCAGCAGATGATCGTCTTCGGCCACCACCGCGGTCATGCCGAGGCCTTTCTGGCTGATTTCTAGCAGCGCATCGCGCACCAATGCATCGGGAGACACTTTGGGCAGCTCTTCACCGCTGTGCATGATGTCATGCAGTTTCATCAACAGTTTACGACCCAACGCGCCGCCAGGGTGAGACAGCGCAAAGTCTTCGGCAGTGAAGCCGCGCGCCTGCAATAACGCGACCGCGAGCGCATCGCCCATCACCAACGTTGCCGTGGTGCTGGAGGTCGGGGCCAAGCCGAGCGGGCAGGCCTCTTTCGGCACCGTGATTTGCAAATGAATGTCCGCCAATTTCGCCATATTCGAGTGCGGGTTGCCAGTCATGCTGATGATGCGGTTATTGAGGCGTTTTAACACTGGGAACAGGGCCAGAATCTCGGATGATTCACCGGAGTTGGAAATGGCCAACACGATGTCGCCGCTTTCAATCATGCCCAAGTCGCCATGTGACGCTTCCCCGGGATGAACAAAGAACGCGGATGTGCCCGTGCTTGCCAGCGTCGCCGCAATTTTCCTGCCGATATGGCCAGACTTACCAATACCCATCACGACCACTTTCCCGCTGTTGTTGGCGAGGATCATCTCGCACGCGCGGCAAAAGTCATCATTAAAATATTGGTCGAGTTGTTGCAGAGCTTCGATTTCCGTTGCCAGCACTTGCTGGGCAACACCGCGGTAGTCAAAGTGATCAGACATTCTAAACTCCAGTTAAGCTGCCATATTCATAAAGAGGTAAACCTGATATGCGAGAAACGCCGCAAATAGGATCGCCCCTTCAATGCGGTTGATACTGCGAGATTTACCCAGCGCCATCAGAACCAGCAGGAGTGACACTGCCAGCATGACCCAAAAATCACGACCCATCGCTAAGGTGCTCAGCAGCGATGGGTTCAGAATACCCGGTAGGCCCATGACGGCCAGAATGTTAAAGACGTTGGACCCGATGATGTTGCCCACCGCCATGTCATCTTCACCTTTCAGAACGCCAGCCAGCGAGGCGGCCAGTTCCGGTAGGCTGGTGCCGATGGCGATGATCGTCAGGCCAATCACCAGATCGCTCATGCCAAAGTATTTGGCGATGATGACGGAGTTATCCACCAACAAGTTGGCTGCCAAGGGCAGCAGAATCAACCCAATCACCACCCACATGATGGCTTTTTGATTGCTCACGTTGTCTGGAATTTCAGACTCGTGTTCTTCAAGCAGGCTGTCGCCATTTTTGTGTTCGCTGCGGCTGATTTTCAGCATGGCTAAAATAAAAGCGGCGAACAGCACAAACAGCAGCACGCCTTCGTAAAAGCCGAGGTGGTTGTCCCATAAAATCGCGCCTGCCAGTAATGTGACGCCAATCATCAGCGGAAGTTCACGACGCACGACCGTGGAACTTATGGCCAGTGGCTTAATCAAAGCGGTAATACCAAGAATCAAAGCGATGTTGGCAATGTTCGATCCCAAGACGTTGCCCACGGCGGTGTCGGTGTGGCCGTCAAGCGCTGCCGTGGCGGACACCATCATTTCTGGCGCGGAAGAGCCCATGGCCAGAATGGTCATGCCGATCACTAAAGGGGAAATGCCAATGTTGCGTGCGAGGGCGGCGGATCCGTAGACCAATTTATCGGCACTCCAGACCAAAAGAATGAGACCTACAATAAGAAACGCAACGGCTTCAAGCATGACAATTCCTAACGTTGTGAAAAATAGAACGAGTAACCGCTAATTTTGACGTGTTGGTCATTAAAAGGGAAGTCGAAGATCCAATTTATTGTCTCATTTTCGCTGTTCATTGGGGTGGGCAAGCGTGCCAAGAACGGACGAATTTTGATGTTTGGACAAGATGTTACCCGCATAATCCGTAGGCTAGAGTGATGAGTTTATCAACAAAAATGCGGGGAAAACTGGAATTCATCCTTAATTTCAGTTTGAATGTTAAATGTAATTGAACAGTGCTTTTAATTTACGGGCAATGTGCTTATGATTGCCCATTCTTTGGATGGAAACCCCACAACAGCGAATCGTGAGTATGTCCGAAACCGATCTAGTGACCATAAACAATCTGACGTTTTCCCGAGCAGAACGGGTGATTTTTGATGACATCAGCCTGCAAGTCCCGAAAGGAAAAGTCACCGCCATTATGGGGCCTTCCGGGATCGGGAAAACCACTTTGCTGCGCTTGATTGGCGGACAGTTACTGCCGGAAAAGGGCGAGATCTGGTTTGATGGCCAGAACATCCCCACCTTGACTCGCAGTAACCTCTACAAAGCCCGCAAAAAAATGAGCATGTTGTTCCAGTCTGGCGCACTGTTCACCGATCTGAATGTTTTTGATAACGTCGCTTTTCCTTTGCGTGAACACACGCAACTCGATGAATCCCTAATTCGCACGCTGGTGCTGCTCAAGCTTGAAGCGGTGGGGCTGCGTGGCGCGGCACAATTGATGCCCAGTGAACTCTCCGGCGGCATGGCTCGCCGAGCGGCGCTGGCGCGAGCCATTGCACTCGACCCTGAACTCATCATGTTCGATGAGCCGTTCGTGGGCCAAGACCCGATCACCATGGGCGTGCTGGTGGAACTGATCCGTAACCTCAACCAAGCGTTGGGCGTGACGTCTATTGTGGTGTCCCATGACGTGCCGGAAGTGATGAGCATTGCCGATTGGGTGTATCTGCTCGCCGATGGCAAAGTGATTGCATTTGGGTCGCCGCACGATCTCATCAATAATCCCGATCCGCGGGTGCAACAATTTTTACAGGGCGAAGCCGACGGTCCGGTGCCTTTCCGGTTTCCGGCCCAACCGATAGAAAAGGATCTGTTCCATGTTGGATAATCTACAGCGCTGGATCAGCGGTGTTGGCCGACGCGTGTTGTCAATCTGCGAATCGTTTGGCCGTGCCAGCTTGATGCTGTTTGGGGCGCTCGCGGGGCGCCCGCGTCCGATTCAAAACCTCCCCTTATTAATCAAACAACTGTACAGCGTTGGCGTGCAGTCACTGGCGATCATCGTGGTTTCCGGCCTGTTTATCGGCATGGTCTTGAGCTTGCAAGGCTACGTGATTCTGGTCGACTACGGCGCGGAAACCAGCTTAGGCCAAATGGTGGCCTTGTCGCTGCTGCGTGAACTCGGGCCGGTGGTTACTGCCTTGCTGTTTGCCGGACGTGCCGGCTCCGCGTTGACTGCTGAAATCGGGTTGATGAAAGCAACCGAACAGCTGTCGAGCCTTGAAATGATGGCCGTCGATCCGCTCAAACGGGTGATTGCTCCACGTTTGTGGGCGGGGCTGATCTCGATGCCGCTTTTGGCGATGATCTTTATGGCGGTCGGTATTTGGGGCGGTCAGTTGGTCGGCGTGGATTGGAAAGGCATTGATCACGGCAGCTTCTGGTCGGCGATGCAGGCTTCCGTCGAGCTGGGTGAAGATATTGGGAACAGTGTGATTAAGTGTGTGGCGTTTGCTATTACTGTCACTTGGATTGCTCTGTTTAATGGCTATGATGCGATTCCGACTTCTGAAGGCATCAGCCGTGCGACAACACGAACCGTTGTACATTCGTCCCTGGCTGTTTTAGGGCTGGACTTTGTACTTACCGCATTGATGTTTGGGAACTAATCATGCAACAAACACGAAAACTAGAATTTTGGGTAGGCAGTTTTGTGCTGGCAGGAATTTGCGCAATTCTGGTGATGATTTTTCAAGTCGCTGACGTGAAGGGCATTGGCTCCAACGATACTTACTTGGTCCAAGCGGAATTTGATAACATCGGCAGCCTGAAAGTTCGTTCGCCTGTGAAAGTTGGTGGTGTGGTGGTGGGGCGCGTGCAGTCGATTGCACTCGACACCGAACGCCTGCTGCCGTCGGTCACGCTGGCGATTGACAGCCGTTACAATCAATTTCCGGAAAACTCCAGTGTGCAGATCCTGACGTCTGGCTTGATTGGTGAACAGTACATCAGCTTGATTCCCGGCTTCATCTTCGATGACGAAGAGATGCTGAAAGATGGCGACCGTATTGAAGACACCAAGTCGGCGTTGGTACTGGAAGATCTGATTGGCCAAGTGCTATACAGCATGGGTGGATCAGACAAAGACGACAAGAAGAGTGAGTAATCATGTTCAGCAAAACAAAATGGCTAAAACAATACGTTATTCTTCTGATGAGTGTGCTGCTGTCTTGGACGGCCAATGCCGCGCAGGAGATTGATCAGACCGATCCGTATCTGATGATGAAGCAAGTGGCGCAAAAGGCATTTGACCGCCTGAAAGCGGAGCAGGATCTGGTGCACAAGGATCCGGACCATTTGAAAGTGATTGTTGAAGAAGAGCTGATGCCTTACGTCAACGATCAATACGCGGCGCTGAAATTGCTCGGCTCGAACCTGAAAGGGGCCAAGCGCGAAGATGTGGGTGAATTCATCAAAGCATTTCGTGCTTACTTGGTGGCGAACTACGCGCAAGTCCTGCTCAGTACACGGATCAGACCATTGAATTTGGTCCGGAACCATCGGTGGGCGATGATCGCCGTATCACCAGTGTGAAAGTCGATATCGTCGACACGCCGCGTCCGAACATCAAACTGGAATTCAAACTACGCAAAGAGAAATCCGGTGAGTGGCGTGCGTTCGACATGATTGCTGAAGGCATTAGCTTGCTGTCGAGCAAACAATCGGAATGGAACGGGAAGATTCGTCAGGAAGGTATCCTGTCGGTCGCGAAAGAGCTGGAAAGCTTGGCAGCACAACCGATTCGCTTTGAGAGTAAAACCCAATGAGCCATCCACAATGGCAACTGCAAGGCCCAGCACTGGCGGCGTTAAGTGGTCCATTAGATCGTGATACGGTGCCCGAATTGTGGGCCGTGTTGCAACAATGGCAGCCACAAAACGCTGAATGTGAGCTCTCGCTGAAATCGGTCACACGTATCGATTCTGCGGGGATGGTGATGTTAATTCACTTATTAGAGCATGCAAAAAAGCAAAACTGTCATATAATGCTGAGTTTTGTGCCAGAGCAACTGCGCACATTGTTTCAGTTGAGTAACATCGATGCAATGATGTCTCAACACATTAAACAACCTGCAGGGGTGAATTGTGGATAGCGCACAAGTACAACAGATATTAGAACAAGCACTCAATCTTCAAGAGATTCACGTCAAAGGTGAAGGCAGTCATTATGAAGTGATTGCTGTTGATGCCGCTTTCGACGGCATGAGCCGTGTGAAGAAACAGCAGCTGATCTACGCGCCTCTGATGGCGTACATTCAGCGTAATGATATTCATGCTGTGTCAATCAAAGCGTTCACGCCTGATGAGTGGGCTCGCGATAAGAAGTTGATGTCGCTATAAGGTTTGTGAATGGATAAGTTTCGAGTTATTGGGTCTGATAAACCGCTGCAAGGCGAAGTGACCATTTCTGGTGCAAAAAATGCTGCACTGCCTATTTTATTTGCTTCTATTCTGGCGTCTGAGCCGGTAGAAGTTGCCAACGTTCCTCACTTACGTGACATCGACACCACCATGGAGCTGCTGAAGCGTCTGGGTGCGAAAGTCGAGCGTAACGGTTCTGTCCACGTCGATCCAAGCCAAATTGATCAGTTTTGTGCGCCTTATGATTTGGTGAAAACCATGCGTGCGTCTATCTGGGCATTAGGTCCTCTCGTGGCGCGTTTTGGTCAGGGCCAAGTTTCACTGCCGGGCGGCTGTGCGATCGGTGCTCGTCCGGTGGATTTACACATCAACGGTCTGGAGCAACTGGGCGCGACGATCACATTGGAAGACGGCTACGTGAAAGCGAGCGTCGATGGCCGCCTGCAAGGTGCGCACATTGTGATGGATAAAGTCAGCGTGGGTGCCACCATTACCATTATGTGTGCAGCCACACTGGCAGAAGGCACCACGGTGCTGGACAACGCCGCGCGTGAACCTGAAATTGTGGATACCGCGATGTTCCTCAATAAACTGGGCGCGAAAATCAGCGGTGCTGGCACCGACACCATTACGGTGGAAGGGGTTGAGCGTCTGGGCGGCGGCAAACATTCTGTGGTTGCAGATCGCATTGAGACTGGGACCTTCTTGGTGGCTGCTGCGGTATCTCACGGTAAGATCGTGTGTCGTAAAACCAACGCAAAACTGTTGGAAGCGGTGTTGGCGAAGCTGGAAGAAGCGGGCGCATTGATTGAAGTCGGCGACGACTGGATCAGCCTTGACATGACCGGCCGTGAACTCAAAGCAGTCTCGATTCGTACCGCGCCACACCCAGGTTTCCCAACCGACATGCAAGCGCAATTTACCTTGCTGAACATGATGGCCAAAGGTGGCGGTGTGATCACCGAAACCATTTTTGAAAACCGTTTCATGCATGTACCTGAACTGATGCGCATGGGTGCCAAAGCGGAAATCGAAGGCAACACCGTGATTTGCGGTGATGTCGATTCTCTAAGTGGTGCTCAGGTGATGGCCACGGATCTGCGCGCTTCGGCGAGTTTGGTGATTGCTGGCTGCATTGCCAAAGGCGAAACCATCGTGGATCGGATTTATCACATCGACCGTGGTTACGAGAAGATTGAAGACAAGTTGTCGGCTCTGGGCGCAAACATTGAGCGCGTTCGCGAGTCGAGTTAAACTGCCATTTCATCAATGGGCCGAAATCCAAGGGTTTCGGCCTTTTTATTCTAGCTCCTTTGGAGAATCTGAATGATTGCTTTACTCCGTATTCTTGCGGTGGCGCTGTTTGCCGTCGTGATGTTTGTGTTCGGTTGTGGCTACTGTTTGTTGAGCCCGCGAAATCCGAAACACGTATTTACCTTTGGCCGCCTGTTTGGTGCGATGTCCAAAGTGTTTGGCATTAAGCTGGAATTGCGTATTCCGGATGATGCCTACAATCGCGGCCAAGCGATTTACATTGCCAACCACCAGAACAACTGGGATTTGTTTACCGTCTCTTCGGCGGTGACGCCAAAAGTGGTGACGGTGGGGAAAAAGAGTTTGGCGTGGATGCCGCTGTTTGGTCAGCTTTACTGGTTAACCGGGAATATTCTGATTGACCGTGCGAACAAAACCAAAGCCAAAGGCACCATCGACCAAGTGGTCGATAGCATGAAAAACAGCGACGTGTCGGTGTGGATGTTCCCGGAAGGTACCCGCTCACGCGGTCGTGGCTTACTGCCGTTTAAAGCAGGCGCGTTTCACGCGGCCATTGGTGCTGGCGTGCCCATCATTCCGATTGTGTGCAGCTCAACGGATAAACTGCGTTTGAACCGCTGGAACAACGGCCACATCATTGTGGAGATGTTGCCCCCAGTGAGCACTGAAGGGCTGGGCAAAGAGCATGTGCGTGAGCTGTCGCAACGTTGCCATCAAGAGATGAAAGCCAAGCTGCAAGCGCTGGATGACGAAGTGGCGATGCGTAACGCGAAAAAAGCGACGTCTAACTGATGTCAGGCCAATAAAAAAAGGTTGCTCAATGAGCAACCTTTTTTGTTTTCATCACCTTACTTGCGTACGGCAATGGCTTCGATTTCGATACCCACATCTTTGGGCAGACGAGCCACTTCCACGCAAGAACGCGCTGGGTAGTGCGCAACTTGGTGCTCATCAAAGAATTTGCCGTACACGTCGTTTACGGTGCCGAAGTCGTTGAGATCTTTCACGAACACGGTCATTTTCACGATGTCGCCGACGGTCAGGCCTGAGGCCTCAACAACGGCTTTGACATTGTCCAGCGACTGACGCGCTTGCGCCGCGATGTCTGCTGGTACTTCACCCGTGGCTGGGTTCACTGGGATCTGGCCTGACGTCAGAACCATGTTGCCAAGATCAACGCCTTGAATGTAAGGGCCAATCGCTGCAGGAGCAGAGTCTGTATGCAGAACTTTTGTCATGCTTGTTATTCCATTGGTTAAGCAAAAAAACGAGCGGTCAGTGTGCCTGTTCTTGGCGGCGAGGTAAAGAGCCGACCTTGGAATTTCACCCGGTCGGCCTCATAGCGCTTAGGCTTCGCGTTCGGTCACGATTTCACGGGAGAAAACTTTCTCGCAGTACTTACATTTCAGGCGAATGTCGTGGGCTTTTTCAAAAATGCGGAAGCTGCTTTCCACCGGCTCATTGTGTGAAATGCAGTTGCTGTTTGGACAGGCAAACACATTGTTGATGCGCTCAGGCAGTTCCAGCGCCAGCTTTTTCACCACTTCGTAGTTTTCAATCTGGTTCACTGTCGCGTGCGGTGCATACAGCGCCAGCTTGTTGGCTTGCTCTTCACTGATGAACACATTCTCGATTTTCAGCAAATCTTTGTGGCCCAGCGCCGATGAAGGCAGGTTGAGGCCAATCGTCACGCGTTGATTGGAGTGATGCATATCAAACAGCTTGAGCACTTTCACGCCCACTTTCGCCGGAATATGGTCAATCACCGTGCCGTTTTTAATCGCTTCAACTTGCAGTTTGGTTTCTTTACTCATGACAGACTCCGATTACAGTGATTCGTTCAGAACAAGGGCAAGCAAGGCTTCACGGGCGTACACGCCGTTTTCCGCTTGTTGGAAGAAGTAGGCGTGTGGCGTTTTGTCCACATCCGTCGTGATTTCATCCACGCGTGGCAGCGGGTGCAGCACTTTCATGTTTGGACGCGCATTGTCCAGCAGCGCAGCGGTCAACACGTAGGCGGATTTGATGTGGGCGTACTCCGATTCGTCGAAACGCTCTTTCTGCACGCGAGTCATGTAGAGAATATCCAGTTCAGGAATCACGCTTTCCATGTCGGCATGTAGGCTGTATGTCACGCCGGCTTCGTCGAGTTCTTCACAGATGTAATCTGGCATCGCCAGCGCTTCCGGCGCGACGAAGAAGAAGCGGTTGTTGTTGAATTTTGCCAGTGCCTGAGCCAGCGAATGCACGGTGCGACCATATTTCAAGTCACCGACGAACGCGACATTCAGGTTGTCGAGGCGACCTTGCGTTTCGAACAGCGTGAACAGGTCCAGCAGTGTTTGGCTTGGGTGTTGGTTGGAACCGTCACCAGCATTGATGACCGGTACGCCGTGAGAGAATTCAGATGCCAGACGCGCAGCACCTTCTTGTGGGTGACGCATCACGAAGGCATCCACGTAAGAAGAAATCACCTGAACCGAGTCGGCCAACGTCTCGCCTTTCTTGGCCAGAGACGTGTTCCCACCGTTATCAAAACCAATCACGCTGCCACCGATGCGTTGAATCGCCGTCTCAAACGACAGGCGTGTGCGGGTCGATGGTTCAAAGAAACAGCTTGCGACGACTTTGTGTTTGATCAGTTCCGGATTTGGCTGAGCTTTGAGCTGGCCTGCCGTGTTTACAATCAGTTCCAGCTCTTCACGTGAAAGCTCAGAAATGGAGATGATGTGCTTTTGAAAAAGCGAATTCGCCATGATCTTCTTCCCTATAAATGTGTAGCAATACCCGGCTTTTAGCCATAAAAAAGCCCCCCGATCTGGGAGGCTTTAAAAATCAATGGAGGGGGCAAATACGACGCCCGGTAAGCATACGTGCTCACTGAATGTGTAATGTGTGACCTGGACTAGTTTCACCGGCGACCCCTCAGACAAATTGCTCGGCATTATACGCCTAGTTTGTGTGAGCGCAAGCGATTAACTCACAATCTTCAGCATCCTGGTCACTGTCACGTTGTTCGCCACTTTCGCTCGCTCGGATCACATACCGAGTTGTCTCGGGAACTCAAGAACCTAGCGTTGCGACCATCACCGCTTTGATGGTGTGCATGCGGTTTTCGGCTTCATCAAATACGATGGCGTAGTCGGATTCAAACACCTCTTCCGTCACTTCCAGCCCTTTCATGCCGTATTTCTCAGCAACTTGTTTGCCGATGGTGGTTTCATCGTTATGGAATGCCGGCAGACAATGCATGAATTTGACGTGCGGATTGCCCGTCGCTTCGATGGTGTGCATGTTGACTTGATATGGGGCCATCATGGCAACGCGCTCATCCCATGCATCGGCGGCTTCGCCCATCGAAACCCACACATCGGTGTAGAGGAAATCACACCCTTTCACTCCTTCAGCGACATCTTCCGTCAGCGTAATAGTGGCTCCGGTTTGCTCGGCAATCTGCTGGCAGGTATGCACCAAATCGGCGTCTGGCCAGAATGCTTTTGGTGCAACCAGACGGATATCCATGCCCATTTTCGCCGCGCCGACCATCAGTGAGTTGCCCATGTTGTTACGTGCATCACCCAAGTAAGCAAAGCTGATTTCATGCAGCGCTTTGCCGCGTCCGTGCTCTTGCATGGTCAGAAAATCGGCCAAAATTTGGGTCGGGTGGAATTCATCGGTTAAGCCATTCCAGACGGGAACACCGGCGAACTGGCCGAGTTCTTCGACGATCTCTTGGCCAAAACCACGGTATTGAATGCCATCGTACATGCGGCCGAGTACGCGTGCGGTGTCTTTCATCGATTCTTTGTGGCCGATTTGCGAGCCTGATGGACCGAGGTAACTCACTTGCGCGCCCTGATCAAACGCTGCCACTTCAAACGCACATCGGGTGCGAGTAGAGGACTTTTCAAAAATGAGCGCGATGTTTTTGCCCGTTAGGGTTTTCTGCTCGGTACCCGCATATTTTGCGCGTTTCAGTTCGGCAGACAGATCCAGCAGAAACTGAATTTCTTTCGGGGTGAAATCGAGCAGTTTGAGAAAATTGCGGTGACGTAAATTGAAAGCCATATCTCAGTCCTTTGCGGTAACAGTTGAGTCCGGCTAGTTAAACATACAAATGCCATAAAAGTGAATAATTATTTTAATAAAAGTGGCGAGATATAAATAATATCTCGCCAAATGTGATTATAAATTCTCTTCGGCGAATTCAGCCAAGCGGCTGCGGACGACGCCGTTGAGGTGGATGTTGGCGCTGCCTTCGAAGTTTTTGAAGCGCTCCACCATGTAGGTTAATCCGGACGTGACCGGGGTGAGGTAAGGGGAGTCAATCTGCGCTAGGTTCCCGGAGCAGACGATTTTGGTGCCTTCGCCGCAGCGCGTAATGATGGTTTTGATTTGTGAGGCGGTGAGGTTTTGACACTCATCGAGTAGCACGAATGCGTCTTGAATCGAACGGCCGCGCATAAAGTTGATGGATTTGAATTGAATGTTGGCCTTGTCGACGATGTATTTCAACGACCCTTCCGTGCAGTGATCGTTTTTATGCAGCGCTTCTAAGGTATCGGTGACCGCCGCCAGCCAAGGCATCATTTTCTCTTCCTCGGTGCCCGGTAGAAAACCAATCGATTCGCCGATGTCTGGCGTATTGCGTGTGACGATGATCTTGTCGAACATCTTCTTCTCAATGGTTTGTTCAAGTGCGGCAGCCATGGCCAGCAATGTTTTCCCACTCCCTGCCGCGCCGGTCAGGATCACCAGATCGATGTCTGGGTCGAGCAGGGCATCAAGCGCCATGCCTTGGTAGATATTTTTTGGGGTAATGTCCCACGCTTTGCGGTGCAACATGCGTTCACGACTGAGATCGCGCAGGGTGATTTGGTCTTCGGTGATGGTTTCAACCCGTGCGGCGAAGTCGCTCTCTTCATCGAGCACGTATTGGTTGATGTAGGTGGGTTCAAACGGTTCGCGATCCAATTTATGGAACGTTTTTCCGCCCAAGGTGTAGCTATCGACGCTATCCACTTTGTCCCAAAAATGCCCCGGACGGGTTTGAAATCCTTTGGTTAAGTACTGAACGTCGTCGATCAGTTGGTCGGTGCGATAATCTTCCACAAACCGCACGCCGGCGCCTTTGGCACGCAAGCGCATGTTGATGTCTTTGGTGATCAGCACCACCGAGCGGGGCGCTCGTTTGTTCTGCAGATGGAGCACCGCATTGAGGATTCGGTTGTCGCCCTCTTTGTCGGTAAACGCTTTGACGCTTTCGTGCACATCGTAGTCGGCAAGGATAGAAATGGTGCCGGTCGCACTGCCGTGCTTGGTAAACGGAATCCCTTCTGAAATCTCATCTGGAGTCGCGTCGTGGAACATATTCTCCAACGCCCGAATCGCCACACGCGCATCACGTGCAACATCGCGTTTGCTGTCTTTAATTCGGTCGAGTTCTTCGAGGACGGTCATGGGAATGACCACATCATGTTCTTGGAAGGAGTAGATGGCTAGCGGTTCATGAAGCAGGATATTGGTATCCAGTACAAACAGTTTCCGATCGGTATCGCCCATAAGCGTCTCCTTGCTACGTTGTAGCTTGCTTTGCAAAGGATGTTTGCCATCAGTGCTGCCAAGGATCGTACGCATTGGGCAGGCTTTCGATCACTTGTCGACTGGTGCAAACCCGTGTTGATACTCTCTGTTTGAACTTGCAGACTTTGTGCCAAGGTTTTCACCTCAGTTTGTCGCGCCTTCAAAACGATTATAGCAACTTTGTCTTTTACAAATGCCACTGGTTTCTTACAGTTTGATGTCAGTTAGATCTTGACGAAAAAAAGCAGGGAATGGGCGTGACCTCCATCACGCCATCAAGTAAGATTAGCGACCTTTTTCTGCACCACGCTTTCAGAACTATCATAATTAGACTCTCCCTTCTTGTGGTCGCAGGTCACTTTAAATTCCAATCCAAATTGATGAGGTAGTCGATTCATGACTTTTGCTTTGGGGCAACGCTGGATAAGCGATACGGAAAGCGATTTAGGTTTAGGTACAGTGGTCGCGATGGACGCTCGTACCGTGACACTGATGTTTGCTGCATCCGAAGAAAACCGCGTGTACGCACGTAATGATGCCCCGGTAACCCGTGTGACGTTTAATGTCGGCGACGTGATTGACTGCCAAGAAGGCTGGTCGCTCACCGTGGAACAGGTGGTGGAAGAGAACGGTCTGTTGACTTATCTGGGCACACGTCAAGACACCGAAGAATCGGGCGTCGCGCTGCGCGAAATTTTCCTCAGCAACCAAATTCGCTTTAACAAACCGCAGGACAAACTGTTCGCTGGTCAAATTGATCGCATGGACAACTTTGTGCTGCGCTATCGCGCGCTGACCAACCAGTATCAACAACACAAGAGCCCGATGCGTGGCCTGTGTGGCATGCGTGCAGGCTTGATCCCGCACCAGTTGTACATCGCCCATGAAGTGGGCCGCCGTCATGCGCCGCGTGTGCTGTTGGCCGACGAAGTGGGCCTGGGTAAAACCATCGAAGCGGGCATGATCATTCACCAACAAGTCCTGTCTGGCCGCGCGGAGCGTATTCTGATCGTGGTGCCAGAAACCCTGCAGCACCAATGGTTGGTGGAAATGCTGCGTCGTTTCAACCTGCATTTCTCCGTGTTTGATGAAGAGCGCTGCGTGGAAGCGTTCGCGGAAGCCGACAACCCATTTGAAACCCAGCAGTTCGTCCTGTGTTCGCTCGACTTTCTGCGTAAGAGCCGTCAGCGTTTTGAACAAGCGTTGGATGCGGAGTGGGATCTGTTGGTGGTCGATGAAGCGCATCACTTGTCATGGAGCCAAGACAAACCGAGCCGTGAATATCAGGTGATTGAAGCGTTGGCAGAGTGCACGCCGGGCGTGCTGCTGCTGACGGCAACGCCAGAGCAATTGGGCCGCGAAAGCCACTTTGCGCGTCTGCGTCTGCTTGATGCGGACCGCTTCTATGACTACGACGCGTTCGTGCAAGAAGAAGCGCAATACGAACCAGTGGCAGACGCGGTGAGCGCGCTGTTCTCTGGTCAGGCGCTGCCAAACGAGGCGAAAAACCAAATTACTGAGCTGTTGTCAGAGCAAGATGTCGAGCCGCTGTTCCGTGTGCTGGAAAGCCAAGCGGATGACGCCGAGAAGGCATCAGCACGCCAAGAGCTGATTGATAACCTGATGGACCGTCACGGCACGGGACGCGTGCTGTTTCGTAACACTCGCGCGGCAATCAAAGGCTTCCCGGTGCGCAATGTGCACTTGATGGCGATGGACATTCCACAGCAGTACACCACGTCGATGCGTGTTGCTGGCATGATTGGCGGCAAGCTCAGCCCTGAAGCGCGTGCGATGAAAATGCTCTATCCGGAAGAGATCTTCCAAGAGTTTGAAGGCGATGACGCCAGCTGGTGGCAGTTTGATTCCCGTGTGAACTGGTTGCTTGAAAAAGTCAAAGCCAAACGCAGTGACAAGATTCTGGTGATCGCATCTCGCGCCAGCACTGCATTGCAACTGGAACAAGCGCTGCGTGAGCGGGAAGGCATTCGTGCGACCGTCTTCCACGAAGGCATGTCGATTCTGGAACGCGACAAAGCGGCGGCGTACTTTGCCCAAGAAGAGGGTGGCGCGCAGGTGCTGATCTGTAGCGAAATCGGCTCGGAAGGTCGTAACTTCCAATTCGCCAGCCAATTGGTGATGTTCGATTTACCATTCAACCCAGACCTGCTGGAGCAGCGTATCGGTCGTCTTGACCGTATCGGTCAGAAGAACGACATCGACATTCATGTGCCTTACCTCAAAGGCACGTCGCAGGCGATTTTGGCGCGTTGGTACAACGAAGGCCTGAACGCGTTTGCCGAAACCTGTCCGACAGGTCGCGCGGTGTACGATGAGTTTGCCGAACGCCTGATTCCGATTCTGGCTTCCGGCGATGACAGCGAGCTGGATGCGATCATCGATGAATCGGCCAAGATGAACAAGGCGCTCAAAGCGCAGCTTGAGCAAGGCCGTGACCGCCTGCTGGAAATGCACTCTAACGGGGGCGACAAAGCGGAGCAGATTGCCAAGCAAATCGCCGCGACTGATGGCGACACCAATCTGGTGACGTTTGCGTTGAGCCTGTTTGATACCATCGGCCTTAACCAAGAAGACCGTGGTGAGAACGCGCTGGTGGTGACGCCGTCGGAGCACATGATGGTGCCGAGCTATCCCGGTTTGCCGTATGAAGGCGCAACCATCACCTTCGATCGTGATACCGCGCTGTCGCGTGAAGACATGCACTTTATTAGCTGGGAGCACCCGATGGTGCAAGGCGGCATCGACTTACTGATGAGCGAAGGCGTGGGCGTTTCAGCGGTTTCGCTGCTGAAAAACAAAGCGCTGCCCGTGGGCACGATTTTGCTTGAGCTGGTGTACGTGGTGGATGCGCAAGCCCCCAAACGTACCGGGATTAGTCGCTTCCTGCCACAAACGCCAATCCGCATGTTGATGGATGCGCGTGGCAATGATTTGTCGGCGCAGGTGGAGTTTGAAGCATTTAACCGTCAGCTCAGCCCGGTGAACCGTCATTTGGCCAGCAAACTCGTGAGCTCAGTGCAAAACGATGTCCATCGTTTGATTACCGCCAGTGAAACGCCAGTGATGGAGCAGGTGAAGGCGATTCGCGAGCAAGCGCAGAAAGAGATGCATCAAATCCTCAACGGGGAGCTAGAGCGTTTACAGGCGCTTAAAGCGGTCAACCCGAACATTCGTGATGAAGAGATTGAGGTGCTGGAGCAGCAGATTGAGGAATTGACCGGTTACATCGCGCAGGCGCAGTACCAACTGGATTCCCTGCGCATGATTGTGGTCGCACACAACTAAGTGCGCTGAAACGCAAAAGGCCTTCCAACGGAAGGCCTTTTTTGTGTCGGTGAGCTAGCGATTACATCAACCACTGCCACCAGATGAACAGCGCTAAAAACCCAAATAGGTAAATCAGGCCGAGAATCGACAGCGCTTTGAGCTTCGGACCCACTTTCAGCTCTTGCGGCAGCTCCGTGCGCGTCACCAAAATGTAGTTCAGCAAGGCAAATACGGGCGTGGTCATGAACGCCATGATCATCGCAAAGTTGAGCAGCGGCATCAGCGCTGACGCGAAGAACATGATGATCGCCAGGGCCGCCGCCGAGACCAGAATCATCCAGCCTTGCAACACTTTCGGGCTCTGCTCTGGCTGCTCTTTCAGCAGACGCTGCGATTCGGCAATCACGCGTGAGTAGCCATCAATCACCGTAATGGTACTGCCGAAAATACAGAAGAACGCGATCACCGCAATCAGGTAGCGTGA
Organism: Vibrio sp. Vf1514; assembly: GCF_052076135.1. Classification (NCBI taxonomy): domain Bacteria; kingdom Pseudomonadati; phylum Pseudomonadota; class Gammaproteobacteria; order Vibrionales; family Vibrionaceae; genus Vibrio; species Vibrio sp. Vf1514. Next base: position 2,774,886 of record NZ_CP197267.1, on the reverse strand, counting down.
CCACTCTCCGATGGTGGAGGCATACAAACCGACCAACTGATGCGAGAAGCCCACACCAGATTTCGACAGTTCGACACCGCTGCCATGCAACACCAACGCGCCCAGTGCGAGGAAGACAATCGCCAGAATCGCGGTGCCAATGTAGCCGACATTGAAGTCAAACAGCGCCGATTGCGGTGTGACGCGTTGGTGACGACATTGACTTTTCAGCCACACAGACGTGAGAGATGAAATCTCAATCGGGGCTGGCATCCAGCCCATGGTCACCACCAAGAAGCCGATGGCCGCCAGTGTCCACGGCGATGGCGCTTCGGCAACGACGGTCGCGGGTGCGGGGTTAGCGGCAGCAATCACCACGGCCAGCAGCGTCGCGATGGTCAAGACCGCCATGATCACCTTTGACAGCGTATCCAGCGCGCGGTAGTGACCGGCAAACAGAATGATGAGGCAGGTGGCGAGCACGATGCCAGACAACACCGGCAACGACAGCTCAAACGGAATGAAGTAACTCAGCAAGCTGGCACTGAACATCAGCAGCGCTGCGGTGTTGACGATGCCGGAGAACACCGCCAGAACCGCAAAGATCCACAGGTAAGGTTTGCCCATTTTGGCGTAACCTTCGACCAAGCTGTCGCCTGTGCCCATGGTGTACTGAACGCCTGCTTTGAAAAAGGGGTATTTAAACAGGTTGACCAGCAGAATGAGGATCGCGAGTTGCCAGCCATAAATGGCCCCCGCTTTGGTCGAAGCCACCAGATGAGAGCCGCCAACGGCAGCAGCAGCCATCATGATGCCCGGACCCAAAGATCGAAGCAGTTGAGGTAAAGAGAGCCGTTGTTCGGATGAATAAGGGACGGCGTTTTCCATTCTTGTTCCTTATGAATTGTTATGTTGTGTTTGATTGTATTTATGATTTGCCTTGTCCTGCGTGGGATTGGCTGATTTTTTTGTCAATACCCTTCATCAATATCACACTGATTGTTAGTGTCAATTTATACTTACAACTTCGGCGTAACTTTTTGTTCACGTCATGAAAGGGCAGCATCAAGCGTGAAGTGGCGCTATGATGGCGGGGGCGCCGCGGCAGGCGCGACACCAAGGCGTGATTCAGAGGTGATGTTGGGTATATAATGCGCCGTTTTTTATTATCAGCGCGTTTGCGAGAGAAATTTATGGCAATGACCGAGTACCACCCACCAACGGATCCGTGGATTGATGTGGTCTTTGAGGATGACTACATTCTGGCGGTAAACAAACCGTCCGGTTTACTTTCCGTGCCGGGCCGTCTGGCGGAACACCACGATAGCATGTGGAGCCGCCTGCAAGCGCAATACCCGGAGATTCAAGTGGTGCACCGTTTGGACATGTCAACTTCGGGGCTGATGCTGTTTGCCAAAGACAAGTACATGGAAGCGGCGCTCAAGAAACAGTTCCAATATCGTCTGACGCATAAAATTTATTACGCTCGCGTGTGGGGTGTGATGGCGCAGGATGAAGGCGAGATCGATTTGCCGCTGATTTGCGATTGGCCAAATCGCCCGAAACAGATGGTTTGTCATGAAACAGGGAAACCATCGCAGACATTGTTTCAGGTCGTCAAACGTGAAGCGCACACCACCGTGGTGCGCCTGCTGCCGGTTACTGGCCGGTCACACCAACTGCGCGTGCACATGCAGGCTCTCGGGCATCCGATTGTCGGCGATGAGTTTTACGCGCCGCAAGAAGCGATCGATTTTACTGATCGACTGGCGTTGCATGCCGCGGAGCTGAGCTTTTATCATCCTCGCAGTCATTGGTTACGTTCGATCTTTGTTCCGTGTGACTTCTATCCCGAAGCGCAGGAAGAGATATTGCAGCATTTCGATCCTGAGCGAAAATTGCCGGATTATAAAAAACTACCCCGTCCTTAATCGATCATGTGTCATTGATGGCAGTGGGTAGGCAAAGGAGAAATTATGGCTTTACCCACTGTTGTATTCCTCGATCGCGCAACGATTCCCCGCCACATTCATGTGCCTGCACTGACGTTTTCCCATCGCTGGCAAGAGTTTGATTTCACCGCGCCGGAGCAGGTGGTCGAGCGCCTACAAGAGGCAGAAATCGTGATCACCAATAAAGTGGTGCTGAGCGCTGCGGTCTTGGCGCAATTGCCGAAAGTGCGCTTAATTGCGGTGTCTGCCACGGGGTTCAACAACGTGGATATCGACTATTGCCGCGCCCACCACATTGCGGTGTGCAACGTGCAGGGATATGCGACCCAATCGGTGCCTGAACATGTGGTCGCGATGATGTTTGCTCTGCGCCGAAATCTAATGGGCTATCACCACGATATTGCCGCAGGTGAATGGCAACGCAACAAGCAGTTCTGTTTCTTTACCCATCCGATTGGCGATATCGCAGGCAGCACGCTGGGCGTGGTCGGTGGCGGCACGTTGGGACAAGGCACCGCGACACTGGCGAAAGCGCTGGGCATGACGGTGCTGTTTGCGGAACACAAAGGTGTGTCGACTTGCCGCGCAGGCTACACGCCGTTCGAGCAAGTGTTGCAACAGGCCGATGTGCTGACGCTGCATTGTCCGTTAACGGAAGCCACACACCATCTGATTGGTGAAGCGGAGCTGGCGCAGATGAAACCGAACGCGCTGCTGATCAACGCGGGGCGCGGCGGTTTAGTGGATGAAGTGGCGCTGGTGGATGCGTTGAAAAGACGCCAGATTGCCGGGGCAGGGGTGGATGTGTTCACTCAGGAGCCCGCAGACATCACCAATCCGTTGGTTGCCAACATGGACTTACCCAATTTGCTGCTGACGCCACATGTGGCGTGGGGCAGTGATTCTGCGATTCAGCAGTTAGCCCATATTCTGATCGACAACATTCAGGCGTTTGTTGAAGGTCGCCAGCAGAATCGTATTGTCTGACCTGCGCGTGTCTACAGCGTCAACGCAAGGCAATAAAAAAGGCAGCGAGTTCGCTGCCTTTTGCTTGGGTGAAGGTCTGTTTTACAGCGCCGCGATGGTCGCTTGCTGCTCAGCCAGTTTCACCAAGGTTTCTTTGTAACCGTCTAGCTTTTCACGCTCTTTGGCGATGACCGCTTCTGGCGCTTTTGCAACAAAGCCTTCGTTGCTCAGTTTGCCTTCGATGCGTTTCACTTCACCTTCGGTTTTGGCAATTTCTTTTGCCAGACGTGCCAGCTCAGCGTCTTTGTCGATCAGACCCGCCATTGGGATCATCAGTTCAGATTTGCCAACCAGTGCTGTTGCGCACGCGGGTGTTTCTTCACCGGCAGTCAGTACGCGAACGTTTTCCAGTTTCGCCAAAGACATCAACACTTGTTTGTTCGCTTCCAGACGCGCAGCATCGCTGTCACTTGCGGCTTTGAGCATCACATCCAGTGGTTTACCTGGGTTGATGTCGTACTCGGCACGCAGGTTACGAATCGCGGTGATGAAGGTTTTCACCCACTCGATATCATCCAGCGCGTCTTGGTGGAAGTTCGCCGCATCAAACTGAGGCAGCGCCTGCAGCATGATGGTATCGCCTTCCACACCGTCAACCAGTGGCTTGATGCTTTGCCAGATGGTTTCAGTGATGTATGGCAGAACTGGGTGAGCCAGACGTAGCGTTTTTTCCAATACGGTGATCAGGGTGCGACGGGTTGCGCGTTGCTGCGCTTCACTGCCTTTCCACAGTACGGGTTTTGTCAGCTCTAGGTACCAGTCACAGAACTGGTTCCAGATGAACTCGTACAGCGTGTTCGCGGCCATATCCAGACGGTAGTTGTCGATGTGCTCGTTGAACGCTTTGGCAGCCAGTTCAAACTGAGATTCGATCCATTTGTCTGCCAGCGAGTAGTCCAGCTCAGCACCTGCGCCAAAGCCACAGTCCTGCTCTTCTGTATTCATCATGACGTAACGGCTTGCGTTCCACAGTTTGTTACAGAAGTTACGGTAACCTTCCAGACGCTTCATATCCCAGTTGATATCGCGGCCAGTTGATGCCATTGCGGCCAGCGTAAAGCGCAGTGCGTCAGTACCGTAAGGTTCGATACCGTTTTCAAACGTTTTACGTGTGTTTTTCTCGATCTTCGCTGCCAGTTGCGGCTGCATCATGTTGCCCGTGCGCTTGGTCACCAGTGACTCAAGATCGATGCCGTCGATCATGTCGATCGGATCCAGCACGTTGCCTTTCGATTTCGACATCTTGTCGCCGTTTTCGTCACGGATCAGACCCGTTACGTACACGGTTTTGAATGGCACTTGTGGTTTGCCGTCTTCATCTTTGATGAAGTGCATGGTCATCATGATCATACGGGCAACCCAGAAGAAGATGATGTCAAAACCGGTCACCAACACTTCGGATGGGTGGAAGACTTTCAGCGCGTCTGTTTTCTCTGGCCAGCCCAGTGTACCAAAGGTTCACAATGCAGAAGAGAACCAAGTATCCAGTACGTCTTCGTCTTGGCTCAGTGCCACATCCGCAGGAATGTTGTTGTCTGCGCGCACTTCGTCTTCGTTGCGGCCAACATAAACATTGCCTTGTGCGTCGTACCACGCCGGAATGCGGTGACCCCACCACAGCTGACGCGAGATACACCAGTCTTGAATGTCACGCATCCAAGAGAAGTACATGTTTTCGTATTGCTTCGGTACGAATTGAATGTCGCCGTTTTCAACCGCTTCAACCGCTGGTTTTGCCAGAATGCCTGCCCGCACGTACCATTGGTCCGTCAGCATCGGTTCGATCACCACGCCGCCTCGGTCGCCGTAAGGCACGGTCAGGTCGTGATCTTTAATTTCTTCCAGCAGACCCAGTTCGTCGAATTCTGCCACGATCGCTTTACGCGCAGCAAAACGCTCCATGCCTTGGTATTTCGCAGGAATCTCAGTGCCGTAAGCGGTGCTGGCTTCGCCGTTTGAGTTGAAGACTTCGGCTGCATCACGAATGTTCGCATCGAAAGTCAGAATGTTGATCATGGGGAGCTGGTGACGCTTACCGACTTCGTAGTCGTTGAAGTCGTGCGCTGGTGTGATTTTCACACAGCCGGTGCCTTTTTCCATGTCCGCGTGCTCATCGCCCACGATAGGAATGCGACGATCCACAAGCGGCAGAATGATTTCTTTACCGATCAGATCTTTGTAACGCGGATCTTCTGGGTTAACCGCAACACCGGTATCGCCCAGCATGGTTTCAGGACGTGTGGTGGCGACCACGATGTAGTCTTTGCCTTCAGCCGTTTTCACGCCATCAGCCAGCGGGTAGCGGAAGTGCCACATGTGGCCTTTCACATCTTTGTTTTCAACTTCCAGATCCGAAATTGCGGTGTGCAGTTTTGGATCCCAGTTGACCAGGCGTTTGCCGCGGTAGATCAGGTCGTCTTTGTACAGACGAACGAACACTTCCTGAACCGCTTTGTAGAAGCCGTCATCCATGGTGAAGCGCTCACGGTCCCAGTCGACAGACGCACCTAGGCGACGCAACTGTTTGGTGATGGTGCCACCGGATTCGTTTTTCCATTCCCAGATTTTGTCGATGAACGCATCACGACCGTAATCGTGTTTGGTTTTGCCTTCTTCGGCAGCGATCTTACGCTCAACAACCATCTGAGTTGCGATACCCGCATGGTCCGTACCCACTTGCCACAGCGTATTTTTACCTTTCATACGTTGGCAACGGATCAAGGTATCCATAATGGTGTCTTGGAAGGCGTGACCCATGTGCAGGCTACCAGTGACGTTCGGTGGCGGAATCATGATGCTGTACGCGTCTTTTGATGTGTCACCGTGAGGCTTAAAGTAGCCTTTCTCTTCCCAAGTCTTATACAGATCTTGTTCGATGGATGTTGGGTTGTATGTCTTTTCCATAGTGCTCTTTAATGGATACTTTGATGGTTAATTCGGTCAATCGCTATAAGTGAGTTCTCTTGCAAAGAGAGCTTAACTATAAGGATGAACCGCTACGGATAATGGATCTCGATGGTTTGCAGTTGATAACCCGCCTGACGGTACAACTTATAACGCTCGCGAGACCGCTGTTTCGCATTTTCTTCGTTGGGGACGAAGTCTACCACCTCTGCGAAGGCCTTCGCAAAGGTTGTATGATTATCGGCCAAATTTATTGCCAGCTGTCGGTTCCAAGAGGGTTTCACCCCCACATGGCCAATTTCAATATTGGTGCCGTATTTCGGCCCTTCCCCCACCAGATTATGGCCCAGAAAGTCTTTGGCTTCGACTTGCCAGAATCGCTCTGCAATCTGTTCAGCGTGCTGTTGCGTCGCGCACTGTAAATACACTTTTGCCCCCTGACGAGCAAAGTGCTGAGCCAGAAACACAACATACGCTTCAAAACCGGCTGCCGTGGCTTGCGGCGAGTCGGGTCGAACGATGTAAAACGTAGCGGTGGCCATGGTGAACCGTGTCTCCTTGTGGGGTGAACTGGGAAAAACAAAAAAGGGCCTTGCGGCCCTTTTCATGGATGAGGTTTATTCCTCGGTCTCTTGGCCACTGCGGTTGAGCAGGAATTGGACAAGCATCGAGACCGGACGACCCGTCGAGCCTTTGGCTGCGCCAGAACGCCACGCGGTACCCGCGATGTCAACGTGTGCCCAGTTGTACTTCTTGGCAAACTTAGACAGGAAGCAACCTGCTGTGATCGCACCGCCAGGACGGCCACCGATGTTCGCCATATCGGCAAACGGGCTTTTCAGCTGTTCATGGTATTCGTCTGCTAGCGGAAGACGCCATGCACGGTCACTCGCTTGTTCAGAGGCGTTCACCAGTTCGTGCGCCAGTGGGTTGTGATTCGCCATGACGCCGCTGATGTGATGACCCAGTGCAATCACACACGCGCCTGTCAATGTGGCCACATCGACGACGCAATCTGGTTCGAAGCGTTCAACGTATGTCAGGGCATCACACAGTACCAGACGGCCTTCAGCGTCGGTGTTTAGGACTTCGACAGTTTGACCGGACATGGTGGTCAGAATGTCACCCGGACGGTACGCATTGCTGCCCGGCATGTTTTCACAGCCCGCCAGTACACCAATGATGTTGAGTGGCAGGTTCAGTTTCGCGATCGCCTTCATGGTACCGAATACCGATGCCGCACCACACATGTCGTACTTCATCTCATCCATGCCTTCACCCGGTTTGAGTGAGATACCACCTGAATCGAAGGTCAGCCCTTTACCCACCAACACAATCGGTTTGGCGTCTGCATCAGGATTGCCTTTGTATTCGATCACCGACATCATGGATTCGTTTTTCGAACCGCGACCCACAGCCAGGTATGAACTCATACCCAGTTTTTCCATCTCTTCTTCACCGATGATTTTGGTGGTGATGGTTTCGTAATCGTCAGCCAGGCGACGAGCCTGAGACGCTAGGTAAGCTGGGTTAGCGATGTTCGGCGGCATGTTGCCAAGGTCTTTACACGCTTTCACGCCTGACGCAATGGCCAGACCGTGAGTGATTGCGCGCTCACCGAGGCTCAGTTCACGACGAGTCGGCACGTTGAACACCAGCTTACGTAGCGGACGACGGGTTTCCGGCTTCACGCTCTTGAATTGATCAAAGGTGTACAGGCCATCTTTGGTCGCTTCCACGGCTTGGCGAACTTTCCAGTAGGTGTCGCGGCCTTTGACGTGCAGTTCAGTCAGGAAGCATACGGCTTCCATCGAACCTGTTTCATTCAGGGTGCTGATGGTTTTTTGAATGATTTCTTTGTATTGACGTTCACCCAGTTCGCGCTCTTTGCCGCAACCGACCAACAATACGCGCTCAGATAGGACACCTGGCACTTGATGCAGCAGTAGCATCTGCCCCGGTTTACCTTCTAGATCACCGCGGCGAAGCAGTGAACTAATATAGCCGTCGCTGATCTTATCTAGCTGTTCTGCTACTGGAGAAAGGCGGCGTGGTTCAAAGACTCCGACAACGATACATGCGCTACGTTGTTTTTCAGGGCTACCACTTTTAACACTGAACTCCATGCGTACTCCTACATCCTAAAGACAAATAGAACTAAATGTTAGATAATGCGTTCTTACTTGTTGAATCCTTAATCGGATCTACCCTTTGTGTAAGCGCTCTAACACATAGCGAAATTTTAAAAAATAAAAGGTTCAACGGGAAATTATAGTGATTCAATCAAAAAAACAAGTTTTGCATAGGTTATTTCAGCGTGATTATTGTTAGATATTTGATCCGCGAGACACTAAAAAGTCAATTAGCAATCTTTTTCGTGCTGTTTTTAGTGTTTCTGAGCCAAAAATTTATTCGCGTTTTGGCCGATGCGTCTGATGGCGAAATTCCAGCTCGCTTAATTCTATCTATCGTGGGTTTGAACATGCCTGCGATGGGGCTATTAATGCTGCCTTTGAGTCTGTACATCGGGATACTGCTCACCTTCGGACGCCTGTACGCGGAAAGTGAAATCACGGTGATGAACGCGACCGGGATCGGAAACAAGTTTCTGATTCGTGCGGCGTTGTACCTTGGCATCATTACGTCTTGTCTTGCCGGTTTCAACGCCCTGTGGTTATCGCCATGGAGCCAAGACAAAGTTCAGTCGGTGATGGAACAATTGGCGGCGGAAAACAGCGTCGATTTGCTGCAAAAAGGCCAATTCCAGCGCTCACCCGATGGCTCGTCCGTGGTGTTCATCGACAACATCGAAAATAAAAAACTGAGCAATGTGTTCGTTGCCCAGTTGACGCCGCGTGAGTCCATTTTACCGAGTGTGATGTTTTCCGATGCGGGCGATGTTAAAGAGCTGAGCGACGGTCGCCAAGTGATCACCATGTACAATGGGACGCGCTATGAAGGTGTGCCGACACGCGTCGACTACATGGTCACCAAGTTTGATGAATATGAAGGCTTGATTGGCCAGCGCGCGGTGAAAGAGAAAGGCCGTGACTGGGAAGCGATTCCGACGTTGGAACTGGTCAAGAATGCAGATCGCAGTGCGCAAGCCGAATTGCAATGGCGTATTTCCCTCGTGGTGTGTATTCCTTTGCTGACCATGCTGGTGGTGCCGCTGTCGGCGGTGAACCCGCGTCAGGGGCGTTTTGCCAAAATGGGGCCAGCGATCCTGATTTATCTGACGTACTTTTTGGCCATCAGTGCGACCAAGTCGGCACTGGAAGATGGGTCGATTCCGGCCATCGTTGGCATGTGGCCCATCAATGCGGCCCTGCTGATTGCGGCGATCATTGCCAATACGCTCGACAGTGTTCCGGTAAGAAAATTCAAAGACAAAATAAAACAGAAGAGAAAGGTGGCGTAAGTCGTGTTTAAGATTCTTGACTGGTACATTGGCCGGACCATTATCGCAACCACTATGCTGGTTTTGGCCACGTTTGTGGGGTTGTCTGGCATTATTAAATACGTCGAACAGCTGCGCAAAGTGGGTGACGGTACCTACGATTTGATGCAGGCCTTGCTGTTTGTGGTATTGAGTATTCCCCGGGACATCGAAATGTTTTTCCCGATGGCCGCGCTGTTGGGCGCGCTGATCGGTCTAGGTGCGTTGGCGGCAAGCTCTGAGCTGGTGGTTATGCAGGCCGCGGGTTTCTCGAAATTAGACATCGGTTTGTCGGTGCTCAAAACGGCGGTGCCGCTGATGATCATCATCACGCTGCTCGGGGAGTGGGGCGCGCCACAAGCGCAAAAAGCAGCGCGTGACCTGCGTGCCTTTGCCACTTCTGGCGGTAAGATTCTCTCGGTGCGTACCGGGGTGTGGGCGCGTGATATCAACGACTTTATCTTCATCGGAAAGATTGATGACAATCGTCTTTACGGCATGAACATGTGGCGGTTTGACGAGCACAAACAACTGCGTCATGTGATTTTTGCCAAGCAGGTCGATTACCTCGGCGGGAACAGTTGGGTGATGAAAGATGTGGAAGTGACCGACATGAACGATGATGTGGTGATCACCAAACAATCGTTGCCAGAATACCGTTGGGAGACGTCACTGGCGCCGGACAAGTTGGCCGTGGTGACAGTGAAGCCGGAAGAACTGGCACTGAGCGGTTTGTATGATTACGTGCATTATTTGAAGGCGTCCGAGCAAGATGCATCGCGTTATGAATTGGCGTTTTGGCGTAAGATCACGCAGCCGTTTTCGATTGCCGTGATGATGCTGATGGCGCTGTCGTTTATCTTTGGTCCGTTGCGTAGCGTGACCATGGGCGCGCGGATTTTGTCTGGGGTGATCGCTGGATTTACCTTCTATATTTCCAGTGAATTTTTCGGCCCGCTCAGTTTGGTGTATGGCATTCCACCGGTGTTTGGTGCCGTGGCGCCGAGCATCGTGTTCCTCAGTATTGCCTTGTTGCTCCTGAGACGAAAATTGTAAAACGAAAAAGGAAGGCATGGCCTTCCTTTTTTTGTCTGTGGCCATTTGGCCGATGGCGTGTTAACGCACTTTCGGGAGCACCACGACTTCTGTCTTTGCCCATATGTCTTGGAACGCGCGCTTTTTCGGATCCAGTGGCACAGTCAAATTCCCCAAACCAAAGAGCGAGGTTGCCAGTCGAATCAGGGCTTGGGTCGTGCTGATACGGTGACCATCTGCGTTACGCACAACAATCTTCCAAGCACGCATGCCCAGCGTTTGTCCGCCACGCGTCCAGAAGTAGACAAAGAAATAAAGCCAGCATGCCGCCAGATAGAGCGTGTAAACCGGGTTCCAGATTGGATGACGCGTGAGGAGATCGCCGGCATCTTGATAAGGCGCATAGTTGAAGAGTCCCGCAGCAACCAGTGCTTCCAGCACGGCCACCACCACACCGCCAGCAATCATTAAGATAGCCATCACCACCAGTGAATCATAAAACAGGGCGCCAAGACGGCGAAACAGTCCCGCAGGGGGCAGAGTTGATGTGCTCATAACAACCTTTCGTCTTCCATAAAGGCGGCAAGCATATCGGCTGAGCGCTATGCTGAAAAGAGAGCTGTCGCACAGCTTCATGAATCGGCGTCAACTTTCCCCATTCACAGAGCGAGCTGGGGCATCTGAGAAAGGTCGAAAATACGGCGGTAGACACCTTGTCACACGCCACGAGCGGGGTAGAATGAAACGCTTCTTTTTCGGCCGAATGGTGCTCTGTGAATGTCACGCGCAAAGGGGCATCGACCGAGTTCTCACATCGTATGGCAAGGTTTCTCATGTCCGTCTTTAATTGGTCTCACGCCTCGATCAAACAGAAGATTGGTGGTCTGTTTGTGCTGCTGTTGTCGTTTCTGTTATGCGTCATCGTTTACTCCAGCTACAAAATTAAGCGGATTGAAAAGGAGATGCGTGAAGTCGCTTATCTGGATATTCCGCTGAATCAAATCGTGCGCCAGGTGGAATTCATCGAACTCGAACAACATCTGCAATTTGAACAGTTTCAACTTGAACGCCAACGCGGTCATCAGGCTCGCACCCCTCATCAACAACTGATTTTCCAACAACAAAAACTGAAAAACTTGTTGGATCGTGCCGTCATGCTGATTGCCGAAAACCTTCACTCACACAAAATTGTGCTCGATGAACAAGATCATCAAGACGTCATGCGGGCCATCGAACGCTACGCCGAGCAAAGTGCCGTGTTTGAACAGCATCTGGCGCAGGTTTTTAATCGCCAGAGTCTCAGTGAGGCGGAACGTGCGAATATGGAAGCGATGGCGAAAGCGTTGGAACACGCTGAGAATACGATTTTGCAACAACTCAGGGACATGACCAGCAATGATGCGCTCTACACTGAGCAGCACGAGGAAGATTTTTTGTTGGTCAGCTTTTTGTTGGGATTATGTGCGGTGGTGCTCGGGCTATTGCTGACGGTATACATTGTGCGCGCCATTTTACAGCGCATTCAACGCATCAAAGGTGAGATCAAAACCCTTAATACCTCGTTGGATCACGGTGAAGCGTTCGCGGTTGAGGTTGCCGAACAGGTGAAGACCAACGATGAGTTGGCTGAACTAGAACACGACATCAAAGTGGTGATGTCTCGATTGGCGCAGGAAATTACCTGTCGCGAGCAAATCGAAAAGCAACTGCTGACGTTGGCAACTCAGGACAAACTGACTGGTGCTTTCAACCGGCATAAATGGGACGAACAAATTGAGATGCAGCTTGGTTTGGCGCAGCGCGGTGGCTATTCGTTTGGCCTGATTGTGTTGGATGTGGATTACTTCAAACAGGTGAACGATCAGTTCGGCCATCAGGTCGGGGATCAACTGCTGCAACAATTGGTCAAACAGTTGCAACAACGCATTCGCGCGACAGACACCTTATTTCGACTTGGCGGCGAAGAGTTCGCGATTTTGCTCCCGATGCAGGACATCGACACGACGTATACCCTCGCAGAAACCCTGCGAGCACAAATGGAAGCGCTGCAGTTGGATGGCCTGCCTGCTTTTACCATCAGTCTTGGTGTGACGTGTTATCAACCGATGGACAATGAAACCGCCATTTTTCGTCGCGCAGATATGGCGTTGTACCGTGCCAAAGCGCAGGGCCGCAATTGCGTGGTGCAGCAATTGGTTGAGGAATAACAAGGGCTGAGGACGTCATGTGAACGGAAAATGGCCGTCATGGCGAAATATTCAGCAAACGATTTAGTTTTCAATATTTTGTTATTGCGCCAAGCCGTTTCTTCCGTATAATGGCCAACCATCAAAGGGACATACCCTAAGATGCCGGTGTGGTGAAATTGGTAGACACGACGGATTCAAAATCCGTTTCCTTCGGGAGTGGCGGTTCAAGTCCGCCCATCGGTACCATGATTTAGAAAGGCTGCTTATCAAAGCAGCCTTTCGTCGTTTTGGGCGCCGTCAATTTCAGCGGCAATCTCTGATGTGTCGATGTTTGTTGAATGATAGAAAAACGATGTTTTTCGGCGTGGCGGCTTGAGCGCAAGTTCGAATGAACGCTGTCTATCGCGGGCATAAAAATGGGCATCGTGTGCCCATTTTTATCAACGTCAGATCACTGAGCAGTCACCACCGCCATGACCAATTGACCATTTTCCTTCACTGGGCCGTCAGCTTTGGCGCCGAGTGTATATTCAAACACGCCGGTTTTCATGCCACCAGTTTCACCATGCAGCATCAGCATGAACATCTCTCCCGATTTCACCGGTTCGGTCAAAATAGCGGTGACGTTTTGATTGTTGCCTTTCTTCAGTGGGGCATAGCCGACGACAGGGCCCGGTTTCATGTTGCTATCGGTACGATGCACGACCATCCAGCCATTTTCTCCGGCCATGACCATATTGGCGGTCACGGTGCCTCCAGACATATCCTGATCCGTTCCTTTGACCCCGAGGTGATGTCCTGCAAGCGCAAAAGAGGAGACGCCGAGCAGTGACAAGGCAAGACACAATGTTTTGGCTGAACTGAGTAAATGAGTTTTCATAATGGCTATCCGTTGTAGAGTGAGATGTTTGTGTGTGTCAGCGTTACATCGACCAACAATCAACTGATACGAGCGGCTGACGCTTTGAGTTGGAATAAATTGTCTACGGGGGCGATTCCCCGAGCGAAAATTACCGTGATGTACGGCTTGATGATTGAATTTATTCATGAAGTTTGGTTTAGGTTGAAATGTAACCAAATGTGAATAGCTGCGATTTAGAATTATGAGGTCAGGGGGAAACCGCGATGCCGGCGCTGCCAAATTGGTGCAATGCCAATAGTGTTTGTACCTTTTCGGTGCGTAGCTGGCCTCGTCGTATTTCTCAAAACGTTATGTTCTGGTTGCTGATGAGAAGTTGGCTGATTGGTCAGTTTTTTGCTTAACCCATTCACATCACTCTCGATGCTTCAGTCCGTGTGGATGACGGAAGCCAGACAACAAGGAAACAGTATGTCATTGCCGATTATCGATATTTCGCCGCTCCACTCTGCCAATCGCAACGATTGGCAACCCGTGATTGACCAAATCGACCGAGCGTGTCGGGAGCTAGGTTTTTTCTATGTGGTGGGGCACGGTATCCCTCAAGCTCAGTTTGATGGCATTGAATCGATGGCGGACACGTTGTTCCGTTTACCTGAAACGGAAAAGCAACGCATATCGATTGAGAACAGCCAGAACCATCGAGGCTGGGGGCGGTTAAGTGCGGAGAAACTCGACCCGCTGGGAGAACTCGATTGCAAAGAGTCGTTTGATATGGCGTTGGATCTCTCCCCTTACCATTCTCAAGTGTCGCGTTGTCCTACGCTCTATGGCCCAAACCAATATCCGAACATTGCAGGGTTTACGCAGGCGATGAATCAGCACTATTCGCTGACTCTCGATGTCGGGCTGCGGATTCTCAAAGCGATGGCCATTGCGCTGAATGAAGCGGAAGATTTTTTTACTCAGCACTTTAATTTACCGATCTCGGTATTGCGCATGTTGCACTACCCAAGCCAGACCCAAGCAACCAATGGTGCTGGAGCGCATACCGACTATGGGTGTATCACGTTGCTCTATCAGGATGCGAGCGGTGGTTTGCAGGTGTTGAACACACGAGATGAATGGATGGATGCACCACCGATCGCGGGCAGCTTTGTGGTCAATATTGGCGATTTGATGCAGCGCTGGACCAATGATATCTACCGTTCAACCAAGCACCGAGTCGCGAGCCCAACTCACGGACGTTCGCGTTTTTCGATGCCGTTTTTTGTCGAACCTGATTTCGACACGCCGATCGTCACCTTAGCCTCTTGCTTGGCAGAGAAAGCGGGGCAGGGGGGCTATCCGGTAATTACCGCCGGTGATTGGATCGTGTCTCGTTTTACAGAAACTTACGCCTATCGTCGTGAGCGTGAAAGCACCCTGGTTTAAGTCATTTTTGTCGCGGTCGTTTGGCCGCGGTAAATGAATCGTCCTCTTCATTCGTCATCAAGGCATGACAGCAACGACGGCTTGCGATCTCACGGAGCAATGAGGAGCTGCGTTGAGGGATCGTCTATGCTTCAAGAAAGAGTGATGGAGGTGGGTATGTTTATCCTAACACCTTATTTGTTTTTTTCTGGTCGTTGCGAGCAGGCGCTGGATTTTTACTGTCAGTGTTTCGATGGATACGTGCTGACCAAACGTTACTTTCATGAATCTCCCGAACACATTGAAGGGGTGAACCCCAATTGGGTCATGCATGCTGAGTTGATTACCCAACACATGAAATTGATGTTGTCTGACGGCATTGCCGCGCAACAGCTGGTCGACAATCAAATTGCGTTGTCATTGGTGATGGATGACCTCGACCAACAATTGATTTTGTTTGATCGATTGGCTGAGCGCGGAAAGATCATGATGCCGTTAGCCGATACGTTCTGGGGGACGCGCTGCGGCAAAGTGGAAGATCAGTTTGGGATTCGTTGGATCATCAATTGTGAGTTTGGTTGATGGAGGGTGAAAGGCATCACATTGTGGCATATAAGCACGATGTTGCATTGATGATCTTGTTATCAACTTCTTCTAAAATAATAAAAATTTCCAAGTAAAGGTGTTGGTAAATTGTGGCGAGCATAAAGATCACGGTAGATAGGTTGCAGCCAGGCTTACATATTCGTTTGCCAGTTAAATGGAATGAGCATCCCTTTCTACTCAACAGCTTCAAAATCAAAACGCAGGAACAGATCATGCTGATCAAGCATCTGGGGATTCAGCACGTGTTTCTTAATCCTGCGCAAAGTGACACATCCCCTTTGCCGCCGAATAGCGAGCCGAGTGTGGACGCGGCAGAAAGTGACGCATCAAACGCAGCGATTCATGATGAAGCGGATAAGCTGTGGCAGGAAAAACAAAAGCGCATAGAAAAGCTCAGTGCGTATCGTCGCCGCGTGATCAGTTGTGAGAAAGAGTTCGAGCGCTCGCTTGCTCGCATGCGTGCCGTGATGAACAAAATCCGCAATCGTCCACAAGATGCCGTCGATGAAGCGGCGCAATTGGTTGAAGATATCGTCGAGAAATTATTGAGCGACGATAGTGTGACCCTACATTTGATGAACAGCAAAAGTGAGTTTGAAGATATCTACTTTCATTCACTCAACGTTTCGGTCATCGCCATGATGATCGGTAAAGCCAAAGATTACCCGGCTGAAAAAATCAAAGAACTCGCGTTTGCCTCTTTATTCCATGACATCGGTAAGATTCGTGTGCCCAGTGCGATTGTTCGTAAACAAACACCACTCAATGAACCGGAAAAGAATTATCTCAAACTGCACACCAAATACGGCATGGAAATCGCGGCGAGTACCGAACACTTTCCTGCCAGTGCGATGAAGGTGATCGAGCAACATCACGAACTCAATGATGGGTCGGGGTATCCGCAAGGATTAAAAGAAGAGGAGATTGATGAGTTGGCGCAAGTGGTCGCAGTCGCCAATACCTTTGATAATCTGTGTCATCCCAACATTCCGTCTGAGCAAAAGATTCCGTATGTGGCACTGTCCCACTTATATAAGAACTGCAAGCATCTTTATAATCACGATAATCTGAACATACTGGTGAAGTTCATGGGGGTGTTTCCGCCAGGGACCGTTGTGCAGTTGTCCAATGACATGATTGGGCTGGTCATTTCCGTTAACGCGAAAAGCCTGCTGTTTCCGAATGTACTGATCTACGATCCGTCAGTGCCGCGCACTCAGGCACCGATTATCGACCTTGCTGATAAAGACATTAAAATCGTCAGTGCGATCTTGCCAAATAAATTACCGGATAAAATTCGTGAATATCTCAATCCACGTTCGAGGATTTCGTACTTTTTTGATAGCGATGACTAGTTATCCACAGGAATTTGTGAGTAAAGTGTGCTCATCTTGAAGATAAGATCTGCATAAAAAGGCGTTCGTTTGATTATTGGTCAAACGAACGTTTTTTTATAAAAAAATGCCTTTTTGTACTTGCCAAGTTTAAGCAACTCTCTATAATGCCGCCTCACTGACACGGCAGACGCCACAAGGCTTCAGCGGTTGTCATCGAGGTGAAAGCTTCTAAAAGAGAAAATTGAAAAAAGTGTTTGACACGCTCAGTTATCTCGCTAGAATGCACCTCCGCTTTGAGAAGAAAATTTCGAAAAAGCAACGCTCTTTAACAATATAAACCTATCAATCTGTGTGGGCACTCGTTGATGATAATCGCAAAAGATTTATCAATGAACTGAGTGACCAATTTGATACTTCGGTATCGAGCACAGTCAATTCAACATTACATAGTAATGTTATCAGTATTCATTGAGCCAAAACTTTAATTGAAGAGTTTGATCATGGCTCAGATTGAACGCTGGCGGCAGGCCTAACACATGCAAGTCGAGCGGCAGCGACAACATTGAACCTTCGGGGGATTTGTTGGGCGGCGAGCGGCGGACGGGTGAGTAATGCCTGGGAAATTGCCCTGATGTGGGGGATAACCATTGGAAACGATGGCTAATACCGCATGATAGCTTCGGCTCAAAGAGGGGGACCTTTGGGCCTCTCGCGTCAGGATATGCCCAGGTGGGATTAGCTAGTTGGTGAGGTAAGGGCTCACCAAGGCGACGATCCCTAGCTGGTCTGAGAGGATGATCAGCCACACTGGAACTGAGACACGGTCCAGACTCCTACGGGAGGCAGCAGTGGGGAATATTGCACAATGGGCGCAAGCCTGATGCAGCCATGCCGCGTGTATGAAGAAGGCCTTCGGGTTGTAAAGTACTTTCAGCAGTGAGGAAGGGGATATCGTTAATAGCGGTATTCTTTGACGTTAGCTGCAGAAGAAGCACCGGCTAACTCCGTGCCAGCAGCCGCGGTAATACGGAGGGTGCGAGCGTTAATCGGAATTACTGGGCGTAAAGCGCATGCAGGTGGTTTGTTAAGTCAGATGTGAAAGCCCGGGGCTCAACCTCGGAATTGCATTTGAAACTGGCAGGCTAGAGTACTGTAGAGGGGGGTAGAATTTCAGGTGTAGCGGTGAAATGCGTAGAGATCTGAAGGAATACCGGTGGCGAAGGCGGCCCCCTGGACAGATACTGACACTCAGATGCGAAAGCGTGGGGAGCAAACAGGATTAGATACCCTGGTAGTCCACGCCGTAAACGATGTCTACTTGGAGGTTGTGGCCTTGAGCCGTGGCTTTCGGAGCTAACGCGTTAAGTAGACCGCCTGGGGAGTACGGTCGCAAGATTAAAACTCAAATGAATTGACGGGGGCCCGCACAAGCGGTGGAGCATGTGGTTTAATTCGATGCAACGCGAAGAACCTTACCTACTCTTGACATCCAGAGAACTTAGCAGAGATGCTTTGGTGCCTTCGGGAACTCTGAGACAGGTGCTGCATGGCTGTCGTCAGCTCGTGTTGTGAAATGTTGGGTTAAGTCCCGCAACGAGCGCAACCCTTATCCTTGTTTGCCAGCGAGTAATGTCGGGAACTCCAGGGAGACTGCCGGTGATAAACCGGAGGAAGGTGGGGACGACGTCAAGTCATCATGGCCCTTACGAGTAGGGCTACACACGTGCTACAATGGCGCATACAGAGGGCAGCCAACTTGCGAAAGTGAGCGAATCCCAAAAAGTGCGTCGTAGTCCGGATTGGAGTCTGCAACTCGACTCCATGAAGTCGGAATCGCTAGTAATCGTGGATCAGAATGCCACGGTGAATACGTTCCCGGGCCTTGTACACACCGCCCGTCACACCATGGGAGTGGGCTGCAAAAGAAGCAGGTAGTTTAACCTTCGGGAGGACGCTTGCCACTTTGTGGTTCATGACTGGGGTGAAGTCGTAACAAGGTAGCGCTAGGGGAACCTGGCGCTGGATCACCTCCTTATACGAATGATTATTGCGATGAGTGTTCACACAGATTGATGGTTTATACGTTTTAGAGACGATACTGGGTCTGTAGCTCAGGTGGTTAGAGCGTTCGCCTGATAAGCGAGAGGTCGGTGGTTCGAGTCCACTCAGACCCACCAATCTTCCTCCCAGAGGATTGGCACACAGTATCAACACCTGATGGGGCTATAGCTCAGCTGGGAGAGCGCCTGCCTTGCACGCAGGAGGTCAGCAGTTCGATCCTGCTTAGCTCCACCATCTTTAAGCACATTTGCTTAAGTGTTCTTAAACATGGTTTTCATTAGAAAATCTTGCTCTTTAACAATTTGGAAAGCTGACAAAACAACAATTTATTGTTGTTTGTAAAGTTCTCAATGTATTCCTTAACGGAATACACCAACAAACACATTCAAGTGTGCTTGGTATCGAAGCTTACTGATTCAGTAAGTCTTCAAATTGAGTCCGGCAAAATCAGTCACACACTCATGTAAATTAAATGTGTGACACCTAGGTTGTTTAACAACAATCCGAAACTCCTTCGGGTTGTATGGTTAAGTGACTAAGCGTACACGGTGGATGCCTTGGCAGTCAGAGGCGATGAAGGACGTAGTAACTTGCGATAAGCTCAGATTAGGCAGTAACAGCCACTTGAGTCTGAGATTTCCGAATGGGGAAACCCAACTGCATAAGCAGTTACTGTTAACTGAATACATAGGTTAACAGAGCGAACCGGGGGAACTGAAACATCTAAGTACCCCGAGGAGAAGAAATCAACCGAGATTCCGATAGTAGCGGCGAGCGAAATTGGATTAGCCCTTAAGCTTTACATGCGTCAGGTGAAGGTTCTGGAAAGGACCGCGAAACAGGGTGATAGCCCCGTAGCCGACAGCGCATGTTCAGTGAAATCGAGTAGGGCGGGACACGTGTTATCCTGTCTGAATATGGGGGGACCATCCTCCAAGGCTAAATACTCCTGACTGACCGATAGTGAACCAGTACCGTGAGGGAAAGGCGAAAAGAACCCCTGTGAGGGGAGTGAAATAGAACCTGAAACCGTGTACGTACAAGCAGTAGGAGCCTCCTTTGTGGGGTGACTGCGTACCTTTTGTATAATGGGTCAGCGACTTATATTCAGTGGCAAGGTTAACCATATAGGGGAGCCGTAGGGAAACCGAGTCTTAACTGGGCGTTCAGTCTCTGGATATAGACCCGAAACCGGGTGATCTAGCCATGGGCAGGTTGAAGGTTGAGTAACATCAACTGGAGGACCGAACCGACTAATGTTGAAAAATTAGCGGATGACTTGTGGCTAGGGGTGAAAGGCCAATCAAACTCGGAGATAGCTGGTTCTCCCCGAAAGCTATTTAGGTAGCGCCTCGGACGAATACTACTGGGGGTAGAGCACTGTTAAGGCTAGGGGGTCATCCCGACTTACCAACCCTTTGCAAACTCCGAATACCAGTAAGTAATATCCGGGAGACACACGGCGGGTGCTAACGTCCGTCGTGGAGAGGGAAACAACCCAGACCGCCAGCTAAGGTCCCAAATTACAGCTAAGTGGGAAACGATGTGGGAAGGCTCAGACAGCTAGGATGTTGGCTTAGAAGCAGCCATCATTTAAAGAAAGCGTAATAGCTCACTAGTCGAGTCGGCCTGCGCGGAAGATGTAACGGGGCTAAGCTGTAAACCGAAGCTGCGGCAATGCGATTTATCGTATTGGGTAGGGGAGCGTTCTGTAAGCCGTTGAAGGTGTGTTGTAAAGCATGCTGGAGGTATCAGAAGTGCGAATGCTGACATGAGTAACGACAAGGGGGGTGAAAAACCTCCCCGCCGGAAGACCAAGGGTTCCTGTCCAACGTTAATCGGGGCAGGGTAAGTCGACCCCTAAGGCGAGGCTGAAAAGCGTAGTCGATGGGAAACGGGTTAATATTCCCGTACTTCTTACAATTGCGATGGGGGGACGGAGAAGGCTAGGTGGGCCTGGCGACGGTTGTCCAGGTTCAAGTGCGTAGGCTTGAGAGTTAGGTAAATCCGGCTCTCTCTAAGGCTGAGACACGACGTCGAGCATCTACGGATGTGAAGTCATTGATGCCATGCTTCCAGGAAAAGCCTCTAAGCTTCAGATTGTAAGGAATCGTACCCCAAACCGACACAGGTGGTCGGGTAGAGAATACCAAGGCGCTTGAGAGAACTCGGGTGAAGGAACTAGGCAAAATGGTACCGTAACTTCGGGAGAAGGTACGCTCTTGATGGTGAAGTCCCTCGCGGATGGAGCTGATGAGAGTCGCAGATACCAGGTGGCTGCAACTGTTTATTAAAAACACAGCACTGTGCAAAATCGTAAGATGACGTATACGGTGTGACGCCTGCCCGGTGCCGGAAGGTTAATTGATGGGGTTAGACTTCGGTCGAAGCTCTTGATCGAAGCCCCGGTAAACGGCGGCCGTAACTATAACGGTCCTAAGGTAGCGAAATTCCTTGTCGGGTAAGTTCCGACCTGCACGAATGGCGTAATGATGGCCACGCTGTCTCCACCCGAGACTCAGTGAAATTGAAATCGCTGTGAAGATGCAGTGTACCCGCGGCTAGACGGAAAGACCCCGTGAACCTTTACTACAGCTTGGCACTGAACATTGAACCTACATGTGTAGGATAGGTGGGAGGCTTTGAAGACGTGACGCCAGTTGCGTTGGAGCCGACCTTGAAATACCACCCTTGTATGTTTGATGTTCTAACTTAGACCCGTTATCCGGGTTGAGGACAGTGCCTGGTGGGTAGTTTGACTGGGGCGGTCTCCTCCCAAAGAGTAACGGAGGAGCACGAAGGTGGGCTAATCACGGTTGGACATCGTGAGGTTAGTGCAATGGCATAAGCCCGCTTAACTGCGAGAATGACGGTTCGAGCAGGTGCGAAAGCAGGTCATAGTGATCCGGTGGTTCTGAATGGAAGGGCCATCGCTCAACGGATAAAAGGTACTCCGGGGATAACAGGCTGATACCGCCCAAGAGTTCATATCGACGGCGGTGTTTGGCACCTCGATGTCGGCTCATCACATCCTGGGGCTGAAGTCGGTCCCAAGGGTATGGCTGTTCGCCATTTAAAGTGGTACGCGAGCTGGGTTTAGAACGTCGTGAGACAGTTCGGTCCCTATCTGCCGTGGGCGTTGGAAGATTGAAGGGGGCTGCTCCTAGTACGAGAGGACCGGAGTGGACGAACCTCTGGTGTTCGGGTTGTGTCGCCAGACGCATTGCCCGGTAGCTAAGTTCGGAATCGATAACCGCTGAAAGCATCTAAGCGGGAAGCGAGCCCTGAGATGAGTCTTCCCTGACAGTTTAACTGTCCTAAAGGGTTGTTCGAGACTAGAACGTTGATAGGCAGGGTGTGTAAGCGTTGTGAGGCGTTGAGCTAACCTGTACTAATTGCCCGTGAGGCTTAACCATACAACACCCAAGGGGTTTTGTACTGGACTCAAAGCTAAGCGCATAAGAATGTGTTGAGAGAATAGAAAACAGCTTTCCGAATTTTAAGAATTTGCTTGGCGACCATAGCGTTTTGGACCCACCTGATTCCATTCCGAACTCAGAAGTGAAACGAAACAGCGTCGATGGTAGTGTGGGGTCTCCCCATGTGAGAGTAGAACATCGCCAGGCTTTAAATTTGAAGAGCCCGTTGCTAAACGGGCTTTTTTAGTCCACGGACAAAAGATTTCGTGTGCTGATATGGCTCAGTCGGTAGAGCGCATCCTTGGTAAGGATGAGGTCCCCAGTTCGATTCTGGGTATCAGCACCATTTATTCGACACGCGATACGCGGTCAAAAAATTTGTTTGGCGACCATAGCACTTTGGACCCACCTGATTCCATTCCGAACTCAGAAGTGAAACGAAGTAGCGCCGATGGTAGTGTGGGGTCTCCCCATGTGAGAGTAGGACATCGCCAGGCTCAATTCCAAAGCCCTGACTGAAAAGTCGGGGCTTTCTCGTTTCAGATGATAAGTTTTGCGAACGACCAGCATTATTCAATCGCAAACCTCAATAAAAAGCCTCGATGATTCGAGGCTTTTTATTATCAGCGTTTTTTGTCGTTCAGTTGCCAGTTGTATTCATAGCGTAACTCACCGTGATAATCTTTGAGTTCAGGGCGGTAGGTGCTCAAATGTTGAATTAAGGCGCGTTTAGAACCAAAGTCCTCAATGAACCAGTCATAAATAGAAGAAATCACCCACTGATCCTCGCTTTGTCGTGCGCCTTTATTGCTATTAATAAACGTATGCGCTGCTCGTTCCAGTAGATGTTCACTGTTGTGAGCCGTGAACGCTTCACTTTGCAAATTGGGGCAGCCTAAGCTGGCACAATTCACCGCATAGTGCGTGCGAGGGTCGCGCCAGATAGGGCGCAAAATACGATGCTCAATGTCATTCAAGGAGATGTTCTGACCTTGAATGGTGAGCAGCTCTTGATCCCAAGGCCCAAAACTCAGCCATCCGCCCAGCTTTTTGATCGAAGAGATGGGGTAATTTTCTAGGATTAATTGCACGGTGAGCGCGTTATATAGGTTGACCCAATAGGCGTATTGCTGAGATTTGGTGAGCTGGCGAGGATCAAGCGTGCTGAGGCCTTGGATGTAACGGCTCAATGATTGTTGATCGGCATGCGTGACGGCTGCATAGTCAAATAAGGTGTTTTCACCTTGCGTCATGAGGTAACGGTCAAGTAATTGCTGCCAGGCTTGGTGCGAAACCGTCAGCGATTGTGTCGCGGCGCTACGGTTCCAGAATGGCCACAGCTCTGCGTTAGGCGCCGCCCAACTGGCTGTGGAGAGTGTGGACAGTAGAATGGCGATAAAAGGTTTCATAACATGGGACCGGTTTAGTATCGTGCTGATAAGACCCGATGCTGTTGAACTTTCTTTCAGGGATAAAAAAGGGCTGCAATGCAGCCCATATGGTTATTTCAGAAAGCTTGGAATCTTCGCTTCATAATCGGCAATTTTGCTCTCATGTTGAAGGGTTAGACCAATGTTGTCCAAACCATTGAGCAAGCAGTGACGACGAAACTCGTCAATCTCAAATGAATATGTTTGACCATTAGCAGACACGGTCATCGATTCCAGATCCACGGTGATTTCTGCGCCTTCGTTGGCGTGAACATAAGTAAATAGCTCATCCACTTCCTGTTCGGTGAGGCGCACCGGCACCATCTGATTATTGATGGAGTTGCCGTAGAAGATATCCGCAAAGCTGGGTGCGATCATGACGCGAATACCATAATCAGCCAGTGCCCAAGGTGCATGCTCACGCGATGAACCACAACCAAAGTTTTCTCGCGCCAGTAAAATACTCGCGCCTTGGTAACGTGGTTGATTCATGACGAATTGCGGATTTGGCTGTTTGCCAGCATCGTCGAGGAAGCGCCAGTCGTGAAACAGGTGCTGGCCAAAACCGATACGGTTTACCTTCTGTAGAAATTGCTTTGGAATGATGGCATCCGTGTCGACGTTTGCTGCGTCCAGAGGAACCACTAAGCCTGTATGTTGTTGAAAACCTGCCATTGATTATGTCCTCTGTCCTTAGTTAATTTCACGAATATCGACGAAATGACCTGCAATCGCGGCGGCGGCGGCCATCGCTGGGCTGACCAAATGCGTACGTCCATCACGACCTTGACGGCCTTCGAAGTTCCGGTTGGAAGTCGAAGCGCAACGTTCCCCAGGCCCCAAGCGGTCGTTGTTCATCGCTAGGCACATCGAGCATCCCGGCAAACGCCATTCAAAGCCTGCTTCGATAAAGATCTTATCTAATCCTTCCGCTTCCGCCTGTGCTTTGACTTGCTCTGACCCCGGTACGATCAACGCTTGAACGTGGCCTGCCACTTTTTTACCTTTGGCTACGGCAGCGGCGGCGCGCATGTCTTCAATACGTGAGTTGGTGCACGAGCCGACAAAAACTTTATCAATCTTGTAATCGGCCAGCATTTTGCCCGCTTCCAAGCCCATGTAAGCCAGTGCTTTTTCAGCTGAAGCGCGCTCAACCGGATCGTGGAATGATGCAGGTGTCGGAATTGGTTGGTCGACCGCGATCACTTGGCCTGGGTTTGTCCCCCAAGTGACTTGTGGTTTGATGTCGGCGGCATTGAGTGTCACCACGGCATCAAATTGTGCGTCTTCGTCCGTTTTAAATGTTTTCCAATAGGCCACGGCTGCATCCCAATCTGCGCCAGTTGGGGCGAACTTACGGCCTTGAATGTAGTTGAACGTGGTCTCATCTGGGGCAATTAAGCCCGCTTTGGCGCCCAGTTCGATCGCCATGTTACATACGGTCATACGACCTTCCATCGACAGATCGCGAATCGCTTCGCCGCAGAACTCAACCACGTACCCTGTGCCGCCTGCTGCGGTGGTTTTACCAATGATTGCCAGTACGATGTCTTTCGCTGTAATGCCAGGCGCTACTTTTCCCTGAACATCAATTTTCATGGTTTTGGCACGCGCTTGCTTTAACGTTTGGGTTGCCAGGACGTGTTCCACTTCGGAGGTTCCGATACCAAAGGCAAGGGAACCAAACGCGCCGTGAGTTGCGGTGTGAGAGTCACCACACACGATGGTCATTGCTGGTAGCGTAATGCCCAGTTCTGGCCCCATGACATGAACGATGCCTTGATACTTGTGGTTGATGTCGTACAAGGTCACACCGAACTCTTCACAGTTTTTCGACAGCGTTTCCATCTGGATACGTGCCATCTCGCCAGACGCGTTGATGTCTTTGGTGGTGGTGGATACGTTGTGGTCCATGGTGGCGAATGTTTTGCCGACCTGACGCACTTGGCGTCCTTTTTCACGCAAACCATCGAAGGCTTGCGGTGAAGTCACTTCATGTACTAAGTGACGATCGATGTACAAAATTGGGTTCTCGCCCTGCGCCGCCACGACAACGTGCGCATCGTAAATTTTTTCGTATAAGGTTTTTGCTTGTGACATTGCTTCTTCCTTGAGCTCAAAGAGCTAGATGGAGCCGGAGCATCGCCGGCTCTGCGAATTATGCGTTTTGAATATAGGCGGCGATCACATCGCCCATCTCGCTGGTCGATAGCGCTGGTTTGTTTCCTGCCAAATCGCCAGTTAACTGACCAGCAGACAGTGCTTTGCTGACTGCGTTTTCAATCGCTTGCGCGGCGTCTTCTTCTCCGAGGCTGTATCGTAGCATCAGCGCGGCTGACAGGATCTGGGCAACCGGGTTGGCGATGTTCTTACCTGCGATATCTGGCGCGCTACCGCCTGCAGGTTCATACAGGCCGAATTTGCTTTCGTTCATGCTTGCGGAAGGCAGCATACCCATGGAACCTGTGATCATCGCGCATTCATCAGAAATAATGTCACCGAAGATGTTGGAACACAGCATCACATCAAATTGGGATGGATCTTTAATCAACTGCATGGTCGCGTTATCGATGTACATGTGTGATAGCTCGACATCCGGGTAATCTTTGGCAATTTCGCTAACCACTTCACGCCACAGAATAGAGCTTTGCAGCACGTTGGCTTTGTCAATCGAGCAGACTTTCTTGCGGCGCAGACGAGCAGATTCAAACGCTATTTTAGCGATGCGTTCGATTTCAAAGCGGTGGTACACCTCGGTGTCGAATGCTTTTTCATTGGCGCCTTCACCTTCACGGCCTTTGGGTTGGCCGAAGTAGATGCCGCCGGTTAACTCACGAACCACAACAATATCAAAGCCGCGGTCAGAGATGTCAGCACGCAGCGGCGAGAATGCTTCTAGCCCTTTGTGAATTTGCGCTGGACGTAAGTTGCAGAACAGTTGGAAGTGTTTGCGCAGTGGCAATAGTGCGCCGCGTTCCGGTTGATCGTTCGGGGGCAGATGTTCCCACTTTGGTTCACCAACTGAACCAAAGAGCACGGCATCGGCTTCTTCACACGCATGCAGTGTGCTGTCGGGCAGTGGACAACCGTGGTTATCAATCGCAATACCACCGATATCATGTTCTTCACGCACAAACGCTAACTGAAACTTCTGTTCGATAGCATCCAGCACTTTGTGTGCTTGCTGCATTACTTCAGGGCCGATGCCGTCACCGGGAAGTACGGCGATCTTGTAAGTCTTG
The DNA here is from genome assembly GCF_052076135.1 of Vibrio sp. Vf1514. NCBI lineage: Bacteria > Pseudomonadati > Pseudomonadota > Gammaproteobacteria > Vibrionales > Vibrionaceae > Vibrio > Vibrio sp. Vf1514. Next base: position 2,747,995 of record NZ_CP197267.1, on the reverse strand, counting down.
TCTGTCATGCGATTCCTTCACTTATAAAATAGTTTGTTCGTTTCATGTTGTGTCTGTTGTCGCAGCGAGATTACGCCGATGCGACTTTCTTTTTCTGTTTGATTTCGGCGATTTGGTCGGCGCGATGAATGCTGTTGATCACATGCAGCAACGCTTGACCCGAGGCTTCAACGATGTCGGTTGAGACGCCTGTACCGTGATATTTACGGCCTTTGTAATTCGCGATGATGTCGGCTTGGCCCAAGCCATCTTCCCCTTCACCTTTTGCTGTCAGATCGAATTTATCCAAAACGATCTCGTAACCGGTGACGCGGTAAATACATTGATAGAGCGCATCGACCGGCCCGTTCCCAACAGCCGCTTCACATTTCTCTTCATCGCCGCATTGCAGTTTGATTGATGTGGTCGCCATTACACTACCAGATTGCACGCTCAGATAGTTCAATTTAAAGAAATCATCTTCTTCACGGAGGTTGGAGAAGTGCATCAACGCTTCCAAGTCGTAATCAAACACCTGGCCTTTCCGGTCGGCCAATTTTAGGAAGTCTTCATACAACGCATCCAAGTTGTATTCGTTGTCGTTGTAACCCAGTGAATCCATGTGGCTCTTCACGGCAGCACGGCCGCTGCGACTGGTGAGGTTCAGTGCTTGGTTTTTCAGGCCAATCGATTCAGGGGTCATGATTTCGTAGGTGTTCTTGTTCTTCAACATGCCATCTTGGTGAATGCCCGATGAATGGCTGAAGGCATTTGCGCCGACAATGGCTTTGTTGCTTTGAATCGGCATGTTGCACAGTTGGCTCACCAATTTACTGGTGCGGCTGATTTCATCGTGTTTGAAGTTCGTGGTCACGCCCAGCAAATCCTGGCGCGTTTTGATGATCATCGCAATCTCTTCTAGCGCACAGTTTCCGGCACGTTCACCGATACCGTTGATGGTGCCTTCAATCTGACGAGCACCGGCTTGTACTGCGGCAATGGAGTTGGCAACAGACAAGCCTAAGTCATCGTGGCAGTGCACGGAAATCACGGCTTTATCGATGTTGGGGACGCGATTAAACAGTTGTTCAATGATGCCACCGAATTCGCTTGGCAGGGTGTAACCTACGGTATCAGGAATGTTGATGGTGCTGGCACCGGCATCAATGGCAGCTTCGACCATGCGGCACAGATTGTCGATGGGGGTGCGCCCTGCATCTTCACAGGAGAATTCCACATCGTCAGTGTATTGGCGAGCGTGTTTCACCGCCTTCACCGCCATCTCGACGACATCGTCGTAGGTACGGCGCAATTTGTCTTGAACGTGAATGGTAGAGGTAGCAAGGAAGGTGTGAATGCGGAATGCTTCTGCGACTTTTAACGCTTCAGCTGCGGCATCAATGTCTTTCGCAACGGCTCGCGAAAGGGCACAGATACGGCTGTTTTTAATGTGTTTGGCAATGGTTTGTACGGATTCAAAATCGCCCGGTGATGATACAGGGAAGCCTGCCTCGATCACGTCAACGCCTAAACGCTCGAGTGCGAAAGCAATTTGCAGCTTCTCTTTGACGGTTAAGCTGGCTGACAATGCTTGTTCACCATCGCGTAAGGTGGTGTCGAATATAATGACCTGATCGTTCATGTTTGCTTCCTCATTCCGAGAGTTAATCGTTTACTTCCTGGATTTAGTTATAAAAAAACCCGCATCAAGTGCGGGTTTCTGTGATTCTGTTGTGGTGTTTTTCTGCCACTACCTACCCGCGCGATGGATTCACGATAAGGAGGAGGCTAAGGAGCAGTGAAAAACGTGTTGTCATTAGTAACAATCCACAAATTTAAGTTAACAAATTAGTACCGCACTCGCTGATTCACGTCAACCCTAAAGTTGATTTTTTATTCATGCTCAAGAGCTTTTGGTTTTAACGCGGTAAAAATTAGTATTTTCTACTGAGTCGGCGGTTTTTTATCCTGATGCTATTCAGTGCCCGCAGATGCTTCTATAATTCATCGATTGATGAATAGAGCGGTGTCGAGCATGAGTACAAGAAAAGCGGGGCGCCCGCAACAACCCACGGATGTGCGTGAGCTACTGTTGCAACAAGCCACGGAACTATTCACCGTGATGGACTACGACAAGGTCTCAACGCGCTTGATTGCCCAGAAAGCCGGTGTCGATATTGGCATGATTCGCAACTACTTTGGAAACAAAGGCGGCTTGTTTGAAACCATGCTGCGTGAAACGTTGGCGCCGATGAAAGCGCAGATCACGCAACTGCTGGCAGACAGCAATCACAAGAACCTGACGGAACTGATGCGTACTTACTATCGCGAGATGATCAAAGTGCCGCATTTTCCCCGTTTGATCATGCAAGTGATGCAGATGCCACCTTCTGAACTGCAACGCCAACTGATCGAAAAGGTTATATTGGATGTGACGAAGCCGGTACAAGACATGATGTTTCAAAAGCTGATTCAACGGGGTGTGATTCGGCCCGATGCGGATCCCCAGTTGTGTCGTGTCTCTTATATAAGCCTGATGGTCTTTCCGTTTATTGCGCCTCGAGCGTTACTTGCGGTGCATGGCATTGAACTGAATGAAGAATTTTTGGACCGGCTCATTGAGCACAATATTCGTTTAATGGAAGATGGTTTTTTGCTGGTGAAATAAACGGCAATTGTCATCCATTTACAAACAAAGCATCACGGAGTTGTCATCTCTCCCTCTTATCTTGTGCCTAGATAGGAGACTCAACAGGGAGAGGAGATGCGGATGCGTACCATCGAGCCTATCGCTAAGCTGGACTTAGCCTTTTCAATTTTCTGCTTACAACACAAGTTTAACCAACCCATTGCTCGGATCAGCAAAGCGGTATCGCACACGGGCGATGGCCATCTCTACGCGTTGTTTGGTGTTCTGGCTTGGTGGCTGGATGGCCAACACGGGCAATATTTTTTACTGGCGGGATTGCTCGCATTCGCGATTGAACTGCCGATTTATTGGGGCCTGAAAAACAGTTTTCAGCGCCGCCGACCTCAAGAGCTATCCCCACTGCTCACCGCTTTCATTACCCCTTCGGATCGCTACAGTTTACCGTCTGGCCATACGGCGGCTGCGTTTGTGATGGCGACTTTGATTGGTCAATGTTATCCCGATATTTATGGCGTCGCGTTGATGTGGGCGGCGCTGATTGGCAGCGCTCGAATTCTGCTTGGAGTGCACTTTTTATCGGATGTGATTATTGGCGCGCTGCTGGGAATGGGCTGTGCGACGTTGGCGATGACGTGGTTGGAGACGATGGCTTGAACATTTTGTATGGCGTGCAAGGCACTGGAAATGGACACATTACGCGTGCCCGCGTGATGTGTGAGGCGTTTCGTGAACGAGGCGTTCAGGTTGATTTTCTATTTTCTGGCCGCGACGAGAGCAAATACTTCTCGATGGAATGCTTTGGCCACTACCAAACTCGCCGTGGACTGACGTTTGCAACCCAGCAAGGCCAAGTCAATTACGTCAAAACTGCTTTTAACAACAGTCCTGCGCAATTATGGCAAGAAATTAAACAGCTTGACCTCTCTGACTACGACCTCGTGTTGAATGACTTTGAACCCGTGTCTGCTTGGGCTGCCAAGCGACAAGGTATTCCGTGCATTGGGATCAGTCATCAAAATGCCTTTCGTTATCCCGTGCCGCTCAAAGGGGCGACGTGGTTGGATAAGCTCATCATGCAGCGCTTTGCACCCGCCGATTATCACTTAGGATTGCATTGGTATCACTTCGATCAGCCGATTCTGCCACCGATTGTTCACACCGCGGACACGGCCAATGTCAACCAAGATTACATTTTGGTGTACTTGCCATTTGAGCAGATTGAACAGGTGTGTGAAATGATTTTTCGCTTTGTAAATCAACACTTTGTTTTCTATCACCCTCACGTCATTGAAGCGGAGTTGATTGAAAACGTGGAGCTTCGCCCGTTGTGTCACGCGCAGTTTCATCAGCATCTTCAATGCTGTGCGGGCGTGATTGCCAATGGTGGATTTGAATTGCCTTCCGAAGCGTTGTCGTTGGGGAAAAAGTTGTTGCTCAAGCCACTCAATGGCCAATTTGAGCAGCAGAGTAATGTTGCTACCCTCGATATTTTGGGGTTGGCCTCTGTGATGGACTTTCTGGATGCGTCGGCTGTCAGCAAATGGTTGGATGAAAAACAAGCAGAACGCGTCGTGTATCCAAACGTTGCCAGTGCGATAACAGAATGGGTGATGAAGGGACGCTGGGATGATCATTCTGAGCTATGCAACACATTGTGGCAACAAGTTGACTTCCCCAGTTACGTTTCGACAAACTAATGATGCTGTCGATTAACTTGCTCACCTCTCATAGCGCATGTGAATATTAGGTTTCGCGCATAATCCTATGTATTAATCTCGTCAATGTTTTGTAAAAATAGCATAAAAGTGATTTTTTATGTTTTTTTATAAAACATCAAATCATTGAAAAATATTGGATTTTTTTGGTGCTTGGTAAAATAAACTGAGATTTTATCAATCTTATTGCTATTCGATAAATGAATGGTTGATAGTAGCGTACCCCTTGGAAGTATCCGGGTAATAAATACTACAAACGACGGTTATCTATTCGCCAACCGAAATCATTTATGTCGTTGGGTCTCCGGCGACAGATATCAGAATAAAAATAAGAGGCGTGCCTAATGTTAGACAAAAAAGATCCGATGAGCGCGATTGCGAGCTATCGAATGGAGAGCACACTGCGTGGTGTGGACCTCAACCTACTGACTGTGTTTGATGCAGTAATGCAAGAGCAAAATATTACCCGTGCAGCGCACAACTTGGGAATGTCACAGCCAGCAGTGAGTAACGCCGTTGCGCGTTTAAAAGTGATGTTTAACGACGAACTGTTTATGCGCCAAGGTCGCGGGATTCAACCGACTCAGCGTGCGCGTCAACTGTTTGGTCCGATTCGCCAAGCGCTGCAATTGATTCGCAATGAGCTGCCAAGTTCGGTGTTCTCACCAGAAACGTCAACACGTTTGTTCAAGTTGGCGATCTGCAGCCCATGTGACATTCGTTTTGCACCTAAAATCATGTCCAGCATTTACGAACAAGCACCGAACGTGCAACTGCACTTGGATGCAGAATTCGACCGTAAACTGGCGGAGCGTATGCGCTACCAAGAAATTGATTTTGTAATTGATTACGCTCGTTTTGATGAGCAAGGTTTCTCAAGCACTGAAATCTTCCAAGACGAATTGGTGGTAGTGGCGGCGAAATCGCACCCACGCATTCAAGGTGCCGTGAGCCCAGAAGCTCTGGCGAATGAGCAACATGCAAAATTGTCAAAAATTCATGGTCAACGCAGCTTCTCTGAGCAAGCGTATCGTGACCTTGATTGCCAACCAAGCTACGAAGGCACGAGCCTAAGCAACGTGCTGTACGTGGTTGGTCAGTCTGAGTTGGTGACCATTGCACCTCGTTGGATGGTTGAAAACGCTGCCAACAAAGACCAGCTGCAAGTGCTTGAATTCCCATTCGACAATGGCAATATCAGCGGTTACCTGAGCTGGCATGAATCGAGTGAAAAAGACAAAGGCCACATCTGGCTACGCGATCAATTGATGATGATCTGCGGCGAAGTGGTTGCATTCAAATAGTACTAAATGCCTCTTTATTTAGCCTTAGATTGGGTTGTCCCGATCTAAGGCTTTTTTATTGCGCTCACGCCAGACTTTCATCCATAACTATGACATCTGTCAGTTGCCTTTTTTATCACTGAATGTACACTTGTGCGCTCAAAAGAGCTTACATGTGTAAGCTATAGGTAAAGAAGATGGCCAATTTAGATTTTCATATCGTTAAACGCATTCGAGAGCAGGTTGCTCTTGGCGGTAGTCGTATCGCGTTGAAACATCAAGTGGACAACGAATGGCAAGGCATCAGCTGGACTCAGTTCGGTGAAGAGATGGATGCAATGTCGATGGCGTTACTGGCATTCGGGCTGGATGTTCAGGACAAGATCGGGATTTTTTCCAACAACATGCCGCAATGGACGATCGCCGATTTTGCCGCACTGCAGATTCGAGCGGTGACCGTGCCGATTTACCCAACCAATACTGCTGAACAAGCGGCTTACATTCTGCAAGATGCGGATGTCAAAGTGCTGTTTGTCGGCGAACAGCCGCAGTTTGATGCGGCGGTGGCCATGTTTGAACAATGCGATCAGCTGCAGCTGATCGTGGCCATGAGCGATGCGATTGCGCTTGGCGACTGTGATTTCGCCATGAGCTGGCAGGCGTTTGTTGCTTTGGGCGAGAATACATCCGGCGAACTGCTCGATGAGCGTTTGGAACAGGCCAATGATGATGACCTGTTTACCCTGATTTATACCTCCGGCACCACGGGCAAGCCGAAAGGTGTGATGCTCGATTATCGCAACGTTGGCGCGCAGCTCGAAGGGCACGATCAACGTCTGAACTTGAGCCAAGACGATGTCTCGCTCTGCTTCCTACCGCTGTCTCATGTGTTTGAACGCGCATGGACGTTTTACGTGCTCTACAAAGGCGCGACCAACTGTTATTTGCAAGATGTTGGTCAGGTCCGTGACGCACTGAGCCAGGTTCGTCCTACCGTCATGTGCGCAGTGCCACGCTTCTACGAGAAAATCTTCTCGGCGATCCACGAAAAAGTGGCGCGTGCGCCATTGCACCGCAAAGTGATGTTTACATGGTCTGTGAACATGGGCGCTAAAATAGCGCGCTGTCATCAGGAAAAACGCACGCCATCTTGGGCGCTGAAACAGTGCCATCAGTTGGCCGACAAATTGGTGCTCAGCAAACTGCGTGGGCTGCTGGGGGGGCGCATTAACTTTATGCCGTGCGGTGGCGCGAAGTTGGATGAAACCATTGGCCGTTTTTTCCATGCCATCGGCATCAATGTCAAATTGGGCTACGGTATGACCGAAACCACCGCGACGATTTCGTGTTGGGATGACCGGTGTTTTGACCCAGACTCGATCGGCATGACCATGCCGGGCGCTCAAGTGAAAATTGGTGAGAACAACGAAATTCTGGTGCGTGGCCCCATGGTGATGCGTGGCTACTACAAAATGCCAGAAGAAACCGCGCAGACGTTTGATGAACATGGATTCTTGAAAACGGGCGATGCGGGTCATATCGATGAGCAGGGGAATTTGTTTATTACCGATCGCATTAAAGAGTTGATGAAAACATCTGGCGGCAAATACATTGCGCCGCAGGTGATTGAAGGCGCGATTGGCAAAGATCATTTTGTAGAACAGATTGCGGTGATTGCCGACACGCGTAAGTTTGTCTCGGCACTGATTGTACCGTGTTTTGATGCGCTTGAAGAGCATGCCAAAGAGCTGAACATCAAATACCACGATCGCTTGGAACTGCTGAAACACAGCCAGATCATCGAGATGTTTGAAAAGCGGGTGAATGAGTTGCAACATGGCTTGGCGAAGTTTGAGCAAGTGAAGCGGTTTAAGCTACTGCCAAAAGCCTTTTCCATGGATGATGGCGAACTGACGCCAACGCAAAAACTGCGTAGAAAAGTCATTCATGACCGTTATCAGCACGAAATCGAAGAAATGTACCAAGACCGACCAAAAGATAAGCACTCTTAAGTGCCTTTGGCCGTCATGGTGATAAACGACATCCTCGCAGAGTGACCCTCGCGGGGATGTTTGTTTTTCTAGCGCTGAAAAATTGAATCACTCTGCGATTTTCTGTGGTTTTAATTGCCCCTCGACAAAATATTCCACTTTTTTTTATCCACTTCATTGTTCTCTCGCCTAATTCTGCTCCTACATTTGGAATTGAATACTTAATATCCGTTTTTTTGCCATATCTTATTAAAAATGCGCCATTTTCGCCGTTAGACCTGATGAAAATAAAGCGTTACAGTTGTTGCGTTACCTTAGCGCTTGTTATGACAAGTGCGGGACATAGCCGAAAGCGGAGAGTTTTCGAATTAGGCTACGAATAAGCCCTAACTATGTATAACCAGAACCGTTGACTGACCTTGTGTTCGGCTCTGGTAAGGAGAAAATATGGCAATGTTATCCGGCGCAGAGATGGTGGTTCAATCTCTGATCGAAGAAGGCGTAGAGCAAATTTTTGGATACCCCGGTGGTTCCGTTCTTGATATCTACGACGCCCTCCACGAAAAAACCGACAAAATCAAACACGTCCTCGTTCGTCACGAACAAGCGGCAACCCACATGGCCGATGGTTACGCTCGCGCAACCGGCAAGCCGGGTGTGGTGCTCGTCTGCTCTGGCCCTGGTGCCACCAATACCGTCACCGGCATTGCGACGGCCTACATGGATTCCATTCCGATGATCGTTATTTCAGGTAACGTGGCGACCAATCTGATCGGCAATGACGCGTTCCAAGAGTGTGATATCGTCGGCGTCTCACGTCCGATCGTAAAACACAGCTTTTTGGTGAAAAAAGCGGAAGATATCCCTGAAACGATCAAAAAAGCATTTTACATCGCATCAACTGGCCGTCCTGGTCCGGTCGTGATCGACTTGCCCAAAGATGTGATGAACCCGCAGATCAAACTCCCGTACCAATACCCAGAATCGGTCAAAATGCGCTCTTACAACCCGACGACATCGGGTCATAAAGGTCAGATCAAAAAAGCACTCAAAGCGTTGTTGGACGCCAAAAAACCGGTGCTGTACATCGGCGGCGGTGCCATCATTTCTGAAGCGCATCAGCAAATTTTCAAACTGGCAGAGGCCTTGAATCTGCCCGTCGTGAGTACCTTGATGGGGTTGGGCGCGTTTCCGGGCACCCACAAGAATTTCCTAGGCATGTTGGGGATGCACGGTGTGTATGAAGCCAACATGGCGATGCATAACGCTGATCTGATCTTTGGTGTGGGCGTGCGCTTTGACGATCGTACGACCAATAACCTCGAGAAATACTGCCCAAATGCAAAAGTGATGCACATTGATATCGATCCATCGTCGATCTCGAAGAACGTCAAAGTGGATCTCCCTATCGTGGGGTCGGCAGATCAAGTGCTGGAAACCATGCTCAAACTGCTGGCGGATCTCGACACGCGCAACGATGAACAAGCCATGGATCATTGGTGGAGTGAGATTCAAAGTTGGCGTGAACGTCAATGCTTGGCGTATGAAACCTCATCTGAGCGCATCAAACCTCAGCAAGTGATTGAAACCTTACACAAGCTCACCAATGGCGATGCGTATGTGGCGTCTGATGTGGGCCAGCACCAAATGTTTGCAGCGTTGTACTATCCGTTCAATCAACCGCGTCGTTGGATCAACTCAGGTGGCCTTGGCACCATGGGCTTTGGTCTGCCTGCGGGTATGGGCGTGAAGTTCGCAATGCCGGATGAAGAAGTGGTCGTCGTGACGGGTGACGGCAGTATTCAGATGAACATTCAAGAGTTGTCGACTGCGCTGCAGTACGATATTCCGGTGAAAATCATCAACCTGAACAACCGTTTCCTTGGCATGGTGAAACAGTGGCAAGATATCATTTATCAGGGGCGTCACTCCAACTCATACATGAGTTCTGTGCCTGATTTTGCAGCGATCGCAGAAGCTTACGGTCACGTGGGGATCCGCATCTCAACACCAGATGAATTGGAATCTGGGTTGAAACAGGCATTGGAGATGAAAGATCGCCTGGTCTTTGTGGATATCAACGTCGATGAAACGGAGCACGTCTACCCAATGCAGATCAAAGGCGAGGGGATGGACAAAATGTGGTTGAGCAAAACGGAGCGTACTTAAGATGAGACAACACATTATTTCAATACTGCTAGAAAACCAGCCGGGTGCGTTGTCTCGTGTGGTGGGGTTGTTCTCTCAACGCGGTTACAACATTGAAAGCCTCAACGTGTCACCGACAGACGATGAAACCTTGTCACGCTTGAACATCACCACAACGTCAAGCGACATGCAGTTGGAGCAAATTCAGAAACAGTTGCACAAACTGATTGATGTTCTGAAAGTGCAAGATGTGACGGAGTTTGACCACATTGAGCGTGAACTGATGTTGGTAAAAGTCAAAGCCAGCGGTTTTGCGCGTGCGGAAGTTAAGCGCACGGCGGATATCTTCCGCGGCCAAATCGTTGATGTAACGGCTTCGCAATACACGGTGCAAATTGCAGGCGCGAGTGAAAAACTCGATGCGTTTATCCATGCGATTGCGGAAGTGACCGATGTGATTGAAGTTGCTCGCAGTGGGGTGGTTGGTATTGCACGCGGTGAACGTGCGCTACGTGGTTAACCCATGCTCGCGACTCACATAAAAAAACCAGCCGAATGGCTGGTTTTTTTGCTTTTAGCCAAGCGGCGTCGATACGCCGCTGGCGGGGCGCTTAGTGCAGGATACGCGCGCGAATGGTGCCGTCGATCCCTTTCAGTTTCGCGAGGGCTTCTTCTGAGCGTGCATTTTCAACGTCAATCACCACATAACCAATGTTGGCTGAGGTTTGCAGGTACTGCGCGGCAATGTTAATGCCGTCTTGCGCAAAGATGGTGTTGATTTGCGTCAGAATACCGGGACGGTTCTCGTGAATGTGCAGCAGACGAGACGCTTGGCGATGTTCAGGCAGCGACACTTCAGGGAAGTTAACGCTTGAGAGCGTTGACCCGTTGTCTGAGTATTTCGCCAGCTTGCCAGCCACTTCAATCCCGATGTTTTCTTGTGCTTCCTGAGTGGAGCCGCCCACATGCGGTGTCAGGATCACGTTGTCAAATTGCATCAGCGGAGATTCAAACGCTTCTTTGTTGGATGCTGGTTCTGTTGGGAACACGTCAATGGCCGCGCCAGCCAGATGGCCCGATTCCATCGCATCACACAATGCTGGAATGTCGACCACGGTACCGCGTGCGGCGTTGATGAAAATTGAACCGGGTTTCATGCGTGCAAATTCGTCTTTGCCCATCATGTTCTTGGTTTCTGGTGTTTCTGGGACGTGCAGCGAAATCACGTCACATTTATTCAGCAGCTCGCTCATGGTGTGCACTTGAGTGGCGTTGCCCAACGACAGTTTGTTTTCGATGTCGTAGAAGTACACGTGCATCCCCAAGTTTTCTGCAATGATACCCAATTGAGTACCGATGTGGCCGTAACCGATGATGCCTAGGCGTTTACCACGAGCTTCGTAAGAGTTGTCGGCGCTTTTCTTCCAGATACCGCGGTGAGCCAGGGCGTTTTTCTCTGGAATGCCACGCAGCAGCAATAGGATTTCACCCAGAACCAGCTCAGCCACACTACGAGTATTGGAGAACGGCGCATTGAACACTGGAATACCGCGTTTGGCAGCTGCATTCAGGTTGACTTGGTTGGTACCGATACAGAAGCAGCCGATTGCGACCAGTTTCTCTGCCGCGTTGATGACTTCTTCCGTCAAGTTTGTACGTGAACGGATACCAATGAAGTGAACATCTTTCACCGCTTCGAGCAATTCTGATTCTTCTAAGGAGCCCTTGTGGTATTCGATGTTGCTATAGCCAGCAGCTTGCAGCACTTCAACTGATGATGGGTGAAGTCCTTCAAGGAGTAGGATTTTAATTTTGTCTTTTTCCAGTGAAACTTTGGCCATTATTCTCGTCCTTAAATATGGGAAGGTGGGCAAATGAAGCGAACATCAAGCGAAACGTGTAATAACTGAGCCTTTTATAACAAAGCAAACGTTTGCATTGCGTATCTTCTACGCAATAAATTAACAAACTTTTTTTGTTTTGGGTAAGAAAATTACGGAATAAGGCATAATTTTCTTCGAGAAAAGAAATAAAAAACGGCACCCAGTGTGCCGTTTGTAATCTAATGACGGAAAAAAGACGTTTTTTCCAATCTTATTCTTCGATTTTAGCCCCTTCAGGGGTACCGGTAATGACCACATCCGCTCCGCGGTGAGCGAACAGACCGTTGGTCACCACGCCTGCAATCGCGTTGATTTTGCTTTCCAGATCTTTGGCGTCTGTGATGCGCATGTTGTGCACGTCTAGAATGATGTTGCCGTTGTCGGTCAGAACACCTTCACGATACACCGGATCACCGCCCAGTTTGACTAGTTCACGTGCCACATAAGAGCGCGCCATTGGAATCACTTCTACGGGAAGCGGGAATCCTCCCAGGACGTCAACCGCTTTGGTGCCATCGACGATACAGATGAATTTGTCGGCAATGGCCGCCACAATTTTTTCACGCGTCAGCGCCGCACCTCCGCCTTTGATCATTTCGCGATGCGGGTTAATTTCGTCCGCGCCATCGACGTACACGTCCAAGCCAGCCACATCGTTACAATCGAACACCTCAATGCCGAGGCCCTTGAGTTTCTCGGTGGACGCAATTGAGCTTGAAACTGCGCCTTTGATGTCATCTTTGATCGACCCCAAAGCATCGATGAAGTGATTCACCGTTGAACCGGTACCGACACCAACAATGCTGCCTTTTTCTACATATTTCAGTGCAGCCCAACCGGCGGCTTTTTTCATTTCATCTTGAGTCATGCCTTTCTCCTGATTTCGATTCTGTGGGGGAACGCGTTTGCGCGGCGCGATTATACCCTCAAACCAACGGGAGATGTACTCCGATAGCGGCATTATCCGTGCTCTTAATTTTGCAGTGATCACGCTTTCCAGTGCCAAATCTGGTTCGGCGTGACAATCTTCGGTAGGGGAACATCCCAGGTTTCGACTGGCAGTTGATCAACATGTTGGCAATCATGCGCCAATCCCAAAGGCATGGCGCCTTCACCGGTTTGAAACCAGTGCGCGAGGGTGCGATCGTAGTAGCCGCCTCCCATGCCGAGGCGATGGCCGTGGGAATCAAACGCCACCAATGGCGTGCAGATCAGGTCGAGTTCTTTCACCGGTTTGACTAAGGTTTGGTTGAGCTTGGGCTCGAGAATACCAAATTTGTTATAAGTCATCGGTGTGGTGCTTTGATAGTGAAGAAACAGCAGGTGACCGGCAGAAAACGGATGCAGCACGGGGAGATAGACGGCTTTGCCTTGCGACCACAACCAGTCGATCAGCGGCTGGGTGTCGAGCTCGCCATCAGTAGATAAATAGAGCGCAATGTGATGGCTGGTCTGCATTTCCGGCAGCGCTGAAAAGCGGCGAATCAGATCCTGACTGGCTTGGTATTGCGTGTCGCTGGACAGTTGATTGCGTTGCTGACGAATGCGCTTACGTAGCGCCTGACGAGAGTATTGCATAGAGGAACCCCAGAGTGCCGTTGAGGATTGTAGCCCTTGAACCAGCTGGTTCAAGGCGGATCAGCAAGGATAACCGTAGGCTTCTCGGTACGAGCCGAGCATGCTCAATAGCTACCAAGTACTAACCCTTACGTGTTGCTTATCGGCTCAGGGACATAAATCCGCTGACGAACACTCCAGGGTAAAACTTTGGATGGTAAAGGCTACAGCTCTCCTGGCTTGACTTTACTGAGTGCTTCTTCAAGTGAAGCGGTGAGCTTTTCCATTCGCTCATTGATGGCCGATTGATGACCGTCTTTCTCTTGCTGCTTAGTTTGCAGCTCGTAACAGATGTTCAACGCGGCGATTGTCAGTAGCTTTACCTCATTCGATACCTTAGTACGATCGGCCATATCTTTCAATCGTTGGTCGAGGTCCTGTGCGGCACGTAACAGGGATTCTTCTTCGCCTGCCGGACAATTAACCCGTGTCACTTTGCCTAAAATTTCAACGTCAACCGCTTGATTACTCATGATAAATGAACTCTATTGGCGTAACTAAAGATGATATCGCTTACGTGACCATCGAGGGTCAAACTATAGGTAAAGCGTTCCTAAGATTCAAGCTTTTCACACGCGTAAGCTGGATTTGGTTGGGCAAAAACACAGTTCTTGGGCAATTTGCATAAAAGCTGGTCACAATTGCTGACGTGAGCATTTTCGCCGGATCGTTGAAGTGGTACGATTAAACATATTTTTTCAACGACGAGCCCATTATGAGCGACAACACGTTTCCAAATTATGCAAACTTAGCCTCCGAACTGCAATCGGCATCGCTGGGGGTCACACCGGCAGAATTGCACGGCTTATTGACCGGCATGCTGGCTGGTGGTTTGAGTTTGAATGATAAAAGTTGGCAGCCGCTGATTTTTGATTATACCAATGATGGGATGGGCTGGCCGATGCAAGTGCTGGCGCTGGCAGAGCAAACGCTTACCGCGACCAACGCAGAATTGATCAGTACGGATCTGGAAGTGACCCTGATGCTGCCAACAACTGACGGTGACGAAGCGCTCTTTCAGTTTGCCGACAGCGTGGCGGAATGGGTGAACCATTTTATTTCTGGCCTCGGTTTGGTGGGGGCGAAAGTACAAAGCGCCTCCAACGTCGCCAAAGAAGCGTTAGAGGATCTGGAAGAGATCTCGAAGCTGGGCATTGATGAAGACGATGACATGGACGAGCAAGCGCAATTGCTTGAGCAAGTCATTGAGCATGTGAAAGCTTGCGTTTTGACGCTGCACGCAGAGTTTGGCGCCAAACCGCAACAAGCTTCAGAACCAACGATTCACTAAGTGAGGCGGCAGTGAGCGAGGCAAAATCTTTTGATGTGATTATTGCTGGTGGCGCCATGGCTGGCGCAACGTTGGCGTTAGCGCTAGATACGTTGAGTCAGGGGCGTCTCAACATCGCGGTGATTGAAGCATATCAGACGGATCATCACGCGCATCCGGGGTTCGATGCCCGCTCGATTGCACTCTCTTATGGGACGGTGGGTATTCTGCGCCAGTTGGCTTTATGGCCAGCGATTGCCCCTGTGGCCACGCCGATCACCCAGATTCATGTGTCGGATCGCTCGCATGCCGGTATGACCGATATCACGCGCGAATCGGCTGGTGTGGATGCGCTGGGATATGTGGTTGAATTGGCACACGTGGGCCGCATTTACGCAGAAAAAATGGCGCAAAGTGCTGCGATTCATGTGTTCTGCCCAGCCAGCGTTTCAACGGTCGAGCGTCACAATGATGCGGTGACGGTCACACTCAATAGCGGTGAATCGTTGCGAGGCCAATTGCTGGTTGCGGCCGATGGCGCCGTGTCGACGTGTTGTCAGCAAATTGGATTGGCACTCACAGAACACGACTTTAACCAAGTGGCGATCATTGCCAATGTAGTGGCGAGCGAGCCACATCGAGGCCGTGCTTTTGAACGCTTTACATCGACCGGCCCAGTGGCGCTGCTGCCGATGAGTGACAACCGCTTGTCGCTGGTGTGGTGTTTACCTCCTGAAGTGGCGGCGCAAGTCATGCAATGCAGCGATAGTGAGTTTTTAGCGCGATTGCAAACGGCCTTTGGCTGGCGTCTAGGGCGCTTGATCAAAGCAGGCGAGCGCAGTGCTTACCCACTGTTGCTGCGTTACCGTGAACAGAACATTTCTCACCGCTTTGCGATTGTCGGGAATGCGGCGCAAACGCTGCATCCGATTGCGGGGCAAGGATTCAACTTAGGCATTCGCGATGTGGCAACACTGGCCGAAGAACTCACCGCCGGCGATGCGATCGGCAGTTATGCGCAGCTCAACCGGTTTAGGCAGCGCCGTGAAGCGGATCGCGAAGCCACCATTACACTGACGTCGACGCTGGTACACCTGTTTTCCAACGACTGGCTGACGTTGAGCATTGGGCGAAATCTGGGCTTGGCTGCGATGGATAATCTGCCAATGCTGAAATCTCCGTTGCTGCGCCGCACGCTGGGTGTGGTGAATCGATAAAAGGTACGAAATTATGATGCAAAGCGTGGATATTGCGATTGTTGGCGGCGGCATGGTCGGGCTTGCTCTCGCCGCGGCATTTAAAAATACCGAACTACGAATTGCGGTGATTGAAGGCAAATTACCCCAAGAAGGATTGAGCGAGTTGCCGGACGTGCGCGTGTCGGCGCTCAGCCGTTCTAGCGAGATTATGTTGCAAAACCTCAATGCTTGGCAGGGCATCACCGCCCGCCGCGCCGCGCCCTATCAGGCGATGGAAGTGTGGGAGCAAGATAGTTTCGCGCGCATCGAATTCAATGCGAACCATCTGACGCAGCCCAATCTAGGCCACATTGTTGAAAACCGCGTGATTCAGTTGGCGCTGCTGGAGCAAGTGAAGCAGCAGTCGAATGTCTCTTTGTACATGCCGGCAACGTGCCAAAGTTTAGCGATTGGCGAAAGCGAAGCGTGGCTGACGCTTAATAATGGACAGGCGCTGACAGCCAAGTTGGTGGTGGGCGCTGATGGCGCCAACTCTTGGGTGCGCAAGCAACAAGATATTCCGCTCACGCATTGGGATTACGGCCACAGTGCTGTGGTTGCGAATGTGCGCACCACCGAACCGCATGAATCGATCGCGCGCCAGATCTTTACTCCTCAAGGGCCTTTGGCTTTTTTGCCGCTGGGGAATCCGTACATGAGTTCGATCGTGTGGTCGACCGACCCAAATCGTGCCGAGCACTTGGTCGGGCTTGATGCTCAAGCGTTCAACAAAGCACTGACGGCGGAATTTGACGCCAAACTGGGCGTGTGCGAGGTGGTGGGCGAGCGTCATGCGTTCCCGCTTAAAATGCGTTATGCCCGAGACTTTGTCGTCGAGCGCGTTGCGTTGGTCGGCGATGCAGCGCACACCATTCACCCCTTGGCGGGTCAAGGCGTGAACCTTGGTTTGCTGGACGCGGCGAGTTTGGCGCAGGAAGTGATGGCGTTGTGGCACCAAGGGCAAGATATCGGCAGCAAGCGCAACCTACGTGGGTATGAGCGCTGGCGCAAAGCGGAAGCGGCGAAGATGATTGCGGCGATGCAAGGTTTTAAAGATCTGTTTTCAGGCAATAACCCAGCCAAGAAATTGATTCGTGGTATCGGGATGCGCCTGGCAGGGCAATTGCCGGGTGCGAAAGACGAAATCATGAAATATGCACTGGGGCTCAAAGGTAATCTGCCGGAACTGGCAAAAACGCAGCGGACGTCGCCGACGGCGTAATCCATACAATGCAAAAGGGTTGGCGCGATGGCCAACCCTTTTTTCATTCTATCGTTGTGAAGTCAATTATGCGTATGCGCAGCGTAGTCGCATGATCTCTTGGTTGACCTCTTTGACGGTTTGGTAGTGGCGCCGTTCTGCGCGGTCCGGCAATATCAGCTTGCCGTTATCAAATTCAAACTTACCAACCCCGTAGATATAAATTCTTCCTTTAAAAAGACGACTTACGTGTTTAGCAATCATACCTGGCGTATAGCGCTTAAACAGTCTCATACTTCGATCCTTTGTTGTTTTCACACCGCAGATTATAAGAAATTCCCCAGGGAAATAGTGTGATTGAGCTAGGGATACATGCAGTGTTTACTGACTAAATTAGATATTTGTGCTGCCTTGAGCAAATTCATGGATAAATATCCATAATTGCGTGACCTTTACCTCAAATAAATAGGGTGGATAAAACTTCTCCGTGGCTTGAGACGGCGCTTATTTAGCCACAGCAATATGACAGTTTTAAGAATAGTTGGCTTTCAGCAAAAAAGGTAAAAAAGGTGTCATGTTTTTGTATAAAAAAAGCCCGCAATCAGATGCGGGCGAAATAGTCACAGATGCATTACACAAAAAGTGGATGTCCTGAAACAATCAGTGGATTCACTTTTTTGTTGGCGAAGGATATCAACAGAGTCGTACCTCTGCGTGAACTTTAACCAACGCAGGAGAGAGTAAACTAAAAAAAAAGTTGTGACTATTTATGTTTGTAAATTGTATAAAAATTCATAACAAAATGATCTTAATTTAGAACTTGATCACGATCACATGTAATGGATTGCATGGTTTGCATCACTTATTCACGTTGAATGTGTGCAAACTGAGGGCGACAAAGGTGGACGAGATCGTTTACGTCGAGTGCAATGCCTGCCAACGTCGATCCGCTGCTGATGGTGACGAGCGTGTGTTGCAAAATTGCATGATCAAAAATGATCGGCATCGGTGTTTTGAGTAACAACGGGGTGACGGTGCCGATGGCATAACCCGTGATGGGCTCGACTTGCGAAAGATCCACACAGGTCATTCGCCGCCAATGGAGCAGCGCGCGCACTTTTTTGGGATCCACACTGCGATCGCCAGGCGCGCACGCTAAGGCCAGCTGATCGCCCATATCGCGCAGTAAAATGCATTTGACCATCTGAGCGGGTTCAATGCCGCGTTGGCGGGCCGCCGCCTCGATGGTGGTGGCGTGCGTTGCATGCGGCAGCAGGCGATAGGGCACCTGCTGCGCATCCAGATACTGCGTGATTGGCGTGCTGAATGCGTTATTCATCATCCAATGAATAAGGCAGCGGTTGAATCGTCCAACGGGTGGAGGGTTGTGCCGTCAAACGTAGTTCCGTGCCTTCTTCCAGATTGTTAGGTAACACAATCAAACCGATAGCGGTGTTATCGGCAAAGGTGTAGTGCGCCATCAGGCGACCCGCACTGCGCCAGTTTTCACCCACAGAGCGTTCCATCTCGTGTGCGTCACTGTCGGACAGTGGCGTGGTTACATTGCCCGAGACAATGTACATTGCCCGTTTGTTGATGCCGCGGTATTTCGCGCGCGCAACGGTTTCCTGACCGGTGTAACAGCCTTTGGTAAAGCTGATGCCATCGACTGCCTGAACGTTCACGGCTTGCGGAATGTGTTCGTTTTGATCGGCACGTTCAATCACGGGGATCGCGTCTTCGATGTCAAAACGAGTCCACAGTGCGGCGTCGACTCGTGTGGCGTCGGTGTTGGTGGCTAGCTGCTCTGCGGTCTGTTCATTGACCAGCAGCAGCCAACGTTGTTCGCTAATGCGAACGGCTGTTCCGCCGTCAATCGCGCGTACATCCCCCTGTGCATCGCTGAGGCGATCGATGTAGGCTTGCGCCTGCGTGCCAATCACGCCGAGTGCGATGTCTGGGCTTTCGGCAATCTCGACTTTGGAGAAAATGGCGTATTTTTTCAGTTCGCGCAGTTCGGCTTCAATCGCAGATTTGGGCTGGAACATGGCGTACCCATCACGATGATGGAACAAACGAAATACCGACCACACTTTCCCTTTGGCATCACAGTGTGCACCAAAGATCGATTGATCGGCGGTTAGGGTGACGACGTTACAGGTCACTTGGCCCTGCAGGTAGTTTTTCTTGTCAGCGCCGACCATGGTGATCGCACCCCAAGAATCGAGATGAGTGAGCATCAGTTCAGGCAGCGTATCGCTGGCGTTGACACTGAGCGGAGCAAATGTAGTTTTCCAGTTCATGTCCTTCACCTAAGTGAAATAATTTCCACTATGTTAATCTGGATCAACTTTTTTGTCAGCTTGAACAGGGACTGTGACTGAGCTACTAGTTGAGCAAGCCCGGTGTTTGATAGACTTGGCGGAAAATAATCATAAGGTGAGGATAACCGATGTACACCGCGGAAGAAAAAGCGCGTATTAAATGGGCCTGTCGTCGTGGAATGTTAGAGCTTGATGTGGTCATCATGCCATTTTTCGAAGAGTGTTTTGATACGTTGAGTGAATCAGAACAGCAAGACTTTGTGTCTTTGCTTGAGTGTGATGATCCGGATCTGTTTACTTGGGTCATGGGCCATGGTCGTTCCGAGAATCTTGGTCACGCCGCGATGGTAGACAAGATTGTCGCTCATAACCTCAGCAAAGTGCGTTAAGCTCCACCTCACACCTTCTTATCACGCCTGCATTGCCGCCATCCTTGTTTGGGGAGGGGGGCTGTGGGCGTTACTTCTCTCTCCGATTCCCCTTGTTGTTACATTACTCATTATTGGCATGAGCCTGCGTGTGCCGCTGCATCATTGGTTGACGCCAGCACTGCGTGGTGAGGTCGCGTTCGATTTTTCCGGCTACTTAGTGATAGGAGAGGCGCGCCATGCGATCACACGCGTGCAATGTTTGTTTGCGGGGGCGTTTGTGATCATCGAAGGGCCAGGGCTGCGTTGGTTGTTGTGGCGTGATAGCTGTTCAGAGGTTGAATATCGTCAATTGTTGGTGAGATTAAAACGGGAGCTGTAGCGCTCCCGTTGGATGTTATGCTTGATCCGGCGTCAAAATCGTCGGGCCGCTGTCTTCTGCAAGCTCCGGATAGTCCAGCGTGTAGTGCAAGCCACGGCTCTCTTTACGCTGCATCGCACAACGCACCATCAGTTCTGCCACTTGCAGCAAGTTACGCAGTTCCAGCAGGTTGTTCGACACACGGAAGTTGCTGTAGTACTCGTGGGTTTCTTGTTGCAGCAGTTGAATGCGACGTAAGGCGCGCTCCAAGCGCTTGTCGGTGCGCACAATGCCCATGTAGTCCCACATAAACAGGCGCAGTTCGTGCCAGTTATGCTGAATCACCACTTCTTCATCCGAGCAAGTGACCTGACTTTCATCCCAACCGGGTAGGCTAGGGGGCAACTGCGCGTCTTTCAGTTTGCTGAGAATGTCTTTGGCCGCCGACCACGCGTAAACCACACACTCCAGCAAGGAGTTTGAGGCCATGCGGTTGGCACCGTGCAGGCCGGTGTAGCTGACTTCGCCAATCGCGTAGAGCTGCTCAAGGTCGGTTTGTCCGTTCTGATTGACCATCACGCCGCCGCAGGTGTAGTGCGCGGCTGGAACAATCGGAATCGGCTCTTGGGTCATGTCGATGCCCAGGTCCATCAAGCGGCTGTAGATCATCGGGAAATGCTTTTCGATGAAGTCGGCCGGTTTGTGGCTGATATCGAGATACATGCAGTCTGCGCCCAGACGCTTCATTTCAAAGTCAATCGCGCGCGCCACGACATCACGCGGCGCCAGTTCGGCGCGTTCGTCAAAATCGGGCATAAAACGTGAGCCATCTGGGCGACGCAAGTAAGCGCCTTCGCCGCGTAGCGCTTCGGTCAGCAGGAAGTTTCGCGCATCTGGGTGATACAAACAGGTCGGGTGGAACTGGTTAAATTCTAAGTTGGCCACGCGACACCCGGCACGCCATGCCATCGCAATGCCGTCACCGGAAGAGACATCGGGGTTGGAGGTGTACTGATACACCTTCGATGCCCCGCCGGTTGCCAAGACAACAAACTTCGAATGAATCACTTCCACGTGTTCTTCGTTGCGGTTCCACACATAGGCGCCAACCACTTTATCGGCGCGGCCACCGATTTTATCCTCGGTGATCAAATCGAGCGCATTGTAGCGTTCCAACAAGGTGATATTTGGATGATTGTGGACGTTGTCTTGCAAAGAGGTTTGTACGGCCATGCCGGTCGCATCGGCAGCATGCAGAATACGACGATGGCTGTGACCCCCTTCGCGAGTGAGGTGATAACGCGGCTCTTCTTCGTCGCTATCTTCTTCTTTATCGAATGGCACGCCGCCGTCGATCAACCACTGCACGCACTCTTTGGCGTGCTCCGCAATAAAACGAACGGTCTCTTGCTCGCAAATCCCTGCGCCAGCGATAAGGGTATCTTGGACGTGTGAATCAATGCTGTCTGATTCATCAAACACCGCGGCAATCCCGCCTTGAGCGTAATAGGTCGACCCTTCGCTGCGAGGTCCTTTACTCAGCACGATGACGTTGCAATGTTTGGCTATACGCAGGGCTAACGACAAGCCTGCTGCACCACTTCCCACGACTAATACATCGCACTGATGTTCTCGGTTAGCGTTCATAAAATGTTTATATTCCCGAACTCCAGTTAGAGTTATCCTACTCTAAGTTTAAAATACAGCACGCTGAGTTCCCATTGGCCGTGAGCGGGCAATGTGTCATCTGAGTAACCTATGGTCAGGGAACCATGCAACGTGAGTCCATTGACCTCAAAATGTTCGGTTGAGATGGGCATGACCGACATGCTCTTGAGGGTATTATCTTCGCGCTAAAAGCAATACATTGTAAATGCTATTGTCTTTTCTGACTCCTGTCCCCACTATTCAGGGAGATTTCCAGGAACCTAGATTACATCACAATGCGGTGGGTGAATGGTAAAAAAATTCACACAGAATTGAACTTTCCCTGCGCGGCTGAGTCACAATAGTGCTCATGTAGGCAGTGGTGTCAAGGCAACATTTTGCATCATTAGAGTCCATATCTGAGAAGGTACGGAATATAACAATAGGAGTAACCGCTCGAATGAACGAGCAGCTGACCGATCAAGTGTTGATTGAGCGAGTTCAGAACGGAGATAAGCAAGCGTTTAATCTTTTGGTACTGAGATATCAAAACAAGGTCTGCAATCTTATTTCCAGGTATGTGAGCAATTCAGGAGATGTGGCGGATGTTGCGCAGGAAGCCTTTATCAAAGCTTACCGTGCGATTCCGACTTTTCGCGGCGAAAGTGCGTTTTACACTTGGCTTTACCGTATTGCTGTTAATACTGCAAAAAATCACATCGTGGCACAAAGCCGTCGTCCGCCGGCAAGCGATGTTGATGCTGAAGAAGCTGAATTTTACGAAAGCGGCAACGCATTAAAAGAAATATCGAACCCAGAAAACATTACGCTGTCCAAAGAGTTAAAGCAGGCGGTGTTTAGTGCGATAGAAGCGTTGCCTGAAGATTTGAAAACCGCGATGACATTGCGAGAGCTAGAAGGCTTAAGCTATGAAGACATCGCTGAAGTCATGGATTGCCCCGTAGGTACGGTGCGTTCTCGTATCTTCCGTGCTCGTGAGGCGGTAGAAAAAAGAATTAAACCTCTTTTATAGCGCTAACGAGCAACAACAATGGTGAAAATAATGGCTGACAAAGAGAAACTTTCAGCGCTCATGGATGGAGAACTGGTCGATAAGCTGCTAATTCAAGAATTGGCCAGCGACCGCGACGGTCTCGACACGTGGAAAAATTACCATCTGATTGGTGATGTGCTGCGTGGTGAGGCGCCTGAGCGACCAGAATGGAATATCGCTGAAAGTGTCGCACTCGCGTTGGAAAATGAACCGGCGCATTCGACGTTTAGCACTGCCACGACCCATATTACCGATATCAACCAAGCTCGCATTGAGTCTCAGCCTAAGCCTGAGCAAGCGCGTCGTCAGTTACCGGCTTGGTTATCCCAGTTTGGTCAAGTCGCGGTCGCGGCTTGCGTATCTTTAGCGGTAATTTTGGGCGTTCAGCAATATGGTGGCACCGATGGTGCGACGCCACAGCAAGATCAATTGCCAGTGCTTCAAACGATTCCGTTTTCAGGCAGTGCAGAACCTGTTAGCCTGACGCGCGAATCTGTTGAACGCCACAGCAATGAAGCGAACGTGCAAGAACAACGTCGCCGTGTGAATGCGTTGCTGCAAGACTATGAACTTCAATTAAGATTGAACAGTGAGAACTTAGGCTCTCATTCCGATCCAGTCGAACCGGTAGTTGAATGAAGAAATTTCTGATCAGTGCACTGACACTGTTCAGTTTGAGCATCAATCCAGCCTTTGCAGAGGAAGAGTCTGCAGAGGCTTTGTTGCATCAAATGAACGATGCCAGTCAGCATCTCAATTATGAACTGTCTTATATCCTGATTAAGAAAAACAGCATTGAACCGTTGTTGTATCGTCATGCGCGTGAAGCCAACGATCAACAGTTGGCTCACTTGGTGTACCTCAGCGGTCCGGTGCGCGAAGTGATTCGTCGCGGCAACGAGGTCAGTTATGTTGAGCCGGGAGTTGAGCCCTTTACTATCGAATCGGGCAACATGGTCGCCCCGACCATTCCGATGCTCAACAGCGATGTGAATGAGCTCAGCCAATATTACGATTTCGTCAAAGTGGGTCGAGCCCGTGAAGCGGGCGCGGCATGCCAAGTGCTGCGTATCGTGCCGAAAGATGGCCTGCGTTACTCCTATGTGTTGTGGGTCGACGAGCACAGTAACCTGCCGTTGCGCGCCGATCTGGTGGATCGTGATGGGGAAGTGCTGGAGCAATACCGCACCATTTCTTACTCCATCAGTGACAAACTGGCGGAGCTGATGTCTGGGCTGAACAAAGTCCAACTGCCAGAAGTCCTGTCGCTGCCGAAAGGCAATATTACCGACACGTTTTGGTCGGTGGGTTGGACGCCGGAAGGCTTTAAACCATTGGAATTGAACCGTTACCGCATGGCGATTACCGAACGCTTGGTGGAAAGCCAAATGTTCTCGGATGGGCTATTTAGTTTCTCGGTGTACGTCTCTGCCAGTGACAACTATTCACTCAAAGGTCAGTTGGTTCGCCAAGGCCGCCGCACGTTGCACAGCTTTGTGAAAGGCGACAGCGAAATCTCGGTGGTGGGCGACATTCCGCCTGATACTGCCAAACGCATCGCTCAGTCTGTGGTGT
This sequence comes from Vibrio sp. Vf1514, assembly GCF_052076135.1. NCBI lineage: Bacteria > Pseudomonadati > Pseudomonadota > Gammaproteobacteria > Vibrionales > Vibrionaceae > Vibrio > Vibrio sp. Vf1514. The sequence continues at coordinate 2,723,691 of NZ_CP197267.1, read as the reverse complement.
TCCATACCGACGGAGCGCCTAAACCATGATGACCGCCTTAGCCACCGTGACCGCCGTTGCCAGCCAAAAACACGGCTATCATGTTGAACTCAGTTGCGAGCAACAAACCAGTTGCAGCGGTTGTGCGTCTTCAAAAAGTTGTGGCACGGGCATTGTCTCCAAAGCGGTGGGTAATAAAGCGCTGTTCTGGCAATTGGATACCGATAAAAAAGTAGAGCAAGGCCAGGTGGTTGAAATTGGTTTTCCTGAGAAAAGCCTGCTGCAATCGGCCGCGCTGGTGTATCTGGTGCCGTTGCTGATGATGATCCTCGGCGCTTGGTTAGCGGACGCGTGGTTAGCTCCGCTGCTTGGCATGGGGGAGGGCATCATCATTCTTACCTCGCTGCTGTTTATTGGATTAGGCATCGCGATGGCCAAACGGGGTTCGACACAACTGGAGAAACGCTCTGCACAAGAGGTGGTTCTGCTGCGCGTGCTTGGGCAACCCATCGCCTAAATTATGGTGCGAACCCCAACGAAATTGGGTAGAATCGGCCAACTTGAATGAAATGCCGCCAGATGCGGCCTTTCTTATGTCCTAATTAGTAAGAGTTTAGTCATCCCAAACCTATGAAGCACATTCGTAACTTTTCGATTATCGCCCACATTGACCATGGTAAATCGACCCTATCTGACCGTTTAATCCAAGTCTGTGGTGGATTAAGCGACCGTGAAATGGCCGAGCAAGTTCTGGACTCCATGGATCTTGAACGTGAGCGTGGCATCACCATCAAAGCGCAGAGTGTGACTCTCGATTACCATGCAAAAGATGGCGAAACCTACCAACTTAACTTCATCGACACTCCTGGACACGTGGACTTCTCGTATGAAGTGTCCCGTTCTCTAGCGGCGTGTGAAGGCGCACTGCTGGTGGTCGACGCAGGTCAGGGCGTAGAAGCTCAGACCTTGGCAAACTGCTATACCGCGATCGAAATGGATCTGGAAGTGGTGCCAATCTTGAACAAGATTGACCTGCCTGCCGCAGAACCTGAACGTGTGGCTGAAGAGATTGAAGACATCGTCGGCATCGATGCGATCGATGCGGTGCGTTGTTCAGCCAAAACCGGCGTGGGCGTGGATGAAGTGCTGGAAAAAATCGTGTCTGCGATTCCAGCGCCAGAAGGCGATCCTGATGCACCCCTGCAAGCCCTGATCATCGACTCGTGGTTCGATAACTACTTGGGCGTGGTGTCGTTGGTACGTATCAAAAACGGTAAGCTGAAGAAAAACGACAAGATCAAAGTGATGAGCACTGGCCAGGTTTGGGGTGTGGATCGCTTGGGTATTTTCACACCAAAACAAGTCGACACGAACGATCTCGAAACGGGTGAAGTGGGCTGGGTTGTGTGTGGTATTAAAGACATTCTCGGCGCGCCTGTGGGCGATACCCTGACGCTGGCGAAGAACGGCTGTGACAAACCACTGCCGGGCTTTAAGAAAGTGAAACCTCAGGTTTACGCGGGTCTGTTCCCGGTGTCGTCTGATGATTACGAAGCGTTCCGTGATGCACTGGGCAAATTGAGCCTGAATGATGCCTCGCTGTTCTACGAACCAGAAACGTCGGCCGCACTGGGCTTTGGTTTCCGTTGTGGTTTCCTTGGCATGCTGCACATGGAAATCATTCAGGAGCGTCTGGAACGTGAATACGATCTGGATCTGATCACCACGGCACCAACCGTTGTGTATGAAGTTCTGAAAACCGACAAAGAACTGATGCTCGTGGATAGCCCGGCCAAACTGCCGGCCATTAACGATATTGAAGAAATTCGTGAGCCGATTGCGCGCTGTAACATTCTGGTGCCAGCCGATTACTTGGGTAACGTGATTACCTTATGTATCGAAAAACGCGGCATTCAGGTCGATATGGTGTACCACGGGAACCAAGTGGCATTGACCTATGATATTCCGATGGCTGAAGTGGTCTTGGATTTCTTTGACCGTCTGAAATCAACGTCTCGCGGTTATGCGTCACTCGATTACGGCTTCCAGCGTTTTGAGGCGTCGAACATGGTACGTGTCGACGTACTGCTCAACGGCGACAAAGTGGATGCATTGGCGATCATCACGCACAAAGATCAGTCTCAGTCACGTGGTCGTCTGCTGGTTGAGAAGATGAAAGAGTTCATTCCTCGCCAAATGTTTGATATCGCGATTCAAGCGGCGATTGGTAACCACATCATCGCGCGTTCTACGGTGAAACAGCTGCGTAAAAACGTTCTGGCGAAATGTTACGGTGGTGACGTGAGCCGTAAGAAGAAACTGTTGAAGAAACAGAAAGAAGGTAAGAAACGCATGAAGCAAATCGGTAACGTTGAGCTTCCTCAAGAGGCGTTCTTGGCCATTCTTCACGTAGGCAAAGATTAAACTCTATCGGTGACGGTCAGTTGCTTGCATTAACTCTCAAGTGAAAGGGTCTCGGCTCTTTCACTTTTCGTATTTTTAGATAAGGGAAGTCAATGGCGAATACATTTTCACTCTTTCTGGTCATCTTCACACTCGTGACAGGTGTCATTTGGGCACTGGAAAAATGGGTGTGGGCGAAGAAGCGTCAAGCAAAAATGGCGCAACTGCAAAGTGAAACCCACGGTATTGATGCCTCATTGACGGCGAAAATTCATCCACAACCGTGGTGGGTGGAAAACGCGGTGTCGATTTTCCCTGTGATTGCGTTTGTGCTGGTGCTGCGTTCATTTGTATTTGAACCGTTTCAGATTCCATCGGGTTCGATGATGCCAACCTTGCTGGTGGGCGATTTCATTCTGGTGGAGAAATACGCCTACGGTCTGAAAGATCCAGTGTGGCGGACACAATTGGTCGAAACGGGCAAACCGCATCGTGGCGACATTGTGGTGTTCAAATACCCGAAAGAGCCAAGTGTTGACTACATTAAACGTGTCGTCGGCATGCCGGGCGATACCGTGCGTTACAGCAGCGCCAAAGAAGTGTGCATTCAGCCCAAAGGCGAAGCGCAATGCAAACAAGTGAAGCTTTCCAACGTGGTGGAGAGTCCGTTCATTCAAAATAACATCCCCCTGATTCAGCTTGATGAGCAGTTGGGTGAAGTGAAGCACAACATTCTGATTAACCCGCTGCGTATTGATAACGTCAACGACTATCAACCGCGCCGTGGCGTGAACGAATGGGTGGTTCCACAAGGGCACTACTTTGTGATGGGTGATAACCGTGACAACAGTGCTGACAGCCGTTTTTGGGGCTTTGTTCCAGAAGCAAACTTAGTCGGTAAAGCGGTGGCGATTTGGATCAGCTTTGAGTTTGATCGTGCGTCAGACAGCGTGCTACCGGCTTGGATTCCAACTGGTGTGCGTTTTAACCGCATTGGTGGTATTAACTAGGTCAGCGAGCGCTGATCGCAACACATCGAGAGAGTATGAATTCTCCAATTAGTAGACTAGAAACTAAGCTTGGCTATCAGTTTAACAATGCTGAGCTTATCTCTTTGGCGCTGACACACCGCAGCGCCAATGGTAAACACAATGAACGTCTTGAGTTTCTGGGCGATTCAATTTTAAGTTTTGTCATTGCAGATGATCTTTACCATCGTTTTCCGAAAGTGAACGAAGGCGACATGAGTCGCATGCGAGCCACTCTCGTGCGTGGAAATACGCTTGCAGAACTGGGCCGTGAATTCGACCTAGGAGATTACTTAAAATTAGGTCCAGGCGAGTTGAAAAGTGGCGGTTTCCGTCGTGATTCAATTTTGGCCGATGCAGTAGAAGCGATTATCGGTGCGATCTATCTCGATAGCGATATCGAAGTGGCGCGCGCGACAGTGCTGAGCTGGTATCAGTCTCGTCTGGAAGCGATTAAGCCGGGCGTTTCGCAAAAAGACCCGAAAACGCGCTTGCAGGAATTCCTTCAAGGCAGAAGAAAACCGCTGCCTGTCTACACTGTGACTAATATTAAAGGTGAAGCACACAATCAGGAATTCACTGTCGCGTGTGACATTGCAGGCATCGGAGCGCCTGTGATCGGTAAAGGTACGAGCCGCCGCAAGGCAGAACAAGCGGCTGCGGAAACGGCACTAGAGCAATTGACAAATGTCTGATCAAGAATTCGATATCGATGCATATTTTGCATCCAGTGGTGAAAGTTCATCTTCACCCGACAATCAACACTGCGGTTTCGTGGCGATCGTGGGTCGTCCGAACGTGGGGAAATCAACGCTGCTGAATAACATTCTCGGCCAGAAGATTTCGATCACGTCGCGCAAACCACAAACCACGCGTCACCGCATTATGGGTGTGGATACCGATGGTGATTATCAGGCGATTTACGTCGATACACCGGGGCTACATATTGAAGAAAAACGCGCCATCAACCGCCTGATGAACCGTGCGGCGAGCAGCTCGCTCAGCGACGTGAATCTGGTGTTTTTTGTCGTGGAAGGCACGCACTGGACCGCCGATGATGAGATGGTGCTGAATAAGCTGAAGAATGCCAACTTCCCGGTCGTACTGTGTGTCAACAAAGTCGATAACGTCAAAGACCGCAACGACGTCATGCTGCACATGATGGAGCTGTCGAACAAGATGGACTTCGTCGATGTAGTGCCAATTTCCGCCAAGCTTGGCAAGAACGTTGAGGTGCTGCGCAAGCACGTGCGCGATCACCTGCCAAAAGCGGTACACCATTTCCCGGAAGAGTACGTCACCGACCGCTCACAGCGCTTTATGGCATCAGAAATCATTCGTGAAAAACTGATGCGTTTCACCGGTGAAGAGTTGCCCTACTCAGTGACCGTGGAAATTGAACGCTTTGACTACAATCCGGACACCGACGGTTTCCATATCAACGCCCTGATTCTGGTGGAACGCATCGGCCAGAAAAAAATGGTGATTGGTAACAAAGGTGAAAAGATCAAAACCATCGGCAGCCAAGCGCGTCTGGATATGGAAGAGCTGTTTGGCCGCAAGGTGTATCTGGAAACTTGGGTGAAGGTGAAATCGGGCTGGGCGGACGACGAACGTGCGCTGCGCTCACTGGGTTACATCGACGACCTATAATCTCTCCTGCACTGGCTCCGTTATGGGGCCAGTGTTTTATTGACGCTTTGCCCACTGCGAGAACGGATTGCCCACTATGTCAGACGGTCTACAACGCTGCTTTGTGCTCCATCGGCGTCCGTATAGCGAAACCAGCCTGATTCTGGATGTGTTCAGCGAAGAGTACGGACGACTGACGCTGCTCGCCAAAGGCGCGCGTAGCAAGCGCTCCAACCTCAAAGGGGCCTTGCAGCCGTTTACGCCACTGTTGCTCAAATGGTCGGGCAACAGTTCGATGAAAACGCTGCGCCAAGCCGAAGCGATCAGCCTCGGACTGCCACTGACCGGCATTCACCTCTATTCAGCCATGTACGTCAACGAATTGGTTGGCCGCGTCTTGGCGCCGGAAGTGCCGTCGCCGGGCCTGTTTCATGATTACCTGTTTGCCCTGACTGAGCTGGCACAAAGCGATAACCCTGAACCACCGCTGCGCCGTTTTGAGTTGGCGCTGCTGTCGTCACTTGGGTATGGCGTCGATTTTCTTCATTGCGCGGGAACGGGGGAGCCGGTAGACCCGGCGATGACCTATCGTTACCGCGAGCAAAAAGGCTTTATTGCGTCGGTGCGGCGCGATAACCTGACATTTCTTGGCAATGAACTGATTGCGATCAGCGAACGCCGCTTTACCACCAAAGAACAACTGCAGGCGGCAAAACGCTTTACACGCATTGCCTTAAAGCCGTATCTTGGCGGTAAACCTTTAAAAAGCCGGGAATTGTTCCGGCAAGCAATGCAACCCAGAGCACGGAGTGTAGGAAAATGAGCTCAATTCTTTTAGGTGTGAATATCGACCACGTCGCCACTTTGCGTAACGCACGCGGCACCAAATATCCGGATCCTGTGCACGCGGCTGAAATTGCGGAGCGCGCGGGAGCGGATGGTATCACCGTTCACCTGCGAGAAGACCGTCGCCATATCCTGGACCGTGACGTACGCATTCTGCGTGAAACGATTCAGACTCGAATGAACCTAGAAATGGCCGTGACCGATGAAATGGTTGAGATTGCGCTGCAAACGCAACCAGAGTTTGTGTGTCTGGTGCCGGAAAAGCGTGAAGAGTTGACCACTGAAGGTGGCCTTGACGTGATGGGTCAGTTGGAGAAAGTTAAAGCCGCGACGCAAACACTGACTGCTGCGGGCATCAAAGTGTCGCTGTTCATTGACGCCGACCGCGAACAAATCGACGCGGCGAAAGCGTGTGGCGCGCCATTCATCGAATTGCACACGGGCCATTATGCCGATGCAACGTGCGAAGTGGACCAACAAAACGAGTTGAAGAAAATTGCAGCGGCAGCAAGCTACGCGGCTGATCAAGGCATCATGGTCAACGCAGGTCACGGCCTGACGTACCACAACGTGGCGGCGATTGCGGCGATTCCGGAAATCTACGAACTCAACATCGGCCATGCGATCATTGGTCGCGCGGTGTTTGATGGATTGTCGAAAGCGGTTGCCGACATGAAAGCCGTGATGGACGACGCACGTCGTTAATTCGCATGATTGTTGGACTTGGCACAGACATCGCAGAAATTGAGCGCATTGAAAAAGCGCTCGCTCGCAGCGGCCGCGCGTTTGCTGAGCGCATTCTGACGGCGCAAGAACTCACGCAGTTCGATGGCCTCAAGCAACAAGGGCGTTATCTGGCTAAGCGTTTTGCTGCCAAAGAAGCCGCTTCCAAAGCTTTGGGGACGGGCATCGCGCAGGGCGTGAGTTTCCAAGATTTTGCCATCAGCAATGATGAGCAGGGCAAGCCACTGCTTCGCTTGAGTGGTAAAGCGGCGGAGCTGGCGCAGCGCAGTCACGTAGTGTCGGTGCATCTGACCATTTCGGACGAGCGCCATTATGCGGTGGCGACGGTGATCCTCGAAGCGTGAAGCAGAACGCTATCGCAACAATAAAAAAGAGGTGCTAAGCACCTCTTTTTTTTGTTTGCGGTCGCAGCCCTCTACTCAGGCTGCTCGGTTAAGTAAGGTTGCGCGGTGGCGATGACCTTGTCCATCTCATCCTGCAGTTCAAACAATTCCGGCTCGACATCGCTGATGCTGGCGCCTGAGCGCAGGGTTTGCTCCAGCGTGGCACATACTTTTTTCAAGCGAGGGACGCCACTGTACGAACAACTGCCGTGCAGTTTGTGGACGTGATGCAGCAGATCGGCAATCGAATATTCATCGTCTTCGAGCGCCATGGCCACCACCTGATTCACTTCCGGAATCGACTCGACCAGCATACTCAGCATCTCGCGTGCTAAGTCTTCCTTATTGGCCGCCTGTTTGAGCGCCGCCTGCCAGTCAACGATGATGTTACTGTGTTCCGGCTCTTCCCGGTGGATGGCGGTGGCATCAAAGGCAATCGGCTCGGGCAGCTCCAGCTTGTCGACATCGTGTCGCAGCGAATCAGGGCTCCAGTGCACCAGAACCTGTTGCAGAATATGCTCTTCGATCGGTTTGGTGAGGTAATCGTCCATGCCTGCTTTCAGCAGGCGATCACGTTCGCCAGACATCGCATGGGCGGTGACGGCAATCACGGGCGTATTCTGATTGAGTTCCAGTTGTTTAATTGCCTTACACGCCGTCACGCCATCCATGTGCGGCATCTGAATGTCCATCAAAATGATATCAAAATGACGCTGGCGCGCTTGCTCAATCGCATCTTGGCCGTTGGTGCAGGAGACCACCGCCTCGACGCGCTCTTGCAGCAGTGCTGTGATCAGTTTCAGGTTGGCCGGGTTGTCATCGACCGCCATTACGGTGAGTGGCATCTTGTCTTGTTTCACTGGCACGGCTTGAGCGGGCGCGTCGATCACCACAGGTTGATGGGCGATCAGGGTTTGCAGCAGTTTCTTACGCGACAGCGGCTTGGTAATGCACTGCACCGGATACTGCTTCATCAGCAGGTCGGCCAGCGCCAGCTCGGTACTTGGCGTCCCGATAATCACGTGTGATGAAATGCCAATCGAGCGCTGCACCCACTGTTCCACCAACTCGACATCGGTCTCTTTGCTTGGTGCGAGGTTGAGCAGTACATAATCGAAGTGATCCGACTCTTCCGGCATCGCTGAGCGGTATGTCACCGTCAGGCCCGCTTGTACCAGCAATTGCTGCACAATCGATGCCGCTTGCATGTTCGGTTCCACCAATAGCAACTGTTTTTGGCTCAGCGCTTTTGGATCCAGCCAGTCGCTCATCGGCATTTCGGTGATGTGCAGGCGCAGGGTAAACCAGAAAGTAGACCCTTGGTGCAGTCGGCTGGTCAGGCTGATTTCGCCACCCATCTGACTGACCAGTTTCTGAGTAATCACCAAGCCCAGCCCGGTGCCGCCGTAGCGGCGAGAAATACTGGCGTCGGCCTGACTGAAGGCTTGGAATAGCTGCGCTTGCTGACGCTCGGAAATCCCGATGCCGGTGTCGCGCACCATAAATTGCAACTCCACCACATCATCACGCTGCGAGCGCATTTCGACGCTGATGTCGATGTTGCCACGTTCGGTAAATTTGATCGAGTTGCCGACCAAGTTGGTCAGAACTTGTTGAATGCGCAGCGGGTCACCCACCAAACCGGCCGGGATCTTCGGATCCACTTTCAGGGTGATTTCCAAGCCTTTCTCGTGCGCGCTGGTGGCTTGCAGGTTAACCACCTCTTCCAGCGTTTCTTGGAACTCAAATGGAATGTTTTCCAGCGCCAGTTTGCCCGCTTCTAGTTTCGAAAAGTCGAGAATGTCGTTGATGATGGTCAGCAGATTGTTGGCCGATTTTTCAATCGTTTGCAGGTAATCGGCCTGACTGTTGGTCAATTGGGTTTTCAGCATCTGACGGGTAAAGCCAATCACGCCGTTGAGCGGAGTGCGCAGCTCGTGCGACATGTTGGCCAAGAATTCCGATTTCACCCGCGCGGCTTCTTGCGCACGTTTTTTAGCGATGTCCAACTCGACGTTTTGAATCTCGAGCTGCTCTAGGGTTTCACGTAAATCAGAGGTGGCTTGGTCGATGCTGTGTTGCATCTCCACGTGGTATTCCGATAGCGACACCGCCATTGCGTTGATGCCTTTTTTCAGCGAATCCAGCTCGCCGTGCATTTTGCCTTCAATCCGCACATCCAAGTGGCCTCGACGAATGCGATCGACCATGTTCTTCATGTGTGTGATGGGGCGCGTCACATCGTGCATCAAGCGGAAAGCAAACACGCCCGAGAGCAGCAGGCCCATGATCAGCACCAAGCAAGCGGAGAAAATTTCCTGATATTGCTGCAAACGTAGCGATGAGAGGTCGAGCTCAATCGCGATATAGCCCAGCACTGGGGTCGATTGCGCGTTGAGGCTGTCTTCAACCAAGCGGCCTTCAGCCAAAATGGGGGTGCGCAGAATGAGGGTGTTGTCGTCAAGTTGCGAGCTGCTGAGCACCGGAATCGGTTTGTCTTTCGGGTACATCAGTGCTTCGAAATTCGGGTGGAAGTTCGAGGTCACGAACAACTCATGACGCGCATCGAACACGGCGATACTGCGAACAAATTTCGAATTCTTGCGGTGCGCGTAGCTGATGATGCGACGCACGGATTCACGACTTTGATTTTTCAGCGAATCTTCACTGGCAATCGCCAGCGGTTCAATGATGCTCGCCCCGGCATTGAGGACCTGCGTTTCCAGATCGTGATAGCGGTTGAACGAAAACAGAGCGCTGAGCAGCAGCCCGATAATCAAGGTCGGAGCCAGAGTGAGAGTAATTACGCGCGCACGTAAGCCATATCGGGTCATTATTGTCTAAACATCGTGGTGTGGATATGGGAAAATAGCCGGCAAAATGATTCGCCGACGTTTCGAATAAGCGGTTAGCTTAATTCAAGTACAGTAACTTCGACAATCTTCCCCAAGCAGAATAGTGATGCTGGGGCGAAAACCATCATATAAATCACACTTAGGCACAGAGCATGGCACGTTTTTTCCAACCGAAAAAGAAAACCACCCTCAATCAGAAACACCAATCCGTCGCGGTGACGAAACTCGATCATCAAGGCGCAGGCATTGCGTATCACGACGGTAAACCGGTGTTCATTGAGGGCGCGTTGCCCGGTGAAGACGTGCTGATGCAACTGACCGAAAGCAAAAGTAAGTTTGCTCGCGCCAAGCTGATTAAGGTGCTGAAACCCAGCGCGCAACGGGTCACGCCGTTTTGCCCGCATTACGCCGAGTGCGGCGGCTGCGACTTACAGCATCTGGCGCACGCTGCGCAAATTGAACACAAGCAACAGGCGCTCAGCCAACTGATGGCTAAATTTGCCGGTCAGCAACTGGCGTTGTCGCCGCCGGTGAGTGCTTGCGATACCGGTTATCGCCGCCGCGCGCGCCTGAGCCTGCTTTGGGATAAAAAAACGCAGCAGCTGCAGTTTGGTTTTCGTCGCAAGCAGAGCAAGAGCATTGTCACCGTCACCGACTGTGCGGTGCTCGAACCAAGCTTGAATGCTCTGTTGCCAGCGCTGCACGCATTGCTGAGCGGCTTTGCGCATCCGGAGCAATTGGGTCACGTTGAATTGGTCAAAGCCGACAACACGCGCGTGTTGGTGCTGCGTCATCTGGCGCCACTGGCCGCCAAAGACCAAAGCGCATTGGCGGCGTTTGCCGCTCAGCACGACCTCACGCTGTATCGCATGCCCAGCAGCGAGTCACTGGAGCACGTTTGCGGTGACGGCGCCGTCTATGGTGAAGCGGGGGTGACGATTCCGTTTTTGCCCAGCAACTTTATTCAGGTCAATCAGCAGGTTAATCAAGCCATGGTTGCCCAAGCGCTGGCGTGGTTGGCGGTTACCCCCGAGGAGCGCGTGTTAGATCTGTTCTGTGGTTTGGGTAACTTTAGTTTGCCACTGGCTAAGCTTGCCAAACAGGTCGTGGGTGTTGAAGGGATTGACGACATGGTCGAGCGAGCCAAGGCCAATGCCACGCGCAATGATCTGCATAACGTCTCGTTTTATCAGGCGAATTTGGAACAAGATATGACTGGCGAGACGTGGGCAGCGGAAAAATTTGATAAAGTACTACTCGACCCGGCCCGAGCCGGTGCGGCAGGGATTGTTGACCAGTTGGCAGCTTTGGGTGCCAAACGCGTGGTTTACGTCTCGTGTAATCCTGCTACGCTTGCTCGTGACAGCCAAAGCTTGCTGAGCCAGGGATTCCAGTTGGTGAAATTGGGAATGCTTGATATGTTCCCTCATACCAGTCATCTGGAATCGATGGCTTTGTTTGTAAAAAATCGGTAAGCGTCGAACTTCCGGGAGCGGAAGGGAGTCGAATACCACAAAATATAAGAATTAGGATAATCCCATGGTTGCGGTACGTAGCGCACACTTAAACCCAGACGAACAGTTTGAGCTAGAAAAATGGATTTCTAGTCTGCACCAGGAGCCAAAAACCTCCGCGAAGCTGACCGAGGTGTATCGCCAGTGCGAGCATCTGCTGGAAGGCAACCCTCAGGGGCCACTTTTGTTGTGGCGCGGTCGCGAGATGATCGAAATTCTGATCACGCTCTCGATGGATCGCCCCACATTGGTGGCGGCGGTGCTGTTTCCAATTGCGACCAGCGGCTTACTGGATCGTGAAGAGCTGGAAGAACATTACGGCAAAGAGATCATTAAGCTGATCAACGGCGTGGAAGAGATGGCCGCCATCGGCCAGTTGAATGTCACGGTCCAAGGCAGCGAAGCCTCGGCGCAGGTCGATAACGTGCGCCGCATGTTGCTCGCGATGGTGGATGATTTTCGCTGCGTGGTCATCAAGCTGGCTGAACGCATCTGTAACCTGCGTGAAGTGAAAGATCAGCCAGATGACGTTCGCCGCGCGGCCGCGAAAGAGTGTGCCAACATCTACGCGCCGCTGGCAAACCGCTTGGGCATTGGTCAGCTCAAATGGGAAATCGAAGATTACGCTTTCCGCTATCAGCAGCCGGATACCTACAAACAAATCGCCAAGCAACTCTCTGAGCGCCGCATTGTGCGCGAGCAGTACATTCGTGATTTCGTCAACGATCTGCGTAACGAGATGAGCGTCTCCAGCATTAACGCGGAAGTGAGCGGCCGTCCGAAACACATCTACAGCATCTGGCGCAAGATGCAGAAGAAAAACCTCGCGTTTGACGAACTGTTCGACGTGCGCGCGGTACGCATCATCGCCGACAAACTGCAAGATTGTTACGCGGCGCTGGGCGTGGTGCACACCAAATATCGTCACTTGCCAAGTGAGTTTGACGACTACGTGGCCAATCCGAAACCCAACGGCTATCAGTCGATCCATACGGTGATTTTGGGGCCGGAAGGCAAGACCATCGAGATTCAGATCCGCACCAAGCAGATGCACGAAGAGTCGGAGCTGGGGGTGGCGGCGCACTGGAAATACAAAGAAGGCGCCAGCAGTGGCCGTAGTGGCTACGACGAGAAAATTACGTGGTTGCGTAAACTGCTCGATTGGCAAGAAGAGATGTCCGATTCTGGCGAAATGCTGGATGAACTGCGCAGTCAGGTGTTTGATGATCGCGTGTATGCCTTTACGCCGCGCGGTGATGTGGTCGATCTACCGATGGGCGCGACGCCACTGGATTTCGCTTACCACATTCACTCTGAAGTGGGCCATCGTTGTATCGGGGCCAAAGTGGGCGGTCGTATCGTGCCATTCACCCACAAACTGCGCATGGGCGATCAGGTGGAAATTATCACCGCCAAAGAACCCAACCCATCGCGTGACTGGTTGAACCCGTCGCTGGGCTTTGTGCATTCCGGCCGTGCGCGTGCCAAGATCAACGCGTGGTTCCGCAAACAGAGCCGCGAGAAAAACCTCGAAGCGGGTCGTGAGATTCTGGAAGCGGAACTGGTGAAAATCGGTGCCACGCTCAAAGACGCTGAAGCCTACGCGCTGAAACGATTTAACGTGAACACCGCCGACGAACTGTATGTCGGTGTGGGTAGCGGTGATCTGCGTATCAACCAAATCGTCAACCACATCAATGCGTTGGTGAACAAACCAACGGCCGAAGAAGAAGACAAGCTGGTGCTTGAAAAACTTCAGGTTGGTGAAAACAGAGCCGCTGGCGCGCCGCATCGCACACACAAAGACGCGGTGGTGGTGGAAGGGGTTGATAACCTCATGACCCACTTAGCGCGCTGCTGTCAGCCGATTCCGGGCGATGAAATCAAAGGCTACATCACACAGGGGCGTGGCATTTCCGTGCACCGCAGCGACTGTGAACAGCTGGAAGAGCTGAGCCATCATGCGCCGGAACGCATCATCGATACCGTATGGGGGCGAGGGTTTGTGGGCACTTACCACATCACGCTGCGCATCGAAGCGATGGAGCGGGTGGGGCTGCTAAAAGACATCACCACCTTGCTCAGTAACGAGAAAGTGAAAGTCACCACCATGAAGAGCCGCAGCGATTACAAGCGTCAAATCATCATCATGGACTTTGAGCTGGAAGTGAACAGCGTCGAAGTGTTTGAGCGTGTCTCGAAACGCATCGAACAGATCAAAGATGTGATGCTGGTGAAACGTCTTGGCTAAAGTGCTGGTGGCCTAAAGCGCCCATCAGCGAAGCAGCCAATCACAATCAATTGAAGGCGAGTGGATAATCTGCTCGCCTTTTTCATATTTAGACCGGGTTTTAGAAAAAGGACATCTGTCGTATGCCTCATCCAATCGAACACCTTGAACACATCATGGCCAGCCTGCGCGATCCACAAACCGGCTGTCCGTGGGATCAACAGCAAACCTTCGACACCATTGTGCCGCACACCATTGAAGAGACGTTTGAGGTGGTGGATGCCATTCACAATCAAGATTGGCCGAATTTGCAGGAAGAGTTGGGGGATTTGCTGTTTCAGGTGATTTTCTACAGCCAACTGGCCAAAGAGCAGGGACTGTTTGAGTTTCGTGATGTGGTGGATTCGGTCAATGAGAAGCTCACTCGCCGTCATCCGCACGTGTTTGGCGACGCAAGCTTTGCCGACGAAGCGGCGCTCAATGCCAACTGGGAAGCGGAAAAAGCCAAAGAAAAAGCCAAGGCAGGCAAAAGCGAACAAAGTATTCTAGACTCTATACCACACTCATTACCGGCGTTATCCAAGGCCAATAAAATCCAGAAAAAGTGCGCGAAATACGGCTTTGACTGGAAAACGCTTGGGCCGGTGGTGGATAAAGTTCACGAAGAGATCGATGAAGTGATGGCCGAAGTGCTACAGGTCGATGTGGATGAACAGAAAGTGGAAGAAGAGCTGGGTGATCTGCTGTTTGCGACCGTCAATTTAGTGCGCCATTTGGGCAAGGATCCGGAAGTGGCGCTGATGAAGGCCAATCACAAGTTTGTGCGTCGTTTTCAAGGGGTGGAAGCCCAGGTTCATGCGCAAGGTAAACATCTGCAACACTTTTCTTTGCCAGAGCTCGATGCGATGTGGGAGACCGTCAAACGCCAAGAAAAGGCGCAGTAGCGGCGTTTGCAGGGTGTTGCGTTGTCCTTCCGCAGGAAGTGAAATAAAAACGAATGGAAATCCCTGAACTTCACTTTGATTTGAAGCAAAAAATAAAAAACTGAGTGTGATAGATTTCACGTTGTGGCGATAAATGGGTTCTGGTATAGTTTCGTCCCGTCCAGAAGAAATCCATTTCCCTCATTCAACCAATTTCAGGTTAAACATGACGACAAATTATATTTTTGTTACTGGCGGGGTTGTATCCTCTCTAGGTAAAGGTATTGCAGCAGCATCTCTTGCAGCGATTTTAGAAGCTCGTGGTCTTAAAGTGACCATGATGAAGCTTGACCCTTACATCAACGTTGACCCAGGCACAATGAGCCCAACTCAACACGGTGAAGTGTTCGTTACGGAAGATGGCGCGGAAACTGACCTAGACCTTGGTCACTACGAGCGTTTCATTCGTACCAAAATGACCAAGCGCAACAACTTCACTGCAGGTCGTGTTTACGCTGACGTTCTACGTAAAGAACGCCGTGGCGACTACCTGGGTGCAACCATTCAGGTTATCCCTCATATTACAAACGCGATCAAAGATCGTGTCATTGCTGGCTCTGAAGGCCACGATATCGCCATCGTTGAAGTTGGCGGTACGGTCGGTGACATCGAGTCACTGCCATTCATGGAAGCAATTCGTCAGCTTGCGATCGAAGTGGGCCGCGAAAACGCGATGTTCATGCACCTGACGCTGGTTCCTTACCTCGCTGCAGCAGGCGAAGTGAAAACGAAGCCAACACAGCACTCGGTGAAAGAACTACTGTCTATCGGTATTCAGCCTGATATCTTGGTTTGCCGTAGCGATCGCATGATCCCTGCCAACGAACGTAAGAAAATCGCACTGTTCTGTAACGTGGCTGAAAAAGCTGTGATCTCCATGAAAGACGTGGATTCGATCTACAAGATTCCTCAACTGATCCGTTCTCAAGGTCTAGATGATCTGGTGTGTACTCGTTTTGGTATCAGCGCGCCAGAAGCGGACCTGTCTGAATGGGAACAGGTGATCTACGAAGAAGCGAACCCAACCGGTGAAGTCACGATTGGTATGGTCGGTAAGTACATCGAACTGCCGGATGCGTACAAATCGGTGAACGAAGCGTTGAAACACGCAGGCCTGAAAAACCGCCTGAGCGTGACCATTAAATACATCGATTCTCAAGATGTTGAGACCAAAGGTGCTGATATCCTTGAGGGTCTTGATGCGATTTTAGTACCAGGTGGCTTTGGCGATCGTGGTATCGAAGGGAAGATTCGTGCAGCGCAATACGCACGTGAAAACAACATTCCTTACCTGGGTATCTGTTTAGGTATGCAGGTCGCACTGATCGAATACGCGCGCAACGTCGCGGGTATGGAAGGTGCACATTCAACAGAATTTAACAAAGACACCAAATACCCTGTGGTAGGCTTGATCACCGAATGGGTCGACGAGCAAGGTAACGTTGAAGAACGTACTGAAGCGTCAGATCTGGGTGGTACCATGCGTTTGGGTTCACAGCTGTGTCACCTTGCGAAAGGTTCAAAAGCTTACGAACTGTACGGCAGCGCTACGATTCACGAGCGTCACCGTCACCGTTACGAAGTGAACAACAACCTGCGTCCACAAATTGAAAAAGCAGGTCTGAAAGTGTCTGGTTTGTCTGCTGATAAGAAACTGGTAGAAGTGATTGAGAACCCGGCTCACCCTTGGTTTGTCGCGGCTCAATTCCACCCAGAATTCACATCAACGCCTCGCGATGGTCACCCATTGTTTGCAGGCTTTGTGAAAGCTGCAGGTCAGTTCCAGCGCGGCGAATTGAAGTAAAAAAGGATATGGGTAGCGGCTTGCGTTGTGCGGCTACCCGTTTAGTTTTGACATTTAAATTCAATGAGAGGAAACATTAATGTCTAAGATCGTTAAAGTTCTAGGTCGTGAAATCATCGACTCACGTGGTAACCCAACTGTTGAAGCTGAAGTTCACCTAGAAGGCGGTTTCGTAGGTATGGCTGCTGCACCATCAGGTGCATCAACTGGTTCTCGTGAAGCTCTTGAGCTGCGTGATGGCGACAAATCTCGTTTCCTAGGTAAAGGCGTACTGAAAGCGATCGCTGCAGTAAACGGTCCTATCGCTGAAGCGCTAGTGGGCAAAGATGCGAAAGACCAAGCAACTGTTGACCAAATCATGATCGACCTAGATGGCACTGAAAACAAATCTAACTTCGGTGCAAACGCAATCCTAGCTGTATCTCTAGCAAACGCGAAAGCAGCAGCAGCGTCTAAAGGCATGCCTCTGTACGAGCACATCGCTGAACTGAACGGCACTGCAGGTCAATTCTCTATGCCTCTACCAATGATGAACATCATCAACGGTGGTGAGCACGCAGACAACAACGTTGATATCCAAGAATTCATGATTCAACCAGTTGGCGCGAAAACTCTGAAAGAAGCGGTACGTATCGGTTCTGAAGTATTCCACAACCTAGCTAAAGTTCTGAAAGCAAAAGGTTACAACACTGCAGTTGGTGACGAAGGTGGTTTCGCTCCTAACCTGAAATCTAACGCAGAAGCACTAGAAGTTATCGCAGAAGCAGTTGCAGCAGCTGGCTACGTTCTGGGTAAAGACGTGACTCTAGCGATGGACTGTGCAGCATCTGAGTTCTTCGACAAAGACGCTGGCATCTACAACATGAAAGGCGAAGGCAAAACCTTCACTTCTGAAGAGTTCAACCACTACCTAGCAGAGCTAGTTGAGAAGTTCCCAATCGTTTCTATCGAAGACGGTCTGGACGAGTCTGACTGGGATGGTTTCGCACACCAAACTCAACTGCTGGGCAACAAGATCCAACTTGTTGGTGACGACCTGTTCGTAACTAACACTAAGATCCTTGCTGAAGGTATCGAGAAAGGCATCGCTAACTCTATCCTGATCAAATTCAACCAAATCGGTTCTCTGACTGAGACTCTAGCTGCAATCAAGATGGCTAAAGATGCAGGTTACACTGCAGTAATCTCTCACCGTTCAGGCGAAACTGAAGATGCAACTATCGCTGACCTAGCGGTAGGTACTGCAGCAGGCCAAATCAAAACTGGTTCTATGAGCCGTTCTGACCGCGTTGCTAAGTACAACCAACTGATCCGTATCGAAGAAGCACTGGGCGAACGTGCACCTTTCAACGGTCTGAAAGAAGTGAAAGGCCAAGCTTAATTCAAAGCTTAGCGTTGACGCTTAAAAAAGCCCCGCATTGCGGGGCTTTTTGCGTTTAAGTCACTGGGTTTAGCGCGGTGTCGTTTCGAGCTTGGGCTCGGCGTCAAACCTCTGCGTTTAGCCTTCATTTTGAATGGCATGGACTCGGCGCTTATCCAGCTCGTCACGAATCTGTTTGCCACCAAAGCCTGCGGCGATCACCTGCTGCACATCCACGTTGAGCGCGGCGCGATACGCGCGCAGAAAGATATCCCGTTGTGGATAGGGGGTCTGTTCTAGCCCCAAACGTCCCCGATGGTCCGCTTCGCAGCACAGCAGTACTTCATCGAGTCGCTGCGGTTTACGCCAGACATCCAGTTGATTGAGCACTTTGAGTTTGGTTGCCGGTTTAAGTTCGGCTGCGCGATGAACATTGGAATGTTGCGCGCACACCGCCAAGGCTAAGTCACGAAACTCATTGGGCACTTTGACGCGCGCACACAGCGCTTCGATGATCTTCAATCCGGTATGACAATGCAGTTTGTGGCTCGGCCATTCGCTGGCTGGCGTCACGCCTTTGCCGAGGTCGTGCACCTGCGCGGCAAAGCGCACCGTGAGCGATTCCGACAGCAGCGCTGCTTGTTCGGCCACCATCAGCGTGTGCACGCCGGTATCGATTTCCGGATGCCATTTTTCAGGCTGAGGCACACCAAACAAACGGTCGAGTTCTGGCAGTACGATCTGCAATGCACCGCAGTCACGCAGGACTTGCAGAAAAATATGCGGGCTTTGCGTCGACAGCGATTTGTGCCACTCCTGCCAGACGCGCTCGGGTGTTAGGTGCGCTAGTTCACCCGAAGCGCTGATGCGCTGCATTAAGGCCAGGGTTTCATCGGCAACGGAAAACCCCAGGTGCGCGAGTTTGGCGGCAAAACGGGCCACCCGCAGCACTCGCAATGGATCTTCGACAAACGCTTCCGAGACATGACGCAGCACGCGATCATGCAGATCGCGCTGGCCACCATAGGGGTCGATCAGCGTGCCGTCTTGATCTTGCGCCATGGCGTTGATGGTAAGATCGCGGCGCTGTAGATCGGCTTCTAACGTCACATCGGGCGCAAAATGGCAGGCGAAACCGGTATAACCCGCTCCCGTTTTACGTTCCGTGCGCGCTAGGGCGTGCTCTTCACGGGTTTTCGGATGCAGAAACACCGGAAAGTCTTTGCCGACGGCCTGAAAGCCAGCTTGTAGCATGGCGTCTGGGCTACTGCCCACCACGACCCAATCTTTGTCATATACTGGAAGCTGAAGCAATTGGTCGCGAACTGCGCCGCCCACGAGATAAATTTGCACCACGGAACCTCAATAATTACGTTTATGGCGTTGGATAATCATAGTCACAATGATACTTTGCGCCTAATGACATTCAAAGAGACGAGCGCATGTATCCAGAATTTTTCGGCCTGATAGAACATCCGTTCTCGATTGTGCCCAATTCTCGGTATTTATATTTAAGTCAACGACATAAAGAAGCGATGGCTCACCTTCAAGCCGGACTGGGCGATGGTGGTGGCTTTGCCATGTTGACCGGTGAAGTGGGCACAGGCAAAACCACGGTCGCCAAAGCCATCTTAGCGGGCTTGCCCGCCCAGACTCGCGCAGGGTTTATTCTCAATCCCACTTTTTCTGAGCGCGAGCTGCTCGAAGCGATTTGCGATGAGTTTGCGATCAAATACCCAGCGCAGGCGACGCTCAAACAACTCAGCCAAGTGCTGTATCAGTTTCTGCTCAATGAATACGCCAACGGCATTCAAGTGTTGCTGGTGATTGATGAAGCGCAGCACCTGGCGCCCGATGTGCTGGAGCAACTGCGCTTGCTCACCAATTTAGAAACTGAAAGCCGCAAGCTGTTGAAAGTACTTTTGATTGGCCAGCCTGAACTGCAATACAAATTGCAATTGCCCCAGTTGCGTCAGTTGGCGCAGCGCATCACCGGGCGTTACCATTTGCTGCCGCTCGATATCAGTGAAACCGCACACTACATTCGTTTTCGCCTACAACAGGCTGGTGGGGACGGCCATTTGTTCTCTGCGCGCAGCGCCAAATGGATTGCGCAGCAAACTTATGGGATTCCGCGTTTGATCAATCTGGTGTGCGATGCCGCATTGAAAAGCGCGTATCAGGCCGGAGAACGCACTCTCAGTTTGGAGCGGGTACAGCAAGCGTGTACGCAAATCATGAGTTTCCAGTCGACGGTGTATCAGCATCAGGGGCAGGCAAGGGCGCGACGTTTTCCGCTTGTCGGCGTGATGTCTGCGCTCCTTGGGATTGGTTTTGCGGCAGCAATCGCTTATGGGATGCCGCCATACCTTAACCAGATGATTCAACAGCAGTGGCCATTGCCAGCGCCCGTACAAGCGTCTGAGCAGACGGTTTTCCCCAAAACGGTCGAAGATGCGTTGAAAGGTGCCACCGACCGTGAGCAGGCGATGAGAGCCTTGTACGCTGTTTGGGGATATGACGCGTCCGTGATCGAAAGTTTTTGCCAGCGTTCGGCGTCATCGTCATTAGAGTGCGAGCAGAACATGGGGGATTGGCAACGCTTAGCGGCATTGAATCTGCCCGTGGTATTGACGCTCAACTGGCAGGGGCTGCGCACCTACACCGTGCTTTACCGCATGCAGGGCGAAGACGTTGAACTGTTGATCCAAGGGCAGCGCGTGCGTATTGGCCGCGAGTGGATCGAGCCGTTATGGCAGGGCGAGTATCGCGTGGTCTGGCAACCGTCGTTCTATCAGACATTGCGCTCGGGCATGCGCGGCGAGGTCATCACGCTGCTAGACGCTAAGTTGTCTCGTTTACTGGGCGAACCTGAGCGCCACGTCACCGAGTATGACCAAGAGGTGAAACGCAAAGTGGAAATTTTTCAGCGTTGGCAGCATATGCAAGTCGATGGGATTGCCGGACGCCAGACGTTGCGTCAGTTGGATTTGCTCACGCAGCAACACGGCCCACGCCTGATGGAGGTGCAGTAATGTCTCAGGTGATGAAAGCGCTGCAGCGCTCTGAGCTCAGCCATCAACAATACACCGGATATGCCATGGGTATGGCGCCGATGGAGCAAGCGAGCGCACCACTGCGAGGATTTCGTTGGTATCACGCCTTGTGGCTTACACTGCCAGGCTTGGCCACGGTTGCTGTGCTCGGTTACCAAGGAATTGAACGCCAGCAACTTGCGATTGCGCAGCAGGCCGCCACCCCGCCAGCGGTGATTGATGTGGCGGCGCCATATCAGCAATTGGCGTATCCCGACTTTGGCCCGCTCATTCGCACCCATGTTGAGGTGCCCAGATTTGATGAGGAATCCAAGTTTGGTGAGGCATCCGAGTTTGATGACGTGGCGAATGTTGCGCTAAATCAGACTGAATCGAACAAGGCGCAACCTGAACGCGCCGAAGGAAATACCAACACTGCAGCCCAAGAGCGTCAGCCGATTCAATCCACGGCGACAGTCGTGACAGCCAAGTCGGCGCCGAGTTCGAACGCACAGGTCGAGCAGCAGAGCCAGATGGCGCTGAGTGAATTGGATCTCAGTCAGCTGTCGCCTGAAATGGCCGCCAGAGTGGAATCGATTCTTAAAGCCAATCATGAAGCAGACCACAGCGCACCAGAGGTATCGACAGCGCAAGCGCTTCCCTTGGTGCAACACAGCGATGAGTTGACGGGGAGATTACCAGCGATGAACTTTCAAACTCACGTGTACGCCAGCAATGCGGTGAAGCGGTGGATCAAAGTCAACGGCGTCGAGTATCACGAAGGAGATAAGATGGGGGATGAGGTGCAGTTAGTGGCAATCAAACCGCAAAGCACCATTGTGCGGTTTAGAAATCAGCAGATAGAAATTCCAGCGCTTTACGATTGGCGCGGATAAAAAAACGGTCACTGCGAAGTGACCGTTTTTTACATCAGGCTTATGCCCAACCCGCCGGGTTGCGTTTACGACGAGGGATAATGTGTGGCAGAACCAAGCCAAATAGCAGGCCGCCCCCTGCAACACCACCACCGTACATGAAGTATTTCAGCAGCAGGTCTTCTTTTTGCGTGTCTAGCTTGGCGCGCAGCTCACGCACTTCGCTTTGTGAGGCGGTCAGCTGTTTGCTGATGTCGCTGTAGTTCTTTTCTAGCTCAGCAATCTGTTTGTTACGCACTTCCAGAGAGTCAACCAGACCGGCCTTTTCGCTATCGGCATTTTGACGAGCATTCGCCAGCTTGCTCTTCACGTCAGTCAGTTCTTTTTCCAGTTGCGGCAGGCGCACCGCCATGCTCACATCGCGTGTTACGAAACGGCTCTCTACCCAACCGGTGCGGCCACGTTCGTCGACGATCTGAGTGTAATCTGTCTCTTTGTTTGTGTTGATGAGTTTCACTTTCTCACCCGCATCAATACTGCCAATAATGCGATATTGGTTACTCGGGCCTGAGTGCATGTAAGTAAACAATTTGTCCGCAATATAGCGGTCTTGTGCAAACGTTGGTGCAGCCAACATGGAGAATAGCACCATGCAGATCAGTTTTTTCACGGTAAATCCCTTGTTATGACGAGTTTGGCATGAAAAGCCATTGTGTTTGATTGCCAAATAGTAAGAACTTTCCACATGCGGTGCAACAAAGAAGGGAGGCAAAGCCTCCCTTTCTGTGCGTTTGAGTCAATAATGACAAAGCGCTTACATACGACTGACGTGGCGGTTTATGCGAAAACAGCCTGAATTGCGTAGAAGAAGACCACAGCCAGCAATGCACCAGCAGGCAGTGTCACAATCCATGACGCCACGATATTACGCACGACGCCCAGGTTCAATGCCGCGATACCACGTGCAAAACCGACACCCAGAACCGCACCAACCAGTGTTTGTGTGGTTGAGATAGGCAGGCCAGTTCCTGAAGCGAGTACAACGGTTGAAGCAGTCGCCAGCTGAGCGGCAAAGCCACGGCTTGGTGTCAGCTCGGTGATACCGGTACCGATGGTTGCCATCACTTTGTGACCCAGTGTAGCGAGACCCACCACGATGCCCAGACCACCCATTGGTAGAATCCACCATGCGATAGAACTTTTCGCAGTCACTTCACCCAGATGGCTTACAGTCGATACAACCGCAGATAGGGGACCAATCGCGTTGGCAACGTCGTTTGAACCATGCGCAAATGCCATTGCACACGCGGTGATCACCATCAGAATACTAAAGATGCTTTCGACGCCACTGTAGCTGCGGTCTTCATCGCGGTTCGCGAATTTTTTCTGAATGTACAGGTAGCCACCCACCATCACGATGGTAGAAATGATCGCAGCGCACACCCAAGCTTCAGAGCTAGAGAGGTGCAGACCCACGTGTTTAAGACCTTTCTTGATGGTTACCAGTGCAATCACCATGGTGGTGATGAACATGTACACAGGGACGAAGCGTTTCGCGTTGAATAGCGGGTCTTCGGTATCAAAAATCAGGCGTTGTGCGCTGACGAAGATGATGTAAGCAAAGATACCAGAGATTACCGGTGTCACAATCCAACTGCCCACGATGCCTTGAACTGAACCCCAGTCCACCGCTTCTGTACCCACAGAAACACAAGCAAAACCGATGATGGCACCAATGATGGAGTGCGTGGTTGACACGGGCCAGCCCATGTAAGATGCGAGAAGAAGCCAAGTACCTGCAGCCAGCAGTGCTGACATCATGCCGTAGACTAGAACGTCGGGTTGGCTCGCAAAAAGAGATGTTTCGATAACACCGTTACGGATGGTTTCGGTAACTTCGCCGCCCGCCAGATAGGCGCCCGCAAATTCAAAGATCATCGCGATGATGATCGCTTGTTTCACGGTCAGTGCTTTAGAACCAACGGAGGTGCCCATTGCATTGGCCACGTCGTTCGCGCCAATACCAATTGCCATGAGAAAACCGAAGATCGCAGCAACAATAATCAGGATAGTACCGTAGTTCGTAAGGATATCCATCGTAATACCTAGTTGTTTATAACAAGCGGAGCGTATTCGAATCGTGCTTTTTTTGACACGAGAAAAGCCCATCAGCGAGGAAAATATTCAACGCCTAATCCGTGGTCTTTTCGAAAAATAGTGCTCTTAGTTATTTGGTTAACTTTAATGATTTAAGAACGAGACAGCATGACTTCCAGACGAGCACCAACGCGCTGTGCCTGGTCGGCAATACCACCTACCCACTCAAAAATTTTGTATAAGAACATCACATCGATTGGGTTCATGGTAGATTCAATCGCCATCAGTTGTTGGCGCAGGCGAATCTGCATGGCATCGGTGTCATCTTCAATCACATCCAGTTGATGGATCATCTCAGCCACAAGTGTTACTTCACGGCCTTTAAATCCAGTTTCCAATAACTCATCGAGCTCATTGATGACTTTCTGTGCTTGGTTTGCTGCATCGAGACAACGTTTAATATAAGCAAGGAAGTTTTCTTGAAGAGGCTCAGGAATAACGAGTTGACGACCGTAAACACGGCCAGCGATGTCTTTCGCAAGGTTGGCAAGTTTATCTTGTTGAGTCAGAAGTTCGAGCATGTCGGTACGATCAACTGGCAAAAACAAACCGCGAGGAAGTTTTAGACGAATTTCACGCTTTAACACATCAGCTTCTTTCTCAAGATGAGAAATTTGTGCGCGAATTTCTGCTGCTTTTTCCCAATCACCTTTGGCACAAACTTCAAAGAAGTTGATGAGGTGAGAGCAACATTCATTGACACACACAACGTGTCGTTGCAAAGGCTTAATAGGGGACTTTGCAAATAACCCCATGATTGTATTTACTGGCATGGTCATTCAACCTAATTGCTATAACCTAAAAAGAACATAAACCATTCTATGGTGAAATGTTGAGCGTTGGCTATAAAGGCGCGCATGTTAACCCATTCAATGGCGCATTTAAACTGTTTTAGATCATCAAACTGCCGATATTTCTTTCTTGCCCCGGTGTCTATTAGGCAATATCCTGTCGCTATCTGCTTCGAAAGGTATGGCTATGGAAACCGAGATAGAACTGAAGTTTTTTGTTTCTCCTGAATTTTCAGAAGTTTTACTGAAAAAAATTTCTGAAACCAAAGTACTTCAGCATAGTTGTCGTGAGTTAGGAAATACCTACTTTGATTCTCCCGACAACTGGTTACGCCAACATGACATCGGACTTCGTATCCGCCGTTTTGATGACGTGTTTGTTCAAACCGTGAAAACGGCGGGGCGCGTGGTCGCAGGCTTGCACCAAAGACCGGAGTACAACGCAGAACATCATTGTAATGAACCGGATTTGTCGCTGCACCCTGCAGACATTTGGCCGGCGGAGCGTGATGTGGCGACCCTGCAATCGGAATTGGTTGCACTATTCTCGACGAACTTTAACCGTGAGCAATGGTTGATTGGCATGCCGGATGGTAGCCAAATCGAAGTGGCTTTCGACCAAGGTGTGGTGGTCGCTGGTGACCGAGAAGCGCCGATTTGTGAAGTGGAACTGGAGCTGAAATCCGGTCAGACCGATGCGCTATTTACGCTCGCGCGCCAATTGTGTGAACAGGGCGGCATGCGTTTAGGCAACATGAGTAAAGCGGCGCGCGGGTATCGCTTGGCGGCGGACTATCAAGGGGATGAAGTGGCACCGTTGGCCCTGGTGAATACGCAGAGCCAAGATACGGTGGAATCGTGCTTTATTAACTCGCTGGAGCATGCACTGTCGCATTGGCATCACCATGAGCAAATTTACACCGAACGTGATTCGATTCCAGCTTTGCATGAAATCAGTCATGCCATCAGTTTTATTCGTCAGGTGTTGGCCGTGTACGGCGGCGTGGTGCCGCGTCGCGCCAGTGCCATTCTACGCCAAGAGCTGAAATGGCTTGAAGGCGAACTGACGTGGCTTAAGCAATACGATTACCTGAATGAATTGCTTGAAGACAAAGGGTACGCGCTGCGTAAACTGGATGCACGTAAATTCCTGATCAGCGAACTGAAGCAACTGCAAGATGCTTTGCCGCAGCGTGAAGAGATGCTGAAACTGCTCAACTCGGCTCGCTATACCGGATTACTGCTGGATCTCAGTCGCTGGATTTTAACGCGTGGCTGGCAGCCGTTCTTGGATGACAAAGCGCGCGAGAAAATGGCGCTCAACATTCATCATTTTGCGGTGAAACAACTGAGCCGCGCGTGGGCCGAGTTGCAAGAGGTCTTCCCGCCGGATCGCCAGTTGACTTGTCAGGAATACATCGACCAGCAGTATCGTTTGATGCGCAGCCTATATACCGGCATCAGCTTTGCCAGCCTGTTCGACCCAGAAGAGCGCCAAGCGTTTCGTCTGCCATTAGCGGACTTGCTGCACGGCATTGATGACTTACTGACGCTCAAACCCGTGGAAGCCATGGTGGAGCGTTTGGAAGGCGACGAGCAAGAGCAGCTCAAACGTTGGTTGATCCGTCAGGAGAACTCCATCCTGCACGCGATGGAACAGACGCGGATTATCAGTCTGGAAACCTCGCCTTACTGGCGTGAATAATCACTCACACTCGATTGAAAGGGATGCTTAGGCATCCCTTTTGTTTACCCGCGCTTGACGGTCCCGATCGACGCGTTCTTCCAACTCTTTCAATCGCAAAATGATCTCGTGTTGCTGGGTCACCATTTGCTTGATCAAGCGTTCCTGATTTTCCGAGCGCGCCGTTTGGCTGTGATCCGGTGAAGAGAGGAACGAGGCGATCAAACCGGAAATCATACCGAACATCCCCACACCGCACACGATCATCACCGACGCGACAATTTTTCCGGCCAAGGTCACCGGATAATGATCGCCATACCCCACGGTCGAGATCGTCACCAGCGCCCACCACAAGGCTTCCCCTCCATCAGTGATGTTGGCGTTGGGATCTTGGGTTTCAAAGAACAGCATCATGCTCGATCCCAGCGTCAGCAACACCACCAACAGCAGTAGAATGGTCGCCAAAGTGGTTTCTCGGCGGTTGGCCAACAATTGGCGCAGCACCATGCGCCCGGATCGGATCACCAAGATCACGCGCAGAATGTGAAAGATGCGGGCAAAACGCAACGGCTCGATCGCCGGAATGCTGGCCAAAATGTCGATCCAATGGCGTTTCAGAAATTTCACGCGATCTGTGGCGCGGATCAAATCTATGCTGAGTTGCAGGATAAAAATGCTACAGATGACAAAATCAAGGCCGATAAGAACCTGTCGCGTTTCATGTTCAACCGGCACAAACAACAAGCCTGAGATCACAAATAGCGCCATGAATGACAGGATCAGCGACAATAAGCTCATTGGCCGGGTTTCATCTTTGATATCATCGTTTTTCATACGAAGCTCGAAATAAATAAGTTTGCCGCTTGCCTGAAAGTGGCAATCAATCATGAATGTTTTCAATATAAAAGACTTAATGGAGAACTGACAATGGCGAGGATGGTTTTTAAACCGTGGGAGCGTGTGATCACGGACATTCGGCTGGTTCCAAAAATGATCCTGTTGATGGTCTTCAGTACCGCGTTGATCATTGGCAAACAGTTGTCAGATGCCAGCACATTCTATGACTCGCTCTTGGCGGCGACACAAAGCGTTGAGGTGGCACAAAAGCATTACGATGCGTATCTGATGCAGGTGGTGTGGCAAACTGGGTTGATGATTGTGGTGTTTGTGGTGCTGCTGCTGTTTGCCGCGCGCATTATGCTGCGTCAGACGCAATACCTCAGTGATGCGATCAATCAAATGGCAAGCCGCGACCTGTCTGAGCCGATCGGCATGGCATGTAAAGACGAGTACGGCGACGTGGCGCGCGAATTGGAAAAGACCCGTTTGCAACTGCAAGAGCTGATCAAAACGCAAGTCAACGCCTCGCAAGAGCTGACAGCGTTGACCGAAGTCATGACCATGAGCATGTCGGAAACCAAAGAATCGGCGCAAGAAGAATTCCAAGAGATTGACCAACTGGCGACGGCGATGAGCGAAATGTCGTCTACCGTTCAAACGGTGGCCGAGCATGCACAAAATGCCTCCTCGCTCACAGAAAATGCGTCGCACCAAGCCAGCACAGGCCAGCGTTTTGTGAAACAGACCATCGGTAAGATGAGTGAGCTGTCGAAAGACATTTCCGCATCGGCAGGTGCGGTGAATCAGGTTGAAGAGCGCGTGGTGGCGATCGGCAGCGTGGTCGGCACCATTCAAGGCATCTCTGAACAAACCAACTTATTGGCTCTGAATGCCGCGATTGAAGCAGCGCGCGCGGGCGAAGCGGGTCGCGGTTTTGCGGTGGTGGCCGATGAAGTGCGTAACCTTGCGCAGCGCACGCAACACGCGACGGTGGAAATTCAAGACATGATTTCTCATCTGCAAGCGAGCGCCAACTCCGCGGTCGATCTGATGGAAAAAAGCGTGGTGGAAGCCGCCGATGGCGTGGAACTGGTGACCAATGCCGGCCGCGAATTGGATGGTATCGTCCAACAAGTGCAGCAAATTAACGACATGAATTTCCAAATCGCGACGGCGGCCAGCCAACAAACCAGCGTCGCGGAAGAGATGAACCAGAATCTGACCAATGTGCGTGAGCTGGTGGAAGCATCGGTCACGGTGGTCAGTGAATTGCTGGAAACCTCCGAAATCATGCAAAGCAATGCGGAAGAGTTGGATCGTAAAATTACCGTGTTTAAAGTCTGATTGTTCCACACGATGAAAGAACGCCCACAATTGATTTGTGGGCGTTTTTTATTGGTTCAAGTCTGTTATAACTACACTATTCGTAGAGACAAGGATGCATCATGTCATTGCCGCCAAAACTTGAGGCTCATGCCGACCATCAGTATCAACTGCTTCTTGAGCAACAGCCGGTGATTGCCGACTGGGACCGCGACTATCAACAGCAACTCAAAACCGTGCTCGGCTTTAGCCAATTTGTCAGCGACGTCTTGCAGCGTGACGCAGGGTTGTGTCGTGAACTACCAGCGATGCTGGCGAGCACGCAGCGCAGTGAGCATTATCGTCAACATCTCAATGTCCTCCTCAGCGAGTGCCAGGATGAAACGCAAGGCCAGCGCGTGTTGCGTCAGTTTCGCAACCGCGAAATGGTGTGCATCGCGTGGCGTGATTTTCTCGCCAGCTGGACTTTGGATGAGAGCCTCGAGCACCTGTCGCAACTGGCGGAAGCGCTGATTTTTGAAACCTATCAATGGCAGTATCACATCTGTTGCCAAGAGTGGGGCACGCCGTGCAACGCCGAAGGGCAAGCACAACCCATGTTGATCATTGGGATGGGCAAGCTCGGTGGCGGGGAATTGAACTTTTCTTCTGATATCGACCTGATCTTCACCTATCCCGAAAATGGCGAAACGCAGGGCACACGCCGTTCTATCGCCAACGCGCAATTCTTTACCCGTTTGGGCCAGCGCATCATCAAGATGTTGGATCAACACACCTTTGATGGCTTCTGCTATCGCGTCGACATGCGTTTGCGTCCGTTTGGCGAAAGTGAACCATTGGTGATGAGCTATGCGGCGCTGGAGGATTACTATCAAGAACAAGGGCGCGACTGGGAACGTTACGCGATGATCAAAGGGCGCGTGATGGGGCGGGAAATGTACTCGCAGTATCAAGAGCTGCGCCAGATGCTGCGTCCGTTTGTGTTTCGCCGTTACATCGACTTTAGTGCGATTCAATCGTTGCGCCGCATGAAATCGATGATCAGCAGCGAAGTACGTCGCCGCGGCTTGAGTAACAACATCAAGCTCGGCGCAGGTGGTATTCGTGAAATTGAATTTATCGCGCAAGTGTTCCAGTTGATTCGGGGCGGCCGTGAGCCTGCGCTGCGTCAGCGTGGTCTCTTGGAAACGCTGCAGGCGATTGGCGATCTGGCTCTGCTTACTGAGCAAGAAGTCGCGGCGCTCACCGAGGCCTATCGCTTCCTGCGCCGATTGGAAAACCTGCTGCAAGCCTTGGCAGATAAGCAAACGCAGACGTTACCAGACAAAGCGGACGATCAACTGCGTTTGGCGGTGGCGATGAATTTTGTCTCTTGGCAGGCGCTGTTGGATGACGTGCAGGCACACATGGGACGCGTTCATGCGGTGTTTGCCAATCTCATCGGCGATGAAGGGGATGAGGAAGACGATGCGATTGCGGCGCACTTTCATGAGCTGTGGGACATGGCGCACAAGCGCGACGTGATTGAACACGTGATTGAACATGATTTGTCACGTGCGCAAAGCGAGGTGATGGCGACCACCGTCATTCAGTTTAAAGAGGATTTGGCCAAGCGCACCATTGGCCCGCGAGGGCGAGACGTGCTCAATCGTCTGATGCCCAAAGTGTATCAAGCCATCTTTGCCCATCCGGATGCCGAATTTGGTCTCTCGCGCGTGTTATCGCTGCTGCACAGCATTGCCACACGCACCACGTACTTGGAACTGCTGGACGAACATCCTGCGGCGCTGACGCAACTGGTACGTTTGTGTACTGCCAGTCCGATGATTTCCGAGCAACTGGCGCGCTACCCGATTTTGCTTGATGAGCTGATCGACCCGCATCATTTGTACAATCCAATTGCGTTGGATGGGTACAAAACCGAGCTGCGCGATTTTCTGGCCCGTATTCCGGAAGATGACATGGAACAGCAGATGGAAGGGCTGCGTCAGTTCAAACAGATTTGTATTTTGAAAATTGCCGCCGCCGACATTGCGGGCGTACTCCCGGTAATGAAAGTGAGCGATCACTTAACCTATCTCGCCGAAGCGATTGTGGAAGCAGTAATCCATCAGGCGTGGCTGCAAGTCAGTGCCAAATACGGTGAGCCCACCCACCTTCACGACCGCGCTGGGAAAGGCTTTGCGGTGGTCGGCTATGGCAAAGTGGGCGGTTGGGAACTGGGTTATAACTCGGATCTCGACATCGTGTTTATTCACGACTGCCCGGTCGATGCCAATACCGATGGCGTGAAAGAGATCGACGGCCGTCAGTTTTACTTGCGCTTGGCGCAGCGCGTGATCCATATTTTCTCCACTCGCACCGCATCTGGCATTTTGTATGACGTGGACACTCGCTTGCGTCCGTCCGGCGCATCCGGTTTATTGGTTAGCCCGATTGATGCGTTTGAAGCGTATCAACGTGAAGATGCATGGACTTGGGAACATCAAGCGCTGGTGCGGGCGCGTGTCATTTACGGCGATGAACCGCTACAACAGGCGTTTCTTGCCACGCGTCACGCCATTTTGTCGTTGCCGCGTGATGAGGACCAGCTCAAGAAAGAGGTGGTCGAGATGCGCCAGAAAATGCGCGAACACCTCGGGGGCAAAAAAGCCGGCCGCTTCATGCTCAAGCAAGATGTGGGCGGCATTACCGACATTGAATTTTTGGCGCAGTACCTGGTGCTACGCTACAGTCATGACAAACCTAAGCTGACGCGTTGGTCAGATAACGTGAGAATTTTTGAATCATTGCTCACGCAAGGTGTCATGGAAGAAGACCAGGCGATGGCGCTGACGAATGCTTACACCAGCATGCGAAACCAGATCCATCACCGCAACCTACTCAATCAGGACGCGGACGTCAGTGAGACGAAATTCGTGACGGAGCGTGAGCAGGTGAAACGCGTTTGGCAACAGTGGTTGGGCTGATGCTTTAGCCACAAAAAGGGCTGTGATACACTCCGCCCAGTCATAAATATTGGAGATCCATAATGAAACCAATCCTACCTGACTACAGCAATGCTGGGGTTTTGATTATTGGCGATGTGATGCTTGACCGTTATTGGTATGGACCAACGGGTCGCATCTCGCCAGAAGCTCCGGTGCCTGTGGTAAAAGTAGAGCAGAACGAAGAGCGTCCGGGCGGTGCAGCGAACGTTGCGATGAACATTGCCTCTCTCGGCGGTCAGGCGCATATCATTGGTTTAACTGGGATGGATGAACCGGCTCAGGTTTTGTCAGACAAGCTCACGTCGTTAAATGTGACGTGCGATTTTGTCGCTCTGCCTGATTACCCAACCATCACGAAGCTGCGCGTCTTAAGCCGTGGCCAGCAACTGATTCGTCTCGATTTTGAAGACAAATTTGAAAACACCGATCCACAACTCATTCTGTCACGCATGGCACAGGCATTGCCACAGGTGAAAGCGGTGATTCTGTCCGATTACGCCAAAGGCGCATTGGAACACGTGCAACAGTTCATTCAAACCGCGCGTGCGGCGGGTGTACCGGTGTTTATCGATCCGAAAGGTGCTGATTTTGAACGCTACCGCGGTGCGACCTTACTGACGCCAAACATGTCTGAGTTTGAACAGGTCGTGGGCAAAGTTAAGACCAATGAAGAGTTGGTGGCCAAAGGTGAGGCGCTAATCGAACAGTTTGATCTGGAAGCCCTGTTGGTGACTCGCAGCGAAAACGGCATGACCTTGCTGCGTCGTGGCATGGATCCGTTCCATCTGCCAACACAAGCCAAAGAAGTGTACGACGTGACCGGCGCAGGCGATACCGTGATCTCAGTGCTAGCTGCATCGGTTTCAGCGGGCAAAGCGTTGGATGAAGCGTGCGCTTTGGCCAATGCTGCTGCAGGTGTCGTGGTCGGTAAACTGGGGACTTCAACCGTGTCAACCATCGAACTGGCAGAAGCGATTCATGGCAGTAAAGATACCGATTTTGGCGTGATTGATGAAGCGTCACTGATTGAAGCGGTGAAAAAAGCGCAAGCACGCGGTGAGAAAGTGGTGATGACCAACGGGTGTTTCGACATTCTGCATGCAGGCCATGTTTCTTACCTCAATCATGCAGCTGAGCTGGGCGATCGTCTGATTGTCGCAGTCAATACGGATGAGTCGGTGAAGCGTCTGAAAGGCCCCGGTCGTCCGGTGAACCCAACGGAGCGTCGCATGGCGGTATTGGCCGGTTTGGGCGCGGTGGATTGGGTGGTGCCTTTTGCTGAAGATACGCCACAACGTTTGATCGCTGAGGTTTTACCGGATTTGCTGGTGAAAGGCGGCGATTACAAACCGGAAGAGATTGCGGGTGGCAAAGAAGTGATTGCAGCAGGCGGTAAGGTGCAAGTGCTGAACTTTGAAGACGGCTGCTCAACCACAGAAATTATCGAAGCAATCAAAGGTGGCCGTGGTTAATCCCAACGCTGCATGATGCATCGACAATAAAAAAGGGCTCACGAGGTGAGCCCTTTTTACGAGAACTGACCGCCACACAGTGTGTGACGAACAGGCACTTTATTTCTTCATGGCTTTCAGGCCAGCGTTGACATCCACGATGTCTTGCTCGCTGAGTGTGCCCACTGCTTGACGCAGTTGCAGCACGCTGATGATGTAGTTGTAACGTGCATCAGACAGGTTTTTCTTCACGCTGTACAGTGTACGCGTTGCGTCAAGAACGTCAACGATGGTACGAGTACCCACATCAAAACCTGCTTCAGTGGCATCCAACGCAGACTGCGCAGAAATCACCGATTGCTCATACGCACGCACTGAACCGATCGACGCGTTGATGTTGTTGTTGTACGCACGTACATTTTTCACCACGCTGCGGTATGCCGCTTCCAGATCTTGGCTGGCTGCGACGTACGCGTATTCCGCTTGTTTGGTTTGAGACGACACATTACCACCGCTGTAGAGTGGAATCGTCAGGTTCAGACCAATGTTGAAGTCGTTATTTTCGTGGTAAGTGTTGTAGCTGCTGTAGTTGTCGTTGTATTCACGACCGTAGTTGTAGCCACCATCCAGTGTTAGTGAAGGTAAGTGACCCGAGCTTGCCAGCGAGATGTTGTCTTTCGCAACATCTTGCGAGATGCGTGCAGACAACAGAGACAAGTTTTTCTCTTGTGCTTTCTCAATCAGCGCTTCCATGGAATCGGCGGTGCGGCTGGTGGAGAAACGGTTGGTGTCGAGCACACTCAGGTTGGTGTGTTCTTGACCGGTGATTTCACGCAATGACTCGTAGCTGTTGATCAGGGCGTTTTCGGCCAGCACTTCATCAGCCAGCACGGTATCGTATTGTGCTTGTGCATCATGAACGTCAGTGATGGCAGACAAGCCCACTTCAAAACGTTGTTTGGTTTGCTCGAGTTGGCGGCCAACGGCGGCTTTTTCCGCACGAACAAATTCCAAGTTATCTTGCGCGCTCAACACGTCAAAGTAGGCTTGCGCCACACGCAACATCAGGCTTTGCTGAGTGTTGGCGTATTGGGCGTCAGCTTGACGGGCTTGTTTCTCAGACGTATCCAGAGAAACCCAGCTTGAACGGTCATACAATTCTTGCGAGAAGTTGATGCCTGCGCTCAGTTTGTCGCTATCGCGAAGATCAACATCACTACGGTTAATGTTGTAACCCGCAGTCAAATTGATTTGTGGCAAAAGAGAGCTGCGGCTTGAGTTGATCGCTTCAAACGCTGCATCACGTTGTGCCGCTGCACTCAGCAGTTGAGGATCGTTTTGTTTTGCTTGATCGTAAATTTGTGCAAGGTCATCTGCAGATGCTTGAGCACTTAGGCTGCCTAGTGTTGCACTAATTAGTAGTGGAAGCAGTTTTTTCATTAGTCCTATTCCTGCCTGAATATGAAAGGAGTTACGCTTTCGAGAGTGTAACTCAAATTGATGGTATTTCACTCGAAACTTTGCACTTTTTTACACTTAGCTGTCCATTTGTGCAATAAAAATCGCATATTAACTTAAATATAAATGTAACTTTTGTATAAAAAGTTGAGCAAGGTCCTTGGAAGTAACAAAAATTCATGAGTAAACTATAAGATTCACTGAGAGAGGTTTCTAATGCAGCAGTCTGAACGGTCGCCAGGAGCATTTACTCCGAATGATGTTGAAATTGTCTCGACCGAGACATTGTTTCAAGGATTTTTCCGAATGGTGAAGTATCGGTTTAAGCATCGATTATTTCAAGGCGGGTGGAGTCAGACAATTGAACGAGAAATGTTTGAGCGCGGTCATGCCGCCGCAGTCTTGCCTTATGATCCCATTCGAGATCAGGTGGTGATGATCGAACAAATTCGAGTGGGCGCATTAGAACATGAACATCCTTGGCAGCTGGAAATTGTCGCCGGCATCATCGATCGCGATGAAACGGCAGAACAAGTCGTTCGCCGTGAAGCGGAAGAAGAAGCTGGGATCTCGGTCAAACGAACCGAGAAAATAACCGCCTATTATCCTTCTTCCGGGGGATGTTCTGAAAAACTCGATGTCTACGTAGGAGAAGTGGATGCTTCCCTCGCTCATGGCGTCCATGGTTTGGATGATGAAGGGGAAGATATTCAAGTTCACGTCATGTCTCGGCAGGACGCGTATCAATGCGTGAAAGATGGACGAATCGAGAATGGTGCCTCGATAATCGCACTCCAATGGTTGGAGCTAAACCACGAGAATTTACGATCACAATGGCAGCAATGACAGCATTAAAAAAAACGTATCATGTTGATTTACCTGAACTGATGCGGACTTATGAAACCAACTACGCCAAGTTGAACGCTTTGTTGCCCGCGCAACCGAGTGTCGGTGACGTGCGTTGTTATCAAGCTGCACATTTAACGTATCAGCTACAAGTGCTGGAAGTCACAAAGTACACAACTTTGGTGGAGATTTGTCAAAGTGATGATATTTCGATATTTCCATTACCAACCATGTCTGTCAGGCTATATCACGATGCGCGTGTTGCAGAAGTACTGACCACTGATCAGCTTAACCGGGTATTGGCACGTTACGATTACCCGAATGAGAAAATGGTGCAAAAGGACGAGAAGGCACAAATCAATCGTTTTCTGGGAGACTGGCTGACATTTTGCCTGAAAAGAGGCATTAGCCGCGCCCCCATTCACATCAATCAATAGCATTAGGTTTATAGATTTTGAACGTGTCGTCCAGTTTAGAGAATTCCGACAGCATCAAATTAGTGCAAATCACGGACACGCATCTGTTCGCGCCCGATGATGGGAGCCTGCTGAGCGTCAACACCGCAGACAGCTTTCTCGCAGTGGTCGAAGCGATTTCGGCGCAACGATTGGAATTTGATGCCATTTTGGCGACCGGCGATATTTCGCAGGATCACACGGCGGAGTCCTATCACCGTTTTGCCCAAGGCATTCAACCGTTAGAGAAAACGTGTTTCTGGTTGCCCGGTAACCACGATTACAAACCCAATATGGGCAGTGTGCTGCCGTCTGAGCAGATTCATGCGCTTGACCACGTCCTGTTGGGCGATCATTGGCAAATGATTTTGCTGGATTCGCAAGTTGTGGGCGTTCCCCACGGCCGATTGAGCGATCAGCAATTGGCTCTGCTGGAAGCGCAATTGTCGGCACATCCGACGCGTTATACTTTGGTGCTGTTGCATCATCATCCGTTGCTGGTGGGTAGTGCTTGGCTTGACCAACACACGCTCAAAGACAGCGAGGCATTCTGGACCATCGTTGAACGCCATCAGAACGTCAAAGCGGTATTGTGTGGGCACGTGCATCAGGATATGGATCGCATGCATCACGGTGTGCGCGTTATGGCGACGCCTTCCACCTGCGTGCAATTCAAACCCAATTCGGATGACTTTGCGCTCGACAAATGTTCGCCCGGTTGGCGTGAGTTAGCGTTGCATGCCGATGGCCGAGTGACCACACAGGTCAAACGCTTAGCCAAAGGTCAGTTTCAACCCGATTTCACCTCCAGCGGATATTAATATGTCGAATCTCCCATCGCTACTGCTCTACATTCACGGTTTCAACAGTTCACCTCTGTCGCACAAAGCGCAAGTGATGCAGCAGTACTGCGCGGCGAACCGCCCGGATATCAAGGTCGTTGTGCCCAAGTTGCCTTCGTTTCCGAAACAAGCGGCGGCATATCTGGTCGATGTGGTGAACCAGTACAAAGATGATTATCAGATTGGCTTGGTTGGCAGTTCGCTCGGTGGGTATTTGTCGACGTGGCTCAATCACCAATTTGGGTTTCGCGCCGTGCTGGTGAATCCGGCCGTGAAACCGTACGAATTATTAGCCAATTTTTTGGGTGAACAACAAAACCCTTACACGCAGGAACGTTATGTTCTGGCGGCTGAGCATATTGATGAATTAAAAGCGTTGGATACCCCGACGTTGCGTGCACCACAAGACTTCTGGTTGCTGCAACAAACCGGCGACGAAGTGCTGGATTATCGCCAAGCGGTAGACAAGTATCGTCATGCCCGTCAAACGATAGAAGAGGGCGGCGATCACAGTTTTGTCGATTTTGAACGGTATCCGGCACAAATCATTCATTTCTTAAATCTCTGACCTTTTCATTGAGGGAAGAGTCATAATTTTGCTCGTTACTTACTGATGTCGCTTGACATCAGCGAGCCTCTTCCAGACTATGTTTCTCTTGGACTTTCCTCGTTTATGGCGCCGGAAAAAGCGGCAAAGCGCCTGCTAATTCATCAAAAATAAAGCGTTCATAAACGAGTCGTAAAGTTACGAATCATTTATCGATAAAAGCATTCCGTATTATGACTGAACAATATAATGCTGGGGCCATTGAAGTACTCAATGGTTTGGAACCAGTACGTCGCAGACCTGGGATGTATACGGATACCACGCGCCCTAACCACCTTGGGCAGGAAGTCATCGACAACAGTGTCGATGAAGCGCTGGCCGGATACGCCACTAAGGTTCAAGTGATCCTACATGCCGATCAATCACTGGAAGTGATTGATGACGGTCGTGGTATGCCTGTAGACATTCACCCGGAAGAGAAAGTCTCCGGGGTCGAACTGATCTTATGCAAACTGCACGCGGGCGGTAAGTTCTCCAACAAGAACTACCAGTTCTCCGGTGGTTTGCACGGGGTAGGGATCTCAGTCGTGAACGCGCTCTCCAAGCGCGTCGAAGTTACAGTGCGTCGAGATGGCCAGGTATATGACATCGCCTTTGAACATGGCGACAAAGTGTCTGATCTTACCGTGACCGGCACCTGTGGCCGTCGCAACCGCGGCACCAGTGTCCACTTCTGGCCAGAGACCAAGTATTTTGATTCCCCGAATTTTTCCGTGACCCGTCTGATCAACAACCTGCGTGCGAAAGCCGTGTTGTGTCCGGGCTTGGAAATTACTTTCTCCGACAAAGTGAACAACAACGAATACCGTTGGTTCTACGAAGATGGCTTGAAAGACTATCTGGCCGAAGGCGTCAAAGGCTACACCTTGTTGCCGGAAGAGCCGTTCACTGGTGAATTTTCTGCAGAAACCGAAGCGGCAACGTGGGCGGTGATTTGGCTGCCGGAAGGCGGTGAGATGATCACCGAAAGTTACGTCAACTTGATCCCAACCGCACAAGGCGGTACGCACGTGAACGGTTTGCGTCAGGGTCTGTTGGATGCGATGCGTGAGTTTTGTGAATTCCGCAATCTGCTGCCACGGGGCGTGAAGCTGACCGGTGAAGATGTGTTTGACCGCTGTGCTTACGTGCTGTCGGTGAAAATGCAGGACCCGCAGTTTGCGGGCCAAACCAAAGAGCGTCTCTCGTCACGTCAAACCGCTGCGTTTGTGTCTGGAGTGGTCAAAGATGCCTTCAGCTTGTGGTTGAACGAAAAACCGCAACTGGCTGAGCAACTGGCGGAAGTGTGTATCGCGAATGCACACCGTCGCATGCGTGCGGCGAAGAAAGTCGTGCGTAAGAAAGTGGCCTCTGGCCCCGCGCTGCCAGGTAAATTGACCGACTGTTCGCAACAAGATCTCAGCCGCACCGAACTGTTTTTGGTGGAAGGTGACTCGGCGGGTGGTAGTGCCAAACAGGCGCGCGATCGTGAGTTCCAAGCCATCATGCCGCTGCGTGGTAAGATTCTGAACACGTGGGAAGTTTCGGGCGATCAAGTGCTCGGCTCGCAAGAAGTGCACGACATTTCAGTCGCGCTGGGGATTGACCCAGACAGCGACAACCTCGAAACACTGCGCTATGGCAAAGTGTGTATCCTCGCCGATGCGGACTCCGATGGGTTGCACATTGCGACCTTGTTGTGTGCGCTGTTTACGCGCCACTTCTCGGCGTTGGTACGCGAAGGGCACATCTACGTGGCGATGCCGCCACTGTATCGTATCGATTGCGGTAAAGAAGTGTTCTACGCACTGGATGATAATGAAAAAGACGCCATTCTCGAACGTTTAGCGAAGAAGAAAGCCAAAGTGAACGTACAGCGATTCAAAGGTCTGGGTGAAATGAACCCGATCCAGCTGCGCGAAACCACCATGGATCCGAATACGCGTCGTTTGGTTCAATTGACCATTGATGACGCGAAAGCGACCGAAGAGATGATGGATATGCTGCTGGGTAAAAAGCGTGCGGATGACCGCCGCAACTGGCTGCAAAGCAATGGCGATCTGGCTGAGGTGTAACGAATGTCGACTGAAATCACCTACGATGGCGTTGAACAGCTGCCGCTGCGCAAGTTTACTGAAGACGCTTATCTGAATTATTCCATGTACGTCATCATGGACCGGGCGTTACCATACATTGGCGACGGCTTGAAACCGGTACAACGACGTATCATTTATGCAATGTCTGAGTTGGGGCTTTCTGCCTCAGCCAAATACAAAAAATCGGCGCGTACCGTCGGTGACGTGCTGGGTAAATACCACCCGCACGGCGACTCGGCGTGTTATGAAGCGATGGTGCTGATGGCGCAACCATTCTCTTACCGTTACCCATTGGTGGACGGTCAGGGGAACTGGGGGGCGCCGGATGATCCGAAATCATTCGCGGCCATGCGTTATACCGAAGCGAAACTGTCGAAGTTTGCTGAAGTTCTGCTGAGCGAATTGGGTCAGGGTACGGTTGATTGGCAACCGAACTTCGATGGCACGATGAAAGAGCCGAAGATGCTGCCAGCGCGCCTGCCGCACATTCTGCTCAATGGTGTGACCGGTATTGCCGTGGGCATGGCGACCGACATTCCACCGCACAACGTGCGTGAAGTGGCGGATGCGACCATTCATTTGATCGACAACCCGCAAGCTGGGCTATCGGATCTGATGCAATACGTGAAAGGCCCGGATTACCCAACCGAAGCGGAGATTATTTCGCCGCAGGTTGAGCTGGAAAAAGTGTATCGTACCGGCCGCGGCAGCGTGAAAATGCGCGCGGTGTGGCACAAAGAAGGCGCCGACGTGGTGATCACCGCGCTGCCGCATCAGGTGTCTGGCGCTAAACTGCTAGAGCAGATTGCCAACCAGATGCGTGCGAAGAAACTGCCGATGGTGGAAGATTTGCGCGACGAATCGGATCATGAAAACCCGACTCGCATCGTGATTGTGCCGCGTTCAAACCGTGTCGATTGCGATCTGCTGATGAATCACCTGTTTGCCTCGACCGATTTGGAACGCAGCTACCGCGTGAACCTCAACATGATTGGCCTCGACAATCGCCCGCAGGTGAAAGGTCTGGTCAGCATTTTGAGTGAATGGATTCAGTTCCGTCGTGAGACCGTGCGTTCTCGTCTGCAATACCGTCTGGATAAAGTGCTGGCGCGCCTGCACATCTTGGAAGGTTTGCTGATTGCGTACCTCAATATCGATGAAGTGATTGAAATCATTCGCACAGAAGACGATCCAAAAGCGGTGCTGATGGCCCGTTTTGGCATCAGCGATATTCAAGCGGACGCGATTCTGGATACCAAACTGCGTCACTTGGCCAAATTGGAAGAGATGAAGATCCGCGGCGAGCAAGACGAGCTGGAAAAAGAGCGCAAGAAACTGGAAGAGTTGCTGGGCTCTGAGCGTCGTTTGAATACGTTGCTGAAAAAAGAATTGAAAGCTGACGCGGAAAAATACGGTGACGATCGCCGTTCACCGTTGGTAGAACGTGAAGAAGCCAAGGCGCTGACAGAGCGCGATTTGATGCCAAGTGAAGCGATCACCGTCGTTCTGTCGGAAAAAGGTTGGATTCGTCACGCGAAAGGTCATGAAGTCGATTGTGAAGGCTTGAACTACAAAGCCGGCGACAACTACTTAGCGCACGCGTGTGGTAAGAGTAACCAACAAGCGGTCTTCCTAGGCAGTGATGGACGCAGTTACTCACTCGAATCACACACACTGCCGTCTGCACGCGGTCAGGGTGAGCCGATCACGGGGCGTCTCAACGTGGCTGAAGGCACGTCAATTCGTCAGGTGGTGATGGGCGAAGAAGATCAACTGTGGCTGGTGGGCTCGGATGCTGGTTACGGTTTCGTGTGTAAAGGCACCGACTTGTTGTCGAAAAACCGCAGCGGGAAAGCGCTGGTGAACTTGCCTGAAAATGCAGAGATCATGGCACCTCAAGCGGTGAACGATCTAGAAAGTGATGAGATCTTAGCTATCACCAACCAAGGCCGTATGCTGCTGTTCCCGATCAAAGATCTGCCACAATTGGGCAAAGGGAAAGGCAACAAGATCATCAACATTCCGGCAGCGAAAGCCAAAGCCCGTGAAGAAGTGGTGTCGCATCTGATGGCGCTGCCGAAAGGCGTCACCATCACGCTGTATGCGGGTAAACGCAAGCTGGGGCTCAAACCGGC
This sequence comes from Vibrio sp. Vf1514, assembly GCF_052076135.1. NCBI lineage: Bacteria > Pseudomonadati > Pseudomonadota > Gammaproteobacteria > Vibrionales > Vibrionaceae > Vibrio > Vibrio sp. Vf1514. The sequence goes on along the minus strand of NZ_CP197267.1, from coordinate 2,682,366 downwards.
CGATCTGGACAATTACCGTGGTGAGCGTGGCCGTCGTGGGGGCTTGCTACCTCGTGGCTTGCAACGTGTGACTCGGATTGATCTGGACGTGGATGGTCAAGTGAGTTCGGAAGAAGAATAACGCGAACTGAACGAAGCAAAAGCCCCGCACTGCGGGGCTTTTTTGTGTCGTTTATTTGTGTCGCTTAGCTTGGGCGTAGCAAGCGATGCGGGTTAGTAGTTGTCTTCCGACCAACCGTCGCTGTCGGACATGTCCGGCGCGCCGGGAATCGATTTCTCTTCATCGGCCCATTCACCGAAATCAATCATCTGACATTTTTTACTGCAAAACGGACGATGAGGGCTTTGTTCACCCCATTCAACACCTTGGCCGCATGTGGGGCATTTCACCACCGTAATTTTTTTTGACATGGTCTTATCCTGTACGTCGAGAATGGCTCGCCGTGAATGAACTGAAGTATGGCGACGTTAGCTGCACACGGCAAGATCGAAAGCAATGTCCTGCGTGCTGGCTTGGCCAGAGCTGAAATCGATGAACTTGATGGCAAATCGATTTTTGTGTCCAGAAATCATCGGGTACACACCGTAATCTAACGGAATCGACAGGCGCAGAATGTTGGCTTCTTCCGCATCGCTTTGGTAGAACCCAGACTTCGCTTCACGGGCTCGGAAGTTGCCGGTTTCTCGTGTCAGCTTGAGCCATAGTTTCAGGGCATCAGCGAGCGGTTGCAGGGTTTGCATCCATTGATGAGCATCGCGAGTTTTTTGCGCTAAGGCTAAGTGCAGCCAATAATGCAGCGCCGGAAGGTCAAAGCAACATGACCCACCAGGCAGATTAAAGCGCTGGCGAATGGCACTGAGAAAACGGTCTTCTTTGAGGGATTGGCCGAAGCGCTCGCCGCCCATGAGGTGACGGTGGACGTCGTCGATTTCGCGCAACAAGCCGAGCAGCATCGCTTGGTCAACGCCTTCCACGTTCAGCCAGTTGCGATAAGCCAGGCGCTGCTTTTCGATGTCTTTAGCCAGTTCACTTTTGAGTTGGATCTGCTCAAAAATTTCCAGCAGATCGAACAGTGAGCGGAAGAATAGCTGATGCTGAATTTCGTCGCTAAACTGCGACGCTTGCTCCATCTGATTGAGCAGCGCTTCGACACGAAGGTAAATACGCGTTTTTTCGTTGAGCGGATGTTCAAACTTATGTGTGGTCATCAAACTAGCCTTGGGTTATTTGGGACTTATTCTCACAGATTTGTACGGCTTATGGCTAGATACTTTTGGTGCAATTCTGTGATTTGAGGCAAAAGTTTCTGGTTTTCTGCGTTATTTTTAATCACATCGTCGGCGATGGCTAAACGTTGTTCACGGCTCGCTTGCGAAGACAGAATCGCCTTCACCTGCTGCTCGGACACATGATCGCGCGACATGGTGCGCGCGATCTGGGTTGCTTCATCGACATCGACCACCAAAATGCGGTCTGCCATAGACTGCAGTTGGTTCTCCACGAGCAATGGAACCACTAGTAACGCATAAGGAGAGCGGACTTGTCGTAAATCCTGTGTCATTTTTTCGCGAATCAATGGATGCAACAAATGATTGAGCCAGTTTTTCTCATCGTTATCGGCAAAAATACGCTCGCGCAGGGCGGTGCGATTTAGGGTGCCATCGGCGTGGAGGATGGCGTCACCAAAATGCGCGGTGATGGCATGCAGTCCCGGTGTCCCTTGCGCGACCACTTCGCGGGCCACCACATCAGCATCGACAATATCGATGGCGAAATGCTGATGGAAGAGATTCGCCACGGTGGTCTTTCCGCTGGCGATACCGCCGGTTAAACCAATGATGAGTGCCATCGTCAAAATCCTAATACGGAGTGAAAATACCAGCCAACGATCGCCTGACCATATAGCGCTGACAGCCAACCCGCAATCGCCAGATAAGGGCCAAACGGGAAGGCTTTATCTATGCCGCGTTTTTGCAGGCGTAGTTGAATCAGACCAAACACGAGGCCAACCACTGAAGACATCAAAATGATGATCGGCAGCTGCTGCCATCCGAGCCAAGCGCCCAGTGCGGCCAACAACTTAAAGTCACCGTACCCCATGCCTTCCTTGCCGGTGAGCAGTTTAAACAGCCAGTAGACGGACCACAGCGCCAGATACCCCGCCATCGCGCCGATCACGGCATCTTGCAACGTGATTGGACTGATGCCCGCTAGCGCGAGTGCGATACCGCCCCACATCAATGGCAGCGTCAGTTGGTCAGGCAGCAGCATGGTGTCGAAGTCGATGAAGGTCGCCGCAATCAGCACATAACTGAAAAACAGCAAAGCCACCGCAAACCAGCTAAAACCAAACTGCAAAGCAATCGCCAAGCTGCATAACGCCGTAAACGATTCAATCAGTGGGTAGCGAGCGCTGATGGGTGCGTGACACTGCGAGCACTTGCCGCGCAGTAGCAGCCAGCTCAGCACCGGAATATTGTCGATGATACGAATCGGTGTATCACAATGTGGGCAGGTGGAACGGGGCGTGCTGAGCGTTAACACACCTTGGGGCGGTTCAATGTGGTATTCCGGAAAGGACTCGGCACAGTCTTGACGCCACTCGCGCTCCATGATTTTCGGCAAGCGATAGATCACCACATTGAGAAAACTGCCGATGATCAGACCCAGCAAGGTGGCCAGCGTGGGAAACAGCCAGGGATAGAAAGTAAAAATGTCCATGCAATATGCTCGCGGCGCGTTGCCTTAGTGCGTCAATCAGAGGTGTCCATACTAACCCAATACACTCATTAAGTTAAAGATGGGGAGGTACATCGCAACCACCAGCCCGCCAACGACCACTCCCAGAAAGACGATGATCAGCGGCTCGAGAATTTTACCCAGATTGTCCACGGTATTGTCGACTTCAAACTCATAAATAGTCGCGACTTTGTTCAGCATGTCGTCAAGCTTGCCCGACTCTTCGCCAATCATCACCATTTGCAGCACCATCTCCGGAAATGCGTCGGTATTGCGCATGGCGATGTACATCGGCATGCCTGCCGCGGTATGGCGATGTACCTCTTGAATCGCGGTTTCAAAATGGACGTTGCCGGCGGTTTTGGCGGTGGTTTTTAAACTGGCCAGAATCGGTATGCCGGCGCTAAAACTGGTGGCCAATGTGCGGCTGAATTTGGCAATGGCAGCCTTGGCCAAGACCGCGCCAACAACAGGAAATCGCAAGCCAAGGCGGCTGGTTTTCAATCGAAAAACCAATGATTTGTTGCGCGCGGTTTTGAGCGCCAATAGGCCAGCGCTAGTCGCCAGTACGCCCCATAGGCTATAGGTTTGCACGCCGTGGGAGAGTTTTAGAATTTGCTGGGTAAACCAAGGAAGCTCTGCGCCAAAGCCTTTGAACATGCTTTCAAACTCGGGAATGACCATGGTCAGCATCAGATAAGAGACACCCAACGCGACCAACATCACCATTGCCGGATAGATCAGCGCCTTGATCACTTTGGCGCGCAGTTGTTCGCTTTTTTCTCGATAGGTGGCAAGGCGCTCAAACACTTCGGCCAAATTCCCAGATTGCTCGCCGGTGGCAATAAGGTCAACGTACAGCGCATCAAAATGTGGGCTGGCAGTGCGCATTGCTTTGGACATCGGGGTGCCCGCTTCTACCCCTTTGGTGACTTGGGCCAGAATTGATTTCATTTCTGCTTTGCGGTGATTGTCGCCAACCAGTTTCAACGCTTGAACGATGGGCACGCCTGTAGTCAGCATGGTGGAAAGCTGGCGTGTGAGCAGGGTGATGTCGCGAGTCTTGACGCGGTGGGTGAGGCGAGTCAGCAGTGAAATGCTGCCTTTTTTGATCTTCTTCACCTGAATGTGCTGCTCTTTGAGCTTGTCGCGCACTTCGATTTCACTGATGGCCAAGGTGTGACCGGCAACTTTTCGCCCGGAGCTGTTGATGCCTTTCCAGCGGAAGTTTTTCAATTCGGCAGCTTTATTTGGTTTCATGGTCGTGGCTCATTCAACTTGAAGTGGCAAGGGAACAATTCGGTGACTAAACAACTCAGTAACTCAACAATCGGGTCACTAAAAGTAGAGCACTCGCTGTAATTCACTAAAACTGGTGATGCCCGCGCGCAGTTTTTCAATCCCCGATTGCAGCAGGGGTTGCATGCCGTGCTGTTGGGCAATGGTTTCGATTTGATGAATGCTGGCGCGCTGCATCACCGCGTCCGCCAAGGCGGGATGAAACGCCATCACTTCATAAATGCCCACGCGGCCGCTATACCCATTGGTGCATTCCGTGCAACCCGATGGATGTGCTTCGTACACGGCATCTTCGGCGAGCAAGCCAAATTGCTGCTGCAGCGCAGCTGGGGGCGTGATGGCGACCTTGCAATGCGGGCACAGACGGCGGGCCAGCCGCTGCGCAATGATCAGGCTCAATGATGAGGCAAGGTTAAAGGGTTCAATGCCCATGTTGGCTAAACGAATCACGGTTTCCGCGGCCGAGTTGGTGTGCAAGGTTGAGAGCACCAAGTGCCCGGTTTGCGCGGCTTTAATGGCGATTTCTGCGGTTTCTAGATCGCGAATTTCGCCCACCATCACCACATCGGGATCTTGACGTAGAAACGAGCGCAGCGCTTGTGCAAAGCCAAAGCCGATTTTGGGTTGAACTTGCACCTGATTGATACCGGGCAGGTTGATTTCCACCGGATCTTCGGCGGTGGAGATGTTCACTTGTTCGGTATTGAGAATGCGTAATCCGGTGTAGAGCGACACAGTTTTGCCGCTGCCGGTTGGGCCGGTCATTAAGATCATGCCTTGCGGTTTGGTGAGGGCCGCGAGGTAGAGCTGTTTCTGCTGTTCGTTGTAGCCGAGTTTGTCGATGTTGAGGTTGGCTGCACTGCTGTCGAGTAGGCGCAGAACGATCTTTTCACCCCACAATGTTGGCAAGGTCGATACACGCATATCAATCGCGGTGTCGGCATCCAAGCGCAGTTTGATGCGTCCATCTTGCGGGAGACGGCGCTCGGCAATATCCAATTTCGACAAAATTTTGATTCGAGCTGCCAAGCGTCGGCTGAGGTGACTGGCTGGTTGTTGGGTTTCGACCAGAATGCCGTCACAGCGCAGACGAATACGGTAGTGGGACTCATACGGCTCAAAGTGAATGTCGGACGCACCTTTGCGCACGGCATCGAGTAGGATCTGGTTGATAAAACGACTGACCGGTGAATCATCTTGGCTGAGATCTTCGATGGTGGTTTTTTCGTCGTCAGAGATCTGTACCAGGTCCGCCAATTCATCCTGACTGATCTCTTTGCCTTGCGTTCCCGGCGTCGCGAGGCTGCGCCCATACAAACGGCGAATGGCGGCGTGCAGCGCTTTATGATCGGCGAGCACCAGTTCCACCTGTAACCCGGTGGCAAAGCGAAACTCGTCTTCGACTTGCAGGTCAGTTGGGTCAGCAACCGCCAACGTCAGGATTTGGCCATTGCTGTGTAGCGGCAGGGCTTGATAGCGGGTGATGAGTTCTCGAAGTCCCAATTGCTGGCACAATGGCGCGTAATCAAACCGAGTGAGATCGGTTTCGGGTAGACCAAAGATCTGACTCAGTTGCTCGGTTAAATCGTGATGATGAAATATCGCCAAATCGATCAACGCCTCCGGCACCATGGCACCGGAAGCGTGAATATGATCGATCACGGCCTGTTCCTGCGTTGGGCTGATCAACTCAGCCTGACGCAGAATGGCGATAAGGTTGGTCAGCATTGGGGATTATTGACAGCCTTTAGGGGCATCAGTAGTCGCTAAGCCAGTTGTTTTAGGATCGAACGCACATTTCCAACCATTATCTTCACGTGTATAAGTGAACGTCGCTGGTGCTGCTCCTCCGTTTTTAAATTCAAACGCCATCTGACCTTTATGCGTGGTGTTTCCTTCTACAGCCGTCAATTCGCCAATAGGATTTGCACCTGATGTAATGCCTATTGCATCTAAGATCGTTGCTCCACTGACAGCTTTCAATGTGCCTTCTGATTGGACAATTAATTCTGCTGGTGTGATGGTTGATTTGATCGTGGCAAAACCAGAAGCAATCTCGCTCTTGGTGACATAATTTTTATAGGCTGGGACGGCAATGGCCGACAGGACGCCGATGATGGCAACCACGATCATCAGTTCGATCAGGGTAAAGCCTTGTTGCTTTTTGCGTTGATTCGCGTTCATGAAACTCTCCGTTATGCGTGTGTTTGTGACGATGGGCAAGAGCATAAGAAGTTGCTGATTTAAGGAACATTGTTGGAATCAGAGGGCGCGAGTCATTCGGGATTTTTATTGTTCGGGTTGCATGAATTGGGCAAATTCTTTCGACTCAGTTAAAAGCCTCAGTTAAAAGCATGGCCGCGATTTGAGGGTTGGTGGGCACAAAAAAAGGAGGCAAAGCCTCCTTTTAACTATTTGAAAATTCGATTTTTATTTGAAGCGCATCGACAAGTCCATGGCGCGTACATGTTTGGTTAGTGCGCCCACCGAGATGTAATCAACGCCCGTTTCGGCGTATTCACGCAGCGTTTCCATCGTGACGTTGCCGGAGTTTTCCAGTGCCGCGCGACCAGCGTTGATCGCCACTGCGTCACGCATCATCTCCAGCGTAAAGTTGTCGAGCATGATGATGTCAGCGCCAGCTTCAATCGCCAGACGCAGCTCATCGAGGTTCTCAGTTTCGACTTCCACGGGTTTGCCCGGGTTGAGTTTCTTCGCGGTGCTGATCGCTTGTGTTATGCCACCACAAGCGATGATGTGGTTTTCTTTAATTAAGTACGCGTCAAACACACCAATACGGTGGTTAAAACCGCCGCCACAGGCCACGGCGTATTTCAGCGCGCTGCGCAGGCCTGGAATGGTTTTGCGCGTGTCGAGCAGGCGACATCCTGTCCCTTCCAGTGCTTTGACATATGTCGCGGTGGTGGTGGCGCAACCGGACAAGGTTTGAATAAAGTTCATTGCGTTGCGCTCGCCGGTCAGCAGAATGCGCGCCGGACCGCTCAGCGTACACAGCGTTTGGTTGGGCACCACGGGATCACCGTCTTTGACCAACCACTCAATGGTTACTTCGCCACCGAGTTGCTTGAACACTTCATCCGCCCACGCTTGACCGCAGAACACGCCATGTTCTCGGGTGATGATGGTTGCGTTGCCCTGCACATCGGCGGGGATCAGACTTGCGGTGATGTCGGCTGCGGGATCGAGCGTGCCGCCTAAATCTTCTTTCAGCGTGTCGGTGACTGAGCGGGTGATTTCCAGTGGCAGTTGTTGCTTGAGGTATTCGAGGCGTTCTTGACTGTTGTGGGACTCTTTCATCGCAAATCGTTAATAGTAAATTGAACCAAGGGGAGGAATGATACGCGGAGTGGGCGTTAAATTCAGCTCTTGATCTCGCATTTCGTGGTCAGAACGTTAAAATCGCTCCATTCCCTAGGTGGTTTCACCGCAAGTCAATGGAGCGTGTTTATGATCGACAATCAGGGCTGGTATCAGGCTGCCCGCCGCGTGCCTTCGCCGTTTTACGACCAACGCACGGACGCGCAAGATATTTCGTTGCTGGTGGTGCACAACATCAGTTTGCCGCCAGGGCAGTTTGGTGGGCCGTACATCGAGCAGTTTTTTACCGGCCTGCTTGATCCGAATCAGCATCCGTTTTTTCGCGTGATTCACACCATGGGCGTGTCGGCGCATTGTCTGATTCGCCGAGATGGGGAAGTGGTGCAGTTTGTGCCATTTTCAGCCCGCGCTTGGCATGCTGGGCAATCATCATTTGCCGGGCGCCCGCGCTGCAACGACTATTCGATTGGCATTGAGTTGGAAGGAACCGATTTTGTCGCCTATACCGAAGCGCAATATCACGCCTTAGCCACACTCAGTGATGCGCTGATGACGCGCTATCCGGCAATCACCTTGCCACGCATTACCGGGCATCAATACATTGCCCCGATGCGGAAAACCGACCCGGGGCTGGTGTTTGACTGGCGAAAATATCGCGCGCTTCTGACCCATCACGCTGGATGACTCATCGTGCTTGATGGGCCAACAACGATGACATTTTAGAGCGCGTCGTGGTACTCGACTAGCACCTGTTCAATCCAGGTGGCGATGCGTTCATCGCTGAGTTCGTATTGCGAATCTTCATCCAGCGCGAGGCCAACGAACTGGGTACCCTCTGCGGTGAGCGCTTTTGAGGCTTCAAACTGGTAGCTATCATCGTTCGGCCAATAGCCGATCAGCGTCGCTCCCGTCTTCTTGATCTCGTCGTGGAGCATCCCCATCGCATCGAGGAACCATTCGCCATAGCCTTCTTGATCGCCTAAGCCGTATAACGCGACGAACTTGCCTTTTAGCGACACGCCACCGATGTGATCCCATATTGCGCTCCAGTCTTCTTGGATTTCGCCGAAATCCCATGTGGAGATTCCCAGTATTAACAGATCATAGTCGCTCATCAAACTGAGCGGCGTTTCTTTCACATTGTGAATGTCGAGCAGATCATCACCGAGGATGGCGCGCATTTTCTCCGCTGCCATTTCGGTGTAACAGGTTGTTGAGCCGTAAAAAAGACCGATCTTCATAGTTTCATGTTCGTTTTTTATCTGGAATGGTGAATTCTAACCATAAAATAACCCGGAGTGCAGTGAATATCCTGCTGTCAGAATACTTTTATGGTATTAAGCTTAGGGAATCACGAACGACAAAGAGATGAGAAGTACAGGTGTCAGAGCATTTTTCTCCTGATCAAGGGCTGGTGGAACAGTTTCTTGATGCGATGTGGATGGAACGAGGGTTATCGGAAAACACCCTGATGTCGTACCGCAATGATCTGATGAAGCTGCTAGATTGGATGCAGCGCCACAACTACCGATTGGATTTCATCAGCCTGTCAGGCCTGCAAGAATATCAAACTTGGCTGGTGGATCAGGATTACAAACAGACCTCGCGCGCGCGCATGTTGTCGGCGATTCGTCGCCTGTTTCAGTACCTGCACCGCGAGAAAATGCGTGCCGACGATCCGAGTGCCTTATTGATTAGCCCCAAATTACCGAAGCGCTTGCCCAAAGATCTCAGCGAAGCCCAAGTGGATGCGCTGCTCAGTGCCCCCAATCCGGACGACCCGATTGAGCTGCGAGACAAAGCAATGCTAGAGCTGTTGTATGCCACGGGCCTGCGTGTGACCGAATTGGTGTCGCTGACGATGGAAAACATCAGCCTACGTCAAGGCGTGGTACGCGTGATTGGTAAAGGTGGCAAAGAACGCTTGGTGCCGATGGGCGAGAATGCCATTGAGTGGATTGAAACTTTTCTGGCGCAAGGTCGGTCTCACCTGTTAGGTGAGCAAACATCGGATGTGGTGTTTCCAAGCAAGCGAGCGCAACAAATGACGCGCCAAACATTTTGGCATCGCATCAAACATTACGCGGTGATTGCCGGCATTGATGTCGACAAACTATCGCCGCACGTTTTACGCCACGCGTTTGCCACCCACCTGTTAAACTACGGCGCGGATTTACGCGTGGTACAAATGCTGCTCGGTCATAGTGACTTATCGACGACGCAAATTTATACTCATGTCGCGACTGAGAGATTGAAACAACTACACAGCGAGCACCACCCAAGGGCTTGATGGAAAGGACTTTTTTATGAAGATTTTACGCCGATTATCACTTCTGCTGCTGCCGTTCGTTGCGGTGGCGTGTAACGCAGAAACGGTGTCTGCCGAGAAAACCGCTGCCCAAGTGCAGCTCGACAAAAGCGTATTTCAGCAACGATTTGCCAAGCTGGGGTTGGATGTGATGGATGTGGTGCCGTCGGCGATTGACGGCTTGGTGGAAGTGCAAACGGCCGGTGGCGTGTTGTTTGCGTCACCCGATGGCAAGCACTTCATTGCTGGCACACTGTACGAAATGGATGCCAATGGCGGCTACACCGACGTTTTGGCCAAGCGCCAAGCGCCGATCAATGCCAAGAAAATCGCGCAGTTCCAAGACAGTATGATCGAATACAAAGCGGCGAATGAAAAATACATTGTCACCGTGTTTACCGATATTACTTGTGGCTACTGCGTGCGCCTGCACAGCCAGTTGAAAGAGTACAACGATGCGGGTATTACCGTGCGTTATCTGGCGTACCCACGCCAAGGGCCGACTGGCCAAGTCGCTGAACAGATGGCTGCCATCTGGTGCGCTGATGATCCGAAAGCGGCCATCCACAACGCCAAAATGAACCGTCAAACGTTGGAAACCCAAGGGGATTTGGCGCAGTGCAAACAAACCATCGCACAGCATTACCAATTGGGGCGTGAGCTGGGCATCAGCGGTACTCCGGCGATCTTCCTGCCGAACGGCGAAATGGTCGGTGGTTACTTGCCAGCACCACAACTGTTGCAACGCCTACAAAACATGTAATCAAAGCAGAAAGGATACGGGCCTGAGCACGCCTCAGGCCTGAGAACAGATGATTGAAATTCAACGACGACCGGAGCCAGATCTGGCTCAACTCCCAGACACCATTCCTCCATTGTTAAGACGCATCTACCTCAACCGTGGGGTGAGCAGCGTCGAACAACTGGAAAAAGCGGCCAAGGCGCTGCACTCCTATCAGCAATTGCATGGCATCGATGCCGCTGTTGAACTGCTGTTTGAGGCCATCAAGCAGCAGAAGCGCATCATCGTTGTTGGCGACTTTGACGCCGATGGTGCCACCAGTTCCGCCTTGTCGGTACTGGCGCTGCGCATGCTGGGCAGCCACAACGTGGATTATCTGGTGCCCAACCGTTTTGAAGACGGTTATGGCCTAAGCCCCGAAGTGGTAGAACAAGCGCTGGCGATGAACGCCGAGATGATCATGACCGTCGATAACGGCGTGTCCTCGATTGAAGGCGTGCGATTTGCCAAACAACACGGACTGAGCGTGTTGGTGACCGACCACCACTTACCGGGCGCTGAGCTGCCGGCGGCGGATGCCATGGTCAACCCCAACTTGCAGCAATGTGCGTTTCCTTCCAAAGCACTGGCTGGGGTGGGGGTGGCGTTTTACCTGATGATGGCGCTGTGCGTTCACATGCGTCGTTGCGGCTGGTTTGCTGAGCAAGGCATGGCCGAACCCAAACTGATGGAACTGATTGATTTGGTGGCGTTAGGGACGGTCGCTGACGTGGTGCCGCTGGATGAAAATAACCGCATTTTGGTGCACCAAGGCTTACAGCGCATTCGTGCCGGGAAAGCGCGTCCGGGGATTCAAGCGCTGATTGAAGTGGCTAAGCGCGATGCGCGTAAACTGGTGGCGTCGGATTTCGGGTTTGCATTGGGGCCGCGGATTAACGCCGCAGGGCGTCTCGATGACATGTCCTTTGGGGTGGAGTTGCTGCTGAGCAACAACATTCACGCGGCGCGGCGCATGGCCAGTGAACTGGATGGCCTCAATCAGACGCGCAAAGAGATTGAAGAGGGCATGAAACAAGAAGCGATGGCGTTTTGTGAACGGCTGCAATTTGGCAAAGACACCGAGTTGCCACACGGCTTGGTGATGTTCCAGCGCGATTGGCATCAGGGCGTAATTGGCATTTTGGCCTCGCGTATCAAAGAGCAGTTTCATCGTCCGGTGATTGCGTTTGCCGATGGCGGTGACGGCTTGATTAAAGGCTCTTGTCGCTCCATTCCAGGCCTGCACATGCGAGACGCACTCGACAAAATCGACACACAGAATCCGGGCATCATTCTGAAGTTTGGTGGCCACGCCATGGCGGCGGGATTAACGATTGAAGAGCACAATTTTGAGCGTTTTAGCCGCCTGTTTGACGAGGTGGTGCGTCAGGATCTCGATGACGCGCTGCTCAAAGGCGTGATTCTGACTGATGGCGAATTGGCGCCGGAAGAGTTTTCGATGCACGTGGCTGAAATGCTGCGCGCAGGCGGCCCGTGGGGACAAGCGTTTCCAGAGCCGGTGTTTGATGGTGAGTTTAAAGTCCTGCATCAAAAGCTGGTGGGGGAGAAGCATCTCAAGTTGATGTTGGAGCCGCTGCATAAAGGTCACCCGACCAACATCATGATCGACGGTATCGCGTTTAACGTGGATTTGCGTCGCTGGCCTGATGCTTCAGTGAAAACCGTCCGCCTCGCTTACAAACTCGATATCAACGAGTTTCGCGGCAACCAATCCTTGCAGTTGATGGTCGATCATCTCGAAGCACGATAAGTGAATGAGGTTACCAATCTGTAATTCACTTGTACGTTTTAGTTAAATAATCCTATCTCAGAGCACCGACTTGTCAGGTGCTCTTTTTTTGTCCTATTTTTGTGATTGGCTTCTAAATTTTGCCCACAACATCGACACTATGAATATTTTTCATCGTCCGTTAATTTCTCGTCTGTATGTTTTTTGTAATTGGTCTGACCAATCTTATTGCCGTTTTAGTGCGCTATTGTTAGTAAAGTGTTTTCATTAGGCCGGTTCTATGATGTGGGTCAATTTTTGACTGGACATTGGCGTTTTAATTATGTTAATTTCTGCACCAACTTGAAATTGGTATTACCAATTGCCTGCAAGAATACAAAGAGAAGAACAATAAATTATGGCTTATCAAAGGATTCGTCAGCCGAAACTCTCCGATGTGATTGAACAGGAGTTAGAACGGTTGATTGTGGAAGGAACATTAGCCCCTGGGCATCAACTGCCACCGGAGCGAGAGCTGGCCAAACAGTTCGATGTATCCCGTCCATCTGTCCGTGAAGCCATTCAACGCCTCGAAGCCAAACGTCTGCTGACTCGTCGTCAGGGCGGTGGCACTTTCGTAAGCGAGCACATGTGGAAGAGTTTCTCCGATCCTCTGCTAAATTTATTGTCTAGCCACTCGGAAACCCAGTTGGATCTCCTTGAAGCGCGTCATGCGTTGGAAGGAATTTCGGCGTATTTTGCAGCACTGCGTGGTACCGAAGAAGATTTTGCCCGTATTCAAGCCTGCGTGGCGCGAATTGGTGAGCTTCAGGATGCGAAGGACGTCGAAAAAGAATCCGCAACCGTCATGGAGTTTCTGATTGCTATTACGGAAGCTGCTCATAACGTGGTTCTGCTCCACATCGTTCGAAGTCTTGCTCCCCTGCTTGAGCAAAATATTCTGCAGAATTTTAAATTATTACGCCGCCGCCCCGAAGCGGTGGAGAAAGTAAGTAAGCACCGAGCTAATATCGTGGATGCGATCGTATCTGGTCAGCCTGAAAAGGCGCGCGAGATGTCTCATTCACACTTAGCTTATATCGAAGAAACATTGTTGGATCTGACCCGGGAAGAGTCTCGTCGTGAGCGTTCTCTGCGCCGTATCCAACAGGGTAATGAGCCGCAATAAGCGGTCCATTGCGATTCAAATAAGTCCAACCAACAGAAGGATAGATCGCCATGTCTGACATGAAGCATGACGTAGATGCACTGGAAACTCAGGAGTGGTTAGCCGCACTTGAGTCAGTTGTACGTGAAGAAGGCGTAGAGCGTGCCCAGTATCTACTAGAAGAAGTACTGGAAAAAGCACGTCTAGACGGCGTTGATATGCCAACTGGTATTACAACTAACTACATCAACACGATTCCTGCGGCGCAAGAACCGGCATACCCAGGCGACACGACCATTGAACGTCGTATTCGTTCGATCATTCGTTGGAACGCGATCATGATCGTTCTGCGTGCATCGAAGAAAGACCTGGATCTGGGCGGCCACATGGCATCATTCCAGTCTTCAGCTGCGTTCTATGAAACATGTTTCAACCACTTCTTCCGTGCACCAAACGAGAAGGACGGTGGTGACCTGGTTTACTACCAAGGTCATATTTCTCCAGGGATTTACGCGCGTGCATTCGTTGAAGGCCGCCTGACAGAAGAACAACTGGATAACTTCCGTCAAGAAGTGGATGGCAAAGGCATTCCTTCCTACCCACACCCGAAACTGATGCCTGAATTCTGGCAATTCCCAACCGTATCTATGGGTCTGGGTCCTATCGCATCGATCTACCAAGCTCGCTTCCTGAAATACCTGGAAGGCCGTGGCATGAAAGACACTGCTGAGCAGCGCGTTTACGCGTTCTTGGGCGACGGTGAGATGGATGAGCCAGAATCACGTGGTGCCATTTCTTTCGCGGCGCGTGAGAAACTGGACAACCTGTGCTTCCTGATCAACTGTAACCTGCAACGTCTGGATGGCCCAGTAATGGGTAACGGCAAGATCATCCAAGAGCTAGAAGGCCTGTTCAAAGGCGCTGGCTGGAACGTGGTGAAAGTGATCTGGGGTAACAACTGGGATTCTCTGCTGGCAAAAGACACCTCAGGTAAATTGCTGCAACTGATGAACGAAACCATCGACGGCGACTACCAAACGTTCAAAGCGAAAGATGGCGCGTACGTTCGTGAGCATTTCTTCGGTAAATACCCAGAGACAGCAGCGCTGGTTGCTGACATGACTGACGACGAAGTGTTCGCCCTGAAACGTGGTGGTCACGAGTCTTCTAAACTGTACGCAGCGTTCAAGAACGCACAAGACACCAAAGGCCGTCCAACCGTTATCCTCGCGAAGACTGTAAAAGGTTACGGCATGGGTGATGCGGCTCAAGGTAAGAACATTGCACACCAAGTGAAGAAGATGGACATGACGCACGTGATCGCGATGCGTAACCGTCTGGGTCTGCAAGACATCATTTCTGATGAAGAAGTGAACAATCTGCCTTACCTGAAACTGGAAGAAGGTTCAAAAGAATTTGAATACCTGCACGCTCGTCGTAAAGCGCTGCACGGTTACACGCCACAGCGTCTGCCTAAGTTCACACAAGAGCTTGTGATTCCTGAACTGGAAGAGTTCAAACCGCTTCTGGAAGAACAGAAACGTGAAATCTCTTCAACCATGGCTTACGTGCGTGCACTGAACATTCTGTTGAAAGACAAAAACATTGGTAAGAACATCGTTCCTATCATTGCTGACGAAGCACGTACTTTCGGTATGGAAGGTCTGTTCCGTCAAATCGGTATCTACAACCCACACGGCCAGACGTACACGCCTGAAGACCGTGGCGTGGTGTCTTACTACAAAGAAGACACTGCAGGTCAGGTACTGCAAGAAGGGATCAACGAACTGGGTGCAATGTCATCTTGGGTTGCGGCTGCGACATCTTACAGCACCAACAACCTGCCAATGATTCCGTTCTACATCTACTACTCAATGTTCGGTTTCCAACGCGTTGGCGATATGGCATGGATGGCAGGTGACCAACAAGCGCGTGGTTTCCTACTGGGCGCAACGGCTGGCCGTACAACTCTGAACGGTGAAGGTCTGCAGCACGAAGATGGTCACTCACACATTCAAGCCGCGACGATTCCGAACTGTATCTCTTACGACCCAACATTCGCTTACGAAGTTGCGGTGATCATGCAAGACGGTATCCGTCGTATGTATGGCGATCAAGAGAACGTGTTCTACTACATGACGCTGATGAACGAGAACTACGCTCACCCAGCGATGCCAGAAGGCGCAGAAGAAGGTATCCGTAAAGGTATCTACAAACTGGAAACGCTGTCTGGTTCTAAAGGTAAGGTTCAACTGATGAGCTCAGGTACTATCATGAATGAAGTACGCAAAGCGGCAGTGATCCTGAGCGAAGAATACGGCATCGCGTCTGATGTTTACTCTGTAACCTCATTCAACGAACTGGCTCGTGATGGTCAGAACGTCGAGCGTTACAACATGCTTCACCCAGAAGCCGAAGCGCAAGTACCTTACATCGCTTCAGTGATGGGAACTGAACCAGCAATCGCTGCAACCGACTACATGAAGAACTACGCTGACCAAGTTCGCGCGTTCATTCCTGCAGAGTCTTACAAAGTGCTGGGTACTGACGGCTTCGGTCGTTCAGACAGCCGTGAGAACCTACGTCGTCACTTCGAAGTGAACGCAGGCTACGTCGTTGTTGCTGCGCTAAACGAACTAGCGAAACGTGGTGAAGTTGAGAAATCTGTGGTGGCGGAAGCTATCAAGAAATTCGACATCGACACTGAAAAAACTAACCCGCTATACGCTTAATTGAAGGTAGGAAAAGCATGGCTATCGAAATTTACGTACCAGATATCGGTGCAGATGAGGTTGAAGTGACTGAGATTCTTGTCAGCGTAGGCGACAAGGTTGAAGAAGAACAATCTCTGATTACTGTTGAAGGCGACAAAGCTTCTATGGAAGTTCCTGCGTCTCAGGCCGGTATTGTCAAAGAAATCAAAGTTGTGACTGGTGATAAAGTCACAACTGGCTCACTGATCATGGTGTTTGAAGCGGAAGGTGCAGCAGCGGCTGCACCAGCACCTGCGGCGGAAGCAGCACCAGTTGCGGCAGCGCCAGCAGCGGTTGAACTGAAAGAAGTCAACGTACCGGACATCGGCGGTGACGAAGTTGAAGTGACTGAAATCATGGTTGCGGTGGGTGACACCGTGTCTGAAGAGCAGTCGCTGATCACTGTTGAAGGCGACAAAGCGTCAATGGAAGTGCCTGCGCCATTCGCGGGTACCGTGAAAGAGATCAAGATCGCGTCGGGTGACAAAGTGACCACAGGCTCACTGATCATGGTCTTCGAAGTGGCCGGTTCTGGTGCGCCAGCAGCGGCAGCGCCAGCTCAGGCAGCGGCTCCAGCAGCAGCGCCAGCGGTAGCAGCAGATAAAGAAGTTAACGTGCCAGATATCGGCGGCGATGAAGTTGAAGTGACTGAAATCATGGTTGCAGTTGGCGACATGGTGAGCGAAGAGCAATCTCTGATCACTGTGGAAGGCGACAAAGCGTCGATGGAAGTTCCTGCACCATTCGCGGGTAAAGTGAAAGCGATCAAAGTCGCGGCTGGCGACAAAGTGTCGACTGGCTCACTGATCATGGTGTTTGAAGTGGCAGGCGCAGCGCCGGCAGCTGTTTCAGCACCAGCTCAAGCCGCAGCACCTGCAGCAGCGGCACCGAAAGCTGAAGCGCCAGCGGCAGCAGCACCTGCAGCGGCAACCGGCGACTTCCAAGAGAACAATGAGTACGCACACGCGTCACCAGTGGTTCGTCGCTTAGCGCGTGAATTCGGTGTGAACCTGTCTAAAGTGAAAGGTTCAGGTCGTAAGAGCCGCATTCTGAAAGAAGACGTTCAGAACTACGTGAAAGAAGCGCTGAAACGCCTAGAATCAGGCGCAGCATCAGCCGCATCTGGCAAAGGCGACGGCGCAGCACTTGGCCTGCTACCTTGGCCAAAAGTGGACTTCAGCAAGTTCGGTGACACTGAAATTCAGCCACTGTCTCGCATTAAGAAGATCTCTGGCGCGAACCTGCACCGTAACTGGGTGATGATCCCGCACGTGACTCAGTGGGATAACGCAGACATCACAGAACTAGAAGCTTTCCGTAAAGAACAGAACGCGATCGAAGCGAAGAAAGACACTGGCATGAAGATCACGCCACTGGTGTTCATCATGAAAGCGGCTGCGAAAGCGCTGGAAGCATTCCCTGCGTTCAACTCGTCTCTGTCTGAAGATGGTGAAAGCCTGATTCTGAAGAAATACGTGAACATCGGTATCGCTGTTGACACACCAAACGGTCTGGTTGTTCCTGTGTTCAAAGACGTGAACAAGAAAGGCATTTACGAGCTGTCTGAAGAGTTGGCAGTCGTATCGAAGAAAGCACGTGCAGGTAAACTGACGGCGTCTGACATGCAAGGCGGCTGTTTCACCATCTCAAGTCTGGGTGGTATCGGCGGTACAGCATTCACACCAATCGTGAATGCACCAGAAGTAGGTATTCTGGGTGTGTCTAAGTCTGAAATGAAGCCAGTGTGGAACGGCAAAGAATTTGCGCCACGTCTGCAACTGCCACTGTCTCTGTCATACGACCACCGTGTGATCGATGGCGCGGAAGGTGCACGCTTCATCACTTACTTGAACGGTTGCCTGAGCGACATTCGTCGTCTGGTTCTGTAATCGGTTCAAAACACAATAAGGCGGCTCTTTAGCCGCCTTGATTCAAGCATTGTCTTGCAATTTGATGATGGAAAAATTTTTCCCCATTGAATTGTCGTCTAGCTCACAGGCTACATGGATTTACTTTTCACACCATTAACATCTCTGTAAACTGTTACGGTCTGAAAAATAAGCGTTTAAGTCTTTCGTTTTAAGCATTACGTTTTAAACACAAAACAAATAGATAGAACACCCACTCAGCCTGTTAGGGATATTGACTACAAGAGGTCGAAATGAGCAAAGAAATTAAAGCCCAAGTTGTAGTGCTTGGTGCCGGTCCTGCTGGTTACTCCGCTGCATTCCGTTGTGCAGACTTAGGTCTGGACACAGTACTTATCGAACGTTACAACACCCTTGGTGGTGTGTGTCTGAACGTGGGTTGTATCCCATCGAAAGCACTGCTGCACGTTGCGAAAGTGATCGAAGAAGCCAAAGCGTTGGCTGAACACGGTATCGTGTTTGGTGAACCACAAACAGACATCGACAAGATCCGTCTGTGGAAAGAAAAAGTAATTACTCAGTTGACTGGCGGTCTTGGCGGTATGGCGAAGATGCGTAAAGTGAACGTTGTGAACGGTTTTGGTAAGTTCACTGGCCCGAACACCATTGAAGTAGACGGCGAAGATGGCAAAACTGTGGTGAACTTCGACAACGCGATCGTTGCTGCAGGTTCTCGCCCAATCAAACTGCCATTCATTCCTCATGAAGACCCACGCATTTGGGATTCAACAGACGCACTGGAACTGAAAGAAGTCCCAGGAAAACTGCTGATCATGGGCGGTGGTATCATCGGTCTGGAAATGGGGACGGTTTACCACGCACTGGGTTCTCAAATCGACGTGGTTGAAATGTTCGACCAAGTGATCCCAGCAGCCGATAAAGACATCGTGAAAGTCTTCACCAAGCGTATTGCGAAGAAGTTCAACCTGATGCTAGAAACCAAAGTGACTGCGGTTGAAGCAAAAGAAGATGGCATCTACGTTTCGATGGAAGGCAAAAAAGCGCCAGCAGAAGCTGAGCGTTACGATGCAGTTCTTGTGGCAATTGGCCGTGTACCAAACGGTAAACTGCTGGACGCAGAGAAAGCGGGTCTGGAAGTGGATGAGCGTGGCTTCATCAACGTAGACAAGCAAATGCGTACCAACGTGCCTCACATCTTCGCAATCGGCGACATCGTTGGTCAACCGATGTTGGCGCACAAAGGTGTACATGAAGGTCACGTCGCTGCGGAAGTGATTTCTGGTAAGAAACACTACTTCGATCCGAAAGTCATTCCTTCAATTGCTTACACTGAGCCAGAAGTGGCTTGGGTGGGTAAAACTGAAAAAGAAGCGAAAGCAGAAGGCATCAACTACGAAGTGGCAACCTTCCCATGGGCAGCATCAGGCCGTGCAATTGCGTCTGACTGTGCCGATGGTATGACGAAGCTGATCTTCGATAAAGAGACTCACCGTGTGATCGGTGGTGCGATTGTGGGCACGAACGGCGGCGAACTGCTGGGCGAAATCGGTCTGGCAATCGAGATGGGTTGTGATGCAGAAGACATCGCGCTGACCATTCACGCACACCCAACGCTGCACGAGTCTGTTGGCCTTGCTGCCGAAGTGTTTGAAGGTACGATCACTGACCTGCCAAACGCAAAAGCGAAAAAGAAAAAATAATTTTCTAAGCGCTAAATGATAAAAACCGCTGATCACTCAGCGGTTTTTTTATGTCTGTCGCTCGGCCTTTGCGGCAAAAAAATAGCGCCTTGCGGCGCTATGATTCATCAATCTTTGCTTAGTGATCGCGTTTATAGATGCACAGCATGTCGAGGTAGCTCTTCACCAGCTTCTGCATGTAGCCTTCATCGCGTACACGGTTTGCTTGCACGAACAGGGAGTAGCACACGCCATGGAACAGCGTCGCCAGATCATCTGCATCGTGTTGCTCGCATACTTCACCCCGTTCAATCGCTTTTGAGAACATGTTTTTCAGCAGCAGTTGGTTGGTGCGGTTGCTCGACACAAACAGGGGCCACACTTCATCACGGGTGGATGCGCTCCACTCAAACCACACTTTCAGCCAGTGGCAATCGTCATTGGCCAAACGAACCATTTCGCGGGTGATGTTCGCAATGTTGTCTTTTGCGTGCATGTCCAGATCGATGTTGTCGGTCAGGAAGTTGGAGAACTGACGAACCACGTAAGTGAGCACGTCCGTCGTCGACCAAATCTTCGCGCGTTGGGAAATAGTTGAATACGGTCGCGACAGAAACTTGAGCAATTTCTGCGATGTCGGCGTGACCGCCACGACCAATCCCACGATTTGCAAACACTTCCAGCGCGATTTCCATCAACTGAAGTTTACGTTTTTGGGGAGATAGCCGCGTTCTAGGGCGTTTCTCTATCGATGCGTCCATAGTTTTAATCCTTGCCATTTGAGTTGTAGTCTGCGTTTTTTAGTAAACGCTAATGATTATTTTGTTAATTGCTTTGAAAGCCTTATGAGTGTAATTGCGTACATGATTTAGGTCAATGTTTCGCGACTAAAAAATGTGCACATTTACGAAATGCATTTATTTTCAATGTGTTTTATTGAATCAATTTCTCATTAAAACGTAACGTCAGTGAAAGGTTAACACCCATCGTCAGCAATGGTACTATACGCGCCGAAAGCTTTAGCGGCGCTGTCGGTGTGATTTGCAGTGCCAAGTGTCGCTCCAACAAAAACGAGATTGGTATGAAACATACAATTGAAGTAATGATTTCTGAGCAAGAGGTTCAGGAACGTGTCCGCGCACTAGGCCAGCAAATTTCAGATCACTACGCAGGTAGTGAAGATTTGGTTCTGGTCGGTCTGCTGCGTGGTTCTTTTGTGTTTATGGCGGATTTGGCACGTGCCATCAGCCTGACACATCAGGTCGACTTCATGACCGCGTCGAGCTACGGCAACAGCATGGAAAGCTCTCGCGACGTGCGCATCCTGAAAGATCTGGATGACGACATCAAAGGTAAAGATGTGCTGCTGGTGGAAGACATCATTGATACCGGCAACACGCTCAGCAAAGTGAAAGAGATTCTGTCACTGCGCGAACCCAAATCAATTCAGATCTGTACGCTGCTCGACAAACCGTCTCGTCGCGAAGTGCCTGTCGACGTGAAGTGGATTGGGTTTGAAATCCCAGACGAATTCGTGGTGGGCGTGGGCATCGACTACGCACAGAAATACCGTCATCTGCCATACATCGGTAAAGTGATTCCACTTTAAGCCGATTCCGGATGAAAAAAATGCCCACATGATGTGGGCATTTTTTGTTATCGACACAGCAACTTGTGCTGCGGATTTAAAATCTTTTCCATGGCTTTCTTGTAGCTGTCATCCACCATGCCGCGTGAGTTGCAACGCACGCCCAGATATTCCAGACGGCCATCACCGATGCCGTACACCACGCCGTGAATCTCAACGTCTTGTCCACGCTCCCAAGCGTTTTGCAGGATAGTAGAGTTACCCAGATTGTAAACTTGTTCAGCGACGTTGATTTCGGCCAATTTGTCCGAACGGTCGGCTTCTGGCATGTGGTCCAGATACTCGCGGTGTTTGAAGTACAAATCGCGAATATGCAGAATCCAGTTGTTGATCAACCCCAGTTGCGGGTTGTCGATGGATGCGGTCACACCGCCACAACCATAGTGGCCACAGATGATGATGTGCTTCACTTTCAGTACGTCAACCGCGTACTGCACCACAGACAGGCAGTTCAGGTCGGTGTGAATGACCTGGTTGGCCACGTTGCGGTGTACAAACAACTCACCGGAATAGAGGCCGGTTAAGCGCTCTGCGGGTACGCGACTGTCTGAACAACCAATCCATAGAAAGTCCGGATTTTGTCCTTCGGCTAACTTGCTAAAGTATTCAGGACGCTCGGCTTTGATCGACTCTGACCACTTCGAGTTGTTTTCGAATAGTTGTTTAATCTCTGGCATTTTACTTCCCTTAGTTTATAGCCAAGTACCCTCAAGGTGCCTGCTTCAATCCCGAGATGGAACGCGGCGTCTTGAGTCCACTTGGGTATGCTTGCCAACTATACACAATGTCATACGTTCATTCTCTGACAAATTGCTTAACAGACTACTCATCTGAGCAGTTAATGGAAGTAAAATTTTTGCAAGTTTTTGTTTGCAAAAGTGATAACTGAAACAAGGTGAAGAGATCACCTTGTTCACATTAAGGGAATTTAATCCCATCTATTTGCGTTGGAGGGTTGAAAATTGACCTTTTAAGCAGCACATCTAGTCTGTTCGAACAGAAAGAGTTTTTACATTGTTATGTATGCATTAGACATTGAGCAGCTGCGCAAAACCTATGCCGGTGGTTTTGAAGCGCTGAAGGGCGTTAGCCTGACGGTCAATCAGGGCGACTTCTACGCGCTGCTTGGCCCCAATGGTGCCGGTAAGTCGACCACGATTGGCATCATCTCCTCCTTAGTGAATAAAACCTCCGGTACGGTCAAAGTGTTTGGCCACAATATCGATACCCACTTGGAACAAGCCAAACAGCATTTAGGTCTGGTGCCGCAGGAATTTAACTTCAACCCCTTTGAAACGGTTGAACAGATCGTCATGCAGCAAGCGGGCTATTACGGCGTATCGCGCGCACTGGCTAAGGAGCGCGCCAAGAAGTATCTGACTCAGCTTGACCTGTGGGAAAAGCGTGCAGAGCGAGCGCGCAACCTGTCAGGGGGCATGAAGCGTCGCCTGATGATTGCTCGCGCGTTGATGCACGAGCCGCAACTGCTGATTTTGGATGAACCGACCGCCGGGGTCGACATTGAGCTGCGCCGTTCAATGTGGGAATTCCTCAAACAGATCAACGCGCAAGGCATCACCATTATTCTGACCACGCATTATCTGGAAGAAGCAGAGATGCTGTGTCGTCATATCGGCATCATCAACCGAGGTGAGCTGATTGAGAACACCACCATGAAAGGGTTGCTGGGCAAACTGCGCGTGGAAACCTTTATTCTCGATATCGACAGCGAAGAGAAGCTACAGCCGCTTACGGATGTGGTCTCGCAGCGCGTGGTTGATGGTTCGCTGGAGATTGAACTGGAGAAAACGCAAGGCATGAACCATGTGTTTGAGCAGTTGTCGGCGCAGGGCGTCAATGTGATGTCGATGCGTAACAAAGCGAACCGTCTTGAAGAGCTGTTCGTCAGCATTGTTCGCCAGCAGAGCCAGAGGTAATTCGCATGTATCAGATTTATTGGACTGCTTTTCGTAGCTTGCTGCGCAAAGAGATCAACCGTTTTACGCGCATTTGGGTGCAAACACTGGTGCCGCCTGCGATTACCATGAGCTTGTATTTCATCATTTTCGGTAATTTGATCGGGTCTCGCATCGGTCAGATGAACGGCTTTAGTTACATGGAATACATTGTGCCGGGGTTGATCATGATGTCGGTGATCACCAACTCGTACTCCAACGTGGCGTCGTCCTTTTTCAGTGCCAAGTTTCAAAAGAACATTGAAGAGCTGCTGGTGGCGCCGGTACCGAACTACGTCATCATTGCCGGCTATGTGATGGGCGGAGTGGCACGTGGTTTGTTGGTGGGCGCGATGGTGACGTTTGTGTCGCTGTTCTTCGTCGACCTCAGTGTTGACCACTGGGGCATCATTATTGCGACCGTCTTTTTGACGTCCGTGGTGTTTTCGTTGGGCGGCTTGATCAACGCGGTGTTTGCACGCACGTTTGATGACATCTCGATCATTCCTACCTTCGTCCTGACACCGCTGACGTACCTCGGCGGGGTCTTTTACTCGATCAGCTTGTTGCCGGAGTTTTGGCAAGGCGTGTCGAAAATCAACCCGATCGTCTACATGGTTAACGCATTTCGTTATGGCTTCTTAGGCGTGTCGGATGTGAATATTGTCACGTCATTTAGCGTGCTGGGTGTGTTCGTTGTGGCGTTGTACGCCGTGGCGCATTACTTGGTGAGCAAAGGCCGAGGCTTGCGTAGCTAAGCTGCCGCCTTACAAGCCGCTGGCAATAAAAAAGGTCAACCGAGGTTGACCTTTTTTTGTGACTGCCGAAACGATTATTCTTCTTCCGAGTCGTCTTTGCTGTCGCTGGCGAGATCCAAAACCTGATTATCAATCAGGCGGACTTTGCCCAGAAAGGCCGACATCAGAATCACCGCTTGTTTGCTGTCTGCGGAAATTGGCAGCAGCGTACGTGCGTCGCGAATAAAGATTTCATCGGGTTCCAGATCGGCTGCGCGCAGCTGATCCACCGCATCTTCAATGATTGAGTTGTAATCGTCACGGCCGCCACGAATCGCACTGTTGATCCAGCGCATCGTGCGTGCCAGAACAGGCGCACGTTGACGCTCATCGAGTGTCAGCAGGCCATTGCGCGAACTCATCGCTAAACCGTCCATTTCACGCACGGTTGGCACGCCAATCACTTCGATATCGAGACACAAGTCATCCACCATTTGACGAATCACTGCCAGCTGTTGGTAATCTTTTTCACCAAAGCAAGCGACGTTCGGCTGCACAATGTTGAACAACTTACTGACGATGGTGGCCACACCGCGGAAATGGCCCGGGCGAGAAGCACCTTCCAGCATGTGAGACAGCCCTGGGACTTCAACAAACGTTTGTTTATCAAGGCCGTACGGGTACATGATCTCTGGCGTGGGGGTGAAGACGAAATCCACGCCTTCACTGTTGAGTTTGCTTAGATCATCATCCAGCGTACGTGGGTAGTTATTGAGATCATCTGCGCGGTCAAACTGCATTGGGTTGACGAAGATACTCACCACGACCACATCGGCCTGTTCACGGGCTTTACGCACCAGGGTGAGGTGACCTTCGTGCAAATTGCCCATTGTCGGTACGAATGCGACACGGCGACCATCACGCTTGACCTGTTTGAGCTGCTCACGAAGAGCTGCAACATCAGCAAAAGTCTGCATGAAATACTCCTTTAGGCAATAGTATGCGCTTCATCAGGGAATGTACCGTTTGCCACATCTTCCATGTATTTTGCTACGGCTTTACGCATGTCACCTGTTTCAGCGAGAAAGTTTTTCGAGAATTTTGGCATGTAGTTGGCCGAAATTCCGAACATATCGTGCATCACCAGAATCTGACCATCGGTCGCATTGCCTGCGCCAATGCCGATCACGGGCACGTCTAACAGCTGAGTAATCCGTTCAGCCAAAGTGGCTGGAACACATTCCAGCAAAATGATTTGCGCACCGGCTTCTTGTAGCGCCAGAGCGTCTTTCACCATGCGATCCGCTTTTTCTTGCTCGCGGCCTTGCACCTTGTAACCACCAAAAATATTGACGGATTGCGGCGTCAAGCCCAAATGCGCGCACACTGGGATCGCACGTTCGGCAAGGACCTTGACGGTCTCGACCAGCCAATCGCCACCTTCAATTTTGACCATGTTCGCACCAGCGCGCATGATTTTGGCGGCGTTTTCACACGCTTGCTCTGGCGTGGCGTAGCTCATAAATGGCATGTCGGCCATCAGCAGCGAATTCGGGCTGCCTGCACGCACACAGCGCGTGTGGTACGCAATGTCATCAACGGTCACTGGCAAGGTGTCGCTATGGCCTTGCAGCACCATGCCCAGAGAATCGCCCACCAATAACACCGGCATCTCTTGGCTTTCAAAAAGCTGTGCAAAGCTGGCATCGTAAGCGGTCACAGTCGGAACTTTACGACCTTCCTGTTTCCATTTCATCAGGTCGTTAATGGTGATTTTTTTCATTCGTTGTCCTTACTAGGCGTTGGCGTCTGCCAAATACTGAGCCCATTGAGAGGAACGCTCTCTAGCAGCGTCGGCAACGCAGTCCCATCCGGGAGTTGTAAATTTGGTGCGATCTCGGCGAGCGGGTAGAGCACGAACTCACGTACTTTCATTCCGTAATGGGGAATGATTAGCCGCTCCGATTCCATCACCTCATTGCCATAAAGCACGATATCTAAGTCGAGTGTTCTTGGGCCCCAACGTTCGGCTTTACGGACACGCCCATGTTCCTGTTCAATCGCTTGGGTGCAATCGAGCAGTTCCAGTGGCGTTAATTCAGTCTCAATGGCCACCACCGCATTAATGTAATCCGGCTGATTCTGTGGGCCCATTGGTGTGCTGCTATACAGCGACGAAGCCGCGATAAATCGCGACTTCGGGACAGATTTTAGTGCTTCGATGGCTTGCCTTGCCTGAGTCACAGGGTCGCTGAGGTTACTGCCTACGGCGATATATGCGGTGATCATGACGAGGTCTTGCTCTTCTTCTTGCGTGGCGATGGCTTGCGACGACGCGGGGTCGATGAGGTTTTTGCGCCCCCATCTAAATCCAGCACCATGGCCTGACGCATGTTGCGACCTGCGCTTTGGAAGGTTTCCCACCAGCCAGCCAGCAGTTTGGTTTCACCGTCTTCCACTTCCCCGCGCATTTCCAGAAAATCGAATCCGGCGCGGAACTTGTTTAGCTCCATCAGGCGGAAAGCGCGTTTCCCGGTGCGGCGTGGCAGACGCAGTTGCAATTGCCAAATTTCACGAATGGTCGCGGTGTGGCGACGCGGAATCGCAATGCTTTTCACCACGTCATCGAGAATGCGGTTGCTCGCTTCCATCACGGCATCGTATTCGCTGAAATGGTCGAATTCCATCAGCTCATCGGCAATCTTCAGCATGGGGTACCACAACATGGCGGCAAACATAAACGCCGGATTGACGCGTTTGCCTTCTTCCATGCGCTGATCGGTGGAATCCAGCGCCAAATCTAGCATCTGTTCGGTTTGCGACGAGTAATCGTCGGTAAAGTGACGCGCAATGGTCGGAAACAGTTGTTGGAATAGGTTGTACTCACGCATCAGGTGGTACGTTTCCAAGCCGTAACCCGATTGCAGCATCTTGAGCGATTCTTCGTACAGACGCGCGGCCGGAATGTCGCGTAGCAGCGGCGCTAAGTGTTCGATTGGCGCCGCTGTCTCTTCTTCGATGTCGAAGTCGAGTTTGACGGCAAAGCGAATCGCACGCAGCATGCGCACCGGATCTTCGCGGTAGCGGGTTTCCGGATCGCCAATCAGACGGATCAGCTTGTCGTCCATGTCTTCCATGCCGCCTGCATAGTCGTGAATGCTGTAATCGGCAATGTTGTAGTACATGGCGTTGATGGTGAAATCACGACGTTCGGCATCTTCATCGATGGTGCCGTAGACGTTATCACGCAGCAGCATGCCGGCTTCAGATTGCGAGGCAATCTGTTTGTTGTTTTCTTGGTGGTGACCGCGGAAGGTCGCCACTTCAATAATATCGCGGCCGAACATAATGTGTGCCAGACGAAAACGGCGCCCGATCAGGCGACAGTTACGAAACAGCTGGCGAATTTGTTCGGGAGTGGCATTGGTGGCCACATCAAAATCTTTGGGCTTTCCACCCAACAGTAAATCACGCACACCGCCGCCGACCAGATACGCCTCGAAGCCCGCACCATGAAGGCGGTACAACACTTTTAACGCATTCTCGCTGATATGCTGACGAGACACGTTGTGCTCTTGGCGCGTGATGATATTCAAATCTAAATCTGGATATACGCGATGTTTGCTTGGTTCTAAGTCGTTGTTATTCATGTGCATCTGACATTGATTGGTGTTGCCTATTCAAGCGTGTTTCTGCACGTAATGTGGCTTAAATGGGCCGAATTTGCGGCTAATAATAGCTTACACAACGCCATTTGAGAATCGTGGTGTGATCTCGGTCTCGACTGGCAGCTGTGCAATCCGCCAGTTTTGGCATCCCCATGCGATGATTTCATCAACGCGTCCATCCATAAATTTTTCATTAATATCAAAGCCTAAGAACTTCATGGCGTGAATTAACGTTGGCTTTGGATCGGCGGGATTAATCGCCGTGGCGTGATTCTGTTTTGAGAGTTTATTCCCGTTGCCATCCATCGCCAAAGGCAAATGTAGGTAGCTTACTGGGTTTTGTTTTAAAGTGTGATACAAACTGATTTGTCGCCCGGTGGGCTCAATCAAATCGGCTCCTCGCACCACTTCGGTCACGCCTTGGTCGATGTCATCTAACACGACGGCCAAATTATAGGCAAACAAGCCATCCCGACGTTTGATGATGAAATCTTCTTCAGCCAACGCTGAAGGTATCGTGATTTCCCCATGTTTCAAATCGATGAACGAATACACCGGATTGTCCATGCGCAGGCGAATGGCGCAGTCTTGGCTCAGCGGCAACTGCTTATCGCGGCATGTGCCGGGGTAGAAGCCACCTGCGGCTTTGATTTGTTTACGGGTGCATTGGCAATAATACGCTTGACCTGAATCTACCCAGTGCTCAATTTGGCCCTGATACAACGCATGGCGTTGGCTTTGATACACCACTTCACCATCCCAGTGCAGGTGATACGCGTCCAGCGCCTGTAAGATCCAGTCGGCAGCGCCGGGCATTTCTCGCGGTGGATCCAAATCTTCGATGCGAACCAGCCATTGCCCGTGTTGGGATTTAGCCTGAAAGTAGCTGCCGAGTGCAGCAATCAGTGAACCGAAATGCAGGGGACCCGACGGTGAGGGGGCGAAACGACCAATGTAACTCATAGGATTGCAATTTGTGACCAGTGACTCTCAAGTGTAACCTGCGAAGAAAATAAAAAGGGAGCTTTTTGCTCCCTTTTTCTCATCTGACGGGTAATTAACCCAGCATCTGTTTCTCTTTGATTTCTGCAAGCGTTTTACAGTCGATACAAAGGTCGGCCGTAGGACGAGCTTCAAGACGACGGACTCCGATCTCAACCCCACAAGATTCACAGAAGCCAAAATCATCTTCTTTGATTTTGTCTAACGTCTTTTCAATCTTCTTGATCAAACGGCGCTCACGGTCACGGTTACGCAGTTCTAGGCTGAACTCTTCTTCCTGAGAAGCGCGGTCAACTGGATCGGGGAAGTTTGCTGCTTCGTCCTGCATGTGGTGCACGGTACGGTCAACTTCTTCTCTGAGCTGGTTGCGCCAAGCTTCTAAAATTTTTGTAAAATGAGCGATCTGCTCAGGTGACATGTACTCTTCACCTGGTTTTTCTTGATACGGCTCAACACCTGCAATGGCTAGGATGCCTAGCGTTTTCTTTTTGGATTCTGGCATACAGCATCTCCTACTAACACCTAGTCAACTGCGAGAGCAGTCAATTTAAGGCGGGTATCTATAGCAAAAAGAAGTTGGCGAGGCAAATACTCAATTATAAAGTTATCGTCAATGTGAAGGCGCCATCAATTTTTTGGCGATTGATGCGCAAATTCGATTGAGGACACTAATCGGATGCCACACTCGGAAAGCTCTGCTTTGTAACACAAAACTTCCACTCCGGCTTCTTGAGCCATTATTAACAATTGTGAATAGTTCGCGTCTATATGGTGCGCTGGGGCGACTTTTTCAATCCCTGAATGCAAAACAGCAAACAAAAGTACTGCTCTGCTTCCATTTTTTGCCACTTCTGCCAGCTCTCGTAAATGTTTCTGGCCTCGAGTTGTGACCGCATCGGGAAAGTAACCTTGACCTTTGCATTGATTTTCCTCACCCGATATCCCGGCTCGCTCATCCAAAAGGGTGACGCTTTTCACTTCTATATAACAGTTTGGACCGGATTCTGAGTTGAGCAAGATATCAATGCGGCTATTTTCGTTGCCATATTTCACTTCGGTTCGCAGTTGGTCATAGCCCTGCAATTCCGTAATGGTGCCATCTTGAATGGCTTCGACGACCAATGTGTTGGCGCGTGCGGTGTTGACGCAGATGCGATGGCCGCGCGCGGTCTGGGTGATTTCCCAACTGTGGGCGTACTTGCGCTTTGGGTTGTCGGAGGTGGAATACCACACGGTGCTGCCCGGTTCGGCACAGCCCGTCATCGCGCCCGTGTTGGCACAATGCATGGTCAGTAGGTCGCCGTTTGGCAGGGTGACATCGGCCAGAAAACGTTTGTAGCGCTGAATCAGCGTTGCGGATTGAAGCGGTGGGGAAAACTGCATAAGAGACTCGGTTTCGCTTTGATTACTGTTTTTATGTACAATACCGGCGCCATTTAAACACAAGGATATCGTCTTGTCACAATTGCCCATCGAAGCTGTGATTCCCGAGCTACTTGCTGGGATTCAGCGCTCCCCTCAGGTGATCCTCAAAGCCGCCCCCGGTGCCGGTAAGTCGACCCATTTCCCGTTAGCGCTCCTCAACGCCAACCTCGTGGAGGGCAAGATCGTGATGCTGGAACCGCGGCGTTTGGCGGCACGCAACATCGCGCGTTATCTGGCGCAGCAACTCGGCGAAAGTGTGGGGGACACGGTGGGGTATCGCGTGCGCGGTGAAACACGCGTGAGCGCCAATACGCGGCTGGAGATTGTGACCGAAGGGATCATGACTCGCATGATTCAACACGATCCGGAACTCAATGGCATCGATGCGTTGATTTTCGATGAATTTCACGAGCGTAGCATTCACGCCGACACCGCATTGGCGTTTAGCTTAGAAGTGCAGGCGGCGCTGCGCGACGATCTCAAAATCATCGTCATGTCGGCGACTTTAGAGCAAGACGCATTGCAAACGTTGTTGCCGATGGCGACTTACGTCGAATCTCACGGTCGCAGTTATCCGGTGGCGGTGCGCTATCAGGCGCTGAAACAAGGTGAGCCGCTGGTGGCGAGCATGGAAAAGCAGATTCGTCAGCTACTCGCGCAGGAAAATGGTTCACTGCTGGCTTTCTTACCGGGCGCGGCCAGTATCACTCAGTTGACTCAGGCTTTAGGCGATTTAGCAGACGATATCGATGTGTGTCCGCTGTTTGGGCAGTTGAATTTTGCTGAGCAGCAAAAAGCCATTGCGCCGACACCAAACGGGCGGCGCAAAGTGGTGTTGGCGACCAACATCGCTGAAACGTCCTTGACCATTGAAGGCATTCGCATCGTGCTCGACAGCGGGTTAGAGCGCCGCGCGCGATTTGATTTGAAAACCGGGATTACGCGTTTGGAACAGGTACGAATTGCGCAATCGTCAGCCGAGCAACGTACTGGCCGAGCCGGACGCCTTGCGCCGGGCGTGTGTGTGCGTTTGTACAGTGAAGCGCAGCTCAAACAGCAACCGGTGGTGCCAGTGGCGGAGATTGTGCAAAGCGATTTAGCCCCATTGGCGTTGGAACTGGCGCAATGGGGCGCACAAGAAGCAACGGATTTACAGTGGCTGGATGTGCCGCCCGCTGTCGCGATGGCTCAGGCTCGCCGTTTGCTGCATACGCTGGGGCTGATGGATGAGCGAATGCAACTGACGGCTCAAGGCAAAGCTGCGCACCATTTGGGTGTGGAGCCTCGGATTGCGGCGATGCTACTGACCGCGCAGCAACTTGGCCCGGTGCACCTGCAAAGTGCATTGGCGCTGGCCGCGCTGCTGGAAGAGCCCGAACGTCAGGTACTGGATGTGCAGCACAGTCTGCACCGTTGGCAACAGGGCAAACATTCGAAGGCGCGCCCGATGGCTCAACGCGCCACAGCATTGGCGCATAAGCTCGATGACGGGTTTGATCTGCGCCGCGTCGACAGCACGCTGCTGGCTGTGGTGGCGTGTTTAGCGTTTCCCGATCGTATCGCGCAGCAACGCGGTCAACACGGTCAATTCTTGCTGGCCAATGGTCACGGCGCGTTTGTGGCCGATGATCAGCCGCTGGCGGGCAGCGATGCGCTGATTGCACTGGATTTAATGCGCGGTCATCAGCAATCGAGCCAAATCTTTTCGGCCTTAGCGTTGGATATGGTTCAACTGGAACAGCAGTGCCCTCACTTATTTAGCGAGCAAGAGCGGGTGGATTGGGATGAGAAAGCGGGCCGTTTGGTGGCCGAAATGCAGTGGCGATGCGGACAACTGGTGATTCGTCGTCAGGCCTTGCCGGCGCCAAATCAACAAAAAATGACGCAAGCTTTGCTCAACTATGTCGAGCGTAAAGGCCTTTCGGTATTAAATTGGACTCAGGCCAGTCTCGACTGGCTGACACGGGTACGTTGTGCGGCCGAATGGTTGCCTGAGGAAAACTGGCCTGATATGGATGACGAAGCGCTGCGCCACCAGCTGTCTGATTGGCTAGAACCGTATTTAGCCGGTATCAGTTCGGTGAAAGAATTAAATAAAGTGCCGCTGATGGACGCCTTGATCACCCGTTTAGGCTGGCCATTAAGCCAACAACTTGACGAGTGGCTGCCCACGCATCACGCTTTGCCGACCGGCACCTCCAAGCGTATTCGCTATCAGCTCGGTATGGAACCGGTGCTGTCGGTGCGCATGCAGGAAGTGTTCGGTGAGAAAAGCACGCCCTTGATTGCCAAAGGTACCAAGGCGATTGTGATGGAGTTGCTCTCTCCCGCTCAGCGTCCGCTGCAAGTAACCCGCGATTTAGCGGGCTTCTGGCGCGGTGCGTACAAAGACGTGCAAAAAGAAATGAAAGGGCGTTACCCAAAACACGTGTGGCCGGATGATCCTGCCAATCACAGTGCGACGACCAAAACCAAGCGACAACTGAATTCATGACCAAGAAAAGCGAATCCCCAAAGAAACGTACACCGGCCAAAAAACGTACGCCGCGTAAATCCCCGTCAGCCAAACCCACCCGTTCACGCACGTGGTTAAAGCGTTTGTGGAGCTTGGGCTGGAAGGTTGGTCTGGCGCTGGCCGCGGTGCTGGTGTTTACCGGTATCTATCTCGACAGCATGATCAAGCAGCGCTTTGAAGGGCAACTGTTTGATCTGCCGACCGTGGTGTACGCTCGAATTCTGACCCTCGAACCGGGCAGTGACATCAGCATCAAACAGATGCGTAATGAGCTGGATGTGCTCAATTATCGCAAAGTGAGTCAGCCGCGCTATGCCGGTGAATACTCGGCTTCGTCAACTCGCATCGAACTGATTCGTCGTCCGTTTGAGTTCGCCGATGGGCCGGAGCCGGATCGCCATGTGATGCTCATGTTTGATGACAGTGGGTTGACCCGCATTCAGTCACTGGAAAAACGGGGTGATCTTGGCTACTTGCGCATTGAGCCGAAAATGCTAGGCATGCTAGAAAAAGACATGCAGGAGCAGCGCTTGTTCCTGCGCCGTGAACAGTTCCCGGAAGTGATGATCGATGCGCTGCTCACCACCGAAGATCGCAACTTCTATCAGCATGATGGTGTGTCACCGATGGCGATCGCACGTGCGATGGTGGCCAACGTCAAAGCGGGCCGCACCGTGCAGGGCGGCAGTACGTTGACTCAGCAGTTGGCGAAAAACATTTTCTTATCCAGCGATCGCACCTTGTGGCGTAAATTGCGTGAAGCCTATATGGCGCTGATCATCGATTATCGCTACAGCAAAGATCGCATTCTGGAAGCCTACCTCAACGAAGTATATCTGGGCCAAAACGGTAAAGAAGCCGTGCACGGTTTTGGCTTGGCGTCGCGCCTCTACTTTGGCCAGCCGCTGCAAGAATTGCGTATTGACCAGCTCGCGTTATTAGTTGGTATGGTGAAAGGCCCGTCCTACTACAACCCGATGCGTTTCCCTGAACGTGCCAAAGAGCGTCGTGATTTGGTGCTTAAGCTGATGATGGACCAAGATATTCTGACCGCCAAACAGTATGAGCAAGCGGTGACGCGTCCGTTGGATGTGCAAAAGCATGCGCGCATTGCCAGCCGTCAGCCAGCGTACTTCCAGCAGTTGTCGATTGAACTCAAGCAAAAACTCGGTGATGTGTTTAAATCCGATACCGGGCTGCGTGTGTTTACGTCGCTCGACCCGGTATCGCAAGCCAAGCTCGAAGCCGCGGTTGAAAATCAGGTGCCGATTTTGGCGCGCACCGCTGGCAAAGAGTTGGAAGCGGCAGCGATTGCGGTGGATCGCAATAGCGGTGAAATTCGTGCCATGGTGGGCGGTAAACGCACCGGATACGACGGTTTTAACCGCGCGCTCAATGCCAGTCGTCCGATTGGTTCATTGGTGAAACCCGCGGTGTATTTGACCGCACTGGCGCAGCCGGAAAAATACAATTTGGCGACCACCTTGATGGACAAGCCGATTTCCCTGCAAGGCAGCGAAGGCACCGTGTGGAGCCCGCGCAACTTTGATCGCCAGTTCCGAGGTGAAGTGCCGTTATACATCGCGCTGGCCAAATCGCTCAACGTGCCGACCGTGCAATTGGGCATGCAACTGGGCATTGAAAATGTGTCGAAGACGCTGGAGAAACTGGGCGTGAATCGTAATGAAATTCGTCCGGTGCCTTCGATGTTCCTCGGGGCGTTCTCTTTGACGCCATATCAAGTGGCGCAAATGTTCCAAACCGTGACGAACTCTGGCAAGAAAGCGCCGTTGTCGGCACTGCGCAGTGTGCTCGATTTGCAAGGCAATGTGCTGTATCAATCGATCCCGAAAGTGTCCCAAGCGGTCGATCAACAAGCGGCATGGCTAACGACGTACGCGATGAAGCGCGGCGTGATGGAAGGCACGGGGCGTTACCTCAACAACCAATTTGCGTGGGCAGCACTGGCGGGGAAAACCGGCACCAGTAATGATAGTCGCGACAGTTGGTTTGTTGGCGTGGATGGCCGCGAAGTGACCACGATTTGGCTGGGAAGAGACGATAACCAACCGACCAAATTAACCGGCGCCAGCGGCGCGCTGCGCGTCTATGCTGATTACCTGCGCTACCGCATTCCGGAAAAGCTGGTGTTGCCGTGGCCGCAAGGCATCACCACTGTGGGTTTCTCTCCTTCACGTGACGGCGGCTTGGAGCTTGATTGCAACAACGATTTCAAACTGCCAGTGTGGGATGTGTCCGGCAGTTGGAAAAAACAGTGTGAGAACCGCCCCACAGAGTGGTTGAAAAAACTCTTTGAGTGGTGATTGAGCCCGTTTATAGTGTTTTGATGATAAAAGTAGCGCGATTGTAAAGTAATGAAGGACATACTGTGACCCGTTGGCTGTTCAGCATATTGTGTATTCCAGCTCTGATCTGGCCTGCGATGGTATCGGCACAAGCGCCTTCTGAGGCTTTGGTGTTGGGACATCCTCGACCGAAAATCGCGTTAGTGTTGGCCGGTGGTGGCGCAAAGGGCGCTGCGCACATGGGGGTGCTCAAAGCACTGGAAGAGATGCATGTGCCGGTGGATATCGTGATCGGTACCAGCATGGGCGCGTATGTCGCAGGGCTTTATGCCACTGGGATGAGCGCCGATGAAATCGAAAGCTTCATTTACAGCGTGGATTGGAATACCGGCTACCGCGACCGCGTGAACCGCAGTCAGCGCCGCGTGCGCGACAAAGAATATGAAGACCGCTACCAGCTGACCACCGATCTCGGTGTGCGTTTGGATGGGGTCTACGCGCCGCGTGGTGTGGTGCAGGGGCAGAACATGCTGCGTATTCTGCGTGAAACCTCGGGTAATCTCATGCCGTTTCAATCGTTTGATGATTTAGTGGTGCCGTTTCGCGCGGTCGCCACCGACATCATCAAACTGGAACCGGTGGTGCTCGACAAAGGCTACTTGGTCGATGCGATGATGGCGAGTATGTCGGTGCCGGGCGCATTACCGCCGTATGAAATCGATGGCCGCTGGCTGGTTGATGGCGGCGTGACCAACAACATGCCGGTCGATGTGGCGCGTCAAATGGGTGCGGATGTGGTGATCGCGGTCGATATCAGTACCGATTACAAAAGTCAGGAAGCGTTCACGAACTTTCTCACCGTTGCCGACCAACTGTCGAACTACCTGGTGCGCCGCAGTACCGAACTGCAAGCGGAAACGCTGACTGAAGATGATGTGCTACTGCGTCCGCAAGTGGGCCTGATGGAAACCACTGAGTTCGATAAGATGCCGGATGCGTTTGTGAAAGGCTATCAATCTGCGATGGAGCAATCGGATCACCTCAAGAGGCTGTCGTTAACCAGTGCCGATTATCAGCATTATATCGATCACAAAGAAACCTTGCGTCGCCAACTGAAATACGGCGATACCATCACCGTCGATCATGTCGTCATCAATAACCAATCCCACTACAGTGATGTGTTGTTGCAAAACCGCCTTAATCTGGAGGCGGGAGAAAAGCTCTCGACCGAACAAATTGAATCGAGCGTTCAGGATTTGTATGCGCTGGATCGCTTCAAGTTGGTGAGTTACCAATACGAAGAAAAAGATGGCGAAAACAATCTGGTCATTGATGTTCATGAGAAATCATGGGGTCCCAATTACCTCAATTTTCGCTTCTTCCTCGAAGATGATTTCAATACCGACAGCCAATACTCGATTGGTGGCTCACTCAATTTTACCGACATCAACTCACACGGTGCCGAGCTTGCGGTCAACCTGAACATTGGCACCGATAAGTTGCTGGAAGCGGAGCTCTATTCACCCGTGCGCTCAGGACAAAAGGCGTTTTATACTGCCACCTTGCGCTATACCGATGAAAACCGTAGCGTGCCGGTCACGGGCTTTGAAGACACCACGCTGTCGGCGAGCCGCAACTATTTCCCTGTGACCTATCAGACCTTCATGGCGGAAGCGGCGCTGGGCTACCAAGCCAAGTTGTGGCAAGAGTTTAAAGTCGGCGGACGCTATTCTGATGGCTCGGCGAAGTACTCCACGCTACCTGATTTTGCTGATATGGAATTCACGCGCCAGGGGGTGTTCCTGAACTACCGGATCGACTCGTTGGATGATTTCAGCTTGCCGAACAACGGGGTGTACATCGATTTGGAGTACCTCATCTCGCACGATGACGTCTCCATGAAAGAAAGTGGCGTGGCCGACGATGCGTCGGATACGGTTTATGAGCTCTCCGCGAAGGTGATCACGGCTTACAGCTTCCTAAATCGTCATACTTTGGTCGGCAACATTGATTACGGCATCGTGAAGAGCAAAAATTCGATTCAGCCGATCGATCCGAAAACCATCGGTGGTTTTCTCAACTTGTCGGGAATCTCCCGCAACAGCTTGATTGGCCAAAACAAAGCGTACGCGAACCTGATCTATCGCTACCGTTGGTTTGACAATGATTTTGGCCTGTTTACGTCACCAGTCTATCTCGGTGCTTCGATCGAGTACGGTGGCGTTTGGTCTGATCCTGATTTAAGAATTGATACCGCGCCGTTGTACGCTGCGGGATCAGTATTTACCGGCGTGGACTCTCCAATCGGTCCAATCATGTTCGGTTACGGACGCACAGAGCAGAAATACGATTCGATTTATCTGATCATCGGCACCACGTTCAAATAGCTGAAGAACGGAAATTGTGAACATGATTTCCTATAACTTTCGTCTTAAGTTGCTATGTTGGTCAAAATGATGAGATTTTAATTTATCGTTAATTTTGCTATCCTGACGCCCACAGTTTGGCCTCTAGGGCGCTGTTTCTCAGTCAAATTTGAATGAAAACATGGGCAACGGAGAGCCAAGTTTCCAAGGATGTTCACTCACATTTTTATAATAATTGGGTGAACCGCAATGAGAGGAAAAAGTCGTGCTTGAAGCCTACCGTAAACACGTCGAAGAGCGTGCTGCTGAAGGAGTTGTACCTAAACCCCTAGACGCTGAGCAAGTCGCTGGACTTGTTGAGTTACTCAAAAATCCCCCGCAAGGTGAAGAAGATGTTCTTCTTGATCTGCTTGAGAACCGTATTCCTCCAGGCGTTGACGAAGCTGCGTATGTAAAAGCAGGCTTTCTCACCGCAATCACGAAAGGCGATGTGTCATCTCCGCTGGTTAGTCGCGAAAAAGCGGCGACTTTGCTCGGCACCATGCAAGGTGGTTACAACATCGAACCGCTGGTATCGCTGCTGGATGACGCCCAATTGGCACCCATCGCAGCCACCGCGTTGTCGCATACACTGCTGATGTTTGATGCGTTCTACGACGTCGAAGAAAAAGCCAAAGCGGGCAACGCGTTCGCCAAACAGGTGCTGGAATCTTGGGCGGAAGCAGAATGGTTCCTGTCAAAGCCTGCACTGGCTGAAAAAATTACATTGACCGTCTTTAAAGTGACGGGTGAAACCAACACGGATGATTTGTCACCAGCACCCGATGCATGGTCACGTCCGGATATTCCTGTGCACGCGCTCGCGATGCTGAAAAACGAACGCGACGGCATCGTGCCGGATGCGCCGGGACAAATTGGTCCAATTAACCAAATTGAAGCACTGAAAGAAAAAGGTCACCAACTGGTTTACGTCGGTGATGTTGTCGGTACGGGTTCTTCACGTAAGTCGGCGACCAACTCAGTATTGTGGTTCATGGGCGATGACATTCCAAACGTCCCGAACAAACGCGCTGGCGGTTATGTGCTGGGCGGTAAGATTGCACCGATCTTCTTCAATACCATGGAAGATGCGGGCGCCCTGCCAATCGAAGTGGACGTGTCAAAACTGAACATGGGTGACGTGATTGATGTTTACCCATACGAAGGCAAAGTGTGCAACCACGACACTGGTGAAGTCTTGGCGACATTCAAGCTGAAAACCGACGTGCTGATCGACGAAGTCCGCGCGGGTGGCCGTATTCCTCTGATTGTGGGCCGTGGTTTGACAGACAAAGCGCGTCAAGCACTCAATCTGGAAGCATCCACCGTGTTCCGTCGCCCAGTTCCTGTCGCAGACAGTGGCAAAGGCTTCACGCTGGCACAGAAAATGGTCGGCAAAGCGTGTGGCGTCGAAGGGATTCGTCCTGGCACATACTGTGAGCCGAAGATGACCACCGTGGGTTCTCAGGATACCACCGGTCCAATGACGCGTGACGAGCTGAAAGATTTGGCCTGTCTCGGCTTCTCTGCGGATCTGGTGATGCAGTCGTTCTGTCACACTTCGGCTTATCCAAAACCCGTTGACGTGCAAACGCACCACACACTCCCAGACTTCATCATGAACCGCGGCGGCGTGTCACTGCGCCCAGGCGACGGTGTGATTCACTCATGGCTGAACCGCATGCTGCTGCCGGATACGGTGGGTACGGGTGGTGACTCGCATACGCGTTTCCCACTGGGGATTTCATTCCCAGCCGGTTCTGGCCTGGTGGCTTTTGCTGCTGCAACGGGCGTTATGCCGCTCGATATGCCGGAGTCCATTCTGGTGCGTTTCAAAGGGGAGATGCAACCGGGGATCACGCTGCGTGACTTGGTGCATGCGATTCCTTACTACGGCATCAAACAAGGCCTGCTGACGGTTGAAAAAGCCGGTAAGATCAACGAATTCTCTGGCCGCGTGCTGGAAATCGAAGGGGTTGAACACCTGACGGTTGAACAGGCATTCGAACTGTCGGATGCATCAGCAGAGCGTTCAGCGGCCGGTTGTACGGTTAAACTGTCGCAAGAATCTATCGCCGAATACCTGAACTCGAACATCACCATGCTGAAATGGATGATCGCAGAAGGTTACGGTGATCGCCGCACGATCGAACGTCGCATTAAAGCGATGGAAGCATGGTTGGCGACGCCAGATCTGATGGAAGCGGACAAAGACGCAGAATATGCACACGTGATCGAAATCGACTTGGCCGACATCAAAGAACCGATTCTTTGTGCGCCAAACGACCCAGATGACGCGCGTCCGCTGTCTGAAGTTCAAGGCACGCCGATTGATGAAGTGTTCATCGGTTCGTGCATGACCAACATCGGCCACTTCCGCGCTGCAGGTAAACTGCTGGATAAATTCAACGGCCAGCTAGAAACGCGTCTATGGGTGGCACCGCCAACCAAGATGGACCGCGATCAACTGACGGAAGAAGGCTACTACGGCATCTTTGGCCGCTCGGGTGTGCGCATTGAAACGCCGGGATGTTCACTGTGTATGGGTAACCAAGCACGCGTGGCAGATAAAGCGACGGTGATGTCGACGTCAACACGTAACTTCCCGAACCGTTTGGGCACCGGGGCGAATGTGTACTTGGCATCGGCAGAGCTGTCGGCTGTGGGCGCGATTCTCGGCCGCATTCCAACGTTGCAAGAGTATCTGGAATACGCGAAACAGATCGACGCGACGGCAGCTGATACCTACCGTTACCTGAACTTCCACCGCATGAGTGATTACACCAAGAAAGCGGATACCGTGATTTTCCAAGAACCCGCTTAATTACGGATGAAATGACGATTGAAGGTCGCTGCTTGCAGCGGCCTTTTTTTGTGCCGGATTGAGGCTCGTCATTCGGTTTCGCTAGCGCTATACTCGCGCCATCGTCATTAATCGGTCATCATCGATGGAATTTGAATTCACCAAAAATACGCTGCTGGGCGAGTATTACGTCACCTGCAGTATGGAGCATCAGATTGTGGCTCGCTGGCTGCAAGAAGAAATCGCGCAAGACCGCACAAAAATCGAGCATGTGTTGGGGCTGTTGGAAAAAGCGCACCAATGTCCTGCACAAGAGTGGTCATACCCGGGGCGTGAAATCTCACTGATGATTTGTGGGGACGAAGTGACGGTGCAGGATAACGCGCTGAACTATGGCCATGATATTGAGTTAGAAAGTGAATTTGAACTTTATGACAGTGAGAGTGTGGCGCAGTGCGGCCTAGAAGATTTTGAGTCGCTGTTGATGCAATGGCAGGATTTCCTC
Source organism: Vibrio sp. Vf1514 (assembly GCF_052076135.1). NCBI lineage: Bacteria > Pseudomonadati > Pseudomonadota > Gammaproteobacteria > Vibrionales > Vibrionaceae > Vibrio > Vibrio sp. Vf1514. The sequence goes on along the minus strand of NZ_CP197267.1, from coordinate 2,641,712 downwards.
GCCGGTTACTGAGTTGGCCTCTCGTCAAGCTGCACCCATGTGGTGAAGAAAGCAAAAGTCGCCTTATTTTTGGGAAAGGGTTGCACAATAAATGTGCAACCCTTTTTGTTTTTTGAAGCGAAATCTCACTAAGTTATTATTTATCAATCAGTTAAAAAGTTGGCACGCACCTTGGATTAATAGAACTGTAAATGGACTACAGCTTCAGAGAGGACGCGATGAAACTCATTAACGCAATCATCAAACCATTCAAACTTGACGATGTTCGTGAAGCCCTGGCCGATGTCGGCATCGAAGGGATGACCGTATCAGAAGTCAAAGGCTTTGGCCGTCAGAAAGGTCATACCGAACTTTACCGCGGTGCAGAGTACCAAGTGGACTTTCTACCGAAGGTGAAAATCGAAATCGCCACACAAGCGGACAATGTCGATCGTGTGCTAGAAGCGATCATCAAAGCCGCACACACGGGCAAGATTGGCGATGGCAAAATTTTTGTTTACGACTTGAGCCACGCAGTTCGTATTCGCACTGGCGAAATGGACGCGGAAGCACTTTAAGATTCAAAGGACTGGAGACGACTATTATGGAACTGTCAGTTACGGTAGCGGAGTTACGCTACGCACTGGATACATTCTTTTTCCTCATTTCGGGCGCATTGGTCATGTGGATGGCGGCAGGATTTGCCATGCTGGAAGCTGGCCTCGTGCGTTCAAAAAACACCACGGAAATTCTGACTAAAAACTTTGTACTGTACGCGATTGCTTGTACCACTTACCTCGTGGTCGGCTACAACATCATGTATGTTGATAATGCCGAAGCGGGTTGGTTACCATCTTTTGGTGCCTTGATTGGTAGCCAAGCAGATGGCGCGGACCACTCTCTCGAGTCGGATTTCTTCTTCCAAGTGGTGTTTGTAGCCACGTCCATGTCTGTGGTCTCGGGCGCCGTTGCAGAGCGTATGAAACTGTGGGCTTTCCTGATTTTCGCGGTCGTGTTTACAACCTTCATCTACACCATTGAAGGGTACTGGACTTGGGGCGGCGGCTTCCTGTCTGCGGCTGGTTTCAGCGACTTCGCGGGTTCAGGTATCGTTCACATGGCGGGTGCAGCTGCGGCGCTGGCAGGGGTTCTATTGCTGGGTGCACGTAAAGGGAAATATGGCAAAAACGGCGAAGTTTACCCGATTCCAGGTTCCAACATGCCACTGGCGACGTTGGGTACATTCATCCTGTGGTTAGGTTGGTTCGGCTTCAACGGCGGCTCTCAATTGATGGTGTCTGACTTTGAAAACGCGACCGCTGTCGGTAAAGTGTTCCTCAACACCAACGCGGCGCCTGCTGCCGGTGCGATTGCTGCGCTGCTGGTATGTAAAACCACGTGGGGCAAAGCTGACCTAACGATGGTGCTGAACGGTGCGTTGGCAGGCCTTGTTGCGATTACAGCGGATCCGCTGTCACCATCACCACTATACTCGGTGGCAATCGGTGCGGTTGCAGGTGTGATTGTGGTGTTCGCGATTGTGGCGCTGGATAAATTGAAAATCGATGATCCAGTGGGCGCTATCTCGGTTCACGGTGTGTGTGGTTTCTTTGGCCTGATGGTTGTGCCTCTGAGCAATGCAGATACGACGTTCGGTGCTCAGTTGCTCGGTTCGGTGGTGATCTTTGCTTGGGTCTTCATTGCAAGCCTGATTGTGTGGGGCATCCTGAAAGCGACGATGGGTATCCGTGTCTCTGAAGAAGAAGAGATGACCGGTATGGACATGCACGACTGCGGTGTAGAGTCTTACCCTGAGTTTGTGACAGTGAAGTAATAATTCGTTACAAAACCTTTGCTAAAAACCTGCCCTATGTGGCAGGTTTTTTATTTTTGCTGATTGTTTTATTAGGCTCGGTCAATATAATTTACGCAATTGATAAGTGTTATCATTAGCAATATTAAAGGACTTGAACCATGAAAAAACTGCTGGCTCTATCGGCACTCGCAGGCTGCGTGATGGCCCCTTCAGTGATGGCGGCTGACGAAGTCAATGTGTACTCTTACCGTCAACCTTTCCTGATTGAACCGATGTTTAAAGAGTTCACGCAAGAGACCGGAATTCAGGTCAACGTGAAGTTTGCTAAAGAAGGCATTGCAGAAAAATTGGCTCAAGAAGGGGAATACAGCCCCGCCGATGTCATTTTGACTTCAGAATTCAGCCGTCTGTTTGAACTGTCGGATAAAGGCTTAACCCAGCCGGTCAAGAGTGCGGTGATCGACGAAAACATTCCGGCGCAATACCGTGACAGTAGTGAAGAGTGGTTCGCTTTGACCATTCGTACGCGCAGCGTTTACTCATCACGTGACCGCGTAGGCAAACTGGGTGACGATTTCGATTATCTTGATCTGGCGAATCCACAATACAAAGGCAAGATCTGTACGCGTAGCGGAAAACACCCTTACAACATTGCGCTGGTGGCGGCGATGATCGCAAATCACGGTGAAGCGGAAACCAAAACGTGGTTGCAAGGGGTAAAAGCGAACTTGGCGCGTAAACCGCAAGGCAACGATCGCGACCAAGTTCGCGCCATCAAAGAAGGCCTGTGTGATTTGTCGCTGGGCAACAGCTACTACCTTGGCAAAATGCTAGAAGACAAAGAGCAGAAAACGTGGGCTGAATCGGTGTTCATCAACTTCCCGGGTCAACAAGTGCAAGGCACCCACGTCAACGTGAGCGGTATGGCCATGGCCAAATACGCACCGAACCGTGACAACGCGGTGAAGTTGATGGAGTTTTTGACCGGTGAGACCGCGCAGCACATGTATGCCGACGTGAACTTTGAGTATCCAGTGAAACCTGGCGTTGAGCGCTCAAAACTGGTGGCATCTTGGGGCGAGTTTAAGTCTGACGCTTTGCCGCTCGAGAAAATTGCCGACAATCACGCCGCAGCGATCAAGCTGTTGGACGAAGTCAAATTTGACCTGTAAATGAGTCTAGGGGTATAACTATACCCCTGATTTATTAAAGGGATATGAGATGTATTTGCAGATGCATTTATGCCTTATACCGCCTGACAGTTTCTAGGCAATGAAAGAAAAACATCTTCTATGGAAAACCAGTAGTGTGGCTTTGGCAACCCTGCTGGTTTTGCCGATCTTAGCGATCTTCTTTACCGCCATCGGTCAAACAGATGATGTCTTTGCGCATCTGATGTCGACCGTGATGCCCACCTATGCGCTGAACACCGTCCTTCTCACGTTGAGCGTGATGGCGCTTTCGCTGGTGTTTGGTATTCCCAGTGCTTGGTTGATGGCGATGTGTCGTCTGCCGGGCGAAAAAATGCTGCAATGGGCGCTGGTGCTGCCGCTCGCCATTCCCGGTTATATCGTCGGTTATATCTTTACCGGGTGGTTTGATTACGCGGGGCCGATTCAGGTTTGGCTACGTGAACAAACGGGCTGGATGGCGGGCGAGTATTACTTTCCGGATATTCGCTCTTTGGGCGGTGCCAGTATGGTGCTGGCGTTGGTCTTATATCCCTACGTGTATCTGATGTGCCGCGCTTCGTTCATGGAGCAGAATGTGTCGCTGTTGCAGTCGGCACGTTTGCTGAAATGCTCACCATGGGAAAGCTTTCGTCGTATCTCGCTGCCATTAGTTCGTCCATCGATGGCGGTTGCTTTATCGCTGGTGGCGATGGAAACCGTGGGCGATTTCGGCACGGTGAGCTACTTCGCCGTGAACACGCTAACCACGGCGGTATATGACACCTGGATGAATTATTCCAATTTAACCGCCGCGGCCAAAATTTCAGCGGTGATGTTGGTGATTGTACTGCTGCTCCTCAGCGCCGAGCGCTACAGTCGCCGCCGGCAAAAGCTCTATCAAAGCCAATTCAATAGCCATGAAGATTTTCGTTACACCTTGCAGGGGTGGAAAAAATGGGCGGCATTGTTGTGGTGCTGGGGACTGGTGTGCGTGGCCTTTATCTTTCCGCTACTACAACTGCTCAGCTACGCCTATACCTACTTTGAGCAGAGTTGGACGGCAGAGTTCCGTGAATACGCGTGGAACAGCCTGCAAGTTTCGCTGAGTGCTGCGGTGATTGCTGTGAGTGTGGCATTGGTGGTGAATTTCTACGCGCGGCTGAAACAAAATCGCCCCAGCATTGCGCTGATGCGCCTGTCGTCCATGGGCTATGCAGTGCCGGGAACTGTGCTTGCCATTGGCGTGATGGTGCCAGTGTTAACGCTCGATCATGCGGTCAACGATGTAGCCAAAGCGATGCATTGGGGCCGGCCGGGATTGATTTTCTCCGGGACCATGTTTGCCATTATTTTTGCGCTGATTGTGCGTTTTTCGGCGGTGGCCATTGGTAGCATTGAAAGCAGTTTAAACCGCATTTCGCCGTCGCTGGACATGGCGGCGCGGACAATGGGCTGCCAAGCCAATGGCATGTTGTGGCGAGTGCATTTACCGTTGGTGCGGCGCGGCGCGCTGATTGCGGGTCTGTTGGTGTTCATTGAGTCGATGAAAGAGCTCAATGCTGCGCTGTTACTGCGCCCGTTCAACTTCGAAACCTTGGCCACCTACGTGTACAATTATGCCTCCGATGAGCATTTGGAATTGGCGGCATTGCCTGCTGTGTTACTGGTGCTGGTCGGTCTGATCCCTCTTGTTGTTGTTAACCGTTCTCTGGAGCAAACCCACTGATGAGCTGTGCATTATCGATTCAACATCTGACTTGTCAGTACGAGACGCAAACGGTCCTGGAATCACTGTCGCTGAATGTCGAACAGGGTGAGATTGTGTGTTTGTTGGGGGCCAGTGGTTGCGGAAAAACGACCTTACTGAAAGCGATCGCGGGGTTGTTGCCCTTGTCGTCGGGCATCATGAGTCTCAATGGCGTTACGATTGACGATGGCGAGCATTGGCTGCCACCCGAGCAACGCAACATCGGGATGATCTTCCAAGACTATGCGCTGTTCCCCCACTTGACCGTGGCGGACAATATCGCTTTTGGTTTGCGCCACATGTCGACAACGGCGCGTCAGTTGCAAGTTCAACAGATGTTGGAGTTAGTGCATTTAAGTGGTTATGGTGACCGTTATCCGCACCAACTTTCGGGCGGACAGCAGCAACGTGTGGCAATCGCACGTTCATTGGCCTATAAGCCCGATCTGCTGCTGCTGGATGAACCATTTTCCAATATTGACACTCAGGTGCGCCATGACCTGATTGCCGAGATTCGTAAGATCTTCAAAAAGCAGGGGGTGACGGCGATTTTTGTCACTCACTCGCGAGAAGAGGCGTTTGCCTTTGCCGACAAAATGGCGGTGATGAATCATGGGGTCATCGAGCAATACGGCACCGCGTCGGCGTTGTATTATCGTCCGTCGAGCAAGTTTGTTGCTGATTTTCTAGGTGGCGGCAGTTACCTGCCTGCGACACGTATGGATGAACAGCGTTATCAAACGCCGCTCGGTGTGGTGGACGCGCAGGCGCAGCAAAGTATTGCGCTGGGCAGTGAATGTGAGCTGCTACTGCGTCCCCAACAGGTCATGATTCGCGCTGATGCCGAGAGTAGCGTTGTGGTACTCGAGCAGCAATTTATGGGCGATCATTGTCGCTATGTGATTGATGCACATGGTTCCACGTTATTGGCGACCTCATCGCAAGGTTTGTCTGTGGGACAAACCGTGGCTGTGAACATTGATACACAAGGCGTATTGGCCTTTGCATAAGACAAAAAAAGCCCGGTGGACAGACCGGGCTTTGGTTTTTTACAGCGCTGGATTACAAGGACAGAAATTGTTTCATTTGCTGTAAAACTCGTTCTGCGGTGTCTTTGTCGTGCATTTCAGCAAAGATACGCAGCAGAGGTTCGGTGCCGGAGAAGCGCGCAATCACCCAGCCGCCGTTACGGAAATAGACTTTCGCCCCATCTTCGTAGCTGACTTTTTCAACCTCAAATTCAAATTCAGGCAACTGTTTTTCCACGTAGAGTTTCGAGTAGAGTTCTGCTTTCTGCGCGGGCTTAAATTTACAATCCCCTTCGGCAGTGTATGCATAGCCATAGCGGTTGTAGATTTCGCTCAGCAACTCAGACAGCTTTTTCCCCGTCACACTGATCATTTCCACCAATAGGCTCGATGCGAATACGCCATCTTTGCCTTTAATGTGACCACGAATGGTCAGACCGCCGGAACTCTCGCCGCCGATCAGTGAGTCGTCGGCCTCCATTTGGGAGCTGATGTGCTTAAAGCCTACCGGAACCTCAAAGCTCTTTTCGCCATGGTCGGCGGCGACTTTATCTAGCAGATGCGTGGTCGCGATATTACGCACCACTGAGCCTTTCCAGCCTTTGTATTCGAGTAGGTAGTAGTAGAGCAGCAACAGCACTTCATTGGGATGAATGAAGTGACCTTTTTCGTCAATGATCCCCAAACGATCGGCATCGCCATCAGTGCCAATACCAATGTCGTAGCCTTCATCTTTGACCAAGTGTTGCAGGCGATACAGTGTTGCAGCGTTGGGTGAAGGCATCAAGCCACCGAAATCTGGGTTTTTGCCATCGTTGATCACGTCGACGTCACAGCGGCCACTGATCAAGACGGTTTGCAGCGCGTTTTTCGCCACGCCAAACATCGGATCGATCAACACACGCAGGTTGGCGCGTTTAATCGCTTCAATGTCGATAAAGTCGATGATCGAATCGACAAACTCATTCATTGGGTTGATCACTTGAATGCGACCGTTGGCGACCGCTTGATCAAAGTCTTCGCTGCGGACATCGGAAGCAGTCAGTGTGCTAACTTGCTGCTCGATCTTGTGGGTGATCACTTCATCGGCGTCGCGTCCACCTTGAATGAAGACTTTGATCCCGTTGTAGTCTGCCGGGTTATGTGAGGCGGTGATGCACGCAGAATAGGCGCAGTTCATCGCTTTGGCCTTATACATCACCACCGGCGTAGGCACAAACTTATCAATGAAGCTGACGGTGATGTGGTTGCCTGCCAAGACCTCGGCAAACCAACGGCCTGCTTTGTCTGACAGAAAACGGCGGTCATAACCGATCACGAATCCGCTGTCGGCCACTTGCTCGTGGTTGATGATGTTGGCCACGGCTTGTGCGACCAGACGAACGTTGTCTTTAGTAAACTCTTCGCCGATAAAGGCGCGCCAACCACCCGTACCAAATTGAATCATGCTATGTCTCCTTACGAGGGTGCCGCTGGGCGGCACCCGAAATCGGATTAACCTAAAATCACCGTGACTTGATTTTCGCTGCCTGCCGGTTGGGCATTAATGGCATCGACCGCTTCACCGTTGACCAGAATCGATTGCACGCCTTTGCTGACGCCATTCGGGTTTTGGACTGAGATGTGATACGTCGCACCGCGCCACTCGCGCGTGACCTCAAAGCCCGACCAAGCGGCAGGAATACATGGATCCACGGTCAAGGTGTCAAATCCGGTACGCACTCCCAAAATGAAGTTGGTGGTCGCGTAGTAGGCCCAGCCCGATGTACCGGTGAGCCAAGGGTGGTTTGCACGGCCGTGATCTTGGTGGTCGCGACCCATGATGAATTGCACGTAGGAATATGGCTCTGCCACGCGCGTTTCAATGATGTCGTTCTGGTTGTATGGGTTGAGCGAATCGTAGAATTCCATCGCGCGATCACCGCGTCCCAGTTTGGCTTCGGCGACCCATGCCCACGGGTTCGGATGCGAGAAAATCGCACCGTTTTCTTTCACGCCTTGGTAGACGCGGGTGACAAAACCGATGTCATCGTTGGGCGTTGCAAACGAGGGGGCGTTGAGGTGTAAACCGTATGGGGAGAACAGATACTCATACACGGCATCCATGGCTTTTTCGCCGCGCTGCTGCGAGACGGCGCCAGACAAGACGGCCAGCGTATTGGACTCAAGGTGAACCTTGCCTTCCTGTTGCTCAAACGTGCCGATTTTGTCGCCATCTTTGGTCAGGCCGCGAATGTACCAGCCGCCATTGTCATCCCACAAATGGGTTTCACATGCTTCGCGCACACCGTTGGCCATCGCCTGGTATTTGTCGATGGCTGCCGCATCTTGACGATGACGTGCCAGTTCCAAGAACGCTTCCAACGCCCAGAAATGCAGGAAGGACACCATGGCAGACTCGCCGCCGCCAAGGTTGAGGCAGTCGTTCCAGTCGGCGCGTAAGCCTTTACAAATACCGGTTTGACCCACGTATTCCGCAGAGAAATCCAAGGCTGCCATCATGTGTTGGTACACGGTCGCATCGCCGCCGTCAGCATAAGGGATCACTTCATCAATAAAGCTCAGATCCCCCGTCTCTTTGACGAAGTTGAGAATGGTCGGCACGATCCACAGGTGGTCATCCGAGCAGGTGTCTTTGATGCCGTGGATCTTGTCTTCATCCGATGGGGTGGGGGCCACCGTCGGTGATTTCGACGGTTTGACATCGGCTTTTTCTGGATCGAACCAATCTGGATCAAACAAGTGTAGACCGTAGCCCGCTTTCACTTGCCCACGCAACAGATCCACCAGACGTTTACGGGTCATGGCGGGGTTGGTGTGCGGGACGGAGATCGCATCTTGCGCCGTGTCGCGATAACCCAAGCCTGTGCGGCCACCGACTTCAATGAACGAGGCAAAGCGTGACCACACCACGCAGGTTTCGGCTTGATACAGAGTCCAAGCGTTGATCATGGTGTCCAAACCTTGGTTGGGAGAACGCACTTGGAATTTCGCGCAGCGTTCGTCCCAATGCTGTTTGATGCCCGCAAAAGCGGCATCGACTTGGCTGAGGTCTTGATACTTCGCTCGTAGTTTCTCCCCGTTGCCTTTACCGACTCCCAGAATCACGGCAAAGCGGACTTTTTCACCCGGTTGCAGCACAAACTGTTTGTGCAGGGCGCCACAGTGGTTGTAGCAGGTTTGCGCGCTGTTCGAGCAGCGACCGTTAGCAACGGCAATCGGGTTGGCTTCGTCGCGGTACATGCCGAGAAACGCATCACGCTGACCGTCGTAACTATCCGCATCAAACGTGGCGGTCAGATAGTAGAATCCGAGGAAATCATCAGTGTTGTAGTACAGGTCGTATTCCAGAACGCCATTGTTGTATTCGGTGCCCGCAGAGTAGAGTGACATCTGGTGGTTCTGGTTGTCTGAGGCGATGTGGCTGAACGAGAACTCAACATAGCCGAATGCGCTGATCGTGCGTGGTTGATCGGAGGTGTTTTCAATTTCAACATCCCACACCTGCGCATCTTCGCCTTTCGGTACGAACAACGTTTTCGTGGCCACAATGCCGTTGTAATCACAACGGAATTTGGAGTAGGACAAACCATGGCGCACTTCGTAATGGGCATCGTCAAGGTTTTTGGCAACGGGCTGCCAAGAGACCGACCAGAAATCACCGGTTTCATCATCGCGCAAATAGATGTAATGCCCGGGACGATCTTGTGTGAAGTTCGGACGGAACTTGGTCACACGGTTGTACTCGGGTGAGTGATAGAACGAGTAGCCCCCCGCATTATGGGAGATGACGGTGCAGAATTTTTCCGTGCCGAGGTAGTTGGTCCAAGGTGCAGGAACATCGGGACGAGTAATGACGTATTCGCGATTGTCGTTATCGAAATAGCCGTATTTCATGGTAATTTCCTTTTTAAACAGTGGCGCATTGGCGCCACTCAATGTCGATGCTAGAGAAAACGTGTTGCGTTATGCTTTCCAAGGCGCCCGGTAGCGGATGCCTTGTTGATCAAGTTGGGGTAAATGGCCTTTGAGGCGCGCCAGGTAATCCAGCCAATCACGCTGGGATTTTTGTGTCCAAGCCGCTTCCGCCAGTGCGGTCAAACGCGGATAGATCATGTAGTCCATGCGGTCTTGATTGTTGACCAGTTCACACCACAGCGCGCACTGAATCCCCAAAATGCGTTTGCGCAGCGGGTCGTGTTCTGGCACCTCGACCAGCGGCTCGTAGCGATAGGCGCGCTCCAGTGGCGTCACGCCAGCCCAGTCGACGCCCGGCTCTTCTGGCGCGTAGTCTTGCGCAATGTCGAGGTACGTAAACTGTCCCGGTTGTAAAATGACATCAAACCCTTGACGGGCGCAGTTCAGTGCGGCTTGTTCGGATAACCAAGAATAAATCACGGTATCTTTGCTGACTTTGTCACCATGCTGCGCTTCTTCCCAACCGACCATGCGTTTGCCGAGTGATTTGAGCTTCTTCTCCGCATAGCGCAGCAGGTGCCCTTGTAACTCTTTGGCGTCGGTGTAGCCCTCTTCTGCCATCAATGCCTGACATTTCGGGCTGTTGACCCACACGCCATCTGGCACTTCATCGGCGCCAATGTGAATGAAATGGCTCGGAAACAGCGCGGCCACTTCCTCCAATACGCAATCGAGAAAACGGTAGGTGCCGGGCAGGGCTGGCGATAGCACGTTGTCGTTGTAGTACTGAATGCTGCGGTATTGTGATTGGTCATCTTCGTCAAATAGCCATTCCGGTAAGGCTTTGATCGCCGCTCGGCTGTGACCGGGAATGTCAATTTCTGGAATCACCGTGATGCCGCGTTCTGCGGCGTAGGCGATCACTTCACGGATCTCCTCTTGGGTGTAAAAGCCACCGTGTTTTTCGGTCAGCAGGCTGTATTGCGGTTCCAGGACTTCATCCACACCGCGCCACGCGCCAATGTCGGTCAATTGAGGTAGAGACTTAATTTCAATGCGCCAACCTTCATCATCGGTCAGATGCCAATGAAAGGTGTTGAATTTGTAATGCGCCAGTTGGTTGATGAGGCGTTTAACGCGCTCCAGCGGATGAAAATGACGCGCGCAATCCAGCATCATGCCGCGGTATTTAAAGCGCGGTGCGTCTTTGATAACGATGTGTGGCACCAGCAGGTTGTCGCCATCTGGGCGAACCAATTGCAGCAATGTCGCACTGGCATGGACAAAGCCGATGTGACTGCTGGCTTCCAAACGAATACCTTTGCGGTCGACTGACAGCAGATAGGCGCCTTCATCCAGCGTTGGGTTGGTGCGTAGCACAATGTCGGCGCTGCCAATATCGTGTGGCTGCCACTGATAGAGATGCGTCAGTTCTTGCTTGAGCCACGTGGCGGCAGTTTCTGCACAAGAGGATTGCAATGAAATCTGGCTGCCGGCGGTAAGGGCAAATTCACCATCCAAGCGTTCGATATGATTGGGTTTGGGTAACAGGCTCAACGTCGCGGCATCCGTGGCCGGGATCTCGCTGCGTTCCCGATAGGGGGAGGCGAGTGCGATGGGGGTGACGATCACGTCGTGACGAACCCGCGGCTCTACATCATTAATTTGGACAAACGCGGCTTTGATGCCGTCGGTGTAATAGTGAAACGGCGCGGTTTTGATGCTGAATTCGCAGTAGAAATGGCTGTTGGCCTTTATCACGTCCTGCTCCGGCGTGAGCGAACAGAAACTGCCGACTTGATGAATCTGGCTGTGACTGATGCTATCGGGCTGAATGTAGCGATCGATGGTGAAATGCAGGCTCCAGGCCTTTAAGTCCTGATCGCTGAGGTTATGCAGCGTCAAGCCAAAACGGCAGAACTGTGGATGTTCTGACAATACCGCGAAGTCTATTCGATAGTTCATGAGCAACCCTTAATACAAATTATGCTCGGCTTTGCCGGCAAACATTAATGCGCCCTCCATCGCATCCGCTTGCGGTGCGACGATCCATTGCTGAACGGGAGGGGATAACCATGCGTGAATGCGTTCCGCGATGCTGCCCATCAAGCAGATTCGCTGTGCCCCTTTGCGATGCAGGGCGTTCAAAAACATTTCGATATCCGCTGCTGTCTGTTTCAGCAGGGATATTGCTAGCGTGTCACCTTGATTCGCCAACGCGAAAATCTGCGGCGAAAATTGACCATAGTCGCGAGGTAAAGCGGATTTCGACCAAGCGACAATGGCGTCAACATCGTGTTCAAAATGCTGCATGACACACTGACTAAGTGGCGTCGCCGGATAAATACCATCTTCAATCAGCAGCACTTGTTGAATCAGGCGCAGTCCCATCACCGCGCCACTGCCCTGATCGGAGATCGGGAACTCACGTCCCCCCACCACGTGCTGGTGGCCGTCTTGCAAGAACAAACCGCATGAGCCCGTGCCAGCAATCATGATGGCGCCGTTGTCACCGTGGTGCGCACCGAGGCACGCACCATAGGCATCGGTATTGAGCGTGAGCGACGCAAACGGGTGTGGCAATTGCATAAAGGCATGCCAAGTCGCTTGGTGCTCAGCGCCAGCCAGCGCCAAGCCCACGTGCAGTTGACCAAAGTTATCGTTATTCAGGCCGCCTTGTTCGGCAGCTAAGGTGATGGCGTGAATGACGGCGTCCATCGCGCGTTCCACGCCAAGCAACAGGTTGGCGCTGCCGGTCTTGGCTTCGCCAATCAAAGCGCCGGACGCATCGCGAATACGCGCGCGGCAGGAGGTGCCACCACCATCGATGCCAGCGTAATAGACCTTCATGCCTCACCTCGCTGCGTTGAGAAAAAATCAAATTGGTGAATGATGGCCAGTAGGTACCAAGCGCCATGTGGAATCCATTGCTCGCCCCAACGCCAGTTTTGCAACAGATCTTGATCGTGCGGTGTGGGGTTGAAGGCAATGTCTTGTTCATCATCGAAACCGGCGGTGATGCCGTTGCACACGCCGCCCTTGGCATTAAAGAATCCCAGCTGAGGCAGGTAGTCTGGGTTGTTGCGACCATGGCCGTCGAGCATGCACATGTCGTAGGGGTTGAGGCCGACAATCCAGTCGAGTGCGTTGTGTGCCATTTGCAACAGAGCGTGTTTCAGCGCCTCGTCAGTGAGGTAGGTTTGCGCAGCAAAGGCCATGGTGGCCAGTGACGCCAAACGCGCATTCTCGCCCTGCCACCAGTACCCACTTTCGTTGTCGTGGGTAACAAAAAAGGCACTGCGTTTTCCGCCGTGAACATCGCTGACGTACTGGCGTGGGTAGCCAAACGGGTTGTGCTCTTCACGCGTGATGCTGAGCTCGAATTGACATGCGCGATGAAGAATTTGTATGGCGTTGTGGCGTGCGTTGCTTTCGCTTTCAATCGCCAGATATTGACACAAAGCCAGCGCAGGTAAGCCTGCTTCGACCGCGTGATAATAGGGGCGTGAGCCATCGCGGTTGGCCGACCAGAAATACTGCTGCTGGTCGTCGCTATGCTGACGCGCCATCAAGCGAGTGGCCCATTCGCGCGCTTGGTGCAAGTAATCCGGTTGTTGCGTGGTCGTGTATAGTTCGCACGCGGCCATCAGCGCGCAATACTCATCGATGATGTTCTCTTCGCCATCATCTAAGTAACGTGCATTGTTGGCTTTCAAATGCCAATAGCCGTGTTCAGCCGCAGCCAGATAATGCTGTGGCGTAAACTCTCCGCCGATGCGTTCGCGAGCCGCCGCAGCCAAGGCAGCGATCGCCATACCGCCGCCCTGACGAAAGCCTGCTTGATAGGCATCTGACTTCACGCCTTGTTGAGTGGCATAGGCGCAAATCTCCCGTTGCGCCGTGTCTTTGCTCCATTGATCAAAGACCGTCATATAAAAAAATCCCTCGGGATTTTGCATGCGAAGCAGAAAATCAGCACCAAACAACGCTTCTTCCTTGAGGCGAGTGCGAGAAAACGGTGCAAAACCCGAGTGATTGTCTAAAAGCGCCAGCCCTTTGAACATGTTCCAGACCACCATGGGTGTTTGTTGTGGGTTCAAATAGTTGGCGTAAGAAAGGTGACTTAAATATTTACTGACGTCACCTGAAGCGTCGTACCAGCCTCCGTGCACATCGGCAGTGGTTGATGTGCCCAGAAGCGGTACGTGCTTATCCTGTTGGTCAAACGTGCCGCCGCAGCGTTGGGATTTGAAATAGTGCAGTACATCGGAAAATGTACGTTGCATCAGCACCCCTTCACCTATGGTAAATGGCTGCGATTGCGCGGTTTCGACACATAAATAGAACTCGCCTTCACGGCGAATATGAGAAAAATCAATACGATGAAAATACCCTTGATGCCAGTGAGCAACCTGACCACCACATTGAAAAGCGATGCGCTCAACCGTTCGGTGAGTGCGGGCGCAAACCAATAAGGCTTCTTCAACTTGCAAATAGGCCACATGCGTCAGCAAAACCGCTTGCTTGGGACCGAAAGTTTCATAGCCAATGTGGTTGATGAGTAACTGCATTCAACGTCTCCGAGTGAATTGGCGCCTGCGACGCAGGCGCTTGAACTTAGCTTTCGTACAAGTAACAACGGACAAAATGGTTGTCTGACAACTGGGTGACGCCGGGCAGTTGCTCGCGACATTTGTCGGAGGCGTGCAGGCAGCGTCCCGCAAACGGACAACCGACTGAATCGGGGGTCCAGAGTGGAATGTCTCCTTTGTTCCCTTTGAGCTTTTCGTGGATCGATTTTTTCGGGTCCGGCACCGCAGACACCAGCAGTTGTGTGTAAGGGTGTTGAGGATCGTGAATGATGGCTTCGGTGTCGCCCCATTCAACCATGTGGCCGACGTACATCACCGCGAGATCTTCGGCGATGTAACGCGCAGTCGCGATGTCGTGCGTGATGTACAGCAGCGACATTTGCTTCTCGAACTTCATCTCTTCCATCAGGTTCAAAACCCCTGCACGAATCGAGACGTCGAGCATGGACGTGGGCTCATCGGCCAACACCACTTCTGCACCGACTGCAATGTTCCGTGCGAGGTTGACCCGCTGACGTTGACCGCCGGAAAGTTGGTGCGGGTACTTTTCCGCAGTTTCTTTCGGTGGGATCAGGCCCACTTGTTCTAACAGGTCATAAACGCGTTCTTGTAACTCTTTTTTATTGCCGGGTTTGATCTTCTTGTGGATCAACAATGGGCGCGCAATGTGGTGAAAAATGGTGTGCGTTGGGTTGAGTGAGCCGAACGGATCTTGCCACACCATTTGCACGCCTTCGCGGTAATGCATTAGATCAGAGCGTGATTTGATCGTTTGAATGTCGCGGCCTTTGTACTCGATCTCGCCTGAGGTCGGGGCATACATTTTGGCGATCATTTTCGCGGTGGTGGATTTCCCCGAACCGGATTCACCCACCACGGACAAACCACGGCTTTTGTACATTTTGAATGACACGTCATTGATGGCGCGCATCATGGGTTGTTTGAGTGCGTTACTGTTGATCGGAAAATCCTTGACCAGATTTTTGCCTTCCACCAGTAGTTCGCCGAATTGTTTACTCATATTGGACTCCAGAAATTCTGTCTCTACCGGACTTACAGTTTCACTTGCGCAATGGGCTCACCATACAGGTGGCAGTTGGATAAACGTCCCGGCTCGATTTGACGCAGGCTGGTTGGGATCTTGGTACAGGTTTCGTGTACGCGATCGCAGCGTGCCTGAAAACGACAACCCTGTGGAATTTCCAGCAGGTTGAGCGGGTTCCCCGGAATGCCCGTTAGGCGAGTTTTTGGCCCGGTTAATGGTGGAAACGAACTGCCAAGGCCTTTGGTGTAGGGGTGATACGGGCTCTGCAGAATTTCTTTAGACGGCGCGACTTCAATCAGTTCTCCGGAATACATGATGCCGATGCGATCTGAGAATTCGACCATCAGCGACAAGTCGTGCGTGATGAACAAAATTGAAAAACCAAATTCTTCTTTCAGGGCGTAGATCTTTTGCAGGATCTCGCGCTGCACCACCACATCCAGTGCGGTGGTCGGCTCATCCATGATGATCATCTTTGGATTGAGCGCCAAAGCGATGGCAATCACCAGACGTTGACGCATGCCGCCGGAAAATTGGTGCGGATAGTCGTTCAAACGGCTAGGGTGAATGTCGACAATTTCCAGTAATCCTTCTGCACGACGTTTTGCTTGTTGGCGGTTCATGGTGGTGTGGCGCATGATCACATCGCAGAACTGCTCTTCCATGGTCAGAACCGGGTTGAGGGCGTTCATCGCACTCTGGAACACCATCGACATTTGGCTCCAGCGGAATGCCTGCATTTGGTCATCGCTGTATTTCAGAATGTCTTCACCGTTGAAAATAACTTCGCCACCAGTGATGAATGCGGGCGGCTTATGCAGGCGCATCAACGAGAATGCGACGGTCGATTTACCACAACCTGACTCGCCGGCCAGGCCAAACACTTCACCGGGAGCGATATCAAAGCTGACGTTATTGCAGGCGCGTACATCGCCTGCGTCGGTAATGTAATCCACACATAAGTTGCGGATCGAGATAAGTGGTGCTGTCATGATTATTTGTCTCCGCTCCAGATTGGGGTTTGTGGCGCAGGCTCAGGCTTACGCTCTTGCTTGTCTTGTGCGGCCAGTTTTTTCCAACGTTTCATGCCTTTGTGAGAACGCAATTGCGGGTTCGCAATTTCATCCACGGCGAAGTTCAGCAGTGCCAAACCAGTCACCAACAAGGTCAAGGAGATACATGGTGCCAAGAGTTCCCACCAAGCGCCGATTAGCATGGAAGAAGACGTTTGCACGTTGTAGAGCATGATGCCCCAACTGATGGTGTTCGGATCGCCTAGACCCAAGAACGAGATGGTGGCTTCCATCATGATGGCGTACATCACGGAACCGATGAAACTTGCGCCGACAATCGAGATGAGGTTCGGCAAAATTTCCACAAAGATGATGCGCCAGGAGGATTCGCCTAGGACTTCCGCCGCTTTCACAAATTCTTTTTCGCGCAGAGCGAGTGTTTGAGCGCGTACAACCCGAGCCCCCCAAGCCCACGAGGTACAGCCAATGATGAGGGAGATGGTTAATGGCCCAGCTTCCCCGATAAAGGCAGCCACCACAAACAGTAATGGGTATTGTGGAATCACCAGCATGATGTTCATGGCTGCGGTGAGGAAATCATCCACGCGTCCCCCGAAATAACCGGCTGACACCCCAATGACGGTGGCCAGAAAACACACGGTAATCCCGGCGCCAAATCCCACGGCCAGTGACACGCGAGCACCGTAAGCTACTTGTGACCACACGTCGCGACCCATCCGTGTCGTGCCTAAGGTGTGATCGGCTTTTTTCGACATCGCCAAAGTGCGGCGGTCGGTTGCCAGATTTTCAGCGACCCAACCCTCAGGGTTGGCTTTGGCCGCTTTCACGACAAATGCAGGGTATTCATGTGGGTTCCCTGTACGCTTATCGGGAGCATGCTTTGTGATCAGCGGGGCAGCGACAGCGATAAACAGGAAGATACTTAAAATGGTGACACCCACCATGGCGACTCGGTTGCCGCGCAGTAGTTTCCAAAGGGCTTTCATGATTATTTACCTCCTTTGCGCAGACGCGGGTCGAGTACGACGTACAACATGTCCGCCAGCAGGTTAAAGAACAGCATAAACAGTGTCATGATCAGCAATTGACCCTGCAGTACTTGATAGTCACGGGCTGTAATGGCGTTGAACAACACCGTACCGAGACCCGGATAGTTGAAGATGATTTCAATGATGAGCTGACCCCCAATCGCCATGCCCAACGACATGGAGAGGGCGGTGACACTCGGCAACAGCGCATTTCGCGCGGCGTAGTTAAAGACTACGCGGTTCTCGCTCAAGCCTTTACCTTTGGCCATCGTGATGTAGTCTTCGGCCAACAGGTTAATCATGTTGTTTCGCATGTTGACCAAAAAGCCGCCAATTTGGACCACTGACGCACAGACCAACGGGAGAATGGCGTGGTAGCCGACATCTTTGATGAAGGTCCAACTGGTCCAGTCTGGAATTGTTCCGGCGGTGTAGGCATAGCCTGTTGGGAACCAGCCTAAACCGATGGCAAACGTGAACATGGCCAGCATGGCGATCACCACTTGCGGTACCGCTTGGATCACCAACATGCCCGGCGTGATGAAGGTGTCATAGTGACTACCACGTTTCCAAGCCGCAAAAATGCCTAAGATGGAACCAATCGAAAAGGAAATGACCACCGCGGTGCCGGCAAGGAACAGCGACCAACCAAAGGCGCTACCGAGCAGTTCATTGACGCTTAGTGGATAAAATTTGATGGAGGTCCCCAGCTCCCAGCTGAAGATACTTTTCATATACGTGGCGTATTGCACGTACCAAGGGCCATCGACAAAACCGAGCAGCTTTTGCATCGCTTCGATTCGTTCTGGCGTTACTTGGGTTGTCGCGTTAGCAAACATCATGGTAACCGGGTCACCAGGCATTGCTCGCGGAATAACAAAGTTGAGTGTCGCAGCAACGATCAATGCGACAAAATAGAACGACAAACGTCTTAAAAAATAACCCATAACTCACACACCTTACTCACCCAGTTTGTTCCTGAATTGGCTTCAGGCCGCTCCTAGCGAAATTGAGAGCGAGAAATCCCCTAACGACGAGCGCCATATGGACAATGAAATCAGGGGATTTTTAATCAGCGGCGCACAATGGGTGCGCCGCAAAGATAGAACGCTTACTTAACTGGTTTTAGGTCCAGTACGTGCAGTAGACGCTCAGGGATACCAGCCCAAATGCTTGGACGGCCTTTTGGATTTTCTTCATTCCACCAACCTGTGAAACGCGTGGTGTTGTACTGATACATCCATGCACCAGACATCACAGGCACAGTCACTTGGTTTTCAGCGATGATCTTCTGAATGCCATGTGCGATTTCAACCTGCTCGTTCTTGTCTGCTGTTTTGTAGAAGCTGTCTAGCAGACCGTCCAGTTTGTTGTCAGTGAAGAAGTGCATCGCAAAGCGAGGCATGCCATCACCTTTCTGCAGTGCTGAGTTGTATGCACTGTTCCAGTAGGTGTATGGGTCTGCACCGTGGAAGTAGTTGGTGTACGCCACATCGTACGTTCCTTCCAGCATGGCTTGGTTGTAAACCGCAAATTCTGGTGTACGCGCTTTCGCTTTGATACCCACATCTTGCAATTGTTCAACCGCAAGCTGAACGGTGTTGTTGAAGTCAGTCCAACCATTTGGTGATTGAATCAGCAGTTCAAATGATTTACCTGATGGCGTTTCAACAAAGCCGTCGCCGTTGATGTCTTTGAAGCCCGCTTTTGCTAGCAGCGCTTTCGCACCGTCTACATCGTACGTGTTGAAGCCTTTGTACTTGTTATGAACTGATTCGTCAGACCAAGATTGGAAGGCGTAACCCAGACCTGATGCGAAGTCATTCACGGTACCGCCGCCGTAGAACGCGATATCAATGATGGTTTGACGATCGAGTGCCATTGAGAATGCACGACGGAAATCAACATTGTTCAGCGCTTCTTTTTTCGCTGGGTCAGCGTTTTTGAAGTTCACGACGAACGATTGTGTCCCTGCCGCTGGATACCAGTAATGGTGATTCTGGTTCGCTGCTGCGTAGGTACGGTCGATGTCTGGGACGAATGATGATGTCCAGTCGAGTTCTGAGTTAACAATTTTACCCAAGAGTTGGTCGTTGTTTGCGATTTGTGGCACGCGCAGACAATCCACGGCTAGGTTGGCAGAATCCCAGTAATTCGGGTTACGGCACTGAATGTAAAGCTGTGGTGTAAAGGTATCGATAACCGTAAATGGACCTGTACCTACCGGATTCTCGTTCGTAAATGTGGTTGGATCTTTGACGTCTTTCCAAACGTGCTCTGCCACAATCGGCACCTGAGCAATTTCGTAAGGAACGTTAGAGTTCGCTTCCGTCAAACGGAAACGGACTTTGTAATCATCCAATTTTTCTACGCTGGTGACCCAGTTGTTGATACCGCGCTGATCAAGCTCAGGCTTGTTTTTCAGCAGGTTAAACGAGTAAACCACATCGTTTGCTGTGAATTTTTGGCCATCTGACCATTTCACACCTTTACGGATGTCGAACGTCACACTCATCAGATCGTCAGACATCTTGTAGTTTTCAGCCAGGCGCATCACCGGAGTGTTGCCATGCATTTCGTTAAATACAACCAACGGCTCATAGATGAAGTCGGTGGTGGTACGTAGGTTTGTGGCTAGGTACGGGTTGAAGTTACGCACCATGGTAGGGTAGAAATCAGGCACGATGGTTAGCTCGCTACGGGCAAATGCCGGAGCTGAAACGCTGGTTGCTGCAGCAATAACTGCGGCTGCAAGTGCGGTTTTCTTAATATTGGCAAGCATAGCTGTTCCTTACTATTTGCTTTTATTTCACAAATGGAGTCGAGTGCTATCGTATTGAACAACACTCACAAGGACCTACCTCATTGAAGTGTTATGCGGTCGGAGGTGCCGGATAACATGAGTGGCCTGTAGGCCTTTGACAGGGGTAAGGAAACACCTTGTCAGGAAATTTATCAATTTCAATTCCCGTCAAAAACGTCAAAACCCAAGGGTGCGTTGTTATAAACGTCAAAATTGACTAAAAAAGTCTCATGGTGAGTAAAAAATAAGCGCAGATCGATATCACATAAAATCCACTTTAACACGGGGTGAGTTAGTGTTTGCTAACGCTTTGTGTATTGTTGTTTGTGGGTTTGTTCCTGTTTTTTTATTAGTGAGATCTTGCTCACTGCTCGTTTGAGATAGAAATTTTTTGTTGGAAATTAAATCTGGCGAATTGTTGTGATTCGTTTCGCAAAGTTGTTCATACACTCCGTTTGAAGCGGCATTGAACACCGTATTCGCGCGGACCTTGACGTTTTTAGAGGGGGAAGCGCGGCGCGACAAATGGGTTTATTTTACGGGTAAAAGGAAGCACGCATGATGAAGTTTTGCCCGGTTATTCGAGCCAATCTGGTGCGGCCAGAATGCGACTAGGATGCGGCGTGTCGGCCATAAAAAGCCCGTCAAGTGACGGGCTTTGTCGGCAGCAGTGCGGTTATTCTGACGTCAGTAGCTTTTGTAACTTATCCCGTTGCACTTCAATGTAAGTGCGTTCTGGTCCTTGTTCCTGGCAGTGATCCAGAATGTAATCTAACGAGTTAAGCACGGTGCGCCAGCGCGGCGTTTTAGGCAGTGTTTCGATACGCAGGTATTTGTCGAGTGTTCGAGTTTGCAGCGTACTGCGATCGAGGTAGACGCGCCACAGTCCACTTTGTTCAGCAAAGGTGAACTTGCTTTGACCGGAGACTCTTTCCCAGTAGTTGAGGGCGGAGGTCATGGCATCGACCAGAACAGCACGCATCAACTCTTGTTTGGATTGGCCGTCACCGGAGGCTTTGTCGGCTAAGCGTGTGAATTCTCCGCCCAGCTCTTTGAGCTGTTGCAATTTATCTTTGTCACCGTCAAACGCGTAACTTGATAGGGCTTCAACCGCCGTTTCAAGGTTGTGGATGCGCGCCGCGTTAATGTTACCGCCGACATTAAAGATATACATCGCTTGCAATCCGGCACCTTTGGGCAGACGCAAGACATCGGCGTTCACGTGTTGGCGCGTGTCGTCGATGAAGATGTCGACATTGCCACAATAGTGATCCTGTTCGACCAACAAGTATTTTTGCGCAATCAATTCGTCAGCGTTGGAGCGTTTGAGCTGTTCCTGACTGCGTTTAAACAGGCGCGCTGCGGCGTCATTGGCAAAGCGAACTTTGTTATCTTCCCGAATGCACACAATCGCTTCTGGCGCTGATTCCAGCTGTTCCAGCAGTCGGCCTTGTGTTTCCAGCAAGCTTGCTTCCACCATGGCGCGATGTTTGAGTTCTTTTTGCAGTTCCGCGTTCTCAAGGCGACGTTGTTCCGCTTTACTTGCGGTCAAGTGCGCGACGATACGGGCGGCTAATTCCTGCTTATTGAACGGTTTGGATAGATAATCGTTGGCGCCGGCTTCAAAGCCGCGCACTCGGTCATCGGATTGATTGAGCGCGGTGAGCATGATGACTGGCAACGCTGCATGATCGTACGTTTTACGCAGCTCTTCACACACCTGATAGCCGCTCATGCCGGGCATCATGATGTCCAGTAGCAACAATTCAGGTTTCTCTTCTGCGACGGCCTGCAGGACTTCGTTTCCATCCTGAGCGGTGCGCACGCGATAGCCTTCAAGACGCAGGAAGCTATCGAGCACGCGTAAGTTCACCGGCTCATCATCAGCCACCAAGAGCAACGGCCCGGTTGGATTCTCCGGAATGCTGTGATGGTCTGGCAGATCCAGTTCAGTCAATTCAGGCGCTTGGAAGTGCGGTTGTTGCGTCAACTGCGCTTGGGCGATTTCGTCGTCAGAGGCCATCGGCAGTGTGAAGCTAAACGTCGTTCCGACCATGGGTTGACTGCTGACATACAGCGACCCTTGCATCAGCTCGATCAACTGACGGCTGATCGAGAGGCCCAGTCCGGCCCCTTGGCGGTAGCGACTGGTGTCGTGCCCGGCTTGAATCAGGGGTTCGAAAATATGTTCCAATTGCTCTGCCGGAATCCCTTGTCCGGTATCCACCACTTGTACGCGAATGTGTTGGTCAACGCGAGTGGCAGAAATGACAATCTTGCCTTCGGAGGTGTATTTGATCGCGTTGCCAATCAAGTTGTACAACACTTGCTCAAGACGCTGCGCATCAGCAGAGACCCATACCGGCGCTTCTTCTGCGACCTGATTGATGATGCGAATCTGTTTTTTACCCAACAGGTGATTTGACAGCTCCAAAACCAAACGTGTGGCATTAGAGAGATTGACAGCCGTGCGATGAATATCCAGATTGCCATAACGCATTTTGTGGTAATCGAGTAGGTCATCGACCAGTGTGGCCAAACGTTGCCCGCTGCTGATGATGATGTCGAGTTGATACTTATGCGCAGCGTTGATTGGGCCATTGGCGCCGGAGGTCAGTGCTTCGGCAATCCCGATCATGCCATGCAGTGGGGTTCGCAGCTCATGGGATGTTGTGGCCAGAAACTCATCTTTGAGTTTGTTGGCCAGTTGCAACTCATCATTCTGTTTACGGATGACCTGAATGTTGCTTTCGAGCTCTTTATTCTGCGCCTTAATCAGCTGCATTTTTTCGCGAATCGAGCGCTGCATGCGTTCAAAACTGACCGCCAGTCGTCCAATTTCATCACGCCGATCGGTGTTGATCATGGTTTCATCTAAATCACCAGCCGACACGCGTTCAGCGGCCCATGTCAGTTTTAGCAGGGGGGAGGTGATGAAATTCGATAGGTAATGTGAGGCAATCACCACCAAAATAATGGCAGTCAGCATCGCGAAGATGAACAGTTTTTCCAGTTGACGAATGCGTGCGAAAGCTTCTTTTTCAGGCAGTTCGACCACCAAGGCCCAATGCAGATCCTTGAGATTGATCGGCGCGTACGCGGCGATGGTTTTCTCGTCATCAAGGTTGGTGTACGTGCCGACGGATCGGCTGCCATTGAGTGCCCAATCAATCACTTGCGTACTTTTATCGATTTCCGGTTGATCATAAGCCAGCGTGCGTGAACGATGATCCTGACCGACCAATAACGTGCGCATCGATGACGTGGTGTTGGTGTCTGCGATCAGTTTGGTGATGCCGTTGTTGGGTAAACGGAACATGGCGTAGCTGTGCAGATAGCCTTGTTGAATAATGGGCGCGCCCATCCAAGCAAATTGACGGCCTTGTTCATCGACAAAGTCCGACAACACCACTGGTGTGTAATCTTCGTTGGTTTTTCGATGCTCACTGACTTGCTGTTCCAACTGGCGGAAGGTTTGCCCCAAGTTACTGTCTTTGAATCGCCCCGTGAGCAAGTTGGTGCCGTAGTTCTCACGTTTGTAGATGGAATACACCACGTTGCCGGTGATATCGACCAACAGGATGTCATCAAAGTCGGACCGTTTGAGTAGCTCGAGATAGGCCCAATGGTAGCGTTTGTGCAGGAGGCGATAGCGCTCACTGCCGACATAACTGCTCGATTCTGGTAGCACGGAGGTTTTGACTTCATCACCAGAACCGGTGACGTAACGCTGCTGTGCATGCTCTCGTGCTTGGTCGATATCAACGCCTAAGCGTTGAAATGCGTTCACTAAACCATAGAAACGCCCGCCACTGGCGTAAGCCAGTTCTGAGCGAACAAAGCCCATGACTTCAGACTCTTTCGCGCTGAGGTAGTCGATGACTTGCTGTTGCTTCGTATCACGGACCGAAAGAAGGTGCGATGTGCTTTGTTCCTGAAGATCTTTACTGTGAGATTGAAGGAAAAAAATCGCCGTCACCGTCAATGGGGTGATGCTAAGAACCAAGAACGCGAGCATGAGGGTATTTTGCAGGCGCTTAAACTTTTGCTTCCGATTGAACCTAAACATAGAAAAGGCGTTACTTTGATAGCACCGGCTCTTTGCGGTGAGTCAGTGGCGTGGTTGATTAGAATGAACTGAAATAACGAAATTAACGAGTTTTTTTACTTTGACAAGTAAGTTGGGTTCAAAGCGTGGGCATGGACGCACTTTTCGGCAAAATGGGAGAGAAATCACCGTTAAAAACGGCAATTTCTCTCTATTCACTTATTTGTGAGCGTGATAGATGGTGAATTTATTGGTCTTATTTAACGTCTCACAATTACCAAATGCCTGTTCGATGATCGGCGGATATTTGAGGAAACTGTTGGCAACCACAACCAGTTGGCCTTGACGTTGAAGATGCGCAGGTGCTTTTGCCAGTAATGTCTCTGTGGCGTTGTAGCTGGTATCCAATCCGGCATGGAACGGTGGATTGGTGACAATGAACTGATAGTCAGACGCCGTGTCGGAGTATACATCCGACGCAAATACTCGGCCTGAGAGGCCGTTGGCCGCGAGGGTTTCTTGGCTCGAACGAATCGCCAACGCGCTGATGTCGCACATTTCCAATGCAATGCTGGGATAGAGCATGGCCATCACACCGCCGAGAACGCCGGCACCACAGCCAAAATCGAGCACTTTGCCTTGCAGGGGCGGGAGCGTATCGAGTAGCAGACGGCTGCCCATGTCAAACTCACCATGGCTAAAGACGCCCGGCAGGCTGCGCACGGTGAGGGTATGGTGGTGATACTGCACCGTGTAAGATTTGAACCATTCGTCGAGAATAAATGGTTTCACTGCCTGCGTACATTGACCCCAATAAAAGGAGCAGCGGCGCGCTGAGTCATATTTGTTGATCGGACCATACGCAGCAAACATCTTTTCAATGCTTTTGACGCCAGAGCGATTTTCACCCACCACGACGATTTCGGTGTTTTCCCCCAACTTGGCCATCAGCATGGCGAGCAGGTATTCCGCTTCCAGCTTGGCTTTGGGCCAGTACAGCAGCACCATGTCGGCATGGACGTCATCCACCAATTCGGCACCAAAGTAACAGTGAAGCGCGGATTTGCCGTGTAATTGGCGGTAATAACCATAGTTGGTGGTAAAGACCGACACGGAGGCGCAGTGTTTGGCCAGTTCCAGTGGGAACAAATCTTCGGCTTCACCCGCAACCAAGACGTGTTTACCTTCGAAGTAGGCCAACTGACGCTGTGCAATTTGGCTCGGCGCGATGTAATTCGACATAACAGACTCGACACAAAATAGGGGGGCTAATTTTCGCATAATCAGCCCAGTGCTTGAAGTGCTTTTATCCTTCGGGTAAGGCTTAGAATGGCGGTTTAGCTGTTGTCTTGACGGTTTAAGAACCCTTTAAATTCTTCTTCATAGATATTGAACAGCACCATGGTGATGGCAAAGATCAGTGGGCCGTAGATCAAGCCAATCAAACCGAACAACTGAATCCCGCCCAGTAGTGAAAAGAAGATCATCAGCGTGTTCATGCCTGCGCTGCCCTGCATCAGGAACGGACGCAGCAGGTTGTCGATGGAACCGACCACTGCCACACTCCACACGCCAAGGAAGATGGCCCACGTGGTGTCGCCAATGAGAAACAGATAAATCGTCGCAGGAATCCAGATCAGCGCCGTCCCGACCAACGGAATGAAAGACGCAAAGCCCATCATGGTGCCCCAGAAGAGGCCCGGGAATCCGGCCATCCACATGCCGAAACCGCCGGCCGCACCTTGTGCGATGGCGGTCAGAAACGATCCCATCACTGCCGATTTCGAGACTTGTTCGATTTCCGACAGCAGTTTGTCTTCTTGGCTGCGAGACAGCGGCAGAATATGACGAATGGCGGTGATGATTTTGTCGTGATCGCGCAGCAGGAAAAACAGCACAAACAGCATCAACAAAAAGTTCATGATGAAGTTGGTGGCGTCGCCGAGTATTTTGGCGCTGATGCCAACCAGATTGCTCCCAAACGAGGTGGCCAATTGGCCGACTTTTTGCGCAATCTGCTGCGGTTGGATTTCATCAAATGGCAGGTAATGGTTCGCAAGCGAGAGACCTTTCACCACCCAAGGATGGTTGAAAACCGTTTGAATGCCGCCGTGCGTGACCCATTGATAGACATTTTGCGAGAATTTAGAGCCCTGTTGGACGATTGCCCCAAACACAAACAGCAGTGGAATCACGATGATGAAGGTCAGAATAATACACGATAGTAGCGAGGCCAGATTCTTGTGTGATGGCAGTTTGGCTTCGAGTTTCTCATGGATTGGGAACATCAGAAGTGAGATGATAAATGCCATCACAATCGAGTTCACGTAAGGCTTGACCAGTAAATAGCAGGTAAACGCCGCAGCCAATAAGGCAACGATCAAAACCCAGTGACTGGAGGAGATTTTCAGTTTGTCAGGCACGGTAGTGGTCCCATGTGATCATCAATTGGGTTTATAATGGCCGCATTTCAGGCGGTTAGCAATGAGGAGCAGAAAATGGGATGTTGTGATAACGATAAAGGCTGCGAGCAGACGTCATCCAAGCGCCGTCGTATCCCTTGGCTGGGCGTTGTGATCGCCATTTTGGTGATCTTGGTGGCGGTGAACTGGCAAGCATAACGTCAGTCATGTGCTCACACGAGGCTTTGACGCTGAAAAGCGTTCAAGCACAAAAAAGGCTGCGTCGGCAGCCTTTTTCGTGTCTCGCAGCTTGCTTATGCTTCTGCAGCCATGATCGCAAAACTGCGTTCGGCAGCTTCCAACGTGGCTTCAATCTCTTTAGAACCGTGTGCCAGAGACGTAAAGCTCGCTTCAAAGGCTGATGGTGCCAAGTAAACACCGTGTTTCAGCATCAGGTGGAAGAAGCGTTTAAAGCGTTCAACGTCACATTGGGTCACGTCTTCGAAGCACGTGACGCTGGTTTGGTCCGTGAAGAAGAAACCGAACATCCCGCCAACTTGGTGAACCAACAGCGGAATCCCGTGGCGGTCGGCCATCTCTTTAAAGCCATCAGCCAGTTGTTTGGTTTTCGCCGCAAGGCGTTTTTCGTTGCCTTCTTCTTTCAGCAGAGACAGACATGCATAACCTGCTGCCATTGCAATCGGGTTGCCAGACAGTGTCCCTGCTTGATAAACCGGACCGGTTGGCGCGATGTATTGCATCACGTCACGACGACCACCAAATGCGCCGACTGGCATGCCGCCGCCGATCACTTTGCCCAGTGTGGTTAAGTCAGGTTTGATGTTGTAATGCGCTTGAGCACCGCCCAACGCGACGCGGAACCCGGTCATCACTTCATCGAAAATCAGCAGCGCGCCTTCTTGGTCACAGATTTCACGCAAGCCTTCATGGAAGCCTTCAACGGGTGGAATACAGTTCATGTTGCCTGCCACGGGTTCAACGATGATGCACGCAATCTCACCTGGATTGGCGGCAAACAGCGCGCGAACTGAGTCGAGATCATTAAAACGGGCGGTAAGCGTGTATTTTGCGAAATCCGCTGGAACGCCGGGAGAGCTCGGTTGGCCCAGCGTGAGGGCACCTGAGCCAGCTTTCACAAGCAGGCTGTCTGCGTGACCGTGGTAACAGCCTTCAAATTTGATGATTTTGTCGCGGCCAGTAAAACCGCGCGCTAGGCGAATAGCACTCATGGTCGCTTCTGTACCCGAGTTCACCATACGCAGCTGTTCCATGGATGGCACCAGTTCTGACACCAGTTCAGCCATCGCGATTTCCATTTCAGTGGGGGCACCAAAGCTCAACCCACGATTGGCAGCATCAATCACCGCTTCACGAATCACCGCGTGGTTGTGACCGAGGATCATCGGACCCCATGAACCGACATAATCAATGTACGCTTTACCATCAGCATCAAAAATCAGCGCGCCGTCTGCACGGTCAACAAAGATTGGAGAACCGCCAACGCCATTAAATGCGCGTACAGGAGAGTTTACGCCTCCCGGGATTCTTGTTTGTGCCTTTTGATAAAGATCTTCTGATTTGGTCATGGATAGTTCCTCTTTATGATTGCTCGGACCAATGTGGCCAGCATTGTACGCTGATGCGGCGCGAGACGAAATCTTTTCCCCGATTTTCTGAGCCCATTCACAGAGTCATTCATTTGATTCGAGGTAAAAAAAGACCATTGAATGATTCGCAGCGATGATGGTTCGGGCTGAGAGATAGCGAAATTCAGGCTAATACTTGAACGGACAAGTCAGGTATTAGATAATCGTCACAAATCACAATTAGACAGACCCGACGCAGAGCCTGAGATGACTTGAGCGGCTGGGCACAGACACGAGTGAGAGAGGTCGTCGTGAGCGATATAAATGTACCATTATCTTTTTCCGATGCAGCGGCAACACGCGTGAGAGCGTTGATCGCTGAAGAAGAAAATCCAGCACTGAAACTGCGCGTGTATATCACCGGCGGCGGTTGCAGCGGTTTCCAATACGGTTTTACGTTTGACGAAAACGTCAATGATGGTGACACCACGATCGAAAACAGCGGCGTAACCTTAGTGGTTGACCCGATGAGCCTGCAATATCTCATCGGTGGGGTGGTTGATTACACGGAAGGACTGGAAGGGTCTCGTTTCTTTGTCAACAACCCGAACGCAACCACAACTTGCGGCTGCGGTGCATCGTTTAGTGTCTGACATCAGACCATAGATGCCAAAGTCAGTCGCCTTCAGCGGCTGACTGTCCTACGTATAAGGCGGTTGCGTAGGGATATAAGTATAAAGGATTATTTATGTCTCACCCTACGTCGGGCCGCTTGTCCGTGGGTCACTTTCTGACCCAACGTCCTTGGCTTTTTTCTGCCTATCTTATTGGTCTTCTCGCTGCTTGGCTTAGTCTTGGGGCGTTAAACGCCGAAGAGCGCCGAGAGCCCAACGCCGACACCATTCCCCTTGCGCGTGTGTTGTATCAAACCTTCGTCGCGCAGCCCACCGACAAAAAAATCGAACTCTACGGCCGAACCGCGCCGAATCGTCAGGTGCGTCTGGCGGCGGAGTTTGGTGGCCGAATTCAAGCGTTACTGGTCGAGAAAGGTCAAGCCGTGACACAAGGCCAAGTCATTGCGCGTATTGAAACGGGTGATTTGGCGGCGCAACTGGCACGCGCTCGCGCGCAACTTCGTGTACGTGAGCAAGAGTATCAGGCGGCGAAGTCGCTCAAAAATCGAGGCCTACAAGGCGAGGTCGCCTACACCAATGCGCTGGCGGCGCGAGCGGATGCCAACGCTGAACTCAGTCGCGTTGAACTCGCCTTGCGCCATACCCAAGGGCGCGCGCCATTTGATGCAGTGGTTGAGTTGTTACCTGTTGAACACGGTGATTATGTTGGTATTGGCGATCCGATCGCGACGCTGATTGAACTCAATCCGTTGGTCATCGAAGCCGATGTCAGTGAACGTCACATTCAACATTTAGCGGTGGGGCAAAGCGCGCGAGTGCGATTGATGGATGGCATGCTGCTCGATGGCACCATTCGCTATTTGGCTCGAGTGTCCGATCCAGCCACCCATACCTTTGCGCTGGAAATCACCGTTCCCAATCCGCGTGATGCGATGCCTGCGGGGGTGAGTGCGGAAGTAGAATTAGCGCTTGCCACGCAACCGGCGGTCAAAGTCACACCGGCGATGCTCGCGCTGGATGCAGAAGGTAATCTTGGGGTGAAAACCTTGGTTGCAGACACGGTCCACTTCGTGCCCATTCAGTTGGTGAAAGCAGAACAAGATGGCGTGTGGCTGACGGGGCTTGGCGATCAGGTCAAGATTATTACGCGTGGGCAAGGCTTTGTGCGCGACGGCGATCGTGTCATTGCGGTTCAGCAACTGGTGACCCCGTAGGAGCGCGCGATGTTTACATTGATTGATGCCGCGCTGTCTCGCGCGCGAACCATGTTGACGTTGCTGGTGTTTATTCTGGCAGCGGGTGTGCTGACCTACCTGACCATTCCCAAAGAGTCCAGCCCGGACATCACCATTCCCATCATTTATGTTTCGGTCACTCACCAAGGCATCTCCCCCGATGATGCGGAGCGACTGATCGCCCGTCCACTGGAGCAAGAATTACGCGCCATCGAGGGCGTGAAAGAGATGACGGCCAATGCCGCGGAAGGGTATGCCTCAATTGTGTTGGAGTTCAATGTTGGCGTTGATCTCACGAAAGCGATGGCGGACGTGCGTGAAGCCGTTGACCTCGCCAAACCGAAGTTGCCGGCAGACAGCGATGAACCGATTGTCAATGAAGTGACGTTGGCGTCCGAGCAGCCTGTGCTGTCGGTGGTGTTATACGGCACGGTGCCTGAGCGTGGGATCGTGCAGATCGCTCGAGCGCTGCGCGATAAGCTGGAAAGCTATCGCCAAGTGTTGGAAGTGGATATTGCTGGCGATCGCGAAGACATTGTGGAGATCGTGGTCGATCCGTTGCTGATGGAGAGCTACGGCTTGGATCAGGGGGACATCTACAATCTCATCGCACTCAATAATCGCGTAGTGGCCGCGGGCTTTGTCGATACCGGCTATGGGCGCTTTTCGGTCAAAGTCCCCTCGGTGTTTAACTCGTTAAAAGATGTGTTGGAGCTGCCCGTCAAGGTGGAGGGCAAGCGGGTGATCACGTTTGGCGATATCGCCACCGTGCGCCGTGCGTTTCGCGATCCGGAAAGCTTTGCCCGTCTTGATGGCAAATCGGCGGTGGTTCTGGATGTAAAAAAAAGAGCGGGTGAGAACATCATCGACACCGTGGCGCTGGTGAAAACCGTGATGCATGAAGCGCAAAAGCGTGAAGATTGGCCGAACAACTTGCTGGTGAAATACACTTGGGATGAGTCGAAAGATGTGCAGTTGATGCTAAACGATCTGCAAAATAACATCCTGTCAGCAATCCTGTTGGTGGTCATCGTCATCATTGCCATTTTAGGCGTACGCACCGCGTTTTTGGTGGGGGTGTCGATTCCCGGTTCGTTTTTAACCGGATTGTTGGTGCTGTCGGTGTTTGGTTTGACCGTCAATATTGTGGTGCTGTTTTCACTCATTATGGCGGTTGGCATGCTGGTGGACGGTGCGATTGTGGTGACGGAGTTTGCCGACCGGCGCATGCAAGAGGGCATGCCCCGCGGTGAAGCGTACCGCGATGCCGCCAAGCGCATGGCATGGCCGATTACCGCCTCGACCGCTACCACGTTGGCCGCGTTTGCGCCGCTGCTGTTTTGGCCGGACATCACGGGCGAATTCATGAAGTTTCTGCCGCTGACGCTGATTGCCACGTTGGCCGCCTCACTGGTGATGGCCTTGCTGTTTGTGCCGGTGCTGGGCAGCCTGATGGGAAGGCCGCAGCACGTCTCACCACAAGAGCAGGCACGCATGATTGCGTTGCAAAATGGCGAGTTCGATCAAGCCACAGGCCTGACCAAACTTTATTACCTAACATTGTCATTGGCCATTCGTCACCCACTCAAAATACTGCTGGCTGCCATGGTGATGGCGGCAGCGGTCGGTGTGACCTATGCGAAAGCGGGATTGGGCGCGGAGTTTTTCCCCGAAGTCGACCCGCCATTCTTTACCGTCAAAGTGCGCTCTTATGGCGATTTGTCGATTCAGGAAAAAGACACCATCATGCGAGACATTGAGCAGGTGATGCTTGGCCACGATGAGTTTGAAAGTGTCTACACGCGCACGGGGGTGGAGGACGGGATTGGTCAGATTCAAATCACACCGGTTGACTGGCAGCATCGGCGCAAAGTAAAGACCATCATTGAGGAACTCAAACAGGTCACGGATCAATTCGCTGGCGTTGAGATTGAATATAAGTTTCCCGATGCCGGTCCTCCAAGTGAACACGATTTGGTGATCGAACTGTCGGCTCGTAACGCCGATGAGCTGAATGCGGCAGCCACACAGGTTCGGGCTTGGGCTGATGCCAATCCGGCGTTCACCAACATCAGTGATAGTGGCAATAAACCGGGCATTGATTGGCGAATCGACATTCGCCGCGACGATGCGTCGCGTTTTGGCGCGGATGCGACGTTGGTCGGCAATACGGTGCAGTTTGTCACCAATGGATTGAAAATTGGTGACTATTTGCCCGATGATGCCAATGAAGAAGTCGATATTCTGGTACGTTATCCCACAGCGCAGCGGGACATTGGTCGGTTTGATCAGCTGCGAGTGAAAACGCCCGCGGGACTGGTTCCGATCACCAACTTTGCGGCCATCAAGCCGGATCATAAGCAAGACACCATCAAGCGCGTCGATGGTCGTCGCGTCATTCATGTGATGGCCGATCTAAAGGAAGGGTATAACCTCGCATTGATGTTGCCCAACATCGAACATGCTTTGGCTGAACTCGCCTTACCGGACAGCGTTGAGTTTCGTTTGCGCGGGCAAAATGAAGAGCAGGAGCACTCGGCGGCGTTTTTGCAGTCGGCGTTTGTGGTGGCCTTGGTGGTGATGGCGCTGATCTTGATCACACAGTTCAATAGCTTTTATCAGGCCTTTTTGATCCTCAGTGCCGTGTTGTTTTCGACGGTGGGCGTCTTTGCTGGTTTATTGATTTTCCACAAACCGTTTGGCGTAATCATGTCGGGGATTGGTGTGATTGCGCTGGCTGGGATTGTGGTCAACAACAACATTGTACTGATCGACACCTATAATCAGCTGCGCAAACGAGGATTGAATCCACAAGAGGCGATTTTGCGCACAGGTGTGCAGCGTCTGCGTCCGGTGATGTTGACGACGATCACCACCATTTTAGGCCTGTTACCGATGGTGTTGGAAATGAACATTGACCTCATCCATCAGAAGATTGAATTTGGCGCACCGAGCACGCAATGGTGGTCACAGCTGGCGACGGCGGTGGCGGGAGGATTGGCGTTTGCCACGCTGTTAACCTTGGTGTTGACGCCGTGTCTGTTGATGCTGGGACGCGAGAAAAAATAAACCGAAAAAAAACCGAAGCAAGCTCCGGTTTCTCTGGTGTTAGTTTTTGGCGTACAGCAATTCACTGTAGCGTGAAAGCTTTTGCAACCGAATGTGCGCGTTGGCAATGAAGGTGTCTTTGGCCTTGCCGTTCAACGATTTGGATTGTGGCAGTGCAACCGTGCGCGGGTTTTTGTGTACGCCGTTGACCAAGAATTCATAGTGCAAGTGTGGGCCGGTGACGCGTCCGGTGCCCCCCAGTGTGCCGATCACTTGCCCCTGTTTGACGCGTTGACCGGTTTTCACCGTGCGGCGTGTCAAGTGTAGGTACTTGGTGATGTAAGTGTTGCTGTGACGAATGAATACGTAGTTCCCGTTGAATTGGTTGTAACTCGATTTTTCGACAATGCCATCGCCCGCGGCCCAAATCGGCGTGCCGACTGGTGCTACATAATCCGTGCCTCGGTGCGCTTTAACTTGGCCGGTCACGGGGTGCAGACGGTTTGGGTTGAAGTTGGACGACACACGGCGAAAATCGAGGGGGGAACGCAGGAAGGCTTTTTTCATCGCCCGACCGTTTTCATCATAATAATTGCCCGTATTGTCATCCAAAATTGCAGTAAACGTGGTGCCTTGGTTGGTGAACATTGCAGCGATGATGTTACCGCGGCCAATCACTTCTCCTTCTACCACTTTTTCTTGATACAACAGTTTGAAGTTGTCTCCCGCGCGAATGTCGAGTGCAAAGTCGATATCCCAACCGAAAATTCCCGCCAATTCCATGATTTGGTTTGCGGTCAGCCCCGCGCCCATCGCGGCATTCCAGAAGTTTGAACTGATGTCGGCTTCGGCGTAGTTGTATTGATAGAAAATCTCTTTCTTATCAAAAGCTGAGGTGTAGCCAGATTCAGCTTTTGTGATGGAAAATGTTTCGTAGGCGCTGAGTTTTCGTTTGAGTTGAATCAGGTCATTGTTTTCATCAAAGCCAAATTGCAGTTCATCCCCCGGCCTTAAACGCGACAACTGATGGTTGATCTCGCTATTGCTGGACGTCAGTGCATACAACTGGCGAGCGGAGAGGCCGATACGTTGAAATAACACCGCCGCACTTTCACCCGCGTGAACCGTGTGTTTTTCCCAACGCAAAATGGCAGAAGGTAAAATGGTGGAACCGGGAGAGAGCGCTTCACTATTGATAGCAAGCGGATAATGGCGGCCAACTTCCAGTCGGTTGGAATCGTTTCTCAGATCCTCCGGATTCGGCAGAAAAAACAGGGCGACGACAATCAACGCGCTGAATAGGGCGATTAAGGCCCGATGAATCCACGGAAGACGAGCAAAAATAGAATGCATACTCGGGTTCGTTCAATGATTAATTAACAAAAACGCTAGTTCGTTAGTCTAACTGGTTTCAAAATTCATCGCTATTCAAGTAAGATGTCGAACTATTAAATTTTTGCCAAATCTGTGGGAGTGAACAAGAATGGCGAGTATTGAAGCTGCTTTAGCTGAGATTAAGCGTGGTGTCGAGGAGCTGATTCCGGAAGAAGAACTGATTGCCAAGCTCAAAGAAGGCCGTCCTCTGCGTATCAAATTGGGTGCGGATCCAACGGCTCCGGATATTCACCTTGGCCACACTGTCATCCTGAACAAGCTGCGTACTTTCCAGGATTTGGGCCATGATGTGACGTTCCTGATCGGTGACTTCACCGGAATGGTGGGTGACCCAACCGGTAAAAACACCACTCGTCCGCCGCTCACGCGCGAAGATGTGCTGCGTAACGCAGAAACCTACAAGCAGCAAGTGTTCAAAATTCTGGATCCTGCGAAAACCAAGATTCAGTTTAACTCGGAATGGCTGTCTCAGTTGGGCGCAGAAGGCATGATTCGCCTGGCGGCAAACCAAACGGTAGCACGCATGCTTGAGCGTGATGATTTCAAAAAACGTTACGCCAATGGCCAGCCGATTGCGATCCATGAATTCATGTATCCGCTGCTACAAGGCTACGACTCCGTGGCGATGGAAACCGACGTGGAGCTGGGTGGTACCGACCAGAAATTCAACCTGTTGATGGGCCGTGAATTGCAAAAATCCAACGGTCAGAAGCCACAAGTGGTGCTGATGATGCCATTGCTGGTGGGCTTGGACGGCGAGAAGAAAATGTCGAAGTCTGCTCACAACTACATTGGTGTGAGTGAAGCGCCGAGCGAGATGTTTGGTAAGATCATGTCGATTTCCGATGATCTGATGTGGAGTTACTACGAACTACTGTCATTCCGTCCGTTGGAAGAACTACAACAGTTCAAAGACGATGTGGCAAACGGCACCAACCCACGTGATATCAAAATCCTGCTGGCAAAAGAAATCATTGCCCGTTTCCATACGGAAGCGGATGCCGATGCTGCAGAACAAGAATTCATTAACCGTTTCCAAAAAGGCGCTATGCCAGAAGAGATGCCGGAATTTGAATTCGAAGCGGGTATCGCGATTGCTAACTTGCTGAAAGAAGCGGGTCTTGTGGGGTCAACATCCGATGCGATGCGCATGATCAAACAGGGTGCTGTGAAGCAAGATGGTGAAAAACTCGATGACGCCAAACTGGTTCCTGCCGCTGGCACTGCGGTTTACCAAGTGGGTAAACGCAAGTTTGCTCGCGTAACAGTGAAGTAATTGCCTCATCATTGTGACAAGAAAGCGCCTCAGGGCGCTTTTTTTGTGGCGTCCGCTGGGGCGACATAGGTTTTCAATCGCAGAATGAACCCCGTTTCAAACACCAATAATGCAGCAATCGCGTATTGCCAATGGGTGTTTTGTGCCATGAAATACCACACGCTGCCCATCGATAGCCAGATCACGGCAAGCGATTGCCATTTCTCAGCGCGGGTAAAGCCTTGCTTGTGATGTAACCGTCTCGCCAGTGGCCCCAGCGTTCGATGCTGCAAGAGCCATTGTTGAAAGGCTGGGGAGGAAACGCCGAAGCAATACAGGGCAAGCAGCAGAAACGGTACGGTTGGCAGCAAAGGGACGGTCGCGCCGATCAGACCTAATAGCACGCAAGTGATGCCCACGCATTGATAGCCTTTCCGCTTTATTCTATTCATCGAGATGGAAAACCCTGCCGCTGATGGTCATCTATCAAGTATTGGCGTTGGTTGAGGGGATGTCGAGGCGTTGAGAAAATTTACGCGCTTTTGACTGCTTTTTCGCGTCGCGTTTGTTACAATCAGCGCGTTACTCTAGAAGTAACGCCATTTTCGGAGACTAACATGAACAATACCGACCATCCCCCTAGTATGAAGGGAGAAAAATAACCGCTGTTGGTATCGGCTTGTTAGCCCTGCCCACGCGGCAGGAATCCTGTTCTTCAATTCCCATCTTTTTTCTCCATTTTATCTAGTTGATAAGTTTTGGCATGTCACATCACAGTGATGTGTGCGAATTTGTTGTGCCTGCTTATTGATGGTCGTTACCCAATGCCAATCGGGAGATTCGCCATGACGGTAATGAACAATTATTACATTGAAAACAACGCCCATTTTTCTCAAGAGGAAATCGGCGCTGCGCGTAATGCTTTTTTGCAGTACGACGAAGCAACGCAAGTGCATTTATTAACGGTTATGCCGATTGATGAGGCGGTGGCTATTTTGCATCACTGTTCTGTCGGCTATGTGCAGCATTTGTTGAACTTGTTGGATAAAGACGATCACGATAAACGGGCACGTCACTACGCGCACCGCCTGGGATTTATTCACTCAGAAGTCGAAACGTCACACAGCTATCTCACCACCAGTGTGATGGATCACGTGAAACATCGTATCGGCTGGATTATTTCTCTGGCGTTGCTGGGGATCGTTTCCGGGCTGATCATTTCACACTACGAAGATACCTTGAGTCAGCTAGTATTGCTGGCGATTTATATGCCAGTGATTGCGGCAGCAGGGGGAAACACCGGAAGCCAGGCTGCGACTTTGGTGATCAGTGCATTGGCGACGGGTGAATTGAAAAAACGCCAGTGGATGAGTGTGTTGTGGAAAGAGAGCCGTGTTGCGCTGTGTATCGCATTTGCCATCGCACTGGTCATGATTGGCCGCATTCTGCTGTTTAGCGATCCGAATGCGGCTGGTGGATTCAGCCTCAATAGCATTGCATTGGCCATTGCGATTGCGCTGTTTATTCAGGTGACGATTTCCACCACGCTGGGCGGTATTCTGCCAATCATTGCGCGTGCGTGTAAACTGGACCCAGCTGTCCTTGTGAGTCCGGTATTGGCGTCAATCGTTGATATCTCCGGCATGTGGATTTACTTTAATGTGGTGAACTATGTGCTTGGCTTAGGCTAAGCACATGCTGGTAAAAGCCCAATTCAAACTGAGTGATGGGTGATTCCACCGGAACATCCTGTACGGGTTTGGGCGGAAAGTAGTCGGTGACGTACTGAATAAACAACGTCTCCGGCTTGCCTTGCTCATCAAGGGCGAAACCGACCATGTTGTATGTGCCATACAGCGAACCGCTCTTACCTTGGATTTTTCCTTTTACCTCATCGCTGCGCATGCTACGACGGTACTTCAACGTGCCGCTTTCTCCGGCTACGGGGAGCAATCCCATCAGACCTAATTCAGTGTCATGCTGCCACAGGTACATTAACACCTGACGCATGCTATCGAGGCGCAGTCGGTTGTTGCGTGACAAGCCAGAACCGTCAGCCAGTTGTGCATCTTGTAGTGAAATCCCCGTGCGCGCGAAAATGATCTGCTTGATCGCCTCTGTGCCATTGCTAAAACTGCCGGGTTGGAGAAAAAACTGATGGCCCAGCGTTTTGGTCAGAGAATCTGCGATGAGGTTGTCGGACTCTTTCAGCATGGTTTCAAGCAATTGCGTCAAGTTGGCCGAACGGTGCACAGCCACGGTATGGGGCGTGTGCCCGTGATGATTCGGCATTGCTCCAATGCGGATGTCGCCTTTGAGCGTGATACCCAGTTGATTGAGCAGTTTGTACACCACACGTTGAGCGTACAGCTCGGTGTTTTGAACCGCAAACTTGAGTGGCAACGGTTTGCTGCGATGCGTCAGGCAGCCAGCGAGTCGATAATGGTTTTCTTGTGATGCGGTGAGTTCTAAATCGCAGAGCTGACTTTGCTGCTCAGTGTCACTGACCGTTTGTGCATCGGTTGTCACGTGAACCGGGTAGTGTTCAGGGACGAAAACGCGCGTCGCGCCATCATCTTGTGTGTATATCGAGGCCTGTATACAGTTGCCATCAATGTTGATCGCACTCACGGGGGCACTGTAGCACACGCCCATCACATCCCAAGGCCAGCCCACGGCGCGTTCATAACCCGTGAAGCGGCGATTGTCGAGCCAAAGATTGCCTTTGATGACCGTGCCATGCTGCTGTTTCAGCGCCAGCAGAAGCGTCTTAAGGTCTTGTGTGGTGAGTGTGGGGTCTCCATCAAAGTTCAGCGCAACATCATCGGCGTTGACGTTCAGGGTGGTTTCAAAGCGAAACTCAGGGCCGAGTTCCAACTGGCTCGCTAACGCGGTAATGACTTTGAGGGTGCTCGCGGGCGGAAAATAGTCTCCGGTTTGTTGTACGGCCGCGGCGGCATGGGGTTGCAGTGGCTGAATCAACAGCCCGGCACGGCTACCTGCGGGCAGTGGGTCGGTCGATATTTGAGCATGAGCGACGATGGAATACAAGGCAAGACACCAGAAGCTGCTGAGCGTGCGGAGTCGTCGCAAGGAAAAAATATACATAACGCCTGATCGCTGGGAGAATGATGAGGGGAAGTATAGCGAGATACAAAAACGCCTGCTAGTCAGCAGGCGTTTTGAGATTGACGGAACCGTCAAATTAGAAGTCGTAACGTAGGCCCAGTGCTACTTCGTCTTCTGCGTCAACTTTAGTTGCAGCAACTTTACCAGCAGCTGAACCGATAGTATCGCCTTTATCAATCAGGTTGAAGTTGTACGATACGTATGCACGGAAGTTAGGCTTGAAGTAGTAAGTTGCATCAACTGCTAGGTTGTTTGCAGACGTTTCACTTTCAGTTTCAGCGTTGTTGTATGTAGTGGTGAACACGGTTTGATTCATGGTGTAAGCTGCTGCTAGCTCGTAACCAGTGTAATCGTATTTGTTACGTGCTGAATCTTGTTTTTCACCGTCAGTGAACAGACCTGCAAAGTAGAAATCAGAAACTGTGTAAGATGCCGCTAGCATGTACTCGTTAGCTTTATCTTGTTCTGCGTAACCTGCACCAGCTTTAAAACCAGTGTCGCCGAATGCGTAGATAGCAGATAGAGAGTAACCGCTTTGTTGGTTGTCATCAAAAGTTGAACCATCGTCGGTACGGTCAGCAAAACGGTAAGACGCTTTAACGCTCAGGTCATCGAATTGACCTTTGTACGCGATCATGTTGTCAGTACGGTCAGCTACTGCCAGTTTGTCTGCAGCTGAGTTACCGTGGTAAGCCATGATATCGGTAAAGTCAGTGATCACACCCAGACCACCTTCAGTTTTACCGTAAGCTACTTCACCGAAGTTACCGCCGATACCAGCATAAGCCAGACGAGTGGTGAAGCTATCACTACCGTCATCAACAGAGCCTTCAGTGTTGGTTTTCATTTCTGCTTCGTAGAAACCTAGACCGTATACGCCGTCATTGATTTCAGTTTTACCCAGAACATTGATACGTACGCGAGATGCGTCATCAGCTTTGCCATCTTTCAGAGAAAGACGAGCTTCAGCACGGCCGCCTAGCGCTAGAGAAGTGCCATCTTGGTTGTATAGTTCACCAGCGTTTACGCCAGTTGCCACTGCTGCAGCTGAGACTGCAAGAGCAATCAGAGTCTTGTTCATCTTATTAAGTCCTAATTTACTGTCCATAAATAGTAATCCAGCCACGTTGTTAGTTAACGTGCGGCGAATATTCAAATGAGTCTTGTTGAATACGCATCTAATATTAGTATTCGTATCGCTCATTGAAACGATTCGTGGGTCAATTTGTACCCGCAAAGTTCCTCTATTAGTTAGTAAAATGATATAAATCCGGCTTATGAACACTGTTTTATTGAGTGTAAAAAAATATCAACCTATTGTTTTTAAGGTATTAATGTGTAATTTTGCTGGATGTAAAAATGGTAAAAAAACTTGAAAACTTTATTTTTTTTTACGTGTTTTAGTCGAAAATCTAAACAGTTGAATTGTGCAGAAGATCACGGTGAATAAAGGAGTTGGCGGTGAATCTCAATTTCTAGTCGCAAAACTTGAATTTGGATGATTTCATCGGCATGTTTGTTTACACTATTCGAAACGAAATGATTACGCATGACCTAAGCCTTTTATAGGATTGGGTAGGTTTGTATTGTCCAAAGATAACTTTGGCATTGAGGTATAAAATGGAAAAAGTTCCAATGACTGTTCGCGGCGAAAAGTTGCTGCGTGATGAACTGGATAGACTACTTAAGCTTCGTCCGAAGATTTCAGAAGCGATTGCGGAAGCTCGCGAATTGGGCGATCTCAAAGAGAACGCGGAGTATCACGCGGCTCGTGAAGAGCAGGGGATTTGTGAAGCGCAAATTCGTGATATCGAATTCAAATTGTCGGTCGCTCAGGTAATTGACGTCACCAAGATGGATAATTCTGGCAAGATCATCTTTGGCTCAACTGTGACGTTGATTGACGTTGACACGGATGAAGAAAAAACCTACCAAATCGTGGGTGACGATGAAGCCGATATCAAAGCGGGCCGCATTTCAGTCAGCTCACCGATTGCCCGTGGCCTGATTGGTAAGATGGAAGGTGATGAAGTCACCATCAGCACGCCGGGTGGTGAAAAGGTGTTTGAGATTGACCACGTCGATTACGTGTAAATCAGTCCCGTCAGCACTAAAAATCAAAAAGGTCGCATCATGCGACCTTTTTGTAATCTTAAGTAACCGAAATTACTTGCGTGGTAGTTCGATTTTACGCTGTTCAGAAGGACGGAAAAGCACCAAGACTTTACCGATGACCTGAACTTTCTCTGCGCCAGTCTCACGAACAATCGCATCGACAATCAGATGTTTCGTCTCGCGATCTTCTGATACCACTTTCACTTTAATCAGCTCGTGGTGGTCAAGCGCAATTTCGATTTCTGCTAAAACAGCTTCAGTAAGTCCATTGCCACCCATCAGCACAACAGGCTTTAAATTGTGTGCTAGGGCTTTTAGATGCTGCTTTTGTTTGTTGCTTAGGTTCATTACGCGCCCAATTTTCTTTACTATTAGGGTTGAAAAAACACATTTTAACGCCATCTACCTTGGAAGACTATATTTTCTACCATACTTTCTCGGATAGAGGCTGCTAAGTTAGGAATCGAATGAGTAAACAGAAACATTCGGCGAGCTCCGGCCGCTGGTTGAAAGAACATTTTGATGACAAGTACGTAAACGAGGCCAAAAAGAAAGGTTATCGTTCTCGTGCTATCTTCAAGATAGAAGAGATTCAAAATAAAGATAAATTATTGCAACCAGGCATGACGGTGGTCGACTTAGGGGCGGCACCGGGTGGATGGTCGCAGTACGCTGCGGGGATTGTGGGTGAAAGTGGGCAAGTGATTGCTTGTGACATTTTGCCGATGGACTCCATTGCGGGCGTTTCATTCTTGCAGGGCGACTTTCGTGAAGAAGCCGTATTGGATGCACTGCTGGAACGAATCCAACCGAATATGGTTGACGTCGTGATGTCTGACATGGCCCCCAATATGGCGGGTAATTTGTCAGTGGACCAACCACGGGCTATGTATCTGGTGGAATTAGCTTTAGATATGTGTCGACAAGTTCTTGCACCTAATGGTAGTTTTGTGGTCAAAGTGTTCCAGGGCGAAGGGTTTGACCAATATGTCAAGGATGTCCGAGACATGTTTAAAGCGGTTAAAATTCGTAAACCTGATTCTTCAAGGGCGCGTTCCCGCGAAGTCTACATCGTCGCCACCGGTTACAAAGGTTAACTATTTTACCCCTTGAGGGAAAAGTTAACACTATGGCTACAGCCCACAAACTGTAGTACCCTACCTTTAATTACAACTAGTTATCGCGAGGCTTACACCTTGAGTGACATGGCAAAAAATTTAATACTGTGGCTTGTGATCGCTGTCGTATTGATGTCGGTATTCCAGAGCTTTGGCCCTGGTGACAGCAACGGCAGAACCATTGATTACACCACATTTGTACAGGAAGTTGGCCAAGGCCAGATTCAGGAAGCTCAATTCAATAACAGTGAAATTTCTTTCACCCGTCGTGGTGGAAGCACTCGCTACGTCACTTACATGCCAGTGTATGACCAGAAGCTGCTGGACGACCTGATTAATCAGAACGTCAAAGTTCAAGGGACACCACCAGAAGAACAAAGCTTACTCGGCACGATCTTTATCTCTTGGTTCCCGATGATTCTGCTAATCGGTGTCTGGATCTTCTTCATGCGCCAGATGCAAGGCGGTGGCGGCAAAGGCGCAATGTCCTTTGGTAAGAGTAAAGCTCGCATGATGGGCGAAGAACAGATTAAAACCACGTTTGGCGACGTCGCTGGTTGTGACGAAGCGAAAGAAGACGTGAAAGAACTGGTGGATTACTTGCGCGATCCAAGCCGCTTCCAGAAACTGGGCGGTAAGATTCCAACGGGTGTCTTGATGGTCGGTCCTCCAGGTACGGGTAAAACGCTGCTTGCAAAAGCGATTGCGGGTGAAGCGAAAGTCCCATTCTTTACGATTTCCGGTTCAGACTTCGTTGAAATGTTCGTGGGTGTCGGCGCCTCTCGTGTGCGCGACATGTTTGAACAAGCGAAGAAAGCCGCACCTTGTATCATCTTTATCGATGAAATTGATGCGGTGGGTCGTCAGCGGGGGGCTGGTGTTGGCGGTGGTCACGATGAACGTGAACAAACGCTTAACCAAATGCTGGTTGAAATGGACGGCTTTGAAGGGAACGAAGGCATCATCGTTATCGCTGCAACCAACCGTCCAGACGTACTTGACCCTGCGCTATTGCGTCCAGGCCGTTTCGACCGTCAGGTTGTGGTTGGATTGCCAGACGTGCGTGGCCGTGAACAAATTCTGAAAGTGCATATGCGTAAAGTGCCGCTGGCTGGTGATGTTGAACCATCACTGATTGCGCGTGGTACACCGGGG
Source organism: Vibrio sp. Vf1514 (assembly GCF_052076135.1). Lineage (NCBI taxonomy): Bacteria > Pseudomonadati > Pseudomonadota > Gammaproteobacteria > Vibrionales > Vibrionaceae > Vibrio > Vibrio sp. Vf1514. Next base: position 2,598,408 of record NZ_CP197267.1, on the reverse strand, counting down.
TTCTCTGGTGCAGATTTGGCGAACTTGGTCAACGAAGCGGCTCTGTTTGCTGCACGTGGTAACAAGCGCAATGTCTCGATGGTTGAATTTGAACTGGCGAAAGACAAAATCATGATGGGTGCAGAGCGCCGTTCTATGGTGATGTCGGAAGAGACGAAAGAATCAACTGCTTACCATGAAGCGGGTCACGCCATTGTCGGTCGCTTGGTGCCTGAGCACGATCCCGTCTACAAAGTCTCGATCATTCCACGTGGTCGTGCGTTGGGGGTCACCATGTACCTGCCAGAGCAAGATCGCGTCAGCATGTCGAAACAACATCTGGAATCGATGATTTCCAGTCTGTACGGCGGTCGTTTGGCGGAAGAGTTGATTTACGGCGTTGAGCGAGTGTCGACAGGTGCCTCGAACGACATCGAACGTGCAACAGATATTGCACGCAAGATGGTTACCCAATGGGGCTTCTCAGAAAAACTAGGTCCAATGCTGTATGCGGAAGAGGAAGGCGAAGTCTTCTTGGGTCGTAGCGTGACGCAGACCAAACACATGTCAGACGACACTGCGAAACTGATTGACGACGAAATCCGTAAGATTATTGATCGCAACTACGAACGTACGCGCAAAATTTTGATCGACAATATGGATATCATGCACGCCATGAAGGATGCATTGATGAAGTATGAAACGATTGATGCGGGTCAGATCGATGATCTGATGGCTCGCAAAGCAGACATTCGTGAACCCGCAGGTTGGGGAGACCGCGCGAATGCGGCACCTCAAGACAAAGCTGAGCCAGAAGCAAAAGCTGAAGCGCCAGTGGAGGCTGCACCAGCAGATGAACCTACGGCTGAACAAGATGCAGCGCAGTCTGCTGACAAGAAAGACACCGAATAATCCTTCTTTTTAATCAAAACCCCGACTTGTTCGGGGTTTTCTGTTTCAGGCCAACCTATTTTCAGGGACTTATGAAAATACAAACCGCAACCAAAACCCTCGAACTTGATCGCCCCCATGTGATGGGGATTCTCAATACCACGCCGGATTCTTTTTCTGATGGTGGTCGCTATACCACACTCGATAAAGCGTTAGAACGGGCTGAAAAGATGATTGCTGCTGGCGTTAGTATCATTGACATCGGGGGAGAATCGACAAGGCCAGGTGCGCCTGACGTCACGCTTGAAGAAGAACTGCAGCGCGTCATTCCGGTCGTGAAGGCCATCCGTGAGCGCAATCCAGCAGTGTGGATTTCAGTGGACACCAGCAAAGCGGAGGTGATGCGTCAGTCGGTGGCTGCGGGGGCCGATTTGATCAATGATATTCGTTCATTGACCGAGCCGGGTGCTCTGGAAGTCGCCGCTGAAGCAAATGTGCCGGTGTGCATCATGCACATGCAAGGCCAACCCAAAACCATGCAGAATGCACCGCAATACGACGATGTGTTGGCTGACGTGGAAGCATTTTTGGCGGAACGCATGGCGGTGTGTGAAGCGGCGGGTATCGCGCGTGAGAATATCATCCTTGACCCGGGATTTGGCTTTGGTAAATCCATCGAACACAATTATCATCTGTTAGCGAATTTGGAACAATTCCATCGTTTCGGCTTGCCTGTGCTTGCTGGCATGTCTCGAAAGTCCATGATCTTTAAATTGCTGGACAAACAACCTGCAGATTGCATGGTGGCCAGCGTGACGTGTGCATCGATTGCTGCAATGAAAGGCGCGCAGATTATCCGTGTGCATGACGTCGAAGAAACACTGGAAGCGATGACGATTATCCAAACGATGAACAAAAACCGCGCATTATAAAAACTAAGGAATCATCATGTCTGATCAAAGACGTTATTTTGGTACTGACGGTGTCCGTGGCAAAGTTGGCCAATACCCAATCACACCGGATTTCGTATTGAAGCTTGGCTGGGCTGCTGGACGCGTGCTGGCAAAACAGGGCACAAGAAAAGTCATCATTGGTAAAGACACTCGTATTTCGGGGTACATGCTGGAGTCGGCGCTTGAGGCCGGTCTGGCTGCTGCGGGCTTGAAAGCAATTTTTACCGGTCCGATGCCAACGCCAGCGGTTGCTTACCTGACTCAAACGTTTCGCGCTGAAGCGGGGATTGTTATTTCTGCGTCGCACAACCCGTATTACGACAACGGCATTAAGTTCTTCTCATCCGAAGGCACCAAACTGCCCGATGATATCGAACTAGCAATTGAAGCGGAGCTGGATAAAACGCTTGAATGCGTTGAATCTGCAGAACTGGGGAAAGCATCCCGCCTTATGGATGCGGCAGGGCGTTACATCGAGTTTTGTAAAAGCACCTTCCCGCATCAATTGAGTCTGTCTGGGCTGAAAATTGTTGTCGATTGTGCGCATGGCGCCACATATCACATTGCGCCAAATGTATTTAAAGAACTAGGCGCTGAAGTGATCGCGATGGGGGTTGAGCCAAACGGCGTGAACATCAACGATCATGTGGGCGCGACCGATGTGCGCGCGCTACAACAACGTGTGGTGGAAGAAAAAGCGCATTTGGGTTTAGCGTTTGATGGCGATGGCGATCGATTGATTATGGTTGACGAATTCGGCAACAAAGTCGATGGTGACCAAATCGCTTACATCATCGCACGCGATGCGCTGCGTCGTGGCGAGCTGAAAGGTGGCGTTGTCGGGACCTTAATGACCAACCTTGGCATGGAAAATGGCCTGAAGCAATTGGGGATTCCGTTCATTCGCGCCGCGGTTGGCGATCGCTATGTGATGGAAAAACTGCAAGAGAAAGGTTGGTTAATCGGTGCGGAGAACTCTGGCCACGTGATTCTATTGGATAAAGTCACCACCGGTGATGCCATCGTTGCTGCACTGCAAGTACTGGCTTCTGTGGTCGGTAGTGGCATGACGCTGAATGAACTGGCGCAGGGAATGACGCTTTATCCGCAAGTGCTCGAAAACGTCCGCTTTAGCGGCGACAGCAACCCACTTGAAGCCGAAGCTGTGTTGGCTTCAGTTCAAGCAGTGGAAGCTGAACTGGGTGACAAAGGCCGCGTTCTGCTGCGTAAATCAGGCACTGAGCCGTTGATTCGTGTCATGGTTGAAGGTGAAGATGCGGCGTTGGTGAAAGCATCAGCGCTGAAAATTGCGGAAGCAGTGAAAGTAAACTGCTAAACGCAGCCTGCATTTGCCCGATTCGTCAGGTCATTAAAATGTGGCTGACAAATCGGGCAAGTTTTTGATTACACGTTCTTTGAATCATCTTTGAATCTTTTTTGACCGTTTGATTCGTAAAGTCGATTTTTTTCGAAAATTCCGCTTGTCAGTCAAACGCGCATTCGTTAGTATTGCGTCCGCCTTCGAAGAGGAGGTCGCTAGCCTTGTTCAAGTCACATGATTGAACGGCGCTGGCTCAACAATTTGGAACATAGGTGGAAGTAATGTTTACAGTTCTACTTGTGATTTACCTGTTGGCAGCGGTTGGTATCATTGGCCTGGTGTTGATTCAACAAGGTAAAGGCGCAGATATGGGAGCCTCTTTCGGTGCTGGTGCTTCAAACACAGTGTTTGGCGCGAGCGGCTCAGGTAACTTCCTAACCCGAATGACTGCAATTTTTGCAACCGTATTTTTTATCATCAGCTTGGTGCTAGGCAATATGTCTACGCATAAAACTGAATCACAATGGGTTGACCCATCGCAAGGTCAAGTGATTCAACAAAAAGCTGCTGAGACAGTGAGTGATGCTCCCGCCAAATCAGGCGACGAGATTCCTCAATAACTTATCGAAAGCGATAAGTCAGGTTATGCCGAGATGGTGAAATTGGTAGACACACTAGCATGAGGTGCTAGCGCCCTAGGTGTGAGGGTTCGAGTCCCTCTCTCGGCACCATATTTACAAACTTGTAAATCACCTTGTAGAGCGTATAATTGCTCACAAGTCGGACGCGGGGTGGAGCAGCTTGGTAGCTCGTCGGGCTCATAACCCGAAGGTCGTCGGTTCAAATCCGGCCCCCGCAACCAATTAACCTCTGAAGGTTACGGATTCAAGTTTGGCAGTGCGAACCTCACTGCAGTTGAGAAGAAATTCTCAATTTATCAGGGTCCAGCAACAAAAACCCCGACTTTCGGGGTTTTTTGTTATCTGAATTTTTCGTTTGAAATTCAGGTGCTTGCTTGGAATTTAAATTGGGCTCTATGCCCTTTTTTTGTTTCTGGAGTGGTTTAAATGACTGGTTTAGAAAGACAACTTACTGAAATGCTTGACGCGCCAGTTGTTGCATCAGGTTATGAGTTAGTTGGATTAGAATTTGTCCGTGCAGGACAGCACTCAACGCTACGTATCTATATCGATCACGAAAACGGTATTACCGTCGATGACTGTGCAGAAGTTAGTCATCAAGTGAGTGCAGTGTTGGATGTTGAAGATCCAATTACAGTGGCTTACAACCTTGAAGTTTCTTCACCAGGTTTGGAAAGACCACTTTTCAAAGCTGCACACTACGAGCAATTTAAAGGTCACGAGGTCAGCATCGTGTTGAAAATGGCAGTGGGCAACCGTCGTAAGTGGAAAGGTGAAATCCTGGGCGCCGACGGTGAAACCATCAATGTCATGGTTGACGGGCAAGAAGAACACTTCGCTCTCAGCAACATTTCTAAAGCTAACCTGATCCCTAAATTTTAAGTCTTAGAGGCTATAACAATGAGTAAAGAAATTTTAGCGGTTGTTGAGGCGGTTTCTAACGAGAAAGCGGTACCTCGTGAGCGTATTTTTGAAGCGCTTGAAATTGCGCTGGCGACGTCTACAAAGAAGAAATATGAAATTGAAATCGATGTGCGTGTTGCGATTGACCGTAAAACCGGTGAATTCAACACGTTCCGTCGTTGGTTAGTGGTTGACGAAGTTGAAAACCCAACCAAAGAGATCTCTTTGGAAGCTGCTGTTTACGATGATGAATCGGTGAAACTGGGTGACTTCATTGAAGATGAAATCGAATCCGTGACGTTTGACCGTATTACGACTCAAACGGCGAAACAAGTGATCGTACAGAAAGTGCGTGAAGCAGAACGTGCTCAAATCGTTGAACAGTTCATCGATAACGAAGGCGACTTGATCACCGGCGTGGTGAAGAAAGTGAACCGCGATACGGTGATTCTGGATCTGGGCAGCAACGCTGAAGCTGTGATTCTACGTGAAGACCAATTGCCACGCGAAAACTTCCGCCCAGGCGACCGTGTTCGTGGCCTGCTGTACAAAGTAGCGCCAGAAGCGCGCGGCTTCCAACTGTTCATCACCCGTTCTAAGCCAGAAATGTTGGCCGAATTGTTCCGCGTTGAAGTACCTGAAATTGGCGAAGAGCTGATCGAACTAAAAGGTGCTGCGCGTGACCCAGGTTCTCGTGCGAAAATCGCGGTGAAAACCAACGACAAACGCATTGACCCTGTGGGCGCATGCGTGGGTATGCGTGGTGCACGTGTTCAGGCGGTTTCAGGCGAACTGTGTGGCGAGCGTATTGATATCGTGCTTTGGGATGATAACCCAGCACAATTCGTGATTAATGCGATGGCGCCAGCCGATGTTGCGTCGATCATCGTTGATGAAGATGCACACGCGATGGACATCGCGGTTGAAGCAGACAACCTAGCACAGGCGATTGGCCGTAACGGTCAAAACGTTCGTCTGGCATCTCAACTAACAGGTTGGGAACTGAACGTCATGACTGTGGCGGATCTGCAGAAGAAACACCAAGAAGAGTCAATGGCTTCTATCGAGAACTTCATGAAGTACCTGGATATCGAACAGGATTTCGCGGAGCTATTGGTTGAAGAAGGCTTCTCGACTCTAGAAGAAATCGCCTACGTCCCAGTCCATGAACTGCTGGAAGTAGACGGACTGGATGAAGATCTGGTTGAAGAACTACGTACCCGTGCGAAAGACGCGCTGACCACCATCGCGTTGGCACAAGAAGAATCGTATGAAGGTCTTGAGCCTGCAGAAGATCTGCTGGCACTAGAAGGCCTAGAACGCGAAATGGCGTTCAAACTGGCTGCGAAAGGTGTTGCAACACTGGAAGATCTCGCAGATCAGGGGATTGACGATCTAGAAGGAATCGAAGGCCTAACCGAAGAGCGTGCAGGCGAATTAATTATGGCGGCTCGCAACATTTGTTGGTTTGGCGAAGACGCATAATTTTCAGCAAGGGGAGGAAGCGGCATGACACAACTTACAGTTAAATCACTGAGTGAAGAAATTGGTACTCCAATTGACCGCTTATTAGAGCAACTTGCTGATGCTGGGATGACAAAATCAGGCTCTGACAGCGTAACCGAGGACGAGAAGCAGAAGCTTCTTTCCCACCTACGTAAAGAGCATGGCGAAGCAACGGCTGCAGAGCCAACTCGTTTGACACTCCAGCGTAAGACCCGTAGTACACTGAGCGTGAACGCCGGTGGCGGTAAAAGTAAGAATGTTCAGGTTGAAGTGCGCAAAAAACGTACGTATGTTAAGCGCAGTACAATCGAAGATGAAGCGACACGTGAAGCTGAAGAAGCTGCAAAACGTGAAGCGGAAGAACAAGCGAAACGTGATGCTGAAGAAGCGCTGAAACGTGAAGCTGCAGAAGCAGCGAAACGTGAAGCGGAAGAAAAAGCAAAACGTGACGCGGAAGAAAAAGCAAAACGCGACACTGAAGATAAAGTGAAGCGCGAAGCTCAAGAAGCAAAACGTGAGCGTTCTGCTGAAGATAAATCTAAGCAAGAAGCAGCGCGAAAAGAAGCCGAAGCACTGAAACATCGCCAGGAAGAAGAAGCGAAACGTAAGGCTGAAGAGGAAAGTAGCCGTCAGCTTGAAAAAGCGCGTGAATTGGCCGAATTAAATAAAGAGCGTTGGTCTGCTGAAGAAGAGAAAAAGGGTGATATGCAAGAAGATACAGATTACCACGTAACGACTTCACGCTACGCTCGTGAAGCCGAAGATGAAGCAGACCGTCGTGAAGAAGGTTCCAGCCGTCGTTCTACCAAAGCGAACAAGAAAAAAATGTCTTCTCGCGATGATAAACAAGAGCGTGACAATTCTCGTGCTCGCGGTGGCAAAGCCGGTCGTAAAGGTCGCATCAGCAAGCCTTCATCAATGCAACATGGCTTCGATAAGAGCGCTGTGGTTGCAAAATCAGATGTAGTCATCGGCGAAACTATCGTCGTGTCTGAGCTGGCTCAAAAGATGTCTGTGAAAGCGACAGAAGTCATCAAAGTGATGATGAAACTGGGCGCAATGGCAACCATCAACCAAGTGATTGACCAAGAAACTGCGCAGCTGGTTGCAGAAGAAATGGGTCACAAAGTGATCATCCGTAAAGAGAACGAACTGGAAGAAGCCGTTCTGTCTGACCGTGATGACGAATTTGAGTCTGTGCCACGTGCACCAGTTGTGACCATTATGGGTCACGTTGACCATGGTAAAACGTCAACACTGGACTACATTCGTCGTACGCACGTTGCGTCTGGCGAAGCGGGTGGTATTACTCAGCACATCGGTGCTTACCACGTTGAAACGCCAAACGGCATGATCACCTTCCTTGATACTCCGGGACACGCGGCGTTTACGTCAATGCGTGCTCGTGGTGCTCAAGCGACGGATATCGTTGTTCTTGTGGTTGCAGCGGACGATGGCGTGATGCCACAAACAGTTGAAGCGATCCAGCACGCGAAAGCGGCCGGCGTACCTTTGATTGTTGCGGTCAACAAGATCGATAAAGAAGCAGCGAACCCAGATAACGTGAAGAACGAACTGGCGGCATACGACGTGATTCCTGAGGAATGGGGCGGCGAGAACATCTTCGTTCACATCTCTGCAAAACAGGGCACCAACATCGATTCACTGCTAGAAGCGATTCTGCTGCAAGCGGAAGTGCTAGAACTGCACGCCGTGAAAGACGGCATGGCCTCTGGTGTGGTGATTGAATCACGCCTAGATAAAGGTCGTGGTCCAGTTGCAACCGTTCTGGTTCAGTCGGGTACGCTTCACAAAGGCGACATCGTACTGTGTGGTCAAGAATATGGCCGCGTTCGTGCAATGCGTGATGAGCTGGGTGAAGAAGTGGACGAAGCTGGTCCTTCTATCCCTGTGGAAATCCTGGGTCTGTCAGGCGTTCCTGCAGCTGGTGATGAAGCAACCGTTGTTCGTGATGAGCGTAAAGCACGTGAAGTAGCGAACTACCGTCAAGGTAAGTTCCGCGAAGTGAAATTGGCTCGTCAGCAGAAATCGAAACTGGAAAACATGTTCTCGAACATGGCTGCTGGTGACGTTGCTGAACTGAACATCGTTCTGAAAGCAGACGTACAAGGTTCGGTTGAAGCGATCGCTGACTCACTACTGAAACTGTCGACTGACGAAGTGAAAGTGAACATCGTGGGTTCAGGCGTCGGTGGTATTACTGAGACAGATGCCGTCTTGGCCGCTGCATCAAATGCTATCGTTGTCGGCTTTAACGTTCGTGCGGATGCATCAGCGCGTCGTACAATCGAAGCAGAAAATATCGACCTTCGCTACTACTCGATCATTTACCAATTGATCGACGAAGTGAAACAAGCGATGAGCGGTATGCTGGCTCCAGAATTCAAGCAAGAGATCATTGGTCTTGCTGAAGTTCGTGACGTGTTCAAGTCACCGAAACTGGGTGCAATTGCTGGTTGTATGGTGACCGAAGGTACCATCAAGCGTCATAACCCAATTCGCGTACTGCGTGATAACGTGGTTATCTACGAAGGCGAACTGGAATCTCTGCGTCGCTTTAAAGATGACGTTGCAGAAGTGAAGAATGGTTACGAGTGTGGTATCGGCGTGAAGAACTACAACGACGTTCGCGTAGGCGACCAGATCGAAGTGTTCGAAGTTGTTGAGATTCAACGCACCATCGACTAACCAACTAAAATTGCATTATCGGCAAGTTTAGGTTGTTGAATACACCATGGGGGGCTGGGTAAACCATCCCCCCATTCTTTCTATCAGTGAGAAAAGAATATGCCAAAAGAATTTAGCCGTACTCAACGTGTGGCACAGCAATTACAAAAAGAATTAGCGATGATTCTGCAACGCGAAGTGCGCGATTCCCGCCTGGGAATGGTGACCATTTCTGACGTAGAAGTGTCTCGCGATCTGGCTTACGCCAAAGTTTTCGTGACCTTCCTGTGCGTGGGTGAGCAAACGCCAGAATCATGCCTGAATGCGCTGCGTGAGCACGAAGTGCACATCCGTATGATGCTGGGCAAACGCATTCGTCTGCGTCTGACGCCAGAGATTCGTTTCCACTACGACAACACCTTGGTGGAAGGCATGCGTATGTCTAACTTGGTGACCGAAGTGGTCAGCCAAGACAAGCAAAAACAAAAAGAATCGGGTCGTGAGGACGAAGAGTAATGGCGCGTCGTCGTAAAGGCCGTGCGATCAACGGTGTGCTGTTGCTAGATAAGTCAACAGGCATTTCATCGAACGACATTTTACAGAAAGTGAAACGCCTGTTTTTCGCCGAGAAAGCCGGACACACCGGTGCGCTGGATCCGCTTGCAACCGGTATGCTGCCGATTTGCCTTGGCGAAGCGACCAAGTTCTCCCAGTTCCTGCTTGATTCCGACAAACGCTATCGCGTGATTGCCAAACTAGGTGAGCGCACCGACACCTCAGACTCTGACGGTGACGTGGTGGAAACACGCCCGGTGCAGGTCGATCGCGAGACTTTGCTGGCCAAGATTGAATCATTCCGTGGCGAAACCGATCAGGTGCCATCGATGTTTTCTGCGCTGAAATATCAAGGACGTCCGTTGTACGAATACGCACGCCAAGGTATTGAAGTGCCACGCGAAGCGCGCAAAATCACCGTGTACGACATCGTCCTGCATCGCTTTGAAGGTGATGAAGTGGAAATGGAAGTGCACTGCTCAAAAGGCACGTACATTCGAACCATCGTTGACGATTTAGGCGAAATGCTGGGCTGCGGTGCGCATGTCACAATGCTGCGTCGCACTGGTGTGGCGAAGTACCCGTACGAAAATATGGTCACATTAGACCAACTCAACGCGATGGTGGAAGACGCCAAGCGTGAAGAGCGCTCGCCTTACGACGTGTTGGATGCGTTGCTGCTGCCAATGGATACCGCAGTGCAGGATTTACCAGAAGTGAATCTGGTGCCTGAACTGGTCCACATGGTGCAACACGGCCAAGCGGTGCAAGTCTTTGGCGCGCCAAGTGATTGCTTCGTTCGTTTGACCGGCGGAGAGGAGAAACTCTTCTTGGGCGTGGGTGAAATGAATGACGATGGCAAAATTGCGCCAAAACGTTTGGTGGTTTACCCGACAGACGCTGAGTAACGGTCTTTTTTGATCTTGTGCGAAGGGGAATAATTCCCTATAATTCGCGCTCCTCGTGTCGGCTGAATCAGAGATTGGCTGACACAAATATAAACTTAACTCTTTAGGAGAGAATTATGTCTCTGAATGCAGAAACTAAAGCAGCAATCGTTGCTGAATACGCACGTGCCGAAGGCGATACTGGTTCACCAGAAGTTCAAGTAGCTCTACTGACTGCTTCTATCAACCACCTGCAAGGTCACTTCAAAGCGCACAAAGGCGATCACCACAGCCGTCGTGGTCTGCTACGCATGGTTTCTAGCCGTCGTAAACTTCTTGATTACCTGAAAGGCAAAGACCTGTCTCGTTACCAAGATCTAATCAAACGTCTAGGCCTACGTCGCTAATCAGTGACTGCATAGTACAGTTTGTTTAAAAAGGGGCTATATGCCCCTTTTTTGTTATCTAAATTTGGCACATCTTTCGCAATGTAGTTTATACTACCCGCCGTCTGACTCGATGGAGTCAGCATTATCTAAACTCAAGGCATTACAGTCACCGTAAGTCGGCCAACAGGTCGCGGCTATTAAAAACCGATTGGGCAATCAGTCCGTTTTTACTAGTCGCGATTGGTGATGTTTTGAGACCTCAATCGATTCATCCAGGTACGCCCTGGAAAAGGAAAAACTCAATGTTTGAAAAACCAGTAGTAAAAACATTCCAGTACGGTAACCACACCGTGACACTGGAAACTGGCGTGATGGCTCGTCAAGCAACGGCAGCTGTCATGGTAACGATGGACGATACAGCAGTATTCGTAAGCGTGGTTGGTAAGAAAGAAGCCGTTGAAGGCCAAGATTTCTTCCCGCTGACCGTAAACTACCAAGAGCGTACTTACGCTGCAGGTAAAATCCCAGGTGGTTTCTTTAAACGCGAAGGCCGTCCTTCTGAAGGCGAAACGCTGACTGCTCGTCTGATCGACCGTCCAATCCGTCCACTGTTCCCAGATGCATTTAAAAACGAAGTTCAAGTGATTGCGACTGTTGTGTCTGTTAACCCAGACGTACAACCTGACATCGTGACCATGATTGGTACTTCTGCTGCGCTAGCGATCTCTGGTATTCCGTTCAACGGTCCTATCGGTGCTGCACGTGTGGGTCACATCGATGGTCAATTGGTTCTGAACCCAAGCAACACTGAGCTGGCAACATCGAAGCTTGACCTTGTGGTTGCCGGTACTGAATCTGCTGTGCTGATGGTTGAATCTGAAGCAGAAGTTCTGTCTGAAGAAGAGATGCTGTCTGCGGTTGTATTTGGTCACGACCAACAACAAACTGTGATCAAAGCGATCAACGAATTCGCAGCAGAAGTTGCGACGCCAGCATGGGATTGGGTTGCGCCAGAAGAGAACACGGCTCTGACGGCTAAAATCGCTGAACTTGCAGAAGCGAAACTGGTTGAAGCATACCAAATCACTGAAAAAATGGCGCGTTATGACCGCATCCACGAAATCAGTGCTGAAGTCAGCGCAACGCTGCTGGCTGAAAACGAAGAGCTGAATCCAAAAGAAATTCACACTATTTTCCATGACCTAGAAAAAACTGTGGTACGTCGTAGCATCATCGCTGGCAACCCACGTATCGATGGCCGTGAAAAAGACATGGTTCGTGCACTAGACGTACGTACTGGCGTTCTGCCACGTACCCACGGTAGTGCGCTGTTTACTCGCGGTGAAACTCAGGCGCTGGTGACGGCGACTCTGGGTACTCAACGTGACGCGCAAATCATCGACGAACTGACTGGCGAGCGAAAAGATCACTTCCTGCTGCACTACAACTTCCCTCCATACTGTGTGGGCGAGACAGGTTTTGTCGGTTCTCCTAAGCGTCGTGAAATTGGTCACGGTCGTCTGGCAAAACGCGGTATTGCTGCAGTGATGCCTTCGATTGATGAATTCCCATACACCGTACGTGTGGTTTCTGAAATCACTGAATCAAACGGTTCGTCTTCTATGGCGTCTGTATGTGGTTCTTCACTGGCGCTGATGGACGCGGGTGTGCCAATCAAAGCATCGGTTGCGGGTATCGCAATGGGTCTGGTGAAAGAAGAAAATGACTTCGTGGTTCTGTCTGACATTCTGGGTGACGAAGACCACCTGGGCGACATGGACTTTAAAGTTGCGGGTACTTCAAACGGTGTGACTGCACTGCAGATGGACATCAAGATTGAAGGTATCACTAAAGAGATCATGCAGATCGCTCTGAACCAAGCAAAAGGTGCACGTCTGCACATTCTGTCGGTCATGGATCAAGCAATCTCTGGTGCTCGTGACGATATCTCTCAATTCGCGCCACGTATCCACACCATGAAGATCAGCGCAGACAAGATCAAAGACGTGATCGGTAAAGGCGGTGCAGTGATTCGTCAGCTGACTGAAGAAACTGGCACGACCATTGAAATCGAAGATGACGGCACCATCAAAATCGCGGCAACTTCAGGTGAGCAAGCACAAGATGCGATCCGTCGTATCGAGCAGATCACCGCAGAAGTTGAAGTGGGTAAGATCTACACTGGTAAAGTGGCACGTCTGGCTGACTTCGGCGCATTCGTTACCGTACTGCCAGGTAAAGATGGTCTGGTTCACATCTCTCAAATCGCTGACAAGCGTATCGAGAAAGTGTCTGACGTTCTGTCTGAAGGCCAAGAAGTACAAGTTAAAGTTCTGGAAATCGACCGTCAAGGCCGTGTCCGTCTGAGCATGAAAGAAGCGGTTGAGAAACCAGCTGAAGAAGCGCCAGCGGCACAAGATGCACCAGCAGCTGAATAAGCCTCACTGGGTTAAAGCGCGATCTGTTTTCGCTTTTTAACGCCAAAGCATGTTATAAAGGGAGCGTCATTCGCTCCCTTTTTTTATGCGGGATACACAGGAGTATCGATTTGTGAAATGGTTTCGAACCGCAACAGCCAGCGTCGCGCTGATGATTTTGGCAGGTTGCGCCTCTCAATCTTCGACCCAAGGTACGCAATGGGTGTACCCACCGATGGCGATTCCGCTACAGGCGAGTGTGCAGCAAGAAGTGCAAATTGCGCGTTTAACGCAACTGCTGCAACGTCCGGATTTGAGCGATGAAGTTCGCGCTAAGATGCTGTTTGAACGCGGCAATTACTACGACAGTGTGGGGTTAAGAGATTTAGCGCGCCTCGATTTTACGCAGTCTCTTTCACTCAATCCGGCACAACCGGATATCTTTAATCTGCTCGGCGTGTATTACACCGAAGCCGGTGAATTTGATGCGGCATACGAATCATTTGATTCAACCTTAGAGCTCGACCCCGAGAATTTTTACGCAGCGCGTAATCGTGCGATTGCACTTTATTACGGCGAGCGTCCCGAGTTGGCGTTGGATGAAATCAACAACCATTACCTGCAAGATCCCAGCGATCCGTTTCGCGCGCTCTGGCTGTATATCATTCAAAGCGAGTTACACCCAGCGCAGGCACGTCAGGATTTGATGACGCGTTATCAGCAACATGATGAACAGTGGGGCTGGGTCTTGGTGGCATTGATGCTCAACCAAGTGTCTGAAGAGCAAGCCTTTAAAGCGGTATTGGCAGCCACACGCGACAACAGCGCGTTGGCACAGCACCTGACAGAAGCTTACTTCTACCTCGGAAAACGCTATCAAATGCAAGGGGATTACGCGCATGCCATCTCTTTGTATAAGCTGGCGATCTCCTTTAACGTGTACGAATACGTGGAACACCGTTACTCATTCATTGAGCTGGGGCGCATCTACCAGCATCTGCGTGATGTGCAAATTGCCAAAGCAAAGGCTGAAGCGCCCTCACTCGATTAACGGCATGAACTCAGTTGTCTTTTCATCAAAGCTGCCCCGCGGGCGGCTTTTTTATTGCCTATGGATTTAAATTTCGGCAAAATAGTTAGCCTTTCTAACTAAATGGTCGTCGGGATGAGTTTAGATATCCAATTAGAGAAACTGGAGCGCTTCACCTCCAAAGTGTGGCGAAAGTACAGCAAAGAAGATCCCATCGCGCAGCTCAGTTTCAATGAATATGACTACTTAAAGGTCATTCAGGGTGCGCAGGAGGCGATTCGACTCACGGATTTGGCCGCGGAGCTCGAAGTGAGTAAACCGTCGGCATCAAACATGGCTAAACGCCTAGAAAGAAAAGGATTGGTGCAACGAACACGATGCAGTGAGGATGCTCGGTCACATCGGTTGTCATTGACCGAACTGGCGGAAATCCATTTGGCATCGGAAGCCAAAGTGTATCAATTGCTGGCTGAACAGGTGTCGCAGCACCTCAGTGACGAAGAGTCATCATGCCTTGATATGTTGTTGAGTAAAGCATTACGTTAATGGCTAACATTAGTTAGCAAAGCTAATAATATAAATGAGTAGTTGAACATGAACACCGCTATCAATCGTCAGTTTCTTCGCTACGCGATTCCAACCGTAGCTGCCATGCTGGTGAATGGTCTTTATCAAGTCGTGGATGGTATTTTTATCGGTCACTATGTTGGTGCGACCGGATTGGCCGGCATCAACGTTGCCTGGCCGGTGATTGGGACCATTTTAGGCGTGGGGATGTTGGTGGGGGTCGGCACCGGTGCATTGGTGTCGATCAAACAAGGGGAAAAAGATCTGCACAGTGCCAAGCGCATTCTGGCGACAGGCTTGTTGACTCTTGTGATGTTGGCGCCAGTCGTGGCGACATTACTGTGGTTTTTTGCCGATGACTTTTTGCGTTGGCAAGGCGCACAAGGGCGCACATTTGAATTGGGCATGCAGTATCTGCAAGTGCTGATCGTTGGCTGCGTGTTTACCCTTGGCTCCATTGCGATGCCGTTTTTGCTGCGCAATGATGACAGCCCCAATTTGGCGACCATGTTGATGGTGGTGGGCGCGCTGTGTAACATCGTGCTTGATTACGTGCTGATCGCATGGTGGCAATGGGAATTAACCGGTGCAGCGATTGCGACGGCCATTTCGCAACTGATCGTCACTGGGCTTGGTTTGAGCTACTTTTTCTCCAAGCGCGCCAAACTGCGTTTAACACGCGCTTGTCTCACCATGGAGTGGCGCTATCTGCCGAAGATTTTTGCCATTGGTGTCTCCAGCTTTTTTATGTACGCCTACGGTTCAACCATGGTGGCGTTACACAACAGCTTGATCATTCAGTACGGCGATGCCGTCATGGTCGGTGCGTATGCCATTTTGGGCTATATCGTCACCGTGTACTATCTCACGGTGGAAGGTATTGCCAACGGCATGCAACCGTTGGCGAGCTTTAATCATGGTGCGCGTCAGTACGATAATATTCGCCGCTTGCTCAAATTGGCGATGAGCATCGCTGTGTTGGGCGGGGTCGTGTTTGTGGTCCTGATCAACCTGTTTCCTGAACAGGTGATTGGTATCTTTAACTCCGATGATCCTCGTTTGATGGAAGGCGCGGTGTTTGCGCTCAAACTGCACATGTTTGCGCTGTTTCTGGATGGTTTTTTGGTGGTGAGTGCGGCTTACTATCAATCGACCAATCATGGGGGCAAAGCGATGTTTGTCACCGTGGGCAATATGTTGGTGCAGCTGCCGTTTTTGTACATGCTGCCGAAACTGTATGGCATTACCGGGGTGTGGATTGCGTTTCCGCTGTCGAACATTGCGCTAACTGCGGTGGTCGCTGTGATGCTGTGGCGTGATGTGTCGCGCTTGGGCAAACCGGGTGCTCCGGCTTACGCCTGACGGCGATCTGTGAGTGAAAAGGCTGAAGAGATCCTTCAGCCTTTTTTCTATCCCTAAACCACCGTCTATGACGGCGGTGATCGTTGTGTGGTGGGTTAGATGTTTTTGACTTCTAGGCCCGCCAGTTGATGCCAGTAGCCGTTGCATTGATGGTTCGCTAGAGGCTGAGGGTGCTGGCCATGCTCGTTCGCTTTAAAGCGGTCGAGATGGCTGAAGGTTTCAACGCCAAGCGGGCTCAGGCGCACCACGTCGACCAATCCTTGCATGGCAGGCAGGTCATTGACCAAGTTGTAGCAGTAACCTGATTGCGTCTGGATGCCGTTCAGATTAAACACCGATTGACCTTCTTGGCTGTGAACTTGAATGCCGGTGGGGTATTTGATGCAACAGGTCTCGCATTCATCTTTGGCGCGATTTTCAGCCCGCGCGGTAAAGCAGCGCGCTGAGTAGGCGAGTGGCAGATAACCGTGGCTGAACACTTCGGTTTCAAACTGACCCCGAATACCCAGCTGTTCGCACTGTGCCAACACGTTCTGGAGCCAATCACGCGACAGTTCTACTGGCATGCACCAACGGGTCATCCCTTGTTTGAGAAACAGCTTCAGGGCGTAAGCGTTGTACGCATTGATGGCCGGACCAACCACAAACGGAATGCCTTTTTCGCTCGCCATTTGAATCGCTGCCATGTCATTGGCTTCGACCGCGAAGTCACCGTTATCAATGTATTTTTTCATCACATTGATTTCGCTGGGGGCTTCGAGCAGCGCCATGGTTGATAACACGACTTGCTTGCCGGCAGCGCTCAGGGCTTGCGCGATTTCCAGCCAGTGTTGCGATTTCATTTCGCGTCGTTTGGAACAGACGGTTTCACCGAGATAAATGATGTCGGCGCTGCTGGCGCACGCTTGCTGATAAAATTGTTCTACATCTTGCTTGGGCCAGAAGTAGAGCAGGGGACCGAGGGCGTATTTCATGGTGTTCTCCACGTCGTTTATTGCCATTGACGGTGATAAGCACCGAGTGTGGTCTGTGTGCCTTCCGAAACGTTAGCCAGCGCTGCATTCCACGCCGCTTCCACTTGATAGCCTTCTGGATTGGCTATGTAACGGTCGATAGCGGCGCGCCAAGTGCGGGTCACTTGTTCAACATACGCCGGGCTGCGCTGACGGCCTTCAATTTTGACTGAGGCCACATTCGCAGCAAACAGTTCTGGCAGCAACGACAAGGTATTAAGGCTCGTGGGTTCTTCCAGCGCATGGTAGCGCTTATGTTCACCGTCGATGTCGGCAATAAAGCGACCTTTACACAGCGTGGGGTAGCCCGCGTTCTCTCCGGCCGAATATTTATCGATCAGGATTTCATTCAAGCGCGATTCCAAACCGGACGCGGTTTCTTGCCAGCGCACGTATTTGGCTGGTGAGCACGCCCCCACGGTATTGGGCGATTCGCCTGTCATGTACGAAGACAAGTAGCAGCGCCCTTCCGACATGATGCACAGGCTGCCAAAAGCAAACACTTCCAATTCGACATCGTGTGGAATATTACGCGAGAGCTGTTTGACCTGATGAATGGAGAGTACGCGCGGCAGAACGACGCGTTTCACGTTGAAGTTCTGCTTGTAGAACTCGACCGCTTTGACGTTGGTGGCCGAGGCTTGCACGGACAGGTGCAACTCTAAGTCTGGGTAGCGAGTGGCGGCGTAATCGAGAATGGCCACATCGGCCACGATCAACGCATCAATGCCCAAATCGGCGGCTTGATCCACCGCACTGCTCCATCGCTCAAATCCATTGGGATGTGCGAAGGTGTTGAGGGCGACGTGAATCTTTTTTCCTTGGTCATGGACATACTGAACGGCTTTATCCAGCTTTTTGCCACTGAAATTCAGGCCCGCGAAGTGACGTGCATTTGTGTCATCTTTAAAGCCGATGTAAACCGCGTCAGCGCCACAATCGATGGCTGTTTTGAGAGCAGGCAAGTTGCCTGCAGGACAGAGTAGTTCCATTGCTCGGGTACTGTTTTCTGAGGACAAGTTCCCGTATTTTATGAAGAATTATGAATATCGGATTTGATGTAAGGCAGGTTTCATTCAATAAAGGAAAAATTACTCACTTAGAGTGATTTACGATGACGGCGATGCTGAGAAAACAGCTCTTCGACTTCATGTTTCGGTTGCGGGCGATAGAAGTGGAAGCCTTGAATCGAATGGCAATTGAGATTGGACAGCAACGTGGCTTGCTGCTGAGTTTCGACCCCTTCGGCCACCACCGTTAAGTTGAGCGATTTACCCAAATTAATGATGTTTTCAATTACCGTCACCTGTTTCGGGAGCGTGTCGATGTCGGTGATAAACGCGCGGTCAATTTTCAGCTCGTCGATCGGAAAGCGTGCCAAATAGGCCAGCGACGAGTAGCCGGTGCCGAAGTCGTCAATCGACAACGAAAACCCCAGTTTCTTAATCGCATTGAGCATTTGCAGCGTGTGTTCGCTGTCGCTCATCACCGCACTTTCTGTCAGCTCAAAGGTGATGCAGTTGGGATCCAGCGCCGTCGTGCGCAGTAACTTCTCAAGATAATCAATCAGTTGTGGGTTACCAAACTGTTCGGGTGAAATGTTAATTGCTACGCGGCCTGGCAGAATGCCTTGTTGTTTCCAGCGTTTGACGGTCGCAAACACATCGCGCATCACCACGCGACCAAGGTGTTCAATCAAGCCGGCTTTTTCCGCCACGGGAATGAAGGCGCCCGGGCTGATGTAGCCTTCAACCGGGTGCTTCCAGCGCACCAATGCTTCCGCGCCATTGATGCTGAAATCACGCGCATTCACTTTCGGTTGGTACCACACTTCCAAGCCATTTTGTTGCAGGGCTTTTTGCAGTTCGATCTCCAGCCACAGGCGCATACGTGCTTCTTTATTCATTTGATCATTGAACTTGATTAAGCGGTTGCGGCCGCGATCTTTGGCTTCGTACATTGCCGTGTCCGCGTTTTGCAGCAGCACGCGCGCGTCGCTACCATCCCCGGGGTAACATACGCTGCCGATTGAACAGGCCAGTCGTTTGCTGAAATGATGCAGATCGAACGGTTGGTTGATGAGCGAAATGATGCGCTCTGCCAGCATTTCGGCGGAGCGATTGTGCTCCGGCTCGGGCAAGATCAAACCAAATTCGTCGCCACCAAGATGACCCAATACCGCGTGAGGCGGCAACAGGCGTTTGAGGCGCGATGACACTTCTTTGATCACTTTGTCGCCAATGTGATGCCCCAACGAATCATTGATGTTTTTGAAGTTATCGATGTCGAGGTAGAGCATGACCAACGGCGTGTCGTTTTGAATCAGGTGTTCTAGGCGTTTGGTAAAGCCCAAACGGTTATACAAACCGGTTAAGGTGTCGATATGCACATCCGTTTGGGTTGTCGCCGAGAGCTGTTTGGTTGCTTGCGACGCATCCTGAATCAGGATCAGTTGTGAGTTGCTGCTGAGCACGCGAGTGGTGCCCGCATTGAGCTGTACTTTCCGCTCAAAGCCGCAGCGAGGGCCGGTCAGGCACACCAAAGGGGCTTCTGAGAGCAACAACCCGATGGGGGTGCTAAATGCCGCTTTGGTTTTTTCGTCAATAAACAGGCTAGAAAGATCTTCACCGAGTAAATCGGAGGTGTCATCCAAGCCAAGCAAACGTGCCGATGATGGGTTCGCGGAAATGATGCAATCGTCTTCCACCAACAGTAAGCCGTCGGGCAGCAGTGTGGTGAGGGTGGAAAACTTGTGTTCGGACTCTTCCAGTGAACGAATGAGAATCTGTTTTTCAGACGTGTCGATGGCGTGAAAAACGACGTATTCGACCTGTTTGTCATTGAGAATGGGCGAGAGCGAAAAGTGCAGACTGGTTTCGAGGTCGAGCTCGTGTAGTGTGACTTCGGCTTCAAGCGTTTCGCCGCGAAACGCACGGTCGTAGTAGGGTTTGAGATGTTGATAAGAGTGTTCGCCCAACACGCTTTTATCGTTCATGCCAACGAGTTCATCTGCTGACAAGCCAGCGATGTCGCAATAGCGCTCATTGACCAGAACATACTGATGTTGGTCATTAAGCAATGCAAAAAAGAACGGACTATGCGACGTAATTTTTGCAAACCAGTGCTGTATATTTTGCGAGGGCATGTGCGAAAGCATCAAGATACTACCAACCGTCCAGAATGCGTACTATTCATTGAAATTGTTACTCAGGCAACAACCATTAACTATAACTTTGATTCCTGCTACTGAAAAGCGACATCAGGGAACTGGTTTTTTGATGCATAACAGGAATTGGCGCAAATACATCCATTATGATGAGACACACTTAATTTAAAAGGTAACGGATAACGCGCGTGATTAACAAGATTCGTACTCAACTAGTTCAAAATGCCGCATCAATTTTGAGATCTCCAATCCACTTATTACCTAAATCTGTGCAAAAAAAAGCCTTGCTGGATGGGCTCAAACTCGCCTTCCACGAAGCCTTGGATGACGGCGACTTCGAATTCCTTGAAGACAAATGGCTCAAGGTCGAAATCCGAGACCTGAATTTACGTTGGTTTATCAGTTATGAGAACGAAAATCTCATCGTTGCAGACAATGTACGCCATGAAGATGTCAGTTTTAGCGGCGATTTAAATGACCTTGTTCTGATCGCGGGCCGCAAAGAAGATCCCGATACCTTATTTTTCCAACGTCGTCTGTCGATTGAAGGGGATACGGAGCTGGGACTGGAAGTCAAAAACTTGATGGACAGTGTGGATTTGGAACAATTACCGAAAGCATTGCAAATTTTACTTCACCAACTGGCCGATTTTGTGCATAAAGGCATGCAAACGCCAAACACACACAATGAGGTACTCAATGCTTATTCGAACTGAAGCTCCAGCGGACATTCTGGCGGTCGACCGTCTGCTTAAAACGGTGTTTGACACCGACGCTGAAGCAAATCTGGTCATGGCATTACGAGAAAACAGTCACCGCACGTTGTCGCTGGTGGCGTGTGATGATGAGGGTGAAGTGGTGGGGCATGCCATGTTCAGTCCGGTATTGCTCAATGGCGAAGACCTCAACTGGCAAGGCTTGGCGCCTTTGGCCGTCAAAGCGGAATTTCGTCATCAAGGGTTGGGCGGCGAGCTGGTGAATGAGGGCTTGGCGTCGCTGGGTGAGTTGGGCTATCCCGCTTGCGTCGTGCTTGGCAACCCAGATTACTACGCGCGCTTTGGTTTTACATCGGCCGAGAAACACGGATTTCATTGTCAATGGGACGTGCCGGCTGACGCATTTCAAATTGTCGCCCTGTGGGACGATGAATTGACCGGCCGCAGCGGTGAGATTCAATACTGTCCGGAATTTGCTGACCTCGCGTAACATGCTTGAGCGCGCTGATCATGCGATGGCCTCAATTCATGCTATGGTTACAACTTATGCGATGGCCACAACGTGAATGCCAAGGAGCCTGACGGCTCCTTTGTTTTTTGTGTCTTTTCGCACACGGCGTCTTGAGTGAATTCAGCGAAGTTTGATAGCATGGCGCGCAATGAATCGACGAGCGAAGCGACATGTCTGACCGCCAACAACACTACTTACACGCCATGGGCATCCAGAGCTGGGATCTGGTACATCCTGAGCGTCTGCAAGGCTATCAGCCCACCTTAGCGCCATTGGACGACGAATGCCGTTTGGTGCTGGTGAGTGACACCTACCCAACGGCTGCGGAAGCGCTGTTGTTTGAACGTGTGTTGAAAAGTTTTCATGTGCCACTTGCAGCGGCGCGTCATGTCTTTCCCCATCAATTGGCGCAGTTGGACCTGAGCGGCTTAGCGTGGATTTGGTTGGCGGGTGTTGAGGTGGATGTGGACACGTCGGCCAACCGGCTGACCTCACCTGCGTTGGCCGACATTGATGGTCATACGCAACATCGCCGTGACTTATGGCAACAAATTTGCTCGTACGGAGCGCAATCTAAATGAGTGTTGAATTTGTACCGATGGCCGCCGAGCATACCGACGCGGTCTATCACATTGAATTGCATGCACACACGCACCCATGGTCAAAAACCATGGTGGGCGATCTCTCCAGCCGCGGTGCTTGTCACTGCGTGATGTTGGTCAGCGGCAAGGTGGTCGGGTATTTCTTTGCTCAAAACATTGTTGGTGAAGTGACGCTGCTCAACATCGCCATTGAACCGGCGCAACAAGGCAAAGGCTATGGCCGTCAACTGGTGACACATTTTCTCGACATGTGCCATGAGCAAGGCGCAGAGAGCGCTTGGTTGGAAGTGCGAGAAAGCAACGCGCGAGCCTACGCCCTTTACACGGATCTGGGGTTTCACGAGATTGACCGCCGCGTGAATTACTACCCGACTGGGCATGGTCGCGAAGATGCGATCATCATGAGCTACATCTGCTAAATAGCTTATTGCAGGCCAATCTGACGCGTCTCGGCGGGCTCCAATAATTGATGATAGTGATGATGACTAAACCGCTGCGCCATCTCTTGGGCCGTCAGCGGTTTATCAAATAGGTAACCTTGAAACTGCTCACAGCCCAACTCCTTGAGCGCGTTGAGTTCAAACGTATCTTCCACCCCTTCAGCAATCACTTCCAACCCCAAACGGCGCGCAATCATGATGATGGTATCGACGATCGCCTGGTCGCTGTCGTCTAGATGCAACTGGGTGACAAACGAACGGTCGATCTTGAGCACATCCACCGCCAGATGTTTCAGGTAACGCAGCGACGAGTAGCCCGTCCCAAAGTCATCAATCGAAATGTTGAGCTGAAACTCTTTCAAACGCGCCATTTTTTCAATCGCGCTTTCGACATTTTCCAGCAGCAGACTTTCGGTGATCTCCAGTTCAATGTGTTCGCCCGTGATCCCCGCTTGTTGCAAGGCGTCGCGAATGTGATCGACAAATGCGTCCTGCGCAAATTGCAGCGGGCTGATGTTGATCGCCAAACGTTGGAACTCCGGCGGTAGCACGCCCTCTTTCTTCCATTGAGCGTATTGATAGCAGGCTTGCTCGATGATCCAATTGCCGATCTGCAAAATTTGTCCGGTTTCTTCGGCGATCGACATGAACGCCCCCGGTGGCAACACACCTTTGTGCGGATGATTCCAGCGAATCAGCGCTTCAACGCCGATGATCTGGTGGTCGAGATTGACCTGCGGTTGGTAGTAAAGCTCGAATTGATTATGGCTCAACGCCTCGTGCAAACCTTTCTCGATTTCCAAAAATGATTCGACCTGCGCCTGCATTTCCGGTTCGTAAAACACATATTTGTTGCGGCCGCTGACTTTGGCCCGGTAGAGCGCGGTGTCGGCTTGGCGCAGCACATCGATGTTGGTGATACCAGCCGATGGAAACATCGAAATCCCAATGCTGACCGAGCAATACAGTTGGTGATCGTCAATCGAATATGGATTGGAGATCAACGCGAGTAACTGCTTGGCGACGTTCTCGACGCGCTCGCTGTCCAAAGCGGGGATCAGCACCACAAACTCATCGCCCCCAATGCGCGCGGCAATATAATCCTGTTTTGCCCACGCTTGCAGGCGCGTGGCGATGGCTTTGATCAACTTGTCGCCGATGGTGTGGCCCAAGGAGTCATTGATGGTTTTGAAGCGATCCAGATCGAGATAGAACAGCACGCCGCTGTGTTGATCGTGTTGGGCAAGATCGATGGATTTACTCAGCATTTGCAGCAACAGGCTGCGGTTTGCAAGCCCGGTTAACGTATCGTAGTAGGCGAGCTGATTGAGTTTGGCTTCGGCCAGTTCGCGCTCATGCCACAAGGTGTGAAATGACGACGCCAGTTCACTCAGCTCGCTTTCTTGATGAATCAACGGCGGCGACAGGTTGTGCGGCCGGTCGGGCAGCGACCGTACCCAGTTGATCAGCGTGGTGATCGGCAACGACAGCTTGCGATAGAAAAAGATCAGCAAAATGGTGGTGAGCAGCACGTTGCGCAGCAGGTCGAACATCAGCACGCGGGTTGTTTTCGCCAAAAAGGCTTCGGCAATGGAGGTGCCGTTGATAGAAAAACTTAAGGTCCCGATCACCACATTGGAGTTGGGCTGGTGCAAATCGGCCTGAAAGGTTGGGACATCGGGCGTTAAGTAACGCGAAAGTAGTTGAATAAACGCGCCTTGCGCTGCCACATTGCGTTCCATGCGCGCTAAATCATCCCCAAAGTCATCGACAATCGAGACGCGGTAAATCGCTGGATCGGCCATCAAGCTGGTGGCGACCTGTTCTGCCAACAGATGATTCAAATGATACGCCGCTTGGCTGGCGTTGTTGTAGCTTTGAATCAGCTTGAAATGATAGTGCTCTTCAATGCGTCCTTGTTCCTGATGTAGGTCGACCAGCGTATGATAGAGGCTGAAACAAAAGCCCAATAGCACAGAGACCAGAAAGACGGTCTTGGCTTGGCGAAACGCTAATGAGTGAATCTGTTTGAGTTTGGTCATAGAGGTTGAGCATTCCCTGTTCTTCCTTATCAGTTATAGTCCATAATTCGAGAGAAATTAAAGGCCAAGTCAAAACTCAGCTTTTCTGTGTTGCGTGTCTTAAAGTTGCTCCCGAGGCCAAGATCAGAGAGAATACCGCGCAAATTTGAACCGAAAGGCTAAGGTCTGGCTGCATGCCGCCCTTTAGCATCAAGAGAAGATCCGTTTCATGTCTACTACTCCTTTTTTAGGCGAAGTTTCTAAGCGTCGAACTTTCGCCATTATCTCGCACCCGGATGCGGGTAAAACCACCATCACTGAAAAAGTGTTGTTGTTCGGACGCGCAATTCAAACGGCCGGTTCGGTCAAAGGCCGTGGTTCTGCTCAGCACGCGAAATCAGACTGGATGGAGATGGAAAAAGAACGGGGCATCTCGGTCACCACCTCTGTGATGCAGTTCCCTTACCGCGATGCGCTGGTGAACCTACTGGATACCCCGGGACACGAAGACTTCTCTGAAGATACGTACCGTACGTTGACGGCAGTGGACTCGTGCCTGATGGTGATTGATGCGGCAAAAGGTGTCGAAGATCGAACCCGTAAGCTGATGGAAGTTACCCGTCTGCGTGATACGCCAATCGTGACGTTCATGAACAAATTGGATCGTGACATTCGCGACCCAATGGAATTGCTGGATGAAGTGGAAAACGAACTCAGCATCGCGTGCGCGCCCGTGACATGGCCAATCGGCTGTGGGAAAGAGTTCAAAGGCGTGTACCACATTCATCGTGATGAAACGGTGCTGTACGCGACCGGCCAAGGCCACACCATTCAGGAAGAGCGCATTGTTAAAGGCTTGGATAACCCAGAGCTGGATACGCACATCGGTGAGGATCTGGCGAGCCAACTGCGTGAAGAGCTGGAGCTGGTGCTCGGCGCATCACACGAGTTTGATCGCGAGCTGTTCCTGAAAGGTGAACTGACGCCAGTCTTCTTTGGTACGGCACTGGGTAACTTCGGTGTGGACCACATGCTAGACGGCCTGACCGAGTGGGCGCCTGCGCCACTGCCGCGTGCGGCGAACGAGCGTCAAGTCGAAGCGACCGAAGAAAAATTCAGTGGTTTTGTGTTTAAGATTCAGGCCAACATGGATCCGAAACACCGCGACCGTATCGCGTTCATGCGTATCGTATCCGGCACCTACAAGCAGGGCATGAAGATGAACCATGTTCGCTTGGGTAAACAGGTGAGCATTTCCGATGCGGTGACCTTCATGGCTGGCGACCGCTCACGCGCTGAAGAAGCGTTTGCGGGTGACATCATTGGCCTGCACAACCACGGTACGATTCAAATTGGTGACACCTTTACCCAAGGTGAATCACTGAAATTCTCCGGCATTCCTAACTTTGCGCCAGAGCTATTTCGTCGTATTCGCCTCAAAGATCCATTGAAGCAGAAACAGCTGCTCAAAGGTCTGGTTCAGTTGTCAGAAGAAGGTGCGGTGCAGGTATTCCGTCCACTACAAAACAACGATCTGATCGTGGGCGCAGTCGGTGTGCTGCAGTTTGATGTGGTGGTGGCGCGTCTCAAATCAGAATACAACGTGGAAGCGATTTACGAAGGTGTGAACGTTGCGACGGCGCGCTGGGTTGAATGCGGTGACGTGAAGAAATTCGAAGAGTTCAAGCGCAAGAACCAAAGCAACTTGGCGTTGGATGGTGGGGACAACCTGGCGTACATTGCGCCAACCATGGTGAACCTCAACCTCGCGCAAGAACGTTCGCCGGAAGTGACCTTCCGCGCCACACGCGAGCACTAAGCGAGTGGATGCCTGACTGCGCGGCAATGCTGGCGCAGTCTTCATGGCGATGACGCAATAAAAAAGCCGATGCAATGCATCGGCTTTTTCTATCTTTGCGGGCAGAATTATTTTTTCTTCTTGCCGCTGCTTTTCTTACCGGCGGTTTTTTTCACGGCCGTTTTTTTCTTGCTGTCGTCTTTTTTCTTTTTCTTAAACACGGGTTTTTTGTGTTTAGGACGCATGCCATCGACATAGCGCTCTTTGATGTCTTCTTTCAGGTAGCGCGCTACGCGATCCATCATCGGTTGGTCGTGGGCTTCTACCAGCGAAATCGCGATGCCTTTTTTACCGGCGCGCGCCGTACGACCGATGCGGTGCAGGTACACATCTGCGCTGCGAGGCAGGTCAAAGTTGATCACGTGGCTGACATCCGGTACGTCGATACCGCGCGCGGCAACGTCGGTCGCCAGCAGTATGTTCACGCTGCCGTCACGGAAGCGGCTAATTGCGTTATTACGGCGATCTTGCGGCATTTCACCTTGAATCCACGAACAAGCAATTTGTGCGCTTTCGAGCACTGCACGAACTTCCGCCAGACGCTCACGTGTCTTGAAGAACACGATCGCACGCTCGGATTGCTGCGTCAGAATCGCTTTCAGCAGCTCCAGTTTGTGGTTCATGTCGTCGGCACGGTGATACCACTGAGAAATCTTTTTGCGTTCGCGACGTGGCGGCTCAGCGTTGACTTCGGCTGGCTCTTTGAGCAGGTCAGCGGTAAAGCCTTCTACGCCACGACCTTCCAACGTTGCTGAGAACAGCATGGTCTGTTTACGCCAGCGACATTCCGCCGATAGGCGATCGACCACCGGGCCAAAGCCCATGTCTAGCATGCGGTCCGCTTCATCCAAGATCAGCCATTCAATTGCGCGGCAGTCAAAGCGTTCTGCTTCGATGTACTCCAGCAAGCGACCTGGTGTTGCCACCACGATGTCTTGCGTGGTCGCCAGAATGTCGGCGTGTTCTTGATACTGCACGCCGCCGGTGATGGTGAAAATATTCAGCTTGGTGTATTTCGCCAGTTCACGTGCTTGTTCGGTAATCTGCATCGCCAGTTCACGGGTTGGCGTCAGAATCAGAATACGAGCTGGGCCAGCTTTCTTCCGTGGAAAGTCTTGCAGGAACTGCAGTGCTGGAATAACGAACGCGGCAGTTTTACCGGTGCCGGTCGGAGCGGATGCCAATACATCTCTGCCGTCCAGGGCGTGGGGAATCGCTTCGGCTTGAACTTGAGTTGGGCGTTCGAAGCCCATTTCCTCGATCGCTTCAAGAAGATTTGGGTCCAGTTCTAGGTCAGCAAAGGTTTTGATCACTATTATTTACTCCGCGAGCGCTGGGCTGATCAGTCTAAATTAAAGGGCGCACATTATAGATGGATCATCGGCCAGATCACATCTTTAATTTCTACATCTTGAGATAAAAAGCACGCGTTAAGGCGATAAAGTCTGCACTGTAGGTGGTGCCTTCTTGAATTATGAGTGTACTCAATTGGCTGGAGCACGGCTCTCTTTGTAGCTCAAACAATAGGCGGTGTACAGGTTTACGCGCCGAAGGTTGCACGTTGCAACGTCGCGCCAGAAACCAACCTTGCTGCTCGGCTTGAGCAATGAATTGTTCCCCCTCAACGGCAGGCAAGATCAGACTGGCGGTGCCGAGAGGCGTCAGCAAGCGCGCCATTGCTTGCAGTAAGTCACCATGATTTAAGCGGTCGGTGTGTCGCGCGGTGGCGCGCTGCGCATGCTGCGACTGTTGGCCGTCATTGAAATAGGGCGGGTTACAGATGATCGCCTCGACGGGTGTGTTGAGCTGGGTTTGAAGAATGTTTTGCTGCGCCACCTGGATGCGATTGGCCCATGGGGAGTGCGTCACGTTGTGGCTGGCGGCATGAAACGCGTGTTCATCGATATCGACAGCTGTGATGGTCGCTTGTGGAAATCGCTGCGCGCACATTAAGGCCAGCAAGCCGGTGCCTGTACCGATATCGAGAATGTGCTGCGGCGAGGTGGCAAACGCCCACGCGCCCAACAAAACGCCATCGGTGCTGACGGGCATGCCGCTTTGGCCCCCTTCAATGGTAAATTGCTTAAATTTGAAGCCTTTAGTCTTTAACGTGCTACTTTTCATGAAAATATCGATTTCTGTTTAACTTGAAGTAATTCTGTCTGTTGTTATTTTATTGTTTGGATTTTTGTTCTGGTTGTTGTCAATTTGTGGGCTGAGTTGATCGAAATATCGTTCTATCTATTTTTTAACAAATAGTGATTTTCACTGCTTTTTTCTTATAGTTGCAAATTAATGTGGTGTTTTTTGCTTTGCTATTGCGAAATATCGATGGTTTCGTCATTATTCGCCCCCTAATTTAAGGTTGGGGACGTCGGATCTCCACCGGATGCACACACAACATTCATGACATTTTAATAAGGGTTATCTGTGAAGCAGACGTTAAAACTAACAGATATTGCCGCTTTAGGCTTTATGCTTTTCGCGTTCTTCTTGGGCGCTGGGAACATCATTTTTCCACCATTGGCCGGCCAGATGGCGGGCGAAAACTTGATGCCGGCCATGGGCGGCTTCCTGCTCACGGCTGTGGGTCTTCCTTTGGTGGCTATCATTGCTGTGGCGATTGCGGGCGGTAGCTGGCAACACCTCACCAAAGACTTACCCGTCAAAGTGGCCACGTTGATCGCGGTGCTGATTTTTATCATTATCGGCCCAGCTTTTGCGGCGCCGCGTACTGGCCTCGTGGCGTATGAAATGGCGGTGAGCCCGCTGTTTGCTGAAACTTCGCAAATGCACCTGACTGCGTTCTCCGTGCTGTTTTTTGTTGTGGCGATGTTCTTCTCTTGGTCACAAGGCCGTTTGATTGACCTGATTGGTAAACTGCTAACCCCTGCGCTGTTTATCGGCTTGATCATTTTGGCTGTTGGCGTATTTATGGACCCGCAAGGCGCGTGGATGCCGGCATCTGGCCCGTATGCCACCCAGCCATTCACCAAAGGTTTCTTGGAAGGTTACAACACCATGGATACTTTGGCGGCACTGATGTTCGGTATGCTGATTGTGGATGCGATGCGCAGTAAAGGTATCACTGAATCCCGTGCAACCACTAAATACCTGATTAGCTCGGCCTTCATTGCGGCCGCTGGTTTGGCATCGGTGTACATCTCGCTGTTCTACTTGGGCGCAACCAGCTCGGTGATTGCCGGCGGTGCGGACAACGGCGGCTTTATTCTGAGCCAATATGTCCAAGCGCTGTTTGGCCCTTACGGCCAAGTGGTTCTGTCGACCATCGTTTTGTTGGCGTGTCTGACCACGGCGATTGGCCTGATTTCTGCGTGTTCAGAGTACTTCAGCTCGGTGACCAAGATTCCTTACCACACGTGGGTCATCATCAACGGTGTAGCGTGCGCGGTCATCGCGAACGTGGGTCTGGCACAACTGATTTCGCTGTCGATTCCAGTGCTGGTGGCGCTGTACCCTGTGGCGATTGTGCTGGTTCTGCTGGCATTTGTGCGTCACAAATTACCGAATCCACAAGCTGCGTTTCGCGTGGTGACTTTGGTTGCGTTCCTATTTGCGTTGATCGACGCCGCCAAAGTGGTTGGTGCCGACATGTCATTCTTTGACGTGCTGCCTCTGTTTGATGTGGGCATGGGGTGGGTACTGCCGACCTTTGCTGCACTGATTTGCATGTTCTTCGTGGCGACCTCTGTACAGGATGAGCTGCAGCACGAAACGGTGTAATCGCTCGATTCAAAGTGAAGGCGGATGAGGTATCATCCGCCTTTTTTATTTGGGCAGAATTTCTGCCTGAAGCGCGAAAAACCCTGCGCAGTGAGGCGAATTTTTCCTGTATCTTCATCACATTTTTCAGTAGAATTCTGCGGTTAAATTCTATTCATAAAGTCAAAATCAAACATGTTTGAAATCAATCCAATTAAAAACCGTATTCAGGATGTGTCAGAGCGCACGAACGTCCTGAGGGGGTATCTTTGACTATGACGCCAAAAAAGAGCGTCTAGAAGAAGTCAACGCAGAACTTGAACAACCGGATGTGTGGAACGAACCTGAGCGCGCGCAAGCGCTGGGTAAAGAACGTTCTTCTCTAGAAGCGGTTGTGGAAACCATTGACCAACTCGACCAAGGTGTGGATGACGTTGAAGGTCTCTTGGAGCTGGCGGTGGAAGCCGAAGACCAAGAAACATTTGACGAAATTGGCCCTGAACTGGAAGAACTGGAAAGTAAGCTGGCGAAGCTGGAATTCCGCCGTATGTTCTCCGGTGACCACGATTCGTCAGATTGCTACCTTGATCTGCAAGCCGGTTCTGGTGGTACAGAAGCGCAAGACTGGACATCCATGATGTTGCGTATGTACCTGCGCTGGGCCGATGCGAAAGGCTTCAAAACGGAAGTGATTGAAGTGTCGGAAGGCGATGTAGCGGGCCTGAAATCGGCGACCGTTCGCATCGTGGGCGACTACGCTTACGGTTGGTTGCGTACCGAAACCGGTGTTCACCGTTTAGTTCGTAAGTCACCTTTTGACTCCGGTGGTCGTCGCCATACGTCATTTGCGTCTGCGTTTGTTTACCCAGAGATTGATGACAACATTGCCATCGACATTAACCCAGCGGATCTGCGCATCGACGTTTACCGCGCTTCGGGTGCCGGTGGTCAGCACGTGAACACCACGGAATCTGCGGTACGTATTACCCACCTTCCAACCAACACCGTTGTGCAGTGTCAGAACGACCGCTCTCAGCACAAAAACAAAGATCAAGCGATGAAACAGCTTCGTGCGAAACTGTTTGAACTTGAGCTGCAAAAGCAGAATGCTGAGAAACAAGCGAATGAAGACGCGAAATCGGACATCGGCTGGGGTAGCCAAATCCGTTCATACGTGTTAGATGATTCACGAATCAAAGATTTACGTACCGGCGTTGAAAACCGCAATACACAAGCGGTTCTTGACGGTGACTTAGACAAATTTATCGAAGCTAGCCTGAAATCAGGTCTTTAAGCTTTTTACCGACAAAACAGGGTACATGCAAAATGACTGATGCTGTTCAAAACGAAACGAATCAAGAGCAAATCGCGCAAGAAGAAAACAAACTGATTGCAGAGCGTCGCAGCAAGTTAGAGCACATTCGTAAGGGTTGTAAGGCGAACGGTCACCCAAATGACTTCCGTCGTGACAGCCTCGCGGGTGATCTGCAAGCTGAGTTCGGTGAAAAGACCAAAGAAGAACTGGAAGCGCTGAACCACATCGTGGCGATCGCGGGTCGTGTGATGGCGAAACGTGGTCCATTCCTGGTGATTCAGGAAACCTCGGGTCGCATTCAGGCTTACGCTGCAAAAGATGTTCAAAAAGAACTGAAAGAGAAATACCAAGGTCTGGACATCGGTGACATCATCGGTGTGAAAGGCGCACTGCACAAATCAGGCAAAGGCGACCTGTATGTGAACATGGAAGAGTACGAACTGCTGACCAAAGCACTGCGTCCTCTGCCAGAAAAATTCCACGGCCTGACTGACCAAGAAATGCGTTACCGTCAACGTTACGTTGACCTGATCGTCAACGAAGACTCACGCAAAGCATTCATCATCCGTTCTAAGCTGGTCGCGGCTATTCGTAACTTCATGAGCTCAAAAGGCTACTTGGAAGTTGAAACGCCAATGATGCACGTGATCCCGGGTGGTGCATCTGCACGTCCATTCATCACACACCACAACGCACTGGACATCGACATGTACCTGCGTATCGCACCAGAGCTGTACTTGAAACGTTTGGTTGTGGGTGGGTTTGACCGTGTGTTTGAAATCAACCGTAACTTCCGTAACGAAGGTCTGTCACCTCGTCACAACCCAGAATTCACCATGATGGAATTCTACCAAGCGTACGCGGACTACAAAGATCTGATGGATCTGACTGAAGAGATGCTGAGCACGGTTGCGATGAACGTTCTGGGTTCAACGTCAATGCCTTACGGTGATGAAATGGTTGAATTTGGTGGTCAGTACGCGCGCATGAGCATGCTCGATGCGATCAAACACTACAACCCAGACCACGCAGAGATCCAAGCGCTGGATTACGACAAAGTTCAAGACCGTGAGCACATGGTGGCGATCGCGAAATCAGTGCATGTGGAAGTGGAACCGTTCTGGACATGTGGTCAGTTGCTGGAAGAGATCTTCGGTGAAACCGCAGAGCCTAAACTGATTCAGCCAACGTTTATCACCGGCTACCCAGCGGATATCTCGCCTCTGGCCCGTCGTAACGATGATTTCCCATTCATCACTGACCGTTTCGAGTTCTTCATCGGCGGCCGTGAAGTGGCGAACGGCTTCTCTGAGCTGAACGATGCAGAAGACCAAGACGCACGCTTTAAAGCGCAGGTTGAAGCGAAAGATGCAGGTGATGACGAAGCGATGTTCTACGATGCAGACTACATCACTGCACTGGAACACGGCCTACCACCAACGGCTGGTCAAGGCATCGGTATCGACCGTCTGGCGATGCTGTTTACCAACTCGCACACCATCCGTGACGTGATCCTGTTCCCAGCAATGCGCCCTCAGGCTTAATTGCTAAATTAGTTATTAAAAGCCGCCATTTATGGCGGCTTTTTTTATTTATTCAGTAATAGGTTCCAAAAATGAGGGGGTATCCCTGCTATTTATTTGCTTTTTGCTGTGGCTTAATTCTAAACCTTGGTAGAAAGTTTTCTATTTACTTTCTAGTCTTACACTTGAGACAGATTCTAATCACAAGTCTCGTTAATGTAACGTCAGTGGTGAAAGTGCCAATAAGTAGCACTGCATAAAAAATTTTTATAACAAAAAGGATTCAGTTGATGGGCACTCAATTCCGTATGGACTCCGTGCCGGGTTCGTTAATCGTGGTAGGCGGTACGTACGAGCCGTGGCTGTCGGTATTAGAACAAGTGGGGTGGCGCTGTACTCAGTGCGCGGATTTGCGCAAAGCGGATCTGTTGTTTAGTGAAACAGGGCCATGCATTGGGATCGTGGATCTAAGTCACGATGAATTCAGCCTCAATGGCATCGCCAATTTGGTGAGTAGTCACAAACAGGTGCGCTGGTTAGCGTTTATTCGCGAGTCTCAGTTGAGCTCCGACACCATTTGCCAGTTCATTGTGAACTTCTGTATCGATTTCTTTACCGCACCCATTCCCGATACACAACTGCTGAGCACCATTGGTCACCAGCTTGGTATGCTGAAACTTGAGAAAAAAGTGTGGCCTCATTACGGCTCCAACAGTGATTTGGGATTGATTGGCGACTCCATTCCCATGAAGCGCCTGCGCGACCAAATTAAACGCATCGGCCCAACCGATGTCAGTATTCTCATCTACGGTGAGAGCGGTTCAGGCAAAGAGTCTGTCGCCAAAGCCATTCACAAAACCTCGTCTCGTTCTCAAAAACCGTTTGTTTCCGTCAACTGCCGTGCGATGTCAGAAAAACGCATCGAATGCGAGCTGTTTGGCATCGGCTGTGATGAAGAGTCTGTGTCACCGTTGTTGCTGCAAGCCGATGGTGGCACCTTGCTGCTCAATGACATTCTGACCTTACCCAAAAGCCAGCAGTTGAACTTGCTGCGTTTCTTGCAAGAAGGCACCGTCGATACGCCACAAGGCAGCAAAACCGTTGATGTGCGCGTTTTGGCGGCCAATTCGTCCGACATTGAAAAAGCGCTGATTGACGGCGATTTCAATGAAGAGCTCTATCACTACATCAATGTTCTGCGCATCAACGTGCCGAGCCTGAAAGAGCGCGCGGCAGACGTGGCCGTGTTGGCGAAGCACTTTTTGCGCGAATACTCCAAAGAGTACAACGCGCAGGCGCGCAGCTTTACCGAAGATGCGATGCGTGCTTTGACTCGTTATCACTGGCCCGGCAACGTGCGTGAGTTGATGAACCAGATCAAGCGGGTGGTGTTGATGTCCGACACCATCATGTTGGAAGAGTCGCATCTTGATTTACCGAAACGGGGCGATGGTAAACGCAGCCTGAAAAGCATTCGAGAACGCTCAGAGCGGGATGCGTTGTTGCTGGTGCTGGAGTCGCATTCTGGTCAGGTGTCGAATGCTGCCAAAGAGTTGGGAGTGTCGCGTGCGACCATGTACCGATTGTTGAACAAGCACAACCTCATTTCTGACAACTCGTACTGATCGCTGTGCTGCTGTCAGCTCAAGCCACCTGCGGGTGGCTTTTTTGATCGGGATATTAACTGGCGAATGACTATGCCCAAATATGTTGCATATTGGCTTATTCCGCTGGCGAATACGTTATATCTTTCTGTTATTGAGTGAAAGTCTGGAGATATTGGTTGTTTTTTCGCTGATTGTTAATTAAAGGTTGAAGATAACGCTCAGTTGCATAGAATTTAACCGTGAGTCTAGCTCACTGAAAACACACTTCTTTTCGGATTAATGATTTTTGCTTGGAGGCGCAATATGAAACATTTTGTATCGATTCATACCCTTTGCGCTTCTAATCACGGTTCATGTGCCGCGACCGCAGCTCCCATGTCTGCTGATCGTCGTGCCATCGATACCAAAGGCAAAGATTTCTAATTAATCCGTAACCTCTGACAGGCTGCGGAAATTGGCAGCTAACAGGGGTCATCCCATGCTTTCCAGCACCATAGCGCCATTTTCCCAGTCTCAATCTTCAACTGGAGAAAAATTATGCGTCATTCTGTTTATCTACAACTGGCTACACTCTTGGTTCGTGCTGATCTACGTCGTGAAGAACGTGAATGGAAACGAAAAGTTCGCCGCAGTGCGTTTGATATTCCCTGGCACAACGAACATTTACTGAAAGATATCGGCTTGCAAGTAGACGGTCGCCCAATGGGAAGCAGCGTACCGGATGCCATCAAAGCGGAACGCCGTGTGCGTCATATCCGTCGTGTCTTAAGTGCGCGAATACCGACGTAATCAAAAGGGGCTGGCTGCTGCGCCAGCCCCGCTCTGAATTCTAAGGACAAGGATTGGAGTAGCGTGTGCCAATCTCTTGAATCTTAAGCAGCAATTCTTCACTTAACTCAAGCTCTAGACTATCAATATTGGATTTTAACTGTTGCAAGTTGGTGGCCCCGATGATGTTGGCGGCCACGAACGGGCGCTGATTAACAAATGCGAGCGCCATCTGGGCCGGATCGAGACCAAACTCTCTGGCCAGATTGACGTACGCTTCAGTCGCCTGTAAGCCTTGCGGCGTAAAGTAGCGTTGAAACCGTTCAAACAAGCTGCAACGCGCACCCGTTGGGCGGGCGCCATTGAGGTATTTGCCGCTAAGGACGCCAAATGCCATCGGGGAGTACGCCAACAGTTTCACCCCTTCATGATGACTGATTTCTGACAAGCCGACTTCAAAGCTGCGATTAAGCAGGTTGTATGGGTTTTGAATTGAAACCATGCGTGGCAAGTCATGCTTTTCGGCCAAACGCAGGTAGGTCATTAAGCCCCACGGGGTTTCGTTGGAGACGCCGATGTAACGCACTTTCCCCATGCGCACTAAATCGCTGAGCGCTTCGAGCGTCTCAATCAGTGTGACTTCTTCTTGTTTGTCTGGGTACGGATAGTTGAGCTGACCAAAGGTATTGGTTTGACGCTGCGGCCAGTGCAATTGATACAAATCGATGTAGTCGGTTTTCAGCCGGCTGAGGCTGTCGTCGATCGCTTGGTGAATGTGGCGATGGTCGAGCGCCATATTGTCCCGAATGTAGGGCACATTGCGCGGGCCGGCGACTTTGGTCGCCAACACCACTTTTTCTCGCTTGCCGGATTTTTCTAACCAGTTGCCGATGAATGCTTCGGTTTTCCCTTGCGTTTCTGCTTTGGGAGGCACTGGGTACATTTCTGCGGTGTCGATAAAATTGATGCCGCGTTCGAGCGCGTAATCAAGCTGGCTGAACGCGTCTGCTTGTGTATTTTGTTCGCCAAACGTCATGGTGCCAAGGCACAGTTTGCTGATTTCAAGGCTCGAGTGAGGCAGTTTGGTGTATTGCATGGCACTTCCTTGTCTGCATTCGGAACACGCCACTTATAGCTTATTGAAACTAAAGCGGCTTTTGATATGAATTTCACTATAAGCGAAGAATTGGTGCAAAAGGAAATGAAATTTGTACGTCGGCAGCAGCGGCTGGAGGAACTTGAGCTCTGTGGCGGCTCGTCTACACTGAGGGAAACGGAGGTGAATGATGCACAAACAACAACTGACGAAGTGGCTGCACAGCCCGCATAAACCTGGCTTTGAGCCGCCGAAAGTGTATGTGATTGGGTGCGCTGATGCGACTCATTATACGTTGGGGGTCGAGGTGAAACATCGTGTGGAACCGCTGCTTGATCGCGGGGAGCCGTTGCATTTTTCATCCCTGCATGCCGCCAAAGATCAACTCTCCCAACTGGGGCTGACCCACGCCTATTTACGCATGAGCTGCGCGTATGAAGAGTGTGGGATCGCCGGCGGCCAGAAATACAGCGATATTCCGCTGCCTATCAGCAAGCATTAAGAGTCAAGCGTAGTAAGTTGCCAAAATTCGTGCGGTAAACTGAGTCCGTAAATAAAAGCCGCGCGGTAGCGTTTGGATTGGGCGGCCATTGGCGCCATAGGCTTCAGTTTTTACGCGGCCGTTGGCGGCTTTCGGGCGCAGTTGCAACACTTCGCCGTGGCGCGCGCTGATTTCCGAAATCTTGCCCAGCACAATGAATTCCATCAACTCTTCCCAATCGGCTTTGAGCTGCGCTTCCTCTTCGGGAGACGGACTCCAGATCAGCGGCGAGCCAACGCGGCGCTGCGCCAGCGGGATTTCTCGTTCACCTTCGACCGGAATCCACAATACGCGAGACAATTTATTGCGCACGTGGCTTTGCTCCCACGTGAGGCCATGCACGCCAGTGAGTGGCGCGACACAGACAAACGTGGTTTCCAAGGGCTTGCCGTTGTATCCGATGGGAATGCTTTTGAGTTCAATGCCCAACGATTCGAAATCTTGTTGCGGTTTACTGCCTGCGGTGGCGCCTAAATGCCATTCCAGCAATTGGCCAACCCAGCCTTTATCTTTGCGCAGATCCGGTGGCACTGTCATCTGTGCCTCTTGAGCGAGCTCGGCAAACGAGACGCCGGCAATGTGCTGCGCCCGTTCTAGCAGTTCCTGTTCGGTTTGTGGTTCTGGTTTCATAAAAAGCGCTGTGGTCAAAAAGGCGATTGTAGCAAATTTTCGGCGTACGCGGATCGTGGAGAAATAATGATCAACGTGTGCAAAAGATCATCTTTTTGCTAGTTATCCACAGGTGGCTCAGGGCTACAAATGAGATTAATGTGACATGTATGCATAAACAGGGGTTTCCGGTTGAATCGCGACCGGGATGACGGCGAAAAAAAGCGCATTTTGACGCGGTGGTGTGGATAACAGCGGAATTGGTGGATCTTTGAGCGTTTTTTGAGTTTGAATGATCTTTTCTTATTTTACGTCTAGCTTGATTGAATTACATGTTTTTTACTTCATGAATTATAAGGGAAAATTATTGGTTTTGTGTTTGGTTTTTGAAGTGGGACATTGTGGGTTTGATGGCTTTTTTACACAGTCCACTGTCTTCTGCACATGGTTATTCACAGAAAACGTGAATAAATGTGGGCTATCTCTCACTCTGCTGTTGATAAGTTTTAATTTGAACAAAACTTATTCAATTTGCAGGTCGCAAGCAATAAATTTCGTGTGAATCACATTAGTAAGTTTGCTCCCGTTGGGGATATGTGGAAAAATCAAAGCAATTAAGATTTTACTAGAGGTTTGCCAGTGATAGATGGCGATGGTTACCGACTCAATGTGGGTATTGTGATTTGTAACAACCATGGTCAGGTATTCTGGGCGAAACGATACGGGCAACACTCATGGCAATTCCCGCAAGGTGGAATAGATGAGGGTGAAACTCCTGAGCAAGCGATGTTTCGGGAGCTTTACGAAGAGGTTGGCTTAACGAAAAAGGACGTCAAAATCATTGCGACCAGTCGGCATTGGCTTCGATACAAGCTGCCAAAACGTTTGGTTCGATGGGATTCGCAGCCTGTCTGTATTGGACAAAAACAGAAATGGTTCCTACTGCGTTTGGAATGTGATGAATCAAGAATCAACATGCAGCGTGGTAGCACCCCTGAATTTGATGGTTGGCGCTGGGTGAGTTATTGGTATCCGGTGAGACAAGTGGTCTCTTTTAAGCGTGATGTGTATCGTCGGGCGATGAAAGAATTTGCGTCATTGGCGATGCCGTTTAAAGAACGTAAAGTGAAAGGTAAGCGCAAAAATCGAAGAGGATAGAGATGCTCTCTCAGCTAAGGGATATAGTTGAACAGGTTTCAAAAGTTGAAGACGTTTACCAAGCGTTGGATATTTTTGTAAAACAGACATGCAGTGCGATGAGCACTGAGTGTTGTACTGTCTATTTAGCAAATGAAGAGATGCATCGTCTGGAGTTGATGGCGACCCAAGGCTTGAAATTCAAAGGCGATAAAATCCTCATTGATTTTGATGAAGGTCTGGTTGGGTTGGTGAAGCGTTCTGCCGAGCCAATCAACCTCGCTGAAGCGTCGAAGCATCCCAACTTTAAATACTTCAAACAGCTGGGCGAAGAGGTTTACAACTCGTTCCTCGGCACACCGATTATCTACCGCAAACAAGTGTTGGGCGTTTTGGTTGTCCAACAGAAATCTCCTCGTCTGTTTAGCGAGATGGAAGTCTCGTTTCTCGTCACGCTCGCGGCTCAGCTGGCGGTGATCGTCGCGCATGCGCGAACGCAAGGCCATTGGCTGCTGACCAAAAAACAGCAAGCGATCAGTGGGATTCCGGCGTCTCCCGGTGTCGCCATTGGCGAGTTATGGTGGGATGACTCCCAACCACAGCTTGCAGAAGTGTATCCGGCGTCAACGCTGGATGTCGATCGCGAACAGGAATGGCTGACGCGTGCCATTGAAAGCGCGCTGAGCGATTTTCGGAAGATGCGTAAAAAGCTCGACAGCGAAATCAACAAAGAAGCGCTGGCGATCTTTGACCTCTTTACGCACCTCTTGAACGACCCGATGCTGCGCAAAGATCTCAAGGTGCAAATTCAAAAAGGCGATCGCGCCGACTGGGCGCTGCGTCAGGTGGTCGAAACCTATTCCAACCGGTTTGCCCGCATGTCGGATGCCTATCTGCGAGAACGGGCACAAGATGTTCGTGAACTGGGACAACGTCTGCTTTATTTCCTCTACAACACTGAACACGAACAGCAACAGCTTGATAAACCGATTATTTTGGTGGTGCGAGAGCTGACCGCGTCTATTCTGGCGGCGCTGCCCAAAGATAAGTTGTTGGCCGTTGTGTCGCTCGAAGGGGCGGCGAACTCGCATGCAGCGATTTTATCGCGCGCGCTGGGCATTCCCGCCATCATGGGCGTGTCGGTGAACCTCAAACAGATCAATGGCAAGAAAGGCATTGTTGATGGCTACAGTGGCAAGCTCTTTATTTCGCCGGCCAAACAGGTGCTGTCTGAGTATCGCGCGCTCGCCAATGAAGAGCGCGAGCTGTCGAAAATGGTCAACGAGGCGATCTCGGAGCCTGCGTTTACGCAAGATGGGCAACGAATCGAATTGCTGCTCAATGCCGGTTTGAGCGCCGACACCAACATTGCCATCAACCAAGGCGTGGATGGGGTGGGGTTGTACCGGACCGAAATCTCGTTTCTATTGCAGCACCGTTTCCCGTCAGAAGAAGAGCAGATTCAACTGTATCGCACGGTGCTCGCGGCGTATCCGAATCAACGCGTGGTGATGCGCACCCTCGATATTGGCGGTGATAAACCGCTGCCGTACCTGCCGATTGAAGAAGACAACCCGTTTTTGGGATGGCGTGGGATTCGTTTTACGCTCGATCACCCCGACATCTTCATGATTCAACTGCGGGCGATGATGCGCGCCAGCCGAGGTTACAACAACCTGAGCATTCTGCTGCCGATGATCTCCGGCACCAAAGAGCTTGATGATGCGTTGGCCTTGATTCATCAAGCCTATGCTGAAACGCGCAAAGTCGACGATCAAATTGTGATGCCGGAGATTGGCATCATGGTTGAAGTGCCGTCAATGCTGTATTTGTTGCCGCTGGTGGCCAACAAAATTGATTTCGTCTCGGTGGGCACCAACGACTTAACGCAATATCTGTTGGCGGTCGATCGGAACAATTCCCGTGTGGCTGATGTCTATGAATCGATGCATCCGGCTGTGGTGATGGCGCTCAAGCAGATTCAACACACCTGCGAACAGCATCAGATTCCGGTTTGTGTGTGTGGCGAGTTGGCGGGCGATCCGATTGGCTCTTTATTGCTGATTGGGTTAGGGTACACCGCGCTGAGTATGAACACCTCGAACGTCGCGCGGGTGAAATACTTGGTTCGTCACTCTGATATGAGCGAATTGCGCTCACTTGCTGACAAAGCGCTGATGCAACCCTACGGTCATGATATTTATAATATGATGCTCACTCATTTCGAAGAGAAAGGCTTCGCCGGCTTTGTCAGAGCGGGTAAAAAATAGGAACACAATGTGAGTATCGGATTAATGGCCCTGCTGTTGCTACTCGGGGCTATCGTGGGTGTGCTGGCAGGTTTGCTCGGCATTGGCGGTGGGTTGGTCGTCGTGCCCGCGTTACTGTTTCTGTTACCGCTATCGGGCATCTCGCCGGATATCGTCATGCAACTGGCGCTGGCGACGTCGTTGGCAACCATCATTGTGACCTCGGGCTCTTCTGCGCTCAATCATCTTAAACTCGGTAATGTCGACATGTTCGTCGTCAAATGGCTGCTGCCTGGCGTGTTGGTCGGCGGTTTTCTCGGTTCGGTGATTGCAGAGTGGATTCCCAACCACTATTTGCCGAAAGTGTTTGGCGCGATTGTGTTGGTGTTGGCGCTGCAAATGTATCGCTCCATTCGTGTGACGCACACGTGGCCCATGCCGGGCGCGATGATGACGGCGCTCTACGGCAGTGGGATTGGTGTGGTGTCGAGTTTGGCCGGGATAGGGGGCGGTTCGCTGTCCGTGCCGTTTCTCAACCATCACGGCGTTGAGATGCGCAAAGCGGTCGGTTCGTCGTCGGTGTGTGGCTTTATGATTGCGATTTCCGGCATGCTTGGCTTTATTTTGCACGGTTATCAAGCCGAAGGGCTGCCGCAATACAGTGTGGGCTATGTGTATCTGCCAGCGCTGGTAGCGATTGCGTCGACGTCGATGTTAACCACCCGGATTGGCGCCAAACTGGCAACGCAGTTGCCGACCACGGTATTAAAGCGCTTCTTTGCGGTTTTCCTTATGTTTGTTGCTGTCACAATGTTGATGCAATGATCTGATTTTAAAAGAAAAGAGAACACAATTTATGTCTCAGGGCTATCTTGAATTTCCAAACATTGACCCCGTTTTAGTCTCCATTGGGCCGATTTCTGTGCGCTGGTACGGCATGATGTATCTGATTGGCTTTATGTTTGCCATGTGGTTGGCGAACCGCCGTGCCGATAAACCCGGCAGTGGCTGGACGCGTGAGCAAGTGTCCGATCTGCTGTTTGCCGGCTTTCTCGGTGTGGTGATCGGTGGTCGAATCGGGTACGTACTGTTCTACAATTTTGACTTATTTTTGGCCGATCCACTCTACCTCTTCAAAGTGTGGACGGGCGGTATGTCGTTCCACGGTGGCCTGCTGGGCGTGATCACGGCGATGTTCTGGTATGCGCATAAACATCAACGCACCTTCTTTGGTGTGGCTGATTTTGTGGCGCCGCTGGTGCCATTTGGTTTGGGCATGGGCCGTTTGGGCAACTTCATGAACGGCGAATTGTGGGGACGCACCACCGATGTGCCTTGGGCGATTATTTTCCCGAATGCTGGGCCGCTGCCTCGTCACCCATCACAACTGTATGAATTTGTTTTAGAAGGGATTGTGCTTTTTCTCATTCTCAATTGGTTCATTAAGAAGCCACGTCCGCTGGGTTCGGTTGCTGGGCTATTCTTGGCGGGATATGGTACATTCCGCTTCCTGGTTGAATTTGTTCGAGAGCCGGATGCCCAACTGGGGCTGTTTGGCGGAGTCATCTCAATGGGACAAATCCTTTCAACACCAATGATTATTGCTGGCGTACTGCTGATGGTGTGGGCTTACAAACGTGGCCGTTACCAAGACAGCGTGGCCGCAAAGTAAGGGTTCGAAGTGAAACAGTATTTAGATCTTTGCCAGCGCATTGTCGATGAAGGTGTGTGGGTGGAAAACGAACGGACAGGTAAACGCTGCCTGACCGTGATCAATGCCGATTTAACTTATGACGTGGCCAATAACCAGTTTCCACTGGTGACCACGCGTAAGAGTTTTTGGAAAGCAGCGGTCGCCGAACTGCTGGGCTACATTCGGGGTTATGACAATGCCGCTGACTTTCGCGCGCTAGGCACCAAAACGTGGGATGCCAACGCCAACCTGAACGACGCATGGCTGAATAACCCCCACCGTCAAGGTGAAGACGACATGGGGCGTGTATATGGCGTGCAAGGTCGTGCTTGGGCGAAGCCCGATGGCGGTCATGTGGATCAGTTGAAGAAAATTGTCGATGACTTGACGCGTGGCGTTGATGATCGCGGTGAGATTCTGAACTTCTACAACCCGGGAGAATTCCACCTCGGCTGTTTGCGTCCGTGTATGTACAGCCACCATTTTTCCCTGTTGGGAGACACGCTGTACTTAAACAGCACGCAACGCTCGTGTGATGTGCCGCTGGGGCTAAACTTTAACATGGTCCAAGTGTATGTCTTTTTGGCGATCATGGCGCAA
Source organism: Vibrio sp. Vf1514 (assembly GCF_052076135.1). NCBI lineage: Bacteria > Pseudomonadati > Pseudomonadota > Gammaproteobacteria > Vibrionales > Vibrionaceae > Vibrio > Vibrio sp. Vf1514. The sequence continues at coordinate 2,555,131 of NZ_CP197267.1, read as the reverse complement.
ATTACCGGTAAGAAGCCGGGGCAGGCCTACCACAAGATTGTTAATGCGCACATCTATGAGGATCAGCTGGCGCTCATGCGCGATGTGCAATTGAAACGTGAACCGCTCGCGGCGCCGCAATTTCACATCAACCCGAACATCAAATCGCTACACGATTTGGAAACTTGGGTGACGCTGGATGATTTTGATGTCACGGGCTACGAGTTCCATGAGCCGATTCAATATCCGTTTTCGGTGTAATGGCGAACGACAAAAAAACGCTGGCAGTGCCAGCGTTTTTTTTATGCGCGTCGATCTCGAGGATGAGCGTCGAAACAGCGCGTGTTTCTTGTTGATGTGAGGCAAACAAAAAAGCTTCCCGAGAGGGAAGCTTTGGGTTCGGGTCGTTTACGAGGTAAACGCCAGAATCATGCCTGGAATGACGATAAATACCGACAGCAAGTAGCCTGCGACCACCGCTTTGCTCTTAATCGCCCACTCAGAAATCGTCTCTGCGCCTTTGATTGGCAGCTCACGTAAGAAAGGGATGCCGTAAATCAATAGGGTTGCGAGTAAGTTGAACGTCAGGTGGACCAGCGCAATTTGCAGGGCAAACACAGCAAACTCACCCGATACCGCGGTCGCTGCTAGTAGCGCCGTAATGCACGTCCCGATGTTTGCGCCCAGCGTGAATGGATACACGTCACGCACTTTCAACACACCAGAGCCAACCAGTGGCACCATCAGGCTGGTGGTGGTCGATGACGATTGTACTAGCACTGTAACCAGCGTGCCTGAGGCAATACCATGCAGTGGGCCACGGCCAATGGCATTTTTCAGCAGTTCACGTGCACGGCCGACCATCAAGCTCTTCATCAATTTCCCCATGACGGTGATCGCCACGAAAATGGTCGCAATGCCCAGCAGGATCAGGGCCACACCGCCCAAGGTATCCCCCAACGTGGCGAGCTGCTCTTTCAGCGCGCTGATGACGGGTTTGGTCATTGGCTTAATAAAATCAAAGCCTTTCAGGCTCATGTCGCCTGTCGCCAGAAGTGGCGAGACCAACCAATGCGAGATTTTTTCCAGAATACCAAACATCATTTCCAAGGGAAGGAAAATGAAAACGGCGAGCAAATTGAAGAAGTCGTGAATTGTGGCGCTGGCAAAAGCACGCTTGAATTCTTCTTTGCAGCGCACGTGGCCGAGGCTGACCAGCGTATTGGTGACGGTTGTACCGATGTTCGCACCCATGACCATCGGAATGGCGGTTTCAACAGGCAAGCCGCCCGCCACAAGGCCGACAATAATTGAGGTGACTGTGCTGGATGATTGAATCAGCGCCGTGGCCACCAAACCAATCATCAACCCAGCGACCGGGTGAGAAGCAAACTCAAACAGGACTTTTGCCTGATCGCCGGTTGCCCATTTAAATCCGCTGCCCACCATGGCAACTGCCAGTAGCAGTAGATACAGCATGAAAGCCAAGTTTGCCCAGCGTAGCCATCGCGTCGTCGATGAGATTGGCGCGGCAGTGGTAGTCGCTTGGTTTATCATTGTTTTCTCCATTGACCTTCTGAATGTCTTTGGTCGGTTGTTGAATCTGTGGGCGATAGTAGAGGGCGAATATTTCAGTAATATGACAATGCTGAAACAAAACGAGAGAATTGTTAATAGGGCGATTAGAACGGTCAATTAAAGTGATTTTATTGAATTTAACCTATTGTTTATAAAGTGTTTTTGTAAATTATGAACGACACGTACGTCGAGAAATTAATTTGATTTTTTCAGCGGGGAAGGAGGTCAATTATGTCAACGTTGTCATGAGTGGGATTCAATGTTTCGGTAAATATATTACTTAGGTGTGAATGGTTCGATTATCCCGATAAATTGCGACAAGGTCGGACATTTGCTATAACCAACGCTCTGTTCATCACAAGTGACTGCTTATGTCTCACCTCAATTACAACCACCTGTACTATTTTTGGATGGTGTGCAAACAAGGCTCCGTGACCAAAGCGGCGGATGCGCTATTTTTGACGCCTCAAACCGTCACCGGTCAAATCAAAGCGTTGGAAGATCGCATGGCGGGCAAGCTGACCAAACGCAACGGCCGCAGTATTGAACCCACCGAGCTGGGGCAGTTGGTGTTTAAATACGCCGACCGCATGTTTGGCCTGAGTTATGAAATGCTGGATATCGTCAACTACAGCCAGCGCAACAACGTTCAGTTTGACGTCGGGGTCGCGGATGCCATTTCCAAGCGCTTGGTGAGCAAGATTTTGATGACCACCATCCCCGATGACAACAGCATTCATCTGCGTTGTTTCGAATCCACTCACGAAATGCTGCTTGAGCAGCTCTCGCAGCATAAGCTGGACATGATTTTGTCAGACTGCCCAGTGGATTCCAGCCAGAGCCCGGGGCTATTTAGTAAAAAGCTGGGAGAAAGCCACATGGGATTCTTCTCTAGCGGTGGTGTCGATAAAACGCGCTATCCGGCGCTATTACAAGAATACAAATTATTGATCCCCGGCAGCCGCACCGCGATGGGGCGCAAAGTGCGTCAGTGGTTTGATCATCAAGGCATTCAACCCAACATTTTAGGGGAGTTTGATGATGCCGCACTGATGAAAGCGTTCGCGCTCTATCACCCCGACGTCATCTTTATGGCCCCGCTGCTGTATATGAATGAAATGAACCAAGAGCGCGCTTTGCAGCTCATTAGCCGCGTTGACGAAATCAAAGAAGAGTACTACGTCATATTCGCCGAGCGAATGATTCAGCACCCAGCCGTAAAGAATGTATGTGATGCAGATTTTAGTAATTTGTTTGAATGAGAGTTTTATTACTGTTAATAAATAGATTACTATCACGCAACCGATGAATACTTGTCCTGTTTTACCGCAATGGTAGGAGGTGTTTTCGGCACATTTAGGCGTACTCTTTGTCCGTTTTTGCCAGAGCGTTGAACCTGAAATGAACCAACATAATAATGGCGCCGCGAGGATGATTGCCCGCAGCTAATGGTTTGATGCATTCAGGCAGAAACAATGATGTGCATTAGTATCGCTTAAGCGGTTATTTCAAGGGGGCTTGCTCATGAACCTACAGGAAATGGAAAAGAACTCCGCACAAGCAGTGGTGTTATTGAAAGCCATGGCAAATGAGAGACGCTTGCAGATTCTATGCTTGTTGCACAACCAGGAACTCTCCGTTGGGGAGCTGTGTGGCAAACTGGAATTGAGTCAATCAGCGCTATCGCAACACTTGGCTTGGCTAAGACGGGATGGCTTAGTGGAGACGCGCAAAGAAGCGCAAACAGTGTATTACACACTCAGCAGTGATGACGTGAAATCAATGATCGAATTGCTTCATCGTTTGTACTGCTCAGACTGACAGGATGTCACGGCCGAAGTTTTTAATCGATGCACTATATGAAAAATGATAGTCAGAAGGGATGCGAGATGGAAACTTTGGTTTATTTTTGCAAACACAACCAATAAAAAAACCGGCCAAGGCCGGTTTTTTTTATCACTGGGATATCAGGCTCAAATTACAGAGCTTTGATAGCAGCAGCGAAACGAGACTTATGACGAGCTGCTTTATTCTTGTGAATAAGGCCTTTAGTTGCCATACGGTCTAGGATTGGTGTAACGACTGCGAATGCAGCAGTTGCAGCTTCTTTGTCGCCTGCAGCGATTGCAGCAACAGTTTTCTTCATGTAAGTGCGCATCATTGAACGACGGCTAGCGTTGTGCTGACGACGTTTTTCAGATTGGATAGCGCGCTTCTTAGCAGATTTACAGTTTGCCAAGGGTCTAACTCCCAAAAACTTTAGTTCGGTGACAATTTAAGGGCCGGAAATATCCCTTATTTGCACTTAATTGTCAAATGATTTGTGCAAAAACCCGTCTAAGCCAAACAAGTTTGGAATCGGAAGGTCTTCGCGGTTAAGATGGCGGGGATTCTAACAGTATTTTTTTGCCAATGCTAATACTTATCTGATCTCTCACTGACATTATTTCCCGGTGAAGAAGGATAATGTTGTTTTAGCGTATTTTTCGAGGTTACCGTGAGTAAACGCTTACTCAAGTCAGGCATGGTTGTCAGTGCCATGACGTTGATTTCACGCGTTCTGGGCCTGGTGCGCGACATTGTTGTCGCCAACCTGATGGGCGCAGGCGCCAGTGCCGATGTTTTCTTTTTTGCCAACCGTATTCCCAACTTCCTGCGTCGTCTGTTTGCGGAAGGGGCATTTTCTCAGGCGTTTGTTCCGGTATTGACTGAATATCATGCATCAGGGGACATCAATAAAACGCGCGAGCTGATTGCTCGGGCTGCGGGGACGCTGGGTGTCTTGGTGACCATCGTCACCGTGCTGGGGGTGGTGTTCTCTGGGGTGGTCACGGCGCTGTTTGGTGCCGGTTGGTTTTTAGACTGGCTTAATGATGGGCCGGCGGCACCGAAGTTTGAACTTGCCAGCTTGCTGCTGAAAATTACCTTTCCTTATTTATGGTTCATTACCTTTGTGGCGCTTTCTGGCGCGGTATTGAATACGCTGGGTAAGTTTGCGGTCTCTTCTTTTACGCCGGTTTTTCTCAATGTCATGATGATCCTGTCGGCGTGGTATATCTCGCCATTGTTGGACCAACCGGAAATCGGTTTGGCAATCGGTGTCTTTTTAGGTGGTTTGGTGCAGTTTTTGTTCCAACTGCCGTTTTTGATCAAGGCCGGCGTGCTGGTTAAGCCCAAATGGGGCTGGAAAGATCCCGGGGTGGTGAAAATTCGTACACTGATGATTCCAGCACTATTTGGTGTCTCAGTCAGTCAAATCAACCTGTTATTTGATTCGTTTGTGGCGAGTTTTCTGCAAACCGGCTCCATCAGCTGGCTTTATTATTCCGACCGTTTATTGGAATTCCCGCTGGGCTTGTTTGGTATTGCGATTGCAACGGTGATTCTGCCAGCGCTGTCACGTAAACATGTTGATGCACACAGTGATGGGTTCGCGCAAACCATGGACTGGGGCGTGCGCATGGTCATTCTACTTGGCGTGCCAGCCATGCTGGGGTTGATGGTGCTGGCGAAACCGATGTTGATGGTGCTGTTTATGCGCGGCGAATTTACGCCAGATGATGTGCACATGGCGTCGATGTCGCTGCTGGCGTATTCCGCAGGCTTGCTCAATTTTATGTTGATCAAAGTGTTGGCGCCGGGGTACTACTCGCGTCAGGACACCAAAACGCCAGTGCGCTTTGGGATCGTTGCGATGCTGAGCAACATGGTGTTTAACGCCATCTTTGGTTGGTTTTATGGCTATGTCGGCTTGGCTGCCGCCACGGCGCTGTCGGCCTTCATTAATATGGCGTTGTTGTACCGAGGCCTGCACAAGCAAGGGGTGTATGTCATTTCTGCGCGTACGATTGGTTTTATTGTTCGTTTGCTGGTGGCTGGTGGCGCGATGGTCGCTGCGATTTTATGGCAGATGGAGTCGATGTCAGTTTGGTTAAGCTGGGGGCTGACGCAACGCGCTCTGATGCTGACTGGATTGATCGCACTTGGCGCGATTGTGTATTTAGTCACCGCTCTGGTGCTGGGCGTCCGTTTAAAAGACTTAAAAGCGGCGACAGATTAACGCCGATTAGGTTATAATCCGTCGGTTTCACACCAAGATAATTGAGAACTATAGGTTTTAAGCGTATTCCAATGGAATTGATTCGCGGTATTCATAACATCAAGTCACGCCATCATGGCTGTGTATTGACCATAGGTAACTTTGATGGTGTCCATTTGGGGCATCAACAGGTATTGGATCAGGTTGCTGAGCGCGCGAAAGCGTTGAACCTGCCTTCGGTCGTGATGACCTTTGAACCGCAACCTATGGAGCTGTTCTTAAAAGATAAGGCTCCAGCTCGGTTAACAAGATTGAGAGATAAGTTTGTCCAACTCGGCAAATTGAATCTCGATCGGTTATTGTGTGTGAACTTTAATCATCATTTTGCCAACTTAGACGCACAAGCGTTTATCCGTGACTTGTTGGTCACGCGCTTGGGTGTGAAGTTTTTGGTCGTTGGCGACGATTTTTGCTTTGGTCAGGGGCGCAAAGGCAACTTTGCTATGCTGGAACAAGCAGGACGTGAATACGGCTTTGAAGTGGTGAGCACCCAGAGCTTCTGCTTACAGAAACTGCGTGTCAGTAGTACCGCCATTCGCGAGGCATTAGCGGCCGATGCGTTGGCGGATGCCGCCGACATGTTGGGGCGCGATTACAGCATCAGCGGACGCGTGTCTCACGGGCGTAAGCTCGGACGCACCATCGGATTTCCGACGGCGAACATTCCGCTCAAGCGGTGTGTGTCTCCGGTGTCTGGTGTGTATGTGGTCGAAGCGTATGGGTTAGGTGAACAACCGATCGGGGGCGTGGCGAATATTGGCCAACGTCCCACGGTCAATGGGGTTCGCCAACAATTAGAAGTGCATTTATTCGACTTCCATGGCAATTTGTATGGCAAACAGCTAGAAGTCGCACTTTTACATAAGTTGCGTAATGAACACAAATTTGAGTCCTTTGAGGCACTCAAACAGCAAATAGAATTGGATGCTGAGGCAGCAAGGGTGTGGCTGCGTCAGCTTAAGGGTTAACCGGATGATTCCACCGGCTAACATAATGTCTAACTTCGCCCAATATAACGGAATTAAGAATCGATGAGTGAGTATAAAGATACCCTGAACTTACCTGAAACAGGGTTTCCAATGCGCGGCGATCTGGCTAAACGTGAGCCAGAAATGCTTAAACGTTGGTACAAAGAAGATCTTTACGGTGCAATCCGTGAAGCAAAGAAAGGCAAGAAATCGTTCGTACTGCACGATGGTCCTCCATACGCCAACGGTGATATTCACATTGGTCACGCACTAAACAAGATTCTTAAAGACATTATTATTAAATCCAAAACACTGTCAGGTTTTGACTCACCTTACATCCCCGGTTGGGACTGCCATGGTCTGCCAATCGAACTGATGGTTGAGAAGAAAGTTGGCAAGCCTGGTCAGAAAGTGACTGCGGCTGAATTCCGTGAAAAATGTCGTGAATATGCTGCCGGTCAAGTTGAAGGCCAAAAAGAAGGCTTCAAACGTCTGGGTATCTTGGGTGAGTGGGATAAACCTTACCGCACCATGGATTTCGCGACCGAAGCGAACATCATTCGCGCGCTGGGCAAAATTGCTGACAACGGCCACCTGCTGAAAGGGTTCAAACCGGTTCACTGGTGTACGGATTGTGGGAGTGCGCTGGCAGAAGCGGAAGTCGAATACAAAGATAAAGTGTCGCCATCTATCGACGTGCGTTTCAAAACGGCCGACGAAGCGGCGCTGCTGTCTAAATTTACCCTGACCGAAGGTCACGAAGGTCACGGCGATGTGTCTATCGTCATCTGGACCACCACCCCATGGACACTGCCAGCGAACCGCGCGGTGTGTCTACGTGATGATCTGGAATACGTCCTGATTCAAATCGAAGGCGAGCAGCCTGAACGTATCATCGTGGCCTCTGAACTGGCGAAATCCGTGATGGATCGCGCAGGCATTGAACACTTCCACTTCCTTGGCTTTGCGAAAGGTGCGGATCTGGAACTGTCTCAGTTCAACCACCCGTTCTACAACTTCACCGTGCCAGCCATCTTGGGCGATCACGTGACTACGGATTCCGGTACCGGTGTGGTTCACACGGCACCTGGCCACGGTCAAGAAGACTTTGCTGTGGGTCAGAAATACGGCCTAGAAGTCGCCAACCCTGTGGGGTCAAACGGTGTTTACCTGCCAGACACTGAACTGTTTGCGGGTCAACATGTGTTTAAAGCCAATGACGCCGTGATTGAAGTGTTGAAAGAGCACGGTGCATTGCTGCACCACCACGCGTACGAGCACAGCTACCCACACTGCTGGCGTCACAAAACGCCAATCATCTTCCGTGCCACACCACAATGGTTCGTGTCGATGGATCAAGCGGGTCTGCGTGAGAAAGCGCTAGGCGCAATCAAAGGCGTGAAATGGATGCCGGATTGGGGTCAAAGCCGTATCGAAGGTATGGTGGAAGGTCGTCCTGAATGGTGTATCTCTCGTCAACGTACTTGGGGTGTGCCAATTGCACTGTTCGTCCACAAAGAAACCGCAGAACTGCACCCGAAAACGCCTGAACTGATTGAGCAAGTTGCTCAACTGGTTGAACAGAAAGGCATTCAAGCGTGGTGGGATGTCGACACGGCTGAGCTGCTAGGCGCTGACGCGGAACAGTACGAGAAAGTGCTGGATACGTTGGACGTTTGGTTTGACTCAGGTGTGACGCACTACGCGGTAGTGGATAGCCGTGAAGAGTTCCACGGCGCGGAAGCGGACATGTACCTAGAAGGGTCTGACCAACACCGCGGCTGGTTCCAGTCTTCGCTGATCTCCTCCATTGCGATGAAAGGCAAAGCGCCATACAAAGAAGTGCTGACGCACGGCTTCGTGGTTGACGGCCAAGGCCGCAAGATGTCGAAATCGATCGGCAACGTGGTTGCGCCAAAAGATGTGACCAACAAACTGGGTGCTGACATTTTGCGTCTGTGGGTTGCATCAACAGACTACACCGGTGAAGTGGCGGTTTCAGACGAAATCCTGAAACGCAGCGCTGACTCTTACCGTCGTATTCGTAACACCGCTCGTTTCTTCCTAGCGAACCTGAATGGCTTCAACCCGGCAACCGACATCATTGCGGCTGACGAGATGGTGGCACTGGATCGTTGGGCTGTAGCGCGCGCGATGGCTGCACAACAAGAGATCGTTAAAGCTTACGCCGAGTACAACACGCACGCGGTTGTACAACGTCTGATGCACTTCTGCTCGGTTGAAATGGGTTCATTCTACCTCGACGTAATCAAAGACCGTCAGTACACCGCGAAACTGGGCGGCAACGCACAGCGTAGCTGTCAAACGGCGCTGTACTACATCGTGGAAGCGCTGGTGCGTTGGATGGCACCAATCATGTCGTTCACTGCTGATGAAATCTGGAACGCGATGCCAACCAACCAAGCCAACGGCGAAGCTCGTGGTAAATTCGTATTTGCTGATGAGTGGTACGAAGGTCTGTTTGATCTGGCAGAAGGCGAAGAGCTGAACAACGAATTCTGGACGGATATTCAGAAAGTTCGTGGTGCGGTGAACAAACTGCTGGAAAATGCGCGTAACGAGAAAACCATCGGTGGTTCTCTGCAAGCGGAAGTGACTTTGTTTGCTAGCGATGAGCTGGCGGCGAAAATCAACAAGCTGGAAGATGAACTGCGCTTTGTCTTGCTGACTTCAAAAGCGAACGTGAAACCGCTGGCCGAGAAGAACGATGCGGCGCAAGCCACCGACATCGACGGTCTGTTTGTTCAAGTGAACAAAACCGAAGCGGAGAAGTGTGATCGCTGCTGGCACTACACCCCAGACGTGGGCACCATCAAAGGTCATGAAACTATTTGTGGTCGTTGTGTGTCAAACGTGGACGGTGAAGGCGAAGTTCGCAAGTTTGCTTAAAGGAACTGCATGACACAGCAAGCATTAACGCTTAAACAATCAGGGGTTCGCTGGCTATGGCTGGCGCTCCTCATTTTTGTCGCTGACATCGCGATCAAATTGGTGGTGATGAACGGCATGGGGTACGGCTGGGAGAATCGCATCGAGGTTCTGCCATTTTTCAATTTGCTGTACGTGCATAACTACGGTGCCGCATTCAGTTTCCTGAGCGATCAGGCGGGCTGGCAGCGTTGGTTGTTCACTGGGATTGCGTTTGCCGTGGTGGGCCTGTTGGCCTTCTGGATGCGCCGCCTACCGTCGAGTGACAAATGGAATAACATGGCTTACGCATTCATCATTGGTGGTGCGGTCGGCAATGTGTTCGACCGAGTCGTGCACGGTTTTGTGGTCGATTACCTCGACTTCTACTGGGGCACCTACCATTGGCCAGCGTTTAACCTCGCTGACAGCGCCATCTGCATTGGTGCGGCGATGATCATTTTGGATGGTTTTCGCGGTAAAAAGCAGACGGCGTAAGTGATTAAGCCGAAATAACCCTAAGCGCCGCCCGTTGATTCGGGAGGCGCTTTTTGTTATCAAGCAGATTCAATTCAAGAGTATTGGATTGAGCACACGCTGTACCCACCTCATCACACGAAGAAATGAGGGAAACATCCACGAAGGCGTTGCCCTTCGATTACCTTAAGGAAGCCAGAACGTGACGACACATTCAACAACCATCACTCAAGACTCTACCGTAACGTTGCATTTCACCATCAAACTCAAAGACGGTTCGGTGGCAGACAGCACGCACAACTTTGGCAAAGCGGCCCAGTTGGTGATTGGTGATGGGAGCCTAAGCGACAACTTTGAGCAGTGCTTATTGGGCATGCAAGCCGGCGAAAACAAATCGATTGAACTGGCGGCAGCTGATGCGTTTGGTGCACCGAACCCAGATAACATTCACCACATGGACCGCGCGCGCTTTGTGGGCGATGCTGAAGTAGAAGTGGGCACCATCATGGCCTTCAGCGGCCCCGATGGCATGGAAATTCCGGGCATCATCACGGACATCGCCGGCGATTCCGTCACCGTGGATTTTAACCACCCCTTGGCCGGACAAGATGTGATCTTCGACGTTGAAATTTTGTCTGTCGAATAACTTGCCGTAGAATAGCCAGCCAGAAAGAGAACCATGAGCAAATCCATGAAAATACTGTTAGCAAACCCGCGCGGCTTTTGTGCCGGCGTTGATCGCGCCATCAGCATCGTTGAGCGTGCACTTGAAATGTATCAGCCTCCGATTTATGTCCGTCATGAAGTGGTGCACAACCGCTTTGTGGTAGAAGGGTTGAAGCAGCGCGGTGCGATTTTCGTTGAAGAGCTGCACGAAGTGCCAGACGACAATATCGTGATTTTCTCCGCTCATGGGGTATCACAGGCGGTGCGTATGGAAGCCAAAGCGCGTTCGTTAACGGTGTTCGATGCAACCTGTCCGCTGGTGACCAAAGTGCACATGGAAGTCGCGCGTGCCAGCCGCCGCAACATGGAAGTGGTGCTGATTGGTCACGCCGGACATCCGGAAGTGGAAGGCACCATGGGGCAATACGCCAGCGACACCGGTGGCATGTATCTGGTGGAAAGACCCGATGATGTGGTTGCGTTGCAACACAAAGTGAAAGATCCGTCTCATCTGCATTATGTCAGTCAGACCACGCTGTCGGTCGATGAAACTGCAGACGTGATTGATAAGCTACGCGAAGTATTCCCTGAGATTCAAGGACCGCGCAAAGATGACATCTGTTACGCCACGCAAAACCGTCAGGATGCAGTGCGTCTTCTGGCGCAGGATGTGGATGTGATGGTGGTGGTCGGCTCGAAGAACTCCTCAAACTCAACCCGCTTAAAAGAGCTGGCGGAGAAGCTGGGCACGCCGGGTTACCTGACTGATTGCCCGGAAGACATTCATCCAGAATGGTTTGATGGCGTGAGTAAAATCGGTGTCACAGCGGGCGCGTCTGCACCAGAAGAATTGGTCAATCAGATTCTGAACCGCATCAAAGAATTGGGGGCAACCTCAGTAGATGAAGTGCTGGGCCGTGAAGAGAATATGTTCTTTGAAGTGCCGAAAGAGTTGCAAATTAAGCAGGTCGACTAAGCGAGTTTGCTGCTGGTCTTGGCGGTGGCAAATGGCAGATTCAAGCCAATCAATTCAATCTAAAAGATACATCCAATCAAAAAGGGCTCCCATGGGAGCCCTTTTGCGAGGTGTGTTTCGGGATTAAGCCGTTTCGGTGACGCCTGAAGGTTTATCTTCATCCGCCAGATCCGTTTCCCCTTTACCTTTAGAAATCTTCATCACGTACAGCGTGATGGCTAGCGTTGCCACAATACCGACGATGGTCGAGATTTGCATTGGCAGCCCAAAGCCCAGCGTGCTGTTGTTCAGAATAAAGGTAATACATACCGTGGTCATGAATACGGCTGGAATGGTGGTGATCCAGTGCAGCTTGTTATGACGCAGCAGGTAAGCTGAGGCAGTCCACAACATCATCACGGCTGTGGTTTGGTTTGCGAAACCGAAGTAGCGCCAGATGATACCGAAGTCAACTTGAGTCAGAATGCCGCCAATCACGAACAGAGGCATCGCCATCAGCAGACGGTTACGCAGTGTTTTCTGTTCCATGTTGAAGTATTCAGCCAAGATCAGACGGCTGGAGCGGAACGCCGTATCCCCAGAAGTAATCGGCAGGATAACCACACCCAAGAAGGCGATGATGCCGCCGAACACGCCCAGCAGACCAAACGATGCGCTGTATACCACGTTACCAGGGCCGCCGTTTTTCACTGCTTCAGACAGCGCGTCCAGCGAGCCGAAGAATGACAATGCAATCGCACACCAAATCAGGGCAATGATGCCTTCACCGATCATGGCGCCGTAGAACACAAAGCGGCCATTCTTTTCGTTTTCAAGACAACGCGCCATCAATGGCGATTGCGTCGCGTGGAAACCGGAGATCGCACCACAGGCGATGGTGATGAACAGGGCAGGCCACAATGGCATGTCGTTCGGGTTCATGTTGTGCAGCATGTCGCTGACTTCAAAGCCACCCAGAACTTGGTGTTCGCTCGAGAACGCGATCGCGGTGATGAGACCAACGGACATGAAAATCAGCAGCGCGCCAAACAGTGGGTAGAAACGACCGATGATTTTATCCACCGGCACGATGGTCGCGATAATGTAGTAAGCAAAGATGATGACGACCATGGTCGACATGCTTACGGTCAAGCTGGTTTGTTCGTTGATCAGGTTGGTGATCATGCCTGCAGGTGCAGAAACGAAAACCACACCAACGAGCAGCAGTAAGACAATGGCAAAAATGTTCATGAAGTGTTTAGCGCCATTGCCTAGGTAACGACCAGACAGTGAAGGAACGGATGCACCGCCGTTACGGATTGACAGCATACCCGAGAAGTAGTCGTGGGTTGCACCCGCAAAGATACAGCCAATCACGATCCACAGCATGGCGGCAGGACCATACAGCGCACCCATGATTGGGCCGAAAATCGGGCCGACACCCGCGATATTGAGCAGTTGAACCAAGTAAACTTTTGGCGTCGACATCGGGACGTAGTCCACACCGTCGGTTTTGGTGTGAGCTGGGGTTTGGCGTTTTTCATTGATGCCGAATACTTTTTCTACGAACGCGCCGTAAATGAAGTATCCACCAATCAAGGCAGCGACACAGGTTAGAAACCACAACATAGCGTTTGTCCTTTATTATGAAGTAGGTGTTATTGAATTAATCTCAGACTGGATACTAAATTATCAATAAGCGAGCTTCATTGGGTTTCCGGGTCAGTGGTCGTATAGTGAATTAAGTGGTATTTGACGCCAGTGAGTGGTTTTTGATGGCGAGTGAACGGCGAGTAACGCAAAATAAGCGCTCATTGCCTATTGTTAAGGATGAACACGTTATCCAAGGGCTAAGTAAAGGTAAAATAATGAAAAAAACAGTATTGATGTTGGTCGTGGCTGGGTTAATGGGCTGTGCCGCCAGTGACAGTGATTTGGCCCAACAGGGCGATTGGTACCAGATTGGTTACAACGATGGAATCGCCGGACACACCCAACGCTCCCATAAAGCGTTGGCGCAATTAGGCCAAGCCAATCAAGCCGATTACAACCAAGGGTATGTGGAAGGAGTGAACGAGTATTGTAACCCGAATTTCGCTTATCAGATGGGCGTCAACGGCCAGTATTACGAAGGGGTGTGTGAAGGCACCGAACAAGCGCAAAAATTCCGTATGGAATGGCAGCGTGGCTGGAATGAATACAACAACTAATCGGCGCTAGGTAACAAGTCCATGCATGAAGAATACATCGCCCTGGCATTGGCCGCTGTGGGTGTCGTTGGGCTGGGATGCCAATGGTTGGCGTGGAAACTGCGCCTGCCTGCTATTTTATTTTTGTTGCTGGCGGGAATTCTCGCCGGCCCTGTTTCCGGGGTGCTCAATCCCCAACAACTGCTTGGGGATCTGCTGTTTCCACTGATTTCACTCGCGGTTGCGGTGATTCTGTTTGAAGGCAGTTTAACCCTCAATTTCAAAGAGATTCGCGGCGTCAGCAACACGGTGTGGAGCATCGTCTCTCTGGGCGCACTCATCTCTTGGGGCGTCACTTCGTTTGCCACACATGCGCTGCTTGGCTTTGACTGGCCGCTGGCCTTGCTGTTTGGTAGCTTGACGGTGGTGACTGGCCCGACGGTGATCGTACCGTTGCTGCGTACCGTGCGGCCCAATGCCAAGCTGTCCAACATTTTGCGCTGGGAAGGGATTTTAATTGACCCGCTCGGCGCCCTGTTTGTGGTGATGGTGTATGAGTTCATCGTCTCCAGCAGTGAAGCGCATAGCTTGCACGTGTTTGGTCTGATTTTGCTGGTCGGCGTTGGCATCGGCGTGCTTTCGGGCGCGGCGGTCGCTTATGTGCTGCGCCACGGCGGTTTGCCAGAATACCTGCAGCCGTTTGCGGTTCTGAGTGTGGTGCTCGGCGTGTTTGCAGCGTCTAACGCACTGGAATCGGAGTCGGGTCTGCTGACGGTGACCATCATGGGCATGTGGCTGGCCAATGCCAAAGACGTCAATATTCAGCACATATTGCACTTTAAAGAAAATCTCACCGTTCTTCTTATTACCGGGCTGTTTATTTTGCTGGCGGCGCGTATTGAAGTGGACGATTTCGCCACATTGGGTTGGAGCGCGATCGCGCTGTTTGTGGTGATGCAATTGGTCTCGCGTCCACTGTCGATTTTTCTCGCCACGCTGCGCAGCAGTTTGCAGTGGAAAGAGAAAGCGTTTTTGGCCTGGGTGGCACCGCGCGGGATTGTTGCCGCATCGATTTCATCGCTGTTTGCCATCAAGCTGGAATCGTTTGGTATGGCCGAAGCGACGTTGCTGGTGCCGCTGACGTTTATGGTCATCATTGGCACTGTGGTGTTGCAAAGCGTAACGGCCAGACCCGTTGCAATTGGATTACAGGTGGCTGAGCCGGCGCCAAAAGGTTTCCTGATTCTGGGCGCGAACGATGTCGCACGTCAAATTGGCGGTGCGATTGCCAAGTACGATTGCCGCGTCGTGCTGACCGATTCCAACTGGGATTACATTCGCCAAGCACGCATGGCTGGGCTGGAGCATTATTACGGCAACCCCATTTCTAGTCACGCAGACGAATACCTGAACTTGATTGGCATTGGTCACGTGTTGGCGCTCAGCCCGGATAAACACTTCAACATCATGGCGTGCATGCAGTTTCTTTCCGATTTCGGAGAGAAGCGTGTGTTCTGTTTGAATGACAACGCAAACGGGAATGGCAATGGCAACGGTAGTGACAAACACACCGTGGCACAGGCATCACATGGGTTGCCCTTTTTAGGGGGCGAGGTGAGTTATAAGAAACTCGCCAGTTTGCTCAACCAAGGCGGGGAGATCAAACACACCAAACTGAGTGACAACTTCACCTATGACGATTATCAACAGCAGCACAAAGAGAGTTATGTGCTGCCGCTGTTTGTGGTCGATCATCGTGGCCGAATTCAGATGTGTGCGGATGTCGCGAACTTCAGCGCCAAAGAGGGCGAAACCGTGGTTGCCCTGATCAAGAAACCGACCGAGAGCCGTTAGCGGCTCTCGTTGTCATCGTCTGCCATTGCGCGGCGCAGAAAACCGTCGGAGTCAGACAGTTTGGCTTTGGCTTGCGCCGCATCCACGCCAGTCAGGTGCATCAAAATCGCCACTTTGGCGTTGTTGTCACTTTCTGCCAACAGCGCTTCGGCGGTGTGGCGGTCGCAATCGGTCGCTTGCATGACGATGCGCACCGCACGCGCGACCAGCTTTTTGTTGGTCGCTTTCACATCCACCATCAGGTTTTGATAGCTTTTCCCAAGGCGAATCATGCTGGCGGTGGTGAGCATATTGAGCACCAGTTTCTGCGCGGTGCCCGATTTCAATCGGGTGGAGCCGGTTAACGCTTCTGGGCCGACGACTGGGCTGATGGCGATATGGGCCAATTCGGCAATCGGCGAGTTGGGATTGCACGACAGCGCGACGGTGACAGCGCCTAAATCGTTGGCGTATTCCAGCGCACCAATCACATACGGCGTGCGGCCACTGGCGGCAATGCCGACTAGAACATCCTGCGCACTAAAATGAATGGATTTGAGATCATCAATGCCGAGTAGCGGGGAGTCTTCGGCACCTTCTTGCGCGCTAAACATCGCATCGCGCCCGCCCGCAATCAAGCCCACCACCATGTGATGTGAGACTCCAAACGTCGGCGGGCACTCGGAGGCATCGAGTACGCCTAAACGGCCGCTGGTGCCGGCGCCCATGTAGATCAGGCGTCCACCTTGCTTGAACGCATCGGTAATTTTATCGACCGCGAGGGCGATTTCCGGCAAGACTCTTTCGACGGCTAACGGCACCAGTTTGTCTTGCTGATTGAGACGCTGCACGATCTCCTGCGACGAGAGCAGGTCGATATCCATGGTGTCGGGATTGCGACCTTCAGAAACCAGATGGGAGAGGGCTGCGAGCAGGGCATCATTCGTCATGGGGATTGTCCATATCGGTTAAATCAAACACAGAAAAGTCAGTTAATCGGCGGGGTAAATTACGCCGAGAGAAGCCAAGCGCGTCGCACCCGTCACACGGGGCAGATTGCTCGGCAGATTATGCATGCGGCGTTGCGCCAGCCAGGCAAAGGCCATGGCTTCCATGTAATCGCCATCGACACCTTTGGCGGTGGTCGGCGCCACTTGCCAACCCGGCAGCAAAGCGTGTAATCGCGCCATTAACAGCGCATTTTGCGCGCCGCCGCCACACACCAACAGTTCGGGGGCGGGGCCTTCGGCAAAGCGCTGCACGTCATTGGCAATACTGCGCGCGGTCAGTTCACATAAGGTGCGTTGCACATGGCTAGCCGCGACATGATGATCGGCCAGTTTGTTGTCCAGCCATGGCAGATTGAACCATTCGCGTCCGGTGCTTTTTGGCGCCGGTTTTGCAAAGTAGTCGTCGCTTAGCAGCGTGGTGAGTAGCGCAGCATCGAGTTCGCCGCTGCGTGCCCAGTCGCCATTGCGATCATACGCTTGGCCGGTGTGGCGCTGACACCAACCATCCATCAACACGTTGCCAGGGCCGGTGTCATAACCCACCACGTCACCGCCGGGTTTGAGTACCGACACGTTGGCGATGCCGCCGATGTTAAGCACCACCACGCTGGAATCGCGCACATCAAAAATCGTGCGGTGGAATGCTGGCACCAGAGGCGCGCCTTGACCGCCCAATGCGATGTCTTTGCGACGAAAATCCGCCACAGTGGTAATGCCCGTGCGGGCGGCAAGAATATTGTGGTCGCCAATTTGCACGGTGAACGGAGTTGCGCCGTTTGGCTGGTGGAAGATCGTTTGGCCGTGATTGCCAATCGCGCGAATCTGACTGGCGTGATGGCCGCTGTGCTTCAGGAGGTTGAGCACTGCATCGGCATACAGATGACCAAGCAAGTGATCCAGCGTGCCAATCTCTTGCACGTTGGTTTCCTGGCCCAGACATATCGCCAAGAGGCGCTGTTTGAGATCGGCAGGCATGGGCAGAAAATCGTGTGCCAGCAATTCAATCTGATGGTCCGTCAGGGCGACCAGCGCCGTGTCGACGCCGTCCATGCTGGTGCCGGACATGATGCCGATGTACAGTTCGCGTTCAGTCATTCTGTTATCCGATTGTCATATTTCTCGTTTCCGAGGGCGAAGTCTTTAAAACTCATTGTAATTGAAAAACAAACTGAATAACCTCATTTGCTGTGACAAATTTTGACAATCCACCGTGATGAATGAAGGGGAAAACATGGGACCGTTATGGCTAGACGTTGAAGGTTGTGAACTGACGGCGGAAGACCGCGAAATACTGGCGCATCCTACCGTTGGCGGTGTCATTTTGTTTGCTCGTAACTACCACGACAACCAACAATTATTGGCGCTGAACACCGCCATTCGTCAGGCGGCGAAGCGCCCGATCCTGATTGGGGTGGATCAAGAAGGTGGCCGCGTGCAGCGCTTTCGCGACGGGTTCAGCAAGATCCCTGCCGCGCAGCTTTATGCGCGCAGCGACAATGGTACGCAGTTGGCCGAAGACGGCGGCTGGTTGATGGCGGCGGAACTCATCGCACACGACATTGATCTCAGCTTTGCGCCCGTATTGGATAAGGGTTTTGATTGCCGTGCAATTGGCAACCGCGCCTTTGGTGACGATGTGCAAACCGTGTTGACCTATAGCAGCGCCTATATGCGCGGCATGAAATCTGTGGGGATGGCGACCACCGGCAAACACTTTCCCGGTCACGGTGCGGTGATTGCCGACTCCCATCTGGAAACGCCTTACGATGAACGTGATTCGATTGCTGACGACATGACGATTTTCCGCGCGCAGATTGAAGCGGGCATTTTGGATGCCATGATGCCTGCGCACGTGATTTATCCGCACTATGATGCCCAGCCCGCCAGCGGCTCTCCGTATTGGCTGAAACAGGTTTTGCGTCAGGAACTGGGCTTTCAAGGCATCGTGTTCTCGGATGATTTGAGCATGGAAGGTGCGGCGATCATGGGCGGCCCGGCAGAGCGTGCGCAGCAGTCGCTGGATGCCGGTTGCGACATGGTGCTGATGTGCAACAAGCGCGAATCGGCAGTCGCGGTGTTGGATCAGCTACCAATCAGTGTGGTGCCGCAAGCGCAGTCGCTGCTGAAACAGCAACAGTTCACCTACCGTGAACTGAAAGCGACTGAGCGTTGGAAGCAGGCGTATCAAGCGCTGCAGCGTTTGATTGACGCGCACAGCTAACGGCACATTCGCGATCAAGAAAGGCTCCCATGGGAGCCTTTTGTCAATGCAGCGATTTTGCGGCCAACGGTTAGTGGAAGCCCAATTTCTCTTTTAGTTCTTTGAGGTAACGGCGACTGACGGGGACTTGATGGCCGGAGCGGGTGATGATCTCCGCCAACCCGTTTTCCAACAGTTTGATTTCTTTGATCGCTTTGGTGTTCACCAGATACTGGCGATGGCAGCGCACCAACGGCGTTTTCTCTTCCAAAATTTTGAGCGTCAACTGGCTGGTGGCGCGTTGCTGATGGGTTTGTACGTGCACGCCGCTGATGTCGCTAAACGCAAACTCCACATCGACTGTCGGTACAATCACAATGCGGTTCAGGCCAATGCATGGCACCTGATCCAGATTATTTGGCGCTAGGGCGGAGTAGTCTTGCGTCTTGTTCACGCTGCGCCCCAAGCGTTGGATGGTTTTTTCCAACCTTGCCGGGTCAATCGGCTTGAGCAGGTAATCAAACGCATTGTCTTCAAACGCTTGCAGCGCGTATTGATCATAAGCGGTGACAAACACCACTTTGGGCATGGTGTCTGGATCAAGCATGCCTAGCAACTCAATACCGGTGATTTGTGGCATCTGAATGTCCAGAAACACCACATCTGGCTTGAGCTGATTGATTTTTTTGAGCCCTTCGATGGCGTTGTTGGCTTCGCCAATCACCTCGATCTCACCACTCTCTTCCAGCAATTCTGTCAGCTCTTCCCGAGCGAAGAGTTCGTCATCAATGACCAGTGCAGATAGCATTAATACGTTCCTTTATGCGGAATGACAAAACTCATCCGCGTGTATTGATTGGGTTCCACTTCAATGTTTAGCGCGGAGCTGGCGCCGAATTTATAGGTCAGGCGCTTGGCCACAATTTGCATGCCGAGGCCATCATGATCCTCACGTGGCGCTTGGTAGCTGCCAGCATTGTCTTCCACCACGATGCGGTGCCCACGAGCATCGGCCATGCTGTAGATGCGAACTTTGCCCCCTTCGAGCAAGTTGGAGGTGCCATGTTTGATGGCGTTTTCCACCAACGGCTGCAAGGTAAAACTCGGCACGTTGCGCTCCAGCAGCGCTTCGTCGATGGCAATTTCGACATCCAGCCGATCGCTAAAGCGTGCTTTTTCAATCGTCAGATAGGCATTGACGTGGGCCAGCTCTTCTTTGAGTGTTACGGTGCCGATGTTCTGCTTAAGGTTGCTGCGAAAGAACTGCGACAGGTGTTGGATCAGCTCGCGCGCTTTGTTGGGATCGCGGCGAATCACCGCGCTGATGGTGTTGAGCGCGTTAAACAGGAAATGCGGATTGACCTGCGCTTGCAGCAGTTTGATTTCCGCGCGCGACAACAAAATTTGTTTCTCTTGATACTCGCCATACAGAATCTGACTCGACAGCATCTGGGCGATGCCTTCCGCCATCGACATATTGATGGTTGAAAACAGCTTCCGTTTCGGTTCGTACAGCTTAATGGTACCGATGACCCGATCACCGGCGCGAAGCGGAATGATCAGCGCCGAACCGAGTTTACAGGTTTTCGACAGTGAACACTGATACGGGTGCTCTTTGCCGTCGAGGTAGATGATGGCGTTGCGCGCAATGGCATCCAGCGTGCTTTGCGATGAAATTGGCGTATTGGGTTTGTGGTGATCATCGCCGATGCCCACGAAGGCGAGGATCTTCTCACGGTCGGTAATCGACACCGCGCCCACGTTGGTTTGTTCGTAAACGATGCGTGCGATCTTCTCGGCATTCTGCGGGTTGAAGCCTGCGGCCAGAATGCCGACCGAGCGTTCAGCAATGTTCAGTGCCCGGCGTGAAAACGTGGCCGAGTACTCTTCAAAGATGGTTTTGCGATCTTGCAGAATGCTCATAAACAGCGCCGCACCGACAGAGTTGGCGATGATCATTGGCGCCGCGATGGTGGAGACCAGCGCGTAGGCTTCATCGTACGGTTCGGCAATCATCAGAATCAGCAGCATTTGCACGATTTCGGCAAATAGCGTGACGGCAAACACCACGCTTGGGCTAAACAGCAAACGGCCTTTGCCTTTGCGCAGCAGATAGGTATGCAGTAAGCCGCCAATGATGCCTTCGGCGGTGGTCGAGACCGCGCAGGCCACGTCGGTAAATCCCCCTAACGTGTAGCGGTGAATCCCGCCGGTAAAACCGACCGCAAAGCCAATCACGGGGCCACCAAACAATCCGCCCATTACGGCGCCAATCGCTCGGGTATTGGCAATCGCATCGTTGATTTGCAGGCCAAAGTAGGTGCCCATAATGCAAAACAGGGAAAACAGCACATAAACACTGAGCTTGTGATTTAAGCGACGTGAGATATTAAGCAGCGGCAAAAAGATGGGGGTCTTGCTGAGCATGTAAGCCAGAACCAGATACACACACATCTGCTGCAACAGAGAGAGAACTAAATCCATATACCTTTCTTCATTGAATGCGAGACGTCATGCCTCGATGTCAATCTCATGTTTGTCACCGCTTTCTGAAGCCTGCCGTTGACGCACAGAGAAAGGGTGTGAATGTGGTTATTTTAGGGGAGTTAGAACGAATAAAACACGCTTGATTCGTAACTTTGGGTATCAAGCAGCGAAAATAATGAATGTAAATTTAAGTTTACATTAAATGTTTTTTAATATTTACACTTGCATTGTTTTTAAAGGCTGTTAATTTGTTGTTTATTCGGTTTAGGCACTCATGACGATGTTGGGTGTAAATAAATTTATACAGGTGATGCGATGAAGAAAAGTGAACTAAGCGATATCAACATTGTTGATGAACAGATACTGATTACCCCGGATGCACTGAAGGCAAAACTGCCATTGAGTGACAACGCGCGTCGTTTTATCCGTGAATCGCGTCAAACCGTTGCGGACATTATTCACAAACGTGACCATCGCCTGTTGATTGTGTGTGGCCCGTGTTCGATTCACGATGTGGATGCGGCCAAAGCGTACGCCAAGCGTCTGAAAGCACTGTCAGAACAACTGAAAGATCAACTCTACATCGTGATGCGCGTGTACTTTGAAAAACCGCGCACCACCGTGGGCTGGAAAGGCCTGATCAACGACCCACATCTCGACGGCACATTTGATATCGAACACGGTCTACATGTTGGCCGCCAACTGCTGGTGGAACTGGCGGAGATGGAAATTCCCCTCGCGACCGAAGCGCTGGATCCGATCAGCCCGCAATACTTGGCTGATACGTTTAGCTGGGCGGCGATTGGCGCGCGCACCACGGAATCACAAACGCACCGCGAGATGGCCAGCGGCCTCTCAATGCCGATTGGCTTTAAAAATGGGACTGATGGCAGTTTGTCCACGGCGATCAACGCCATGCAGGCCGCATCGTCGAATCACCGCTTTATGGGTATTAACCGTGAAGGGCAGGTGGCACTGCTGACCACCCAAGGCAACGCCAATGGCCACGTGATTCTGCGCGGTGGCAAGCAGACCAACTACGATTCAGTCTCTGTGGCGGAATGTGAAGAAGCGCTGGAAAAAGCGGGCTTAGACGCCGCGCTGATGGTCGACTGTAGTCACGCCAACTCACGCAAAGATTACCGTCGTCAGCCGCTGGTCGCTGAGGATGTGATTCACCAAATTCGTGAAGGTAATCAGTCGATTATCGGTCTAATGATCGAAAGTCATCTCAACGAAGGTAACCAATCCGCAGAGCAGCCGCTGGATCAAATGGCTTACGGTGTGTCGATTACGGATGCGTGTATTAATTGGGAATCAACTGAGGCATTATTACGCCACGCTCATCAGGAGCTGATTCCCTGTTTAGAAAATCGCCTCAAAGGTTAAGTAAAGGATTGCCCATGGCCGTAGAACTCAATGAATTGCGTGATCAGATTGACGCTGTCGACAAGCAGATGGTGGAACTGTTGGCTCGTCGTCTGGCGTTAGTGGAAAAGGTTGGCGAGGTCAAAAGTAAACATGGCCTGCCCATCTATGTTCCCGACCGAGAAGCCGCCATGCTGGCCTCTCGCCGTGAAGAAGCGGAGCGCAAAGGCGTGCCACCGCAACTCATTGAAGACATTCTGCGCCGCACCATGCGTGAGTCATACGCCAGTGAAAAAGATTCTGGCTTTAAATGCCTCAACCCTGAACTGCGTTCGGTGGTGATCATCGGGGGGAACGGTCAGTTAGGCGGTCTGTTTGGCCGCATGTTCCGACTCTCGGGCTACCAAGTGAAAGTCTTGGGCAGCAAAGATTGGGATCGCGCCGATGAACTGCTCAGTGATGCAGGTTTGGTGGTGGTCACGGTGCCCATTCATCTCACCTTGGGTGTGATTGAAAAACTGAACAACTTGCCGAAAGACTGCATTTTGTGCGACCTGACCTCGATCAAGGCCAAGCCGCTGCAAGCGATGCTCAAAGCGCACCAAGGTCCGGTAGTTGGTTTACACCCAATGTTTGGCCCCGATGTGCCGAGTTTGGCAAAGCAGGTGGTGGTGTACTGCGATGGTCGCGGTGAAGAACATTACCAATGGTTGCTAAAACAGATTGGGATTTGGGGGGCGAGTTTGTGCCAAATTGATGCGGCAGAACACGACCACGGCATGACCCTGATTCAGGCGCTGCGTCACTTTACGTCGTTCGCCTACGGTCTACACCTGTCGAAAGTGAATCCGAATCTGGCCCAATTGCTGACGCTCAGTTCGCCGATTTACCGCTTAGAGCTGGCGATGGTTGGGCGTCTGTTTGGTCAGGATCCGAATTTGTATGGCGACATTATTCTCTCGTCGGAAGAGAACGTGGAGATGATTCAGCACTTCTACCGCAACTTTGGTGAAGCGGTCAAACTGATTGCTGATCATGACAAAGACGGGTTTGTACAGAATTTTGAAAAAGTTAGCCAGTGGTTTGGCAACTACTCTCAGCAATTCATGCTTGAGAGCCAAAATTTATTAAAACAAGCAAATGACTCGATTCATCGAGGCTAATCTCCCCCGAATATTCGCGCTGCTTTGGCAGCGCTTTTTTTTGCCTGTGCGTCACGCGTCCTCGCTGTCGCCCAAATCCGCTAGGTATTCCATTTCACGATGCAGCAAACTGTCACTGCCGACGTTCAGCTCCACCAACCGTTTGAGATGGCCAATGCTGTCAATGTCAATGTGGTCGATTTTGAGGCGTAAAATACGTTCATCCTGACTGATGAGGCGTGCGGTCAATGTGATGTTGATGTCGCTGTCGGGCAGCATAAAGGCCACATCGACCAATCTGGTGGGGTCTAAATCGGGCTCATCGACGGCCCATAACAGCAGCCCATGTAGCGACAAGTCCTGAATACAGGTCGCCAATTGATACTCTCCCTGAAAGAGAGTGGCCGGAGCCTGATAAATGATGCGGGAAAATCGGCGGCGTTCAATCATAGCGTTCTCACTTTACTGGCAGGTCAAGCCTTTCAAGCATAGCAAACCTGAGCCGATTCCACCGAATGAGTGACTGCGAATCGTCGCCATAAAAAAAGGCCGCATGATGCGGCCTTTCATTGCGTCTGCGAATGACTTGCGAGTCTGCGAATTACTTGGCAATACGTTTGTATTTGATGCGGTGTGGTTCTGCCGCTTCAGGGCCAAGGGTTTTCTTCAGCCAATCCATGTATTCGGTGTAGTTGCCTTCGTAGAAGTTCACTTGACCTTCATCGCGGTAGTCGATGATGTGGGTCGCGATACGGTCGAGGAACCAACGGTCGTGCGAGATCACCATGGCACAGCCCGGGAATTCCAGCAGCGCTTCTTCCAGTGCACGCAATGTTTCGACGTCCAGATCGTTGGTTGGTTCGTCGAGCAACAGCACGTTACCGCCGGCTTTCAGCAGTTTCGCCAAGTGCACACGGTTACGCTCACCACCAGACAGTTCGCCGATCACTTTTTGTTGATCCGAGCCTTTGAAGTTAAAGCGAGAGCAGTACGCACGCGCTGGAATTTCAAAGTTGTTGATCTTGATGATGTCTGCGCCTTCCGAGATTTCTTGGAACACGGTGTTCTTGTCGTTCATTGAATCACGGAACTGATCCACAGACGCCAGTTTCACCGTGTCGCCCATTTCGATGGTACCGGAATCGGGTTGTTCTACGCCGCTCAGCATCTTGAACAGTGTGGATTTACCTGCACCGTTGGCACCGATGATGCCGACAATCGCCCCTTTTGGCATGTTGAATGACAGATCGTCGATCAGCAGACGGCCGTCAAATGACTTGCTCAGGTTCTTCACTTCGATCACTTTGTCGCCCAGACGTTCGCCTGGCGGAATGAACAGTTCGTTCGTCTCGTTACGTTTCTGGTGATCTGTGCTTTGCAGTTCTTCAAAGCGAGCCATACGCGCTTTGGATTTTGCTTGACGACCTTTCGGGTTTTTACGAACCCACTCCAGCTCTTTCTCGATGGTTTTTTGACGAGCGCTTTCTTGCGATGCTTCTTGTTGCAGACGCGCATCTTTTTGCTCTAGCCACGAGGTGTAGTTGCCTTGCCATGGAATCCCTTCGCCACGGTCAAGTTCTAGAATCCAGCCCGCTGCGTTGTCTAGGAAGTAACGGTCGTGCGTGATGGCCACGACGGTACCTGAGTAATCCACCAGGAAGCGTTCCAGCCAAGCCACAGATTCCGCATCCAAGTGGTTGGTTGGCTCGTCGAGCAGCAGCATGTCTGGTTTTTCTAGCAGCAGACGACAGATCGCAACACGGCGACGCTCACCACCAGACAGATGGGCAATTTTCTGATCCCATTCCGGCAGACGCAGCGCATTGGCGGCACGCTCGAGCGCGTTTTCAAGGTTGTGGCCATCTTTCGCTTGGATCAGGGCTTCGAGGTCGCCTTGCTCTTTAGCCAGTGCGTCGAAGTCTGCGCCGTCTTCCGCGTAGGCCGCGTAAACTTCATCCAGACGCTTGAGAGCGCCTGCAACGTCAGAAACGGCTTCTTCAACCACTTCGCGAACGGTTTTTGATTCATCCAGGACGGGTTCCTGAGGCAGGTAACCGACTTTTAGACCTGGTTGTGGACGTGCTTCGCCATCGATATCGGTGTCGATGCCCGCCATGATACGTAGCAGAGTCGATTTACCCGCACCGTTCAGACCCAAAACACCGATTTTTGCCCCTGGGAAGAAACTCAGAGAGATGTCTTTTAGAATTTGACGCTTAGGTGGCACAATTTTGCTCACCCGTGACATGGTATATACGTATTCAGCCATTGCCGATCGTTCCTAATCTTTCCAACAGAATAAAGCCGACATTCTATACTAAAGCATTCTCATTTGTTACTAGCGGCCAAGCTTTTCCCGCGTAATTGATGAGTCGCTCTAATAGTGTTTGCTGAGATTGTAACGCCGACACTTTTTTTATTCTCTGTCGCATTATTTACATCAAGTTTACATCTGGCTGCTTTACATTTCGCGCTAGAATTAGCGTAATAAATGTCGGTTAAATCAGCTTTAAAGGAATAAGAGCCATGACGCTTTGGTGTGTTTTTAAGCCGCATCGTCTTGTATCGTCAATGTTGATGTTCAGTTCATTGATTAGCGGCACAGCGTTTTCAAGCTCTCTCGATCTGGACGCTCAGCGGGATCTGTATGATCAAGCCCAGCAGTGGCTTGATGACAAAAATGTAGATGAATTTAAGAAACACCGCCGTCAGTTGGCCGATTATCCACTGACGCCCTACCTCGACTACCGCAGTTTTCTCATTGATTTGGGTTCCAAGCCCCCGATTGCGGTGCGGGCGTTTATCGATACGCACCATGATTTTCCCTTTGCCAATCGCATCAGTGCGCCGTATCTGGATGCACTCGCCAGTCAGGAGAAGTGGGGCGCGCTGCTACAGTTTTCGCCCAACGAACCTAATGGGGAAACGTATCGCTGCCACTATTACAACGCCAAGTTGCAAACGGGCAAACGGGCAGAAGCTTATGCAGGTGCGAAATCGCTGTGGCTCAGCGGCGGCAGCGTTGCGGATGCCTGTGACCCGCTGTTTGAGGCGTGGGACAAGCAAGGTGGCCTCACGGATACCTTGGTCTTGGATCGCATGGTGCTGGCCTTTGAAGGCCGTAACCGCGCGCTGATGAAGTACCTACTCAAGAAAATCGATCGCCCAGCCAACGCCAGCATCGCGCAAGAGATGATCGACTTATACGACAAACCGGAAACGGTGGTGGCGTTTGCACAGCGGTATGCCAAAGCGGCGCTGGCACGACGCCAAGCTGAGTTGGCGTTGGAAAAACTGGCGCGCATCGATGAACTGAAGGCGCAACGTGCATTGGCCGAGGTGGTCAAAGCGCAGCATTGGAGCGCCGCTCAACAGGCACGCATTGGCCAATACATTGCGCTGCGAATGATGGATGCCGAATCACTGGAACTGCGTCAATGGCGCGATAGTGTGATTGCGGGCAGCAGTAACATCAATCTGATTGAAACCCGCATTCGTTTGGCGCTACGCCATGTGGATTGGCAGGGCGTGACCGATTGGATTCAGCAACTCCCTCCAGCAGAGCAAGCGACCACGCGTTGGCAATATTGGCTCGGTCGCAGTGACATGGCGCTTGGGCACAAAGATGCGGGAATAAAACGGCTGCAAGCGATTTTAGGGGAGCGCAATTTTTACAGCGTTGCGGCCGCCAAAGCGGTGCAACAATCGGTGAATTATCCGGTGTCGACGCTTGATCTCGATTCGAACAAGGTCAAACCGTATCAAACGGCGCTGGTGAGAATTCAAGAGCTGATTGATCGCGATAAAATTGCCGCGGCGAAAAGTGAATGGAGCTGGTTGCTCAGCCGCGTCACGCTGGAAGAAAAAGAGATGTTGGCCGCCTATGCGGCAAGTAAACGTTGGCATCACCTGACGGTCACGGCTTCGATTTCGGCACGCATGTGGGACAACATGACGCTGCGCTTTCCGATGGCGCATCAATGGTGGTTTAACTTCTACGGTGAAAAACACGGCATTGATCCGATCATGCTGATGTCGCTTGCGCGTCAGGAGAGTGCAATGGATTCGGAAGCCCGCTCGCCTGTGGGCGCTCGTGGCATTATGCAGATCATGCCTGCGACCGCGCGCTATACGGCGAAGAAATACCAGCTCACGTATGATGATGCGGATGAGTTGTACCAAGTCGGCAAGAACATCGAAATCGGCAGCCATTATCTCAATGGTTTGCTGGAACGATATGACAACAATCGAATCTTTGCTTTTGCGGCGTACAATGCCGGCCCGCAACGGGTCGACCGTTGGCGCAAAGAAACCGATGGCCAGTTGGATGCATACGCTTTCATCGAAGCGATTCCATTTCGAGAAACACGCGGCTACGTGCAGAACATTTTGATGTTTGAAACCTACTACCGTGACTTGATGGGCGTGGACGGTGCATTTTTAAATCAGCATGAGGTGGAGACAAAATATTGATTCTGTTTGAGTGTTCTCTACAATAGAGGCGTGTATCACTCAACGAGTACAATCATGTCCCAACAACCTGAGTACAGTGACTGGTCGCAGTTGATGACGTTAGTCAAACAGGCCGCAGACCAAGAGCAGCACGCGATGCTGCTAACGATGTTAATGACCCCAGATGAGCGCGAAGCGTTGGTGGCGAGGGTCAATATTCTCTGTGAACTGTTGAAAGGTGAGATGTCACAACGACAGGTGAGTCAAATGTTACGGGTCGGTGTTGCGACAATTACTCGTGGCTCCAACGAACTGAAATCTCGTTCTGACGCCGATCGGGCCATCTTGAGTCAATTAATTCTGAAATAAAAAAACCAGCCTTGGGGCTGGTTTTTTTATCCCTGCACTTACAGGTTGGCGGGAAAGTGGTCGGGGTTTGTAAACGGGATCAACGCTAAAATCAGCGCCTGATGGTACACCGAGCTGCGAGTCAGGTGATGCTGAGTCAGTAAGCCAATGGCGCCGCCTTTCTGTTTGATGTTCTCTGTGCCAAACACCGCATCCATCACATCGCCCAATTCATGGGCATCGGCCAGTTGATGCAGCACTTCAGGTGGCAGCATCAAGCTGGCAGAGCGCGATTCACCGCGCTGTGTGTCCGATTCGATGATCATCCACGCAAATGTCACTCCCGCATCAATGCCCGCTTCAAGCCCCACGTAGAAATCTGCGCCAGGACGATGTTGCTTGGCATTGCGCACGCGATTGAGCGCGCCCAGTTTGGTCTCGTGGTCGCTCATCGGCTGATCGGCCACTTCGCTCGGGACGCTGATGCCTTCAAAGGCAAATGTGTGTTCAGGAAATACGGTTGAAAAAGCACTCTCCACCGCACGAATTTTCGCAGGGTTAAGAGAAGCAATGATCACTTTTTTCATAGGACGGGGTCATCTCATTCGGTTGTTGCCAGGCACAAACTTCGCTCAGTGACATGGGTTTCCCAAAGAAGTATCCCTGCATGTAATCGCAGCGATAATTCGCCAGCCACTGGTGCATTGTTTCACTTTCGATGCCCTCCGCGGTCACTTTCATGTGCTGGGAGTGGCACAAGTCAATCAGGGGTTTGATGACTTTCTGTTTGTTGGTGGCGATCAGTGTATCCAAAAATGCGCGGTCGAACTTAATTTTCTGCACTGGGTACTGCACCAGTTGGGCAATGGAGGTGTAGCCCGAACCGAAGTCGTCAATGGTCAAGCCATAGCCCAAGCGGGACAGCTCATGCAGCAGCGGGAAACTCTTGGAGTCGGCGGCAAAGGTTTCAGTAATTTCAAAGTCGACCCAGCGCGGCACCACTTGGTGTTGCTGCGCATGCTGGTGGATAAACTGCGCCAGGTGTTGGGAATCTAGCTCCGCCGACGAGAGGTTGATGGAGATTTGAATCGGCTGGGTAAATTGTTCGCGCAGCGTATTGAGTTCAGCAAACGCGGACTGAATCACCCAGCGGTCAATCTGGCCAAACAACCCGGTTTGTTCAGCAATTGGAATGAATTCATCCGGCGAGACGTCGCCCAACTGTTCGGACTCCCAACGCAGCAGCACTTCAAACCCAGCGACTTGATGGCCTGAGCAGGTGAAATACGGTTGATAGACCAAACTGAATTCTTGATCAAAATGCCCCAAGCGCAACGCGCGTTCAATCGTGTTGCGGCGCTGAACGATCTCATCGAGCTGCTGAGAGTAGTAAGCCACTTGGTTTTTGCCCGCGTTTTTGGCTTGATACATCGCGGTGTCGGCGTTAAGCAACAGTTTTTCAATCTGCTGGCCATCTTCTGGATAAGTGGCGATGCCGATACTGGCGGTGATTGGAAAGTGGCCCAGTGGCGAGTTGTCCTGTTTTTGCATCGGGTCAAGCAGACGCTGGGCAAACTGAGTCGCGCAATCGACCTTGCGGCTTGGCGCGCAGAGCACAATCGCAAATTCGTCGCCGGACAAACGCGCGGCCAAACTATAGGTGTAGTGCTGTTGGTTGAACTCCTCACACAAGCGGCGTACGTGATCGGCAAAGCTGACCAGCAGCGAGTCGCCGAGCTGGTGGCCGTATTTGTCGTTGACGTATTTGAAGTTATCCAAATCGATATACAGCACCCAGATATGGCTGTTTCGCGGCGTCTCCAGCAAAGTTTTTTCCGCTTGCACCTGAAATTGGCGGCGGTTGGCCAGCTTGGTCAGGTGATCGTATTCCGCCAAGGTTTTGGTGCGTTGATAGGTGCTGTCGAGCTCGGTATACATGGCGTAGAAGCGTGAAGAGAGACGGCCGATTTCATCTTGGCTGTTCAGAATTTCAATGTTCTTACGCTGTTTGTTCTCAACTTCTTGTAGCTGCTTATCGAGGCGAAGAATCGGATTGATGACATGTTTGTAGAGCAGGATCAGCAGCAGCAACACGGTGACCAGTGCCGAGAAACCAAACGCCAGCATTAGCTCCTTTTGAATGCGTGCCAAGCGGTCACGAAACAGCAATGGCGCGGGGTCCAAAATGGCGTACATGCCCGGTTGCAGCTCGACGCTCTGCGTCAGACGCTGCGTGTTTTGCGGTGGATGGTCTTGAAAGAAAATGGGGCTTTGGTTATCAAATTCAATGTGTTGGCGCAGCGCGTTAAATTTATCCAGCACCACATACACCACGATAAAAAAGACTTCGTCGCGGTTGTAGCTCAGCGGCGTTTGCAATGTTTTGGTATCCAGCACGTCGTAACGCACCAATATGCCTTCACCGGCTGAGTTTTCGGTGTAGCTGACATCGGAAGTACGCGCGGTTTGATTGAACCGCTGATCGACGAACTGTTTGACCAACGGATCCATTTGAGCAAACGGGTCGTAGCTGTTCTCGGCGTAGTAGAGAATGTTTTTGTCACCGTCGAGGATCGACAGCGCAACATGCTGACTATCGCTGGGTTGAAGAATACTGATGGTTTGATGCAAATTGTCCACGAGTTCTAATTCGCGGTAGGGATTGTGTTCGTAGTAGAAGTAGTGGCGAATGATGTCGCTTTTGGCGAGCGTGAAGGAGTAACTGTTGACCAAGGCGCGCGTTTGCCTGAAATGGCTGGCCAGCTTTTCCATGCTCAATTGCAAATAGCTGTCGGTCCGTTTCAGCAACGCATCTTTCTGGCTGGTGTAAATGATATAGCTGGAGGCTGCAGCACTGAGCAGAATCACCGGCGCAATCAGCAGAAGGATTCTATGGTTGAGCTTCATGTTGGTTGATCACACTGTTAATTATTTTGGCTCTGACGTTGAGATTGCCCGGCGAGAGTTCGCTATCGATGATCCCTTGTTCGACGAGATCCGGTGCGGGAAACAGCGTCGCATCGTTGCGATACTCGGGCGGCAAGAGATGCATGGCCCGCAGGTTCGGCGTTGCGCCTCGAATATCTGCGGCATTCATGGCAGCGATCTCTGGTTGCATCAGGAATTCGAGAAACGCTTTGGCCTCTGGCTTGTAGAGGGAATGGCTGTTGATCGCCATGCAATCTACCCATAAATAAGGTTGGCCTTGCGGCAGGCTAAAGCTCCAGTCATCGTTCGCAAAGAAACGATTGAGCGAATATTGATCGCCACTGTAGGCTAATGCCATGTAAAGATTGTCGTTTTCGGCATGGCTACGAACGTAACTCAGAGCATATTCGTAGGTCAAGATATTGGGATTGGATTGCTCCAGTGCCAGATACGCCTGTTTGAGTACATCGATGGAATCGGTAATCGGTGACACCCCCAAGCTGTATAGCGTGGGCAGCAGTGTTTCGACGCTATCGGAAATGAGCCCGACGTGGCCGCGCATGTTCGGCGCAATGTGCACCAGTTGCGACCAATCGGTGGGGGGCTCGGCCAGCTTGCTTTTACGGTAGGCAATGCCCACGTATCCCCAAAAATAGGGCACGGCATGGCTGCCACACGCTTGATTCCATTTGGCCGCATTGTTGTCGCGGTTGGGCAAGTGTGACAAATCTTCAAACAGATCTTGGCGAGAGAAAATGTGGGCGGAGACGTTATCGAGCACCACCACGTCAAAAGGCAACTGCACGCTTTTGAGCATCAGCAAGCTGCGCTCGTCATCGTTATCGAAATGATAGAGGTTGAGCGGTGTGTCGGGATGGCGCTGATGCCAAGCATCGACGACTCGCGGAGAGAGCGTGTCTTCCCATAAATATAAGTTGAGTTCGCTACTTTGGACAGATGCTGAGAGGGCGCATCCCCCGAGCAAGGCCGTGAAAATCGATTTCGTCATCCGTTTTGAGTTCGCCCGGCTCCGCCGGTTCGATATCCTATTGCTGTCTTCGCCCAGTGCGCGACGAATCAAAAACTCGCCGGCAGTGCATGTATCACCACACGTGGAAATTTGTTGTGGCTATTATAGGGTTTCAATATGCAACTGCCAGCGTTTGCAGCCAAATGTATGATTCAGTTATCGTTCAGCAAGTTTGACTTGGGTTGGCTTGACGTTCTCGCTGGGGTAGCAGCCCAGTACTTTGAGGTGGCGCGTGAGGCGCGTCAATTCGATCAGTGCTTGCTGCATGTTTTCTGAATCCAGATGAGCGGAGAGATCGACGTAAAACATCTCTTCCCACGGATTGCCCATGATTGGGCGGGATTCCAGCTTGGTCATGTTGATGCCAAGGCGTTGCAGCACAAGGAGCGTGGAGACCAAGGAGCCCGCTTCTTGCGACGTGGACATGATCAGCGTGGTTTTGGCTGGGATTTGCGCCGAGACTTCAACCGGTTTGCGCGCCACCACGATAAAGCGGGTGTGGTTTTCGGTTTGGTTGGCAATGTTGCCTTGAATCGCTTGCAGGCCATAGAGTTTGCCGCTGGATGCGTTGCCAATCGCAGCGACGTCGGTGCGGTTGAGCTCTTGCACTTTCTTCATGGCATCTGCGGTGCTGGCGCACGTTTCCAGTTTCACCCCTTTGAGACGGCCCAAAAATTCACTGCACTGCTGATGTGGCTGCGGGTGCGAATACAGCACTTTGAGATCTTCTAGACGAATGTCTTTTGTCGCAACCAAGCAGTGTTCAATCGGCTGTGTGATTTCACCCACGATATACAGCGTGGTGTGTTGCAGTAGGTCGTACACCTCATTGATGGAGCCGGAGCTGGTGTTTTCGATTGGCAGCACGCCATAATCGGCATGGCCAGATTCCACCGTGCGGGTGACTTCTTTGAATTGATCGCAGTTGAGTTCAATGAGTTCGGTATTTTTACGGCTGAAATACTCACGGGTGGCCAGATGAGAGTAGGAGCCTTTCGAGCCAAGAAACGCCACACGCGCCAACGGTTTGCGACTTTGTGGGTTCGCCAGATTTTGTAAGTAAGCCTGCTGCAGGAGAACCGAATCTTCAATGATGGTGTGAAAGAGCTTGGTGATGTACTGGGCATCAAGTTGGTATTTGTCTTTGCCCGCGTGGATCAATTTGACAAGCAGTTGCTGCTCACGTGCAGCGTCACGCACGGGTTTGGAGGTTTCGACTTTGCTTTTGGCCACTTCAATGCTGAGTTTACGGCGTTCTGAAAGCAGGCTCAGCAGTTGGTCATCAAGTTCATTTAAGCGCAATCGAATCTCTTCGAGCGAGTATTGTCTGTCTGTCATGTAAATTATCCTTATAAAAAAGCCTCCCGTTGGGAGGCTTTCTGTTCGTTTTTGACTTATCTTCCGTAAACGAGCACGCCTCCAAGGTTATTGGAGAAAAAAGAAGTCAAAAAAGAACAGGGAATGAAGTGTCATGTTTTTCCGAGGAAAATGTTGATTGATAAGTCAACACAATAAGCAAGCGGGGTGGGAGCGTCAAGCAAAAAAATAGCGCCCGAAGGCGCTATTCTGGAAACCGTATCTTTTACTCTTCCACTTCTTCTTCCAGCTCAGGTTTGTCCGTACGACGGGCCTCTGGTTTGTGACGAAGTTTATTCAGTTGACGCTCTAGTTTTTGTTCTACCTCATTCACAGCGGCATACAGATCTTCGTGGATAGCGGAGGCAACTAATTGTCCTTTTGGAATGCTGACGGTTGCTTCGAATTTTTTCTGTTTGTTTGGTTCCTCACTGAAACTTGCCTGACATCCGATGATGTCCACCTGCCATTTTTCCAGCTTTTTGAATTTGCTCTCAATGTGATTGCGGATTGCAGAGGTGATTTCGATGTTTTTACCAGTGATGTTCATTTGCATAGTGCTTTTTCCTCTGTTGCATCCCTTGTGGGTTAACTTCAGATTACTCATCCCAAACTAAAAGAATGTGATTCAGATCAATTTACGCGTGTGTGTTTTTGGCTTTGAAACCAAACGTGATCTTCCGCAAAGAGTCGTGAAACAGACGAGCGAAAAAGCTTGAGATTCTGATGAAGTTGGCTAAATTGGAAGAGTAATTGACTGAAAATCTTCCCATTTTTAGGGCATATCCTCGGCCCATTAAATCCTCCTGTATGTTTCCTGAGCAACTTTTTTTGTGAACTTGATCGTCAATTAGGGCGCCATCGGTTCGTTGTCGGTTGCCTCATCCAAATTTGCGCTTTGATTTTCGACCTTGGCACGCTGCAAGGCATCCAGTTGTTTGTACACCACGTAGTAACGGCTGATGTTTGAGACGTAGCGAATCGGCTCTTTGCCAATGTTGCGCCGCGTGATCACTTCAACATGTTTAAACCAGACGTTGGGATTAAAGCCGTGTTTTTGGGCCAAGCGCCGCATTCGGTTGATGCTCGCCGGGCCAGCATTGTAGGCGGCGAGGGCAAAGTACACCTGATCATCGGGGCTGATGTGTGGATCGGTGAAATAACGGTCCTTGATAAAGCGCATGTACTTGATGCCAGCATGAATGTTGTTGTCGACTTGATCGATGTGCGGAATGTTGACGTTTGGATCTTGAGCGGTGGTCGGCAGCACTTGCATGATACCGATGGCCCCTTTAGGCGAGATTTTGCGTTGGTCGAGGCCAGATTCCTGAAACGCTTGTGCCGCCATCATCAAATCTTCGAATGCGTACTGGTTCGAATAATGAGTAAAGATTTGCCTCAGTTGCGCGAGCTTGGCGAGTTTTTGTGGGTTGAGTGCTTTGGTCAGCCAGCGTGTGTCATCAATGTATTTGCTATAAATGACGTTGCCCAGCAAGGTGCCCGATTTGACGGTTTTCAGATATTGGTTGATGAGCGTTTTCAGCTTCGGGCTCTCTTTTCGCAGCGCCCAAGCGATTTGGCCATTTTCCCGCAGCGGAAGTTCGCTGTGTACCTGAATATTTTCCATCACATGCTGCCATAGCTCGGCTTTGTGGCTGTCGAGCACCGTGGCGGCAACATGGCCGGCATTGACCATTTCCAGCAGCTCATAGTCTTGCAGTGCTTCATCAATAAAATGTACCTCAACGAGCGGACGCTTCATCGCGCGCAATGTGGCGTTGACGGCTTGAATGCTGTCCCAATAACTGGAACTTTCACGCAGCCAAATTTGGCGTCCGCTTAATTGTTCAAGGGTGCTGATCGGCGCCGCGGCTTTACTGGTGATGACAAATTCTTGCAGATCTTTGGTCAGGGGAGCGCTGAAATCGACTTGCTGGAGCCGATGGGGCGTGATGGTTAAATTGGCGACCGCGAGATCAGCAAAGCCGCGTTCAACACTGGGGATGAGTTCATCACGCAGCACGGGAATGATCTGTACGTGCACATACGGCGATTGCTTTTTCAAGTATTGTTCAAAATGGTACAGCAGTTCGGCGCCAATCCCTTTGGGGCGACCGCCTTCCACGTAATAAAACCCTAAGTCGGCCGAAACCACGACACGCAGAGTGCCTTTGTCTTTCAGGACGGGCCAATCTCCGGTGTAGGGTTTGGCGCTTAATGGGGAGAGTTCCAAACTGTGGGCTGGCCAACCAAGGCAACACGCCAAGGCGAACAGTGCCATGTTCAATAAACGCAAAATGCCGCTCCTTTTGCATTTTAGGTCGGCTTTAAGTGTATGAACGAACGGCAAAAACGGCAACGTTCGGCCACAAAAAAAGCCACTGCAAGCAGTGGCTTTTTCTCATGATGTCGAGGATTACTCTGGGTTGAGTTCCATCAGTTGCTGAGTGCGGGCGATGGAATCTTTTAGCCCCAGCTCCTTGTATGCCTGCAACTGAATTTTGAGCGATTTACGTGCTGCTTCAGTATCAGGATAGGTTTTTTGCAATTCCTGAGTGCGGTTGATGGCCGCAATCCAGGCTTCACGGCGCAGGTAGAAATCTGCGGTGGCTAAGTCGTAGTCGGCGAGGCGATTTTTCAGCGCAAACATGCGGCGCTGCGCGTCTTCGGCGTACGAACTATTGGGGTAACGTTGCAGCAGGCGTTTGAAATCGGCAAAGGCTGCTTTCACTGGCTCTGGATCGCGGTCACTGCGATCGACGTTGAACAGGTCGTGCATAAAGTTACGGTCTTGCGCCATGTGCGATAAACCGCGCATGTACAGCACCCAGTCCATTTTCTCGTGGGTGGGGTTGAGTCGCATAAACCGTTCAATGGTCGCGAGACCTAACGCGAGATCATCGTTTTTGTAGTAAGCGTAAATCAGATCCAATTGAACTTGCTCGGAGTAAGCACCAAACGGGTAGCGAGAATCCAAAGCTTCAAGCTTTTCAATCGCCGTCATCCAGTTACCGCCTTGCAGCGAGGTTTGGGCTTCGGTGTACAACTGTGCCGGCGGGACGTCCGGAACAATCTCTTTATTACTGGAACAGCCAGCCAGAAGAGATAACGCGAGTAAGCCTGATAAAGTTTGGTATTTCATGTCAGGAGTGAGTTCCTTGCAATTAAAGCTTATACACTTGGAGCGTCGGCGCTCCGCAAAACGTTTCGTTACTT
Organism: Vibrio sp. Vf1514; assembly: GCF_052076135.1. NCBI lineage: Bacteria > Pseudomonadati > Pseudomonadota > Gammaproteobacteria > Vibrionales > Vibrionaceae > Vibrio > Vibrio sp. Vf1514. Next base: position 2,517,922 of record NZ_CP197267.1, on the reverse strand, counting down.
TCTTGGCAGTAACAGATACAATGGCGCCATATTTTTCCACACTAGTGGCTATTAGTCTCACGGTTTTTAAAAAAGTTCGATATGGCTCAGCAGATTGAATTAACTCAAACAGTAAAAGAAAGCCAGCTTGGTCAGCGTTTAGACCAAGCTGTGGCTGAATTATTTACCGATTTTTCCCGTTCACGCCTGAAAGAATGGTTGTTGGAAGGCAAAGTCATGGTCAACGGCAACGTGGTGACCAAACCTCGCACCAAAGTGATGGGCGGTGAAGCGATCACGGTTCAGGCTGAACTGGAAGATGAACAACGCTGGGAAGCTCAAGATATTCCATTGAATATCGTTTATGAAGATGACGACATTATCGTGATCAACAAACCGCGAGACTTGGTGGTGCACCCGGGCGCTGGTACGCCAGACGGCACCGTGCTTAACGCATTGCTGTTCCATTTTCCACCGATTGCTGAAGTGCCACGTGCGGGTATCGTGCATCGTCTGGATAAAGATACCACGGGTTTGATGGTGGTGGCGAAGACGGTTCCGGCGCAAACGCGTTTAGTGCGTGAACTGCAAAAACGAAACATTACCCGTGAATACGAAGCGATCGCGATCGGTAAAATGACGGCGGGCGGTATGATTGATAAGCCGATTGGCCGTCACTCAACCAAACGTACACTGATGGCGGTGAGCCCGCTGGGTAAACCGGCTGTTACTCACTACCGTGTGGCGGAACATTTCCGCGAGCACACGCGAATTCGCCTGCGTCTGGAAACCGGTCGTACGCACCAGATTCGTGTTCACATGGCGTATTTGCAACACCCACTGTTGGGCGACACTGCCTACGGCGGCCGTGCGCGGATTCCTAAAGGGGCGACGCAAGAGCTGACGGACATGATTCGTGGTTTCGATCGTCAGGCGCTGCACGCAGTCATGCTGCGTTTTGAACACCCTATCACCGGTGAACCGTTGGAATTCCACGCGCCAGTGCCGGATGACATGGTTGAAATGACCGAAGCGTTGCGTGAAGACGCTCAACTGAACCATTCAGAAGAGTATTGATCGATGAGTTGGATTATCCCTCGCTGGCCTGCACCGGTTTCGGTGAAGGCGCTCTCTTCAACCCGAGTTGGCGGTTTTTCTCTGCCGCCTTACGATGGGTTGAATGTGGGCATGCACGTTGGGGATGATCCACATCGGGTTGAGCGCAATCGCTATTGGTTGCAGCAGCAAGCAGGCATGCCCAGCGCGCCGATATGGCTCAATCAAACACACTCCACCGTGGTCGTGGAAGTGGACGCGCCGACGGCTCAAGTGTTGGATGCGGATGGTGTTTGGACTCAAGCGCCAAACGTGGTGTGCTCTGCAATGACCGCCGATTGTTTGCCTGTGTTGATCGCCAACACCCAAGGGACGAAAGTTGCTGCGGTGCACGCGGGGTGGCGCGGCTTATCTGCGGGCATTGTCGAACAGGCGCTGACACAGTTTGCCAATGACGATGTGGTGGTGTGGTTGGGGCCGGCCATTGGCCCGCAAGCGTTTGAAGTGGGTGATGATGTATTGGCCGCGTTCAGTGCGCATGATGACCACGCACACCTTGCGTTTAAACCCGGTCATCAAACGGGAAAATGGTGGGCTGATATGAATCACCTGACGCGTTTGCGTCTGCGTCAGCTTGGCATTGACGCTGTGTTCGACAACGGTCTGTGTACCTATCAACAGGCCGATCAATTTTATTCTTACCGCCGCGATGGCGTGACCGGCCGTCAGGCCAGCTTTATCTGGATTGAAGCAAATTAAACCCGATAAAGTTAATGGTCTTCACTTGAAAATTTCCCCCTGCGTAACCATCTTTCTTAACGTTGTTAGTTTATCTCAGACGAGGTTAGGAAGGTTGTTATGCGTCTTGACAGATTTACCAGTAAATTTCAAATAGCGATTTCCGACGCTCAGTCACTCGCGCTCGGGCGAGATCATCAATACATCGAACCCGTGCACCTGATGGTAGCGTTGCTTGATCAAAACGGCAGTCCAATTCGTCCTTTGTTGACGATGTTGGATGTGGATGCGATGCAACTGCGCTCAAAGCTGGGCGAGATGTTAGATCGTCTGCCCAAAGTGAGCGGCATTGGTGGCGACGTGCAGCTCTCCAGTGGGTTGGGGACGCTGTTTAATCTGTGTGACAAGGTGGCGCAAAAGCGTCAGGATGCCTACATCTCGTCTGAAATTTACCTGTTGGCGGCATTGGAAGACAAAGGTCCTTTGGGCCAGTTGCTGAAAGATTTCGGTTTGACCGAGAAAAAAGTGACCGCGGCGATCGAAAAGATCCGTGGTGGTCAAAAGGTCAATGATCCGAATGCGGAAGAGCTGCGCCAAGCGCTGGAAAAATTCACCATCGATCTGACCGAACGGGCTGAACAAGGCAAGCTGGATCCAGTGATTGGGCGTGACGATGAAATTCGTCGTACCATTCAAGTGCTGCAGCGTCGTACCAAAAATAACCCGGTCATTATTGGTGAGCCGGGCGTCGGTAAAACCGCCATTGTGGAAGGTCTTGCGCAGCGCATCATTAATAACGAAGTGCCGGAAGGCCTGCGTGGTCGCCGTGTGCTGTCTTTGGACATGGGCGCGTTGGTTGCAGGGGCGAAATACCGCGGTGAGTTTGAAGAGCGCTTGAAATCCGTTCTAAATGAACTGGCGAAAGAAGAAGGCAACATCATTCTGTTCATCGACGAACTGCACACCATGGTGGGCGCAGGGAAAGGTGAAGGTTCGATGGATGCCGGTAACATGCTCAAACCCGCTTTGGCACGTGGTGAACTGCACTGCGTCGGCGCGACCACATTGGATGAATACCGTCAGTACATCGAAAAAGATCCGGCGCTGGAACGTCGTTTCCAAAAAGTGCTGGTGGATGAACCGAGCGTGGAAGACACCGTGGCGATTTTGCGGGGCTTGAAAGAGCGTTATGAGCTGCACCACCACGTTGAAATTACCGACCCAGCCATCGTGGCGGCGGCAACGTTGTCGCATCGTTATGTGTCTGATCGTCAGTTGCCCGATAAAGCCATCGACTTGATCGATGAAGCGGCCTCTAGCATTCGTATGCAGATGGACTCCAAACCGGAAGCGCTCGATAAGCTGGAACGTAAGATCATTCAACTGAAAATTGAGCAGCAAGCGCTGAGCAATGAACACGATGAAGCGAGTGAAAAACGTCTCAACATCCTCAATGAAGAGTTGCAGGAAAAAGAGCGGGATTACGCTGAGCTGGAAGAAGTGTGGAACGCGGAAAAAGCGGCGTTGTCAGGCACTCAACACATTAAATCCGAACTGGAACAAGCGCGTTTGGATCTCGAAGTGGCGCGTCGTGCCGGCGATTTAAGCCGCATGTCTGAGTTGCAATACGGCCGCATTCCTGAGCTGGAAAAACAACTCGACTTGGCCGCGCAAGCAGAAATGCAAGAGATGACGCTACTGCGTAACAAAGTTACCGATGCTGAGATTGCCGAAGTTCTTTCTAAACAGACCGGTATTCCTGTGGCCAAAATGCTCGAAGCAGAAAAAGAAAAACTGCTGCGCATGGAAGACGTGTTGCACCAACGTGTGATTGGTCAGGTTGAAGCGGTGGAAGTGGTCGCGAACGCGATTCGTCGTAGCCGTGCGGGTCTGTCGGATCCAAACCGTCCAATTGGTTCGTTCCTGTTCTTAGGTCCAACTGGTGTGGGTAAAACCGAACTGTGTAAAACCCTCGCCAACTTCATGTTTGACAGTGAAGATGCCATGGTGCGGATTGATATGTCGGAGTTCATGGAGAAACACTCTGTGGCTCGTTTGGTCGGTGCGCCTCCAGGTTATGTGGGTTATGAAGAAGGCGGTTATCTGACCGAAGCGGTGCGCCGTAAACCGTACTCCGTGATTTTGCTGGATGAGGTGGAAAAAGCGCATCCGGATGTGTTCAACATTCTGTTGCAGGTGCTGGATGATGGCCGTTTAACCGATGGTCAGGGTCGCACGGTTGATTTTCGCAATACGGTGGTGATCATGACATCGAACCTCGGTTCGTCACGCATTCAGGAAAACTTTGCGTCACTGGATTACCAGGGCATCAAAGAGCAGGTGATGGAAGTGGTGAGTAAACATTTCCGCCCTGAGTTCCTCAACCGTGTGGATGAAACCGTGGTCTTCCACCCACTGGGTCGTGAACACATTAAATCCATCGCATCGATTCAGTTGGAACGCCTGCGTAAACGTCTGCTGGAAAAAGACTTCGAACTGCAAGTCAGCGACGAAGCGTTGGATCTGATTGCGCAAGTGGGCTTCGATCCGGTATACGGTGCGCGTCCATTGAAACGGGCAATTCAACAAAATGTGGAAAACCCATTGGCGAAATCAATTCTGGCGGGAACATTCCTGCCGGGGACGCCAATCAAACTCGATGTGAACGATGGCAACATCACCGCATCGCAATAATTGATCATAAGAGTAAAAGCCACGCATTTGCGTGGCTTTCTTTTTGCAGTGCGCTCACCATAACAGAGGCCGGTGGTGCCTTGGTTCGGTGAAGCGGATTAAGCGAAATTAGCGTTGAGGCGCATCTTTAAATAATCCTGCGCGGTGATGGGAGGATAGGTTTGTTTCGGGCCTTGAATCACCTGATCGCGGTTCGCCTGGCAGAAAAAGGCCATGCTGTAGCGTGAGCCCTGATTTTCCTCGGCGGTTGGCATGCGCACGCGGTGCAAGGTCGATTTCAATTCGTCATCGCTCCAGCGCATCAACATGTCGCCGATATTGCAGGTAATGACACCAGTTTGCGGGGTTACATTGCTCCACACCAAGTTTTGCTGAGCGTCTTTGCCTGCGGCGACTTGCAATCCACCTTGATGCTCCTGTTGAAACACCAAGGTTAAACAATCGAAATCGGTGTGCGCGCCCGCGCGCCAATAATCGCCCTTCGCAGGAATATCACTCATCGGCAAATAGTGCAGCATGCGCAGCGTGCTGAGGTAATGCGCTGAATCACGTTGATGCGCTCGAGTAAAAAAGTCCCGCTCAAAGCCTAACTTGTCGGCAAAGCAAGAGAGAATCTTCATCCCTAACTGCCATGCCTGATACTCCATACTCAGTAGGTGTGACTGAAAATTGGCCACCAAATCTTGCTCTGGCCACAACGTATCCATGTGTGGCAGCGTGATTTGGTAAGACTCCTTTTGATCCGCCAAACCCGTCGATGGGCGGACTTGCTGACGAAATTCCCAGCCTGCATTGAGCCCCGCTTTGAGCGGAAAGCGTTGCTTTTGCTCAGCTGGCAGTGCAAAGAACTGCTCACTGAGGGCAAATGCCTGATGTATATCGCTGTGTGTGATGCCGTGATGGATCAATTGAAAGAAGCCGACCTCTGTGGCCGCTTGCCACAGTTGTTCGCTGATCGCGTCACGGCGGGTATCAAAATCTGACAAGTCGATGAGTGGAATGGCGCCGAGTTCTGCTTCGGTGCCGCGCCCGCCAAGGGTCGTTTCGAAGTTGAGTTCTTCGAGTGCATAAGCGTGTTGAGTCATTGTTATTTCTCCAATTCAGCATGTGCGTGTGATTGGAGCAATGTCCAGCAATCATCGAGATTGCAGACCGCTTCTACTCCGGGGTTAAGATGAATGATCGCGCTTACCAAGCGCCGTGCTGGACTTGCTCGGCTTCCGCCTCTAAGAGTGGCCCGTGCACTTCTGTTGTACGCTGTCCGGATTCAAATACGATTCGACACGGTAGCGCTAAGGTTGGGTTTTCCGGATGATTGCCCGTCAAGGCTTTCAAACGAGTTTCGCTCAAGCCATACACGACACGTCCGACGCCAGCCCAGTAAATCGCACCCGCGCACATGGCGCAGGGTTCGGCGGACACATACAGCGTGCATTGGTTGAGAAAGTCGGGACGATACAACTTGCTCGCTTGCGTCATGATCAGCCGCTCGGCGTGTCCGGTCATATCCAAATCAGGCAGATAGCCGTTGATTTGCTCAAGTAAGATCTCGCCGTTGGCATCGACCAGTACGGCAGCAAAAGGGTGAATGCCGCGCGATTTGGCATCTTCTGCCAGCGCAAAACTGTGGCGTAGCCAGCGGTAATCGAGGGTTGGGTTGAGCATGTTATGTCCTTATCGTTGTTTTTCTTCATCACTCAGGCTCCAAGCAAAGTAGCCTTTCTGAATCCAACTGACCGATTTGAATAGCACCATGCTCACCACGGAGAGAAACACCAGTGCCGCAAAAGCTTGGGGGATTTTGAAATATGAAGTGGAGAACTGTACTAAGTAGCCGAGCCCTTTTTCGGCGGCGACAAATTCGGCAATCACCGAGCCGATCACGGCTAACGTGATCGCAACTTTTACGCCGCTGAAAATGTGTGGAATGGCATAAGGCAGGCGAATCTGCCAGATGGTCTTATGGTTGCTGACGTTGAGTGAGCGCGATAACTCAATCAGTTCCGGCGGCGTGGCCAGCATGCCTGTGGTGGCAGACACCACCAGAGGAAAAAAGGTGATCAGGCAGGTGATGGCCAAGCGCGGGGCATCGCCAGTGCCCAAGATCACGATCAGTAGTGGCGCGATGGCGACCACGGGCGTGGACTGAATCACAACCAGCAGCGGGAAGATGGCACGGGTTAAAAACTTAGAATTGACCATCATGATCGCCAGCGGGATGCTGAGTGCGAACGACAGGGCAAAACCAAACAGTGCAATCCTCAGCGTGGCCCAAAGATTGTCGAGCCAGCGTTCGGCGGACACTTGGGTAAATGCCAGCGCGATGTCGGATGGCGCAGGAAGAATAAAGGTTGGCACGGCAAACAGATGGCAGACCCCTTCCCATATCGGGAGGAGCGTGAGCATGGCCAATAACGGCAGCCAGTTCTGCGACCGCTTCGCGAGTAATCCTTTCATAATGAATCCTTAGTGCAGATGGGCTCAAGCAACAGTGCGATGCAGCGGTGTGACTTTCTCAGCATTTTCGGTGGCAGAGTCGTCATGCGGTGGTCGATAAAAATACTCACGAATCCGATTGGTATAGCGCCCGAAATCCGTCTCTTTTAGGGTATTGATGGTGCGTGGGCGCGGCAGGTTTATCGTGATTTCTTCCAGCACCGTGCTGGGACGAGGTCCCATCACCAGCACTTTATCCGCTAGCAATACCGCTTCCGAAATCGAGTGGGTAATAAAAAGAACGGTTTTGGGTTTTTCCAGCCACAGGCGTTGCAGCTCAAAGCCCATCTCTTCACGGGTTAATGCATCAAGGGCGGAGAACGGCTCATCCATGATCAGAATGTCAGGGTTGAGCAGCAGTGCTCGCGCAATCCCAACCCGTTGCTGCATCCCGCCGGAGAGCTGATTCGGTAGGCTGGTGGCAAACTCACTCAGGCCGACTTTGTCCAAAAGCTCGGTGGCCAATTGACGATCTTTCGCGCTGACGTGGCCAAATTTATGCTGTAGCGGAAACAGGACGTTATCCAGTACATTTTTCCACGGCAGCAGTGTCGGCTTTTGAAAGACGATGCCGATGTCTTCACGCGGCCCCGAGACAGGATGACCAAACACTTGAATGTCACCTTGGGTGGGGTGAATCAACCCGGACAGCAGGCGCAGCAATGTCGATTTACCACACCCGGACGGGCCAACAATGGCGACGAATTCATGTTTATTGATGTCAAAAGTCACGTTATTGAGCACCGTGACCGCGCTGTGTTCACTGGTGTAAGTGTGCCCGATGTGACGAAATGAGACGAATGGCTGCATGATGTGCTCCTTAATAGAAGTCGCGCGAAATGGCGCTTTCCGGATCGAGCTTATCGAGGGCGATGTTCTGCGCTTCTGCGGTCCATTTCCAAGTTTCAGCCAGTCGATTTGGTGTAAAGACGCCGACGCCATCGCGTTCACTGACTTCGTTCAAGACCAATCCACGAATCGAACGGATGGTATCTGCGGCTTGAGCGGTGTCGACTTCGGGGACCATTTTGTGCACGTCAGCGGCGCTTTGTTCGGGATTGGCCCACGTATAAGCGACGGCTTTGGCATAAGCGGCGACAAAACGGCGAGCGACATCGGGTTGATTGGCAAGAAAGCGGTCGCTGGCGATGATCGATGAAGAGTAGAACTCCAGTCCGGCGTCATACCAAGGCAGCACGGTGAGTTTTTTCCCCGCCTGTTCAGCTTGCTGCTGGTTTTTCACCGCATCGGTCATCCATGAAATCATGATGTCCGATTGACCGGTGATCAGCATGGGGTTGAGTGCGCCAGGATCGGCTTTGAGCACTTTGACGCTGCTGTCATCAATGCCATTTTTTTTCAGCATCAGTGGTAAAAAAACATTGGCTGATGTGAATGGCGAAGTCACGATGGTTTTGCCCGCGACATCCTTGATGCCGGTGATCGCCGAGTCATCCAAGGCATAAAACGCGTAAGGCGCTTTGCTAAACAGTGAATAAATGGCTTTGACCGGTACGTTGTCATTTGCTTTGGCGACCAGCAATGCCACGATGTCAGAAGAACCGATGTCGGCTGTGCCTGTTGCGACTTTGGTGATCGCATCGGTTGAGCCTTTGCCCTGTAAAATGGTGACATCGAGATCTTGCTCGGCGAAAAAGCCTTGCTGCACGGCGACATACACCGGCGCTTTGTCTCCACCGGGTAGCCAGTCGAGCTGAAAGGTGACTTTGTCTGCTGCCCAAGAGCTTGCTGAGGCACACGCCAATGAGAGGGATAGTGTTACTGTTTTGAGGTGTGAAATAGGTGTCTTCATAGTTACTCCGTGTCTTCCTTTGCACTGTCAAAGGCGAGGATGCATCGCCTTTGACGAACTATGAGCAATGTCCCGATGCCATCACGACATCTAACCGCTTCTACTCACGAATGGTGTCTATGACCAGAGCAAGGGGCGTGCCACAGCATTAAACCAATGGCTGAATTGATAACCTTTTATTAACAATCGCTTGTCTGGCCGATGTTTGTTTCAATCGATGCTTGTATACAATGAGCCCTCTGCATGGAGTGATGAGCGGTGTTTGTGCACACCAATTGAGCGTATTTTTCACTGTTATGGTGCAACTTATTCTTTTTTCGTTCGATTTTGCAGGTGTTGAAGCTGGTCTGTGATTTGCATTGTATACAGCTTGGTTGACGTTGAAACAAAGGATGTGAGTAGAAGCGGTCAGGAGGAACGCTCCGGGGCATTGCTCATGAGAACGCCCATCATGGGTTTGGTATTCTTATAAGGAAGTGAGCATGAACTATCTCATCAAACAGGCAAGCGCCATCTATTCCCAGTCTGGTCATCAGGACATCCGCATTCAAGATGGCATTATCACCGAGCTGGGGAGCGACCTGCTGCCTTCTCATCATGAACATGTCGTCGATGCCCGAGGTTGTGTGGTTTATCCCGGTTTCGTGAATACCCATCATCACTTGGCACAATCCGTGTTGAAAGGGATCCCCGCTGGTTTAAATGATGGTCTCGGCGAGTGGCTGGCTCATGTTCCGTATCGCTATTGGCCGCAGATCACACCAGAGATTATGTATTGCGCGGCGAAATTGGGTTTCTACGAATTGCTTCGTTCTGGCGTCACAACCTGCGCCGATCATCATTACCTTTATCATGCCAACAGTTCGCAGGAAGTCGAAGATGCGGTCTGGCAAGCCGCTGAAGAGATGGGGATTCGATTTGTGCTCTGTCGAGGGGGAGCAACGGTCAAAGGCAGCCATAAAGGCTTGGCTAAAGCAGGCGTCGAGCCAGAATCGTTAGAGATGATGTTGGCGCGTTTAGATCATTCGCGCCGGCGCTATCATCAAGATGAACAGAACGCGATGCGACGTCTGGTGGTTGCTCCGACCAGCATTGTGCATTCCTCGACTCCCGATGATCTGAAAATGTTGGCGGAGTATGCGCGCGCTCATCAGTTACGGATGCACTCCCACCTCTTAGAAGTCGAGTTTGATAATCAACAAGCGATGGCGAAATACGGTTGTAGCGCGGTGGAGTTTGCACAACGTTGTGATTGGTTGGGGGAGGATGTGTGGTTTGCTCACTTAGTCAAAGCTACACACGCAGATATTGCCTTGTTAGCGAACACCCAAACGGGGATTGCGCATTGCCCAACATCCAATTGTCGTTTGGGAAGTGGGATCGCGCCGGTTATCGACATGGCGAAAGCGGGGATGCCGATTTCTATCGGTGTGGATGGATCGGCATCAGCAGAATCGGGGTCAATGCTGCAAGAGCTAAATCTGACTTGGTTATTGCACCGCGCTCAACATGGCGCGGCTGCGACGTCCGTGAACGGTGTCATTGAATGGGCCAGTGCAGGGGGCGCATCAATGGTCGGGTTCGATCATCTTGGATATATAAGAGAGGGAGCAGTGGCCGATTTGGTTCTCTATGACATTCAGCAGCCTCGCATGGCAGGATGTCACTCTGAGATCAGTGCGCCAGTTGTGTGCGGAGAACCAGCTCAAATTAAAGCCACTTTCATCAATGGTAAACGGGTTTATCAAGCAAGCGATGAAGATGCTTATCAAGAGTTGGTCGCCAATGTTCGTGAATCGGTGCGAGCGCTCAACCGTAAAGTCGCAGCATTAGGCATTTAATTTCGGTCATTTCGTTCACTAAAAATCCACTTTGGCGTTTATTTAGGCGGTCAGTCAGAAAAGCGAAGTTTTTGGCTGATTTGCTATTGCCAAGCGTTTTTTCCTCCCTATAATGCGCATCCGTTGTCAGGCAATTCTGCATAAGAAAGCAAGGCAACACGACGGCAAATTTGATTTCTTAACCTAAAGAAAATTAAATAAAAAAGTTGTTGACTCGCTAAGTTAACTCGCTAAAATGGCCGTCCGCTTTGAGAAGAAAGCTTCGAAAAGCAAAGCTCTTTAACAATATAAACCTATCAATCTGTGTGGGCACTCGTTGATGATAATCGAAGATGATTCTAAAGAATCAACTTAGGTATCAATGAACTGAGTGACCAATCGATACTTCGGTATCGGCACAGTCAATTCATTATCGTTCTGTTGGAACGATAATAGCTTTGAATTACTAAGGTAATTTGAAGTCAGTATTCATTGAGCCACAAAATCTTAAATTGAAGAGTTTGATCATGGCTCAGATTGAACGCTGGCGGCAGGCCTAACACATGCAAGTCGAGCGGCAGCGACAACATTGAACCTTCGGGGAATTTGTTGGGCGGCGAGCGGCGGACGGGTGAGTAATGCCTGGGAAATTGCCCTGATGTGGGGGATAACCATTGGAAACGATGGCTAATACCGCATGATAGCTTCGGCTCAAAGAGGGGGACCTTCGGGCCTCTCGCGTCAGGATATGCCCAGGTGGGATTAGCTAGTTGGTGAGGTAAGGGCTCACCAAGGCGACGATCCCTAGCTGGTCTGAGAGGATGATCAGCCACACTGGAACTGAGACACGGTCCAGACTCCTACGGGAGGCAGCAGTGGGGAATATTGCACAATGGGCGCAAGCCTGATGCAGCCATGCCGCGTGTATGAAGAAGGCCTTCGGGTTGTAAAGTACTTTCAGCAGTGAGGAAGGGGATATCGTTAATAGCGGTATTCTTTGACGTTAGCTGCAGAAGAAGCACCGGCTAACTCCGTGCCAGCAGCCGCGGTAATACGGAGGGTGCGAGCGTTAATCGGAATTACTGGGCGTAAAGCGCATGCAGGTGGTTTGTTAAGTCAGATGTGAAAGCCCGGGGCTCAACCTCGGAATTGCATTTGAAACTGGCAGGCTAGAGTACTGTAGAGGGGGGTAGAATTTCAGGTGTAGCGGTGAAATGCGTAGAGATCTGAAGGAATACCGGTGGCGAAGGCGGCCCCCTGGACAGATACTGACACTCAGATGCGAAAGCGTGGGGAGCAAACAGGATTAGATACCCTGGTAGTCCACGCCGTAAACGATGTCTACTTGGAGGTTGTGGCCTTGAGCCGTGGCTTTCGGAGCTAACGCGTTAAGTAGACCGCCTGGGGAGTACGGTCGCAAGATTAAAACTCAAATGAATTGACGGGGGCCCGCACAAGCGGTGGAGCATGTGGTTTAATTCGATGCAACGCGAAGAACCTTACCTACTCTTGACATCCAGAGAACTTAGCAGAGATGCTTTGGTGCCTTCGGGAACTCTGAGACAGGTGCTGCATGGCTGTCGTCAGCTCGTGTTGTGAAATGTTGGGTTAAGTCCCGCAACGAGCGCAACCCTTATCCTTGTTTGCCAGCGAGTAATGTCGGGAACTCCAGGGAGACTGCCGGTGATAAACCGGAGGAAGGTGGGGACGACGTCAAGTCATCATGGCCCTTACGAGTAGGGCTACACACGTGCTACAATGGCGCATACAGAGGGCAGCCAACTTGCGAAAGTGAGCGAATCCCAAAAAGTGCGTCGTAGTCCGGATTGGAGTCTGCAACTCGACTCCATGAAGTCGGAATCGCTAGTAATCGTGGATCAGAATGCCACGGTGAATACGTTCCCGGGCCTTGTACACACCGCCCGTCACACCATGGGAGTGGGCTGCAAAAGAAGCAGGTAGTTTAACCTTCGGGAGGACGCTTGCCACTTTGTGGTTCATGACTGGGGTGAAGTCGTAACAAGGTAGCGCTAGGGGAACCTGGCGCTGGATCACCTCCTTATACGAATGATTATTGCGATGAGTGTTCACACAGATTGATACGGTTTAGTTTAAGAGATTCGTGGGGCTATAGCTCAGCTGGGAGAGCGCCTGCATGGCATGCAGGAGGTCAGCGGTTCGATCCCGCTTAGCTCCACCATCTTTAAGCACATTTACTTAAGTGTTCTTAGAAATGGTTCATCTCGAAAGAGATACGAATCTTGCTCTTTAACAATTTGGAAAGCTGACAAAACAACAATTTATTGTTGTTTGTAAAGTTCTCAATGTATTCCTAAATGGAATACACCAACAAACACATTCAAGTGTGCTTGGTATCGAAGCTTACTGTTTCAGTAAGTCTTCAAATTGAGTCCGGCAAAATCAGTCACACACTCATGTAAATTAAATGTGTGACACCTAGGTTGTTTAACAACAACCCGAAACTCCTTCGGGTTGTATGGTTAAGTGACTAAGCGTACACGGTGGATGCCTTGGCAGTCAGAGGCGATGAAGGACGTAGTAACTTGCGATAAGCTCAGATTAGGCAGTAACAGCCACTTGAGTCTGAGATTTCCGAATGGGGAAACCCAACTGCATAAGCAGTTACTGTTAACTGAATACATAGGTTAACAGGGCGAACCGGGGGAACTGAAACATCTAAGTACCCCGAGGAGAAGAAATCAACCGAGATTCCGATAGTAGCGGCGAGCGAAATTGGATTAGCCCTTAAGCTTTACATGCGTCAGGTGAAGGTTCTGGAAAGGACCGCGAAACAGGGTGATAGCCCCGTAGCCGACAGCGCATGTTCAGTGAAATCGAGTAGGGCGGGACACGTGTTATCCTGTCTGAATATGGGGGGACCATCCTCCAAGGCTAAATACTCCTGACTGACCGATAGTGAACCAGTACCGTGAGGGAAAGGCGAAAAGAACCCCTGTGAGGGGAGTGAAATAGAACCTGAAACCGTGTACGTACAAGCAGTAGGAGCCTCCTTTGTGGGGTGACTGCGTACCTTTTGTATAATGGGTCAGCGACTTATATTCAGTGGCAAGGTTAACCATATAGGGGAGCCGTAGGGAAACCGAGTCTTAACTGGGCGTTCAGTCTCTGGATATAGACCCGAAACCGGGTGATCTAGCCATGGGCAGGTTGAAGGTTGAGTAACATCAACTGGAGGACCGAACCGACTAATGTTGAAAAATTAGCGGATGACTTGTGGCTAGGGGTGAAAGGCCAATCAAACTCGGAGATAGCTGGTTCTCCCCGAAAGCTATTTAGGTAGCGCCTCGGACGAATACTACTGGGGGTAGAGCACTGTTAAGGCTAGGGGGTCATCCCGACTTACCAACCCTTTGCAAACTCCGAATACCAGTAAGTAATATCCGGGAGACACACGGCGGGTGCTAACGTCCGTCGTGGAGAGGGAAACAACCCAGACCGCCAGCTAAGGTCCCAAATTACAGCTAAGTGGGAAACGATGTGGGAAGGCTCAGACAGCTAGGATGTTGGCTTAGAAGCAGCCATCATTTAAAGAAAGCGTAATAGCTCACTAGTCGAGTCGGCCTGCGCGGAAGATGTAACGGGGCTAAGCTGTAAACCGAAGCTGCGGCAATGCGATTTATCGTATTGGGTAGGGGAGCGTTCTGTAAGCCGTTGAAGGTGTGTTGTAAAGCATGCTGGAGGTATCAGAAGTGCGAATGCTGACATGAGTAACGACAAGGGGGGTGAAAAACCTCCCCGCCGGAAGACCAAGGGTTCCTGTCCAACGTTAATCGGGGCAGGGTAAGTCGACCCCTAAGGCGAGGCTGAAAAGCGTAGTCGATGGGAAACGGGTTAATATTCCCGTACTTCTTACAATTGCGATGGGGGGACGGAGAAGGCTAGGTGGGCCTGGCGACGGTTGTCCAGGTTCAAGTGCGTAGGCTTGAGAGTTAGGTAAATCCGGCTCTCTTTAAGGCTGAGACACGACGTCGAGCACCTACGGGTGTGAAGTCATTGATGCCATGCTTCCAGGAAAAGCCTCTAAGCTTCAGATTGTAAGGAATCGTACCCCAAACCGACACAGGTGGTCGGGTAGAGAATACCAAGGCGCTTGAGAGAACTCGGGTGAAGGAACTAGGCAAAATGGTACCGTAACTTCGGGAGAAGGTACGCTCTTGATGGTGAAGTCCCTCGCGGATGGAGCTGATGAGAGTCGCAGATACCAGGTGGCTGCAACTGTTTATTAAAAACACAGCACTGTGCAAAATCGTAAGATGACGTATACGGTGTGACGCCTGCCCGGTGCCGGAAGGTTAATTGATGGGGTTAGACTTCGGTCGAAGCTCTTGATCGAAGCCCCGGTAAACGGCGGCCGTAACTATAACGGTCCTAAGGTAGCGAAATTCCTTGTCGGGTAAGTTCCGACCTGCACGAATGGCGTAATGATGGCCACGCTGTCTCCACCCGAGACTCAGTGAAATTGAAATCGCTGTGAAGATGCAGTGTACCCGCGGCTAGACGGAAAGACCCCGTGAACCTTTACTACAGCTTGGCACTGAACATTGAACCTACATGTGTAGGATAGGTGGGAGGCTTTGAAGACGTGACGCCAGTTGCGTTGGAGCCGACCTTGAAATACCACCCTTGTATGTTTGATGTTCTAACTTAGACCCGTTATCCGGGTTGAGGACAGTGCCTGGTGGGTAGTTTGACTGGGGCGGTCTCCTCCCAAAGAGTAACGGAGGAGCACGAAGGTGGGCTAATCACGGTTGGACATCGTGAGGTTAGTGCAATGGCATAAGCCCGCTTAACTGCGAGAATGACGGTTCGAGCAGGTGCGAAAGCAGGTCATAGTGATCCGGTGGTTCTGAATGGAAGGGCCATCGCTCAACGGATAAAAGGTACTCCGGGGATAACAGGCTGATACCGCCCAAGAGTTCATATCGACGGCGGTGTTTGGCACCTCGATGTCGGCTCATCACATCCTGGGGCTGAAGTCGGTCCCAAGGGTATGGCTGTTCGCCATTTAAAGTGGTACGCGAGCTGGGTTTAGAACGTCGTGAGACAGTTCGGTCCCTATCTGCCGTGGGCGTTGGAAGATTGAAGGGGGCTGCTCCTAGTACGAGAGGACCGGAGTGGACGAACCTCTGGTGTTCGGGTTGTGTCGCCAGACGCATTGCCCGGTAGCTAAGTTCGGAATCGATAACCGCTGAAAGCATCTAAGCGGGAAGCGAGCCCTGAGATGAGTCTTCCCTGACAGTTTAACTGTCCTAAAGGGTTGTTCGAGACTAGAACGTTGATAGGCAGGGTGTGTAAGCGTTGTGAGGCGTTGAGCTAACCTGTACTAATTGCCCGTGAGGCTTAACCATACAACACCCAAGGGGTTTTGTACTGGACTCAAAGCTAAGCGCATAAGAATGTGTTGAGAGAACGAAAACAGCTTTCCGAATTTTAAGAATTTGCTTGGCGACCATAGCGTTTTGGACCACCTGACTCCATTCCGAACTCAGAAGTGAAACGAAACAGCGTCGATGGTAGTGTGGGGTCTCCCCATGTGAGAGTAGAACATCGCCAGGCTTTAAATTTAGACTCTTGAGTCTAACCAGTGCGGAGCGGTAGTTCAGTTGGTTAGAATACCGGCCTGTCACGCCGGGGGTCGCGGGTTCGAGTCCCGTCCGCTCCGCCACTTTATTCGAGAGTCGTCTCATAAAACACGAACAACAGGGGTGTAGCTCCAATTGGCAGAGCAGCGGATTCCAAATCCGCGTGTTGGGAGTTCGAATCTCTCCACCCCTGCCATCTATTCTAAGCCTCAGTCGAAAGACTGAGGCTTTTTATTTATCTGCAATTCTTATTTCCACCGTTCTGATAGAAATCGTGACGAATTCTTCGTTGTTCAAGCATGCAACTTATCTGTGATCGCCTAAGCTTTTTGTGACCAAAGCACATTCGTTGCTGAACACAAGGATAGGGTTATGCAAACACAAATAGATCAGTCGTTGGAGCGGCAAGCACGAGAAATTCCTCAAGAAGCGTTTGATTGGTATGACGAATATGCTCACGGGGTGATAGACCGACGCGAATTTATGAAGCGGTTGTCCAGCTTAGTTGCGGTCGGTTTTACGATGTCGGTGTTGACGTCTGCGCTGCTCCCCAATTATGCATTTGCAGAGCAAGTGTCGTTCAATGATCCAAAAATCAAAGCCACGTATGTCGAGTTTGATTCCCCCAAAGGGCACGGTAAAGGACGAGGTTATTTGGTCGTGCCAACGCAAGTGCAAGGGAAACTCCCAGCCGTGTTGGTGGTGCACGAAAACCGAGGGTTGAATCCTTACATTGAAGATGTCGCCAGACGCTTGGCGATGAACGGATTTATCGCGTTTGCACCAGATGCGTTGTATCCATTAGGTGGGTATCCGGGCAATGATGATGAAGGACGCGCGTTGCAGAGCAGTATGGATAAAGCCAATATTGAAGAAGATTTCATTGCTGCGGCACTGTTTCTGAAGTCCCATACTCAATGTTCTGGAAAACTTGGCGCAGTTGGTTTTTGCTTTGGTGGTTACATCGTCAATATGCTGGCAGCAACGATTCCCGAGCAGTTGGATGCAGGCGTGCCATTTTATGGAACACCGGCAGCAGAGAATTTGCGTCATCAGGTTAAAGGCCCATTACTCATTCACTTTGCTGAACTGGATCAGCGGGTCAATGCGACTTGGCCGGATTATGAAAAGGCCCTGCTCGCGAACAAAGTACCTTTTGAGGCCGTGATCTATCCCGGCGTGAATCACGGATTCCATAACGATTCTACAGGGCGTTATAACGAAGAGGCAGCGGAATCGGCGTGGGGGAAAACGCTGATGTTTTTTGATTCTCATTTGATGTAGATGAGGGCGGTCCTCATGAATGAAGTAACAAATTGAGGGCCGTAAGGTCGAACCTCTTTTTTTAAGCTGTTATGATGCTTGGAAAAAGAGGAAGTCACGTTATGCCACATTTTCGTTTACGTGCGGTTGAGCCGCAGACCGTACAAGTTTTATCAAAAAGTCTCACTGACGAACTACAACCCTTAATGAAATCACCTCGTGAGGATTTCACGTTCGAGTACATTTACACCACGTTTTTCTTTGAGGGCGAAGTCTCTCCAGCGTACCCATTTGTGGAAGTGTTATGGTTTGACCGCGGTCAGGAGACTCAAGATCACGTTGCTGCCATCATTACGCGTCAGGTTCGAGAGGTGTTGGGTGAAGACGTGAACGTTGCTGTCATCTTTACCGCACTGAAACCAAACGAATATTACGATAACGGCGAACATTATTAAGTCAAAGGAAGTGTGAATGAACAGCGTCATCGACACCATTCAAGGACATCGCTCTATTCGAGCCTTTAAAGAAACACCGATCACGCCTGAGCAATTAGAAACGATCATTGCATCAGGGATCTCGGCATCGTCATCGAGTTTGCTACAAGTAGTCTCGATCATTCGCGTCACTGACAAGCAAAAGCGGGCTGAATTAGCCAAGTTGGCGGGCAATCAAGCATACGTCGAGAGTGCTGCGGAATTTTTGGTGTTCTGTATCGATTATCAACGTCACTATGCAATGAACCCCAATGTGAAGCCAGAGTTCATGGAATTGACGCTGATCGGTGCCGTGGATTCGGGAATTATGGCGCAAAACTGTTTACTGGCCGCTGAGTCTTTGGGGCTGGGCGGTGTGTATATCGGTGGTTTACGTAACTCACCGAACGAAGTGGACTCATTGCTGGGGCTTCCTCCTTATACAGCCATTTTGTTCGGCATGTGTTTAGGTCATCCGGATCAGGATCCGCAACTGAAACCACGTTTAAGCCCTCAAGTGATTGTGCATGAGAACCACTACCAACCGCTGGATTTAACCCTGATCGATCAATACGATCAAACCATGATGGACTATTATCAGAGTCGCTCCAGCAATGCCAAACAGCAAGGCTGGTCTGAGCAAATCACCGCTAAACTGAGCCAAGAATCTCGCCCATTTATGATGGGGTACTTGAATGGCAAAGGCCTAGCGAAGAAATAACAGTGAACCTTGAAAAAAACCGCCTTTCGGCGGTTTTTTTTATTCGCTTTGTTTGAGTGATGCCATTTCTTCATCATGCTTCTGATGGGCTCGCTGAAGCATGTCGGTGAAATAGTGCCGCAATGAATAGAGCATGATGAGGCTTGGAATCACCATCACGGCGGTCAAAATAAAGAAGAGTGACCAGTTATCCAAATACTCGGCTAAGTTGCCACTAAAGGAGGCCAAGACGGTTCGCCCGAAGTTGCCGAGTGAGGCCAGTAAGGCATATTGTGTGGCGGAAAACGCTTGGCCTGTGACGACCGTCAGGAAAGAGACAAAGGCGACGGTAGAGAAGGCAGTGGTGAAGTTGTCGACAAGAATCGTCGCCAACAACAAGTGCTCATTGGTGCCGACTTGAGCAATCCATGAAAACATCAAGTTACTGGCCGACATCGCGACGCCGCCGATCATCAAACCGCGAACAATACCAAAGCGGACGTTGAACATGCTGCCGACAAAGGTAAACAGCATGGTCATTCCCCAACCGATCAATTTGGAGTAATAGCCAATCTGTTCGTTGCTAAAGCCCACTTCTTTATAAAATGCAATCGACATACGGCCAAGAAATGCCTCGCCGATTTTAAATAGAAAGACAAACAGCAGCAACGTCAGGGCGACTTGCGTTCCGTTACGACGAAAGAAATCGAGAAACGGTTCAAACAGGGTGACGCTGAGCCAGCGCATCAAGCGCGAATGTACATAATGCTCATGACGCGCTTCGGCTTGTTTTTGCAATGTCTCACGTTGAGTTGACGGCTCGCCAACCCATAACGTAAAGCCCATCAAAAGCAGCACAATCGCCGCCATACCATAATAGACGTTATTCCAACCGATGGTATCGGCATTGATAAAAGCCAAGTAGCCCGGTAGCGAATAACCGGTCCACCAACCAATCACCGCCATGGCAGATGCTTGTGGCAGTTTCGATGGTTCGGACTTGGGGAATGAGTCGATACGAAAGGCGTCAATGGCGATGTCTTGCGTTGCAGAAGCGATCGCGATACCGAGCGCTAACATCGAGGTCACCATCAAGTTGTTGGCTGGGTTGACGCCAGCGATGAGCAACGTGCAAACCAGCACAATCGCTTGGCAAAGGAAAATCCAACTGCGGCGCTGACCCATTAACGGGGTGAGTAGCGGCAACTTCACGCGGTCCACTAAGGGCGCCCATAGAAAGTTAATCGCATAGACTGAAAATACACTGCCAAAATAACCAATTGCAGACAGGGTTAATCCGGCATCTTTGAGCCAACCGGACATATTGGAGCCAATCAATACCCAAGGAAAACCACTGGAACAGCCCAACATAAACACCCACAGTAAGCGGCGGTCAAAATAGCTGAGCACGGTCTCTTTCCAGGTTTGCACTTGGTCGTTCGGCATGGAATTATTCCTTCGGGAGCGAGCCCTGACGAATGCCAGAGCTCGAACTAGATTACTTGATGAGAGTTGCTTTGGTGATCACGATAGGAGTGACAGGCACATCGCCCATGCGGCCCAGCGTGTGTGTTGGCTGTTTGGCCATTTGCTGAATCACATCGAAACCTTGAATCACTTGACCAAACACCGCATAACCGGGTGGACGTTGGTCGTTGTTCAAGAAATCGTTATCGACGAGGTTGATAAAAAACTGGCGAGTGGCCGAATTTGGGTTCGCCGTTCGCGCCATGGCGATGGTCGCTGTGTCGTTTTTCAAACCATTACTGGCTTCATTTTTAATCGGTGCGTAGGTGTGAAGTTGATTCATGTTTTTGTCGAAACCACCCCCTTGCGCCATAAAACCAGGAATCACACGATGAAACTGGCTGCCGACATAGCTGCCATCTTCCACATATTTCAGGAAGTTTGCGCTGCTGATCGGGGCTTGTTCATCGTTCAGTTCGACGGTAAAAGAGCCCAGGGTGGTATCAAATTCCACTTTGGGACCCGCCCAAACACTGGTACTGAGCAGCGCTAGAGCGGTCAGCCAGACCTTAGTCATGGAAGCGATCCTTCATGTAAGTTTGCAGTTCAGAATCGTTGGCGATCTCTTTGAGCACCAAGTTCACCACGTCATTGAGCACCATTTCGATGTCTTCATCAGAAGCACTCAATGGCGCCGTGCGTTTCGCGCTGCCGTTGTAGCTTTTCACCAGTTTACCTTTAGGCGTTTCAGCCGTCAGTTCCAGAGTAACTTTCGCGTCCATTTCGTTTTCAAACACAGAGTGTTTCACATTCACCAAGGCTTCCTGAACTTCGAGTGTCAGCGTGTTTTCACTGTTCACGGTGAGACGGAAACCTTGCGAGCCAAACTGTTCAGACAACGCATTTTCCAGCGCAATACGTACGTTCTGTTTCGCATGCACAGGTTCGATATTATTGCGACCACTGTCAACCAGCGCGACATACTGCGCTGAGCGAACGTCTTTGCTGACAAAGGTAAATGTACTGCCTTTCACGATATCGCTTTTGCTCAGCACAGGCTGAGGCATAAAGTTAATTTGTTGCTGCTGAGGCGCGGCACAGGCAGTCAACAGTGCGATAGAAGCCGCGAGAACCAGTTTCTTCATGGTCAATTCCTTTCGTTGAGTGAGCATGTTGTAAAATGCTTATTGCTTAATAGCTTGTAAGATAACAAATTTCTGATTACTAGCGACAGTCTTTACTTGAGAACGGCCAAATAACCTCGTTAGTTTTACATCGTAGCCGAGGTGGCGATTACCGATCACCAATAATTTCCCTCCCTTGCGAAGAACATGCTTTGAATCACAGAACATTTGCCATGCAATGTGGTCCGTGATGGCTTGCTGCTGATGGAAAGGAGGATTACACACCACCATATCTGTGTGGGCCGCTTCAAAACCATCCAAACAGTTATTGGCGATGCATTCGATATTTCGCTCTTGACCTAAGTTGGTCACGAGGTTCTGACGCGCAGATTCGACCGCCATAAAGCTCTCATCCACACAAGTGATATTCACTTGCGGGTTGAGCTGGCCCATACGAACTGACAACACACCATTGCCACAACCTAAATCGATCACGTGATTCAACGTGGTATCGCTTGGTAAGTGAGGCAACAAAAATCGCGTACCTTGGTCGAGGCTTTCGCCAGAATAGACATTCGGTAGGTTGTTCAGTTCAATCGATGTACCGTCGACGTGCCAGCGTGTATCGGAGGAGACGACGTCGGAGGGTAAACTGTCGGGTTGACTGAATACCAAGCGATGTTTTTTCCAAGCCAACGATGTGGTGGTGTGTCCCAAATATTTCTCAAACAACTTCAGCGTCGAACTGTGGATCTCTTTGGCTTTGTTGACGGCGATAACTGGGCAATCAGCTGAGAGATGTTGACGCAATTGACTCAATTGCCAAACCAAGTGACGGTTGTTACGAGGAATTTGCATCAACACCAGATCCACATTTTCAGGTATAGCATCGAAAGTCCGTAGTAATGTCACCGCTGGGCAATGATTCTGTTCTAAGTTTCGTGTGGTGGCTTGATGGGCAATGAAGGAGTCACTCATCATGGTGACGCGATACTGATGCGAGAACCAGCAACTTAGAGCGCCAAAAGAGTCATTCAGAATGAGAATATGACGACCCGCTGGCAAGTGCTGTTCGGCGAGATGATTTATCAGGTATTCATCACCAGCATCCCAGGCCTGTAGTGTTTCGTTGCTGCGTATTGGGTAGCGATGCAGCGTGAGTGTTCGATCGTGAAGCGCAAGCTCAGTTTTCATATTTGGAATAAAATTAAATCATCAACTTGGCTATTGTCTCAAATGGGCGTGGAT
Organism: Vibrio sp. Vf1514; assembly: GCF_052076135.1. NCBI lineage: Bacteria > Pseudomonadati > Pseudomonadota > Gammaproteobacteria > Vibrionales > Vibrionaceae > Vibrio > Vibrio sp. Vf1514. Next base: position 2,495,427 of record NZ_CP197267.1, on the reverse strand, counting down.
CATGAAACCAAAACCTTTCGCTTCCAGAACGGCGCGAGTACACTAATGCCATCTCCTAAATCAAGTTGTTCACTCATTGTCGTGTGACAAGGAAACCCTATGCTTCAAGAAGTGATTGAAACCAAATTGCACAACGCTTTTCAACCTGACTATCTTAAAGTCATCAACGAGAGTTATATGCACAACGTTGCCCCTGGCTCAGAGAGTCATTTCAAGGTCATTGTTGTGAGCGAACGCTTTGTCGGACAACGTTTGATTGCTCGTCATCGATTGGTGAATCAGGCGCTGATGGAAGAGTTGTCCAACCACATCCATGCTTTGGCGATTCACACCTATACGCCACAAGAATGGCATGAACTGGAGAGTGGCGCCCCCGATAGCCCGATGTGTCTCGGTGGTGGTCACTAATTCAACATTGCTGCAAAAATAGCGTTAAAATGCTGAAGTTTTGCGCAAACATTTAACACCGTTTCAACAAATGGAGGAAATGAAAGCGAATTGAGCTATTGTTTTAATCAATTAATCTGTGAGTTAAGACTCATATTCATAGGCCTTAACTAAGTGTGCGATGCATCAAATTTATGGTTAATACTTTGGCCTGTATCTCCATTTCTTCCTAAATAAAGCGGTCAATCAGGGGATTGGTCATGGCATCAAGTTCCCAAAAGATGCTAGACTATCGCACCTGATAAATCTCACTTCATATATGTGATGAGATTTTTAAAAGGATGTTGCGGTTTTGGCGTTTCAAACAGCCAAAAGCGGGCACTGAAAATGTCGTGTCTAGAGATAGTTAAACTCTGTTGTGGCTTCGGTTTTCGCATGAGCCAGCAGAGTTTAGTGCGTCTCGAATTTACGCAATGAAAGAATCTTTTTCCCGATAAAAAAGTAGTGCAAGTGCGTATGATTACAATAAAAAAGGGTTTGGACCTTCCTATCGCAGGAACTCCTTCCCAGGTGATTAATGATGGCAAAGCCATCAAAAAAGTCGCCTTGCTTGGCGAAGAGTACGTCGGCATGCGTCCTACAATGCATGTTCGCGTAGGTGATGAAGTAAAAAAAGCTCAAGTTCTTTTTGAAGACAAGAAGAACAAAGGCGTTCTATTTACTTCTCCAGTCAGCGGTAAAGTTGTTGAAGTGAACCGTGGTGCAAAACGTGTTCTTCAATCCGTTGTGATTGAAGTGGCAGGTGATGACCAGGTGACGTTCAACAAGTACGAAGCCAATCAGCTAGCGAGTCTTGACCGTGAAGCGGTGAAAACTCAATTGGTTGAATCTGGTCTTTGGACATCGCTACGTACTCGTCCGTTCAGCAAGGTTCCAGCTGTTGATTCAACCACACAGGCTATTTTCGTAACGGCAATGGACACCAATCCATTGGCGGCGGAGCCGACTGTGATCATCAACGAGCAATCTGAAGCCTTCGTTGCTGGCTTGGATGTGTTGTCTGCTCTGACTGAAGGCAAAGTGTACGTTTGTAAAAAAGGTACCAGTCTGCCACGTTCTTCTCAGTCAAACGTAGAAGAGCATGTCTTTGACGGCCCACACCCTGCAGGCCTTCCTGGCACTCACATGCATTACCTTTACCCGGTCAATGCAAACACAGTGGCATGGAGCATCAACTACCAAGACGTGATTGCGGTTGGTCAGTTATTCCTGACGGGTGAACTTTACAACGAACGCGTTGTATCTCTGGCAGGTCCAGTGGTCAACAACCCTCGTCTGATTCGTACAGTACTAGGTGCCAGCCTAGATGAACTGACGAACAACGAAATTATGCCGGGCGAAGTTCGCGTGATTTCTGGCTCTGTACTGTCAGGAACAAAAGCAACGGGTCCACATGCATACTTGGGTCGTTACCATCTGCAAGTCTCTGTATTACGTGAAGGTCGCGAGAAAGAGTTCCTTGGCTGGGCATTGCCTGGTAAGAACAAGTTCTCGGTAACCCGCTCATTCCTAGGTCACCTGTTCAAAGGTCAATTGTTCAACATGACCACGACAACGAACGGTAGTGACCGCGCAATGGTACCGATTGGCAACTACGAAAAAGTGATGCCTCTGGATATGGAGCCAACCTTGTTGCTTCGTGATCTGTGTGCCGGTGATTCAGACAGTGCTCAAAGCCTTGGTGCTTTGGAACTGGATGAAGAAGATCTCGCACTGTGTACCTTTGTATGTCCTGGTAAATACGAGTACGGTCAGTTACTGCGTGAATGCCTCGACAAGATTGAGAAGGAAGGGTAATTTTCATGGGCCTCAAAAAGTTTCTTGAAGATATCGAGCATCACTTTGAGCCGGGTGGTAAACACGAGAAATGGTTTGCGCTTTACGAAGCTGCAGCGACTCTGTTTTACACGCCAGGTCTAGTGACCAAAAAAAGCTCACACGTTCGTGATAGCGTTGACCTAAAACGTATCATGATCATGGTTTGGCTAGCGGTGTTCCCAGCAATGTTCTGGGGTATGTACAACGCTGGTGGTCAGGCAATTGCAGCACTCAATCATATGTATGCTGGCGATCAACTTGCAGCAATCATTGGTGGCAACTGGCATTACTGGTTGACTCAAATGCTGGGTGGCACACTAGCCGCCGACGCAGGTTGGGGCAGCAAAATGCTTCTGGGTGCGACGTACTTCCTACCGATCTACGCCACGGTATTCATCGTGGGTGGTTTCTGGGAAGTGCTGTTCTGTATGGTGCGTAAACACGAAGTGAACGAAGGTTTCTTTGTGACTTCGATTCTGTTCGCACTGATCGTTCCGCCAACGCTACCACTTTGGCAAGCAGCACTGGGTATTACCTTCGGTGTTGTGGTTGCGAAAGAAGTCTTCGGTGGTACCGGTCGTAACTTCCTTAACCCTGCTTTGGCAGGCCGTGCCTTCCTATTCTTCGCATATCCAGCTCAAATTTCGGGTGACCTGGTTTGGACTGCTGCGGATGGTTTCTCTGGCGCAACGGCTCTGAGCCAATGGGCACAAGGCGGTAACGGTGCACTGGTCAATGCGGCAACTGGTCAAGCCATCACTTGGATGGACGCATTCATCGGTAACATTCCAGGTTCAATTGGTGAAGTTTCGACGCTTGCGCTTGCGATTGGTGCAGCATTCATCGTTTACATGGGTATCGCTTCATGGCGCATCATCGCGGGTGTGATGATCGGTATGATCGCACTGTCTACTCTGTTCAACGTGATCGGTTCAGACACCAACCCAATGTTCAACATGCCTTGGCACTGGCACCTAGTTCTGGGTGGTTTTGCATTCGGTATGTTCTTCATGGCGACTGACCCAGTATCGGCTTCGTTTACCAACAAAGCGAAATGGGCATACGGTATCCTGATTGGCATCATGTGTGTTCTCATCCGTGTAGTGAACCCAGCTTACCCAGAAGGCATGATGCTAGCGATTCTGTTCGCTAACCTATTTGCACCTCTGTTCGACCACATCGTTGTGGAGAAAAACATCAAGCGGAGACAAGCGCGCTATGGCAAGTAATAACGACAGCATTAAAAAGACGCTGGCTGTTGTTGTCGGGTTGAGCCTTGTTTGTTCAATCATCGTATCGGCAGCGGCAGTTGGTCTGCGTGATAAGCAAAAACAAAATGCAGTGCTAGATAAGCAAAGCAAGATTGTTGAAGTTGCAGGCATCACGCAGAAAGGTGACGTTCAAGACTTGTACCGCAAGTTTATTGAACCTCGTCTGATTGACTTCAAAACCGGCGACTTTGTTGAAGGTGATGCAGCAACATTTGACCAACGTAAAGAAGCAAAAGATCCTGCGGATTCTATCAAGCTTCCTGCGAATGCAGACGTTGCGAAGATCATTCGTCGTGCAAACACTGGCATCGTTTACCTCGTAAAAGATGGCGACAAAGTGTCTAAAGTGATCCTGCCTGTTCACGGTAACGGTCTGTGGTCTATGATGTACGCTTTCGTAGCAGTTGAAACTGACGGCAACACCGTTTCAGGGATCACTTACTACGAGCAAGGCGAAACTCCGGGATTGGGTGGCGAAGTTGAGAACCCAGGTTGGCGTGCTCAGTGGGTTGGCAAGAAATTGTTCGACGAAAACCACAAGCCAGCGATCAAGGTCGTGAAAGGTGGTGCGCCACAAGGTTCTGAACACGGTGTTGATGCTCTGTCGGGTGCAACATTGACCAGTAACGGCGTTCAACACACATTCGACTTCTGGTTGGGTGACATGGGCTTTGGTCCATTCCTGACTAAAGTCCGTGACGGAGGTCTGAACTAATGTCTAGCGCAAAAGATCTGAAAAAGAGCGTGCTAGCGCCAGTATTGGACAACAACCCAATCGCGCTACAAGTTCTTGGTGTTTGTTCTGCACTTGCAGTGACCACCAAACTAGAAACGGCGTTTGTAATGACGTTGGCAGTAATGTTCGTTACTGCACTGTCTAACTTCTTCGTTTCCCTGATCCGTAACCACATTCCGAACAGCGTGCGTATCATCGTTCAGATGGCGATCATCGCATCTTTGGTTATCGTGGTTGACCAAATCCTGAAAGCGTACCTGTACGACATCTCGAAACAGCTGTCTGTATTCGTAGGTCTGATCATTACGAACTGTATCGTAATGGGCCGTGCAGAAGCGTTTGCGATGAAGTCTGCACCAATCCCATCGTTCATCGACGGTATTGGTAACGGTTTGGGCTATGGTTTTGTACTGATTTCTGTTGGTTTCTTCCGTGAACTGTTCGGTTCCGGCAAACTGTTTGGATTGGAAGTACTGCCTCTTGTCAGCAATGGTGGTTGGTATCAGCCAAATGGTCTGATGCTGCTAGCACCTTCTGCATTCTTCTTAATCGGTTTCATGATTTGGACGATTCGTACGTTCAAACCTGAACAAGTAGAAGCGAAGGAGTAAGGTTGTCATGGAACATTATATTAGTTTGCTGGTTAAATCGATTTTCATCGAGAACATGGCACTGTCTTTCTTCCTGGGTATGTGTACATTCCTAGCGGTTTCAAAGAAAGTTAAAACATCATTTGGTCTGGGTATCGCGGTCGTTGTTGTACTAACAATTGCTGTGCCAGTGAACAACTTGGTGTACAACTTGATCCTGAAACCCGATGCAATGGCTCCGGGTGTTGACCTAAGTTTTCTTAACTTTATTACCTTTATCGGTGTAATCGCGGCATTGGTACAGATTCTAGAAATGATCCTCGATCGTTTCTTCCCACCTCTGTACAACGCGCTGGGCATCTTCCTACCGCTGATCACAGTAAACTGTGCAATCTTCGGTGGTGTATCGTTCATGGTACAACGTGACTACAACTTCGCTGAATCCATCGTGTATGGTTTCGGTTCAGGTGTGGGCTGGATGCTAGCTATCGTCGCTCTTGCAGGTATCCGTGAGAAAATGAAGTACTCTGACGTACCTCCGGGTCTACGTGGTCTAGGTATTACCTTTATCACAGCAGGCTTGATGGCGCTTGGCTTTATGTCTTTCTCTGGTGTTCAACTGTAAGTCGGGTAAACCGCAACAATAAAGGAATAGTCAATGGACATTATTCTTGGTGTAGTGATGTTTACTCTGATTGTACTGGTTCTAGTGCTGGTGATTTTGTTCGCCAAATCTAAGCTGGTACCAACAGGTGACATTACAATCTCTATCAATGGCGATCCTGAGAAAGCGATCGTCACACAGCCAGGCGGTAAACTACTGACTGCGCTAGCAGGTGCTGGTGTATTCGTATCGTCTGCGTGTGGTGGTGGTGGCTCTTGTGGTCAGTGCCGCGTAAAAATTAAATCTGGCGGTGGCGACATTCTACCGACTGAGCTTGATCACATCACTAAAGGTGAAGCTCGTGAAGGTGAGCGTCTGGCTTGTCAGGTTGCTGTGAAGAACGATCTGGAACTTGAACTTCCAGAAGAAATCTTCGGCGTGAAGAAATGGGAATGTACCGTTATCTCGAACGATAACAAAGCGACATTCATCAAAGAGCTGAAACTGCAAATTCCTGATGGTGAATCTGTACCGTTCCGTGCGGGTGGTTACATTCAGATTGAAGCACCAGCTCACCATGTGAAATACGCTGATTTCGACGTTCCGGAAAAATTCCGTGAAGATTGGGACAAATTCAATCTGTTCCGCTACGAGTCTAAAGTGGATGAGCCAATCATTCGTGCATACTCGATGGCAAACTACCCAGAAGAATTTGGCATCATCATGCTGAACGTACGTATCGCGACGCCGCCGCCAAACAACCCAGACGTACCACCGGGTCAAATGTCTTCATACATTTGGTCGCTTAAAGAAGGTGATAAATGTACGATCTCTGGTCCATTTGGTGAGTTCTTCGCGAAAGATACTGATGCTGAAATGGTCTTCATCGGTGGTGGTGCAGGTATGGCTCCAATGCGTTCTCATATCTTCGACCAACTGAAACGTCTTGATTCTAAGCGTAAGATCTCGTTCTGGTACGGTGCGCGTTCAACACGTGAAATGTTCTATGTGGAAGATTTCGACCAGCTGCAAGCTGAGCACGATAACTTTACATGGCACGTTGCACTGTCTGATCCGCTTCCAGAAGATAACTGGGATGGTTACACCGGCTTCATTCACAACGTTGTGTACGAAAACTACCTTCGTGATCATGATGCGCCAGAAGATTGTGAATACTACATGTGTGGTCCACCGATCATGAACGCATCGGTTATCAACATGCTTCATAACCTCGGTGTTGAAGACGAAAACATCCTGCTGGATGACTTCGGTGGTTAATCCACGATAATTTGCTAAATCTATGGCTGGCTCATTCGAGTCAGCCATTCTTTTTTTCAAGTGAGAGTAGCTATAGGTAAATAGGGCGAGGAGCCTTTTAGCCATCAGGATTCGGATTTCCCTATATCTATTTCCATTGTCTGAGGAGTAAACAAGTGAGAACTTGGCTTGTTGCGTTAGCTTCTTTACTGTTGTTGGCTGGTTGTGAACAACCTCCACAGCAAGTGCATTTGAGTGGCCCAACCATGGGCACGAGCTACAACATCAAATACATTCAACAAGATGGCCTGCCATCGTCTGACGATCTCCATAAAGAGATCGACCGTTTGCTGGAAGAAGTGAACGACCAGATGTCGACTTACCGTCAAGATTCAGAGCTGAGCCGTTTCAACCAATATCAGGGCACTGACGCATTTGAAGTGTCGACTCAGACCGCAACGGTGGTGAAAGAAGCCATGCGTTTGAGCACACTGACTGAAGGCGCGTTGGATGTCACCGTTGGCCCGTTGGTCAACCTATGGGGCTTTGGCCCAGAGGCGCGTCCTGAGGTAGTGCCAACCGATGCCGAGTTAGCGGATCGTAAAGCCAACACAGGGATTCATCACCTGACCGTCAATGGCAACTCACTGAGCAAAGATCTGCCGCATCTGTACGTCGACTTATCGACCATTGCAAAAGGATGGGGCGTGGACGTGGTGGCGAACTACATCGAATCGCAAGGCATTCACAACTACATGGTGGAAGTGGGCGGCGAGATTCGTTTGAAGGGGCTGAACCGCGACAACGTGCCTTGGCGCATTGCGGTTGAGAAGCCCACAGTTGATGAGCGTAGCATTCAGGAAATCATTGAACCGGGTGACATGGCGATCGCTACCTCGGGAGATTACCGCAATTACTTTGAGCGAGATGGTGTTCGTTATTCGCACATTATTAACCCTCAGACTGGGCGTCCCATCCATAACCGTGTAGTATCGGTAACTGTACTGGATAAATCGTGCATGACGGCTGATGGCTTGGCAACGGGTCTGATGGTCTTGGGCGATGAAAAAGGGATTGAGATTGCGGAGCAGAATCATATTCCGGTGTTCATGATCGTGAAAACCGATGACGGATTCAAAGAGATCGCATCAAGTGCGTTTAAGCCTTATCTCAACCGATAAATAACTGAGTGAGCTTGGAATTATGAATACTTTTCTGATTACTTTCGGTGTATTTCTGGTGGTTATCGCTGCAATGGCAGTCGGTTATATCTTCCAGAAAAAAGTGGTCAAAGGCAGCTGTGGCGGCTTAGGTGCCGTTGGCATTGAAAAAGTGTGCAACTGCCCAGAACCGTGCGATGCACGTAAAAAACGTGAAGCGCGAGAAGCGGCACGTGCTGAACGTCTCGCTGCGTGGGAAAAAGATCGCATCGCGTAATCTCACCCATTTGAATTGACATAACCCAGCTTCGGCTGGGTTATTTTTTTCCTGTCAGATTGAACGTGACGAGAACGCTGAGGCGCTATACTCAAAAGAGCGTAGCGACATCAGGAGGCAGCATGGAACTTCATCAACATGGGATGACGGAGTTATTTGAGCAGCTGGGACTCGGCAGTTCATCACACGATATTGAGCACTTCATTCAATCCCATCGTCATCATCGCGACACCACCCCGCTGCATAAAGCCAGCTTTTGGAACAAAGCGCAGGCGAGTTTTCTGCGTCAAGCGATTGAAGACGATGCAGATTGGGCGGAGCTGGTGGATCAGCTCGATGCCATGCTGCGCAAGTAGCCTCGTCCGGCCGGACTTTGCAAAATCGCGATTCGCTTATATACTGTTTTTTTAAACAGTAGTTGAGTGGCAGCGATGTCAGAGCCGATCAGAAAGATTATCCATATTGATATGGACTGCTTTTATGCGGCCGTAGAGATGCGCGATCATCCCGAATATCGCAACCGACCGTTGGCGGTTGGGGGACATGAAAAACAACGTGGCGTGCTCAGCACGTGCAACTACGAGGCGCGCAAGTTTGGGATTCATTCGGCCATGCCAACCGCGCAAGCCATCAAATTGTGCCCCAACTTACTGGTTGTGCCGGGCCGGATGTCTGTTTATAAATCTATATCACGTCAGATCCACGCTATTTTTCAGCGTTACACCGACATCATTGAGCCGCTATCGCTGGACGAAGCCTTTCTCGATGTCACCGAAGCGACCGCGTGTCATGGCAGTGCGACACTGATTGCGGAGGCGATTCGCCGCGACATCTGGCATGAACTGCATTTAACCGCGTCGGCCGGTGTAGCGCCGGTCAAGTTTCTCGCCAAGGTGGCCTCTGACGTCAATAAACCCAATGGCATGTATGTGGTCACCCCCGAGGAAGTGCAGGGCGTGGTCGACAAATTACCGTTAGGGAAAATTCCTGGCGTTGGCAAAGTTAGCCTCGAAAAGCTCAATCAAGCGGGGTTCTTTGTGTGCGAAGACATCAAAAACAGCGACTATCGCGAGCTACTGCGCCGCTTTGGCCGTTTGGGCGCATCGCTGTGGAAGAAAAGCCATGGCATTGATCCTCGTGAGGTGATCACGGAACGCGAACGTAAATCGGTCGGGGTCGAACGCACTTTCAGCGAAAACATCGTCACCTATGATGAATGTTGGCAAGTGATCGAGCAGCGTCTTTACCCTGAACTGGATGAACGCTTAACGTGTGCTTCGCCGGAACGTGCGATCATCAAACAGGGGATTAAAGTGAAATTTGCCGATTTTCAGCAAACCACGATTGAACATATTCATCCCGAGTTGGAACTGGAAGATTTCAAAACCTTGTTGGCTGAAGTGCTGAAACGCCAAAAAGGACGGGAAATTCGCCTGCTTGGCCTCAATGTGATGCTAAAGCCCGAAGCGCAGATTCGACAGTTGAGCTTTTTCTAAACACTTGCGATCTGAGCGTTCTCCCCCTATCCTGCGCATCCATCGGCTAAATGGTCGCTGAACCATCAATAACTGACAAACCGCTAACCGATGGACGTGCAGTTTTGGGTATGGTTAGCCCGTCCATGCGTACAATCGGATAGGGCCGCCATGTTACTGTCGATGGGTAACAGCGGCGCGAATGAACTCAACGCTTGACCACATGTGCGACTTGGTTTGGTGCAAGCGCCATATCACAGACCGGAATGATGATGAAAAAAATAGTATTAGTAACCTCTTTACTGTGCAGCACGTCGTTATGGGCCGCACAATGCCATCAGGTGGACGTGAAGAATGAAGTTCATCTCAGTGGCAAGGATGTGGAAATCCATACTGCCAGCGGTCAGACCGCGGTGATGGACCACAACAATAATCTGTATTTGGCGGGAGAGAAGCAGTCGCTGACGCCGCAACAGCAACAAGCTGTGGAATCCTATCGTGAAAGCATTGCCAACGCGCTGCCGAAGGCGCGCCAAGTGGCCAGTGATGGCCTTGCGATGGCGAATGATATTTTAGATGACGTGGCGAATAGTATCGATGCGCCAGAAGCGTTCAATAACGTGAAGCAATCGATGAAAGCGTTTGTGGATGACATTGAAGCGCGCTACAACAAAGATGGCGACTGGGTGTTGCCTGCCGATACGTTTGAGTCGATGAGCCAACAATGGCAGCAAGATTTCGACAAAGCGCGAGCGCTATTTACCCAAGAGTTTCTAACCGGCGCCTTTGACGCGATCGCGAGCAAAATGAAGCAAGATGGCGGCATCAACCTGACGGAGCTGGGAAATACTATGGCAGACTTGAAAGCCCGCCTAGAACAGCGCTTTAATGAGCATTCCCAGACGATCGAAAAAGAGCGACGTGAATTGTGTGATTCACTCGACGATGTGGTTGAACAAGAGCAGCAACTGCATCAAAAAATACCTGAACTAAAGAACTACCAAGTTTTTACCATCTAAACTGAAAAGAGCGCTAAGGCGCTCTTTTTCATCCTCTCTCAAAACAAATAAGGTGCCATGACTCTGAGCAATATCAGTCTACGTTCGTTAACTGCACTGACAGCATTGGCGGTGGTGGCGTGTTTTGTCCTTTTTTATCTCGCGTTTAAATACTTTTGGTCGTTTGACCGCGAGCTGGAGCATGCCCGCCAACTGCAACAAGCTGAAACCACTCGCGTCCAAACCATCATTGCGCTGGAGAAACAGGAAATGGGAGCGTCCATGGCCGACTATGCGGCTTGGAACGATCTGGCGGAATACATCGCCGATCCCGATCCCGAATTCATCGAAGACAGCATCGGGATTCACGCGTTTCAGTCGAAAGCGTTGGATGGCATCTTCATTTTCACGCCGGATGAACAACTGGTGTGGGGGATGAAATACGATTTTGAGCAACGCAAAGTTGGTGACTATCAATCGTTTTTGCCCTATTTCCCGATCATTCTCAGTGAACCCAAACGTGCCAGTCGTGACTACGTTGAAGCCAAAGTGCGCTTTGTGGTGGTAGGGCAAGAGCCGTTTTTGGCGGCCACGTCCCGTGTGTGCACCAGCGAAGGCACGGCATGTGACAAAGGTTATCTGATCTTTGTGAAGAAAGTGCGCAGCCAGTTTGCGAATGTGATCGAGCTGGCCACGGGGATTGATATTGATGTGTTGAGCCGCGCGCCGTATGCCGAGATGCCCAAAGCACAACCCAATGTGAGCTATTTGGAGAAACTCGATTTCAGCGGCAATTCCAGCGTGGTGATCAAACTGACGCATCAGGTGAAGCTGCCGACGTTTATCCGCAATGATGAAATCGTCGCGCTGATGGCATTCTCGGTGCTGATGTATTTCATCAACCTGTTGGTGGTCGATTCGCTGGTGCGGCCCATCACGAACGCCAATCGCGTGCTGGAGCGGTTTAAGTCCAAAGGGGGCAAGATCCCCGATGAAAGCTTTTTTGTTTCGCGTGAAATGAAAGCCTTTGCGCGCACCATCAATCAGATTTTCAATGAACTCGACAAAAGCCGCGAAGAGTTGCGCTGGCAGTCAGAACACGATCCGCTGACGCGTATTTCGAATCGCCGCAAATTAGAACGCGAGCTGACGAGTTTCATCTGCGAACAACGCTATCCTTGGGTGCTGCTCTACCTCATCGATGTGGATTATTTCAAGCTCTACAATGATCGCTACGGTCATTTGCAAGGGGACAACGCGCTCAAACAGATCGCGCATGCGTTGGAGAAGATTCCGTTTGATGGCGCAAAAGTCGTGGCACGCTTTGGCGGAGAAGAGTTTTGTGTCGTCTTTGCAAGCGATACGGAATTGGAGCCCGGTCACTTTGCGCATCAAATGTTAAATCAAGTGGCTGCGCTTGCGATTGAGCACGAAGCATCGCCCGTGAAGGGCCATTTGAGCATCAGTATTGGCGGGGTGCGTATCTTTGAGCCGAATCGCGACCAATATCAGGTACTGTTCCATGAAGCGGATCAAGCCTTGTATCAAGCCAAAGATCATGGTCGCAGCCAGTCGGTTGTGAAAGATATTCGCTGAATAAATGAACAATTCAACCGTAGCAGTCAAAATTTACAAAATAAGTGCGACAGATTGTGTAATTTACCTAGCAAACAATTCTATTACTGATTGAGTATTTTGTCGGTTTGTATTAGTGTACTAGTCAACTAGTTTGATGATGTATGTGTGAGTGGTAATGGCACAGAATAATTCCCGTGAAACGTTTGGCTCTCGCCTTGGGTTCATTTTAGCCGCAGCGGGTGCGGCAGTTGGCCTTGGTAACATCTGGGGCTTTCCAACACAAGCGGCCAGCAATGGTGGTGGCGCGTTCCTGTTGGTCTATCTGGTTCTGATCTTTGTGGTTGCGTTTCCTATGCTGGTGGTCGAAATGGCGATCGGCCGTTATGGTCAGGCAAACCCGGTGGATAGTATGCGTTCACTGACGGGGAACCCGTTGGCGAAGCGTGTCGGTGGTTTGGTGGGCTGGGTTGGCCTGAGCGTACCAAGTGCCGTACTTGCGTTTTACAGCATTGTGGGTGGCTGGATCATCTGTTTCATGCTGGGAGCGGTGACCGATATTCTCGGGATGGAAACGGCGACAGCGTGGTTAAAAGGCTTTTCAGTTGAACGTAACCTTCTTGGTACTCTCATTTTTTACGTTCTGACGATCCTCATCGTGCAAGGCGGCGTGAAACAGGGCATCGAAAAGTGGTCCACGCGTTTGATGCCAGCTCTGTTTGTGCTGTTTGCGGTGCTGTTTGTTTACATCATGATGCAACAAGGCGCGATGGAAGGCTTGCAACACTACCTGATTCCTGACTTTGAAAAAGTGTGGGACCGTAAACTGATTTTGGCGGCCATGGGGCAAGGCTTCTTCTCGCTGACGATTGGCGGCTGTTCGATGCTGATCTACGGGTCGTACTTGAGCAAGAAAGAGAACCTGCCCAAGATGGCGATGAACGTCACTTTGGTGGATACCGGCGTCGCGTTCATTGCTGGTTTGGTGGTGATGCCTGCGATGTTTGTCGCGATGCACAAAGGCGTACAAATCTATGCCGAAGATGGTTCATTGCTAAGCTCTGACACGCTGGTGTTTACCGTGCTGCCATTGATGTTTGATAGCTTGGGCCTGTTTGGTCAACTGTTTGCGATTGTGTTCTTCCTGCTACTGACCATTGCCGCGCTAACCTCATCGATTTCGATGTTGGAGTGTCCGGTGGCCTTGGTCGGTGAGCGCTTTAACACCAAGCGCACCCCAACCAGTTGGGTGCTGGGTGGCATTTTGGCGCTATTTAGTGTGGTAATCGTGTATAACTTTGGCGCGCTGTTTGGCTTGGTGGCCACCACAGCCACGCAATACCTGCAACCGACTGCTGCACTGATGTTCTGTCTGTTTGGGGGGTGGGTATGGAATCGCAATGCTAAGTTTAAAGAGCTGGAGCAAGGTTTCCCGGAATTCACCCAGAGTCTGTTTGGTAAAGTGTGGCCTTGGTATGTGCGCTTCGTGTGCCCATTGTTGGTGGCCGCAGTGATCTGGGCTTCATTTGGTTAAGCGTCAGTTGGTTAAGCGTCAGTTCAGTTCGGACACAAAAAAGCCCCGATGAATCGGGGCTTTTTGCTATCGGGCAACCGAACTAAGCGGGTGATGGTGGCATCAACTGGCCGGTCGTCAGCGGTTCAAGATCAGTGTCGATGACCTCTTCAATAAAATCGCCCACTACCTGTTCCACCATGTGATCACGCTGAGTGAAGTAGGCCAGATGGAACACCGCATCCCCTTCGTTCACCAATGGCAACGTTTGTTGGCCAATCACAATGCCGCCTTTATTGGCTTTGATCTCTACTTCAACATTGCCCAGCGGCGAGTTGATGTAAGCCAGCACTTGGCCGCGTTCAACGCGATCGCCCAGGGACACCACAGTACGTAAAATGCCATCCGCTTCGGCACGTAGCCAGCTGGTGGATTTGGCAATCACCGAGGTGGGTAATTTTTTACGGCTCATGCGCATCATCCCAACAGCCTGCATCACGCGTTTAATGCCGACAATGCCAGCACTGATGGCGATTGGCTCAAAGCGCAATGCTTCGCCCGCTTCGTACGTCAGCACGGTAATGCCAGATTTTTCCGCTTCACTGCGCAGCGATCCATTACGCAGGGGCGAATCAAGGATCACCGGGGTTGCAAACGCTTGCGCAATCCGCAGGGTTTCTGGGTTGCTTAAATCGGCGCGGATCTGAGGCAAGTTGGTGCGATGAATCGCACCGGTGTGCAGATCGATGATGTAGTCGCAGTTCTGTGCCACTTGGGAGAAAAAGGTGTGCGCCATGCGCGAGGCCAGCGAGCCTTTTTCACTGCCGGGAAAGCAGCGGTTGAGATCGCGACGGTCAGGGAGATAACGAGATTTATGAATGAAGCCGAACACGTTGACGATCGGGACGGCGATTAAGGTGCCTTTCAGTTTGGTGGGGTCAATGGCGTTGATGAGTTGGCGAACGATTTCGACGCCGTTGAGTTCGTCGCCATGAATGGCGGCATTGACCATTAAAACCGGGCCGGGAGCGGCACCATGAATGATTTCAACGGGAATCGAAAGCGGGGAGTGGGTGTAAAGTTTCGCAGCTTCCAGCTCAATGACTTGTTTACTTCCTGGGGGAATGGACTCCCCCAGAAACTGATACGGTTTATTTCTTCTATTAACCTTTGCCACGGGTTCGAGTCCTTTTACTTGCCGCATTCTTCTCAATAAATTCGACAATCATTCCAGCGATGTCTTTACCGGTCGCTGCCTCGATACCTTCTAAACCCGGTGAGGAGTTGACTTCCATCACCAGCGGGCCACGTTCTGAACGCAGCAGGTCAACCCCTGCGACATTCAAGCCCATGATCTTGGCAGCGTCGATTGCAGTTTTGCGTTCTTGTGGAGTAATTTTTACCAGCGAGGCTGTTCCGCCACGGTGAAGGTTCGAACGGAATTCGCCTTCAGCACCTTGACGTTTCATCGCGGCAATCACTTTATCACCAATCACAAAACAGCGAATGTCTGCGCCGCCCGCTTCTTTGATGTATTCCTGAACCATGATGTTGGCTTTCAGGCCCATAAACGCTTCGATGACGCTTTCCGCTGCTTTGCGGGTTTCCGCTAACACTACACCGATGCCTTGGGTGCCTTCAAGCAATTTAATCACCACCGGTGCGCCGCCCACCATGTCGAGTAAGTCTTTGACATCGTCAGGTTTACTGGCAAATCCGGTGATCGGCATGCCGATGCCTTTGCGTGACAACAATTGCATGGAACGAAGTTTGTCACGTGAGCGGCTAATTGCCACGGATTCGTTGACTGGATACACGCCCATCATTTCGAACTGACGCAGCACGGCGGTGCCGTAAAACGTCACCGAAGCTCCGATACGCGGGATCACGGCGTCAAAGCCCGACAGTTCTTCACCTTTAAAATGAATCTCGGGCTTTTCCGAATTGATATTCATATAGCAGCGCAATGCATCGATCACTTTGACTTCGTGGCCGCGTTGCTTGCATGCTTCAATCAAACGCTTGGTTGAATACAGCGACGAATTACGCGACAGAATACCAATTTTCATTATCTAGGCTCCTCGAAAGGGATTAAAAACGACTCAGTTGGGTCGACAACAATTCTGTGGTGCATGGCTGTTCGGCCTAATAGCATACGAAACGCCATGTTTTCACGGTTGGTGAGCGTGATCTCGGCGGGCCAGGTTTCGCCACCAAGAGACAGATCGGATCGGATCACAAATCGCGTCTCTTCATGGCCACCGGAATCGCGGACCGTGCGCTCGTCCACCACTTCTGCTTCACACACAGTGACTTCTTCTTCATTATGTTGCAAGGGATGGATCCAAAAACGAACCCAGAGCGCTTCATCTTTCATAAAGCTCTCGACCTTGAATGCGTGCAAGCAAGACGTGCGGGCTCCGGTATCGATTTTTGCATTAATTTGATCAATACCTAACCCTGGAAGGCTGAGTGTTTCTCGCCATCCGACAATCATTTTTTCTTTCATCGCAATGTCATTAGTTTGAGAATTTCAGATACTGCTCAGGAATTTACCCGAAAGTGTGGGGGTTAAGCAGCATCCCCGATACAACTTCATAATGGAGTTATCGCTTGAATAGAGTTTGGTGAATAACTCTGGGAACTTCAAGGACGCGAACTCTAGCAGCGAACAATAAATTCAATCTAATGAATTAAATTTTTCGTGTCGACAAAAATTATTGATAGTTTACCAAAACAAAGCCGGGGTTTTTGACCCCGGCTTTCTGGTTAGGCTTTGGCTGGAATATTTTCCAACAAAGCAATCATTTGTTCCCAGAACAGACCGACTGTATCGATCTTCACTTTCTCATCAGGAGAGTGGGGGAATTTGATGGTTGGACCAAACGACACCATGTCCATCGTTGGATAGGGTTTCTTAAACAGGCCACATTCAAGGCCTGCGTGGATCACCATGATGTTCGGTTTATGGCCGTAAATGCCTTCATACATGTCACGGAAGATGTGCATGATTTCAGAATCAGCATCCGGTTTCCAGCCTGGGTAAGCACCAGAGAACACAATGTTTGCGCCAGCGAGTTCTGCCACGGAAGTCAGCATGCTTTCGACTTGGCTGCGGCCTGAGTCGATCAACGAGCGGATCAAGCACAATACTTTCACTTGGTCGTCTTCAGTGGTGACGACGCCGACATTGAGTGAGGTTTCAACTACGCCTTCGATGTCATCGCTCATGCGAATCACGCCGTTCGGGCATGCATTTAGCGCTGCGATCACGCGTTGTTGATCCGCGAGCGTAAAGACACCTTGTGCCACGTCTTTCGCTTCGTTGAAGGTCACGATGCCTGTTTCGATACGGCCGAGTTCTTCCTTCAGTAAGTCGGTGTAGGTGGTGAACAGTGCGTCAAGCTTGCTTTGATTCTCTGCAGGTACGGCGACAGTCACAAACGCTTCACGAGGAATGGCGTTGCGCAGGCTACCGCCACGAAATTCGATCAAACGCAGATCCAATGCTTGTGCGTGGCCGGCAAGGAAACGGGCAATCAGTTTGTTGGCGTTGCCGCGACCGGTGTGAATATCACAACCAGAGTGGCCGCCCTTGAGCCCTTTCAGGGTTAATTGACGAGTCACGTAACCTGCTGGCAGCGCGTCGCGTTGAATATCAAAGCTCAATGCTCCGTCCACGCCACCTGCGCATCCCATGTACACTTCGCCTTCTTGTTCGGAATCGGTGTTGAGCAGGATCTCTCCCTCCAACCAGCCCGCTTCTAGGCCGAACGCACCCGTCATGCCCGCTTCTTCATCGATAGTCAGCAGCACTTCCAGTGGGCCGTGTTTGATCGTTGTCGATGCCAAGACGGCTAAACATGTTGCCATACCGATGCCGTTGTCTGCGCCCAATGTGGTGCCTTTTGCAGTGACCCATTCGCCATCGACATAAGGTTGGATCGGATCTTTGGTGAAGTCATGATCGGTGTCTTCGTTCTTTTGGGGAACCATGTCGATGTGCGCTTGCAGCACGACCGCTTTTTTATGTTCCATTCCCGCAGTGGCTGGTTTCTTAATGAAGACGTTGCCTGTTGGATCGCGACGCACGTCCAGACCTTGTCCTTTGGCCCAGCCAATGATGTATTGCGCCAGCGCTTCTTCATGTTTTGACGGGTGAGGAATTGAGCAAATCTTATCGAAAAACTGCCACACAGGGGCAGGTGATAACTTGCTGATTTCAGAATGGAATTCAGACACAGATAACTCCTTTTGTGTAAATTTTCCCGATTATTGATAGGTTTTTGACGCTATTTTTAGACAAATAGACTGGAATCGGGCTGCGACATAGTGACGACCAACAGCATACCACTATGCGCGGATCGGGAGTAGCGCAATTGCGGATCGATTGTTTTTCATCGGTCACACTTTGGTGATGGTGGCAGGAATACGAATGTGATGAAATGCAATTGATTGCGCTCTATTGGTAATTTTATTAAAAAACAAAATGAGGTTTTTGTAATTAAATTACCAAATATGCATGACGTAGATCAATTAATCGAATTTATGTGATTTTTGTCACCAAAAGTATTGTAATAAAATTTCTTGGTGGTATATTTGTAACCAACTTCGGAAACGAAGACAAAATGCTCAAAGGATGAGTCCGATTTGTCGCCTCCAAGGAACCGAGAAATCAATCAAGAATGTATGGTTTTAATGGTGATAGTTATGAATAAAGGTTTATCTTCTGTAATGTTCTGGAAAAACAAATCTGTGTTTACCGGCAGCTTTACATACCCGTCAAGCTTTGGCTACTAAGCGATAGCTTGCAACTCGAACAGTTTTGTTCACCCCTATATTAGAATTTATTTTTAATCAAATTTGGTTAATATGATTCACCGCCACCTGCGATCAGGTGGCGTTTTTTTATGCCTGCGATCCGGCCAATTGCGATGATCAAGCGCTGATCGTCGCCTCACCAATAAAGTAGCCGTCTTCATCAAACCGTTTGATCTCACCGTGTTCGCACACGATCGTGATGTAACGGATGTCCGAAAATTGCCAGTTACGCCACTGATAGACAAATTTGTCGTTCTCAACCCACCAGTAGCCTTCATCCACGTCGTTCGGACGTTCGGAAATGCCAATCAACTTGCCATCAGCTTGCAGTGTGATGCGATAGGGGATGTTGAAGCAATCTTTGGTGAGTAATGTTTTTTGGGTCAACAGCGCGCGAATTTGCTGGCTGGTGAGCGGCGGCGATTCACAATCTGCCAAGCGTTCGTTGGGTAAGATCTGTTTGGCGATACGCGCCAGTTGTTGGATGCCCTCGCGAATGTTCTCGGTGCGAATCGACTGAAAGCTGAGCCGAAAACTGTTGTTCTTGTGGTCGCAACAGTAATACTTGGCGCCATTGTTGATCAGAATCCCTTGCGCCTCGGCCAGCCGTTCAAAGCGTTCTGCATCAAAGCCCTGTTTGTATTCGATCCAAAATGCCGTGCCTGCCAACGAAGCCACCGCCCCCGATTGCGGGAAATAATAGTTCATCGCTTTTTCCATCGTCAGCCACTTAT
Source organism: Vibrio sp. Vf1514 (assembly GCF_052076135.1). Taxonomy (NCBI): domain Bacteria; kingdom Pseudomonadati; phylum Pseudomonadota; class Gammaproteobacteria; order Vibrionales; family Vibrionaceae; genus Vibrio; species Vibrio sp. Vf1514. The sequence goes on along the minus strand of NZ_CP197267.1, from coordinate 2,476,151 downwards.
CGCGGTAGCGCTTGAGTAGCTTTTGCGCCAGCACATCGTAATAGCCGAGGCTGAGAAACAGTGCCAGCGTTTGACAGTTGCTTTTCGGCGGCAGACTGTGGGTGCGCACCTGAAGCGATTTGATTTGTGCGATGAGCGGCTCGGCAGCGACGATGAAACCGATGCGCAGCCCCGGTGCGATGCTGGCCGTAAAACTGGAGATATAGATGATGCGTTCGCTGTGGTATTCGCAGCGCAGCGGTGGACAACTGTTCTCCATAAAGCTGACATCATGCTCAAAATCATCTTCAATGATCAGAAAATCGTGCCGATCAGCTTGTGTCATCAACGCTTGGCGCCGTTCGGGCGACATACGCACGGTGGTCGGAAATTGGTTACTCGGTGTGGTGTACACCAGGTGGCAATCGGCCAGACGTTCATCAACAACCAAACCGTGCGAGTCGACTTCGATCGGCAACACATGGGCACGTCGTGCCTGAAATTGATGGCGCGCTTCTGGATAGCCGGGGTTTTCCATCGCCACCGTACTCTGTTTGCTGACCAGCAATTTACTCAAATAGTAGAGACTGTTTTGGCTGCCCAACGTAATGGCGATGTTGTCTTTGGCGACAAAAATGCCGCGCTTGGTCAGCACGCGAGTGCGGATTTGTTCGATCAGTTCTTCATAATCGTGATCATTGGACGTCCAACTGCGGTGGTTGCTTTTGTTGAGCGATTGAATGCTGCACTTACGCCATTCCGACACCGGAAACAGGTCTTTATCGACGAGTCCATTGACGAATACATACGGATAATCGTTGAGATCGTTCGCCTCGACATCCGCACGGGAGTGCTCGGCATTGAGGTAATTAAACCAATCCAAACCCGCGCTAGTGGCTGGGGCTGGGGTGTCTGGGTGGGGCGCTGGCGCGCTCAATTCTAATTGCGGATTGACGTAATAGCCTTTGCGTTCAATCGGCACCAACACGCCCTCTTCGGCGAGCTGTTCGTAGACCCGCAAAATGGTATTGCGCGATACATTGAGTTTTTCCGCCAAACGGCGGGATGACATGATGCTGGTTTGCTTGGGCACAAATCCGGCAAAGATGGCTTTCGCGATGTCGCTTTTGATTTGATCTTGTAGCGTGCGCGAATCCTGGGGGTCGATATGAATCAATTGATACAGCATAGCTTTCCTGCACATCAGGCAGTGCGTGTGACGCGTATCAACGAAGGGGAGAGAAAACAGACGCGCATGGCTGCGCATCTGTTTGAGGTCTCGTTGACGGTCAGATTAACGACTGCAGTTCCGTTTTTATAATATCCAAGCCTTGAGTGATCAGTGCTGACTCGATGGTCAGTGGCGGAAGGAAACGAATCACGTTTGCCTTCACCCCACACGAGAGCAAGATCACGCCTTGGTGATGACACTTTAATACCAATTGTTTGGTCAGGTCTGCAAGTGGCAAGCCAGTGGTTGGATCATTGAGTTCCATCGCAATCATGGCGCCGACCTGACGAATATCCCCGATGTGCGGGATCGTTTTCTGCATTTCGAGCAAGCTTTCTTGAAATTGCAGACCGACGTGCTGCGCACGCTCACACAGATTTTCATCTTTGATGATCTGAATCACTTCCAGTGCAGCGCGGCAGGCCAGTGGCGACCCGGCATATGTGCCCCCAATGCCGCCCGGCGTGGCGGCGTCCATGATCTCCGCTTTGCCGACCACACCCGACAGCGGGAAGCCGCCAGCAATGCCTTTCGCCATGGTGATCAGATCCGGTTTGGCATCGAAGTATTCACACGCAAACAGTTTACCGGTGCGGGCAAACCCAGTTTGAATTTCATCACAGATCATCACGATGCCGTGTTGATCACACAGGTCGCGGATCGCGCTGACCCAAGCGTTTGGCGCTTGGTAGAAACCGCCTTCACCTTGAATCGGTTCAAAAATGATCGCGGCAACGCGTGATGGTTCGATATCGCAGGCAAACAGATCCTGAATTGCGCTGAGGCTCTGCGCTTCGCTGATGCCATGATACGCATTTGGGTAAGGCACGTGGTAGATGTCGTTCGGGAACGGACCAAAGCCAGTTTTGTATGGGGCCACTTTGCCAGTCAGTCCCATACATAGGTTGGTACGGCCATGGAAGCCGCCTTTAAAGGCAATCACGCCGCTACGGCCAGTGTATGCGCGCGCAAACTTGATCGCATTTTCGACCGCTTCTGCGCCTGTGGTGACAAATGCAGCTTTCTTGTCGAACTCTCCCGGCGCGATGTCGACCACGCGTTCGGCCAGTTCAACGAAGCTGGTGTAAGGCGTCACCATGGAACAGGTGTGGCTGAATTGATCGAGCTGCTCTTTGACTGCCGCGACGATGCGTGGGTGTGAGTGACCGGTGTTATTCACCGCGATACCTGCGGCGAAATCGATGTACTGCTTGCCCTCAATATCGGTGATCAGCGCGTTTTCTGCTTTCGCTGCGTAAATGGGGGCGAGGTTCGCCATGCCTTTCGCGACGACTTTTTCCTTGCGAGTTTGCCATTCCGTATTTGTCATGTTTGCGTGTCCTTGTGATGATGTTCAGCGGCTTAAAAGCCACCGAAGCAGAGGTATTTGATATTGAGGTATTCGTCGATGCCTTGTTTGGCGCCTTCGCGGCCAAAGCCGGATTGTTTCACGCCGCCAAAGGGCGCGACTTCGTTGGAAATCAGTCCTTCGTTAATGCCCACCATGCCGTATTCCAGCTTTTCGGCGATGTGAAACGCGCGGTGAATATTGGTGGTGTAGAAGTAGCTGGCGAGGCCGTAAATGGTGTCGTTGGCGCTGCGCACCAGTTCGTCGTCGTGGGAGAAACGCACGATCGGCGCGACCGGGCCAAACAGTTCGGTTTGCACGATGTCCATCGCTTGTGTCACGTTGGTCAATACGGTCGGTTCGATAAACAGCCCGCCCGCAGACTGACCGCCCAGTGCAATGCTGGCACCTTGTTCGACCGCCGTGTCGATGTAGCTGAGCACGCTGTTTTTCGCTTTGATATCAATCAGCGGACCGATGTTGACGCCCGCTTCAAGACCGTTGCCCATTTTCAGTTCGGCCACGGCCGCGACGAATTTCGTCACGAACTCGTCATACACTGCATCCTGCACATAGAAGCGGTTGGCGCACACGCAGGTTTGACCGGCGTTGCGGAATTTCGAGGCAATGGCCCCTTGCACCGCGGCATCGATGTCGGCGTCATCAAACACGATAAACGGCGCGTTGCCGCCCAGTTCCATTGATGTCCGTTTGATGGTGCCTGCACATTGGGTAATCAGGTGGCGACCCACTTGAGTCGACCCAGTGAATGACAGCTTTTTGATGTCCTCGTGAGTACAGAAAATATCGCCCACGGCGACCGATGAATGGTTGTTGAGCACAATCAACAAGTCTTGAGGCAGACCCGCCTGATAGGCCAGCTCCGCCGTGGCATAGGCTGACAGCGGCGTTTGGTTGGCGGGTTTAACGATGAAGCTACAACCGGCGGCCAGCGCAGGTGCGGCTTTGCGCGTGATCATCGCAATCGGAAAATTCCAAGGCGTGATGGCGGCGGCAACGCCAATCGGCTGCTTGACCGTCATCAGACGTTTGTTGCCTGCCGGTGACGGAATGGTCTCGCCATAGGTGCGTTTGCCTTCTTCGGCGAACCATTGAATGAAGGATGCGCCGTACATCACTTCCCCTTTGGCTTCGGCCAGCGGTTTGCCCTGTTCCAAGGTCATGATGCGCGCGAGGTCGTCGGCGTTCTCTACCATCAAATCGTACCAACGCTTAAGAATCACCGCGCGCTCGGCGGCAGTTTTGTCTTGCCAGCGCTGCTGCGCCTGTTTTGAACGGGCGATCAGCGTGTGGATGGTTTGCGTATCGACAGATGGAATGTAGGCCAGAATGTCATCGGTGGCGGGGTTGAGGACCGCAATCGCGTCGTCACTGGCTGCGCAGGTCGCATTTAGTAGCGTCTTGTTAACAATGTGCTCCATATTTGTATCTCTTTTGTAAGCTGATGATGGCATGTTAGACACAAAACGCGGTGCGTACTGAGTACCAGTTGCTCACAAACGTTGGTACCAGAACGGTGAATTGAGCTGGTACCATAACAACTTCGCCACTGGCTCTATCGCATTCCATTTCCGTTCTTCATATTGAGTTGGGAAACAAATCAATAACAAAAGTGTAACGATGCAGGAAGAGGAATTTCTATGTTAAGTGTAAAGGGAACCAAGCTGGCGAAAGCTGTTCTGGCCGCGGCGGTTGGGGTGAGTGCTTTGATGTGTTCGACTGCAACCCTAGCGGCGCAGTACAACTGGCGTTTTGCGAACTTATACGGCCGTGGCACTGCGTTTGGCGAGGTGTATGAAGACCTGGCCAAGAACATCGAAACCATGTCGAATGGTCGCATCGCCGTGCAAGTGCTTTACTCCGGTGAGGGCGTTGGAACCAGCGGCATTCTGAGCGCGGTGAAATCGGGTTTGATCACCATGGGCGCACCCTTTCAACCGATGCATGCTGGGGAATTCCCGGCGGGCGTTGTGGAAGTGGGCTTGCCGGGTGGCACGTCGGATGTCGCGGCACTGACCACGCTGTTCCATGACAAAGGTTGGGGCAAAATTCTTAAACAAGCGTACGGTTCGCAAGGCCTAGAATGGCTCGATCCTTACATTCAACCACCGGTGTACATCATCACCAAGCAGCCCATCAATTCGATTGCCGATTTCAAAGGCTTGAAGATTCGTGCGCCAGGTGCATACGGCAAGTTCCTGCGTAATTTGGGCGCTTCGCCGGTTTCTCTGGCATGGAGCGAAATCTACACCTCGCTGGCAACGGGTGTGATCGACGGCTCGATCGGCTCAAACATGATTGATCACCGCGATGGCAACCACGTTGAAGTGGCGAAATACATGTACCCCGTGCCACTGGCGGGCGCGCAAGTGCTCCCCATCGTCGTCAATCAGAAAGCGTGGAACAAACTACCGGCCGATTTGCAGGCGATTGTGAAAGCGGCAACGGCAGCGCACGCGCAGGAACAGATGTCGAAATCCAAACTGTGGGAATCGCAAGCGGTGGCAGACATGGAGGCCAAAGGCCTGCAATGGAGCCCGCAGCCTTCAGAGGCGGATCTGAAAGCGTGGAAAGACGCGGGGATGTCGCTGGCAAAAGAGTATGCCGCGGAAGACAAGTACTCCAAGCAGCTGGTGGATATTCTTGAGCAACAATAATGGACGACGCAGGTGAACCCGTTTGGGTTCGCCTGTTTTTTATAGGGAGATTTCTATGCTTGAAGCCATTTTACTGAGGTATTGCCAGTTCACGAAATACGTCGTCAGTCTGATTGGACGCTCAGTGTCGTACTTGCTTCCCGTACTTGCCGTGATTGTGTTTTACGAGGTGTTTGCTCGTTACGTGTTGAACCGCCCAACCATTTGGGGTTACGACACGTCCTTATTTTTGTTTGGCTACATTGCGGCATTAGGCGGCGCGTATGCTCAGCAACGCGAAGCGCACATCAACGTCGATATCATTCACGCCAAAGTGTCGGAAAAAACCAGACGCCTGTTTGATGTGCTGACGGGGATTTTGGCGATGGGGTTTCTGGCGGTCATGGTCAAAACCTGCGGTGGTATGTTTATCGAAAGTCTCGAATTCAATTACAAAACTCAGAGTGAATGGGCACCCGCCATGCATCACTTTTGGTTGATGATGACGGTTTCGGCAGGCGTGTTCATCGCCGAATATTCGACGGAGTTGATTGCCAATCTGTTCTTTTTGATCAAAGGCCGCGAATTGAATGGTGAGGTTCATCAGCACGTCAATCTGGATGAGCAGCCATTTAAGGTCGATAACGACCAGTTGGATTCCGTTTTTGACAAGGAGAGCCCAAATGGGAATTGAGATGTTAACCCTGGTGTTGTTGGGTTGTATTCTGACCGCGTTCGTTCTTGGCGCGCAAGTGGGGCTGGCGCTCGGCGGGATCGCGATGGGCGTCGGGTATCTGGTGTGGGGCGAGTCGCTGTTTAACATCATTCCGACCACGGTCGAAAGCACCTTCTTCAACTTTATTCTGCTGGCGATCCCGCTGTACATCTACATGGGGCAGATCCTGACGCGGTCTGGGATCGGCGATGCGATGTTTAACGCCAGCCAACTGGCGATCGGCCGTGTGCGCGGATCGCTGGCGATCAGCGTGATCGGCGTCTGTTCAATGATCGGCGCGATGGTGGGGATCATCGGCGCTGGCATCATGACCTCCAGTTCGATTGCGCTCAAACCGATGCTTGAGCGCGGCTACGACAAGAAGCTGGCACTCGGGGTGATCATGGCAGGCGGTTCGCTGGGCATTTTGATTCCGCCGAGCATTCCGATGATCATGTTCGCATCCTCGACTCAGAACTCGGTCGGCAAGATGTTTCTTGGCGCGATGGTACCCGCGCTGATCACGATCGTGCTGCTCATCAGCTACGTGGTGATCAGCTGTAAAATGCGTCCGGAACGTGCGCCGATGGACATCGACAACGACATCGAAATCCCCAAAGGTTATGAGCTGTTTAAAACCATTCGTGACGGCGCCTCTTCGTTTGCGCTGATTGTGGTCGTCCTTGGTAGCATCATTGCCGGGATTGCGACGCCAACGGAATCGGGCGCGTTGGGCGTGATGGGCGCGATTCTGCTCTCGATTCTGTTCAAGCGGTTTAAACCGGAACTCTTGATGCGTTCGGGCATGCAAACCGCGATGCTGGTCAGTGTCGCGATGTGGATTATTCTCGGCGCGTCGGTGTTTAGTAACTTCCATCTGCTGATGGGCATTCAAGGCATGGTGGCGGGGTTTACTCAAAATCTCGACCTGCCGCCGATTGTCATCATCATGATGTTTCAAGTCATCATGTTGCTGCTCGGTTTCATCATCGATGAATTTATCATTGTGTTGATGTGCGCGCCGATATTTACTCCAGTTGCCGTGGCACTCGGGTATGACCCGATTTGGTTTGGCGTGCTGATGATTCTCAACATTGTGATTGCGGTGCAGACGCCGCCGTATGGATTTGCACTGTTCTACCTCAAAGGCATTGCGCCGAAAGGGGTGACCATGATGGATCTGTACAAATCGGTCACGCCATTCATTCTGGTGCAGTTTGTGGTGCTGGTGATCTGCATGCTGTTTCCAGACCTCGTTACTTGGTTACCGAACAAGGTGATGAATTCCTAGTCCCATCGGGTGGATGCTGCTGATATTCACAACCTCTCTCTGATGTGCAGCCAAGCAAAAGGGAGAGGTTGTTCTCATTTCTGAACTGCCATTCTGGTGATGATTTTTTGGCCGAAAAGCCTGCTGTTTATGTGTAGCTGTGCATAAATGTTTCTGAGTTTCTAAAAAATCGATGCAAATTCCGTCTGGAATTTGTGATTTGATAACTTTATAATCTGCGCCCAATCGATTACGCAACCGTTTACTTTTTACCTTTATTAGGACTCGAACATGCTGGAAAGGCTATTTAAACTCAGTGAACATGGCACAAACGTGCGCACTGAGATCATTGCAGGGGTCACCACCTTCCTGACCATGGCATACATTATCTTCGTGAACCCAGCGATTCTTTCAGATGCCGGAATGGATCGTGGTGCAGTTTTTGTTGCTACCTGTCTGGCGGCAGCGGTTGGCTGTTTCATCATGGGTCTCGTCGCGAACTATCCGATTGCACAAGCACCGGGCATGGGCCTGAACGCGTTCTTTACCTACGTGGTCGTGCTGGGTATGGGTTACTCTTGGCAGGTTGCGCTTGCAGCCGTGTTCTGTTCAGGCGTGCTGTTTATTCTGCTGAGCTTGTTTAAGATTCGAGAGTGGATCATCAACTCGATTCCGATGTCATTGCGAACCGGTATCTCGGCGGGTATTGGTCTGTTTTTGGCGTTCATTGCGCTGAAAAATGCTGGTATCGTGGTTGATAACCCAGCAACACTGGTTTCTATGGGGGCCATCACGTCGCTGCCTGCAGTGTTGGGCGCACTCGGTTTCTTCTTCACCATCGCACTGGTTCACCGTGGTGTGAAAGGTGCCGTGATGATTGCGATTTTATCCATCACCGTCTTGGGTCTGATCTTCGGTGATGTGCAGTGGGGCGGTGTGATGTCTGCGCCACCAAGCTTGGCACCAACCTTCATGCAACTCGACTTCTCACACGTTTTCGAAGTGGGCATGATCTCCGTTGTGTTTGCATTCCTGTTTGTCGACCTGTTTGACACTGCGGGCACATTGGTCGGCGTTGCGACTAAAGCGGGCCTGATTGGTGACGACGGCAAAATCCCTCGTCTGAACCGCGCGCTGCTGGCGGACTCAACGGCCACATCAGTGGGTGCACTGCTGGGGACGTCTAATACCACTTCTTTTGTCGAGAGTGTCTCGGGTGTTGCAGCAGGTGGCCGTACCGGTCTGACCGCAGTTGTCGTTGGTATTTTGTTCCTACTTGCATTATTCTTCTCGCCATTAGCGGGTATGATCCCAGCCTACGCGACGTCAGGTGCGCTGTTTTACGTTGCTATTCTGATGCTTTCAGGACTGGTAAGCATTGACTGGCGCGATCTGACCGAAGCGGCGCCAACCGTGGTGACCTGTCTTTTGATGCCACTGACTTTCTCAATTGCAGAAGGTATTTCAATGGGCTTTATCGCGTACGCGCTGATTAAGCTGTTGAGTGGGAAAGGCCGCAGCGTGTCACTCAGTGTCTGGGTGATGGCGATCATCTTTGCTGTCAAATACATTCTTGCTGCGTAAGCGCGGCAAAACATTTCCAAACTTTAGGTCAATAACAATGAGTAGAAAATTCGTTATCACTTGGGACAATATGCAGAAGTACTGCCGTGAACTGGCTGAACTTCAAATGCCTGCAGAACAATGGAAAGGTATCCTGGGTGTAAGCCGTGGTGGCTTGGTACCAGCAGCTATCCTGGCTCGCGAACTGGGTATTCGTTACGTCGATACCGTATGTATCTCGAGCTACGACCACGATCACCAACGTGACATGAGCGTGCTAAAAGCACCCGATCACGATGGCGAAGGTTTCCTGATTGTTGATGACCTAGTCGACAGTGGCGATACAGCGCGTAAGATCCGTGAAATGTATCCTAAAGCGAAATTTGTGACTGTATGCGCGAAGCCTGCAGGTCGTGAATTGGTGGATCAATACGTGGTGGACATTCCACAAGACACGTGGATTGAACAGCCTTGGGACATGGTTTTGTCGTTTGTTGAACCGGTAAACCGTAAACAAAAATAAACTGTGATTCTCAACTTTATTTGATAATGGCCCTGTTTAGGGCCATTTTTTTTATTACTATTAGGCCACTATTCTCAACAGAGACGCGTTATGTCCGAAGAAATCAGCAAAAACCTTTCTGAGACTTTGTTCCAAAAGCATAAACAAGCCAAAGAAACGTCCTCTCTTATTCAGTACATGCCAAGTAGCCAACAATTTCTTGAACAGAAAAAAGAGCAAGAGGACAACGCTTGGTACCGAAACCTGCGTCGTTTGCAATGGGCTTGGCAGGGCATCGATCCGGTTGAACAAGAAGAAGTACTAGCGCGTATCGCCTCATCCAAACATTCCCGTACCGAAGATCGCTGGCTGGATACGGTGATGGGGTATCGTGGTGGCAACTGGGCCTATGAATGGACCAAGCTGGGCATGCAGCATCAGGCGCGCGCCGGGTCAAAAGCCGGCGAAAAAGCCGCTGATGAAATGTTTGCCGCGTCGCTCTGCTTCAGCATTGCCGGTTACCCACATCTGAGAAACGATAACCTCGCGCTGCAAGCGCAAATTCTGGCCAACAACGCTTACATGGAAGCGGCCAACCTCACCAAATACGTGGTGAAACGCTTAGAGTTCCCATACAAAAACAAAAAAATCGTCGGCCACCTGCATCTCTCCAATACTGAAAAACCGCAGCCGGTGGTGATCGTCAGTGCCGGGCTTGATAGCTTACAAACGGACATGTGGCGTTTGTTCCGTGACTTTTTGGTCAAGCGGGATATCGCGATGTTGACCATCGACATGCCTTCGGTGGGCCACAGTTCGCACTGGGCGCTCACAGAAGATTCGTCATGCTTGCATCAGGCTGTGCTCAACCAACTGGATACGCTGCCTTGGGTAGATCACTTCCGTGTCGGCCTCGTTGGATTCCGCTTTGGCGGCAATGCGATGGTGCGCCTGTCGTTCCTCGAGCCAGAGCGTGTGAAAGCGTGTGTCTCTCTCGGCGCGCCGATTCACGATGTGCTGGTTTCGCCGAAAAAAATGAAGATGATGACCAAAATGTATTTGGATGTGCTGGCATCGCGTTTGGGTAAATCGGCGGTGGATATCGACAGCTTATCTGGGCAGCTGATGGCGTGGTCGTTGAAAATGCAAGGCTTCCTTAGCAGCCGTCGTACCAAAGTGCCGATTCTCGCCATGGGGCTGGAAGGCGATCCGGTATCACCGTACAGCGATAACCAGTTGGTGGCGCTCTTTAGTCAAGGTGGTAAAGCTAAGCAAATAAAAAGTAAGACAATTACACAAGGATATGAGCAATCCCTCGATTTAGCGATAAATTGGCTGGAAGACGAACTCAACAGATGACTTTTGCCCTAAATTAGTTAAGAGTGATGAATATATATTGCTTAAATATATAATTATCAAATATTAAAGGTCATTCTTAACATTGCAACGGAGAGTCAATATGTCAGAGGTGACGAAGAGTCCGACCCATTATCGTTTGTTGGCGGCACTGAAAGCCATTGGTCCTTATTTGCGCGAAGGACAGTGCAAAGATGGTTTCTATCTGTTTGATTGTTTAGCGTTTTGTGTCAACGATAAAAAGTCCCCAGAGAAACGTGAATTTTGGGGGTGGTGGATGGAGCTGAGCCCAACGTCCGACGGGTTTGAAGCGAAATATCATATCGGGCGTTACAATCTGGCGGGTGAATGGCACGCCGATGCGGTGCCGAAAACGGCATTGCCAGAGGTGAATCGCACGCAGGAAGACTTTCATCAAAAGTTAGAGAAAACGTTACAAGAACGTTTCGCGCTCACGCTATCTTTGCATGAGCAATCAACTGAATTCGTTTAGTTTTACCCGTCTGACATATCTGTCAATCAAAAAGGTGCTTTTTAGCACCTTTTCTGCTTGTGCATTCCGCTGTTGATTGCTAAAACATCTTCTCTTAAATGTTTTTCATTACAGAAGAAATCATGAAAACGAATCATCAAAGCGGAAATGTTTCACAAACTGTCATCGTGAAACTAGGAACCAGTGTTCTGACCGGTGGTACGTTGGCGCTCGACCGTGCGCATATGGTCGAATTGGCGCGTCAATGTGCTGAACTGAAAAAACAAGGTCACTCAGTCGTGATCGTGTCGTCTGGTGCAATTGCAGCAGGCCGTGAACATCTTGGTTACCCCGCACTGCCCAACGCGATCTCAAGCAAACAGTTGCTGGCCGCGGTGGGACAGAGTCAGTTGATTCAAGCTTGGGAATCTCTATTTTCGATTTATGGCATCAAAATCGGCCAGATTCTGCTGACGCGTGCTGATCTTGACGACCGTGAACGTTTCCTCAACGCACGTGACACCATCAACGCGTTGGTGGCTCACGACATCATTCCGATCGTCAACGAAAACGATGCGGTGGCGACCAACGAAATCAAAGTGGGCGATAACGATAACCTGTCAGCGTTGGTCGGTATTTTGTGCGGCGCTGATAAATTGCTGCTGCTGACTGACCAAAAAGGGCTATTCACCGCCGACCCGCGTAAAGACCCCAATGCCGAGCTGATCAAAGAAGTCAAAACCATTGACGACACGCTGCGTAAAATCGCAGGCGGCAGTGGCACCACCTTAGGCACTGGCGGTATGGCGACCAAACTGCAAGCGGCAGATATTGCTCGCCGTGCGGGCATTGAGGTGATCATTGCGGCTGGTCGTGCGCCGAACGTCATTTTCGATTCCCTGAGCGACGCGCCGCAAGGCACGCGCTTCCTACCGTTGGAAGAAGCGCTCGAAAACCGCAAACGCTGGATTTTGGCTGGGCCAGCTGCATCCGGTGACATCTTCATCGATGATGGCGCAGTGCGCGCAGTCTTGAACAAAGGCAGCAGCCTGCTGGCGAAAGGTGTGGTGCGCGTTCAAGGTGAATTCTCGCGTGGCGAAGTGGTACGGGTGACCAACGGCCATGGCCATTTGGTGGCGCGTGGCATCGCGAAATACTCCAGCCGCGACATGGCAAAAATTGCCGGCAAACACAGTAAAATGATTATCGAAACACTCGGCTATGATTATGGCTCAGAAGTGATTCACCGCGACGACATGGTCGTGATTCAGGAATAGGGAGAGAGACAGTGGATTTAACACTCATGGGGAAAGCGGCCAAAGACGCGTCGTTTCAACTCGCCACCGCCTCGACGGCACAAAAAAATCAGGCACTGGCCATCATTGCTGATGAACTGGAAGCCAATGCGGCGCAAATTCTTGCGGCCAATGCCAAAGATATCCAATTGGGCCGCGATGCCGGTTTAAGTGATGCGTTGTTGGATCGCTTGCTGCTGAATGAATCGCGCCTGAATGCGATTGCCAATGACGTGCGTAACGTGATCAGCCTTCATGATCCGGTGGGCAGCGAAATCGACAGCAAAGTGCTCGAAAATGGCATGTCGTTGTCGCGTCGTCGCGTGCCTCTGGGCGTCGTCGGGGTGATTTATGAAGCGCGCCCGAATGTGACCATCGATATCGCCGCGCTGTGTCTAAAGACCGGTAACGCCTCGATTCTGCGTGGCGGCAAAGAGACGTTTTTCTCCAATGTGGAGCTGGTCAAAGTGATTCAGTCTGCGCTGGAAAAAGCGCAGCTGCCTGCCGCTTCTGTGCAATACATTGAAAAACCAGACCGTGAACTGGTGACTCAACTGCTCAAACTTGACGATTACGTGGACATGATTATTCCGCGTGGCGGCGCGGGCTTGCACAAAATGTGTAAAGAAAACAGCACGATTCCGGTCATCATTGGCGGGTTTGGTATCAGCCATATTTTTGTTGATGACAGTGCTGATTTGGATAAATCGGTGGATGTGATTGAAAACGCCAAAGTGCAGCGTCCATCAGCGTGTAACTCGCTTGATACCTTACTGGTGCATGAAGCCATTGCGCAGCCTCTGCTGGAAAAATTGGTCGCAAAACTGAATGACAAAGTGACGTTTGTTGCGGAACCCAAAGCCAAAGCGCTGATGAGTTCGGCAACGCAGCTTCGTGACGCGCAAGCGGGCGATTTTGACACCGAATGGCTGAGCTACACACTGGGCGTGAAAGTGGTGCGAGATGTTCATGACGCGATTGATCACATGCGTGAGCACAACGCGAGCCACTCGGATGCCATCATGACCAACAGCTTGTGCAATGCGGAACTGTTCATCAATGCTGCGGGTTCAGCTGCGGTGTATGTCAATGCGTCAACCCGCTTTACGGACGGTGCGCAATTTGGGTTGGGCGCGGAAGTGGCGGTCTCCACTCAGAAACTGCACGCGCGCGGTCCAATGGGCTTGGAAGAACTCACCAGCTACAAGTGGGTGGGCAAAGCGAACTACTTGTCACGTAGTTAACAAAATAAGCGTAAGTTGTAGACAAAAGGGGCGATTTCGCCCCTTTTCCTTTTCTTCGCAAACTAATTCCGGTACACTGAAAGCCTTGTTATGGAGGTGATATGCATTGTCCTTTTTGTTCTGAGAACGATACAAAAGTGATCGACTCACGTTTGGTAGCCGATGGCCATCAAGTGCGCCGCCGCCGCCAATGTCTGGCTTGTAATGAGCGCTTTACCACCTTTGAGACCGCCGAACTGGTGATGCCTCGGGTGATCAAATCCAATGGCAACCGTGAACCGTTTGATGAAGACAAAATGGTGGGTGGGTTGCAACGCGCATTAGAGAAGCGCCCGGTCAGTGCCGATGCCATTGAATTGGCAATCAGTACCATCAAATCGAAGCTGCGTGCGACGGGGGAACGTGAAGTCCCAAGCAAATTGATCGGTAATTTAGTGATGGAACAGCTCAAAGAGTTGGATAAAGTCGCTTATATTCGTTTCGCCTCGGTGTACCGCAGCTTTGAAGATGTGCGGGAATTTGGCGAAGAGATTGCTAAACTCGAAGACTGAGCATTTCCAGACTATGCCTACATTTACCTCTTTTGATTATCAAATGATGTCCCGTGCGATCAAACTGGCGCAGCGTGGACGTTTTACCACGGCCCCCAATCCCAATGTCGGTTGCGTGATCACGCAAGGCGAGTCCATTGTTGGAGAAGGGTTTCACTTTCGCGCTGGCGAACCGCATGCAGAAGTACATGCCTTACGTATGGCGGGCGAGCAATCGGTGGGCGCCACCGCATATGTGACGCTTGAGCCGTGCTCTCATTACGGGCGTACCCCGCCGTGTGCTGAAGGCTTGATTAAAGCCGGTGTCGCGCGCGTGATCTGCGCGATGCAAGACCCAAATCCGCAGGTGGCCGGGCGGGGCATCGACATGCTGCGCGAAGCGGGCATTGAGGTACAGGTTGGTTTATTGGAAGCCGATGCACTGGCACTGAATCCGGCGTTTATCAAACGCATGAAAACCGGCATGCCATGGGTGCAACTGAAAATGGCGGCAAGTCTTGATGGTCAAACGGCATTGGCCAATGGTCGCAGCCAATGGATTACATCACCACAGGCGCGCCAAGATGTGCAGGCTTATCGCGCGCAAGCTGGCGCGGTGCTATCAACCAGCCAAACCGTGTTAGCCGACAACGCCTCTTTGACGGTGCGTTGGCAGGACTTACCTGAGCATGTTCAAGCAAAATACGCTGAACAACATCTGCGCCAACCGGTGCGCGCCATTCTTGATCGTCAGCATCAATTGCACCGCGAACTGGCCCTGTATGCAACGGACAGTGCTGTGCTCCGTGTGGCGAATCAGGATGCCGATGTGTGCGTCGCGCTTGATGAACATGGCCAGTTGAATTTGCGCGAAGTCTTGGGGGCGTTAGCCAAACACCACAATATCAACCATATTTGGGTCGAAGCGGGCGCCACTTTGGCGAAATCGCTGCTGGAACAAGACTTGGTGGATGAACTGGTTGTGTACCTGGCACCCAAAATCATGGGCAGCGACGGACGCGGCCTGTTTGGGGCGTTGGGACTGACGGATATGCAGCAGGTTTTGGCGTTGAACATTCAAGATTGCCGAATGGTCGGCCCGGATATTCGCGTCGTGGCGACGCTTGAACGGAAAGATAACTGATTATGTTTACTGGAATTGTCGAAGCAGTTGGTACGCTGACTGCGATTACGCCCAAAGGCGAAGACATCACCATCTCGGTGAATGCGGGCAAACTGGATATGAGCGATGTCAAACTGGGTGACAGCATTGCGACCAACGGCGTGTGTTTGACCGTCGTGGCGTTTGACTCGCACAGCTATAGCGCTGATTTATCGCTGGAAACACTGAAAAAATCCGGCTTTGCTGACTACAAAGTGGGCGATAAAGTGAACCTAGAAAAAGCGATGTTACCGACCACGCGTTTTGGTGGTCACATTGTGTCGGGTCACGTGGATGGGGTGGGCGAAATCGTTGAGCGCAACCAAGTCGGCCGCGCCATTGAATTTTGGGTGGCCATGCCCGCGGAGCTGAGCAAATACGTCGCGGAGAAAGGGTCGATGACGGTGGATGGCATCAGTCTGACGGTCAATGACTTACGCAAGAACGCGTTCAAGCTGACCATCGTGCCACACACCACGCAAGAGACCACGATTGATCACTTCCAGGTCGGTCGTAAAGTGAATCTGGAAGTGGATGTTCTTGCTCGCTATCTGGAGCGTTTGCTGCATGGCGGCCGTGAAGAACAGCCAGCAGAATCGCGCATTACAATGGAATTCTTACAACAAAATGGTTTCGCGTAATTCGGGTTTCCGATTGCGCACCTGACAATAGGACGAGAATCATGCCAATTAGTACGCCTCAAGAAATTATCGACGATATTCGCCTGGGTAAAATGGTCATTCTGATGGATGATGAAGACCGTGAAAACGAAGGCGACCTGATCATGGCGGCCGAGCACATTACGCCGGCAGCGATTAACTTTATGGCGACTCATGGTCGTGGTTTGATTTGTCTCACCATGACCAAAGCGCGTTGCCATAGTTTGGGCCTGCCTCCGATGGTGCAGGACAACAATGCGCAATACACCACCAACTTCACGGTGTCGATTGAAGCGGCAGAAGGCGTGACCACCGGCATTTCAGCGGCTGACCGTGCGCGCACCGTGCAAGCGGCTGTGGCGAAAGATGCCAAAGCGTCAGACCTAGTTCAACCGGGCCACATTTTTCCGTTGGCCGCGCAAGACGGCGGCGTGCTGATCCGCGCAGGACACACCGAAGCAGGTTGTGACTTGGCGCGTTTGGCGGGGTTGGAGCCAGCGTCGGTGATTGTTGAGATCCTCAATGAAGATGGCACCATGGCGCGTCGTCCTGATCTGGAACTGTTTGCGGAAAAACACGATATCAAACTGGGCACCATTGCTGACTTGATTGAATACCGCAACAACACCGAAACCACCATTGAACGTGTAGCGCAATGCAAATTGCCGACCGAATACGGTGAATTTGACTTGGTGACGTTCCGCGATGTGATCGACAATCAGATTCACTTTGCGCTGAAAAAAGAGACCGCCACCGCTCAAGTGCCGCTGGTGCGTGTGCATCTGCAAGACACCTTTACCGATTTGCTGCGCAGCGACCGCAACGCGGAACGCAGCTGGACGCTGGACAAAGCGATGCAACGCATTGGGCAAGAAGGGGGCGTGCTGGTGATTCTGGGCAATGAAGAGTCCTCTGAACTGCTGCTGCATCGCGTGAAAGTGTTTGAACAACAAGACAAAGGCGATGCACCAACGCTTGCGAAAAAGCAAGGCACATCCCGACGCGTCGGGGTTGGTTCGCAAATTCTGGCAGATCTGGGCATCAGTGACATGCGTTTGCTGTCATCCGCGAACAAGAAATACCATGCGCTGGGCGGTTTCGGCCTCAATGTGGTCGAATACGTCTGCGAATAACTCGAAACAGGCTGCCGCTCGCATGAGCGGCAAGTCGCTGTGCTTTATTAATAATTCAGATTCAATCCCGTTCTCAGGTGGCGCCGTTCGTTGCTCGGCAAATCGCGTGTCAAATTACCATTAGATATCGCTCACAAATTTGTGCTAGAATCCGGCGATTCTCACTTGATGAACAGAGTTAAAGGAAAGCTTATGAAAGTGATCGAAGGTGGTTTCCCAGCACCAAATGCAAAAGTTGCGATTGTGATTTCTCGTTTCAACAGTTTTATTAACGAAAGTCTGCTGTCTGGTGCCATCGACACTCTGAAACGTCACGGCCAAGTTAGCGACGAGAACATTACTGTCGTTCGTTGCCCAGGTGCAGTCGAGCTGCCGCTAACTGCACAACGTGTTGCGAAAACCGGTAAATTCGACGCGATCGTGTCGCTAGGTTCAGTAATCCGTGGTGGTACGCCTCACTTTGACTATGTTTGTAGTGAAATGAATAAAGGTCTGGCACAAGTGTCGATGGAATTCAGTATTCCAGTGGCATTTGGTGTTCTGACTGTCGATACAATCGATCAAGCTATTGAACGCGCAGGAACCAAGGCTGGTAATAAAGGTGCAGAAGCTGCACTGAGCGCACTTGAGATGATTAACGTTCTTTCTGAAATTGATTCCTAATGGGGGCCAGTGTGAAACCAGCCGCACGTCGTAATGCACGTCAATTTGCGCTACAAGCTATTTATTCGTGGCAAATTACTAAAGATAATGTTGCGACTATTGAAGAGCAATTCTTATCCGGTGGTAAGTATGATGAAGAAGAGCATCATGCGTCTGAACCAGCACTTGCTGCTCCAGAGACTGACGTTGCATACTTCCGTGATCTTTTAGCGGGTGTTGTGCTTAACCACACAGAGCTAGACAGTAAATTACGTCCGTTCGTGTCTCGTCCAATGCAAGATCTCGACATGATGGAGCTTGCTCTGCTTCGTCTTGCGATGTACGAAATGACACGTCGTGAAGACGTACCATACAAAGTTGTGATTAACGAAGCGATTGAACTGGCTAAAGTTTTCGCTGCAGAAGATAGCCACAAATTTGTGAACGGGGTACTGGATAAAGCCGCACCTCATGTACGCAAAAAATCGTAATTCGCTTTACAATAAAGAGGTCAGCATCAGCTGACCTTTTTTATTTCGCTGCTACACTCTTTTCTGTTCAGAAAGACTTGGAATTTCCGATGTTTGGTGAATTTAACCTAATCGATAAATACTTTTCTTCACGCCAACCACAACGTAAAGACGTGCATCTTGCCTTGGGCGATGATTGCGCGGTCGTCAAAGCGCCCGACAATGTGCGCATCGCGATCAGCACCGACACGATGGTGGCGGGGATTCATTTTCTTCCTCACGCCAACCCTGCTTGGGTCGCGCACAAAGCGCTGGTGTCCAATCTCAGCGACTTGGCCGCCATGGGCGCGACGCCCGCTTGGGTATCGATGGCACTGACGTTGCCTGAAATCGATGAAACCTGGCTCGAACCGTTTTGTACCGCCTTCTTTGACTTGGCCAATTATTACAACATTCAGCTTATTGGGGGCGATACCACCAAAGGCCCGCTCAGCATCACGTTGACCGTCCAAGGCTTTGTGCCACAAGACAAAGTGCTGCTGCGTAGTACCGCCAAAGTGGGGGATTGGGTCTACGTGACGGGTGAGTTGGGAGATAGCAAAGCTGGTCTGGACGTGATTCTCGATGATGCCAAACGTCATGAGCCGTTTGCAGACGAGCTGGAAAAACGCCATTACTTGTCCACGCCTCGAATTCTCGCAGGTCAGGCCCTGCTCAATTTGGCTTCTTCAGCGATCGATATTTCGGATGGCTTGATTTCAGATCTCGGCCACATTCTGCATCAGTCGCAGGTGGGCGTGAGTTTGGATGTGAGTGCGTTGCCGATGTCACAAGCGCTGCGCCAGTTCACCGGTCACATTCAGCTCGCGCAACAATACGCGCTGACCAGCGGTGAAGAGTATGAACTGTGCTTTACCGTCTCAGAGCAGAACAAAGGCTCACTCGACAGTGCACTGGCTCATTGTGGCACCAAGGTCACCTGCATTGGTCAGATTCGGCCCCAGGGAACGTTTGAGCTACATAACCATGGCGAAACGTTGGATTGGGATCTGCGCGGTTACGATCACTTTAAGGACACGATATGACCAATCCAAAATCTCGACTCTCGATGACCAACCCATGGCACCTGTTGGCCACTGGATTTGGTAGTGGCTTATCACCGGTTGTGCCGGGCACCATGGGCACGCTCGCCTCTGTGCCGGTGTATCTACTGTTGGCGCATTTGCCGTTGACGGCTTATGTGGTGGTGGTGATCGCGGCCAGCTTGATTGGCATTAAGATCTGTCAGGTCACCTCGAATGACATGCAAGTGCACGATCACGGTTCAATTGTGTGGGATGAATTTGCGGGTTTTTGGATCACCATGTTGATTGTGCCCGCGTTGCAACTGCCGGTCTTTGACTGGAAATGGGTCGTGACGGGGTTTGTGCTGTTCCGCTTTTTTGACATGGTGAAGCCGTGGCCGATTGGCTGGCTCGATAAACGTGTGCACGGCGGGCTCGGCATCATGATTGATGATTTGGTCGCAGGTGTGATGTCTGCCATTGTTCTCGCCGCCATCGGCCATTGGGCGGGCTGGATCAGCTAACAAAAAAGGTTCCCCGTGGGGAACCTTTTTCAATTGAATCGGGAGTTAAAGCTTCTCGAGATCGGATTCAATTTCCGCGATTTTACTCGCCACCACTTTTTCAAGATGGCGCAAGTCGCTGAGGATTTTCTGCTTCACATCGACTTGAGAAATCTGCACGTTTTTGGTGATTTTGTTCAGCTCATCGATGATCAACGTCAGATTGCGATTGATTTCCGTGACCTCTTTGTATTGATGACTGCCACTGTCAACCAACACATTCTTTACTTGCCTTGGGTATTTAAACTTCACACTCTTGGCAAACAGTTCACCTTTCTGCTTTTTGAAATAGATTTTTAAGACATCTTTGTGCGCTTCCTGACGCAATGAATAGCGCTCAATCTGCGTTGGATCTGTAATCCCTAAACCCGTGAGGTGTGGAAACATAAGCGACCTCTATATTATTTTTGTTACATCAATGACCTGAATTCAATGTAGCAGTCTAATCCTGTGGTAGATAGCTTAGTTGCTACCCATACGCTTAAGTTGTGGACAAGATCGCGATTCCTTTGTGCCACTTAGCTTGGCGCTAATTCAGACACGTTTTCAATCAGCCTTTCGCGCAGTGCCAACTCTTCTTCCTCACTCAAGCGGGCGCCGTGTGCACCAGTCAGGATGAACAAGTCTTCTGCGCGCTCGCCGATGGTGGTGATTTTCGCTGCATGTAAGTCGAGATGCAGCTCGGCAAATGTCGCACCAACGGTGGCCAGAAGCCCCGGCGTATCCAAAGCGACGAACTCCATCAGTGTGCGTTTCTTGCTCTTGGTCGGCAGAAAGTCAACCTGAGTTTTAACCTTAAAGTGTTGTAGGTTACGCGGGATGCGACGGGTTTTAATCTTGGTCGGGCGACCATCTTCCAGCACATGCACCAGATGTTTACTGAGTGCTTTGTGACGCGATTCTTCTATCGCCTGACCGTTTTGATCCAGCACCATAAAGGTATCGAGCACGTAGCCATCTTTGCTGGTCATGATCTGCGCGTCGTGAACGTTGAGGTTGCGGCGGTCAAGCTCTGCCACCACGGTGGCAAACAGCGCCGGTTGGTCCTTGGTGTAGACAAAAATTTCAGTGCCGCCGCGAGTGGCTTTTTTGCTCACCATCACCAAGGGTTGGGTCGGGTCTTCATGGCGTAGCAAGTGTGTGCAGTGCCACGCGATCTGTTTGTGCGTATGGCGCAGGAAGTAATCGGCTTTAAAGCGTTGCCACAGCAGTTCGATTTCGCGGCTGCTAAAGCCCTCTTTGCGCAGCAGCGCGGAGGCGAGTTGCTGGTTGTGACGAATGCGATCGCGCACATCAACCGGGTTTTCCAGCCCGCGGCGCAGCGCGCGTTGCGTTGAGTAAAACAGTTCGGCCAGCAGCGTGCGTTTCCAACTGTTCCACAACTCCGGGTTGGTCGCGCAAATGTCGGCGACGGTCAAACACACCAAGTATTCGAGGTACTCCTCGTCGCGTACTTTCTTGGCAAATTCGATAATGACATCCGGGTCGTAAATATCCCGGCGCTGCGCGGTGACCGACATCAGGAGGTGGTTTTGCACCAACCAAGCCACCAGTTTGGCTTCGGGTTTGGATAAGCCGTGTTCGATGCAGAAATCATAGGCTTCCACGGCACCAATTTCGGAGTGATCGCCGCCGCGACCTTTGCCGATGTCGTGGAAGATGGCAGCGAGGATGAGTAGTTCTTTCTTCTGAATTTTTGGGTAGACTTCGCAACAAATCGGGTGTTTTTCATGGTTTTTCATGTCCGAAAAAACATGAATGTGTTTTAACAAACGAATGCTGTGTTCATCGACGGTGTAGACATGGAACAGGTCGAATTGCATCTGGCCGACAATGTGACTCCATTGGGGCAGATAGGCTGCCAATACGCCGAGTTTGTGCATCTGACTGAAGGCTTTATGTAGCGCATTGGGATGGCGAACCAGTTCCATGAATTTCTCGCGCGCCGCCGGAATGGTGTGCAGGAATTTGTTGAGGCGGCGACGTGCGGTGCGTAATTGACGCATGGTGGATGGCGATACCCCTTCGATGGTGGAATCGTTCGCCATGTGTAAAAACATATCGAGAATGGTTTCCGGACGCGCCTGAAACAGCGCCGGTTTGCGCGCTTCAATCAAGTTGCCACGACGCTGGAAATCCTCGTCGATGATGTCGGGTTCGCTCTCTTCGCCGTTATTTAAAATCGCCTGATCAAACAGTTTGAGCAGCATTTTGTTGAGTTCGGCCACGCGGCGCAGCGTGCGGTAGAACTCCTTCATCATCATTTCAACGGGGCGGTTGCCCTCGCCAGTAAAGCCAAGGTTTTCGGCCACTTGCGCTTGGTGAGCAAACGTCAGACGGTTGTCGTATCGTTTGAGCTCTAAATGCAACGCAAAGCGCACGCGCCACAAAAAGTCCTGACATTCAACCAACTCGCGAAATTCGGCATCGGTTAAAAAGCCATAACGGCTCATTTCATACAATGTGGTGGCGCCAAAATGGCGTCGCGCGACCCAACCGAGGGTGTGAATGTCTCGCAGGCCACCCGGCGTGGATTTGATGTCCGGTTCGAGATTGTAAGTGGTGTCGTGATAGCGGGCGTGTCGTTCTCGCTGCTCTTGAATCTTGGCGCGATAAAAGGTTTCGCTCGGCCAGAAGCTTTCGGAATGAATCACCAGTTTCAGGCGGTGGAAGGTTTCTTCACTGCCGCACAAGAGGCGCGCTTCTTGTAGGTTGGTGGCGACCGTTAAATCTTCTCGCCCAATATCGGCACACTCGGCGACAGTGCGCACGGCGTGGCCGACTTCCAAGCGTAAATCCCATAAAAAGGTAATGAATTGACTGATCTTTGCGGCGATCTCGTCGTTTAGTTTGTTGTGTGACACCACCAGAATGTCGATGTCCGACAGCGGGTGCAGTTCACCACGGCCGTAGCCCCCCACCGCGACCAAGCTCAAATCGTGTATCTCGGCAAAGCCAAAATGTTGCCACAGACGACGCAGTAACAGATCCATGTACTCTGCGCGACCAAGCACCAGATCGGTGACCGGATTATGGTTGAGGAATTCGTCTCTCTGATATTGAGCGAAGTGTTCAAGCTGTTGTTTCAGCTCGCTGATGGTCAGTTGTTCTTCGTTGAAACTCAGCGGCGATAAATAGGGCATACAATGCGGTCCGTGCAAGTCTTTCATACAATAATGAGATTGAATCTATCAGATAACCCCAAGGCGGCTCAAGCAACGTTGCTGCAATTGGCTGGCTGGAGAAAGTGGATAAAAAAAATCCCTGCCGAAGCAGGGATGAGTATGTGGGTTATGCGTTGTGGAACACGCGAGGAATGCTTTCCTCTTTGCGTAGGGTGAGGATTTCACAGCCGTCTTTGGTCACCAGAATGGTGTGTTCCCATTGCGCAGAGTTTTTGCCATCGGCGGTGTAGACGGTCCAACCATCTTCATCGTCCAAACGACAGCCGAATTTGCCGGCGTTGATCATCGGTTCGATGGTGAAAATCATGCCTTCACGCAGCACTGTGCGATCGCTATTTTTGTAGTGAACCACTTGCGGTTCTTCATGGAATTCGGCACCGATACCGTGACCACAGTAATCGCGCACGATCGAGAATTTCGCACGTGGGTTGTTTTTGTTGTTGGTCTTGATGTGTTTTTCAATCGTGGTGCCGATTTCACCCAGTTGGACACCCGGCTTCACTTTTTTCAGTGACAGGTACAGACACTCTTGTGCCACCAAGCACAGACGCTTGTCTGCTGGCGCCACTTCGCCCACTTGGAACATTTTCGATGTGTCACCGTGGTAGCCATCTTTGATGACGGTGATGTCGATGTTAAGAATATCGCCATCCTTCAGGACGCCCGGACGCAGCAATTGACCGAAGTGACTATCGGCTGTGGCTGGAATGCCGTGGCACACGATGTGGTTGATTGAAGTACAAATTGATTTCGGAAAACCGTGGTAGTTGAGAGGTGCTGGAATTGCGCCTTGAACGTCGGTGATGTACTGATGACAGATCTGGTCCAGTTCTTCGGTCGTGACGCCCGCTTTCACATGAGGTTCGATCATTTCTAGAACCTCAGCCGCCAAACGGCCCGCTACGCGCATCTTTTCAATTTCTTCAGCATTCTTAATTTTTACAGACATCGGCTTTCTCTATTAACGCTAGGCACAGGGTGTGCTAATGGCGTTATTGTAACAGTGGAAGAGGGAAGCGCAAGAAGTGAGGCGAGTAAGAATGAGAATTAAAGTCGCTTCACTTAGGGAACGAACAGGCGGATTTGGGCGTGATTCAGGCTCGAAAAGCGCGGGGTAGAACAGGGCGTTTTGCCAATTAAAAGGCATTTTTTTCTAGCCACTGAAGGGGCAAATATGATATAAAGCGCGCCGGAATCTCGGTCTGTTTTCTTCATTATGGCGAAGCAGTGTCGAGTCCACTAACATTTAACTTTAAATCACACACATTCCGACACGTGTTCCGGGGTGCTTCCAGCGAGGCTGAGAAGTCGGAGACATGGGGGATGTGGAGGCCTAACCCCATAGAGGATTATATAATGGCAACTGTATCAATGCGCGATATGCTGAAAGCTGGTGTTCACTTCGGTCACCAGACTCGTTACTGGAACCCAAAAATGAAGCCATTCATCTTTGGCGCTCGTAACAAAGTTCATATCATCAACCTAGAAAAAACTGTACCAATGTTCAACGAAGCACTAGCTGAGCTGGCTAAAGTTGGCGAGAAAAAAGGTAAAGTTCTTTTCGTTGGTACTAAGCGCGCTGCGTCTGAAGCTGTTAAAGAAGCTGCTATTGCAAGCAACCAGTACTACGTAAACAACCGCTGGTTGGGCGGTATGCTGACTAACTGGAAAACTGTTCGTCAATCAATCAAGCGTCTGAAAGATCTAGAGACTCAGTCTACTGACGGTACTTTCGACAAGCTGACTAAGAAAGAAGCTCTAATGCGCACTCGTGAAATGGAGAAGCTAGAGAAATCTCTTGGTGGTATTAAAGATATGGGCGGCCTACCAGACGCTCTATTCGTAATCGACGCTGATCACGAGCACATCGCTATCAAAGAAGCTAACAACCTGGGCATTCCAGTGTTTGCGGTTGTTGATACTAACTCTAACCCAGACGGCGTTGATTTCGTTATCCCAGGTAACGACGACGCAATCCGTGCAGTTCAACTATACCTGAACGCAGTTGCTGAATCAGTAAACGAAGGCCGCAACAAAGACGTTGCAGCAGTTGCTGACAAAGACGGTTTCGTAGAAGCTGAATAATAGCGGCTCTGAGTTACACTTAGCTCTATGTGCCACAACGCTGAAGCATAAGCTAAGTTATAGTTAGCATTGGGGGCCAAAATGTAGGCCCCCAATTTTTACCATATCCAGAATCAAACTGAGGAATAGAGAATGGCTGTTACTGCTGCTCTAGTAAAAGAACTGCGCGAACGTACTGGCGCAGGTATGATGGAATGTAAGAAAGCACTTGTTGAAACTGACGGTGACATCGAGCTAGCGATCGAAAACATGCGTAAATCTGGCGCTGCAAAAGCTGCTAAAAAAGCAGGTAACGTTGCTGCTGAAGGTACAATCGCAATTAAAGACGCTAACGGTGTAGCTGTACTTCTTGAAGTGAACTGCCAAACAGACTTCGTTGCTAAAGACGGTAACTTTACTGC
Source organism: Vibrio sp. Vf1514 (assembly GCF_052076135.1). Taxonomy (NCBI): domain Bacteria; kingdom Pseudomonadati; phylum Pseudomonadota; class Gammaproteobacteria; order Vibrionales; family Vibrionaceae; genus Vibrio; species Vibrio sp. Vf1514. The sequence goes on along the minus strand of NZ_CP197267.1, from coordinate 2,450,625 downwards.
ATTCGTTAACCAAGTAGCTGAAGAAGCTCTGGCAACTAAAGCAACAGTTGAAGAACTGCAAGCTAAGTTCGAAGAGACTCGCGTTGCTCTAGTAGCAAAAATCGGCGAAAACGTAACTATCCGTCGCGTACAATACGTTGAAGGTACTGCTCTGGCTTCTTACCGTCACGGCGAGAAAATCGGTGTAGTGGTTGCTGGTGAAGGCGACGCAGAAACTCTGAAACACATCGCAATGCACGTTGCAGCATCACGTCCTGAGTACGTAAACCCAGAAGACGTACCAGCTGACGTTGTAGCAAAAGAGCGTGAAGTTCAAGTTGAAATCGCGATGAACGAAGGCAAGCCTAAAGAAATCGCAGAGAAAATGGTTGAAGGCCGCATGAAGAAATTCACCGGCGAAGTTTCTCTGACTGGTCAGCCTTTCGTGATGGAACCTAAGAAATCTGTTGGCGAAGTCCTGAAAGAAAAAGGTGCGTCAGTTTCTACATTCGTTCGCCTAGAAGTGGGTGAAGGTATCGAGAAAGCTGAAGGCCTAAGCTTCGCTGAAGAAGTAGCTCTAGCTCAAAAAGGTTAATCCTTAGCGAGCAGGCTCAGAAAAAGACCGTGGCCATGGCTACGGTCTTTTTACGACCAAGGCGAGATTAGTCGTGATGAATGTGCTCACACTTTGAGTGCATCCATGACTGTTAATCAACAACTCTCTTTGTGAAGGTAAAAGTCCATGACAACGAACCCTAAACCCGCATATCAACGTATCCTGTTAAAACTGAGCGGTGAAGCGCTTCAAGGTGAAGAAGGTTTTGGTATTGATCCAGCCGTACTTGACCGTATGGCTCAAGAAGTGAAAGAACTGGTGGAACTGGGTGTTCAGGTGGGCGTTGTTATCGGTGGTGGTAACTTGTTCCGTGGCGCAGGCCTAGCCGCTGCTGGTATGAACCGTGTTGTGGGTGACCACATGGGGATGTTGGCAACAGTAATGAATGGCTTGGCAATGCGTGATGCACTGCACCGTGCTTACGTGAACGCACGTGTGATGTCTGCCATTCCTCTCAAAGGTGTGTGTGACGATTACAATTGGGCCGATGCGATTAGCCAACTACGCCAAGGCCGTGTGGTCATTTTCTCGGCGGGTACAGGCAACCCATTCTTTACAACCGATTCAGCAGCTTGTCTGCGCGGTATCGAAATTGAAGCGGACGTAGTTCTCAAAGCGACAAAAGTAGACGGCGTTTACAGTGCTGACCCGGTAGCCAACCCTGACGCACAACTGTATGATAAGCTCGCATACAACGATGTACTTGATAAAGAATTGAAAGTGATGGATTTGGCAGCGTTCACGCTGGCTCGTGACCACAAAATGCCAATCCGTGTCTTCAACATGAACAAACCAGGCGCACTACGTCGCGTGGTGATGGGTGAAGCGGAAGGCACGTTGATTAGCTCCGCAGTATAATCACTCTCAAGATGAAATAAGAATTAAGGTGAAATTGTGATTAATGAGATCAAAAAAGACGCTCAAGAGCGTATGGACAAAAGTGTTGAAGCACTGAAGAACAACCTGCAAAAGGTTCGTACTGGTCGTGCGCACCCAAGCCTGCTATCTGGCCTCTCTGTTGAGTACTACGGTGCAGCAACACCTCTTAACCAAATCGCGAACGTAGTGGCTGAAGATGCTCGTACTCTTGCGATCACCGTGTTTGATAAAGAACTGACACCAAAAGTTGAAAAAGCAATTCTGATGTCAGATCTGGGCCTGAACCCAATGTCTGCAGGTACAGTAATTCGCGTGCCACTGCCACCGCTGACGGAAGAGCGTCGTAAAGACCTTGTTAAAATCGTACGTGGCGAAGCTGAAGGCGGCCGTGTTGCGGTTCGTAACATTCGTCGTGATGCGAACAGCGATCTGAAAGCGCTGCTGAAAGACAAAGAAATCTCTGAAGATGATGATCGTAAAGCTCAAGAAGAAATTCAAAAGCTGACCGACATCGCAGTGAAGCGTATCGATGATGTGCTTGCTGCTAAAGAAAAAGAGCTGATGGAAGTTTAATTCCCTCCTATCGCCAGTGTAAAAAACGCTGTGCTCGCAGCACAGCGTTTTTTTATGCTACTCTTCGTCATCTTTTTGTCGTCATTACGTTTCTATGCAAAATTCGCAACTCTCTTCAGATGTTTTACCTCAGCACATCGCAATCATTATGGATGGCAATGGCCGCTGGGCGAAAGCACAAGGCAAACCCCGAGTCTTCGGCCATAAAAATGGCGTTGCCGCTGTCCGAAAAACCATCTCTACCGCTGCGAAATTAGGGATCAAAGCTGTCACACTGTTTGCCTTTAGCAGTGAGAATTGGCGTCGTCCTGAAGAAGAAGTCGGTGTGTTAATGGAGCTGTTTATCACAGTTCTTTCGACCGAAGTCAAAAAATTGCACAAGAACAACCTACGTCTTCGTATTATTGGTGATAAGAGCCGTTTCAGTGAGCGTTTACAAGCTAAGATCGCTCATGCGGAAGCATTGACGGCCAACAACACCGGTCTCGTGGTGAACATCGCCGCGAACTATGGTGGAAAATGGGACATTACGCAGGCAGCCCGTGACATTGCGGTTAAAGTGGCGCGTGGTGAAATTAGCCCAACTGATATCGACGAAGCGTTGATCACCGAACATCTCACCATGGCGGATATTCCGGAAGTCGATCTGCTGATCCGCACCAGTGGTGAATGCCGCATTAGCAACTTTATGTTGTGGCAACTGGCTTACGCAGAAATGTATTTTACGCCCGTGTACTGGCCAGAATTCGGTGAAGACAGTTTAATTGAAGCAGTGACTTGGTTTGTGAATCGTGAGCGCCGATTTGGTTGTACCGGTGAGCAAGTTAAGGCATTGATGGAATCATAAAATAGGATTTCTAAGTTTGAAGCAACGAATTATTACAGCGCTCATACTTGCACCTTTGGTCATTTTAGGCATTTTTTTCTTGCCATTGCCTTGGTTCATTCTCGCCTTGGGCGTTGTGACTCTATTGGGATTTTGGGAATGGACCCAGTTTGTTAATGACTCATCGCGTTACGTGGCCTTACTGCCTGCTGTTGTGGTCGGTGGAGCAAGCTTTCTCCTGATTTCCCCTTGGACGGAGTCGCTGAGTCAGATCACGGGCATTCATTATGTGGTGCTCGCACTCGGCACACTTTGGTGGCTGTATTCCAGTTTTCTCGCTATCACCTTTCCTCGTTCACGCCGCTGGTGGGAATCGTCTAATCCTGCGCGCCATCTGTTTGGTTTATTGACGCTATTACCCTTTTTCTGGAGTGTGATCTTCCTGCGTGCAGAAGGCATTGAGGGCGATTTCTTTCACGGTGCGAAGCTGGTGATGTTTGTTTGCTTCATCGTATGGGCTGCAGATAGTGGTGCGTACTTTACCGGTAAGAGCCTAGGGAAACACAAAATGGCCCCTGCGGTCAGTCCGAACAAAACCATTGAAGGCCTGATTGGTGGTGTGATTGCCGCCATGGTGGTGGGGTGGTTGTTCGCCGATTGGTTTGCGATTGAGTTTTCATCGCTGGGCGCAATGTTTATCACGATTTTGCTGACCGTTGTAATTTCGGTGTTGGGCGATTTGGTGGAAAGCATGTTCAAACGTGTCTCCGGCATCAAAGACAGCAGCAACATTATTCCTGGTCACGGCGGCATTCTTGACCGCGTCGATAGCCTGACTGCTGCGTTCCCTGTGTTCGCTCTTCTCTATTTCTTGTTCTAACGTCTGGGCAGCCCTAGGGGCTGCTCACACTCAACCACGACGGTTTTTGCTATGCGTAAATTAACGATTCTGGGAGCGACAGGTTCAATTGGAGCCAGTACGCTTAAAGTAGTTGCAGAGAATCCTGAACAATTTACTGTGGTCGCGCTCGCGGCAGGTGGCAATGTAGATAAAATGCGCGAACTGTGCGCTCGCTGGCGACCGAAATATGCGGTCATGGCCACGTCAGACGCCGCATTGCGTTTAGCCGACGAACTGCGCGCCCTCAAATTGCCAACCGAAGTGCTGTATGGCGAAGAGGCCATGTGCCAAGTGGCAGCGTGTGATGAGGTCGATACCGTGATGGCGGCGATCGTTGGTGCGGCGGGTTTATTGCCGACCATGGCGGCGGTGAAAGCGGGCAAGCGTGTGCTGCTGGCGAATAAAGAAGCCTTGGTGATGTCTGGCCAACTGTTTATCGATGCCGTGGAACACTACGGCGCAGAACTGATGCCGGTTGATAGCGAACACAATGCAATTTTCCAATGCCTGCCGGCGGAGATTCAAACCCGTCTGGGTCGCTGCGATCTCAAGCAAGGCGGCATTTCTCACATTCTATTGACTGGCTCGGGTGGTCCGTTCCGTTACAGTGACATCAACACACTCAAAGACGTGACGCCTGAACAGGCCATTGCCCACCCGAACTGGTCGATGGGGCCAAAAATTTCAGTCGATTCGGCGACGATGATGAATAAAGGCCTCGAGTTTATCGAAGCCAAGTGGCTGTTTAACGCTGCGCCAGAGCAATTGAAAGTGCTGATTCATCCGCAGTCGGTGATTCACTCCATGGTGCAGTATTTGGATGGCTCGGTGATTGCTCAACTGGGTGAGCAAGACATGGCGACGCCGATTTCGCTCACCATGGCTTACCCGCAGCGTGTGCTGTCTGGTGTGAAAGCGCTTGATTTTACGCGCTTGAGTGAGTTGACCTTCCTTGAGGTGGATTACGCGCGCTACCCGTGCTTGAAGTTGGCCATTGATGCCTGCTACGAAGGGCAGCATGCGACCACGTCTTTGAACGCGGCGAATGAAATCGCGGTACAAGCCTTTTTGCGTGGTCAGATTCGCTTTACTGACATTGCAACCATCAATGAACGCGTGTTGTCTAACGTGTGTGGGACAAATAGTCCGTTACATTCCTATACCTTGGAAAGCCTGATTGAGCTCGATACAATGGCGCGTAGTTTGGCATCTCAAGAGTTGAAAGAGCGATTGTTATGAGTGGCATTTTATGGAACCTCGTGTCATTTATTGTTGCACTGGGGATTCTGGTCGCCGTGCACGAATTTGGCCATTTCTGGGTGGCGAGAAAGTGTGGCGTCAAGGTTGAAAAGTTTTCGATTGGCTTTGGTAAGTCGCTGTGGAAACGGGTTGGAAAAGATGGCACCGAATACAGCATCTCGGTGATTCCCCTCGGCGGTTACGTCAAAATGTTAGATGGCCGAGTCGATGACGTGACACCGGATCAACAAGCCTTCGCATTTGATAAAAAGCCGCTGTGGAAACGGGCTGCGATTGTCAGTGCAGGGCCTGCGTTTAACTTCTTCTTTGCGGTGTTTGCGTACTGGCTGGTGTTTATGATTGGCGTGCCCGCGGTTAAACCCGTGGTGGGCCACGTTGCGCCATATTCGATTGCCGCCAATGCGGGCCTTGAATCGGGCATGGAAATCAAAGCCGTTTCAGGGACACAAACACCAGATTGGGAATCCGTCAACATGGGGCTGATCTCCCATATCGGGGATCAACGCATGACGTTGACGGTTTCTTCGCCGAATGGTGTCGGCGTCGACGAAATCAAAACTTTTGACCTGAACGGGTGGAACTTTGATCCTGAAACAGAGTCTGCTATGGGAGCGCTTGGCTTTAAGCCGTATACGCCGGAAATCTCTTCGGAGCTGACCAGCGTATCGCAAGACGGCGCCGGTGCACGTGCTGGGTTATTAGAAGGCGATGTGTTGACGCATATTAATGGTCAACCGATCACCGATTGGCAACAAGTGATTGATGCGATTCAAACCCATCCGAACCAAGCATTAGTGATTGATATCGAACGTCAGCACGAGTCGCTGTCGTTGTCGCTCACTCCGGATGCGCGAACGCTATCTCAAGGAAAAGTCATTGGTTTTGCGGGAATCGCACCTAAAGTCGCAGATTGGCCGCAAAGTTATCGATTTGAGCTGCAATTTGGTGTATTTGAATCGTTCGGTAAAGCATTTGAGAAAACCGGCCAGGTGATTGACCTGACCATCAGCATGCTGAAGAAGCTGGTGGTGGGCGATGTTGGGCTGAACAATCTCAGTGGCCCAATTTCTATCGCGAAAGGCGCGGGAGCAACCGCCGACTACGGCTTGGTTTACTTCCTTGGCTTTTTGGCGCTGATCAGTGTCAACTTGGGCATCATCAACTTGGTGCCGCTGCCGATGCTCGATGGGGGGCACCTGTTGTTTTTTGCAATTGAAGCCATTACTCGTCGTCCGGTTCCGGAAAAAGTGCAGGAAATGCGCTATCGCATTGGCGGTGTGATCATCTTCTCTCTAATGGCCGTGGCAATATTTAACGATTTTACTCGCCTGTGATTGATAAGCATTAGGCAAAGGTTGTAGTAAGGAATAACTAGAACAAATATGGCAATGAAAAAAATCCTTTTCGCGACACTGCTCGCAACAAGCGTGTCGGCGAATAGTGCCGAAAATTTTGTGGTGCAGGACATTCAAATTCAGGGGTTGCAACGTGTCGCTCTGGGTGCTGCATTATTGAAAATGCCGGTACGTATTGGCGATACGGTGGATTCTCAGGACGTTGCTGCCATCATCAAAGCGTTGTATGCCTCGGGCAACTTTGAAAACGTCAAAGTGCTGCGCGATGGCAATGCGTTGGTGGTTGAAGTTAAAGAGCGTCCGACCATTGCGAGTGTTTCTTTCTCGGGCAACAAAGCGATCAAAGAAGAACAGCTGCAACAAAACCTCGATGCTTCCGGTATTCGTGTGGGTGAAGCGCTGGATCGCACCAAGCTAAGCAACATCGAAAAAGGTCTGGAAGACTTTTACTACAGCGTGGGTAAATACAACGCGACAGTAAAAGCGGTGGTGACGCCACTGCCCCGTAACCGTGCGGACCTGAAGTTTGTCTTTACTGAAGGTGTCTCGGCCAAAATTCAACAAATCAACTTCATCGGCAACGAAGTCTTTTCTGACAAAGAATTGCTGTCACGCTTCAACCTGAAAGTGGATGTTGCGTGGTGGAACTTCCTGTCTGATGACAAATACCAGAAGCAGGTGTTGGCGGGTGATATTGAAGCGCTGCGCACGTTCTATTTAGATCGTGGCTACCTGAAATTCCAAGTCGATTCCACGCAAGTGTCTATTTCGCCGGATAAGAAAGGCGTTTACATCACCATGAACCTCGATGAGGGTAAACCGTACACGGTCAAAGATGTGCAGTTCCGTGGTGAGTTGATTGGTAAAGAAGACGAATTCAAATCACTGATCCCGTTTGAAATGGGTGAAACCTACCGCGGTTCGTCGGTCACACAACTGGAAGAAAGCGTGAAGCGCGTGCTGGGCGAAGCGGGTTACGCTTACCCACAAGTGCGTACCATTCCAGAATTTGACGATGAAACTCAGCAAGTGTCGCTGGTGGTGCACGTTGAAACCGGTAAACGGATGTACGTGCGTGACATTCGTTTTGTCGGCAACAACGCAACCCGTGATGAAGTGCTGCGTCGTGAAATGCGTCAGATGGAAGGCGCTTGGTTGAACTCGAAATCGATTGATACCGGTAAAGCGCGTCTGAACCGTTTGGGTTTCTTCGAAACCGTTGATGTACAGACTGTTCGTGTTCCGGGGACCGAAGATCAAGTGGATCTGGTGTACACCGTGAAAGAGGCTAACTCGGGCAGCGTGAACTTCGGTGTCGGTTACGGCACGGAATCAGGCGTGAGCTTTACGGTGGGCCTGACTCAGGACAACTTCTTGGGAACGGGGAACCGTGTGGGCATTAACGCCACCACCAACGACTACCAGAAGAACGTCACGTTGGAATACCGTGACCCGTACTGGAACCTCGATGGTGTCAGCTTGGGCGGTAAAGTGTTCTATAACCAGTTTGAAGCGTCAGAAGCCGGTATCGTTGACTATACCAACGAAAGTTATGGTACCAGTCTGACGTGGGGTTTCCCATTTGATGAACTCAACCGCTTTGAATTTGGTGTCGGCTACACCCACAACAAGATTGGCAACCTAACGCCTTATCTGCAGGTGGAGCAGTTCCTGTGTAACTTAGGGGATTGTAGTCCAGATAACTTGATCACCGATGACTTCGATGTCAACGTTGCGTGGACGCGTAACAACCTCAACAAAGGTTACTTCCCAACCGCCGGTAACTACCAGCGTGCGTCGGGTAAAATTACGGTGCCGGGGTCGGATGCCAAGTATTTCAAACTGCAATACGATGTACGTCAGTATGTGCCGCTCACCAAAAAGCATGAGTTTACGCTGTTACTGCGTGGCCGCTTAGGGTACGGTAACGGCTACGGTCAAACGGATGGTAACGATAACCTGTATCCATTCTATGAAAACTTCTATGCGGGTGGTTTTACAACATTGCGCGGATTTGGCTCTAACACAGCGGGTCCGAAAGCGGTGTATCGTGATTACTCGGGCTCCAACAATGGTAGCGATACCGCAACCGACAACTCCGTCGGTGGTAACGCCATTGCGCTGGCCAGTATTGAGCTGATTGTACCGACGCCGTTTGCTTCAGATGAAGCTCGCAGCCAAGTGCGAACCAGTATCTTCTACGACATGGCCAGTGTGTGGGATACCGAATTTGATTACCGCAGTAGCGGGGCCGATTATGGCAACAACTACTACTACGATTACTCGGATCCAACCAACTACCGTTCATCATACGGTGTGGCATTGCAATGGATGTCGCCGATGGGACCTCTGGTCTTCTCGCTGGCGAAACCTATTAAGAAATACGAAGGTGACGACGAAGAATTCTTCACTTTCACTATCGGACGAACCTTCTAATAGAGGAAACTATTTTGAAACACATCATCAAAGCAGCAGGTGTTAGCCTTATTGTTCTTAGCTCATCGTTTTTTGCTCAGGCTGCTGAAGCGGCGCAAAAAGTGGGATTCATTAACACCGCACAAGTGTTCCAAGCTCTGCCACAACGTGAAGTGGTTCTGCAACAAATGCAGGAAGAGTTCAAAGATAAAGCTGCTGAGTTGCAAAGCATCAAAGCAGACGCTAAGACTAAAATTGAAAAACTGAAACGTGATTCTGAGCTGATGAGCCAGGATGACGTGGAAAAACTGCGTATCGAAATCGGTCAACTGGATAGCGCTTACAAGATCAAAGCACAAGCTCTAGAACAGGCATCAGCTCGCCGCGAAGCGGAAGAGAAGCAGAAACTGTTTAAAGTGATTCAAGATGCGGTCAAGAAAGTCGCTGAAAAAGAAGGCTACGATATGATTGTTGATATCAGCGCCATGCAATACGGCAAGGCGGAGTACAACATTTCAGAAAAAGTAATCAAAGCAATCAAATAATTAAAGCATTATGACAACACTAACTTTAGCCGAATTGGCAACGATTACTGGGGGCGAACTGCATGGCGATAGCCAAGCTGTGGTGCGTGGGTTAGCCCCGATGGATCGTGCGCAGGAAGGCGATATCACCTTCCTGTCGAACCCAAAATACAGTAAACATCTCGCATCATGTAAAGCGACCGTCATCATGGTGAAGGCAACTGAGCGAGAATTGTGTCCATCAAACGCCTTGGTCGTCGCCGACCCGTATGTGGCGTTCGCGAAAGTGACGCAGGCGCTGGATACCACGCCAGCGCCGGCTTCGGGTGGCATTGCGCCGAGCGCGGTCGTGGCTGACGACGCTAAGTTAGGTGAAAACGTGTCCATCGGCGCCAATGCCGTGATCGAATCCGGCGTTGAGCTGGGCGATCACGTGATCATTGGTGCGGGCTGCTTTATCGGGAAGAACGCAAAAATCGGCAATCACACCAAACTGTGGGCCAATGTCAGCATTTACCACAACGTGGTGCTGGGCGAGCATTGTTTGGTTCAGTCGAGCACCGTGATCGGTTCTGACGGTTTTGGCTATGCCAACGAGCGTGGTGAGTGGATTAAGATTCCGCAGCTGGGCTCGGTACGTATCGGCAATCGCGTGGAAATTGGTGCGTGTACGACGATCGACCGCGGAGCGCTCGATGACACGGTGATCGAAGACAACGTGATTCTTGATAACCAACTGCAAATCGCCCATAACGTGCACATCGGATATGGTACGGCGATGGCGGGTGGTACTATCGTTGCTGGCAGTACCACGATTGGTAAATACTGCATCATTGGTGGCGCTTCTGTTTTGAATGGTCATATCCAAATTGCCGATGGTGTCACCATTACCGGTATGGGGATGGTCATGCGAAGCATTGAGGAGAAGGGCATGTATTCGTCTGGTATTCCGCTGCAAACCAATAAAGAATGGCGTAAGACAGCCGCGCGTGTGCATCGAATTGATGACATGAATAAGCGTTTGAAAGCGGTCGAAAAGCTGCTTGAGCAGAAATCGGACGCTTAATTCCGTGTTTTTGCTGAAAAGGCTCGCAATGTGCGAGTCTTTTTCGTCTATAATGCCGTAAACAATTTTATGTATTTATAAATAGGAATATGACTTTGACTACTGAAAAGAAAATGATGAATATCACTGAAATTCAGGAGCTTCTTCCTCACCGTTATCCATTCTTGCTGATTGATCGCGTGACTGATTTTGAAGAAGGTAAATACCTGATTGGTTTGAAAAATGTTTCAGTGAATGAACCTCAGTTTACCGGTCATTTCCCACAGCTTCCTGTTTTCCCAGGGGTACTAATTCTTGAAGCCATGGCTCAGGCAACGGGCCTGCTGGCATTCAAAACGTTTGGTGCGCCAAAAGAAAATGAACTGTATTACTTCGCTAGCATCGATAACGCAAAATTCCGTAAGCCAGTGGGCCCGGGTGATCAACTGATCATCGAAGTGGAATTTTTGAAAGAGCGTCGTGGCATTGCACTGTTTAACGGCGTCGCTAAAGTTGATGGCGATGTGGTGTGCTCTGCTGAACTGAAATGCGCACGTAGAGAGTTTTAATATGATCCACGAAACGGCACAAATCCACCCAATGGCGGTGGTCGAAGAAGGCGCAGTGATTGGCGCTAACGTAACGGTTGGGCCGTTTACCTACATCACGTCGGGTGTCACCATCGGTGAAGGCACTGAAGTGATGTCGCATGTTGTCATCAAAGGCAACACTGTGATTGGTAAAGAGAACCGTATTTTCCCGCATGCTGTGATTGGTGAAGAAAACCAAGATAAGAAATACGGTGGTGAAGATACACGCGTGGTGGTCGGCGATCGCAACGTGATTCGCGAAGCGGTGCAAATCCACCGTGGCACAGTGCAAGATAAAGCGGCTACTGTGGTGGGCGATGACAACCTGCTGTGTGTCAATGCGCACATTGCACACGACGTGATTGTGGGTAACAACACGCACATCGGTAACAACGCCATTCTGGGTGGCCACGTGACCGTGGAAGACCACGCAGGCGTGATGGCGCTATCAGCCATTCACCCGTTCTGCACCGTTGGCGCTTACGCCTACATCGGTGGGTGTTCTGCGGTCGTGCAAGACGTACCTGCGTACGTTCTGGCGCAAGGCAACCACGCGACACCATTTGGCTTGAACTTGGTGGGCCTGAAGCGCAACGGCTTCGAGAAAGATGAAATTCGCGCACTGCAAAAAGCATACAAAGAGATTTACCGTTCAGGTAAAACTCAGGCTGAAGCATTGCCGGTTCTGAAAGAAATGGCCGAACAATGGCCATCGATTCAGCGTTTCATTACGTTACTGGAGACATCAGAGCGTGGCATCATTCGCTAAGCTTTGCTGAATTCACATCATGAAAAGATCGCCCGGCAGCGGGCGGTCTTTTGTGTTTTATGGACAGTCTCTTTTTTCAAGGGATTGTCCATAACACTCATCAAGGCTTAAAGAGGACGTTTAGCGTGGAGAGACCATTACGCATTGGCATCGTCGCAGGCGAATTATCCGGTGACACATTGGGCGAAGGCTTCATCAACGCGGTGAAAGCACGCTATCCCGATGCTGAGTTTGTCGGGATTGGTGGGCCAAAAATGATCGCGCAAGGCTGCCAATCACTGTTTGATATGGAAGAGCTGGCTGTGATGGGGCTGGTGGAAGTGCTGGGCCGTCTGCCGCGTCTACTGAAAGTGAAAGCGGAACTGGTGAAGTACTTCACCACCAATCCGCCGGATGTGTTTGTTGGTATTGATGCGCCGGATTTCAATTTGCGCTTAGAGCACGATCTCAAACAGGCGGGCATCAAAACTGTTCACTACGTCAGCCCATCAGTGTGGGCGTGGCGTCAAAAACGCATCTTCAAAATTGAAGCCGCGACCAATCTGGTGCTGGCGTTCTTGCCTTTCGAAAAAGCCTTTTACGACAAATTTAACGTGCCATGTGAGTTTATTGGCCATACGTTGGCGGATGCGATTCCATTTGAATCCGACCGGCGTGCGGCGCAAGACTTGTTGGGCCTTGACCCCAATCAGCGCTGGTTGGCCGTATTGCCGGGCAGTCGCGGAGGGGAAATGAAGATGCTGGCGCAGCCGTTTATCGAAACTTGTCAGCGTTTGCAACAGCGCTATCCAGACCTAGGGTTTGTGGTGGCACTGGTCAATCAAAAGCGCCGTGAACAGTTCGAAGCGGCTTGGCAACAATACGCGCCGCAACTGAATTTCGTCTTGGTGGACGATACTGCGCGTAATGTGATTACAGCGTCGAATGCAGTGATGCTGGCGTCGGGCACGGTGGCACTGGAATGTATGCTGCTCAAACGCCCGATGGTGGTTGGCTACCGCGTCAATGCGATCACCGCCTTTTTAGCCAAGCGTCTGCTGAAAACACCGTATGTGTCGCTGCCGAACATTCTGGCTGACCAAGCGCTGGTGAAAGAGCTATTGCAGGAAGATTGCACGGTCGACAATCTGTATCACGAAGTGTGTCGTCTGCTGGATAACGACAACCGAGAGATGCTGGCGAAGTTTGACGAAATGCATCACTGGATCCGCAAAGGCGCGGATGACCAAGCCGCGAACGCGGTGCTTCATTTAATTCAACATTGATTCGGATAGACTCCCATGGCGAAGAAACCTGAAAAAGAACTGCCTCCGTTTGAGATCCCTAGCGGTTATCACTTGATTGCCGGTGTCGACGAAGTGGGCCGTGGCCCCTTGGTGGGGGATGTGGTCTCCGCGGCGGTGATCTTGGATCCGAATCATCCGATTGAAGGCTTGAACGATTCGAAAAAATTGTCCGAGAAAAAACGTCTGGCGTTGTTGCCAGAAATTCAGCAAAAAGCACTGGCGTGGTCGGTTGGGCGTTGCAGCCCGCAAGAAATTGATGAGCTCAACATTTTTCAAGCGACCATGTTGGCGATGCAGCGAGCAGTCGACGGGCTGGCCATCAAACCCGACCTTGTGTTGGTGGATGGCAATAAGATTCCATCATTGCCGATGGATGCCCAAGCCGTGGTGAAAGGCGACTTGCGCGTCGCTCAAATTAGCGCCGCTTCCATCATTGCCAAAGTCGTGCGCGATCAGGAAATGGAAGAGCTCGACAAAGCCTATCCGCAGTTTGGGTTTGCCAAACACAAAGGCTACCCAACCAAAGCGCATTTTGAGGCGATTGAACAACATGGTGTCATTGATCAGCACCGCCGTAGTTTTGGCCCCGTAAAACGGGTACTTGGGCTGGAATAAGCTCTGTAACTCCGCCCAGATTCACGTAGAATAACCGCCAGTCTCCAATCTCAGATACTCCAGGACAGAATTGAATGTCAGACCCGAAGTTTATCCACTTACGCATTCACAGTGATTTTTCCATGGTTGACGGCTTGTCAAAAGTGCCGCCACTGGTGAAGAAAGTGGCCGCGATGGGCATGCCAGCAATGGCGCTGACAGATTTTACCAACCTCTGTGGCTTGGTAAAGTTCTACGGCACGGCACACGGCTGCGGCGTTAAGCCGATTGTTGGCGCTGACTTTCTTGTGCGTTCGGAAGAGTTTGGCGATGAGTTGACTCGGCTCACCGTGTTGGCGAAAGACAATGTTGGGTACAAAAATCTCACGTTGCTGATTTCAGATGCCTACCTGCGTGGGCACGTGCAGAACCAACCTGTGATCGACAAAGAGTGGTTGATTAAATACGCCGAAGGTTTGATTCTCCTGTCCGGCGCCAAAGGCGGCGACATTGGCCGTGCGTTGCTCAAAGGCAACCAAGCGCTGGTGGAAAAATGCGTGGCGTTCTACCAAACCCATTTCACAGACAACTTTTACCTTGAATTGGTTCGTACCGGCCGCGCCGACGAAGAGAATTACCTGCACTTTGCTTTAGAGCTGGCTGAACAAGCCGATTTGCCGGTGGTCGCGACCAACGATGTGGTCTTTATTGACCCCGACCAATTCGATGCGCACGAAATTCGTGTCGCCATTCACGACGGTTACACGCTGGAAGATCCGCGTCGTCCGAAAAACTACAGCGCGCAGCAGTACCTTCGTAGCGAAGAGGAAATGTGCGAGCTGTTTGCCGACATTCCGGAAGCACTCGAAAACAGCGTCGAGATCGCGAAGCGGTGTAACGTGACTGTGCGTTTGGGTGAATACTTCCTGCCCGCGTTCCCAACTGAAGGGATGGAAGAAACCGAGTTTCTGGTCAAGAAATCTCACGAAGGCTTAGAAGAGCGCCTAGAATTTTTGTTCCCCGATCCGGCGGTGCGCGCTGAGCGTCGCCCGGCTTACGATGAGCGTCTGGAAATTGAGCTCAAAGTGATCAACCAGATGGGCTTTCCGGGCTACTTCCTGATCGTCATGGAGTTCATTCAGTGGTCCAAAGATAACGACATTCCTGTAGGGCCTGGCCGGGGGTCAGGTGCGGGTTCCTTGGTTGCGTACGCACTGAAAATCACCGACCTTGATCCGCTGGAATACGATCTGCTATTCGAACGTTTCCTGAACCCGGAACGGGTATCGATGCCCGATTTCGACGTCGACTTCTGTATGGATAAACGCGATCAGGTGATTGATCACGTGGCGGAGATGTATGGTCGCGACGCGGTATCGCAGATCATCACGTTCGGTACCATGGCGGCCAAAGCCGTTATTCGTGACGTGGGTCGTGTGTTGGGGCATCCGTTTGGTTTCGTCGACCGTATCTCGAAAATGATTCCCCCCGATCCGGGTATGACGCTGGAAAAAGCGTTCAAAGCGGAACCAGCGCTACAAGAACTGTACGACGCAGACGAAGAAGTGAAAGAACTGATCGACATGTGTCGCATTCTGGAAGGGTGTACGCGAAACGCCGGTAAGCACGCGGGTGGGGTGGTGATCTCGCCAACGGCCATCACCGATTTTGCGCCCATCTACTGTGACTCCGAAGGCCACCATCCGGTGACGCAGTTCGATAAGAACGACGTGGAATACGCGGGTCTGGTGAAGTTTGACTTCTTGGGGCTGCGAACGCTGACCATCATCGACTGGGCATTGGGTTTGATTAACCCGCGCCGCGAAAAAGCCGGTGAACCGCCCGTGCGAATTGAATCGATTCCTTTAGTGGATCCGGCCTCATTCCGCATGCTGCAAAACTCGGAAACCACCGCGGTGTTCCAGCTTGAATCGCGCGGCATGAAAGAGTTGATCAAACGTCTGCAACCCGACTGTTTTGAAGACATCATCGCCTTGGTGGCCCTGTTCCGTCCGGGCCCGCTGCAATCGGGCATGGTGGACAACTTTATCGACCGTAAACACGGCCGAGAAGCGATTTCTTACCCGGATGAAAAGTGGCAGCACGAGTCACTGAAAGAGATTTTGGAGCCGACCTACGGCATCATTCTCTATCAGGAACAGGTTATGCAGATCGCTCAGGTGCTGGCGGGCTATACGCTCGGCGGAGCGGACATGCTGCGTCGTGCGATGGGTAAGAAAAAACCAGAAGAGATGGCCAAGCAGCGTGCCGTCTTCCAGTCTGGCGCCGAAAACAACGGTGTTGACGGCGAACTGGCGATGAAAATCTTCGATCTGGTAGAGAAATTTGCTGGATATGGCTTTAACAAATCGCACTCAGCAGCCTATGCTTTAGTATCGTACCAAACCCTGTGGCTGAAAACGCACTTCCCGGCGGAATTCATGGCGGCGGTGATGACGGCGGATATGGACAACACCGAGAAAGTGGTGGGCCTTGTCGATGAATGCATGCGCATGGGGCTAACTGTGTTGCCGCCGGATATTAACTCGGGACTGTACCGATTTAACGTCGATGACACGGGCGCCATTGTGTACGGGATCGGTGCGATCAAAGGGGTGGGTGAAGGCCCGATTGAAGTGATTCTTGAAGCGCGCAACAAAGGCGGCTACTTCAAAGACCTGTTTGATTTCTGCGCGCGCATTGACATTAAGAAAGTCAACAAACGTGTGATTGAAAAGCTGATTTTAGCTGGCGCACTGGATCGCTTGGGGCCGCACCGTGCAGCGATGATGGCGTCACTTGATGATGCGGTGAAAGCTGCCAGTCAGCACCATCAGGCGGAAGCGTTTGGTCAAGCAGACATGTTTGGCGTGTTGACTGATGCGCCGGAAGAAGTTGAACGAAAATACATTCAGGTTCCTGAGTGGCCGGAGAAGGTCTGGTTGGAAGGGGAGCGCGAAACGCTCGGCCTTTACTTGACCGGGCACCCGATTAACGCCTATCTCAAGGAACTCAATAAGTACACCAGTTGTCGATTGAATGAAGCCATGCCGACGCGTCGCGATCAATCGCTGACTGTGGCTGGGTTGGTGATTGCCGCCCGCGTGATGACCACCAAGCGGGGGAACCGCATCGGGTTGATGACGCTGGATGACCGCAGCGGCCGAATGGAAGTGATGCTGTTTTCTGATGCGCTGGATCGGTATGCAGAATTGTTAGAAAAAGATAAAATTCTGGTGATTTCCGGACAGGTCAGCTTTGATGACTTCAATGGTGGCCTTAAAATGTCGGCGCGCGAAGTCATGGACTTGGGCAGCGCGCGTGAAAAATATGCCCGTGGTTTATCGATCTCGATTGAACAGTCACAGGTTGATGAACAGTTTTTTGAGCGCTTTAGTCAGATCTTAGAGCCTCACCGAGCAGGGACTGTCCCTGTCAATGTATACTACCAGCGCCCCGATGCGCGCGCGCGCCTGACGTTAGGCACTGAATGGCGTGTGACTCCAAGCGATACATTGTTAGACGAATTAAAACAGCTACTTGGCAATGACCAGGTAGAACTTGAATTTAACTAAAATTCAGCTGCGCGATGGTGAGCTGAGTAAAAAAGGATCGGTAGATGAGCCTAAATTTTCTAGAATTTGAAAAACCTATTGTAGAACTGGAAGCTAAAATTCAGGCGCTTCGTGACGTGTCTCGTCATGGCGGTGGAACTTCCGTAGATCTTGAAAAAGAGATCGAACAGCTAGAAAAGAAAAGCCTAGAGCTTAAAAAGAAAATTTTCGGTGATTTAGGGGCATGGCAAGTGGCACAGATGGCTCGCCATCCACAACGTCCTTACACCTTAGATTACATCAACAACATGTTTACGGAGTTCGATGAACTGGCCGGTGACCGTGCATTTGCTGACGACAAAGCGATCGTGGGCGGCATGGCTCGCTTAGATGGTCGTCCTGTGATGGTGATTGGTCATCAGAAAGGCCGTGAAACCCGTGAAAAAGTAAAACGTAACTTTGGGATGCCAAAGCCAGAAGGTTACCGTAAAGCCCTGCGTCTGATGGAAATGGCTGAGCGTTTCAACATGCCAATCATTACCTTCATCGACACGGCGGGTGCCTACCCAGGTGTTGGCGCAGAAGAGCGTGGTCAATCAGAAGCGATCGCGAAAAACCTGAAAGTGATGGCTGGCCTGACCGTGCCAGTGATCTGTAACGTGGTCGGTGAAGGCGGCTCTGGTGGCGCACTGGCAATTGGTGTGGGTGACTATGTCAACATGCTGCAATACTCGACTTACTCGGTGATTTCACCTGAAGGGTGTGCGTCGATTCTGTGGCGTGATGCGGATAAAGCACCACAAGCTGCAGAAGCGATGGGCCTGATTGCGCCGCGCCTGAAAGAGCTGGAACTGATCGACGAAGTGATTGAAGAGCCACTGGGTGGTGCGCACCGCGATCACGTGCAGATGGCAGAGAACATGAAAGCAACGCTACTGCGTCAGTTGGCGGATCTGGAACAACTAGATCATGAATCGCTGCTTGAACGCCGTTACCAACGCTTGATGAGCTACGGTTACTGCTAACCTCCGCTTGCAATTGGATGAAAAAAGGTCGGACATTGTCCGGCCTTTTTGTTTTTCCGTATGAGACCCCATTCAGCCCGCTGCCTGCGTCAGCGCTTTACGGTATACTCAAGCGGTTCTCTTTACTCAATCGACATTGCCATGGATTTGTACGCCCATACTCGTCAATTACTTGATGCACAGCCCTCACGCCATTTTGTGCTCGCCTTCAGTGGCGGCGTCGATTCGCGTGTGTTACTTGCGTTGATCGCGCGTTATCGTCAAGAGCGTGACATCAGCGTGCAAGCGGTGCATGTTCACCATGGGTTGAGTGTGAATGCCGATGAGTGGGCACAGCGCTGCCAGCACTGGTGCCAAGCCGCTCATGTGCCACTTGCCATTGAACGAGTCAGCTTGGCGACTGCCAGTGGCGAAAGCATTGAAAAGTTGGCGCGTGAGGCGCGTTATGCTGCGTTGGCGACACACATGCATCGTGGCAGCACGCTTTTGCTGGGTCAGCATGCCGATGATCAACTGGAAACGTTTTTGTTAGCGTTGAAACGTGGCAGCGGGCCGAAAGGGTTGGCCTCTATGGCGCAGCAAGCCCCGTTTTCTTGTGGTCAATTATTGCGTCCATTGCTGAGTGTCTCCCGTGCGCAGATCGAGTATTTTGCGATGCAGCATCATCTGCAATGGGTCGAAGATGAAAGCAATCAGGATGAGCGCTATGAGCGGAATTTTTTGCGTCATCGCGTGACACCGATATTGAGTGAGCGCTGGCCAAGCATTCGTCAGGCGGTTCAGCGCAGCGCACAGCTCTGTGCCGAGCAAGACGAATTGCTGGCAGAACTGCTGCGCGATGCGCTGCACGCGGCGACCCAAGGGGATGGCAGCTTGTCGGTCGCCATGTTGACGTCGCACAGCGATGCACTACGTCGCCAATTGTTGCGTTATTGGTTGGCTGCGCAAGGACTTGCGATGCCCAGCCGCATACAGTTAGACGTGTTGTGGCGCGAAGTGGCATTGGCAGAGGCGGATGCCAACCCGAAACTCAAGCTGGGGGAGTGCGAGATTCGCCGCTTTCAGCAGTGTTTGTATTGCGTGCCATTGGTGCAAGATGTGTCGGCTTGGCAGCAGCCCTTGGTGCTTGGCTGTGCGTTGGCTTTGCCGGATCACCTCGGTCAGTTGACTCTTGCTAAAAGCAAGCAAGGGACACTGCGTTGTCCTTCAGATTCTGAACATTTGTGGGTCACGTTTAATCCTGAAGGTTTGTCGGCTTGTCCCGTAGGCCGAGGGGGAACGCGCAAATTAAAGAAACTCTTTCAGGAATATCAAGTGCCTAGCTGGCTAAGACGCCGTATGCCGATTGTGATGCATCACCAGAACGTGGTGGCTGTAGCAAATTTGTTCGTGGATCGTGACTTCAGCGGGCAAGATTGTGAACTCATCTGGGACAAGTGATGTTTTTTCGTGCCAAAATTGCATTCATAAATACGTATAATCACTATGGACAAATAAGGGTGAGCAATGAATAAAGTCGCAATGGGAATGATGTTGGGTTTATCGCTGTTGGCTGGCAATGCAGTGGCTGGTGATGCGGCGGCAGGGAAAGCCAAAGCAGCGGTCTGTGCCGCTTGTCATGGCGCAGATGGGATCGCGGTGATCCCGGGGTATCCAAACCTCAAAGGCCAGAATGAGCAGTACATCGTGACTTCCATTAAGGCCTACAAAAACAAAGAGCGTACCGGAGGTTTAGCGGTCGTGATGCAAGCGCAGGCATCGATGCTGAGCGATGATGACATTGCCAACCTTGCGGCGTACTTTGCAAGCCTGAAGTGATCGCCTCCTTGAGTTTGTGAGACAGCCCAAGCCTTGCTTGGGCTTTTTATTGATTGTTTACAACGGCTAGCAGATAATGCCAGCAACGAAACGAAGTTTAAGGGATGAACATGAAAAAAATCGAAGCCATTATCAAGCCATTTAAACTCGATGATGTCCGTGAAGCGTTGGCGGAAGTGGGAATTACCGGGATGACGGTATCCGAAGTGAAAGGATTCGGTCGCCAGAAAGGCCATACGGAGCTGTATCGCGGCGCGGAATACATGGTCGACTTCCTGCCTAAAGTGAAACTGGAAATCGTCGTGACTGAAGATGTGGCTGATCAATGCGTCGACACCATTATCGAAACCGCGCAAACCGGTAAGATTGGTGACGGTAAGATTTTCATCACCAATGTTGAACGTGTCATTCGTATTCGCACGGGCGAAGAAGATGAAGATGCGATTTAAGCCAAAGATGTCATAAAAATAAGGAGCTTCGGCTCCTTATTTTTTTTGCGGGTGTAAAGCCTGTTGTGGCCGTTTTCACTTGAGCGCTCACTTTGACGAGTGCTATGGTTTGTCGGTGCTGTGGCTCGATAGGGCATGGTTTTATAGCGCATGCCTCGATAGTGAATGGCTCGATAGTGCAAGGGTAAGGTCGTGCCATGTTGTGTGAGTTGGATTGCTGATGAAAAAACGTCTTCTGTGGTTAGTGCTGCCGATTGGGGTGATTTTGGCGCTGATTGGTTTTTCGCTGGTGTTTACCGTTCCCGCTGAACCCCAATTGTTCACGATCGGAAAAAATGAGCGTGGCCAGCCCTTGGTGTGTTACCACGATCCCGATGCTGAGGCATTGGATGACAACGGGACGCTGAAGCTGGTGGTGTGGAATATCTACAAGCAAAACCGCGACACTTGGCAGGCGGAGCTCAATCGCTTTAGTCACGATGCGCAATTGGTCTTGCTGCAAGAAGCGAGCATGACCCCTGCCTTGCAGCGCTGGATCTCCGAACACCATTGGGGGGGCACGCGAGTCAACGCATTTCAGGTGCTGGGTGAGTCGGCGGGCGTGTTGAATTTATCGCGTCACATGCCGCAACTGGCGTGTGGCTACACGGAAATGGAGCCATGGTTGCGCCTGCCTAAATCCGGCATCTACGCCTTGTATCCGCTGAGCAATGGTCAAGTGCTGGCGGTGGTGAATCTGCACGCGGTGAACTTTTCATATGGTACGCAGGAGTATCGCAAACAACTCACGGCGCTGATTCAAGAGCTGCGCCAGCATAAAGGGCCGATCCTCGTGGCCGGTGACTTTAACAGTTGGAGTGAAAAGCGGACCCAAGTGTTGCGCGATGCACTGAGCGCCCTCGGGATGCAGGAAGCGATGTTCAGTCCGGATAACCGAGCTCGTTTTATCAATGGGTTACCACTCGATCATGTGTTTTATAAACAACTGACGCTGAAAAAAGCAAAAGCGCCCGAATCGGACGCTTCTGATCATAACCCATTGTTACTTGAATTCAGCTTATCAGGATATACAGCGCCCAGATAAGGTAGAACGCAATCCATGGCAGGGTGGCAATCACCAACGCTTGGCCGCGCTCTAACGGAGTCCAAGTACCGACGGCCGCATAACCCAGCACAATGTACCATGGCAGCAAAATCGGGAATGCGCTGGCAAATTGTGACCAATCGCTGGTCAATGGCAGTTTCAATAAGCCGTTGAGGCTGTTGAGATCCGCCGCGTAGCTCATCACATGGCCATGTTTGAGGATCAAGCTGGCGTAGCTGGCCAGATCGCCGAGCACGGCCGGAAAGATCACCACCGTGCTGGCGGCAAACCATTTCCAGAATCCCATTGCCGGCTGCACAGGTTTGGTTGCCAAACGAAACCACAAGGCCAAGACAAAAATGGTCAAGGTGCGGCTAACGATGTCGCTGATGATCTCACTTGCCATCAATGTGTTGGCTTCAAGCAAGTCCAACTGCGCGGGGTTCGTGCTTGCCAGTTGCGCGGCCAGTCCCTGTTTGAGCCACTCAAAATTGACATTGTCAAAGTAGGCTCCCCAGAACAGGAACGGTGTGATCATCAAGACAATGTAGGTTTGCCATCCCCACATGCCGCGCTGGTAGAGCGCAGCAAAGCAGTCGCTGGGGGAACGGAAAATGTCCACTAACATGATGAGTGGGTTTGCAGAGGGTTTCATACACTCACCTTCGTGACGTCCACGTACAGTTTCAATTTTTGACCTGGTTTCAGGTACTTCTGGTTGGCCAAATCGTTCCACTTGACGATGTCGTGTGTTTTGACACTAAAACGCGCCGCAATGTCACTCAGCGTGTCGCCATTACGAACTTGATAGAACACGGTTCGAATGATGGCGCCATCGGTACTGTCTTTCCAAATCACCAGCTTTTGCCCCACGCGCAATGTATCGCGCGGGCCCATGCCGTTCCATTTCGCCAACGCTTGGTGAGAGACGTTATTGGCACGAGCAATGGTCCACAGGCTGTCGCCTGAGCGTACGGTGTGGGTTAATTTGTATTTGCCTCTTGCCAGCGATTGCGTTTTAGCCAGGCGATTGCTCGCGCTGAGCGCGTACGCTTTCTCATCTTTGACCGAGGTGGGGATCATCAAATACTGGCCGACACGGATTGAGGTGCCGGACAAATTGTTCGCCGTTTGAATCACTTTGGTGGTGGTGCTGTGTTTGGTCGCGATCACGCTGAGTGTGTCGCCACTTTTCACTTTGTAGCGCACCAATTTCATGCCTTTGCCGCGATTTTCTTCGACGTTTTGTTGGAAGCGTGCCACCGTATCGATTGGCAGCAACAGTTGGAATGGTTCATCCGGTGCTGTCGCCCATTGGTTGTAGGCCGGGTTATAGCTTTGCAGCTCTTTGACGCTGATGCCGGCATAATTGGCGGCAATCGCTAAATCAAGCTGCTCTTCTGGATCTACCAATTTCAACACGGGTTTGTTGGCAATCGCGCGCAGCGAGACGCCGTATCGTTCTTGATTGGCAATGATGTCTGCCAATGCGAGTAATTTCGGCACGTAGCCACTGGTCTCTTTGGGTAAATCGAGTGAGAAGAAGTCGGTCGGTTTACCCAAATTGGTGTTTTTACGAATGGCGCTGGAGACACGTCCGCCGCCACTGTTATAGGCCGCAATGGCGTTGTACCAATCGCCGTTAAAACGATTGCTTAAGTAAGTAAGATAATCGAGCGCAGCATCGGTAGCGGCATCGACATCGCGGCGACCGTCATACCAGAAGTTTTGCTCAAGCCCGTACATTTTGCCGGTGCCCGGCACAAACTGCCATAACCCGGCAGCGCTGCCGTGGGAGTATGCAAAGGCATCGAAAGAGCTTTCAACGATTGGCAACAGCGCGAGTTCAAGCGGCAAATTGCGTTGTTCGATTTTCTCAGTGATGAGGTACAGAAAGGGCTCGGCGCGCTTGGCGACGATCTCTAAATGGCCGGGGTGTTTGATATACCATGTCCGGTAGTAGTCGACGGTTTTGTCGTCCGGAATGGGGAGCTGGAGTTGCATGGCAATGCGCTGCCACACGTCGTCCTGCTCCTGAGGCGTCAGCACTTTAGGCGCGACAACCACCGGTGTTTTTTTAGGTTTGGTGGGTGGTGTGACCTGAGATGCTGGCGTGTTTTCCTCGTTGGTCTCTGATGTATTTTGACTCAAGGGCTGGGTAAGTTGGCATCCGGCTAATAGTAGTGCAATTACCCAGCTGAATTGTACTCGCATGTAAGACAGCCTTTTTAATTCTTGGCTGCTGATAATACTTTCGGGATGAATGGCCTGACAAGCAAGAAAACGTCAAAATTCGTTCTTCCACTCA
Source organism: Vibrio sp. Vf1514 (assembly GCF_052076135.1). Classification (NCBI taxonomy): domain Bacteria; kingdom Pseudomonadati; phylum Pseudomonadota; class Gammaproteobacteria; order Vibrionales; family Vibrionaceae; genus Vibrio; species Vibrio sp. Vf1514. Next base: position 2,426,775 of record NZ_CP197267.1, on the reverse strand, counting down.
CGTAATGCGGTAAATATTGAGAGTGCATCGGTTTGTGGCGTGCGGTTGGCTACCGACTTCATCACACTTGGTTCTTGTGTTCTCAAAAATGGGTTAATCCATTTTTCGCGGCGCACGGTGCTGGGCAAGGTGGAATAGCCTTGCCCACGCAGGCGAATGACTTCATCACGATAGATCTGTAATTGTTCATTATCTGGCTCCACTGCCATCGCAAACGCCACGTTGCTGGCGGTGTATTCATGGGCGCAGTACACCTCGGTTTCTTCGGGCAGCGCGACCAATTTGCTGAGAGAGGTGAACATCTGTTCCATGGTGCCTTCAAACACGCGGCCGCAACCAGCCGAAAACAGCACATCCCCACAAAAGAGCTTGCCATCGCCAACGTAACCGATGTGGCCGAGTGTGTGACCGGGTAGCCCCAACACCATAAAGCGCTCGTCAAACAGCTCGATTTGATCACCTGCGTCCACTGGGTGGGTCAGAGTGGGAATGGGCTCTTGCGATGGGCCCACCACATCCACGTTTGGGTACTGACGCACCAACTCCGGCACTCCCCCGATGTGGTCGTGATGATGGTGGGTGATCAGAATCGCTTCTAAGGTTAAATCGTACTGAGACAAGTACGCTAAGACCGGCGCAGCATCGCCCGGATCGACCACGGCACAACGGCGATCGCTATTTTGTATCAGCCAGATGTAATTATCATTAAATGCGGGTATGCTTTTGATATGTAACATGAGTTATCTCCAGTCACCGTGGTGAAGCGAGTTAGCAATGAAACCAGCGCGCAGCGAAAAAAATCTTGAGAAACCCCATTCTTGGTCTCAATTGAAGAACGGCCAATGGGTGAGTGAGTCGATTCAAACTCGGCTCGATGAATGGTGCCCGAAACTCTTCGGTTACCACATGCTAAAACTGGGTGGCCTGAGCTGCGAGCTCGTGAGTTGTAATTGTAATATTCAACACCAAGTTCAACTCGATATCCAGAACCCTTTGCACAACGTGATTGCCGATGCGTACGATTTGCCGTTTCTGGAAAAAAGCATTGATGCGGTGATTGTCGCGCATCAGTTGGACTATTGTAACGATCCGCACAGCATCTTACGGGAAGTCGACCGCGTGCTCATCGACGATGGTTACATTATTTTGACCGGATTTAATCCGCTGAGTTTAACCGGGCTCGCGAGTTTGATGCCGTGGCGCAAGCACAATTTGCCATGGAGTGGGCGAATGTTCACCCCAAACCGCATCAAAGACTGGCTGAGTGTGTTGAATTATCAAGTGATTGAATGCGACCAATACGCGCTGTTTCCGATGCAAAAATATCGCCCGCTGTGGACGTGGCTGGAAAACAGTTTCGGGGATTGCGGCGCGCCGTTTGGCAGTCTGTATTTTATCGTCGCCCGCAAACGCACTTATCCGCTCAAGCCGATTAAACCCCATTGGCGTCTGAAACGACGTTTGTCACCTGTTGGGGTCAACTACCGAGTTAAATCGGATTCGCAATAAAAAAAGAAGTGAGTGAACTCACTTCTCTGGTTGGTAGCCGACGTCGTCTTCGGTTGGATTTTCTGCCGCGCTGCGTGCCAGTTCGTCACACATTTCGTTTTCACGATGGCCAGCATGGCCTTTGACCCAATGCCATTCCACCTGATGACGGGCGGTTTCGGCGTCTAAGGCTTGCCATAAATCGGCATTTTTTACCGGTTTTTTGTCCGCTGTTTTCCAGCCGCGTTTTTTCCAATTGTGGATCCACTGCGTGATGCCTTGGCGCACGTATTGGCTGTCGGTGGTTAAACTCACATGACACGGCTCTTTGAGCGTTTTTAAGGCCACGACGGCCGCCATCATTTCCATGCGGTTGTTTGTGGTCAGGCGATAGCCTTTGGCGAGGGTTTTCTCGACTTGTTTATAGCGCATGACGACGCCATAGCCTCCCGGCCCCGGGTTGCCTAAACAGGAACCATCAGTGAAAATTTCCACCTGTTTCTTCATGATTATTTGATACTATTGGGTTTCGCACACAATTGGCATAGTCTGACACACATATCCTCATGAATACTAGCAACAATTCTGAATACAGTCGCATTGTGGTTCTCGATACCGAAACCACCGGTATGAACCTCGAAGGCGGCCCACACTACGAAGGCCACCGTATCATTGAGATCGGTGCCGTCGAAATCATCAACCGGAAGCTGACCGGGCGTCATTTTCACGTCTACCTCAAGCCAGACCGTGCCATTCAAGACGAAGCGATTGAAGTACACGGGATTACGGATGAATTTCTGGTCGATAAACCGGAATATAAAGATGTGCATGAGGAGTTTTTGGACTTCATTCGCGGCGCTGAATTGGTCGCGCATAACGCGCCCTTCGACGTCGGCTTCATGGATTATGAATTCAGCAAGCTGAGCATTCCGACGGCGAAAACCGATGAACTGTGTAAGGTGACCGATACGTTGGCCATGGCGAAGAAAATCTTCCCGGGCAAACGGAACAACCTCGACGTTTTGTGTGATCGCTACGGCATTGATAACTCGCATCGTACGCTCCACGGGGCATTGCTCGATGCGGAAATTCTGGCGGATGTGTATCTGTTGATGACCGGTGGCCAGACGTCACTGCAATTTTCAGGGAGTTCGCAAGAGAACGGAATGGGAGCGGGGGCAATAAAACGCGTCGCCGAAGGACGAAAAGCGCTAAAGGTTTTGCGCGCAACGGCCGATGAAATACAAGCACACCAGGATCGCCTGGATATCGTAGAAAAAAGTGGCACTTGCCTTTGGCGTCAGTAGGAGAAGCTATGTTGAGGATGGGATTGGCTTTATGGGCATTGCTGCTCAGCGCGAGCGTATTTGCCAGCAATGAGTCAAGTATGTCCTTGTTGGACAATCGGTTCCGCGTCGACCCGACCATCACTCAGATTACGTTCGTCGTCTACCGGGAGAACAACTCTCAACCGGTGGTGCTGGTACGCCCGGATGGCAAAAAGTATTACGCATGGCGCAGCCCAGACAACGTGCGTTGGTATGAAGAGCCGTCGATGGACATCATTTCCATCGATAACCCGATGCCGGGTCCGTGGCAAGCCGTGGGAAAAGTGTCGCCCAAGAACAACATCAAACTGATTTCGCATTTGCAACTGGCCGCCGATGCGCTGCCAAACCGCCTTTATCAAGGTGAACAACTCAAATACACCGCTCGTTTGACGTCTGACGGCAAGCCGCTGCTGCTGCGTGACTTTCTCGATCGCGTCAACCTGAAGGTGACGTTCACTAAGTACATCGAAAATGAAGACCAATTGGTCAAAGAGGCACGCCCCGTGCCCACCGTGATTGGTGAATTTGCCGATGACGGGCAGGGACTGGATGAAAAACCGGGCGATGGTGTGTTTACCGTGGCGCTTCCCATTTCACCCGAGCCGGGGAAATATCGTGTGCGCATTACCTCCGGAAACGGGGTCTTTTTGCGCGCGCAAGAGCAAGAAGTGTTGGTGTACCCAAGCCCTATCTCCACCACCTTTATTCAATCCCGCGAAAATGATCAGCCGCACTTGATCGTGTTCAGTGGCGAGCAAGGCATGATTCAACCCGGCTCAATGGCGGCGCACGTTGAACACAGTAATCCGGATAAAGCGGTGATCGTCACACAGGGGCAATCGGATAAAGACGCGCTCAAAGTCTCGTTGACCATTCCGTATTCAGGCAACTTTGGCAATTATGCTTGGCATGGCAAGCTGTATGCGACCGACTTGGCCACCCAGCGTCCGCTCTATTTCCCTATTAAAGAGCACACCTACAGCGTGGTTGGGGACATTGACCTCGAAACCACGCGCCGAATGCAGGAAGAAGAAGCGGCCAAGCAACGTAAGATTGCGCAGGAAAAACTGATCATTCAGATGCGCGAAGAGGCGCGTCAACGCAACATCATGTATATCGCCGTGGGCAATGTGGTGGTGATTGTTCTGGTGTTGGGGGGATGGCTGGTGAGCCGTAAACTGCGGGCCAGCAAAGAAGCCACGCCAGAGATGCAGCTCAACATGCCGAAGAAATAATGGCTTGAGTATTTAGAGATAAAAAGAAAAGGAGGCATTCAGCCTCCTTTTTTTGTTGCTCAGCGGTGCTTATTTACTTGCTGACTGGCTCGTCTTCTTGCGCGTGGTCACGCGACCTCGACCAGCTTGGGTTGTGACTTTTTTGCTGCTAACTCCTGCGGCGCAAAGTCATCCACATTGATGGTGTATAAGCGGTGCTGCTCGGCTTCGATCAGCAGTTCGGCTTCTTGCTCGGTGATCAGCTTTTGCTCAAGGCCACGTTGTGCCACTTGATCCAATTGCGTGAATGGGCGACGTTCGTTCAGCGCTTTGCATACCTTGTCGAACACCGGTTCTGCTTGCAGAATCACATTCAACGCCAGTTCAATCTTGCCGACCGCGTTATGTGCAGTCGGTTCGAGGTACTGATGACGACCGATGCGTGAGCGGGTCGCACTTGGCGTTTGAATGATCTGCGCCACTTTGCTGTCGAGCTTGTCGTTTGGTGCTTTGCGCACGCGGCCAAAGGGCATGATCAAGACACGCAGGGCTTTGCCGATCACCTTGTTCGGGAAGTTCGCCAAGAACTCATCAATCGCCACTTCGGTCTGTTTCAAGCTGTCTTGCAGCCCCCAGTGCACCAAGGCCAAATCTTCTGCTGGGCGACCATCATTCTCAAAGCGCTTCAGCGTTGCTGAGCTGAGATAAAGCTGGCTTAAAATATCACCCAAACGCGCGGATAGGCGCTCTTTACGTTTCAGGGAACCACCCAGTACGGCCATGGAAATATCGGCCAGCAGGGCAAGGTTTGCACTGTAACGGTTGAGTTGCTGATAGTAACGTTTGGTGGCGTCTTTGGTTGGCGCAGCAGAACCGAACCCGTCGGTCAGGCCAAACCAGATACTGCGCACCAAGTTACTCATGGTAAAGCTGACATGGCCAGCCAGCGCGGCGTCAAATTGTTCGACCGCATTGGCGCTGTCTGAATACGCAGCTTCCATCTCTTTCAAGACGTACGGATGGCAGCGAATAGCACCCTGACCAAAGATGATCATGGAGCGGGTCAGAATGTTGGCGCCTTCCACGGTGATCGCGATAGGGGAACCTTGGTAACCTCGCGCAAGGAAGTTCGATGGACCCAAACAGATGCCTTTGCCGCCGACGATGTCCATTGCATCGATGATCGAGCGTTGGCCTCGGTGGGTACAGTGATACTTCACAATCGCAGAAATAACCGATGGTTTTTCGCCGGCATCAATCCCCGCGACGGTGAGGTTGCTCGCTGCATCCATCACGTAAGCGTTCCCTGCAAGGCGCGCCAAAGGTTCTTCAATCCCTTCCATGTGACCAATGGGTTGCTTGAACTGACGACGAATGCGCGCATAAGCGCCCGTTGCCATTGCCGCTGCTTTGATGCCGCCAGTTGAGTTCGATGGCAGAGTAATACCGCGACCCACTGATAAACATTCCACCAGCATGCGCCAGCCTTGGCCGGCCATCGATGGACCGCCGATGATGAAGTCCAGCGGGACAAATAGATCGTTCGCGCGCGTCGGGCCGTTTTGGAACGGCACGTTCAATGGGAAGTGACGATTGCCGATTTCTACCCCTTTGAGGTGTGTCGGGATCAAAGCACACGTGATGCCAATCTCTTTGTGTTCGCCCAGCAGCCCGTCAGGGTCGCGCAGTTTAAAGGCCAAACCAAGAACCGTCGCAACTGGCGCCAGCGTGATGTAGCGTTTGTTCCATGTCAGGCGCATGCCCAGCACTTCTTTGCCTTCCCATTCGCCTTTGCACACGATGCCGTAATCCGGAATCGAGCCCGCATCAGAGCCCGCTTCTGGGCTGGTCAGCGCGAAACATGGAATCTCTTTGCCTTCCGCCAAACGAGGGAGGTAGTAATCTTTTTGCTCGTCGGTGCCGTAATGTTGCAGCAGTTCGCCCGGGCCGAGAGAGTTCGGCACGCCGACGGTGGAAGAAAGCACGCCCGATACGCCCGTCAGCTTTTGCAGCACCAGCGATTGCGCGTACGCGGAAAATTCCAAGCCGCCGTACTGCTTCTTAATGATCATGGCGAAGAATTTGTGGTCTTTCAGGTATTGCCACACTTCCGGAGGCAAATCCGCCAATTCGTGAGTCACCTGATAGTCGTTCACCATGGCGCACACTTCGTTCACTGGGCCATCTAGGAACGCTTGTTCTTCGGCAGAAAGTGCGGGTGCTTTGATATGGCTCAGCTGTTGCCAGTCCGGTTTGCCTTTGAACAGTTCGGCTTCCCACCACACGGTGCCAGCATCAAGCGCTTCTTTTTCTGTCTGCGACATCGCAGGCAGTACTTTTTTGAATACCTTTAGTGTCTTACCGCTGATGAGACTTTGACGGATTGACGGGACTGCCAATACCGCGATAGCGGCTAAGTACAGCGCCCAGCTGATGATACCCACTGGGCCAAACAACGACAGGACCAACATGGTCACGGTCAGTGCGGCTAAGGCAGTCATTAATGAGGTTCTGTGGTACAGGCAGCCGCTTAACACGACCACGAACCCTAAGATTGAGAGCAAGATGTCCATATTTTTATCCTTTGTGCAGACCGGAATTTGGTTTACATATTTGGTGGTCTTACCAGTTAGAGTGTAATCAAAGTATTAATGAAATGTAAAACCTTGCTGTGTTTAAAAAGTGATCTGAATAGAGCAAAAGTTCTAATTTGTGCTCTCAACGAGAGTTTTTCCCCTCGATCCGCGTTCGAATCTTGCAAATCTTGGACGCTGACTATCGACAGAGAAAATCGTTTGGGTAAACTCAGGTTAACGAAACTCTCGTTTTCTACGTGAGTTTGTCTGCCAGCAGATTAATAAAGAGAAAAAACCTATGTACCAGGATCTGATTAAAAGTGAATTAACCGAAGCTGCCGACGTTCTGAACAAGTTTCTGAGCGATGATCACAACATCGCGCAAATTGAAGCGGCAGCAAAAGTGATTGCTGACTCGTTCAAGCAGGGCGGTAAAGTACTCTCTTGTGGTAATGGTGGTTCTCACTGTGATGCGATGCATTTCGCCGAAGAGTTAACAGGCCGTTACCGTGAAAACCGTCCGGGCTACCCTGGTATCGCCATTTCTGACCCAAGCCACCTGTCTTGTGTGAGCAACGATTTTGGCTACGATTTCGTCTTCTCTCGTTATGTGGAAGCCGTGGGCGCAAAAGGTGATGTGTTGTTCGGTTTGTCGACCTCGGGGAACTCCGGCAACATTCTGAAAGCGATTGAAGCGGCCAAAGCGAAAGGCATGAAAACCATCGCCCTGACAGGGAAAGACGGTGGTAAAATGGCGGGTCTGGCGGATGTTGAAATTCGAGTCCCTCATTTTGGCTACGCCGACCGCATTCAAGAAATCCACATTAAGATTATCCACATCGTGATTCAGTTGATTGAAAAAGAGATGGCATAATCAAAGTGCCCCGGCATGCAGGCTGGGGCGCGAATGACCGCTACCGTGAACGAAGTGGTTTAAAGAAGGAGTAGTTTAAACCATGTGTGAATTGCTCGGCATGAGCGCCAATGTACCCACCGATATTTGTTTCAGTTTCACTGGCTTGATGCAGCGCGGTGGCCGCACGGGCCCGCATCGTGATGGCTGGGGCATTACCTTTTACGAAGGCAAAGGCTTTCGCACCTTCAAAGATCCAAGCCCAAGCTGCCAATCGAAAATTGCGGAGCTGGTGCAGAATTACCCCATCAAAAGTTGCGCGGTGATCAGCCACATTCGTCAAGCGAATCGTGGGGGCGTCAATTTAGAAAATACCCATCCATTTACCCGTGAATTATGGGGACGTTACTGGACGTTCGCGCACAACGGGCAACTCGCCGATTACCAAGATTTGCCGTCTGGGCGCCATCGCCCGGTGGGCCAGACAGACAGTGAAGCTGCATTCTGTTGGCTGCTGGATGAACTGGAAAAACACTATCCGGATATTCCACAGGACATGGCGGGTGTGTTCGCATTCGTGGCTCAATTGTGTGATCAACTGCGTGAGAAGGGCGTGTTCAACATGCTGCTGTCCGACGGTGAATACGTGATGAGTTATTGCACCAATCATCTCTATTGGATCACACGTCGCGCGCCGTTTGGTCATGCCACCTTGCTTGATGAAGACGTCGAGATTAACTTTCAGGAAGAAACCACGCCCAATGATGTGGTGTCGGTGATTGCGACTCAGCCGCTGACGGGCAACGAAGTGTGGCAGAAGATGAAACCAGGAGAATATAACCTGTTTCATTTTGGTGAGCTGATCGACAGTAACGTGGGGATGCTCAGCGACGTCGCGTATGTGGCTGGCCGCCCTGGCGATCAGTCGCCGAAATCGCCGCTGGAATAGACGCGTTAAGCAATCAAACGGACATAAAAAAGGGTTGATCCACGATCAACCCTTTTTCTGTTTTCAACCGAGTGGTTCGTGACCTTACTCGTCGGCGTAACCATGCATGCCGAGCGGTTGCCCGTCTAAGAAGGCTTTGCCTTCTTTCATCTCAAGGCGACCTTCGACGAACCATTGCGTGACCAACGGGTAAATGCGGTACTCTTGCGATTGCACACGCTTGGTCAGTGTTTCGACCGTGTCTTCATCAAAAATAGGCACGCGCGCTTGCAGAATGACCGGGCCACCATCGAGTTGCTCGGTCACGAAGTGAACACTGGTGCCATGCTCTTCGTCGCCGGCGTGAATCGCACGTTGGTACGTGTTCAGGCCCGGATATTTCGGGAGCAATGACGGGTGCAGGTTAATCATACGGCCAAGGTAATGGCGTACAAATTCGTTGCTCAGAATACGCATGTAACCGGCAAGGACAATCAGGTCCGGCTGATATTCATCGATCTGTTGCATCAACGCGTAATCAAAAGCATCACGAGTCTCAAACGCTTTTGGATCGATAAAGATGGCAGCCGCCCCTGCTTTTTTAGCTCGTTCTAAGCCATAAGCAGTTGCTTTGTTTGAAAAAACAGCCGTTACTTTGCCATCGTGAATACTTGTTTCACAAGCATCGATGATCGCTTGTAAATTGGAACCATTTCCTGAAACTAAAACAACAATACTCTTCATGGATTATTTGATCTCTACTTGTTCTTCATGGTCCTGAGCTGTTGCGATTTCACCGATCACCCATGCGTTTTCGCCTTCTTGTTTCAAAAGCGCAACCGCTGCTTGTGCTTGATCTTTTGGCAGCGCAATCACAAGGCCAACACCACAGTTGAATGTACGGTACATTTCGTGCGTGTTGACGTTGCCTTTCTCTTGCAACCATTGGAAGATCACCGGCCATTCCCAGCTGCTACCGTCGATCACAGCTTTGGTGCCTTGTGGCAGAACGCGAGGGATGTTTTCCCAGAAGCCACCGCCAGTGATGTGAGAAATCGCATGAATGTCATGCTCAGCAATCAGTTTTAAACCTGATTGGATGTAAATTTTTGTTGGTTGCAGAAGGTGTTCACCGATGGTTTTCCCTTCCAGCATTTCGTTTTTATCTGCGCCCGATACTTCTAGAATCTTACGAACCAGAGAGTAACCGTTGGAGTGTGGACCGCTTGAACCGACGGCGATCAGTGCATCACCCGCAGCCACTTTGCTGCCGTCGATGATGTCTTCTTTTTCGACCACGCCGACACAGAAACCGGCCACGTCGTAGTCTTCACCTTCGTACATGCCGGGCATTTCAGCGGTTTCGCCGCCAATCAGCGCACAGCCGGCTTGCACACAGCCGTCAGCGATGCCAGATACTACATCTGCTGCCGTGTCCACGTCCAGTTTGCCTGTGGCGTAGTAGTCAAGGAAGAACAATGGTTCTGCACCTTGAACGATCAAATCGTTCACACACATCGCGACCAAGTCGATACCGATGGTGTCGTGCTTTTTCATATCCAAAGCAAGACGCAGTTTCGTGCCCACACCGTCTGTACCAGAAACCAGTACAGGCTGTTTGTATTTTGTTGGGAGTTCACACAATGCACCAAAGCCACCAATGCCACCCATTACTTCAGGGCGACGAGTACGCTTTACTGCACCTTTAATTCGTTCAACAAGCGCATTGCCTGCATCGATATCTACGCCTGCATCTTTGTAGCTAAGAGAAGTGTTGTTGCCGCTCACGGGGAAAGTCCTCGATCTAGTTGGATATGAAAACGGCGCTATTCTACAGGGCTTAAATCAAAAAGGAAAACGTTTGCGTCAGTTTTTTTGCACTCTTTTTTAGCGCAAAAGCCTTGACTGAACGTTTGCGTTTTACTTTCGTCGATGGTGTTCATTTGAGCGGGTGGCGCGTTTTATTTGACGATGCCAACGTGCCACATATTGACGAGGCAAGGCCATGACGACATTGACCCGCTAAAAAACATGGAGAAACGTCAACATGCCTAGTAAATCGGTGTATAATCCGAAGGTTTGTTTAAATTATGCCGGAGATGGAAATGAAAGTTGTTGAAGTTAAGCACCCTCTAGTGAAACATAAAATTGGCCTGATGCGAGAAGGTGATATCAGCACAAAACGTTTTCGTGAGCTAGCGACCGAAGTCGGTAGCCTGCTGACTTATGAAGCGACTGCGGACTTTGAAACAGAGAAAGTCACCATCGAAGGTTGGAATGGTCCGGTTGAAGTTGACCAGATCAAAGGGAAGAAAGTGACTGTGGTGCCGATTCTTCGTGCGGGTTTAGGCATGATGGACGGCGTTCTGGAGCACATTCCAAGTGCGCGCATCAGTGTGGTGGGGATCTACCGTGATGAAGAAACCTTGGAACCTGTTCCTTACTTCAACAAGCTCGCATCAAACATTGAAGAGCGTATCGCGCTGGTGGTTGACCCAATGCTAGCCACAGGTGGCTCTATGATTGCGACCATCGATCTGCTGAAAGAGAAAGGCTGTAACCAATTTAAGATTTTGGTTCTCGTTGCGGCTCCAGAAGGGATTGAAGCGCTGGAAAAAGCCCACCCAGACGTTGAACTGTACACGGCTGCTATCGATAAGAAACTGAACGACAAAGGTTACATCGTTCCGGGTCTTGGCGATGCAGGTGACAAAATCTTCGGTACGAAGTAAGCCACGAATACTTCGCGAAACAGATCAAAAAGGGAGCCCGCGCTCCCTTTTTCTTTATCTGCAATTTATTTTTTCAGACGCAACGTGCCGCCTTGGCGTGCTGCGGCAGGTTTGCCGGCGGACGCGGGTTTACCTGAGTGATGGAAACCTGTGCTTTTCGGTTTGCGATCCGCTCGGTTGTCGGCTCGGCTGTTGTCTGGGCGCTCCGAGCGTGTTTTGCCTTTTTTAGAATTTGGCGCGTGACGAAACTCATCGGCATTGTGGCCGCGGAACGTTTTCGGATTGCGGCGCGCTTTCGACGGCTGGTTTTCTTCACGGCTATCAAACAGCTTGGCATCGGTCGCTTTGCGAATGCGTTGGCCTTGGCTATCCACACGTGATGCCTCTTCTGTGCCGCTGGATGCTTCACACATCGCCAGAATTTCAGCCACTTCCGCCTCGGTCAGGTAGCGCCATTTGCCGTTTGGAATGCCATCGAGCGAAATATTCATGATGCGCACTCGACGCAGTTTGAAAACCTCATAACCCAGCGCTTCACACATACGGCGAATCTGACGGTTGAGTCCCTGAGTGAGCACAATTCGAAATGAGAATTTGGTTTCTTGTGTCACTTTACATGGCAAGGTGACCGTATCAAGAATTCGCACGCCAGATGACATCTGTTTGATGAAATCGGCAGTGATCGCTTTGTCCACACGCACCACGTACTCTTTTTCGTGGTTATTGCCGGCGCGCAGGATCTTGTTGACGATGTCGCCATCATTGGTCAGAAAAATCAAACCATCGGATGGTTTATCCAAGCGGCCAATAGGGAAAATCCGTTTGTGGTGACCAATGAAGTCGACGATGTTCCCCGGAACGTCACGTTCAGTCGTACAGGTAATACCGGTCGGTTTATTGAGCGCAATGTATACGGGTTTTTCTTTGCTGCGCAGCGGCTTGTCGTCAATGCACACCTCGTCGTCATCGCTGACTTTGGTGCCCATTTCTGGCAGTTGGCCATTGATGGTGACACGGCCTTGTTCAATCAATTTGTCTGCTTCGCGGCGAGAACAAAAGCCAGTTTCACTGATGTATTTGTTCAAACGTTTTTCGGTTGGTGTCGACATAGGATCTCCTGACGTTTCACAACGGAATGGTTAATTTATCAACAGCAATGCTGTCAAAAGAGCGGCATTGTACCAGCTCACAGGCTTCAGCCAAGTCGTTTCTGATGACGTTCGCGGTTTTCACTTTTCTTGTCGACGCTTTTTTTCAGCAAAACGTATACGGCGCCGCTGCCGCCATGAAAGCGTTGCGCGCTGTGAGCACATTGCACATCCTGAATCTGGCTCAGCCAATGGGCGACAAAACTTTTCATTAATGCTGGCGGGGTCGACCGTTCACCGCGGCCATGCACGATGACGACGGTGCGAATGTCCAGGCGCATGCATTGTTTTAAGAAAGAGACCACCTCATCGCGGCCTTCTTTCAGGGTTTTACGGTGCAGATCCAAACGGGCTTGAATGGGGTATTTCCCCAACCGCAGTTTGCGATACACACCGTCCTGCACGCCGTCGCGTTTGAATTCAATCAAATCGTCCGGTTTGATCATCGGGGCGTGATCAATCGAAAGAAAATCGGGGTCGCCATCGGAGAGGCTAACTGCCGCTTCGCGTTTGGCCAGTTGAGCATCGCTGACGGTGTGGTGTTTCTTGAGTTCAGCGGTGTCGTTTTTAAGCGGTTTGACATCGCCCATCATCTGCTGAAACAGCTCGAAATCATCCTGAGACATAGTGGCATCTCGAAATCAGTGTGGAATGCGGGAATTATACCAACCGAATGGGCAATATGATCAATTGCAGGCAATAAAAAACCGGAGTAGACAAGCAATCTACTCCGGTGCATAGCGTCACTCTATTGTTCAATAGAGGCTAAGCGATCTAGTGAGGAGATTTGTCGTTCATGACTTTGTAGACGAAGAAACCGCCGTAAAACAGCATCAGACCTAAAGCGCCAAAAATTACTATCATGGAAGATAGTCCCACAGCATTACCAAATAGGAGATCCAGCCAAAAGTCCATGTTTCCTCCAAAGCGTTCGAAGACAGGGCTAAGGTAAAAGCTGCACAGCATCGCGACACTGATCTGGATCAATTGTGTTTCATAGGTTGCTAAAATGTTTACATGGTTGTGTATTTAGTCACATTTTTTACGGGGTTGATTGAGTTTTAGGCGAACGAGCAGTGTTTCGAAAAAATTTCATGGAAAGGACTTGCGTCACGAAACAGAATCCGTAATATACCCAGCGTTCTCGGTGAATAGCGCAGTTTGGTAGCGCATCTGGTTTGGGACCAGAGGGTCGGGGGTTCGAATCCCTCTTCACCGACCATATTTAAAGCCTCAGCAGCAATGCTGGGGCTTTTTCGTTTCTGGCGTTTCCATTTGGCGGGGCAGCGACTTGGGTCGTGGGCTGGAGCGCCAGTCCGATCGAATCCCGCTTCACCGACCCTATTGAAAGCCTCAGCAGCAATGCTGGGGCTTTTTCGTATTTGGCGTTTATTCTTGTACCAAACCCGCAGCGTGTACCGAGGATTTGGTGGTGGAACTGTTAGTAGAACTGACAACCAGCCTTGGTCGATTGGTTGAGACGGGTGACGGTAAAGCCGTTTTGACTCAATAATGCCAGCACATTGTCGTGACCGATAAGATGCAGCGCGCCCACCACCATCAAGTATTGGCCTTGGGGATTGGGTAGAAAGTTACCGGACGTGAGTTTGTTCACCCAATCGTGATTGCGGTTGGTCACGAGAGTGCTTTCCAATTCACTCGAAAATTCATTCAGTTTCATCATATTTTCTAGGTTGGCTTGATCTCCAGCCACCCAGCTATCAATCATGCAGCGCGTCATGGCGTCGCTTTTTTCCCAATCGTCGATGAGTGCTGTCAGCATCTCTTTGCCCGCATCGGGCTGACGCGTGAGCGCATCAATTTGAAACTGCACCGTTTCCAGTGGCAGCACGGCGATGTCATTGGCGGTGGCTTTGGTCATCAGACTAAGATCAACCCCTTCTCCCGGATGAAACCCAAGTTGAAGCAACTGACGAAACTGAATCGATAGTGCTGATTGCCATGGCGGCGCTTGGCGCAGGGTGGGAGGTGTGAGTTCGAGATCGTGGGCAATTTGGTCCAGCATGAACAATTGCTCTTTCGTCAAAACTTGTTCGCTGCTCGGTTGGTTATGTGGGTACACAAGGTCCTGATTCTTTCTGACATCGGCTTCAATGATCAAGCCATCAGCCTGATTGAGTGCTTGATAAATGGGCGTTGGCAGTGGATACATCGACGGTGCCCCGACGTGAATCGAGCCGAGTAACGTGATGGTTAACGAGCCCTTGGTCGCTTGCCAATACAGGGGCTCGGCATGTAGGGCGGGAGCGAACAGCCAGAGAACACAGAAAACCCAGCGGGAGATGTGATGCATGTATCATCCTTTTCGTTGCGAAACGTCGACGTTAAATACGTTGCTTTCCCTGCATTTAAACAGATTTGACAAATAAAACCATTTGATGCGCTTCACAGATTTCTTTTTGAGTTTCTGTTGCGGGGGCGATTGTTTGTCAAAACGGTGTGATTGAACTCACTGAAATGCACGGGAAGTTGTGAGTTTTGTCGCGATATTCTCGTCAATTTAGAAATGTTGATTTTGACGTTATTTTTAAGTGTTTGATATTTAAGTTTTTATATTTATCTATAAATCTAAAACTTGAACAGGATCACTGCCGTTAATGAATAATTTTACGCTGAAAAATAACTCGCGTTATGGTGGCGGTGTTCATTAAGTAGGGCCATTGGCCGATGTCGTTTTGAGAAAGGAAATAGAGCACCCGGATTGGTTTCTTATCGGCTGTGCGTTTCGTTTCGAGAAAGTAAGGTAAGTTATCATGTTGAAGAAAAGTATAATTGCGGGTGCGGTTGTTGCCACGTTAGCAGGATGTTCAATGACGAATTCGTCGACTCAGTCGGTTGTGAATTCACTCGCGAACAATTTAGATATTCACTACACCGTTCTGACGAACCATGGCGCCGATGATGGCCTTGGTTGTCAGGAGCTGGGCGCGGAATGGGCGTCGTGTAACAAAGTCAATATGACGCTGGTGAACCAAGGTCAAGCCATCGATTCCAAAGATTGGGCGATCTACTTCCACAGCATTCGCATGATTCTGGATGTGGGTAATGATCAGTTCAAAATCACTCGCCTGACGGGTGACCTACACAAACTTGAACCGACTGACAAATTTGACGGCTTCGCAGCAAACGAAACCGTGGTGGTTCCGCTGATTGGCGAATTCTGGCAACTGTTTGAAACCGACTTCATTCCGGGCGCGTTTGTGACGGCGCCGAACGCTGAACCGAAGCGTATTGTATCCCTCGATACCGAAGACGTGGCTCAGTTTGTTCGTGGCCTTGAAGGCGACAACTTGAAACGTACGCCGGACGACAACAATATTTTCGCAACTGCAGCGACTCGTTTTGCGAAAAACCAAGATGTGACGCTACAAGACGTGTCGTCTGCGTTGATCCCAACACCAACACACATCACGGCGCAAACGGGCGTGGTGTCAATTGCGCAAGGCATTGCTTGGAACAGCCAAGTGCTGGATTCGGCACAAAATGCGGCACTGGCCGAGCGCGCAAGCCTGCTGGGCGTGAATCTCAACGGTTCGCTGGCGACAGATGTTCGCATTGAACCGACCGCGTTTAGCGGCGACATGGCGAAATCGGGCGCTTACACGCTGCAAGTGACAGCCAATGGCATCACCATTCGTGCCTTCGATGAAGCGGGCGCGTTCTACGCGATGCAATCGGTTCTGGGTTTGGTGGATATCGCCAACGCAGATCACCTGCCGCTCGTGACGGTGGAAGATGCACCGCGCTTTGACTACCGTGGCATCATGGTCGACGTGGCACGTAACTTCCATTCCAAGCAAGCGATTCTGGCAACACTGGATCAAATGGCCGCGTACAAGATGAACAAACTGCATCTTCACCTGACGGATGATGAAGGTTGGCGTCTTGAAATTCCAGGGCTACCAGAGCTGACCGACATCGGTTCACAGCGTTGTCTGGACCTCACGGAAACCACCTGTTTGCTGCCACAACTGGGTTCGGGTCCAGACACCAATAACTTCGGTTCGGGTTACTTCAGCAAAGCGGATTACGTGGAAATTTTGAAATACGCGAAAGCGCGTCATATCGAAGTGATTCCAGAAATTGACATGCCAGCGCACGCACGTGCGGCGGTGGTCTCGATGGAAGCGCGTTACCAACGTCTGATGAATGAAGGTAACGAAGTGGCGGCGAATGAATACCGCCTGATGGATCCAAACGACACGTCGAACGTCACCACGGTGCAGTTCTACAACCGTCAAAGCTTCATCAACCCATGTCTGGACTCTTCTGAGCGCTTTGTAGACAAAGTGATCGCTGAAGTGGCGGCCATGCACAAAGAAGCGGGCACACCGTTGACCACGTGGCATTTTGGTGGCGATGAAGCGAAAAACATCAAGCTGGCTGCGGGTTACCAAGACATCAACACTGCGGAACCGGTGAGCTGGAAAGGCTCGATTGACCTGTCACAACAAGACAAGCCATTTGCGAAATCACCGCAGTGTCAGGCGCTGATTGCCAGCGGCGAAGTGAGCGACTTTGCTCACCTACCAAGCCACTTTGCAGAGCAAGTGTCGAAGCAAGTGAAGAACCATGGCATTCCGCACTTCCAAGCATGGCAAGATGGCTTGAAGTACAGCGACAGTGCGCAGTCATTCGCAACTGAATCGACGCGCGTGAACTTCTGGGATGTTCTGTATTGGGGCGGCACTTCCTCTGCGTATGAATTTGCGCAGAAAGGCTACGATGTGATTGTCTCTAACCCAGACTACGTCTACATGGACATGCCATACGAAGTGGATCCGAAAGAGAGCGGTTACTACTGGGCAACACGTGCAACGGACACCCGTAAGATGTTTGGTTTTGCGCCAGAAAACTTGCCTCAGAACGCAGAAACGTCGCTTGACCGTGATGGCAACGGCTTCACCGGCAAAGGTGAATTCAACGGCAAACCGTTCTTGGGCCTGTCAGCGCAGCTGTGGTCTGAAGTGGTCCGTACTGACGAGCAATATGAGTACATGGTGTTCCCACGCGTTCTTGCTGCCGCAGAGCGTGCATGGCACCGCGCTTCATGGGAGAACGACTACAAAGTGGGCGTTGAATACTCTCAAGAGACACAATTGGTGAATCAGAGTGCGTTGAACGCGGACTGGAACCGCTTTGCGAACGTTCTGGGTCAACGTGAACTGGCGAAGATGGAAAAAGCCGGCATTGATTACCGTCTACCAGTACCGGGTGCCACCATCGAGAACGGACATTTAGCGATGAACGTTCAATTCCCTGGTGTGACTCTGCAGTACTCGCTGGATGGTGAGCAGTGGCTGAACTACGATGCTGCGAACGCGCCAGAAGTGACGGGCACGGTTTGGATTCGTTCTCTGTCGGCAAGCGGTGAACGTGCAAGCCGCGTGACCACACTGAACTAATTCGGTATTGAATATGCAAAGGCCTCCCATTGGGAGGCCTTTTTCATTGGCACGGCAAAACGATTACTGATTGCCAGGGTGCTGACGGTACTGAAAGACCTGACCTTTGTCATTCAACGCATACACCACATACGCATCTTTTTGATCGCCATATTCCATGCCCGGCGAACCCATCGGCATGCCGGGGACCGCTAAGCCAATGGCGTTTTTCGGTGGATTGGCGAGAAACGCTTTAATATCGTCGGCCGGAATGTGGCCTTCAAACACATAACCATTGATTTCAGCGGTATGACACGAGGCCAATTTAGGGGTTATGCCCAGTTTTTGCTTGATGCTGTTCATGTCGTCATGCAGCACTTCTTTTACGGTAAACCCTTGCGCTTGCATGTGTTTACCCCATTCGCCGCAGCAACCGCAATAGGGGGATTTGTGGTTAATCACATCGGTCGCCAGTGCTTGCCCAGACATAAGGGCCAGCAGCGCTAGGCTGAGAGATGATGTCTTCATAATAAGCCTCTTCATTTCGCGGAATAGGTGAAGCAACGCCAACGCATCGGTCATCCAATATATTGGTCATGCAATACATCGGTCATCTAATACATTGGCGTGTTCGGTCAACTTTAGGAGTGAAAACGTGTTTTCACCAAACGCAGTCGGTTGGCATTGCTGACCACGGTAATCGATGACAGCGCCATCGCCGCTCCCGCAACCACCGGACTGAGTAAGAATCCAAACGCTGGGTAGAGCACGCCAGCGGCAATTGGAATGCCTAACGTATTGTAAATAAAGGCACCCAACAGATTCTGTTTCATGTTTTTCACGGTTGCTTTCGACAACTCAATCGCGCTGACGACGGCAAGCGGCGAAGAGTTGAGTAGCGTCATCTGCGCGCTTTCAATCGCCACATCACTGCCGCTGCCCATGGCAATGCCAATGTCGGCTTGTGCCAGTGCAGGCGCATCGTTGATGCCATCACCAATCATTGCCACACGGCGCCCTTGGCTTTGCAAGGTGTCAATATGCTGCGCTTTTTCATCGGGCAGCACTTGCGCGATAACCTGTTGAATGCCCAACTGTTTGGCGATTGCATCGGCGACGCTTTGGTGGTCGCCGGTGAGCATCACGGTGCGAATCCCCGAGTCATTCAATGCCTGTACGGCTTGAATGGCGCTCTCTTTTACGGGATCGGCAATGCCAATCAAGCCGATCAGGCGTCCATCACGGGCGACAGCAACCGGTGTCCATGCTTGCGCGGCAAAGCGTTGCATGTCGGTTTCCGCCCCTTGCAGATTAATGCCAAGATGCGTGACGTGATCCAGCGAACCAATTTGAATGACATGCTCTAAATAGTGCGCTTGCAGCCCTTTACCGCGCAGGTTTTCGAACTGGGTGACCGTAACCGGTGCGACCGACAATTCACGGGCATGCTGAATGATGGCTTTGGCCAGTGGGTGCTCGGAGTGTTGCTCCAGTGCCACGGTCAGGCTCAGTAGTTCCGCTTCATCAATGCCATAGGTGACCACTTGCTGCACGACGGGTTTGCCTTCGGTCAGGGTGCCGGTTTTATCAAACACAACGGTGTCAATTTTGCTCGCGGTTTGCAGCACGTTCGCATCACGAATCAAAATGCCCATTTCTGCGGCTTTGCCCACCCCGACGGTGACGGATAATGGGGTCGCTAATCCCAGTGCACAGGGGCAGGCGATGATCAACACGGTGGTGGCAATGACCAACATATAGCTTGCTTTCGGATCCGGGCCAACCCAGAACCATACGGCGGCAGCAATGATGGCGATCGCAACCACGGTGGGCACGAAAACGGCGGAAATTTGGTCGGCCATTTTGGCAATCGCCGGTTTGCTACTTTGCGCTTGACGCACCATTTGAATAATACGCGCCAACATGGTTTGAGAGCCAATGCCGGTTGCTTCAATCAATAGGCTGCCATCTTGGTTGATGGTGCCCGCCGACACGGAATCGCCGGGCGCTTTGTGTACCGGAATCGGTTCGCCGGTCAGCATCGATTCATCGACGTACGACTCCCCCTGCAGTACGTTGCCATCGACGGGCGATTTCTCGCCGGGTTTGACTCTTAACCGCATCCCTTGCGTGATTTGCGCCACCGCGATGATTTGATCGCCATCGTCAGTAACCTGTGTGGCGTGTTGGGGTTGCAGGTTGATCAACGCTTGCAGCGATTGTGTGGTTCGCGCTTTGGCTTTGGCTTCAATGTAATGGCCAAGCGAAATCAAACCGATGATCATCGCAGACGCTTCGAAGTAAACATGACGCGCTGCGTCTGGGAACCAAGCAGGGAACACCACCACCAGCATGGAATAGAACCACGCGGCACCAGTGCCAAGGGCCACCAAGGTATCCATGGTGGCGCGGCCGTGAGTGAGCGCTTGCCAAGCGTTGGCAAAGAAGCTGCGCCCTGCGGTGGCGAGTAACATCAGGCACAGCACACCGATGGCGCCCCAAGCGATTTGATCGCTGGGGGCACGAATCATCATGTTGCCGCCAAACACACCCCAAGCCATCAATGGGACACCCAGAATCAGGCCCATGAGGGCGCTGCGTTTGTGCTCTTTTTGCACCTGTTCGAGCTGCGCCTGTTGTTTTTGTTGCTGCTCGGCGGGGTCATCGACCGGCTCGGCCTGATACCCTGCGTGTTTGACCGCTTTGACCAGTTCGGCATTCACGGCATGGTCAGCCATGACCCATGCACTTTGTTCGGCCAAATTGACTTGGGCTTTGCGCACGCCCGCCACAGAGCGGAGCGCTTTTTCGACCGAAGAGACACAGCTGGCGCAGGTCATGCCTTTGATCAGTAAGTGCGTACTCACTTGAGCCTCGTCGACCGCTGGCGCCGCGGTTTCCGTGGTCGATGACGGAATGGTTGATGACGCAATGCTTGGTGCAGGAATGGTCGATGCAGGTGCTTCGTCGGCGAATGGCTTAGCGGCGTCTGGCATTTCAACCTCGCTCTGAAGCGGGGCATCGCTGTGCAGCGTGGCCTGATAACCGACTTCGGCCACTTGCGCGATGATGGCATCGACACTGAGTGAGGTGCGTAGCGACAGCGTGGTTTTGCTAACGGACAGACGCGCAATCTGCGCCGACTGTGCCAGATGTTGGGTCAGTTTGTTGACGCAACCGCCGCAGCTCAGCCCTTGCAAATCAAATTGCAGCAATTGACCGGCTTCATAACCTAAGGATTCAACACTATCGAGCACGCTATCGAGTGGCGCATCTACGTCAAATTCGATAAAAGTGGGGGACAGGTCTTGAATCTCAACCGTAAAGTCCGCGTTGAGTTGGCGCTCGAGTTTACGCGCGCAGCCCATGCAATGTAACCCGGACAAAGGTAAAGCAAAGTGGCTCATGTATCTTTCCTCCAAGACGTTATGTTCGCAAGGATAAACCTTCCCCTTGCGGCAAGGTCAAGCCTTCTGCGGCGATTACAGAATTTCTTGCTATGCCTTGCCGGAAAAGGTGGGGGGAATATGTGGAATCAACGTTGTGATATGGGAGAAGTGGGTGCTAGAATACTGCCCAAAATTTCGCTCATGCTGAACTCTCGGCAGACGTTTCTGATAAAGGTAAATCATAATGACGGTTAAAACTCGTTTTGCTCCTAGCCCAACTGGCTATCTTCACGTAGGCGGCGCTCGTACCGCACTGTACTCATGGCTGTATGCGAAAAGCCAGGGCGGTGAATTTGTACTACGTATCGAAGACACTGACCTAGAGCGTTCAACTCAGGCTGCAGTGGATGCCATCCTGGAAGGGATGACTTGGCTGGGTCTGGACTGGGATGAAGGTCCTTACTACCAAACAAAACGTTTTGATCGTTATAACGAAGTGGTGGAACAGTTGCTGGCGGAAGACAAAGCCTACAAATGTTACGCACCAAAAGACCTGTTAGACGAAATTCGTGCCGAGCAGGAAGCGAACAAAGAGATGCCTCGCTACGATGCGGATCATCCAAAAATTAAAGCGGTCAACGAAGCGGCAAAAGAGGGTGACCCTTGCTGTATCCGTTTCCGCAACCCGAAAGAAGGCAGCGTGGTTTTTGATGACCAAATTCGTGGCCGCATCGAGATCCGCAACGACCAAATGGATGATCTGATCATTCGTCGTACCGACGGTTCACCAACCTACAACTTCTGTGTAGTGGTGGATGACGTGGATATGGGCATCACTCACGTGATTCGTGGTGAAGACCACATCAACAACACGCCACGCCAAATCAACATCTACAAAGCGATGGGCGCAACGATTCCAACGTTCGCACACTGCGCTATGATTCTGGGTGACGATGGTGCGAAACTGTCTAAACGCCACGGCGCCGTCTCTGTTATGCAGTACCGCGATGAAGGTTACCTGCCAGAAGCGCTGATCAACTACTTGGTTCGTCTGGGTTGGGGTCATGGCGATCAGGAAATCTTCTCTCGCGAAGAGATGATTGAACTGTTCAGCCTGAACGCGATTTCAAAATCAGCGTCTGCATTCAACACCGACAAACTGTTGTGGTTGAACAACCACTACATCAAAACGTCTGAACCTGAGTACGTTGCAAAACACCTAGAATGGCATTTTGACCATCAAGGTATCAACAAAGCGAATGGCCCAGCGCTGGCTGACATCGTGAAGCTGGTGGGTGAGCGTTGTCATACGCTGGTTGAACTGGCGCAACAGTCTCGCTACTTCTACGAAGACTTTACTGAGTTCGATGCAGATGCGGCGAAGAAACACCTACGCGGTGTGGCCAAAGAGCCATTGGCGTTGGCTCTGAGCAAAATCGAAGCACTGACAGAGTGGAACACTGAAGCGCTGCATCAAGTGATTGCAGACGTGTGTGCTGAGCTTGAAATCGGCATGGGCAAAATCGGTATGCCACTGCGCGTTGCAGTGACTGGCGGTGGTCAATCGCCATCAGTTGATGCCGTGATGAACCTGATTGGCAAAGCTCGTGTGATTGCGCGCATCCAGATGGCACTAGCATTTATCGAAGCACGCGAAGCAAACGCGCAATAATCGTTTCGAACTGAACAGAAAAGCCGCAACATGAATGTTGCGGCTTTTTTTTATCCAAATGACTCATATATCAACGAATTGTAGCCAGCGTTTTGACGAAATTTCGCAGTTACGTGACAAAAGATTAACAGTGTAGATGTGAAACTTTTTGCTTCATTCATTATAGTTATCCATGGTGTCCTGAATTCATATCGGGCGCGTGGACACCAGACGCCATAAGGCGTTGCGTTGTTCACACACCATACAATCACAATAATGATCGGAAGGAAGTTTTATGAAAAAGTTAGCCGCTATGGTTTCAGCATCGTTGCTGGTTGCCTCGTCTGCAGCAATGGCCGATGTGTACGTTGGTGCAAAAGTGGGGAAAACCTGGCTAGATGATGCCTGTAACAACACCGAGTCGTGCGATTTAGACGGCACAACCGCGGGTGCGCTGTTGGGCTACAATTTCAATGATTGGTTGGCTCTGGAAGGGGGCTACGATTACCTAGGCAAGTTCAATGGTGCGGGTTTGGATCGCGACACGATTCAGGCGTATACATTGGCTCCGAAGCTCAGCTATGCACTGACTGAACAGTGGGACCTTTACGGGAAAGTGGGTGCTGCGCGCGTTCGTTACGGTGATGCATCGGATTACTCATACCTTGGTGCGGCAGGTGTGGAATACGCAGCGACCCGCAATCTGGGTGTGCGTGTTGAGTACCAATACCTGAGCGATATGAACAATGATGTGGTTCGTGCCAAAGCGCACACCACCACGTTGGGTTTAGTGTACCGTTTTGGCGGCAACGATAACCAACCGGCCCCTGTGATGGTGGAAGAGCAACCTGTGGCTGAGCCACAACCGGTTGTGGAACAAGCGCCAGTGCAGGAACCCGTGGCTGCGGAGCCGAAAATGGTGACCAAAACGGTGGCGTTCCAAAAACTCGACAGCAAGAGCTTTGCTCACAACAGCGCGAAAATGAGTGAGGAAGGCAAAGCTCAGCTAGGCGATCTCGTCGCGTTTTTGAATGAGCATCCGCAAGCGAATGTTGAAATCACGGGTCACACCGATTCGACAGGTGCGGAAGCATACAACCAGAAACTGTCTGAGAAGCGTGCGCAAGGCGTGTCGGATGCGCTGCAAGAACAAGGCATTGATGCTGCACGTATTACCGCCAAAGGCGAAGGGGAAAGCAACCCAATCGCATCCAATGCGACAGCGGCTGGCCGTGAACAAAACCGCCGTGTTGAGATTGTGATCCCTTCGTTTGAGTACCAAGTCGAAGAGTAATGACAACCTCATGACAAAGCCCACCAAATGGTGGGCTTTTTTGTGTTTGATACTTGGCGCTATTTACATTTGATGTGGAGAGGGTTATTTCAAATCGATGCTGTTGAGTCGGCCCATGTAAATCAGAATATCCAGGCAATCTTTGTGCGCATCTAGCAGCGCCTTTTTGGTTTTGGAGTATGCCGCGAGTTTGCCGTGTTTGTTGATGGAACACACCACACTTTTAAAGGTGCAATGTCCTTTCTCATCGTAATTACGCCAAGCGGCAATGTAGCAGGCGTCCCGGCAATCGGGGTTGTCCAGCGTGGGTCTGGGTTTGTAGATGATCTTCGGCTCTAAGCTGTGTGGCAAACGCGTCATCAGATACGGATCTTTTAAAATCCGTCGCCAGTGGCGTCCCCACATTTCCCGTCCCAGTTCATTGCGCAGTTTAATGGCTTTCTTTAACCCTTTGCGCTCACCGATACGGATGTAGCCGACCGACCGATGCAGCACTTTGTCATCGGGTGTATGAATATGGATCTTATAGGCCGTTTTGGCTTTCGAGATAAAGCGGTGACCAGTATTGGTTTCCAGGTTACTCTTTGTCATACATGTGGCTATAGATAATTTTGTTAATAGTAATAGTAGAAGAAAATCGTAAGAATAGTAGCCACAGAGTAGAGGATTCATGGAAGCCAACATCAGAAGCATGTCAGATTTGTGCGAAACTTAAGCTAGGAAAGGCTCGAGAAGCGAATGAAGGTGATGCAACGGGTGGCTTTAAATTGCAGGTGAGAACCCGTTGACGGGCGGCACACCCTGCCGATTGGGTAACGCGATGCTGGGTGATAAAAAGCCCTGATGAACCTAGATTCATCAGGGCTTTATATTTGGCGCTCCCGACAGGATTCGAACCTGAGACCTGCCCCTTAGGAGGGGGCCGCGCTATCCAGCTGTGCCACGGGAGCGGAGATGCTTATCTTACCTAATTCTTTGAATAAGTTAATCGCTTGCAGCCCTCACTAGAGCTGTTTGTGCATTACGTCGCCAATTTGAATGCTTGAAGCCAGTTCTGGTTGGTCAACGGTTAGCTCGGCATCGCTCTCGTACACGCGGGTCACAGTGAGTGTGATGTCACTTTGGCTGACTTTATTGCGTGGCAAGCCGCGTTGATCGATAAAGGCGCCGGTGTGCCACAGTTGCAGTTTGTCGCCCGTTTTCACGCCGTGAATGCGGCCCAGATCCATGGTGATGGTGTTGCCAAACTTGGCCACCACTTCCGGCAGCGTGATCTTACATGAAATTTCAGCTTCTAAATCGAGCATCACGTTGCGACTCACGCGCAGCAGCATCTGGCCGTAGGTGGAGGCCCAGAAACGTGCGCTGCGGGTATCCACTTGGCTGGTTTTGGCAAACGGCCAGCTTGCCACCTCACGGTAGTTGTGTTTAAACACTTCATTGCCGGTCTTGCCGTCGAAGACGCGCATTTCCAACGCAAACTGACGGTTGATCACATCATCTTTTAGTAGTTTTTGTTCGATGGTCGCGGTGAGATCGGTGATCACGCCGCCGATGATGTACT
This sequence comes from Vibrio sp. Vf1514, assembly GCF_052076135.1. NCBI lineage: Bacteria > Pseudomonadati > Pseudomonadota > Gammaproteobacteria > Vibrionales > Vibrionaceae > Vibrio > Vibrio sp. Vf1514. The sequence goes on along the minus strand of NZ_CP197267.1, from coordinate 2,401,202 downwards.
GCGCGCCAGAATCTTGCGCGATCATTTTGATCCGCTCAGGGTTGCGAGCATCAATGTCGTAATTGGTGGTGCCAACGGAGACGAAACTGTGAGATTCCTGCGCTATTTGACGATCAATCACATGGGCGAAGTCATCGCCGACGTCATAAATCTGACCCATCACCGCTTGCTGCGGCGATGCCACATCGATGTTGCCGACCAAAAAAGTCTTTTTGTACTGATCAATGTGGCAAGCTGTTGCCGATGGGTAGAGGTCGATCCGCGCGCGAACCTGCATGACATTGCCTCTGACCTTTCGATCTTCAATCAGGATGTAGCGCACTTCGTGGTTGGTAAACAGGTATTCTTTGCGGTCCGTTTCCAGCAGGGGCATGAGGTTACTGATGCTGCCGATATCTGCTCCGGCAAAATTTACCGCCTTATAGATGGCATCTTCCAATGCATGCAGGCGCGCCGCTTCTTCCGACGACACAATGGTGGCAGTCCCGGTGACTTCATACCACGCTGCTTGAGCGGTCGGAATCCAAAGGCTTAAGAAAAGCATTGAAACTAAAGAAGAAATATTTTTTTTCATCATGATTTACCAGTTAGGTATAAATTTTGCTTTTAAAATCTTAGCTGATGTAGGCATTTGCATTTCTGAGTTGTCGCAGGTTTAGAAAAGCAAAGAATGTTCCAGTTTCATCCGAGAGAGTGAGATTGAGCGAATTGCCTTAGTATATCTGGAGATGAAGAGAATGAAAAAATGGCTTTCTTTAGTGCCTGCGGTGTTTTTAACTGCATGTGCCTATGCCCCGATTTATAACGGTAAAGAGCCATACAATGGTTCACAGTTTATGTTGATGGAGAGTCCGCGTCACACGTTGGATTTCTTTGTCGACAGCCTGACCGAAGATTTGGTTCAGTCAAACACCAGTGTCACGGCGCGTACGCCGATCGCGGTGACTTCGTTTGTGGATCTGCAAAATATGGATACCACCAACTGGCTGGGCAATTCGGTTTCAGAAGGCTTTATTTATCAGTTCCAACGCCGTGGTTTTAAGGTGGTGGACTACAAAACCACCGGGTCAATTCAAGTGACTCAGCAAGGTGATTTTGCCTTCAGTCGTGATTGGAAAGATCTTGCCCAACAACAAGAGATTCAATACGTGCTGACAGGTACCATGTTGCGTCAAGAAGGCGGGGTGTTAGTCAATGCTCGTGTGGTTGGCATGCAGTCGCGTGTGGTGGTTGCGACCGCGCAAGGATTCTTGCCGGCGGATCGCATTGGCCGTGATTTGGATACGCTCAATAGTATTCGCACGCAAGATGGTGTGCTGATTCGTTCAGATCCCACCATCACTCAGCCCTACACCGTAATTTTGCGTCCATAGGAGTCGATGATGAAACAGTGGTTATTCCTGCTTGTGGCCGCCCTGGTGATGTCGGGTTGTCAGCCGTTACAAACGATGCGCCCCGATGACTGGTTGACGGCGGTGGGCTATGCGAGCATCAGCGAGCAGAAAGGACGTGATGACGAAGAGAAGCAAGTGCGTGCGATGCGTGCGTCGAAAATCGATGCGTATCGTGAGCTTGCTGAGCAAGTGTACGGCATGCGTGTGAGCGGCCGTGCGGAGCTGCAAGATCAACGTTTGGGGACTGAGCTCACCTCTGGCGCGGTGGATGGGGTGATTCGCGGTGCAGAAGTGGTGCGCAGCTACAAAGTGGGTGACAGCTATGTGACCGAGCTGCGTCTGGACATTCGTAAAATGGACCGTTTGCGCGACTACGGTGAAGTGCAACAGGTTCCCGAAAAGCGTCAGCAAACCTTGTTCTAAACTCTTCTCTCTCCAGATAGCAAAAAAGCGGCAATCATTGCCGCTTTTTTTATGTTCATGGAGTCACTTTGATTTTGATACTTAGGCTTTGATATTGGTGCCGAGTGTAGACACGGTATGCGTTTGGCCGGTGGCGTTATAGGTCATGCCCACTTTGCCGTGGCTTTGCTGCATCAGGTTATTGAGCTTGTTGAAACTTAATTGCGCGCGCGCCAAGGCTTCCCCATTGACGGCATTGGCTTGCTGGCAATCAAACACGATAGAACGGATCTGTTTGACGATGGTATCTAAATGTTCATCCTCAGACAGGCTCGATACATGAGGATGATTAGAAATACGTTGATCCGTTTGCTGCAGTTGATTCACCAGCGTGATTTTTTGTTTGGCAAGCGCTTCGATCTCCGCCGAAATGCGGCTGGTGATCGCAATTTTTTCCTGCTCCAGCAACGCCGATAAATCTTGCGCATTTTTTAGCTGGAACTCGACTAAGTCTTTCAGTGCTGCCATTACTCAATCGCCTTATGCTCAAACCGGGGAATTAAAATCCGCCCAGTTCTTTTTCAAACTTGATCATGTTGTCGGCCAGTTTGTCTGGATCTACAACATAGGAGCCGTTCGCGATCGCTTCTTTGATCGCCGCGACTTTTGCGCTATCGAAGCTGGGTTTGCTTGCCATTTCTGTGTGCATTTCACCAATGGCTCGCCCTTGTGAGCTGAGCGATACCGCATCGTGTTGCGGCCCTGCGCTTTGTCTCACAGCGCCGGATGTCGATGATGAAGATGCATTCGATTCTGAACGTGCAGGCGCGCGGTTAGTCGTCGCTAACGAGTTGCCTGAACGAATGTTATCAATGCCTGCCATAATTGAGCCTTTTAAAAACTTTGAACTTGTATCGTCAATATCGACTGAACAACGACGAACTTTAGCGTTTTATTTCACCAATGCGTAAATAATTCCTACGCGCAGTCTTGAGAAAACGAATCAACGGGAAGTTGAAACCCTCAACCTGCGGCGATGGGACCATTAAAATTGCACCGTGACTTCACCGATTCCGCTGACTTTTCCATCTATTATACGGTTAGATTTATCATTTTTCACTTTTATCTGGTCGCCCAGTGTACCATCAGACAAGGCGGTGCCTTTCGTGGTGATGCTCATTCCTGCACTGATTGCGCGAATCATCACACTCTCATTGCGACAAACAACACAAACGTCGTTTTGTTCGATAACATCACCTAACTTGAGGTTTTTTTTCGTTTTTGCTCCGACCACTAGATCTTGCGAGGAAAAACCTTGCCGTCTGAAGCGCAGCAGATCTACCATACTGATAGTCACATCATTCGCCGTGATAATTTGACCGCGCGTGATGGGTGTTAACGCAGTCACCATGGGGACGGTCAGGGTCAGACGAACCGGCACATAGACTTTCCAGTTGTCGGCTGAACACTCGACCAACACGGTGATGGCACTGGCAGAACCGTTGCTTGAGGACGACGAAGTACTCAAGGGTTCGGGGCAGTCAGTGGCAAAAATTCGCTCGTCGATATTTGCCGCGTTGACCACTAATTCACCGCCGACAGGTTTATCGACTGTGCTCAGCACATGGCTTTGTGCTGCCTCTTGAATCTTTACGATCTGCTCTGGCGTTGCAGAGTGCACAGAAAGGCTAAAGAAAAACAATAAAAAGCCGATAGAGTTATAAAAAAAGCGGTAGAAAGCTCTACACTTACATTTGGTATGTGGACATACACGGGTATTCGAAAGCATTGTTCGTTTCTCTGGTTTCTTCATAGCCTTGAGTAGACTATCACTTTTTTCGTTTAAAAGTTTGAGATGGAGATAAGCTTATGACGGGTATTCTTGATTCTGTGAATCAGCGTACGCAACTCGTCGGTCAAAACCGACTGGAATTGTTAACCTTCCGTCTTAATGGACGCCAACGTTATGGTATTAACGTATTTAAGGTGAAAGAAGTTCTCCAGTGCCCGAAGCTTACCGCCATGCCGAATTTGCATCGTCTTGTAAAAGGGGTTGCTCATATCCGTGGACAGACGGTGTCGGTGATTGATCTGAGTTTGGCAATCGGGGGCCGTCCCACGACGGATGTCGAGAAAAGTTTTGTGGTGATCGCAGAATTTAACCGTACGATTCAAGCGTTTCTGGTGAGTTCGGTTGAACGCATTATCAACATGCGTTGGGAAGCCATTTTGCCTCCGCCGGAAGGGGCAGGCAAAGCCAACTACCTGACGGCAGTCACCAACATTGATAATGAACTGGTTGAGATTCTCGACGTCGAGAAAATTCTGGCCGAGATTGCACCTGTTGATGAGTCGATGGATGCGAGCATTGGCCAAGAAATTGCCCATGCCGAGCAGGAAAAGCAAATTGTTCGCCGTATCTTGATTGCGGACGACTCGAGTGTGGCACGTAAGCAGGTTCAGCGTGCGATTGAGTCGATCGGTTTTGAAGTCGTGCTGACCAAAGACGGCAAAGATGCGTATGAAAAATTGCTTAGCATGGCCAAAGAAGGCAGCATTTATGACCAGATCTCGCTGGTGATTTCAGATATCGAAATGCCAGAGATGGATGGTTACACTTTGACGGCGGAGATTCGCCGTAACAGTGCCTTGAAAGATTTGTACGTCATTCTTCACTCTTCGTTGAGTGGCGTGTTTAACCAAGCCATGGTTGAGCGAGTGGGAGCCAACTCCTTTATCGCGAAATTTAACCCCGACGAGCTTGGTAATGCGGTGAAAGCTGCGCTAGTAGAATAAAGAGAACTGAATGACTGCGATTACTATAAGCGATCAAGAATATCGTGACTTCTGCCGGTTTCTGGAGTCTCAGTGCGGCATCGTACTGGGCGACAGCAAACAATACTTGGTGAGAAGTCGCCTCAGTCCGCTCGTGACCAAATACAAGTTGGCGTCGCTCTCTGACTTGTTGCGTGACGTCGTGACTGGCAGAAATCGCGAATTGCGTGTGGCAGCCGTGGACGCCATGACGACCAACGAGACGTTGTGGTTCCGAGATACGTATCCTTTTGCTGTGCTGGCTGACCGCTTATTGCCGGAATTGGCGAAGAACAAACGCCCACTGAAAATTTGGTCGGCGGCAAGTTCATCGGGCCAAGAACCTTACTCGATGGCCATGACCATTTTGGAAGTGCAGCAGCGCCGCCCGGGGCTACTGCCTAGCGTGGCGATTACGGCAACCGATATTTCTGCCAGCATGCTCGACATGTGTCGTGCCGGTGTGTATGACAACCTCGCGCTTGGCCGTGGGTTGTCACCCGAACGTCGCCGTATTTTCTTTGAAGATGCCGGCGATGGCCGCATGAAAGTCAAAGACAACGTGAAGCGTTTGGTGAACTTTCGCCCGCAGAACTTAATGGAAAGTTATGCGCTGCTGGGTAAGTTTGACATCATCTTTTGTCGTAACGTGTTGATTTACTTCTCGCCAGAGATGAAATCTAAAGTCTTGAACCAGATGGCGAACAGCTTAAACCCCGGTGGTTACTTGCTGCTGGGCGCATCGGAATCACTGACGGGGTTAACCGACCGGTTTGAAATGGTGCGCTGTAACCCTGGCATCATCTACAAGTTGAAATAAGCGATACTCGCTTCAAAGCCCGGCAATGCCGGGCTTTTTGTTTTTGCCGCTTTGCCGGGGCTGCCTGACGGATGTTTTTCCTTACTTGCCGCCTGCGCGCCAGTGTTCCCACCTTTCTTTGCCAGCCTCGATACGCTATACCTGAAGTGAGACATTCCAAACTCAGTGATTCGGCTTGTTCTTTGCAAGCTGACTCGTGATGACGCGTAATCAGCGGATGAATGAAAAAGTTGGTACGCTAATTGCTTTTAAATCATTAGTAACGGTCAGTTCTTATCGAAGAGGCAAAACATGGCTATTTCTTTTGACAACGCACTCGGCATACACCAGTACACGGTGGGTGTTCGCGAACGCAATGCTGAAGTCATTGCGAGCAACATTGCACAAGCGAACACGCCTGGGTTCAAAGCGAAAGGAATGGATTTCCAGAAGGCATTGCAGGCGGCAAGTTCGGGGGCAAGCATTGGTCTTAGCCGGACGGACGGTCGGCATATTCCTGCCTCAACGACGGTGACAGGGGAAATGCTTTACCGCGTCCCTACGCAACCTGATACCGGTGACGGCAACACGGTTGACGTGGATTTGGAGCGTAACTTGTTTATGCAAAACCAACTGCGTCACCAAGCGTCACTCGACTTCCTCGGAAGTAAATTCAAGAACTTAACGAAAGCGATTAAAGGGGAATAATTAGATGAGCTTATTTAATGTATTCAATGTGACTGGTTCTGCCATGAGTGCTGAATCTGTTCGTCTAAATACGACCTCAAGTAACCTGGCCAACGCCGACAGTGTCAGCAGCTCTGCGAAAGACACTTACAAAGCGCGTCATGCCGTGTTCGGCGCAGAGTTAAGTAAGGCACGTTATAACCGCGACCCGAATGTGCCGGTGAAAGTATTGGGGATTGTAGAAAGCGATAAACCGCTTAATGCGGAATTTAACCCAGATCACCCCCTTGCGAATGACGAAGGCTATATCTACAAGCCAAACGTCAACGTGATGGAAGAAATGGCCAATATGATCTCGGCATCTCGTTCATACCAGACGAACGTCCAAGTGGCGGATGCGAGTAAACAAATGCTGCTGCGTACGCTGCAGATGGGTCAGTAAGGATAAGGAGGTAGCGAATGGCCGGAATTAATAACGTTGGTCAAAGCGGCTTGTCCTATGTTGATCAGCTGAAAGCTCTTCAAGAGAAGAATAAGCCAACCGAGACAACGGGTAAGCAGGATCTGAAACAAGAAGATTTCCTGTCGTTGCTCACGAAGCAACTTGCTCAACAAGATCCTTTCAAGCCGGTTAGCAATGACCAGATGATCGCGCAAATGGCGTCATTTGCGACGGTAGATGGCATTGGCAAGATGAACTCTCAGTTTGAGAATCTCAACTCGTCTATGACATCGAATCAAGCACTGCAGGCATCATCACTGGTCGGTCGTGATGTATTGGTACCAGGTTCTGCGGGTGTGAAAAAGGATGACGCCGGATTGGCGGCGATGGTGAAGCTTCCTCAATCGGTCGACAACTTGTTTGTCCGTATCGAAAACGAAGCGGGCCAATTGGTTCGAACCTTTGAGGTTGGTGCCAAGCCAAGCGGTGATAGCCGTGTCGAATGGGACGGCAACGATCAAAACGGTAATCCATTGCCGGGCGGCAAATACAAAGTGAGAGCTTCGGGTTTGCTGGATGGAGAAAGTAAAGACTTTGCGGTATCGACCTATGCAAACGTCAACAGCGTTCTTCTGGGTAAAGGTGATGGTAACGTACTGCTCAATCTGGCTGGTTTTGAATCGCCAGTTCGACTTGCTGAAGTACTAGAAGTTGGCAAAGCATAATCATGCTAGCTAGATAGGAGAATTTGGAATGTCATATGTATCTCTTAGCGGTTTGTCCGCAGCTCAATTAGATTTGAACACCACCAGTAACAACATTGCGAACGCCAACACGTTTGGTTTTAAAGAGTCGCGTGCTGAATTTGGTGATGTGTATTCGAACTCTTTGTTTACGAACGCAAAAACCACTCCGGGTGGCGGTGTTCAGGCGAACAAAGTGGCGCAACAATTCCACGAAGGTTCAAGTATTTATACCAACAACCCAATGGATCTGCGTATTTCAGGCACTGGTTTCTTTGCCGTGGCGAAAGATCGTTTAGTCCCTCAACAAAATGAGCTGACACGTAACGGTGCGTTCCACCTCGACAAAAACAACTACATGGTGACCTCAAACGACGAATACTTGTTGGGCTACCAGGTCAACCCAGATACAGGTGATGTGCTTTCTTATGAGCCAGCACCACTGAACATTCCAGCTGAGTTTGGTAAGCCAAAACAGACGTCAAACATTGAAGTGGGTGTAAACCTACCTGCCAATGGCGATCTGAAAGATCCAACGTTGTTTGATTTTACAGATCCAGACACGTACAACCGCTCAACATCATCGACCATTTATGACTCGATGGGGCAGGCGTACAAACTGACGACGTACTACTTGAAAGATCAGACTCAGCCAAACACATGGCAAACCTACTACACCGTGACTGATAAAGAAGGCGAGAAACCCCTGAACATTACTGGTGGTGACGCGACAACTGCATCAGGCCAAGTGGGTCACACCATGAAATTCAACAATGACGGTACGTTGGCAAGCCTGAACAACGGGCAGCCTATCGTTTCTGAACCTCTGGGCGGCGGTACGAATCCGGTGAACTTAAACGGCGCTGATGTGAATCAGGTGCTGTCGTTCGGTCTGGATGCGGCCACTCAGTTTGCCGCGCCATTTGAATTGACGAAGTTTGATGAAGACGGTGCTACAACAGGCTTCCTGACGAAAATCGATTTTGACGAAAACGGTAGCGTGCTTGGCACTTACTCGAACGGCGAGAACATCACGCTGGGTCGTGTGGCGCTGGTGCGTGTGCCAAACGAGCAAGGTCTGGATAAGAAAGGCGGTACACAGTGGGATTCAACTCAGTTCTCGGGTGACAAGATCTGGGGTGAATCAAACAAAGGGTCTTTCGGTACCATCAACAACGGTACGCTGGAACAGTCAAACATCGACATGACGCAGGAGCTGGTGGATCTCATCTCCGCGCAGCGTAACTTCCAAGCCAACTCACGTGCGCTTGAAGTTCACAACCAACTGCAACAAAACATCCTACAGATTCGATAATTCGAACATCTGGTCTGTCAAACCGGCGGCAACGTCGGTTTGATGGGATTGCCAGTTTGCCACCTTGCCGCGGCAAAAATACCCTCCTCCTCGCTCTATCCTTATTAAACTCTTTGATTAAAAACACATTTTAATATTGGCACGCCAATTGCTTTATTGCTCTTAACAACGATTTCTGGAGCAAATTATGGACCGTGCATTGTTTCTTGCCATGAGTGGCGCAAAACAAAATATGCAAGCGATGCAGCTACGAGCAAACAACCTGGCCAACGTCAGCACCACGGGTTTTCGTGCCGACTTGGAACAGGCGCGTTCGATGCAAGCGTACGGTGATGGCCTGCCAAGCCGTGTGTTCAGCATGACCGAACGTCCTGGACACAATTTTCAGCAGGGCAGTGTGATCACCACGGGCCGTGATTTGGACGTGACCGTTCAAGGTGATGGCTGGATTGCCGTGATGGATAAAACCGGCAAAGAAGGGCTGACCCGTAACGGCAACCTCAATATTGATGCCAATGGCCTGCTGTTGAACGGCAATGGTCATCCGGTACTGGGTGAAACTGGCGCGCCAATCACCTTGCCGGTGCCGCTGGCCAAAGTAGAAATCGGCAACGATGGCACCATCTCGGTTCGTCCTCAGGGGGCGCCTGCCGATGCCATGGAAGTGGTGGACCGCATTAAGCTGGTTCGTCTGGATAACCAATCGTTGTTTAAAGATGTGAACGGTCTGTTCCGTTCGAAAGATCCAAACGCAGCATACGATGCAAACGCCAATGTGAAGATTCTCACCGGCGCAGTAGAAGGCAGTAACGTCAACGCCGTTGGCGAAATGACCAGCCTGATTGACCTGCAACGTCAGTTTGAGATGCAAGTCAAAATGATGAGCACCGCAGAAGACATGGACAAGTCGTCCGATTCTCTGCTTCGTATGAGCTAACCGACTAGGAGATAACGATGCAACCAGCATTATGGGTAAGTAAAACTGGCCTAGACGCGCAGCAAACCAACATTGCGACGATCTCGAACAACCTGGCCAACGCCTCCACCGTCGGCTTTAAGAAAAGCCGCGCGGTGTTTGAAGATTTGTTCTATCAGAATATTAACCAGCCTGGCGGTCAGTCGTCGCAGAACACTGAATTGCCAAGTGGCTTGATGCTTGGTGCCGGTTCGAAAGTCGTGGCCACGCAAAAAGTGCACACGCACGGCAACGCGCAAACCACCACTAACAGCCTGGACATGATGATTGAAGGGGATGGATTCTTCCAGATCCTGATGCCAGACGGCAACATCGGCTATAGCCGCAACGGTCAGTTCACCTTGAACGATGAAGGGGTGATTGTGACCTCCGGCTCGGGCTACCCGTTACAACCTGAGATTGTGATCCCAGATGATGCGATCTCCATTACGGTCGGCAACGATGGTGAAGTTTCCGTGCGCGTACGCGGCCAGCAAGATAACCAAGTTCTGGGGCAAATCACCACGGTCGATTTCATTAACCCAGGCGGCCTAGAACCGATTGGTCAAAACCTTTACTTGCCGACAGGCGCCAGTGGCGACCCACAAGAAGGCGTGCCGGGATTAGACGGTTTAGGCAACGTGCGTCAATCGATGCTGGAAAGCTCCAACGTGAACGTGACCGAAGAGTTGGTCAACATGATTGAAGCGCAGCGCGTGTACGAGATGAACTCTAAAGTGATCTCAGCCGTTGATAAAATGATGAGCTTTGTGAACCAACAGCTTTAAGCCTTAATTAGCAAGAGAATGCCGCGATGAAACGTATACTCAGCTTGATGCTCATTTCACTCCTGTCGGGGTGCAGCTTGTTGCCGGAGCCGATTGAAACGGCCGATGTGACGCAAGGCACCACGGTTGTGGATGCGGTCGAAGGTGATAAATCGTCAGACAGCAGCACGGGTCTGGTCGATACCCTGCGTAACCGCACCGACCCTGTGGCTGGCGATCCCGCTTGGGCGCCGATTTATCCGAAAGATAAGCCAGAGCACTACGCGGCAGAAACCGGTTCGTTGTTTAACTTGTCTCGTGCGAACAGTTTGTATGATGATTCAAAACCTCGTGGCATTGGCGACATCATTACTGTGACGCTCAATGAAAGCACCAAAGCGGCTAAAAGTGCCGATGCGGATCTGAAAAAGAAAAATGACGCCTCCATGGACCCGCTGAGTGTCGGCGGCCAAGAACTCAATTTAGGCGAATATAATTTTTCTTACGCACTGAAAAACGACAACAAGTTTTCCGGCAGCGCGCAGGCTAACCAGAGCAACAGCCTGTCGGGGTCGATTACGGTGGAAGTGATTGACATCCTGTCCAACGGTAACTTAGTGATTCGTGGGGAAAAATGGCTGAGTTTGAACACCGGTGATGAGTACATTCGCTTAAGCGGCACCATTCGTCCGGATGACATCGACTTCGATAACACCATTGCATCCAACCGCATTTCCAACGCTCGAATTCAATATTCTGGCACCGGAACCAACCAAGATATGCAAGAACCTGGATTCTTGGCACGATTTTTTAATGTGTCTTTATAGCTCGCACCCGATGGTCGAAATATTGACAGCATAAGTATCGAAGGGGCCTGATTGGCCCCTTCGTTTTTTAGATAGGTAATCCACATGAAAAGACTCACTTTGTTATTGATGATGTTCGTCGCAGTCTCCGCTCAGGCCGCGCGCATCAAAGATGTTTCTCAGGTAGCAGGTGTGCGCAGTAACCAACTTGTGGGTTACGGTTTGGTCACTGGTTTGCCGGGAACGGGCGAATCCACACCATTCACCGACCAGAGTTTTAATGCCATGCTGCAAAGCTTCGGCATTCAATTGCCGCAGGGCACCAAACCCAAAACGAAAAACGTTGCCGCGGTGATCGTCACCGCCGACTTGCCCGCTTTCTCCAAGCAAGGCCAAACAGTGGATGTCACGGTATCATCGATTGGTTCTGCCAAGAGCCTACGCGGCGGTACGCTGATGCAAACGTTCTTAAAAGGTCTGGATGGTCAAGTGTACGCCGTGGCGCAGGGCAACCTCGTGGTGAGCGGCTTTAGTGCCAGCGGTGCAGATGGCTCTAAAATTGTCGGCAACAACCCAACGGTGGGGATGATCTCTGCCGGGGCGATTGTAGAACGTGAAGTGCCAACGCCGTTTGGCCGTGGCGATTTCATCACGTTCAACTTGCTGGAATCAGATTTCACCACCGCGCAGCGCATGGCCGATGCGGTCAACCAATTCTTGGGCCCACAAATGGCCTCTGCGGTCGATGCGACGTCTGTGCGCGTGCGTGCGCCGCGTGATGTTGGCCAACGTGTTGCATTCCTGTCGGCGATTGAAAACCTCGAATTTGACCCCGCTGATGGCGCAGCCAAAATCATCGTCAATTCACGCACTGGCACCATTGTGGTTGGCCAACATGTGCGCCTGAAACCTGCGGCGGTCACGCATGGCGGCATGACGGTGGCCATTAAAGAAAACCTGAATGTCAGCCAACCGAACGCGTTTTCGGGCGGTCAGACTGCCATTGTGCCAGATTCCAGTATTGAAGTGACGGAGAAGAAAGGCAAGATGTTCAAACTGGAACCGGGGGTCACGCTTGATGATCTGGTTCGCGCAGTCAATGAAGTGGGCGCCGCCCCATCGGACCTGATGGCAATTTTGCAAGCACTGAAACAAGCGGGCGCCATCGAAGGCCAACTGATCATCATCTAAGGAGTGCGGCATGGTTAATAATCCCAACGACATTGGCTTTATTCACGACATTGCCAGCCTTGATTCGCTGCGTAAGCAGGCGGTCACTGGGGATGAAAAGTCAGAAAAAGCAGCCTTGACGGCGGCGGCGCGTCAGTTTGAGTCGATCTTCACCACCATGATGTTGAAATCGATGCGTGATGCGAACGCGAGCTTTAAGTCCGACATGTTCAATAGCCAAAATGAAGATTTTTACCGTCAGATGCTTGATGAGCAAATGACCAGTCAACTCAGTGCGTCTGGCTCCCTCGGTTTGGCCGACATGATTGTGGCGCAGCTGTCAGCAGCAGAGCAGTCCAACACGACGGGTGAAGATAACTTCCAAGAAGCGATGCGCCGTGTGGAACGCTCTCGTGACGTCGCGGCAAATCAACCGGCAACGGATGCGGCAACGCCAATGGTCAATGCTGCAAATGCCGTTGAGGCGCCAGTGGCCAGCGGCTCGTTTGAATCGCCACGCTCTTTTGTCGCCTCACTCAAACCGTTTGCCGATAAAGCGGCAAAAGCGCTGGGTGTCGACTCCACCTTGTTGCTGGCGCAAGCGGCACTGGAAACCGGCTGGGGACAGAAAGTGGTGAAAAACGCGCGCGGCAGCAGCAATAACCTGTTTAACATCAAGGCCGATCGCAGTTGGCATGGCGCAAAAGTGGCGACGCAAACGCTGGAATACCAAGATCAGACACCGGTCATGGAAAAAGCAGCGTTCCGCTCTTACACCAATTATCAGGACAGCTTTAACGACTATGTGCGCTTCCTGTCGAGCAATCCGCGTTATACCACCGCACTGCGTCATAACGGCAGTGATGAAGATTTCATTCGCGGCATTCATCAGGCCGGTTATGCGACCGACCCTCAATACGCCGACAAAGTTCTACGGGTGAAAGCCCAAATCGAACAGATGGACGAACTGTAATCCCTTGCCTCAGCCGACCCTTGTGGTCGGCTGATTAGTTTTCCTTTCAGCATGAACTTCCTTAATTTTCCTCACCTTACAACGTAAATTCTTATTTGGCACACATATTGCTTTATTGAACCTAGGGGCCGGTTTAATCGGCGATTTACTCGGTTTTTGGGGGCATTATGGCGTCTGATCTTCTGAATGTTGGTGCGCAAAGCGTATTGACGGCTCAGAGACAACTCAACACCACTGGTCATAACATTTCTAATGTTAATACAGAGGGTTACAGCCGTCAGTCTGTGATCCAAGGGACCAATATGCCTCGCCAATACGGTGGCGAAACCTACGGCATGGGCGTGCATGTGGAAAATGTTCGCCGCTCGTGGGACCAGTTTGCCGTTAAAGAGCTGAACCTTGCCACCACCGATTACTCGTTCAAGCGCGATAACGAAGAAAACCTCGACATGCTGTCAAAACTGCTGTCGTCGGTGGCTTCGAAAAAGATTCCAGAGAACCTCAATGAATGGTTCGATTCCGTGAAAACGCTGGCCGACACGCCCAACGATGTCGGTGCGCGTAAAGTCGTGTTGGAAAAAGCGGGGCTGATTAGCCAGAACATGAACGATTTTCACGAAACCGTGCGCCGTCAGTTTGATGTGACCAACAAAGGTCTCGATGTCGGCATTGAACGCATCAACCAATTGGCGGTTGAAATTCGTGACTTGCAGCGCTTGATGATGCGCACCCCAGGCCCACACAACGATTTAATGGACCAGCACGAAAAGCTGGTGGCTGAGCTGTCTCAATACACCAAAGTGACGGTCACGCCGCGTAAAAATGCTGAAGGTTTCAACATTCACATCGGAAACGGTCACACCTTGGTCTCCGGCACTGAAGCCAGCCAACTGAAAATGATCGACGGTTACCCGGATGTGCATCAACGCCGTCTGGCGATGGTGGAAGGCAAAGCATTAAAACCGATTACCGCGCGCGATATCGGCGGCAAAATTGGTGCCTTGATGGACATGCGCGACAAACACATTCCCGGATTGCTGGACGAAATCGGCCGCTTGGCCACCTCGTTCTCGTATGAAGTCAATCGGTTGCAACACCAAGGGCTTGATCTGCGCGGGGACATTGGTGCGGATATTTTTACCGACGTGAACTCGGAGCGTGTGGCGCGCTCTCGCGTGGTGACGGCAAGTAATTCTGACGCGGATTTGGCGGTTTATATTCAAGACGTCAGCCAGCTGAAAGGAGGTGAGTATTCACTGACCTATAATGGCGACGACTACATCATGACCATGCCGAACGGCGAGCAAAGTAAAGTGTCGGTGGTGCGTGGTCACATCGACATCGATGGCATGCGCATCCAAATCAATAACGAGCCGCGATCTGGTGAGCGCGTGATCATTCGCCCAACGCGTGATGGGGCGGCCAACATGCGCATGGCGATTGATGATGCGTCAAAAATTGCCGCCCAGAGTTACGAAGCGTCCACTGCATTTGCCCAAGGCAGTGCCACATTCCACATCGACCAAGCGGGCGATGTGAAAGAGTTTGAAGCCTACGTGGTGCCGGTGAAAGACAGCGACGGCAATCCAACCGGCAACATGCAGGTTCGCGTGCAAGATAAAAACGGCAAAGTGCTGCTCACGCAACCTTATGCGTTTGAGGACAATCAAGAAGAGCTGACGCTAGAAATTCCTAAGCAGGACAGCGACGGCAAATCGACCATTTTTACCTTGTCGCGTGGTGCGATTGCCGATGATAAGTTCACGGCAAACCTTGTCCCCTCTGACGGTGACAACGGCAACTTGCGCAAAATGATCAATGTACAAAGCAACAAGACGGTCGATGACAAGAAATCGACCATCATCGAGCTGTATCACAACTTGAACACGGACTTTGGTTTGAAACTCTCCACCGCATCGCGTTTGACGGATGTGGCACGTTTGGAGAAAGAGTCGGCTGAATCTCGTATCGCGTCGGTGTCTGGGGTGAACCTCGATGAAGAAGCGGCGAATATGATGAAATTCCAGCAAGCGTACATGGCTTCGTCGCGCATCATTCAAGCGGCGAACGATACCTTTAATACCATTCTGGCATTGCGATAGGGGAGGCCGATAAATGTTTAATCGTATTTCTAGCTTCCATAACTATCAGGCTGTGCAAAATGATTTGCGCCGTCAGGAATCGAAAATTCACCACAACCAAGCGCAATTGGCGTCAGGTAAGAAATTATTGTCGGCGGCGGATAACCCGTTGGCGACGCATTACATTCAAAATGTGTCTCAGCAGCAAGAGCAACTGCGTCAATACATGGATGCCATCGTGCTGGTGCGTAACCGTCTGGAACACCAAGAAGTGATTGTGTCGAGCGCCGAAGATTTTACTGACAAAGCCAAACGCAACGTTATGGAAATGATCAACGGTTCATTGTCGCCAGAAGATCGCGCCGCTCGCGCGCGTGAACTGGAAGAGATTGCCAATAACTTTCTCAACCTGGCTAATGTGCAAGATGAGTCAGGCAACTATATTTTTGCCGGGACCAAACCGACCACACAGCCGTTCTTTCGTGATAACGCGGGCAATGTCTCGTACGGCGGTGATGATTACCAACGCAAGATGAAAATCTCCAACAGTTTGGAAATGCCGTTCAACACGCCGGGCAGCAAACTGTTTATGGAAATCGAAAACCCGTTTGGTGACTACGAACCGAATTACCAGTTGCGTGAAGGTTCAGAGCTGCTGCTTGAGAAAGCCAATAACAGCAATCCTGACGATGATGGTGAGTACAAAGTCACCTTTGTCGACATGACCAACGGTAAGTTTGGCTATCAATTGGAGCGCAATGGACGCGTGGTGGACACAGATGAATTCAATCCGAAAACCGGCATTCAATATGAAGATTTGACCATTCATGTTAAAGGGCAATTGACCGCGGGCGATGCGATTTCACTGACGCCACGTCAGTCGTTCAGCGTGTTCGATACCTTTAAAGACGCGATCAATTTTTCCAAGGCTTCTGTTTCGGATGCTTCGGCAACGGCGAAGTTGCAACAGATGACGCAAGAATTCCATACCGCCTTTATTCATATGAACAAAGCGCGTACGGATATCGGTGCGCGTTTGAGTACGCTCGATATTCAAGAAGAGCAACACGCAGATTTCAAAATCAGCCTGGCCAAATCGAAAAGCCAGTTTGAAGATCTGGATTATGCCGAAGCGGTGATTGAGTTCAATGAGAACTCTCGTGCGCTGCAGGCATCCCAGCAAGCATTTGGTAAAACCAAAGATTTAACCCTGTTCAACTACATCTAACCTTCAACGCCTTATGTGCCATGCCATAAGTGCGAAGGGAGTTTTGGTTGGACGGTTTTTCGTCGAATGATGGCGGCATTTTAACCGCTAATGACCTTCGACGAAGCGGCAAAAGCGCGGCAAATGCCGATTGCCGCTGATATTTTCTCTGATGATGAAGCGGTTCAGGAGAAAAGTTGAATAAGCTAACTGATTGAAAATTAGCATATAAAATTTTTAGAAGCGGTTTTTATAAAGTTGGCACACTAATTGAATTGATAATATCAGAGTTGATACAACCCAGTTTTAAAGACGCCAGGTGGCGTGTTTAGCAAGTTATTCACGGTCAGTGCTTCCAAGAGAGAGTAAAGCTGACCGCTTCGCAAAAAGCTTGCGAACTCGATAGGAGAGCAAACTATGACCATTAACGTAAATACCAACGTGTCGGCAATGACCGCTCAACGTTATCTGAACAAGGCATCTAACGAGCTAAACACCTCGATGGAACGTCTGTCTTCAGGTAACCGCATTAACAGTGCGAAAGATGATGCGGCAGGCCTTCAGATCTCAAACCGTCTGACCGCGCAATCTCGCGGCCTGGATGTGGCCATGCGAAACGCCAACGATGGTATTTCGATTGCGCAGACTGCGGAAGGGGCGATGAACGAGTCGACCAGCATTCTGCAACGTATGCGTGACTTGTCACTGCAATCAGCGAACGGCACCAACTCAGCGTCAGAGCGTAAAGCCCTGAACGAAGAAGTGACCGCGCTGCAAGATGAACTGAACCGTATCGCTGAAACCACATCATTTGGTGGTCGTAAGCTACTGAACGGCTCATTCGGTGAAGCGTCATTCCAAATCGGTGCGAGCTCAGGTGAAGCGATCATCATGGGCCTGACCAGCATTCGTGCGGATGACCATCGCATGGGCGGCATGTCTTTCGTGTCTGAGCAAGGTAAAGATAAAAACTGGGGTGTGCCAGACAATGCGCGCGACCTGAAGTTTGAATTCACCGGCAAAGATGGCGAGCCAGTCACGCTGAATATCAATGCGAAAACTGGCGACGATATCGAAGAGTTGGCGACGTACATCAATGGTCAAACAGACATCTTTAAAGCGTCTGTGGATCAAGATGGCAAGCTACAGATTTTCATTGCACAACCTGAGCTGGCAGAAGATTTCAGCATCTCCGGCGGGTTGGCATCTCAACTGGGCCTCAATACGGACAACGGTCAATACACCACCGTTCAAGATATTGATGTCAATACCGTGGGGGGGTCACAAAATGCGGTCGGCATCATCGACGCTGCATTGAAATACGTGGATTCACAACGTGCGGATCTGGGTGCGAAACAAAACCGTTTGAGCCACAGCATCAGCAACTTGGCGAACATCCAAGAAAACGTGGAATCATCGAAGAGCCGTATCAAAGATACAGACTTTGCGAAAGAAACCACACAGTTGACGAAGTCACAAATTCTGCAACAGGCAGGGACATCGATTCTTGCCCAAGCAAAACAGTTGCCAAACTCTGCAATTTCACTATTGCAGTAGTCCTGGGGTCCTTCATTAATCAGCTCAGACGTGAGTATATAGTGAAGGTACCTTGGCAAAGTATGATTGTTGATGATCAAAAAGCTCTCTCAAACTAACCCTGCTTTTTGATTTTGAATGGTCATGCTCATATGGTCAGCCACTTGTGTTCATTTCTCGTGATCTCCACATTGGCGATGGCTACTACCTAGCCCCGGTTCTCTCAAAGGAAAGGGGCTTTTCTTTTGCCTGCAATTTCCCATCTTGCCTCGAACCTCGATCGATTTCTCGGGTTCGTTTCCTGTGGCATTTTCATCTTTTCTTTTTCTCTGATCGACGATGGTCGTCGGGGGAATTGATACGCAGTCGATTGCACTCGTCCGGGTTGGTGAATTCTTTAGCACTTTTTTCGTATTTCATGATGTTTTGCGCCTTCAATCTCAAACTTCGCCTCAATGGCGTCTTTTTCTACAGAAAACCATTTTTTCTCTAAAGGAATAGCTCAGCGAGTCGCTAATAGAGATAACTTTGAGAGAACTACTTGGTTTTCCGAGACGTCGGAAGCCGTTCGTGAAGTTCCGCTACGTCTGAAAATCAAATAGGAGACACCATTATGGCGGTTAATGTAAATACCAACGTGTCAGCAATGACAGCCCAACGTTACCTGAATAGTGCTACCGGCGCGCAACAATCGTCGATGGAACGCTTGTCCTCAGGTTTTCGTATCAACAGTGCAAAAGATGATGCTGCCGGTCTGCAAATCTCCAACCGACTGAACGTGCAAAGCCGTGGTCTGGATGTCGCTGTACGCAACGCAAATGACGGTATCTCTATCGCTCAAACTGCGGAAGGTGCAATGAATGAAACCACCAACATTCTGCAACGTATGCGTGACTTGTCACTGCAATCGTCTAACGGTTCGAACTCAAAAGCGGAACGTGTTGCGATTCAGGAAGAAGTGACTGCACTCAACGATGAATTGAATCGTATCGCAGAAACCACGTCATTTGGTGGCAATAAGCTGTTGAACGGCACGTTCGCAACTAAATCGTTCCAGATCGGTGCGGACAACGGTGAAGCGGTGATGCTGAGCCTCAACAACATGCGCAGCGACAACCGCATGATGGGCGGCACCAGCTACAAAGCGGAAAATGGGAAAGATAAAGATTGGAGCGTTCAATCTGGCGCAAACGATCTGACCATTACGCTCAATGACAAGCTTGATGGCGAAAAAACGATTCAAATCAATGCGAAAGCAGGCGATGACATCGAAGAGCTGGCCACTTACATCAATGGTCAAACCGATATGATCAAAGCCTCTGTGGATCAAGAAGGCAAACTGCAACTGTTCACCGACAACAACAAAGTCGATGGTGAGGTGTCGTTTGGCGGTAGCTTGGCCGGTGAGCTGGGCATTCAGGAAGGCAAAGGCGTAACGGTCGATACCATTGACGTCACTTCTGTGGGTGGCGCGCAACAATCTGTTGCTGTGGTCGATGCAGCGCTGAAGTTCGTTGATAGCCACCGTGCGGAATTGGGTGCATTCCAAAACCGTTTCAACCACGCGGTCAACAACTTAGACAACATCAACGAAAACGTGAATGCGTCGAAGAGCCGTATCAAAGATACCGACTTTGCGAAAGAAACAACGGCACTGACCAAGTCTCAGATTTTGGGTCAAGCTTCTAGCTCTGTCTTGGCACAAGCGAAACAGGCGCCTCAGGCGGCACTCGCTCTGCTTGGTTAAGCGAATACAAATCAGCATGACGTGCAAAAATCCAGCTTCGGCTGGATTTTTTTATGCGTTGGATCGTAACCGTCTGTTTTATAAATCAAGGTCAAGAAGGGGCAAAACAACAGAGGGAACTGGCGATTTACGTCAGAAACGCAATAGCCAGATAAAACAAAACCCAGCCGAAGCTGGGTTTGTCTATATGGTGCGGAAGAAGAGACTTGAACTCTTACACCTTGCGGCGCCAGAACCTAAATCTGGTGCGTCTACCAATTTCGCCACTTCCGCATGTTTTGTGGATAACCCGACTTGGTATATCGAATCATCGTTGTAATGGCAGGTCTACCTGGATTCGAACCAGGGAATGGCGGCATCAAAAGCCGCTGCCTTACCGCTTGGCGATAGACCTACAAGATACTGAATTTGGTGCGGAGGGAGGGACTTGAACCCTCACGTCCTAACGGACACTAGCACCTGAAGCTAGCGCGTCTACCAATTCCGCCACCACCGCAAATTCAGTTATTTGTCTTTTCAGCTATCTTTACTGACAAGTCGTGCTGGATTATAACCACAACAGGCAACATTGTCATACAGCTTTTTGATTATGCTAAGAAAACTTAGCTCATCATCAAATATGGTGCGGAAGGAGAGACTTGAACTCTCACACCTTGCGGCGCCAGAACCTAAATCTGGTGCGTCTACCAATTTCGCCACTTCCGCGTTGTTTCCTAAAGACTCTGTCATGTTGCCATGTAAAAGTACTTAGGAAATGGTGGCTACGACGGGATTCGAACCTGTGACCCCATCATTATGAGTGATGTGCTCTAACCAGCTGAGCTACGTAGCCATTTCTATTCTTTCGTTGATTCAACGAGGGAATAGATGGTGCGGAAGGAGAGACTTGAACTCTCACACCTTGCGGCGCCAGAACCTAAATCTGGTGCGTCTACCAATTTCGCCACTTCCGCATCATATTTTATAGATAACCCGACTTGGTATATCGAATCATCGTTGTAATGGCAGGTCTACCTGGATTCGAACCAGGGAATGGCGGCATCAAAAGCCGCTGCCTTACCGCTTGGCGATAGACCTACAAAGCTACTGAATTTGGTGCGGAGGGAGGGACTTGAACCCTCACGTCCTAACGGACACTAGCACCTGAAGCTAGCGCGTCTACCAATTCCGCCACCACCGCAAATTCAGTATGTGTCTGATAACCTCAGACAAGGTGTAATATGGCAGGTCTACCTGGATTCGAACCAGGGAATGGCGGCATCAAAAGCCGCTGCCTTACCGCTTGGCGATAGACCTACAGCGATAACTTTCGTTATCTAAATATGGTGCGGAAGAAGAGACTTGAACTCTTACACCTTGCGGCGCCAGAACCTAAATCTGGTGCGTCTACCAATTTCGCCACTTCCGCAGAAATAGTTTTTAGAATATCGGGATGATGGTGCGGAAGGAGAGACTTGAACTCTCACACCTTACGGCGCCAGAACCTAAATCTGGTGCGTCTACCAATTTCGCCACTTCCGCGTCCCGGTATTCAAAGTCACAACATTAGCTGTTAACTTGAAATAAGTGGTGGCTACGACGGGATTCGAACCTGTGACCCCATCATTATGAGTGATGTGCTCTAACCAGCTGAGCTACGTAGCCATCTTTTCAGAGCGAGAAACTATAATACAATCTCGTCTGCAGTTCCAATAGTTTTTACATCATATTGAAACTTAAAGAATTATGGCAGGTCTACCTGGATTCGAACCAGGGAATGGCGGCATCAAAAGCCGCTGCCTTACCGCTTGGCGATAGACCTACAAATCTACTGAATTTGGTGCGGAGGGAGGGACTTGAACCCTCACGTCCTAACGGACACTAGCACCTGAAGCTAGCGCGTCTACCAATTCCGCCACCACCGCAAACTCAGTATGTGTCTGATAACCTCAGACAAGGTGTAATATGGCAGGTCTACCTGGATTCGAACCAGGGAATGGCGGCATCAAAAGCCGCTGCCTTACCGCTTGGCGATAGACCTACAGCGATAACTTTCGTTATCTAAATATGGTGCGGAAGGAGAGACTTGAACTCTCACACCTTGCGGCGCCAGAACCTAAATCTGGTGCGTCTACCAATTTCGCCACTTCCGCGTTGTTTCCTAAAGACTCTGTCATGTTGCCATGTAAAAGTACTTAGGAAATGGTGGCTACGACGGGATTCGAACCTGTGACCCCATCATTATGAGTGATGTGCTCTAACCAGCTGAGCTACGTAGCCAACAATTTTTGTTGCTCGCTTCAAAGTTGCCTTATCGCCGAGAACGGTGCGCATTATGCGGATATGGCTTAGGAGCGTCAACAGTTTTTTTGAATAAATTCCCCGAAACTGACCGTTCGACTTTTTTTTAAACAAAGAGGCGTGTTTGTGATCAAAAACTGCTACCAAAACAACAGATTCATTACCTTTATCCGGTGTTGATTATGCAAATTTCTCGCATTTGAAAACAACAAAAGCCAACCCTGAGGTTGGCTTTTGAACAATCGAATCAGAACAGACTTAAACGTTGAAACGGAAGTGAATCACATCGCCATCTTTTACGATGTAATCTTTGCCTTCAAGACGCCATTTACCGGCTTCTTTCGCGCCACTTTCACCGTTGTACTGAATGAAATCGTCGTAACCGATCACTTCGGCACGGATGAAGCCGCGTTCGAAGTCGGTGTGGATTTTACCTGCCGATTGCGGCGCGGTCGCACCGATTGGAATGGTCCATGCACGTACTTCTTTAACACCCGCGGTGAAGTAAGTGTGCAGGCTCAGCAGATCGTAGCCAGAACGGATCACGCGGTTCAGGCCCGGTTCTTCGATGCCCAGATCGGCCAAGAACTCATCACGCTCGTCTTCTTCAAGTTCAGACAATTCAGATTCAATCGCGGCGCACACAGGAACAACCACGTTGTTCTCTTTTGCTGCGAACTCGCGCACTGCATCGAGGTATGGGTTGTCGTCAAAACCATCTTCGGCCACGTTCGCAATGTACATGGTTGGTTTGAGCGTCAGGAAGTTCAGGTAGCCAACTGCCGCTAGTTCTTCTTTCGACAAATTCACAGTACGTGCAGAACCACCTTCCGTGAGCACGGGTAGCAGTTTTTCTAGCACGGTCAGTTCAAATTTTGCGTCTTTATCGCCGCCTTTTGCGCGTTTTGCTTGGCGTTGAATGGCGCGTTCACAGCTATCAAGGTCAGCCAGAGCTAGCTCCAGGTTGATCACTTCGATGTCTTCAATCGGGGAGACTTTACCGGCAACGTGCACGATGTTTTCGTTTTCAAAACAACGCACGACGTGACCAATTGCATCGGTTTCACGAATGTTCGCCAGGAATTTGTTGCCTAGGCCTTCACCTTTTGATGCGCCAGCAACCAAGCCTGCGATATCCACGAATTCCATCGTGGTTGGCAGAACGCGCTCAGGATTGACGATGTTTGCCAGTGCGTCCAAACGCAGATCCGGCACTGGTACGACACCAGTGTTTGGTTCGATAGTACAAAACGGGAAGTTTGCCGCTTCGATACCTGCTTTAGTGAGTGCATTAAAAAGTGTTGATTTGCCAACGTTTGGAAGACCAACGATGCCACATTTAAAACCCATGACTGTAACCTTATTCAGCTTTGAACGTGTGTAAGCGGTTTTGCGCTTTGGTGAGGCCATCTTTGAATAAGATGTCGAGGCAGCGAACGGATTCATCTACCACGGCATCCAGACACTCCTGCTCTTTGGCGGGAGCTTTGCCTAACACATAGCCTGCTACTTTATCTTTGTGTCCCGGATGGCCGATGCCAATCCGCAGACGGTAAAATTCTTTGTTGTTGCCCAGTTTGCTGATGGTGTCTTTGAGGCCATTGTGACCCCCGTGACCGCCACCTTTTTTAAACTTAGCAACCCCCGGTGGGAGATCCAGCTCATCGTGAGCGACCATGATCTCTTCGGGATTGATCTGGTAAAACTTGGCCAATGCGCCAACGGCTTTACCGGATAAATTCATAAACGTGGTGGGGATCAGCAAACGCAGATCGTCGCCGTTGACCATGATACGACCGGTTAAACCAAAGAACTTCGGCTCATTTTTCAGCACCACGTTGTGGATGCGAGCCAGTTCTTCTACGACCCATGCACCGGCATTGTGTCGTGTTTTGGCGTATTCCGGGCCCGGGTTGGCCAGACCGACAAGTAATTTAATGGGTTGACTCAAGGCTAGGATCCCTTCGGAAACGAAAAAGCGCGGTATGATAGCACAGAAAAGACGCGCGGGGCGAGACTCTGCTTTTCTCGTGCGCTGAGAAATAAAAAGCGCCTCATCCGAAGATGAAGCGCCCAATCAGAAGCGGTCTCTGAGCAAACGAATTAGTTGAACATTGCAGAGATAGATTCTTCGTTGCTGATACGACGAATCGCTTCAGCCAGCATGGTTGACAACGTTAGTTGAGAAACTTTGCCAGTCGCTGCCATCTCTTTAGACAAGGTGATTGAGTCAGTGACGATCACTTGGTCTAGCACAGAGCTCTTGATGTTTTTCGCTGCGTTACCAGAGAATACCGCGTGAGTCGCGTAAGCAAAAACGCGTTTTGCGCCACGTTCTTTCAGCGCTTCTGCGGCTTTACACAGTGTACCACCGGTGTCGATCATGTCGTCGACGATCACGCAGTCGCGGCCTTCGACGTCACCGATCAGGTTCATCACTTCAGACACGTTTGCACGTGGACGACGTTTGTCGACGATAGCAATGTCGATATCGCCCAGCGCTTTTGCAGTTGCGCGTGCACGAACAACACCACCCAGATCCGGAGAAACCACCACTGGATCTTCCAGATTACGTGCTTTCATGTCTTCCAGTAGAACTGGCGTACCGAAAATGTTATCTACTGGTACGTCGAAGAAGCCTTGAATTTGCTCTGCGTGCAGGTCGATAGTGAGAACGCGGTCAACGCCGACGTTTGAAAGGAAATCTGCAACAACTTTTGCAGTGATTGGCACACGGGACGAGCGCACACGGCGATCTTGACGAGCATAACCAAAGTAAGGGATAACAGCAGTAATACGGCCTGCTGAAGCACGGCGCATCGCATCAATCATAACCACCAACTCCATCAGGTTGTCGTTGGTTGGTGCACAAGTTGATTGAATAATGAATACATCGCTACCACGAACATTTTCATTGATTTGTACTGCGACTTCGCCGTCAGAGAAACGGGAAACAGTCGCATCACCAAGAGAAATGTAGAGACGTTCAGCAATACGTTGGGCTAGTTCGGGTGTGGCGTTACCAGCAAATAGCTTCATATCAGGCACGGTGGAAACCTCAGGGTTGCGTCCAGTTTTTAAATAGATTGGGTGTGGGCCGATTGGTAATCAGCCAGCGTCTCTTTGAGCGGTGAAACATTGCGCCCATGGGCGACAAACGCAGAGACGTTGTCAGGGAGTTCGGCAAGGACAGCTTCCGCTTCTTTCTTGCTCAAAAATTCAGCAAAAACGCAAGATCCCGTCCCGGTCAATCTTGACGGCGCGTATTGTAGCAGCCAAGAAAGTTGCTTATCAACCTCTGGGTAAAGCATTCGGACAATTTTTTCGCAATCGTTTTCGTAACAAGTGTCAAGAAGCGTTGCCAGATCTCGCTTCGCTGTGCTTCTTGTCAGTTGCGGATGGGTGAAGATATCTTTGGTCGCAATCGCCACGTTCGGGCGTACCACCAAATACCATTTTTCATCCACGTCGACGTGCGACAGGCGTTCACCCACGCCTTCGGCAAATGCGGCAAATCCACGCACAAACACCGGCACGTCGGCGCCAAGCGCGAGGCCAATTTGGGCCAGTTCATCATCACTGAGATGGGTTTGCCACAGGTGATTAAGCGCCACCAGTACGGTGGCCGCATTGGATGAGCCGCCGCCAATCCCGCCGCCCATCGGCAGCACTTTGTTGAGTTCAATCTTGGCTCCAAGCGAACAACCGCTGGCGCGTTGCAGCGCGGTGGCCGCTTTCCAGATCAAATTGTCTTCGGTGGCCACGCCCGGCAATTCCGGCGTCAGCACAATCTCGCTGTTGGTGTGGGCGGTGATGGTGAGTGTGTCGCTGTGGTCTAGGAACTGAAACAGGGTTTGCAGTTCATGGTAGCCATCGGCGCGGCGACCAGTGATGTACAGAAACAGATTGAGTTTGGCCGGAGAAGGCCAAGTGGTCGGCGTATTCAGTATCGGGCCTGGAATCATGGCGTCAGTGTCCAATTGGAAATCACGAGGTTAATCGAGGTTTGGTTTTGAGTCAGTTTGAGCTTATCCGGCAATGGCAGTTGGGTTTGTTGCCATGGGTATTCACGATAGCGGCCGTAATCCACATGCCAGTTGGTGCTGCCCGCGCGCTTGTCTAAGGTCGCGAGGGTGTTGTTCTCGTTCAGCGCGTACGCATCGGCTTGGGATGGCAGGCCGAGGATCCAGTCTTGCAGCAGATCCACCGGGATATCGAGCCCGGTCAGTTGGCGTACCAAAAGCTGTGCGTTGGGGGCGGTATAAACTTGGTTATCATACGTTTCCACGCGCGCGCCTTGCGCGGTCATGGTCAGGTTGAGCACCGTCTGGCCGAGAAAGTTAGTCAGGCGTAACTGACTATTTTGGTTGGATTTTTGCCATTGAAAGTTCAGAGATTGGCGCTGCTCAGGTGAGATGTAACCGATTTTGCCGGCCAGTTTAAATTGCGCGATGCTCGTCAGTCGAGCTTGATGGGATTGCCATTGCACATCGGTAATGGGTTCCGGCACGCTGCTACAGCCAAAGAGGGTCATCAGCAGCATCACGATCAGGTAAATACGTGGCTTATGCGTCATAAAAAGTGCTCGTTATTTATCCAGTCAAAACGGTCAAACGGCTTTCACTATATCATTGATATCACGAACTCGGGAAAACAAATCCCGTTGACCCTTTCAATAAACAGGGTCATCAAGTAAAATTCTGCGCCTAGCCCATTTCTTACCAGAGAACCCTCGATAGATGTCCTTGCTTGCTATTGGAATCAATCACAATACGGCTTCGGTTGAATTGCGAGAAAAAGTTGCGTTTGGCCCAGACAAGTTGTCTGACGCCTTGGAGCAGCTATCGGACAGTTCATTTGTCAACGGGAGCGTGATCCTGTCGACGTGTAACCGCACCGAGATTTACTGTGATGTGAAGTCATCGTGCAAGAACAAGGTGATCGAATGGTTGTCGCAGTTCCATCAGGTGAATGCTGAAGATCTTAAACCGAGCCTTTATGTGCATGAAGAACAGGCGGCGATTCGCCACTTGATGCGCGTCTCATGTGGCTTGGATTCTCTGGTGTTGGGGGAGCCGCAAATTCTGGGGCAGGTCAAACAGGCCTACGCCGATTCTCGCGAAAGTCGTTCAGTCGATTCGTCGATGGAAAAGTTATTCCAAAAAGCGTTTTCTGTGGCCAAACGGGTTCGTACTGAAACCGAAATCGGCGGCAGTGCAGTGTCGGTGGCGTATGCCGCTTGCACGCTGGCAAAACACATTTTTGAATCACTTTCGGATGCGACGGTGCTCTTGGTTGGGGCAGGTGAAACCATCGAGTTGGTGGCCAAGCACTTGGCCAGCCACAACTGTAAACGCATGATCGTGGCCAACCGCACACGTGAGCGTGCCATGAATTTGGCCGAGCAGTTCAACGCCGAAGTGATTGCACTGAATGAAATTCCCGATTATCTGGCGCATGCCGATATCGTCATCAGTTCAACCGCCAGTCCGCTGCCAATCATTGGTAAAGGCATGGTCGAAACCGCCCTGAAAGCGCGTCGTTATCAGCCGATGTTGCTGGTGGATATCGCGGTGCCGCGCGACATTGAATCGCAAGTTGGCGATTTGAACGACGCGTACCTCTATTCAGTGGATGATTTGCAATCTATCGTCGATAGTAATATTGAGCAGCGCAAGGTCGAAGCGATTCAAGCCGAAGCGATTGTCAGCGAAGAAAGTGCCGCGTTCATGACTTGGATGCGCTCGCTACAAGCGGTCGACAGTATTCGCGACTACCGCAAAGCGGCCAATGACATTCGTGAGGATTTGCTGAGCAAAAGCTTACAAGCGTTGGCGGCAGGCGGCGATCCGGAAAAACTGCTGATTGAACTGAGCAACAAACTCACCAACAAACTGATCCACACCCCGACGCGTGCGCTGCAAACCGCCGCGGAGCAGGGAGAGCCAGCCAAACTGGCCATTATCAGACAAAGTCTGGGTCTTGATGACCCACAATAAACACTTACTCCTTATTCGTTTAAAGAAGAAACTATGAAAGCGTCGATTTTAGTAAAGCTTGAATCCCTGGTTGAGCGTTATGAAGAGGTTCAACACCTGCTGGGCGACCCCGCAGTTATCGGAGATCAGGACAAGTTCCGTGCTCTGTCAAAAGAGTACTCACAGCTTGAGGAGATCACTCACTGTTTTCAGGCTTATCAGCAAGCGCAGGACGATCTGAGCGCGGCGGAAGAGATGGCCAAAGAAGACGACGCAGAGATGCGTGAAATGGCGCAAGACGAAATCAAGGTCGCGAAAGCCGAGATTGAGCGCCTGAGCGACGAGCTGCAAATTTTGCTGCTGCCTAAAGATCCCAACGATGACCGCAACTGTTTCTTGGAAATCCGCGCTGGTGCGGGCGGTGATGAAGCGGGCATTTTTGCCGGCGATCTGTTCCGCATGTACAGCCGTTTTGCTGAAAAACGCGGTTGGCGCATCGAAGTGATGTCATCCAACGAAGCAGAGCACGGCGGTTACAAAGAAATGATTGCCAAAGTGAGCGGCGATGGCGCGTACGGTGTGCTGAAATTTGAATCCGGCGGCCACCGCGTGCAACGTGTTCCTGCGACCGAATCGCAAGGCCGTGTGCACACCTCGGCGTGTACCGTGGCGGTCATGGCTGAAGTGCCAGAAGCTGAAATTCCAGAAATCCGCACCGCGGATCTGAAAATTGATACCTTCCGCTCGTCTGGTGCGGGTGGTCAGCACGTCAACACCACCGATTCTGCAATTCGTATTACCCACTTGCCGACTGGTATTGTGGTGGAGTGTCAGGACGAGCGTTCACAGCACAAAAACAAAGCCAAAGCGATGTCGGTACTGGCCGCGCGCATTGCCAAAGCGGAAGAAGAAAAACGTGCGGCGGCAATCTCCGACACGCGTCGTAACCTGCTGGGTTCGGGCGATCGTAGTGACCGCATTCGGACTTACAACTACCCGCAAGGCCGCGTGTCTGATCACCGCATCAACCTGACGGTTTACCGTTTGAGTGAAGTGATGGAAGGCGATCTGCAATCGCTGGTGGATCCCGTGATTCAAGAGCACCAAGCGGATCAGCTGGCCGCGCTTGCTGAGCTCAACTGATTTGATGTCAATGACTTCGCCACTGACCATAGAAGCCGCCCTCAAGGCGGCGACTTTGCAATTGACGCACAGCGGCAGTGATTCGCCGTCACTCGATGCCGCCGTGCTGCTTTGCCATGCGCTGGATAAACCGCGCTCCTACTTGCTGACTTGGCCCGATAAAATTCTCGATGACACCACGCACGCAGCATTTGATGCATTGCTTGCCCGTCGCCTGACTGGCGAGCCGGTTGCGTACATCATCGGGGAGCGTGAATTCTGGTCGCTGCCGCTGAAAGTCTCGCCATCCACCTTAATTCCGCGTCCCGACACGGAACGCTTGGTGGAAGTGGCGCTGGAAAAAGCGCAGACGCTGGATGGCGATATTCTCGATTTGGGGACGGGCACAGGCGCGATTGCCTTGGCGCTTGCGTCTGAACTGCCACAACGTCGCGTGGTTGGGATCGACCTGCGTGACGAAGCGCAGCAATTGGCCAGCGACAATGCAAACCGTTTGCACTTAACCAATGTCACGTTTTTGCAGGGCAGTTGGTTTGAACCCTTATCACACGGTACAAAGTTTGCTTTGATAGTCTCCAACCCGCCATACATCGAAGAAAACGATCCGCATTTGGCTCAGGGCGATGTGCGCTTTGAACCGAAAAGTGCGCTGGTTGCCGCCGATAACGGGTTAGCCGACATCAAACATATCAGCGACGCTGGCCGTGATTATCTGCAAAGCGGCGGCTGGTTGGCGTTTGAACACGGTTACGATCAGGGTGCGAGCGTGAGAACCATCATGCAAGCGCTGGGCTATCAGCACGTGATCACCGAGCAGGATTATGCCGGTCATGATCGCGTGACGCTGGGCCAATATAACGACGAACGAGGAAGACAATGTACGAAGGATTAAAACATTTTCACTTGCTGACCATCGGTCTGAGCGCGCTGCTGCTCTCGGTACGTTACGTACTGATGATGATGGATTCAGAACTGCGCCAACATAAATTCCTCAAAGTGTTTCCTCATATTGTGGACACCTGCCTGCTGCTCTCCGGGATCGGCCTGATTTTTGTCACCGGATTTGTGCCATTTACCGCAGCCGCGCCTTGGATGACCGACAAACTGACCAGCGTGCTGGCTTACATCGCACTGGGTTTCTTTGCCCTGAAACTGGGTCGCAACAAGCTGCTGCGCACATTTGCGTTTTTTGGTGCGCTGGGCTGGCTGGCGATTGCCGGCAAAATTGCCGTAACCAAAATTCCGATGTTCTTTGGCTAAGCCGCATTGGCTGTTGCTGTCCGTATTAGATTCACAGATAGAGTAGTGTGATGCTGGATTTGTTTGATGAAGATTTCGATGCGATGGAGCTGGTGGAAGGTGCCCTTGCGCTGAATAAAGCCATCAATCCGGACACCCAGGTCGACTGGGCGCGCATCGAATTGAAACGATTACTGGACGACGCTGAGCAAAGTCTGGTTCATGAACGCGATGAAAAGCAGCGTTTTGAATCGTTTCTACGCTTATTCTATTTTGAGTGGGGATTTTGTGGTGACCGCGAGGCCTACTACGATTCCCACAACGCGTTCATCGATAAAGTGCTGGAACGCCGAAAAGGCATTCCCGTCAGTTTGGGCGCGTTGCTGCTGTTTTTTGGTCGCCAATTGGGCTTTCCGCTGCAAGGCATCACCTTTCCGACGCAGTTCTTGTTAGAACTTCGCTGGCCGGGAGAAGCGCCTTTGTACCTGAACCCGTTTTCCGGTGAATATGTGTCGCGTCATACCTTGCAAGCGTGGCTGATTGGCCACAAAGGGCCGCTGACCAAACTCAAAGCCGACCATTTGAAGCCTGCCGATCATCCAACCATCATTGGGCGTTGGTTGGCCTTGCTGAAAAGTGCTCTGCTGCGTGAAGAGCGCTATACTCTAGCGCTGAGATGCACCGATCTGGCACTGACGTTTGTGCCTGATGATCCGTATGAAATTCGCGATCGCGGCTTTATCTATCAACAGTTGGATTGCCATCAGGTGGCGCTGACGGATTATCAATATTTTATTGAGCAGTGCCCGGACGATCCGGCCGCAGAATTATTGAAAACTCAACTCAATGCACTCAGTCACAACCACGTGACGCTGCATTAATCACAACGAAGAGAAAAGAGAATGGAACAGAAAATTGTTCACGTCGGTGATATTCCGGTTGCCAACGACAAGCCGTTTACCCTGTTTGCAGGCATGAACGTTCTGGAGTCGCGCGATATGGCGATGCAAATCTGTGAGCACTACGTCAAAGTGACTGACAAATTGGGCATCCCTTACGTATTCAAAGCTTCGTTTGATAAAGCGAACCGCAGCTCAGTGCACTCGTACCGTGGTCCTGGCTTGGAAGAAGGCATGAAAATCTTCCAAGAACTGAAAGACACGTTCGGCGTGAAAATCATCACTGACGTACACACCGAAGCACAAGCACAGCCGGTTGCGGACGTGGTGGATGTGATTCAGTTGCCCGCGTTTTTGGCGCGTCAAACCGACCTTGTTGAAGCCATGGCGAAGACAGGCGCGGTGATCAACGTGAAAAAACCACAATTCATGAGCCCAGGTCAAGTGGGCAACATCGTGGAAAAATTCGCAGAGTGTGGCAATGAGAAAGTGATCCTGTGTGAGCGCGGCTCATGCCATGGTTACGACAACTTGGTTGTTGATATGCTGGGATTTGGCGTGATGAAGAAAGCGTCGAACGGCAGCCCTATCATTTTTGACGTGACGCACTCCCTGCAAATGCGTGACCCATCGGGCGCTGCCTCGGGTGGTCGTCGTGAGCAAACTGTGGAACTGGCGAAAGCGGGTCTGGCAACGGGCATCGCGGGCTTGTTCATTGAAGCGCACCCAAATCCAGATCAAGCGCGATGCGATGGCCCATCGGCACTGCCGCTCGACAAGCTGGAGCCGTTCTTGGCGCAAATGAAAGCGCTGGACGATTTGGTGAAAAGCTTCGCGCCGATCGACATTCGCTAATCGATTGCAGAAGCCGCCTTCGGGCGGCTTTTTTGTCGCTGTGCTTCGGCGGTGACGTAAACGCTTGCGCACTCATTTTTGCAGATGGCGTGCGGATAACGGGTGAAATACTCTCGGCGCTTCACAACACCATTTGCCATTTCTCGATACGCTTCGCCGCGCCTGTGGCTATTTTTAGTGATGAATTTCACAGAGTGATGCAACAAAGCTGTTACATCATTTGGCTTATTTTAAATTAGTTCATGTTTTATCAGTCAGTTGGCGCGATCACTCTCAAAGAAGAGCGCATTGACTGACTACACTTTGAAAAGAAAAGTAGTGGACCCCCATCAGTTGAAAGGTACGACAATGAAACAAGGCTTACTCCTCAAATCCGTGTTAAGCGCCGCAATTATTGCGTCGCTGGCTGGCTGTGCTTCGCAACCCGCCCACGAATGGCAACAAGATACCACCTACAAGTTGACCATTTTGCACACCAACGACCATCACGGCCGTTTTTGGCAGAACAACTATGGTGAATACGGCATGGCCGCGCGCAAAACGTTGATTGACCAGATCCGTGCGGATGTAGAAGCACAGGGCGGCAGCGTGCTGTTGTTGTCTGGCGGTGACATCAACACCGGGGTACCAGAATCTGATTTGCAGAATGCCGAACCGGATTTCAAAGGCATGAGCCATATTGGTTATGATGCGATGGCCATTGGTAACCACGAATTCGATAACCCGCTCGAAGTGCTGTTCCAACAGGAAGAGTGGGCCAACTTCCCGATGCTGTCGGCCAACATTTATGACAAAGCGACTGGCAAACGTCTGTTCCAGCCGTACCACATCTTCGACAAGCAGGGCATTAAGATTGCGGTGATCGGCCTAACTACAGAAGACACCGCCAAGATTGGTAACCCGGAATACATCGGTGGCATTGATTTTCGTGATCCCAAAGCGGAAGCGAAACAGGTGATCCAAGAACT
This sequence comes from Vibrio sp. Vf1514, assembly GCF_052076135.1. Classification (NCBI taxonomy): domain Bacteria; kingdom Pseudomonadati; phylum Pseudomonadota; class Gammaproteobacteria; order Vibrionales; family Vibrionaceae; genus Vibrio; species Vibrio sp. Vf1514. Next base: position 2,368,002 of record NZ_CP197267.1, on the reverse strand, counting down.
GAAAAAAACCGAACACCCGGATCTGATCATCGCCGTGACACACATGGGCCACTACCAGAATGGTCAGCATGGCATTAACGCGCCGGGCGATGTGGCACTGGCGCGCTTCCTGCCGAAAGGTGAGCTCGACATGATCGTCGGTGGTCACTCCCAAGAGCCGGTCTGTATGGAAGGCCCAAATCTGGTGAAGAAAAACTTCGTACCGGGTGATGAGTGCAAGCCGGACATTCAAAACGGAACGTACATCGTTCAAGCGTACGAATGGGGGAAATATGTCGGTCGTGCGGATTACGAATTCCGTAACGGTGAGCTGAACATGGTCAGCTACAACCTCATTCCGGTGAACTTGAAGAAAAAAGTGAAGGTGAACGGCGAAAGCCAACGTGTGTTTACCACCACTGAAATTAAAGAAGATCCAGCGATGCTCGATTTCTTGCGTCCGTATCAGGAAAAAGGTGCAGCGCAGCTGAACGTGAAGATCGCTGAAACCAACGGTAAATTGGAAGGTGATCGCGATGTGGTGCGCTACCAACAAACCAATCTGGGTCGTTTGATTGCGACCGCGCACATGCAGCGCGCGAAAGCCGACTTTGGGGTGATGAACTCGGGCGGCGTGCGTGACTCCATTCCTGCCGGTGATGTGACCTATAAAGATGTGCTGCAAGTGCAGCCATTTGGCAACATCGTGAGCTACGTTGACATGAATGGTCAGGAAGTGTTGGATTACCTCAACGTGGTGGCAACCAAGCCGATTGATTCCGGTGCTTACGCGCAATTTGCGGGGATTACCATGACGGTCGCCAACGGTAAAGTGTCGAACGTCTTCATCGGTGGTAAACAGCTGCGTCTGGATGAGAATTACCGCTTTACTGTGCCAAGCTTTAACGCGGCGGGCGGTGACGGTTATCCGAAGATTTCTGATCACGCAGGTTACGTCAACACCGGTTTTGTCGACGCTGAAGTGCTGAAAGATTATCTGGAAGCGAACAGTCCGGTGGATGTGAACCGTTTCGCGCCATCGGGTGAAATCGTTTATCAGGAATGAGGACAGGAAAGGATTGACTCAATAGGTTGAATCCCTTTAACTATCAGGCGATGCGCGATGGCGCATCGCCTGTTTTTTTATCTCAATGGTACGAATCACTATAAGCCCGCCCGGGTTTATCCTGATTGGTATAAAGGACCGATTCACCATGACTCCAGCGATTAACCTTGCGAAGAAAAAGAAAGTTTCCCACACCATTCATCAATACGAACACGATCCGAGCCACAGCAGCTACGGCTTAGAAGCCGCTCAGGCACTCGGCCAAGATCCGAAAACCGTATTCAAAACCTTGCTGTTTTGCCTCAATGGAGAAGAGAAGAATCTGGCGGTCGCGGTGATTCCGGTGGATCACAAATTGAATTTGAAACTGGCAGCCAAAGCGGCGCATGCCAAAAAGGCAGACATGGCAAACCCTGAGATCGCGCAGAAAACCACGGGTTATGTGGTGGGGGGCATCAGCCCACTGGGGCAGAAAAAAGCGCTGCCAACCTTCATTCACCTTAGTGCGTTGGAACTGCCAACGCTGTGTGTGAGCGCCGGTAAACGCGGGCTGGAAATCGAGCTGGCACCCAAGGATTTAGCCATGCTCACGCGCGCGCAGTTTGTCGATTTGTGCCAAAATGCCTAACGCGCAGGCGCAAACACCCCACATAAAAAAACGGCCTCATCAGAGGCCGTTTTGATCTTCAAGAACGAATCCGTTATTCGCGAACGAATCAGTGTTTGCCTTCTTCCATCTGCGCGTTATCCACGATGTGGTTTTCGCCCAAATCATTTGGCAAGACCAGGTTAAGAATAATCGCGACAATACCGCATAGGCTCACGCCTTGCAGGCTGAATTCGCCAATACCGAAAGCCATGCCGCCGATACCAAATACCAGCGTCACCGCCACGATCACGAGGTTACGTGATTTGTGCAGGTCGACGTTGTTTTTGATCAGCGTGTTGAGGCCCACGGTTGCAATCGAACCAAACAGCAGAATCATGATGCCGCCCATGACTGGCACAGGAATGGTTTGTAGCAGTGCGCCCAGTTTACCCACCAGTGCCAGCACAATGGCAGTCACTGCTGCCCATGTCATGATTGCTGGGTTGAATGCTTTGGTCAGCATCACGGCACCGGTCACTTCACTGTAGGTGGTGTTTGGTGGCGCGCCAAGGAATGTTGCCGCCATGGTGGCAACCCCGTCACCGGTGATGGTGCGGTGCAGGCCTGGTTTTTTGATGTAGTCTTTGCCGGTCACATTCGAGATCGCCAGCATATCGCCCACGTGTTCAACAGCGGGTGCAATGGCAACCGGAATCATGAACAGAATGGCGTTGATGTTGAATTCTGGGAAAGTAAAGTTTGGCAGTGCAAACCATGCCGCTTGTTGTACTGGCGCAAAGCTCACCACACCAAAGTAAAGCGACAAAGCGTAGCCCGATGCAATCCCACCACAAATGGGAACCAGCTTAAAGAAGCCTTTGGAGAACACACTCATCACGATGGTGACCAGCAGTGAAACGCATGAAATCCACAGGGCCGCATCGCCTGCGACCAGTTGCACCGAACCGTCCCCGGTTTTACCCAGTGCCATGTTGACTGCGGCTGGCGCAAGGCCTAAACCGATCACCATGATCACCGGCCCTACCACTACAGGCGGCAGCAGTTTGTGGATGATTTCCACACCGCGCACTTTAATCACTGCACCCATAAGGATGTAAACCGCACCGGCTGCCATCAATCCACCCATGGTTGCCGGAATACCCCAAGCTTGGATACCGTACATAATGGGAGCGATGAAAGCGAAAGAAGAAGCAAGAAAGATTGGAACGGAGCGACGGGTGATGATTTGGAAGAGGAGGGTGCCGGCACCAGCACCGAAAAGTGCGACGTTGGGATCAAGACCGGTTAACAACGGTACAAGAACCAGAGCACCAAATGCGACGAAAAGCATCTGTGCGCCTTGAATGGCATTTTTCATTGTATTTTCCCTGATACTGAACAAAATTCGCGGGATTCTATCACTTTTGCAAACGTTTGCCATTTAAACTGGATCAAAAAATGGATTATTTTTAGTTTACAGTGACGAAATAGCCAGCCACGAATTGGGGATTTTTTGACGCGATACTGGCGGCGTTTTCTTGCCCGAAATCGGATAGTTGCTTATCATCAACCTTCACAATTGAGGACCTAGGAACACTATGCGTTATTTAGCATTGTTGATGGCCGGGCTGATGAGTCTGCCGGCGCTTGCGCTGACGAAAGTCAATTTGTACCAAACAGAAGTCGTGATCGATGAGCAGCAGGACAATGCTGACGCCGCGGCCCGCATTGCGGGGATGCAACAAGTGATTGTGCGTGCGACCGGCGATAAAGAGTCGGTCAACAACGAGGTCATTCAAAAGGCGCTGCGTCAGAATTCGCAGTACTTGAATCAAATCAGCTACGCGCAGCAAGGCGATGCGAAAACCCTGCGCATGGGATTTAGTGGCCAACATATCCGTTCGCTGCTGACTCAGGCGCAGTTGCCATTTTGGCCTGAAAATCGCGCCAACCTGTTGGTTTGGCTGGTGGAAGAGTCCAACTATGATCGCAGCATCACGTGGGAGCACGCCAATACGCCCCTGCTGCGCCAGCTCAAAGCCAGCGCTCAATTACGTGGCCTGCCGCTTATTGTGCCTGTCGGTGATTTTGATGACATCACTGGGGTGCAAATTTCCGATCTGTGGGGCGGCTTTGCGCAGCCGATCAGTTTGGCTAGCCAACGTTACCCAACCGATGCGGTGTTGGTGGTGCGTGCGCAAGGCTCGAATTTGCGTTGGACACTGTACGATCAAAACGCTGGCAACATGATTGCGGCGCCTAAAACGCCGATGAGCGGTCAGGCGTCGGGGCAAAATGCGGCCGCAGACATGGTGGATGAACTGAGTGATTACTACGCACAGAAAGGCGCGGTGATGGTCAACAGCGAATCCTCGGAAGCAGTGCTGGCGTCGTTTACGCCGGTGAATGGCGCGGTGTCATTCTTTACGCTGGAAGACCGCCTCAAACGGTTAAGCTCGGTTGCGTCGTTGGATATTCTTAAAATTCAAGGCAATGAAGTGATTTTCAAAGTGCACTTGCTGGCGAGCGAAAGCCAGTTTCAGCAAGAAGTGCTGCGCATGGGCCGCGTGGTGACTCGCGAAGCGCCAGCGCCGCAGTTGCAACGAGAACCATCGCTGATGCCCGCCGCGGAAACGCATGCTGTTGGCATGGATGGCGTTGAAACGGACGGTGTAGAGACAGATGGTGTCGAAACGAATGCCATTGATAGCGAAGGGGCTGCCGCAGTTCCTGCACAAGCGGATGCCGCGTCATCGACGTCGACGATTGATGTGCAACCAGTACTGGCTACCGAGCCAAGCGTTGATGCGCAGCCGGTGATGCCTGCTGAACCCGCGATCAACACGCTCTACTTTCAGTGGCAAGGGTAAATCGATTCTTGCAACATAAACCCTGCAACATGAAAAAAGCGCCGTTATGGCGCTTTTTTTGTACGAGTGAGTGGCGAGAAAACGCGGTTACGACTTGTTGTCAAACCGAGCGCGTTCCTGCTTTTCCACTTCCGACAACTTGGTCAGTTTCAATCCTAGCTCTTTCCCGCGATGACGAGCATAAAGAATGTTGCCCATAAATGCCGCCAGCGTCAGCAATAGCTCAACCGCGGCCAACACGCGCTCACCATCATCAATGTACAAGAGGGTCAAGGCGTGAAGAAAATAGAACATCAAAATGAAATTGGCCCATGCATGCGTATACGGTTTGCCAGCTAAAATTCCCGGCAGCGGGAGCAGCAGCGGAATGAGCCACGCAATGGTCAACGTGAGTGGGTTAATGTGTGGATGGGGTGACAGTTCCAGTTGCCATAGGGCAATCCAGCCCAAGAGAGACAAGTTCCCGCCCAGCGCAAGCCAACGAAACAGCGTGGTGCGCGGCGACATATCGACGCTCATGATTTTTCCTTCAATTGGCTTGCCACGCGGGCAAGTCGTTTTCCTAAACTTTGTGCCAGTGCGCTTTCGTCACCGGTGATGCGATCGTTGTGTCCAGACACATGACTGGCCCCATACGGCGTGCCGCCTGAGGTGGTGGTGTGCAACGCCGGTTCCGAGTAGGGGATCCCCAGCACCAGCATGCCGTGGTGTAACAGCGGCATCATCATGGTTTGCTGCGTGGTTTCCTGACCGCCGTGCAGTGTGGATGAGGTGGTAAATACACATGCGGGTTTATCGATCAGGTCGCCACTGAGCCATAACGGCGTGGTTTGATCCCAAAAGTGTTTCAACGGCGCGGCCATATTGCCAAACCACACCGGACTGCCCATCGCTAACCCATCACACTGACGCAGTTCTGTCAGCGTCAGCAGGGGGTCGTCGGCCAATCCAGCCTGTTCGGTCAATTCCGGCACGGTGCGCAGCAACGCTTCGCAACCCGGTACCGACTCAATGCCGCGCGCAATTTGGCGCGCCAAGGCTTGGGTGCCACCATGGCGACTGTAATACAGCACCACCAAACGACAACTCATAGAATATCCAGCACTTGCTCCGGTGGACGGCCGTGACGCGCTTTGCCGTTTGCCACAACGATAGGGCGTTCAATCAGTTTTGGATTGGCCACCATGGCTTCAAACAGCGCATCGTCAGACAGGCTGGTATCAGCCAAGTTGAGCGTTTTGTAGATGTCTTCTTTGGTGCGCATCATGTCGCGCACTTGCGTTAGACCCAACTGTGCATAGAGTTCTTTCAGTTGCGCCACGCTCAGCGGCTCTTCAAGGTATTTGACGACCTGTGGTTGAATGTTTTTCTCTTCCAGTAAGGCCAGCGTTTCGCGGCTTTTTGAGCATCGAGGGTTGTGATAAATCACGACTGACATAATTCTTCCTTCATCATTATTTTGTTATTGGAGTGATAGGAAACGTTCACGCTGCACCATCAATTGGTCGATGCGAGCGTCGTAACGTGCCTGTTCTAAACTGCCCAGTTTAGCTAACTGGCTGGCCTGGGTGTAAAACTGAATGGCTTTGTTCCAGTTGGCCCGCAGCGCAAAAATTTCGGCGCGCGCCGCCAAATCTTCCGAGCTGTTCCCCAAACGAATGTTGGCTTCAGACAAGAGCTGCCAGCCGTTGGTGTCGTTGGGGTTATCGTGGGTGTAGCGTTGCAGAATACGAATTGCGTCGCTGTACTTCTCTTCCTTCATCATCGCGTTGGCGTAGTTGATGGTCAGTACCGCGTTATTGGGTTTCTGTTTCAGCGCCGCGCTCAACAGCGCTTGCGCTTTTTGTGGACGGTCGGTGGCCAAATAAAGGTCAGACACTGCATCGAGATAGAAGCCGTTGACCGGATCGCTTTTGAGCAGCGCATTCAACAGTGGCTCAGCTTTATCGTACTGTTTGCTGTCGATATACACCAAGGCTTTGCCATATTCAAACGCCGGGTGCAGTGACGGTTCGGCTTTTTTCTGCGTGCGGTTGAACCAGTCAAGCGCTGCATCGCTGTCGATGCCCGCATAACGTGCCACGATGCGTGCGCGTGCCAAATGGTAGTTGAGCGACGGTTGCAAACGAACGGGCGTGTACTGCTGCGCGCGCTGGCGACTGTCGGTGATGCGATCTTCGGGCAATGGGTGCGTCAGCAACATCGGTGGCGGCTTACTGGCGTAACGGTATTCATCGGCCAAGCGGCCAAAAAAGCGCGGCATGGCGTTGACGTCAAATCCCGCTTTGGCCAGCGTGGCAATCCCAAATCGGTCGGCTTCTTTTTCATTGGCACGCGTGTAGTTGATTTGGCTTTGAATGTTCCCCGCGGTGGTGGCGGTAATGGCGGCAATCCCCGCTTCCGGGGCGGCAATAGCCAGCAACAGTGACCCGGCCAGCGCTGCGATCGTCGCTGGTGAGCGACGCGCTTGATCTTCCATACTGCGCGCGAGGTGGCGCTGGGTCACGTGCGCGATTTCGTGCGCCAGAACCGAGGCCAGTTCACTTTCCGATTGCGCATGCAAAAACAGCCCGGAGTGCAGCGCGACATATCCGCCAAAGAAGGCAAAGGCGTTGATGTCGCGGTCGCGAATCATAAAGAAGGTAAACGGGGTTTTGACATCGTCAGCATAAGCCACCAAACGATGCCCCAAAGAATCGATGTATTCGTTGAGTACCGGATCATTGATAACAGGGCGACTGTTGCGCAGCATGCGCATGTACGCATCGCCATAGATGAGTTCCTGATCGATGGTCAGTGTGGAACCTGCGACGGTCCCAATGCTGGGCAACTCGATGCTGTTGTCGGCGTAAGCCAAGGGCGGGGTCGCAAGTACCGCAGCCAAACAAAGGCTCACGAATGAACGAGTACGTTTAATTATCATGGTTTGAGGTGAGACTCCAAAATCATCTTCTACTTTACCTTGTAATCGAGCGTGATTGGCGAGGCCATCAACTTTGATTGGTCAACGCATCCGTTCGACTGTTAAGGTATAAGACATTACCTGACTGGATTGGTTTCCCGATCACCGAACAGACGCCCAGGTATAAGTAAGCAATGAATTGTAACGATTTTTAGCCGAAGCCAAATACTGGCACCCAGCGGAAAAGGCGATACAATGTTCCACCTATATTAAGGATTGAGCCGCAGAATGGAACCGAATATTCTCGATTTGCGTCAGCAGCGTTGCCCGATGGCGTTATTACTTGCGAAACGTCACACCGAGCGGTTGCAGAATGGCGAATCCATGACCATTTTGATTGTCGATCCCAGTGCCATACGCGATATCGAGTCTTATTTGCTGCGAAAGCAGTTTGCCTTTCAGTGTAAGACGTTCAATGATCATTTCTCTCTTCATGTCTTAAAGGAGACAGCGCCCCATGTTTGAAATGGTGAGTCGTTGGTATAAACGACGTTTCTCCGATCCCCATGCAGTCAGCCTCGTCGCTATTCTGTTTTTTGGTTTCATTACCATCTATTTCTTTGGTCACTTAATTGCCCCGTTGCTGGTGGCCATTGTGTTGGCATATCTGCTCGAATGGCCGGTGGTGCAACTGTGCCGTTGGAAAATTCCTCGGACTTTCGCGGTGATTTTGGTCATTGTGGCGTTTATCGGCGTGATGCTGTTTGCGGTGTTTGGGTTGGTGCCGACCATTTGGCAGCAAATCGTCAATTTGATTAACGACATTCCCAACATGTACACCGGATTGCAAAAATTCATTGCAACCTTGCCCGATCGCTACCCGGAATTGGCAAGCCTCGAAATCGTGGAACCCATCATGAACAATGCCAAGAACAAGGCACTGAGCATGGGGGAATCGGTGGTGAAAGGGTCATTGGCCTCACTGGTGAGCATTGCGACCTTAGCGGTGTATCTGATTCTGGTGCCGCTGCTGGTGTTCTTCTTGCTTAAAGATAAGCAGGAGATGCTGCGCATTGTACGCGGTGTATTGCCACGCAATCGCAAACTGGCGACCGAAGTGTGGCATGAAATGAATCAGCAAATCTCGAATTACATTCGCGGCAAAGTGCTGGAGATTTTAATTGTCGGGGGCGTGAGTTACGTCACTTTCGCTGTGCTGGAGTTACGTTACTCGGTGCTGCTGGCTGTCGCGGTCGGCTTCTCTGTCTTGATTCCATACATTGGGGCGGCCGTGGTGACGGTGCCTGTGGCTATTGTGGCGCTGTTCCAATGGGGCGTGACGCCCGAGTTTTACTACTTGCTGATTGCGTACGGCATCATTCAGGCACTAGATGGTAACGTGTTGGTGCCGGTGCTGTTCTCGGAAGCGGTGAACCTTCACCCCGTGGCGATCATCGTGGCGGTGCTGGTGTTTGGTGGCCTGTGGGGATTTTGGGGCGTGTTCTTTGCCATTCCGTTGGCCACTTTGGTCAAGGCCGTGTGGAAAGCACTACCGAGCATTGACGAAGAGCCGCCACAAACCAGCGCGTGAGCGCACAAAAATTGAATCGAATTGCCCTGTCACGTTGTGATGGGGCTTTTTTTTGTGCATTTATGAAGCGAGTTCAAAATTATTGATTAAAATGTAGTTTAGGGGCTAAGACCTCTCAAGTTCCAATCTGGCTAGTCGATACAACAAGGAATAAGTATAAAAAAATCAAATGTGCTGAGAGTTTGCGAGTCGAGGGAAATTATGAGATTTAGCCAAAAGATTGTGGCTGCATCATCTGCGCTACTACTAATTGTGATTTTACTATTATCTATTCAACAACTGAGCACCGTGCGCTCGGAAGTGGAATCTCTGGTCAACAGTAGTCTGAAAGAGATGGTGGCCGGGGTGAAAAATACCATCACATCCGAAATGACCAGTAAGAAAGCACTGGCTCAGTCGATGACTGAGGTGCTGGAGCTGGATCCGGAAAACCGCACCTACGTGAAAAACGTGCTTGAGAAACCCAAGCTCAAAAGCAGTTTCCTTGCGGTGGGGTTAGGGTATGACTCAAATGGCACCGTGGTCGAAAATGATGACGGTTGGGAGCCGGGCGCCGATTACGACCCGCGTAAACGACCTTGGTTTGTGGATGCGAAACGCGTCGGCAAGCTGACCGTGACCGACCCGTACGTGGACGTTTCAACCAAGAAAACCATCATTTCGATTGGTACGCCCGTGTATGAAAATGGTCAATTCAAAGCGGCGATGTTCTACGACTTGGAGCTGACCAAATTGGCGGAGTTGGTGAACTCCATCAACCTGTTTGATGCCGGTTATCTGTTTATCGTGACTGCTGATGGCACCACCATCGCGCACCCAGATACCAAAAACAACGGTCAGAAGCTCGCGACCTATCTGCCCCAAGTACAACTCAAAGAGGGCACACAGCGCATCGACATCGATGGCAGTCCGTTTATGGTTAACTTTACGCTGGTGCCGAGTGAAAACTGGTACATCGGCGCCATCATCGATGAGTCGATTGCGTTTGCTGCGGTGTCTGACTTGCGCAACAGCTCGATTCTCTACACCGTGATTGGGTTGGTACTGAGTGTGATTGGCTTGAGCGTGCTGATCAAAGTGCTGATGCGCCCACTGGGCGCACTGAATGAAGCGATTCAAGATGTGGCGTCTGGTCAGGGCGATTTGACCAAGCGACTCAACACCAATACTGACAAAGAGTTTGCTGAATTGGCAAAAGGGTTCAACAGCTTTACGGAAACCTTGCAGCATCAGATCAAACAGTCGAAAGCCATCGGTGAAGAGATCATGCGTGGCGCTGAGCAAACCATGGGCACCGTGCACGGCTCTGCCGAAGCGATGCGCGCGCAGTTGCAAGAGCTGGAACAACTGGCAACGGCGATGCACGAAATGTCGGTGACGGCAACGGAAGTGGCGAACAATGCCCAAGGCGCGGCGTCAGCGGCTAAAGAGGCAGATGATGCCACCGTCGAAGGGTCACGCGTGGTGAGTGACACCACGGCGTCGATTGACCGTTTGTCGGCACACATCGAAATGGCCGTCGAAGAAGTGCGTGGCTTGGAATCGGCCACCGCCAATATCGAAACCATTTTGAAAGTGATCAACGACATCGCCGACCAAACCAACTTGCTGGCACTGAATGCGGCGATTGAAGCGGCACGTGCGGGCGAATCGGGTCGTGGCTTTGCTGTGGTAGCCGATGAAGTGCGCACGCTGGCCCAGCGCACGCAACAATCGACCACCGAAATTCGTAACATGATTGAGCAACTGCAAGCGGGCGCAAGCTCGGTGTCGGTCGCGATGAACGAAAGTAAATCGACTGCCGAAGATGCGGTTGAGAAATCGCAACTGGCGGATGCGGCGCTGCAACGGATCCGCAATGCAATTCAACAAATCAGTGATATGAATATGCAGATTGCCTCGGCGGCGGAAGAGCAAAGTTTGGTGGCAGAAGAGATCAACAACAACACGGTGAAGATCAAAGACCTGTCGACTCAGGTGTCAGAATCTGCGGAAGAAGCCAACATTGCGATGCAAGTTCAAACAGAAAACGTGCGTGAGCAAGATGCGATTCTCAACAAATTCGTGGTCTAATTCGGTGAACTTGTAACGAAAAAGGCCAGTCATCGCGACTGGCCTTTTTGACTATTTATGCAAATTAATCATGGAATGCAAATGAATTAGGCCAGCTATCTCGCCGATTCCCGCAGCCATCATCACTTGCTGTTGAGGTAATCCAGCACCACTTCGTGGTGATCTTTGGTTTTGAATTTATCGAAGACGTGTTCAATCACCCCGTTTTCGTTAATCAGGAAACTGATGCGGTGCAGGCCATCGTACACTTTACCCATGAACTTTTTCTCGCCCCACACACCAAACTGTTCAGCGACCGCGTGGTCTTCGTCTGACAGCAGGGTAAAGTTCAGGTTGTCCCGTTCAATGAATTTGCCCAAACGTTTGACCGGGTCGATGCTCACGCCCAAGACCACCACGTTGTGCGCATCCAATTCACCTTTTACGTCGCGCATGCCTTGGGCTTGCACAGTGCAGCCCGGCGTCATCGCTTTGGGGTAAAAGTAAAACAGGATTTTTTTGCCGGCGAAATCAGACAGAGACACGGTCTTGCCGTCTTGATCGAGAAGAGAAAATGCCGGAGCTGGCGAACCTGCCTTGAGTGTATTCATGGTCCTTCCTTTCTGTTTTATTGACTGTTTTTAATGAAGTTAAGCGACCCATGTACGTCGTGTTCCTGACACATCGCATCAAACTCTTCTTGCAACTGCATCAGATTGTAATCGCCATCGACGTGTGCGGTGATCGCGATTTGGAACTGGTTGGTTTCCCGCTCCAGTTTTTGCTTGTCGATGGTTTGCGCGCTGAGGGAGGCCATGCCGATGTTGCGAGCGGCAAAGAACTGGGTGAACTTTTCGGTCAGGCCCGGTTTGTCATCCGATTCGACATACACTTCCACGGTATAGGCGTTGGCTTGTTGAGCGTGTGGGGACGTGCGCTTCATCATGGTGATCAGATCTTGCTCTTGCCCCAAGAGTGGCAGCAGCGTTTCCACACGGGTGATGCTGTTGGCGTTGCCAGAGACCAGCATGATCAGCGTGAATTCATTTCCAAATAGCGCAATACGGCTGTCGATGATATTACAGCCTGCTTGCGTTACCAGTTTGACAACCTGATTGCAAATCCCTGGCCGGTCAGTACCCACGGCGGTGATCACCAAATGTTGAGTCATAGAGTCGCTTCGCTTAGTGTTTTTCGGCATGTTATCACAGTTGAAGTATAGAGAAAGCGCGAGAAAACGTCTTTTTATGCCTGTGTTTTCACAAAATCACGTATTGTTGACAAGGGGATTTGACAGGGGTGTATAACCCAGTGAGAAAAGGCAGAGTAGGCCTAACGTCTAACATCTGATAAATATTCACTCATAAGGGCTGTTTAAGCGAATTTCCCCCCTTGTGTTTTTCAAGCCCCATGCAGTACCATGCAAAAGTTATCAATCTAGGGAGATAGACATGTTTTCAGGAAGTATCGTCGCGTTAATTACACCTTTCAACCATGACGGTGAGGTTGACTATCTTAGCCTGAAGAAGCTGGTAGACTACCACATCGAAGCCGGTACTGACGCCATTGTTTCGGTAGGAACAACCGGTGAGTCATCCACACTCACTATCGAAGAGCATGTCAAAGTCGTTGAAAAGACGCTTGAATTTTCGGACGGCCGTATTCCTGTGATCGCCGGTACCGGCGCCAATGCGACCCATGAATCCGTGACGTTCAGCCGTCTGCTGAACAACACAGGTATCGCTGGTTACCTCAGCGTGACGCCTTACTACAACAAGCCGACGCAAGAAGGTTTGTTCCAGCACTACAAAGCGATTTCGCAAGAAACCGACATCCCTGTGATCCTTTACAACGTACCCGGCCGTACGGCGGTTGACCTGCATCCAGAAACGGTTGCACGTTTGGCGGAACTTAAAAGCATTGTGGCACTCAAAGATGCAACCGGTGATTTGAGCCGTGTAGCGCTGCACCGTGAACTGTGTGGCAACGACTTTGTGCTGCTGAGTGGCGATGATGCCACCGGTCTGGAATTTGTGAAGTTAGGTGGTCAAGGGGTGATTTCAGTCACGAACAACGTGGCCGCTGCCGATATGGCCAACATGATGCACTTAGCACTGGCTGGCAAATTTGAGGAAGCGGAAATCATCAACCAACGCCTGATGCCACTGCACAAAGGCTTGTTTATTGAGTCGAGCCCTATTCCTGTGAAATGGGCGGCGCATAAGCTGGGTCTGATTGCAGAAGGTGATCTACGTCTACCTTTAACGGAACTCTCTGAACAAGCGCGCCCACTTGTTGCCCAAGCAATGACAGAAGCCTGTATTTTATAAGGCGCTATCCATTACAATGCCGAGGTTTTCATGCCTCGGCAAATTTTAGGAGTTTCAATGAAGTTATCGCGCCAGCTAGTGGTTGGATCACTGGCTGTTTTGGTTTTGAGTGCCTGTTCAAGCTCTCCGACGCAACGCCGCCAAGCCAAAAATGATTTTAACTACCTGGATACAAAAGATTTTAAACCGTGGGTTTTGCCGCAAGACGCCACCCCGCAGTTTTATCCTGATTACGATATTCCCCAAGGTGATTTTAACGGTGGCATCGGCCCAGTGGTTGACATTCGTCCGCCGCAACAAGTGCTGGAGCTGATCCCGGGCGCGCGCGCTGAACGTCAAAATGGCGAAGTCACTTTGTGGATGATCCGTAAAGACGAAGCAGACAAAGTGTGGCAAATCGCCAACACCATGATGCAAGAGCGCAACATCAAAGCCGTGCAATCCAATGCCAACCACGTCGAAACCGACTGGGTGACTTGGGTGTCGGAAGATGAAGATATGGAAATTGGCAGCCGCTACGAATTGAGTCGCGTGGAAGCCAACAACCGTTACGGATTTAAGATCTCGTTGATTGATTGGCGTGAAGGCGGCAAACAAAAGCCGGTGACCGCGACCAACAAAGAGCGTTACAACGCGTTTATGACCAACTTGGTGACGTCTCGCTACGATCAAGATGTGCGTGCAGAAGCGGCGCGTAAAGCGCAAGAGCTGGTGAAACAGATTCCAATTACGATGGGCTCTGACCGCAGCGGCTTCCCGGTGATCATCGCGCGGACGCCTTACGACATTCTGTGGCAACGTCTGCCAGACTTGCTGCCGAAGATGGGCTTCAAGATTGAAGAACGTAACCAGTCGCAAGGCACCATGAAAGCCAAGTACGCTTCACCGGATGACGAATTCTGGAATGAGATTGGCGTGAAACCGATGAACCTGAATTCAGGAACCTACACCTTCCTGTTTGGTGATTTGGGGAACCGGACATCAATCAACGTCACCAACTCAGCGGGTAAACCGGTTGAGGAAGAGCTACTGAAAGAGATGGTGCCTGTATTGGCCGCTATCGTGGATGAGCGCAAACCGACTCAGCAATAAGCGAGTCGGCTTGCACAGAAAAAAGGGACGCTTAGCGTCCCTTTTTGTTTGTCTCTTCTTCCGCGGCTGACGAACGGTGCTTTTGATCCAGCTCGTTAAGCTTATCGAGATCGCTCTTTTTCCCTTTCATTCCCAGTTTCATGGTGGCGGTGTGTTTCAATGCGGCAATGTTGCCGACAAACACACACACGATGATGAGGGTGATCACCCACGGGTTAAACAGAAAATCGATCATACGCGGTCTCCTCGGCTGATCTGAGTCATGTAGTGTGTGTAGATCTGGCGCAATTCTCGCTGCACCGTCGGCTTTCCTAACAACGGCGCAAAGGCCAATTGCTGAGCCAATATTGGCAACTTCAGTTCAGTCAGGCATTGCTCGCTGGTGGCACGATGGCTGATGTGCCACGGTTCAAAGGCCACGCCAGAACCGGTTGACTGATACGGGAAGAAGAACCCAAAGCGGGCGAGGTTGGCTTTCAACCATTCATAGAATGGGCGTTGATGCGCCTCAAGATACTCCCATGGTTCCAATTGCAACCCTTGGTCGGGTGGCAACGCGCTGCGATCAAAGACGTCAAAGTCGGTGCCCCAATGATGGCGGCTGCCACCGGGCAGTGCAGACCAGCGCAAAATCGCGTGCACTTTGTCGGCTTCGGACCAATGCGTGGTGTCGAGCGGCTGACTGTTGGCATCCAAAATCGCGGTTTCGCCCGCCATCTTTCGATTCCAAATCGCCAGTTGGCGTTCGAACGGACGAAAGCCGCTGGCAATGTTGAACACAAAACCGGCCGCATCCGCGGCCTGTTTCAGGGCCAGCAAATCGGCGGTGACCTGTGGGTGCACCAGAAAGGCTTTCTGGCCCACCATCACTTCAACAAGATGCGACTCGGTTTGTCCGGTCAGCTGCTCGGGTGTCATCATTGGACGAGTAAATTCTCCAGCGTTTTTTGGTACATGTCGGTCAGTTTTTCTAGGTCGGCAATATTCACGCACTCGTTCACTTTGTGAATGGTGGCGTTGACCGGCCCCAGCTCAACCACTTGCGCCCCCATTTGCGCGATAAAGCGCCCGTCAGACGTGCCGCCGGTGGTCAGCAGTTGTGGCTCTTGGTGATTCACTTCACCCACGGCTTTCACCACCGCATCGAGCAGCGCGCCAGTGTCGGTGAGGAAAGGATGGCCGCTGAGCATCCATTTCAGATCGTATTCCAGACCATGCGCATCCAGCGTGGAGTGCACGCGGCGTTTGATGTCTTCATCGGTCAGCTCGGTGCTGAAACGGAAGTTAAACTGCACGTTGAACTCGCCCGGAATCACGTTAGACGCGCCCGTGCCAGCTTGCAGATTCGGGATCTGAAAACTGGTTGGCGGAAAATATTCGTTGCCTTCATCCCATGTGGTGGACGCAAGTTCAGCCAATGCAGGCAGGGCTTGATGCACTGGGTTGTTGGCGAGATGCGGGTAAGCCACGTGACCTTGCACGCCTTTCACCGTCAAATCACCAGTGATGGAGCCGCGACGGCCATTTTTCACCACATCGCCGACTGCGCGAGTGCTGGACGGTTCGCCCACCACACACATGTCGATGATCTCATTGCGTGCCATCAGCGTATCCACGACGCGTGTGGTGCCGTTGATAAATGGGCCTTCCTCATCGGAGGTAATCAAAAAGGCAATCGAACCTGTGTGGTTCGGATGCTCGGCAACAAAGCGCTCCACCGCAACCACCATACACGCCAGCGAGCCTTTCATGTCGGCCGCGCCGCGACCATGCAAATGGCCCTCAATCACCGTCGGTTCAAACGGGGGGGTGTGCCATTGGGTGAGCGGGCCTGCAGGCACCACATCGGTATGACCGGCAAATGCAAACAGCGGTGCTTGTGTGCCACGACGCGCCCAGAAGTTGGTGGTGTCTTCAAACACCATCATTTCGATTTCAAATCCAAGCGCTTGGAGACGCTCAATCATCAAGTCTTGGCAACCGGCATCGACCGGTGTCACTGATTGGCGGCTGATTAAATCTTTTGCGAGAGCCAGTACAGGGCTGTCTGTCATCCTTGAAATCCTTGTAGTCAGAGAAACGTCTATTAAGAGAAAAGAGCAGCGTATTGCTCGGCTTTAAAGCCCAAATGAAGCTCGCCGTTCACGCGCAGCACGGGGCGTTTGATCATCGCCGGTTGCTCAACCAGTAGCGTGATGGCGGTGTCGCCATTGAGGCTGTCTTTCTGCGCTTGAGTCAATTGGCGGAATGTGGTGCCCCGTTTATTGAGCACATTTTCCCACCCTAAGACCTGGCAAAATTCGCTCACCAGCGTGGCATCGACGCCGTCTTTGCGGTAGTCGTGAAACTGGTAATCAACGCCTTGCGCTTCCAGCCACTTGCGGGCTTTTTTCATCGTGTCGCAGTTGGGGATGCCGTAGAGGGTGATGGTCATAAAAGTCCTTTAAATGCTGCTTATTGTGGTGTTTGCCAAATCCTAACAGGAAGCCTCTCATCTGACAAAAGTGTGATGCGGATATTTTACTGAATAAAAAAAAACTTCTGCGGTTGACTAGGATTAGAGAGTTATTGATCGAACTCAACAAACTTACTGGCAAAACAGAAATAATGAGCCTTGCACAGATTAGGAGGTAATCAATGGAATTGAGTCCTGTTTTTGCAAGGCGCCTTTATTTAGCCTTGCTTGTTGAAAGTCTGGAACGCCCCAATGTTCCCAAGTTAATCGAGAAAACGGGCTGGCCTCGTCGTACTATTCAGGACGTTCTCAAAGCCCTGCCGGGCATCGGTATTGAACTGATGTTTGTTCAGGATGGCCGCCGCCACAACGATGGCTACTATCAGTTATCAGACTGGGGGCCATTTGACAGTCAATGGGTACTTGACCGCAAAGGTGATATCGCGGCAAGTCTAGGATTTAGTGCATAACCAAGCCAGCCTGTGCTGGCTTTTTTCTCTTCTATGAACCACCTTCTCTGAAGGTGGTGATCGTGTCTCTCACGGCCAATCCTTTTTTCTTCGTTTTTCCAGCCGATTCGTCAGCGAATCGGCTGCTCTTGCTGGGTGATCGTTGCGTTTGATTGTAATTGGAAACGTTTACCCTAATTCATTTTCTTTATCGCGGCTTGAATTATTTGGTCAGTCATGACGGAGTTTTACTGCGGCGATAAGTTGTGGAAACGTTTTCACTTTGAGAGTGTAGTCACAGAAGTGAGCCTTGGGCTGCTGATAGACTCATTGCAAATCAAATCAGCGGAGAGGTGATGACAGGTGGAGATTTTGATCACTGGCGGTATGGGTTACATCGGTAGCCACACATGTGTGCAGATGATTGCAGCGGGGATGACCCCGATCATGGTCGACAACTTGTGCAATGCGAAAGCCGAAGTGCTCAATCGTATTGAAGCGCTCACGGGCGTGCGTCCGGCGTTTTATCAAGGTGACATTCGTGATGAAGCATTTCTCGATAGCGTGTTTGCACAGCATCACGTCCAAGCCGTGATTCATTTCGCCGGTCTCAAAGCGGTGGGCGAGTCGGTGAGCAAACCGATTGAGTACTACGACAACAACGTCAACGGCACCTTGGTGCTGGTGCGCAGCATGCGCAAAGCGGGCGTGAAAAGTTTGGTGTTCAGTTCATCGGCGACCGTGTATGGCGACCCACAAACGGTACCGATTACCGAAACCTCTCCAACGGGCGCGACCACCAACCCGTACGGTCGCAGCAAATATATGGTGGAGCAGTGCTTGTCGGATTTAGTGGTTGCAGAACCTGAATGGAGCATCACGCTGCTGCGCTACTTCAACCCAGTTGGCGCGCATCCGTCGGGCACCATGGGCGAAGATCCCCAAGGCATTCCCAATAACCTGATGCCGTTTATTGCCCAAGTGGCGGTTGGTCGCCGGGAAAAACTAGCGGTCTTTGGCAACGACTACCCAACGCCGGATGGCACGGGCGTTCGCGATTACGTTCATGTGATGGATTTGGCCGACGGTCACATCGCCGCACTGCAAGCGGTGGGAGAGAAAGCCGGGCTGCACATCTACAATTTGGGCACGGGCAAAGGCTCAAGCGTGCTGGATATGGTTCACGCGTTCAGCGATGCGTGTGGCAAACCGATCGCGTACGACATCTGTCCTCGTCGTCCGGGGGACATCGCCGAGTGCTGGGCTAGCACCGAAAAAGCCCAACGTGAATTGGGCTGGCAAGCCAAACGGAGCTTGGCGGACATGACCGCCGACACGTGGCGTTGGCAATCCCACAACCCACTGGGCTATGACGAGTAAACGAGGTAACCCCATGGCAACGATTGAATTTAATCCGGTGGATCATCCCCACCGCCGTTATAACCCACTGACCGACCAATGGGTGCTGGTCTCACCGCATCGCGCTAAACGCCCTTGGAGTGGTCAGGATGAAACGCCGTCGACCGCCCAACTGCCGAGCTATGAACCGCACTGCTTCTTGTGTCCGGGGAACACGCGCGTGTCTGGCGATGTGAACCCGAACTACACCGGCACCTATGTGTTTAACAACGATTTTGCGGCATTGATGGCCGATTCACCTGATGCGCCGCCCTCCACCAATCCGCTGTTTAAAATTCAGGGCGTGCGCGGGTTGAGCCGAGTGATCTGTTTTTCACCGGATCACAGCAAAACCTTGCCTGAGCTGGCAGTCGCCAACATTCGGGGCGTGATTGACACGTGGAATGAACAGATTGAAGCACTGGGTCAAGAGTACGTTTGGGTGCAAGCGTTCGAAAACAAAGGCGAAACCATGGGCTGCTCTCAGCCGCACCCGCATGGTCAAATTTGGGCCAACAGCTTTCTACCCAACGAAATTGAACGCAAAAACAAACATTTGAAAGCGTATTTTGATCAGCAAGGTAGCAACCTGCTGGTGGATTACGTGCAGGCGGAACTGGCCGATGGGGCACGCACCGTGGTTGAAACCGAGCATTGGTTGGCCGTGGTGCCGTACTGGGCTGCGTGGCCCTTTGAAACCATGCTACTGCCCAAAACACACATTCGCCGCATGAGCGAGCTCAGTGACGCACAGCGTGACGACTTGGCCTTGGCGATCAAAAAACTGACCAGTCGCTACGATAACTTGTTCCAGTGCTCGTTCCCATATTCCATGGGTTGGCATTACGCGCCGTTCTTTGACGATGGGCGCGACATTGACCATTGGCAACTGCACGCGCTGTTCTATCCGCCGTTGCTACGTAGCGCAAGCGTGCGCAAGTTTATGGTGGGCTATGAGATGCTGGCCGAAACCCAGCGCGATTTAACGCCGGAGCAGGCGGCGCAACGTCTGCGTGAACTGAGCGATGTTCACTACAAAGAACGTGCAGATGACCAATAACCGCTGATCACTAATAACAGCTATCACCAATAACAATAGAGGTGCCGATGCATTGGCACCTTTCAAAAAATATGATGGGAAGTCCTATGTCTGATCTAATTCAACACGTGATTCATTCGTTTGAACAAGTGCTGGGGTTTGCGCCGAGCCATGTCATTCAAGCACCGGGTCGCGTTAACCTGATTGGTGAACACACCGATTACAACGACGGCTTTGTGTTGCCGTGTGCGATTAACTACCAAACCGTGGTGGCCGCGTCGAAACGCGATGACAATCGTGTGCGCATCATTGCCGTCGATTACGCCAACGCGCAGGACGAATTTTCTCTCGATGCACCGATTGAGTTTCAAGCCGATAAAATGTGGGCCAACTACATTCGCGGCGTGGTGAAGTTTTTGCTTGAGCGCGGTTACACGCTGGGCGGCGCAAACATCGCGGTGAGCGGTAACGTACCGCAAGGCGCTGGCCTGAGTTCATCAGCAGCGTTGGAAGTGGTCATCGGTCAGACATTCAAAGCGCTGTTTTCGCTTGCGATCAGTCAAGCTGAAATTGCCCTCAATGGGCAGCAGGCTGAGAACCAATTTGTGGGGTGCAACTGTGGCATCATGGATCAACTGATTTCTGCCGAAGGGCAGGCGAATCATGCGCTGTTGATCGACTGTCGTAGTCTCGAAACACAAGCCGTCTCCATGCCCGAAGACATGGCGATTGTCATCATCAACTCGAACAAAAAACGCGGGTTGGTGGACAGCGAATACAACACCCGTCGTCAGCAGTGTGAAGAAGCGGCGCAGATTTTTGGCGTGAAAGCGCTTCGTGATGTGACGATCGAGACGTTTGAACGTCGCCAAGCGGAATTGCCCGAGTTGGTGGCCAAACGGGCGCGTCATGTGATCACGGAAAATGACCGGACGTTAGCCGCGGCACAAGCGCTGCGAGCCAACGACATGACGACTTTGGGGCAGTTGATGGCGGCGTCTCACGCGTCCATGCGTGATGACTTTGAGATTACGGTCAAAGAGATTGATACCTTGGTCGATATCGTCAAACAGGTGATTGGTGATCAAGGCGGCGTGCGCATGACTGGCGGCGGTTTTGGTGGCTGTGTGGTCGCCTTGATGCCGCCTGCCTTGGTGGCGCCTGTGACCGCTGCGATTGAGCAGCAGTATCAAGCGGCGACCGGACTCAAAGAAACCATTTACGTGTGTCAGGCCAAAGATGGCGCCGGACTCGTTAACGCATTCGAGTGAGTCTCACTTGAATGGCGATCGTGAGCAGTCTGCGGGCATTGATTGATGTGCGCGGCACGATGCCATTTTCCCATGGCAATCGAAAGTGTCAGAGGTGAGCGACTGGTCAAGGACTCCGCCAGAACGCTCAAGCCGATTTATGCTTGGGGGAGTGATATTTCGGTGCGGCTTTCGTTTTGCCTATGGGGATCTTTTCCCGCAATGCGGGCAAGTGAACGGACGATAGTCAAAGGTAATGAGACCCAAAGGCAATGACTCCTAAAGGGGATGACACGTGGGGCCATTCCTCACATATGAGTATGAAAAAAGGCTTACCGCGCGGTAAGCCTTTTTTGTGTTCGCTTTGTGTTCTCGTCACGCCGCCATGGCGGTGCGGGTGGGGCGCGTCAGTCGTTGAGTGACTTCACCGAATCGCGTTTCACCATGGTCGGTGAATAACGTTTCGGGCTGCCGTCATTTAAGGTGTCATCTTTTGACAAGTCCAGCGCCAGCTGCGCGGCGGTTTCGGCCATCATCTGAATGGGGTAACGGACGGTTGTCAGATGAGGTTTCACGTAGCGAGCAATCAAGCCGTCATCAAAACCGATGATCGAGATTTGCCCCGGTGATTCAATGCCATTCTCTTCCATCACCGACAGCGCGCCCGCGGCCATGTTGTCGTTGTAGGCCACAATCGCGGTGATGTCGATGCCTTTGGTGAGTAGCGACAACATCGCTTGCTCGCCGCCTTCACTGCTGGGTTCGCCATACGCAATGTAGGTGTCAGGCAATGTAATGTGATGGGCTTCAAGCGCATCTTGATAGCCCGTTTCACGTTCAACGGCATCGGCAATCGCGTGGTTGGAAACAATGCAGGCGATTTTTTTGTGCCCTTGACGAATCAGGTACTCCGTCGCCATGAACGCGCCTTTGTGATTGTCGAGCGAAATACAGCGATCTTCCAGCCCCGGAATATGGCGGTTGATCACCACCATGCTTTTGGCCTCTTTGGAAAACGCGATCAGCTCTTCATCGGACAACGCTTTGGCGTGAATCACCAGCGCGTCACAGCGGTTGTTGATCAGCAATTCAATCGAGCGGCGTTCGTCTTCTTCATTGTGGTAACCATTGCCGACCAACAGGTGTTTGCCATTGTGGCGCGCCACGGTATCGACGGCTTTGACGAGGGTGCCAAAAAATGGGTCGGAAACATCAGACACCAACACGCCCATGGTGTTGGTGCTTTGGCTAACCAGCGCACGCGCCGCGGCATTCGGGCGATAGCCCAGAGCTTGCATCGCTTGCGTGACCGCATGAATCGATGCTTGACTGGCTTTGGGCGATTTATTGATGACGCGAGACACAGTGGCCACGGAGACACCTGCGGACTTGGCGACATCTTTAATAGTTGTCATGGGGTTAACCTTTTCAATTCTGTTTGCCGTTCGGCGGTTATGTGTTTGTTACACAGAGGCTTTCATCAGCAATTCTAACGGAACATACGCTTTGGCAAATAGCCTATTTTGCTGTGCGAGGTAAAGTTCAGCCGTGGCAATGGCATCCGACAACGCGTGGTGCGCTTGATACGCCGGCAAGTGATAGCGTTTTCGCACGGTACTCAGGCGCCAATCGTTCGCATTCGAATGGGGCATGTTGTAGGGGGCGTACTGCGCGTATGCCTGTTCTATTTTCAACGTATCCAGCCACACAATGGGTAAATCGGGCCATCCGTGTTGCTGCATAAAATGGTGAATAAATTGCCGTTCGACAACACTACCATGTGCCAATAATACTTTGCCTTTCAATTGGGTAAATAGTAACTCAATTGCCTGTGCCAAGGGTATGCCTTGCCGCTGCATTTGCGGCATTATGTGGTGTAGCACCACTTGTTGTGGGTCATCTTGGCCCGATGGCGTGATTAAAAAATAGCGCGCCTCGGCTAAACGGATCACCTGATTCACGATCGGTACCCAGCCGATGCTGACGATGTGGTCGTGTTCGGCATCCAGCCCGGACGTTTCGATATCCAAACTCAATAACGGTTGTTGGCGAACATCAAAATCAGCTTGCGGCAGTGGTGTTTCCAAGATGGCCTGCACGAACGCTGGCAGAGGCAGGTGGTGTTCGCGCATCTGCAAGCGGTGTTGCTCTAGTTTTCTCAGCGGGGATAACCGACCTAGCTTATGTAACATACTATTGACCAAACTTAATGCGAAGTGCCTCTTGTAATCCGGAGACAATGCGAAATGCATCTTTGAGGTGCTGCCGTTCAAAACTACCAAAGCGCGTCGGTTGCAGTAGGTTATCAATCGGTTTGCCCTGTTGCAGCGCTTCCACTTGGTGCTTGTTTCGTAATCCGGTCACAAAGTGATAAATCCCCAAACAATCGAGATACGACGAATGGCTCATCAGCCCTTTTTGTTCGACAAACAGCAAACGCGAGAGCGTCTCTTGCATCGCTCCGCCTTCGCTGAGTGTGTAGATGCGCGCCATGTCCACCAAACTGCTTAACGCTGCGTGTTTAATGTCGAGTGTTTTCTCTCCGCTGTCGCCATCTTTTTTCAACACCAGATTATTGAAAATACCCAGCGGCGGACGCGTGCGCAGGGCGTTGGTCACCAGCGCGGCAATCAATTTCGGATTGTGGGTGATTTGCTGCAGTCGCACGTCATTGAGCGTATCAAACAGGGATTTATTGCCTGCGATATAGCGAATTTCGATGAAGACATTCAGGTTGAGCAGGTGTTCGTATTCCGGCGCGCGTGCCCACTTGCGGTAGTATTCCACCCACACGTGTAGCGGTTGGCACCATCGCCGCGTCGCCGCCATAAAACGGCCGCTGCACAGCGCATAGCCGCATTGATCCAAGCCTTTGCACAGATACATCGCGAGGTGGCTGAAATAAGCTTTGTCTGATTCGGTTGCGCCATCGTCAAGAATCAATGCGTTGTCTTGATCGGAGCCCAAATGCACTTCGTTGCGCGCGTGAGAACCGGCGGCAATCCAGCAATACTCGCAAGGCGCCGCGCCGAGATGCTGCTCCGCTAGCGCCAGCAAGCGGCAGGTAAATGCATCGTAAATCAACGACATTACTTTGCCGATCACATCGCTGGAGACGCCGTTTTCAACCAGCACACTGAAAATGGCGTTGCGCTCTGCCGCGAGCGCGACCAGCGCGGGCAACGAAGGTGCTTGGCTAATTTTTTCACTCAGGAAGATGGCTTGAATGCTGTTTTGTTGAATCAATTGCTGCGGCGTAATGATGCCTTGCAGAGTGAAGTTGTCATCGACAATGGGCACGTTTTGAATGTGATGCACAATCATGATTTCGGAGGCTTTCATCACCAAGTCATCGACCGACACCGTGTGCAATTGATGCGTCATGATGGTGGCGATGGGCTGCTGTACATCCAGCCCGTGTGCAATCACACGTTTGGTCATGTCTTTGTCGGTGACCAAGCCGATTAAACGCTGCTGCTGATCGACGATGGCTGCACACGAGCTGTTGGGCTCGCGGCTCATTTTATCGGCCGCCTGCTGAATGGGAGTGTCGGGTGTGACCATCACCAGATTTTGGCTGGCAAGCTTGCGTACCGGTTGAAGAAAAATGCTCTCCGTTTGCGCGGGATGCGGCAAACTGACGGAGTGAATCAGGCGTGTTGAAATGCTGGGGGCGAGCTGCGCAATGACGTCTGGGTACGGGTTCACCAACGTCAGCAAAGTGGGGTAATCGATGCGGTAGAGCAGCGAATTTTCAATCGCCACCACTTGGTAATCGAGCGCGGCACCATCGTGTTGACTGAACCCAAAAATATCATCAGCCCCAAGGCGCGAACGCAAGGAGCCGTCGTGGTAACGCTGTTCAATGACGCCGGTGCGAACGATGTATAAGAAATGCTGTGGCGGCGCAGTCAGGGGCTCGAGGTGTTGGTGCTGGCCGAGGTAGAGGATTTCGATGGATCCGGCGACGGCATTTAACGTGTCTGCGTTGAGTTGATCAAACGGCGACATGGTTTGAAGGAAGGAGACGATGTTGGGAAGTAACTCTTGATGCATGTTGAACCCGCTCGTGATTTGTGGCGAACAAAGTGATCAAGCCCTGCCAACATGACAGGGCTTGGAGCGAAGACCTCAGGGCGCAGCGGCCCGAGCTCGTTACCAGAACACAGTATACAACGCTGCCAATGCAATCATGATGGCGTACGCGGCAATATTGAAGTTCTTGCCAGTCGCGAACATGGCGGAAGTCAGCGTAATGGCTTTTGGATCATCGTCGTTGACCGATGTGCTCAGGCTGGTAAAGGCGATGATGACCATTGTAAACAACAAGGTGTAAAGCATCTGATCCATGAACGGCATGTTCAGTGGCATGAATTTCAGGAACAGCGCAAACGGAATCGACAGAACCACACCGGTGATGGCGCCTTTGCTGGTGGTTTTTTTCCAGAACAGACCCAGCAAGAAGACCGCCAAGATACCTGGGCTCACGAGGCCGGTGTACTCTTGAATGTATTGGAATGCCTGACCAATGCCACCCAGCATTGGGGCAATCAAACATGCCACAACCAAGGCCACAATCGCAGTGATTCGACCCACGTTCACCAGTTTGTGATCGCCGGTTTGTGGTGCGATGTACGCTTTGTAGATGTCCATGGTGAAGATGGTGGCGGTGGAGTTCAGCATCGATGCCAGTGATGACACGATTGCGGCAGCCAAGGCGGCAAATACCACACCTTTAATCCCGACCGGCAGGAACTGTGTCAGCCATGGGTACGCTTTGTCGGCGTGCGCGGCGTTTGGCATGTTTTGCGTCGCTAAGTCGCCCATGCTCGCCATCAGTTCTGGAGAGCTGGTGATCACGTACGCAGCAATCCCCGGAATGACCACCAAAAATGGCACGATCAGTTTGAGGAACGCGGCAAACAAAATCCCTTTTTGTGCTTCAGGAACCGATTTCGCGGCCAGTGTGCGTTGAATGATGTATTGGTTGAAGCCCCAGTAGTACAGGTTTGCCACCCATAGACCACCAATCAGCACCGCGATGCCCGGCAGGTTCATGTATTGTGGGTTGCTTTGATCCAAAATCATTTCAAAGTGTTCTGGCGCAGCCTCAACCATGGTGGATAGGCCACTGAACCAACCGTTGTCGCCACCAATGAAGCCCACTGCCATGTATGTGGTTAACAGGCCACCCAGGACAAGGAAGAACACTTGAATGACGTCGGTCCATACCACCGCAGACAGGCCGCCGTAGATGGAGTAAACCAGTGCAAATAGCGCCAAACCAATGATGGCGTACATCAATGGAATACCGAGAATGGTTTCTAGCGCCAGACCACCCAGATAAAGCACGGATGTCAGGTTCACGAAGACGTAGAGTGCAATCCAGAACACGGCCAGAATGGTTTTTAGATTTTTATTAAACCGTTGTTCAACAAATTCGGGAATGGTGTAGATGCCTTTCTCAATGAAGATCGGCAGAAAGTATTTACCGACAATGATCAATGTCAGGGCCGCCATCCATTCGTAGGACGCAATCGCCAAGCCAATCGAGTAGCCCGAACCTGACATCCCGATGAACTGCTCAGCAGAAATGTTGGCAGCAATCAGTGAGGCGCCCACAGCCCACCAAGGCAGGGATTTACCTGCAAGGAAATAATCTTCGGTGCTTTTCTTGACGCCTTTCTTATCGCGCGAGACCCACAGCCCAACCGCAATGATAATCGCAACGTAAGCAACAAACACCATGATGTCTATAAAGCTCAGACCATTTTGAATGTGAGACATGTTTTGTTCCTAAAGTTAGTTTCCGTGATGGGCGTTAATGTAAACGTTTCCACATTTAATCGGTGCTAGCTTTGTCACACTTTGCCAAATGAATTTACTAAAAATCATTTGTTTTGAGTCGATTTTGCTTAGTTATTCAACGTATCTATTGAGTTTTGGTGAATTGATTATCCAATTCATATCATGGGGTGATGAGTCAGGGTGGGAAGAAAGTAACGGATGATTTGGAATCGTTTACATATTTAACGTGGAATACACAGCCTGCCATCAAGCTGCATATTCACGCGTCAACTGCACTATATTGCGGGGATGATACGGCGGCGGTTATGCGGCGTTTTGCATCCAAACCAGAATGAACCCGAGCCAGCTGGCGGCCAGCAGCGCCCATGGCAGCCATGACCGAGTGGCGGTGGGGGTAGTTTCGGTGTCAAACGACGGGTCAACATCGCCCACATCAGCTGTGACAGACGGTTTGCTGCGAATCGCTTTTTTACGTGCGCGGTCTGCTTGACGGCTTTTTTCTTTTTGCTGCTTTTTATAGAGCGCAATGCCTTTTTCGATGCCCTGCGCGATCAGCTTGGTTTGTTCTTTGGTTTGTCCGGGTTTCTGTGTTGCTTTCGCCACTTTCATCGCTTCTTGTTGCGTTTGTGGGGATGGAACAATTTTATTGGTCATCGTGAGTGTCCCTTGTGTTTTGGTTAGAGTATCACGACGCTTGATTGTCACCAAAAACTGACCTTGAGATATAGCTATTTGAAATCATTGCGCTAAAGTGAAGGGCAATCACCACCAACGATGAAACAACGTGCGTTACGCGATAGAACAATATGATACCCATGGCTTTCTGAAAGCCCCGATTTGGTTGTGGCTGGGATGGCTGTTTTTGGCTCGGGCTTGGATTGTGTTTGTCGTGGCCGGTGTCAGCCGCGACAGCGGATCGCAGATCCTGAGCTTTGTCTATCCGGGCAACACGGCGCTCTATCTCGGCTTGGCCGCGGGCGTGCCAAGCATCGCCTTGATGTGGCTTATCAGTTTGCGCCATCCGGAGCGACGCTGGGTCAATGCGCTGTGCCATGTCGGACGCTGGGTGACACTGCTGACCGCGGTCGCGCAGTTTCTTCAGACGGGCTATCATGTCTACTTACAGCACGGTGCCTTCCACTGGACAAATGCACTTACTTTGTTGATTCTACTCTGGTTAATTTTATACGTTTATCGTAGTCGCAGCGTGCGTGACTGTTTTTTGTCGCCGTTGATGGCCAAGCCATGATCAGTATCAACACAGACTATGAATTTGAAGCATACCCTTTGACCGTATTGGGTACACACTGAGCAAAAAAGAAAAAGTGAGGACAACATGTCAACGCCACAGTCGGCTATTTTGCCAGAAGCGGAGCCATTTGCTCTGTACAGCATATTAAAAATCAAACACAACCACGCGCAGGTACTTGCTCAGCTGCAAGCCTTGCCTGCCTTGGTGGACGAAGTGAATGCCAATCAACCGGGCGCAGAGCTGACGCTCTCCATAGCCTTTACCAAAGCCTTTTGGCAGCGTTTTGAAGCGCCGATGCCAGAAGAGTTGATTGACTTTCCAGTGTTGGGCGAAGGCAGCACCATGGCGCCAAGCACGGATGTCGATGTGCTGATCCACTGCCATGCAAAACGCCACGACTTACTGTTTTACGTGATGCGTAAATGTTTAACCGACATTGCCGAAGATGTTGATGTGGTCGATGAAACTTACGGTTTCCGCTACCTGGATGCTCGTGACATGACCGGTTTCATTGATGGCACGGAGAACCCGAAAGACGAGAAACGTCGCGAAGTCGCGGTGGTGGCGGATGGCGAATTCGCCGGTGGCAGTTACGTGATGGTGCAGCGTTTTGTACACAATTTGCCTGCATGGAACCGCCTCAACCTGTCGGCTCAAGAAAAAGTGATTGGCCGTACCAAACCGGATTCGATTGAACTCGATAATGTACCTGCTGCGTCTCACGTGGGCCGCGTGGACATTAAAGAGGAAGGCAAAGGCCTGAAGATCGTGCGTCACAGCTTGCCGTATGGCACCGCCAGTGGCGACCATGGCCTGCTGTTTATTGCTTACTGCCACACGCTGCACAACATCAAAACCATGATGGAAAGCATGTACGGTGTGACCGATGGTAAAGTTGACCAACTCTTGCGCTTTACGCAAGCGGTGACCGGGGCGTATTTCTTTGCGCCATCGCAAGAGATGCTGCAGGCGCTCAGCCTGAAAGCCTAAATCCCGTGTCGAATCAAACAGCCAGGCGTTCTGCCTGGCTTTTTTGTGCTAAAGATTTCCCCGCTTCAGTCGATAGTCATACAGGTAAAGCATTCAATCCAAGGACTCTGTCACCCGCATGGCTATCACGGTTAATACAAATGTTTCGGCGTTGGTCGCT
This sequence comes from Vibrio sp. Vf1514, assembly GCF_052076135.1. Lineage (NCBI taxonomy): Bacteria > Pseudomonadati > Pseudomonadota > Gammaproteobacteria > Vibrionales > Vibrionaceae > Vibrio > Vibrio sp. Vf1514. Next base: position 2,338,730 of record NZ_CP197267.1, on the reverse strand, counting down.
CAACGACATTTAAACACCGCGACCGATCTGCTCAATCAATCATTAGAACGCCTCTCGTCCGGCAACCGGATCAACAGTGCGAAAGATGATGCGGCAGGGTTGCAGATTTCCAATCGCCTTGAATCCCAAATGCGCGGCTTAGATGTCGCTGTACGCAACGCCAACGATGGCATCTCCATCATGCAAACCGCTGAAGGCGCGATGCAAGAAACCACCAGTTTGCTGCAACGCATGCGCGACTTGTCGTTGCAATCGGCCAATGGCTCGAACAGCAAAGCGGAGCGCGTTGCCTTACAGGAAGAAATGGGCGCTTTGAATGATGAAATGAACCGAATCGCTGAAACGACTTCTTTTGGTGGTCGAAAATTGCTCAATGGTTCGTTTGGTCAAACGTCGTTCCAAATTGGCGCGTCATCGGGAGAAGCGGTGCAGGTGTCGCTCAAGAACATGCGCTCTGATGACCTCAATATGGGCGGGTTCAGCTATGTGGCGGCTGGCGAAGCCAACAGCCAGTGGCAGGTGGGGGCTGGGCGGAATCAACTCACAATATCGTTTACCAACGCGCAGGGCGAGGATGAGCAGATCCACATTCATGCCAAGCAAGGGGACGATATTGAGCAGCTTGCCACTTACATTAATGGTCAGACCGACAAAGTCTCTGCGTCGGTCAATGACAAAGGCCAATTGCAACTCTATATGGCCGGCAAAGAAACCGCAGGTACTTTGTCGTTTAGCGGCAATTTAGCTGATGAGTTGCAGATGAATTTGAAAGGGTATGAAGCGGTCGACAACCTCGACATTACCTCCGTTGGCGGCGCGCAGCGTGCCGTCTCGGTGTTGGATACGGCGCTGAAATACGTCGATAGCCATCGCGCGGAGCTGGGGGCGCTTCAGAACCGCTTTGGTCATGCCGTGAGTAACCTCGATAACGTACATGAAAATCTCGCCGCGTCGAAAAGCCGAATCAAAGATACGGATTACGCCAAAGAAACCACACAAATGATCAAACAGCAGATCCTGCAACAAGTGTGCACTTCTATATTGGCACAGGCGAAAAATCAACCAAACGTAGCGCTGACGCTGCTTAGCAGCTAAGTGAAACTGAGTTGTATCGACGCGCACCTGAAAAGCTTTAGCGATAAAAAACACTTTTTTGCATATTTTTCTTTGTTCATCACGTTTGCCCTACCAACGGAAGTTTTTTCAAAAAAATCTTAAAAACTTCCTAAAGCTTTTTCGGGGGGCGCCGTTAAAGAAAGTAACTTTGAGAGAACTACTTGGTTTTCCGAGACGTCGGAAACCGGAAACATCGGAAAATCAATTGGAGAAATCACCATGGCAGTGAATGTAAATACCAACGTATCAGCAATGACAGCACAACGTTACTTGAACAGCGCGAGCAACGCTCAGCAAACCTCAATGGAACGTCTGTCATCTGGCTTCAAAATCAACAGCGCGAAAGATGACGCAGCGGGTCTGCAAATCTCAAACCGCCTAAACGTGCAAAGCCGTGGTCTGGACGTCGCAGTACGCAACGCAAACGACGGTATTTCAATTGCGCAAACCGCAGAAGGTGCGATGAACGAAACCACCAACATTCTGCAACGTATGCGTGACTTGTCACTGCAATCGTCTAACGGCTCGAACTCAAAAGCAGAGCGTGTGGCGATTCAAGAAGAAGTGACCGCACTGAACGATGAACTGAACCGTATCGCAGAAACCACATCATTTGGTGGTAACAAACTGCTCAACGGCACATTCCAAACCAAATCATTCCAGATTGGTGCGGACAACGGTGAAGCGGTCATGCTGTCTCTGAAAGACATGCGCAGCGACAACCGTATGATGGGTGGTTCAAGCTACCAAGCTGAAAACGCGAAAGACAAAAACTGGAGCGTTGAACAGGGTAAAAACGACCTGACCATCACCCTGAACGATGACAAAGGCAACGAGCAGTCGATCAACATCAACGCGAAAGCGGGCGACGACATCGAAGAGCTGGCGACTTACATCAACGGTCAAACCGACATGGTGAAAGCGTCTGTGAACGAAAAAGGCCAACTGCAAGTGTTCGCAGGAAACAACAAAGTGTCTGGCGAAGTTTCGTTCAGCGGCGGTCTGGCCGGTGAGCTGGGCATGAAAGAAGGCAAAGAAGTGACTGTTGATAAAATCGACGTCACCAGCGTCGGTGGTGCTCAAGAGTCCGTCGCGATTGTGGATGCTGCACTGAAATACGTAGACAGCCACCGCGCAGAACTGGGTGCATTCCAGAACCGTTTCAACCACGCAATCAGCAACTTGGACAACATTAACGAAAACGTGAATGCGTCTAAGAGCCGTATCAAAGATACCGATTTCGCGAAAGAAACGACTGCACTGACCAAGTCACAAATTCTTTCTCAGGCTTCAAGCTCTGTACTTGCGCAAGCAAAACAGGCGCCACAAGCGGCATTGAGCCTGCTGGGTTAATCCCCAAGCGTCACAGAAAAATCCAGCTTCGGCTGGATTTTTTTATGCCTGCGATTATGTGTTCATCATCACGTTTTTTAAGCGATTCGAAATTATTTTAAAAAAAGCCAAATTTTTTCCTAAAGGATATGAATCTCGGGCCGTTAAAGGATACGAGAGAAATGAGGTGTGCTGACGAGAGGTGAGAGACTCGAAGGCACACTAACTATCCGCCTAAGGAGATCAACAATATGGCAATCAACGTAAGTACTAACGTTTCGGCGATGACCGCCCAGCGTTACCTGAACGGTGCAGCTGACGGTGTTCAGAAATCTATGGAACGTCTGTCTTCGGGCTACCGTATTAACAGCGCGAAAGACGACGCAGCCGGCCTGCAAATTTCAAACCGACTGACGTCACAAAGTCGCGGTCTGGACATGGCGGTACGTAACGCGAATGATGGTATCTCTATTGCACAAACCGCTGAGGGTGCAATGAATGAGAGCACCAACATTCTGCAACGTATGCGTGACTTGGCACTGCAATCGTCTAACGGCTCAAACTCACGTTCTGAGCGTGTTGCGATTCAAGAAGAAGTGTCTGCGCTAAACGACGAACTGAACCGTATCGCAGAAACAACCTCTTTCGGTGGTAACAAACTGCTGAACGGCACGTTCGGTAGCAAATCATTCCAAATCGGTGCGGATTCTGGCGAAGCAGTGAACCTAACCATGGGGAACATGCGTTCAGACAACGCAGCGATGGGCGGTAAATCTTACCGTGCTCAGGAAGGCAAAGCAGCTGACTGGACGGTTGGCGACGCGAAAGACCTAACCCTGAATTATACTGACAAACAGGGCGAAGCCCGTGAACTGACCATTACCGCGAAAAGTGGTGATGATCTGGAAGAAGTCGCGACTTACATCAACGGTCAAAGCGACGACGTGAAAGCGTCTGTCGGTGAAGACGGAAAACTGCAACTGTTCGCATCCTCACAAAAAGTGACTGGCGATGTGACCATTGGTGGTGATCTGGGTTCTGAGATCGGCTTTGGCGCGGCTCAAGAAGTGACCGTGAAAGACATCGATGTGACCAGCGTTGCCGGTTCACAAGAAGCGGTTGCCGTTCTGGACGGCGCGCTGAAATCTGTGGATAGCCAACGTGCGTCTCTGGGTGCTTTCCAGAACCGTTTTGGTCACGCGATCAGCAACTTGGATAACATCAACGAAAACGTGAACGCGTCTCGCAGCCGTATCAAAGATACCGACTACGCGCGTGAAACAACGGCGATGACCAAGTCACAGATTCTGCAGCAAGCGAGTACCTCTGTGTTGGCACAAGCGAAGCAGTCACCATCTGCAGCTCTGAGCCTGTTGGGTTAATCCCTCGGGTGAATGAGCTTCATGGGTAGTTTTGACGTGGTATGAAACTACCTATAAGGTGGAAGGGAGATTGTTATGGAAGTACCATCCTACACATCGAACATCCAGCCTTACGGCTCGCAAAGTGGCATTAAACTTGCTTCAGAAAACGAAAGCGTGAAAAGCGCTTCTGATTCAAGGGAAGACTACCGTCCCGTGCGACGCACAGAAAAAACGTCGGAGCACGCGACTGAACAGCTGAAACGCAGCCAGAACCAAATGCTGGAAGCTGCCGTTGAACAATCTCGCGAGCGGGAACGGGTCAACGAGGAGCAACGCGCGAAAATTGTTGAGCGAATGAACGACTTCGTCAATTCGATCAACAAGGGGCTGGCGTTCAGAGTGGATGAAGAATCTGGACGCGAAGTGGTGACGATTTATGAAGCCAAAACCGGCGACATCATTCGTCAGATCCCAGAAGAGGAAATGCTTGAAGTATTGCGGCGTCTCGCCAAGGAACAGAACCATAAATCGGGCCTGTTAGTGGTGAAGGCGTAATCGTATTTTTTGAGGTGATTGGATGAGTTTAGGCCCAATGGGGATGAACACTGGCTTTGATATCAATTCAATGGTCAGCAAAATTGTGAATGCGGAGCGTGTGCCTAAGCAGCAAAGCATTGACAATAAGCGAACCGAAATTGATTCGAGCATCAGTGCCTACGGCAGACTCAGAGAGTCGCTGGATACGATGAAAAATCTGATGACGAACTTTCGTCAGGAGAAGGCCTTTGCTGCGCGCAAAGTCGATACTTCTGACGACAAGGCCGTCTCAGCGACCGCGACCACCGATGCCATTGCGGGCAAATACGCCGTCGATGTGTTGCAGCTTGCTCAGAGCCATAAGTTGGCGTCTGAGGTGTTACCGGAAGACGCTCAATTTGGGCCGGGTAAGCTGCATATTTCGTTAGGCAACAAATCCTTTCATGTCGATGTACATGCCAATTCCAAGCTGATTGATATCGTTCGCGGCATCAACGGCGAAAAAGCCAACCCAGGTGTGCGCGCCTCCGTCATCAACGACGTTGACGGCCCGCGTCTGATTGTGGCTTCCAATTTATCCGGACAAGAACATCGCATTGGTCTGCGCGCAGAAGCTCAGCCCGGTGATGCATTAAAACGTCTGGAATACAAAACGCTCGAAGACCGAGTCAACGATTTAGAAAAAGCACGCGCGGAAGCGCAGCAACTCCTTGCCCCTCTCACGCCGGAGCAGCAAAAAATTGCCGCTAAAGTGGCAGAGAAGATCGGCGATGCCGCCCGTGAGGTGGATCAATCCGTGGCAGAGCACATTGACCAGGCGGCGCAAAATGCAGCTGATGGCGAACCAAAACCCGAAGGTAGCCCGGGCGAATTACCCGATGCTGCGCTGAAAGCAGCCGCGGCGGCGGGGTCTCAGGTCAATCGATACCTTAAACCGGAAGATCGCATTCCCGGCTGGACAGAAACCGCCTCCGGCACTTTGCTCGATTCTTATTCAGAGCCGGAACCCGAACTGGATGCCAAAGCGCGCGAAAAAGCACCAGATGTTCCCGGCTGGAACAATACGGCTTCTGGTACGCTGACCGATTCGTATGTCACGCCCAAAGAGGCACAGGCGAAGCTGGATGCACAATTGGCCAAAGAGAAAGCGGCGATTGATGCAGCGGTGAAAAGCGGCAAAATGACGCCGGAAGAGGCCAAGCAGGCTGAACGTGCGAAGATGTCGCCGCAAGAACGCGAAGCGATTGAGAAAGCGGAAGCGGTGCAAGCCAAGCTGAAAGCTGCGCAGGAATCGTTTGATACGTATCAAGGGATGACGCAAGTGCAAGCGGGGCAAGATTCATTGGTCTTGCTCGATGGTGTGGCGAAACTTTCCAGCGAGAACAACGTGATTGAAGATGCGATTGACGGCGTCGATTTGACCCTCAAAAGCAAAACCAACACCGGTGAACGCCCAGCAGAAATTGGGATTGAATACGATCGCGATGGCGTGCGAGACGACATCGAACAGTTTGTCGCGGCCTATAACCAGTTCTTCCAAATCAGCAAACAACTGAGCAGCGTGGATCCGCGCACAGGCGCTGCTGGCCCGCTGGCGGGTGACAGCATTGTGCGTAGTGCCGATTCGCGTTTGAAAGCGGTCTTTTCATCGGCGATCGAGCAAGCGCCGGACGAGATCAAAAGCCTGACTGAGTTTGGCATCACCACGACCCGTCAAGGGACGCTGGAAATCAATTATGATATGCTCAATCGCCAGCTGAATAATAACTTCACCAAGCTGGGTGATTTCTTTGGCGGCAACCGCGGCTTTGCCAAACGTGTCGAAGATGCGATTCAGAGTATGACGGGCGTGACCGGTTCGATTCGCACGCGTGAAAAAAGTTTGGGTGAGCAGACACGTCGTTTATCGGACGACCAACTAGCGCTTGACCGCCGCATGGACACGTTGGAAAAACGCACCCATGCCAAATTTTCGGCCATGCAGGATGCCACCGGCAAAATGCAGTCGCAACTGGCGAGCATGATGAACGCATTGGGCCAGTAAGATGATGAATACACTTCAAGCATTGTGTGATTTGAATCACCAAATGAAAGAAAAGCTTGCAGTTGATGACATAAACAGTGAAGAAATTACCGCGCTGGTCGATAAAAGAGAACAGTTATTGCAGGAGCTTCTGACCTACGTGTCAGAGCATCCGGGCTTTGCGCGTTCCAATGAGTGGCGTGATGCCGTTCAAGATACACAACATCTTGTTGAATTGATGCAGTTAAAAACCGCCGCGATAGGCAAAACGCTTCATAAATATCGCCACGGTAATAAATCAGTTCAGCAATACAAAAAGTTTTTATAAAGAGGAAGACTATGCGTGGTTCTTTACAGGCGTACAAAAAAGTATCAGTGGATAGCCAGCTCAGTGCGGCCTCACCGCATAAAATCGTGCAAATGCTGATGGCCGGTGCTATCGAGCGTTTGATTCAGGGTAAAGCGGCCATGATGCAGGGCAACATCCCGGCGAAAGGTGAACGTCTTGGTAAGGCGTTAGATATCATTATCAGCCTACGTAGCTGCCTTTCGATGGATGATGGCGGCGATATCGCGCAAAATCTCGATCAGTTGTACGAGTTCATGATCACGCAGATCACGGCAGCAAACCATCAGAATGAACCGCAGCTATTGGACGATGTGATCGACATTATTCGCGAGATTAAGTCGGCTTGGGATCAGATCCCGGCGGAGTATCACAATTTGACCGCTTCAGAAGTGGGACTGTGAGATATTTCTGAAACTTATAACTAACATCACACCAGCTAATTGCTTGGTTGCCTTATTTTTTTAATTAAATAGAATAGAAGCCACTAACTAGCCGAGTGGCTTTTTTGTTGCTGAATTCCACAGATTGTCTATCGTTTAGTCAGGCGAGTATTAAAATATCAAAGGCCTGTCGATGATTTTCAAAGGTGCAACCACAACATCCCAGAATTAAGGCAAATATTCTCACCTATGCAAGGTTTAGCAAAACTACTTGTGATCGAGGACGATCCGTCTATTCGTCTGAGTCTCAGTACCATATTAGAATTTGTAGGAGAGCAATGTGAGGTGATTGAGTCTTCTCAGTTGGATCAGATTGACTGGTCTGCTGTGTGGGCTGGATGCATTCTTGGTTCGATTCAATCTCAGGCGTTGCCTGAATCACTATCTGAGTCTCTTTCAAAGGCCAATCACATTCCACTTTTAATGGCGAATAAGCAGCCATACTCTCTGGAAGAATTCCCGCAGTTTGTGGGTGAGTTGGATTTTCCGCTCAATTACCCGCAGCTGAGCGAAGCATTGAGACACTGCAAAGAATTCTTAGGGCGTAAAGGCATTCACGTGCTGGCAACCGCCCGCAAAAACACCTTATTTCGTAGTCTGGTCGGTCAGAGCCACGGCATTCAAGAAGTGCGTCATTTGATTGAACAAGTGTCCGGGACGGAAGCGAACGTGCTGATTCTGGGTGAATCGGGCACGGGTAAAGAAGTCGTTGCGCGCAATATTCACTATCACTCTTCTCGTCGCAATGGGCCATTTGTGCCGATCAACTGTGGCGCGATTCCGGCCGAGTTGCTGGAAAGTGAGCTGTTTGGACACGAAAAAGGCGCGTTTACGGGCGCGATCACGTCACGCAAAGGTCGGTTTGAACTGGCTGAGGGTGGCACGCTGTTTTTGGATGAAATCGGTGACATGCCGATGAGCATGCAGGTCAAACTGCTGCGAGTGCTGCAAGAGCGTTGCTTTGAACGTGTCGGTGGCAACACCACCATCAAAGCCAATGTCCGCGTGATTGCCGCAACGCACCGCCATCTGGAAACCATGATCGAAGACCAACGTTTCCGCGAAGATCTCTACTATCGCCTCAATGTGTTCCCGATTGAAATGCCAGCGCTGAAAGAGCGTAAAGAAGACATTCCGTTGTTGCTACAAGAGCTGATGACGCGCTTGGAAGCGGAAGGCGGGTTGCCGATTTGCTTTACGCCACGTTCGATTAACTCGTTGATGGAACATGATTGGCCGGGTAATGTGCGTGAATTGGCAAACCTTGTCGAGCGCATGGTGATCTTGTATCCGAATAGCTTGGTCGATGTGAACCATCTGCCAACCAAGTACCGTTACAGCGACATTCCCGAATTCCAACCCGAGCCGAGCCGTTTCAGCTCCGTTGAAGAGCAAGAACGCGACGTGCTGTCGGATATCTTCTCGGAAGAATTCAGTTTCGATCAGGAAGAAGAGCTCAATAGTCGTTTGGATGCACCGCAGTCGTTACCACCGGAAGGGGTCAACCTGAAAGAGCTGTTGGCTGACTTGGAAGTGAACCTGATTAATCAGGCGTTAGAAGCGCAAGGCGGTGTCGTCGCTCGCGCCGCAGACATGCTGGGTATGCGCCGCACGACACTGGTTGAAAAGATGCGCAAATACAATATGCAACGTTGATTTAAACCTCACAATTGGTGAGTCAATTTATTGTCATTGCGATAAGTAATTGAAAATAAATAGAAATGGCCTGGCATGTATCTTGCGTGTCAGGCTATTGTTGTATTTAAAGGCAGATTTTCGACGATGGAAGACGCAGCGCAAGAGCAGCATTCACATTTAGACTCATTAGAACATCAGGTCGAGCGCTACCAACAGGTGCTGGATGTGATGCCCGCTGGCGTGATTTTGCTAGATACGCAAGGCATTGTGCGCGAAGCCAACCCGGAAGCACGCCGTTTATTGGAAGTGCCACTGGTCGGCGAACGTTGGTACACCGTGATTCAAGCGGCATTTGCGCCGCGTGAAGACGACGGGCATGAAATCTCACTGCGTAACGGACGCAAAGTGCGTTTGGCGATTTCAGCCTCGGCGACCGGACAACTGATCTTGATTACGGACCTGACCGAAACGCGTCTGCTGCAATCGCGCATCAGCGATCTGCAACGCTTGTCATCGCTGGGTCGTATGGTGGCGTCTTTGGCGCATCAGGTGCGTACCCCGCTGTCGAGTGCGATGCTCTACGCCGCCAACTTATCGACTCCGAATCTGCCGCAACCGACGCGCGATCGCTTTCAGACCAAATTGCTCGACCGTCTGCATGACTTGGAAAAGCAGGTCAATGACATGCTGTTGTTTGCCAAAGGTGGTGACAACAAAGTGATTAAGCCGTTCACGATCGCAGATTTGGTGACCGAATTCATGCCAATGATCGAAACGGCGGTGAAAAACAGTCACATCGATTATGGTCAAGAAGTGGAGCAGGAAGAGACGCTTTTGTTGGGCAACGTCAATGCGATTGCCTCAGCGTTGAGTAACCTCGTCATGAACGCGATCCAAATCGTTGGCAAGGGCGCGCAAATCGACGTGTTTTTCCGTCCGGTCAACGGCGAACTCAAAATTTCGGTGCAGGACAATGGCCCCGGCGTGGCGAAAGAGCTCCAACAAAAAATCATGGAGCCATTCTTTACCACCCGCTCTCAGGGTACGGGACTTGGTCTGGCCGTGGTACAAATGGTCTGTCGTGCACACGACGGCCGCCTCGAATTGATTTCTGAACCGGGGGATGGCGCATGTTTCACCATGTGTCTGCCTCTGGAACGTCAATCACCTATTTCTCAATCAGACACTGGAGAATGATGATGGCTCAAAGCAAAGTCCTGATCGTTGAAGATGACGAAGGTTTACGCGAAGCTCTGGTCGATACCTTGGCACTGGCTGGCTATGAATGGCTGGAAGCCGATTGCGCCGAAGACGCTTTGGTGAAACTGAAAACTTACCCAGTGGATATCGTGGTGTCTGATGTGCAGATGGCGGGGATGGGTGGTTTGGCGCTGCTGCGCAACATCAAACAGCATTGGCCTAATTTGCCAGTGTTGCTGATGACCGCTTACGCCAACATTGAAGATGCGGTCTCGGCGATGAAAGAGGGCGCAATTGATTACATGGCCAAGCCATTTGCGCCAGAAGTGCTGCTGAACATGGTTAGTCGCTACGCGCCGGTGAAATCCGACGACAACGGCGATGCGGTGGTGGCGGATGAGAAAAGCCAAAAGTTACTGCTGCTGGCCGACAAAGTGGCCAAAACCGATGCCAATGTGATGGTGCTGGGTCCAAGTGGTTCGGGCAAAGAGGTGATGTCTCGTTACATCCACAACGCGTCACCACGCAAAGATGGCCCGTTTGTCGCTATCAACTGTGCAGCGATTCCAGATAACATGCTCGAAGCCACGCTGTTTGGTTACGAAAAAGGCGCGTTTACTGGCGCGGTGCAAGCTTGTCCGGGCAAATTTGAACAGGCGCAGGGCGGGACGATTTTGCTCGATGAAATCAGCGAAATGGACTTAAACCTACAGGCCAAATTGCTGCGTGTGCTGCAAGAGCGCGAAGTGGAACGCCTAGGAAGCCGCAAGAGCATCAAGCTGGATGTGCGCGTGCTGGCGACCAGTAACCGCGATCTCAAAGCGTATGTGCAAGAAAATAAATTCCGCGAAGACTTATACTACCGCTTGAACGTGTTCCCCATCGCTTGGCCTGCATTGTGTGAGCGCAAAGGGGACATCGAGCCGCTGGCCAATCATCTGGTGGAACGTCACTGTAAGAAACTGGGGTTGGCGGTGCCTACCGTGTCGCCTCAAGCGATCGCCAAACTGCTGAGCTACAACTGGCCGGGCAACGTGCGTGAACTCGACAACGTGATTCAGCGCGCACTGATTTTGAGTGAACAAGACAACATCGACCAAGAGCACATTCTGTTGGAAGGGCTTGATTGGCAGGATGCGTCAAGTTTGCAACGGGTGGTGGAAACGGGAGACGTTGCCACGCCAGAAATCAAACCGGTGGCGGACGTTGATTTTGCCAAATCCATCAACACAGGCGCGGGCCTGGGGGGTGAGCTGCGCGATCAGGAATACGCCATCATCATGGAAACCTTGGTGGAATGTCACGGACGCCGCAAAGAAATGGCTGAAAAGCTGGGGATTAGTCCTCGCACATTGCGCTACAAACTAGCTAAAATGCGCGATGCGGGAATCGATATTCCGGGTTAACGGCAGTCGTACGGAGTGTGGCACAGTAATTGCTGCATTCATACACAGAGAATGGTTTGAGTCAAAGAATTGGCATCAGAGGTAATGATGAGACTAGACGGCATACAAAGCGAAATGCAGGCGATGATGGTGGAAGCGGCCAACAGTCGTCCGGCAGCAACAGGACAAAAAGTTGGCGCTGACTTTGGCGATATGCTCACTCAAGCCATCAATAATGTGAACGGACTGCAAAAAACTTCCAGCGATTTACAGATGCGTTTTGACCGTGGGGACGAAGGGGTTTCCCTGTCGGACGTCATGATCGCCCGCAACAAGTCGAGTGTGGCCTTTGAAGCCACGATTCAAGTGCGCAACAAGCTTGTTGAAGCGTACAAAGAACTGATGAACATGCCAGTGTAAGTGTAGGGTGTGAACTGTGGCTGACGATAAGCAAACGACGGATCTGGCACTGTCTAACGGCGGTGAACATGGATTGGTGTCCAGCACCGATCTTGACGGTGGTGCGCAAAACCCGGATTTAGACGAAAAAAGCTCCTCCAAACTTGATTTTGCCATGGGCGACCTCGACCTGCTGCGTCAGATTGTGCTGGTGCTGTCGATTTCGATCTGTGTGGCTTTGATTGTGATGCTCTTTTTCTGGGTCAAAGAGCCAGAAATGCGTCCCCTGGGCGCCTATGAAACCGAAGAACTGATCCCTGTGTTGGATTATCTCGACCAACAGAAACAGACCTACAAACTGGACGGCAATACCATTCTGGTGCCGAACAGCGATTACAACAGCATCAAACTCAACATGGTTCGCGCCGGGCTTAACCAGTCTCGTCAAGCGGGAGATGACATTCTGCTGCAAGACATGGGCTTTGGTGTGTCTCAACGCCTTGAGCAAGAGCGTCTCAAACTGAGCCGCGAGCGTCAGCTCGGCAAAGCCATTGAAGAGATGCGTCAAGTGAACAAAGCACGTGTGTTGTTGGCGTTGCCAAAACAGAGCGTGTTTGTGCGTCATAATCAAGAAGCCTCCGCGTCGGTCTTCTTAACCCTGCGCACAGGCTCTAACCTCAAACAAGAAGAAGTCGATTCGATCGTTGATATGGTGGCGAGTGCCGTACCGGGCATGACGCCGACGCGTGTCACGGTTACCGATCAACACGGTCGTCTGCTGAGCTCAGGCTCGCAAGATCCGGTCTCGGCCGCTCGTCGCAAAGAGCAAGAGCTGGAGCGCAAACAAGAGCAAAACCTGCGTGACAAAATTGATTCAGTCCTCATTCCGATTTTGGGGTTAGGCAACTACACCGCGCAGGTGGACATTGAACTCGACTTCAGTGCGATTGAACAAACACGCAAGCGCTTCGATCCGAACACGCCTGCCACTCGCAGTGAATACACACTGGAAGATTACAACAACGGTAACGTGGTTGCTGGCGTGCCGGGTGCGCTGAGTAACCAACCGCCGGCAGATGCGTCGATTCCGCAAGATGTGGCGCAGATGAAAGATGGTTCGGTGATGGGGCAAGGCTCCGTGCACAAAGAAGCCACGCGTAACTTTGAGCTGGATACCACCATCAGTCATGAACGCAAACAAACCGGGGTGATTAATCGTCAAACCGTGGCGGTCGCGGTGAAGAACCGTTCTAGCGTTAACGCTGATACCGGTGAAGTGACTTATACGCCACTGAGCGAGAGTGAACTGAACTCGATTCGTCAGGTGCTGATCGGTACCGTTGGCTACAATGAAAATCGTGGCGACTTGCTGAATGTGCTGAGCATGCAGTTTGCTGAGCCGGAGATGGACCAATTGGCGGATGTGCCGATTTGGGATAACCCGAACTTTAGCGATTGGATTCGTTGGTTGGCAAGTGCGTTGGTGATTATTGTGGTGGTACTGGTGCTGGTGCGTCCAGCATTGAAGAAACTGCTCAACCCAGCGGCAGAAGACGACGAACAACTGTACGGACCGGATGGGTTGCCTATCGGTGCGGATGGTGAAACCAGCCTGATTGGCTCAGACATTGAAGGTGGCGAGTTGTTCGAATTTGGTTCAGGCATCGACCTGCCAAATCTACACAAGGATGAGGATGTGCTGAAAGCAGTACGTGCTCTGGTGGCCAACGAGCCTGAATTGGCGGCTCAAGTTGTGAAGAACTGGATGCAAAATGCCTAACGAAATCGTAAAAAAAGATGGTGGTGAAGTGGTCGAATCATCGGTTGATATTTCCAATATTCCCGGCGAAGAGCGGGCTGCCATTTTGCTGCTCAGCCTCAATGAAGAAGACGCTGCGGGTATTATTCGTCATTTAGAACCGAAACAGGTTCAGCGCGTGGGGAGTGCCATGGCCCGCGCCAAAGATTTAAGCCAAGACAAAGTGAGTGCCGTGCACCGCGCGTTTTTGGAAGATATTCAGAAGTACACCAATATCGGTATGGGCAGCGAAGATTTCATGCGTAATGCGTTGATCGCCGCTCTGGGTGAAGACAAAGCCAATAACTTGGTGGATCAAATTCTGCTCGGCACTGGCTCAAAAGGTCTGGACTCACTCAAGTGGATGGATCCCCGTCAGGTGGCGAGTATCATCGTCAACGAGCACCCGCAAATTCAAACCATCGTGTTGTCGTACCTTGAACCGGATCAATCCGCCGAGATTCTGGCGCAGTTCTCTGAGCGGGATCGCCTTGATTTGATGATGCGAATTGCCAACTTGGAAGAAGTTCAACCATCGGCATTGGCGGAGTTGAACGAAATCATGGAGAAACAGTTCGCTGGTCAAGCGGGCGCGCAAGCTGCGAAAATTGGCGGCCTGAAAGCCGCCGCCGATATCATGAACTACCTGGACAACAACATCGAAGGCGTGTTGATGGACCAGATGCGCGACCAAGACGAAGACTTGGCAACGCAGATTCAGGATCTGATGTTTGTGTTCGAGAACTTGGTCGAAGTCGACGACCAAGGGATTCAGAAACTGCTACGCGATGTGCCTCAAGATGTGCTGCAAAAAGCACTCAAAGGCGCCGACGATACGCTGCGCGACAAGATCTTCAAGAACATGTCGAAACGTGCTGCTGAACTGATGAAAGACGACCTCGAGGCGATGCCGCCCATCAAGGTCTCCGATGTGGAAGCGGCGCAGAAAGAAATTTTGGCGATTGCCCGCCGAATGGCCGACAACGGAGAACTCATGTTGTCTGGCGGGGCAGACGAATTCTTGTAATGCCAAGGGCCAGCTGAATCAGCGGGCCCTTTTTATCTTTGGGTAGGATGTGAACCATGTCAGGTGATAGAAAACGCGGTTTTATTCGTTTAGGGTCGGATAACACAGTGGAGCCTCCGAAAAAGTGGGGGCTGCCAGACTATGGCGCGGAAACGCATAAACACGCCCGTGAAACGGCGATGAACTACGATCCCAGCTGGATGCCGAGTTTTGATGAGCCGGAGAATGAGGAGCCGGTTCAACTGACTGAGCAAGACATCGAACTGATCAAGCAGCTTGCCCATCAGGAAGGTCTTGAGCAGGGGCAAGCCGAAGGCTATCAGCAAGGATTCGAGCAAGGCAAAGAGGCCGGTTTTCAGGCAGGTCATGAAGAAGGACTGGCTGCCGGGAAAGACGAAGGGTTGCAAGCGGGTCAATCGGTGATTGAAGAGCATGTCCATACCTTCGTCGGTCTAGCCAATCAGTTTGCGCAGCCATTGGAGCTGATGAACGCGCAGGTGGAAAAACAGCTGGTGGACATGGTGCTGACGCTGGTGAAAGAAGTGGTGCACGTTGAAGTGCAGACCAATCCGCAAGTCATCCTCGACACCGTCAAAGCTTCTGTGGAAGCGCTGCCGATTGCAGGCCACGCCATCACGCTCAAACTCAATCCAGACGATGGCGACATCATCAAACAAGCGTACGGCGAGCAAGAGCTGGAGCAGCGTCACTGGACGTTGGTCAATGAGCCCGCGCTTAATCGGGGCGATGTGCAAATTGAAGCGGCGGAATCGAGTGTGAACTACCGCATGGAAGAGCGCATTCGCAACGTGCTACACAGTTTTTGTGGCACCAATCGTCATCAACAAGGTAATGAATAATGCTGGCACTGGCGGATCGTTTAGCGCAGTACAAAACCGAAGGACTCACCAGTCGCCCAGTGGCGTCCGGTAAGTTAATTCGCGTGGTGGGGCTGACGCTTGAAGCCACTGGCTGTCGAGCGCCGATAGGTTCGCTGTGCAAAGTGCAAACCATGTCCGGTGAAATGGAAGCGGAAGTGGTGGGCTTTTCTGGGGACAGTCTGTTTTTGATGCCGAGTGAACAGATCACGGGTGTCCTGCCCGGTGCAAAAGTGACGCCGCTCACTGAAGAAGCTGGTTTGTCGGTGGGCATGGAACTGCTCGGGCGCGTGATTGATGGTGTGGGCAATCCACTTGATGGGCTGGGGCCGATTTATACCGACCAACGCGCCTCGTTCAATGCGCAGCCGATTAACCCGCTGGCCCGTAAACCGATCAGCGAGCCGCTGGATGTGGGTATCAAAGCAATCAATGGGCTGCTGACCGTTGGCAAAGGTCAGCGTATCGGGCTGTTTGCCGGTTCCGGTGTGGGTAAATCGGTCACGCTGGGCATGATGACGCGCGGCACCACAGCGCAAGTGGTGGTGGTCGGGCTGATTGGTGAACGTGGCCGCGAAGTAAAAGAATTTATTGAAGAAATTTTAGGCGTCGATGGCCGGCAACGTTCTGTTGTGGTTGCGGCGCCTGCCGATGCGTCACCGTTGATGCGCTTGAAAGGGTGCCAAACGGCCCTGACCATTGCGGAGTATTTCCGCGATCAAGGTTTGGATGTGTTGCTGCTGATGGACTCGTTGACCCGTTTCGCTCAGGCTCAGCGTGAAATCGCGCTGTCGGTCGGTGAACCGCCAGCGACCAAAGGGTATCCGCCATCGGTGTTTGCGAAACTGCCTGCGCTGGTGGAACGTGCCGGGAACGGCGGCCCGCATCAAGGCTCAATTACCGCATTTTTTACGGTGCTGACCGAAGGCGATGATTTGCAAGACCCGATTGCCGATGCGTCGCGGGCAATCCTCGATGGTCACATCGTACTTTCACGTGAAATGGCCGATGCCGGTCATTACCCTGCGATTGACGTCGAGAAATCCGTCAGCCGGGTCATGCCGCAAATCACCACCGATGAACATGTCCTGATGTCAAAAGCCGTGCGTCAGATTCTGTCGATTTGCCGCAAGAACCAAGATCTGGTGTCGATTGGCGCGTACAAGCCGGGCACCGATCAGGCCATCGATAGCGCCTTTACCTTGAAGCCAAAACTGGACAACTACCTGCAACAGGGCATGAAAGATTCCGTGCCGTACGAGATGTGCGTGAGCATGCTGAAAAACGTCTTGAGTTTGGGGTAGGTGAATGGATAACGCGCTGGAGTTTTTGCTTGATCAAGCACGAGACAACGAAGACAAAGCTGTGATGGCGCTTGGTAAAGCGCGCAGTGAGCTTGACGGTTACTACCATCAGTTAAAGCAGATTGAGCAATATCGACTCGAATATTGCCAGCAACTGGTGGAGCGCGGTCAAGCCGGGTTAACCGCTAGCCAATATGGACACTTGAACCGCTTTTTAACACAGCTCGATGAAACACTAGCCAAACAGCGCAATGCCGAGCAGCACTTCAAAACTCAGGTCGAGAACTGTGAACAGCATTGGATGGAAGTGCGCAAGCAGCGCCGCTCCTACGAATGGCTGATTGAGAAGAAGCACACGGAAAAAGCTCGCCTGCAAGAAAAACGTGAACAGAAGCTGATGGATGAATTTTCAACACTCAGCTTTAACCGACGTCGTGCTGATTCCAACTTTCGCTAATTTCCTTATGGATTAGATGGAATTGGCGTGTTTTTTGCAAAAGTACACGCAATAAGTTTGAAAACTCTGTGCTACTGACAGCCGGTCTTGCGGTAGCGTTTGATGCAGTACGAAATGCGAGCTAAGTGAATATGAACGTCAATTCCACCTCTTCAGTTGATAATGCGAAAGTCACCGCGGTGACTAAAGGCGTTGCTGGACAAAGCGTTAAAGAGGGTGACGCCGGAGACAACGGGAGCTTTTTGGATCAGTTGTCTGCGTTTTTCTTTGGCGCGACACCTAACGCGGAAGGTCAGCGTGTTGGCACTGGAAACGCCAACGCGAATGCAAACACCAAGGTGGCCACGCCATCAGTGAGTGCGGGTCAAGTGACGCCAGTTGCCACCCCCGGTGCTGATCCCGCGAAAAGTGCAGCCGCCAAAAATACAGCTGCGACCAGCACTGATGCCGTGCTCAGACAAGGCAAGCCTGCCGACAGTAGCAAAGCCAATCAAAATCAACCCAACAGTGCGAATACGTCAAAGCAACGTGCTGAAATTCCAAAGAATTTACAACGTTTTGTCGCCAGCGATGCGAACAAAGCTAACGCTGCAACGTCCGCCAAAACGGCTCAGGCGATGAGCGACGGTGGCGCGTTGCTCGGTCGGCTGCAACAAGCGAATCAAGCTTTGTCTCAGCACAACGGCAAGAGTTTGCCTCAGACGGTTCCTACAAGTGAGCTGGCCGCCTCGGTTGCCACTGAACAAGCCAGCAGTGGTGGCAAGGTGCAGGCCGATGCGATAACTGATGATGCGTTAGCGCAGCTTCAAGCCCAGCAAGATCCCGCACTTGAATCGTTGAGTGAGGATGAACTTCAGGCGTTGCAAGCGCAGCGCCTTCAGGTCTCTAATTCGGTCGCAGAAGACGACGTGTCACCCGAATTGAAAGCAGCCAAAGCGAACAAAAATATCCATGCATTGAGCGACAGTGACATGGCGGCGCTCATGGCTGTTCAGACCCAAGCCGGACCGGTAGATGGCGCAACGGATCCAAACAGTCAGCCATTGTCACCGATGGAAGCCGCGGCAATGCCGTGGGCCAAAGCCAATGCCGATCAGGCGCATCATGCGCCGTTAGATGACGTGAGCGATGAGGATGGGGCGAAAGCCAAATCAGCAGTGTCAGCGCACCTCGCGTCGGGAGCGCAGCATGCAACATCGGCTCAACAGCAGCAAGCGCAGTCTTCATTACAACAGACCCAACACGCGTTAGCGGCGCAAGGTCAGCCCGTAGCGCAAGCCGATGCTGCCCATCCTTCGGCGCATCCCGCACAGGGGGCAAGCCACGCCGTTCCCATGCTGCATGCTGAGCTCGCGGGCAAAGCAGAGTCACTTACCCCAGCGATGCTGAAAGCGGCGCTGCAAACCAAAGGGTTGGGTGGCATTGAGGATGTGAAGGGGAGCACTGGTAGTGATGGCCATTTCGCCCATCAAGTGGCCGCTGCGGCGGGTCAGCAAGGCTTAAACGTGACGCAGAATCTGCGTGGTGAGCAAGTGCAGCAGCCGCAATCGGTGCCGATGCAACTGAGCAAAGAAATGACCGCCGATGAATTGGCCGAGCGCGTGCAGGTCATGATGTCGAAAAACTTAAAGCATGTTGACATTCGTCTTGATCCGCCAGAATTGGGCCGCTTGCACATTCGCCTGAACATGCATGGCGATGGCGCAAACGTGCAATTTACCGTCTCAAACCAACAGGCGCGTGATGTGCTAGAACACTCGATGCCAAGGTTGAGAGAAATGCTTGCTCAGCAAGGCGTGCAACTGGCGGATACGTCGGTGCAGCAACAGAACTCGGGGCAGCAGCAGCGCTATGCGGCGGGAAGCGGCGGCCAGTCTGGTCAATCGGCAGGCAATGAGCACTTTGGCGGTGAAGAAAATATTGATACAGACGTCAAACTTGATTTGAATGTGGCATCAAAGCGTGATGGAATCAGTTATTACGCTTAAACTAAATAGAAAATAACGACATAGAGTAGGTTATGGCTGTTGAAGAACTCCCACAAGACGCCCCGAAGAGCAAAAAGAAACTGCTGATCATCATTGTGGCGGCCGTTGTGTTGCTGCTTGGCGGGGGCGGTGCTGCTTTCTTCCTCATGGGCTCAGACAGCGGTGCAGACGCGAAAGCGGAAACAACTCAAGAAGCGGCAGCTCCCGTAGACCCGGTGTCTTACGTCAACATCGCTCAGCCGTTCGTGTTTAACGTCAGCGGCGATACGCGTGATCGCATGGTGCAGATCAAAGTGCAGTTGATGGTGCGCGGCAGCAAAAATGAAGGCTTGGCGCGTTACCACTCGCCGTTGGTCGAAAGTACGTTGTTGGCAACGTTTGCATCTGCCACTGTGGAGCAATTGCGTAGCGCAACCGGACGTGTGGAATTGCGTGACAAAGCGACCGATGACATTAAAGCGGCGATGACCAAAGTGGTTGGTCAACCGGTGATTGAACGCGTTCTGTTTACTGACTTTGTAATGCAGTAGGTGACTCGTGACTGATTTATTAAGCCAAGACGAAATCGATGCGCTGCTCCACGGGGTAGACAGTGTCGATGAAGCCGAAGAAGAGTTAGACACCTCGGACGCCAGTGCGGTCTCGTTTGACTTCTCGTCGCAAGATCGGATCGTGCGTGGCCGAATGCCGACGCTGGAGCTGATCAACGAACGTTTTGCTCGTCACATGCGCATTAGCTTATTTAACATGCTGCGCAAAACCGCCGAAGTCTCCATCAACGGTGTGCAGATGATGAAATTTGGTGAATACCAAAACACGCTGTATGTCCCGACCAGTTTGAACATGGTGCGTTTTCGTCCGTTAAAAGGGACGGCTTTGGTGACCATGGAAGCGCGCTTGGTGTTCATCTTGGTGGAGAACTTTTTTGGCGGGGATGGTCGCTATCACGCGCGGATTGAAGGGCGCGAATTCACGCCGACTGAACGTCGCGTTATTCAGTTGCTGCTTAAAATCGTGTTTGGTGATTACAAAGACGCTTGGGCGCCGGTGATGGGGGTTGAATTTGAGTACCTCGATTCCGAAGTGAACCCCAGCATGGCGAACATCGTCAGCCCGACTGAAGTGATCGTCGTCAGTTCATTCCACATCGAAGTCGATGGCGGGGGCGGCGATTTCCATATTGTGATGCCGTACTCCATGGTGGAGCCGATTCGCGAGCTGCTCGATGCCGGTGTTCAATCGGACAAGATGGAAACCGACGTGCGCTGGAGTTCTGCGCTGCGGGAAGAAATCATGGATGTGCCGGTGAATTTTCGTGTGAATCTACTGGAACAAGATTTGGCCCTGCGCGATCTGATGGAGCTGCAAGTCGGCGATATCATTCCCATTAAAATGCCCGAACATGCGACCATGTTCGTCGAAGAATTACCGACGTATCGCGTGAAAATGGGACGTTCGGGAGAGAAGCTGGCGGTCCAGGTCTCCGAAAAAATCCGTCGCCCGGATGTGGTGAAAACCGACCTTGCGTTCTTAGGCAAAGATATTATTGCTGAGCTGGAGAACGACGAGGATGAAGATGAAGAAACGGTAGAATAAAACAATAGGTAACAAAGATGTCAAAATCAGATGATCAAAAGCTGGCAGATGAGTGGGCAGCGGCGCTGGGCGAAGATCCTTCCGCGCCAGACATCGATGTCGATGAAGTGCTCGCGGCACCTCTGGATGAACTCAAAGACACCACCTCGCCAATTTCCGATGATGAACGTCGTAAGCTCGACACCATCATGGACATTCCGGTGACCATTTCCATGGAAGTTGGGCGTTCAAAAATCAGTATTCGTAACCTGCTGCAATTGAACCAAGGGTCCGTGGTTGAGTTGGACCGCATTGCGGGTGAATCGCTGGATGTGATGGTGAACGGCACTTTGATTGCCCATGGCGAAGTCGTGGTGGTCAATGACAAATTTGGTATTCGTCTCACCGACGTGATCAGCCAGACTGAACGCATTAAGAAACTGAGATAGCTTATGAAAAAGTTCATAAGCTTAGGATTGTTTTCGGCACCTGCGTTGGCGGCCGAAAACACATCACTGGATTTAGCGACCACGTTCGGGTCGCTTTTGTTCGTTATTGCGCTGATCCTTTTTATGGCTTGGCTGTTGAAACGCATGCGCGTGCCTGCATTTGGCCAGCAAAAGGGGCTGAGCGTGGTTCGCCAGTTGCCCGTCGGTACCAAAGAGCGGGTGATGATTGTGCAGGCCGGTGACGCACAATTTCTGATCGGCGTAACATCGCAGTCGATTCAACTGATTTCAAAATTGGAAACGCCACTCAAGCAGGAGGAGCTGGAGTCAACGCCTTTCTCGAACCAATTGACGCAGCTACTGAAAAAGCATGATAAGAAAACGTCTGAGTAATGTGCTGTCGGTGCTCACGCACCGTGTGGCGATGGTGATGTGGTTGAGCGCGCTGCTGTTTGCGCCGCTCGCCAGTGCGCAGCAGGAGTTAGAGACGCCGATTCCGGCCACGGCCGCCGGAGCGAGCAGTGTGACGGTGTCTGCGATGGAAAGAGAGCAGGGCAATTCCCGCACCATGGCGCTGGGCAGTGCGAGTGGCAGCGGCGGCATTCCTGCGTTCACCATGACCACCAACCCGGATGGCAGCGAAGACTATTCGGTCAACCTGCAAATTCTGGCGCTGATGACCATGCTGGGCTTCTTGCCTGCGATGGTGATTTTGATGACCTCGTTCACCCGGATTGTGGTGGTGATGTCGATTCTGCGCCAAGCCATGGGTTTGCAACAGACGCCATCTAACCAAGTCATCGTCGGCATTGCTATCTTCTTGACCTTTTTCATCATGTCGCCGGTGCTGAACAAGATTAATGATCAGGCCATTCAGCCGTATCTCAATGAGCAAATTTCGGCGCGCCAGGCGTTTGATCGCGCTCAGGAGCCGATGAAAGCCTTCATGCTCAAGCAAACGCGCGTCAAAGATTTGGAAACGTTCGTCAATATTGCGGGCGCAGAAGTGCAAAACCCGGAAGATGTATCGATGGCGGTGCTGATCCCGGCGTTCATCACGTCGGAGCTGAAAACAGCGTTCCAGATTGGTTTTATGCTGTTTTTACCATTCTTGATCATCGACTTGGTGGTCGCCTCGGTGCTGATGGCGATGGGTATGATGATGCTGTCGCCTATGATTGTCTCATTGCCGTTTAAACTGATGCTGTTTGTGTTGGTGGATGGGTGGAACCTTATCCTCTCGACGCTGGCCGGCAGTTTTGCCATGTAGCGGGGGACGATCATGACA
The DNA here is from genome assembly GCF_052076135.1 of Vibrio sp. Vf1514. Classification (NCBI taxonomy): domain Bacteria; kingdom Pseudomonadati; phylum Pseudomonadota; class Gammaproteobacteria; order Vibrionales; family Vibrionaceae; genus Vibrio; species Vibrio sp. Vf1514. The sequence continues at coordinate 2,316,183 of NZ_CP197267.1, read as the reverse complement.
CCTGAAGTCTTTGTCGAAATGTTCCGTGATGCGCTGTGGATGGTGCTGATCATGGTGTGTGCGATCATTGTGCCAAGCTTGCTGATTGGTTTGGTGGTGGCGGTGTTCCAAGCCGCCACCTCGATTAACGAACAGACGCTGAGCTTTTTGCCGCGTCTGATTGTGACCTTGTTAGCGCTGATGTTGTTTGCCCACTGGATGACGCAGATGATGATGGAGTTCTTCTTCGCCATGATTGAGCGCTTGCCTCAGGTGCTGTATTAGGGCGGCTTATGGAGTACCCAACCAGCGTCATCCTTGAGTTTATTGCCAACTACTTTTGGCCCTACGCCCGTATCTCCGCGATGTTGATGGTGATGACGGTGACCGGGGCGCGTTTTGTTTCCACCCGTATTCGTCTCTACCTTGGGCTTGCGATCACGTTTGCAGTCATGCCAGCGATTCCTGCAGTGCCTCCCGACCTTGAGTTGTTGTCGTTTAATGGCTTTTTGACCACGCTGAATCAGATCATCATCGGGGTGGCGATGGGCATGGTGACGCAGTTTATGATTCAAACTTTCGTGATGCTGGGGCAAATCCTCGGCATGCAATCGAGCTTGGGGTTTGCATCGATGGTGGATCCGGCCAACGGCCAGAACACGCCGCTGCTCGGTCAATTGTTCATGTTTCTGGCCACGCTGTTCTTTTTGGTCAGCGACGGGCACTTAAAAATGATTCATCTGGTGGTGCTCAGCTTCAAGAGCTTACCGATTGGTACTCATTCGTTAACTGCGGTTGATTTTCGTGAGTTGGCGCTATGGCTTGGCACCATGTTCAAAGTGGCGCTGAGTATGTCGCTATCGGGCATTGTCGCGCTGCTGACGGTGAACTTGTCGTTTGGTGTCATGACGCGGGCGGCCCCGCAGTTGAACATTTTCTCACTCGGTTTTGCATTTGCGCTGTTGGTTGGTTTGCTGCTGTGTTGGTACATCCTCAGCGGACTTTTCTCGCATTATGAACTGTTCTGGGCGGAGGGCGAGCAGCAAGTCTGTCGCCTGATTCGTCTCGCGTGTTGACCCGTTTAGGAGGCTGAATTGGCAGAATCAGACGGACAAGAAAGGACCGAAGAGGCCACGCCCCGAAGGTTGCAACAGGCTCGAGAAAAGGGCCAGGTTGCGCGTTCGAAGGAGTTGGCGTCGGTTTCCGTGCTGGTGGTGGGCGCATTATCACTGATGTGGTTCGGTGATGCGCTCGCACGCGGGTTGTATGCTGCCATGGGGCGTTTGTTCAATCTGAGCCGCGAAGAGATTTTCGACGTCAACAAACTGTTTGATATCGTCTCGGGTGCGATGGTCAATTTGATCCTGCCGCTGCTGCTGATTCTCATCACGCTGTTTGTCGCGGCGCTGATTGGCGCCGCTGGGGTGGGGGGCATTAACTTCTCTGCCGAAGCGGCGATGCCAAAGTTCTCGAAAATGAATCCACTGAGCGGTTTGAAACGCATGTTCGGCCTGCAAAGCTGGGTCGAGTTGCTCAAATCCATTCTGAAAGTCTTGCTGGTGGCCGGCGTCGCCTTCTATTTGATTGAAGCGTCAAAGCAGGATCTGTTTCAGCTTAGCCTGGATACTTTCCCGCAAAACATTTTCCATGCGTTGGATATTCTGCTCAACTTCGTGTTGCTGATCAGCTGTTCGTTGCTGGTGGTGGTGGCGATTGATGTGCCGTTTCAGATTTGGCAACACGCCAACCAACTGAAAATGACCAAGCAGGAAGTGAAAGACGAATACAAAGACACGGAAGGTAAACCGGAAGTGAAGGGTCGAATTCGTATGCTGCAACGGGAAGCCGCCCAGCGACGGATGATGGCCGATGTGCCGCAGGCCGATGTCATCATCACCAACCCGGATCACTTCTCGGTGGCGTTGCGCTACAAGCAAAATACCGATAGAGCGCCGGTGGTGGTCGCCAAGGGGATCGACCATTTGGCCTTGAAGATTCGGGAAGTGGCCCGCGAGCATGACATCATGATTATTCCCGCGCCGCCTTTGGCGCGTGCGTTGTACCACACCACTGAATTGGAGCAGGAAATTCCGGATGGCTTGTTCGTGGCGGTCGCGCAAGTGTTGGCGTACGTATTCCAGCTCAAACAATATCGACGCAAGGGCGGCCAGCGCCCACAATTGAAAGACGAGAACATGCCGATTCCGCCGGACATGCGCTACTGACCCCATCAACAACAACGCCCCAAAGATTGGGGCGTTGTGTTATTTCTCCGGCACCGACAGCAGCACCAGTAATGCGCCATTGCCACCAAATTCGAGTGGCGCTTGGTGAAACGCCAATACTTCGGGATGCTGCGCCAGCCACAAGGGCACTTTCTGTTTCAGAATGTGTTTGCCAATCCCGTGCTGCACACAAGCACAATGGACGCCTTCTTTAATGCAGTATGCGACCATCGCGCCCAATTCGCGTTTGGCTTCTTGTTGTGTCATGCCATGCATATCAAGAAATACATCTGGCACGTAGACGCCGCGTCGCAGGCGTTTGACTTCGTACTTTGAGACATCGCTACGGGCATAACGCATCGGGCCTTCTTCGCTCAGCATGGGGACAAACTCATCGGAAAAATAGAAGTCGTTGTCTCGCGCTTCGCGTGCGCTACGGCGGATTTCTTTTTGTTTGGGGTTTCTGTTTGGCTGCTGGATTATGGTATCCTGCGAAAACTTTTTAACGCCCTTTACTGCATCCTGAAATAAAGCGAAATCATCATCAGCATCGAAATCATGATCGTCGTTGAAATCGGTGTCTTTTTTGCTCATTAGGGAATAAATATTCTGTGGTTAATCGGAATTAGCAGTATTGTAGCGCTTTTCGGAGGCAATTTTGGATAAGATTTTTGTGGATGAAGCGGTTTCTGAACTGCATACGCTTCAAGATATGATTCGTTGGACAGTGAGCCGCTTTAATGCTGCGAATTTATTTTACGGTCACGGCACCGATAACGCATGGGATGAAGCGGTTCAGTTGATTCTGCCAACGCTGTATTTGCCGATTGATGTGCCTCCTCACGTGTTGAACTCGCGTTTGACCAGCAGTGAACGTCTGCGCGTGGTTGAACGTGTCATCAAACGAATCAAAGACCGTACCCCAGTCGCTTACCTGACGAATAAAGCGTGGTTCTGTGGTTTAGAATTTTTCGTCGATGAGCGCGTGCTCGTGCCACGTTCACCGATTGGTGAGTTGATTCAAGCCCAGTTTGAACCGTGGCTGATCAATGAACCGACTCGTATTATGGACTTGTGTACTGGCAGTGGCTGTATCGCGATTGCGTGTGCGCATGCGTTCCCAGATGCCGAAGTGGATGCGATTGATATTTCAGCCGATGCGCTGCAAGTGGCTGAGCAAAACATTCAAGACCACGGTTTGGAGCAACAAGTGTTCCCGATCCGCTCGGATCTGTTCCGTGATTTGCCGCAAGCGCCGTACGATATCATCGTCACCAATCCACCGTATGTGGATCAGGAAGACATGAACAGCCTGCCTGATGAGTTCAAACATGAACCAGAACTTGGCTTGGCTGCCGGAACTGACGGCCTGAAACTGGTGCGCCGCATTATGGCGAATGCACCAAACTACCTGACAGACAACGGCATTCTGGTGTGTGAAGTGGGTAACTCCATGGTGCACTTGATGGATCAATATCCGCACATTCCGTTTACCTGGTTGGAGTTTGAAAACGGCGGTCACGGCGTGTTCCTGTTGACCCGTGAACAACTGGTGGAATGCGCGAGCGATTTCTCGCTTTACCGCGACTAAGCCGCTCAAATTACCCATATTAACGACCTAAGCCGGCCATTGCGCCGGCTTTTTTGTGCCTCGCAAAATTGTTCGATTTTGGGGCTTTACATCATTTCGTAATCAAGCGACTATGAATCCACGAAGAATTGTAATGTGTGCCGCGAGCCAAACGTTCAGGCTTGCGGAAAGCTAATTTGAGGAAGTAATGGCAGGAAATAGTATCGGACAACATTTCCGAGTGACGACATTCGGGGAAAGTCACGGTATCGCACTGGGATGTATCGTTGACGGTTGCCCTCCGGGCTTAGAGATCAGTGAAGCAGATTTGCAGGTGGATTTGGATCGTCGCCGTCCGGGCACATCGCGCTATACCACACAGCGTCGTGAACCGGATGAAGTGAAAATCCTTTCGGGGGTGTTTGAAGGCAAAACCACCGGCACCTCGATTGGACTGCTGATTGAAAACACCGATCAACGCTCCAAAGATTATTCCGACATTAAAGACAAGTTCCGTCCGGGTCATGCGGATTACACCTACCATCAGAAATACGGCATTCGAGATTACCGTGGCGGCGGCCGTTCGTCGGCACGTGAAACCGCGATGCGCGTGGCGGCAGGTGGCATTGCCAAGAAGTACCTCAAGCAGGAATTCGGCGTTGAGATTCGCGCCTACCTGTCACAGATGGGGGATGTGTCGATCGACAAAGTGGACTGGAATGAAATCGACAACAACGCGTTCTTCTGTCCGGATGTCGACAAAGTGGATGCGTTTGATCAACTGATCCGCGATCTGAAAAAAGAGGGCGATTCGATTGGTGCCAAGATTCAGGTTGTAGCAACCAATCTGCCAGTGGGCCTTGGTGAACCAGTGTTTGATCGCTTGGATGCCGATATTGCTCACGCGCTGATGAGCATCAACGCGGTGAAAGGCGTAGAAATCGGTGACGGGTTTGATGTGGTGAAGCAAAAAGGCAGCCAACATCGTGATCCGCTGACGCCAGAAGGGTTTGCAAGCAATCATGCGGGCGGCATTCTTGGCGGCATTTCAACCGGTCAGGATGTGGTGGCAAACATTGCCCTGAAACCCACATCAAGCATCACGGTTCCGGGCGACACCATCACGCGCACGGGTGAAGCAACGCAGCTCATCACCAAAGGTCGTCATGATCCATGTGTGGGCATTCGCGCAGTGCCTATTGCTGAAGCAATGCTGGCAATTGTGTTGATGGATCATCTGTTGCGTCACCGTGGTCAAAACCACGGCGTGCACACGGAAACGCCGATGATTTAATCGCACCACAAACATCAAACAAAAACGCCCCAATGATAGGGGCGTTTTTTTATGTATCAATGCTCAATGCAATGCATCAGTGCAATGAGTTTTCCGTTTCCAGATGGAATGACGGCAAGCGCCATTTAAAGCGGACAGCCGCCATGCGCAGCGTATAACCGACCACCAAGGTGACGATGGTGGTGGTGACGTCATTGATGCCCAGCTCTAGCATGCCCAAGTACAAACCGGATGCGACCAAGGTGACCGAGGCGTAAAGCTCATCGTGTAGCACCAAAGGTTGCTGACGACAGATCAAATCGCGCAGCAGGCCACCAAATACCCCTGTGACCAGCGCCGCAACCATGCAGATCATCGCATGATGGCCCATGCCCATCGCAACTTTGGTCCCGATGATGCTAAACACAATCAGCCCCAGCGCATCCAAGCGAATAAACAGTCCTTTGAGTTTGATTACCCATTGGTAAATGCCGGTGGTCAGAACCCCTGCTAAGCAAGTGATGGCCAAGTATTCTGGATGTTTCACCCAACCCAACGGGTAGTGACCCAGCAGAATATCGCGCACCGTGCCCCCGCCAATGGCGGTTGCGCTGGCAACCAGCATGACACCAAACCAATCCATTTTGCGTCGGCCTGCGCTCAATGCGCCTGTCATGGCTTCTGCGGTAATCCCGATAATATATAAAACACTCAAAAGCATCGAAAAAGACCCTATGAATCGTATGCGCCGTAAAAGGCGCAAGTGTAGAGGGAAAGTGCGTCGTTGACGAATGAGATTTTGTGCAAAGAAACCGTTTGCCGGATTACTAAAACTAATGAACTTTGTTGCAAATCTTTACCCGGAACAAAAAAATCGCCAGAATGCACCGCGTCGAGGATCGTTAGCCGTAATGTTATGACTCATCACTACACAGATTTGATCACCATTTTTAATGAGACGTTCTTTGCCTCATTCAACACCCAGTTGGAACTCGGGGGCGATGAACCGATCTATTTACCTGCCGATGATAGCGTTGCTTATCACCGCATCATCTTCGCGCGCGGGTTCTATGCCTCTGCGTTGCATGAAATCGCCCATTGGTGCGTGGCGGGGCCAGAGCGCCGTCTATTGGAAGACTTTGGCTATTGGTATGAACCGGATGGCCGCACGGAGGCGGTTCAAGCGGCGTTTGAGAAAGTGGAAGTACGCCCACAGGCATACGAATGGATTTTGTCACGGAGTGCAGGGTTTCCTTTTACCGTCAGTTGTGACAACCTCAACGGCGATTTTGAGCCTGATCGACTGGCGTTTATGCACACGGTGCATCAAGAAGTGCTGCGTATTTTAGCCGATGGATTGCCGCAGCGAGTGAAGATGTTGTCGGAGGCACTGCGCGCTTTTTACCACATCGCACCTTTAACCGCAGACCAATTTTTAGTGAAGTAACGAGATAAATATGATTATTGAATTTGAAGAAAAACTCCTTGAGCTGATCGACACCCGCATCGAAACCGCTTCCCCTGATGAATTGTTTGCGGGAGGGTATCTGCGTGGTCATATCTCGTTATCGGCGGCGGCGTGTGAAGACGACGGTGTGCAGGATGTGGAAGAGCTGAAAAATCGCATTGAACAGAGCTTGGATGCGGCGCGTTCAGAGCTCAATCCGGCCGACCGCGTGATTGTCTCGGATCTGTGGCGTGAACTGGTGGCGTTGGTGTAATTGACCGCCGTGGCAGGTTGCGTCTGGGTCATTCAATTTATTCGAATAACTCCTTACAATTTTTACGGTTGTGGCTGGCGTGCTGAATGTTTAATCTAGTTTCATCAAATGAGCACTTAAGGATATCAGCATGAAAGTTATCGCATTTGGGGCTAGCACTAGCTCAACATCAATCAACAAAGCTTTGGCAACCTATGCAGCGAATCTCATCGATGGCGCTGACGTTCAGGTTCTGGACATCAACAACTACAACGTTCCGATGTTCAGTGAAGATCTTGAAAAAGAGATTGGCCAAGCTGAAGGTGCACAAGGCTTCCTACGCGATTTGGCGCAAGCTGATGCGTTTGTGATCTCTTTTGCTGAGCACAACGGCCACTACCCAGCGGCATACAAAAACTTGTTTGACTGGGCCTCACGTATCGATCGTGAAATGTTTAAAAACAAACCGGCCGTTTACCTTGCAACCTCACCGGGCCCTGGCGGCGCACAATCAGTCTTGGCGGCGGCAAAAGGTTCAGCGCCATTCTTTGGTGGCAATGTCAAAGCGTCGGTTTCTGTACCAAGCTTCTACGACAACTTTGATCTCGCAAGCGGTCAAGTGACCAACGAAGCCATCGCCACTGAAATTCAACAAGCGGTGGCAACACTGGCATAATTTGCACAGTTTTCATCAAGAAAAAGCCTCGCATTGCGAGGCTTTTTTGTGTCTGCTGACTTGTGTGTCTACTGATTTGTATTTTGGCGGATGGGCGCGATTATTGTTCGCTGAGCGCTTTGCCTTTGCGCAAGCGGCGTACCCACATGCGGCTTGGGTGCAGCGTCTCCATCACATCGACGGGCAGCGGCAGCGGATCGCCACAAATGATGGAGGCCAACACTTCCGCCAGCAATGGCGCGGAGCTGAGGCCGCGCGAGCCCAATCCCAGCAAGCCATACAAGTGCGGATATTGCGCGACTGGTTCGGCATGCTGCTCATCTTGATGGACGAGGTCATGATACTGACGCAAAATCGCATCTAGGTTGCCGATACTTCCCACAAACGGCAAGTGATCGCGGCTAACACAACGAATGCCTTGGCGAGAGGCGTTGTCGCGGGTATCGACCAATGTTGGCCAGTGTTGGTCGGCAATACATTTTGTCAGACGGGCGCCGTTTTCGATTTGCGCGGCAGGGTCGAATTCGCAATCGAGGTGCGTGCGATCATAGCTGGCGCCGATGCAATGGGTGCCTGAGGCTGGGTTATTGGGGGTCATGTACCCGTCATAGCACAGCACGGTGCGCAGTTGTTGGAGTGTGTCATTGGTCGGAATGTGACTGACCTGACCTTTGACTTTGCCGAGTGGCAGCGATTGAGTCTGCTCAAAGGCATCAAACTGATGGCCGTTGGCAACGATCACGCATTGGTGTTCGGCTTGGCGCTCTGCAACGCTGAGGTGCCACACTTGGTTGGCTGCATCCCAATTCAAGGCCGTCACGCGGTGATTGAAATGCGCGGTTAATTTGCCTTCCTCACGGAGTTTCTCGAGCAACCCTATGGTGAGCTGCGCCGGACACAGCCAGCCCCCGAGCGGGTAATGAACGCTCGGCACCGAGACGGGCAGCCCCATCATGGCGGACGTTTGCTCCGCATCGAGTTGGGTCACCAATTGCGCTGAAAACTCACCGTCGATCATTTTGTTGAGTTTGACGGCCGATTTGTCATCCCACATCAGCTGGGTGACGCCACACCAATCATGATCGAAGTCGATGTGCTTTGCTGCACGCTCGGCAAATTGACGAGCATAGAGAAATGCAGGCGCAAACACACGAGATACCCCCACGTGCTCACCATTCAACAGTGGGTAAACCGCGCCCTGACGATTTCCGGATGCGCCTTGTGCGGGTGCATCATCCTCACAATACAAGGTGACGGTCACACCGCGCTCGCTCAGCGATTTCGCTAGCGCTGCACTGGCGATACCGCCACCAATGATGGCCACATCATGAACGTTCTCTAGGGGGTTGAGCTTGTACCACGGTTTAATGTTACTGTCGGGATGTTTCTCGGTGAGGGACCCCACGATCATTTCCCGTTTGGTGCCAAAGCCTTTGACTTTTTTCATCGCGAACCCGGCTTCAATTAAGCCACGGCGAACAAAGCCGGCTGAAGTGAAGGTGGCGCAGGTGCAATCTTGTTTGGCCAGCTTTGCCATGCCGTTGAACAGGTTTTGATTCCACATTTCCGGATTTTTGCTGGGCGCAAAGCCGTCAAGGAACCAAGCGTCCACTAAACCTTGGGCGGGAACCGGAACGTTTGGCATACAATCTTTGATGTCGCCAAACCACAGATCGAGCGTCACGGCGCCGTCTGCCAACACGATGCGATGGCATTCCGGCACCGCAATCGGGTAGTGTTCGTGCAGTTGTTTGGCGTAGTCGGCCAGTTCCGGCCAGGACTCGTGCGCTTTGATTAAATCGTCTTTATTGAGCGGATATTTCTCAAAACTGATGAAATGCAACGATTTTAGTGTCGCTTGCGGGTTTTGGTGTCTAAACTTGTCAAACCATTGCCATAGGGCAAGGAAGTTGAGGCCGGTCCCAAAGCCCGTCTCAGCCACCACAAAACGACGTTGGTCATATTCATGCCATCTTTGTGGGAGATGATTTTGAGTCAGAAACACGTAGCGGGTTTCTTCCAAGCCATTGACGTTCGAGAAATAGACATCGTCAAATTGGTCTGAAACCGGTGTGCCGACATCGTTCCAGCCGAGCTGCGCGTGAGTAATGGAAGTCATTATGAATGGATTCTATGAAATCTGGCGGAAATATGGGCTGAGATTGTACGGATTTATGGGAAAGCTGACCACTTTTGTTGTCCTTCTTCGTTATTATTTAGCGGAATTTTGAATTATAGGAATGTCACATGAAACGAGTCGTAATCACCGGTATGGGTATTGTTTCAAGTATCGGTAACAACGTCGAAGAAGTTTTAGCGTCTCTTAAAGCAGGTAAGTCAGGCATCAATGCTTCTGAGCAATTCAAAGAGAACGGTCTTCGCTCGCAAGTTTGGGGTGATCTGAAAATTAACCCTGCTGAGCACATCGACCGTAAACAAATGCGTTTTATGGGTGATGCGGCGGCGTATGCATACCTATCTCTGGAACAAGCAATTGCGGATTCTGGTCTGTCTCCGGAGCAAGTGTCAAACGATCGTACTGGTATCATCGCGGGTTCAGGCGGTGCGTCTTCAATGAACCAGGTCACGGCAGTTGATACGTTGCGTGAGAAAGGCGTGAAACGTGTTGGTCCTTACATGGTGCCGCGCACGATGTCTTCAACGGTTTCTGCTTGTTTGGCGACTCCATTTAAAATCCGTGGTGTGAACTACTCGATCAGCTCAGCTTGTGCGACATCTGCACACTGTATCGGTAACGCCATGGAATTGATTCAGCTTGGCAAGCAAGACATCGTATTCGCCGGCGGCGGTGAAGAACTCGATTGGTCATTGACCATGATGTTTGATGCGATGGGTGCGCTGTCAACCAAATACAACGACACACCACAAAAAGCGTCTCGTACGTACGATGCAGACCGCGATGGTTTCGTGATCTCTGGCGGCGGCGGTATGGTCGTGGTGGAAGAGTTAGAACACGCATTGGCGCGTGGCGCGAAAATCTACGGTGAGATCGTGGGCTACGGCGCAACCTCAGACGGTTACGACATGGTTGCACCATCGGGTGAAGGCGCAGTGCGCTGCATGAAGATGGCGATGCAAAACGTAGAAGCAGTGGATTACGTGAACACGCACGGTACATCAACACCAGTAGGTGATGTGAAAGAGCTGGGCGCGATTCAACAGATTTTCGGTGGCAACAGCCCTGCGATTTCGGCAACCAAAGCGATGACAGGTCACGCGCTGGGTGCTGCAGGTGTACACGAAGCGATTTACTCAACGCTGATGCTGCACCACGGCTTCATTGCGCCAAGTATCAACGTTGAAAACTTGGATGAAGCGGCGCAAGGTCTGGACATTGTGACAGAGACGCGTGAGCAAGAATTAACGACAGTGATGTCGAATAGCTTTGGTTTTGGTGGCACGAACGCAACGCTCGTGATCAAAAAATACCAAGGTTAAGCACCTCATACCTTTAGGTAAAAGGTTTCCAGAACTGATCGGCTTCGCTGATCGAACAGACGCAGACTCTGTCCCATGGAGAGCGGGATAGGATCCTTTTGTTCTGGATGTTGCCCGGTGGCGAATTTGCCATCGGGCATTTTTATTCGTGCCCCTTTAGTCCTCGACACCGGCAGTGCTTTTCTGCACAATGCCTTGCAAACTTTCCAACACAACAACCAGTCAATTCAAATAGTGTGAACTCTGTTATGAAAATTGTGATCGACGAAAATATGCCTTACGCCGCAGAGCTGTTTAGTCAGCTTGGCGAAGTGGTTCTGAAACCGGGCCGTACATTGACGGCAGACGACTTGGTGGATGTGGATGCGCTGATGATTCGTTCTGTAACGAAGGTGAATGAAGCGCTGATTAGCAAAGCCAACAAGTTAAAATTCGTCGGCACTGCGACGGCAGGTATGGACCATGTGGACCAAGCGCTGCTGGCAGAGCGTGGCATTTTCTTTACCGCGGCGCCAGGCTGTAACAAAGTGGGCGTGGCGGAGTACGTGTTCAGCGTGCTGATGGTGCTTTCACAGCAACAGGGATTCTCGGTATTTGATAAAACCGTCGGTATCATTGGTGCCGGTCAGGTGGGGACGTATTTGTCTGAATGTTTGATGGGAATGGGGATCAACGTGCTGTTGAACGATCCACCGAAACAGGCACAAGGGGACAGCCGTGAATTCACGCCGCTGGACGTGCTGTTGAGCCAGTCGGATGTGATCACGCTGCACACGCCGATCACCACCGAGGGGGAATGGCCCACCCATCATTTGATTGACAGCACGGTGTTGGAGAACCTGCGCAGCGATCAGATTCTGATCAACGCTGCGCGTGGTCCAGTGGTCGACAACGACGCGCTCAAAGCGCGCCTGCAACAAGGTGACGGTTTTACCGCGGCGTTGGATGTGTTTGAATTTGAACCGCAAGTGGATATGGCATTGCTGCCGTTGCTGGCGTTTGCTACACCGCACGTGGCCGGGTATGGCCTCGAAGGTAAAGCGCGTGGCACAACGATGATTTTTAACAGTTACTGTGAGTTCCTTGGGAACGCGTTGTGGGCGAACCCTTCAACCTTGTTGCCTGTGGCGCCAATCCCAGAAGTCACGTTAGATCGTGCATGGGATGAAGCGACGCTGCTGACACTCACACAACTGATTTACGATGTGCGTCGTGATGACGCCCTGTTCCGTCGCGAAATACACAAACCTGGCGCGTTTGACCAAATGCGTAAACAATATTGGGACAGACGTGAGTATAGCGCGATCACACTCGTTGGAGAGGCGACCTGTCATCTGGAGCCACTGGCGAAATTAGGTTTTAAAATTGAGGTAACGAATGAGCCAAGAATTTAATGTTGCCATCTTTGGCGCAACAGGCGCCGTAGGCGAAACCATGTTAGAAGTGCTGCAGGAACGTAAGTTTCCTGTCGGCGAACTGTACCTGCTCGCAAGTGAGCGTAGCGAAGGGAAAACCTACCGTTTCAACGGCAAAACAGTCCGCGTCCAAAACGTGGAAGAGTTTGATTGGTCACAAGTGCACATTGCGCTGTTTTCAGCCGGTGGTGATCTGTCTGCACAGTGGGCGCCGATTGCTGCGGATGCGGGTGTGGTTGTGATCGACAACACGTCGCACTTCCGTTACGACTACGATATCCCGTTGGTTGTGCCTGAAGTGAACCCTGAAGCGATTGCAGAGTTTCGTAACCGCAATATCATTGCCAACCCTAACTGCTCTACCATTCAAATGCTGGTGGCGCTGAAGCCGATTTACGACGCAGTAGGCATTGAACGCATCAACGTAACGACATACCAGTCGGTTTCAGGGGCGGGGAAAGCGGGCATTGATGAATTGGCTGGCCAAACGGCGAAGCTGCTCAACGGGATTCCTGCGGAGAACAAAGCATTCAGCCAACAAATTGCGTTTAACTGCATTCCACAAATCGATGTGTTTATGGACAACGGCTACACCAAAGAAGAGATGAAAATGGTGTGGGAAACGCAAAAGATTTTCAATGATCCGTCGATCATGGTGAACCCAACTTGTGTTCGTGTGCCCGTGTTTTATGGTCATGCGGAAGCGCTACACGTAGAAACCAGTGCGCCAATCGATGCCGAGCAGGTGATTGAGCTATTGTCACAAACGGATGGTGTGGAAGTGTTCCAAGGGGAAGACTTCCCAACGCAAGTGCGTGATGCTGGCGGAAAAGATCATGTGATGGTCGGCCGTATTCGCAATGACATCAGTCATCACAGCGGCGTGAACTTGTGGGTTGTGGCGGACAACGTTCGTAAAGGTGCAGCGACTAACGCGGTGCAAATTGCGGAAGTGTTGGTACGTGACTACTTCTGATTCGGGTTCGCCGACATGAAAAAAAACCACCGCTTGCGGTGGTTTTTTTATGGTTACTTTTTCGCTTTGTGTGCGTCTGGGTTGTCTTTACAGCTCCCGTCTGCACATTTGCCGTACAGGTACAAACTGTGGTTAGTCAGTTGTACGTTGTACTGTGAAGCAATCTCTTTCTGACGTTGTTCAATCAATTCGTCCGAAAACTCAATTACTTCCCCACAGTCGAGGCACACCAGGTGATCATGGTGATGCTGAGTCGACAGTTCAAATACTGATTTGCCGCCTTCAAAGTGATGGCGTGTCACGATGCCTGCATCATCAAATTGGTTTAGTACTCGATAAACTGTCGCAAGGCCGATCTCTTCACCGAGATCAATCAGCTTCTTGTACAGCTCTTCAGCACTAATATGTTGGCACTCAGGCTGTTGTAGTACTTCTAAAATCTTTAGCCGTGGAAGGGTTACTTTAAGACCAGCATCCTTTAGCGCTTGGTTATTGTCTGACATATACTTTCCCGTTGATGATCTGCAGTAATGAACAGAAGTCAATGTTGTCCAACATTATAGGTTAGTCACAGCGAACAATAAACCACGAACTTCAAAGGGTTACTACTATTTTTTCGTAAAGCCGCGTGATATCACTGCTAAAAGTGCTCTGACCAGTTACAATTGTTTAACATTAACTGAGCGTTAAGTCTACGTCGTGATTAATAGACCCTGTCGATTTAAGCACTGATGTAGGCGGTCGAAATCGAGTCTAAGGCACGGAAAGCATGAATAAAACTCTCGCAAAGCTATATAAACCAAATATTGTCAAATGGGCGCTGAATAGCTGGCCGCCATTCTGGGGCGCGGGGATAAAAATTGAATCCATCAGTGACGATTTTCGCGAAGCCCGCATGCGGCTGAAATTGCGTTGGTGGAACAAAAACGCCAATCGCTCCCAATACGGTGGCAGCATTTTTTCGCTCACAGACCCAGTTTACTCGCTGATGTTGATGGGCATTTTAGGCGAGCAATATTATGTGTGGGACAAAGAAGCCAGCATCAACTTTATTAAGCCGGGTCATACCGATTTGTACGCGGAGTTTTTGATCCCTCAGCAGCAACTGGATGCGATTTTAAGTGCCACGGCTTGCGGTGATAAATGTTTCCCCGAATTTATCATCCACGTTAAAAATGCGCATGGCGAAGTGGTGTCTGAAGTGCATCGCAAACTGTATGTGCGGAAGAAACCGAAATACCGCGAAGATGCAGATGACCCGACGCAGGAGCGCGAATTGGCTGATTCCCAGACACTGCCCTAAAGGACATTCAAGGTTGGGGATACTTTTGATCTCGATAGTCACGGCACAGGCTGATCCACGCGTCGGCGGTGCGTGACACATAACGCTCTGAATGCCAGATGACGCCGAGTTGCCAGTCAATGGAAGGCGTCATGGTTTTGACCACCACGCCTTCGCCCTGTATGCGGTGACATAGCGGTTCGGGTAAGAAGGCCACACCAACCCCACTTTTGACCAATGCGACCAAGAAATCCCATTGGCTGCTGCGAGCGGCCACTTGCGGCGCAAAACCTTCTTGTTGGCACAAAGCGTCGATGTATTCGCTGAGCGTGAATTCTTGCGTGTAAACGTAGAACGGTTCGTCTTTTAGATCTTGCCAATGAACGGTCTCGAGATCGCGCCAAGGCGCGGTATCGGGCAACACTGCACGAATCGGATAGCTGTCGAGTTCCAAGGTGTTGAGGTTCTGCGCCGCATTTAAAGATAACATCGTCACTGCCACATCGAGATCGCCCTCAGATACCGCTTGCTCAATTTTTCGCCCGCCATATTCGACGATGGTCATTTCGACGTTTGGGTATGTTTGGCGGTAGCGGCGAATCAGGCCGGCGTAGACATGGCCGACCATCGGCGGGATCCCCAAGCGTAAATGTCCGCGTTGCAGCTCATTCAAATCGATGAGTTCCGCTTCGAGCTGCGACATCTGCGCGAGGATCTCTTGCGCGCGCTGAAACACGATGTCGCCAGCGTCGGTTAACCAAAAGCGTCGGCCTTCGCGATGCAAAAGTGGTTGCCCGACATCTTGTTCTAAGCTGCGAATCATCTTGCTGATGGTGGGTTGCGTGACAAACAATTTTTCAGAAGCGCGGGTAAAGCTTTGTTCATTCACCAACTCGACAAAATAACGCAGTGCTTTGATGTCCATGATTGTGCCCGTTGAATTAAACTATTCCATTTTGGCATAAATTTGATAATAAAAAGTCATTTTGTGACGGTTTTAAGCATGCTTATACTGTGACTAATTTCACAAAACAAGCGAAGAGCAAGCATGAAACGGGTAGGAAATAGCTTAATGACGCTGAGCCAGATTGCGGTACTGGCGTTGATTTGGTTTATCGCAGACTTTCTGGTGCGTGAGTTTCATTTACCCATCCCTGCCAACCTCACCGGGATGCTGCTGTTGCTGGCCTTGGTGTTTAGCAACATCGTGAAGGTGGATTGGTTGCGCCGCGGCGCAACATGGTTATTGGCGGAAATGCTGCTATTTTTTGTCCCTGCGGTGGTGGCGGTCGTGAACTATCAGGATCTGATGATTCAAGAAGGGCTGCGTATTATGGTGGTGCTGATTGTGAGCACGATTGTGGTGATCGCATCGACAGCTTGGGTGGTGGATAAACTGTATCGGTTTGAACTCAAACTGGCGCGTCGTAAAAGCAATCAATTGCGGAGAGCTTAAGTGATGAGCTTGAATGATTCACTCTTGGGCGTATTGTGTCTGGTGCTGACCTTGGCATTTTACTACGGCAGCAAATCACTTTATCGCCGCAAACGCTCTATCTTCTTGATGCCCTTACTACTGGCGCCATTGCTGTTAGTTGCAGTGGTCATGGGCTTTCACATTCCTTATCAGGATTACATGGCTGAATCACATTGGCTGTTGTGGATGCTTGGCCCGGCAACGGTGGCATTTGCGATTCCAGTGTATGACAACCGCCATTTGATTCAGCGTCATTGGTTGTCGTTGTCGGTTGGCGTGCTGGTGTCGGTGATTGTGGCGGTCGGCTCCACCGTGCTGTTGGCGCGTTGGTTAAACTTGCCAGAATTGTTGCAGCGTAGTCTCGCGATGCGCTCCATTACCACACCGTTTGCCGTTGAAGCCACCAAATCGATCGGGGGTCAGAGCGACCTAACCGCGCTGTTTGTGGTGTTGACTGGGGTGATTGGTATGGCTGTGGGCGAAGTCGTGTTGACCGTGTTGTCGATTCGTTCTCGCCTAGGTAAAGGTGCTAGCTTGGGCGCATCGGCGCACGGTGCGGGTACCGCTAAGGCTTATCAAATCGGCAATTCGGAAGGGGTGGTCTCAAGTGTGGTGATGATGATTGCTGGGATGGTCACTGTGCTGATTGCCCCGCTACTGGGAAGCATTCTTTGGTAATGTGTTCTTCTTGGTCATGTGTTCTTCATGGATAAAAAAATCCCCAGCCTTGGCTGGGGATTTTTTATGGATTAGTCTTCAAGTTCAGCCAGACACATTTCGTCGTAAACTTGTTTGACCCATTTGGTCACGCGTTCTTCAGTCAGTTCAGGTTGGCGATCTTCATCAATACATAGACCCACGAAGTGGTTCTCATCAACCAGCGCTTTTGACGCTTCAAACTCGTAACCTTCAGTTGACCAGTGACCCACAACTGTGGCGCCTTTGGCTTCTACGATGTCACGCACAGTGCCCATCGCATCACAGAAGTATTCCGCGTAATCTTCTTGGTCACCACAACCAAAGATAGCAACCAGCTTGGTTGAGAAGTCAATCGCTTCTAGTTCTGGGAAAAAGTCGTCCCAGTCACATTGCGCTTCACCGTAATACCAAGTCGGGATACCAAGCAGTAGCAGATCGAAGTTGTCGATGTCTTCTTTGCTGCTTTTTGCGATATCTTGAACGTGAACAAGTTGTTTACCGAGTTGTTTTTGAATCATCTTTGCAATAGCTTCGGTGTTACCTGTATCGCTACCAAAAAAGATACCTACACTTGCCATAGAGTCTTTACCTTTAAATTGTAATGGGGTGGCGGATGGTTGAACGCTCAGGCATCAGCCCAAGCCAGTCCCTTCCCAACTAAGTTGGATAATGCCTTTGGCAATAAAGCCAGCACAACCTAAAAACAGAACAAGCCACACAATACGACGGCCAAATACCGGAACATTACCTTGTTTCAATACGTCTTTAATTGCCATCCCGATGAGGAAGAAAATAGACGCAAACAGGAGATCAAGTCCTATCGATTCGATCATGTTCATATAGTCGTACAGCATGGTTATCCTTTATGCCAATTTGCTTGCGCGCACTATACCATTGTTATACGGCAAAGTTAATGCGCGGATGAGAATCGATTTCACACTTGTATGAAGAGAACATCGTGGATGTTGCGTGGTGAAGCGGGCTGCCTCACAGGATAAATTTACGAATCGCGCGCAGTACTTCCGCCGGTTTTTCCGCATGTAGCCAGTGGCCCGTATTGGCAATGACATGCGCTTTGGCATGACTGAACTGGGCTTGCACCTGCGCTTGATGTTCGGCGGTCAGATAATTGGAGTCGCCACCTTTGATGAACAGGGTGGGTATGTCGCAGCGTGCGATCGGTTCCCAGCCCATGATCGATGTGTAGTTGGCTTTCAGTGCCGCGACGTTAAAACGCCACACCATCACGCTGTCTTGGTTCATCATCGATTTACCCAAAAACTGGCGCACTCCGTCGATTTCAACGTGTTTGGCTAAAATCGCCATGGCTTCGCTGCGTGATGACGGCTTTTGCTCCAAGACGGCTTCCAATCCGGCAATCACATTTTCGTGGCGGCGTTCGGTGTATGCGACGGGCGCCATGTCCAGAATCACCAGTTGCGCCACTTTTTCTGCCGCTATATCGGCGAGTTTCATCGCCACTTTGCCACCCATGGAGTGACCGATAATGGTCGCTTGTTGAATGTTGAGGTGGGTCAATAGCTGATCCACATCGGCGGCCATCAGCGCGTAATTGTGTGCGTCAGAGTGGAATGAGTGACCATGATTGCGCAGGTCGATACTCAGAACTTGATGATCGTTTTTTAGATCGCGAGCCAGTAGCCCGAGGTTATCCAGACTACCAAACAGACCATGGATCAAAACAACGGTGTGACCCTCACCTTCAAGTTTGTAATTCAGAAGTGCTGACATTTTATCTTATTAGTAATGGGTTTAACGTAGAGTCTCAGCGAAGATCTCGCTATAATCCCCCAGAGTTTAAACATTGAGATTGTGAAAAGCGAATGAAAACAATTGAGGTTGATGAGGATCTATACCGTTACATTGCAGGCCAAACCCTTCACATTGGTGAGAGCGCATCGGACATTCTGCGCCGCCTGTTGAACGTGGATGGTCAAAGCACTCCAGTGGCGCCTAAAGCGGCCGCGGCACCTAAAGGTATAGTGGTGAGTAAAGATGCTGGTCAAGAAACGAAACTGGATTGCGTGAAAGAAATGCGCTCTCTTCTGATTTCAGACGAATTTGCCGGTCTGAAAAAAGCGGTTGATCGTTTTATGCTGGTGCTTTCTACCCTTCATCGCATCGATCCAGCCGCTTTTTCTGAAGCGATGTTGGTGAAAGGTCGTAAGCGCGTTTACTTTGCTGACAATGAGCAAACCCTGCTGGCAAATGGTCAAACGACGAAGCCAAAGGCGATTCCAAACACGCCGTTTTGGGTGATCACGAACAATAACACCAGCCGCAAACAGCAGATGATTGAGCAAGTGATGATTCGCATGAATTTCCCAGCGGACATTATTGAAAAAGTTACTCAATCGATTTGATTTGTAACGATCGAGCACGAAAAGTCTGATTTGAACCTCATAATATGCAAACCAAACTGCGTATTATGAGGTTTTTTATTTGTCGTTATATTTTGAAAGGATGTCTTTATGGCAATGCACCCACGTGCAGGACAAAAAGCGCAACAGCAAGACCTGCATAATATTCCAGCACTTGTAGCAAACTACTACCTTCTTCAGCCGAATCCGAGTAATCCAAAACACAAAGTGGAATTTGGAACGTCGGGCCATCGCGGCTCCGCTGATAAAGCGACCTTCAACGAAAATCATATTCTGGCCATCGCACAAGCGATTGTTGAAGTGCGTGCAGCGCAAGGCACTGCTGGCCCAATCTTTGTGGGTAAAGATACTCACGCGTTGTCTGAACCAGCATTTAGCAGTGTTGTTGAAGTGCTGGTGGCCAACGGTATTGAAGTGATTGTGCAACAAGACAACGGCTACACGCCGACGCCGGGTATCTCTCACGCGATTTTGACGCATAACCTGAAACATGCAGAAAAAGCGGACGGCATCGTGATCACGCCATCGCACAACCCACCGCAAGATGGTGGTATCAAGTACAACCCGACGCACGGTGGCCCGGCCGAAGGTGAGTTGACACAAGCGATTGAAAACCGCGCCAACCAACTGATTGCAGAAGGCTTGAGCGGCGTCAAACGTATGTCGATCACGGAGGCCAAAGCATCACCGCTGTTCAAACAAGTCGATTTGGTAAAACCATACGTCGATGACTTGGTGAATGTGGTGGACATGGCGGCGATTCAAAAAGCCAATCTGAAATTGGGTGTGGATCCACTGGGTGGCAGCGGCATCGATTACTGGCGTCAAATTGGTCAGGCGTACAACCTGAACCTGACATTGGTGAGCGAAGCCATCGATCCAACCTTCCAATTTATGTCTTTAGACAAAGATGGTGTGGTGCGCATGGACTGTTCATCTCCCTATGCAATGGCGGGTCTGTTGGCACTGAAAGATGAGTACGATCTGGCATTTGGTAACGACCCAGACTACGACCGTCATGGCATCGTGACGCCCAAAGGCTTGATGAATCCAAACCATTTCCTCGCGGTGTGTATCGATTACTTGTACCGTCACCGTGACGGATGGGGTCAGGATGTCGCCGTGGGTAAGACGCTGGTCTCAAGCGCGATGATCGATAAAGTGGTGGCCGATCTTGGCCGTGAATTGTGCGAAGTGCCTGTGGGCTTTAAATGGTTTGTGGAAGGATTGTACAGCGGCAAATTCGGTTTTGGCGGTGAGGAGAGTGCCGGGGCATCGTTCCTGCGTAAAGATGGCACGCCTTGGTCAACTGACAAAGACGGCATCATCTTGTGTCTGCTTGCAGCTGAAATCACGGCGGTAACCGGCAAGAACCCGCAGCAATATTACGATGAACTGGCTGCTAAACACGGTGAATCGCAGTACAACCGAATTCAGGCGGTGGCGAATGGCCCGCAAAAAGAGGTGTTGAAAAAACTCTCTGCCGAGATGGTCTCTGCGCAAACGTTAGCTGGTGACCCCATCACAGCGCGTCTAACGCATGCGCCAGGTAACGGCGCTGCGATTGGCGGCCTGAAAGTGACCACCGATTTTGGCTGGTTTGCGGCGCGCCCATCGGGCACGGAAGACATCTACAAAATCTACTGCGAAAGCTTTAAAGGCGAGCAGCACCTGAAACAGATTGAAGCGGAAGCGCAAGAGATCGTCAATCAGGTGTTTAAAGACGCGGGCTTGTAAGCCGCATTGTCATAGAAAGGCGACCTTCGGGTCGCCTTTTTTATGCGGTTTTTATTCGAGAGCGCTGGATTGTGGTTCGCTGTGTGGCCAATGCCTTGGCACGATGAACCAAAAACGTCCGGATGGGGTCTGGCAATGCACAAAGCCTGATTCGCCGCCGTCATACAGCTCTGAATCCTCGGTTCGTCCCGTGAGCCATTGCGCTTTGGTGAGTGTATACAGCGGCTCTTCAATCTGCGCCAGCTGATCCTGATAGCACCAGTAACCGTTGATTTGTGAGGTATTCAATGCAAAGCCGAGGCATTCGCTCGGTACATTTTCCGGTTCAAACGGATTCATGTATAAGCGCCCCTGCATCAACAGGTTTTGTTGTGCGTTTGCCCATAAGGGGTAGGTGTTCATAAACGCGTCGCTGGCAGACAGCGGTAACTGATGTTCGAGCATGTGAGCCAGTTTGAGATCGAGCCGGTCTTGCGCGTTGGGGCCATACCAAAGCCCTTGATGCAGCAGATAAAACTTCACCGCCACTTCCCAGTGTTCATACTGCTCTGTGCGGCGATTTTTCACGATGAAATCAAGCGACCCCAAAGTGCGACCGGCTTGATTGAGCTGAATTTCTTCCGACACCGCATTGTAGCGGGGTGTGGCGGTAAACAGCTGTTGACACAAATATTGGTAGAGAAATCCTAAACGTTGATTGCCTTGATACACCGGCCATTCCGTCGGAATGTAGTGAATGAATGGCGTTTTCCCCGCAATGGGAGGGGAGGGTTGAAAAAGCGAGGGCGTTGATGCGACCCATTCCGTCAGTTGTTTTAAGTCCATATTCTCGTTATCCCATTGGCATCGTCTTCGACATTTTAGTCTTAAATTGTTATAACCTCGCCATGATTATCATGCAATGGACGAGAAGATGAATAATTTACAGTTTGAAGCATTGCTCAATGAGACGTTGTCTCCACAATTGATCAAAGATTACTGTCCCAACGGCCTTCAGGTGGAGGGGCGTTCGGAAATCAAGAAAATCATCACCGGCGTGACCGCGTCGAAAGCCCTGATTGAGCAAGCCATCGAACACAACGCTGATGCGCTGTTGGTTCATCATGGCTATTTCTGGAAAGGGGAAAGCGAAGCGATTCGTGGCATGAAAGGCGACCGGATTCGTCAGTTGATTAAACACGACATCAATTTATTGGCTTACCATCTTCCGCTCGATATTCATCCGCAACTGGGCAACAACGCGCAGTTGGCTAAGCGACTCGGGATCGAAGTTGAAGGCGGTCTTGAAGGACATCCTCAATCGGTGGCCATGTACGGCTCTTTAGCTGACGCGATGACGGGAGAAGCATTGGCTCAGCGTATTGCCGATGTGCTAAAGCGTCAGCCGCTGCATATTGCGCCAGAATTAAAAGATAAATTGATCAAAAAAGTGGGTTGGTGCACTGGCGGTGGGCAAGATTATATCGAGCTCGCAGCAGCGCAGGGGATGGATGCGTTTATTTCTGGTGAGATCTCTGAGCGGACAACGTATTCAGCGCGTGAGCTCAACATTCACTACTTCTCGGCAGGGCATCACGCAACAGAACGCTATGGTGTGAAAGCGCTGGGTGAATGGTTGGCAAAAGAACACGGGTTTGACGTGACGTTTATCGATATTGATAACCCTGTATAAGCGGGGAGGTCAGCCATAAAAAAGAGCGAGGGTTGCCTCGCTCTTTTTGTTTATACACAAAACATCTGGGGTGTTATTCGCGCTCGTATAGCGGCACGAAATCACGCATCTTCTCACCCGTGTAAAGCTGACGAGGACGACCGATGCGGTTGCTTGGGTCGCTGTGCATTTCGTTCCAGTGTGCAATCCAACCGATCGTACGAGACATTGCGAAGATAACCGTGAACATTGACACAGGAATACCAATCGCTTTCAGAATGATACCTGAGTAGAAATCCACGTTCGGGTACAGTTTCTTCTCAATAAAGTAGTCGTCAGACAGAGCGATGCGTTCCAGTTCCATTGCAACGTCTAGCAGTGGATCTTGAATGTTGAGCTCTTTCAGGACTTCATGACATGCTTCGCGCATAACTGTCGCGCGAGGGTCGTAGTTTTTGTACACGCGGTGACCAAAGCCCATCAGACGGAATGGGTCATCTTTATCTTTGGCGCGTTCGACGAATTCAGGAATTTGATCAACACTGCCAATCTCTTCCAACATGCGTAGACATGCTTCGTTTGCACCACCGTGTGCCGGGCCCCACAGAGACGCGATACCCGCTGCAATACATGCAAATGGGTTGGCACCAGAAGAACCCGCTAGACGTACTGTTGACGTCGACGCGTTTTGTTCGTGGTCTGCGTGTAGGGTGAAAATTTTATCCATCGCACGCGCAACCACCGGGTTGACATCGTACTCTTCACATGGTGTTGCGAACATCATGTGTAGGAAGTTCTCTGCATAGCCCAAGTCATTACGAGGGTAGATAAATGGTTGACCTACAGAGTATTTATAACACATTGCTGCCAGTGTCGGCATTTTAGACAGAAGACGATAAGCCGCGATCTCGCGGTGCACGTCATTATTAATGTCGAGTGAATCGTGGTAGAAGGCCGCTAGCGCGCCCACTACACCACACATTACAGCCATCGGGTGAGCATCACGACGGAAACCGTGGAAGAAGCTCGCGATTTGCTCATGAACCATCGTGTGACGAGTTACAGTCTTTTTAAACTCTTCATACTGTTTGCGATTAGGGGCTTCACCGTAAAGTAGGATGTAACACACTTCCAAGTAATCGGCGTTATTGGCTAACTGATCGATTGGGAAACCGCGATGTAGCAGAACACCTTTGGCGCCGTCGATGTAAGTGATTTGAGATTCACAAGATGCAGTGGCAAGAAAACCCGGGTCAAACGTAAAGTAGCCATTTGAGCCAAGTTTACGAACGTCGATTACTTGAGGACCAATTGTCCCGTCCATAATCGGCAGTTCGATTGGCGCTTTGCCTTCGATATGAAGGGTCGCTTTCTTATCTGCCATAACAATCTCCTTTGTTTATTATTTAATCCGTCCAGGATGTTTGTGTGACATTCTTGTACGTCCGATCTTAATCAAAGTCAATTCTTCTCCTCTGATGTGTGCACTTACTTTGATTTTTTATACATATAAAGTTAAAAATCTGTTCTGTGTAGCAAAAATTGTTACATCAATTGTTGTACAATGTTGCTAGCCGTATATTGGCGTAGCAAAATTTGGTGAAAACCTTATAAATACAAGGCTGAAAATAAATTTTTAGTGATGTTTTCATTCCTGCTGTTAACAACTATTTTACAATTTCGTTTCGATATTCGCCGAGAATTTGTTGAATAAATGTTAACTTTTGTAGGTTTGCGACCAAATTTCATCCATAACTATAAATGCTCAATGGAGCTGAGTGAGCAAGCCCGTGAAAGAAAGAAAGTCAAGACCTGTTAATTTAGATCTGCAGACCATTAGCTTTCCGATCACTGCAATCGCTTCTATCCTTCACCGCGTGGCGGGGGTTATTACGTTTGTGGCGGTCGGCATTTTGCTTTGGTTATTATCCATCTCATTATCCTCTCCAGTAGGTTTCATGGAGGCGAGTGACATCGTCAACGGTTTCTTCGTGAAATTTATTCTGTGGGGTATTTTGACCGCACTGTCTTACCACATTGTTGGTGGTATTCGTCACCTGCTTATGGACCTTGGCCACTTTGAAGAGTTGGACACAGGTGCAATGAGTGCAAAAGTTGCGTTCGGCGTAACAGCGGTTCTATCTCTATTGGCGGGGGTTTGGGTATGGTAAAGAACGTTTCCTCATTTGGTCGTAATGGGGTTCATGATTTCCTATTGATTCGCGCTAGTGCGATCATCATGACGCTTTACACCATTTATATTGTTAGCTTCTGTGCTTTCACTGATATTTCTTATGTCTCTTGGACTCAATTCTTTGGTGGTACCTTCACCAAAGTCTTCACAATGTTGGCGTTAGTTTGCATCCTGATTCATGGCTGGATTGGCCTATGGCAGGTACTGACTGACTACGTGAAGTGTTCAAAACTGCGTGGCGGACTTCAGCTCGTCGTAATCGCAGTGCTGTTCGGATACTTTTTCTCTGGCCTATTTGTATTGTGGGGTGCGTAAGTGACTATTCCAGTTCGTGAATTCGATGCCGTAGTAATCGGCGCTGGCGGTGCAGGCATGCGTGCTGCACTACAAATCTCTGAGCAAGGCTTGTCGTGCGCCCTGCTTTCAAAAGTTTTTCCTACTCGTTCGCACACTGTATCGGCGCAGGGTGGTATCACGGTTGCGCTGGGTAACTCTCATAAAGATAACTGGCAATGGCACATGTACGATACCGTTAAAGGTTCGGACTACATCGGTGACCAAAACGCGATCGAATACATGTGTAAAAATGGCCCTGAGTCGGTCATTGAATTAGAGAAAATGGGCCTGCCATTCTCTCGTTTCGACAACGGTACCATTTATCAGCGTCCATTTGGTGGTCAGTCAAAAGAGTTCGGTGGTGAGCAAGCGGCACGTACTGCGGCGGCAGCTGACCGTACCGGTCACGCTCTGCTTCATACGCTGTACCAACAAAACGTGAAACACAAAACCACCATCTTCTCTGAATGGTATGCCCTCGATTTGGTGAAAAACCAAGATGGCGCCGTCATGGGATGTACCGCGCTTTGCATCGAAACTGGCGAGATCTGCTATTTCAAAGCCAAAGCCACCGTGCTGGCGACTGGCGGTGCCGGTCGTATCTACGCCTCGACTACCAACGCACACATCAACACGGGTGATGGTGTGGGGATGGCGCTGCGTTCAGGTGTGCCGATGCAAGACATGGAAATGTGGCAATTCCACCCAACAGGTATTGCTGGTGCGGGTGTACTGGTCACTGAAGGCTGTCGTGGTGAAGGGGGTTACCTTCTGAACAAAGATGGCGAACGTTTCATGGAACGTTACGCGCCAAACGCGAAAGACCTTGCGGGTCGTGACGTGGTTGCGCGTTCAATGATGATTGAAATCCGCGAAGGCCGCGGCTGTGATGGTCCATGGGGGCCGCACATCAAACTGAAACTGGATCACCTAGGTAAAGATGTACTTGAATCGCGTCTGCCTGGTATCTGTGAACTGTCGCGTACATTTGCACACGTCGATCCAGTGAAAGAGCCAATTCCAGTCATTCCAACCTGTCACTACATGATGGGTGGCGTGCCAACCCAGGTTTCTGGTCAAGCGATCAAACAAACTGCAGCTGGTCAGGACGTTGAAGTTCAAGGTCTGTTTGCGTGTGGTGAAATCGCATCGGTATCAGTACACGGTGCAAACCGTCTGGGCGGCAACTCGCTACTCGACTTGGTGGTGTTTGGTCGTGCCACAGGTCTGCATCTGGGTGAAACTCTGGCTGCACAAGCGGAAGCGCGTCCTGCTACTGCATCGGATATCGAAGCGTCGCTGGCTCGCACCATGCGCTGGGAAAACAGCAAAGGTGGTGAAGATCCAGTTCAAATCCGTAAAGACCTACAACGCTGCATGCAAAACAGCTTCTCGGTATTCCGTGAAGGTGACGCCATGGCAACGGGTCTGGAAGAGCTAAAAGTGATTCGTGAACGTCTGAAAGATGCCCATTTGGCTGACAAATCTCAAGAATTCAACACGCAACGTGTGGAATGTCTGGAGTTGGATAACCTGATGGAAACCGCATTCTCAACGGCGGTCGCGGCAAACTACCGCACAGAAAGTCGTGGCGCCCACGCTCGTTTCGATTTCCCCGATCGTGACGATGCAAACTGGCTGTGCCACTCAATCTACAATCCGGAAACAGAGCAGATGAGCAAGCGTGATGTGAACATGGCGCCAGTTTATCGCGAAGCATTTCCACCAAAAGTACGTACTTACTAAGGGAGGACTGAACGATGAAACTGAATTTCTCTCTGTACCGCTACAATCCGGATGTAGATAAAAAGCCTTACATGAAAGACTATGTGCTTGAAGTGGAAGAAGGCTCAGATATGATGGTTCTTGACGCGCTCATTCTTCTGAAAGAGCAGGATCCAACCATCGCGTTCCGCCGCTCATGCCGTGAAGGTGTGTGTGGTTCGGATGGCTTGAACATGAACGGTAAAAATGGCTTGGCGTGTATCACACCGTTGTCAGCCATGAAAGGCAACATCGTGATTCGTCCGTTGCCTGGTTTGCCTGTTGTGCGTGACCTGATCGTCGACATGACGCAGTTCTACGACAACTATGCGAAAGTGAAACCGTTCTTGATCGCCGATGATGCGCTGCCACCATCACGCGAGAATCTGCAGTCTCCTGAAGAACGAGCGCATCTGGATGGTTTGTACGAATGTATCATGTGTGCATGTTGTACAACCTCGTGTCCATCATTCTGGTGGAACCCTGACAAATTTATCGGTCCTGCTGGTCTGCTTGCGGCTTACCGTTGGCTAATTGATAGCCGCGATACCGCAACAGATGAGCGCTTATCAAATCTTGATGATGCATTTAGCGTTTTTCGTTGCCATGGCATTATGAATTGTGTAAGTGTTTGTCCTAAAGGATTAAACCCGACAAAAGCTATTGGCCACATCAAGTCGATGCTGGTGAATCGCTCGGTTTAATAGATAAGAATCGCAGGCCTTCGGGCCTGCCTTTTATAGCTCGGCATAGACCGAAGCAAACGTGAAAACTACTGGTTAAGGGAAAATAATGCACAACGGCGTGATGAAGGCATGGCTCGAGTCTTCACACTTGGCTGGCGCCAATGCAAATTATGTAGAAGATCTCTACGAACTGTATCTAAGTGATCCCGATCTGGTAAGTGAGGAGTGGAAACGTGTTTTTGAAGGGCTGCCTGCGCAACCTGACAATGTGGTTGAACAACCGCACTCACGTGTCCGTGACTACTTCCGACGACTCGCTCAAGAGACTAAGCATTACAATGTCCAAGTTAGTGATCCTGAAGTCGATGCTAAACAAGTAAAAGTATTGCAGCTGATCAACGCGTACCGCTTCCGCGGTCACGAAGCTGCGCAATTGGACCCTCTAGGTTTGTGGAAACGCCCGACCGTGGCGGAATTGGACCCTTCATTCCACAATCTCACCGAAGATGACATGGAAGAGACTTTCAACGTTGGTTCGTTTGCCATTGGCACCGAAACCATGAAGTTGAAAGACATCTATCAATCCCTCAATAACATCTATTGTGGATCGATCGGTGCAGAGTACATGCACATGACCGACACCGAGCAAAAGCGTTGGATTCAACAACGTCTGGAGCCCGTGGTAGGCCAGCCATCCTTTACCCTAGATGAAAAACGCACTTTCCTCGAAGAACTGACTGCAGCAGAAGGTCTGGAACGCTATCTCGGCGCGAAATTCCCTGGTGCAAAACGCTTCTCACTGGAAGGTGGCGACGCCATGATTCCAATGACCAAAGAGCTGATTCGCCATGCCGGTAAAACGGGCATGCGTGAAGTCGTTATCGGTATGGCTCACCGTGGTCGTCTGAACATGCTGGTCAACGTTCTCGGCAAGAAACCACAAGATCTGTTTGACGAATTTGCCGGCAAACACGATGAAACGTGGGGCACGGGGGACGTGAAATATCACCAAGGTTTCTCTGCTGACTTCGCAACCCCGGGTGGTGATGTGCATTTAGCACTGGCATTCAACCCATCTCACCTGGAAATCGTGAACCCGGTTGTCATGGGCTCGGTTCGTGCTCGTCAAGATCGCTTGGGCGATGAAGAGGGAAGCAAAGTCCTGCCAATTACCATTCACGGTGACTCAGCCGTTGCCGGTCAAGGTGTGGTTGCGGAAACCTTCAACATGTCGCTGGCGCGTGGTTACTGTGTTGGTGGTACGGTGCGTATTGTGGTCAACAACCAAGTTGGCTTTACGACATCAAACCCACGTGACACACGTTCAACCATGTACTGTACCGACATTGCGAAGATGGTTCAGGCGCCGATTTTCCACGTCAACTCTGATGATCCAGAAGCGGTTGCGTTTGTGACGCGTCTGGCACTGGATTACCGCAATGAGTTCAAACGCGATGTGGTGATTGATCTGGTGTGTTACCGCCGTCATGGTCACAACGAAGCGGATGAGCCGAATGCGACTCAGCCGTTGATGTATCAGAAAATTAAAAAGCATCCAACCCCGCGTAAGTTGTATGCCGATGTGCTGATTGATCGCAACGAAAGTGATATTGAAACTGCAACGCAGTTGGTGAACGAATATCGTGACGCACTGGATCGCGGCGAAGTCGTGGTGAAAGAGTGGCGTCCAATGGCGATGCACTCTGTGGATTGGTCACCTTATTTGGGCCATGACTGGAATGAAGAGTGGCAGAGCCAATACCCAATTGAGCGTCTGAAAGAACTGGGCCAGCGTTTGTGCCAGTACCCTGAAAGTCACAAACTGCAAAGCCGTGTAGAGAAAATCTACAACGACCGTATTGCGATGATTTCAGGTGAGAAGCTGCTTGACTGGGGGATGGCGGAGACGTTGGCTTATGCAACGTTGGTTGACGACAGTCAGCGCATTCGTATCTCGGGTCAGGATTCTGGCCGAGGCACCTTCTTCCACCGTCACTCGGTCCTGCACAACCAGAGCGATGCGAGCACTTACATCCCGCTGAGCAACATTCATGACAACCAAGGTCCATTCGAAGTGATAGACTCGGTGTTGTCTGAAGAAGCGGTTCTGGCGTTTGAATACGGCTACGCAACAGCGGAGCCAGGTGGTCTGACAATTTGGGAAGCTCAGTTTGGTGATTTCGCCAACGGCGCTCAAGTGGTCATTGACCAGTTCATCTCTTCTGGTGAGCAAAAATGGGCACGTTTGTGTGGTCTGACAATGCTGTTACCTCACGGTTACGAAGGTCAAGGCCCTGAACACTCATCGGCACGTCTCGAACGTTACCTGCAGCTTTGCGCAGAGCAAAACATGCAAGTGATTGTGCCATCGACCCCAGCGCAGGTGTATCACATGCTGCGTCGTCAGGTGGTTCGTAAGATGCGTCGCCCAATGATCGTAATGTCTCCGAAATCACTGCTTCGTCACCCGTTGTGTGTGTCGACTTTGGAAGATTTGGCCGAAGGTACCTTCCAGCCAGCGATTCCTGAAGTGGATAACCTCGATCCGGCGAAAGTGAAACGTGTTGTGTTCTGTTCAGGCAAGGTTTACTACGACCTGCTGGAACAGCGTCGCAGCAATGAACAAGATGACGTTGCGATTGTCCGCGTCGAGCAGCTGTATCCATTCCCGATGGATGAAGTCCAAGCTGCGATTGCACAATACACGAACGCTGTTGACTACGTTTGGTGTCAAGAAGAGCCTCAAAACCAAGGCGCTTGGTACTGTAGCCAGCACAACTTCCGTGCCGCTATCCCAGCGGGTGCAGAACTGAAATATGCGGGCCGCCCGGCTTCTGCTTCACCAGCAGTCGGTTATATGTCGGTACACTTGAAACAACAGAAAGCGTTGGTTGAAGACGCTCTGACCCTAGCTTAAGAACTAGAACTAAAAGGAAGACACAGATATGACAGTTGAAATTCTGGTTCCAGATTTACCTGAATCAGTAGCAGACGCAACCGTAGCGACATGGCATAAACAACCAGGTGACGTTGTTGCACGTGACGAAGTAATCGTTGAAATCGAAACCGACAAAGTGGTGTTGGAAGTACCAGCACCAGAAGAAGGTGTGTTGGAAGCGATTCTGGAAGAAGAAGGCGCCACTGTACTGTCGAAACAGTTGCTGGCGCGTCTGAAACCGGGTGCGGTTGCGGGTGAACCAACAACCGATACCACGAGTGCGACTGCATCTTCTCCAGACAAACGCCACAAAGCGACGTTGACTGAAGAAACAAACGACGCGCTCAGCCCAGCCGTTCGCCGCTTACTGGCAGAGCATAATCTGCAAGCGGAACAAGTGAAAGGCACGGGTGTTGGTGGCCGTATTACGCGTGAAGACATCGAAGCGTACCTCGCTGCGGATAAATCAGCGCCAGCGGCAGCACAAGACGTTGCTGCACCAGCACCGATTGCAGCTCGCAGCGAAAAACGCGTCCCGATGACTCGCCTGCGTAAGCGTGTGGCAGAGCGTCTGCTGGAAGCGAAAAACAGCACAGCAATGCTGACAACGTTTAACGAAGTCAACATGAAGCCAATCATGGATCTGCGTAAGCAGTACCAAGATGTGTTTGAGAAGAAACACGGCATCCGCCTTGGCTTTATGTCGTTCTACGTGAAAGCGGTGACGGAAGCGCTGAAACGTTATCCAGAAGTGAACGCTTCCATCGATGGCAGCGACATCGTGTACCACAACTTCTTTGATATCAGCATCGCGGTGTCTACACCACGCGGTCTGGTGACACCCGTCCTGAAAGATTCCGATACGCTGGGCATGGCTCAGATCGAAAAAGGCATCAAGGATCTGGCGATCAAAGGTCGTGACGGTAAGCTGACAGTTGAAGAGCTGACTGGTGGTAACTTCACTATCACGAATGGTGGTGTGTTTGGCTCGCTGATGTCGACGCCAATCATCAACCCACCACAAGCAGCGATTCTTGGCATGCACAAGATTCAGGACCGCGCAATGGTTGTTGATGGCAAGATTGAAATCCTGCCAATGATGTACCTTGCTCTGTCTTACGACCACCGTTTGATTGATGGTCGTGAGTCAGTTGGCTTCCTGGTGACAGTGAAAGAACTGCTTGAAGATCCAACACGTCTACTGCTAGACGTGTAATCGCAAAGGTGCTTAGTGGACTAAGCGCCTGTGCGGCGGGCCGGATTCGCTCAACATTCGGCCCGATTTAAGCCAATTGGCTGCTCGCTCAAGAGTAACCCTACAGACGTAAAGCTCAGCCATTCAATGGGCTCTATGGAATAAAAATATACAAACGGAATAAAACAATGAATTTGCATGAATACCAAGCCAAACAGCTGTTTGCAGAATTCGGTTTGCCTGTACCAGAAGGCTACGCATGTGATACGCCACAAGAAGCGTTCGAAGCAGCTGGTCGCATCAGCACCGCGAAGAAAGTTGTCAAATGTCAGGTTCACGCTGGTGGCCGCGGTAAAGCGGGCGGTGTAGAACTGCACGACACCAAAGAAGGCGTCAAAGAATTCGCACAAAAGTGGCTGGGTAAAAACCTAGTAACTTACCAAACGGATGCAAATGGTCAGCCAGTGACAAAAATCTTGGTTGAAGAAGCATCAAATATCGCTAACGAACTGTACCTAGGTGCGGTTGTTGACCGTGCAACACGTCGTATCGTTTTCATGGCATCCACTGAAGGTGGCGTGGAAATTGAGAAAGTGGCGGAAGAAACACCAGAACTGATTCACAAAGCAGCAATCGATCCATTGGTGGGCCCTCAGGCATACCAAGGCCGTGAGCTGGCATTCAAACTGGGCCTGCAAGGTGACCAGATCAAACAGTTCGTGAAAATTTTTATGGGTCTGGGCCAAATGTTTGCTCAATACGACCTGGCTCTGCTAGAAATCAACCCGCTGGTTGTGACTGGCGAAGGCAACTTGTTGTGCCTAGACGGCAAAATCAACATCGACTCAAACGCGTTGTACCGTCAGCCTAAACTGCGCGAAATGCACGATCCTTCGCAAGAAGATGCGCGTGAAGCACACGCAGCTCAGTGGGAACTGAACTACGTTGCACTCGATGGCAACGTGGGTTGTATGGTCAATGGTGCGGGTCTGGCGATGGGTACGATGGACATCGTGAACCTACACGGTGGCAAACCCGCAAACTTCCTCGATGTTGGTGGCGGCGCAACAAAAGAGCGCGTTGCAGAAGCATTCAAGATCATCCTGTCTGATGACAATGTGAAAGCGGTATTGGTTAACATCTTCGGTGGGATTGTACGTTGTGACATGATCGCAGAAGGTATCATCGGCGCAGTGAAAGAAGTCGGTGTCACGGTACCTGTTGTTGTTCGTCTTGAAGGTACTAACGCTGACCTCGGTCGCGACGTACTGGCTAAGTCAGGTTTGGATATCATTGCAGCTGAGTCGCTCACTGACGCAGCTCAGAAAGTTGTTGCTGCTGCGGAGGGCAAATAATGTCTGTACTAATTAACAAAGACACCAAAGTAATCTGTCAAGGTTTCACCGGTGGTCAAGGCACATTCCACTCTGAGCAAGCGATCGCTTACGGTACGCAAATGGTCGGTGGTGTTTCTCCAGGTAAAGGCGGTCAAACGCATCTTGGCCTACCTGTATTCAATACCGTGCGTGAAGCAGTAGAAGCGACTGGTGCAACAGCCACAGTTATCTACGTTCCAGCACCTTTCTGTAAAGACGCCATTCTGGAAGCGATCGATGCGGGCATTCAACTGATCGTGACGATCACTGAAGGCATCCCAACGACAGACATGATCGATGTGAAAGTGAAGCTGGAAGAAACTGGCGTTCGCATGATCGGTCCGAACTGCCCAGGTGTGATTACGCCTGATGAATGTAAGATTGGTATCATGCCGGGTCACATTCACAAGAAAGGGAAAGTAGGTATCGTGTCTCGCTCAGGTACGCTGACGTACGAAGCGGTGAAACAGACCACCGACGAAGGTTTCGGCCAATCAACGTGTGTTGGTATTGGTGGTGACCCAATCCCAGGTTCAAACTTCATTGATATCCTAAAACTGTTCCAAGAAGACCCTGAGACAGAAGCGATCGTGATGATCGGTGAAATCGGTGGTACAGCGGAAGAAGAAGCGGCAGCGTTCATCAAAGCGAACGTGACCAAGCCAGTGGTGTCTTACATTGCGGGTGTTACGGCGCCTCCAGGTAAACGCATGGGCCACGCGGGCGCAATCATTTCGGGCGGTAAAGGTACTGCTGACGAGAAATTTGCGGCGTTGGAGTCAGCGGGCGTGAAAACTGTGAAAAGCTTGGCGGAGATCGGTTCTGCACTCCGTGAAGTGACAGGCTGGTAAGCGCAGCGAATGAGTAAAAACCCGGGCAAGCCCGGGTTTTTTTATGGCGTTCAATCTGCGCTGATTTGGCTAAGCACGTTTCACAAAATGACTGAGCATAAACAGGGCTGTCGCGCTGACCACCACCGATGGGCCTGCTGGGGTGTCGAACTGCCAAGACAGCGACAGGCCAGATAACACACAAACCATGCCAATGCTGGATGCAAACAGCGCCATTTGTTCCGGTGTTCTGGCTAAGCGGCGCGCCGTCGCTGCGGGGATGATCATCAATGATGTCATGATGAGTGCACCCACGAACTTCATACCCACGGCAATGACCAAACCGATCAACAGCATCAAAATTAAACGCATTAAATCCGTATTGATGCCTTCGACTTGTGCCAGTTCTTCATTGACGCTGGTTGAAAGGAGCGGCCGCCAGAACAGGTACACAGCGATCCCGACTGCAATCACGCCACTCCAGATAAACACCAAATCGCTTGGGCTCACCGCCAGCAAGTCACCAAACAGATAGCTCATCAGGTCGATACGCACATTGTCGAGGAAACTCACCGCAATCAGGCCGAGAGATAACGAGCTGTGGGCCAGAATACCCAGCAGCGTGTCGGTTGCCACCAGTTGTTGGCGCTGCATGGTGACTAAGATCACCGCTAATCCCAAGCAGCACACCAGCAAGGCGAAATAAAGGTTAATGTCGAGCAAAAAGCCGAGAGCCAAGCCCAAAAGTGATGCGTGCGCCAAAGTGTCGCCGAAGTAGGCCATACGACGCCAAACGACAAATGACCCCAATGGGCCTGCAATCAAAGCGATGCCGATGCCGGCCAGCACCGAGGGTAGTAAAAACTCAATCATGTTGATGGTGACCATGTGAATGATGGGAACATTGTTGCGCGTCGCCGGTAACCGGTTGACCCGCGAGATCGTGATGATGGTGATCGTGCTGGTGGTGATAAAACGCCAGCGTTTCACGGCTGCGATGGCCAAACAGGGCGATGTAACTTGGGTGTTGCGTAATGTCCGCCGGAGCGCCAGAACAGCAAATGTGATGATGCAAACAGATCACTTCATCGGTTTTCGCCATCACCAAGTGCAGGTCATGAGAGACCATAAAGACCGCGCAACCAAAACGCAGACGAATGGTGTCGATCAAATCGTAGAGATCAATTTGCCCTTGTACGTCGACACCTTGCGCCGGCTCATCTAGCACCAGCAGGTCAGGGCGTTGCAATAATGCGCGAGCGATGAGAATGCGTTGATTTTCGCCGCCGGAGAGTTTGTGCATGTCAAAATCAAGCAGATGCTCGGCTCCCACCAGACGTAGCGCGTCATTGAGCTCTTGCTTGCTGTATTTGCCCGCCAACTGCAAGAAACGTTTCACGGTCAGCGGTAGGGTATCGTTGAGTTTCAGCTTCTGCGGCACATAGCCAATTTTGAGATTTTTGGCGCGTTTGATGGTCCCCGTGTTTTGAGTGTGTAAACCCAGTAAAACGCGAACCAGTGTCGATTTACCCGCTCCATTTGGGCCAATCAGCGTTGTGATCTTGCCTCGAACAATCGACAAGCTGACATTATCCAAGACTCGGCGCTGGTCGAACTCAACGCAGATGTCATGCAATTCAATAAGCGGTGACATGAAAGGAACTCATTTGCAATTTAGTAATGTTATAATGTAACATTTCGGAACGATGAACGCTACAGCTTGAGAAAATTCCATCATGTTATCCAGATTTGCCCTTATGACAGCCCTCGTCACAGCGTCTTGCTCGGCGTGGGCGAATGATATTCTAACCAGTATAAAACCGATTCAGATGATTACCCATGAGTTAACCGCTGGGGTATCGGAGCCTGATGTACTCTTGTCTGCGAATGCTTCGCCGCACGATTATGCGCTTCGTCCATCAGATGTAAAGCGTATTCATCAGGCGTCACTGGTGATCTGGTTTGGTCCAGACTTAGAACCGTTTTTGGAAAAAGTCTTAAGCAGCCACAAAAATGTCCTGACTTTGAGCGCAGTCCCGGAGCTTCAATTGCGAGCTTACAGTGCCGAAGAGTTGGAGCACGGACATGACGATGGTCATCACCACCATGGGACGCATGACCCGCATTTCTGGTTGGGGATTGAGCAAGCCAAACAAGTGGCGGTGGCGATTGCTGCCCGTTTAAGTGAAAACGACGCGCAACATGCACAGGTGTACGCTGCTAACCTGCAACGTTTCCTTGCGCAGGCTGATGAGACTGATGCCGCGATCCGCGCTCAACTGGCGGATGTGACGTCTGCGCCGTACTATGTCTTCCATGATGCGTATGCGTATTTTGAGCAGCGCTACGGGCTGAACAATCTTGGTCACTTTACGGTCAGCCCAGATCGCAAACCGGGCGCAAAAACCTTGATCGCAATTCGTCGCTCTCTCGCGCAAAATCAAGCGAAATGCGTGTTTTCTGAACCGCAGTTCCAGCCTGCAGTGATTGAAACCGTGGTGCGTGGCAGCCAGGCGCACATTGGCATTTTGGACCCGTTGGGCACTGATGTTGCGGTCAAAGCCGGCAGTTACTTTGCCTTTTTGCATCAACTGAGCGACAGCTACCATCAATGTTTGTCACAGTCAGTCGACTGATCGATGTTCTACGGCTTGGGTTCCTGTGATCTAAGCTAAAAAACCAAGTTTTAATTGCGACCAAGCGACAACCAAGCTACACAAGCGGCGCTGAATAGATAGAATACTCTATAATTAGCGCCGCAAAATAACCCATCCATGATAAGGCGTCAGGCATTTCTTTTTTTGTTGCTAAAGGAACCGCTTTGTCCCGACTCTTTTTGATCCTCAGTCTCGTCTTAGGATTGCTTTCTTCAACCGCCAATGCACTGGATAAAAGCCCATCCGTGTTTTACCCCTTGCCTACCCAAGCGCAGGGGAAAGTATTTATTGCTCAGCACCTGTATCTGGGGGATGAAGGCGGCATTTGGATTCACGATGTGCACGGTCGCGTGGTGTTTTTTGATGGGCAAAATGTGCTGCCGCGTCGAGGATCGCTGCTTGACAGTGATGTTCAGCAACTGGCGTATGCACAGAACGCATTTTGGACCTTCATCGATAACGAATTGTATCGTACGATTCCGCCGGGCGAACCGGAGTTGGTGTTCAGTCTCACGCCGGGAACCGTGATTGAGAAGATTGGCGCTTCTGCTGGTTATATCTGGCTGACCGACGAGACACACTTTTACACCTACCATATCGCGAGCGGTGATTTTCAAACCTATTCATTGATGACGCTCTACCAGCTCAATCAAGCCAGCAAAGTCGTTGTCAATGACGCCAAGATGGTGCACACCAAATGGGTACTGGCGACGAACGCTGGGGTGTATCTGTCTGAGGGGCAAGAGTTCACCCATGTGCAACGTTCGGGCAAAGATTACGTTGAAACCTTATTAATGTCGCGACAACGGGATCAATTGGTGGTGGGAACCCTGCATGGCGCGCTGTTAATTGATATCAATCAGCCAGAGCAAGAGCCGCAACACGTCGGCAATGCGCCCGTGTTGTCGATGGTTGAAACAGAGAACGAATATTGGATTGGAACGGACAGTGGGTTGCTGGTGTATTCGGTCGATACCGGCACCACGGTGAAATTGGAAGGCAGTAATCCAGAGCATTACGGCTTGTCTCATGGAAAAATCTACGCCCTGATCAATGACCAACAAGGTGGTATTTGGATCGCGACCGACAAAGGGATTCGGTATTTTTCTCGGTTTAGCCAAAAATTTACGCGTGTGTTGATGGACGATCTGAACGCGTTCACACCGCGAGCCTCTGTGGCACATCTGTTTTCCGTCAATCAAGGTCGCCAGTATTTAATGAGCCGCAATGACGGCTTATATCTGATTCATTTTTTTAAAGGCTTTCGTAAGCAGCGTATTTTTGATGCTGTTGTCCATGACGTGGTGCAACGAGGTGATGTGCTGTGGTTGGCGACCAATCGCGGCTTGTTGACGTATCGTCTTCATCAACATCAAGGTCCTCAACCCCTCAAAGATGACGTACTGCGACAGCCGGTACAGCATCTCGAAATCGATGCGGAAGGGAAAATTTGGGGGACCAGCCGAAATCGTTTGTGGTCATTGAATCCTGATACGCACGAGGTGACGGATTACGGGAGCGGCTGGATGTCGTTGGCGACGCCATCATCCAAAGTCACGACATTGAAAATGACGACCCATTCAGGATTATTGATTGGGACTGACCACGGGATCTATGGCTTGCGGAATCATCAAATTCGCTACGACAAAGAGAGTGCACGCTTTGGTGCCAGTATTGATATTGCAGAAAATGCCGCTGGTCAATTGTGGTTTGTGAGCAGCTATGGCGTGTTCAAACGCCAAGATTTTCTCCCGGAGTCGGTGATTGAACCGGTCACACTCATAGAAGACAACATTCGCTTAAAATGCCTGTTGAACACGCAACAAGGCATGTGGCTCGGGTCGTCACGCGGCATGACGCTGTATAACACCGATGGCCAAATTTTGAATCACTTTGGTTCGCCTCACGGCTTAATCAATGATGAGCTGCGTACTGGCATCTGCGCCGTTGGGGAGTCGGCGCAAGGTGAATCGCTGTTGTTTGCGTCCACCATGGGGCTGGTCAAAGTCTCTTCACCCGCGTTGGCGCAAGCAACTTTGCCGCCATCGCCAATTATCTTTAGTCAAATCAGTGTGGATTATACGCCAGTGCTCGTCGGCAGCCGCAGTCAACGATTACGCCTGGCGTACGGTAGCCCGGCGAGTTTTCAATTTGGCACCTTGCCTGAAGCGCGCGGCCAACAATTGGAATTTCGTCTCAATCAAGAACAATGGCAACCGCTTGAAGGCGCGCAACTGACGCTCAATCATTTGATGCCGGGCGAGTATGTGTTGACGGTTCGCAGCATCAGTCCCCAAGCGTTTCAGCAGGTCAGCAACCAAGTGACTTTCACGGTGCTCAAACCGTGGTACCTCTCAAATTTGGCGGTGACGCTTTATGCTTTGGCCTTTATCGCGACGGTGCTCTTGGTGAGCTGGTGGCGTTCGCGCATGGTGTCGGCGATGAACCGTGAGCTTAAAGAGCAAGTGGTGCTGAAAACCAACCAAATGCGCCACCAAAGCAAAGCGGTGTTGAGTAACAACCAACAGTTGCGTAAGCAGATTCAAGTGCGCCATTTGTGGCTAGATAAACTGCTGAGCGGTATGCGGCCTTCGTTGGTGAAGCTGGCGCAACAGGCACGTTACGAGCAAATTGATGAGGTGCGACAAACGGCAGAGTCACTACTGACGGAATTTGAGCAGTTCCAAGCGCTTGATGGCAATGGCGAGGCACAGGTGACTCAACACGACATTATTGATGTGATTGACACCGTGATCGCGGGGTGGAGCGCCGAATTTTCGGCAGCGGGTATCAAGATCGAGCGTCAGTGTTTGGAACGACTTCCGGAAGCTGAGCTCAAGCACTGGGGCATTGACGTGGTGTTCAATGCATTGCTCGCCCAAGCGCTTAAACGGATGTATCGCAATCAACGTCTGACAATTCAATGCAGCTTGCGTGACGAGCGCATCGTGATGACGTGGATTGATTGCGGTGAGTCCTGTGAAGATTTGCCATTATTGCTGGTGACTTCCGGCGATAATCACAGCACTTTACTCAGTCAACTGGTGGAATTGTCGGGGGGCGATATCGCGGTCTATACGTCATCGGAACGGAATCTGGTGGAGCTGTCGTGGCCGCAAGTGAGTCAAGACTCGATGGCACAGGACGCGGACTGGAGGACAAGGCTCGCGGTGTCGTCAGATGACGAAGAACGCGCGTGGCTCAATAAAGTCGAACACTTGGTGCGTGAGCACTACTCTGACGCGGAATTTAGCACGTCAGAAGCTGCGAAGTTGCTGTTTGTGTCTGAACGCAGCCTGCAACGCCGATTTAAAACCGCCACACATAAAACCTTCAAAGAATACCTCACCGAATACCGACTGGAAAAAGCTTGTCAGGTGTTACTGGAGGGCCAGAAAGTCGCGCAAGTTGCATTTTGCTGCGGTTTCAATGACCCGTCTTATTTTAGTCAACGTTTTAAGCACCACTTTGGTGTCTCGCCGACTCAGTTCATCGAAGACAAAGAATTGATGGACTAACGATGACGCGCGGCATGCTTGTCGCGCGTTTCTTTTTGACACCATTCAATTCATCGACTGACCGCGTCGTGACCGCGGTCGACGTTCATCCTCGTGCATGACCCTGATAAATAAATCGCGGCGTGGTGCATTGAGCATGGCTTTTCCTAAATGCCAAAATCCCGGGTGTGCTCGTGTCTAGCGCTAAGCGGTGTTGTGTCGGCACAGGCGCGAGGATACAGGGTTATGAGGAAAACAAGGTTATGAGAAAACGGGGCGTTTGAGCGTGAGCATGCCCACAGGCGTTAGTATTCGGTGCCGAGTGATGACGCTCGCATGAAGGGGTTGTGTCGAACGAATGGGTGTGGGAACGAATAAAGGGAAATGCAGCAGAAAAAAATGTCGTGGTATAGCCGGGGGGACTATACCACGGGCGTCAACGACACCTTCGCTTGCTGCCGGAGTGATATGGACTAAGCCATATGCACCTCTGGAATTTCTATCTCAGGGAGAATTCCCTGTCGACGAGAGTCACTATATCGGCCGCGGCTTTTTTTACTTATAAAATTAACGCCAACGTAACAGGAGAAATCCGCCAATCTTCGTTTTATATTTAAGCGTTTGATTTATTAGATGTTTATGTTTTTCTCGGTTTGAGGTGGATCACACCGCGGAGGCGTAAGAAAATACTTAAAGCGAGATTAACGTTTTTGACGGGCGGATAATTAACAAAAATGACGGTTCAATTGGTGCAATCTTTGATTTCACACAATTACATAGCTGGGGTGGAAGAGTATGATTCACATTATTAATAATAATATTTCTCATTAACAATACGATTGCGTGTGGCTACGATGAAATTATCTGATTTAAAAGCGGGTGAATCCGGCCAGATTCTGGCGTTGAATGGTCTGTCGACCGATGTTCGAAAAAAACTCATGGTGATGGGGTTGTTACCAAACACGCAGGTCACTTTAATTCGTCGTGCGCCGATGGGTGATCCTTTGCAAGTTGAAGTTCGTGGTGTGTCTATTGCAGTACGGGAAAGTATTGCCGCAGCGATTGATGTGGAGAAAGCGTAATGCATTATAACGTTCTAACGGTCGGTAACCCCAACAGCGGTAAAACAACACTCTTCAACGGCCTGACGGGTGCCAAACAACAAGTGGGCAACTGGGCAGGGGTGACTGTCGAGAAAAAGACGGGTCGTTATCAACATGGTGGTGACGAATGTCGATTAACGGATCTACCGGGCATTTATGCGCTCGACAGCGGGAACGACAGCAACAGCATTGATGAGTCTATCGCATCACGTGCGGTGCTCACCCATCCGGCTGACCTGATTATTAACGTGGTTGACGTGACCTGTTTGGAACGCAGCTTATATATGACGCTGCAACTGCGTGAATTGGCGCGCCCGATGGTGGTGGTGCTCAATAAGATGGACGCGTTAAAACGTGAACGTCAAACCATTGATGTGAAGAAACTAGAAAAAGCGCTGGGTTGCCCGGTGTTGACGTTGTCGGCACACGACAAGAGTCAAGTTCGCCGATTTAAAGACAAATTACATGAATTGTTGGTGAAAGGCGTCGCGCTGAAGCAGCTTGATTTGGACTATGGCACTGAATTTGAAGCGTCGATTGCGCGTTTGATGCCGCTGTTTTCTAATCAAGAAGTGGCTGCACGTGCACTGGCGATTCGCGCACTAGAAAATGACTTGCTGGTGATCAATGGCTTAGCCGAATCTCATCGCGAGCAGATTGCGCACGAGCAGCGCTTGTGTGCCACCGACATCGATCTGCTGGTTGCGGATTGCAAATACACGTATCTGCATCAGTTGTGTCAGAAAGTGCGCCGCAGTGAAGGCAAATTGAGTCACAGCTTCACGGAAAAAGCAGACCGTTTGGTACTGAACAAGTGGATCGGTGTGCCGTTCTTCTTTGTGGTGATGTACCTGATGTTTATGTTCTCCATTAACATCGGGAGCGCATTTATCGATTTCTTTGATATCGGTGTGGGCGCTTTGTTGGTCGATGGTGGCCACTATGTGTTGGACGGACATTTGCCGGTTTGGTTAGTGACGGTGCTGGCCGATGGCCTTGGCGGCGGTATTCAAACGGTGGCGACCTTTATTCCAGTGATCGCCTGTTTGTACCTGTTCCTAGCGGTGTTAGAAAGTTCAGGTTACATGTCGCGCGCGGCGTTCGTGCTGGATAAAGTGATGCAGAAAATTGGCCTGCCGGGTA
Source organism: Vibrio sp. Vf1514 (assembly GCF_052076135.1). Lineage (NCBI taxonomy): Bacteria > Pseudomonadati > Pseudomonadota > Gammaproteobacteria > Vibrionales > Vibrionaceae > Vibrio > Vibrio sp. Vf1514. Next base: position 2,273,943 of record NZ_CP197267.1, on the reverse strand, counting down.
AAGCATTTGTCCCGCTGGTACTTGGTTTTGGCTGTAACGTGCCTGCGATCATGGCAACGCGAACCCTTGATCAAGAGCGCGAGCGCAAATTAGCCGCATCCATGGCACCATTTATGTCGTGTGGTGCGCGTTTGCCTGTGTATGCCCTGTTTGCGGCGGCATTCTTTCCGGAAAGTGGCCAAAATGTGGTGTTTGCGTTGTACTTACTGGGCATCATTGCGGCGGTATTTACCGGTTGGGTATTGAAGAAGACACTGTATCCGGGCTCAAGTGACAACCTAGTGATGGAAATGCCAGACTACGAAGTCCCCACGCTGCAAAACGTACTGATCAAAACGTGGCAGAAGCTGAAACGCTTTGTGTTGGGTGCCGGTAAAACCATCGTGATTGTGGTGGCGGTGCTGAGCTTCTTGAACTCGGTCGGTACCGACGGCTCATTTGGCAACGAAGACAGTGACAACTCGGTCTTGTCCAAAGCAGCGCAGGTGGTGACGCCGATCTTTGAACCGATTGGGATCAAGCAAGATAACTGGCAAGCGACGGTTGGTATCATCACGGGTATCTTTGCCAAAGAAGCGGTGGTCGGGACGTTAAACAACCTGTACACCTCTGCAGAAGGCGACGATGCTGAGTACGATCTGATGGGCAGCCTGAAAGATGCGGTGATGTCGATTCCTGAAAACCTGATGGGACTAAACTTCTCAGATCCGCTGGGCATTGAAGTGGGCGATTTGTCTGACAGCGCATCGGTGGCGCAAGATCAAGATGTCGATGCCTCGATTTTTGGCAACCTGAACAGCCACTTTGTGACCAGTTATGCTGCGTTCTCTTACCTGATTTTCATTCTGCTTTACACACCCTGTGTGGCCGCGATGGGGGCGTACGTGCGTGAATTCGGTACTCGCTATGCGCGCTTTATTGCGGTGTGGACGATGGGCTTGGCCTATGCTTCGGCAGCATTGTTCAATCAAGCGGCACATTTCAGTGACGCACCGATGAAGAGTGCCAGTTGGATCGTCGGTATTGTGTTGGGCTGCGCGCTGGTCTTTCATTTACTCAAACGAGCAGGTCGCAAACAACAACGTCTTGAGGTGCAAATTGCATGATTTTAACTGAGCTAAAACAAGCGATTGCAGCGCAAGGCGGGATTTCGCGCAAGGAGCTCGCGAAGCGGTTTGCGCTCAGTGAAGATGGCGTGGATGCGATGTTGGCGGTGTGGATTAAGAAAGGCGTTATTTCACGCTTTATTGATACCAATGCAGCGCATCGTGTCACGCGAGTGCGTTATTCCCTCAATCGGGAGCAAGGATTGTCTGTGACGGTCACGATGTAATTGGAACGAAAAAAGCCGCGTTAAGCGGCTTTTTTTACGGCGTTTAAACGGCCACAAACAGCGAGCTCAAGGAAAGGACATTGCGCAGTTTAGTCAACATGGTGTCTTGGTCGGCTTCGCTGCGACGTTCGCCCGGGGTGTTGCCCCATACGGGACCTGGCCAAGCGACATCGTGTTCAAAACGAGCGATGTGATGGATATGCAGCTGAGGAACCATATTGCCTAGCGCACCCAAATTGAGTTTGTCCGGTTGGAACAAGGCTTCCAGCGCCTGATTGATCGCTTGGGATTCGAGCAGAAATTGCTGCTGTTCATGCATTGGCAAGTGATGAAGTTCCTTCAGATTCGCTTTTTTCGGAACCAGAATGACCCAAGGCACGGCAGCGTCTTTGTGCAGCAGCGCGACACATAATGGGAAATGGCCAATGACATCGGTATCTTTTGCTAACTGAGGATGAAGTTCGAAACTCATGGTGTTGTCCGTTATGGTTGATGCCGTCGGAATGCGACAGAAGTCACCATTATACGCCAATAAAAAAGGCTGACACCATGTGCCAGCCTTTGAATCGTCTCAATTTATTGATTACATACGTTCTAGCGTTTTGATACCCAACAGCGACAGACCTTGTTTGATGGTCTTCGCGGTCAGCGCGGCCAGTTTGAGGCGGCTTTGTTTCACGCTTTCGTCTTCAGCAATCAGGATTGGGCAGGCTTCATAGAAGCTTGAGAATTGACCCGCTAGTTCAAACAGGTAGCTACACAGAATGTGCGGTTGACCTTCACGAGACACTGATTGGACCGCTTCTTCAAATTGCAGCAGTTTGGCGATCAGTGCTTTCTCTTTCTCTTCGGTGATCTTGATGTCGCCCGTCAGGTTGTCTGGTGAAACGCCTGCTTTTGCGAAGATAGACGCAACACGTGTGTACGCGTACTGCATGTAAGGTGCGGTGTTGCCTTCAAATGCCAGCATGTTGTCCCAATCAAACACGTAGTCAGTGGTACGGTGTTTTGACAGGTCTGCGTATTTCACGGCAGCCATTGCTACAGTGGTCGCGATATCCGCTTTCTCGTCAGCGCCTAGATCTGGGTTTTTCGATTCGATCAGGGCTTTTGCTCGTTCTTCGGCTTCATCCAGCAGATCGGCCAGACGCACGGTGCCGCCAGCACGTGTCTTGAATGGACGACCGTCTTTGCCCAGCATCATACCGAATGCGTGGTGTTCCAGAGTCACTTCTTCAGGCACGTAACCCGCTTTGCGTACGATGGTCCACGCTTGCATCAGGTGTTGATGCTGACGAGAGTCGATGAAGTACAGCACGCGATCTGCGCCCAGTGTTTCGTAACGGTATTTCGCACACGCGATGTCTGTGGTGGTGTACAGGAAGCCGCCGTCGCGTTTTTGGATGATCACACCCATTGGCTCGCCGTCTTTGTTTTTGAACTCTTCGAGGAAGACCACTTGCGCGCCGTCATCTTCTTGGGCCAGACCTTTCTCTTTCAGGTCCGCCACGATACCTGGCAGCATGTCGTTGTACATGCTTTCGCCCATCACGTCGTCACGCGTCAGTGACACGTTTAGGCGGTCGTAGTTGCGTTGGTTTTGAATCATGGTCACGTCGACCAGTTTCTTCCACATGTCGAGACAGAATGCGTCGCCACCTTGTAGTTTCACCACATAGTTACGTGCTCTTTCCGCAAATTCTGCATCTTCATCGTACAGCTTTTTCGATTCACGGTAGAAGGCTTCAAGGTCAGACAGTTCCATCGACACTTCGCCAGATTCTTGCTGCACGCGCTCAAGGTTGGCAATCAGCATCCCGAACTGTGTGCCCCAGTCGCCAATGTGGTTGGCGCGAATCACTTTGTGGCCGAGGAATTCCAGGGTGCGAACCACAGCATCGCCGATGATGGTTGAACGCAGGTGACCCACGTGCATTTCTTTGGCAACGTTTGGCGCTGAGTAGTCAGCCACGATCGTTTGTTGTGCTTCTTTTGCCACACCCAGACGCTCGTCAGCCAGTGCTGCATCCGCTTGTTTCGCTAAGAATTCTTCGCTTAGGAAAATGTTGATGAACCCTGGGCCTGCGATTTCGGTTTTGCTCGCGATACCGTCTAAATCAAGCACATCGATGACTTTTTGCGCGAATTCTCGCGGATTTGTACCTAACTGCTTTGCAACGCCCATAACGCCGTTGGCTTGGTAATCACCAAACTGTGGTTTTGCGGATTGGCGAACGGCTGCAGGGCTGCCTGCAGGTGCGCCAGCGGCTTCAAGAGCCTGAGATACTTTGTCATTAATCAGTGCTTGGATATTCACACGCGTGTCCTTCAATTCTGGGAATTGGTTGGATATGCATTTTATTCACTTGGCAGTCGTGAATGCATATCTCGATTTTGTTCATAAATTGGCGCACATGATAGCAATTTTATGACAGAGCTTATAGGGACAAAATTACGAAATTTTCTACTTTTCGGTTGAATCTTGGTAACATCGACGACAAATCATTATTTTGAGTAGTTAAAATGCTTCAGTCGCTGATGGAATCAGGCCTTCATCCTGTTCAAATGAAAGACAAACTCGCAGAATTTATGCATAAAATTCAGCAATTATCCGAGCTTTTGCATATGGATTTATCCACCCATACGCTGGACCACATTGCACTCAGAATCAATGATTTGGAATTGGCGAAAGCCGCTCATGTGGCATGGTTGGATGAAGCAGAAGAAATCTCCTGCGCGCAGATTAATGGTCGCCCGATCATTGTGATGGCATTTCATCAGCCTTTGGTCGCTGAACCGTGGCGCATTGAGTGTTTAGAGTTGCCGTATCCCGCGCCGGGAAAAACGTATCCGCAGCAAAGCTGGGAACATGTGGAGTTTGTGATTCCATCACAAGCGCAAACCGCCGATGACTTTCTCCATGAGTTGTTACAGCGCTTTCCAGCCTTCGCGCAGCAATGGCCGAAGTTGGCAGAATTGGGCGTGAAAACCAAATTGTCGAGCCCGAAAGGTGAAGGGGAGCGGTTGAACAACCCAACGGTGGCGTTTAAATGGCAGGGCGTGTGCATCAAACTGCATCCACACACCCTGAAAACCATTGTGGCATCGGAGCGTTAACCGAGATCGTACGCTTTTGGCCGCAGTTGAAACTCTTCAATTGAGCCGATTTCTTGGCCTAAACTCAGCGGCTCTGCATCTTCGTGCGCATTGCCCTGTGTGTGCATAATGAGTCGGTTGGCGGTGCGCGGTTTCAGCTCATTCACCACAAAGCGAATCATGTCGGAACGGCTAAGCTGTTTCAGTTCTTCTAAAACCACTTCTCGTTGATCGAACGTCCAGTCTTTATTGCCGATGGCGACCCACAAACGCTGCGCTCGTGTGCGCAGTGTTGGATCCGGTGTGGCAATCTGATTCCACAACCCGCGTTTACTGCTGTGCCATTGATATTCGTTGAGCTCCAGTAGCACCATGTAAAACGCATTGAGGAACTCGTCGATGGAGCGAATCAGTTCCGCTGGGGCAGCATTGGGGGATTGAACGTACAACACCATGCCCGGATGGCGATTGAGTGGCATATTGCCTGTGCCCACCATATAACCCAGTTGCTGCTTGGTGCGGATTTCGTGGAAAAAGGTGGCTGACATCAGATGATTTGCCAACGAATACAGCGCAATGCTGCGTGGTTCGGTATCTTTCGATTGGTAGTAGACCACGATCGCGGAATCATCTTGATCGCAATTCACTTCACGCTGGAAGGTGCCGTTGTCGCCCAACATCACCAGCGGGCGCAACGACTCTTCGTAAGTCTGGTTTTTGACGCGCAGTGCATCTTTGAGCACTTCTGCCATGGCTATCGCATCGTGTTGTTGCCAATCGCCATACACGAACATTTCGATGTGCAGTTGCGCGAGGATCTTCTCTACGAATTCGGCCAGTTCACCGACGTGGATCGTTTCCAGTGCTTCCAACAATTGGCCGTAGGGCGGGTTATTGGGTTGCAGTAAGCCGGTCATGGCATTGAACAGCTGTGAAATTGGGCGGTCATGGGCGGCGTTGCGCCAGTTGCGCAGCAACTGTTGTTTGATGGTGTCAAACCGTTGTTCGCTGAATTCTCGTCGGGCAAATTTATCGAGAATCATCTTCATCAGTTGTGGCTGTTTCTGGCTGAACCCGGAAATGGTCAGTGTCACGCCGCCTTGGTGGGCGTACATGTTGTAACCCATGCCGGCAATCTCTGCTTGATACGTCTCTTTGGCCAGCGTGTCGAGAAACATCTCGACGCACAGGCGCGTGATGACGATATTGCGCGTGCTCGCCACGGAATGTGGGCTATCGATGGCAATGTAAATTACACCTTTCGGCACGTGGAATTCGGTATCTTGCAGATGCCACAGACGAAAGCCCGGGAGATCCTGTACCACTTGCGGCAGGGTTTGGGTGTCGTCTTCCAATGGGCGCGGGTCAAGCTGATCACAAATAAACGGGTTTTCTCCCGGCAGCTCAAGTGGCAGTGACATGCTGTGGTGGTGGAATTGGGTCATTTGTTGGGCGCTGAATGGGCGCACGGAATACGGTGTGAAATACCAATCGGCTTCACGGTCGTAGTCCAGCCCTTGTGCAATCAGCGTTGCACGCAGATTTTCTGGCACCAGATAGGTCAAAATTTCACGCAGCAGCGCTTCGTCATAGGTTTGCATCATGTAATCGCCGTAGATGATGTCTTCAGCGGCATAATGCTGCATGTTGATCACCAAATGACTGACGATATCCAGCGGGCGTGAGGTTTCCTGAAAACGAAAGGCTGATTCCAGCACCGCGCGTTTTTCGGTGTAGCGCCATGCGTTCAACCCATTTTCGCGGATCAACGTTAACGTTTCAAATAAGGCTTGAATGATGTCATCGACGTGCTCAAGCCCCAGCGGGGTTAAGGCACAACTGACGGAAAACTCACGGTAATTGCTGCCGCTGGCACCACCACCGGCAGACAGCGATGTGATCCATCCTTTCTCTTTTAGGGCAAGCAGCAGGCTGCCTTCGCCTTCATAACCAATCAAATGGGCAAAGTAGGACAGCGGCTTACGCTGATAATAGGCATCGGTGCTGGGCATCGGAAAACTCATGATGAGTTTGCGAATTTCTTTGAGTGGCTCAACCTGAATCATCAACCCCGTTTGTTCCGGCGTGACAAAGGGTTCATCAATGACTTTGTCCGCCAAATGACGGTTTTCAATCGCGCTGAATGTGTCGCGCGTCCAGTGTTCGAGCTCATCAAGGCTTTGCGGTCCCATGATGACCAGCGTCATCAAATCGGCAGAATAGTGTTGTTCGTGAAACGCGATGATTTCGTCACGAATGTTGCTGCCGTCACGGTCGCCGAGTGTCTCAAGGTTGCCAACCGAGAACTTCGCAAACGGGTGCGCCGGGTTAATGGTGGCTTTTTGCACTTGATAGAGACGGCGAGAATCATCGCTCAGTTTGAGTTTGTATTCGGAGTCGACCGCTTGGCGCTCTTTGTCTAAGGCTTCGGCATTAAACAGCGGCGCGGTGAAAAATTGGCTGAAACGATCGAGCGCTTTTTCAAACACGTTCGGTGATACATCGAAGAAGAAACACGTGTGTTCCGTTCCAGTCCACGCATTATTGGTTCCGCCGTGCTGATTAATTACGCTTTGAAATTCGCCCACTTTAGGGTATTTTCGCGTACCTAAAAACAGCATATGTTCCAGATAATGGGCTAACCCTTCGCGTTCTTTAGGATCGTCGAAGTGGCCAACCTTAACGGCTAACGCGGCGGCAGACTTCTGAGCACTTTCATTGTGGATCAACAGCACACGCAACGAATTGGACAGAGTCAGATGTCGGTAGCTATTTGAATCATTTGGGCTAATGTGCACAGAAGTTCTCCGATAGGGCTTTGATTTTTTAAGTATGGCGTTGAAACGAAACGGCGCAAATTCAAGCCTGTGATTTTTTGAGCAGAATGTCATTCTAGTCCTAAAGCTGACTTTTTAATAGACTGTTACCCCGGTCTAAGTCTTTACTTTAGGGATTGCTATAATCGGCGACAAAGCAGCATCAGACTGCCTGTGTGTAGAAGAGCAAATAGGTATACCTAATGAAAATATTTATCATGCGTCATGGTGAAGCGCATCACTATGCAGCCAGCGACGCAGAGCGAGCTTTGACAGACAGAGGTCGCAGCGAATCAGTCGCGGTTGCCCGTGCCTGTATCGAACAACAAGATCTGCATACTATCGATAAAGTTTTGGTCAGCCCTTATCTTCGTGCGCAGCAAACGTGGCAGGAAGTGTCACGTTATTTTTCTGCTCGCCACGTGCAGATTTGTGACGACATTACGCCTTATGGTCAGGCTGAGAGTGTGTTTGAATATTTAGCGGCGCTGGTTGAGTTGGAAACGCTCGACTCGCTGCTGTTGGTGTCACATCTGCCGTTGGTGGGCTATCTGGCTTCCGAGTTTGTGGCGGATATGGTTCCGCCGATGTTCCCGACCTCGGGCTTGATGTGCATTGACTACGATCCCCACACCCGCCAGGGCAAAGTGGCTTGGAACGTCCACCCGTAAGGGAAGGACGCGAGAAAAAGGTTGTCTGCGGGCAACCTTTTTTAATGGGGCATGTTTTTCTCGCCAAGCCAAACGAGAGAACGCCTAGCCAAGTTTTTGACACTTGGTATGGACTAAAACTTGCATCACAACGCCAACGTCTTGTTGCGTCTCTTAATTTTCAACCACTAATTGCTAGCAGCCTATGAAGTTTACTCTGCCATTTGCGGACAAATTGCCCAACATCCCTCAACGTAGCATGCCTGCGATCGGTGCGCCGATCATGGTATTGGCCACGTTGGCGATGGTCGTGCTGCCGATGCCCGCCTTCCTGCTTGACTTGTTTTTTACCTTCAACATTGCTTTGTCGATGGTGGTGTTGTTGGTGACCGTGTATACCCGGCGACCTCTGGATTTCGCCGCATTCCCTACCGTGCTTTTGATTGCGACCTTGCTTCGCTTGGCGCTGAACGTGGCCTCGACGCGGGTGGTTTTACTGTACGGACATGAAGGGCCGGGCTCTGCGGGTAACGTGATCGAAGCGTTTGGTAACGTCGTGATTGGCGGGAACTACGCCGTCGGTTTGGTGGTGTTCCTCATTCTGATGATCATCAACTTCATGGTCGTCACCAAAGGTGCGGGCCGGATTTCAGAGGTGAGCGCACGCTTTACCTTGGATGCGTTGCCGGGCAAACAGATGGCGATTGATGCCGACTTGAATGCCGGTTTGATCGATCAAGAGCAGGCGCGCACACGCCGTTTTGAAGTCACCAAAGAGGCGGACTTTTACGGCTCAATGGACGGTGCGTCCAAGTTTGTGAAAGGGGATGCGATTGCCGGTATCCTGATCCTGTTTATCAACATCCTCGGCGGTCTGACCATCGGGATGATTCAATACGACCTTGGCTTTAGCGAAGCCATCCAAATTTATACCCTGCTGACCATCGGTGACGGTCTGGTGGCTCAGATCCCGTCGTTGTTGCTGTCAATCGGCGCTGCGATCATGGTGACGCGTCAAAATACCGATGAAGACATGGGTCAACAGGTTATCTTCCAACTGTTCGATAACCCGAAAGCGCTGATGATCACTGCGGCGATTCTTGGGGTGATGGGTATCGTGCCGGGCATGCCGCATTTCTCGTTCTTGAGTTTAGCTATTTTGGCGGGTGGTGGTGCGTATCTGATTCAACGGAAACAGAAAAAAGCCGAAAGCGATGCCCAGTTACCAGCCAAAGTGGAGGGCGATGCGCCCACCCAACGTGAGCTGTCTTGGGACGATGTTCAGCCCGTCGATGTGATTGGTTTGGAAGTGGGCTATCGCCTGATCCCATTGGTAGACCGCGACCAAGGCGGCGAGCTGTTGGAGCGCGTCAAAGGGGTGCGCAAGAAACTATCGCAAGATTTTGGTTTCCTCATTCCGCCGGTGCACATTCGCGATAACCTCGAACTGACGCCAAACAGCTACCGCATCACGCTGATGGGCGTGGCTGTAGGGGAAGCAGAGATTCGCCCCGATCAAGAACTGGCCATCAACCCCGGCCAAGTGTATGGCATGATTGATGGCGAACACACCTATGACCCGGCGTTTGGTCTGGAGGCGGTGTGGATTCGCGAAGAGCAGCGGGAACACGCTCAGGCGCTGGGCTACACCGTGGTCGACTCATCCACCGTGTTGGCGACGCATTTGAGCCAACTGCTGACCAACAACGCCGCGCAACTGATTGGTCACGAAGAAGTGCAGAACTTGCTGGAAATGCTCGGCCGTTCGGCGCCGCGTTTGGTGGATGGATTTGTGCCGGATCAATTGGCATTGGGCGTGGTGGTCAAAGTGCTGCAAAACTTGCTGCATGAAGCGATTCCGATTCGCGATATTCGAACCATCGTGCAAACCTTGTCTGAATATTCAAGTAAGAGTCAAGAACCCGACATTCTGACTGCGGCGGTTCGTATTGCGCTGAAACGCCTAATCGTTCAAGAAATCAATGGCATAGAACCAGAGCTTCCGGTCATTACGTTGATTCCTGAGCTGGAACAAATCTTGCATCAAACCATGCAGGCTTCAGGCGGAGAATCGGCAGGGATTGAACCTGGCTTGGCGGAGCGCTTGCAGATGGCATTAAGCCAAGCAACGCAAGAGCAGGAACTGAAAGGCGAACCGGCGGTACTACTGACATCCGGTGTCCTACGTTCTACCTTGGCTAAATTCGTCAAAAATACGATTCCGAACCTAAGAGTGCTGTCGTATCAAGAGATACCAGACGAAAAACAAATTCGCATTGTGCAGGCGGTCGGCAACTGAACGTCCTCACTTAATAATGGATAGCTGCTTTGAAAATTAAACGATTTTTTGCCAAAGACATGAGAACAGCGCTGCTTCAAGTGAAAGAAGAGCTCGGCGCAGAGGCGGTGATCATGTCAAACAAAAAAGTCGCGGGTGGCGTCGAAATCGTGGCGGCCGTTGACGGTGAAAGTGCATCCGTCGCACCGGCAGCACCGAAACAGTACAGTTCACAACCAAGACACGTCGGCACTCAGGCATCGCCCGCACTGAAAAACACAGCGACGCGTCGAGAATTGCAAGATGACCGCGTGAGCCTTAACGGCGCAGGGAACGGCAATTCGATGACGCAACGCTTTGCCAACATGCTCAAGCAGTACAGCAATGGCGCGCAAGAAGATGAGCCATCGCATCGTGCAGAAAACGAAGATTCACTGTCTGCGCTGCTGAAACGCCAGTCGGACAACTATGGTGCCGATAAGCGTTTGGCCGATAAGCGTTTGGCCGATAACCGTTTGGCTGATAATCGCACATCAGACAATCGTTCACCGCTCGCACGACAGCTCAGCAATGAATCGCCACTGGCCAAATTGTTGGCGGAAGAGCGTTCTGAATCGCGTGGTCGTCCACGCTTGGACCCATCTCGCTACGAACGTCAACGTGAAGAAGAAGCGCCTGCCAATCCCAATGAACTGGAGAATATGCGCGAAGAAATGACGTCGATTCGTCGTTTGTTGGAGCATCAAGTGTCCGGTTTGATGTGGCAGGAAGTGGAACGCCGTGAACCGCTGCGCGCAATGTTGATCAAACGTCTTGAGCGCATGGGTGTGTCATTGGATTTGGCGGACCAACTGGCCTGTTATATTCCCGAAGATACGCAACCGCAAAAAGCGTGGAAAGCGTTACTAGGTTTGGTCTCCGACCAAATTCCGGTGGTGAAACAAGACATTCTCAAACGCGGTGGCGTGGTTGCGTTGCTAGGGCCAACGGGCGTGGGTAAAACCACCACGGTGGCGAAGCTGGCTGCACGTGCAGCGATGGAGTACGGCTCCGATAATGTCGCCCTGGTGACCACCGACACCTACCGTATCGGTGCCCATGAACAATTGTCCATTTACGGACGAATTATGGGATGCCCTGTAAGAGTTGCTAAAGATTCCAATGAGTTAGCCGATGTAATATACCAGCTACGTAATCGTCGCCTGATTTTGGTGGATACAGCGGGTATGGGGCAGCGCGATGTGCGCCTGTCAGAGCAGCTCGACACCCTCATGCAAGAGAGTGGTGAAATCATTCACAGTTATCTGGTGTTGCCGGCAACCGCACAACGCAAAGTGTTGCAGGAAACCATTGAGCACTTCAGAAGAATTCCTCTTTCTGGGTGCATTATGACTAAGCTCGATGAGTGTTTGAGCTTAGGCGAATTTGTCAGTGTTGTAGTTCAAAATTCGTTGCCAGTGGCGTACATCGCCAATGGTCAGCGGGTACCCGAAGACATAGTGATTGCTCAGCCCAAATACATGGTAGCGAAGGCAAACGAGTTGCTAGAGAAGTCGACAGAAGATGAACCTCATTACTGGAACAGTGATTCAGAGAGATTCTAGGCGGCGGACAGATTATGACGAACAAAATGATATATGACCAAGCAAGCGGCTTACGTCGTTTAACCCAGCCTTCTGTAACCAAAGTCATCGCGGTGACTGGTGGTAAAGGGGGCGTGGGCAAATCAAATGTGACTCTGGGTATGGCCATTTGCATGGCTCGCCAGGGAAAAAAAGTCATGGTGCTGGATGCTGACCTAGGATTAGCGAATGTGGACGTGATGCTCGGCATTCGCCCCAAACGCAATTTAGGTCATGTTCTCGCCGGGGAATGCGAACTCAAAGATGCGATCGTTGACGGTCCGCACGGTATCCGTATCATTCCCGCCACGTCTGGAACGCAGTCGATGACCGAACTGTCCCACGCGCAACATGTGGGGTTGATTCGTGCATTTGGCTCGCTCGAAGATGAGATGGACATTTTGCTGGTGGATACCGCAGCCGGTATCTCCGACATGGTGGTCAGCTTTTCACGAGCCGCGCAAGATGTCGTGGTGGTGGTGTGCGATGAACCGACTTCTATCACGGATGCATATGCATTGATCAAACTTTTGAGCAGAGAACACCAAGTTCAGCGATTTAAGATTGTTGCGAACATGGTCAGGAGCTATCGTGAAGGCAGGGAGTTGTTCGCGAAGTTGACGTTAGTCACAGAGCGCTTCCTGAATGTTAGCCTCGAACTCGTCGCCTGTATTCCTTTGGACGATAATGTACGTCAGGCAGTCAAAAGACAAAAAATTGTGGTGGATGCCTTCCCGCGTTCACCCGCAGCGTTAGCGATTAGCTCGCTGGCGAACAAGGCCTTAACTTGGCCGATCCCAAGAACCCCAAGTGGGCATTTAGAATTCTTTGTGGAAAGGCTACTTAATCGGTCAGAAATAGTAGGGGAACCATTCGGTGAATAAAGCGCTTACTTATGATCAGTACGGCAATATGAATAGCCAGAAATTGTTTCTGGATAAATATTCCGTGCTGGTTAAGCGTATAGCTCATCATTTAATCGGGCGTTTACCTCCCAGTGTCCTTATTGAAGATTTAATACAAGCCGGCATGGTCGGCTTGCTTGAAGCACAGAAGAACTACGACGGAAGTAAAGGTGCGAGTTTTGAAACCTACGCCGGAATTCGTATTCGGGGCGCAATGCTCGACGATATTCGACGTGGTGACTGGGTGCCACGATCGGTGCACAAGCACAATCGTGAAATCGGTCAGGCAATTGCAGTGTTGGAAGGAGAGCTGAATCGCGATCCGACCGACAGTGAAGTCGCAAAACATCTGGGTATGTCGTTAGATCAATATCATAGCGTGTTAACCGACATAAACTGTTCACGAATTGTCGGAATTGAAGACTTAGGTGTGACAGACGATGCCATTTCGCCAGTGGATGACGATGAAGACAATTCACCCTTTAAAGGTGTGGCAGACGAATCGTTCCGCAAAGCATTGGTTGAGTCAATAAAATCACTTCCTGAGCGTGAAGCTTTAGTACTTTCGCTCTATTATGATGAAGAGCTAAACTTGAAAGAAATTGGTGAAGTACTTGGCGTGAGTGAGTCCCGCGTGAGCCAAATACTGAGCCAAGCAATGCAACGTCTGAGAACCAAATTGAGCTCTTGGACACAAAACGACTAAATATCACTGATTTCGAACTCAGTGGAGGCAACTTTGAATAAAAACATGAAGATCCTTATTGTTGACGATTTTTCAACAATGCGCCGTATTGTAAAAAACCTACTCCGCGATCTGGGTTTCAATAACACTCAAGAAGCGGACGATGGCTTGACGGCATTGCCGATGCTTAAAAAGGGTGAATTTGATTTCGTGGTCACAGATTGGAACATGCCAGGCATGCAAGGCATTGATCTTCTGAGAAACATTCGCGCGGACGACGAATTGAAACACCTGCCGGTACTGATGATCACTGCCGAAGCAAAACGCGAACAGATTATCGAAGCGGCTCAAGCTGGCGTTAACGGCTACATCGTTAAACCATTCACCGCGGCGACGCTGAAAGAAAAACTAGAAAAAATCTTCGAGCGTCTCTAAGAACTTTCGTGAGAACAAAAGTTTGCTCTATTCAAACGCGTGAAAGGTTAATTACCGGATGATTTCATTAGAACAAGCCAAAGAACTCGTTCAATTACTCGAGAATGGACAGCAAGACAGCGCCAATCTTTTACTCAAGCAGATGTACGAATCGGAACGCAATCCGATGCTGCAGGAGATTGGTGAACTGACGCGCGAACTGCATGATTCGCTGAAGCAGTTCCATATCGATGATCGCATGAGCGAGATCGCCAATGACGAAATACCTGATGCGCGAGACAGATTACAGTACGTCATTGAAAAAACAGAAATTGCTGCCAACAAGACCATGGACGCCGTGGATCGTTGCATGCCGATAGCAGACAGTTTGCACGAGAGCTTACTGTTGGTTCGTCCTCAATGGAACGAACTGATGCATGGTAAAATTGAACTGAGTGAGTTCAAAGCATTGTGTCACCGAATCGACAACATTCTTTCTCAAATAGAAGGTGACAGCAGTGAATTGCGCGGGCAATTGACCGAAATTCTGATGGCTCAAGACTTCCAAGACCTGACTGGGCAGATTATTCGTCGCGTGATTACACTCGTGAATGAAGTCGAAAAACGTCTGGTCGATATTTTGACAGTCTTTGGCAGCAATCACATAGAACAACAAGACAAAGCCAAAAAAGCATCGACTGATCCAGAGGGGCCAATTTTGAATCCTCATGAACGCAGTGACGCGGTTTCATCTCAAGACGAAGTAGACGACTTGCTATCGAGTCTTGGATTTTAGGGGTAACGTATGAGCTACGATTTAGACGAAGACATTCTTCAGGACTTTTTGGTTGAAGCGGGTGAAATTCTCGAACTGCTGTCTGAACAGCTAGTCGAGTTAGAGAATAATCCAGAAGACCGAGACCTTTTAAACGCGATTTTCCGCGGTTTTCATACCGTGAAAGGCGGTGCAGGTTTCTTATCTCTGACTGAACTGGTAGAAACGTGTCACGGTGCCGAGAACGTGTTCGATATTTTGCGAAACGGTCAACGCAGCGTGTCTCCTCGTTTGATGGATACCATGCTGCGTGCGCTGGATACCGTCAACGAACAGTTCCGTGCAGTCCAAGAGCATGAACCGCTTGAAGCGGCAGATCCCGAGTTGCTTGAAGAGCTTCATCAACTGTGCCGACCTGAATCTGAAGACAACGATGACGTTGAAGAAGCCGTTGAAGAGATGGTGATCGAAGACGTGATTGAAGAAGTTGAGTCTGAATTGGCTGATATTGCCCCTGCCGAACCCGTCAGCGCCGTTGAGGCCGATTCGATCGACGACATTACCGAAGACGAGTTTGAGAAACTGCTCGACGAGCTGCATGGCAAAGGCCGCGCTCCGGGCGCAGATGCTCAAGCGGCAGCACCCGCTGCGCCAACACAACCGACGCCAGCACCGGCAAGTAGCGATGCAAGCGGCGACATTACTGATGACGAGTTCGAACGTCTTCTGGATGAGCTGCATGGCAAAGGCAAAGGGCCGTCACTGAATGCGCCGGAGACACCGCCAACGCCTCAAGCGCCAACACCGAAAGCACCTGCAGCCAAAGCACCTTCTGCCGGTTCAGACAGCGATTTGATGACCGACGAAGAGTTTGAAAAACTGCTTGATGAACTGCACGGTGCGGGTAAAGGTCCTTCTCCGGAAGAGCTGGACATGGCGACTCGCCCAGTCAGCGAGAACCCGGCTTCAGCGCCAGCGCCAAAAGCATCTGCACCGAAAGCACCTGCGGCAAAACCTGCAGCACAAAGCACCCCTAAAGTTGCACCCGCGAAAGCAGCGCCCACACCGAAAGTGGTGGACGAGCCTGCTGAAAAACGTGAAGTGGCAGCGGCTGGTGGTGCGAAGAAACCGCAAGCGGAAGCCACCGTACGTGTGGACACCTCAACGCTGGATACCATCATGAACATGGTGGGTGAGCTGGTTCTGGTGCGTAACCGACTGTTGAGCTTGGGCCTCAACAGCAACGACGAAGAAATGTCAAAAGCGGTTGCAAACTTGGATGTGGTCACGGCGGACTTGCAAGGCGCGGTGATGAAAACCCGCATGCAACCGATCAAGAAAGTGTTTGGTCGTTTCCCGCGCGTGGTTCGTGACTTGGCGCGTAACCTGAAAAAAGACATCGTGCTGGAAATGCGCGGTGAAGAAACCGACCTAGATAAAAACTTGGTTGAGGCGCTGGCGGATCCATTGATCCACTTGGTGCGTAACTCAGTCGACCACGGTATTGAAATGCCGGATGACCGCGTCAAAGCGGGTAAACCGCGTACCGGTAAAGTGATTCTTTCTGCGTCGCAGGAAGGGGATCATATCGAACTGGCGATCGTCGATGATGGCGGCGGTATGGATCCGAATAAGCTGCGTGGTATTGCGGTGAAACGCGGCATGATGGATGAAGATGCGGCAGCGCGTCTGTCTGACAAAGAGTGTTTCAATCTTATCTTTGCGCCGGGTTTCTCCAGTAAAGAAAAAATCTCGGATATCTCGGGTCGTGGTGTGGGCATGGACGTGGTGAAAACTGCGATCAACACGCTCAACGGTTCGATTGATATCGACTCTGAATTAGGGAAAGGCACCAAGATCACGATTAAAGTGCCGTTGACACTGGCCATTCTGCCAACCTTGATGGTGGGCGTTGCCGGTCACCCATTTGCGCTGCCATTGGCAAGCGTGAACGAAATTTTCCATTTGGATTTGAGCCGCACCAACGTGGTGGATGGTCAGCTAACGATCATCGTTCGTGACAAATCGATTCCGCTATTCTATCTGCAAAACTGGCTCGCGCCACAGGCAGGTCGAGTGGAAGCGCGTAAAGGTCATGGCCACGTGGTTATCGTACAGATCGGTAGCCAACGTGTCGGTTTCGTGGTTGATGCACTGATTGGTCAGGAAGAGGTGGTGATCAAGCCGCTGGACAAACTGCTGCAAGGCACGCCAGGTATGGCGGGCGCAACCATTACCAGTGATGGTCATATCGCACTCATTCTGGATGTGCCGGATTTGCTCAAGCAGTACGCTGCGGCATCGCGAATCTAGTTGACCACCCAAGATAAGGATAACTATGGCGATTAAAGTATTAGTTGTTGATGATTCAAGCTTCTTCAGACGCCGTGTGAGTGAAATCATTAACTCCGAATCGCGTTTAGAAGTGATTGATGTCGCGACTAACGGCAGAGAGGCAGTGGATAAAGCCCAGCGCCTCAAACCCGATGTCATTACGATGGATATTGAGATGCCTGTGATGGACGGCATTAGCGCCGTTCGTGAAATCATGGCCGCCAATCCGACGCCAATTTTGATGTTCTCATCCCTGACGCACGATGGCGCGAAAGCGACCCTAGATGCGTTGGACGCTGGTGCGCTGGATTTCTTACCGAAAAAATTTGAAGACATAGCTCGTAACCGCGATGAAGCGGTGTCGCTGCTGCAACAACGTGTCATTCAAATCGCGTCAAAGAAAGCGTTTATGCGTCGCCCGGTCGTCTCACGTCCGGCGACCTCATCACCAACGCCAGCATCGCCATCGAGCTTGCTTAACCGCACGTCTTCATCCACGTCGTCGTTGACTCAAAGTCGCCCCGTCGTGGCATCGGCTCGTTTTAAAGCCAGTGGTAAGAAGTATCAATTGACGGCAATTGGCACCTCAACCGGTGGTCCGGTGGCGCTGCAAAAAATTCTGACCAAGTTGCCGGCCAATTATCCTCACCCGATCGTGCTGATTCAACATATGCCAGCGACATTTACGGCCGCGTTTGCTAGCCGTTTGAATTCGCTGTGCAAGATCCAAGTGAAAGAAGCCGAAGACGGTGACGTGTTGCGTCCGGGCGTGGCGTATCTTGCGCCGGGTGGCAAGCAAATGATGTTGGAAGGTCGTCCTGGTGCGGCGAAGCTGCGTATTATCGATGGCGGCGAACGTATGAACTACAAACCGTGCGTGGATGTGACCTTTGGTTCGGCATCAAAAATTTACGGCGACAAAGTACTGTCAATGGTGTTGACCGGTATGGGTGCCGATGGTCGTGAAGGCGCGCGTATGCTGAAAAATGCAGGCGCCACGATTTGGGCCCAAGACGAAGACAGTTGCGTGGTGTATGGCATGCCACAAGCGGTCGCGAAAGCCGGCATCTCAAGCGAAGATTTACCGTTGGACCGCATCGCTGAGCGCATGTTGGTCGAAGTGGGCTTGGCCTGAGGAGCGCTATGATTGTTTGGAGTGTAGCCAACCAAAAAGGCGGCGTCGGTAAAACCACAACCACCATCACATTGGCGGGCTTGTTGAGTAAGCAAGGCAAGCGTGTGTTGTTGGTGGACACCGATCCCCATGCGTCGCTGACTACCTATCTGGGGTATGACTCCGATAGTGTGCCTGCGAGCCTGTTTGATCTGTTTCAACTGCGTGAATATACCGAACACACGGTGGAGCCTCTGATTCTGCGTACCGATGTGGAAGGCATTGACCTGATTCCAGCGCACATGTCGCTGGCAACGTTGGATCGCGTGATGGGCAATCGCAGCGGCATGGGGTTGATCCTCAAACGCGCGTTGCTGGCTTTGCGTCAGCGCTACGATTACGTGTTGATTGACTGCCCGCCGATTCTTGGGGTGATGATGGTGAATGCGCTTGCCGCGAGTGACCGTATTTTGATTCCTGTACAAACCGAGTTTCTGGCGATGAAAGGCTTGGAGCGCATGGTGCGTACGTTGGCCATTATGCAGAAATCGCGCAACCGAGAATTCAAGGTCACCATTGTCCCGACGATGTACGATAAACGAACTCGCGCATCATTGCAGACATTAAATCAGTTGAAGAAAGATTATCCGGAGCAGGTATGGACCTCGGCGGTGCCGATTGATACCAAATTCCGGGACGCGAGTTTGAAACGTTTACCTGCATCCCATTTTGCGGAAGGTAGCCGGGGTGTGTTTGCGTATAAGCAATTACTGCTGTTTTTAGAGAGGCTTGCTATCAATGAGTAGCCCGTTGCTGTCGAGTGAACAAGCGCTAGATGATTACTTCACCGCTCTGCTTGATGAGGAGCTGGGTGAAGAGGAGCTTGCGCCGCAACCACAGCCCGAGTCAGAGCCTGCACTGGAACCGATGTTGCAATCGGTGCCAGAAAAGAGTTATTTCGAACAAGAACTCGACGAGATTGAACTGCCGAATCTGGATGACGTTCAGCGTTTGCTGAGCCAGCTGGAAAACAGCAACCCAGTGGCGGAGCTGGATCTCGAAGAGGTGATGGAACAAAACACCATCGAGATTGCACAGCATCTGGATGTGGCCGACGTCGTGGACGAAATTCAGGAATGGGATATTGAGCCTGTTGCTGAGGTGATGACAGACGTCGTTGCAGATGAGCCGCTCGTCGACACCGTTGAACGGGTTGAGCCGGACGTGGTGACGTTGGAACCCACGTTGGATGAAGGGGTTGCTGAGCCTGAAGTTGAGCAAGCTCCTCAAACGCAAACCGGTGGTTTTGACCTAGGACTTTGGGACAATTCGGTTCGCAATGAAGCCTTTCAAGTGCTCTACTTTGATGTCAATGGCGTGACCTTTGCTGTGCCATTGGACGAACTGGGCGGAATTCATCGCAAGAGCAGCCTCAATCACCTGATTGGTCGCCCGGGGTGGTATTTAGGCTTACAAACCAACCGCGACGCGCAGTTGGACGTGGTGGATACTGCCAAATGGGTGATGGCTGAAAAGCTGCGTGACGAGAGCTACAAAGACGATTATCAATACATCGTCATGTTAGGCGAAAGTTTATGGGGCTTGGCGTGTACCAAGCTGCTGGGCACGGAGCTGCTCAATAGTGAAAAAGTTCGCTGGCGTGAGCAGGTGGGTAAACGCCCATGGCTGGCCGGAATGGTTAAAGAAAAAATGTGCGCATTGATCCATGTTCAAGCATTGATAGCTATGCTTAACGCAGGTCTTGATGTAAAAGCACTCGATAAATAACACATTTTTTGTCGGATACGACTTAGAGAGGAAAAGGTATGTCTCAAGCGAACGAAGTTGAAGTGAGAAAAGAACACTCTAACGACGAAGTGCTTCAGTGGGTGACGTTCCAACTAGAAGAAGAAACGTACGGCATCAACGTGATGCAAGTGCGTGAAGTGCTGCGTTACACTGAAATTGCACCAGTTCCCGGTGCGCCAGACTACGTGCTGGGGATCATCAACCTACGTGGTAACGTGGTTACCGTGATCGACACGCGTTCTCGTTTTGGTTTGATGCAAGGTGAGATCACCGATAACACCCGTATCATCGTGATTGAGTCAGAACGCCAAGTGATCGGTATTCTGGTCGACAGCGTCGCGGAAGTGGTTTACCTGCGTTCTTCTGAAATCGATACCACACCAAGCGTGGGCACCGATGAAAGCTCGAAATTCATTCAGGGCGTGAGCAACCGCGATGGCAAACTACTGATTCTGGTTGACCTGAACAAGCTGCTGACCGATGAAGAATGGGATGAAATGGCTCATCTGTAATGGGTGACATTCTTTGGCTAACGCCGCCTGTGATTGCAGGGGGCAGTGCACTGGTTGTCTTGCTACTGTTGTTGGCGTTGTTTCGTCTGCGCCGCAGTCAGTCAAAGCAGACCGATTATTTTCGTCAGCAGGTTCGTCATCTCGACAAAGAACTGCAAAAAGCCAATAAACAGGTGTTGGAAGTTCGCTCTGTGATGGTCGGATTGGGGCAAAAAGTGTCGGAGCAACAAGACATTATTTTGCACCTCAACGAGCGTTTGAAAGAGCTGGAAAATGCCGATACTGATGGCCGTTTGTACAGCCGAGCCTCGAAGATGGTGAAACTGGGTGCCGACATCAATGAATTGATTGAAGAGTGCGAATTACCGAAAGCGGAAGCCGAGCTCATGCTATCGCTACAGAAAAAACTGTCCGGTAAAGAGGCGATTCCGCCACTGACGAGCCATCCCGAGCGAAAAGCCGCTGCGGCTGCTGGGGCGAAAAGGCCGGTGAGAAAACCGTCACGTTAATCGATTTTCATTTGTGAAAAAGGAAGCCAATGTGCTTCCTTTTTTTATGCGTGTAGGTTATGAATGAATGTAACCAAAAAGGGGTAGTTGCTTCAGAATATAATTAAAAATTAACAGTTTCTTACTTAGTTTCGTGACTCGTAATACCCTTACTCTATTTAGTCTCTTCTAGGGTGTGGTAATATAAGCGCCCCAAATTATTGATACAGAAGCTCATGCTGGAAGTAAAAAATCTCACTGCGATTCGTGATGAAAGAGTGTTATTTGAAGCGTTATCTTTCAACATTCAATCGGGGGAACTGGTTCAAATCGAAGGACGAAACGGCACCGGCAAGACAACGCTTTTACGCATTGTGACGGGGCTGGGTGACCGTGATGACGGTGAGATTCACTGGAACGGGGTGAACATCGAAGCGGACCGCGACAGTTATCACCACGATCTTCTGTTTCTTGGCCATCAGACCGGCATCAAACGGGAACTGACGGCATTGGAAAACTTGCGTTTTTATCAATCAATTCATACGACGGGCTGTGACCAAGAGACCTTGTATCAAGCGTTGACTCAGGTGGGCTTGGCCGGACGTGAAGATGTACCGGTGGGTCAGTTGTCTGCTGGTCAGCAACGCCGAGTTGCGCTCGCCCGTTTGTGGCTCAGTCGTCAAAAACTGTGGATTTTAGATGAGCCGCTCACGGCCATTGACAAGCAAGGGGTGAAAGTATTGGAAGCGCTGTTTCTAAAACATGCGGACCAAGGCGGCATCGTGGTGCTGACCACGCATCAGGACATGTTTGCGGACAACCCAAAACTGCGCAAGATTAAGTTGGGAGACGCTTGATGCTTTCAACCATGAGCACCATCATTCGTCGTGAACTGCTGATTGCGTTTCGTCGTCAGGCCGACATTTTCAACCCGCTGTGGTTTTTCATTATCGTGATCACCCTTTTCCCCCTCAGCATTGGCCCGGATCCGAGTTTATTATCGCGCATTGCGCCTGGCATTGTCTGGGTGGCTGCGCTTTTGTCGGCATTGTTGTCTTTAGAGCGTCTGTTTCGTGATGACTATCAGGATGGTTCGCTGGAACAAATGATGTTGATGCCCGTGCCGTTACCGGTGGTGGTGATTTCAAAAGTATTGGCGCATTGGCTACTCACGGGTGTGCCACTGATCCTGATTAGTCCTCTGCTGGCGATTTTATTGTCTTTGGACATGAACACTTGGTTGTCGGTGGTGCTGACATTGCTGCTTGGCACCCCCACATTAAGCTTTATCGGTGCTATTGGTGTTGCCCTGACGGTGGGGTTGCAAAAAGGTGGCGTGCTGCTCAGTTTGCTGGTGCTGCCTCTCTACATCCCCATTTTGATCTTTGCGACTTCGGCGATTGATGCGGCATCGTTAGGCATGGCGTACAACGGGCAATTGGCGATTTTGGCGGCGATGTTTATGGGGGCATTGACCCTAACACCGTTTGCGATTGCTGCAGCGTTGCGCGTAAGTGTCAATTAATTGTGTTCGATCAAGCACGAAAAAATCTGGTTAGATAAATTGCAAACCGAACAATCGAGATTCGGTACTTGAAGTAAAAGTGAGAGTAAACAATGTGGAAATGGCTTCATCCCTATGCCAAACCAGAGTCGGCCTATCGCCTGTGCGGTAAGTTTCTGCCTTGGTTTGCGATTCTAGCTCTGTTGTGTTTATCCGCAGGTACGGTCTGGGGCCTTGCCTACGCGCCATCTGATTATCAACAGGGAGATAGTTTTCGTATCATCTACATCCATGTGCCCGCCGCGATTTGGTCGATGGGGGTGTATATGTCGATGGCTATCGCCGCGTTCATTGGCTTGGTATGGCAAGTCAAATTGTCGGATATGGCGGCGTCAGCCATGGCGCCTATTGGTGCGGTCTACACGTTTATCGCGTTGATTACAGGTGCGGTGTGGGGCAAGCCCATGTGGGGCACATGGTGGGTGTGGGACGCCCGTTTGACTTCCGAGCTCATTCTTCTTTTCCTCTATCTCGGTGTGATCGCCCTTTATCATGCGTTTGACGATCAAAAAACCGCTGCGAAAGCCGCGGGCATTCTGGCGATTGTTGGCGTGATTAACCTACCAATCATTCACTATTCTGTGGAGTGGTGGAACACCCTACATCAGGGCGCAACCATCACTAAATTCGATAAACCTTCGATTTCAAGCGATATGCTGTGGCCGCTGTTACTGAACATTTTCGGTTTTGCCTTCTTCTTTGGCGCACTGACGATGATCCGTTTGCGCAATGAAATCATCAGTAAAGAGAGTCACCGCCCGTGGGTGATTCAATTGGCTAGCACGCGAAGAGGGAAATAAGATGCACTTTGAATCGATGAGCGATTTCTGGGCAATGGGAGGCTACGCGGCGTATGTGTGGAGCTCCTTTGGTATTACTTTCTTATCAATGTTGATTTTGTGGGTGGCGAGTGTTCGCCGCGGTCAAACGCTACTGACTGAAGTCCAGGCTAAGGTAGCGCGTCAGGCACGAATCGATGCAGCAAAAAATATGGAGAACACACTATGAATCCAAGACGCAAGAAGCGCCTCGGTATTGTGCTGGCGATTTTCATCGGCTTAGGTGCCACCATTGGTCTCGTTCTGTACGCACTCAATCAAAACATGGATCTGTTTTATACCCCCACTGAACTGGTGAACGGCAAAAATGGCCAGAAACCGGAAGTCGGCCAACGCTTGCGCATTGGCGGCATGGTGGAAGTGGGTTCTGTGAAACGTGACCCGAATTCTCTGAAAGTGAGCTTCCTGCTGCATGACATGGGCCCTTCGGTAACCGTGACATACGAAGGCATTCTTCCGGACCTATTCCGTGAAGGGCAGGGCATTGTGGCGCAAGGTGTGCTGAAAGATGCCACCACCGTGGAAGCGTTTGAAGTCTTGGCGAAGCATGATGAAGAGTACATGCCTCCTGAGATTGCGGAAGCGATGGAGAAAAATCATTCACCCATGAGCTATTCACAAGACCAAATGCAAGGAAGTGCGAAATGATTGCGGAAATCGGTCACTTTGCGCTGATTTTGTCGCTGGCACTGGCAGTCTTGCTGAGTGTTTTGCCGCTGGTGGGCGCATCGAAAAATAACCACGTGTTGATGAATGCAGCGCGTCCGCTGTCGATCGGCATGTTCCTGATGTTGGCACTGTCGTTTGGCATTTTGCTGTGGGCGTTTTACACCAATGACTTCACGCTGCAATACGTTGCCAGTAACTCCAACAGTCAATTACCTTGGTATTATCGCCTGACGGCTGTATGGGGCGCGCACGAAGGCTCCTTGCTGCTTTGGGTGTTGATTCAAGCGGCTTGGACGCTTGCGGTGGCGACATTGAGCCGTGGCATGCCGCAAGAATCCGTGGCGCGCGTGTTGGCCGTGATGGGCTTGATTAGCGTGGGCTTCCTGCTGTTTATCATCGTCACGTCAAACCCATTCACACGTACCTTACCGTACTTCCCGGTTGATGGCCGCGATTTGAACCCATTGCTGCAAGACCCAGGCTTAATCATTCACCCGCCAATGCTCTACATGGGTTATGTGGGTTTCTCGGTGGCATTCTCATTTGCGATTGCGTCGTTGATGACTGGCCGTTTGGACACGGCGTGGGCGCGTTGGTCACGTCCATGGACCACCGCCGCGTGGCTATTTCTGACACTGGGGATCGCATTGGGCTCTTGGTGGGCATACTACGAACTAGGCTGGGGTGGCTGGTGGTTCTGGGATCCGGTCGAAAACGCGTCATTCATGCCTTGGTTGGCGGGCACCGCGTTGATGCACTCGCTGGCGGTGACTGAAAAACGCGGCACCTTCAAAGCGTGGACCGTTCTGCTGGCGATTTCGGCGTTCTCCTTGAGCTTACTGGGCACATTCCTTGTGCGTTCTGGCATTTTGGTGTCTGTTCACGCGTTTGCGTCGGACCCGGCGCGCGGCATGTTCATTCTGGCGTTTTTGGTGTTTGTGATCGGCGGTTCGCTGCTGCTGTTTGCGCTGAAAGGATCGTCTGTGCGTGTGCGTGGCAACTTTGAATTAGTGTCGCGTGAAAACGCGCTGCTGGCAAACAACGTGTTGTTGATTGCTGCGCTGGTCGTCGTGCTGATTGGTACGCTGTTACCCTTGGTGCATAAACAGTTGGGCTTGGGGTCTGTCTCGATTGGCGCCCCCTTCTTTAACACGCTGTTTGCGTGGTTAATGGTGCCGTTTGCTTTCTTGTTGGGGATTGGACCGCTGATCCGTTGGAAGCGCGATAACCTGTCAAAATTGATTAAACCGATGCTGATTTCTGGCGTGATCTCCCTGCTGCTCGGTGCGCTGATTGTGCAACTGACCACCGAACATTTCAGTGCCATGGCCTACATGGGTTGGGTGATGGCGTTGTGGATTGTTTGCCTGCATGGCGTGGAGCTGTACGAGCGTGCCACGCATCGCCATACGTTCTTCGAAGGCATCGGAAAGCTGCAACGCAGTCATTGGTCTATGATGCTGGGCCACATGGGCTTGGCGGTGACCATCATCGGTATTGCGATGGTACAAAATTACAGCATTGAACGTGATGTGCGTTTAGCGCCAGGTGAGCACTTCAAGATGCAGCAGTACGAGTTTTACTTCAAAGGACTGCGTGACAAAGATGGCCCGAACTACGACGGCTATATCGCGGATTTTGAAATTACACACCACGGCAAATACCTCAACACCTTGCATGCGGAGAAACGCTTCTATCGCACGGCGCGTTCGATGATGACCGAAGCGGCGATTGATCGCGGTTTGACGCGCGATCTCTACATTGCGATGGGAGAGCGCCTCGATGACAACAATGCGTGGGCGGTTCGAATTTACTACAAACCGTTTGTTCGTTGGATTTGGGCTGGCGCACTGTTGATGGCCATTGGTGGCGCGTTGGCGATCAGTGATAAGCGTTACCGTTTCAGAAAAAACGCGCAGCAGGAGGCTTGATTGATGAATAAGAAGATTTTGTTTATTCCGCTGGCGGCGTTTCTGGCGTTAGTTGCAGTGTTTGCCACCCAACTGGTCAAAAACTCCGAAGGGGATGATCCAACCAAACTGGAATCGGTGTTGGTCGGTCAGGCCGTGCCGCAGTTTCGCCTGGAAGATTTAGTCGAACCCGGCAAACTTTATGACCAGTCGATTTTCAAAGGCGAACCGCTGCTGTTGAACGTTTGGGCCACTTGGTGTCCGACGTGTTATGCCGAGCACCAATACCTCAACCAATTGGCGGGTAAAGGCGTCAAAATCATTGGTATGAACTACAAAGATCAGCGTGATAAAGCGGTGACATGGCTCAACGATTTGGGGAACCCATACTTGATTAGTCTGTTCGATGGAAACGGTATGCTGGGCTTAGATCTCGGGGTTTACGGCGCGCCGGAAACTTTCCTCATCGATGCCAATGGCGTGATTCGTTATCGTCATGTGGGGGACGTCAACCCTCGCAACTGGCAAGACACACTCGAGCCACTCTATAACCAATTGTTGCAGGAGGCCAAACAATGAAGCGTAGGATACTCGCTGCGGCTGCCGCGTTGATGGTTTCTTTCACCGCCATGGCCGCCATTGATGTGTACGATTTTGAGTCGCCAGAGCAGGAAACTCAGTTTCAAGAACTCAGCAACACCTTGCGTTGCCCGAAATGTCAGAACAACTCCATTGCGGATTCGAATGCCGAACTGGCTAAAGATTTGCGACACAAAGTGTATGAGATGACCAAAGAAGGTAAATCGAAAAGCGAAATCGTTGATTACATGATTGCGCGTTACGGCAACTTTGTGACTTACAATCCGCCGTTTACGCTCAGTACAGCAATTTTGTGGTTGGCTCCGCTGTCCGTATTGCTGATTGGCTTTGGCGTGATTGTGATTCGTAGTCGTCGCAGTAAAGCGGCAACGGCCAGTACGCCGGCCCAATGGGACACCGACAAAGAGGCGCGTTTGAAAGCGTTACTGGATGAAGACAAAGACGGAGATCAGCAATCATGACCTTATTTTGGATCTCAACGCTGATTTTGGTCGCGATTACCTGCGTTTTCGTTGCCATTCCGTTGATTCAGAAAAAAGCCAACAACGACACGGTGCTGCGTGACGAGCTGAATAAAGCGTTCTACAAAGACCGTTTGAATGAGCTCCAAGAAGAGACCGAAGAGGGTTTGGTGGACAATGAACAAGATTTGATCGCAGACCTCAAACAGTCGCTTCTGGATGACATACCGACACAAGAACAGGCGAAACAGCAGAGCTCGATTTCAACCATGGGGGTACTCATCCCATCGATCGCGCTGGTGGTTTTGTTGAGTTACGGTCTGTACGCTAAGTTTGGCAACTATACTAAAGTGGAACAGTGGCAACAGGTGAGTGCTAACTTACCGGAACTCACCCGTAAGTTAATGGCGCCGCAAGGTCAGGGTGTCGAGCTGTCGGATCAGGAGATGCAAGATCTAACATTGTCGCTGCGTACCCGCTTGTATTATCAACCCGAAGATTCAACCGGTTGGTTGTTGTTGGGCCGCATTGCGATGGCCAATCGTGACATGCAAACGGCCATTGGTGCCATGAAACATGCGTACGCGCTAGAGCCACAGGATGGCGACATTCAACTTGGCTACGCGCAGGCGCTGATGTTGTCTGATGATGAGATGGACCAAAATCAGGCGCGCGCCATTTTGAAACGTTTGTCTCAGCGCGACTATGTTGACTTGCGTGTCTACTCGCTATTGGCATTTGATGCATTTGAGCGTGCTGATTACCCATCCGCCATCCAATATTGGGGCATGATGCAGCAAATGATCGGTCCGAACGATGGCCGTTATGACATGCTGACGCGCAGTATTGAGAGCGCCAAACGTAAGATGGGCGAGGTGGTCGTCGACGGTCAATCGGTACCGGTCACCATTTCATTGGCCAGCAATGTGACGTTGCCGCAAAATGCCGTTTTGATTGTCTCGATTCACACGGCGGATGGCGCACCGATGCCTGTAGCAGCCGCGCGTTACCCGCTGAGTAGTTTCCCTCGCACAGTGGTGTTGGATGATGCCAACAGCATGATGCAAGGCCGTAAACTGTCGAGTCTGGATGCTTTGATGGTGCGTGTTCGCATCGATACCGATGGCAATGTGTCGACGAAAGACGGCGATTGGTACGGTGAAAGTCAGGCGGTTAAATTAGGTGAATCAGTTGAAGTTGTGATTGATAAACAGTATTAATAACCCTCCAACTGTTTCTTTCAATAAAACCAAAGGCCGATGAATATATCGGCCTTTGTCTATGGATTATAATAATGACGAGCCGCTTAGCACGGATTCTATCTATTTGTATGATGCTGGTCTTGGTCGGGTGTAGCTCTGCACCAGACGATACAGCCAACGCAGATGCCAGCGTGAATGACCCGCTGGAAGGTTTCAACCGTACCATGTGGTCGCTTAACTATGACTATCTGGATCCTTACCTTGTTCGCCCAGTTTCGCTGGCATACGTCGATTACGTGCCATCGCCAGTACGCCGTGGCATTGCCAACTTTTTGTCCAACCTGGATGAACCCTCCAGCATGGTCAACAACCTTTTGATGGGCAATGGGAGTAAAGCGGTCGATCACTTCAACCGATTTTGGATTAACAGCACGCTCGGTTTACTTGGTTTAATCGACATTGCGTCGGAAGCGGGGATCACCAAACACGATGAGAAAGCATTCAGTGATGCTGCTGGGCATCATGGCGTCGGGAATGGCCCTTACGTGATGGTACCGGGATATGGGCCGTTTACGGTTAGAGAAACCACTGACGTGGTGGACGGTTTGTATGCGCCACTTTCATACCTAAACATTTGGGCGAGCATTGGTAAATGGGCGTTTGAAGGTATGGAAACTCGCGCGGCGTTGGTGCCACAAGAAGCGATGCTGGACAACTCGCCCGACCCTTATGCGCTGACGCGAGAGGTCTACTTGCAGCGTCAGGACTTCAAAGCAGAAATTGAGAAACAAGACTACAACGCTGCCGAGGAAGATTACCTCGACGACTACTTGGAAGAAGGTTTCTAATCCATGCTCGGCTTAACCACGGTTAAGCCGACATCACTCGCCCGCTAAAATACTCATTCGACACAATGTATTCTGTGTTACGAATCAGTTCATCATTCACGGCTGCCCAATGCTCGTGTTCGTCATTGGCTGAGATGATCGGCACCACGCCTCCGACGCGAATATTAAACGGCGTCAGCTCTTTCGCCCAGCTCTGGGTAAAGCCTGAGACCATCGACGTAGCGTTTTCAATCCCCGGCTTATCTTGCGGAGAGTTGTAAGACAACACATTGACGATCACCCCTTTGGTAGAGCGATGGCGCATGCGTTCCGAGCAAGCTTGACCGAAGGTAAACAGTGACGAGGCCATTAACGCCAGTTTCTGAATGAACAGCTCTGCGGGGCGATCATCCACCACGGAAGGGAGCGGCGCGTTGGGCCAGTTGTTGATCAGAACATCCGGAACACCTTGGTAGCGTATCTCGATCTCGTCGAGCATACCGTGAATGCTATTGAGCGAATAATCGCTCAGGTGATAGTGTTCCACGTCTTGGGAAATATGCCGACAACGGGTAAAAGTTTCAAGCAGACCTTGCTGGTTGGTATCACACAACACCACCTTTGCCCCTAAACGCGCAAAGTGAATGGCCAGTGTACTGCCTAATATTGAGCTTGCTGAAGTAATCAAAACAAGTGCACTTTCTATATTCATCGTGTGCCTGCCTTATTGTGTTTATTATGTCATTTCATTATGAAACAGGTCAGCATAGGATGGTTGATTAGCTGTGAGTACGATGTGAATAACTTCAAATAACTTGGTTTGATGGCCAAGGTGGGTATGATTTCTTTGCGCTATTTCACACTCTGGCGAAATCGAAGGTAAACCGTCGCAAATGTCGACAGTGATTATGCCTGTGCACGCAGTTGATCGTGACGCCAAGCCATGTTCAATTGAGGATAAAGATCTGATGGTAGGAGTGTTTTTGGCGTTTTCTGCGCTAAGTGACGACGCTCATGCCCCGACAGGTTTAGGTAAACCTCTTCCGGCAAATCTTGCGTATCTTCAGGGAGATAAGCCAAAACTTCAGGGGTAAGGTAGTGTGACAGTTTGGCGCTCGCCAAGCCGCCTTGATGAAACAGGTCAGCTTGTCTGGCTGAAATCTGGTAAGAACTTTGGTCACTGCGCAGCGTCTGAGGTGCTTGCAATTCAAAACGCTGACGCAGCACATCTTCCGTCGTCTCCACCTGCTCGATAGCTTCAACCGGTGTCGTATCGCGTACATCGTTAGAGAACAGCGCCAACATCAAAGAAAAGTCGGCACGACGCCCATGCAAAACCGCCTGGCTGATGCCAGTGCCGATCTGCAGTTCGTTGATCAAGCCTGCTTTATCTAAAGTATGTACGTGCATGATGTTCTCCGTTTGATGCCCTTGTAACGGCCAACAAGCCTAAAACTTTAGGGATTTTCCGGAGAAAAATGACAAAAAAGCCTGCAAAAATGCAGGCTTAGTCTCAATTGCTTTTTATCCTATACAGGATTATTTAGCTAGGTTCGCTGCAACGAATTCCCAGTTAACCAGAGCCCAGAAACCGTTCATGTAATCTGGACGTACGTTACGGTAATCGATGTAGTACGCGTGTTCCCACAGGTCAACAGTCAGCAGTGGTGTTACGCCTTCTTCAGTCAGAGGCGTCGCTGCGTTAGAAGTGTTCGTGATAGCCAAAGAGCCATCTGCTTTCTTCACAAGCCAAGTCCAAGATGAACCGAAGTTGTTGATTGCTGAATCAGTGAATTTAGCTTTGAACTCTTCGAAAGAACCGAATGCTGCGTTGATTGCATCCGCTACTGCGCCAGTTGGTTCGCCGCCGCCATTTGGAGACAGACAGTGCCAGTAGAACGTGTGGTTCCAGATTTGCGCTGCGTTGTTGAATACACCGCCAGTTGAAGTCTTGATGATCTCTTCCAGAGTTTTACCTTCAAACTCAGTACCTGGGATCAGACCGTTCAGCTTAACAACGTAAGTGTTGTGGTGCTTACCGTGGTGGTAATCCAGAGTCTCTGCAGAGATGTGTGGTTCCAGTGCGTCTTTAGCGTAAGGAAGAGCTGGTAATTCAAATGCCATTGCTCGATTCTCCATATAGTTGAAAGAGTTACCTCTTTCGATTGCTTCCAGTGTTATTTTATATTCGTCGATACGACTGACTTGCGATCTATTTTAGCAAGTTTTTACTTTATTAAAACCCCAATGTGGAGAAAAATTGTTTCGCAACCCGCAGATAATGAAAGCGAGTGTGACAACGTCAGTGCCAGTTGAAGGCGAGGTTAGGCACATGTGCAAATTTGCCGATCGCGCCAAATGGATGCTATAACCATAAAGATAATGTGCTTTTTATTCTCTATTAATGATTTAGAATGGGCGCCATGAAAATTGAAATCCATTAAGAGGAAGCAATGGAAACCATCGACAAAATCAAACAGCAAATTGAAGAGAACGCGATCCTTCTGTACATGAAAGGTTCACCAAAACTGCCTAGCTGTGGTTTCTCTTCACAAGCAGCGCAAGCCCTGATGGCTTGTGGTGAAAAATTTGCCTACGTTGATATCCTGCAAAACCCGGATATCCGTGCTGAACTCCCTGTGTACGCTCAATGGCCAACCTTCCCACAACTTTGGGTAGAAGGCGAACTGATCGGCGGTTGTGACATCATCATCGAGATGTTCCAAAAAGGCGAACTTCAACCACTCATCAAAGAAGCCGCAGCTCGCTCAGCTAGCAGCGAAGAGTGATTCTGAATCGTCAAAATACTGTATAAAATCACAGTTTTTCTTGATTTCTTAAGGCCACATTCGATAATGTGGCCTTAATTTTTTGGCCGTCAGACACTGAACGCTATGACTCGTCTCTTCATTGCAGAAAAACCCAGCCTTGGCCGCGCGATCGCCGATGCATTACCAAAACCGCACAAGAAAGATCAAGGATTTATCCGCTGCGCCAATGGCGATGTGGTGACATGGTGCATCGGTCATTTGCTTGAGCAGGTGGAACCGGATGCTTACGATGAGCGTTATAAAAAGTGGAACCTGGCCGACTTACCTATTGTGCCTGAGCAGTGGCAATTGCGCGCCCGCAAATCGGCCAGCAAGCAGCTCAGCGTGGTGAAAAAACTGCTCAAAGAGGCCAATCACATCGTTCATGCCGGAGACCCGGATCGCGAAGGACAGCTGCTGGTGGACGAAGTGATCGATTACTGCAAAGTAGCGAAAAGCAAAAAAGAGTCGATGGAACGGCTGCTGATCAGTGACTTGAACTTGCCAGCGGTGAAGCGTGCATTAACCTCGATGCGTAGCAACCGCGATTTTATTCCGCTCTCTGTGTCTGCGCTGGCGCGCTCACGAGCCGATTGGTTATACGGCATGAACATGTCGCGCGCTTACACCTTGCTCGGTCAAAAAGCGGGTTATCAGGGTGTGCTCTCGGTCGGGCGCGTGCAAACACCGGTGCTGGGGTTGGTGGTGCGCCGTGATGAAGAGATCGAAAACTTCGTGCCACGCGATTACTTCACGCTGGATGCGCTGATCCCTTATCAGGACGCCAACGGCGCGTTTGATATTCGCGCGCGCTGGAAACCCAGTGACGCTTGCAAGCCTTGGCAGGATGAAGAGGGCCGCGTGCTCAACCGCAAACTGGTCGAGAACGTAGCCAGTCGCATCGCCGGACAACCCGCCAAAGTGGTGGAGTCGGAGCAGAACCAGTCCAAGCAGTCTGCGCCGCTGCCCTATTCATTGTCGGCGTTGCAGATTGATGCGGCGAAGCGTTTTAACATGAGTGCGCAACAAGTGCTCGATACTTGCCAGTCGCTGTATGAAAAACACAAACTGATCACCTATCCGCGTTCCGATTGTCGTTACCTGCCGAAAGAACATTTCGCGCAGGCGCCTTCCGTGACGGCGGCCATCGCCAATAATGCCAACGAACTGGCAGGCGCAGTGGCTAACGCCGATTTGTCGCGCAAATCCAAAGCGTGGAACGATGCTAAAGTCGACGCGCACCATGCCATTATTCCCACGCCGAAGCAGGCCTCAGTCAATGCGCTTTCCAGCTATGAAATGAAGGTGTATCAGCTGATTGCCCGTCAGTATCTGATGCAGTTTTATCCGCCAGCGGTGTATGCCGAAGCCAAGTTGGTGTTTGATATCGCTGGCGGCACGTTTGTCGCCAAAGGGCGCCAACTACTCTCGGCTGGCTGGAAAACCCTGACGGGTCAGAAAGAAGAGCAGGAAGAGGGCGTGGATACTGTACCGCCGCTACCGGTCGGAACGGTGCTGACGTGCCGTGAAGGGGAAATTAAAGATCGTAAAACCGAGCCGCCGCGTCATTTTACCGAGGCAACGTTACTTCAGGCGATGACGGGTATTGCTCGTTTTGTGGCAGACAAAGAGCTGAAAAAAATTCTGCGTGACACCGATGGATTGGGGACGGAAGCAACCCGTGCGGGCATTCTCGATACGCTGTTCAAGCGTCAGCTGCTCATACGCGAAGGGAAGTTGATTAAAAGCTCGGCGGCCGGGCGTGGCCTGATTCATGCGCTACCATCGGATGCAACCTATCCGGATATGACGGCGCACTGGGAGCATCAGCTGCAAGCCATGGCCGAACGTGGTCAGGCCTATCAGCCGTTTATGCAGGCGTTACAACAACGTATTGATCAACTGATGGCGCAGGTCAAAACAGGGCCAGTACCGGAATCACTGCGTGCATTGCCGAAAGTAGAACGTCCTGCGTTTAAGCGTAAACGCCGCACCAGCAGCAATCGAAGTCAGCCGAAAGGAAAAAGTCGCACCTAGCGGTGGTTCTATCAATGGAAGAAAACGGCAAGACATGAAGAAAGGTCCACTCAGGGGAGAGTCGAGTGAGCCTTGAGCAAATTATTTGCCGCCCGAGACAGAGTAGTTCATCGACACGTTACGCGATTTCTGGAACGTATCGATGTCCTCGCCGCGCATAGACGCGTAGATATGCGGATTCGGCACACCCACCACTGCGCCCAGTTTCTCCAGCAGGAAAAAACTCACGCCGTAGCGAATCATCTCAATCCACTGCTTTTCTGCCACCATGGTCTGTTCCTGTTCAGTTAAACCGAATTCTTTAAACAGAGCTTTTGGTTCTTGTTGAAAGCGCTCGCGGTGCGCAGGCTCAATCAGGCGATGCAGAAAGTCGTTCAGACGATAGGCGCGATGCGCACTCTCCAGCCCGAACGGGTAGGTGCCGGGCAGTTTTTCTACCCCCGCAATTTCATGTTGAATGTGCTGACGGTATCACAGTGCTGGATCTGTTCATACGGCAAACCGACGTACTGTTCAGCGATGAGCTTCATGCCAGCTTCGCTGTGTAAGTAAAATTCCAGTTCACAATCAGCCATCTTCTCGACGAATGAGCGTTGGTCCTGCAACTCACTGTCAAAATGATGCAGCATGCTGGTCATCCACCAAGAGAAGCGTTCGGCGTTCCACACGCGGCGCAGGCACACATCCGAATATTGTTCGACGACTTTGCGCGGCTCACCGGCGTAGTAAGCGCTCAGCACCTGATAAAGCGCAGCGACATCGGAAGCGGCAAGGTTCAGGCCTTTCGCGCCCGTTGGCGGCACGATATGCGCGGCATCGCCGACCAGAAACAGATTACGGTGCTGCATCGGTTCACACACGAATGAGCGCAGCGGCGCGATGCTTTTTTCAATGCTCGGTCCGGTCTGCAGTTTCTCCGCTTCTGCGGCGGGCAGGCGGCGTTTCAGCTCTTCCCAGAAACGCTCATCGCTCCAGTCTTCCACTTTCTCGCTGTTGGGCACCTGCAGGTAGTAGCGTGAACGGGTTTCAGAACGCTGACTCGCCAGCGCAAAGCCGCGAGAATGTTGCAGTAAATCAGCTCGTCGCACACCGGCGGTGTATCTGTCAGCAGGCCAAGCCAACCGAACGGATAGATGCGCTCATACTCAGTACGAATTTCATCGGGGATGCTTGGACGGGAGATACCGTGGTAGCCGTCGCAGCCAGCAATAAAATCGCATTCGATCTGATAGGTTTCGCCGTCTGCTTCAAACTCAACGTTGGCGAGGCCGTGTTCCGGGTTGTGCAGCTTGGTCACCGGCGAGGAATAAAAACTGCGCTGGCCGGATTGCTCACGCGCCTGCATCAGATCGCGGGTGACTTCGGTCTGGCCGTAACAGGTCACCACTTTGCCTTGCGTCAGGCGAGTGAGGTCAACGTGCTGCTTTCTGCCTTCCACGCTGATGAAGAAACCATGATGAACGAGGCCCTCTTCATCCAATCGCTGGTGACACTCCGCTTCACGCAACAGGTCGACAAAGCCCTGTTCGAGAATGCCGGCGCGAATACGACCCAGCACATGCGGCGCGGCGCTGCGTTCAACAATGATATTGTCAATGCCTTGCTTATTGAGCAGTTGGCCAAGCAGCAGACCGGATGGGCCGGAGCCGATAATGGCAACTTGAGTTTTTAAGGTTTTCATTTTCAGCTCCTTTTAGTGAGATAACAGCGCCAGTGCCAGTGATGGAAACACGATCAGTAATCCGAGGCGCACCACGTCGGAGAGGACAAACGGAATCACGCCTTTAAAGATGTCGGTGATGTTGAGGTCTTTATCGAGCGATTTGATGACAAACACATTCATGCCGACTGGCGGCGTGATGAGGCCTACCTCCACCGTGATGACCGCGACGATACCGAACCAGATAGGATCAAAACCTGCCGCTTGAATCAGCGGGAAAACGACTGGCACGGTAAGCAGTAGCATTGCAATACTGTCCATCACACAACCCAACAGAATGAACAGCATCAGCACGGCAAACAGCACCATATAAGGTGACAGATTGAGGCGCTGTACATAGTCGACCAGTGAGTAGGAGATACGCGATACCGACAGGAAGAAGCCGAAGATTTCCGCGCCGATGATCATAAAGAAAATCATCGCCGAAATAGACAGCGTTTCATTCACCGCTTCGAGGAACATCACCCAGGTCATGCCGCGAATCAGCGCGATGACCAGCGTCAACGCCGCGCCAATGGCCGCCGCTTCGGTCGGCGTAAAGAAACCTGCATAGATACCGGCAATGATAAACGCGAAGATGGCCGTAAACGGCAGCAGGCCTTTCAGACCGATGAGCTTTTGTATCACGGTGGTTTTCTCACCCGGTGTGGCTAGGTTTGGAAAAATCCATACCGTGACGGCCACGGCTAAGCAGTAGAGGGCCAAGCCCAACAAGCCTGGAATCACGCCTGCGATGAACATGTCACCCACCGATTGCTCGGTGATCAGCGCGTACAGCAGCAGCGCAATCGACGGCGGGATCATGATGCCCAGTGTGCCGCCAGCCGCCAGTGTGCCCGTCGCCAGTGAGACGGAGTAGCCGTTGCGTTTCATTTCTGGCAGTGCGACGCGCGACATACTGGCCGCGGTTGCGAGCGAAGAACCGGAAATCGCCGAGAAAATACCGCACGAAGTGACGGCCGCCAGTGCCATGCCACCGCGCCACGAACCGAACAGCGTTTTTGCGCCATTGAACAGCTCTTGCGACATGCGGGCTTTGGAGGCAAAGACCCCCATCAGAATAAACATCGGAATCGGGCTGAAGCTGTAGTTCGAGAGCGCATCAAACGGCGCGCTGTCGAGGATCGCCACCGCTGGTTGAAATGCGACAATCGACGCGAAGCCGACGAAGCCGGTCACCGCCATCGACAGCGCGATGGGGGCACGAAACGCGATCATGAGCAGCATGATCGCAATGCAGAGATAACCAATCATCGATGCATCCATTACAACACCTCGTTATGCTGATGGTTGGATGGAGGAGATGTCGGTGACGACATCCGTTCTATTTTAGGGTGATGGTGACGAAGCAAATCCCACGTTAAGATGAGGCAACGTAAGGTCAGCATGCTGGTGGCAAACACCACGATGCGATAAATCCATGGCATCGGAATCATCAGATCCTGCGTGGTTTCGCCGCTCATCACTGCGCCTTCAATCGCCAAATAAAAGCGGTAGGTCATGCCCGCACCCAGCAGGGCAAATCCAAGCAGATAGAAGGATTCCAGATAGGTTTTGAAGCGGTCAGACATCTGCTCAGTAAACAAGTCGACCACCACCTGAGAGTCACCCACCGACTGCGGCAGCGTAAACAGCACGGTAAACAGCAAGCCGTATTTAATCAGTTCCACACCACCGACGAAGGTCAACTCGATACCACCATCACTCAAACCGTAAAGCGTGCGTGTCACCACATCGAGCAGCGTCACCAGCATCATGCCAATCAGGAACGCGCCGCTGCACACATGCATCGCTTGGGACACTCGGTTAATCAACTTCTTGAGTACCGTCATGAGATCACTCCTGGTGTCCGGCCGTTAGGCCGGATTCGCACAGTTGCCCGAAGAGAGTTCCAACGCACGTTTGTAGACCGCTTTCGCGGGTAGGCCTTTGGCTTCCAATGCGTTGAGGTAATCCTGAGTGACGGAATCGAGCACGGGTTTCCATTCGCTCTGCATCTCGCTGTCGCTCACCGTGTAAATGTTGTCACCCATGGTCTTCGCTTCTGCCATGCCCTTGCTGTCTAGTGCATCAAATGACTCGCCAGATTTCAGTGACCAGGACATGCCGGAGTTTTTGTCGATCACCGCTTTCAGTTGTGGGTCGAGACGGTTGTAGACGTCGTTGTTCATGGTGACAACAAACGCTAGCGAGTAGAGGCCACCAATGTCGGTGTGGTTGTTCGCCAATTCATTGATTTTGAATACGGTGGCGCCTTCCCAAGGCAGCGCGACGCCATCAATCACCCCGCGTTGCAGCGATTGGTAAGAGTCTGGGGCTGGCATGCCGACGGGCAGGGCTTTGATTTTCTCCAGTAAACTGGCCACCACGGAGGTTGGACGTCGGATGCGCAAGTTAGCTAAGTCTTCCGGTTTTTCAACTTTCTTATCCTTGGTGTGCAGCATGCCCGGGCCATGTGTGAACAGGAACAGCGGCTTGGTGTCTTTGTATTCGGATGCAATTAAGCCTTCGTTGTACAGGGTCTGAATCACGCATGAACCTTGTACGGCAGTTTTGACCACGCCCGGCAGTTCCACCACTTGGGTCAGTGGGAAGCGGTTCGCGGTGTAGCCTTGAACGGTTGCCGTGACATCAATGATTTGGTGAGTCACCGCATCATATTGTGCTGGCGGTTTGGCAAGCATGGAGCTGGCATAAATATCGACATTCATGCGGCCGTCAGAATCTTGCTTGACCTGATCTGCCCAAGCCTGAAAGATGTCTTTTTGCGCGGCTGAAACGGCGGGCCAGAAGTGACCAAATCGCAGGGTCACCTCTGCAGCGTGAGCGGCGTTGGCAGCCATGAGTGTACCGAGCGTGCAGGCGTAGGTTAGAGCTGTTATCTTTTTCATTGTTCGCATCCATACTTATGTTTGTGTTCACGTGATTGGCCGGGGTCAACCGGTTGTACGCGGGAGCGAGGTGCCACTCACCCCGGAACAGACAGCGTGTTCCGTGATCGCTTCCCTGCGATGATTCTGTATGTCTCAGAATTCTTCAGTATCAATTTCTTGTTGTGTCGCGGCGTTGTAACGCGGGCCCGCCACATTGGTCGAATGAATCATCTCGCTCAGCGCCGAAACAATCTCAGCGCTGAGCGTTTGATCACTGACGGCGATGTTCTCCTTTAAGTGATTTGGGCTTGTGGTGCCCGGAATCGAAATCAGTTCAACGGATTGGCTGTTCAGCCAGCTCAGTGAGAGCTGGGCCAGGTTCATCG
This sequence comes from Vibrio sp. Vf1514, assembly GCF_052076135.1. Lineage (NCBI taxonomy): Bacteria > Pseudomonadati > Pseudomonadota > Gammaproteobacteria > Vibrionales > Vibrionaceae > Vibrio > Vibrio sp. Vf1514. The sequence goes on along the minus strand of NZ_CP197267.1, from coordinate 2,235,214 downwards.
CCAATAAACCGGCCTGTTGCCACTCCGCAAGCTGCGCTTGCAGCCCGTCAATCAGTGCCAGGTTGTGAGCGAAATTGCGCTCATCAAAGCGGGGCATCGCGCGGCGAATGTCTTTCTCTGTGAACGCGTCGGTGCCTTTCAGCGTGCCGGTGAGCATGCCGCGGCCAAGCGGGCTGAACGCCACCAGCGTGGTGCCGAGTTCGCGGCAGGCATCGAGCAGGGCAATTTCCGGATTGCGCGTCCAGAGTGAATATTCGGACTGCACCGCGGCAATCGGATGTACCGAGTGCGCTTTACGCAGCGTCTGTGCCGAGACCTCAGACAGGCCGATTTCGCGAATCTTACCTTCGTCCACCAAACGACTCAGCTCGCCGACGGTCTCTTCAATCGGAATCACTTTGTCCCAGCGGTGCAGGTAGTACAGATCAATCACATCGGTGTTGAGGCGGCGCAGACTCGCTTCACACTGTTGGCGAATCAGCGCCGGATCGCCGCTGATGCATTTCACGCCCTGCGCATCCATATACATGCCACACTTACTGGCGAGCAGAAATTCGTGACGACGATGCATGACCGCGCGGCCAAGCAACGACTCGTTGGCACCCGCGCCGTACAGTGTCGCGGTATCGAGATGGTCGTAGCCTAAATCCAGCGCCTGATTGAGAAGCTGCGCTGCCTGTTTTTCCGGTGTCGCCGGGCCGTAGGCGTGCGAAAGATTCATGCAGCCTAATCCGATGGCGCGACTGGTGAGTTGTCCGATGCGTTTCATCGCCTTACCCGTTGTTTTCCAGCAGCTGCTCGAGTTTGTGCAGCGTTTCCATTGCGCTCAAGCATTGCAGCACAGACGAGTTTGGCTCGCGCTTTTCTCGGATGGCGGCGATGAATTCACGGTCAATCAATTCGATGCCATTGTTGGAGACCGCAACGCCTGACAGGTCAATCGGGTTTTCGTAGCCGTCATACAGGTCGTCGTAGCGTGCCAGATAGGTGCCTTCCTCACAGATGTAACGGAAGAATGTGCCGAAAGGACCGTCGTTGTTAAACGACAGCGACAGCGTACACAACGCGCCAGATGGCACTTTCATGCCGATGCTCATGTCCATCGCGATACCGAGCTGCGGATGAACTGGCCCCTGCATGGCTTGTAGTTGGCTGGCGGATTCGCCGGTCTGGTACTGGAACAGGTCGACCGTATGGCAAGCGTGGTGCCATAGCAGGTGATCCGTCCATGTACGCGGTTCGCCTTTGGCGTTGGTGTTGGTGCGGCGGAAGAAGTAGGTCTGAACATCCATTTGCTGAATGTGCAGTTCACCCGCAGCAATTTTATTGTGAATCCACTGATGGCTCGGGTTGAAGCGGCGAGTGTGACCGGCCACGGCCACCAGCCCGGTACGTTGCTGGGTTTCCACCAAACGGCGTGCGTCTTCGATGTTGTCGGCCATCGGAATCTCAACCAGTACGTGTTTACCTGCTTCGAGGCACTCAATCGCCTGACTGGCATGCAGGTGAGTTGGTGTTGCCAGAATCACGGAATCCACATTGTCGAGTTTCAATGCTTCGCTCAGGCTGTCGCTGATCATGGCGTGTGGGTATTGTTTGCCGAGCGCAGTCATTTTATCCACTTCGCTCCCCACCAACGCGGTGACCTGAACATCATCAATCTGGCTGAGCGCTTCAAGGTGTTTGGTTCCAAAAGCGCCAGAGGCACCAACGACACAAATATTCATACTTCTTCCTTTTTATAATGTGGTTTAAACACGGTGGCTGACCGCAATTTGATGGGGGGGGACTTCCAGTGATTTCAGCATATCCAGCATCGCTTCGGTCTGGGTGCTGGCAATCGCCAGTTCACTGCCATCGACTTGCAACTGACCGTCGAGGTATATGGCCTGCGAGGCCTCGATTCCTTGCTTGAGCTGAGATTTATCGTCGTTGTGAGTGCGTAAATCCGCGACGATCTGACCGGGTTGAATGTGGCTTTTCAGCTCCTTCAACCAAGGTGATAAGTCTTGTTCACTGTCTGAAAGCAGCACCAGGTGGGCGCTGTGCATGGCATCGGCGACAGAAAAACAGCCCTGGACGCCACAGAAAATAAACCGTTCCAACTGGGCTTTACAGGTGTCGTCCTGCAACGCATTCGGGTCGAAGGCGGTAATGATGCGATCGGGGCGATTGAGCCCAAGCTTCAGCATGCGTTCTGCGGTGTGACCAAAACCAATGAAGGCCAGTCGCGATATCTTTGGCATACACAGTCCTTGAATCGAAATTATGTTAATGGAGTGTATTGAAAACTTTTCGTTGATAGAAAAGTTAGCAAACTGTTAAGAAAGGGGATAATTAGAATTTAGTATTGGCTATTCAAATTTTGAATAGCCAGAAGTGGATGGCCTATATCAATTTCTTATAGCTTGATCAGCGAAAGTCCGATCTTTCGAATGGTGTCAATGAAGGCTTCTTGCGCGGTCGTACCGCGCCAGCTTTTGCGAATCGTGATGCCAATCGCTCGTTTCTGTTGCTCGGAATCAAATGGCACGATTTCAAACGCACCGTCGCTCAGTTCGCGGTGCACCTGATGCTTGGGTAGCATGGTCAGTTTGTCGCTGCCGACCACGATTTCGCGTACCAGCATCTGCGAACTGGCTTCAATGATCTGAGGAGGCAGCGCGTGATCTTTTGACGTAAAAAGCTGCTCAAACATGGTTCGGCCGGGAGTGTTTTTGCGCGAGATCACCCAGCCCTGTTGGCACAAGTCATCCAGCGTTACCGGCCTTTTCAATTGACCCAGCGGATGGCCTTTGCGCGCCAGAATAACGTTGGATGTAAAAAACAATGTCTCTTGGTGCACGTCATATGAGGGCATCGGAAAGCGCAGTGCGCCGACGATGACGTCCAGTTCACCACGGCGTAAATGCTCAAGCAAGTCTTCATATAAGCCATCAATAATACTGATGTTAAAGTCCGGCCGAAGCTCAGTAAACTCGTTGATTGCATTGGGTAAAATACAGGTTCTTGCCAGTGGAAGGCTGCCGACAATGATGCTGCCAGAGCTGACATTGTTATTGGCATCAATTTCAGCGATGCCTTGTTTGATTTCATTAAACGCCAGTTTGACTGCGCGGCTAAGGCTTTGCGCCGCTTTACTTGGGCTGACGCCTAGGCTGGTTTTTTCAAACAGCACAGTCCCTAAATACTCTTCCAGATCTTTACATGCTCGGTAGAGCGACGATTGCGACACGCCAATGTTACGCCCGGCGGCAGAGTAGTTCTGCGCTTCGGATACAGCCACCAAGGCGCGTAACTGTGTCGTGGTGACAGCAAACAAACTGGGGCTGCTGGGGCTTCCGGAGGTTTTATCGAGCCGATAGTTCTTTTTGATCGCTTGATTGAGCATCTCCAGCGCGCGCTCAATTCGAAAGCTGAACAGCTCACCTTCGGCGGTGAGATTCATCCCGTCGGTCTTACGTTCAAACAACGATGTCTTGAGCTCTTTCTCAATTTTTGCCAGTGCCTGAGTGATGGCCGGTTGGGAAAGAAAAATGCTTTCTGAGGCTTTGCTGATGCTGCCATGTTTGACTACAGCTACAAACGCGACCAAGTGTCGTAGGTTGGGAATTTTGTCCATATTATGCGTATTTTTTTTATCCTGATTAAAACGACTATATCAAAAATCAATACCATTGTTGTAAATTGAAATGGCAAAAGGTAATCAAGATGTAAATACTGTGATCCACGCATTGAGTAAGCCTTATTGCTTAGTGACCAGGGAGCAGACTAAGTATGATCATTGATTGTCATGGACATTACACCACGACGCCGCCTCAAGTGGCGGATTACCGAGAATCACAAAAAGCCGCGCTGAAACAAGACCCAGCCTATCGTGGCGAGAAAGGGGCAATTCATATCAGCGATGATGAAATTCGTGACAGTATCGAGAACAACCAGCTGCGTCTGCAGCGTGAACGCGGTACCGATTTAACGATTTTCTCACCTCGCGCCAGCTGGATGGGGCATCACATTGGTAATGAGTACACCAGCCGTTACTGGACCGAGCATCAGAATGACCTGATTCGCCGTGTCTGTGACCTTTATCCAGCCAACTTTGCGCCAGTCGCACAACTGCCACAATCACCGGGCGTGACGCCAAGCAAATCGATTCCTGAGCTGGTGCGTTGTGTGGAAGAGATGGGATTTATCGGTTGTAACCTCAACCCGGACACCACGGGCGGCTTCTGGCAAGATGCCTCACTGGCTGACCGCAGTTTTTACCCGCTTTATGAGAAATTAGTCGAGTTGGATGTGCCGGCCATGATTCACGTCAGTGCCGCCTGTAACCACTGTTTCCACACCACCAGTTCCCACTATCTGGGTGCCGATACCACCGCGTTCAGCCAACTGCTGATGTCGGATGTCTTCAAAGATTTCCCGGAACTTAAAATCATCATTCCTCATGGCGGCGGCGCCGTGCCTTACCACTGGGGTCGTTTCCGCGGTATCGCGCAGGACATGGGGCTGCCACCACTGGAAGAGTCGGTACTGAACAACATCTATTTCGATACCTGTGTCTATCACCAGAAAGGCATCGACCTGTTGCTGGATCTGATCCCGACCAAAAACATTCTGTTTGCCTCAGAAATGATAGGTGCCGTGCGTGGTATCGACCCGGAAACCGGCCACTACTTCGATGACACCAAACGTTATATCGACGCCAACACCAAGCTAAGTGCCGATGAGAAATCGCAGATTTTTGAAGGTAACGCGCGCCGTGTTTTCAGCCGCTTAGACGCCCTGCGAAGCAAAGCGTAACCAAGGAGTAAAAACGATGAGTAAGAACGTCGTAGTGCAGCATATTGAACGTGTTGACCCGGAGATCATTGCCGGGCTGGCAACATGTGGCGTGGCCACGGTGCATGAAGCGCAGGGTCGCAAAGGCCTGCTGGCCGATTACATGCGCCCCATTTACAGCGATGTTTCAGTGGCAGGCTCGGCACTGACTATCTCCGGCGCGGCAGGGGACAACTGGATGATGCATGTGGCGATGGAACAAGCCAAGGCTGGTGACATGCTGGTGTTTGCGCCCACGTCGCCGTCTAACCACGGTTTCTTTGGCGATTTGCTGGCGACTTCTGCGCAGTCGCGTGGTGTGGTTGGTCTCATCATTGATGGCGGTGTGCGCGATGTCCGCACACTCAAGCAGATGAATTTCCCGGTGTGGTCCAAACACGTTTTCGCGCAAGGCACCATCAAAGCCACTCTAGGGTCGGTCAATGTGCCGATTGTGTGCGCTGATGAAGTGATCAACCCGGGCGATGTGATTGTTGCCGATGACGATGGCGTCTGTGTGGTGCGCCGCGAAGAAGCGGCTTGGGTTCTGGAAGAAGCCCGCGCTCGTGAAGCGCGTGAAGAAGCCAAACGCGTGCGTTTAGCCAACGGCGAACTGGGGCTAGATATTTATGAAATGCGTGGGCGCTTAGAAAAAGAAGGCCTTCAATATGTCTGAGCAGCCATTTGCCACGCCGTGTATGTGGATGCGCGGTGGCACGTCAAAAGGCGGCTATTTCCTTGCGTCGGATCTGCCGCAGGACCGCGTAACGCGTGACGCCTTTCTGCTGGATGTGATGGGGTCTCCGGATGCCAAACAGATTGATGGCATGGGTGGCGCCAATCCACTGACCTCGAAAGTGGCGGTGGTGAAGCCGTCTGAACGTGCCGGCGTGGATGTGGATTATCTGTTTTTGCAAGTGTTCGTCGATCAAGCGCTGGTCACCGATCAGCAGAACTGCGGCAACATCCTGTCGGGGGTTGGTCCGTTTGCTATCGAGCATGGTTTGGTTGACGCGCAGGATGGAGTGACCGATGTCACTGTGTTTATGGAAAACACCGCGCAAATTGCCGTATGCCGTGTTCCGACACCACAAGGTCAGGTAAGTTACCGAGGCTCTGCCCGTATCGATGGTGTACCGGGCTTCGCCAGCCCCATCGAGATTGAGTTTCAAGACACCGCGGGTTCGAGCTGTGGCGCGCTGCTGCCAACGGGCAATCCCGTCGATGAGATCAACGGGTTGCAGGTCACTTTGATCGATAACGGTATGCCTGTGGTCGTGATTTTGGCCGAAGAACTCGGCTTATCCGGTTGCGAAACGCCACAGGTGCTGGAGAGCAATCAAGAACTGCGCCAACAACTGGAACAGCTGCGGATCAAAGCCGGAGCCATGATGAATCTGGGTGATGTGACGGAATTGTCCGTGCCCAAAATGAGTATCGTGAGCGCGCCTTCAGCGGGCGGTGCCATCAATACGCGTACTTTTATTCCTCACCGCTGCCATGACGCGATTGGCGTGTTGGGCGCCGTGAGTGTCGCGACGGCTTGCTTGCTGCCGGAGTCGCCCGCGGCAAAAGTGGCCCACGTTGCCAAGCACGATCGCATGACGCTCAGTATCGAGCATCCGAGCGGAGAACTCAGTGTGGTGGTGACGTTAAACGAACACGAAGAGGTTCAGAGCGCGGCTATTTTGCGTACCGCTCGCAAACTGTTTGATGGTGTGGTGTTTGGCCGTTAACCCCACACCGGCGTGAAACAAATGAAAGATTAGAATAATAAGGACGAGAAACATGGATCAAGACTACTTACCCTTTCATCCCAGCCCAAGTCAGCCGCAATACGTCGCGCCAGCCGGGGCGGTTGACGCCCATTGCCACGTGTTTGGCCCGGGCGATCAGTTCCCCTATTCGCCAAAGCGTAAATACACGCCGTGTGATGCGTCCAAAGATCAGCTGTTTGCACTGCGTGATCATCTCGGTTTTGCGCGCAATGTGATTGTGCAGGCGTCATGCCACGGCACCGATAATGCCGCACTGCTGGACGCGCTCGACACCGCGGGGGATTTAGCGCGTGGTGTGGCGGTGGTTTCTCCCGACATCACCGAACAAGAGCTGCAACACATGCATGATCTGGGTGTGCGCGGTGTGCGCTTTAATTTTGTGAAACGCTTGGTTGATGCGACGCCTAAAGCGGTGTTCCTCGCTATCGCAGAAAAAATCCGCCCGTTTGGCTGGCACATTGTGGTCTATTTCGAAGCGCAGGATTTTGACGACATCGCGCCATTCCTGCTTGAACTGGACACGCAAATCGTCATCGACCACATGGGTCGCCCGGACGTTGCACTGGGCGTTGCGCATCCGAACTTCCAGAAATTCGCCCAGCTACTGGCAGACAATCCACACATCTGGACCAAAGTGAGCTGCCCAGAGCGCCTGACACAAACGCCGCCGGATTACAGCGATGTGGTGCCATTTGCCCGTTATCTGGTGGAACACTTCCCTAATCAAGTGTTGTGGGGCACCGATTGGCCGCATCCAAACATGAAATCGCACGTGCCGGACGATGGCCATTTGGTGGATGTGATTCCGCGCATCGCCCCAACCGAAGCGCTGCAACACGCACTACTGGTGACCAACCCAATGAAACTGTACTGGAAATGAGGAACTGAGCATGGCGTATGTAAAAAATGAAGTGCCCATTTTTGGTACCACGTTTTTCGATGGTCACATGGCGCGCAAAGGCTACGGCCTCAACAAAATGTGTTACTCGCTCAACGACGCGTCTGCGCGTGAAGCGTTTTTCAGCGATGAGATGGCTTACTGCGAGCGCTTTGGTTTGACCGACGAGCAGAAGCAGGCCGTGCGCGAGCGCGACGTGCTGCGCATGATTGACCTAGGCGGCAACATTTATTACTTGGCGAAGTTCGCTGGGGCATTGGGGATGAACATGCAGGATATCGGCGCATTGCAAACAGGCATGAGTGTCGAAGCGTTTAAACAGAAGCTGGTGGATGCAGGGAGATAAGCAGATGGCTCAAGTTTTAGGTGGGATCACCACATCACATATTCCGGCAATCGGCAAAGCGATCGATGAAGGCCTGCAAGACACGCCGTACTGGAAATCTTTCTTTGATGCATACCCTCCGGTGCGTGAATGGTTGAATGAACAGCAACCGGATGTGGCGATCATCTTCTATAACGACCACGGTTTGGAGTTCTTTATCGACCGTAAACCGACCTTTGCTATTGGCGTGGCGGAAGAGTATCACAACGCTGATGAAGGTTGGGGCATCAAACCCATCCCTACCATTCGAGGGGAAGCGGAGCTGGCGTGGCATATCTGTAATGAGCTGGTGGATCAAGAATTTGACATCACGATCTGTCAGGAGATGAAAGTCGACCATGGCCTGACGGTGCCGATGCAATTGATGTGGCCTGGCTATCAATACGATCACATCAAAGTGATTCCAGTGTGTATCAATGTTGAACAGCACCCGATGCCTTCGCCAAAACGCTGCTACGACTTGGGTAAAGCGATGGGCGATGCGATTCGCAACTTCGACAAAGACTTGAAAGTGGTGGTGCTAGGGACGGGCGGTTTATCGCATCAATTGGATGGCGAGCGCGCTGGTTTCATCAACAAAGAATTTGACCTTTATTGCATGGACAAGATTGTTAACGAGCCCGAAGCGTTAACGAAACTGACCGTTCGCGATTTGGTTGAACAGGCCGGTTCTCAGGGGCCAGAGCTGAACATGTGGCTCGGCATGCGTGGTGTGCTCAACCCGCAGCTGACCGTGAAACATAGCAACTACCATATACCGATTTCCAACACGGGAGCCGGACTGTTGTTACTTGAGTAGTTCAATCATTAATTTCATTAAACTTATAAATACAGGACGAGATTATGAAACACTCTTACTTCAAGCGCCTTGCCGTTGGCGCAATGATGATGGGGTCGACGCTGGCCGTGGCCGCTGATTATCCGACAAAGAATATTCAGGGCATCATTCAGTGGGGCGCAGGCGGTGCAACGGATAGCCTGATGCGCTCGGTAACGCCGGAAGCAGAAAAGCTGTTGGGCACCGATGTGATTTTGACCAACCGCAGTGGTGGCGTGGGAGCGATTGCCACCAAATACGTCAACGCACGGGGCGCTGATGGATACACAATTTTGATGGGCGCGGAAAACCCTCAGCTGTACAAAGTGATGGGGCTGGCGGATGTGGATTATAGCGACATGGTGCCGATTTCGATTTTGGCTCAGGGTATTTCGATTATTGTCGCTCGCAATGACGCTCCTTACGACAATGTGAAAGAGTTCATCGACTACGCCAAAGCCCATCCGAAAGAAGTGAAAGTCGGTTCCACCGGGCCGGGCGGCTTGCCATCGATTTTGCTAGCTATCTTGCAGAATCAGGAACAATTTGAAGTGACGAATATTCCTTATAACGGCGATGGCCCGGGAATGACGGCGCTGCTGGGTAACGCGATTGATGTGATGCCAACCTCCTATGGTCCAGCAAAAGAGTACCTGCGTGCGGGTCAAATGAAGATCATCGGTTTGATGGACAAAACGGCCAACCCAGAATTTCCGAATGTAAAACCGGTGACGGATTTCTATCCGCAACTGGCGGCGCAACTGCCTTACAGCTCATTCTTCGGTATTTTTGTGAAGAAAGGTACGCCGGACGCCGCGGTTCAGAAACTCTCTGAAGCGTTCAACCATTCTGCGGCTAGCGCTGAATTTAAAGAACTGGTCACCAAACGCGGCTTTACCCATTTAGGCTTATCGGGCGCAGCTGCAAACGAATATCTCGAGCGTTTTCGCTCGGTGGCATCATGGATTGTTTACGATTCTGGTATCGCCAAACACTCACCTGAAGAATTCAATATTCAAAAAATCAGCAAGTAACCGCGTTACGGCGACCCTGGCATGCAGCAGCATGCCAGTGGCTTCGCACACATTATAAAAAGGACTATCGAGGAGATTTACCATGGATGTTCAATCCAGAAAGCCGGGTGAATTGGTATTTAACGCGTTAATGGTCGTATTGAGCCTTGTGTTGCTGTATCAAGCATTTTTTATTTCGGATCTATATACGCTCAGTTCGCCGGGAGCATTTCCACTCAGTGCAGCGGCCATCATGCTGGTATTTTCTGCGGTGACGGTTTGGGAAAGTTGGAAGAAAGTGGCGACTCCGTCCGCGATGACGCAATTTTTTCAGCATATCTTACCGGGAAAGGTCATCTTTATGATGGCGTTGATTGGCGGCTTTGCCCTGTGTTTGGAAAGCGTCGGTTTCATCGTGTCGGCATTGATTTTCCTCTCGATTGCGCTCTATTTTTTGCATCAGCGCCGCGTCACCAGTGCGATTGGATTGGCGTTGGTGGCATTGGTGGCGATCTATGTCGTTTTTCGTTTGGTGTTTCTGGTGATTCTGCCAGAAGGCGTGTTTCCCGAAGCTGAACTGTTGTCTTATTTCTCCCAACTGATGAAGGGAGACGCATAACATGCTGGAATCACTTCACTATTTTTTGATGTCTTGGACATCGTTGAACTTGCTGGCACTGACCGCACTTGGCACGTTTCTCGGCATATACATCGGGGCCATTCCGGGGCTGTCGGTGACCATGGCGGTTTCGATCCTGATTTCGTTTACCTTTCCGTGGGATCTCAATAATGCGCTGTGCCTGATGGTGGGCGTGTATATGGGCGGCGTATACGGCGGCTCACGCACGGCTATTTTGCTTAATATTCCGGGCGCGCCATCTGCGATTGCGACCGCACTGGACGGCTATCCGCTGGCGGAAAAAGGCGAAGCCGGACGCGCGATCGGCCTGACGACCATCATGTCGGTGATTGGCGGCTTTGTCGGTATTCTGGTGCTTTCATTTGCCGCACCGGTGGTGAGCACGTTTGCGATTCAATTTCAGCCACGCGATTACCTGATGATCGGCATGCTCGGCATCATGTTGATCAGCTCGCTGTCGAATGGCAGCTTCGCCAAAGGCATGTTTACTGGCGCGCTGGGGATTCTGGTTGGCACGGTGGGGCTTGACCCCATGACGGCAGAAGAGCGTTTCACCTTTGGCGTTGTTGAATTGTGGGATGGGATTAATCCGATTGCGGTGATGATCGGCATGTTTGGTTTGTCGGAAGTATTGAGTCAACTGCATAACATCGATAAAACCGTGATCAAACAAAAGCTGACCAAAATTATCCCGGGCTGGATGGACGTGCGTCGTTACCTGCCACTGAGTCTCAAATCGTCCCTCATGGGGGTGATTGTTGGCGCACTGCCGGGCACCGGCGGAGATATCGCCTCGCTGATGGCTTACGACTACGCCAAACGTACCACTAAAAATCCGGAGGTGCCGTTTGGTCAGGGCGCGAAGGAAGGCTTAGTCGCTCCGGAGTCTGCCAACAATGCGGCTGTCGGTGGCGCTTATATTCCGATGCTGACCTTGGGGATTCCCGGCGATGCGGTGACGGCGGTGTTCATTGGCGCGCTGTTTATTCATGGATTGAATCCGGGGCCGCTTCTGTTGGCTGAAAACCCAAGCATCTTCTGGTTTACCGTTGGCAACCTGACGCTGGCCAATATCTTCGTACTGATTTTTGGCCTGACAGGCATCAAGGTGTTCAGCAAGCTGGTCAGTTGCCCGAAAGGCATTTTGATGCCGATGATTGTGGTGCTGTCGGTGGTCGGTGCTTACGCCATTAATAACTCAATCACTGATGTGTGGTGGATGATGGCGTTTGGTGTGCTGGGGTATTTCATGCGCCAATACAACTATCCGATTGCGCCGGTCATTCTCGGCGTGATCCTCAGTAGCTTGATGGATCAAAACTGGCGCCGCGCGATGCTGGCCGAACAAGACAGCATTTGGGGCCTGATTCAGGGTATTTTCACCAGCCCGATTTCCAGCGTATTAGCCATCATGATTGCGCTGATTTATTTGTCACAAACCCCGATTTGGAAGACATGTAAGAGACGACGCTTTTATCGCAAAGCTGCCGCCAAATAAGCGGACTCGTCATCCAATCATCAAACACGATAGCGGTACCTTCTACAGCACGATCCTCATGCGGTCGTGCTGCGGATAACTGCGGCCGCGTGTCAGAGAATATCGAAGAGGAATGTCGTATGAAACTTGGACTCATTGGTCAACATATTCAAAAAAGTAAGTCCCCTCAACTGCACGAACTGCTGGGTCAGAAGCTCAATATCAATACCACGTACGAGCTGTTTGACTGCGAACTGGACAATGAACAAGCCCTGTTGGCGCTACTGAATGAACTGAAACAGCGCGGTTACCGCGGCGTCAATGTGACGCACCCCTATAAAGTGTGGGCGTGGAACATCGTACAGCGCAAATTCAAAACCAGTGAGCGTTTGGGCGCATTAAATACGCTGCTGATCGATGGCGACACGTTGTGTGGCACCAACACCGATTGCAGCGGATTTGTCCGCGCTTATCGTAAAGCGTGTCCAACGCAAAAACCGGGCAAGGTGCTGATGAAAGGTGCCGGTGGCGTGGGGCGCGCGATTGCGTTTGGTTTGGGGCAGCTCGAAGTGGAACACCTGTACATCTATGATGAGCAACCGGCCAGTTTACAGGCACTGTTGAGTGACTTACAGCAGGCGGGAGTGCCTTGCAGTGCGGTTCACGCGCAAGAACTCACCTCGTGTGCACTGGCTTGTGATGGCTTAGTGAATGCAACGCCGGTGGGGCACTACACCACGCCGGGCGCTGCGTTTACACCCGAGCAAGTTCAGCAGCAACGCTGGGTGTTTGATGCGGTGTATACGCCGGTCAAAACCGAATTTATCGCGCTGGCTCAGCAACAGGACATGAGTGTGATCAGCGGTTTTGAACTCTTTATCCACCAAGGCGTGGATGCCTATGAGCATTTTGCTGATTGCCCGGTCGACAGCGAGACACTGCGCGGTGAAATCAGCGCTGAATAATGCCTTCAGGCTTGCCAAATAAGGATGAAACTATGAAAACAGGAATCGCAACCGTCAGTATCTCCGGCTCGTTGGTGGAAAAGTTGCACGCGGCCGCCAATGCGGGATTTGATGGGGTGGAAATTTTTGAAAATGACCTCACGCAATCGGAATTCACACCACGTCAAGTTCGACAATTGGCGGAAAGTCTCGGGCTTGAAATCATCGCCCTGCAACCGCTGCGCAACTTTGAAGCCATGCCAGAGCCGCTGCGTCAGCAGAACTTCTATCAGGCACGAAAAAAGTTCGAGTTGATGCATGAACTGGGGACCTCGAAACTGATGATCTGTTCCAATGTTTCACCACACGTGATTGATGATCCTGCGCGTGCGGCGGCGGATTTGCATGAACTGGCTGAACTGGCGCAAAAAGAGCACTTCATGATTGGCTATGAAGCGTTGGCGTGGGGACGCTTCGTGCACGATTACGATCAAGCGTGGGACATCGTCAAGCGAGCAGACCATAACAACTTAGGGATTCTGCTCGATACGTTCCATATGTACGCGCGCAACAACACACTCGATACGCTGCGTAACGAAATCACCGCCGACAAAATTGCGTTGGTGCAACTGGCAGACGCCCCAAGTCTGCAAATGGATGTGCTCAACTTCAGCCGCCATTTCCGTTGTTTTCCGGGGCAGGGCGATATGCCGATTCTTGAGTTCATGCAGTGTTTGAAAGAGAAAGGCTATCGCGACTATATTTCGCACGAAATCTTCAATGATGAGTTTCGTGCGTCACAAGCCAGTGAAAAAGCGACTGATGGTATGCGCTCTCTCATTTGGCTCGGTGAACAGCTCAAAGAGCCGGAAGTGCCAGCGCCAACCATTGACGAACTGGCCTTCATTGAATTTGCGATTGAAGGGGAGGATGGGCAGCAACTGGTGGACTTGCTCAAACAGCTCGGTTTTTCGGTCACCCATCGTCACCGCTCTAAACATGTCGATTTAATGCGCCAAGGCAACATCAATTTGGTGCTCAATCATGAGCCAAAGAGTCAGGCACATCAGTACTTTTTGTCGCATGGCGTGTCGGTGTGTGCGATGGGGTTTGGTACCAGCAGTGTGGCGCAGATGATCAAGCGCACCAAGCACTACGGCTGCGCGCGATTTAACAATCAAGCCGGGCCGGGAGAGCTCAATATTCCGGCTATCAAAGGGGTTGGCGATCAACTGATTTACTTTGTCGATAGCCAGTCACAACCAGAGTTTTTTGACGTCGATTTTGTCCCCGTTGATCACGAGTTGTCGGCCACAGAAAACGTGGGTTTAACGACGTTCGATCACGTGGGACAAACGGTACTGGATACCGACATGTTATCGGCAACCTTCTTCTTTAAGGCATTGTTTGGCTTTGATATCGAACCAAGTCAGGACCTGACCGACGTCAATGGCTTGGTCACCAGTCGCGTGGCCAAAAGCCCTGATGGCACCATCCGGATACCCTTTAACTCTTCGTCAGCGCGCAACTCGGCAGCGCAGCGATTTGTGAATCGCTCGCAAGGTGCGGGCGTACAACAGATTGCGTTCGGTTGTGATGATATTTTTGCGACCGTCAAACAGGTGAACCCTGCGTGTATTTTGCCCATTCCGGCCAACTATTATCGCGATTTGGATGCGCGTTTTCAGCTTGAGGCCGAACTTTTGGCGACGATGCAGGCGTACAATGTGTTGTACGATGAAAATGACGATGGCCATTTTTTCCACTTCTACACCAAAGAGCATTTCGGCGTGTTCTTGGAGGTGGTGCAGCGCGTGAACTATCAGGGCTACGGAGAACCCAATGCGCACATTCGCTTGGCGGCTCAGGCTCGTGAGCAGCAGCGCCACAGTTAATTGTTAAGCTTTCTTCGGGTGATGGGCGATAGAGGGTGGTGCCGTACGGTGTCACCCTTTGACGCATTGTGTCGCCAGAATGGCAGGGTTTCACATCATCGATGTGTGTTTGAATCAGTGTAAGGAAGACAGTGTTGAACGTTTTGTCGGTCGTATTTCCCATATTTCTGGTGATTTTTCTCGGGTACCTGTGCGTGTGTCGCGGCTTAGTGTCAGCAACCACGGTGGGTGAAATGGGGCGCTATGTGATGTATCTCGCGCTGCCTGCGGTGATTGTCAAAACCCTGATTGGTCTGCCCCTCGATGATCTATTTAATCTGCGTTATTTACTCGCCTATCTGCTCACGTCTGCCAGCGTGATGGTGGTGGGGTACTGGCTGCTGAGTAAAACCGGCGCGCAAACCAAACTTGATAGTGCCGTGATGGTGACGGGCATGGTGGTGCCGAACAGTGCGTTTATCGGTTATCCCATCATGTTGCAAATGATGGATTCCCCTCCGGTGAGTGGTTTTGCGATGGCACTGATTATTGAGAACTTGTGCATTTTACCCGCCTGTTTCATCTTGATGGATTATCACGCGATCACCACGCAAACGGGCTTGCGTCAGCGTCTGCTGGGGGTGGCGAAACGTACGGTGAAAAACCCGTTACTGATTGCCATCGTGATCGGTGTGGTGGGGAACGTGTCGTCACTGCCTGTGCCCGATGTGATTCATCAGGCATTGAGCCTGCTAGCGCCGTCGGCCGTTGCAGTTGCGCTGTTCGTGATTGGCGGCTCGTTGGCCTCTGTAGTGGTGAAAGAAACGCGCTGGGCGCCGCTGTCGCTGACCATGGTTGGTAAATTGATCGTGCAACCGCTGGTTGCATTGATGTTGATGAGTTGGTTGCTGCCGGGCGAACCGGAACTGACCATGACGCTGGTGGTGATCACCGCAGTGCCGATGCTCAGCATCTACGCCATCATCGGCGAGGTGTATAGCCGGCGAACCTTCTGCGCCACAGCGCAATTGACTACGACGGCGGCTTCTCTGGTGACCATTCCGCTGGTATTGAGTGTGGCTCATTGGTGGCTCGCCATGGCGTAGCGATTTAGGCAATGGATCCGGCATGAGGCGCTGTGATTTTTGGGCTGCAAACTGTTAACATTCGCCTATTCGACATTGAATTGGCACGGCTATGATCCCGCTGATCTACCACTCTATTTATTCGCAATTGCCGCTGCCGCCAGGGCATCGCTATCCGATCAACAAATATCGACTGCTGTACGATGCGCTGATGGAGATGCAGGCGGACGCTGACTGGTTGCGGACGTTTGAGTTTTTCTCGCCCACGGCGCTGACTTGCGATGCGATTAAACAAGTTCACGACAGCGAATATGTGGATGCATTAACGTTTGGTACGTTGCCAGCGGCGAAGATGCGCCGTATAGGCTTTCCGTGGAGCGACGCGCTGATTGAGCGCACATTGACGTCTGCGGGCGGCACGTGCTTAACGGTTCAATTGGCGGTGGAGCATGGCGTGGCGATTCACCTCAGTGGCGGTTATCACCATGCGCACCGCGATTTTGGCAGCGGCTTTTGTTTGTATAACGATTTGGTGTTGGCTGCGCATCAGGCCTTGCTGTTGGATGGGATAGATAAAGTCTTGATCGTCGACAGCGATGTACACCATGGCGACGGCACCGCGACGTTATGTGCGGCGCGCGACGACATCATTACGCTGTCGTTTCATTGCGACAAAAACTTTCCGGCGCGTAAGCCCGAATCCGACATCGACATCGCGCTCAGTCGTGACGCGGGCGATGAGGAGTTTCTGAGCCATTTTCAGTCGGTGGTAACGATGGCCGTCAATCTACATCGCCCCGACCTCATTATTTATGATGCTGGCATCGACATTCATCAGGATGACGAGCTGGGCTACTTTCATGTGTCCACCGACGCTATTTTTCAGCGCGACTGTTTTATGATGCGTCTTGCCAAGCAGCATCAGTTGCCGATGGCGTGCGTGGTCGGTGGTGGCTATCGCAGTGACCATCAAACATTGGTGCCAATTCACATGCAGCTCTTTAAAGCCGCATTTCACGTTCACAAGGAGTAACCCATGGAACATCGCATTCGCGGCGCGGGGCTGTTAATTGAAAACGACGCCATTTTATTGGTGAAAATTCATGATTTTACCGGTGAATATTGGATCCCGCCCGGCGGAGGATTTGAAGCGGGTGACCGTAGCACCAAAGCGTGTGTGCAACGGGAGTTTCTGGAAGAAGCTGGAATTGACGTTGAAGTGGGGGAGCTGATTTGCGTGCGCGAGTTTTTGGAACACAATCCGCAGCGCTATCACGCCGAGTTTTTCTATGTCATCGATAGTTATCGTGGCACACCGCACATCGACAACCTCAAAGGACTGAATGATGAAGAAGCCATTCAGTCGGTAGCGTGGGTGCCGCTAGATAAGCTGCCAACCATGCGTCTGTACCCGAAAGAGCTACAAGGCCCATTGATTGAACGGGTGCAACAGGGGCGGTTCAGCACGCATCTGGGCAGTTATATTCAAGGACATGCTGAAGAGGTCAATCATCTCTGATCAGGCGTGCCCGATCAGAGATGTTATCGCGTTTACAGCGCAGCAAATGCGGCGGCGACTTTGTCCACGTTCGCGGCATTTAAGCCCGCCAAACACATACGGCCACTGGCAATCAGGTAAATGCCGTGGGTTTCGCGCAGCGTATCGACTTGCGCGGCACTAAAGCCTGTGTAGCTGAACATGCCTTTTTGTTTGATCAGGAAGCTGAAATCTTGTTCCGGGCGCAGTTGCTTCAGTTTGTCGTGCAGCGCTTCACGCATGGTCAGAATGCGGCTGCGCATGCCATCCACTTCATTTAGCCATTGCGCTTTGAGTGCGTCGCTGCACAGCACGCCAGAGACCACCGTCGCGCCATATTTCGCTGGGCTGGAGTAGTTGCGGCGCACCGTTGCTTTCAATTGTCCCAGCACGCGTGACGCTTCTTCAGCATTGCCACACACCACAGATAACCCCCCGACACGTTCGCCGTAGAGCGAAAAAATCTTTGAGAACGAGTTGGAGACAAAACTCACCACGCCTTCTTCATGGGCAATCTTACGAATCACATACGCATCGTCGGCCATGCTTTCGCCGTAACCTTGGTAAGCCATATCAAAGAACGGGATCAACTGTTGCTGCTTGATGACGTCAATCACTTCGTCCCATTGCTCAGGAGTCAGGTCTACACCTGTTGGGTTATGGCAGCACGGGTGCAGCAGCACGATGTCTTGGGCAGGCAGTTGGCGCAGCGCGGCAATCATGCCGTCGAAATCAAGCATTTTGGTTTGTGGGTTGAAGTAAGGGTAAGTGCCGACGTTGAAACCGGCTCCGGCGAAAATTGCGTTGTGGTTTTCCCACGTCGGGTTGCTGACCCATACTTTCGATTGCGGAAAGTAGTGATGGAGAAAATCTGCGCCAATCATCAGGGCGCCCGAGCCGCCTAAAGTCTGAATGGTGGCCACACGCTGGGTTTTCAGTGCCGGATGGTGATCGCCAAATACCAGCGATTGCACGGCAGCGCGATAAGGTGCCAGACCTTCCATGGGCAGATACACGCACGGTTGTTTCTCTGCTTGAGCCAGTTGTTCCTGCGAGGCAGCGACGGAGTCGAGCGTAGGAATCTTGCCGTTTTCATCGTAATACAGGCCGATGCTCAGATTGACTTTGTCTGCGCGGCTGTCTGCCATGAATTTTTCCATCAGCGAGAGGATAGGGTCTCCGGCGTAGGCAGTAACGTGGTTGAGCACTGTATTTTCTCCTTGTTGTGATAGGCCAGGTTGGGCGGTGTGCGGCAGCTTGAGCTTTTCAGTGTTCACCGCTCCCGTCGGCCGAATGAATGCGGCGACGACTGACAATGACACCAACATGATTGTGGCGTCAACTGGCAATGTGCACGTTGGGCATTTTCTCTGTGGTATCTGCGTAGATGCTTGGGGTGGGGCAATACGCGTCAGGTATCGGAACGGGTGGCTTATATCCATCTGAATAATATGAAGTCACAAACAAATACGAAATGAAGAACGCTCTATACTGATGAGATTCACCGCGGTTGCTTGAAACGGCCGACGGCAATGCATTCATGGAATTGAGAGAAGTCACGCATGTCGAAAACGGAACAGTCCTCGAGAAAGTTAAGTGTCACCATCATCGTAATTGTGCTCGCGATTTGGATGTACAGCCTGTGGTCAGACAGGGTGACCCCGATCACCAGCATTGCCCGCGTTCATTCGTATTTGGTGCGTGTTGCGCCCGAAGTGTCCGGCAATATCGTTGAGGTCAAAATCAAGAACAACCAAGTGGTGCGAGCGGGCGATGTGATGTTCAGGGTCGATGCCAGAAATTATGAACTCGCGGTGCGTTCCGCTCAGGCGAATTTGGAACTGGCCGGGCAGAATATCGGGGCCAGCACCGCAGCGGTCGAAGTAGCGCAGGCCAAAGTGACCGATGCCTTAGCGGCGAGAAATAATGCCAGAGAGCAGGCTGCTCGCGTGTCCGAACTGGCGACCAAAGGGGTGTTGAGCCAGTCAGAGTTGGATAATGCGGTGGAAGCTCGCTCGCGTGCTCAGGCGGCACTCAATGCGGCTGAAGCCTCATTGCAACAAGCGAAACAGAATTTAGGGCCGAAAGGTAACAACAACCCACAAATTCTGGCCGCGATGGTGAGCTTGGAAAAAGCGCAGCTTGATTTGCAAAAGACCTCGGTGAGTGCTCCGTCGGATGGCATTGTCACCAACGTTCAACTGACCGTGGGCCAGCCTGCGAATGTGGGCACGCCGATGCTAACGTTTATCGACCCGCGGGAAATTTGGATCTCGGCGCTCGTCAGAGAAAACTCGTTGGAACACATTCAGCCGGGTCAGCGGGTGAAAATCGTGCTCGATTCTATGCCCGGACGCGTGCTGAATGGCAAGGTTTACAGCCTTGGCTGGGGGACGGGCGATAGCAATAACGTCGATTCAACCACAGGGTTTATTCGCGCCGATACCACATCGCTCAACGCGCAACGTTATCCGGTTAACATCGTGTTTGATGAAATCCCACATAACATCCGTTATGGCTCACAAGCGACGGTGGCGTTTTACACGGAACAAAGTGGGTTGGGCGAGTTTCTGGCTGGCCTTTGGATGAGCATTGTCAGTGTGTGGACTTATGTTTCGTAGCTGCGTTAATCCCATCGTCAAGATTGTCTTTGTGCCGATCCTGTTGCTGTTTTATTTGAAGGTGACGGGGCACCCTTTGCCCATTCTGGCACCGATGTTTGTGGTGATTCTGCTGACGACGATACCATCTAAACCACCAATGAGTTTGGTGGTTCAACTGGTTGTTGTGCTGCTTTTGATGAGCTTCGGAATGGTGTTTGTGGTGCAAATGTTTGCGGGATCGCCCACGGGGTTTGCGCTGGTGTGTTGGAGCATCTTCACGTGGAGTTATCATCGCAGCCATCACAATCCACAAGACATCATCTCGAACTTGGCGTTAATCGTGCTCATCATCGCGACGGTGGTGAGTAAGCAGATGCATTTCCCGATTGCGGGATTGCCGCTCATCATCTTTCGGGCGTTTGCGTTGGCGCTTGTTGTCACCTTCGTTATGCACATATTGCTGCCGGGGGATCTGCAGGACATCAAACGGGATGAACCTGCACAAGGGATTGAAAGTCATCTCCGCGTCGCGATGTTAAAGGCGACCGCAATGTGTTTGGTGTTGGTGGCGTTGATTGGGATTGGCAGTTCGCAGACGATGCTGATCGCGATTACTGTCAGCAGTATGCTCAAGTTACCACTGATTGATCACCAGAAGGATTATGTCTACCAGCGGCTAATCACCACGGCAACCGGGATTTTGTTTACCATCCCGACCATGATGCTGTGTGGCTTTGGCGCACCCGAGTGGGTGGTGATGGGCGTGTCATTATTCTTGGGTATTCAACTTGCCTGTTATGCCATTCGCCGTGATGCGCATGCTGCGATTTATCAGTTGCTTCTGACTAACTTTGTTGTGCTGACTTATCAAGCCATCAAAAATGTGGGTCTCGATTCGTTCTCGTCCGGCATCATGCGTTTGGCGTCCATCAGCATTGCCATTTTTATCGGTGCGCTCATTTTAAGGCTTATCAGGCCACGTCAGCACAGTATCAAAGGGAACAACGTGGCGTCGTGAAATAACGGATTCAAGTTCGGTTCATTAAGGCAGGCCAAGGGATACAAAGGCGTACAATACGAAGTGCAGAAATGAAAGAAGCCGCTGATTGCTCAGCGGCTTCTTCGAATGTGGCGGAGAGATAGGGATTTGAACCCTAGGATAGCTATTAACCATCGCCGGTTTTCAAGACCGGTGCTTTCAACCACTCAGCCATCTCTCCGTTGTTGGAGCGCATATTATCGACCTCACGAAATCTTGTAAAGCCCCAATTGAACTGTTTGCTGATTTTATGCGCGTTTAAACGCAAAAAGTTGTTCTGAGTAGAGTTTTTAGGTGTTTTCAGCGCTTGAAGCATGTGTCGTGCAATGTGCTTCGGCAGGTTGAGCGCCGAGCGGGAATGTCGCCAAGGGACATTGCTGTTGTCGCCGTTGTCACTCGCCAGCGTTGCGGTGCTGACCTACCATCCTCATCATTCATGGGTGAGGTGTTTATGCTGCGTTATCTGCTTTGTAGTTTTTTGTTGGTTCTGTTGTATCCGACGGCCATCGATTTGTATTTGGTGGGGTTACCTCAAATCTCCAGCGACTTAGGCGCGAGCGAATCGCAGCTTCATGTCGCGTTTTCGCTCTACCTTGCTGGCATGGCTGCAACCATGTTGATTGCAGGGAAACTCGCGGACACGGCAGGGCGAAAGCCAGTGGCGGTGGCGGGCGCGCTCATTTTTGTTGTGGCTTCCTTGTTGGGCGGTGCAGCGGAACAAATCACGATGTTCTTGATGGCGAGATTTGTTCAAGGCATCGGCGCTGGCTTTTGCTACGTGGTGGCGTTTGCGATTTTACGGGACACGCTGGATGATGCTCGCCGCGCGAAAGTGCTGTCGATGATCAATGGCGTCACCTGTGTCATACCGGTGATTGCGCCTGTGGTGGGCTACCTGATTATGTTGTTCTTCCCTTGGAATACGCTGTTTGTGGCCATGGCGGGCATGGGCGCGGTGGTTGGCGTGATGTCGCTGGTGGCGTTGAAAGAAACCAAACCTCAAGCGCGAACGGCGACTTCATCCGATTCGCTGGTTTCACCGCATATTGAGGAACGATTATGGCAACGCTTTTTTGTCAGTCGCGTGGTGATGACGTCGTTGATGTGCACCGCCATTTTGACTTACGTGAATGTCTCGCCGATGTTGATCATGACCGAGATGGGCTACGACCGAGGCGGATACTCGCTGGTCATGGCGTTGACGGCGTTAGTCAGCATGGTGACGTCATTTTCAACCCCGATTGCGCTCACCTATTTTCGTGAACGCACCTTATTGATGACATCGCAACTGCTGTTTGCTCTGTCGGCCGTCACGCTTGTGACGGTGACGATTCTGGAGGTGAGTTCGTCGTGGTATTTACTCGGTTTTGGGCTGATTTGTGCGGCTTTCTCTGTTGGCTTTGGCGTGGCCATGAATCAAGCACTCAGCCCATTTTCTTTTCGTGCCGGTATCGCCAGTTCTGTGATTGGCGTGAGCCAGGTGTGTTTGTCGGCCGCGTACATTTGGAGCGCGGGGCTGTTAGGCCTCAGCGCCCAGAATATTCTGATTGTGAGTTTAGGGTTATGTAGTGTGGTGTGCGCTGCGTTACTATTCTCGATCCCCAAACCTGCTCGATGTGCGCCGTATGAAGAAATCCATTACTCGTCTTGACCTGAACCTGTTGATGACGCTCCGACTGATTTTACAAGAGGGTAGCGTCTCGAAGGCGGCGAAGATCCTCAATGTCACGCCGTCGACGGTCAGCAAATCGCTCAACAAATTACGCGATTGGTTTGATGATCCGCTATTTGTGAAAACGCAACGTGGTTTGGTGCCAACACCGATGGTGCAAAGTATGGAGCCAGATCTTTTGGAATGGCTGCAAATTGGCCAGCAAATTTTGGATAAACGCAGTGATGAATCGGCCAAAGGCATAAATTTTCATCTGATGGTGGAATCACCGTTGCTGCTGACGATACTCAATAACCTCTTGCCCAAAATCCACAGTCGTTATCCCGATGCTAAAGTGAAAACCAGCAACTGGGACTATGATGCATTGGACGCCATCATTCGTGGTGACGCCGATTTAGGGTTTACGGGCAGGGAGAGTCATCCTCGCTCGAAAGAGTCGCTGGATTTGTTACCATATTTTATCGATTTCGAGGTGATTTTCTCAGACCTGCCGGTGGTGTACTTGCGTGCGGATCATCCCGCGTTGCAGGGGCCGTGGGATCTGGATCAGTTTCTATCGTTTCCTCACATCAGTACGCTGTGGGAAAAAAGTGAAATGTGGGCGCTGGATGAAGTGTTGTGCGATCTCGGGCGTCAACGGGAGATTGCGCTCACCACTTCAAGCTTTGAACAGTCGCTGTTTATGGCTGCGCAACCGAATCATCACCTTATCACCACAGCACCGAACTATTGCCAGCGTTATACCGCGTTGATGCATCCAGATTTGATCTGTTTACCGATTCCGTTAGCGCGCCATCATCAAGACAAACTCTTGATTCCGTACACAATGATTTGGCATAAACGCAATACCCGCAACGCCAAAGTGATGTGGCTGCGCGAGACGATAAAGTCGTTATATGGCGATACGCAGGTGTGATGGATGCGAAGGGCGTGCCCTATTGCCGATAGGAAATGGCAGATAGAAAATTGCGGATAGAAAAAAGAGAGCCGAAGCTCTCTTTTTTTAGGTGTATGGTCGGACTGAGAGGATTTGAACCTCCGACCCCCGACACCCCATGACGGTGCGCTACCAAGCTGCGCTACAGTCCGATGGGGTTAATCTAAACATTTTCATGCAGTGCGTCAACTAGGAAACAGTGATAAATCGCTGATTTAATTATCCTTTGAGTAAAAACGCTGCAATTCCGTCAACCCTTGCATCAAAATCGGCAATGTTGGGTTGGCATCTTTCAATCGTTGGTAATTGTCATCAAACAATTTGAAGTTGCCAAACTTGTCGATCACGGTGGTTTCTTGGTCCGTGATCAGGGCCAATTCACGGGAATCGCCGGCCAGAATCCACTTCCGTTTGTTCTCGTTAAATAGGTTACGACCGCTACTGAAAT
This sequence comes from Vibrio sp. Vf1514, assembly GCF_052076135.1. Taxonomy (NCBI): domain Bacteria; kingdom Pseudomonadati; phylum Pseudomonadota; class Gammaproteobacteria; order Vibrionales; family Vibrionaceae; genus Vibrio; species Vibrio sp. Vf1514. Next base: position 2,211,246 of record NZ_CP197267.1, on the reverse strand, counting down.
CACTCGGGTTTGAGGACACACCCAGCAGATCTTGCAGCAAGGTGACGCTTAAATCGAGATGACTGGAGCGATGGTTAAAGGTCGCAGCAATTTTGCCCGGCCAACGAATCACCATCGGAACTTGGAGCTGATAACGGCTGTAGTTGCTGTTCGCGCCCCAGCTGTTGGTCTTCGTTTCATTAAATTCAGTGCCGTGATTGGAGGTCACAATCACCACGGTGTTGTCCATCAAATCGAGCTCTTGCAACTTGGTCAACAGCAGCCCCAGCTCGCGATCCGCAACGGTGACTGAATGGTGGTAGTTGTTGCGCAGCTTATCCGTTGCTGAACCTTGGGTGTTGCTATCGGCATAATTGCTGAAGTTGTCGACCGTGGTTAGCTCAAGGAAGCTAAACCATGGAGCGCTGCTTTTATCGCTGACCCAATTGGCCCAGCGTTGAATGGTTTGCTCATCGGCAGAGGTATCGGGATCAAACGGTGCTTTGGAGAGCGGCAGGCCACGGAAAATGGTTTCCTGATACAGGCTGTCACTGAAGTTGTCGCCGCTGAATAGGCCAAACTGATACGACTGTGATTTAAGCACGTCCATCAGTACTGGCGCAGTGCCTTGCACGGTGATGCTGCTGGCATAACTGCTTGGTAAGCCATAAAACAGGCCAAACATACCAAAAGCATCGTTGCTTGAGCTGTAATGGTTGGTGAAGTTGAGGTTGCTGGCGGCGAATTGCGCCATGTTTGGCATCATCTCTTTGGTCAGCACATCGGCGCGTAGGTTGTCGACACTCACCACCAGAATGTTGAGGTTATTCGCACGACGACCGAACTGGATTTTCTCCAGCGGGTAGCTCACCAAATCCACATTACTGCGGCTCTTCTCTTCCAAACGTTTAAGGTATTCCTCACGATCCAACAGGCCATGTTTCTCCATGAAAGACTTCGCAGTCATCGGGTAGGAGAGTGGGAAGTTCGATTTTTGGCTGGTGACTGGCGCGTAGAGGTAAGCATCCGACCACACATAGATCAGATGGCTGGCAATAAAGCTGACGAAAAACACCGCGGCCATTGGGCGACCGATGCGCTTGTGAGACAGTTTACGTTGTTTGCGCCACACCCATTCAGACAAGCCCAGTTGCAGCAAAAAGATCAGCGGCAGAACCACAAACAGATGTTGTAGGTCGGTGCTGACGTTGCTGTCGTCACTAAAGAGGAGTTCCCACACCACAGGAGTGAGGTGGAGGTTAATGGTCTGATAGGTTTGCGTATCAATCAGTAAGACGGTGAGGCCGAATGTGGCGAAACAGACGGCAACAAACCGAAATAACGTTCGTGACGGTATCAGGAACGTGAGGGGAAATAGAATTAAAAGGTAGAGGGCGAAAACCAGAAAGCCGAAATGACCCACCCAAGAAAGCGTCAAATAAAATTGGCCTAAGAAGGTGTCCGGCCACGGCGACTGAGCAATGTAACGTGTGCCAATCAGCATGGCTGCAATGATGTTGAAGAAGGCAAACCAGTGCCCCCAACCGACCAGACGAGATACACGTTCGCCGTATGTGTTTCCGCTATCTACCATGTATTTTTCTATTTATCCGGTGTTAAGTATGAAATTAATTTTGCAACGAAGACATTAACGCTTGCGCAAACTTCTCTGCAATCGCTTTTCGCTGTGCTGCGGCCACGTTCTGGTTCAACACGTTGGTTGCCACGTTGCCGGCAATCATCAGGGTAAGCTCTGGAGAAGCATCATGTTTATCAAGAACGGCAGCGATTTCAGTCAGGATAGTTTCAACTTTTTCGTCGCTGTATTTCGATGTAATTGGCATAAAGACTCTAATGATGATAGTAAAAGCGGCTTATGATAACCTACTATGCCTTACAACTGAAACCAGTACGATGAATATTTCACTATGAGTTTGCACCTTTCCAATGTCATTTTGCATCAACTGCGCAAAAACGATAATGACGAGTTGATGGTTAACTACCGCGCTCAGTCTCTTGACAATGATACCTCAACCGAGAACCTCGTGGCCGAGTTGCATCGCGTTTTCAATGCGAAAGCGGGCAAAGGTTTCGGTTCGTTTAAGTCTGACAGTGATTTTCAAACATGGTTACATGAATTGCGTAAAGGGGAACGTAACTTTTACGACTTTTCACAAGTGAGTGCGCAACGCCTGAAAGATGAGTTGGCGAAGTACCCCTTTGCCGACGAAGGCATTCTGGTGATGGCAGAGTACCAATCACTGGCGACTGATTATCTGTTTATTGGCATTTTGCCGATGAACCAAAGCTTGAAAGTGACGGAAGGTCTCGACATCAGCGCGACCGACTACCTCGACATCAATAAGATGGACATTGCGGCGCGCATTGATCTGTCGAGCTACGAGACCGATCGTGATTCAAACCGTTACCTGTCTTACATCAAAGGCCGTGTGGGCCGTAAAGTGGCTGACTTCTTCCTTGATTTTCTGCAAGCAGACATCGGTTTGGATCCAAAACAGCAAAACCAACTGCTGATGCAGGCCGTAGAAGATTTCTGTACCGATTCAAAACTCGAAAAAGACGAAGCGATCAGTTACAAGAAGCAGGTTTACGAGTACTGCAACGATCAAATCAAAGCGGGTGAAGAAGTCCAAGTTCAAGAGCTTTCAGGGGAGCTGCCCGCAAGCACCGACGGCACCAGCTTCTTTGATTTCACCCGTGAACACGGATATGAGTTGGAAGAGAGCTTCCCGGGCGACCGCAGCACGGTGCGCAAACTGACTAAGTATGTGGGCGCCGGTGGCGGCCTGAACATCAGCTTTGACAGCCTGCTGATGGGGGAACGCGTATTCTACGATCCAGAAACTGACACGCTGACCATTAAAGGCACCCCGCCTAACTTGCGCGATCAACTGACCCGCAAACAATGATGACATGAGAGCGCTACGGCGCTCTTTTTTGTATGCTTTTTCGCCGCTGTCACGACAGGTGATGTATTTCAGTATATGCTTGTATTGAATCACAAATACAGTGCAGAGAGCAGGGATGAGCGCAAACCGAATCAGTGGATGGCTAAAAAACAGGTTGGATCTTGCGGTGATTGTCGTGTGGGGCGTCGTCTTGTTGGCGGTGCTGTTGCAATACCGCGCGCTAGAAGTGACCAGCCGCAATCTGAATGAGCTTGAAAATAGTGTGGATGGTTTGCGTAATACCCTCTACTTTCAGTCGCCATACCGAACCACACGCGCCAATGATCTGGCGCTCAATATTCAAGTGATTTACTCATTGCGGTTGCAGCTCGAAGCCGATTCAGATTCCAATTGGTTTCAGCCCGACTTAACGCAAACCTTGTATGTGACGGATCGCTTTATCGAGCAGACGCGAAGTTTTCTTGCCGTGGAATTGTCGATTAACGAGTTAGTCGAGCAGTTGCAGGCGCTGCGAGAACGCTATGCACACCAACCCGACGTGCAGGCCGATTACCTCAAAATTGGCGCTTTCGTCTTGCAAGCGCTGTACACCGAAGGCGCGCGCAGCCCTGAACTCTATCGCACCTTTGATGCCTTGCTGAAACAATCCGAATCCTTGCCGACGGAAGCCAAAGATAATTTGCAACGCACGCTGGCTCGCGTTTCTACCTTGCTGAGTCACTATGCGGAAGGCGACAATTTGGTCGATAAACTGCTGCGTCATCGCGTGCACAACGAGATCATGTCGGCTAACACGCAATATGAAGAACGCTTTAAAACGCTGACGATCCTGAGCATGCTCAGTAGCGCTGTCGCCATGCTGTTGTTGGTGATTTTGGCGATGCGCCGTGAAAAATGGCACGCCAAACAGCAAGCTGTTCCCGTGGCTGAACCTGCGCTGGTGATGGCGGAAAGTCCCACGCCGGTGGTGACCCCCATCAACCCAACGTTTGAACCGGAGGTGGTCATTGAAGAGGGTTCGGCCATCAACATTCAGCGCATGCTCTCTTCATTGAACGACGATTACGACTCGGTTCACATGCTATTGGAGGTGTTCATTGAAGATCATCGCAACGATGATGAGGGGTTGCGCCAGTTGTTGAGGACGGATTCGGAAGGGGCATTGCGTAAAGCGCACAGCTTGAAAGGGGTGGCGGGAAATTTAGGCGCCGATGGATTGCGTGATGTGGCGTTGGCGATTGAGATGAAACTGAAACACGGCTCGCAACCGACGGAATCGGACCTACAGAAGTTGAGTGCTCATCTGAAGCAGACCATTGAAAGTGCGCGTTACTTTCTGAACAAGCGGGCGAGTTAACGGTTTCCAACGCATTTGGGTTTTCAAGATGCGCTGCTTTTCGACATGTGTCGGATAGAGACGACGGTGAACAAAGGCGGCGAGACAGTGCAGAGATAAAACCGTGCAGAGATAAGGCACTGCAGATATCAATAGAGCGAGAAACAAACAGAGCGCGAAATTCGCGCTCTGTTTTTATTGGATCAGTTGGTACGGATTAAGCCGATTGCTTTTGCAATGCCAGCGCCGCTTCCTCTTCCAACGTAGCCTCTGCGGTTGGTTCGCATTTATCGACAAACCAACCCATGTAAGAGGTGAAAATGGTCACGATGATACACACGAAGCTGAGCCACATGAACGGCGCGTAAGAGAGGGTTGCCACGCCAAGAATACTCGCCATGTAAATACCGTTGTCACTCCAAGGCACCATGCCGGAGGTGAGCGTGCCACCAAACTCGGCGTTACGAGACAAGTTTTTACGCTTGTAACCCAGACGGTCGTAGTTCTTCGCACAGATTTTTGGGGTCAGGATCAGGGACACGTACATCGCAGAACCAAACACGTTCCCCATAAATGCCGTACCGATGGTGCTGGTTGCCAGTGAGCCCGGGCTTGTGACGCGGCGTTCGAACAGTTTCGCGATGGTTTCCAGCACGCCCACTTTATCCAGCAGACCACCAAAACCAAGACCGAATACGATGACCGCCACTGAACCCAGCATCGACGACATACCACCGCGGTTTAGAATCGCATCAATGAAATCCACGCCAGATTCAATGTGGAATGGTGCCCATGCCGTGTTGAATGCTTGCAGGAAGTCGACGTCCTGAATCATCACCGCCCAAACGATACCCAGCAGCGAACCGAAGCTGATCACCGGGAAAGATGGCATACGCATGGCCAGCAAACCCAACACAATCAGGACAGGAATAAACGAATATGGCGTAATGTAGAACTGCGTTTCCATCGCGTTAATCACCGACTGAACCTGTGACATATCGACGTTGCCTGCGTAGTGGAAACCAAATAGTGTAAACATGATACCGGTGATGATGTAGCTGATCAGCGCGATCGGCAGCATGCCTTTGATGTGTTCCATGACTTCAACGTTCGACATGGATGAGGCCAGAATCACAGAGTCTGACAGAGGCGACATTTTGTCACCAAAGTAACAGCCAGACAGAACCGCACCCGCTGTAATTGGCGCAGGAACGCCAAGGCCTTGGCCGATCCCCATCATCGCAATACCGGCGGTACCCGCAGCACCCCAAGAGGTACCGGTAGCCAGCGCAGTCAGAGAACAGATCACCATGGTCGCCAGCAAGAAGATAGAAGGGTGGATCGCTTGCAGACCGTAGTAAATGATCGTCGGCACAATCCCGCCGGAAATCCAGGTTCCGACCAGCGCACCCACGGCTAAAAGTATTAAAACTGCACCTAAACCGTTAGAAATGCCGCTAAGTGCCGCTTTTTCTAGTTCTTGGTATTTGTGACCAAGGCGGACACCTAATACAAAAATAATGAACCAGCCAATGTATAAGGCCAGCTGAATCGGTAGATCGAACTTAGCAGTAAACGAAAAAGCCAATAGTAAAAACAGACCGAGCGATACAATAACTTGTACCAAGCTGGGTAAGCGTTTGGGGGCTTGAGTCATTCTAAGAACCTCTTATCGGGTTATCGGGTAGTTGTGCTAAGGAGGGGAAAACATCCTTATCAGTTGCGCGGAACTGTACATGAGTTGGAATAATATATCGACATTAAACTCAATTGGTGTGATTTGTGTCGTTATGGTGGTTAATTGGTAGGTTTAAATGTTGTATTTGAGCAAACAATTTGAAACAAAAAGATTTGTAATGTGAAAAATGCGTGTAACAAAGTGTAAGTAGTTAAGTGAAGATTTGATTACCAAAGGCTGAAGAATTAACAAATTTAACGCTTTTAGCAGTTTGCCGGCGAAATCGTTGTGTATCGCGGTGCGACGAAAGAAAAACTTACGACTTTTCTGAATAAAGGCTTGAGATTTTATCCTGAACCACTTATAGATGATGGATTGAATTTTTAACTGGAATACACGGAGAGTTAGTGCGATGAGAGTAGGTTTAGTGGGTTGGCGTGGTATGGTTGGTTCTGTACTGATGCAGCGAATGGTTGAAGAGCGTGATTTTGACCTGATCGATCCTGTTTTCTACAGTACGTCACAAATTGGTATCCCTGCGCCAAACTTTGGTAAGGAAGCTGGTCTACTGCAAGACGCGTTTGATATTGATAGCCTGAAACAGCTGGATGCGGTGATCACGTGTCAAGGCGGCAGCTACACTGAAAAGGTGTACCCAGCGCTGCGTCAAGCTGGCTGGAAAGGCTACTGGATTGATGCGGCCTCCACACTTCGCATGGACAAAGACTCCATCATTACTCTGGATCCAGTCAACTTGGCGCAAATTCAACAAGGCATTCATGGTGGCACCAACACATTTGTTGGCGGTAACTGTACCGTGAGCTTGATGTTGATGGGCCTCGGCGGTCTGTTTGAACGCGGCCTGGTTGAATGGATGAGCGCCATGACTTACCAAGCTGCTTCCGGTGCGGGCGCGCAAAACATGCGTGAATTGATTTCGCAAATGGGCGTGATCAACGATGCGGTGAGCTCTGAGCTGGCCAATCCGTCAAGCTCCATTCTGGACATCGACCAGAAAGTGGCAGAAACGATGCGCTCATCGAGCTTCCCAACCGACCAGTTTGGCGTTCCGCTAGCCGGGTCGTTGATTCCTTGGATCGACGTGAAACGCGACAACGGTCAAAGCAAAGAAGAGTGGAAAGCCGGCGTGGAAGCGAACAAGATCCTAGGTTCGCAAAACTCGCCTGTGCCAATCGACGGGACATGTGTCCGTATTGGTGCGATGCGTTGTCACTCTCAAGCGCTGACCATTAAGCTGAAACAAAATGTGCCGCTTGATGAAATTGAAGAGATGATTGCAACGCACAACGATTGGGTGAAAGTGATTCCGAACGAGCGTGACATTACCGCGCGTGAACTGAGCCCTGCGAAAGTGACGGGCACTTTGTCCGTGCCAGTTGGCCGTTTGCGTAAAATGTCGATGGGTGATGACTTCCTCAACGCATTCACCGTGGGTGACCAACTGTTGTGGGGCGCGGCGGAGCCACTGCGTCGTACACTGCGCATCATCCTTGCTGAAAAGCAATAAATCCCGCTCTGCTCTAACGTATATCTAACGTATAAAAATAATAATAAAGCGCCTTTACGGCGCTTTATTTTCTTCTAACGTTTCGAGCCCATTGACGACCGGTACCACCCGTTTATCCGGCTCTGCCAATTCACTGCCGCAATGTTTGCAATACATCGCATCGGCTTCATGACCGGCTTGTGAGCAGTTGGGGCATTTCACCAGCGAGCGGTGGGAGTTCATCTCTTGGTTGAGTTCGGCGGTAATGATCCCGGTCGGTACCGCCAGAATCGAATAACCCAGCAGCATGGTCAGTGATGCCACCGCTTTGCCCAGTGCCGTTTGAGGTGCAACGTCGCCATAACCGACTGTTGTGATGGTGACGATGGCCCAGTAAATACTTTGCGGAATGCTGGTAAAGCCGTTTTCTGGCCCTTCAATGACATACACCAACGAACCAAAGATCGTCACCAAAACCGCCACAGTACTGAAGAAAATCAGTACCTTTCGGCGTGCGGCAAGTAGCGAGCGCATCAATATGTTGGAATCTTGCAGGTAGCGCACCAGCTTTAGAATTCGAAAAATACGCATGACGCGCAGCAAACGAATGGCACCCATAAACGTTGCAGACGGAAACAGCAGCGCAAAGTAAGTGGGTAAGATCGCCAGCAAATCAATCACACCGTAGAAGCTTTTGGCGTACGCAGTCGGTTTGGGTGAGCAGTAGAGACGCAGTAAGTATTCGATGGTAAACAGCGCCGTGAAGAAATATTCGATGTAACGAATTTCAGTTTTCCACACTGCGGAAATATCGGGAATGGAATCGAGAATGAGTGCGACGATGGACGTGAGAATCGCGGCAATCAGCGTGATATCGAAGATTCGACCGCCTCGCGTGTAAGTCCCAAAAATAATGACATAAAGATGATGTTTAAGCGTCTTGTTGGACATGATATTGCAACCAGTTTCATCAGTTGCAATATCATAACGCCTCGTTTGCGATTACGCTAACCCTGGAAACAGACTACGCAAACCATTGGTGATAAATTCGATGCCCAATGCGCCCAGAATCAGACCCATGATACGGGTGATCACGTTGATGCCCGTCTGCCCGAGCAAACGCACAATATACGGCGCAGAGCGAAACAGCAGCCACGAAGCAACGCTGAATACCACAATCGTTAGGATGATGCCGGCTGTGTCGATCATTGCAGGGTAACGTGACCCATAGACAATGGTCGAACTGATGGCACCTGGCCCCGCCATTAGGGGCATCGCCAAAGGCACGACGCCGATTTGTTCACGGCTGATGTATTCCGATTTTTCCTGTTTGTTCTGTTTATCTTCACCCAGCTTACCGCTCATCATGGAGAAGGCGATACTCAGTAGTAGTAAACCACCGGCGACGCGAAACGAGTCGAGCGAAATGCTGAACATATCCAGCAACATCTGACCGCCCAACAGCGCCGTAATCAATATGACAGCCACGGCAATGTTGGCTGTACGCGCGATTTTGTTTTTTTCTTCCGGTGTCATGTGACCGGTGAGCGAAACAAACACCGGCATGATGCCCACTGGGTTCACAGCGGCAACCAGTCCTAAAAAAAACTGTAGAAAGATAGCAAACTCAAAATGCATTAAACGGTCTCTTGGCGATCATGGGATTGAAATGAAGCAAGCGTAATGTAAGTCAAAGATAGCAAAAGGACGAATGAAAAAAAGTATCGCTTTTTTGGTTCTATGATTTAAAAAAACTAATCATGGGCAAATGTTGCAATCAACATGTTTCACTATTGTGCTTATTGCGTATGTCTTCCGCTGACTTTGTTAACATCAGCACATTTTTTGTAAAAAAAGAGCGTGGCGGTGGTGGGGGAAGTGGCGCAAGATATACTCTTAGTAGCACATTAAACGGCGGTTACACGTAGTGTTGTTGTTTATAAATGAAACTTTTTTACAAAGTGTTGTAGTTTTTTTAGTTTTACTTGTTCGTTGATGTGTTTTTTGTCATCGAAAAAATGGTTTTTATTTGTGTTGTTATTCAGTTGCTTAGGTGCTTTTTGTGTTGGCTTATACCCCTAGAGGGGTAATTAATTTTTCATAACTGATCTGAGTCAATTTTTTTCACACAGTGAAATATTATACTCAGCCATGAAAGCAATTTACTAAGTCTGTCGATTAGATTAACCGTTGACCAAGTAAGAAAAACTCAGGGACGCATACTTAATAAAGAGTTTTTAACGTTTTTCTATTTTAGGAGATTCATTATGCCTGTAACTAACCTGGCTGAACTAGATGCTCTTGTTGCTCGCGTGAAAGCGGCACAAGCAGAATTTGCGACCTACTCTCAAGAGCAAGTCGACAAAATCTTCCGTGCAGCATCTTTGGCAGCTAACCAAGCTCGTATTCCTCTAGCGCAACAAGCGGTAGCAGAATCAGGCATGGGTATTGTTGAGGACAAAGTAATCAAAAACCACTTTGCATCTGAGTACATCTACAACAAGTACAAAGATGAAAAGACTTGCGGCGTTCTTGAAGAAGACGACAGCATGGGCACCATGACCATCGCTGAGCCTGTAGGTATCATCTGTGGTATTGTTCCAACCACCAACCCAACTTCAACTGCGATTTTCAAATCACTGATTTCTCTGAAAACTCGTAACGGTATTATCTTCTCGCCACACCCACGTGCTAAACACTCAACCAACGATGCCGCTAAACTGGTTCTAGACGCCGCTGTTGCAGCTGGTGCGCCAAAAGACATCATCGGCTGGATTGATGAGCCATCTGTGGAACTGTCTAACGCACTGATGAAACACGAAGGTATCGCTCTGATCCTTGCAACTGGTGGTCCAGGCATGGTGAAAGCGGCTTATTCTTCAGGTAAACCAGCAATCGGTGTAGGTGCAGGTAACGTTCCTGTTGTGATCGATGAAACGGCTGACATCAAACGTGCAGTTGCTTCAGTACTGATGTCTAAAACATTCGACAACGGCGTTGTGTGTGCTTCTGAGCAAGCTGTTATCGTGATGGACGAAGTGTACGACGAAGTGAAAGAGCGTTTCGCGACTCACAAAGCACACGTCCTGAGCAAAGCAGATGCAGACAAAGTACGTAAAGTGCTTCTGATTGATGGCGCTTTGAACGCGAAAATCGTAGGCCAACCAGCAACTAAGATTGCTGAAATGGCAGGCGTTAAAGTGCCAGCTGATACGAAGATCCTTGTTGGTGAAGGTATCGGTGAAGTGTCTTACGACGACGAATTCGCTCACGAAAAACTGTCTCCAACACTGGGTATGTTCCGCGCAACTTCTTTCGAAAACGCGGTTGACCAAGCAGTGAAAATGGTTGAAATCGGCGGTATCGGCCATACTTCAGGCCTATACACTGACCAAGACGTGAACGCAGACCGTATCCGTTACTTCGGTGACCGTCTGAAAACAGCTCGTATTCTGGTGAATATCCCGACCACTCACGGTGGTATCGGTGACCTATACAACTTCAACGTTGCGCCATCTCTGACGCTAGGTTGTGGTTCTTGGGGTGGTAACTCTATCTCTGAGAACGTAGGTCCTAAACACCTTATCAACAAGAAAATTGTTGCGAAGCGAGCTGAAAACATGTTGTGGCACAAACTACCTAAATCAATCTACTTCCGTCGTGGTAGCCTTCCAGTCGCTCTGGGCGATCTAGAAGGTAAGAAACGCGCGTTCCTTGTTACTGACCGTTTCCTATTCAACAACGGTTACGCAGATGAAGTAGTGAGCCTGCTGAAAGCGCAAGGCATGGAAGTGACCACATTCTACGAAGTGGAAGCCGATCCAACGCTGACTATCGTGAAGAAAGGCGCAGAGCAAATGCGTAGCTTCCAACCAGATGTGATTCTAGCGCTAGGTGGTGGTTCACCAATGGATGCTGCGAAGATCATGTGGGTCATGTACGAGCACCCAGAAACTCACTTCGAAGAACTAGCAATGCGCTTTATGGACATCCGTAAACGTATCTACAAGTTCCCTAAAATGGGTCAAAAAGCTGAATTGGTTTGTATCACAACCACATCAGGTACAGGTTCAGAAGTGACGCCATTCGCTGTGGTAACTGACGATGAAACTGGTGCGAAATACCCACTGGCTGACTACGAACTGACACCAAACATGGCTATCGTTGATGCGAACCTTGTGATGAACATGCCTAAGTCTCTGACTGCCTTCGGTGGTTACGATGCAGTCGTTCACGCTCTGGAAGCATACGTATCTGTTCTAGCGAACGAATACTCTGACGGTCAGGCACTGCAAGCACTGAAACTGCTGAAAGAATACCTGCCATCAAGCTACGCAAACGGTGCGAAAGATCCAATCGCTCGTGAAAAAGTACACAACGCAGCGACTATCGCGGGTGTGGCCTTTGCGAACGCATTCTTGGGTGTATGTCACTCAATGGCGCACAAACTGGGTGCTGAGTTCCACCTGCCTCACGGCTTGGCAAACTCACTGCTGATGGCAAACGTGGTTCGTTACAACGCGAACGACAACCCAACTAAACAAACTGCGTTCTCTCAATACGACCGCCCACAAGCACGTCGTCGCTACGCTGAAGTTGCTGACCACTTGGGTCTGTCTAAACCAGGCGACCGCACTGCTCAGAAAATTGAGCGTCTGCTAGGTTGGTTGGAAGAGCTGAAACTGGCACTGGATATCCCAGCGTCAATTCAAGCAGCTGGCGTTAACGAAGCTGACTTCCTAGCGAAAGTTGATGAACTAGCGGTTGAAGCGTTCGATGACCAATGTACTGGTGCGAACCCTCGTTACCCTCTCATCAGCGAGCTGAAAGAAGTTCTGCTAGCGTCTTACTACGGTAAACCTTTCGTTGAAGGTGAAACTTTCGAAGGCACTACCGTTATCAAGAAACGTGCAGACCAAGAAGCAGCGAAAGCAGCGCCTAAAGCGAAGAAAGACAAAGCTGAAGCGTAATGAGATAAGTTTTCGCTAGCACGAAACTTATTATCGGGAAAATTCAAGCCCCACCGTTTGGTGGGGCTTTTTTATTGCTGTGCTAAAACCTGATGACGTGGCGTGCATGGACGTGCAAATGGATGATGCGTTAAGTCCACATCACCAATACCGCAGCCAGCGCAACCAAAATTAGCCCCAACCCATCTTTAATGCGGACGCGTTGCCTTAGCCAGAATATCGAAATCAACATGGTGAAAAAGATTTCAACCTGACCTAAAGTTTTCACGTATGGAACAGCTTGCAGTGACATGGCACTGAACCATCCCATCGAACCGATGCAACTGCTAATGCTGGTCAGCAGAGTGAGTTTTGGCTTTGACCACAATGCTTTCAGTGTATTGATGTCACGTGCGAACAGATAGCCTACCAATAGCAGGGTTTGTAGCGAAATCACCAGCAGTAATACCCATGCCGCACTGTGTGGAAAGGGGAGACCCAGTGCTAAACTTGCTTCGCGCACCCACAGAGAGGTGAGCGCAAAAGCACTGCCACTGCCTAACCCGAGTAAAATCGTCGGCAGCGAAAGTTGGCGAAAGCCGCCTTGCGCGCTCAGCATAAAAACACCAATGCCGCCCAACAACACGCCAATCCAACCCAGAACATTCAAATGTGTTCCAAAGAACAACATGCCGAGCACGGCTGCGACCAGCGCTTCGCTTTTGGCTAAGCCTGCCCCGACTGCGTAATTATTGAATTTGAACAGCTTCACCATCAATGCAGTGGCGAGAATTTGCATCACCGCTGCACCAACGATGAAGCCGATAAACGTGTGACTAAACGATGGCAATTCAACCGGTTCAATGTGATACAAGGTAATCAAGTAGAGCGCAGCCAAAGGGCTTGCCCAGATAAATCGTGCCAGTGTGACACCGGCGGTCTTCACGTCACCAGCGAGGCGACTTTGAAAGGCGTTCCGCCAAGATTGCATGAAGGCGGCAAGAAAGGTGAAGAAAATCCATGTCATGATGATGTGTCCGAGGAGAGGGCGAGGGCACTATGCTATGAAAGCTATGCGGTATCAGCAAGTTAAATCATGACCAATAAAGCAGCAGCCATAAAAAAGCCTCTCGCATGAGAGGCTTTGTGGTTCAGGGTTGTGCAGAATGCGACTTAGCCGGCCAACACATCGGTGGCAACTTTGTAGCTAGGGTCTTCTTTGACGTTGATTTCTACTAAGCTTCCCGCTTTTTGTAGCAGAGCGCGGCAATCTTGGCTGAGGTGACGCAGATGTAGCGTTTTACCTAAGCTGGCATAACGTTCGGCAACCGTTTCAATCGCCTCAATTGCTGAATGATCGGCCACGCGTGAGTGGGCAAAATCAACAATCACGTCACTTGGATCGTTTTGGGCGTCAAACAGTTCGAGGAAGTTCGCTGCTGAACCAAAGAAAATCGGGCCATGAATTTGGTATACCTTGGAGCCTTCTTCGTTGAGTTGGCTGCTGGCGTAAATGTGTTTTGCATGTTCCCAAGCAAACATCAGTGCCGAGGCAATCACGCCTACCGCGACCGCAATTGCCAAATCGGTAAACACGGTGACAATGGTCACCAGCACGATCACAAAGAAATCCTGCTTCGGTACACGGCGCGCCAGTTTGAAAGTGGCCCACTCGAATGTGCCGATCACCACCATAAACATCACGCCAACCAGCGCCGCCAGTGGGATCATCTCAATCAAAGAGGATGCAAACAAGATGAAGACTAGTAGCATGACGGCGGCAACGATACCGGACAAGCGGCCACGTCCACCGGAATTGACGTTAATCATTGATTGACCGATCATCGCGCAGCCCCCCATAGCACCAAACATGGAACAGGTGATGTTCGCCAGACCTTGGCCCATACATTCGCGGTTTGATTGGCCACGGGTATTGGTCATTTCGTCCAACACGGTCAGGGTCAGCAGGGATTCGATCAGGCCAATGGCCGCGAGAATAACGGCGTAAGGCAGAATAATTTGCAGCGTTTCCAATGTCATCGGCACACTTGGAATCGAGAAGTTTGGCAGGTTACCTGCCAGCGTGGCTGCCTCATTACCCGACATGGCGCGCAGGAAATCCACCACGGTGCGTGTTTCTAACCCGAGGCCTTGCACCAGCAGTGTAATGGTCACAATCGCCGCCAATGACGATGGGATTGCAGTGGTGATCTTGGGGAGGAAATAGATGATGGCCATGGTCAAAGCGACCAAGCCGAGCATCAGTAGCATTTGGTCTTGTGGCAACCACGTCAACATGCCGTTGAGATCCGGCGCTTTAAATTGGCCTAACTGCGCAAGGAAAATCACAATTGCCAAGCCGTTCACAAAGCCGATCATCACGGGGTGAGGCACCATTCGAATGAATTTGCCCAATTTAAACAAGCCCGCGGCAATTTGTAGAATGCCGGCAAATAAAATGGCAGCAAACAGGTATTGAACGCCATGGGTTGCCACCAGGCTGACCATCACGACGGCCATGGCGCCGGTTGCACCGGAGATCATGCCTGGACGTCCGCCAAAAATTGAGGTGACCAGACCAACGATAAAGGCGGCATAGAGACCGACCATCGGATCCACACCCGCCACGAAGGCAAATGCAACGGCTTCGGGAACCAATGCCAATGCGACGGTTAAACCCGATAGCACGTCATTTTTGACCGAATGCTTAGAAAATTGTGGAAATTCAAACATGAGTATTCAGTTTTCGCTGTCGTTAAATGAATGGAGACACATGCTCTGTGCTGAATATTAGCCCCTTGCAGGTGTGGTGAACGATCACCAGTGACAGGCCGAAATTGTGACAAAAAAATGAGTCGCAGCAGATTGGTGTCGTGTTTTAAGTCGGCGAATGGTACTGAATAGTGTGATTAAGTTCAACAATTAACCGGATAAATATCCCGTATTCAGCCATAGCAAGGCTGGATGTTTGTGAGTTTTGTTAATGATTTAACTGAAAATTTTACGATCGGCTAACCGAATAGTGTGCTCTACGTCATATACTGGTCACTTTATTTTTTCAGTTGGAGATTTGTTATGCCGACGACCGGTAACGTGATCACTCTCACGGCACTGCTGAGTGTCTGTTCTTTTCATGCATTGGCTGCGGAGTCTGGATCTGATGTCGATAGCAATGCAGGTCAGTTCAGTGGTGATGCCAAATTGGGCTTTATTTATTCGAAAACCGACAGCACATCGATGTCGGTGAACTCCGGCGCTAGTTTGAAATACGAGCAAGAAAAGCAAACCCAGCGATTGTCTTTGGCGACCTACTATTCTCATCAATCTGACGATGATGGCACCAACAAGTACCGCATCATCTACGACATTAAACACACCGTATCGAATGACACCTTTTTGTTTAGCAATGCGAAGTACGAACACGATCAGTATGCCACGTACCGTCATCAGGCCTTGATCGTCGGTGGTATTGGTCAAACACTGATTGATGATGGCACCTCAAAACTGGAAATTGGTGCGGGTCCGGGTTTCCGTTATTCAAAACGCCAAGCGTTTGATAAAACAAAAGCGAACGAAAGTCAGGATGAAGTGATTGCGAACGCGTTTGCCAATGGCAACACGCAATTGTCTGATGCCATGAATGTCGGGGCGGGAGTGCGTGTCGACTACGGTGATTCCAACACCACGACCACGGCAAACGCCTTCTTAAAAAACAAGCTGGCTGAAAAATTGGCGTTGGTACTCGACACCGAATATATCTACAACTCGCAAGTGGCTGCGGGCAAGAGCCATGATGAAATCTACAGCACCATCAGTTTGAATTACGCGTTTTAAGCCCAAAAGAAAGCCCACCGAAAGGTGGGCTTTTTTATATGACGGATGTCGCGTCGCTTAGAAAGACTGAGGTTTAGCCATCGCTGCACCGGCTTGATTGCGAGCAGCTTGGCTGCCTGCGCCGATTGGTTGGTAGCGCTCAGTGCGGAATGGCGCTGCCACGACCGCGATTTCTTTCAGCTCGTTGGAGCCAGGTGCTTTTGCCATTGGTGCAGAAGCATGGCCTGATGTCACGGCCGCTTTCACCGTTGGCTTCGCCACTGGTGCTGCTTTAGGGGCAGGTTGAGGTGCGGGCTCGATTGCCGCTTCTACAGCTGGTGCTGTTTCAACGGTTTCAACCACATCAACGGATTCAGCCACATTCACGGATTCAAGAACAGGCGCTTGAACATTTGGCTCCTGTGCCGCTTTAGGTGCTGCGACGACTTCAGCATCAACGCTTTCAACCACGTCAGATGGCGTGACCACATCAGCGACTGCTACTGGCGCTTCGACGACAGGAGTGCTGACTGCTTCAACCGGCGCTTCAACAACAACTTCAGCTTCAACAACCGCTTGAGGCATTTCGCGACGAATGATCACTTTGCCCATGGCCATTTCTGGACAAGCAAAGCCACCGAGTGCGACGCTCGCTGCTGCTGCAGGTGCTTCGTCGACTTTCGCGGCTTTCTGAGCTGGTTTTGCCAGATCATAACGCGGCATCACTTTACCCATTGCCATTTCTGGTGACGCAACGCCACCTTTACGCAGACGGAATGGGTTTGGACGACGGTCGCGACCACGACGACGACGCTGACCACTTGCACGCAGGTGGCGAGGCGAGCGACGGTTACGACGCTGCTTCTGTTCATCTTTTTCGGTGTCTTGCGCTTCGTTTGCAGCCACATCAGTGTTGATGTCTTTCACCGACTCAACGGCTTTGTCAGCCACTGGCGCAGTGTCACTCTTCGCTTCCAGCTCAGCGGCTTGCTGATCTTTGACGCGAATTTGCTTGGTCAGTTTACGACGTTGACGACGTTCTTTCACCACCGCTGCTTTTTCTTCCTTCGCTTCGGCGCGAGGGGCATCGGTTGGGTCTTGTTGTGCATCTGCCGCGAGCTGACGACCTTGTTCCATCAGCTTGGCTGATTTCGCATCGTCACGTTTGTTATTGCGACGAGGTTCGTTGCGATCACCGCGTTCGTTACGATCGCCGCGCTCATTACGCTCATTGCGGTCGTTACGTTCTGTACGCTCTTGCTTCGGCTTACGCTCTTGCTGCTTGCGAGAATTTGGCGCGTCTTTATCCGCGGCTTTGTTCTCGTTGGTTCTTTCTTTCGTGTCGTCGTTTGGCTTACGCTTGTTCTTGTCGCGAGAGTTACGACGACGATCATTGCGTTCACGACGAGGTTGAGACGACTTATTACGGTCATCGTTGCCTTTCGCTTTCGGCTGATCTTGCTCTTCTTTCTTCGGTGCTTCTGCAGGTGCTGCGAACAGGCCTGACAGGGCTTTCAAGAAGCGGCCAAACAGACCTGGTTTTTCTTCCTTCACTTCCTGAGGTTGTTCAACCTGAGGTTTTGGTGTTGGCGCAGGCGCTGGAGCCGTTTGAGCTGGCGCAGCAAAACCTTTCAGTACAGGTTCTTCAATACGCTTCGGTTTGACTTCCGTTTCAGTTGGCTCTTTCCCTTCCGCTTCTTTCATTGCTTCCAGTTTGCGAGGGATCAGGTAAGACAGAATGTTCTGCTCTTCGCCATCACGTACACGGACCACTTCAAAATGAGGCGTTTCCATGTCGGAGTTTGGCACAACCGTGATTTTCACATCCTGAGTGCGTTCAATGTGGTTCACCGAGCGACGTTTTTCGTTCAACAGGTAAGATGCAATCGAGACAGGCACAACCGCCAAAACTTGCGAGGTGTTGTCTTTCAGAGCTTCTTCTTCGATCAAACGCAGCACAGATAGAGCCAGAGATTCGTTATCACGAATCACGCCCGTACCAGTACAACGAGGACAGATGTGATGGCTGGCTTCAGCCAGTGATGGGCTGAGACGCTGACGCGACATTTCCAACAGACCAAAGCGGGAAATACGGCCGATTTGCACGCGAGCGCGGTCGACACGTACAGCTTCACGCAGACGGTTTTCCACTTCACGTTGGTGGCGAACTGGAGTCATATCGATAAAGTCGATAACAACGAGGCCACCGAGGTCACGCAGGCGTAGTTGGCGAGCAATTTCGTCTGCAGCTTCTAAGTTTGTGTTCAGTGCGGTTTCTTCGATATCACCACCTTTGGTTGCGCGGGCAGAGTTGATATCGATAGAGGTCAGGGCTTCGGTTGGGTCGATGACAATCGAACCACCGGAAGGCAGGCGAACTTCGCGTTGGAACGCGGATTCAATCTGGCTTTCGATTTGGAAGTGGCTGAACAGCGGCACTTCGCCGTCGTATTTCTTAACACGGTTAACGAAGTCAGGACGGACGAGGCGGATGTGCTCAAGTGCGCGTTCGTAGATGGTGTTGCTGTCGATCAGGATTTCACCGATATCACGGCGCAAGTAGTCACGAATCGCTCGAACGATGACGTTACTTTCTTGGTGGATCAAAAATGGCGCAGGGTTTGAATCCGACGCTTGTTTGATCGCACTCCAGTGGTTCAACAGAACATTCAAGTCCCACTCAAGCTCTTCGCCGCTTTTACCCACACCAGCGGTACGCACAATCAGACCCATGCCTTGCGGCAGTTCCAGTGTGCTTAACGCCGATTTAAGTTCTGTACGCTCATCCCCTTCGATACGGCGTGAAATACCACCGGCGCGAGGGTTGTTTGGCATCAGGACCAGGTAGCTGCCAGCAAGAGAGATAAAAGTGGTGAGGGCTGCACCTTTGCTACCGCGTTCCTCTTTTTCAACTTGCACGATCACTTCTTGGCCTTCATTCAGCACTTCTTTAATGCTTGGACGGCCTTGGTAGCTATAACCTTCAGGGAAGTATTCGCGGGCAATTTCTTTGAGGGGGAGGAAACCGTGTCGTTCAGCGCCGTAATCGACGAATGCTGCTTCCAGACTTGGTTCAATGCGGGTGATGCGTCCTTTGTAGATATTCGCTTTTTTGGATTCATGTCCTGGACTTTCGATATCCAAATCGAAAAGTCGCTGGCCATCTACCAACGCGACACGCAACTCTTCTTTTTGAGTTGCGTTAATTAACATTCTTTTCATTTAAAAATCTCGTTTTCTTTCTTTCATTTTGATTATTGTTCTTGCTGCCTTTGCTTCGTTTTCACGGTGCCTGATCCCATGGCTTATTCAATACAGCCTCCCGGCTGGAGGGGATGCTCTGGGGCACGTCAGTCATCACAAGCGTGAAACACGCCTGTGATCCGCATAGAGGCGGAGGGTACTCAACATGAAATGACGATGAGTAGAGCAACAAGAAGCCTTCACCAATGGTGTCTTACGCCACGTGCTGCACATTGGTGTTTAGCTGACTACTCATTAAAACTGCATTAAAAGAACGGTCAAATTAATTTATCACCTGTTCGATTATTGCAGCTGTGAACTATAGCAGTGACTGGTAAACTCAGCAATCGGCTTTATAAGAAAGCGCTTAAAATTTTAAGACTCTGTACAAAAAATGTCAGTGAACGCTGAATATTCTCAGAGAAAATTGCTGACAAATTTTGAATTTTATCAATAAAACAACGCCGATTTTCCAACGCAAGGGGTTAACTTGATGTGAATTTCGGCGATTTAGAGCAAATTTTAAGCTGAAAAGCTGGTTTTCCTGTTACGAAGAAAAATGTGATTTTCATCCTATTACGGTTAGAATAGCCGCCATGAGCGAAATGAGAACCCAAGTCCAGTTCATCGATATCGATGAAGACATGGCTGGTCAGCGCATTGATAACTTTTTGCGCAACCAATTAAAAAGTATCCCGAAAAGCGTGGTTTATCGAATTCTACGCAAAGGGGAAGTGCGCGTGAACAAAAAACGCGTCAAAGCAGAATACAAGCTAGAAGCGGGTGACATTGTCCGCGTTCCTCCGGTGACAATAGACGTCAAAGAGGACGAGGTGGCGGCACCAAGCACCAAACTAAACAAAGTGGCGGAGCTGGAGCACTGCATTCTGTATGAAGACGACCACATGCTGGTACTCAACAAACCGTCCGGCACGGCGGTGCATGGAGGCAGTGGGCTGAAGTTTGGCGCCATCGAAGCGCTGCGTGCGCTGCGTCCGCAAGCACGTTTTCTGGAACTGGTGCACCGTATCGACCGCGATACCTCAGGGATTTTGTTGATCGCCAAAAAGCGTTCGGCACTGCGTCAACTGCAAAGTCAGTTCCGTGAGAAAACCGTGCAGAAGTATTACTTTGCACTGGTGATGGGGGAGTGGAAGAGTCAGTGTAAAGTGGTCAATGCACCGCTGCTCAAAAATGAAGTCAACAGCATTGTGCGCGTGAACCCGAATGGGAAGCCGTCCGAAACGCGCTTTAAAATTCTAGAGAAGTTTGCCGATGCAACGCTGGTGCAGGCGAGTCCAATCACTGGGCGTACTCACCAGATTCGTGTGCATACGCAATATGTGGGCCACCCGATTGCGTGGGATGATCGCTATGGCGATCGCCGCTTTGATGCCTACACGGCGCAGTTTGGTATTGATCGCTTGTTCCTGCATGCGGCTAACATTCAGTTCACGCATCCAGCCAGCGGTGAAAAGATGGAAATCAATGCCCCGCTCGATGCGAAGCTGGAAAAAGCGTTGGCGAAGATGCGCCAATCGGCATAAACCTTCAAAGGCTTGTTGCAAGACAAGCCTTTTTCTTTTTAGCGCAGTTGCTTTTCAAGCGAATGCTGCTGTTCAACTGAATGTTGCTTTCATAGCAGAATCAGAGTGTTCAAGCGGGGTGGTTTACCCTTACAGGACTCGAACTTGTTCGTTTTCCAGCAATTTCACCAATCGAATCAATGGCAAACCAACCAAAGCGTTCGGGTCATCGCCTTCTAGTCGTTCAAACAGCGCAATGCCTAACCCTTCACTTTTAAAGCTGCCAGCACAGTTGAGTGGTTGTTCCTGATCCACATAGTGAGTCACCATCGCACGACTTAAATGGCGGAAATGAACGGTAAAAGTCTCCAGCACCACTTGCGCTTGGTTCGTTTCACTGTTGTAGAGCGCGAGGCCTGTATAAAACGTGATCGCTTGGCCGCTCTGACTCAACAATTGTTCGATCGCTTTGTCACGGGTGTGTGGTTTACCGACGATCTGGCCGTTGATCACACACACTTGGTCGGAACCGATCACCAAACTCGGCGTCGAAACATTGCAAGAGCGCGCTTTTCCTTCGGCCAATCGCATCACCAATTGTTGCGGTGTTTCGCCATCGAGTGGCGTTTCATCGCAATTGGGCGTGGCGGTGGTAAAGGGCAGATGCAGCTTGCTTAGCAACTGCTGACGAAATGGTGAGGTTGAGGCTAAAACTAGTTGGTAATTTTGCATTTTAATTTACAATTATCGCGAGTTTGGCAGCAGCATATCTCAAGTAAACTGGCTGTTCATAATGCTCTCAGCGGAAAGGGAAAAAAAACTAACTTTTTTGCCTTTTTCTTTGACTAAACCTATTTTGGAAGATAATATTCGCGCCCTATGCAAAAGGTAAAAATACCGCGATCAGTTGATCCGGCGAAAGCAGCTTCAAAACGACTTGACTACGATGGCATCATCCAAATGAGTCTTTTCAAGCGCTTAGAGGAATCAACTGCAGGCGTTAAACGCGACGCACAAGTTTCATTGTCATTTGGGCTTGATGAACAGCGACTCGTTGTTATCTCTGGTAAAGCTAACATCGAAGTTGATTTAGAGTGTCAACGCTGTAATGAGGTTTTCGCACACGAGTGTGAAGTTGAATTCACTTACACCCCGTACTTCGGGCCAAAAAGTGAAGAAGACGCACCGGACGAGTATGATTTGGTAGATCTAAACGAGTACGGTGAAGTAGACCTGATTCAGTTAGTTGAAGACGAGTTCATCATTAATTTGCCTCAAGTAGCGATGCATGACGAAGCGGATTGTAGCGTTAATTCAGACAATATGGTGTTTGGTGAACTTCCAGACGAAGTGTTGGAAGACAAGCCGAATCCAT
This sequence comes from Vibrio sp. Vf1514, assembly GCF_052076135.1. Taxonomy (NCBI): domain Bacteria; kingdom Pseudomonadati; phylum Pseudomonadota; class Gammaproteobacteria; order Vibrionales; family Vibrionaceae; genus Vibrio; species Vibrio sp. Vf1514. The sequence goes on along the minus strand of NZ_CP197267.1, from coordinate 2,188,910 downwards.
TCGATGTTCTAAAAAGTTTAAAGAAGTAAATCTTTAAGCAATAACAACATAGGAGTAGGGTCAATGGCCGTACAACAAAACCGTAAAACACGTTCACGCCGTGGTATGCGTCGTTCACACGATGCGCTTACTACAGCTGCTCTATCTGTAGATGCGACTTCAGGTGAAACTCACCTACGTCACAACGTGACTGCTGACGGTTACTACCGTGGCAAAAAGGTTATCAACAAGTAAGGTTGACCTTTGCATAATTTAACCGTTGCACTTGATGCAATGGGCGGGGATTTCGGTCCTCGCGTCACAGTGCCTGCCGCCGTGCAGGCACTGTCGCATTTCCCAGAGCTAAAAGTGACCCTCGTTGGTGATCAGACTTCGATCGCCCATCAACTTTCACTTCTAGGTTACGAACCAGATACTCGTTTGAGTATTTTGCACAGTGACCGAGTCATCTCTAACTCAGAGAAACCTTCTTTAGCGCTTCGCAACAGCCAAGGCAGTTCCATGGGAATGGCCATTGATTTGGTTGCTGAAGGGCAAGCCGACGCATGCGTCAGTGCTGGAAATACCGGTGCGCTGATGGCCCTTTCCCGTTTTCGTCTCAAATTATTGCCGGGAATTGATCGGCCTGCGTTGGTGTCGGCATTACCGACAGCATCCGGTGGGAAAACTTGGATGCTTGACTTAGGCGCTAATGTTTCCAGTGATGCAGATTCGCTGTTTCAATTTGCGGTCATGGGCGCAGCGCTGGCTGAACAGCATTTGTCTCGTCCGCCGCGGGTCGCGATTTTAAATATCGGTGCCGAGGAAATAAAAGGTAATGATCTTGTCAAACGTTGTGCTGAAATGTTGCACCAGACACAAGCCGTGAATTTTATCGGTTATATTGAAGGTAACCAATTGCTGTTAGACGCTGCTGATGTGGTGGTGTGTGACGGTTTTGTCGGCAATGTGTGTCTGAAGACGTGTGAAGGGACAGCACAACTCTTTATCGATAAGTTAAAAAGTAAGTTTTTAGCCTCATCCATAAAGGGTTGGATCGCCAGAAAGCTGTTTTCTGATCTATTTACTGAACTAAAAACATTGAACCCCGACCAGTATAACGGTGCAAGTTTGCTAGGATTGCGCGGCATTGTCATTAAAAGTCATGGAAGTGCTGATGTATCCGCTGTCATGAATGCAATTTCTGAAGCGGTACATGAAGTGAAACGACAAGTACCCAGCCGTATAAGCGATCGTTTGGAAGCGGTTTTACTCGAGAGGCATTATTAGTCTTCATGTATAGCAAAATTTTAGGTACAGGCAGCTACCTGCCATCTCAGGTGCGTACTAACGCGGATTTAGAGAAAATGGTAGATACAAGTGATGAGTGGATTGTCACGCGTACTGGTATTCGCGAGCGTCGTATTGCCGCAGATAATGAAACCGTTGCCGATATGGGCTTTCACGCGGCGCAAAACGCTATTGAGATGGCGGGCATTGATAAAAACGACATCGATTTAATCATCCTTGCCACGACCAGTAGCAGTCACACGTTCCCTTCGTCTGCCTGTCAGGTGCAAGCGAAACTGGGTATTAAAGGTTGCCCGGCGTTTGACCTTGCGGCAGCGTGTTCTGGTTTTATCTACGGATTGTCAGTCGCGGATCAACACATCAAATCGGGCATGTGTAAAAACGTGCTGGTGATTGGTGCTGATGCGTTGTCAAAAACGTGTGACCCAACTGATCGCTCAACTATTATCCTGTTTGGTGATGGTGCGGGTGCGGTTGTGGTTGGTGCCAGTGAAGAACCTGGCATTTTGTCGACTCATGTTTACGCTGATGGTCAATTCGGCGACCTACTCAGCCTAGAAGTACCAGAGCGTGGCGGTGATGTGGACAAATGGCTATATATGGCCGGCAACGAAGTGTTCAAAGTGGCGGTGACGCAGCTTTCAAAACTGGTCAAAGACACGCTGGCAGCCAACAACATGCACAAGTCTGAACTAGACTGGTTGGTACCGCATCAAGCGAACTATCGCATTATTTCTGCTACGGCGAAAAAATTGTCGATGTCGCTGGATCAAGTGGTGATCACGTTGGACCGTCATGGGAACACGTCTGCTGCAACGGTGCCGACAGCACTGGACGAAGCGGTACGTGATGGCCGGATCAAACGAGGTCAGACGCTACTTTTAGAAGCCTTTGGTGGTGGTTTCACCTGGGGTTCTGCGTTAGTGAAGTTCTAACGCTCGCTCAAGAATAAATTAGACGTTAAGGGGTCGTCAGACTCCTTATTCATTCTTAGTTAAGGAAAAAAACAATGAGCAAGTTTGCTATCGTATTTCCAGGTCAAGGTTCTCAAGCGGTTGGTATGCTTGCCGAGCTTGGCGAACAGTATGACGTAGTTAAACAAACTTTCGCAGAAGCGTCTGACGCACTGGGTTACGACCTATGGGCACTGGTTCAGAACGGTCCTGTTGAAGATCTCAACCAGACTTTCCGTACGCAACCTGCACTGCTGGCGTCTTCTGTGGCGATTTGGCGTGTATGGCAAGCGCTGGGTCTTGAGCAGCCAGAAGTGCTGGCAGGCCACAGCCTTGGTGAATACTCTGCACTGGTTTGTGCCGGTGTGATTGATTTTAAAGCCGCGATCAAATTGGTCGAACTGCGTGGTCAACTGATGCAAGAAGCAGTACCTGCAGGAACCGGCGCAATGTACGCGATCATCGGTTTGGATGATGCGGCGATTGCCAAAGCGTGTGAAGACGCTGCGCAAGGCGACGTGGTGTCTCCGGTGAACTTCAACTCACCAGGCCAAGTGGTCATTGCCGGTCAGAAAGATGCGGTAGAACGCGCGGGCGCACTGTGTAAAGAAGCGGGCGCGAAACGTGCATTGCCACTGCCAGTGTCAGTGCCTTCACACTGCGCGCTGATGAAACCTGCAGCAGAAAAACTGGCTGTGGCGCTAGAAGCGCTTGAGTTCAACGCGCCGCAAATCCCAGTGATTAACAACGTGGACGTTGCGACAGAAACGGATCCAGCGAAAATCAAAGATGCGTTGGTTCGTCAACTGCACAGCCCAGTCCGCTGGACAGAAGGCGTGGAGAAAATGGCAGCACAAGGCATTGAAAAACTAATTGAAGTTGGCCCAGGCAAAGTACTGACTGGTTTGACTAAACGTATTGTGAAAACGCTTGATGCAGCAGCAGTGAACGACATCGCTTCACTGGAAGCCGTTAAGTAAGAATAGGAAATAGACATGAGTAATTTCATGAACCTGGAAGGCAAAGTTGCCCTGGTTACTGGCGCAAGCCGTGGTATCGGTAAAGCAATCGCGGAACTATTGGTTGAACGTGGTGCCACAGTGATTGGTACAGCGACCAGCGAAAGCGGCGCAGATGCGATCAGTGCGTACCTAGGCGACAACGGCAAAGGTTTGGCGTTGAATGTGACAGATGTAGCGTCCATCGAATCCGTGCTGAAAAGCATCAACGATGAATTCGGCGGTGTTGATATTCTGGTGAACAACGCGGGTATCACGCGTGACAACCTGTTGATGCGTATGAAAGATGACGAGTGGACCGATATTCTGGATACCAACTTGACGTCGATCTTCCGTCTGTCTAAAGCTGTACTTCGTGGCATGATGAAAAAACGCCAAGGCCGTATCATTAATGTCGGTTCTGTTGTCGGTACAATGGGTAACGCGGGTCAAACAAACTACGCAGCCGCAAAAGCGGGCGTAATCGGCTTTACGAAGTCAATGGCACGTGAAGTTGCATCCCGTGGCGTGACCGTGAACACAGTTGCACCAGGTTTCATCGAAACGGATATGACAAAAGCGCTGAATGACGACCAACGTGCTGCTACACTTGCACAAGTGCCAGCAGGTCGTCTGGGTGATCCACGTGAAATCGCATCCGCGGTTGCATTCTTGGCATCTCCAGAAGCAGCGTACATTACCGGTGAAACTCTGCACGTTAACGGCGGAATGTACATGGTTTAAGGCCAAGTTTGGGGCGAAGTGAACGGAACTTGTTCGGTAAAATGTTGACTTCGTCCAAAACTTGTCAATGAAATGCGCAAGATTTGTGCATGATATATGTCAAAAATGGTGTGAATTTCGGTTAAAATCGCCAAATTTGTGGTTTGACCAGCAAGGTCCCCCTTGCAACTTTCACTAGTTCGAATAAACTACGGAATCATCGCATTAGGCGAAATCTGTAAAGGAAAAGAAAAAATGAGCAACATCGAAGAACGCGTAAAGAAAATCATCGTTGAACAGCTAGGCGTAGACGAAGCAGAAGTGAAAAACGAAGCTTCTTTCGTTGAAGACCTAGGTGCGGATTCTCTAGACACTGTTGAGCTTGTTATGGCTCTGGAAGAAGAATTCGACACTGAGATTCCTGATGAAGAAGCAGAGAAAATCACTACTGTTCAAGCTGCGATCGATTACGTAAACAGCGCTCAGTAATGTCTCTCCCCAGGCGGCTCTCTGGCCGCCTGAGTTTTTCTCACTCATCTATAATCTCTCATAGAATTTTCATTTCCGGAGAATATGATCGTGTCCAAGCGTCGTGTCGTTGTCACTGGCATGGGTATGTTGTCACCGGTAGGCAACACTGTAGAATCTTCTTGGAAAGCCCTGCTAGCTGGTCAAAGTGGTATCGTGAATATCGAACACTTTGATACAACAAATTTCTCAACTCGTTTCGCAGGTCTGGTAAAAGATTTCAACTGCGAAGAGTACATGTCTAAAAAAGATGCCCGTAAAATGGATTTATTTATCCAGTACGGTATTGCTGCGGGCATCCAAGCGCTAGACGATTCTGGTCTGGTGATCACTGAAGAAAACGCGCCACGCGTCGGTGTTGCAATCGGCTCGGGCATCGGTGGTCTTGATTTGATCGAAAAAGGTCATCAAGCGCTTATGGAGAAAGGTCCACGTAAAGTGAGCCCATTCTTCGTCCCTTCAACCATCGTGAACATGGTTGCCGGTAACTTATCTATCATGCGTGGTCTTCGTGGTCCTAACATCGCGATTTCAACTGCATGTACCACAGGTTTACATAACATCGGTCACGCGGCACGTATGATTGCATACGGCGATGCGGAAGCGATGGTTGCTGGTGGTAGTGAAAAAGCGTCTACCCCTCTGGGTATGGCTGGCTTTGGTGCCGCTAAAGCGCTGTCTACACGCAACGATGAACCTGCAAAAGCTTCTCGCCCTTGGGATAAAGACCGTGACGGTTTTGTTCTGGGTGACGGTGCAGGCGTGATGGTTCTGGAAGAATACGAACACGCGAAAGCGCGTGGCGCGAAAATCTACGCAGAAATCGTGGGCTTCGGTATGTCCGGTGACGCGTACCACATGACTTCGCCAAGCGAAGATGGTTCAGGTGGCGCGCTGGCTATGGAAGCGGCGATGCGTGATGCAGCACTAGCGGGTACACAAATCGGCTACGTGAACGCGCACGGTACGTCAACACCAGCAGGTGACGTAGCGGAAGTGAAAGGTATCAAACGTGCACTTGGCGAAGACGGTGCGAAACAAGTACTGATTTCTTCAACCAAATCGATGACCGGTCACCTACTGGGTGCTGCAGGCTCGGTAGAAGCCATCATTACCGTGATGTCTCTGGTTGACCAAATCGTTCCGCCAACCATCAACCTGGATAATCCAGAAGAAGGTTTGGGCGTGGATTTGGTTCCGCACACAGCACGTAAAGTGGAAGGCATGGAATACGCGATGTGTAACTCGTTTGGCTTTGGTGGCACAAATGGTTCACTGATCTTCAAGCGCGTATAATCACCGCACTTTCATTGAACTTTACTTGAGTTGAAACGGCTTGATGCTTAGCATTAAGCCGTTTCTTTTTTCAGGGAGAAGAAAAATGTTCTGGCACAACGGTGAACCCCGTGACACGGTCGCAATCGCAGACCGCTCTTTCCAATATGGTGATGGTTGCTTTACCACCATCCTGACGAAGCAGGGGGAGATTCAGCATTGGCCGTACCACATGGAACGGATGCATGCGTGCCTGAAGCTGTTGGCGATCCCGTTGCCAGACTGGTCTCAGATTCGTCGCTGGTTAGACCAAGCCACGCTGGATGAGACGAAGGCAGGTCTCAAGCTGCACATCAGCCGGGGTGAAGGGGGGCGTGGTTACAGCCCCTCGCAGGTGACGCAACCCAATGTGACGATAAGTCACTTTGCGTTTCCTGCCCACTACACCCAATGGCAACAGCACGGTCTTCAGTTAGGGGTGTGTCACCTTCGAATGGGGATTAATCCTTTACTGGCGGGACATAAACACAATAATCGTCTGGAACAGGTCTTACTTAAAGGCGAGATGGACCGCGCCGGGTTTGCGGATGGGGTTTGTCTAGATATTCAAGGCCACGTGGTGGAAACCACCATGGCAAACCTATTCTGGGTGAAAGACAAAACCTTGTATACTCCGACGTTGGCGTCTGCTGGGGTGGCGGGCATTGCGCGGCGACTGATTCTGGAACTGGCACCAACGTTGGGTCTTGAGGTAGTGGTGGGGCGCTTTGCACTTGAGCATCTCGAGCAAGCCGACGAAGTCTTTATTTCAAATGCGATTGTGGAAGTCGCACCGGTCACTGAACTTGCCGGGCAGCACTATTCCATCGGTTTTTACACACGACGATTTCAGGAGAGCTTTAATTCGTGATTAAAAAACTCGTTTCATTGGTCTTTACCTTACTCGCGCTGGCGGCGGTGGGGTATTTCTACGTCACGAAGCAAGTGGACGTTTACCTCTCACAGCCAGTCAAGATTGAAAGCGAACAACTCGTGACGGTGCCCTCCGGTACCAGTCTCAATGGTGCATTAGCCTTGATGACCAAACAGGGCTGGATTGACGCACAATTTGCGGAGAAATTGGTGCGCCGTTTCCATCCAGAACTGACGCAAATTAAAGCGGGAACGTATCAGTTGATGCCGAAGATGACGCTGGTACAAGCGTTACAAGTGCTGGTGGCAGGGAAAGAGCATCAATTTGCGATTACCTTTGTCGAAGGCAGTCGCTTTAGTGAATGGCTGGCCATTTTGCAGCGCAACGAGCACCTCAATCATCAATTAACCGATCGCTCTGAAGCGGAGATTGCCCAGCAACTAGGCATTGAACCGCAGAAATTGGAAGGGCTGTTTTTGGCTGAAACGTACCATTTCACCAAAGGCGCCAGCGATCTGGATATTCTCAAACGCGCGCATCGCAAGCTCCAAGTGATTTTGGATAGCGCTTGGGCAACACGCCAGGACAATCTACCGTTGAAAACCCCTTATGACGCACTGATCCTCGCCTCGATCATCGAGAAAGAGACGGCTGTGGAATCGGAGCGTGAGCGGATTGCGTCGGTGTTTGTCAATCGTCTGAATAAGCGCATGCGTTTGCAAACCGATCCGACCGTCATTTACGGCATGGGCGACACCTACGATGGCAATATTCGTAAGAAAGATCTGCGCGCCCCGACCCCGTACAACACTTACGTGATCAATGGGTTACCGCCCACACCGATTGCAATGCCGGGGGAGGCGTCAATTCGCGCCGCGTTAAACCCTGAGCAGAGCGCATACCTCTATTTCGTTGCCAGCGGCAATGGCGGGCATGTGTTCTCAAAAAATCTCACCGATCATAACCGCGCGGTACGCGCCTACTTAAAACAGCTTAGACAACAGTAATGAATTCAAAATATATCGTCGTAGAAGGCCTTGAAGGGGCAGGTAAAAGTACAGCTATTCAAGCGGTTGTGGAAACACTGCATGCGCATGGCATCCAAGACATCACACGCACGCGTGAGCCGGGTGGTACGGTGTTGGCAGAAAAAATGCGTGCCTTGGTGAAAGAAGAGCATGAAGGCGAAGTATTGCAAGACATGACCGAGCTGCTGTTGATGTATGCGGCGCGGGTTCAACTGGTTGAAAACGTGATTAAGCCGGCGCTGCAACAAGGGCATTGGGTGGTGGGCGATCGCCATGATATGTCGTCGCAGGCGTATCAAGGCGGAGGGCGTCAGATTGCCCGCGAGACCATGCAGAGCCTCAAGCAAACCACACTCGGCGCATTTAAGCCTGATTTTACACTCTATCTAGACATCGACCCAAAAGTCGGCTTAGAACGCGCGCGTGGCCGCGGCGAGCTGGATCGCATCGAAAAGATGGACATCAGTTTCTTTGAACGCACGCGTGAGCGTTACCTGGAGCTGGCGGCGGGAGATGAATCGGTGGTCACCATCAACGCTGAACAGAGCATTGAACAGGTGACTCACGACATCAAACAGGCGCTGGAAAGCTGGCTGAATCGCGCGTAAGGAATGATCATGCCACAACTTTATCCTTGGCTTGCCGAGGCTTGGCAGAGCTGGAAGCAGCAACTTGATGAACAACGCTTTGCGTCGGCGACGTTGATTTCGGCACCGGCTGGGCTAGGTACCTCTCAAATGGCAGACCAGTTTGCGCGTGCACTGATGTGTCAAACGCACCGCAGTGAACCCTGCGGCTTCTGCCATGGCTGCGACTTAATGCAGTCAGGCAGTCATCCGGATTACCATGTGATTCGCCCAGAAAAAGAGGGGCGCAACATCAGTGTGGATCAAATTCGCCAATGCAATCGCTTGGCGCAGGAATCTTCTCAGCTGTCTGGGTATCGCCTGATAGTGATTGAACCGGCGGAAGCGATGAACGAGTCCGCGGCGAATGCCTTGCTGAAAACCTTGGAAGAGCCTGCCGAGAAATGCGTGTTCGTGCTCTTAACCTCGCGTATCAATCACTTATTGCCCACCATTGTGAGCCGCTGTCAGCAAATTACCATTGCAGAACCGGCCGCAACGTTGGTTGCTGAATGGTTGGCGGACGAGTTGCAGCAAGCGGTTCCCCCGTTTGCGGCACACATTCATGGTAATGCGCCGCTACTGACTCGAGAATTCATCACGTCTGATGGTATGAAGCAGTATCAGGCGCTGGAAACCGTGTTTCTTCAAGCCATTCAAGGCGACATTCTTGCGCTGCTTGAATGTGCGAAATTAGCGGCGAATGAACCGCAAAGTCGCTTGAATTGGTTGTGGTATGTGCTGACGGATGCGCAGAAGGTGCATTTTGGATTGGCGCAGAACTACATGACGCCAGGCGGTCCGGCAGTCGCCAAGGTTTGTGGTTATGCGCTTTTGCAGCAGCAGACCGAAGCTTTGGCTAAACTGTCTGAACAACTGCGCGTCTTCAGCGGCTTAAACAGCGAGCTGATGATCACCGATTGGTTACTGAAATTTAATGAGGAAGCATGTTTGTAGATTCCCACTGCCACCTAGATAAGCTTGATTATCAGGAATTGCACACTGGCATCGAAGATGTGATTGAAAAAGCACGTCAAGCCAACGTCAAACAACTGTTGTCGGTTGGCGTGACGTTGGATTCATTCCCTGACATGTTGGCGATGATCGCGCCGTTTGACAACGTGAAGGCGTCGTGTGGTGTTCATCCGTTGGACGTGGAGAGTGATTTTGAGCTCGATCGTTTCCATGAGTATGCCAAGCATCCTCAAGTCGTCGCGATAGGCGAAACTGGGTTGGACTACCATTACCAACCGGAAACCGCAGATCTGCAAAAACTGCGCTTCCACCAACAGATCGAAACCGCGGTGGCATTGAATAAACCACTGATCATTCACACTCGCAATGCGCGTCAAGACACCTTAGACATGTTACGCAACGGTGGCGCTGAACGCTGTGGCGGGGTCATTCACTGCTTTACGGAAGACTTACCGTTTGCACAAGCAGCGATGGATCTCGGCTTCTATATCTCGATCTCTGGGATCGTGACCTTCCGTCAGGCAACAGAGCTAAAAGAAGTGGTCAAGCAGTTGCCACTTGAACGCCTGTTGATCGAAACCGATTCTCCTTACTTGGCACCGGTGCCACATCGTGGAAAACAGAACCAACCGGCTTATGTGGTAGAAGTGGCAGCCTTTATCGCGCAGCTGAAAGGACTTTCATTGACCGAGGTTGCTGAAAAAACCACCCAAAACTATCACGATCTTTTTTTGCGGTAAAAAGTAAATTGTGACCCAAAATAGCGCAATTTTAGTCCCAATCTGTGTGTTGATCGTCAATGAGGTTTTATTTTGGCCTTGTTTACGAATTCTGTTGAAAATGTGGACAAAAAACACGACATTGTAATTTTGTTACGAAAAATAACAATGCAACCGATTTTATTCACTCAGCAAAATTAATTGTTAGTAATTTTTATATCAATAAAAACAAGCAGATAGGTTGAATGTAAAGGATTTCAGAGCGGGCAGGGGACTGTGATCTGTCTATTACTTTGAAACTAAATTTCATTCCAAACTAGAAAGCTTGAGGGGCATCAAGATATATTTAGAGCCGAAAAATATAATACATACCGTGTTACATTTTCATTGAACGCTGACACGATGGCTACGGGGGTGTGCCGTCAGGGTTCAATCATTCTAATAACTTTATCAGGAGCATAAATGTATGAAAGCTTTCTTTAGTAAACTTTCACAATCCATTATGTTACCCATCGCACTGCTGCCTGCTGCGGGTATCATGCTGGGTATCGGGGGGAGTTTTACCAACCCTACAATGATCGAGGCATACAACATCGGTGTGCTTCAAGACGGAACTGTACTAAACAGCTTCCTTCAAGTGATGACCGCCGCAGGCGGTATCGTATTCGCTAACCTTCCTGTGATGTTCGCTCTGGCGATCGCGGTTGGTTTTGCGCGCGCTGAGAAAGGTGCTGCGGCACTGGCAGCGCTGATCTCTTACCTGGTTATGAACGTTGCGATTGCGAAGACGCTGGTTGTAGCCAACATGATCAACCTAGATACCAACACCGTGATCCTGATGGGTAGCGAATACCCAGGGGTTGTTGCGGACATGTTGGGCATCTCGAACACACTAAGTATGGGTGTGTTTGGCGGTCTGATTGCAGGTGCAGTGACTGTTGTGCTTCACAACAAATACCACGATGCAAAACTGCCTGATTACCTAGGTTTCTTCGGCGGCGCACGTTTCGTTCCGATCATCAGTGCATTTGCTGCGCTGTTTTACGGTATCGTTCTGACTTTCATCTGGCCTTTCTTCGGTGCTGCATTCGGTGCAATCGGCGCGGCTCTTGGTGAAATGACAGCGTCTGGTCACGGTTACATTGCGTCTCTGATCTTCGGTATTATCGAGCGTTCTCTGATCCCTGTTGGTCTGCACCACGTATTCTACCTACCACTATGGCAGACAGAAATCGGCGGTACTGCTGAAATCGCTGGCGAGTTGGTTAAAGGTACTCAGAACATCTTCTTTGCATCGCTTGCAACAGGTGACTTCTCACAATTTACTTCAACAAACTTCATGACAGGTAAATTCCCATTCATGATGTTTGGTCTACCAGCAGCGGCATACGCAATGTACACACTTGCGGATGATGAAAACAAGAAAGCGGCAGGCGGTCTGTTGTTCTCTATCGCACTGACTGCATTCCTGACCGGTATTACTGAACCAATTGAATTCACATTCCTGTTCTTGGCGCCAGCACTGTACTACGCAATTCACGTTCCTCTAGCAGGTCTGTCATTCATGTTGATGGATATGCTGAACGTAAAAGTGGGTATGACTTTCAGTGGCGGTTTCATCGACTTTACCCTGTTCGGTATTCTTCCAGGTGTTACTGGTGCGGAAAACAACTGGTACTTCATCCCACTACTTGGTATCGCTTACGCGTTCATCTACTTCTTTGTCTTCCGTTGGTTCATCATCAAGTTTGATGTGAAAACACCAGGTCGCAAAGGTAGCGCAGTTGCTGTGGTATCGAAAAAAGATTACCAAGCAGCGAAAGGTGGTGCAGCTGGCGACAACCAGAAAGCCAAAGACATGATCGAAGCTCTGGGTGGCAAAGACAACATCGTTGATGTAGATGCATGTATCACACGTCTGCGCATCACAGTGAAAGATGGCTCTCAAGTGAAAGACAACGATTACTGGACACAACAACTGGGTGCTCGTGGCCTGGTTAAAGTTGGCGACACTGGTATTCAAGCAATCTACGGCGCAGAAGCTGCAGGTTACAAAGCGCAAATCAACTCTCTGCTTGGTAAGTAATGAGTATTGGTGACAAATTCAGAAGAACCGGCGCCTTTATCATCGATGTCATGGTGGCAAAGATGTTCACGCAAGTGGTGGTGACGGTTCTGCTGGCGATCGTTTCCGGGCTTTTCAGCCACAAAACTGGCGGGCTATCGTTAAACGATACGATGGCTCTGCCTGTGCTGCTGATGCTCGTGATACTGATGCTGTTGGTCTTTATCGGCATATATCTTGGCTTCGGCGCTATCTGTTTTAACTTGATAGGTAAGTCGGTAGGGAAGTATTTGCTGCGCGTTGACAGCGGTCAGTGGATCAAGCCCAAGGATTTGTCGACCTACTTGGCTCGCGAAAAAGAGAAGATTGTTTTGTTTTGTGCCACGTTAGGTTTGTATGCGGCCTATTCGGCCATTCAGCTCTACATGTACGATGTTGAGCCGTTGCATGAAACCCGAGCACGAAAAAACGCTTAAACAATTTGCTATCACAAAGCCCGCACATCGTGCGGGCTTTTTCTTTTTGTGGCGTTTGAGTTTCTTGTATTGGGCATCACCCGTGAGGGTATTGGCCGATAATGTGACTGGAAATAATTCAACAAAGTCATCGAACTACGATTTCTGTAACAAATGTCTAGCATAGTTATCAAAATTTGCGTGGTATCAATATTTAATTAGAAGTGAAAAATATAATCCACTTGTGGTGACATTTGTAATGGGTGCTAACATTTAGGCTACGGGGGTATGCCGTTAGAACCCAGGAATTCTAATAAGTTAATCAGGAGCATAAACATGTTTAAGAACGCTTTTGCTAACCTGCAAAAAGTGGGTAAGGCGCTGATGCTTCCAGTATCGGTGCTCCCTGTTGCAGGTATTTTGCTTGGAGTGGGTGCGGCGAATTTCAGCTGGTTGCCTGACATTGTGTCAAATTTGATGGAACAAGCCGGTGGCTCGGTCTTTGGACAGATGGCATTGCTGTTCGCGGTTGGCGTGGCATTAGGTTTTACCAATAACGATGGTGTTTCTGGCCTGTCTGCGATTGTTGGCTACGGCATCATGGTTGCGACCTTAAAAGTGATGGCCATGGCGATGGGTGTTGAGAAGATCGATACCGGGGTGCTGGGGGGCATCTTAGCCGGTGGTGTGGCAGCATGGGCATTCAACCGTTTCTATAAAATTCAATTGCCAGAATACCTTGGCTTTTTCGCGGGCAAACGCGCGGTGCCGATCATTACGGGTTTTCTGGCCATCATTTTGGGGGTTGTTCTCTCCTTTATTTGGCCACCAATCGGTTCTGCCATCGCAACGTTTTCGGATTGGGCTGCGCACCAGAATCCTGTATTGGCATTCGGTATTTATGGTGTAGTTGAACGTTCACTCATCCCATTTGGTCTGCATCACATCTGGAACGTGCCATTCTTCTACGAAGCTGGGACGTGTGTGAACGGCTCTGGTGAAACGGTTCACGGGATCATGACGTGTTTCTTGACGGCTGACGACGCCTCTCGCGCAGCAGGCAATGGGTTCGGTCAGTTAGCAGGAGGCTACTTGTTCAAAATGTTTGGTTTGCCTGCGGCGGCATTTGCGATTGCGCATTGTGCCAAACCAGAGAACCGCGCCAAAGTGATGGGGATCATGGCGTCTGCGGCGCTCACGTCATTCCTGACGGGCATTACCGAACCCATCGAGTTCTCATTCTTGTTCATTGCGCCGGTGTTGTATGCAATTCATGCGGTGCTTGCTGGTTTGGCGTATGTGCTGACAAACTCACTGGGTGTGGTTCACGGTCATACCTTCTCGAACGGGTTTATCGACTTTGTGGTGCAGTCGCCCCGCGCAGAGAACATGCTGCTGCTGGTGGGCCTAGGCATTGGTTACGCGGTATTGTACTACGTGGTGTTTACTTTCGTGATTCGTGCATTGGATCTGAAAACGCCAGGTCGCGAAGATGAAAGCGTCGATGAGTCGGCAACCGAAGGCACTGAACTCGCTGGTGAACTGGTCGCGGCATTTGGTGGTAAAGCCAACATTACCAACCTTGATGCGTGTATTACGCGTTTGCGTGTGTCGGTCGCAGATACCGCACACGTGGATCAGGACAAACTGAAAAAACTCGGCGCAGCGGGCGTGGTGGTGGTCTCGGGTGGGGTGCAAGCGATCTTCGGCACCAAGTCCGATAACCTCAAAACCGAAATGGACGAGTGGATTCGTAACCACGGTTAACGAACTCGATGGTTGAAAGTGAAAGGGGGCTGCGGCCTCCTTTTTCGTGGGCTGGGTTCTGTTTACCAAAAAGGAAGAAGCTCAAAAACGCTCGACCCGCTGTCGGTGGCTCGGCATTTGATGCCAGAGTGTGGCGGCCGAGCCATCGGCCAACACAATGTGCGATGTGCTCGACGACGCGTGATATCTCTACAATAGCTTTATTTTCCCTTTACTCGCGGTTGACATACCCCGCCCATCCTCCGGCTAAAGTTTGCATCGACATCAGAATTAATACAGGACATGAATGTATGAACAAATTAGGGATGACGGCACTGCTTTTGGGTTTGCCTCTGACGGCGTTTGCGCAGCAAGATAACAATCTGAAAGTCGGTCTAGCAGTGGACCAACAGTTGAGCGCCGTGCTCGAAGTGAACAACCAATATCGTTTTATTCTGGGGAATGACGGTGCCGCGTTTGATTACATTATTCAACGCGGTAGCTTTAACAATCCGGATATACCTTTTGATTGGTATGTGGGTGCTGGCGGCTGGGCTGAATGGGATGATGATTTCGGGGTTCGTGTGCCGCTGGGTTTGGATTGGCAAATCAACCAGAACTTCAACCTGTACGGTCAGGTTCACCCAGAACTCAACCTGCACTCTGGCCCTGAATTGCAATTGGGTGCGGCCTTAGGCATCACCTACCGCTTCTAAAGCGAGGATAAAAAAGCCGGCGTGATGCCGGCTTTTTGTGTCTGAATGGTCAGCGTTTATTGCTGTTTATCCATGGCTTTTTTAATGCAGATGGCTGCGCCACCCCAGGTAATGCCTAAACCGATGATCATCATGATGATGGCACTTGTAGTCATTAGTAGCTCTCCTTGCGGTTGGTAAGGTTAACGGCAACACCGACAACCAGTAGCGCTGCAATCATTACCCAACCCAGTGTTAGGTCATAACCGCCGTAGCCTTCAGTCAGTAGCGTTCTTAACTTGGTTGCGACAATGACCGCCAGAATGACCGGTGAGATAAAGCGCAGACAGATATCAAACCAAACACCCACACTGAAATCAGAAATTGAGTTCACGTATTTACGCGCGTCAGAGATTTTCACCAGCCAAGTCATCAGCACCAACTCAACCAGACAGCTGGCCATGATGCCCACGTTGTTTGCAAAGTGGTCCACCAAATCAAGCAGCAACAGGCCGCCGTTGGTCGCAAACGCCATAGAGACGATGAAACCGACACCAATCACCACGTTGGCTGCTTTCTTACGGCTCCAGCCCAGTTTATCGATGATGGCTGACGTAACCGCTTCCAGAATCGAAATGTGCGAGCTCAAACCAGCAACCACAAGAGCAAGGAAGAACAGTGGGCCAAGGATGTATGGCGCTGGCAGCAAGTTGATGGCTGCTGGCAAAGTGACGAAGGCCAAGCCGACACCTGCTGAAACAACTTCCGTCAGCGGTTTACCTTGCTCTTGAGCCATGTAGCCCAGCACCGAGAAGATCATGATACCGGCCAGAATCGAGAAGCCGCAGTTGATCAGTACCGTCATAAACGCGTTGTTGGTGATGTCTGATTTCTCAGGCAAGTAGCTTGAGTAAGCCAGCATGATGGCAAAGCCGATACTCAGGGTAAAGAAGATCTGACCGTAAGCTGCTGCCCATACTTTCACATCCCAGATTTTGCTGAAGTCGGGTTCGAACATGTAGTTCACACCATCCAAAGCACCTGGAAGGAAGATCATGCGAGCGATGAGCAAAATCACCATCACGAACAGCACGGGCATCATGATTTTCGATGCACGTTCAATACCGGATTTCACACCGCCAACGATAGCGGCATAAGTGATGGCCCATGCAATCGCCATCGCGATGGCAATTTTCCATTGGATACTACCCAGATTCGTCGGTGAGTTGTCACCAAGGTTGAGGTAGTTACTGAAGAAGAAGGCGTTGGTGTCGGTTCCCCAGCCTTGGCTAAATGACAGGCCAAAGTATGAAATCGCCCAACCGATAACTGCCACGTAGTACACGGCGATGATGGCGGCAATTCCCACTTGGAACCAACCAAGCCACTCAAATTTTGCATTGATGCGTGCTAGGGTTTTCGGGGCCGAACCGCGGTGTTTTTGACCCATAGAGAATTCTAGGATCATGAACGGAATACCCGCAGTGATCATGGCAAACAGATAAGGAATGAAAAAGGCGCCGCCGCCGTTTTCGTAGGCCATGTATGGGAAACGCCAGATGTTACCCAAACCGATTGCCGATCCGACAGCTGCCAAGATAAACCCGGCACGGGATCCCCATTGTTCTCGCTTCATAGATTACTCCTTTACAACTCCCTGAGGTATGAAGCTTTTCTGCAGCTTGTGCTGCTTATTTCATCATGATAGTTAATAACCAATCAGAATGTGGTCTGAGTGTTAAAAGTTTGCTCTATCATCCATGAATCAGCAAAAAGTTAGTTTTAAATATTATTAGCTGGCAGAAAACTCAGAATATTGTTCTTAGTTTTACGATGTGTGTTTGCGAAATCTGAAATAATCAGCTACGCATTGGTTTTGAGACTACAGAGATCTTTCGCACAAGGCAATAGATTGTAAACATGATTTTGTTCTGCGTTGTTGGCCTCTTTGTTGTTTTTTTGCGCTTTAATTAGTTATATGTTTGTTATAAACAGAAATCAATAAATGATTCGACTGGTATGAACTCTGATTGCAATTGATATAACTGTATTTAATGAAAGTGCGTATGACTGAAAAATATACACTCGCCAGTGAATCTCTCCATTTTTTAACCTTGGTCGCAAAACGGATGTTAAAACTGGATCGTCAGACCGAGGTTGGCGGAGAACTGATTCATCCAGTCTGATTGGAAGCGAATCACACAACGGTCTGAATCGCCGAACGTGCACACCGTACTGGTGTCGTTATCGACCACCGTTCCTAACCAACGAAACTGAGTGTTGAGTGCGATGTTCGGTGACAAACGATAGTCGAGCCCGGTAAAGATGCTGGCGGAAAACCCGTATTTGTCGTCGACCCAATCTGCATCGGCATATGAGGCGCCAAGACCGAGCCCAAGGTAGCTGGAGAGTTTGTCATCGGCAGGATAGTAGATGCTGCTTTGAAAGTGGAGGTAGTGCATGGTGATGGTGTCGCTGAGCGTGTTGATGTCACTGCGCTGGGTGGCATAAAACAGCCCCAAACGGCCGGTTTCATAAGGCACTTCTAACGCCAAGGCATAGCTTTCCGAACCTTGAATGGCGTGGCTTTGACGTTGGCTGTCCTCCACCTTGCCGCCTGCGGTGTAGCCGACAAAAGGCGTCAGATACACTGCGGCCTGAGTGGGCGTGATGGCCAGTGCCGTGATAAGCATAAAATACCGATAACGCATGGCAAACCTCGAAATTTTTCTCGACCTGTTGAGTAATTGTGATAGTAACTTCATAATCGTGCACGAAAAACCAGCAATTCTTGAACATGTCTCGCACCCCTGTTATTAATTCGTTATCACGAAGGAGGTGTTGTATGGAACGCGATTTCAAATTTGCACTTTGTGTCGTAGTGACCGTGTTTGCAGTTTTGATTGGCTTTGGAATTATCGCCATCACAAGTTAAGCAATAAGGGTTCTGCTTATGATGAATAGTGGAACTGTCTCTGAATTGGACACTCGAGTCGACTTAGCTCGACTCTCCAAATTTATTGGCGGAAAAAATGCGTTGGTCGCTCAAGGGGGCGGGCAACGAGGGATTTTTACTGCTGGGGTGTTGGACGCATTTATGCTGTCCAACTTTGACCCATTTGAAGAATTTTTTGGCACGTCAGCCGGCGCGCTCAATCTCAGTGCATTTCTGTGCCGTCAGCCCGAGCTGGGCAAGTCGTTTATTGTCGACCTCACCACCGACCCGCAATTCTTTCACCTATTCAGTTACATTCGGCGTAAGCAGTATTTAAACCTCGATTGGGCGCTGGATAGGATTTGTGACTTTCCTTATCGTCTCGACTTAGACATGGGGCGTCAGGTGCTGGGGCAACGAAAAGCGTTTGCCGCGGTCACCTCGACACGCACACTGAGCGATTTCTATTTTCCGATTCTTGGCCCGCAATGGCGCGATGTGCTGATCGCGACTTGCGCAATCCCACGGTTGTACCCGCGGGAAGTGGAGTTAGCGCATCAGCCGTACATCGATGGTGGAGTTTCCGCTTCGATTCCCGTGCAGGAAGCGTGGCGCCGAGAAGCGCGCTTTATCGCGGTCATTCGTACTGAGAGTCTGGATGAAGAACCGGGGGCGCCCGTGCCGTTAGAAACCGACCATGAGCCAGTGCAGTGGTTTCGAGATTCGTTTAACACCATTCAGCACCAGTGGCAAAACAAACTGGTGCAGTGGAAAGAAGATTGGAACAACTTTTTCTCGCAACAGATTGAAAAATCGAAGTTAGCGAAAATGGAGCACAAACATCTTGGCACACTCAACGGCGGTCGCTGGCTGTTTGGCGCCGATGATATTTATCGGTTAAGTCATCTCATTGGCGACAAATTTGATTCGGGCCTCGCCGATATGTTGATGGTTCACTATCAAACCTATTCGCTGACGTGTGACTTTTTGCGAACGCCGCCCGATGACACGTTTATCGTGCAAATCGCGCCCAGTTCGCCGCTCAAATCCAGTTCGCTGCTCAGCAGTGTCGAGGATTTGATGCATGATTATGAATTGGGCCGTGAAGCGGGCATGCGGTTTGTCAGCAGTTATCTGAATGCCAATGAGCTGAAATCACAGCGGCTCAAGCAAGCGGCGGGTCTTTATCCTGATCGCGGGGAATAGCGCACCGTCGTCACCTGTTTCACGTTCATTGCTGTATCACGAAGAAAGGCCCGCCAAGCGGGCCTTTTTGCTGAGTGCGGGTTAAAGGACGGGCAATATACGCATGCAGTTGGTGGAACCTTCCACCTCCATGATGTCCCCTTGTGTGATGATCACCAGATCGCCAAACGACAACAATTTCTTCTCTTTCAGGGCTTCCAATGCCGCTTGCGCGACTTCAAAGCCCGTGCCGCTTTTGCTGTCGAAGTAAAAAGGCATCACACCACGATACAGCGCGCAGCGGTTGAGCGTTGCTTCATTGCGAGACATCGCAAAGATTGGCAGCACGGAATTTAAGCGTGAGGTCATCAGAGCCGTGCGACCGGATTCGGTCAGTGTGACCATCGCTTTGACGCCTTCCAAGTGGTTGGCCGCGTAAATGGTCGACATGGCCACCGTTTCTTCTGCAGTCGTGAAAGAGCGGTCAATGCGGTAGTTCTGCTGATTGGATTCAATCATTTTCTCCGCGCCGATGCACACTTCAGCCATCGCTTTCACTGTTTCGACCGGGTATTTCCCTGCAGCCGTTTCACCGGACAGCATGACCGCATCGGTGCCATCGAGTACGGCGTTGGCAACGTCCATCACTTCGGCCCGTGTTGGCATCGGGTTCGTGATCATCGATTCCATCATCTGAGTGGCGGTGATCACCACGCGGTTGAGCGCTTTAGCGCGATGAATCAGCTTTTTCTGCACCCCAATCAATTCGGGGTCACCGATTTCCACCCCAAGGTCACCGCGAGCGACCATGATCACGTCGGATGCGCGCACGATGTCATCAATATTTTCATCACTGGCGACGGTTTCGGCACGTTCCACTTTCGCGACCAGACGCGCCTCAAGGCCGGCATCACGCGCCAGACGGCGAGCGTAGTCCATGTCCGCCCCATTGCGAGGGAATGACACGGCAAGGTAATCTACTTTGATGTCTGCTGCGAGTTGAATGTCGCGCTTGTCTTTTTCTGTCAGCGCGTCGGCAGATAACCCGCCGCCTTTTTTGTTGATGCCTTTGTTGTTCGACAGCGGGCCGCCCACTAGGACGGTGGTGTGCACTTTGCTGCCTTCAACCGCGACTACCAGCAACTGCACGCGGCCATCGTCGAGCAGCAGAATGTCTTCACGTTGCACATCTTTGGGCAGGTTTTTGTAGTCAATGCCTACTGCATCTTGATCCCCTTCGCCGGGTGCGAGATCCGCATCCAGCACAAAACGTTCACCTTCAACCAGTTCAATTTTGCCTTCTTTAAACGTCGAAACGCGGATTTTCGGCCCTTGCAGGTCGCCCAAAATCGCCACGTGGCGACCCAATTTGGCGGCAATTTCGCGGACTTTTTGCGCGCGAATTTTATGATCTTCGGCCGAACCGTGTGAGAAGTTCATCCGTACGACGTTTGCTCCGGCGCGAATGATCGCTTCCAGATTTTCTCCTTTGTCTGTTGAAGGCCCTAAAGTGGTGACAATTTTCGTTCTTCGTAATGCTGAGGTCATTCTGATCTCCTGAAATGATCGGACAGAGGAAGTAAAACGTTTTAAGTATATGCAAGATATTTGAAGAGTTTGGGAGCTCTGAACGATATTTACGCTTTGCAACAAGATAATTAATGACGAAAAATAACCGCTGAGCTCGCATTCAATCAGGGAATCAATGGATGACTATTTGACTGAAAACACAAAGTTCCGAGTATATGCGTGATGCCTGTCACGGCTATTCACCAAATGACTTCACAATTACTTCGCAAAGTAAAAAAATTGGCAGGTTACTGAATTCTGGAGCGCCCCATGTACATGGCTCAACCAGGCCATATTGATCACATCAAACAGGTCAATGCTGGCCGTGTATATAAACTCATCGACCAAAAAGGTCCTATATCACGCATCGATCTGTCGAAAGAGAGTGAACTTGCGCCAGCAAGTATCACCAAAATCACCCGCGAATTGATTGAAGCGCACCTGATACACGAAACCACCGTTCAAGAAGCCATCAGCCGTGGTCGTCCTGCGGTGGGGCTACAAACTAACAACGAAGGTTGGCAATTTCTTTCCATGCGTCTCGGACGTGGCTACCTGACCATCGCGCTCCATGAGTTAGGCGGCGATGTCCTGATCGACACCAAAATTGATATTCATGAAATCGATCAAGATGACGTGCTGCAACGGCTATTGTTTGAAATTGATGAATTTTTCCAAACCTATGCTGAGCAACTGGGTCGCGTGACCAGCATTGCGATTACGTTGCCGGGTTTGGTCAACTCCGATCAAGGCATCGTGCTGCAAATGCCGCATTACAATGTGGAAAATTTGGCATTGGGGCCAGAGATTTACAAAGCAACCGGTTTGCCAGTGTTTGTGGCCAACGATACGCGCGCTTGGGCATTGGCGGAGAAGCTGTTTGGTCATTCGCAAGATGTCGATAACTCGGTTTTGATTTCAATTCACCACGGTTTGGGTGCGGGGATCATTCTTGATGGTCGTGTGCTGCAAGGGCGTCATGGCAATATCGGTGAGCTGGGCCACATTCAGATTGATCCGCAGGGCAAACGCTGCCATTGCGGCAATATTGGCTGTTTGGAAACCGTGGCCAGTTCACAAGCGATTCGTGAGCAAGTGGCAGAACGTATTGCCGCTGGTGAAGCGTCATCGCTGAGCGAAAAAGCGCACGATGACATCACGATTGAAGACATTTGTGCCGCGGCCGCTGAAGGCGATCCGCTTGCGGTCGATGTGGTGGAAACCTTGGGCCGTTATCTCGGTTCGGCTATCGCGATTGTGATTAACCTGTTCAACCCGGAAAAAGTGCTGATTGGTGGCGTCATCAATCAGGCGAAAAACGTGCTGTATCCTGCGATTCAGCGCTGCATCGAAGAGCAAAGCTTGCCGGTTTATCATCAAGATTTGCAACTGGTGGAATCCCGCTTTTATAAGCAAGCGACCATGCCGGGCGCCGCGTTGATCAAACAAGCCTTGTATGATGGTTTATTATTGATGAAAGTGGTGGAAGGATAAGTTTTTCTTCGTTTTTTCCTTTCCCCGGTTTACATTTGCCGTTCAGGTTACATTTACCAGCCACAAATATAGCTATACTGTGTAGCTATAACAGTGCGTCTCTACTTCTTCTTGGGATTTTGTATGTCGGGTATCTTAAATACGGTCGATCAGCGTACCAATCTGGTGGGGGAAAACCGCCTCGAACTGTTGCTATTTAGTTTAAATAGCCGCCAAATTTTTGCTATCAACGTCTTTAAGGTTCGGGAAGTCATCAAAATGCCGAAAACCACCAAAATGCCGGGGTCGCACCCGAACATTACTGGTGTGGCATCGCTACGTGGTGACCCGGTGCCGATCATCGATTTGCGCCGCGCGATCGGGTTTCCACCGTCGCGTCTGGAAAACCCAGAGCAAAATCTAATCATCACCGAATACAACCGTACCGTGCAGGGCTTTCTGGTCGGGCAGGTGCGTAACATCATCAACACGGCATGGACCGAAATTCAGCCGCCACCCAAATCGGCCGGTCGCGCTAACTACCTGACCGCGATTACGCACATTAAAGAGCAAGATCAGACTCAAATTGTTGAGATCATCGACGTTGAAAAAGTGCTGGCCGAGATCATCGACTACGACGTATCGATCTCAGAAGAGGTGCTGGATCCGGCGCTGGTGGATGAAATGGTTGGTCGCAACATTTTGATCGTCGATGATTCCTCAACGGCACGTAATCAGGTCAAAGGCACGCTGTCACAACTGGGATTGAACATCATCGAATGTCGCGATGGTCTGGAAGCGTTGAAGCTACTCAAAAGCTGGTGTGATAAAGGCAAAGACATCAACAAAGAGCTGCTGATGATGATCACTGATGCCGAAATGCCGGAAATGGATGGTTATAAACTGACGCATGAAGTACGCAGCGATCCGCGCATGGCAGACCTGTTTATTACCCTCAATACGTCTCTGAGTGGCAGCTTTAACGAAGCCATGGTGCAGAAGGTTGGCTGTAACCGGTTTATCTCCAAGTTCCAGCCGGACCGATTGGTGGAAGCGGTGCAAGATCGCATGCGCGAAATTCTCTAATCGCAGCCCATACATTTCAATTCGAAAGCGCTGAATGGTCAGCGCTTTTTTTGTCGGTGAAGCCAACGCAGCGCGCAACGTTAATGAAAATCCCGCGACTGAGTGTGTAGCTGTTGGAGCTTTGGCGTCAGGTCGATAAGCCGCCCAGCAATGACGTGAATCACGCTGCCTTCGCGTTCCAAAATCCCTTTCACCATCAGCATTTTGGCACTGATATAGGCGCTTTTTTGCGCCCGCGCAGTGGCCTGCCATACCACCACATTGATGTTGCCAGTATCATCTTCCAGCGTGAAAAAGGTCACGCCCGCCGCCGTGCCAGGGGATTGGCGTCCGGTGACGATTCCTGCCACGGTGACCAGCGATTTGTGCGGCAACTGCGCCAAATCGCGCATGCGGCTAAAACGCCCCAGCTCGCCGGCGGTATCGAGCAAGGTCACGGGATGCTGGGTGAGCGACAAACCGAGCGAAGCGTAGTCTTCGATCAAGGTATCCATATCACTCGGTTGTTGATACAGCGCCGGCGCCGCTTCGTCGAGTTGCTCAAACAGCGGCAAATCGGAGAGCGAATCCATCATCGACCAGCGGGTTGCATAGCGATTATGCGCAAAGCTGTGCAGCGCGTTGGCTGATGCCAGTGATTCCATGTCCTTTTGGGTGAGCCCGCAACGTTTCAGCTGCGCCGGGTGATGAAACCCTTGCGCCGGACGCGCGTTCAGCAGCAATTGCGCACCTTGTTCGCTGAAGCCTTTCACCTGCCTCAGGCCAAGACGCATCGCCTGTTGCTGTTCATGCTCCACCACCTGATGATCCCACTGCGAGGCGTTCACGCACACCGGCAGCACCTTGATGCCGTGGCGCTGCGCGTCCTGCACCAGTTGTGAAGCGCTGTAAAACCCCATCGGCAGGCTATTGAGCAGCGCGGTATAAAATGCTTCCGGATAGTAGTATTTCAGCCACGCCGAGCAGTACGCCAACACGGCAAATGAGGCGGAATGACTTTCCGGAAAACCGTATTCGCCAAAGCCGCAGATTTGATCATAAATCCGCTCGGCAAACGCCAGCTCATAACCTCGCGCCAGCATGCCGTTGATCAGCTTGGTGCGAAATTTCGCCAGCTCGCCAGTTTTCTTCCATGACGCCATGGCGCGGCGTAATTGGTCAGCTTCACCGCCCGAAAATCCGGCGGCGACCATGGCAATTTTGATCACTTGCTCTTGGAAAATCGGTACGCCCATGGTGCGTTGGAGCACCGCTTCCACCTCTTTTGACGGGTAGGTGACGTCTTCAATGCCATCGCGCCGTTTGAGAAACGGGTGCACCATGTCACCTTGAATCGGCCCGGGGCGCACAATCGCAATCTGAATCACCAAATCGTAATAGCAGCGCGGTTTCAGGCGCGGCAGCATACTCATCTGAGCGCGCGATTCAATCTGAAACACGCCAATGGTGTCGGCGCGCTGAATCATGCCATACACGTTGGCATCATCCTGCAGGCGAGTGATGTCGGCAATGCTGAGTTTGCGCTGATGGTGCTGCTCAATGCAGGTAAAGCACTTGCGAATCGCGGTTAACATGCCAAGCGCCAACACATCGACTTTAAACAGCCCGAGACTCTCCAAATCGTCCTTATCCCACTGAATAATGGTGCGTTCCGGCATGGCGGCGTTTTCAACCGGCACCAGTTCGTACAGCGGGCCGGAGGAAATCACGAAACCACCGACGTGCTGCGATAAATGACGTGGAAAGCCGATCAGCTCGTTGACCAGTTCAATAAACTGCTGTCCTTTGAGCGACTGCGGTTCCAAGCCCAGTTCAGTGAGCTGCGCTTGCCAGCCCAAACCGCGATCGCGACGGTTAACGTTCTTGATGAAAAAATCGAGTTGCGCTTCATGAATGCCGAGCGCCTTCCCCACATCGCGCACGGCACTTTTAAAGCGATAGCTGATCACCGTCGCCGCCAAAGCTGCTCGCTCACGGCCATATTTGCGATACAGATACTGAATCACCTCTTCGCGCCGCTCGTGTTCAAAATCGACATCAATATCCGGCGGCTCTTGGCGCTCTTTACTGATGAAGCGCTCAAACAGCACGCTGATCTGGCGGGGGTCCACCGAGGTGATTTCGAGGCAATAACACACCACGGAATTAGCCGCCGAACCGCGCCCTTGATAAAGAATGCCGCTGCGTTTGGCGAACATCACAATGTCGTGAATGGTGAGAAAGTAGTAGGGGAGATCAAGCTCGTCAATCAGCGTTAGCTCTTTTTCAATTGTGGCGTTGATGTCGGCGGGCACGCCGTGCGGAAAGCGCAGCGCTTTGCCTTGCTCAACGAGCTGGCGCAGGTAGGCCATCGGCGTGTGGCCATCGGGCACCAACTCACTGGGGTAGCGGTAGTGAAGCGAACCCAACTGGAATTCGCAGCGTTCAGCAATGCGCACACTCTCTTGGAGCCATTCGGGCGGAAACAGTTTACTCAGCTTGGCCTGACTGCGCAGCGCACGCTCGGTATTGCTCACCAAATGAGCCTGAATATGTTCAACCGGCTGGCCGCGTTGAATGGCGGTCAGAATGTGCTGCAGGGGCAGGCGGGTCGCGTTGTGCATCAGCACGCCGCCGCACGCGGTTATGGGGAGATCGAATGCTTGTGCCAGCGTGCGGCAATGGTCGAGGTAAGCGTTGTCTTGCGGCCCAAGGTGGCGTTGTACACCCAGCCATAATCGGTGGGGATGATGCTGAGTCAGCCATTGTCCCCAGTGTTTGTCACGTTCGGTGTGGCTCGGCAACCAAATCACCAAGCAGTGGCGCGCCGACATCACATCCCATTCCGATAGTTTGTATTGGCCTTTCTCACTGCGCCGCCGAGCATTGGTGATGATGCGGCACAGTTCGGCATACGCGTCCTGATTCGGGCACAGCAACACAAAGCGGCACTCGTCATTGAGCTGAAACAGGCTGCCGACAATCTGCTTGATGCCCAGTTGCTGTTGTTTTATGGCGGTGTGGGCGCGAACCACGCCAGCCAGTGAGCACTCATCGGTAATCGCAATGGCGTGATAGCGCAGAAAATCAGCCTGAATGACCAACTCTTCGGGATGAGATGCGCCGGTCAGAAACGAGAAATTACTCTGACAGAACAGTTCTGCATAAACCATGATTGCCTCAGCTGAATTGGCCGTGAATAAACCATTGCTGCTCGGGAGTGCGAAACACCCACAGCCAGCGCCCTTGCTCGGTGCGAGCGATAAAATAATCACGAATCATATTGTGACCGTCCCACCAACCGGTCGCGATGCGCTCCGGGCCATGAATCAACGAGACCGCTTCGCACAGCGGCTGCGGCTCAGGTAACAGCAGGCTGGGGCGCAATTCGGCGCGCCGTAGTGGCTTGGTTGTTGTCGTGGTTGGATGCACATTGGGATGAGCATTGGGATGGACATAGCGACTGCGCTTTTCCGGCCTTGGATCATCACTCAGTTGTAGCTTGTGCACGTGTGATGGGCCGAGTTTGGCTTGCAAAAGCGTGATCAGTTCTAACGGGCTTTGCTGGCCTTTGATGCCCGAGAAAAAATCTTCGGCAGTCTGCTCGGCAAGGCCCCCCCGTACCACGTGCAACGTCAGGCTGACGACCGGATGTTCCAGCAGCAGTGATTCCATGCTCAAGCGGCACAACTGCGCCCATTTTTCCGCCTGATAATCGCCGCGTGCGGAGGTGAACGTCACGCTGTGCTGAATTTTGTCACGCTGCGTCAGCGTGAGTTTCAGCTCGAACGCGACCTGATTGCGTAGCGTCAGAAACAGCTCCAACCGTGTGAGCAGGCGGCGCAGCGGCTTTTCCAGCCACTGCACGTTGTCGATTTCATACAGCAGTTCCAGATGGCTGTGAAACGCTTCCGGTGGATGATAAAAACTGACCGGGTGTTTGAATTGTCCCAGCAGCCGGCCAACATAGTTGACTAAATCGATGTCAAAGCGGCGCGCGATCTCCTGCATCGGCAGCGCGAGCAAGCTATCGATGTCTCGAATGCCGACGCGCGCCAGTTTATCAGTGTGTTTGCTCTCTAGTTCGGTGGCGGTCAGTGGAAAGCGGCCGACCTTTTGGCGCAAGATGGTCGTATCCGCTTCAATCAGATTGGTGCCACTTTTGGCGAGCAACATGGCGCTCAACGGTGAGAAACCACACCCGTAGTGGTAACGCACGCCGCGTTGATCTAGATGATGGCGGAGCGTGCGCCAATAAGCGGTTAGCCCACCATAGAGCGACAGCATATTGGTGGCGCGCAGCAAGAGCCCCTGCGGTGGATACAGGACGATATCGGAAGTGACCAAATAGAGCCACTGCGCAATTTCTTCCACCGCGCGTTGCTCAATCTCGGTATCGTAAGGGTGCACTTGCAGCCCCGCGCACAATGCGGCCGCGCTGCCAAGCCCCATGCCCAGCGTGATGCCTTGGTTGAAAGCCAGTTCGTTGGCTTGCACCACTTGATGGACGCGCCCATCGACAATCACCACCGGAGCTGCTGGCTCCGTTTCTGCCGCCGGCGCAAACACGGTATCGAGTTGCAGCGCAGGAAAATGAAGATAGATCCACAGCGTCATCATCAGCCTTGCTTGCGCAGCGGAAACGGCACCACCACCGACGTGGGTCGGGGCAATGTGAGCGCTTGCCAGCGCTCAGCCATCGAGACTGAGAAAGCGCCCAATGGCCAGCCGCCACGACGTTTGGGAACACGCACTTCCACGCCTTGAGGGTGGGCGCTCAGGACGAGTGTCATGGTTACGGGCAAAGAAAACAGGCTGTCTTGCCGCGAGCGGAACAGGAACTGCAAACAGTCACCAGTTTCACACGCCACTTGCAGACGGCGCGCGTGATGCACTTCCAGTTTGTCCTGCCACAACAGCACTTGGCTGCAAGCGCCGCTGCGCGCACATTGTTCGGCTGACCATAACGCTTCCTTGGTAGTTTGCGGGGTGAGAATCAACACGTTATCGAGATGGATTCCAGCGTGTTGCAGGCTTTCTGCGTGCACTTGCCCCGGCGGATTGATCAGCACCGTCAGGCGCTCATGATGCTGCTGCAGGTAAGGAAACAGCAGGCGCAGTTCACCGATGCCGCAGGCCGACTGAATATCAATCACGCCGTGTGCTGGAAAACCGCCAGCCAACTGGTGGTCGAGTTCGGCAAAGCCTGTGGCATGAGAAGGCGGCTCGCACGGCGTGTCGGAGCCTTGCCATAACCAGTGTTTGTTTTTGAGGTGTTCGATCAGTTCATACATAACAATCTACCTGTATATTTGTACAGTATATTTCGTTATGTTGAACATTCAAGAGAAAAGTCGCGGGGCAGAAAGTACAAAGCCCTGCTGATTGAGCAAGGCTTTGAATTCAATACGAGTTTTGGGTTTATTTTTTTGGCTGCGCGTCGATGCACTGACCGTTGACCGCTTGCCCTTCTGGCGCCATCAGATAGACGTACAGCGGCATGATATCCAGCGGCGTTTTCAGTAATTCAGCATCTTCTGCCGGGAACGCTTTGGCGCGCATGCCCGTGCGGGTGCCGCCAGGATTAATGGCGTTGACGCGAATGGTGCTGTCGCTCAGCTCGTCTGCCAGCACTTGCATCATGCCTTCGGTCGCAAACTTTGAAATTGAGTAAGTGCCCCAGAATGCGCGACCGACGTGACCCACCGTTGAGCTGGTGAACACAATGCGCGCATCGTCAGATTTGTGCAGCAGGGGCAGCAGGGCTTGTGTCATCAAAAATTGAGACTTCACATTCACTTGCATTACATCATCAAACGTATCTTCGCCGATTTGATCGAATGGGCTGAGCACCCCCAGAAGGCCAGCGTTGTGCAGTACACCGTCCAGACGACCAAATTGGCCCTCAATGGTGTCTACCATATCAACGTAGTTTTGCTTGGTGGCGCCTTTCATATCCAGCGGGACGATTGCTGGCTGCGGGTAGCCTGCGGCTTCGATTTCATCGTAGGTGTGTTCTAGTTTTTTCACTGTGCGGCCAAGCAGGATCACGGTTGCGCCGTGCGCGGCGTACGAGATCGCGGCCTGTTTACCGATGCCATCTCCTGCACCGGTCACCAGAATAACTTTATCTTTCAAGGCATCTTTAGAAACTGAATAATCCACGTTACGTTTCCTTATTCTTATGATTTGCTTTAAGTCTTCGTGACAAGGTGGTTACAATACACCAATTCGCATTGAAGAGGATGAACACATTGGAATTTTTGTTGGACTATGGCCTGTTTTTGGCCAAGATTGCGACGATCGTCGTCGCTGTCGTGGTGTTATTAGTCATTGTGAAGTCCGTGGGCGGAAGACACAGCGCAGCCAAAGGCGAGCTGGAAGTCACCAACCTGACTGAGCAACACAAGCAGACAGTGGAACAGCTTGAATCTCATCTCCATGATGACGCTTTTTTGAAAGCCCGCGACAAAGCGGAGAAAAAAAGCGAAAAGGAAAAGAACAAATCTCGCGAAAAAGAAGTAAAAAAAGCAGCGAAAGGCGGCGAACTGGACGCGAAACGCGATCCACACCTGTTCGTGCTGGATTTTCACGGCAGCATCGATGCCAAGGAAGTGACCTCGCTGCGTGAAGAAGTTACGGCCATTTTGGCGGTTGCACAACAGGGCGATGAAGTGCTGCTGCGTTTAGAAACGGGCGGCGGCATGGTGCACGGCTATGGCTTGGCATCTTCTCAGTTGGATCGCTTGAAAGCTGCCGGTCTGCCGCTGACGATTGCGGTCGACAAAGTGGCGGCCAGTGGTGGCTACATGATGGCGTGTATCGCCGATAAAATCGTGTCGGCGCCGTTTGCGATTGTCGGTTCGATAGGTGTGGTCGCGCAACTGCCTAACTTCAACAAATTGTTGAAAAAACACGACATTGAATTTGAACAGCTGACCGCGGGTGAATACAAACGCACGCTGACGATGTTCGGTGAAAACAGCGATAAAGCTCGCGAAAAGTTCAAAGAAGAGCTGGAAGAAACGCACGTGCTGTTCAAAGACTTTATTCGTGAACACCGCCCGGATCTGGATTTGGAAAAAGTGGCGACGGGTGAACACTGGTTCGGCACTCAAGCCAAAGCATTGGGGCTGGTGGATGAGATCAAAACCTCAGACGATTTGATTGTCGATGCGTGCAAGAATAAAACTGTGCTGGCGCTCCACTACGTGCAGAAGAAAAAACTGACCGCTAAACTGGCGGGTGTGGCTGGTGAAGCCGCCGACAGCGTATTCCTGAAGCTGATCAGCCGCGGCCAGCGTCCGATTGTATAATCCCTATTGAACCACCCAAGCGCCTTAATGCGGGCGCTTTCGTTTGATGACCTCATGCATTAAACACGTGGTCCACTTGATAACATAATGAAAGACATCGTTAAAAAAGGTACTGTGATGAACCCGATTCTCGCACTGTTGAAAGAGAACAATATTAGTGACCAACAAATTGGCGAGCTGTTTCAGGCGCTGACGCAAAACCCACTGGCGGCGATGATGACCCTCAGCCAACTGGGTCTGCCGCAGGAAAAACTGCAACTGCTGATGGGCCAAGTGATGCAAAATCCGGCGCTGATTAAAGAAGCCGTGGAAGAGCTGGGCTTGGATTTCTCGAAAGTTGAAGCTGCGAAAGCGAAGTTGCAACAATAAGTTGATTGCGAGTTCGTGATGGATTGAAAAGGGTCGCTGGTGTCATACTGGCGGCCCTTTTTGTTGGTGTGTTTTGTTCGTGTGTGTTTTTTTTGGGGAAGGGGGAGGAGAGATGTGCTAAATGTTCCACCGCCACTGCTTGGCCATATACGCCAATCCCAATCCGCCAATCACGCCTGCCAAATGCGCCTCGGTTGCAACGCGCGCATGGATCAGCTGTTCGGTGCCAATCGAGCTGCCAAATGCTTGTTCCCATACCACTTTCGCGACCACGCCAAGGACCAACAGCCAGCTGCTGCGACGGCCTTGTAGCACTTCTTGCAGGGCAAAGAACGCAAACAGCGCGTGTAAGGTGCCGGAAAGGCCCACGTAGATGCGCATGTCGGTGAGCAGAACGCAGAGTCCAATCCATACACTGAGCGAGAGCAGCAGAATCAGCAGCGTGCGCGCCGCTGGTTTAAAGATAAAACTGATGATCCACAACCCGGCGAGGTTCATGCCCAAGTGAGCAAAGTTGGTGTGGGTGAAATTTCCTGTTAGGATCCGCCACCATTGGCCGTGTTGAATGCCGCTGAGCTGCCACGCACTGCCACTGGCGAGCGGCTCGAATTGCAGCCCGAAACACACGATACTGATTAAAATTAGCCACAGGTAAAGATTCACAGTATGTCCCGTTATTGTTCAGAGTGTGGAAAAGCACGCAAAGCCTGCATTTGTGATGCGATTGTGCAGTTAAGTTCGCGAGTGGAGCTTATCATTCTTCAACACCCAACTGAAGAACACCGCCCGATGGGAACGGCGCGTATTTTGAGCCTGTCGCTGCCCAACAGCCGTTTGTTGGTGGGGGAAGATTTCCGTCAGCACGAGGAACTGAACCGCCTGCTGGCCGATGACAGCGCGCAACATTTCGTGTTGTATCCCAGTGAGCAGTCGTCCTCCTCGGCTGAGTTTGAGCCCGAAGCAGGCAAAACGCTGCGCGTGATCTTATTGGATGGCACTTGGAAAAAAGCATTTAAAATGTGGCAGGTGAATCCCCAGTTGCATGCCTTGCCATCGCTGCACTTACCCAAAGATCTCACCGGCAATTACCGCATTCGCAAAGCGCCGAGCGACAATGCGCTCTCGACCGTTGAAGCCGGTTACCATTTGCTGCAAAGTTTGCAGCCTGATTGCGATTTTTCGCCGCTGATGCGCACCTTTGACGCCATGATTGATCATCAAATTCAACACATGCCACCGGGTGTGTTTGAGCGCAATTACCTCAAACAAGACCAATAGTCGCGTGCTTTCGTCCGGTGTTAGTAGTTGACGTGTGCGGAGAACAATTGCTGATGCAGGCGTTGCGCGTAAGCATCAGTCATCGCCGCAATGTAGTCACAAATCACTCGCATGCCATCGCCGGATGCATGTTCCGCCGTTTGCCATTTCTCACGAGTGGCTTGAGGCAATAAGCGCTCCGGATCGGCGGCCAAGGCTTCAAACAAATCCATGATGATCTGTTGGCCTTTGTATTCAAAGCGCTGCACTTGTGGCACCTGAATCACATATTGATTGACGAAACTTTTGAGGATCTCCAGCGCGTGACCCATGTTGGGTTCCAAATAGGCGTTAAATGCCAGCAGTTCGCTGTCAAACGGCGCATCCACCGGTCGCACGCTGATGCTGGTCAGCAGCGCATTGACGATGCCGCCGATGGCGTCTTTACGCACATGGTGCTGGCCGGAAAATAGCATCTCGCTTAGTGTTTCAATATGCTCGGTAAACCAACATTCGCCGCTGGTGGCTAGCTGGTTCGCAGCCGCGTGTTGCCATTGCGTTTGCGTCACCATGCCAAGCACGATCGCATCTTCTAAATCGTGCACGCCGTAGGCGATGTCATCGGCCAGCTCCATGATGGAACAATCGAGCGATTTAAAGCGCGTTTTCTGGTGTTGATACGGCGTGGTGGCGTCACCGCGCATTTGGCTCAGCAGCATGCGATCGTTGGCGCTGAGCGGCGAGAGTACCCATTCAAATATCTGACGATCACCGTCGTACACGCCCTTGGCGGGCGCCCAATCTTTGGCTTTGAGCTGGCGCTGGTGTGGCACCGACTCAGGAATTTTCTCGGCGCGGGTTTGGCTGAGCAGTGCCGGATATTTGAGTAGCCCCAGCAGGGTGCGGCGCGACAGGTTCATGCCGTGATGTTCGGTGTAGGGTTCCAAACAGGTCACAATACGAAATGTTTGGGCGTTGCCTTCAAAGCCACCATGTTCCCGCATCATGTAATTCAGCGCGATTTCGCCGCCGTGCCCATAAGGCGGATGGCCGATGTCGTGCGCCAGACATAAAGAATCAATCAGGCTGTCGGAGGGCAGTAGATCGCGAAACTCCGGCTGCTTGAGCTTGATCTGCGCGACAATCCCGGTGCCGATTTGCGATGCTTCTAACGAGTGTGTCAACCGGGTGCGGTGGAAGTCGTTGAGGCTGGTGCCGTGCACTTGGGTTTTGGCCTGCAGGCGACGAAACGCCGCAGAGTGCAGAATGCGCGCGCGGTCACGCTGAAACGGACTGCGATGATCGTTGCGACGAATCTTGTGCTCGTCGTCGTTCCGCGCTTGCCAATCTGGGCTGATGGATACCTGCATACACTGCTCCTGCATGGCCCCAGCACCGCCTGCCGAAGCAGGCCGAGCGGGCCGATTCAACGATGTGGATAAGATTTGTATCTTTGATAAAACTTACAGCGACTTAGCTGATTTCGTCCAGTGTTAATTCAAAGCTTGGGGCGAAGGTTTCCAGAAAATAAGCCATTTCCGGGGTGTGGCGCTCTTGCAGCGTGACATCCAAGCGTTTTTTCGCCAGCGCAAATTCGTGGTTGCCAGCGCTGAGTTCTTCCAAACATTTGAGGTAAGCGCAGATGCAGTCAGCTTGTTTGACGATCGCCGCATCGTCTTCATACGCTGCTTCGTGAACCAGAAAGGGCGCGAAATCTTGCTGAAACTCTTCCGGCAACATCGACAACAAACGGCGCTCAGCGGCGGCTTCAATTTTCTTGTACTCTTTGGCGATGTCGGGGTTGTAGTATTTCACGGGGGTGGGTAAATCGCCGGTCAGCACTTCGCTGGAGTCGTGGTACATGGCCAGAATCGCAATGCGTTCCGGGTTGAGCGTGCCACCAAACTTTTTGTTTTTGATCACCGCCAGCGCGTGGGCGACAAACGCCACCTGCAAGCTGTGTTCAGAGATATTTTCTTTGGAGACAGAGCGCATCAGCGGCCAGCGCTGGATCAGCTTCATTCGGGCGAGATGGGCAAAAAAATGGCTTTCTTTCATAACTCTCGGCATTCCTCATCTAAAAATCAGGCTCTCTTCTAGTGTATAAAAGAGAGCCTGAATAGCCTAACTGATCACCGAAGGTCGATGAAAGCGTTATTGACTGTAGGTGCTGAGGAATCGTTCAAAGCGGCCAATCGCAATTTCCAGATCTTCCACGTGAGGCAGTGTCACAATGCGGAAGTGGTCTGGTTTCGGCCAGTTGAAACCACTACCTTGAACCAGCAGCACTTTTTCCTGCACGAGGAAGTCGAAGACCATCTTTTGGTCATCTTTAATGCTGTATTTCTTGGTGTCGATTTTCGGGAATAGGTACATCGCGCCTTTGGGTTTCACGCACGATACGCCCGGAATTTGGTTGATCAGTTCCCAAGCGCGATCACGCTGTTCCAGCAGGCGACCGCCCGGCAGGATCAGCTCGTTAATGCTCTGGTAACCGCCCAGCGCGGTTTGAATGGCGTGTTGCATGGGCACGTTGGCACACAGACGCATTGACGACAAAATTTCCAGCCCTGCGATGTAGCCTTGTGCCAGATGTTTTGGACCAGTCAGGAACATCCAACCGCCACGGAAACCGCATACACGGTAGGCTTTCGACAAGCCGTTAAACGTCATCACCAGCACGTCTTCGGTCAGAGTGGCCACCGAGGTATGCGTTGCACCGTCGTATAAGACTTTGTCGTAAATTTCATCGGCGAAAATGATCAGCTTGTGCTGACGCGCCACTTCAATCACTTCCAACAGGAAATCACGGCTGTAGACCGCGCCGGTTGGGTTATTGGGGTTAATCAGGACGATGCCGCGCGTTTTCGGGGTGATTTTCTTCTTGATGTCATCAATGTCCGGATACCAGTCCGCTTGCTCGTCACACAGGTAATGCACCGCTTTACCGCCTGACAGCGCAACCGCCGCGGTCCACAGCGGGTAGTCCGGGGCAGGGACCAGCATTTCATCGCCGTTGTTGAGCAGGGCTTGCATGGCCATCACGATCAGTTCAGATACGCCGTTACCGACATAAACGTCTTCGACGTTCAGCGAGCGAATGCCTTTTTTCTGATAGTGCTGCACCACGGCTTTACGTGCCGAATAGATGCCTTTTGAATCACAATAACCTTGTGAGGTAGGGAGGTTACGAATCACGTCGACCAGAATTTCATCCGGGGCGTCGAAACCAAATGGGGCCGGGTTGCCGATATTGAGCTTTAGTATTTTATGCCCTTCTTCTTCCATGCGCTTAGCATGTTTAAGTACTGGTCCTCTAATGTCGTAGCAGACATTATCGAGTTTTGACGACATCCCGATATTTTGCATTGTATTACCCCAAAAAATAATTGAATTTCTTTATTAAACTACAACAGGTTGCCTTTTTTTAGAATATAAATCTAGTGATGAATCGCTTTCTCCGCAGGAAAAAATCAGTGCTGCATCAGGGAGACAGGAAAAGCACGCAAAAGATGGGGTATAACCTTGATTTACGAGGGCTCTCTCAATAGAGTAGCTACTGTTACATCGAATCTCAGTTTAGTCGAGGTCGCTTTGTCGAACTTTCATCAAGCCATTGCTCGGTTGATAGAGCAAATTAACGACGCGAGGGATAACGACGTTCGTTTCACCCAAGAGTTGGCAGAGAAGCCACCATTCGCGTTCATCGATTGGCTTGAAGCCCAACCGGTTTTCCCGAAATTCTATTGGCAGTCCCGTGACACCCGCGAAGAGGTGGTCGCATTGGGGCAGCTTTACACATTCTCCGACCCTGCACCGGCGTACACCATTTTGGGTGATGATCAACGTGTGTGGGGCGGGCGCTCATTTGATGGTCAGACCGATAAAAACCGCCGCTGCATGTCGTCGTTTTTCTTTCTGCCTCAGGTGGAGCTGATTCGCTTTGATCAGACTTGGACACTCGCGGCCAACGTCAGTCATGAACGTCATCGCACACTCGCCACGTTACAGAAGCTGCTGACGGACGTCACGCCGCTGCGTGCGCTCAACTGTGAGGTGACCGACGTGCAGCATGCACCCACCGAATCGGGTTGGGCGACGCTGGTGGATCAAGTGCTAGATGGCATTACGCACAACGCGTTCAAGAAAGTGGTGCTGGCGCGTCAAACGAGCCTCACGCTGGATCGCCCAATCAGTGCGGCGCAACTGCTCAAAGCCAGCTACGACCAGAACCATAACAGCTTTCATTTTCTTTTGGCGCTCGATGCCAAACACAGTTTTATGGGCTCTACGCCGGAGCGGCTCTATTTCCGTCAAGGGTTGGATCTGCACACCGAAGCGTTGGCGGGCACCATTGGTCGCGGCCAAAACGCAACCCAAGATATGGCACTGTCGAACTGGCTGGCGCAGGACACCAAAAACCTCAATGAAAACCAATATGTGGTGGATGATATTGTCGACCGTTTAACGCCTCATGCCGAGACGGTGACGGTGGAACAGGAAGCCCATTTGGTTCGGCTGCGTAAAGTGCAGCATTTGAAGCGTCGGATTCACGCTCAACTGAACGCGGGCGTTAATGGTGTGCAGCTGCTCAGTGCGCTGCAGCCGACCGCTGCTGTAGCGGGTGTGCCACGCAAAGAAGCGTTTGATTTTATCACTCAGCACGAGCCGTTTGCTCGGGGCTGGTATGCAGGGTCTATGGGTTATTTCAGTCATCAACAAGCCGAGTTTTGCGTCGCGATTCGCAGCGCATTAGTGTTGGAACAAGAAGTGCAGCTGTTTGCGGGCGCGGGCATCGTGCCGGGCTCGGTGGCTGAATATGAATGGCAGGAGCTGGACAAAAAAATGTCGACGCTGCTGAGCCTCATCACTGATCGCCTGCCGCTGGGTGTAGCTTCATGAGTCAGGATCAAGCGGTCTTAAACCGCATCTGGTGCCAGACGCTGCTGGAAGAGATGACCCGATTTGGCGTGAGCGAGGTGTGTGTTGCGCCGGGCTCGCGTTCAACCCCATTGACGCTGGAAGCCGCCGCCAATCACAACCTGACCTTGCATACTCATTACGACGAACGTGGCTTGGGCTTTATGGCGCTGGGCATGGCGAAAGCGAGCGGCAACCCGGTGGCGGTGATCGTCACGTCCGGAACCGCGGTCGCCAACGTGTTGCCTGCCATTGCAGAGTCACGTTTGACCGGCGAGAAGCTGATTGTTCTGACGGCGGATCGCCCGGTTGAACTGGTCGGTTGCGGTGCCAATCAGGCGATCAACCAACTGGGTATTTATTCGTCTCATGTGACGCAAGCCGTGAATCTGCCGAGTCCCAATGTGCGTTTACCGCTCAACTGGCTGCTGACCACCGTCGATGAGGCGCTGAGTCACCAAGCGCAGCATGGCGGCAGCGTGCATTTTAACTGCCCGTTCCCAGAACCCCTCTATTCCGCCAACGACACACGCGTGTACCAAGAGTACTTGGCGAGCGTGAGTCACTGGCAGCAATCGAATCAACCGTATTGCGAGCGCCGTTTCAGCGATGCGCATGCGTTTCCCGAAGAGGGCCAGATGCTCAGCCGCAAAGGCTTGGTGATCGTCGGTTCGGTGCGTTTGGCGGAAGCCAAAGCCGCGCAGCAGTTTGCAGAGAAATTGGGCTGGCCGCTGCTGTGTGACCCGCAATCGGGGATCAGCAGTGAATGGGCACACTTTGATTTGTGGCTACAAAACAGCGCTGCCAAAGCGGTGCTGGATGAGTGCGAGCAGGTGGTGCAGTTTGGTTCACGCATCGTGTCCAAACGTTTAAATCACTGGCTGGAGCAGCATGTTCGCCGCAGTGACGCACAGTATTGTTATGTGTCGCCAGCGCCGGATCGCAACAATCAATCGCATCTGCCCCAGCAACAGTGGGTGTGTGATATTCCCGACTGGATTGACACCAAGCTGAGTAAATGGACCGCGCTCAACGCGACGCATGCTGGCTGGGCGGATGCGTTGAAACGTTACGCCTACAGCACGGCAGAACTCGCCAAGTTACATTTAAGCAATGAACCGATGACGGAAATCGCGCTGGCGCTCGATTTGACTGAGCGTGCGCCTCACGCTGCGTTGTTTGTCGGCAACAGTTTGATTGTCCGCTTGGTGGATATGTTTAGCGCCGTCGACGGACGTGACGTGTTTTCTAACCGCGGTGCCTCCGGTATTGATGGCTTGGTTGCCACTGCCGCGGGGGTGCAACGTGCCATCAAGCAGCCAATGCTGATGCTGATGGGCGATACCTCGTTATTGTATGACATGAATTCACTTGCCTTGGTGCGCAATACGCCGCAGCCGCTGGTGATTGTGGTCGCCAATAACGATGGCGGGGCGATTTTCGATCTGTTGCCTGTCCCGGCGCAGCAACGGGAAGCGCTGTATCAAATGCCACATGGCATGCAGTTTGAACATGTTGCCGCGCAGTTTGGGTTGCGTTACGCCAATCCGGAAACGTTAGCCGCGTATCAGGGGCTGGTGGATGAGCATTTGGCGCAGGGCCAAGGCACGTTGTTGATTGAGATCACCACGCCGCCTCAACAAGCCGCGCAGCAAATCAAACAACTGATGCCGCAGATTCATGCTCTCTAGTCGTACCTCGTTTTCTCACCGGCCATCACGCCAGCCGCGCGCTGACACGCCGGTGTTGGTGTTTCTGCATGGTTTGCTTGGAAACACCGACGATTGGCAAGCGGTGCTCGAAGCGCTGCCAGACTATGACTGGATTGCGCTGGACCTGCCCGGACATGGCGGCAGCCAGGCGCAAACGTGCGACGACTTTGCCACGTGTTGCCAGCAAATCACCGCCGCGGTACTGGCGCAGGTACCGGCGCAAACGCCCATCTGGCTGGTGGGCTATTCGCTGGGCGGGCGCATTGCCATGACGGGCGCGGCAACCCATGCATTTGCAGCGCTCAACGTACAAGGTTTGATCATCGAAGGCGGAAACTTTGGCCTTCCTTCGGCGGTCGAACGAGAAGCGCGTTGGCAAAACGATCATCGCTGGGCGATGCGTTTTGAGGCCGAGCCGATTGAGCAGGTATTGAGCGATTGGTATCAGCAAGCGGTGTTTAGTTCACTAAACCATGAGCAAAGACAAACCTTAATTGCGAAGCGAAGTGCTAATCTTGGCGCCGCTGTCGCCACGATGCTGTTATCCACATCGCTGGCCACGCAGCCGTATTTGTTGCCGGGGTTGACGCAGTTGCCGATGCCGATTTGGTACATCTGCGGCGCAAAAGATGAAAAATTTCGTCAGCTTGCTGAGCAAAGCGGGCTGAACTATCGTCAGATCGACGACGCGGGGCACAATGTTCATCATGAACAACCGGTCGCTTTCGCGCGCATCATACACGATTTAATACCGCGACCCACTGTACGGGTGGCGGACAACAACAATGGGAATCACCATGGCTAAAACAGTAGGCATTTCAGAAGAAGAACTTTACGCTCCGGTTGTCTGGCAAGACTGCGGCAGCAGTTACGAAGACATTCACTATCACAAATCGGAAGATGGTATTGCGAAAATCACCATTGCGCGCCCACAGGTTCGCAACGCATTTCGTCCGCAAACCGTTAAAGAGATGATCAACGCATTGGCTGATGCACGTTATGACGAAGGCGTTGGCGTGATCATTTTGACCGGTCTGGGTGAAGATGCATTCTGTTCTGGTGGTGACCAGAAAATCCGTGGCGATTACGGCGGTTACAAAGACGAAACCGGTACGCACCACCTCAACGTACTCGACTTCCAACGTCAAATTCGTACCTGTCCAAAACCTGTGATCGCATCGGTTGCGGGCTGGGCGGTTGGCGGTGGTCACGTGCTGCACATGATGTGTGACCTGACCATTGCGGCGGAAAACGCGCAATTTGGTCAAACTGGCCCGAAAGTCGGGTCGTTTGATGGCGGTTGGGGTGCCTCTTACATGGCGCGTATCGTTGGTCAGAAAAAAGCGCGTGAAATCTGGTTCCTGTGCCGTTTCTACGACGCCAAAGAAGCGCTGGACATGGGCTTGGTGAACACCGTTGTGCCTGTCGATGAGCTGGAAAAAGAAACCGTACGCTGGTGCCGCGAAGTGTTGCAACACAGCCCAATGGCGCTGCGCTGCTTGAAAGCGGCATTGAACGCAGACTGTGACGGTCAAGCGGGCCTGCAAGAACTGGCGGGCAACGCGACCATGCTGTTCTACATGACTGACGAAGGTCAGGAAGGCCGCAACGCGTTCAACGAAAAACGCAGACCGGACTTCAACAAGTTCCCGCGTAACCCTTAATCGACAAGAGCGGCCCAGATGTCTGGTGCCGCTCTTTTTGTTTCCATGTAGTTTCAGTGAATTTGGTGCTCCAAACACTGCCCAACGGCGCGCGATAGGCCCGTTGAGGGGGAATGGACATGTCACTCATCAACAGAGTTAAATTAGATATGCGCAGTGCAAAACTGTATCGCTACCGTTTGCCAATGGATAGCGGCGTGATTCTTCGTGAAGAGAAGTTGACGGAACGTGAAGGCTTCATCGTTGAACTTCAGGAAAATGGCAAGATTGGGCGTGGCGAAGTTGCGCCATTAATTGGGTTTAGTGTGGAATCGCTAGACGAAGCGGGCGCACTGGCGAAAGAGCAGCTCGAGCTGTGGGTGCAAGGTCAAGCGTTGGATTACGATGCGTTGTTCCCGTCGGTGGCTTTTGGTGTCTCGATGGCCGAGTTGGAATTAGCTGGTGAACTGCCAGCGCAAGGCCAATATCAAGCGGCGCCGCTGTGTACTGGTGATCCCGATGAATTGATCCCGCAGCTCAATGCGATGCCGGGACAGAAAGTCGCGAAAGTTAAAGTCGGTTTGTATGAACCGATTCGTGACGGCATGCTGGTGAATCTGTTCTTGGAATCGATGCCGGATTTATACCTGCGTCTGGACGCCAACCGCGCGTGGACCAAAGAGAAAGCCGCCAAATTCGCCCAATATGTCGCGCCATCCTTGCGTGGCCGCATCGCGTTTTTAGAAGAGCCCTGCCAATCCCCAAGCGACAGCTTGTCGTTTGCGATTGATACTGGCATTGCGATTGCGTGGGATGAAACCTTGCAACATGCGGTGCGCAGCCAAGAATTCCGCTTAGAAGATCTGGTGGGCGTGAAAACCATCGTCATCAAACCGACTTTGATTGGATCGGTGCCTCGCTGCTTGAAGCTGATTGAGAAAGCCAAAGCCTTGGGCCTGCAAACCATCATCAGTTCCAGCATTGAATCGAGCTTGGGACTGACGCAATTGGCGCGTTTGGCACACTGGCAACTGCCCAATGAAATTCCGGGTTTGGACACCATCGGCTTGTTTAAAGCGCAGTTGGAAACGCCGTGGCCAGCGTGTGAACTGCCCCTGCAAACGTTGAGCGACCAAAGCCTGCTGTGGCAATCGGAGCCTGTATGACCCCGTGGCAACACTGGCAGCAGCGCCACCCTGAGCGGGTGGCGCTTTGTCTTGAAGAGGGCACGCTCACATGGCATGAGCTCAACCAACGCGTGCAGCAATACGCCAAGGCGATTGCCGAACGTGGCCTTCAGCGCGGCGATGTGCTGACGTTGGTGGGCAAAAACCACCCGCAAACGCTGTTTTGGCTGCTGGGCGCGATGCAACTGGGTGTCGTGTGTGCGCTCACCATGCCGCAACCAGCAGCGCAGTTGCGCCGTAAATGGTCGGCGCTATATCGCGATGATCAACGCGCGAATGTTTGGCTTGCGCCCAGTGCGGGGCTGACGTTGGATGAGCTGGGAGACGTGAATGCGCTGTCACCACCTGCCGCTGGCATGGTTCAGGCCGAGAACGCGTACCAGCGGAGCAATCTCGCAACGTTGATTTTCACCTCCGGTTCCACCGGCACACCCAAAGCGGTGGCCCACACGCACGCGCAGCATTTTGCTTCTGCGCAAGGGTTACTGGCCGAATTTCATTTCGATGCGGATGACACCTGGCTGCTGAGCTTGCCGCTCTATCACGTGTCGGGCTTGGCCATCATTTATCGTTGGCTGGCCACGGGGGCGTGCCTCAAAATTGGCGGCGGTCAGTTGGCGCACGACATCGACGGCGTCACGCACGCGTCATTGGTGCCAACGCAACTGAAACGCCTGCTCGACAGTGGCCAACAGCTCACGCTGACCCATGTGTTGCTCGGCGGTAGCCACATTCCACAAACGCTGGCGCAGCAAGCGGCGGCCATCGGCATTGAAACCTGGCTCGGCTATGGCATGACGGAAGCGGCGTCGACGGTCACGGCCAAACCAGTCGATGGCCAAGCGGGTGCGGGTCACGTGCTGGCTCATCGCGCCGTGCGTGTCGACGGCCAGCGCATCTACATCGGTGGCGATACGTTGGCCAGCGGTTATTACCGTCAAGGCGAGCTACATCGTTTGACGGATGAACAAGGCTGGTATGACAGCAACGACCTTGGCTACTTCGAGCACGACCAACTGGTGATCATCGGCCGCGCCGACAATCTGTTTATCTCCGGTGGCGAAAACATTCACTGTGAAGAAGTTGAAGGTGTGCTCAATCGTCATCCTGACGTGCAATTGGCGATGGTGGTGCCTGTTGAAGACGATGAGTTTGGCGCTCGCCCGGTAGCGGTGGTGCTCAGTCAAACGCCGTTTAGCCTTGAACAAGGCAACGCGTGGTATGAGGGACGTTTAGAGAAATTTAAATGGCCCATCGCGTATTTTGAGATGCCGACTGCGCTGACACAAAGTGGGATCAAAGTGTCGCGTCAAGCGCTCAAAGCGTGGCTGGCAACCCATCAATCTCGCTTTCGAGTTATGAGTTAGTCCAAAACTGAATTTTGCTGGTTATAACTGCTTGGCATAATAGTCCTAAGAATTAAACCGCTTAGGACTATCGATGATGAAGAATGGCTTGCTGATTTCCACCATTGTGCTGCAACTGCTGCTAGCGCTGACGCTAACTGGTTGGCCCCGCAACGTTGCCGAACTGAGCGCATTTCTGCTGATTCTGGCGTTTGCTTGGCATCGCAAACCCGTTAACGGGTCAACAACCAGCTCAGAGACGTCGTCGATATAAGCGTCCACAAAATCACCCCAAACAGCAGTGGTTTCGGGCCTGATGCCTTCAAACGAGCCACCGAAATGCTGCAACCAATCAAAAACAGACACACCACCAACGCTTGCTTCGCCAC
Source organism: Vibrio sp. Vf1514 (assembly GCF_052076135.1). NCBI lineage: Bacteria > Pseudomonadati > Pseudomonadota > Gammaproteobacteria > Vibrionales > Vibrionaceae > Vibrio > Vibrio sp. Vf1514. Next base: position 2,145,555 of record NZ_CP197267.1, on the reverse strand, counting down.
GCTGAAGATCGCCTGATACACCCCCTCAAACTGCGGCAACGCATCGCTCACCCCAATCGCGGCACAATAAAACACAATGAAATACGGAATCGTGATTTTCTTCGAGTGACTGCGAAACATCCACGCACTGATGAGCGCCACCGGCACAATCCACAACGCGCGTGCCAACTTGAGTGTGGTCGCGGTTTTTAATGCTTCTTCGCCATAAGCCGATGCCGCACCGACCACCGATGAGGTGTCGTGAATCGCAATGGCTGCCCACGTGCCGAAGGTGTGTTGATCCAGATGGAGCGCATGGCCAATCAGCGGAAACAGAAACAGTGCGACCGAATTGAGCACAAACACCGTGCCCAGCGCCAGCGCCGTTTGGTCGTCATCGGCATTGATCGCAGGCGCCACCGCCGCAATGGCACTGCCGCCACAAATCGCGGTGCCGGACGCAATCAGATGCCCGGTGGTGCGGTTGAGCCCCATCGCTTTCGCAATCAATGTGCCAAACACGAGGGTGCCGGTGATGCTGGCCAAAATTAGCCCGATGCCTTGGCCGGTGACCGTGAGTGCTTGTTGTAGCGGAATGCCAAAGCCCAAGCCGACAATGGAATACGCCAGCAGCTTTTTGGTCATTTTGCCGATCGGCAACTGCGTCGGCACCCAGCCCAGCGAGGCGAGGAAAAAGCCCAGCAACAGCGCAGTGGGGGATGAGATAAACGGGGTCAGGCAGGCGCCAAGGACAAGGGCAAACGGAATGTGTTTTGCGTGAAGTGTCATGATGTTGGGGGAATCAGGTCGTTATCGGAGTCGAGGACGGCCATTGTAGCGCACGGGGCGAGGTCAGAAAGTCTTAATGTTTTGAACAAGCGTTCAGAAAAACTGAACGCTTGTCTACGATGCGTTAAATTGGCTTATTTCCAATCGCCGCGCAATGCAGCAACTTTCTCGTGCATCAGTTCAGTGGTGGCTTCGCCCGCCATAACAGCGTCTCCGGCTTCAATCTCGACGTGAGACCAGAAGCGGCGTGGCAGCCCTTTACAGGCTCGGCCGTGATAGCGACTGAAGAAACTGCCCCACAAGCCTTTAATCGCCATCGGGATCACCGGCACCGGACTGCGACGCAAAATGATGTCGATGCCGCGCATAAATTCATTCATGTTGCCGTCGGCGGTCAGGCGGCCTTCGGGGAAAATACACACCAAATGCCCATCCTGCAGCGCCTGTTCCACTTCGGCAAACGCGCGGCGAATCGAGGTGCGGCTATTGGCTGAAATGGGGATCACGCCCGCACGTTTCAAGAAACGACGCAGCACCGGCAGGTTGGCGTAATCTTCTTCCATCACAAAGCGAATCAAACGCGGGCACGCGCCACTGAGTAACAGCGCGTCCATATAACTGACATGGTTACACACAATCAGGGCGCCGCCGTGTTCGGGCAGTTTGCTGAGGTTTTTGTGTCGCACGCGGTAAAGGGTGTGCGTCAGCGCCCACACCAGAAAACGCACCACGAAAATCGGCACCTGCAAAAACAGGTATGCGGCCAAGAGCAGGTTCATCACCGAGAGCAACACAAACAGGTGAGGAATGGTGAGGTCGAGCAGCGTGAGGCAGATGATGCCCAAAATCGCACTGCACACCATAAACAGCGAGTTGTAGATGTTCAGCGCTGCGATCACCTGCGCGCGTTCAGTCTCTTTGGCGCGTTGTTGCATCAAGGCGTAGAGCGGCACGATAAACACACCGCCCGAAGCACCGAGTAAAAGCAAGTAAGCAAACAGTGGCCACAGCGGCTGATAGGCGGCAAATTCCGAGAACTGACTGAAAATAGGCAATTCATCCGGAATGCTGGTTGCCATCAAATAACCAAAGATGCTGATGCCAAAGCTGCCCAGCGGCACAATACCGACATCAATGCGGTGATTGGAGAGCTTGTCGCACGCCAGCGAACCCAGGGCAATGCCCACTGAAAACAGCGCCAGCAGGAACGACACCGAACTTTCAGTGCCGTTAAGGAAGACTTTGGTGAAGTTCGGGAATTGTGTCAGGTACGCCGCGCCGAGGAACCAGAACCAACTGATCGCCATCATCGATTGGAAGATGATGCGGTCGCTGCGCGCAATGGCCAGCGTATGGCGAGTTTGGCTGATCGGCCGCCAGCGGAAGGTCAAATCGGGAGCACTGGCTGGCGCTTCAGGAATCGAACGGCTCGCCCAGTAGCCGCATAGGGCAAAAAGAATTACTGCAGCGGCCGCGATGTGGCGCGCGTTGTCGGCTGAAGCAATCATGCCCGCCCCAAGCGTGCCGAGCAAAATCGCTAAAAATGTCCCGGTTTCGACCAAGGCATTGCCCGGCACCAATTCGTTAGATTTGAGCTGTTGTGGCAGCAAGGCGTATTTGACCGGGCCGAAAAATGCCGATTGGGTGCCCATCAAAAACAGGATCAGCAGCAGAACACTGTAGCTTTCGGTGATAAACCCAATCGCGCCAATACACATGATGGCGATTTCAAGCAGTTTCACGCGGCGAATAAACCACGACTTTTCGTATTTATCGGCCAGCACACCGGCAGACGCGGAAAACAGGAAAAACGGCAGAATGAACAGACCCGCGGCCAGATTAATGAACAGGTCGCTGGAGATCGGCAGCGCGCCGCTGCCAGCAAACGCCACGAGCAGCAGCAACACGTTTTTGAAAATATTATCGTTAAAGGCGCCGAAGAACTGCGTGATGAAGTAGGGAAGAAAACGGCGTTGAGTTAACAACGACGTCTGAGACTGCGGCATCGCCTTTCCTTAATAATTACCAGTTGGCCAGATAGTTAGAGAGTAGATCTTCGATGAGTGCTTTGCCATCGATGGGTTCTGATGCAAAGAACTTATCGTCCACACTCAGCAGCGTGATGCCGTGGACGCCTGACCACAATACGCGGCTGGTGCGCAGAATTTCACTGTCGGAACGCTGCGGCGCAATCACTTTCAGCAACCCTTCCAGCATGCTGGTCATCGTGTCGATCCGTTCAGCTTGCCATTCTGGCAGCTCTTCGCCATTCATGTTGTGTTCGAAAATCAGTTGCCAGCGGTGTGGGTTCTTTTGCGCGAAATCGTGGTAGCAGTAGGCGAGTTTGTACAGCGCTTGCTCGGGGTCTTTGCCGTGACAAACGACCGCTTTCGCTTCGCTGGAGAGTTCATCGAGCGTCTGAGCAACCACATGAAGTAGTAACAAATTGTAATTGCCAAAAACGTTCACCAACGTGCTCGGAACATAACCAATCATGGTTGCGATCTTACGCAGGCTCAGTTCGTGGTAGGAATGGCTATCTAGGAATTCCTTCACGGTTTTCAGCGTTAAAGAGACCAATTCTTCACGGGTGTGGTCATTTCGTCTTGCCATGATCATGTGTGCTTAATGAACGATGTTCGATATTCTAATTAGCCTGCTATTGAGCGTCAACTCAGAACCCTGCAATATTCTGATACATGTCGATAAATGCAAAGTGTTTGATTGTCATATTGAAGCCGCTATGATGACCCCGTATTAAAGTAAGGCTTCTAAGGATAACTATGAAACGTCTGTTTTCACTTGTGGCTCTGGTGATGGTTTCTGTTGCGTTTACCCCGATGGCGGACGCTGCCAAAAAATTTGGTGGTGGTAAGTCGTTTGGTAAAAGCTACAAAACTGCACCCGCACAGCAAAAACAAAACACCAATACCCTGAAACAACAAGACACTGCGAAAACAGCGCAAAGCTCGACCAAAAAAGGATTGATGGGCGGCCTGCTTGGCGGTCTGCTGGCGGGTGGCCTGTTGGCAGCCTTCTTCGGCGGCGCCTTTGAAGGGATCCAGTTCATGGATATCCTCATCATCGGTTTGATTGCGTTTGTGATCTTCAAGTTGATGCGTGGTCTGCTTGGCGCTAAGCAGGGCAGTATGAATCAGCACCAACAGCAGCAGCCAGCGTTTGGCGGAATGAACCGCAATACGTTTGAGCAGCCAAATGTTCACAACTTCGAACAGCCTCAAAACAGCGGCGGTTTCGGCAGCCAAATGCAAAGTGATGTACCACATAACTACCCAGACGGCTTTGACCGCGTGGCGTTTGTCAACGGTGCACGTGAACACTACCGCATTCTGCAAGGCGCGTGGAACCACAACCAGTTGGAGACCATCGAAGAGTACGTGTCACCGAGCCTGTTTGAAGATTTGAAAGCAGAGCGCGCGAAGATTGACACCGATCCGCAAACGGACGTGATGTACGTTGACGCAGAGATTGTGCGTGCCGACTACGATGCCAACAAAGCGCAATTGAGCCTGCAATTTAGCGGCCGCTACCGCGACCCAAGCGAAGATCTCGAAGAGAACATCGACGATATCTGGCATCTGGAACGCGACCTGACCACGCCAAATGCGCCGTGGCTGATCGTCGGTATCCAAGGCTAAATCGCCACGCCCTTGAATAAAAACGCCCAAGCCTGTCTTGGGCGTTTTGCTATCTGCGTGATATAACAGAGGCACTCAACGACATTTTAATCCTCCGGCAGCGCTGATTCAGGGCTTCCGGGCAAGAACGAAAGGAAAGTCACGTGGCCGAATTCAAATACAAAAATCTGACTCTGGAAGAACAAGACAAAATCGATGCGGCGGTCTTTCGTCGTCTGCTGGCGCATCTCGATGACAACAAAGATGTGCAGAACATCGACCTGATGATACTGGCGGGCTTCTGCCGTAACTGTTTCTGCAAATGGTATGAGTCGGAAGCGAAAGAGATGGGACTGGCGCTCAACATCGACGATGCACGTGAGCGTGTGTACGGCATGACGTACGATGAGTGGAAAACCAACCATCAGCCGAAAGCGACACCCGAGCAACTGGCAGCGTTTGAAGCGCGTCAGAAGAAGTAATGCGAAAGCCGCCATTTCTGGCGGCTTTTTCTTTTCTATCCAGCAGCAACTGACCATTCGTTTTAATATCAGTCACTTCAATGTCAGTCGCTTCTGCGCAAGCTACTTCAACGGCAGATAGATGTCGGTCTGCAAGTCACACTCATCCACTTCGTGGATCAGATTCAGATAGTGGAAGAAGCATGGGTAATCACGTAGCTCTTCACCGCTTTGCGGTAACCAGTCGCGATACAGCGCGTACACACTCTGACTGATCGCATCATGGCTGCCGTGATGACGCAGCACTGCGCAGCGTCCGGCCGGAATAGCGCCATTTTTCACGCCGTAGTCATTGTCTTTGATGGGCTGGCTGACGCTGCCTGCGATATCAAAGCGAAACAGCGCTGGCTCGGTTTCATTGGGATCACTGTAGGGAATGCCGTAGGTGGCGCTGGCGGTCACCGGCGATTCACCACTGGCGCGTCGCCAGGCAATAAACTGCGCGGCGGTATCGAGCACCTGCTCGGGGGCACCACAATGTTCGATGTAGGCGATGCGGGTTTCGGCAAAATGAATAATGTTCACGTCCACAAGGTTGACTCCTTTTGCGGGGATTTCAAATTGAAATTGCGAGTGCCATTGCTGCCACTCAGGCTGATTTCTAAAACCGGACGGAGACTGACCAAACGTGCGCGCAAAGGCTCGGGCGAACGCTTCAGGGCTGTCGAATTGAGCTTCCAGCGCAATATTCAGTACGCTGATGCCAGGTTCAAACGCCAGTCGGTAAGAGGCCCGCTTGAGCCGCGCCAAGGTGAGATATTTGGCGGTGCCGACACCGATCTGCGCTTTGAACATGCGGTGAAAGTGGTACTTGGAACAGTGCGCCAGCGCGCTCAGTTTCTCAAGCGACAACTCGTCATCCAGATGGCGATCGATGTAGTCACACACGCCTTGTATCCGCGAATGCAGCGAATGGGTCATCACATTTCAAATCCTGTTTGAGAAAACAAAGCCATGGTCGCATTCAGGGCTGTGAAGATCCTGACCGAAATTGCGCACTTTGCGCCAAGCTCGTTTGAAGCCTTACAACTTAACCAGTGGCGGCAGTGGTTGCAAATTGATCAGTGCCTGACGGGTGATGGCCGGTTGGCTGCTAAACAGCATCAGCGGCTGGAACGAGGCGTGGTTGAGCGCCGTGACATCAATCAACTGGGTGAGAGCGTAAAAGCGCTGCACATACTGGCGGGTTTCCTGGGGCAGTGGCAGGCGATGAAACTCACGGCTGCCTGCGCGTTGAATGGCGCGCGCGACCCGTCCTTCGCCAGCATTGTAAGCCGCCAGGGTTAACGCCAAGTCGCCGCCGAATTTGCGATGCAAAAACGCCAGATAGTTCAGCGCGGCGTCGGTGCTGGCTAACACATCCAAACGCTGATCGTGAGGGGAAGTTTGCAAACCGTAACGCTGGGCGGTGGCCGGCATCAATTGCCACAATCCGCGAGCGCCGGCGTGAGAAATCGCATTCGGATCAAACGACGATTCCAGCATCGGCAGCAGCGCCAGTTGCTGTGGCAGCTTTTTATGGTCTAACTGATTGAAAATATGCGCCAGCAGGGGCTGATAGGTCTCCAGACGCGACTCAATCTGATGTTGATAGGGCGACAGCAGGGCGCGCTGCGAGGCAATCGCTTCATCCAACGAGCGTGCGGTAGTGTAGGCGCTAAACAGCAGTAAAAGGAAGCTCCCTGTCAGCCGGTACAACTTGGAGTGGGATTGATGGCATAACAGGGAGCGTAATTTCATATCGCGTCGGCGATGCGTTCTTCGTAGGTCGGTGACGGCTGGGTCAGTTCGCTCAGCAGTTCATGAAACGTGGCGGAGCTCAGGCCGTTATCCTGATTGAGGCGCTGACATTGCTGAATCAACACATTCAGCACCTGCCATTGTTTTTCAATTCGTGTTCGTAAGCTGGCGGGCAGCGCACTGAACAGGCGTAACACGCCTTTGTCGCTGTTGGGCAGCGCCAGACGTTGTAAGCATTGCGTTCGGTGTGACGCATTGCGGTGCAGTTGGTTCAGTACCGGCACTTGCTGGCGAATGTTTTTGCCCAGCGCATCGCCGTTAAATTGCAGATACAGCGCTTTTTGCTCGGTCAGCAGCGTATGCAACTGGCGATAAAGCTTCAGGTCTTCACTAATGGTGAACATAAAACTTTGCATCAGTTGTCCGCGGTTCGAGGCCATGATCTGCTCCTTGCGTGCCGGTTTATTCGTGTCCGGTGTGGAATTGCATCAGCGCCTGAGACAGCGCTTTACTGTCGAGGCTTAACTCGCCGCGCGCCAGTGCAGAGCGCACTTGTTCCACTTTTGCCATATCGACATCCGGCAGTGCCGCCAGTTCGGCCTGTGCTTTTTCCAGTGCCACGGTATTGGCATTCAGCGCGGGCTCGCTCACAGACGTGGCTTGGCTTGGCGCAACGGTTTTTTTGCTCGCTTGCTGGAATGTGGTGTGTGGGACGTGGCCGCCCGAGACCTTATCAATTTTCATCAGCTTGATGTCCTCAATCTTCGTCGTCACTGGTAACAGGCGACCAAGAGCAGGGCAGAGTTAAATGCACAAAGCGAATTTGTGCAAAAAAATGAATGACTGAAAGTTTGTACTCGAAATCCGGGGCGGATTTCGAGCGCCACACTGAAAAAGTGTTACCTTCAGTCAAAATTTGCAGCCTGAATCAGAACTGAGTGTGCACCTGATTCAGCCCGGTCACCACGGCGTGCACCACGCTTTGCGAGGCACTGTTTTGCACTTCAATTTGATCCCCGCGCCCGCCATCTTCCAAGGCGACGCCTTTGGTGCTGGCATTCACCCCGTCTTTCGCGGCGATGATCACCACCTGATTACCCTTGATGACCAACGGTGGCTTGCTGACTAAGGTCGGATCGAGAATTTGTCCGGCGCGCAGACGGCGGTTGACTTCCAATCCGCTCGCTTCATCGATGCGGGTGAAAAAATCATCCTGACGAGTGAGGGTGCGGTCTTCCAGTGCCAGCATGGAAGGCTCTAAGCGCCCGCCGCGTGCCAGCGCCGTTTGCGTGACGACCACCGGCAGGGTGAGTGACGCTTTGATGGTGACGTTAATCCGCCATGCGGTATCGCCTTCCTCGCAGCGTACCATGCGTTTGAGATGGCCGACGGGCAGCAGTTGGTTATCACGCCCGGTGACGATCAGCGGCGCCTGACATTCTGGCAGGTGACTGGCAGCGCCCGGAATCCAGAGTTGCCACTGCGCTTGGTACGGCGGCCATTCGCGCTGCGCGGCAAGCTGAGCGATTTCCTCGTCGAGCGAAGCTTGCACTGCGTGGCGAATCTGCATTTCTGAGTGATTTTCCTGCGCCGTGGCTGGCAGTGCCAACAGCAGCGCCAGCATCAGCATCACGTTCCTCCACGCAGAGGAAAAAATTGTTTCCCCTTGGCGTAATCGCGCTTCCGACAGGCGGAAGTTGCGTTTCCTATCTGATTTATAAGTCATTGTTTTTAATTGAATAATTTTATGGCATGCATCTTGTTTCGTCTAAACGCACCTTGAGCCGACTTGTAAGGAACAGACATGGCCATTTCATTTGAAACCGCGTTAGGCGTTCACCCGGAGGCACTGAATTTTCGCGTTCAGCGTACCAAAGTCCTCGCGAGCAACCTAGCAAATGTTGACACCCCGGGATACCTGGCCAAAGACCTGACATTTCAAACCGTCATGAGTACGGCCGGTAACCGCGGCGTCAATCCGGGCATTCCGGAATGGCAGGTGGAATCTCAATATTCGATTCCTTACCAGAACAGCAAAAACGGCAACACCGTTGAGCTGGGTGTCGAGCAAGCCAAGTTCACGCAGAACAACATGGATTTTCAAACCAGCCTGACATTTCTCAATATGAAATTCAACGGCTTAGCGAAAGCGATTGAGGGACGTTAATCATGCCTTTTACTGATATTTATTCGATTGCCGGTTCGGCGATGACCGCGCAGACCGTTCGTCTGAACACGGTCGCGAGTAACCTGGCGAACGCCGATGCGGTGTCGGCCAATCCGGACGACGCCTACCGCGCGCTGAAACCGGTCTTCGCCACGGTGTACAACAAAAGCCAACTGGCAACCGGCGATAACGTGTATCCGAGTGCGGAAGTGCGTATCGTCGACGTGGTGCAGAGCGCGGGTCAGGCGGAAAAGCGTTTTGAGCCGCACAACCCGCTGGCCGATGGCGATGGCTACGTGTACTACCCGGATATCGACGTGGTAGCGGAAATGGCCGACATGATGTCCGCGACGCGCAGTTTTGAAACCAACGTTGAAGTGCTGAGCAACGTGAAAAGCATGCAGCAAGGGCTGCTCAAACTGGGGCAGGGTAGCTGATGAGCATCGCACAATACACCGCCTTGTCGGGTGATACGTCCGGCAGTGCAACCACCACCAACACGGGCATCAGCAGCAATGGTTTAGATGCCAACGATTCGACCTCGCTGCAAAACGAGTTCATTTCGTTGATGGTGGCGCAGATTCAAAACCAGGATCCGCTGAACCCGCTGGATGGCACCGAATACGTGGGCCAGCTCGCGCAATTTTCTCAGGTGCAGAGCATGGAGAACATGTCGAGCCTGATGCAAAACAGCATGGTGCTGCTCGACAACATGCAAGTGCTGTCGACTGCGGGTCTGGTCGGTCAGACGGTCTACGTCTCCGGGAACGAATTTGAACTCACCGACGCGCCGCAAAGCGGCAAAGTGGAACTCGATTACGCATCCAGCCAGGTCAATCTGGTCATCGCGGATGAGTTCGGTCAAACCACCAGGCTGCCACTGGGCGCGCATCCGGCGGGCGATGTCGATTTCACCATCGATCCAGAAGCGCTGGGCCTGAAGCCCGGCAACTACACCGTCAGTGTCGAAGTACAGGACGGTCAGTCGTCACCGAATGTATTGCTGGCCGGCACGGTTGAACAAGTGCGCATTCCAAGCACTGGCGGTTCGGCCATGGTGAATATTGCCGGTGTCGGCAGCGTGCCTTTCTATCAAATCACCCAATTTGGCGCCTAAACCCAAACAAGGAAACAGAGGTTAATTTATGAGTTTTAATATTGCTCTCAGCGGCTTGGATGCAACCAACACCGAACTGAACACCATCAGCCATAACATTGCCAACGCATCGACTTACGGTTTTAAAGGCGCGCGTACCGAATTCTCTGCGGTGTACAACGGCATGCAGCCGGGCGGCGTGGAAGTGGCGTCGATTTCGCAGAACTTTGATAAGAATGGCTCCGTGACCGGTACAGGCCGTGCCATGGATTTGGCGATCAACGGCAGCGGCTTTTTCGTCACCAAAGACAGCATGGGCCAAACGCTGTATACCCGTTCGGGCGTGTTTGGCACGGATAAAGACAACTACGTGGTCGGCAACACCGGCGCCAAGCTGCAAGGTTACAGCGTGGATGGCAACAACAATCTGTTGAGCGGCTCGGTGGGCGACATCAAGATCAGTACTTCATCGCTGTCGGCAAAAGCGACCGATTCACTGGAGTTTGTGGCCAACTTTAACGCCAGCGCGGACGCGATTGACCAGACGGTGTACCCGTTTGATCCGGCCGATCCGAATTCATTCAACTCCTCTTACACCTCCAAAGCGTACGACTCGCTGGGCAACAGCCACACAGTGACGCAGTACTTCACCAAAACCGCGGATAACACCTGGGAAGTGAACGTGCAGGTCGACGGTTCGGCGACAGCAAGCGCCACAGTGCCAGTGACGTTCAATACCGACGGCACACTGAGCTCGCCAACTGGCAGTTTTAACGTCGCGTTTCCAGCAGCAGGCGCCAATGCGATGAGCATTGATGTCAGCCTGACCGGCAGCACGCAGTTTGGCGCCGATTTTGGCGTGAGCACCAATAACCCGAACGGTTACACCTCTGGTGAGCTGGCAGGCGTGCGCGTGGAAGGCAACGGCATGGTTTACGCCACCTACACCAACGGTGAATCACAGCTGCAAGGTCAGGTGGTGCTGGCGAACTTTGCTAACCCACAAGGTCTGGCCAAAGTGAGCGGCACTGCGTGGACGCAAAGCTTCAGCTCTGGTTCGCCAACGGTCGGCGTACCGGGTACCGGCACACTGGGCGATTTGACGCCAGGCGCACTGGAAGGATCGAACGTTGACCTGACCAGCGAACTGGTGAGCCTGATGACCGCGCAGCGTAACTATCAGGCCAACGCCAAAACCATCTCGACCGAAGACAAGCTGACTCAAGCGCTGTTTAACGCGATCTAACGGAGCCGACGATGGATAGTTTGCTGTTTACCGCCACCTCCGGCGCGAGCCGGGTTCTCAAAGCGCAGCACGTGCGTTCGAACAACTTATCCAACGCCGATACCGCCGGTTTTCGTGCGGATATGGAACGCGTGCGCAGCGTGCCACTGCAAGGTTCGGGGTTCGATGGCCGCACCATGGTGGTCACTAACTCGGCCGCAACCCGTTTCGACAGCGGTGATGTGGTGAAAACCGGACGTCCACTCGATGTGGCCGTGATGGGCGACGGTTACCTGACGGTGCAAACCCCGGAAGGTGGCGAAGCCTACACCCGCGCGGGCAACATCGCGGTGGATGTGAACGGCGCGCTGAGCATCAACGGTTTTGCGGTCATGGGCGAGAACGGCGCGTTAGTTCTGCCGGATTTTCAGAAAGTGGAAGTGAGTGAACGCGGCCGCATTTCGGTGATTCCGCCGGGCGGCGGCGCTGAAATTGAAGTCGGTACGCTCAAGCTGGTGAAAGCCAACGACAACCCCCTGCAAAAAGAGAGCGACAGCCTGCTGCACACGGTGGATGGCGTGCCGCTCGCGGCGGACAACAGCGTGCAACTGGCACCGGAACACATCGAAGGCAGTAACGTTTCCGCGATTGATGAACTGCTGAATGTGATGTCACTGACGCGCAACTTCGAAATGCAGATCCGCATGATGAAAACCGCAGAAACGTTGGCGCAAGCCGGAAACAAATTAATGAGCGCGCGTTAAGCGCTCGACCAATAAGGAGAGACTCCGATGCATTCAGCATTATGGGTAAGCAAAACCGGGATGGCGGCACAAGACACCAAAATGACCGCCATTTCCAACAACCTGGCGAACGTCAACACGGTCGGCTTTAAGCGTGACCGCGTGGTGTTTGAAGACCTGTTCTACAGCATTCAGCGTCAGCCGGGCGCGCAGGTCGATCAGGTCAACGAGCTGCCAACCGGTGTTCAGTTGGGGAGCGGTGTACGCGTGGTCGGCACCCAGAAAGTGTTCACTCAGGGCAACACGCAAAATACCGGTCAGGATTTGGATCTGGCGGTGATGGGCCAAGGCTTTTTCCAGATTGAAAACTCAGACGGCCAGATCATGTACAGCCGTAACGGCCAGTTCCACGTCAACTCGGAAGGTTTGATGGTGAACAGTCAGGGTCTGCCGCTGCAACCGCAGATTCAGGTGCCGGACGATGCGATTTCGCTGTCAGTCGGCGTCGATGGCACGGTGACCATCACCACAGCCGCTGACTCCACACCGCAGGAACTCGGTCAGATCACGCTGGCAAAATTCATCAACCCAGCCGGTCTGGAAGCGCTGGGCGGTAACTTGTTCCGTGAAACCGAAGCCAGTGGCGCAGCCGATGAGCTGATTGCCGGTGAAGATGGCGTCGGCAGCATTAAACAAGGTGTGCTGGAAGGCTCCAACGTGCAGGTGGTGGAAGAGATGGTCGACATGATCACCATGCAGCGCGCCTACGAAATGAACGCCAAAGTGGTCTCGGCCGCCGATGACATGCTCAAGTTTGTAGCGCAGTCGGTGTAAGGATGAATCAAGCGATGAAGGAAAGCGTGATGGCAAAGTTGAGCAAAGTCGGGCTTCTGAGCGTGCTGATTCTGGCCGGATGTGCCGGACGGGACGAATTCACGCCGCCGTCTCCGGACGAAGAAAAATACGGCCCGCCAACGCTGGATTACTCTCTGCCTGCTGCACAGTCGGGCAGCCTTTATCGCCATCAATACGCGATGACCCTGTTTCAGGACCGCCGCGCTTACCGCGTGGGCGATGTCCTGACGGTGCTGTTGGCGGAAGAAACCCAGTCGAAGAAAAGCGCCGATACCCAGTACGGCAAAACGTCCAGTGTCGGGCTGAGCGCGCCAGTGGTCGGCGGTAAAACGGTCGACAAACTGGCGGCCTCGATTGACGGCGACCGCAGCTTTGACGGCAGCGCGTCCAGCTCACAAGGCAACAAGTTGGAAGGGGCGATCACCGTAACGGTCAGCGAAGTGCTGCCCAACGGCGTAATTCGTATTCGCGGCGAAAAATGGATTCGCCTCAATCAGGGCGATGAGTTCATTCGTCTGACCGGCATTGTGCGGGTGGACGACATCAGCCGCAACAATCAGGTCTCTTCGCAGCGCATCGGCGATGCGCGCATTACCTATTCAGGCCGCGGCGCACTGGCAGACAGCAACGCGTCCGGCTGGCTCACTCAATTCTTCAACAGTCCATGGATGCCATTTTGATGAAACAACGCAACACCTTCTTCACCACGGTTTTGCTGGCGCTGACGCTGGGGCTTGCAACCACCGCCAAGGCGGAAGTGGAAATTCCGATCATGGATTTGGTCGATGTGCAGGGGATTCGTGAAAACCAACTGGTGGGTTACGGTTTGGTGGTGGGCCTCGACGGTCAGGGCGATCGCAATCAGGTCAAATTCACCGCGCAATCTATCACCAATATGCTGCGCCACTTCGGGGTGCAGATTGATGAATCCACCGACCCGAAACTGCGTAACGTGGCGTCGGTCAGCGTGACCGCGACCGTCGATCCGATGGCAGGTCCCGGTCAGACACTCAACATCGTGGTCTCCTCAATTGGTGATGCCAAAAGCCTGCGTGGCGGCACACTGCTGCTGACGCCACTGCGCGGTATCGACGGTGAAGTGTACGCCGTGGCGCAGGGCAACGTGGTGGTCGGCGGCGTGTCGGCCGAAGGTCGCAGCGGTTCAAAAATTGCGGTCAACACACCGACATCCGGCCGCATTCCGAATGGCGCGACGCTGGAACGTGAAATTCCGACCGACTTTAACGATCGCGATACCGTGACGCTCAACCTGCGTGAGCCAAGCTTTACCACCGCGAAAAACATCGCGCGTGAAATCAACGACACCTTTGGCCCGCAAGTGGCGGTTGCCATCAACAAAGGCCGCGTCGAAATGCGCGCACCGAAAGATACTCAGCAGCGCGTGACCATGATGTCGATGCTGGAAGAGATGAGCGTGATGGAAGGCCGCAAGCCAGCCCGCATCGTGTTCAACTCACGCACCGGTACGGTGGTCATCGGGAAGAACGTCAAAGTCGGTCAGGCGGCGGTCAGCCACGGCAACCTGACGGTGAGTATCACCGAATCGCAACAGGTCAGCCAGCCGAACGCGTTCGCCAGCGGCGATACCCAAGTGGTCGATCAATCCCAAATCGACATCAACGAAGACAACGCACAGATGGTGATCTGGCCGGAAGGCACGGAGCTCAACACCATCGTGAATGCGGTCAACAGCCTCGGGGCAACACCGACCGATTTGATGTCTATTTTACAAGCCTTGCATGAAGCCGGGGCGCTCAACGCAGAGTTAGTGGTCATCTAAGGAGCTGAGATGAAGATTGATACGGGAAGCGACAGCAGTTCAGTAAATTCAGTGCTGTATCACGACAACAACGCGCTGGCGAACATCAAAAATGCCGCCGACAAACACGCCGCGCTGGAAACCGTGGCAGGTCAGTTCGAGGCGATGTTTCTCCAACTGGTGCTGCGCCAGATGCGCAGTTCCAGCGATGTGATGGCCGATGAAGACAGCCCGTTTAACAGCAAGCAGCAGGGCGTATTCCGCGACATGTACGACGGCCAGTTAGCGATTGAGATGGCGAAAAAGCAGCGCTCCGGCATTGCCGATATGCTGGTCAAACAGCTCAGTCCGGTGGTCGATGGTGCGGGCTCCAATGTGGTTGAACTGGCCGCTGCCGCGGAACGGGTATCACACAATCGCAGCGCCGCCCCCAATCCAGTGAACCATGCAGTAAATAATGCCGCCGATGCGGTCGCCTCTCTTTCTCAGGAAACCACCAAAGTGGCGGTGACGAATGCTTTTAGTCAGCCACTGATTAGACCTTTGGAGCGATAACGGACATGAACCTCGTCAACATTGCCTTAAGCGGACTCAACGCCAACCGTGTCGCACTCGATGTGACGGCGCAGAACGTCGCCAACATCAATACGCCGGGATACAGTCGCCAACAGGCGCTGATGGCCTCAGTCGGTGGTGCGAAATACGACAATCTGAGCGCAGGCATGGGGGTAGAAGTGACCAGTATTCGCCGAGTCACCGATCAGTTTTTGGTGAAGCAAACCTGGTCGACTAGCAGCGTGGCGTCTTACGCGTCGCGTTACACCAGCAGCATGAGCTATCTGGAAAACACGCTCGGCGCCGACGGCTTTAGCCTTTCTGCCGGGCTGGATAACCTGTTTGCGGCGCTGCACGATGCAACGTCCAAACCGGAATCGGTGCCGCTGCGCCAACAAATCATCAATGAAGCGGAAGCGCTGTCGCGCCGTTTCAACACGCTGACCGAGTCGATGTACAACCAACACAAAGACATGAACGATCAGCGCACGGCCGCCGTCGCGCAGGCCAACAGCGTGATGGCCAACATCGCCGAAGTGAACAAACAGATCGTCGAGCTGAAAGGCACCGGCGGTAACCCGGCGCAGCTGATGGATACCCGTGACGCGCTGGTGGGCGAACTGGCGAAAATCGTCGAAGTGAAAACCACCGATCAAGCTGACGGCAGCATGCAAGTCACCCTGACATCCGGTCAGCCGCTGGTGATGGGCAGTGAACACGGCACGCTGAAAGCGATTCCCGATCCGAGCGATGCCTACCTCGCGACCCTGCAAGTCGAATTTGGCAAGCAGAGCTTTGCTATTCCGGGCGATCTCGGTGGTGAGCTGGGTGCGATTAACGAATATCAAACTGACGTGCTCAAGCCGTACATGACGGCGCTCAACGACATGGCGCAATCCATGGCCGATTCGTTCAATACCGAACTGGCGCTGGGTCTGGATCTCAACGGCCTGCCGGGTAAGGCACTGTTTAGCTACGATCCGGCCAACCCGTCATCAAGCCTGACCATCACCGACATCACGCCGAACGAACTGGCACTGTCGGGCGACGGCAATCCGGGCAACAGCGACAACCTGACGGCGCTAATCGCCATCAGCAATCAGGCGTTCTCGATCAGCGGCTTTGGGTCGCTGTCGCTCAACGATGCGTTTACCGGCATGGTCGGTGAAGTGGCTATCAAAGCGCGTCAGGCCGATTCCGATTATCAGGCCAAAAACAGCATGAACGAGCAAGCGGTCGCCGCACGCGACAACATCAGCGCGGTCAACAGCGATGAAGAAGCGGCCAACCTGATGACGTTTGCCAACGCACACAACGCCAACATGAAAGTGATCAGCACTGCGAATCAGCTGTTCGATTCCGTACTGCAATTATTCTAAGGAAAGGCCATGAGAATCAGCGATACCCAATTTAGCCAGATGATGCTGCAAAGCTTGCAGCTCAACAACGCCGGCCTTGGCAAAGTGATGCAGCAGATGTCGACGGGCGATCGCCTGACCAAGCTTTCGGACGATCCGATGGCGTCGATCAAACTGCTGAACCTTGACCGTGAAGGCAGCGCGATTGCGCAGTATCAGGCCAACATCGCCAACGTGAAAACCACGCTGTCGAGTCAGGAAGTGTACTTAGATTCGGTGAACGAAAGCCTGAAAAGCATTCGTGAACGGGTGTTGTGGGGCGCCAACGGCACCATGACCACTGACGATCGCGAAGGCATCGTGACAGAGCTGAAAAGCCTGCGCGATTCGATTGCGTCATCATTCAATGCGCAGGACGAAGAAGGCCACTTTCTGTTTTCCGGCACCGCAACCAGCACCGCCGCGCTGGATAACTCCGGCGGCAGCTATGTGCTGCAAGGCAACAGCGACAAGCGCGTGGTGACGGTGGCCAAAGGCGTGACCATGGAATCGAACATGACCGCGCAGGATATTCTTGATTTGGGCGGCGGCAGCAATGTGCTCAACACGTTGGATGCAATGATCAGTGAGTTTGAGGCACCGACTGCGAACTTTCGTACCGAAGTGGACAATACGTTAGCCGCCGTCGACAGCACACTCAACAACGTGTTGGCGGCGATGACCGAAATCGGTGGCCGTCACAACAACCTCGACCTGCTCGACAGAGCACACGGCGACAACAAACTGTTTGTCGACAAAGTCACCAGCGACCTGTCAGCGCTGGATTACGGCGAAGCCTCGGTGCGTTTAAGCAATTACATGGCCGCGCTGCAAGCGACGCAGGCGAGTTATGTGAAAATCGACGACCTGTCGCTGTTTGACCGAATTTAGGAATGTTCAGTATGGCAATGAGCACAGTGGAAGTTCGTCCACACGGCATTCGATTGACCGGACAGGAGCAGGCCAGCATTACGCCGTCGCGCTCCTCCGATTCGGCCCGTTTACCGGCCAGACCAACCCGCGCGCTTCAGGCTGACACCACGTCAGCCTATTCTGTTTCTGGCGTCCTGCTGACTCAAGGGCAACAACAAGCCACTTCGGTGCAAATCGCCTCTAAATCGCTGCAATTTGTCGGCAAAGAACTCACCACCATCAAACGGGGTCTGACGCAGGCGATGACGCAAGGCGCCGACAACGTGCCGAACCTGAAAGAGACATTAACCCGTTCCAAAATGACCATTGAAGCGGTGCTGGATCAGGCGCGGTTTGATGGTCAACGCGTGGTGGATAACGAGCTGAATCTGAAACTCGACCGCGCTGACATTCGCCGCTTCTCGATTCCGGGGCTGAACGTCAACCGCCTCAAAGAGAAAGCCGAGCAGATTCGTCTCGATTTCCCGCAAGGCAATTCGGTGATGATTCAGTTTGATGGTCAGTCGGATGGCAGTAAAACGGTCAAAATGTTGGACCGCAGCCTGATCCCGCTCGGAATGCGCGCCAGCGTGACGCAAGATGGCAATATTGTGTTTGAAGCCAAAGAGTCGGCGTACAAACAGATGAAGCAAAAGGTGATGGTGACAGGGCAAGGCCACCGTTTCCCTGCCGGACAAGCCAACACACTCAACCTCAAATCCGAGCCGGATGGCATTGCCGAGCTGCGCTTTGATTTAAGCTCGCGTGATGGTATCAAGCAGGGCATTGCCAAGGTCAACCAACACTTGGCGCAGGCGCAAACCAGCCTGGAGCAGGCACGCCAATACCACAGCGAACTCAATACTCAAATGCAGACGCTGCGTAGCCAGACGCGTCTGCTGTCGAGCGAGCAAACCACGGAGAAACTGACGCAGTTTCATGCGGCGGCGGATCAGTTTTCGTCGACTTATCAGGCGCTGAACGCGCAGGCGAATGTGCGTCGTCATACGGTGGTGGCGTTATTGCGGTGAGTTGCTGATTATTTTTGGATGTTTAAGGGAGAAGGCCATCGTTTGATGGTCTTTTTTTGTTTTTGGGGAATGGTGGTTGGTTTTGTTGTTTGGTCGTAGGGATGGGGTTTGTCGCGTTTTGGTTTTAGGGAAATAGGAGGCTTGCGGTGTGACGCGCCAGTCACTCTTTGCTGGCACAAAGAGTAACCAGAAAGTGCCTTGGTTTTATGGTCGTAGGCCGGGACGGTTTTAGGCGTTCCCGACGCCGAAAACCTAAAAATTCATCCATGAATTTTTCCCTGTTGATAGGCGAGTCGGTAGTTTCTTTCGTGTTGCATTGGTTTGATACTTGCGGCACGTTTTGGCGGTTTGGATTTTGACGGGGTTGTATTAGTAGTTGATGATGTACGTCGTTTTTGTCTGATGTTAGATAGACTGATTCTATGTTTTGTTTGATAGTTATTTAGATAAGGTCGGTTTAATAACGGCCGTTATAGGTTTAGTTTAAGTTAGTTAATTTTGAGAATTATTATATGAAAAATTGGAAGTTATGGGCTGCTATAGGGATATTTTTTTCATCTTATTTGCCTTTATCTTTGATTTTAATGATACAAGATATTGATTCAAATTATCTTAAGAATATAAACTATTCGGCGATTTGTGATTTACCAAAAATGCTATATTCAAATTTTGGTCCAACATCGTTGATGATGTTGGAAAAATTTGTACATGTTTTCAAAAACCCTACTATTGGTTTATCAATTGTAGGAGTTTCTATAATAAGTCTAGTGTTTTTAAAATTAATAATGGGTTCACTGTCCGGTGGGCAATTAATAACAGTCAAACAATCGGTAAGAAATCCATCAGATCTAATGAATTACACAGTGCCATATATGGTTGCTTTTATTGGCGTTGACTTAGGTGATGGACCGAAAGTTGCAGGTTTTTTAGTGTTTATGATTTTTATGTTTGTTTTGACTTATAAAACAAAACAGTTATTTATGAACCCAATTTTAGCCGTGTTAGGTTATAACTTATATGATATTGAGTATGATGTTAATACAAAAATAAGGCACGGAAGAATGTTATCAAAATTTGAAATTGAACCAGAGAAACAGTATCAAATGGAAATTGTTTCTTCATTGTTAATTGCCACGAAGGAAAAATAGTGACTAGCTTAAATCAAAAATTATCTACCTTAAAAGGATTAGATATAGATTCAGGTACAGCCTCTCTTTGGGTTGTTAAAACAAGAATCGAAAATAAGAAAATGAAATATACTTGCCGTTGGGTTGATATTGATGATGATGAAGAATCCGTTACATATCTAGCAGGTAAACTCAAACTTATTGTAAAAAATAATATTAATTCTCATGATGAAATAGAAGAGTATGATTTTATATCAAAGCCAGAAGATAGTACATTTTTAAATATGGCTAGTAATAATACAAATATGTCTTTGATACAATCAAAAGTAGATCAGCCTGGTAACGAGCATCCAGCAAATCATGAGAAACATATTTTAAATTCATCAGGGTATATTATAAAGATTCAGATTGGACAAAAGTATTTATATGCATATGTCAGAACAGCGGGAGCTTGGAATACAAAAAAAGTTTCAACTGCTTTTTGGTCTGCGTTTACAGGAGAAAAAATGGTCGGCCTTAGTGATGACAAACTCTTCAAAATTGAAGACCATATTGATTTTATCTCCTATGAAGGAGAATTATTTATTTCTAATAAAAGATCGTTTGAGTCAGCAATGAACTTCAAAGAGGGTATGAAAGAGAAAAAAGATGAGCTTATAGCAGATTTTAATTCATTAAACCTATTTTCTACTACTAAACCAATAAATGATTACATTGGTGATGATGCTAGACATTTGCGAAGTGTGTCTTCTATACATGACAAAGGATTTTATAAAGATCAGAACTTTATGAAAAATCTGCGAAAATTGAATGCTAGCGAACGCTGGGGATTAAATATTGATTCTAATGGCGTGATCATTCCTGAACAGGATAAAATTAAATTACTTCTTACTTTGTTGAATGACTTGAGGCTTAAATCACAATTATCAGGAAATGTTTATGATGCGTCATCTAGCATTAAAGTTCCTGATAGTAATAGTACATCAGCTAGTGTAGTGTAATCGATCTATAACAATTCAATGTGCAATTAATTGTTTCGCTATATTTTAAGGAGTGTTTATGGAATATTTGAGTAAATTAGAGTCAATTGTGGAGCTGTATTTCAATAAGACATATAATTTATTTAAGCTAAAAGATGCTAATGATGAAGATTTAGGTATATGGTTTAAATTTCCCAGCCGAGCAAGTTTTCTTGAGTCGTATCTTAACTACTATCGCTCTCTTCCCAATTTGAAATCTGCAATTATTGATGGTTGTAGTGCAAAATTTAAAATTCTTTACGATGGTCAAGAATATGAATTAAAACATACTCATCAAGAAGAATTTGAAGATGAAAATGGAAATGTAAGAGGTGTTAACAATTCAGTTTTATTAAACATGGCTGTAAATTTATCAGTTAAGGAACAAAGTTTAAGTGAAGCCAAATCATTCGACGAAGTCTATGAAATAGTAGAATCATGTAGAGTAGCTGGCTTTGGAGAGTTATCTATTTATGATGCAGCAGTGCGTATATCGGCTTACCTAGGTTTTAAACCGACGCAAGTATTTCTTCATGCAGGAACGCGCATTGGTGCGAGGTATCTGGAAGAAAAGGGGTTATTAGATGAAGATCTATCTCAAAATGATACATTGCCATTAAGCGATTTCCCTCAACCAATCCAGAAGTTGGACGCATTACAACTTGAAAACTTCTTATGCTCATTTAAAGATGAGATAAATAACATATAACAATCTGTTTAACAGAGATTCCCCCAACGCTTGGCATTTTTCTTTACAGTACAGTTGTCAAGCCTGTCTTTGTCTCCACAATGAAATCAGCTTTGTCATTTAATCCCTTTTTACGAGGGAAAAATTCATGGATGAATTTTTAGGTTTTCGGCGTCGGGAACGCCTAAAACCGTCCCGGGCCACAACCAAAAATCCAAAGGCATTTTCTGGTTACTCTTTGTGCCAGCAAAGAGTAACTGGCGCGTGACAAACCAAGCTTCGTGACTCGATAACGTTACAACGCGTCAAATCACTGCCATTTAAGCCAAACGAAAAGTGGTAAGACACTCAAAGCAGCAGAAGAACAAGTGATAACCAGCATTGACCAAACGCTGTAAGACGCTTTCGCAACACGTGACGCTACCCACATCAACAATAATTCCTTCCCCAAAGGCCATCCATCGATGGCCTTTTTTTGAGCCTGTCGTTCCGATTTACCTGTTGCTTTCTTAACCAAATGGTCATTTTTTGTCACACTTCAAAAAAATAAACGCCGTTTCAATAATTATGATCGATTCGATCACAAATGATTTTATCTCATATATAAACGATATTGATCAAATATGAATGAGTGTTAGGCTGCTTCCAACACCAGGAGGTTTCCATGCACACCAATTACAACAGCAATCCTTTGGATGCAAAAACGTACGATACCGACCGCTTGCGCGCGGAGTTTCTGACGGAAGACTTATTTAAAAACGATGAAATTACATTGGTTTACAGCCACATCGACCGCGTGGTGGCGATGGGCGTCAGCCCGGTTGAGCGCACGTTAAAACTGAATGATTTTGTCGATACCAAAGCCTTTGGCGTCGAGTTCTTCTTACAGCGCCGCGAGTTGGGCGTGGTGAACTTGGGTGGTGCGGCGACGGTGAAAACGGCGGCGCAGGAATACACGCTCAATCACCTTGATGCCCTCTATTTGGGGCTGGGCGAGCAGGATGTGGAATTCACGTCGCTGAATGCGGCAGAGCCCGCAGCGCTTTACTGCCTGAGCGCACCGGCGCATCACACGTACCCGTCACGCACCATTTTGCGTGAGCAAGCCCGCCACGTAGAGCTGGGGAGCAGCGAAAACGCCAACGCGCGCACCATCACGCAATACTTGCATCCCGATGTGCTGCCAACCTGCCAGTTGTGCTTGGGCGTGACGCATCTCAAACCGGGCAGCGTGTGGAACACCATGCCCGCGCACACCCACGAGCGCCGAATGGAAGCGTATCTCTATTTCAATGTTGCACCGCAACAAGTGGTTTTCCATTTTATGGGCGAGCCACAAGAAACCCGTCATATCGTTGTTCGCGACAAGCAGTTGGTTCTGTCACCCAGCTGGTCGATTCACTCCGGTTGTGGCACGCAAAACTACAGCTTTGTGTGGGGCATGCTGGGCGAAAACCAGACGTTCGATGATATGGATTTTGTGGATATGAACACCATCCGCTAACCCCACATAACAATACCAAGACAATACCAAGCACAGAGAACAATCACTGTACCTTACATGGAGTAATCAACATGCTGATGAACAAATCACTGAAAATTGCCACACTCGCTGCCGTTGTTGGATCTGCTTTAGGGTTTTCCAGCCTCGTGTCTGCGGCGACGGAAATCAAAGCGGCGTTTAACCAATCTGACAAACACCCTCAATATCAGGCGCTGCAAGAGTTCGGTCAGAAACTGAGTCAAGAAACCGATGGCCGTTATAAGTTGACGATTTACCCGAACGAGCTGCTGGGTGACCAACGCGCGGCGCTGGAACTGGTGCAAAACGGTGCGATTCAGATGGCTGTTGTCGCGAACCCGCTGGTGGAAAACTACGATAAAACGTTCCGTATGATCGGCATGCCGTATGTGTACAGTGGCCCGTCGCATCAGGAAAAAGTGTTTACATCCGGCGTATTGGATGACCTGTTTGCTTCCACGCAGCGTTTTGGCTTTGAAGTGCTCACCGCGTACACGGCAGGCGCGCGCAGCATGTACACCAAAGGCGCACCAACGGAAACCATCGCCGACATGAAAGGCAAGAAAATCCGCGTGATGCAGTCCGACACCATGATCAAAATGCTGTCGTGCATGGGCGGAACGGGCGTACCGATGAGCCAAGGTGAGGTGTATACCGCGGTTCAGCAGGGCGTATTGGATGGGGCGGAAAACAACGAAATCACCTATGCCGACCTGAAACAGTACGAAGTCGCGCCTTACTTTACCGCGACGCGTCATCTGATGGTGCCGGACTTGGTGGTGATCAGCAGCTACTTCATCAATAGCATGCCGAAAGAAGACCAAGCGACGCTGCGCCGCCTCGCCAAAGAGAGCACACCTAACGAATTCAAACTGTGGAATGCGCAAATCGAACAAGCGAAAGCATTAGCGTCTTCGAAAGGGGCGACCTTCACCGAAGTCGATATCACGCCATTCCAGCAAAGCTGTCAGCAACTACAAAGCGATCTGGCGGAAACTGCCGCTCAGAAAACGCTGCTAGAGAAGATTGCCGCGCTGCAATAAGCCGTTTGAACGTTTGAGGGCCGGAGTGCGCTTCGGCCCTGTCAGGGTGAAAAATATGTCAGAACAGCAAAAGCACGGCTTGATTGCGAAAGTCGACACCTTAAAACATTGGGTAGATAAACTGCTGTCGTGGATCTGCATCGCCATTGTGGCCTCAATGACGCTCTTGGTGACGTATCAGGTGGTGGTTCGCTACTTGTTTAACAGTCCGAGCGCGGTGAGTGAAGTGTTGTCGCGTTACCTGTTTATCTGGTTGATCCTGTTTGGATCAGCGTATGTGTTTGGCCTCAAAGAGCACATGGCCATCAATTTTGTAAAACAAAAATTTGCCGAGAAAACCCAGATCGTGCTGGAGATGTTGATCGAGCTGGTCACGGTGGTGTTTGCGATTTCAATCATGATCATCGGCGGTTACAACAGCTCAGTACGTCAAATGTGGCAAATGGACTCGGCGCTGCAAATTCCCATGGGCGTGATTTATGCGGCGATCCCCATCAGTGGCGCGTTGATGGTGTTTTATTTCCTCTACAACGAAATGCACCTGTCGATTCGACTCAAACAACTCATTCAGACCAACTCGTAGGAGCCTAGGATGGATTTAGCTCTCACAGCGTCGCTGATTATGTTTTGTGGCGTGATTTTCTTCTTGGTGATTGGCGCGCCAATTGCGATCAGCGTCGGGATTTCCTCGTTCGCGGCCATGCTGGTGATTTTGCCGGGGCAGGGCGCGATGGTGACATCGGCGCAGCGGATGTTTGTCGGCTTGGACTCGTTTGCTTTGCTGGCGATTCCGTTCTTTATTCTCGCCGGCAACATCATGAACAACGGCGGTATCGCGATACGGCTGATTAACTTCTCCAAAATTGTCAGCGGCTTCTTTCCGGGGTCATTGGCGCAAACCAACGTGGTGTCGAACATGCTGTTTGGTTCGATCAGTGGCTCGGGCGTGGCCTCGGCCGCAGCGGTCGGCGGCATCATGTCTCCGATCCAGAAAAAAGAAGGCTACGACACTGCATTCAGCACCGCGGTGAACATTGCCTCGGCACCGACGGGCATGTTGATTCCACCCAGCAACACTTTGATTGTGTACGCGACCGTGGCGGGCAGCGTGTCAGTTTCGGCGCTGTTTATGGGCGGTTATGTGCCGGGCATTTTATGGGGCTTGGGCGTGATGATTGTGGCGGGCATTATGGCCAAACGCCGTGGTTACATCGCTAAAAACAGCATGACGCTGAAAGACTGCGTGAAAGTGACTATGGACGCGATTCCGAGCCTGTCGCTCATCATCGTGGTGATTGGCGGGATTCTTGGCGGTATCTTTACCGCGACGGAAGCCTCGGCGATTGCGGTGGTCTACTCGCTGTTTCTTAGCCTTTGTTATCGCGCGCTGGATTTACGCAAGCTGCCAGAAATTTTCCTCAATACCGCGAAGATGTCGGCAATTGTTATCTTCATGCTGGCAACGTCTTCGATTATGTCGTGGGTGATGGCGTTTACGCAGATCCCGGGCATGATCGCCGATGGTCTGATGTCTCTGACCGACAACCCGATCATCATTTTGCTGATCATCAACTTGGTGCTGCTGTTTGTCGGTACGTTTATGGACCCAACGCCAGCGGTGCTGATTTTCACGCCAATCTTCCTGCCGATTTGTGTCAGCTTGGGGATGGATCCGGTGCAGTTTGGTATTTTGCTGGTGTTTAACCTGTCGCTGGGCACCATCACACCGCCGGTTGGGCCGATTCTGTTTACCGGCTGTAAAGTCAGCGGGATCAGCATCGACCACGTCATCAAAACGCTGCTGCCGTTCTTCCTAGTGATTGTGTTTGTATTGGGCTTGGTCACGTACATTCCGGCCATTTCCATGACGTTGCCAGAAATGATGGGGCTGATTAAATAAAACCCTGAGCAAGCACTCATGGTGTGGGTGCTTGCCGTTGAACAAGCGCGGCGTGCAATAGCGGCCGCGCGCGGCTTGTAGTACTCTTAGGCGGTCGTGTTGAGTAAGAATTCCTATGGAAAGCAATAAGAAAACAGAATATCGGGCGCCTGCGTTAGAGAAGGGGCTTGAGATCCTCGAACTGCTGGCCGAGCAGTCAGAACCGCTGTCGAAAAAGCAGATCGCAGAAAAACTAAACCGCAGTATTAATGAAATCTTTCGCATGTTGTCGGTACTGATGGAGCGGCAATATATCGAGTACGACAGCGAAACCTCGTGCTATTCACTCACGCTGAAGATGTTCGCACTCTCCAACCAACACCCGCCGATTGCGCAGTTGCTTAAACGCGCCAACCCGCTGATGGAAGCCTTGTGTCACAAGGTGAATCAATCGTGCCATTTGTGCAGCTACAAAAATGGTGAGCTGCTGGTGATTGCCCGCGAAGAGAGCCCGTACAAAATGGGATTCAGCCTGCGTTTGGGCTCGAAGATTGATATCTGTTCGTCGGGGTCGGGGATTGTGCTGCTCAGTTTCAGTGAAGCAAAGCAGCGGAAAGAGATCCTCAAAAAAGCGCGCGCCACGGCTGATGAAGTGGCACATGCGCTAAGCCACATCGACAAAACCGTCGAGCAAGGGTTTTACATCGGCGAAAGCCCACAGATCTCCGGAGTGACCAACATCAGTGTGCCGATTTTCGGTGTGCTAGGGGAAGTGATGGCGGTGATCACGGTGCCGTACATGACGCTGAACTCCAATACGGTGCATCATCACATTGAGGATATTGAACACACCAAGACGCAGTTGTTGAGTGTGGCGGGGCAGCTCAGTCAGAATTTGTGAATGTTGTGTTTTGGAAGAGGAAGGCCATCGTTTGATGGTCTTTTTTTGTTTTTGCGAACTGTGGTTTGGGATGTGCTGGGTGGGTTTGTCGCGTTTTGTTTTTAGGGAAATAGGTGGCTTGCGGTGTGACGCGCCAGTCACTCTTTGCTGGCACAAAGAGTAACCAGAAAGTGCCTTGGGTTTGTGGCCGCAGTCCGGGACGGTTTTAGGCGTTCCCGACGCCGAAAACCTAAAAATTCATCCATGAATTTTTCCCTATGGATGAGGCGGATAGGGCGTTTCGTTGGGGTTGCATGGATGATAGTTTCGGTATGTGCGGGATGGTTGGTTGTTTTGCTATTTGAGGTTTGCCGCGTTTGATGTTCATCGAACCTCGCTGCTTGGTTTGTCACGCGTCAGTCACTCTTTGCTGGCACAAAGAGTAACCAGAAAGTGCCTTGGTTTTGTGGTCGCAGTCCGGGACGGTTTTAGGCGTTCCCGACGCCGAAAACCTAAAAATTCTTCCATGAATTTTTCCCTATTGATACGCGAGTCGGTAGTTTCTCTAGCGTTGCATGGGTTTGATACTTACGGCACGTTTTGGCGGTTGGGGTTTTGACTGGTTTGCATTAGTGATTGATGATGTACGTTGTTTTGTTCGATGTTAAATAGACTGATTCTGTGTTTTTTGAAAGTTATACAGATATGGTTTGTTTAATAATGGCTGTGAGGCGCCACTTGGGGCCAGAGGTACGATGTCGGTACTTGCCGAATTGAAAAACTAAAGACGGAGGAGCAAAGCCATGGGGAAATTTTTGGTAGGACTGCTGCTGGCTATAGTAGCTGCGGTGGCTCAAGCGGCAGATACATTTCCTGAACCATTTGGGCTGTCATGGGGAATGTCTGAGGCTGGATTGAAAAAGTTGGGATTTACGCAAGTAAGTGATTCCGAGGGACTTAGAGTTTTCTCCTCGGTCTCGGCGCCTAAAGCTTGGTCCAAAGCGGAAAACTATGGGGCCGTGACCTACAAGGGAAGACTTGTAAAGGCGGCGGCAGTGTCTACGGACTTTAGAGATGATATTTATGGCTCAAAGGGCAAGTCTACCTACGAACAAGTCAAAAGCCTTCTCACGAAAAAGTACGGTTCGCCTTCTACGCACTATGAGAGAGTGGGCGGCGGTCTGTACGACGATGCTGATGAGTTTTATCAATGCCTAAATTATTCTGGTTGTGGGATGTATCTATCAATTTTTGATTACGCAGGTGGCGTGATTTCTGTCCAACTTAAGGGCAAGCGGCGCGGTGAGGGATACTTAACAATCGGGTATGAAAGCCCTCAGTTCTTGGTGGCGAAGAAGGAAATTGAGCGCGGAGATCTTGAATCAGATGCCGATGCGTTCTAGTTGATCGGATAGGGGGAATGGATATGATAAAAAAAGTCATCATTATCGCAATGGCATCTATATCGTTTGCTGCATGCGGAGGACAACTTAAAGCTGAAGAAAAATCCGTGTTGGCAAATGATTCGAGAAACACAAGCGTTGATTTTAACTTGTTCAAGTCTGGGAAGAATCTGAGATATTGCGTCAATAACTTATCCGGAGAAGGTAGTGCAATGGATGTCTTTCGGATACTTCTGCAGACTGCTGAGCTTCTCAAAGGAAATAGCTACGAGAAAGTAGAACTTTGTTTCCGAAATAAAACAAAATTTGTTTTGGGTGGCGATGATTTCAAAGTCATAGGGGAGGAGTTTGGCGAGCAAAACCCTATGTACACAATCCGTACTTTTCCTGAAAAGCTAACTTTGCTCGATGGCACCAAAGCATATGAGACACACAACGGTGGCGTTTTGTATTTGATGCGAGTTCAAATGGCCGACTTCCAGGACATGAATGGCAAGTGGTTCATGAACGATTTGGTTTCCGAAGTGAAAGCCGAAAAAGATGCCAAGCGGCCTAAGGAATTTGCCCCGGATGAAGAGGTGTTTTAGCTGGGGAGGGGGGCGCCTAACAAAGTGTTAAAGAGGGACTTGGCACGCGTGGCGTTATGTTAAATGGAAGCTAGAATGAAAGAAAAAGACCCTTGGAAGAATAATTCCGTTACGAGTAAGAATAAAATTTGGTTTGTTATCGTTCTGACTGTTCTCACTTTATATGTTGTCTTTGGGGACAAAACACAAGATGGAACTAAAAATAGCGATGTAGCAGTCAAAAGGAATGCTTCAATAGATGAACAGCCTTCACAAAGTGCTATTGAGCAATGTAGAGAAAATATTAGTACCGTCACCCATTATAAGAAGGATCGTCTTGGATATATTGGTGTGGATAAAGGGAATATATCGATGACATATTTGAATGATTTTGGTAAGGCCTATAAATTCAAGTGTGTTGGAAATAGTGTCAAGCTATATGCAGAAGGCTCTGATTCGTGGATAGCAATGTAGCACCGACATAACAGACTGTTTAAGAAATTCCCAACGCATGGCATTTTCACTATGCATTGGGATTTTTCTTTACAGTACAGATTGCTAATCTTGTCTTTGGATCCTTCATGAAATCAGCTTTGTTATTGAATCCCCTTTCACTAGGGAAAAATTCATGGATGAATTTTTAGGTTTTCGGCGTCGGGAACGCCTAAAACCGTCCCGGGCAACGACAAAGAATCAACAGGCATTTTCTGGTTACTCTTTGTGCCAGCAAAGAGTAACTGGCGCGTGACAAACTAAGCTGCGTGATTCGATGATGCGAAAACGCGTCAAACCTCAAACCTCAAACACCCTTTTCAAACTCAACCAAAACGCATTCGATAGAAACACAAACGCGACACACAATCCCCACCAAACCCTTACGTTCAACGTGATTGTTGTCGCGTGCATCATCACTTACATGATTTCACTTTTACTCTTCATCAGCTGATATTCATCCACCGCTTTCACCACGTCGGTGCGGTTAATGTATTTAGCGATAAAGTAGGGTGGAACAAAGAACACCAACATGTAGAACGACTCGTCAAATAACACGGTGGCGACTTGTGTTTCGTGGTTGAAATAGGCCATCAAAGCCAGTAGATCCAACAAAACACTGAGCAAAGCAAGTACGGTAGAAACAATTAAAACTAAGCCAAGAAAATCTCTTAGAAACATTTTCGATGCAGTCATGGCTACTCCCCCAAAAACGTCATGCCAAGTTAAAATACTCCTGCTTTTTGTGTGGTTTATTAATCGAGATCACATTTTGATTTTAGTTTGTGAAAAGTAAGTTTGACGTCCTCAGAACAAAATAAAACTTGCGATCAGCCAGACAAATCCAGCGTGACGATGGCGGCGGGCGATGAGAAAAACAGGCGAGTCGCGAGGTGAAACACTTGGGGAATCGGCGTGCTACGCCATATTCAATATTATGTTTCAATGTCACGTTTTACCGCCAGTTTCAGCGCCATAAAAAAACGCCAGCATCATGCTGGCGTTTTGAGTTCGAGGGGCGGTGAATCCGCGACGACTTATTGTTTTTTCAGGTTATAGAGTGTGGCCATATCGCCGGTGATTTTCTCGCCGTTGATGTCGAGTTTCATCAGCAGGTTTTCACCGACGAAGTACTGGTTTGGTGTTTCAGAGCCATCTTCCAGCGTGATCACGCTGCCTTTGGTGTCCCAATGGAATTTGCCGCTTGATGTAAATTGACCGCCGTCTTCCTCTTTCCCTTGGTAAACCTGTGTCAGGGTGTAGGTTTCGTCTTCGCTAAGCGTCAGGGTGTAGTCGATGCCAGCGCAATCGGCGCAAGGCAGCGTGCCTTTGTAGGTGCCTTGCCAATCAAGGCTGTTGAAGGCGTTGTGACCGGCTTCGACGGTTTCTGCAACGGCGCCTGCGGCGGCTGAAACGGTGTCGGTGACGGTTGAAACTGCGTTGCTGACTGCCGTTGGCAGCGTATCCACGGTGGGTTGAGATTCTGCTTGCGTTGCCGCTGTATCAGCCGTGTCACAGCCCGCCAAAATAAAAGTCAGTGCACTTAGGGCGAACATCGCTTTTTTCATCATCTTTCCTTATCTATCGAGTGAACGTGTGGACGTTGTTGTTGATGAGTATTATTCAACAGAGAAATGTCAGATGCGTCAGTCTGTCGTCATACTTTTGGCCGAGGCTGTCAGAAAGCTGTTATATCTCGGCTGCTTATATCAAAAAAAAGAAATATAAGAAGCAGATGAACGCCAGCAGCGTTGCCGAAAGCGTCGGGTAGATGATGTAAGACTCCTGCTTGTCGGTGCGCTGAAAGCAGAGAAAGCTGAGCAGAATGTTGTACATCATCAGCAGCAAACTGATGCTGGTGCCTGCGTGCAGTGTCAGGCTGGTGAGTTGCAGCAAAAAGAGCCCCAGCAGGCAGTAATCGATGACGATCAGCCAGAGGAAGGCTTTTTTCAAGCCGTCGGTTTGCGTGGGTTTGCGGGGCTGCTGATACATAACGTGCTCGGTAATCAAAAGGGTCATGGAACCGGGAAAGCTGCCCGAGGCTCAGGCGTCGGGCAGGGGACGCGTTACAACGGTTGGTCGGACTGTTTTGTGGCCTCGACCGGGGTTGAATACTGTATGGTTTCTTGACGCAGCACCGGCTGATTGAACTGCGCTTGATTGCGCGCTTTGTCCAACTCGCCCGGTTGCTGATTGCCAAAGAAGGTTTCCAGCACCTGCGCGGCAGGCGTGGTCAACACAAACAGTTCAATACGGCGGTTTTCACTGCCATCTGGTTCGTCGGGGTTCAGTAAAGCGCGATCCGACATGCCGGTGACCTGTAATACACGCTGTTCTGGCATGCCGCCAGCCACCAACGTCTGGCGCGCAATGTTGGCGCGGTTGGCCGACAGCTCCCAGTTGGTGCGATGGCTAAAACGCTGCTTAAACGCGGTAGAGTCGGTGTGGCCGCTGATGATGAGCGGATTTTCCACCCGCTGAAAGACCGGTGCCAGCGCCAACAATAGATCTTCAAAAAACGGCGTCAGCTCGGTGCCACCACGGCTGAACATGTGCTGTTTGTAGTCGTCTTGCAGCACAATGCGCAGCCCTTGCGGCGTCACGGAGACGTGCACGTTCCCTTGCGCGCTGATCTGGCGCATCATGGCTTCAATCACTTTAGCCAGAATGGTCAGCTGTTCCTGGGTATCGAAGTTGCCGGGAATGATCGCATCCGATTCCGGGCCATTGCCGTTGCCGTTATAAAACGAGGTCACGGTGTGGTTGGCATCGTGCTTGCTGGGCACCGACGATTCCGAAGCCAAGTCGATTGGAGAGATGCTTTGCGAGGTATCAAACGGGTTGCCGTAACTGCGATCGAACACGCTGGCGCTGTGCAGATGCGCGACAATCGCTTTGCGCTCTTCTTTATTCACCACCTGCATCACCCACAGCACCAGAAACAGTGCCATCAGCGCAATCATAAAATCGGCCATGGCGACTTTCCACGCGCCGCCATGGTGAGGCTCGTCGTGACTGCGAGTTGAGCGCTTGAATACGACATGCTCCTGTTTTTGCATTATCCCTCCTGCTCCGCTAGCCATTTCTCCATGTCGTTGAAGGTTGGTTTAATGTCTAGCTGAATATGCTTGCGCCCTGCGTCAATCGCCAGCAGGGTCGGTTTCTTCGCCACGTAGGCCACCAGCGTGGCGCGCACGCATTCAAAAGCCGACATGTCGCGTTTCACACGCTGAGCCATGGCGTTACTCGCCGGATCCAGACAGCAGTAACAACCAAAAATGCCGATAAAGGTGCCCACCAGTGCCGCAGCAACGTGGTAACCGATGAGGGCGATGGACCCATCGATGGCTTGCATGGTGATGATGATGCCGCCGACCGCCGCCAGAATGCCAAAGCCCGGCAGTGCTTCTGCGGTGCGCTGCATCGAACGCGATGGCAGCAGTAGGTCGGTCTGAATGGCGTCGATTTCCTGTTCTAGCAGCCCCTCCAGTTCATGAGGCGACATCTGCCCCATCGCCATTAAGCGCAGGTTGTCGGTAATGAACGAAACCAGACGATAATCACGCGCAACCAACGGGTAGCGAGCAAAAATCGGGCTTTGGTCGGGGCTTTCAATGTGCTTATCGAGGGATTTAAAGCCGCCGCTACGCACGGTTTCCAGCAGCACTTGCAGCACCGCCATCAGCTCCATGTAATACGCTTGCTCATTTTTCGGCTGCGACAACATCATGCGCAGTTGGCGGCGCATCTCTTTGAGTACCTGCGGCGGGTTACCGATGATCAGCGATCCAAGTGCCGCCCCGGCGATGATGAGAAATTCCGCTGGCTGCCAAATCGCCGTCAGGCTGCCGCCCGCCCAAACGTAACCGCCGAATACACACATCAGAACAATGATGGCACCAAGAAACTTTTGCATAAGTGACTCCTAAGAGGACAAATATTGGTTGAGTTGTTTGAGCGCCTGTTTGTGTAGCTGACAGATGCGAGGCGGCGTCAGATCGAGCACGAGCGCGATTTCGTGTAAGTTGAGTTCGTGTTGATAGAACAGGGTCAACAGCAGTTGGTCACGTTTACTCAGTTGGCCGACCGCCTGTTCTAAACTGCGGCGAATGTGCTCGTGCGTCATGCCGTCGTAATGGCCGTCAGCAAATTGCTCAACGCCCGTGTCTATCAACTGATCCAAGCTCTGCATTTCCCCCGCTAAGGAGGCATTTAAGCGCGCGTAGTAATCCTGCTCATCGGTGCCCAGCGCAGCGATGATTTCGCGATCGCTGGGTTGGCGACCCAGTTTGCGGGTCAAATCGCGGGTCACGTCGTTGAGTTCGTGCGCTTGTTGGCGCGTTTTGCGCGATCGCCAGTCCAACCGACGCAGTTCATCGAGAATGGCACCGCGAATGCGGCACACCGCAAACGCAGGAAAGTTCGGGTCGTCAATGTTGCCGTAACGGCGACCGGCTTCCAGCAGGCCAATCAGGCCAATCTGTTGCATGTCTTCAAGGCTGCAATGCGTGGTGGCGTGTACTCGCAGTTGGTTCGAGACCCGCTTCACCAAGTGTTGATACTGGCTGAGCAGGCGGTTTTCATCGATCGGCTGTGTCGGCGAGGCGACCTCGTCCGCCATGGCATATTCGTCCTGATATTGCATATCCAACATAAGCGCGTCCTTACTGCACGACGTATTTGGTCAGCAGCACATCGTCGATGTCGCGCAGAATGTCGGTCTTCTCAAAGGCGTTGAGAATGGTCAGCTTGACCTCGTTTTGCAGGTGCTCAATCGCACCGTCCTGCTGCAAATCTTCATAGGTTTTGTCGCTGAACAGTTTGATCAGTGAATTGCGCACCACCGGCATGTAATCACCAATGTTGGCGATGCGTTCCGGATGACGAGTTTCGACCGCGATTTCCAGCATCAGAAAATGGTTCTGATTTTTGCCTTTCACGCTTAGCACCACTTTATCCAGCGAATGAAAGCTCGGCGCTTTGGGCGATGGGGGGGTGTCGCTTAAAAACGCCAGCGGTGAGTTCGCCAGCCAGTCGCTGTCCGGCTGTTCTTGCTGCGCGCTTTGCTGCTTGAGATACCAGATGCCGCCAAACACGGTTCCCGCAGAGACGAGGGCGCTGGTGATGATCATCATGATAAACACGGTAATAAGTTGCTGTTTGGTCATAACCTTTATTCCTCGTTGAAACCTTAGGCGTGAGTGCTGAGCCAGTGCTCAGACAGAGAAGCGGTAAACGGCTCGTCGCCAGTGTCGCGCGCCGCGAAAATGGGGTGGGTCGCGGCCTCATCCTGAGACGAGGATTGGCGCTGGCCGCCTTGATCGGCGCCGACATTGACATCAACGTGCACAAAGTTCTGGCTTTGCAGTTCGGCGCGCAGGCGATCAGACACCTGCATCAGCGCTTCACGGGTCGCCGCGGCATTGGCGTTGATCTGCACGCTGAGGCGATCGCCTTCCACGCGCACCACCAAATCCAGCTTGCCGAGATCGGGCGGATCGAGGCGGATCTTGGCTTCTTGCAGGTGCTGCTGCGCTTGTAGCGTGACGCGGTCATGCAGCACTTGCAGCATCTGCTCGCCCCATTTGCCCGCTTGGGTATCAATGCGCACGCTGGCCCATTCCGGCGCATTGACCGTTGTGGTGGCACTCGGCGCGTGAACCTGAGTTTGCGTTTGAGCGTTGCTGGCCGCGCCAGATGCCGGGTTGAGAACCTGATTGAGCGCCGCGTTTAACGCACTGTCGAGCGGGAGCGCAGCTTTGGTCGCAACGGGTTGGCTCTCGCTGGTGGCCAGCGCAGATTGCGCGTTGAATAACCCCGCTGCTGATTGTCCTGTTGCCGATGGTGCCGCTGCATTTGCGTTTTGCGCCGCGGCAGTATTTGCGGTGTTTGCGCCGCCGACGCGATGGTTCTCGGCAAACCCTTTGACCCACTGAGCCTGCGTTGGGATAGGTTGATGGGCGCTTAGCAGCGCCGCCAGCGCGGTCAGGTCGACCAGTTCTTCTTGGGGGTGAGTCGTCAGCGCCGACTCTGGTTGTTCGTCGCTGGATGACTGCAACGATCGGGCAGGCTGGCCCAGCGTAAAGCGGCTTGTTTTGCTGGCATCGGCGTCGCCAAACGAGCGCGCTTGATGAATCTCCGATGCGGCATCCGATTTGTCGCTGCGCGACGATGAGCTGGCCGGTGCCGCACGGCTTGTTGATGAATGGCTGGCTGGCGAATGGTTGGCGGAAGGCGTCATGGCTTGCATGTTTAACCCTCCATGGTCATGGCGAGCTGATAGGCAAGGGCGCGCTCTTGCTGCGCGCCGACCTGTACCATGTCCGATTCCAGTTCCGCGGTTGCCACTTTCAGGGCGGCTAAAGCCGCCTGATGCGCCGCTTTGGCTTTGGCGATTTGCGGCGCCAGTTGTGGGTCGCGCAGAAACGGCTTGTGGTATTGCAGCAGTTCACGCAGCTCGCTGTCGTAGCGGGCGAGCGCGCTCCAATCCTGCAATTTTGTCGCGATGGTGATCCGCTGAGAAAGGTGGCGGAATCGCTCAGGGGAAACCTTATGCGTGTTGACCAAAATTCATCCATCCTTCTTTGATATTGCCCATCACCGTTTCCACGGTGCTGAGGCGTTCCACATCGTTCTGCACGCTGGCCTGATACAGCTCCACCTGACAGAAGTCGTACAACTGGTGCAGGTTAGCTGCCAGCTCGCCACCGCTCTCCATATCGAGCGCGCTGTCGAGGCCGATCAGAATGTTCATGCACTTGTTAATGCCCGCGCCTTTTTCTGCCAATCGCCCCACGCTGATGTGGCCGCGAATGCGTTCAATCTCGTTGAGTAGGCCGTCAATGAGCATGACCACCAACTGATGCGGGGTGGCGGCGGCGGCTTGTGCATCTAAATCGACTTGTTGATACGAGTCGTAGCCCGAGTCCATTAACATAAAACGTCTCCTCGCCAGACTTAGCCGAACATCGACATGGTCTGGTTCATCTTGGTTATGAGTTGGTTCATTTGCGTGAACTGTTTCAGGTAGCGGTCATACGCCATGTCGTATTTGCGCTCGAGTGCCGTCTGTTTGTCTTCAATGCGACTGATATTCTGTTGCAGCGCATCTTTGCGTGACTTAAACAGGCCGTTAGAAAATTGCAGGTAGGGGTCAAGCAGCGAATTCAGGCTGTCGAGCAAGTTGCCGTCGCCGTTAAAGAACGATTCCAGCGCCGCGGTATTGGTGGTTTGCGCGTCTTCGAATTTGTCGGCGTCGATTTTCATCGTGCCGTCGCGGCTGATTTCGATGCCAAGATCGCTCAGGCGCATGCCTTCAAATTCGCCACGGACTAAGGTTTTCAGTTGGCTCTCAATCGAGCGAATGGTCGGGTCGCTCGCCAGCACGCCGCGTTGGGCATCTTCGCCGCCAATCGAGGTGTAGGTATCGATGGTTTTCATCAGGCTGTTGTAGGCCTCGATGATCTTATTCATCTGCTCTTTGGTGCCTTCCTGATCCGCTCCGACGGCAAGGCTCAATGGCGCTTCGCCACTGGTTTGCGCTTTGGTCACGGTCAGGTCGACGCCGTTGATCACGCCTTCAAAGGTGTTGCTGCTGTTGGTCAGTTGTAGGCCGGTGCCTTGGGCGCCAAGCCAAATCACGGCATCTTGCGGCGCACTGATCTCGTTGAGGTTGGTCAACGCATCTTCAAACCAGCTCTGGCCAGTGCCGGAGACGGCCACGTTGACCGAATTGGCCACGCCGGTTTCGGTGCTCGATAGCATGAAATAGGTTTGGCCGTTCGAGCGTACCAGCGTCGCGTTCACACCCGGGTTGTTGCTGTCGTTGTTAATCGCCGACACCAAATCTGCCATGGTCGCCACCCCATCACCGTCGCTGTCGAGGGTCGAGAGATCCAGCGTCATGGTCTCGCCGTTGATGGTGAAATCGAGGGTGCCGGTGGTCGGCACTTGTGTGGTGGCATCGAGGTTCGCGGGCATACTGGCCGACACCTGATGCGCGGTCGCAACTTGCTCCACAAACACCTGATAGCTGCCCGCCAGCGCATTGGCATCGGCCGTGGCCGAGAAGTAACCTTCTTGCGAGACGGTGGCGCTGTTTTTCACGATGCTGCTGGTGGAGCTATTCATTTCAGTGATCGCCGTGCGAAACGCGCGCAGGGCGGTTTCCACTTTGCCCAACGCCGTCAATTGAGACTGGTATTGGGTCGATTGCGTTTGATAACGCTGTTGAAATGACTGCACATCGTATGTAGCCAGCTGTGTTGCCATGGTGATTGGATCCAATGAACTCATTTGGGCGCTCCCTGTTGCTCAGTCTGCTTACCGTGGTGCGCACATCAGATGTCGCGGTAGCGTGTCGGGTTTGATAGAACCTGTCGCTAAATTCGCAAGATGTGTGCCATGGATTAAATTCTTGTAAAACAGTGACTTATTAAATTAATCGGTGAAAAACGGAAGCGGTGTTTCCTCATCGGCAGTTCCGCTTTTCCTCAGAAATCGATTCCTTGCAAATCAGTTCTTTGGAAATCAAGGTTTCTCTACGGGGTAATGCGACCGTTTGGCGCTGGGAATTAAGGGCGAAAGGAAGAAAATGAGGTCGGAATCGACCCGATGAAAGCAAAGGAAAAAAGGCGCCGGCTATGTTGTCGAAAAGGAAGAGGACAGGCGCCACGAAAAAAGTAAAACGGAAAAAAGCCTCCCAGCGAGCAGGAGGCAAATACAAACGTACAGATGTATGGCGTCGCTGCTTAGCGAAGCAGTGAAATGGCCATGCTTGGAATCTGGTTAGTCTGAGACAGTACGGTAGTACCGGCTTGCATCAGCATTTGGTTCTTCGTCATGTTTGATGATTCAACCGCGAAGTCAGCATCTGTGATACGGCCTTTCGCTGCGGCGGTGTTTTCAGACACGTTCGCTAGGTTGTTGATGGTGTGGTCCAGACGGTTGATGTTCGCACCCAGTGTTGAACGCACGGTGTTGATGGTGTCAAACAGACCGTCAATCACAGTGATTTCCGCGTTAGATGCCGCGTTTGTGGTCAGCGCACCTGTGGTGGTGAAGTCCACGTTACCGAGGTTCGTTGAAATATCTACAGTCAGTGTTTCAGCCGCTGACGCACCGATTTGGAAATCCACCGCTGCCGCCAGTTTACCGCCTTGTAGCAGTTGCTGACCCGCACCGTAAGTGGTTTGCGTCAGGATACGCGTTGCTTCGGCTTCCAGCTCTTGGTATTCAGAATCCAGCGCGGCCAGTTCTGTGGTACCGTTGGTGCCGTTCGCGCCTTGAGTGGCAAGGTCTTTCATGCGGTAAGCGATATTCGTCAGCTCTTCCAGTGCGCCGTCTGCTGTTTGCAGCATCGAGATAGCGTCCTGAGAGTTACGCATCGCCACTGACATACCGCGCGTTTGTGCTTCCAGTTTGTTCGCAATCGTCAGACCCGCTGCGTCATCCGCTGCAGAGTTGATGCGAAGGCCAGTGCTCAAACGTTCCATCGCAGTCGTCATTAGGTTGTTTGTGCTGTTCAGAGTGTTTTGCGTAACTAGCGATGCGTAGTTAGTGTGCATAGATAAAGCCATCTTAGTCTCCTTGGTTGTCGCTATCTTCAGGCTCTTCGGGATATTCCCTGCTCACTAACTAGAGGCGGATGGTTACGGGCGAGCATTAATCAGAAATTGAAAAAAATTGACAAAAGGGCGAAAAAGGCGGGGATAAGGTGATGTCTATTCCAGAAATCACCCTATTTTGAGCGGCAAGCAAGGCGTTACCAGCTGTCGTTATCCGCGTCATCGAAGGTTTTAAAAGACAGCGACGTCGGAATATCGCTGAAATACCCAAAGTAATAACTCGCGCCGAGCAGTTTGTACTGGTTCAGTTCGGTCTGGCTGGCGACGCGGCCGGCGACCCATTTAAAGCGGTGCTGACGCAAAAAGCGCACGATGGGCAGAAAGGCGCTGCGATCTTCTTTGTTCTCCAGCGACACCGCGAGCTTGAGCATATCCGGCTTATAGCGCGCAATCTGCTCAAAGTGTTCTGCCGCAGTGTAGAGTTCAAACCACAGCGCGTACGCGTTCTCGCGAACCTGCTCAACCAGTTCGTCCAACCCAGGGTGCAGCGGGTTGGCAAAGTTGATCTGCACCGACGGCACCACATGGGCAAACGCCGCGCGATGAAATTGCAGGATCTGGTCGAGAAACAGCGCGCCCGCTGGCCACAACAGTGCATCGGCCCGAATCGGCACCACCACGTTGCTGATGAGATCTGGATGAAAGGTTTCCATCTGAAAACGCGACTGACGCAGCGCCAGATACAGGCTGTAGAGATCGAGACAGAACGCCATCGGCTCTGACAGCTCAAACTGATACACGCTCTGTTCGCCCTGACTGCCAAACCGCAGCGTGAGGTGTTGATACTCCACCTCGCCACTTTGTGTTTCGCGAATCGCCTGACAGGCGTGGCGAATGTCGTTGCGCTGAAAGGCGTCAAACACCAGCGCGTCGTCCTCCGTGACGATGTGCTGCTCAATAAGGTCGCGCAGATAATGGTACAGCGCTTGATGCGAAGAGAGATTAGCCAAGGTTTCCTACCACGTTGATCTGTTTGTTTTCTGGAATTTCGTTGTACGACAGCACCGCCAGTCCGTGCGAGAACGTCCGCGCGTAACGGGCAATCAGCGGACGCAGTTGCGGCATCACCAATAGGATCGGCGCCATGCCTTGCTGTTTCAACTGCTGCTTAATCAGCGGCAGGTTCTGCTGGAACTGGCCAAGAATGTTCGGTTCGATCGGGAAGCTGTCCAGCATCACACTGCCGCTCGCCTGTGCCTGATGCAGCGAGGTCATCAGCATCTGCTCCAGTTCGTCGGACAAGGCATACAC
This sequence comes from Vibrio sp. Vf1514, assembly GCF_052076135.1. Lineage (NCBI taxonomy): Bacteria > Pseudomonadati > Pseudomonadota > Gammaproteobacteria > Vibrionales > Vibrionaceae > Vibrio > Vibrio sp. Vf1514. The sequence goes on along the minus strand of NZ_CP197267.1, from coordinate 2,105,631 downwards.
CGGAATCTCGTTCTTCTGACCTGCCAGCAGGTTAATCAGCGTGCGGCGCAAGGCGCAGCGTACATCGGCGGCGAGCAGAATCGGGTCTTTGGTGTTTTCCGACGATTCCAACATGGTGTTGGCGATGGTGCGAATGTCTTTCAACGGCACCTGATCGAGCAGCAGCTGACGGTACACTTTGAGCTGCTGCGCCGGACGCAGCGCCGCGGCGAGCGCTTCCGCCAGTTTCGGCGCTTGCGCAGTCAGGCGTTGGTTCATCGCATCGACATCGTCGTGGTTAAACAGCTCCGCCAGATGGGTTTTCATCACCTTGCTGATGTGGGTCGCCACCACGGTGGCATCATCCACCACCTGATAACCCATGTTCAGCGCGCGCGCTTTCTGCGGGTGTTCAATCCACACCGCCGGCAGGTTGTAGGCCGGATCGCTGCCGAGAATGCCGTCGATGTCGCCATAGGTTTCACCCACGGCAATCGCCATCAGGCGGTCGGGTTCAATCAAGCCTTGTTCGACCAGCTCACCATTGAGCGAAATGGTGTATTGGTTGGGCTTGAGGCTGAGGTTGTCGCGAATCGCCACTTCCGGCAGCAAAAAGCCAACCTGCTCGGAGAGGTTACGCCGCACACCGCGAATGCGCTGCGTGAGCGGCGCGCCGTGATCTTTATTGACCAGATGCACCAGACGATAACCAAGCGCCAGCGACAAGGTCTGCACGTGGGGAATGTCTTCCCAACTGAGTGGCGCGTCGCCTTCGTTTTGCATCGCTTGCGATATCGCTTCGACTTCATCGAACGAGGTGTCGATCACCGGGCTTTTGGCCTGACGCCAACCAGCAAAGGCCAGCGCCGCCGCAAAGGTGAAAAACGCCAGATGGGGCATACCCGGCACAATCCCGATCACCACCATGATGCCCGCGACGGTAAACAGCGTGGCCGGCGTGGCCAGCAGTTGCTTGTGCATGGTCTGCGACATATCGTTGTCGCTGTCGTTAATGCGCGTCACGATAATCGCTGCGGCCGTTGCCAGCAGCAAGGATGGGATCTGCGCCACCAGACCATCACCGATGGTCAGTAGGGCGTAGGTTTTAAACGCTTCAGAGGCAGGCAGGCCATGTTCGAATACGCCAATGCTGATCCCGCCGATGATGTTGATGAACAGAATCATCAAACCGGCGACCGCGTCACCGCGCACAAATTTCGACGCACCGTCCATCGAGCCGTGGAAGTCCGCTTCGTTCGCCACTTCGCGGCGGCGATCGCGCGCGGTATCTTGGTCAATCAGGCCGGCGTTGAGGTCGGCGTCAATCGCCATTTGCTTGCCCGGCAGGGCATCGAGCGTAAAGCGCGCCGAGACTTCGGAAATCCGTTCGCCCCCTTTGGTGATCACCACGAAGTTGATGATCATCAGGATGATGAACACCACCATACCGACCACGTAGTTGCCGCCGATCACCACTTCACCGAACGCCTGAATCACTTTACCAGCCGCGTCGCCGCCGTTGTGACCTTCCAACAGCACGATCCGGGTTGATGCAACGTTGAGCGTCAGGCGCAGCAAGGTTGCGACCAGCAAGATGGTCGGGAAGATGGAGAAATCGAGCGGGCGTTTGGCGGTGGTGCTGACCAGCAGCACCAGAATCGCCAGGACGATGTTAAAGGTAAACAGCGCGTCCAACAGGAGCGGTGGCAGTGGCAGAATGACCATTGCCAGTACCATCAGCAGCACAATCGGAATACCGAGGTATCCCTTGCCGGAGTTTTGCCATTGTTTTAACCGGTTGAGCATGGTTATCAGTCCTTCATTCAATGCAAATCAGTACTGCAGATGGTTCGGAATCGAAAAGTGTGGCAGTGGTAGCGGCTGTTCACCGCTGCCGCTGCGAAACGCTTTCAACTGCAGGACGTAGGTCAGAATATGGGCCACCGCCACATAGAGCTGGCTGGGCACAGCCTGCTCGATGGCAGTGGTGTAGTAAATCGAACGCGTGAGCGGCGGCGAGTGGATAATCTCGACCTGGTTGTCGCGCGCGAGGCGCTGAATGTGCAGCGCGGTTTCATCCACCCCTTTGGCGACCACAAACGGCGCGTCCGACAGCGCCGGATCGTATTTCAGCGCCACGGCGTAGTGGGTCGGGTTGACGATCACCACGTCGGCTTGGGGCACCATTTTGTCGATGCGGCGACGGGCGAACTGTTGCTGAATCTGGCGAATACGCTGTTTGATTTCCGGGCGGCCTTCGTTGTTTTTGTATTCCTCTTTCAGCTCCTGCTTGGTCATCTTCAGCTCTTTGAGGTGTTCCCAGCGCTGGTAAGGCATGTCAATCACACCAAACACCAACAGGGCAAAGCCCATCAGCAGTAAGCCTTCAAACAGGATGCTCATGATCAGGATAAAGCCCTGATTGAGCGGCAGCCCCTGCATGCCCAGCATGGGTTGCAGATGGTTATCGAGATAGCCGTACAGCACGGCGAAAATCACGCTGACTTTGAGCGTCGATTTCACCAGTTCAACCAGCGAGCGGGTGGAGAAAATCCGGCTGATACCGCTGATCGGATTGAGTTTGCTCAGCTTTGGCAGTAGGTTGGCCGGGCGGAACAGCCAGCCACCGAGAATCATGCTGCTGGCGAGCGTCACCACAATGATGACCAGAAACATCGGCAGCAGCAGCTCAATCACCATACCGAGGCTGTGACCCAACTGTTCAATCATCTGCATCGGATTGTCGAGATCGGCACGGGTCAGCGAGAGGTTATAGCGAAACACGCCCGCGATGGATTGCCAGATGGCGGGCAGCTGGGCGTAGAAGTAGATGGCCACGGCGAGAAAAATCACCGCAGTGGTGAACTCTTTGGCGCGGGGAATCTGGCCTTGCTCGCGCGCCTTTTTGACTTTCTGCGGCGAGGCCTTCTCGGTTTTGTCCTGAGACGAAGCTTGATCGCTCATGCGCCCCCCGCCATAAACTGATGGAGAAAGCGCAGTGTGTCATGCACCAGCGAGCCGTAGCGCCCTGGCACACCGGAGACTGAAATCAGCACGCTGAACAGGCCGAGTAACATGGTCATCGGAAAGCCGAGTGCGTAAACGTTGAGGCTGGGTGCGGCGCGGTTCATCACGCCAAAACTGATGTTGGCCAGCAGCATTGAGACGATGGCTGGCAGCGCCAACGCCAGCGCCGCCGAGAACATCCAACTGAAAATATGGACGATGCCTTGCAGCGACAACATCGTGATCCCGGAACCGACTGGCCACACGGTAAAGCTTTGGATCAATACATCAATCACCACTACGTGGCCTTCCAATGCCAGAAACAGCAGGGTGGTGAACACCAGAAAAATGCGGCCGAGAATGGCGACTGACAGGCCGTTCACCGGGTCGTTCATCATCGCCATGCCAAGGCCCATTTGCAGCGAAACAATTTGGCCGAGTAGGGTAAAGACGGTGAACAGCATGTGCAGAATCAGGCCGAACATCAGCCCCCACACCGCCTGTTCAAACGCGAGAAACAGCGAGGTCATCGACATTAAATCGACCGCGGGCATCTCGGGCATCAAAGGCGCGGTGATCACGGTGATGGAGAGGGCCAGCAGGCTGCGCACCCAGACTGGGATCAGTAGGTCACCGAAAAACGGCATCGACACAAACACGGCGCCGATACGGAAAAAGGGCCACCACAGTTGCCCAAGCCAGCTGGAAATCTCGGCAAAGCTCAGCTCCATCAGCCAATCATCCCCGGAATGTTATGGAACAGAAAATCAAACAGTTCCATGAACTTACGTAGCATCCAGTGACCGGCAAAGATGACCATCAACAACGTCACCATCAGGCGCGGCAGAAAGCTCAGCGTCTGTTCGTTGATCTGGGTGGCGGCCTGAAAAATCGCAATGCCGAGGCCAACAATCAGACCCGGCACCACCAACACACCGACAATCAGGATCACCATCCAGACGGCGTTGGAAATCAGGGTCACGACAGTTTCTGGAGTCATACAGCGTTCCTTAAATGTGCCGAGTCACGCTACTGCGCGAAGCTGGCCGAGAGGGTGCCGACCGTCATGGCCCAGCCATCGACCAGTACAAACACCACCAGTTTGAACGGCAGCGAGATGATCAGTGGCGAGAGCATCATCATCCCCATCGCCATCAACACACTGGCGACCACCAAATCGATGATGAGAAACGGAATGAACAGCATGAAGCCGATTTGAAACGCGGTTTTCAGCTCACTGATGACAAACGCCGGCAGGACGACGGCAAACGAAATGTCGTCGACCTTCTGATCCAGCGGCTCGTTAGCAATGCGCAGCATCTGCTCCAGCGAACTTTGTTGTGTCTGCGCCAGCATGAAATTGCGCACCGGTTTTTCCGCGACGGAAAACGCCTGCATCAGCGTAATTTGGCCTTGGTCATACGGTTTGAACGCATGCTCATACACCTCGCTCCACACCGGACGCATGATGAGCAGCGACAGCGCCAGCGCAATCCCGACCAGAACGCGATTGGGCGGGCTCTGTTGCAGGCCGAGCGCTTGGCGCAATATCGCCAGCACCACGATGATGCGGGTAAAGCTGGTGCCCATCAGAATGAACGCCGGCAGAAAACTCAGCGCCGTCATCAGCAACAGAATTTGCAGCTTGACGCTGTACTCTTCCTGAGTGCTGCCGTCGGAGACCGTAAACAGGGTCAGGCCGTTATCGGCCGCCAGCGTCGGCCATGCACACAGCATCAGCCCAAGTGCCAGCGCGCCAACCCAGCGCAGGGAACGCGGTTGAGTCATGACACAGCCCTGTTATTGGCCCACAGCGGTGAGGGCGCTGTCGAGCACATCAATCAGGCGCAGGCCGTATTTGTCGTTCACCACCACCACTTCGGCGTGGCCGAGCAGGGCGCCGTTCACTTTCACATCCAGTGGCTCGCCGTTGAGCTTGTCCAGTTCAATCACGCTGCCTTCGCCCGCTTTCATCAGCTCGCCAAGGGCGATTGCTTTGCTGGCAACTTCCAACGTGACGGTGACCGGAATATTGCGAAAGAAGCTCAAATCGCGTTCCACGTTTGGCGCGGTGTCACCCTCGGTTTCAGGTTCCAAATCTTCCAGATGAAACTCATCGAAATTGAGCGCTTCGTCATCAAAGCTGGCATTGTCTAGAGCGTCACTCATCTTAGGGATTCCTTATCTTGGTTTAAAATCAACACCAGTTGGCCTTCTTGCTCGGCAATCCGGCCAGAAAACAGGCGTTCGTGACCGATGCTGACCGGCACCGTGGAGAGTAAATCGATGGGGAGAATGTCATTTGGCGTCAGGCGCAACACGTCGCTGAGGGGCATGGTTTTCTTGCTCAGCAGCACATTGAGACGCACAGGCGTGTGTTGCAGCGAGCGGCGAAACTGCGCGTTCAACTCGGTATTGGGTTGCAGATCCAGTTGATCAATCAGGGTTTGCACCAACTGGCTTTCCATAATCAGCGTCAACACACCGTGCTGGTCGGCATAACGCACCGACAGTTCTGCTTTGAGGCCGATACCGTTGCCGATGTCGCCCTCGTGCAGTTGCCACATTTCTTGCGGTGCGACCCAATGGGCCACGACTTTACCGATGCGCTCTTGCAGGCGGCGATCGCTGCTGGTCAAGACACTCTGGCTGCGCGCCATGTTGGCGCCGTAAAAGCGATCGGCCAGCGTGATCAGCATGTGGCTGTCAAGGCGGACAAATAGCGCGCCGCCGTCTTGATGACAAAACTGGGTCACGCTGCGCTTGTCGATGTCCGAAGGCTTCACGCTGTGCAGTTCCACCGAATCCAGCGCCACATCGATGTGATGGGTGGTCAGCCAGTTCTGTAGCTCACTGGTCAGGCCGTTACAGGCGTCGGTGATAATGGTGTCCAGTTTTTCCCGAATAATATGAATCGGTTTTCCTAATAGTTCCACGTTTAAGGTCTTCACCTCGGGAATAGGCGTCTGGATTTGATTTTCCATTTATATTTTACCGTGCGTTGACAGAGAGTGTTTTCTTTGTGGAGCACAGTCTACACAGAATTTTTTATTTATTTTTAGTGCCTAATTATAACTTTGTGACGTTAGTTCACATGTTGATTTGAAGTGCCAATTTAGTTCTTCAATAACAATATGAAAGCGAGTAGGTTGGTCGATAAATAAATATAGATATAAATGAATAAAAAATGATCAGCCTAATTTATAGGCTGTTTTTTCGTGTTTAAGATGGCGAATGAATCGCTGCAGAAGATGTCACGGAAGATAATTTTTTGTATTAGTTGGTTGTTTATTCATCAGGTTCATTATGCTTACTGCTTGATTTTACAAGGCTTGTAACGTGATGAACATTGAATCAGATTGGGACATCAATATGAAAATGTATGCCAGTTATGATAATTCGATGGCATATTTAAATGACAGGAAAGTGTCAATAGAAGGTAAAAAATATTTTTATCATCACGTGTTAAAAATATGTTCTTTTACTTCTTGTGCTTTAGGTTTATTTCTATCTACGCCAGCTTTCTCTCAACAAGAGATAAACGTTCCGATGGACTTGTCATCTTGGATATATAAAGGTGATGCATTTAATTGCAATTTGGTGCATACGGAAGTTCCGCAGAGGAAATTTTATTTCCGCTCAGTCACAAATAATAAAGTTACCTTTGAATTTCGCTTCAATAATAGCCCGGTGAGTTGGCAACACGCAGCGCTGTCATTGCTGACGCCGCCGTGGATTGTGCCACAGCAGGCGACTCCGGTGAGCGAAGGGGTTCGCCACCAAGGCAACCGCTTCTCTTTTTCGACTCAGATTGACACGGTATTGCACGCCATCGACCAAGGGCAGTGGCTGCAACTGTCGCTGAGCGGAAGCGCCCCTTCCGAGTCGCAGCGGGTCACGCTGCCTTCCATTCGCGTGCACAACGTCATCACCCAGTTCAAAGTTTGTCAGCAGCAGCTACCGGCGATCACCTTTGCCGAAGCGCGCGATACTTCTCTCTATTTTGCCTCGGGTCAGCAGTCGTTGAGCGGGGCTCAGCAACACACACTGCGTGATTTGATCTCTTATGTTGCGCGTGACAAACGGGTGACGCATCTGCTGATTGATGGCCACACAGACAATGTCGGTTCACGTTTAGCCAACCTGAGTGTGTCGCGCAGCCGTGCCGAGCAAGTTGCTGCAGTGCTGGAAACACTCGGGGTCGCGGCTGACAAAATTCAGATTCGCGCTCACGGCTCGCGGTATCCCGTGGCCAGCAACGCGACCGAATCCGGCCGTGCTCAAAACCGCCGCGTGGTGATCCGCTTAGTCCGTGACGACGAAAGCGTGGTGGCCGCCACTCCTCCAACCAATGACTCAATGAAGGTTCAGTAATGACGAAGTCAGATATTTTGTTGGTTGAGCCAAACGAACTACTCGCTCAACCTGTCATCGATGTTTTGATCGAAGCCGGCTACCGCGTGCGTCATGCACGTACCGGCCGCAGTGCGTTATTACAAGAGGCCGCCGCCATCACGGTGGTGAGTGCCAACTTACCGGATATGGGCGTGCGTGAGTGGGTCGCGTGTCATCAGAAGCAAGCCGGCGCGGGGGTGGCAATTGCGATTGTCGATCAGGATCAGGGCATTCTGGCGGCAGAAACCATGAAAGCGGGCGCGACTGATTATCTGCTGCGTCCGTTTGAATCCAATCAGTTATTGAATCTGCTGCGCCGCGTGGAAGCGCTCGGCAAACCGATGGCCAACATCGTCGCCGAATCTTGGCGTAGTAAACAGGTGCTGCAACTGGCGCATCGCGCCGCCTGCACCAGCGCCAGCGTGCTGATCACCGGCGAGTCCGGCACGGGTAAAGAAGTGCTGGCGCGTTACGTGCACCAACAATCTAACCGCGCAGACGGTCCGTTTGTGGCGGTCAACTGTGCCGCCATTCCGGAATCAATGCTGGAAGCGGTGCTGTTTGGTCACGTCAAAGGCGCGTTTACCGGCGCGCTGGCGTCGCAAAGCGGTAAGTTTGAAGAGGCCAACGGCGGCACCATTCTGCTCGACGAAATCGGCGAAATGTCACCAGCTGTGCAGGCCAAGTTGCTGCGTGTCTTGCAGGAGCGGGAAGTGGAACGGGTGGGCAGCCACAAGGCGATTCAGCTCGATATCCGCGTGATTGCCGCCACCAACAAAGACTTGCGCGAAGAGGTGCAGAAAGGCCAGTTCCGTGAAGATCTCTATTACCGTCTGGATGTGCTGCCTTTGCACTGGCCACCGCTGCGCGAGCGCAAAGAGGACATCCTGCCGATCAGCCAGTTCTTTATTACCAAATATCAGGATGGCAGTAAGTGCCATCTGTCTCAGGACGCGCGCGTGGCGCTCAGCCAATACCACTGGCCGGGCAACATTCGTGAGCTGGAGAACGTGATTCAGCGTGCTCTGGTGATGCGTCACGGCGACTACATCACCGCGCAGGATCTGATGCTGCCGGTGGAGTTTCAGTCGCCTTCACAGCCTGTGGCATCTGATGCGGCCTTTGGTCACGTCGAAGCGAAGAAACAGGCGGAATACCAATACATTCTGGACAAACTTCGTCAGTTCGGTGGCAACCGGACGAAAACGGCGAATGCTCTGGGCGTATCGACCCGCGCACTGCGCTACAAATTGGCGGCGATGCGTGAACAGGGCATCGACCTTCAGTCAGTACTAGGCTCAGCCGCCTAAAGGAGAGGTAAACATGGCAAATCAACCTATCGGGAATGCAATGTCCGCCGAGCAGTTAATGCTCACCAAAATGGACGCGATGCGCGTAGAGGCGACGCCGGACTTCGTCGTCAGTGCGAACCCGCTGGACGTCAAAGCGGTCAATCCGCCCCTGTCGTTTTCATCGGCCATGACGCAGGTTCTGGATGTGGTGAACCAGCATCAGGCGGTCGCCAGCAGCAAAATGACCGCGGTGGAAACCGGCAAGAGCGACGATTTGGTCGGGGCGATGATCGCCAGCCAGAAGGCCAGCCTGTCGTTTAACGCGCTGATGCAGGTGCGCAACAAAGTGGTTGCGTCGTTTGAAGACATTATGAAGATGCCGGTGTAAATCATGTCTGAACTTACTACTCAAGTGGCGGGTGCCAGTGGCATCAGCCCGAATGGCGCTTCGGTCAGAGGCATGGACGATGTCAGCCGTAAATTGAAACAGCTGTGGTCAAGCAGTCAGCGCAATCTGGTGCTCTCGGCGGTGCTGGCCGCGATTGTGGCGGCGCTGATTGTGGTCGCGCTGTGGAGTTCTTCGCAGAGCTTCCGTCCGCTGTATGGTCAGCAAGAGCAGTTTGATGTGGGCGACATCGTTTCGGTGCTGGAAGCGGAAAGCATCAGCTACCGCTTGCAAGAGCAGAATGGCCAAGTTCTGGTGCCGGAAGGGGAAGTGGCGCGCGTGCGCATGCTGCTGGCTGCCAAAGGCATCAAAGCCAAGCTGCCGACCGGGCTGGATTCACTGCAAGAAGACAGCTCGCTTGGCACCAGCCAGTTTATGGAAACCGCCCGTTACCGCCACGGTCTGGAAGGTGAGTTAGTGCGCACTATCATCGCACTCAATGCAGTGTCGAATGCGCGCGTGCATCTTGCTATTCCTCGTCAAACGTTGTTTGTGCGCCAGAACGGCGAAGCGCCGTCGGCGTCCGTCATGCTGGAACTCAAAGCGGGTGAAGACCTCAAACCGGAGCAGGTGGAAGCGATCATCAATCTGGTAGTGGGCAGTGTGACGGGCATGAAGCCGGAATTCGTCTCGGTGATTGACCAGTATGGCCGTTTGCTGAGCGCCGACGTGGCGTCGGGTGATTCAGGCAAAGTGAACGCCAAATACCTTGATTACCAGAAGAACCTGGAGAAGCAGGTGATTCAGCGCGCGGCAGACATGCTGACGCCGATCGTCGGGCCAAGCAACTTCCGCGTACAGGTGGCAGCCGACATGGATTTCAGCCGCGTGGAAGAGACGCAGGAAATCCTCGACAACACCCCCGTGGTGCAAAACGAACACACCGTTCAGAACAACTCCATTGACCAGATTGCGCTCGGCATTCCGGGGTCGCTGAGCAATCAGCCGCCAGTGACCGGTGAGAAGCCGACTCAGGACAGCCAGAACTCGAACGCGCGTTCTGAAATCAACCGTCAGTACGCCGTGGGCAGCAGTGTGCGCCGTACGCAGTACCAGCAAGGTCAGGTGAAAAAACTCAACGTTTCTGTGCTGTTGAACTCGGCGGCTGCGCCGAATGGCACCGCGTGGAGCGACCAAGAGAAGACGGAAATCTCCGCCATGCTAATGGATGCCGTTGGCATCAGCGCCGCGCGCGGTGACAGCCTGAGTCTGATGAGCTTTAACTTCACGCCGATTGAGATTGAAGCGCCGCCAAGCATTCCGTGGTGGCAGGATCCGACCGTACAGCAGCCGCTGCGTTACGTGATTGGCGGCCTGCTGGGCATGGCGATGATTGTCTTCGTGTTGCGTCCGCTGATCATGCATCTTACCGGTGCGGATCGCCGCAGCCAAGAGCTGGAGTTTGCGCCGCCGCCAGAAGAGCCTTATTACGAAAATCTTCAAACTCGTGAAGAGCGTGAACGGGAAGACGCGCTCAACCGCCGCTTGGAAGAGAAGGGTATCAAAGCATCCAGCGGTCTGGACGTGAGCAGCGACATGCTGCCACCGCCGGGATCGCCGTTAGAAATTCAACTGAAACATCTGCAGCTGATTGCCAATGAAGAGCCAGAACGCGTCGCAGAAGTCTTGAAACAGTGGGTAAATGTGAATGAACACAGCACAGTCAACGCAGAACCAAGAGCTTAATCATGTCGAGCAGACCGCACTGGTCCTGCTCGGAATGGGCGAAGATGCCGCGGCGAAAGTGCTGCGTCATTTCAGCCGCGATGAAACGCAGCGCGTGACCAAAGCGATGGCGCGCCTCAGCGGCATCAAAAGCGACAACGCGAAAAACATCATTCAGCAGTTCTTTGATGATTTTCGTCAGCACAGTGGCATTCGTGGCGCGTCAAAAGAGTACTTGTCCAACACGCTGCGCAAAGCGCTGGGTAACGATCTGGCCAAAGGCCTGCTCAACAACCTGTATGGCGACGAGATTCGCAACAACATGCAGCGTCTGCAATGGGTGGACGCGGAAATGCTGGCGCGTTTTATCAGCAACGAACACCCGCAGATGCAGGCGATTTTCCTCGCCTATCTGCCGCCGGACAGTTCGTCTGCGGTGTTGAAATGCCTGCCGCAGGATTATCACGATGAGCTGCTGTACCGCATCGCGCGTCTGCAGGACATCGACCATCAGGTCGCCAACGATCTCAATGAGCTGATTGAACGTTGCATCGAACAGGTATCGGTGACGCAAAGCGCGCCGCTGTCCGGCGTGAAACAGGTCGCGGATATCATTAACCGCTTTGAAGGCGATCGCGCCACGCTGATGGAAATGCTCAAACTGCATGATGAAGATGTGGTGAGCGAAATCGAACAGAACATGTTTGACTTTATGGTGCTCGGCCGTCAGCGCGAAGAGACCATGGACCGTCTGGTGCAACAGGTACCGATGGAGTTGTGGGGCATTGCGCTCAAGGGGGCGGAGATCACGTTGCAACAAGCGATCAAACGCTCGATGCCGCAACGGATGGTCAAGGCGCTGGAAGACGATATGCAGGTGCGTGGTGCGGTTGCCCTTAGCCGGGTTGAGCGCGCGCGTCAGGACATCATGCAGATTGTGCGTGAACTGAGTGAAGCAGGCGAAATCGAACTGCTGCTTTATCAGGAACCGACGGTGGAGTAAGCCATGTCAGCAGAAAAAATTATGCGTCTGCCAACGGGCAGTTATCGTCTGCACCGTTTCCCGCCACTGGCTCAGCCGGTGAAGGCACCGGACGAACGGTTGCTCGATGACGAGTGGCAGGACACGCAGGTGGATATTCAGCAGCAGCTCGAAGCAGGTTTTCAGCAAGGGTTGCAGCAGGGCTATGACGAAGGTTTGCGTCAGGGGCTGGAACAGGGCAAGCAACAAGGCATGATGGACGGCCAGAAAGAGGGTTTTCAGAAAGGCTTTGTCTCCGGCGAACAGTCCGGTAAGCAGCACTTTTTGGACGCCGCCAAGCCGGTCAACGAACTGTATCAAACCCTGTCGCGCTGGCAGGCGGAACGCGAGCAGCAGCAGCGTCACATCATTTGTGAGCTGGTGCAGAAAGTCGCGCAGCAGGTCATTCGTGCCGAACTGACGCTGATGCCACAGCAGATTTTGTCGCTAGTGGGCGAAACCCTCGATGCGATGCCGGGCAAAGCGGAAAGCGTGACCGTGCATCTGAATCCGCAGGATCTGGACCGCATTCGCGACATCAATGCCGATCTGCCAAAGAGCTGGAAACTGGTGGCGAACAAAGAGCTGCCCGTGGGCGGTTGCCATCTGGTCACGGACGATGCCGAAGCCGATGCCAGCTGTGATTCACGCCTGCAAGCGTGCATGGACAATGTGAAACAGCATTTGCTGGAGGAAGTCACCGCAGGGCAAGAGGTGGCGGATGAGTAATCCGCACAGCGGCGGAATGCTGACGGACCGCCTCAACGATGCCATCGCGTCGCTCGATTCCGTGCCAGTGGCGCGGGTGACCGGGCGACTGGTGAAGGTGAACGGCCTGATGCTGCAAGCGGTGGGCTGCCGCTTCAAACTCGAACAGCGCTGTCTTGTCGAAACCGCTGAAGGCGACATGATCGAAGCACAAGTGGTCGGTTTCGACCACAATGTCGCTTATTTAATGCCCATTCGCCGCTTGGGTGGCCTGTTTGCCGGGGCGAAAGTGGTGCCGCTGGAAGGCGACAGCACGGTGCAGCTCAGCAGCCAATGGCTCGGCCGGGTGGTGAACGGGTTAGGCGAAGCACTGGATGACGGCGTGCCGCTGCGCGGTGGCGACCGCGTGTCGCTCGAACCCAAGCCGATTAACCCGCTCAAACGTCGGCCGGTGGACACGCCGCTCGATGTTGGCGTACGCACGATTAATGGCCTGCTGACGGTCGGCAAAGGTCAGCGTATCGGCCTGATGGCCGGCAGCGGCGTGGGCAAAAGTGTATTGATGGGGATGATCACCCAGAACACGGAAGCGGACGTGATTGTGGTTGGGCTGATTGGGGAACGTGGCCGCGAGGTGCGTGAATTCATCGAGCGCAACCTGACTGAACAAGCACGCCGCAAAGCGATCATCATTGCCGCACCAGCGGATGAGTCGCCGTTGATGCGTCTGCGCGCGACGCTGCTTTGCCACCGCGTAGCGGAATATTTTCGCGATCAGGGTAAAGATGTCCTGCTGCTGATGGATTCGCTGACCCGCTATGCGATGGCGCAGCGTGAAATTGCCTTGTCGCTTGGCGAACCGCCTGCATCGCGCGGCTATCCGCCGTCGGTATTCAGCGTGTTGCCGCAACTGCTTGAACGGGCGGGCAACAGCGACAACCCGGATGGCAGCCTGAGCGCCATTTATACCGTGCTGGCCGAAGGGGACGATCAGCAAGATCCGGTGGTCGATTCAGCACGCGCGATCCTCGATGGTCATGTGGTGTTGTCGCGTCAGTTGGCCGAGCAGGGGCACTACCCGGCGATTGATGTCAACGCGTCGATCAGCCGCTGTATGTCGGCGGTGACACCGGAGGCGCACGTCACGGTTGCCAATCAGTTTCGCCAGCTCTATGCCAACTATTTGCAGGTCAAAGAGCTGCTGCCGCTCGGCGGTTACCAGCCGGGGCAGGATGCGGAGCTGGATCGCGCCGTCTCCATGTATCCTCATCTCAAAGCATTTCTGCAACAGTCGGCCAACGAGCGTGTCGATTACACCGCAAGTCTGACCCAACTGGCTCAGCTGTTTCAAATGCCGTGAGGGAAGTCATGAAAGAGAAGATTCGCGCTGTCGGCAAACTGCAACAGGTCGAAGAGAAAACCCGCGATCGCATCGGGCAGCAGCTCGATTCGATGCGCCAGCGTCATCAATATCTGCAAGCGCAGCTCAATCAATTGGCGAGTCTTAAATCCAGCGCTGGCGATTCAACGCTGCACGCGCCAACGCTCAACAGTGCGCTGTTGATGAACCTCAATCGGGTCGACCACATGCTGCAAAAACTGCTGCGTCACCATGAGCAGGAACAAGCGGTGATGGCGGCGCAGTGTCATTCGGTGCAACAGGTGCTGGAGAGTAAACACGCGCGGGTCAAAGGGTTAGAACAGGTGCTGGAGCGCTGGCGAAAAAAGCAGGCGTTTGAACGCGCGCGCAAAGAGCAGAAGCAGATTGAAGATATCCTCAATGCGCGCCATCGTAAGCGCGCATTGTGATTCGAATAGGGCGACGAGCAGGAACTTACGCCAGTTCGCCAGTGGCCTGAAACGTTTCCAGCTTGGCCAGATACGGTGACAGATCGGCGATATTCTCCGCCAGCCAGGCCGGGTTGTAGTAGGTATCCAGGTAACGCTCACCGCTGTCGCACAGCAGCGTCACAATCGAGCCAGTTTCTCCGCGGCGTTTCATCTCACTCGCCAGTTGCAGCGCGCCATACAGGTTGGTGCCGGTGGAGGCGCCCGCTTTACGGCCGAGAATTTTTTCCAGCCATTGAATGGTCGCGATGCTTGCTGCATCCGGCACCACCCGCATCTCATCCACCACATTCGGAATAAAGCTTGGCTCGACACGAGGGCGGCCAATGCCTTCAATTTTGCTACCGCACTTGAGTGTCAGGTTCGGATTACGGGTTTGGTAGAAATCGTAAAACACCGAATTCTCCGGATCGACCACGCACAGCTTGGTGTTGTACTGCTGATAGCGAATAAAGCGGCCAATGGTTGCGGACGTGCCGCCCGTTCCCGGACTCATCACGATCCAGCTCGGGATCGGGTGATCTTCCATCTTCATCTGATGAAAAATGCTGTCGGCGATGTTGCTGTTGCCACGCCAGTCGGTGGCGCGCTCGGCGTAGGTGAATTGGTCCATGTAATGACCATTCAGCTCTTGAGCCAGACGGCGCGATTCATCATAAATCTGATCCGAGCGGTCGACCAAATGGGCTTTGCCGCCGTAAAACTCAATCTGCTCAATCTTCTTACGCGCGGTGCATTTGGGCATCACGGCAATAAATGGCAGACCGAGCAGGCGCGCAAAGTACGCTTCAGACACTGCGGTGCTGCCGGAGGATGATTCGATGATCGGTGTGTCCGGACCAACCCAGCCGTTACAAATGGCGTAGAGAAACAGTGAACGCGCCAAACGGTGTTTGAGTGAGCCGGTCGGGTGAGTGCTTTCATCTTTCAGATAGATGTCGATGCCAGCCACGCACGGCAGGTCGAGTTTGATCAGGTGCGTGTCGGCAGAGCGTTGAAAGTCGGCTTCGATTTTGCGGATCGCGCTGTTAATCCATTGATGGTCGGTGCACATAGGTGTCTCCATGAGCGTGAATCCCAAACCCAGCGCAAGGTCGCGCAATGTTTGAGACAAGTGAATTCGGTATGGGAATAATTTAGCTGTAAGAAGGGAGAAAAACTTTGCTAATTTGCCTATAGTTTTGTAGGTTTGGAGAATAATTTTCTCCTTAAGTGGGTATGAACGCATGCAACTCGACAAAATTGATCGTCAGATCTTGGCAATTTTGCAAAAAGACAGCACGGTGTCGCTCAACGATTTGGCGGAAGCGGTTCATCTCACCACCACGCCTTGCTGGAAGCGACTGAAAAAGCTGGAAGAATCTGGCATTCTCAGCAAACGGGTCGCGCTGCTTGATCCGGAAAAACTCGACTTGTCATTTATCGCTTTTGTGATGGTCAAAACCAGCGACCATTCGCACGAGTGGTATCGCCGTTTTGTGGCGACGGTGGATGACTACCCGGAAGTGATGGAGTTCTACCGCATGGCGGGGGAGTACGACTACATGATGAAAGTGCTGGTCAAAGACATGAAGCACTTTGACCAGTTTTACAAAAAGCTGGTGAACAGCGTTGGCGGGCTGAATAACGTTACATCGACTTTTGCGATGGAATCGCTCAAGTACACCACCGAGTTACCGCTTTAACACGTAACGACCTGATGCCAGCGGTGAAGCGATATCAGGCCGTTGAAGGCAGGCAAGCTTAGCCAAATAACCAAGCGAGCAGCAGAACCACGGCCAGCAAGACCGCGAATGCTTTGAGTAGCGGTTTGATGTCTGTGCTACCGCCATTGGGTGGTTGATTACAGCATCCCATCATGTCCCCTCCAAAGTGAATGTCGGTAGCACTTTAAAGCCTGACCTTGGGTGAAGGTAAAGCCTCAGTGCGAAAAACTCAGCTGTTTTTAAACCGCATCACGCCTTCTTGCACGGCGGTAGCGACCAGATGGCCTTCACGGTTGTAGATTTCCCCACGCACTAAGCCGCGCGTGTTGCTCGCCGTCGGGCTTTCAATCGCATACAGCAACCATTCATCCATTTTGAACGGACGGTGGAACCAAATCGAGTGGTCGATGGTGGCCACTTGGAACTTCGGCGTCATCAGCGTCACTTGGTGCGGGTGTAGCGCCGTGACCAAAAATCCCCAGTCTGAGGCGTAACCCAGCAGGTATTGGTGAATGAGTTGGTTGTTAGGCAGTTCGCCGTTGGCACGAATCCACAGGTACTGTTTGGGTTCCGCTTTTTGCGGATTCAGCGGATTGATGACGGTCACCGGACGCATCTCAATCGGCTTTTCACCACAGAACACTTTCTTCACTTTTTCTGGCAGCAGGTGCGCAATTTGCGCCGCCAATTCGGATTCTGAGGCAAAGTTCTCTGGCCCCGGAACATCCGGCATGGTTTTCTGGTGCTCAAAGCCCGGCGCTTCACCGTGGTAAGAGGCGGTGAGGTAGAAAATTGGGCGGCCGTTTTGAATCGCTTTCACGCGACGTGTGCTAAAACTGCGGCCATCGCGCAGGTTCTCAACATCGTAAATGATCGGTTTTTCAGGATCGCCAGGATGGAGGAAGTAACTGTGAAAAGAGTGCACGGTGCGATCGGGTGCCACCGTGTAACGCGCCGCCGACAACGCCTGACCGATCACCTGACCACCGTATACCTGTGGTAAGCCAAGGTTTTCGCTTGCGCCGCGGTAGAGACCCTCTTCCAGTTTTTCTAGCTGTAGTAAGTCCAACAGCTCGTTTAATGGTTTGCTCATGGCTCCTCACCTGTTTGGTTATGTGCGTTGTTATTTTGTGAGTTCGGTCAAATATTTGTCAAGACCTAGCGTGTGTCATGACAGTTTATGAAACGGATCTTATAATGCCTGCGATTTCCTTGATTCAAGTGAGGCACTATGAAAAAGGCATTAATTTTGGCGTCATCGGTTTTACTGGGTTCGGTTCTGGTGGGTTGCCAGAACGCGGAGGAGACTAGCCCAATGACGCAAACCACACCCGCTACCATGCAAACCGTCAGCGGCACCATGGCTTACCGTGAGCGCATCGCGCTGCCCGACAACGCGGTGGTGACCGTGACCCTGCAAGACGTTTCTCTGATGGATGCGCCAGCGAAAGTGATCGCGACTCAAACCTTTGAGACGAAAGGCAAGCAAGTACCGTTTGCGTTTGAACTGGCATACGACAGCGCGCAAATCGACGCGCGTCATACCTACAGTGTCAGCGCTCGTATTGAGCTAAACGGCAAACTGCGCTTTATCACCGATACCCATTACGGTGTGATTACTGATGAGCATAACACTAACCAAGTGAATTTGAAGCTAGTCGGCGTTCGCGCTAACTGAGTGGTTTCATGATCGCTTTGTGCTGATCACGTTCACTGTGTGATGAAGCCAATGGCAGCCTTAGGGCTGCCATTTGTATTTCTTGAGGGAAATTCTTCCCTCAGCACTGACTGCAATGCCTTCCGCGACCAGACGTTCTCGCTGTCGCTCCCAATCGGGGCCGATGAGTGAAATCTCGCCTTTGCTATTAATCACCCGAAACCACGGCAGTTTGCTATCTTTGGGTAAGTTGCCCAAGGCTTTTCCCACATGGCGCGCGTAACCCGGATAACCGGCCATTCGCGCAATTTCGCCGTAGGTTGAAACTTTTCCGTGCGGAATTTGGTGAATAACAGCAAAGATCTGTGCTAAAAATTGGTCCATAATGAGAGTGTCCCTAGTTCAATAGTTACCACGGAAAGGTATAAGGAGCTGGAGTTGGTATTGTCCACGTTTCAATTTCTAATCACAACGGTATTGGTCATGGTCTGTGCCCGAGCGCTTGGCTTGAGCGAGGGTGACATTCCATTCATTACCTTCGTTATTCCCGCACTCTGGATTCTGCCACGCGGCGGCGTGAGTGGCTTCGTTCTGCTGGCTGGGATGGCTGCTTTTGGCATTACCCTTCCGCACCAACCCGTTGCGCTTTCTGTGAGCATGTGGGTTCTCTTTCCGATGATGATGGTAGCGTTTTCACGAGGCAGCAATAAAGGCATTATGGCGGTCAGCGCGTTGATTGTACTGACTTTGCAAGTGGGCATCATGGTGACGCAATCGGCAGGAAAACTGGGCGGCGCCCCTTGGATGACCATCGTCCAAATCGTGTCCGTGATGGCAGTATGGTGGGCGGCTGCGAGCTGGAAACCGAGCCATCGCCATAGCTGGTGGGCGCTGGGGCTAGTCATTCCTTTGTGGGTCGCTGGGCTCACATTCGCGTCGGTGATTGCGCTGTGTCTGACTGGCTTGGTCGCCATATTGGAGAGCCTGTCGCAGGTCAAATCGTTTCACTGGAGCAAGCTGTTGTGCTGGACATTGCCTGCGGTGAGTTTCATGGCGGTAGTGCTGTCGCCCGACATTGACGTGCCGAACTCAGTGTTTGTGGTTTGGCTCTGCTTGTTGTCGACTGCTTGGATGACGGACTACATTTTAAAAAGCACGGAAGAACAGCCGTTGTAAACGTATGCATCAAAAATCGAATCTAGTGCAAACTTATGGGGCTTGCCATCATAAGTCCTTAGCATACGCGTGAAGTTTCGGTATTATCAGCGGTTATTAAAATTACAATTCTATAAAAAAACAACGTCAATGTTTAAAACGCTAACAACCCGCGTCTGGTTGTTGCTAATGCTGTTCTTCTTCACAGTGCTGGCTCAAGCTGCGCAACCGAAAAATGATCAACCTTATTTAGTCGCGACTGAAGCGGACGATGTTGTCACGCGTGTGCTATTTGATGCGATCGCGTACCAATTCAATATCGATATTCAGTATGTGAATTACCCCAGTTTCGATGCGATTTTAAAATCGGTCGAATCCGGTGAAAGTGATTTCGCGGCGAACGTCACGTACACCGATGAGCGCGCCAAACGCTTTGATTATTCGGCGCCCACCAATATCGAATACACCTACCTTTACAGCTACACCAATGCCACGCTGGACGAAATCAAACGTATCGGTGTGCCAAAAGGGACGATTTATGGCGAGCTGATTCGAGAAAACTATCCGCACCTGACACAAGTGGAATACGACGGGTTCAGCGAAGCCAAAGTGCTACTGGAAAATGCCGACGTGGATGGGGTCGTGGATGCGATTAACCAACTCAAACCCATGCTCACTCGCGGTTTGGATGCGCAGTTGCTCAACGATCGCATTTCGATTCAACCGGTGTCGCTGATTGTGCCCAAAGGCAAGCATGCCGAGTTACTCAAATCATTCGAAACCTTTGTGCACTCCGCCAAAGTGCAAAAACTGCTGCGTGAATCGATTCAAAAATATCAATTCGACATTCGCAAACAGGCGCTGCGCCAAGCGGTAATCGACAGTGGCGTGAATCAACAGCGCCCACTACGCGTGAAGTTGGAGAACCTGACTCAATATGCCAATTATGGCAATGATGGCTCGGTGAAAGGCATCAGCGCCGATGTCGTGTTTCAGGCGTGTGACATTCTGCTGCTCAAGTGTGATTTGGTCAGTACTGCCGATGAAACGTGGGAAAGCATGTTTGCCGACATTCAGGATAAGCACATTGATATCGTGGCTCCGATTTCCATTTCTGAGCAGCGTAAAAAAGTGGTCTACTTCAGCGAAAGTTATTACCACCCACAAGCGGTGATGGTGAAACGTGAAGGCTACAAAGAGAATGTGTACAGCAATGTCTCGGAGCTGGTGGTGGAACGCATCGGGGTGGTGAAAGACGATTTCTTTGAAGAGCTGATGCAAATCATGCTGCCAAACAAAGGCTTAGTCACTTTCTCCAACCAAGAAGAGCAGATTCAGGCGCTGCTGGACAAACAAGTCGACTACATCGTGCTGAGCAAAGCCAATTTTAATCAGATCCTGCGGGATGCTGATTCGTTGCTGCCGATTGTGGAAGATCCCATGATTGGCAGTTTCTATGCTTACGACATTGCGATTGGTTTTCCAAAGAATCCCGTGGGTGCGGCGCTGGCGCCGCTCTTCACACGTGCGATTAAAATCATCGACACTCAAAAGATCATTAAAAAATACGACTATCAACCCGACTGGCGTGCGACGCTGTTGACCGAAAAGCGTTTTGCCCGTCACAGCCAATGGCTGTTCATTCTGTTGGTGCTGGTGCTGCTGAGTGTCGCGCTGTACCTCAATGTGCAGTCGAATACCGACAACCTGACTCGCTTGCGCAATCGCCGGTCGCTGTATCGTCGGTATCGACGCGGTTTATCGGCACGAACCACGCTGGTGTATCTCGATGTGAACCAGTTTAAGCCCATCAATGACACCTACGGCCATGAAATTGGTGACAAGGTGCTCAAGCAGCTTGCGGCACGGATTCAACACGTGTGGAAAGGCAAGGGCAATGCGTACCGCATTGGGGGCGATGAATTCATTTTGGTCGGTGAGGCGCGCGGTGAAGCATTGCAAGCCACCATCGAGCAACTGGAACATTTCCTGTTTATCTGCACCGAGCGCGATGTGAGCTTTGATGTCAGTGTTGCGATTGGTGTATCGACGGATCGTGAGCGGTACATGTCGCTGCAAGAAGTGCTGCATCAAACCGATATTGCGATGTACAAAGAGAAGCATAAACGGCCATTCGAGAGCGTGGTGCGCTCAACGAGAGAAGTGATGGAAGTGAATTAATCAAATTGTTCAAATGGTGGGCAGTTGACGGTAAATCAATGCTTTTCCCCCGATTTGGGGTTGCAATAGCAAGGGCGATACCGGATAATCCTCACCACTCTTCGGCGACAAGCTGAAGTGACCTATGGGGGCCCTGGTCCTCCCGCAACACTAGTTCGTGAATTTGGTCAGGTCCGGAAGGAAGCAGCCACAGCGAATGACGTGTGTGCCGGGATGTGGCTGGGGCTTCCACCCATCTGCTGACCCCTCAGTATTTCTACCGCTTCATTTCTATACCACCAATATTTCCATACCATCATTATTTTTACACCATCATGATTGATTCATTTGAACCTCATCAAGTAGTCTAAATCTCTTTGATTTTTCTAATGGCTTGTCGTTTGGCACGATCAAAGATGTCCCGTGTTCGTGCGCAAATTTCTGGTGCTTCAATACATATTAAAGTCGCTTTTTATCCGTTCAATTAGGTTCAATAATGCTGGATTGAGGCTGTCTTTTCTCCAAACGATGACATATTCCACAGTAGGAGCATTGGGTAAATCTCGGAACGTTACGTTAGGTATTTGAATCTTCTTTAGTGGTTCAGGGACCAGTGCTATCCCTAGTTCTTCTGACACCATATTAACGATGGTTTGCTGTAGTTGAGTTTCCAAAATTACTTTGGGTTCAAAATTGAATTGGCGGGCATAACTTTGTAGTGCATTCCGTAGTTCAGGCGCAACACTTAATGGCGTTGCGATAAAGGATTCTTGTGCAAGCGCAGCCCCAGAAACGGTGTCGCTTTTCGCGAGTGGGTGCGTGGATGGCACCGCTAAGCAAAGCTTCTCTTCTCTGAGTTTTAATACGTTTAAGCTTGTATCACACTCTGTTTTCCACATGATTGCGGCATCAAATTTAGCGGCTTGAATCAGTTGAACGAGATCTGTGGGAATGACCTCTTGCAGGTGCAAAGCAACGTCGGGGTATTGGGCCAAATATTTCTTTGTCAGTTGAGGAATTATATTGTACGCCGCATGCATCATAAACCCGATGGAAAGTTGCCCGGCTTTACCTTGAACAATGTTCTGAACGTTCTTATAAGCATCTGACAGAGAAGCCAAAATCTGCTTAGAGTCCTTGTAAAAACTCTCTCCAGCCGGTGTTAATGTCACCCCCTTGGGATGTCTGATAAAAAGGGGGGTAGATAGCTCATTTTCCAAGAGGCTAATCTGCCGACTAAGCGGTGGCTGCGTAAGGTGCAGCCATTTCGCGGCTTGGCCAATATTCCCAGTTTCAGCGACAGCGACAAAGTACTTGAGTTGTTTAATATCAATGTTCATACAAAAAAGGTATCAAGAGGTGTGAATAATTATATTAGATTAAATGAAGGGGTGTGGATAGAGTGATTTTTTTCTTCTAAACAATGGGTATGACGTGGTATCTACATTTTTGATTATATGCCCCATATTTGCTTTGATTTTCAGTGGCTGGTTGTTGCGTTCGAAAGGTTGGGTCAGCGACCAAGCCACAAAAGAGTTGAATAAATTTGTTGTGTTTCTCGCCCTTCCGGCGCTGCTCTTCAAGATCGTCGCAACTTCTGAGTGGAAACAATTGTGGCGTCCTGAATTTATTACTGCGTTTCTACTGGCGACTGCCATCCTTTTCATATTCACGTTGTTGTTTCAGCTAAAAAGAGGGCGTGTATTAGCCGATGCTTCAATTGATGCACTGAACAGTAGTTATGCAAACACTGGATTCATGGGGTTTCCATTGCTGCTTGCTATTGTGGGTGAGGAGTCTCAAACCTATGCGCTGAGTGCAACAATCATTACCGTGTGTATACTGTTCGCCTTCAGCATTATCTTGGTTGAATGCGGTTGCAGCAGCGGAAAAAATCAGCGACAGATTGCGATGACCGTTGTGAAAAAAGTGGCGAGTAACCCAATTATTGTCGCGCCTGTCATTGCTTCTATTGTGCCAATTCTTGGCTTACATCTGCCTCTGTTCATGAGCCAATCATTAGATTTACTGGGGGGCGCAGCAGCACCTTGTGCTTTAGTGACGATTGGTTTTTTTATTGGTGGGAGAAAAGCCAATCGTCCGAGTGCGTTTATCACCAAACGAACTGTAGCGTTTGTGTTTACGAAGTTGATTGTCCATCCAGCGCTAGTCTTACTTCTTGTAAGTGCTCTATTTTCACTCCCTGAGCCAGCATTACTCTGTATCTTGTTGCTTTCTGCGCTGCCTACGGGGACAGGGCCTTTTATGGTGGCGGAATATTATGAACGCGAATGTTCGTTAACATCAGATGTAATTTTGCTTTCGACAGTGCTGTCTCCTATCACGGTCGCTCTCTTGGTGTACGCTTTTCAACTGAGCTCCTAGATTTAGTCAGTAAATCGGCTTTTGTCTCTTTGATAAGAAAAGCGGATAGAGTTCACAGATGCAACAATCCTGAATAGACGTTACCCAGCGATTCATGTACTTTGCAAAACATATATACAGATTGTTACCATTAGGGCGAAACTGTATGCATAACACAATAAAGCTAGTGATGGCTGGCTTTGTGTTTTGTATAGCAGGTTCGCCTTTTTTGTTTTTTAGTATCCTAGCGAGAACACAAAGGCATGTTTACAATACTACAAGTGCTCAATAACAACGTGGTCAGTGCCGCCGACGAGAGTGGACGGGAGTTAATCCTGACAGGAAAAGGGTTAGGTTTTAAAGCGCAACCTGGCAAAGCCATCGATCCACATGTCGCAGAAAAAGTTTTCGTTTTAAATCAAGGCGATGCGACATCTGAACGACTTAAAGTATTGATGGAAAGTTTGCCTCTCGAAGTTGTTCAGATGACAGAATTTATCTGCGATGAAGCGGAAAAAGCACTGAACAGAAAATTTGGCAATGGTTTGTTCGTGTCGTTGTCGGATCATTTAGACTTCGCCATCAAACGCTCTAAAGACGGTTTAAGTATACCGAACCCTTTTGAATGGGAGATTCGCAGTTTTTACGATAAAGAATTTAAATTTGCTGAAGGTATCATTCAAAAAATACTTTTAAATTGGGGAGTGCTGTTAGAAAAATCTGAAGCTTGTAGTATCGCGTTGCATATTATTAATGCAGATAATAGCAATTTAAATGATTTTAAGTCACTGACAAAAATTGTTTATCAAATACTTAATATTGTTAAGTATGTTTTTAATGTTGAACTGGATGAAAATTCACAAAATTATCATCGATTCGTTACTCATCTTAAGTTTTTTGCCCAACGTATTGGTAAAAAGGAGGTCATTACAAATCACGATTCTTTACTGTCGGACTTGTTAATCAAAGAGTTAACTAAAACTCATCAATGTGTTGATACGATTTCTGAATTTGTTCGAAAAACATACGGTCACCCGATGAGTGACTCGGAAAAACTGTATTTAGTCATTCATATTGACAGAGTTCTGAACGACGTTAGATAGTTACATTTATTTCCACAAGGCTTGTTACTGTTCAATCAGGCAAACACCAGAGGGATTATTCGCTGCGCTAGCAGCCAATTAACATTTCTTTCTGGAGACATACCATGTCAAATAAAAACTTAGCTAATCAGATTGTGAGATTAGTTGGTGGTGAAAACAATATTACGGTGCTTTTTCACTGCATCACGCGTTTAAGATTCAATTTAAAGGATCTCTCGAAGGCTGACCAAGATGCGATCGCAGATCTCGACGGCGTATTTGGTGTCAATCTTTCAGGTGACCAATTCCAAGTCATTCTTGGCGATAGAGTTAGCAAAGTTTGTGATGAAATATACGCAGCGATTCCTCGCTTACGTAAATCATCGCAAGAAGGCAATGCTGAAAACGAAACTGTTGAAAAGTCGGGGAAATTAGCCTTCCTGATGGAAACTATCAGTAGTATCTTTTCGCCAATTATCCCAGCGATTGCTGGTGCAGGTATCCTGAAGGGTATCCTTGCTCTCTTACTCACGTTTAATATTCTTCCCAAAGATAGCCAAAACTACCAGATATTAAATGCTATTAGTGATGGTGTCTTTTATTTGTTGCCTATCGTCTTGGCTCACAGCTGTTCCGTACGTTTTAAATGCAATTCCTATGTTGCCATGGCGATTGCCGCTGCTTTGTTTCACCCAAGCCTGTCGGGTTTATTTGCTGCGAGTAAGCAAAGCGGTATCGATATCAGTTTCTTTGGCTTGCCTATTACGCCAGCATCTTACGCGTCTTCGGTTATTCCAATTATTTTAGCGATTTGGCTGATGTCTTATGTCGAGAAATTCATCGACAGATTTATGCCGGGTTCATTGAAAACCATGTTTGTGCCTTTATTCACACTTATCATTGTTACGCCGATTACGTTAAGTGTATTAGGTCCAATAGGTTTGTTCTTGGGGGGACACCTCACTGGTGGTGTATTGTGGCTCCTTGAAAATATGGGATGGCTTGCCGGTCTTATCTTGGGCGGCACAATGTCAGTACTTATCATCACAGGGATGCATTACACCCTTGTTCCTGTGATGGTGAACAATGTCAGCACCATGGGGTTCGACCCAATCAAGCCAATATTCTTTGTTGCTAACTTAGGCCAGGCTGGCGCTGCATTTGGTGTTTTCCTGAGAGCTAAAGATAAGAAACTTAAATCACTTGCGCTCTCAGTCAGTCTGACTGCGGCAATGGGTATCACCGAACCAGCAATGTATGGTGTCAACATTCGTTTGAAAAAGCCATTTTTCGCAGCGTTGATTGGTGGTGCTTTAGGTGGTGCTTTTGCTGTCACTGCTGGTGTAAAAGCTTACGCATTTACGATGAGTGGTTTACCGGGTATTCCAGCCTTGGCTGGCCCAACGTTTTTCTATGCTATCGGCAGTATGTTGATTAGTTTCATTGCGGCGGCGGCAATTACTTTTGTGGTTGGTTTTGAAGAAAAAACTGATGCAAAAGAAAGTGCTGATACGAAAAAAAGTACATCAGCACTGAAAGATCTAGAGATTACATCTGTATCAAACCAAACGAAATTGTCTGTAGAAGGCAGCGCTCAAGAATCTATTTTCGCACCGGCAAAAGGCGAATTTGTAAAATTAGAAGACGTCAGTGACCCGGTATTTGCGACAGAAACCTTTGGTAAGGGATTCGCCATTAAACCTTCTGAAGGGGTCGTTACTTCACCTGTTAACGGTACGGTGACTTCAATTTTCCCGACTAAACATGCATTAGCAATTACCAGTGACAATGGCGCTGAAATTCTGATTCATATTGGTGTTGATACGGTAAAACTCAATGGTCAATATTTTTCATCGAGCATCCAAGATGGGGATGTGATCTCGATTGGACAACCACTTGTGGAGTTCGACCTAGAGGCGCTTGAAAGAGAAAGCTTTGATACGAGCGTCATCATGGTGGTTACCAATACATCGGATTATCAGGAATTCATACTGAATGAAAACGTTAAAGCAGATGAACACGTTATTCAATTAGCCACCCAACCCAGTTTTGCTTAATGCATCGATAAAATAAGGAATAGACATGAATACATTAAAAGGTTTCCCAGATAATTTTCTATGGGGCGGTGCGACTGCTGCAAACCAGATTGAAGGTGGCTCTGATAAAGACGGTAAAGGGTTGTCGGTTTCTGACGTTTACATTTTTGATGATAAAGCACCCAAAGAAACTTGGTCTGATCAATGGTTTATGATGACGCATGCCCAAGTTCAGGAAGCAATGGACCCGAACTCAACAAAATACTATCCAAAGCGTCACGGCATTGATTTTTATCACCGCTATGAAGAGGATATTGCGCTATTTGCAGAGATGGGATTTAAGTGTTTTCGAATGTCCTTGGCTTGGACACGTATTTTCCCAAACGGTGACGAAGCTGAGCCAAACCAAGCGGGTTTAGAGTTTTATGACCGTGTATTTGAATGCCTAGAGAAACATAACATCACGCCAATCGTGTCACTCTCTCACTATGAAATGCCTCTGAATTTGGCGGTGAGCTATGACGGATGGACTAACCGTAAGGTCATCGATTTTTATTTGAATTTTGCGACGACCGTGTTTAATCGTTACAAAGATAAAGTGAAATATTGGATGATGTTTAATGAGATCAACTGTGTGAAACATCACCCATACGTGAGTGTCGGTATCATTGAAGAAGGTCACCCTAATATTGAACAAGCAAAATATCAAGGTGCTCACCATCAGTTTGTCGCGAGTGCATTAGCTGCTAAAGCATGTCGAGAAACGATACCTGGTGTTCAAATTGGTTGCATGATCAGCTACCAAATGCTGTATCCAAATACTTGTCGACCCGAAGATGTACAAGCCTGTGAAGAACAACAACGAGTTTCACTATACTTCTCTGACGTCTTAGCGCGAGGTGCATATCCTCCGTACGCTGAACGTATGCTTAAAGCAAAAGGTGTGACTTTAGAGAAGCATGTTGGCGATGACGAAATTCTAGCTGCACATCCCGTGGACTTCATTTCTTTCAGTTACTACATGTCCAGTACTGTCAGTGCCAACCCAGAACAATTAGAGGGAGCTCAAGGGAATTTGATTACGGGCGGCATCAAGAATCCTTATTTACCAAGTAGCGAATGGGGATGGCAGATCGATCCGAAAGGCCTGCGTTTGGCGTTAAATCAATTGCATGACCGTTACCAAAAACCTTTGTTCATCGCAGAAAATGGTCTAGGGACTTCAGATAAAGTGGCTGAAGATGGGTCTATTCAAGACGATTACAGAATTGACTACTTACGCCAACATATTGAACAGATGAGAGAAGCGATTAATGATGGTGTTAACTTGTTTGGTTACACATGGTGGGGACCATTAGATATTGTGAGTGCAAGTACCAACCAAGTGTCAAAACGATATGGATTTATCTATATCGATCAAGATGATAATGGTAATGGTACACGTGATAGAAAGCGTAAGAAAAGCTTCTTCTGGTATAAAAAAGTTATCGCATCTAACGGTAACGATTTAAGCTAACCCCCATAAAACAAAGCTGCATGCGTCGTCGCTCCTGATACGTTTGCAGCTTTGCTTTTCAATCTACCTCGCATTGAGATAGCTCTAGATTCTAGCTTCTTAGAGAAATGAACCCACATTTAATCTTGCAGACTTGTCGTGGCCAACTCGAAAGTGCGCCGTAACTGACACAAAATGAAAACTATCAGTGTTACGCAATAAAATAGTCAAACAAAGGACGACTCATTTTGATCTCGCATCGGTGAAACTTACGTGGTTTCAATATTTTTTCGAACGGAACAGACGACTGGAATGCAATTGTCTCCCATCGAACGGTATACGATGGATGAAATCATCGAGGGCAATAATTCAATCATGTTCCCTTATTTAAGGTGTTTTCTGTGTATTTTTACGCACCTTTAGAAAGTTGAACTAGACTCAATGGGATAGAAAAATGCCACGATGATGTCGTCAATGTTTACTGAATAAAGAGGCTATGATGAGACTCCACTCGATAAGATTAAAGATGATGTTGCCCATTATTTTTCTCA
Organism: Vibrio sp. Vf1514; assembly: GCF_052076135.1. Lineage (NCBI taxonomy): Bacteria > Pseudomonadati > Pseudomonadota > Gammaproteobacteria > Vibrionales > Vibrionaceae > Vibrio > Vibrio sp. Vf1514. The sequence goes on along the minus strand of NZ_CP197267.1, from coordinate 2,077,066 downwards.
CCATTTTGGTTGTCTCCGTTTTTATCTTTATGCAAGTCATCATCAAGATCGACGAACGGGCGATGGAAAAACAAACGAAGTCTTATTTTGAAGCCATTGCCGTGGTATTGAATGCTGATCGCGATATATATCAAGCGCGATTAGCTCAAGCAGAAATGCTCTCTAATTACGGGGACAAACAACAACAGCAACAGGATTTCGAAGAGAACGCTCAACAAGTCTATGATCGTTTTCAACGTTTCCGCGAATTTTTGGCCGATGAGCCTGAGTTAATCGAGCCTTTTCGTGACTTTGACGCACTCTACGAGGCGTGGTTGCAAAGTAGTCGAAATGTATCGTCCGTTTATCGTGCAAATCAATCGGTGAATGATCGCTTAGTGATTGTTGATAAAGATTTTTTTACGATGCGCAATATGCTTGACCAAGCGGAAGCGAAGATTCGTAACCATGTGTCGGCATGGCGTGAAGACACCATTGATCGGGTGATGCTCAAGCGTTATCTGGATGCGCTTGCCGAAGTACTGAATGCGGATCGCGACCTCTATCAATCCCGTCTCGCCCAACAGAAGTTTGTTTCTGGTATTGGCGATGCGAATCAAAATCTCAAAGATTTCCAAGACAATGCGCTGCAAGCAAATAACCGATTTCAATCGTATCGTACCTTAATGGCTTCCGAACCCGAATTAGTTCGTCCTTATGATCAGTTTGATAGTATTTTTTCCGGTTGGTTTAAATTGAGTTCTGAATTAATGGATTCAAGCGAAATAAACGTTACGGAGAATAAGAGTGATGTTTTAGTTGAAACCGATGATAAATTTGAACGGATTCGCGCGGTATTGGATCAAGCGGGAGAGGCGGTAAAACAACAAGGGCGAATAGAAGAACAACAGACCGCAGAGGAAATCAAACAATATCAAGATATGACCATCATCATCGTCATTATCGGTTTTATTGTTGCTTTTGTGGTGAGTTATTATATTCCTAAAAGTATTACGAATAATGTCACCAATATATCGCAAAGAATTAGAGAAATATCGGATGGTGATGGGGACCTGACCGCGCGAATCAACTCGACAACCAAAGATGAACTGGGCGATTTGTCACATGAGTTTGATACGTTTGTCGGGAATCTACAAACCATTATGAAGACGGTCCAGTTGAAGAGTTCTGCGTTAGGTGACTCAACGCATCAACTGGAGGCGGTCGCCAACTCGGTGAATCAAATTACCCAAAGATTGGTTGAATCCAGCGACTCCATTGTGAGCGCGGCCAGTGAGATGTCGATGGCCAATGCCCAGATGGCCGATGTCGCTTCTCATACATCGAATGAATCCACGTCGGCTGCTGAACACATTGATCGGGGGCGGGGCGTGGTGAAGTCTTCGCATGCCAGCATCGATTCGCTCGTCGCGAATATTGAGGTCACGATGACGAAAGCTGAGGAACTGGAGAAAAACTCCGAGGCCATTTCATCAGTACTGGAAGTGATTCGTGGCATTGCGGAACAAACCAATTTGCTCGCATTGAATGCCGCGATCGAGGCGGCGCGTGCAGGCGAGTTTGGACGAGGGTTTGCCGTGGTGGCCGATGAAGTTCGTCAACTCGCGACCCAAACGGGTGAAAGTACCAATCAAATTGAGAAGATGATCAGTCAATTGTCGGACAGTGTTTCCGATGCGTTTATGGCGATTAAGCAGAGCAAATCGAATGCGCATAGCGCCGTGAATAACTTTGATAGTGTGATACAAGTCTTTGATGCCCTGAACGATTCACTCAGCTCCGTCAGGGCGTTGTCAGAACAAACGGCTTTGGCAACGCAGGAGCAGTCGAGTGTCTCGAACGAGATCAATCAGAACTTGATTGCGATGAAAGAGCAAACTGACGGCGTGGATCGGGCGTCAAAAGCCATTCGTCAGCAGTTCAATGAACTCAATAGTGTCTACCTTGAATTAAACACTCAAGTCTCAAATTTCAAAGTATGAATCCGCCGAGTGTGTCGTCCCAATCCCCCTCCATCATCACCATGGATTGAGGGGGATTGCGTTCGTGATTAGAAACGATAGTTGAGGCTAAGTTGCGCGTTGAATGGGGCGCCGTATCGAACCGTATTCGCCGCGTTTAAGTAGCTGTAGTAGGTTTTATCAAACAGATTTTCTACGTTGACGCGCATGGTGACGTCGCGGTTGATCTGATAGCTCGCCATGAGATCCACAATCGCGTACGACGGTTGCTTGATGTCATCGGTGGCATGGATTTCACTTTGCCAGCGAAGGTCTGCGCCAATGGTGAGGTCGGGATTCCAACCCACAAACTGGTAGTTGCTTGAAAGCTTGACTTGCTTGCGTGCGTAGTTGGTATTGACGTCGTTGCCCTCGTTATCTTCCGCCGTGAATTGCGTCATGCCGAGGTTGATGTCCATGCCTTCCATCGGACGGGCGGCAAGTTGTACTTCAATCCCTTTACTGACCGTGCCATCGACCGCCTTCTGTGCCGTGTTGGTGGTGTTTGGAATGGTGTAGCCAGTGTCGTCTTGCGCGAGGTTATCTTGCTCAATTCGAAACAGGGCGCCGGAGAGCGTGATCTGTTCAGTCAGGTTGGATTTGATGCCGATTTCGTAAGTTTTGCCTTCTAATGGATCGAGGTAGTCCCCATGGCGATCTCGCTCATTTTGCGGTTCATAAATGGTTGCAAAACTCGCGTAAACACGGCTTTGAGCACTGAGATCGTATAACAGGCCAGCGTAGGGCGTGATGATGCCATTGTCGCCGTAGGTTACGTCACCGTAGTTGGTGCCTTTGCGCTGCCAGTTTGCAATTCGTGCCCCCAAAATGGCTTTGGTGTTATCCGACAAATGAACGCGAGTGGCGGTATAAAATGCCAGTTGTTGCGTGGTGAAATCGTATTCGGTGGTTTTGTCGTTTTCCCATGTTGGTTCCGCCAAGTTGCCGTTCCAAGCTAAATAGTCGTCGACCGTGGCGAATGCCACCGGATCCATGGCGTAATATTGGTTGAAGTCTTTTAAATGGCTGTAACTGGCCCCAAGCATGAACTCATGTTGACGTCCCGCCAATGCGTAATCGCCGTTCAGGTGAATGCTAATGCTGTCTTGTGTACTGTCGCCTTCGTTGTTGTACGACCACGCATACAACCCAGAACCATCCTGATTGAGCGTGCCAATATTGAGGTTGGTGAGCTTTGCGCGCTGACTGTATTGCGTGTGGTTGTAGCTCGATTTCAATTGCCAACCGTTGGCGAATTGGTATTCATAATCAGCAAAGATATTGAGGTGTTCAGTGTCCCAAAAGTTCCAATCGGTGGCCGCTGTTTTGGCGCGTGAAAAATGAGTCGCCGAGCCGTCAGAATACACGCCCGGAATACCGCCCCATGCCGCACCATCGCGATCATCGGCTTGATAACTCGCGCCTAATCTCAGTAGGCTATTGAAAGACAGTTCTTTCTCGACGACTGCGTACACAACTTTGCGTTTGCTCTCATAGAGATCGACATACGATTCTCCTTGCGCATATTTCGCGACGACACGCCCCCGCAGCGTCCCGTCTGCGTTGAGCGCATTGGCGGCATCCACCATGACTTCCTGCGTGTTCCAACTGCCAACAGACGCCTGCACGCGTCCGGTCGGTGCGGTGCTATCAGCATGCTTTCGAACCAGATTGATCGAGGCCGAAGGATCGCCCACGCCGGTGGTCAGTCCCGTTGAGCCGCGCACCACTTCAACACGTTCGTAGATCGCGGTGTCGATCTGCGTTTGGCCGCTGAATCCAGCGGTGTCTCCCCAGCTGTATGGCATGCCATCGATCTGATAGCTGTTAATCTCAAAGCCGCGCGATTGAAATTCGTTTCTCACGTCGTCGGTTTTCAGTGAGCCGATGCCAATCACGCGATCCAACACCTGATCAATCGAAGAGAGATGGCGTTGCTCAATGTAATCGGCATCGAGAATGGTGATCGATTGCGGCGTTTCTTCAGGTGTTAATGACAGCCCTGTCGAGCTACTGACTTTGGGGCTCATCAGCTCGCTGCCAATTACCGTCACTGTTTCAACCGAATCGTCGCCAGATGCATGAGAAAGTGTGGGAATGAAAGGCAGACTCAGCACAATGGGAGCGTAAGTGAACAATTTCACAGTCAATTTCCTTGTGTTTTTATGGGGTTTAATCGAGAAGGTACTTGGGCCAAATGGCGCTAGGGCGTGTCTAGGGTAAGCAGCGCTTGTGCGGTGACTTGGGCTAAGCGTTTAATGGAGAGCGCGCTGCCAAACGTCCAACTGGGTTCGATGGCGAGAAAGTGGTTTTGCTTTACGAAGGGCATGTGCTGCCACAGGATGCTGGAAAAGAGTTTTTTCTCGTCTGCAAACGGTCGAATGTAGATGAGCACATGGGAACCGACGGCGGTTAATTGCTGGATCGGTAATGGCGTCTGTCCCCAAGCGGTTGAAGATGTCGGCATCGCGGCATCGATACCCAATTGGGTCAACGCATACTCGACAGAGGAGTTTTGCCCATATACTGCCGCAGTGGTGGTACTTAAAAAGTGCACAATAGTGACTTTCGGGAGATGGCCGGAAAAATGTTGTTCAAGTTGTTGCTTCCAACCTTGGATTGCCTGTGCGCGTTGCTGTAACACGTGTTCGGCTTGCTTGGTTTTCCCGATGGCGTGTGCCAGCTTAAGGAAGTCTTCATCAATCGCCTTGCTATTGGCATGGTCGGCGCGAAAGGTATCAAGAATGAGCACATTGGCATCCACTGTGGCGCTCAAGATGTCATGAAGAGCGGGGCCTGCCACAATCAAATCCGGCTTGAGTGTATGGATCAGCTCCAGATTTGGCTCCGAACGTGTGCCGATGTTGATGACAGTGTTGGGCATGGACGGCCATTGAACCCAGTCGCGATAGCCTTGCGGGTCGGCCACACCAACGGGGGTTACCCCCAGCGCTAACAAGGCTTCGGCGGATGACCACGTGAGCGCAATGACGCGTTTTTCTGTGACGGAATGAGAGCTAGATGGAGCCACATTCGCCGCGTTTCCCCAACGTGGAAAAATCAAGGTCGCAATGAACAGAAAAAACATGGGGTTGAAGCGTGACATGTGCAGGAGCCTTTCAATTTGGGTGAGCGGATCGATAAAATTTGGCGACGCCGTGTGCTGTGTGAGGGCATCGCTTTATTCTAGAGATGCATCTCATTCTCATCTTTGAGCGTTATGGAAGGAATGTACATGATTCATTGGTGATATTATTATCGTTATATTGACATTTAATACGGTTCATCGGCCATGATTATCAAGATCGACTCACTCAATCTTACCCAAACGCAAGAGACGCCTTGGCATGAGCACTCTTGGGGTCAACTGTATTGGCTAAAAAACGGCATCATCAATGTGGAAACCGGAAAGGCACAATGGGTGATCACACCGGGCTCGGTGGGGTGGACGCCCAAAGCGTGTTCCCACAAGGTGAAGATCTTCTCTTCCGTTCAAGCGTATGTGCTCAATTTGGATTATTCCGACCTCGATGGTTTTCCGTCGGAGCCAGGGGTGTATGGCATGAATGCATTTCTTAGCGCATTGCTTGAACGCATTCGTCAACTTGATGGGACGAATTCCCCGCCGAATTATATGGGGCATTTATTGGCGCTATTGGCGTATGACATTGAGCAGTTGGAAGAACTGCCTTTGGGGTTGCCTCTGCCGTCCGACCGACGGGCGCGCAACATTGCCGATGAACTGATGAAATCGCCATCGAGTGATTTAACTCAAGAGCAGCTCGCCTCGCAATGGGGTGTGAGTGTGCGAACCTTAAGCCGAATTTTCACCAAACAAACAGGGTTGACGTTTAGCCAATGGCGGCAACAGTCAAAGATCGTGACGTCGCTGACGTTGATCCAAGAAGGCATGGCGATCGCCGAAGTGGCGGAGCGCAGCGGCTACAGCAATGTGAGTGCTTACATTGAAGCATTTCGTCAGCGCTTTGGTGAAACGCCGGGTAAATTTCAAGCCAAAGCGCTCGCCCATGAAAGGCGTTAGCTCAGCGTGTTGGATTGAGTAGGGCCACGAGCCCGTGGGCCAAGGTGACGCGCCAGCTGAAATAATCGTGGCCACACGCGATGGTTTCAAAAGTGGTGGCATACCCTTGGTGTTGCAGTATGTCCGCTAGTGTTCGATTGTTTTCCAGAATTTCATGAGAGGCGGGGTTAATTTCAAACAAGCCCGCGTTCATATAGATATCGATGGCGTATGGTGGCGATGGGGTGACTTGCTCGGCAAACCAAGGGGACGCCTCTGATGACGCTGGCGTTGCCTGATCTGGCGACCACCAAAACGAGCCGGATTGAGAAAGCACCTTGCCAAACTGGTTGGGGTATTGAAACGCAATGTGCATCGCCGCCAAGCCACCAAAACTTGAACCACACAAAATGGTGTTTTCAGCCGTCGGATGAATCGCCAGATGTTCACACAACCAAGGCATTAACTCGGTGGCGAGAAATGTTGCGTAGGCGGTATTGGGGGTGAGTTCTTGCGCTCGCAGTTTGGGGGTGGGTGGATCAATCAACACGGCGCGAATGGGTTCGATGATGCCTTGCGCGATCATATTATCCAATATCAATGGCGTGGGCACTTTGGTCAGATAGTCGTTGCCATCAAACATCAATAGCAACGGGGAAGTCTCGTGCGGCGTGTAAACGGGGTGGGGGTGGTAAATACGCACTACGCGCGAGTTCCCCAATTGATCGCTGGCATAGTTTAGCGTTTCGATACGTCCTTGGGGAGCGTGATGGTTGTGGGTCAGGGAATCAGAGGGCGCGTCGGGCAACGTCATTGTCGAGGCGGCGCCAAACTGCGATTGATCATCCCCAAACGTGGGATGTGGATTCTGAGGATCAAGCATCAGGGTCGAGTAGGCCGCAAAGTACTGCTCAACCCAGTCGTCTTCCGCTAATTGCGGCACGTTGACCGCCAAGCGGTAAGACAATCGGCTACTGCGTGGTAGCACATAACTTTTAAACCAGATGTCACTGCTCGCGAGCCGAGTCAGATATGCTTGCCCGTCATATGGCGCGCCAATCACCATCACATTGTGGGTCGATGCATCTCCCTGATAGAGAAACGTCACCACGGTTTGCCCATCCTCATCCGCTTCAACCAACGGTGTGCCCGTGCTGGCGACCTTGGCCCAAAAGTTCGCTTCCGCTTGTGTGTCATGATGCGCGATTTGCTGTGCCGTCTTGGCCAATTGCGTGCTGATGATGTTTTCCTCGAGCAACACGCTTTGGTCGGATTTCAATGCCAATGCCCGCAGTTCGAGGGTCACGGTAGTCGCCACATTCGATTGGGATGTGAAATGAAACGTGTAGTCATCGGCGTGCTGCACTTGCCAAAAAATCTCGGCCTCGCTGGCACCACGCGTGATCAGGTGGTGGACAATCTCGCCTGCGCTATTGGTCACGACAACGGCATCTAACGCCTGTTCACTGCGAATCGAACCACGAAAATAGCGTGGGGTATCGATGGTGTGTTGCCATTGAGAATGCGTGATGAAGGTGAAACTGTGCTGCATGATGACCGCCATTGGACTAAAAGAGACGCATGACCTGACCCCAAGTCTGAACGTGCGACGCGCGAGACTGTTCTATCATCTTTGGGTTTTATCCGTCCAGTGATGATTGCGTGTCGGTGTTCTAAGCCCATGAAGTAAGAAATGGTCAATGTCGCTCCTTGTCTCATACAAATTGTGTGAGGAGTCATTTAAGGTGATGCAGAACAATATTCGACACCATCATGCTGCTTTTTGCTCCGCTGCAAGGGTTTTGAACCAGTCGAGCGTGACTTGCCATAAAGGTTCGGCGCTTTTGCGAAAATAGCCCATGTGACCGATTTTGCCGCCGAACAGGTTTGGGGAGAGATCCACGCGGGTGACAGATGCATGACTGTAATGTTTGACGAAAGCATCGCGAGATTCAGGCATCGCCCATCGATCATCAAGCGCATTGGCTGCCACGATCGGCGTGCGCACCGACTGATAAAGGGTTTCTATGCCTGCCATGTCGGGATCATCAAAAAAGTAGTGACGGAAACGGCACCAGTAGCGCCACTGATGGAACGCTTGCTTGGGAAGGTCTTCACCCATGCCCAGTCGGTTCCAGGCGCAATAGCCTTTCCACCACGTCAGCGCGGGCAGCACCACATGCCACATAGTCAGCACTTTGATTTGCTCAGACAGCGGCATGTAGCCATGCCAACCCGCCCCCGTGCCATACACGTAGAATCCGGCGACTTTATGGTGATTGGGCAGTAGACCAAATGCGTGTCCGCCGTAAGAGTGGCCAATCACAAACAGCGGCACATCGTCTTGACTCATGAACTCGACCGCAGCGGCCAAGTCCCGTTTGCCCCAGTCGAGCAAATCCATGTCAAAGCCTTTCAACGTGTCGGGTTTTGATTCTCCGATACCGCGGTAATCAAACGTCAATGTTTCAAATCCTTGCCCACTCGCAAACTGAGCGAAGCGGCGATAGAAGCCCTGCGGAACACCGGTTGCGCCCGCCACAACAATGCGTCCCTGAAGAGGGCCAGTTGCCGTGAATAACTGGCCGCCGATCCGGTAATGATCATCGGTGAAAAACGACGTTGGGTTCATCATAATCTCCTTATTATAACGAGTGTCTTAATTGTGTTCTGCATGTTATCTTATGACGATTGTTATAACAAGGGTGTAACACATGACCAAAGGTAGCGAAAAAGGACGCCAAGGGGTGATTGAGGCCGCCGCGGCGATGTTGGCATTGCACGGTTTACGTGGGATCAGCATTCGTGAAGTGACAAAATTTGCGGGGGCGCCGCTGGGGTCGACGTATCACAATTTCCCGGGAGGAAAACAGCAAATTGTGACCGAAGCCATTGTTTGGGCGGGTGAACAAGCTGCTGCGCAGTTGCGTGCGTGTCTTGAATCAGAGCCTCAACATGGTCTGCGCATTTTTGTTGCTCAGTGGCGGGAACGCCTCAAAAAGTCTCAGTTTCGTTCCGGTTGCCCGATTGTGGCTGCCGCCATTGAAGCGCCGCAGGCAGAAGAAGGTGAAGCGGTGAAAGCGGCGGTATCGCAGGTGTTCAGTCAGTGGCAGGCATTGATTGCGGCGCACTTGATGGCGCAAGGTCACGCGGAATCATCGGCGCAAAGCCGCGCGCTGGGCATCATCGCCAGCATTGAAGGCGCCGTGGTTCTGTGCCGAGCACATCAGAGTATTTTCCCGCTAGACGCGATCGTGGATTGCCTGCCGAAACTGATGGAAGCGGCGTAAAGGGGCTTGGGTTGCGGCGCGATGAATTCCTTATTGATCTCTCCATATCATTTAGCATTAAGTATCAAATATTGCTGATTGTTATGTTTGTTTGATACTTTTAGGTCGGCAATCGTCGTGATGCATGCTTACACTGAATCAGACCAACGAAGGAGAACAGCAATGAAATTTTTCATCAATAGCATCATGACCGTCAGCCTATTGGCCGCGGGTTCCGCGCAGGCCATTCAATTGACCAGCAACGACATTCAGGAAGGCCACCCGATGGCGAAAACCTTTGAGTACGCGGGGTGGGGATGCGATGGCGGAAACCTGTCACCCCAACTGATGTGGAAAGATGCGCCAGCAGGCACCAAAAGCTTTGCCATCACTGCCTATGACCCGGATGCTCCGACAGAAAGTGGCTTCTGGCATTGGATTGCGTTTGATATTCCGGCATCGGTGAATGCCGTGCCGCGCGGTGCCAATATCGCAAAACTGGGTGGTAAAGAAGCGCGTATCGATTATGGCGTCGCAAGCTTTGGTGGCGCTTGTCCGCCAGTCAACGACGGCATGCACCGTTATCAATTTACCGTTTGGGCGCTGCCGCAAGCATCACTGCAATTGGATGCCAACACGCCGCCTGCCGTATTTGGTTTCACCCTCAACAGCATGGCGCTGGGTAAAGCCAGACTGACCGCCACGTATACGCGTCAATAAATTTTGCGAGGGAATGGATGAATCATCAGTATCAAGTCACCGTGTTTCGGGCCGGACAGCAGCAGCCGCTGCGTAATGTTCGTATCCATTCCCCGAGCCTGATTCAAATAACGGCAGGCAGTAAACGACTCTTTTGGCAGGATGAACCGAGTGAGCTGGCCGCGACTCAAGTCTTGCTGTGCAGCTCAGGTATGTCGCTGAGTTTTGAAAACATGCCGCACAAAGGGCGGTTTTCATCGCGCATGTTCAGTTTTTTCTGCGCGCCGCCGCCCGCCATGCTTGAATTGAGTTTGCGCAATGCCGCCGAGCCAGGCACCTCGTTCATGCTCCCTCACGATACTGCCTTGCGCGACACGCTCAATGCGCTCTATGCGTTTGACCGCCATGTGTTGAGCGCCGAAACCCAGCAATATTGGGTGTTGGGCTTGTATCAGCAATTGGCAGAGCGCGGCGCATTGCATCACCTTTTTGCCACGTCGCAGGATTCACTGACTCAAAAACTCAGTCGCTATTTGTCGCATTCGCCCAGCAACGACCACCTGCTGGACGATGTGGCCCGACACTTTGCGATGAGCCGCGCTACCATGATTCGAAAACTGCGCCAAGAGGGCGTTCAGTTTCGTGAAGTGCTGGCTGAAGTGCGTTTGAATCATGCCCTTCGTTTAATGCAAGAAGGGCACAACAACGTCGCATTGATCGCAAGCCTGTGTGGGTATCAGTCGGAAGGCCGCTTTAGCCAGCGCTTTAAAGATAAGTTTGGTATTTCGCCCAAAGGGTATGTCAAAACACTTGATGGCCATGAAACGAGTGCCGTCTCCAGCCGATTGCAGTAAAGTGTGAGATTCACGCCGCTGCATATGCTCGCGGTTGGGCACTTTTCCTGTCGACCATTGATTTGAGGCCTCATGCAATACTTACGTGTTGAACCTGATGACATTCCGATGTCACTGCTGTTGGAAGCCGATCCGTCGCCGCAAAACATCGCAACGTATTTGCAGGACGCGTGGTGTTTTGCCGTCACGCACCACGGCGCCGTGATTGGCGCGTGCGTGGTGAAAGCGCTGGATGAGACCACCGCTGAGATTTTCAATGTGTCGGTCGCTGCGCCATTTCAGCAGCAGGGAATCGGTTCTGAGCTGCTGCGGTTTGCGTTGCATGAGCTGAAAAATAGCAACGTGCAGCGTGTTGAGCTGGGCACCGGCACCTTTGGCTATCAACTGACCTATTATCAACGGCTCGGTTTTCGGGTGGATGTCGTGCTGAAAGATCACTTTCTCAAGCACTATCCGGAGCCGATTTTTGAGCAGGGCATTCAGCATCAAGACATGCTGCGTTTGTCGTTGGATTTAAACTGACTTTGTATTCAATCGCCTTTCTATTGACTGAACCTACGCGATTTCAACTGGAGAACAAAACGTGATTTTTACTCCCCCATCTCAACCGATTGAACATGGCCGGGCGCTGTGCGACGCGCTGAAAGACTTCCTCATCGCCCATAAAAGCACCTTTCAGGACAAGCTGATCCCGGATCTCTCTTACATCGATGACATGGCGCACAACGTCAACGGCATCGAGATTCAGTCGGTGCATCATTTGGCGGAGAACCGCTATCAAATCGAATACAGCTACGATTGGGAGCTGTTTCTGGGGTGTTCGGACATCAATCAGTCCGGCATCGGCCACGACCACATTCGCTTTACCCTCAGCCCCGAAGGCAACATCAACATGGAATACCTGTTCCCGGACGAACGCGACACCAACGGCGAGCTGTGATCTCACGGGATAGATGCTGCGCTCGGTGACAAAAACTATTTGATATGGAAAGAAAAAACGCACCCATCGGTGCGTTTTTTGTGTCTCAATCGCAGGTTGCGATGTTTACAGCGTCACTTTTTTCACCATGCCCGCTTCGGCGTGGCCGGGAATGTTGCAGGCGAACTCGACGTGGTTATCACCTTGGAAATGCCACATCAATTGCTTGGCCTTGCCCGGTTGCACGGTCACCGTGCTACCGGAATCATGCATGTGTTGGCCATTCATGGAGCGCATCATGTCGCGATGTGCCAGTTGTTCTTTGGCAGAGCCGATGGAGAATTCGTGGTCGATTTTGCCGGTATTCATGATCACAAATTGCACTACGTCGTTGGGTTGAATATCGACCTCTTTTTTAAACGTGATCTTCATGTCGTCAGAAAGTAGCACATGTACTACTTTTGTTGGCTTGGAGCCTGTGGCGGACATTCCGACATCGGACATTTCGCCCATGTTCATCATGCCAGTGTGATTCATACCTGGGGTCGACATGCCGTCATGCGACATCGAACCGGTTGCCATCATGCTGTGATCCATGCCGGCTTGTTGGCTGTCGTCGTGCGTCATGTCGGCCAGCGCTAGTGGGGAAGTGAGGCTTAGTGCCAAAGCCAATACAGTGATTTTCATGAGTTATTCCTTTTCAGTGGTTGGTGTGGGTTGTGTTTCACGCTGTTTCCACAGCTTAAAAATGGCGGGCAGTACCAGCAGCGTCAGCAGCAATGCTGATGCCATGCCGCCAATCATGGGCGCGGCGATGCGCTGCATCACTTCAGAACCGGTGCCTTCGCCGTACATAATCGGAATGAGGCCGATGATGACAGTCATCACGGTCATCATGACTGGGCGCACGCGCAGCCCGGCGCCTTCGCGAATGGCGTCGTTGAGGTCTTGCCGTGTCAGATTTGCTTTGCGTTCTTGAACCTTGAGTTTGGTGTAATGCCAAGCTTGATTGAGGTACACCAGCATGATGACGCCAATCTCGACCGCCACACCAGCCAGCGCAATAAAGCCCACGCCGACGGCGATCGACAGGTGATAGTCGAGCGAATACATCAGCCATAAGCCGCCGACCATCGCAAGCGGCAAGGTAGCCATGATGATCAGCACTTCTCCCACCCGGCGGAAGCTGAAGTAGAGCAGCAGCATGATGATGGTGAGCGTGATGGGCACCACCACACTGAGGCGATCTTTGGCGCGCTCCATGTATTCATATTGCCCTGACCACGTCAGTGAATAGCCCGCTGGCAACTTGAGTTGATCGGCCACCACGCGCTGCGCTTCGGCCACGTAGGAGCCGAGATCGCGCCCGTCTATGTCGACAAACACCCAGCCATTGGGGCGAGCATTTTCGGTTTTGATCATCGGTGGGCCATCTTCGTAACGCACATCGGCCACATCGGCGAGTGCAATGCGAGCGCCGTTGGGCGTCACCAAGGGCAGGTTTTGCAGTTTGACCACGGAATCGCGGTAATCCTGCGGGTAGCGCACGTTGATCGGGTAACGTTCCAGTCCTTCAATCGTCTCGCCGACATTCATGCCGCCAACCGCCGTGGCTATCACTTGCTGCACGTCTTTGATGTTCAGCCCGTAACGCGCCGCCGCGCGGCGTTTGATGTCGACCGTGACATAACGGCCGCCAGCCACACGTTCGGCATACACCGACGAAGTGCCCTGAATGTGGTTCAAAATCGGCTCCAGCTCAGCGCCGATGCGTTCGATGGTTGCCAGCTCAGGCCCGACGATTTTGATGCCAATCGGGGTTTTGATCCCGGTCGCCAGCATGTCGATGCGGGTTTTGATCGGCATCACCCACGCATTGGTGAGACCGGGGAACTGCACCAGATTGTCGAACTCTTTACGCAGCGATGCTGGGGTGACGCCCTCACGCCATTCGCTGCGTGGTTTCAGTTGGATCACGGTCTCGATCATGGTCAGTGGCGCGGGATCTGTTGCGGTTTCGGCGCGGCCGATTTTGCCCCACACGGTGTTCACCTCCGGCACGGTCTTGATCAGCTTGTTGGTTTGCTGCAACAGCTCGCGCGCTTTCCCAATCGAGATGCCCGGATAAGTGGTCGGCATGTACATCAAATCGCCTTCATCCAGTGGTGGAATGAACTCGCTGCCGAGTTGGCTGGTCGGGTAGTAGGCGGATGCCATCAACGCTACCGCTACCGCAATCACGGTTTTGGGGTAACGCAGGCTGAGGTTAAGCAGCGGGCGGTACAAGCTCACCAAGGCCTTGTTCACCGGGTTTTTGTGCTCGGGCAGTATGTTCCCGCGAATGAAATAGCCCATCAGTACCGGCACCAGCGTGATGGCAAGCCCCGCCGACGCCGCCATGGCGTAGGTTTTGGTAAAAGCGAGCGGCGAGAACATCTTGCCTTCCTGACCTTCCAGCGCAAATACCGGGACAAAGCTGAGGGTGATGATGATCAGCGAGAAGAATAGCGGTGGGCCGACCTCTTGCGCTGCATCGCCAATCACTTGCCAGCGGTTTTTGTCAGTCAGCGGCGTGCGCTCAATGTGCTTGTGGACGTTTTCGATCATCACAATCGCACCGTCGACCATGGCGCCAATGGCAATCGCGATACCGCCAAGCGACATGATGTTGGCATTGATGCCTTGCCAGTGCATGACGATAAACGCCGACAGAATGCCGACGGGCAGGCTGAGCGCAATCACCAGTGATGACCGCATATGGAACAGGAACAGCGCGCAGACGATGGCGACCACGATGAACTCTTCCGCCAGCTTCTTCCATAGGTTCTCGACCGCAGAATTGATCAGTGTGGAGCGATCGTAAGTCGGTACAATTTCCACCCCGCTGGGCAAACTGCCTTGCAGGCTGTCCAACTTGGCCTTGACGTTGGCAATCACTTGGCTGGCGTTCTCACCATAGCGCATCACGATGACGCCGCCGACAGCTTCCCCTTCACCATTGAGTTCCGAAATCCCGCGGCGCATTTGTGGCCCCAAGGTAATGTCGGCGATATCGCCCAACAGCAGCGGCGTGCCTTTGCTGGTCACTTTGAGCGGCAGCGATTGAATGTCTTCAATCCCGGTCAGGTAACCGGTGGTGCGCACCATGTGTTCGGCTTCGGCCACTTCAATCACCGAGGCGCCCGTTTCCTGATTCCCGTTTTGAATGGCGGCGTTGACCTGTTGTAGCGTCAGGTTGTAGGCGCGCAACTTAGCGGGATCAATCTGGATTTGATATTGCTTGACCATGCCGCCCACGGTCGCAACTTCTGACACCCCAGCCACGGTTTGCAGCTCATACTTGAGGAACCAGTCTTGTAGGCTACGCAGCTGCGCCAAATCGTGTTGCCCGGTTTTGTCTTGCAGCACGTAGCTGTAGACCCAACCGACGCCTGTGGCGTCGGGGCCGAGCGTCGGCTTGGCGTTGGATGGCAGTTTGGGCGCCACTTGGCTGAGGTATTCGAGTACCCGAGAGCGCGCCCAGTACATATCAGTTTTGTCGTTAAAGATGATGTAAACGTAGGAATCACCAAAGAACGAATAACCGCGCACCGTCACCGCGCCAGGCACGGCCAGCATGGCGGTGGTCAGCGGGTAGGTGACCTGATCTTCGACTACCTGCGGCGCTTGGCCGGGGTAGCTGGTTTTGATGATGACCTGCACATCGGAGAGATCGGGAATCGCGTCGACCGGCGTTTGTTTGACGCTGAACAGGCCGCCCGCGATGAGCGCAATCGTCGCGACCAACACCAGAAAGCGGTTGTGCAGCGACCAGCGAATGATGGCGTTGATCATGATTGACCTCCGCGGCGTTCAACCGCTTTCAGCACATAGTCGGTGCCATTTTTCTGCACTAGAAACCGAACCGGCTGACCTTCCTTCAGCCCGCTGAGGTCAACGTCATCACCGACGCTGAAATTCATTTCGCCCGCATCCCAGCGCCACTCGGCAACCGGCAAGTGTTTGAGGGTGATCATGCCAAAATCGGCCATCAGCATGCTGATGTCACCGGTTAGCCACAGCTCGCCGGGAATGACGTTGTCACCGATGCGGTAATCGACCACTTGATATTGGCCGTCATCGCCTTTTTTGAGCGCGAACTCAATCGCCTGTCCGCGCTTGAACGGTGCCACGTTGATGTCGCTGGCGAGGGTAAAGTTCATCGTCATACCCGGCCAGTTCAGTGCCGCGACAGGCTGGTGGCTGATGGTTAACATGCGCGTTTTTTCCATTACATCGGTCACTTCACCTTTGGCCCAAATCGTTTCACTGGCGGCTTGCAGGCCATCGATGCGCGACAAGTCGGCTGTTTGACTCGATTCTGAATCGAGCAGGAAGTGCGCTGAAGTGACCACGCGGCTTTGTTCATTGAGCCCGTGGCGCACCTCAATGCGATCGCCCGCTTCACGGCCCACGTCAATGCGCGCTGAGCGATACTGACCGTTGCCTTCGGCCAGCACTACGCGGCTCATGCCGCCAGAATGGATCACCGCCGATTTTGGAATGGTTAATACCGCGTCTTCTGTGACCGGTTGCAGCGAGATGTTGGCGAACATGTTGGGTTTGAGATCGCCCTGTGGATTGGCAAACTTGAGGCGCATACGCAGCGTGCGGGTTTGTGGGTCGAGAATCGGGTAGACGTAATCGACTTCACCCTGCCATTCGCGTCCCGGCATCGCATCGAGCGTCATCATCGCTTGACTGCCTGCGGTCACCCAGTGTGACTGGCGCTCAAACACTTCGGCATCGACCCACACATTCTCCAGCGGGCCGGCACTGATCACCGCTTGCGCTGGCGAGAGATAGCCGCCTTCACGAATATTTAAGCTGGCGATGATGCCATCGGCTTTGGCTTTGATCTCGACAGACGACGAGGCTTTACCGCGTTTAAGGATGGCCTGAATCTGCGCGCGGTCGACACCGAGTGCCACCAAACGCTCGGTCGCCCCTTTCACCAAAGCGCTGCGCCCAGTGCGATAGGCGTTAAGCAACTCTTCCTGCGCTTTCACTAATTCGGGCGAGTAGAGGGTGAACAGCACGTCGTCTTTTTGCACGCGATCGCCGACCGCGTTGACGTAGAGCTTCTCGACCCAGCCTGCCACGCGCACGTTGGTTTGCCATAAACGGCTCTCATCAAAGGCGATGTAGCCCACGGTTTCAATGCTGGGTGACAGCGGCTCGCGCACAGCTTGCGCGGTTTTGACGCCTAAGTTGTTTTCCACCGACGGGTCGATGGTGACCGTGCCCGGTTTCTGGCTCGCGGTTTGTTCGGCATACACCGGAATCAAATCCATCCCCATTGGTGACTTGCCCGGTTTGTCGCGTTTGTAGTTCGGGTCCATGGGCGCCACCCAATACAGCGGCTCTTTGCTGCCTTCACTGGCGGCGCTGTTCATGGTGTTGTTCATGGCGTTATGTTCGGCGTTCATGCCCGTGAGATACGTTTGGACACCTACGCCCAGAGCTGCGCCAATGGCCAGCGCGATGATTGCAATATGACTGTTTTTCATGATGTGACCTTATTCCTGCTCGGCGGTTGACGTGGAGAGCTGCGGCGGACTGACTTGGTATTCGTAACTGCTGAGCAGCGCCGCGAGGTTGTTGTTGACCAGATTGCGATCGGTGAGCAGGCGCTGATATTCAAGCTGCAATGCCAATTCATCCGTACTGGCCGAAATCACGTCGTTAAACTGCGCGGTATTGTTCTGATAGCCGCGCTCGGTCGCCTGCACGCGCGCTTTGGCTTGCGGTAGCAAGGTCGAGTCAAAACGTGCCAGACGCTGAGCGAGGTTGTCGCGATCGACGCGCAGTGCATTCACTTTGGCGTTCATCTGACGGAGCAAGGTGTCTTTTTGCGATTGCGCCGCGCCGACCTGATACTGCGCTGCTGCGAGGTTGCGGTCTTGGCGGTTGCCGGTAAACAGCGGAATGTCGAGGGTCAGATAGGCGCTGACCAAGTCCGATGCGGGTTCGCCGCGCATGTTGTTGGCTTGGCGATAGGCATACATCACTTCCACGCCGAACTGCGGCGAGTAGGCTTCGCGCGCAATATCGACCTGCGTGCGATTGGCGGCGATGGCGGCGTCTGCCATGCGCACCACCGGATGACGGCTGAGGTCGGTGTAATAGGCGTTGTTGTTCGACGGGTGGTTGAGGGTTTGCTCCAGCTTAGGCCACGGCAACTGGTTCGATGCCTGAAGGCGATGGGCTGAAAGCAGCCAGTCTGAGCCGAGCCATTCGGAGAGCTGCGCGGTCAGGCGCTGCTGCATTTGCGCGTTTGCCTGCAGCTTCTCGTCTAGGCGTGAGACTTGCAGCTGTGCATTGAGCAGATCTTGCGCTTCGCTTTTGCCAATCGCGTAATTGGTTTGAATGAAATTGACCATCTCATTCATCAGGCTGCGATTTTCCAGCAGAATGGTTTGCGCCATCTGCTGATAGCCCAGTTCAAGCCACAATTGGGTCAGCGCGTTGGCGACGTCCAGCTCGCGACCGACGACCTGAAGGTCGACGCCTTGTGCCTGTTGGGTGGCTTTTTTGTGTTGCAGATCGAGCGTGTCACCGCGCTCAAACTGCTGCATCAAGCCGACGGAAATGTTGGTCATCGCATCTTCATCGAACTTGAAGCTGTCGACGGGCAGACCGGTGACGCCTATTTTGAGTTTGGGATCCATTAAGGTCGCACTGGCACGACCGGTTTCGCGCATCGCTTGCGCTTGTGCGTAATACTGACGACGAATGCCGTCGTTCGACAGCGCCGTCTCAATCAATTGAGACAACGCCTGTGCAGGCTGAGGTGATGGGCTGGCAGGCGAGGTTTCACTCGCCATCGCCATCGTGTTCACCCAAGCCGCAGCGCTGACAGACAGCGCCAAAAGGCATGGTTTTAATTTCACGTTGTTCATCCACAACTGAGCGCGTGACGCGCACGAGAATCTCTCCGCCTGTTAACAGTTAACGGTTAACTGTTAGTCGAGGCGGAAACCGAGGTTCGAAAGTTGGGATTTAAGCGCTGGGGGGCCGATACAGGGTTTGCGTGCGATGAATGACATCACCGGCACTGATGGCGTGGTATTGGGTTTGCGTGCTGATCCGAGATGGGATTGGCGCAAGACATGCCATCAACGCCAACGTGTTGGTGCAGGTGGTATCGCAGCAACTGTGCTTCATGTCATGACTGACATCGCATGAGGCGCTGGCGTGGGCATGTTGGGTGTGGGGTTGCTTTGCGTTTGAGTTATCGGTGCAATTGGCGCT
This sequence comes from Vibrio sp. Vf1514, assembly GCF_052076135.1. Classification (NCBI taxonomy): domain Bacteria; kingdom Pseudomonadati; phylum Pseudomonadota; class Gammaproteobacteria; order Vibrionales; family Vibrionaceae; genus Vibrio; species Vibrio sp. Vf1514. The sequence goes on along the minus strand of NZ_CP197267.1, from coordinate 2,058,011 downwards.
GACGCGATGGGGCATCGACATCACAGATGGCATTGCCATGTGCTTGCTGAGGGTCACATTCATGGCGGGCGAACCAACAACAAAGCCGGACATCAGCAGCGAAGCTAATGCCAACAGTGTGATTCCGAATGTCGTCATGAAGTTTAAGCGCATGTAAAAAGGGCAATGACATAAAAAGTGCAGCGACTATAAAGCTTCCCCCTAGGGGAAGGTCAAGCCTGTTTCTCAGATGACGGTATAACGAGGTGGAGATTCTTGACGAAAAAGCAGCGAGGACGGCTGCTTTTTCTCAGGAACATGGTGGGCGGTGACGCTTTGTTCAGATGCATCGTTCAGACACATCGTTCAGACAAACGTATCGTGCAGCCTCCCTTACGCCGCTTGCGGCAGGAATTTGGCAGCTTCTAACCTATGCAATATGGTCGCCGCGTCGATGTGTTCGAGGTCGGTGATATGGAAACAGCGTTCTCCCAGCAAACCGTACACCGCGGGATCGGTGTGGGTGTATAGGCCAATGCAACTGGCTCCGGCGGCATCGGCGAGGTGCAGCGGGCCGGTGTCACAACTGATGAAGCCGTCGGCATGGCGCAGGAAGCAGGCCAGTTCACGCAAGCTTTTGCTGCGATAGGTTTGAATATCACGACACAGCGGCGCTTCAATTTCAGGGCCCATCACTTCGATCCACGTGATCGGTTGATGATGGGCACGTTCAAACTGGCGCAAAACGTTCAGCCATTCAACATCGGTTAACTTTTTGTCGCCGCGTGCGCCGCGGAAAAATGCCAGACACAGCGAATCGTCCGGTGCGAGCATGGTTTTGGTTTCCAATCCAGCGTGGCACTCGTCCGTGCTGATGCTCAGTTGATGGCTGTTCCACTGGGAGGCCTGTTGTGCTGATGAGTGAATTTGCGGCAGTAAGCTGAGGTTACACAGTGCCGCGTGGCTATAGGCTTTACGCACAGGGAACGTGTGGGTGAATGCTGCATCGTAACGGCTGGTGGCAGCCACTTTATTGCGCGCGCTCATCAAGGCGCACAAAATCGACGATTGCGCCGATGTGCTTGGCGACAGGCAAAGATCAAAGACCTGTTGTCGCAAACCACGCAGCGATGCGATGCATTCCGGCAGGCTGGAAAACGACAGGTTGGCAAACGCGAACGTCTCGATGCCCATATGGGCAAAGAGCGTTTGTTGCCATGGTTTGTTGAGCAGTAACGTGATCTTGGCGTGTGGATAGTGGTGCTGAACCTGACGAATGAACGGAATCAAAAATACCGTGTTGCCGACGCGGTCGTTGCTGCGCACAATCAAAATTTGTTTGACGTCGTTGGCCGCGACTAACTCAGGTTGCGCGTCACGGGTGTTTCCGAGTACCGACAGCAGCAGGTTGGCCACGTGGGTCATTTTGTTTTTACGGTAGCGATCGAATTTACGTAAGTAATTTTTGATTCGCAGTTTTGGGTTCTCACCGACCAGTTGCATCATCATTGCCCTCTCTATCTTCGTTTGCCAAACACCGATTTGTCGCCTAGGTCGAATCATCATTCATTCTGATGAGCCGCTTATTCGGATGCTTCGATACATCTGCCTCGATACATTCGCCGTATGACTTCAATGATATTCATCATAGGGCGCGTGACTTAACATAGGCTTAAGATGACGATGTTTTATGTCGCTGGGATGAATGTGGCGACAATTCGGGGTATGGCGGCGATGGTTTCATTTTTTTTAGTAAAATCAGTCAGCTAAATCGCATGGCTGCGTGGGGCGGCGGGAGTTTGCAATTACTGGTTGAACCCAAGGCTTAAAAGATTCAGAATGCCGGACTTTTGGAGTCGCATTCTGCGACGATCCACCGTTCTATTAACTATTGAGAATCAACTATGGGTTTTACCTCGTTAGGTCTATCTGCGCCAATCCTTCAAGCCATCAAGGAAAAAGGGTACGAAACACCTTCTCCAATTCAGGCACAAGCGATCCCAGCTGTGCTGCAAGGCAAAGATGTGATGGCAGCAGCACAGACCGGAACAGGTAAAACCGCCGGATTTACGCTGCCGATTCTGGAGCGTTTAACGGGTGGCCCTCGTGTGCGTGCTAATCAGGTGCGTGCGTTGATTCTGACCCCAACGCGTGAGCTAGCCGCTCAGGTACAAGAGTGCGTATTTACCTACAGCCGTCACCTGCCACTGAGCAGCGCGGTGGTGTTTGGTGGCGTGAAGATCAACCCACAAATGCTGCGTCTGCGAAAAGGTGCCGATGTGCTGGTTGCAACGCCAGGTCGTTTGATGGACTTGTACAACCAGAATGCGGTGAAGTTTGATCAACTGGAAGTGCTGGTGCTTGATGAAGCGGACCGCATGTTGGACATGGGCTTTATTCGCGACATTCGTAAGATTCTTGAGCTGTTGCCGAAAAACCGTCAGAACCTGCTGTTCTCTGCCACGTTCTCCGATGAAATTCGTGCGCTGGCCAAAGGCTTGGTGAACGATCCGGTGGAGATCTCGGTGAGCCCAGCGAACTCCACGGCAAAAACGGTCGAGCAGTGTGTTTACCCAGCCGACGTGAAAAAGAAAGCGCCGATGTTGGTGAAACTCATCAAAGATGGCAACTGGCAGCAAGTGCTGGTGTTTACCCGTACCAAACGCGGCGCGAATAAGCTGGCAGCATTTTTGAATGAAGAAGGCATTAAAGCGGCGGCGATTCATGGCAACAAGAGCCAGGGCGCACGTACGACAGCTTTGGCCGAATTTAAATCGGGCGAATTGCGCGTGTTGGTTGCGACCGACATCGCGGCGCGCGGCATCGACATTCCGCAACTGCCTCAAGTGGTGAACTTTGAGCTGCCAAACATAGCGGAAGATTATGTGCACCGCATTGGCCGTACGGGCCGTGCGGGTGAAGCAGGTCGCGCGATCTCTTTGGTGTGTGCTGTAGAAGCGCCGGATCTGTTTGGCATTGAACGTTTGATTCAGCAAGTCTTGCCGCGCGTAGAACTGGACGGCTTTAAGCCGACCAACACTGTGCCAGAATCAAAACTGGACACTCGCCCAATTAAACCGAAAAAACCGAAGAAACCGAAAAAACCAGCGGTGCAGGGCGAACGCCATGCACAAGGCGAAAAGCCGGCCTCGCAAGGCCGAAAGCCAAATCAAAACGCGGGCGGTAAGTCTAAGCCATCGCGTCAAGGTGAGGCGCGCCAAGGCCGAGCGCCAGCCAAGAACGATCAGCCTGAGGGGGCGACATCCAAACCGCGCAGCGGCGCTCGCAACGGTAAAGCCAGCGAGCAAAACGCGGGCACAGCGGCGAACAAACCGAAGCGTCATCAACCACGCAACGGCAACAGTGCGAACAAAGGGAACAACGAGAACCCAAACAGCCGTAACCCAAGCCGTAATAGCCAAAGTCGCAGCAGTAGCCAAAACCGCGGCAATGGTCAAAACCGCAATGGCCAAAATCAAAATGGCGGCGCGCCACGTGCCCGTCAAAATGCAGATGCCAATCGTTAATTGAACGCTTTGCTCGCAATAAAAAACGCCAGATCGTGATGATCTGGCGTTTTACTATGTGTCGTTGATGAGTTGCGGCTGATGCACCGCCGCTCACGCTGCGTGATTAAGGTTTATACCACCCTTTTTGATATGCCATGCTGCCGAAGTTGGCGTAGGCATGCGCTTCTTGTGTCAGCGCGTCATCGCTTTGAGTCGGGGTGAGATTTTCCCCATCCAACAGGAAGGTTTGTGGCGCTTTGTCAGGCTGGAAGACGACTGCTTTGCCCGCTTTTAAGTACGCGAAGTTTTTGTCGTATTGCAGCATCGCGCGCGGCTGAGAAGCCGTCAGCGGTTTGGTGAAATCGTTGCCCAGCATAGGATGCTCACCAGAGGCGCCAATCAACGACAGCAGTGTTGGGCCAAGGTCAATCTGGCTTGCCAGACGATCATCCACTTGGTGCGGCACATCATGACCGAAAATCACCGCTGGAATGTGGAAGTGACGCACGGGGACAAGGCTTGCGCCATAAACCCGTGAGTCGTGATCCGCGACGACCACAAAGATGGTGTCTTTCCAGTATTCTGACTGCTTGGCTTTTTTGACAAATTCGCCCAGCGCATAATCCGAGTATTTCGCGGCGTTGTTGCGCGTCTGTTTGTCGCTGTCGTAAGGCGTAATTTTACCGTCTGGATAGTCGTATGGTGAATGGTTCGATGAAGTAAACACCAAGCTAAAGAACGGCTTTCCTTGTTGGTGGAGTTCAGTAAATTCTTTGTTGGCTTGATCATACAGATCTTCATCCGATGCGCCCCAAGAGCCGGTAAAATCGACTTTGGCAAAATCGCTGCCTTGAACGATATCTTGGAAACCGTTGCCAAGGAAGAAGGTCTTCATGTTGTCGAAGTGCGCTTCACCGCCGTAAATAAACTGGGTACGATACCCTTGATTGCCAAGGAAGCTCGCCAGTGTGAAGAAGTTCTGTTGTGATTTACCCAGTTTGACCACCGCACGTGCTGGCGTTGGCGTAAAGCCGGTAACCACCGCTTCAATCCCGCGCACTGAACGTGTTCCTGTGGCGTATAGCCGCGTGAAGTTCCAGCCTTCATCCATGATTTTGTCAAGGTTGGGGGTCAGCGGCAGGCCACCGAGTTTGCCCACATAACGGGCGCCCAAGCTCTCTTGCAGCAGAATCACTAGGTTCTTTTTGCGTCCGGGAAAGCTGGTGGTGTGCATGGTTTTGGTCGGCGCACTTGGATCGGCGAAATCCGCCGCGGGGTTTTGCATGGTGCGGTGAATTTCACGCAACAAGGTTTGCTGATCCATCGGGCCGTAGAAGTCGGCGCTCGACATCTCTTTCTGCGCTTGTTTCCACGCAAACGCCACCGAATAGGCGGAGTTAATGCTTAAATCGTTGAGCAGGTGATCGGTTGAGAACGCCACCAACGCCGGGTTGATCGGGCGGTGTTCCAAGGTTCCGCGCGCGCCCAGCACCACCAAACACGTTAGCACCAGTTGCATCGCCAATTGTGGTAACACGGCGCCTTTCACGTCGGCGCTCCACAACGCATCAAAGACTTTACTCAGTAAGCGAGCGGCCAAAAACAGGATGACAAACGTCACCGCAATTTCGGTTTTGTAGCCAGAGGCCAGCATCGAGAACACTTCTTTGGGATAGATCAGGTAGTCGATAAACAGGCGGTTAGGGCGCAGGTCGTATTCAAGGATAAAGGTGGGCGTGATCAGTTCAAAGAACAGAAACAGCAGGCTGCCCGCCACCAAATACACTTTGAGCGGCAGACGAATATAGCGCGTCGCACGCAGCAGCGTGGCGGCGATGATCAGCAGCAGCGCAGGTGCAAACAGATAACCGACCGACGAGATATCGATTCGCAGGCCGCCGATAAAAATCTGGCCAAAATCGGTGGTCGAAAACACGCGCTCGCTTTGCCACACTGAGAGCATCAGACGTGACAAACTCAGCAGCAGCAAATCAATCAAAACAAAGCACAGCAATGGCAGCAGCGCACCCAACTTAAATTTGGCGCGCTCGCCAGTGAACGCAGAAATTAGTGTAGCCATAATACGGTACCCCAAACAGCCAATGAACATCCCATGGCTAAAAGAACCAGCGCCGACCCGATATTCTTCGCAACGCCAGACAGTGTGTGATATTCCAAACCGATACGATCCACCACGGCTTCAATGGCGGTGTTGACCATCTCAGCAAATAACACGAACACCATGCTTAACATCACCAGTAAGGTATGCATGGCGGGTAGATCCAACCAAAACGCGAACACGGTCAGTGGCACGAAGAGCATCAGCTCTTGTTGAAACGCGGCTTCGTGCTTACACAGCCACTTGAATCCGTTAAAACTGTGGACAAAGGTATAAACAATCCGGTGCACCCCGGTGCGTTTAATGATGACTTCCTGTTGCATTGAATGAGAACTCTATAAATAGGGGTTATGAATCTAAAAGGCAGCTTTGCGTGATATCCAGCTCGCTGTTCTGAACCTCGGTACGCACACCATAAAAGCCCAGCAGGCTATGGAATAAGTTGTCGTGTGACAGCGCGCTTGTTTTCGCTTTGTCTTTGAGGCATTGCGTATTCAAGCCTTTCTGCTGCGCATATTGCTCTGGCATCCAAAGCAGCCAAGGCACGTGCGTTTGTTCGACGGGAGCAATCGCGTAAGGGGTGCCGTGTAGATACAGGCCACTTTCCCCCAGTGATTCACCGTGGTCGGAAATGTAAGTCAGCATCACGTTGTAATCGTTAGAGACACTTTTCAGCTCATTGATCACTTGTGCTAACACGTAGTCGGTGTAGACCAAGGTGTTGTCGTACACGTTGACAATTTGTTGGTCGTTGCAGTTTTCGATATCACTGCGGTTACACGCGGGTTGGAAGGGCGCTTGTGCATCGGGATAACGTTGCCAGTAGGTTGGGCCATGGCTTCCGATGGTGTGGAGCACCAGCAGTTTGTTGCGTGCGCCGTCGTCAATGAACTTTTTCGCATCACTGAGCATGGCCACGTCAAAACAGGTTGAGCCGTTGCAGTCGTCATTTTTCAGTGAGGCGTCAATCGACAGATAGGGCAGTTTTTTCGCGACGCCTTTGTCGCCGCCGTCGTTATCGATCCACAGCACATCAACCCCGGCGTGTTGCAGCACATTGAGCGCATTGTCTTGCGCGGCAGCACGTGGCTTGTTGTAGCTATCACGCGTCATGTTCGAGAACATGCATGGCACCGACAGTGCGGTATACGTGCCGCACGACGAGACGTCCTGAAACGCGATCAAACCCATGTCTTTGGTGTAGGGGTTGGTGTCGCGCTGATAGCCGTTGTAGGCAAAATTCATCGCACGAGCGGTTTCACCCAGCACCACCACCATCAGCGTGGGTTTGCCATTTGGTGCGGCTGCAACCTTGGCATCGGTCCCCAAGGTTTGGTAGGCCAGTTTGGTTTCAAAGTAGGTTTTGTTAAGGTATTTCGCGCCGTTGTAGAGATGCGCGGGAATAATCATTTTGTTCAGATAGTGATTGTTTCGACCGACGGAGGCGTAGTCTTTGTAGCTGGTGGCCGCAATCAAGCCAATCCCCGCGACCGCGATGATGACGATGCCCACACGCGATGCGATCGCGCGCATCCAAGTGCGGTGCGGCGTGATGCGCACCATGGCGAGGAAGAGACACGGCACCACACCAAAGCCGAACAAGTAAAGAAGCGTCGCCGTGTTGAGGTAAAACGATATTTCTGAAGAGTTGGTTTCAAACACGCTTTCCATCATGGTGGTGTCGAACAGCGTTTGAAAATTGACTTCGGCATACAGCGCTGCAGCGGATGTTAGCACCACAAATGCCATAAACGGCTTGAAAAAGTATGGCCAGGCAAATGCGGAGAAAATAATAATGAAGGCGCAAGTTAGAAGAACAGGCGCTGTGTAGGCAAACAACGGATTGGAGACATCCGCACTCAAACGGAAAATAGTCTTCAGCACGGGATAATTCATCACCGTACCAAAATAGACCGCGAAAACCACAATGAGCGTGGTCATGCTCATGGGGAGACGCGGAAATGAAAGACGACCTGAGTTTGACATGAAGAATAAACCTGACGATGAAACGATGGCGCTATCATGCGAATCTAAACTTAAGATTAGCTGAAGACACCTTCAGTTTTTTTCGTCATGCAAGACCTGCAATCGCGAGCACATTAGCAATGTTGAATATTCATTAACTGAACATCATTCTGTGATCAAAAGGTTGTATTGTGTAAATTTTATGTTTGAAATATAAACTTAAGTTTATGTGTTATTTGGTCATTTTGGTATCTAGGTGAATGAATGACTTGTTTTTTGTGAGGGTTTTGTGGCGCGTATGCGCCGACTTGGACGATGCCGAAAGGGTGCGGTCGCTATTCGACCGAATTCGAACGATTTAGCGCATCACCTTGGCCAGTTGACCGTAGACGTAGGCAAGTTCGGCCACGGTACTGGCAGCAAACTTTTTCATCAGATTGGCGCGATGCACTTCGACAGTGCGCTGCGCAATGCACAGCTCGTCGGCGATACGAATGTTGCGTTTGCCGGCAATCAGCAGTTTGAGGATCTCTTTCTCCCGTGTCGTCAGCGATTCAAATGCGGTTTTTGCCGCCAGCAGATCTAGCTTCGATGCTGACTGTTGCAGCCCTTGCGTGATGGCGGCGGCGAGTTCGTCGCCTTTGACGGGTTTTTGAAAGAAGTGAATCGCGCCCGCTTGTAGCGCATCCACCGCCATCGGCACATCGCCGTGACCGGTCAGATAGATGATCGCCAGCGGACTGTTGGCCTCGTTGAGCCGTTGGTGCACTTGCTGTCCGCGCAGCTCGGGCATGCGGCTGTCCAAAATCACGCAGCCGGGTTTGAGCGGATTGACGCCGTCGAGAAACGCCTTGCCGCTGGCAAAGGTGGTGACGTGGAAACCGTGCTCTTGCAGCATAAATTGCAGAGAATCACGCACCGATTCATCGTCATCAACCACATAGACGGGCAGGTGTGGATTCGATTCACTCATTCATGCGCTCCTGAATTTACGCCCAATAGGGCAGAGAAAGGCTGACGATGCAGCCGTGTGGCTCGACGGACATCAGGCTGATTTGCCCGCCATGGCTTTCCATCACATCGCGACAGATGGCCAGCCCCAATCCGAGGCCATGCGCTTTGTGACTGACAAACGCTTCACTCGGGGTGCCGTGTTCCAGTCCGGTGCCGTTATCGACCACGCGAATGTACAGCGTCTCGGCTTGATAATCAGTATGTAGCGCGATTTTGGGCTGATAACTGCCGGATGCTTCACGCTCTTGATACAGCAGGCAGGCGTCGATGGCATTGCTGAGTACATTCACCAGCACTTGCTGCATACCGACGCGGTCTGCTGCCACGGCAATGACGTCGCCTTCGCTGCTGCGGCTGACTGCCACCTCGTATTTTTGCAAGCGGTAGTGCATCAGTTCCAGTGTTTCGTCGAGCAGGGTTTCGATATTGCACGGCTGCTTTTCAAGGCTGCGTTTTTTGATCAGGTTGCGCAGCCGATTGATGATCGCATCGGCGCGATCGACCTGCGCCTGAATCTTTTCAAACACCGGCGTGATCTCTTCTGTCGGGCGCTGCTTTGCCACGCGCAGCAAACCGCCTTCACTGTAGTTACGAATCGCCGCCAGTGGCTGATTGATTTCATGCGCCAAGCTGCTGCCGAGTTCGCCCACAATCGCCACGCGCTGCGCGTGTTCCAACTGTTCGCTTTTCTCTTTGAGGCGCAGCTGCGTTTTCTCCAGGGCTTGTTGGCTTTTGCTAAACCGGTACTCGAGCCAGAAGTGGTAGGCGTTCAATACCACCACGACGATAAACAGCGCCCAAGCCCACTCCTGATGAAAACGTAACCAGCGGATCGCCTCTTTCCACCACGGCTCCTGCAATGGATGCAGATCGAGCGCCTGATAGAGTTTATCGATAGAGAGCAGGCTGACCGGTGAGGTCCAACCGGACGCGCCAGCGGCGATGGCGGCCGGGCTTTCGGCAGGCATGGCAAGCAGCGCGCGGGTGACTTGTTTGGCGAGTGGCGCCGATGCGCGGTCGGTTTTGGCAAACGACCAATTCGGATAAAGGTGGGTCGAAACCTGACAATGGAAATCTGCGTTGGTGTCGACGTTGAGTACGCGATAGCGATTGGCCTCCAGCAGTCCTTCACGGGTCATGGTTTCCAGCAAACACGCAGGCACGACTGCCGCCTCGACAAACCCATCACGCAACTGATAGAGGTTGGCGTCAATCGGGAACCCCCAAAAGCGCACGTTGGCGAAAAAATCATTCGGATGAAAGCCAAGTTCTAACACCTGATAGCGCAGCGTGAGGTAGCCACCAAAAGCGCGCTCGGAGACCGCCGCCATCGAATGTCCGGCGATATCCGCCAGTTGCTGATAAGGGGACTCGGCTCGCACCACCAACGCCGAACCGATGGCGTCGTTAGAATGACTCGGCGCGCGATTAGTGAGTGTTGCCATCCACGACAGCTCGTACTGCCTGCCGAGGCGCACCGCCTGACCGGGGTTGGTGACGATAAACTCCATGCTCTGCGATTTCACCGCATTCAGCATGCCGTCTAAATCGAGCGGATGCAGCACAAACTCGGCATCCGGAATGTGTTGATTGAGCCAATCGATGGTCGGCTGCCAGCGCTGCTTTGCTGCCAGATTGCCGCGAATCGCCAACACCCCAACATCAACGACAGGCTTGATTTTGGAAGACTTAACTTGATTGGCCGCCTGTTGTGCCGCGATGCTTTGCGCGCTCAACAAGCACAACCCCAGCAGGATGGGGAACATCAAACGGCAAACTAACGAAGTGAACATGCGGTCTTCATCCCTGAATGCATCAACTGGCGACTAGGATAACAGCAACCCGCATCATGCCCCATTTGTTTTAGATCAATGAACCGCCGGGTATGTGGAAAACCACAATACCGACCGCGTCGCGCATTGCTGACAATCAACTCACCCAACCCAATTCAGTAGGTGAGTGATGGATTCCACCAAACGACGTTTTCTCAGCGCGGTGACCGCTGGTGCTGCGTTAATCCCGGTGACCGGGATTGGCACGGCAACGGCCAGTACCGTGATACGCAATAACCAAGCGCCGAACCGCAAAGGACAAATTGGCAAACGCTATGCAATGTTGATAGACCTGCGCAAATGCGTGGGCTGTCAGGCCTGCACGGTCGGGTGCAGTGTCGAAAATCAGATGCCCATCGGCCAGTTTCGCACCACCGTCAAACAGTACGAAGTGACCTTAACGGATGGCTTGCAGGCGACTCAGCAGGTGAAAGCGTTCACGCTGCCGCGCTTGTGCAACCACTGCGATAACCCGCCGTGCGTGGCGGTGTGTCCGGTGCAGGCCACCTTTCAGCGTGAGGATGGCATTGTGATGGTGGACAACAGCCGCTGTGTAGCGTGCGCCTATTGTGTGCAGGCGTGTCCTTACGATGCGCGGGTGATCAACGAACAGACCCTGACAGCGGATAAATGCACCTTCTGTGCGCATCGTCTGGAACAAGGCTTACTGCCGGCGTGCGTGGAAACCTGTGTCGGCGGCGCACGCATTATCGGCGATTTGAACGATCCGCATAGCCAGATTCGCCAGTTGATGGCGCAGCATCAAGGCGAACTGAAAGTGCTGAAACCGGAAGCCAATACCCAGCCGCATGTGTTTTATCTCGGCATGGATGAACGCTTTACCTCGCACATTCAAGGCAAAGCCGCCATTTACGAGCCGCAAGGAGGCCACGCATGAACATCACCGAAGTGTTGGTTGCGCCGCAAGCGATCGCTTGGTTACCGTGGGCGGTGCAGTATTTCTTCTACATTGGCTCGGCGTACGCCGCGGCCATGCTCTTTTTGATTGCGTTACTGTTTGAAGGGCGCAGCAGCCACCGCTTGCGTGCCGCGCTGGTGCTTACGTTGGCGATTGGCGCCATGGTTGGCCCGTTGGCACTGACTGGCGATTTGCATCAACCCGGCCGAGCGTGGCACTTCTACGCTTACATTACGCCGTGGTCGTGGATGTCGCTGGGCTCGCTATTTCTGCCGCTGTTTTCAGCGCTGGCGGTGGCGACGGCTTGGCTCTATCTGCGCGCCGATTTGATTGCGCTGCAGCAAAACCATGGTTTCGTGCTGCGTTGGGTTGGTCAACTGTCGCTCGGACAATGGCGCACCTCGCGCCGTTTGATGCTGCTGGTGGCGACGCTGACTATGTTCTCGGGGCTGTCGATTGCGCTCTATACCGGCGCGGAAATTGCCGCCGTGAGCGCACGTCCGCTGTGGCATCAACCCGCCGCGCCGCTGCTGTGGTTTATCACCGCGTTTCTGGCCGCCGTCGGTTTTAGCCTGTTTGTTTATCTGCTGGTGCCGAAAGCCATTTCGGCGCAACTGAGCAGCTTTGATCTCAGTTTACTGAAGAAAACCGTGTCGCTCAGTGCGATGCTGGCGCTGATTTTAGTGCCGATTTGGGCGGCCAATAACCCAACGTTTTCGCTGTATGAAAATGCGCAATGGACGCAGCATCTGGCGCTGCTGACTGCGGCGCTGCTGGGTTGTATCGCATGGGCATTTTTGAGCTTGCATGAGCGAACCCGCGGGTTGGGCTTGATTGGCATGATGGCACTCAGCCTTGTCGCTGCTTGGTTGGTGCGCTGGGTCACCATGATGCAGGTGCAGACCATTCCTAAGTTCGATGTCGGGCCTTATCCGTATGAATTGCCTTGGGGCGCTAATGGCGCGCTCGGCATCGCGGGCATGTTCGGTTTGTGGTTGGCGCTGGCACTGCTGGGCAGTGAACTGGTGCAACATCGCGCGCAAACCCATCCCTCATCCGCACTGACACACCACGAGTAGGAGAAACAGAACATGGACAACAAACGCCGTCAGTTTTTGAAGTCGGGCCTTGCCGTCGGTGGTGTGGGCGCATTTGCCGTCGGGTACGCAACCACCACTAAACACATGGTCGAAGGGATTGTGGAGGGTAAAGCCGGGCAGGCTACCCGCGATCCGCATCATGGTAATTCGCTGGAGCCGGAATACCGCGTTAATCGCAACGGCAGTCTGATCCCCAATCCGAATCAGCGCGTCGCGCCCTCGATGTGTTTTGGCTGCTGGACGTTGTGCGGCCTGCGCGTGCGCATCGACAATCGTAACGATGACATACTGCGCATCAGCGGTAACCCGTATCATCCGCTGTCACAGCAAAATGCGATTCCGTTTGCGACGCCAGTCAAAGATGCCTACCTGAGTATGGCGGGCGAAGCGGGGTTGCAAGGCCGTTCAACAGCATGTGCGCGTGGCAATGCAATGCTGGACATGCAAAACAGCCCTTACCGAATCACACAGCCGCTGAAACGGGTCGGCAAACGTGGTGAAGGGCGCTGGGAGCCGATCAGCTACGAGCAGTTGATTGAGGAGATTGTCGAAGGGGGCGATCTGTTTGGCGAAGGGCATGTCGAGGGGTTGCGTGCCATTCGCGACCTCACCACGCCGCTGGATGCCGATAACCCGGAATATGGTCCGAAAGCCAACCAGTTGCTGGTGACCAATGCCAGCAACGAGGGGCGGGATGACATCATCAAACGCTTTGCGTTTAACAGTTTCGGCACACGCAACTTTGGCCATCATGGCTCGTATTGCGGCTATGCGTTTCGTGCCGGCAGCGGCGCATTCCTCAACGATTTGGATAAATACGCTCACCTCAAACCGGATTTCGACCACGCCGAATACATTCTGTTTATTGGCATGTCGCCAGCGCAGGCGGGTAACCCATTCAAGCGTCAGGCGCGCCAGCTTGCCAATGCGCGTAGCGAAGGCAAACTCGAATACACTGTGGTCACGCCCAGCTTGCCAGCGGGGTCGTCGAGCTTAGCGGCGGGCGATCGCAACGATTGGCTGGCGATCAAACCGGGCACCGATTCTGCGCTGGTGCTTGGCATGATTCAGTGGATCATCGCCAATCAGCGTTACAACCAGACATTTCTGGCTCAGCCGGGTGTGGCCGCGATGCAGCGTGCCGGCACGGCGCACTGGTGTAACGCGACCCATTTAGTGATCAGTGACGAGCAGCATCCGCGTTGCGGCAGCTTCCTGCGCGCATCGGATGTCGGGTTGCCGTTTGACGGTGAAGCACGTTCAGACAGCGATCCGTATGTGGTGGTGAGTGCAAGTAGCGACGAGTTTGCGCTCAATACCGAACCAGACGAAGCGGCGCTGTTTGTCACGCGCGAGGTGATGCTGGCGGGCAAGTCCGTTACGGTTAAATCGTCGCTGCAGCACCTCAAAGAGCAGGCGTTTAAATACGATCTGGCCTATTACAGCCAGCAGTGTGGTATTAGCGAGGCGCAAATCATCGCGCTGGCACAGCGCTTTACCAGCTATGGCCCCAAAGCGGTGGTGGACACCCACGGCGGCAACATGCACAGCAACGGGTTTTACAACGCGTTCACCATCATGATGCTCAATGCCATGGTGGGAAACATCAACCGCAAAGGCGGTGCAATGGCCAAAGCGGGCGGTTATCCGACCTCAGGCGATGGCCCGCGTTACAACTTCAACCAGTTTGCCGGTAAGGTCGCGCCCAAAGGCATTTTCCTGTCGCGAAGCAAATTCCCGTATCACAAAAGCAGTGAATACCGGCGTCGCGTAGCAGCCGGCGAGTCACCTTACCCAACGCGTGCACCGTGGTATCCGATATCCGCGCCACTGCTGACCGAACACTTGTCGGCGGCGATGGACGGCTATCCGTATCGCATCAAAGCGTGGATCAACCACATTGCCAATCCGATCTACGGGGTGCCGGGGCTCAAAGCGCTGCTGGAAGAAAAACTCAAAGATCCGAAGCAGTTGGGGCTGATCGTATCGGTCGATGCGTTCATCAACGAAACCACCACGCTGTCGGACTACATTGTGCCGGATACCGTCACGTACGAAAGCTGGGGCATGGCCGGCCCGTGGCATGACGTGCCCGTTAAAACCGTCACGGCGCGCTGGCCGGTTGTGGCGCCGCGCACGGCCAAAACGGCGGATGGGCGCTCGATCTGTCTGGAAAACTTTTTGATCGACGTGGCGAAGAAAATGCAGCTCGGCGGTTTTGGTGACAACGCCATTGCCGATGCCCAAGGCAACTGGCACGGCATTCATAGCGCGGAGGATTTCTACCTGCGTTCGGCGGCCAACCTGGCGTATGTCAAAGGCGGCGTACCGGAAGTGACGGCGGAAGACATCGCATGGTCGGGGCTGGAGCGCCTGATGCCCGCCATGCAGCAGGCACTGACAGCGGACGAAATGAAGCGGGTGGCGTACATTTTTGCGCGCGGCGGTCGGTTTGAGGATGCGACCGAAGCCTACAAAGGCGATACCATGAAATACAAATGGGTCAATCCGGTTGCGATCTGGAACGAAAAGCTGGCGACGTCGCGCAATACCATGACCGGCGAACGCTACAGCGGCTGCCCGACCTGGTATCCGCAAAAACTGGCCGACGGCACGCCGCTGGAAGTGCGTTATCCGTCGCACGAGTGGCCGTTCAGCCTGACCAACTTTAAGTCCAACATTCACAGCGCGGTGTCGAATTTGTCGCCCCGTCTCAACGCGATCAAAGGTGACAACCCGGTCTACATGCATCCACACGATGCCAAGGCGGCGGGGATTGAAACGGGTGATCGGTTTGTGATTGAAACCCCCAGCGCGCAGATGATGGCGGTGGCGATGGTGCTGGAGGGTATTCGCCCCGGCACGCTCGGTTTCGAGCACGGTTTTGGCCATACTGAACTCGGCGAGCGGGCGCACTGGATTGGCGACAAGCAGCAACCAGTCAACATGAAGCGCAGCGATGGCGTCAACATCAACGATATCGGCTTGATTGACCCAACCCGGCAAAGCCCGGGCGTGCTGCTCGACTGGGTGGTCGGCGCGGCGGCTCGCCAATCCCTGCCAGCGCGGATTCGCAAAGCGTAGCAAGCCAAATCACACACGACTTACCACGCCACATTACACCACACAGGCGCAGTGAGCTTATGCCGCTGCGCCTTTTCATCTTCATCGGTGTCGTATCGATGAGCCGTGACGTTGCTGGTGAACAGAGTGGCGTTACCGGTGAATGATTACGACTCAGTGACCGCGATTCGGCCATTGCGCACCAAGGCGCGGCGCACGTTTTTGCACAGTTTGCCGAATCGGTTGAGTTCGTCGAATGAAGGCGGCAGGCCGCGTGTCACTTGGTGTTGCCAATAGCTGAGTTCGCTATCGACCAGTTCCATCAGTTTTTTCGGGCAGCCGACACAGGTGTTGTCGGGGCCGCAGACAAAGGTGTCTTGTTGATAAAGCGGGAATTCCTTTTGCACCGCATCAATGATCTGCTGCATGGCAGTCAATCGATCGGGTTTCATGGCGTCAGTATCATCAGTGGTAAAGATGTGATTCTACTCGCCCGCACAAAAATCACCACACTCCTGAAGGGGTAATATTAGTCACCGTGTTTCAAGCAATCTAATGCACCTAGTTTCGAGGAATCTACAGCACCTAGTTTTAAGTAATCTACTGCACATTGTTTCACGCAATTCGCTGAAGGAAAATGAGACTGATTTCGCGTCAATTATTTGTTATATCCATCAAGAAAATGAGGTTTAATTGACCGTTTTTGGGCGATAGCCCCTGCATTTATGGTGTCAATGAATTGACCCATTTTTATGAACCACGTTACTATTCAAAAAGTCACTAAGTCAAAAACAGACGAAGCACCGAATTCTGGTGATGCTCACCCAGAGTGACCGTGCCGGCCATTATTTCCTGTGGCTGTTTATTCTGGTCGAGATGATCAGAGACGACCCTTTCACCCTTAAAAAAACAAATCAATGGGATAGGACGCGTTGGAAAGTTTGAAGTTCACTGACAAAAGTCGTTTTGTCAGGTCGACACAATCCTTGCTGCTGGCCGCCGTGTTAGGGCTGCTCTGGATCCTGTCACGTCACGATTTCGTGACGTTTCACGCCATCATTGAACTGACCACCGTATTTGTTTCCGGCATGATTGCCTTAGCAGGCTACAAAGCCTCGACCCACAAGGATGCACGTCCGCTCGCGTTACTCAGTACCCTGTATTTATGCGTCGCGTTTGTCGATTTGGCACATACCCTCAGTTACAAAGGCTCGCTCTTTGCCGAAGGGCTGGGCAACAACCCGCCCACGCAATTCTGGATTCTGGCCCGTTTGGTGGAATCCATGGGCTTGGCGCTGGTGTTCCTTTGTCCATTTCAGTGTCGCTATGTCGAGCAGTACATCAAGGTGCTGGTGCTGGCGACCGCGACTGGTGTTTGCGCCATCTATCCACTCGAAATTTTCCCTGATGCTTTTCTTGATGGCCAAGGACTCACGCCGTTTAAAATTTACAGCGAATATGTGGTCATCAGCTTTGTGTTGTTGGCGGCCATTGGCGTTTGGATGCGCCGCCGCAGCTACCAGTCGCTGCAAGTGCATTATTTGATGATCTCGTTTGCGCTCACGATGGGGGCGGAGTTTTGTTTTACCCAATACGCCTCGGTGTATGGCGATGCCAACGCGGCGGGGCATCTGTTCCGTTTGGCGTCGAACTACTTCCTTTATCGCGGCATTTTGGTGGATCAGAATGTCACGAGTAATTCGCTCTACAAGGCCAATCCGCTGCACATTACCATTGTGGTTCTGGCCTGCGTGATTTGGGGAACGGTAGCGCTGAGCGTGCGCTACATCGAGAAAGAGGCCAAGCAGCGCGACGATCTCTACCTGTACCAACAGCGGTTGCAAGGGCTGGCCATCTCGCTGCAAGCGGCGCTCGATAGCAAATTCAGACTGACCGACAGCTTGGAAGCATTTGTGCAGTCTCGCCCTGACTTTACGCCAGAAGAGTTCACCATTTTTGCGGAACGTATGCTGGAGAAAACCCCTTACATCACCAGTTTGCAATTGGCGCCGCAAGGCATTGTGACCTACGTGACGAATGTCGAACGCAATCAAAAAGCCGTCGGCCACAATTTGTTGCAAGATCCGAAACGCAAGAATGGCGTGATGAAGGCGATTACCTCGCGCAGCACCATCGTCGATGGCCCGTTAACCTTGCGCCAAGGTGGTCAGGCATTGATTGCACGTGCGCCGGTTTACCTGCCGTCCCATGATTTGACGCAGCGAGATGTATTCTGGGGCTTTGCGACAGTCATCATTGATTTAGAGGCGTTGCTTCAATCAACGCCCATCACCGCATTCGATCGCGAATTTTCGCTCGCGATGCGCGCGGTGAATCCGGTGGGCGATGTGAATGCGGTGATTTTTGGCCGTGATGAGACCGATGCCAACCCGATTCTTTCCACCGAAATTGCCCTGAGTAACAGTCGCTGGGTGCTGTCGATGAATGGTCGCCGAGCCGCGTATGTCATGCATACTGGCTTTATTTTGTCGTCGTGGTACTGGATCTATTTGTTGCTCTCGACTGGCGTGATTGCCATTGGGTTATACCGCATTCTGACGCACCGCGTGCAAGTGACCAAAGCCGTCAGCGATGCGACGGAGCATTGGCAGCAAGAAGTCGAACGACGCCAAGAAGTGGTGGAGTTGGAACGGCGACTGGCGACGCAAGATGAGTTAACCGGCCTTGCGAACCGCCGTCATTTCTACGATTTAGCGCATGATCATTTAGCCCAAGCGCGTGCGCAGGGGCAGCCATTTACGCTCTATTACATGGATTTGGATGGCTTTAAGGACGTCAACGACAGCTACGGCCATTCGATGGGGGATGAAGTGTTGAAAGTGGTCGCACATCGCCTACAAAACAGTGTTCGCGCGCAAGACATTGTCGCGCGTTTTGGCGGGGATGAGTTTGTCGCGATTCTGCGCAACACCGACGATGATTGTTTCTATAAATCGCAACAGATTATTGAGGCGATCAGCACCCCGATTGTGATTGACGGTTCCCCGGCGTTAATCGGGATCAGCATTGGAGCGGCGGTATATCCGACTCATGGCGAGACCATCGAAGCCTTATTGGTGAAAGCCGACAGTGCGCTGTATCAGGCCAAACGCCGTGGCAAAAACTGCCTTGTCGTTGCTTAACGTCGTTGCTTCGTTTAGTGGCCTAGAAGTCGCCGCTTAAAGCAGCGGCTTAATCTTCCACCATTTGCTGGCGAATCAATTCCCCTAAGCGAGAAATCGCCCGCTGGCGCTGCTCGGTCAGTTCAAACGAGCTGTTGAGGCGAAAACAGTGGGCAAACTGCTCACCCGGGCTAAACATTTTGCCTGGCGCAATGGTGATCTTCTCTTGCAGCGCGCGTTGATACAGCGCCATCGCATCCATGCCTATCGGCAGTGCAACCCAGATAAAATACCCCCCATCAGCATCGGTGATACTCACTTCGGGCGGAAACGCCAGATGAAGCTGTGCCAGCATCGCCTTTTTCCGTTCGTGAAGTTTGCGCCGCAGTTGGCGCAAATGCTGTTCGTAATTGCGCGTGGTGAGGTAGTTCGCTAGCGCAAGTTGAATCGGCACGCTGGTGGTCAGGGTGCTCATCAGTTGCAGTTTTTGAATGCGCAGGGCGTGCTGACCCGCGGCCACCCAGCCGATGCGAAAACCGGCGACCAAGGATTTGGAAAACGACGAGCAGTGCATCACATTGGCGCTGCGATCCCACGCTTTGGCAGGCAGCGGCGCTTCCTTACCCGCGTAGAGTTCGCTGTAGACATCATCTTCAATTAAGGCCACTTGATAGCGGCTGAGGAGCTGTACCAGCTGCTGCTTTTTCTCGGCGCTGAGCGTAAATCCGAGCGGATTTTGCAGCGTGCTCATCAACCAGCACGCTTTGACCGAATGCGATTGCAACGCCCGTTCAAGGGAGTCGAGGTCGATGCCGTGCTGCGGGTCGGTGCGAATGAAGAGCGCTTTCAGCCCTAAGCGTTCAAGGGTTTGCAGCGCGCCATAAAAGGTGGGCGATTCCACCACCACCCAATCGCCGGGGCGCGTCACCGCTTGCAGGCTAAGGTTGAGCGCTTCCAGCGCGCCTGCGGTGATTACGATTTCATCCGGTGAAATGTTGATGCCACGGGCTGCGTAACGTTTGGCGATGATTGAGCGCAGCGTGTCGTTGCCCGGCGGCAGGTTATCGAGCGCACTAGACACCGGCATGCTACGCGCGGCTGCCATCAGCGACTTGTTGACCTGATGGCGCGGATAGAGGCTGGGGTCGGGATAGGCGTGACCGAAGGTGACCATGTGCGGATTGCGCCCTGCTTGCAGTACATCAAAGATAAAATCGTTGATGTCGATCTGCTCCATCGATTCGATGGCGCGCGGCACAGTGTTGGCCGCTGGGGCCAATTGTGGCGACACGCAATACCCACTGCGTTGGCGCGATTGAATCCAGCCTTGCGATTCGAGCACTTGGTAGGCGTGCAGCACCGTCATCAGGCTCAAACCCGTGTGCTCAGATTGCTTGCGTAGCGACGGTAACTTATCGCCCGCCTGCCAGATACCTGCGTCAATTTGATGCTTGATCTGTGCCACCAACTGTTCGTATTTTGCCATCGCTCATCCCTTTCATTGAAACTCGGAATATAACACTTGGTTTTCATCACTGTTATAGAAAAGCGACGAGTTTCTGTATCTGTTCGCAATTTTTGTGGCGACATACCATGCCTGCCACAATTAAAAAGATACTGGAAGGAAGTTATGTTCAGTCTCGACGCTTTCATGCTTGCTCGCATTCAATTCGCGTTTACTGTCTCGTTTCACATTATTTTTCCCGCCATCACGATTGGTCTGGCGACCTATCTGGCGGTGCTCGAAGGGCTGTGGCTGAAACGCCGCAATCCCGATTACAAAACCCTTTACCATTTTTGGTCGAAAATCTTTGCGGTCAACTTTGGCATGGGCGTGGTGTCTGGTTTGGTGATGGCTTACCAGTTTGGCACCAACTGGAGTGGTTTTTCGGACTTCGCCGGTTCGATCACCGGCCCGTTACTAACGTACGAAGTGCTGACGGCATTTTTCCTCGAAGCCGGATTTCTCGGCGTGATGCTGTTTGGCTGGAAACGAGTGGGGGAACAGTTGCATTTTTTTGCCACCTGCATGGTGGCGCTTGGCACGATCATTTCCACGTTCTGGATTCTGGCGTCTAACAGCTGGATGCACACGCCGCAAGGCTATGAAATTGTCGATGGCCGCGTAGTACCAGTCGATTGGCTGGCGGTGATCTTCAACCCCTCTTTCCCATACCGCTTGCTGCACATGGGCGTGGCGGCATTTCTCAGTACCGCCCTGTTTGTCGCAGCATCGGCGGCGTGGCATTTGAAACGCGGCAATGCCAGCAGCGCGGTACGCAAAATGTTTTCCATGGCGCTGTGGATGTTGGTGGTGGTGACGCCGATTCAGATCCTGATTGGCGACCTGCATGGTTTAAACACATTGGCACATCAGCCCGCGAAAATTGCTGCGATGGAAGGCCATTGGGATAACGGCGATGGCGAACCGACACCGCTGATTTTATTCGGCATGCCGAATATGGAGACCGAGACCACCGATTACGCGCTGGAAATTCCTTATCTGGGCAGCCTGATCCTCAATCACAGCCTGAGTAAACCGATTCCAGCGCTGAAGGAGTTTGCCAAAGCAGACCGACCGAATGCCACCGTGGTGTTCTGGGCGTTTCGCATCATGGTTGGACTCGGCATGTTGATGTTGCTGCAAGGGCTTTGGAGCGTGTGGCTGCGTCGGCGCGGCACACTCAATCAACATCGTGGCTTTCTGCGGTTGTGTGTTTGGATGGGGCCGAGCGGGTTAATTGCGATTCTAGCGGGGTGGTTTACCACCGAAGTGGGCCGTCAGCCATGGGTGGTGTATGGGCTGCAACGCACGCGAGATGCGGTGTCCGCCCATGGCGATTTGCACATGAGCATCAGCCTGATTGGGTTTGTGCTGGTGTATGGCGCGGTGTTTGGTTTTGGCTATCTGTACATGATTCACCAAATCAAACAGGGGCCGGATGCTGCGCATTCGCCTGAACACGAACAGCCGTTTTTGTCCGGTCGCATTTAATTCAAGGAGCCTGAGATGGGATTTGATTTATCAATTGTGTGGTTTGGCATCATCGTGTTTGCCACGCTGATGTACATCGTCATGGATGGATTTGATTTGGGCATCGGCATTTTGATGCCGATGGTGATCCGCGGCGAGGCGCGCGACACCATGGTGAACTCGGTCGCGCCGGTGTGGGATGGCAACGAAACTTGGTTGGTGTTGGGCGGGGCGGCGCTGTTTGGCGCGTTTCCGCTCGCCTATAGCGTGATCATTGATGCGCTGACCATTCCACTCACGCTGATGCTGGTGGCGTTGATATTTCGCGGTGTGGCGTTTGAGTTTCGCTTTAAAGCGTGGGCGCATCATCGCGTGTTTTGGGATCGCGCCTTTATGGTCGGTTCGGTGGCTGCGACCTTCTGCCAAGGCATCGTAGTCGGCGCCGTGATTCAAGGCATTGCGGTTGAACAACGTCACTACGCGGGCGGTGCGTTTGATTGGCTGACGCCGTTCACGTTGTTTTGTGGCTTTGGCTTGGTGGTGACGTATGCGCTGCTCGGCGCGACCTGGCTCATCATGAAAACCGAGGGCCATTTGCAGCAGCGATTCTTTGGCATGGCGCCGCGTATTCTGACGATGCAATTGGCCGTGATGATCGCGGTGAGTGCGTGGACGGCGTTGGCACAGCCAAATATTGCCACGCGCTGGTTGAGTGTGCCGAACGTAGTGTGGCTCTCTGCGGTGCCGCTGGCTACGGGGTTACTGGCTTGGGCGGCCTATCGCGCATTGGCGCGCCATGCGGATCGCCTGCCGTTTGTCGCCACGCTGGGCATGGTGCTGCTGGGCTTTGTTGGCTTGGGCATCAGCCTGTGGCCGAACATCATTCCGCCGTCGGTCACGTTGTGGCAGGCCGCGTCACCGCCGCAAAGCCAAGGCTTTATGCTGGTGGGCGCGCTGTTCATCATTCCCTTTATTTTGATGTACACCTTTTGGAGCTATGCCGTGTTTGGCGGCAAAGTGAAAGACGGGGAGGCGTACCATTGAACAAACCACATCAGGCGTCTGAGACGCCCACGACATGGAAACAGTGGTTGTGGCTGGCGGGCATTTGGTGTGTCAGTGTGGCCGCGCTGGGCATTGTCGCGACGCTGTTTCGAGCCTTGATGACCGCAGCCGGTCTCAGGGCTTAACCGAAGTATAGAGCTTACTTTTAGCTCTTTGTCCCCGGCAAGAGGCTTCGCCGGGGACTTTTTTATTGGGCAAAATCTTCCTGTCAGCGCTAACTGAGCAGAATGCCGAGGAAGATCAGCGCCATGCCGCTGATTTGATACAAATGCAAACTCTCGCCGAGCAGCGCGATGGAGAGCAACACGCCAAATACTGGAATGAGGTGAATGGATAATCCGACTTTAGCTGGCCCCAAACGTTCGACGCCCGCAGTGTAGAGCAGATACGCCAGCACCGAAGGCACAATCCCCACGTAAGCCAGCGCAAGCAGCGTGTGGTTGTTCCAGTTTGGCAACGCGCCAGAATGCACTTCCCACAGGTAAAACGGCAGCACCACCAACAAGCCAAGGAACATCTGCACCGACATCAAACCAATCCGGTTCATTTCTTTTGGCATACGCTGAATCACCAACGTGTAGATGGCCCAACTGACCATCGCTAGAAACACAACCATGTCGCCCTGATTAAAGCTCAATGAGGTGAGATTCGACCACTCGCCGCGCGAAATAATGCTCAGTACGCCGACAAACGAAATGCTCATCCCCAGCCACTGTTTGGCGCTGAGGGTGAGTTTAAAAAACAGCGAGCCAAACAGCATGATCAGCAGCGGAATGAACGAGTTCAGGATCAACGCATTGCTGGCGGTGGTGGTTTGTAAACCAAGATAGATCAGCGAGTTAAACGCCGCGACGCCGGTAATGGAAGCGATGACAATCCGCGTGCGGTATTGCCAGTAAAGCCGCCACTCACGGCGCAAAGTTTTGTAGGTAAACGGCAGCAAGATCAGGCTGGCAATCAACCAACGATCAAACGACAACGTGAGCGGTGGAATATCGCCGCGCACCGAGCGGCCGACAATAAAGTTCCCCGCCCAGAAGAGCGGTGGCAGGGCAAGCAAACCAAGTGTGATCCAAATGGTATGTTTCGGGCTGGATTTGAGGCGTTTCACAAGACTGGTCATGACATCCTTTTCATTTTTCTTATGCAGGAATGATGACGGTACTGGCAAAGCGTTCGAAATGCCATGAGGAATTGGGGCTTGATATGCAGAAAGTGATAGATCTTCGGTATACGCTTGAAACGAAAGTAAAAAATAACCCGCACGCGGCGGGTTATCGAATCATCTTTCGGTGAGGGTTACACGCCTGCGCGTTTCAGCAGACCCGCCATCAGCGGAGAGCTGGATTTCACTTGTTTGGATTTGTTTTGGAAGCTACGCGCCAGTTGCGGATCGTCGATGTTTTTCGCGATGTACGCCAGTGCGTGGTAGAAATCTGTGCCCGATTTCACTTTCGATTTATCGTTCATCGGCGCCAGCAGTTGCACCATCGCGGTGCCGGTCATTTTTTTCTCAGTCGCGTATTTTTGAACCGCGTCAAGGAGCAGATCCAGGTCTGCCATCGATTCTGCGCTTTCAACGCCTTGTTTTTGCATCTCTTTACGGTTGCGTTTACGCAGCTGCTTAATCACGAAAGCAGGTTGGTTCATTTTTTTGAAACCAAAGTAGCCAGCAGCCAGAACGATGACGATGCCGCCGATCACGTAGCCCCAGATAGAGGAGCCGGAAGATTCAACAACAGGTTGGATAGAGTCAATGCTCGTCGTCAGGTCAGACATATTAATGATCCTTTGAATGGTGCTTCGATACCGAAGCGAATACTAAATCGGGCAGGGAAGAAGGTGTAATGCGGTGAATCAAGAATTCATGAAAAGCACGTTTTCTGCCTCATTTCCCCTTTATTAGGCTTTTTCCCCCTTAAAGCAAGGGGCGTGTCTCCACTAATGATGTTTTTCTGTTTAATAAGTGGAATGGATCACGCAAAGGTCACTATTTGAACATCATTGGCGCGTGATTTCGAGCATCTTTTTCCCAGCGAACTAGGTTGCAGCCCAATAAAATCAAGGTGTGACGCTATACTGATGGCGTGGAATTATGCCATGATGCATTGAGGCGCAAACGCGCATCTTCAGAAAATCAGGAGCTTATGTGGTCACTATTCGAGAAATGGACATCTCAGATTACGATGCAGTCATCGCGATTTGGCGTGAAACCGAGCATTTATCCCTGCGTGATGTCGATTCGCGCGACAGCATCGCGGCGTATTTGGCCCGCAACCCGGGCTGCAGTTTTGTCGCCATCAAGGACGGTGTGATCGTTGGGACGGTGCTGGCTGGCACCGATGGTCGCCGTGGCTATCTGCAACATTTGGCGGTCAGCAGTCGCTTGCGCGGCCAAGGCATTGGTGAGCGATTGGTTGACGCAACCGTTGATGCACTGGCCGCGCTGGGGATTCATAAAACCCACCTGTTTGTGTATCAAACCAATCACAGCGCACAAGGGTTCTATCAGAAACTGGGTTGGTGCGCGCGCGATGAGGTGCGCATGTTTTCGTTTAACGGTTCCGAACATCTCAATGCGTGATGTACCACAAGCGTGATGGGATCACCTATCACGATGGGATCGAAAATCAATCCGTGGCTGCCTAACAGCGTGGTTCGCCGTCCATAAAAAAAGGTCACCGAGGTGACCTTTGTCGTGTGTTGAGCTTGGGATGGCGGGTTAGCTGTTGCTGTGCGCCATCAGGTCTGAATGCATGCGAGGTTGTGTGTGTTGTGGGAATTTGATCAAGGCGGCCATGACCAGCGAGATAATCAACAAACCGAACATCACGTAGAAGGTGGCGCTGAAACCGCCCAAGGTGGAGGCGATCATCGAGCCTGCAAAGCTACCGACGCCGAATCCTAAGTAGATCACCCCGTAGGTTTTGGTCAGGTTGTTGAGGCCAAAGAAATCACTCACCAATGAAGGGAACACGGTGATGGTGCCGCCAAAGCTAAACGCGATGCATGCCACGGCGAAGTAGAAGCTCAGGCTGTGCAAGTGCAGGAATAGCAGCGATGCGGTGCCGACCAAACAGACGAACAGGGCAAAGGCCAATACTTTAATGCGCGCCATTTTGTCAGACAAAATACCCAGCACCAGACGGCCCCCTAAGTTCGCGACCGCAATCACGGCAACGGAAGTGGCGGCGGTGGCGATGGTCAGGTGCACGTAGTTTTCACCGATGTCTTTTGCCACACCAATCACGTACAAACCACTCATACACACGGTCAGGAACATGACTGCCAGCATCCAGAATTGTGAGGTTTTCATCGCTTCATTGAGCGTGAAGTCGTTGTCGTCGGTCGTTGCTTGCGCAGTCGCGCTGACTTGTTTTGGCGCGTCGGTCATCATCAGGCCACCGATAATCACCATCACCATCGCAATGGCGCCCCAAATTTCAAAGGTTTGTTCCAGCGCCATGTGTGTCAGCAAGTACATGTTGATGTATTTAAAGCCCAAACTGCCCAAACCGTAAGCGCCAATCGCACACGCGGAGGCTAACCCTTTGCGTTGTGGGAAAAACTTCACGCAGTTCGACAGGGTCATCAAGTAACCCGTACCGTCGGCAAAACCGACCAAGAGACCCGCGAAGACGTAAAGCAACATCAGGTTTGATGCATGTGCGGTGAGCAGCAAGCTCCCGCCAAGCAACACGCCTGCCGCCAGTGTGACATTGCGAACCCCAAAGCGTTCTTGCAGTTTGCCGGAAATGGATGACGCCACCGCCAGTGCCAAGCTCAAAATACCAAATGAGAACGCGATTTGGCTGATGGGTTCTTCCAGCTTATTGGCTAACGGTGAGTTAAAGAGGCTCCACGTGTAAACAGAGCCCAGTGCAAACTGGGTAATGATGGTACCGGCTAATGTCATCAACCGTTGGGTTTTGGTTACGGTTACACTCATAACGCACGCTCCAGATAAAATAATCAGGGTTGGAATGAAGCAGGGTGTTCATTCCGAATACCCCCAACATACGGCGTTTGAGCAACGGTACAAGGGCTTGAAACAAGTAAAAAATGAAATGCAACTCACGGTGCATGAGTTGCATTATACGGGCATGAATTACAGGTGCATCAGCTCGCGAAATGCTTTGATGTTGCTGCGACTGACGGGCACATCGCCCTCGACATCCGACATTTTCAGCAGGTAGGTGCTGTTCACCCACGGAATGATTTCCTGAATGTGGCGCGTGTTGACGCAAAACGAGCGGTGGGAGCGGAAAAATTGCTGCGCTGGCAGTTTTTCAATCAGTTCGCTAATCGAACACGGCGCAACAAACTCACCATCGTGGGTGTACACCAATGTGATTTTCTCTTTGGCTTCGGCATAGGCAATGTCATCGATGGGCGTGACGCGAATGCGATTGTCGCGCACCAAGTTGATGGTCGCGGCGCTCGCCGCCATGCTTGGTTCAACTGGGTTGGCCGCGCTCGGCTGCGGAAGCGCGAACTGTTCCAATTTGGTCAGCAAGCGTTTCACACGCTCCTCATTGAGCGGTTTGAGCAGGTAATCAAAGGCTTCCAAGTCAAACGCTTCGGCAGCATGCTCTTTGTACGCGGTGGTGAACACGATTTGCGGCTTTTGCGAAAACTGATGAATGTTGCGCGCCAGCAGCATGCCGTCAATCGACGGAATATTGATGTCCAGAAAGATGATGTCGACCTTGTTGCTTTGCAAAAACTTGAACGCTTCGAGTCCATCATCAAATGAATCGATGACTTGAATCTGGCTGTATGTGCGAATCAGGTAGCTGAGTTCTTCACGTGCCAGATATTCATCTTCCACAATGATTGCTTTTAACATAGGGAAATAACCATCAATTGAGATCAAAAGAAATGTCTGTGCCGGGGGACAGACGTTGAATGGTGAGTCCTTTGCCGTAGAGCAGCGCAAGGCGTTGATGGACGTTCACCAACCCGATTCGGTGGCTGCCCATCGTGCCTTGATTCACTTTGTCGATCACCTGCTGGCTGATGCCTTCACCGCTATCCCGAACGGTTACTTTGACAACGTCGCCCACTTGTTTCACGCGAATGATCACCTCTCCTGGGCCTTTGCCGGGCACGACGCCATGCTGAATGGCGTTCTCGACCAAGGGTTGGATCAACAGCGATGGCACTTTCTTGTGGATCGGATCGATATCAAACGTCACGGTGAGTTTGCTGCCAAAGCGGGCTTGTTCGATTGCCACATAATCTCGCACCTGCTGAATCTCTTCTTGAATGTCGATCAGGCCGTCGTTTTTCTCCAAATTAAAACGCAGGAAATCGGCGAGATTGGCGATCAATTGCCGCGCTTTATCGGGCTGAATGCGCACTAAGGTTGAGATGGCGTTGAGCGCGTTAAACAGGAAGTGCGGATTGATCTTGTTTTGCAGTGCAGAAAACTCAGCTTTACTCGCCATAGTTTTGAGCTGCTCAAGGCGTGAAATCTCGATTTGGGTAGAAATCAATTGCGATAAACCAATCGCCATCTCTTTGAGCGCGCCGCGAATGCGGTGCGGTTGGCAATAGAAAATCTTGAGCGTGCCGGTCACTTTGCCGTTTTCCCATAGCGGAATGATCAGCAATGAATGGAATTCATGCACATTGAGGTCATTGCTGATGATCTGTTTGCCCAGCTTGACCGCTTGTTGCGTCATGTCGCTGATTTTGTGGTACGCATCGAGGTAGTTTTCCTGACCGACGCCGATGTAGGCCAACACATCTTGAGTGTCGGTAATCGCCACCGCATCTGCTTCGGTTTCGTCGCGAATAATGGCGCACACTTTTTGCAACGAATCGCGGTCGTTTTGTCTGAAATGGGGCAGGGTTTTGTTGGCGATGTTGAGCGCTTGTTTGGCTTGCAGCGCGGCGATCATGTCTTTTTCATCGTCGAGATCTTGCACCAAGGTGATGATTAAGCCAATGCACATCACGCCCAAGATCATCGGAATGCTGATCTGCTCGACGATGGAATGCGACAGCGCCGTATTGTCATTGAGCACAATGATCAGCGACATGGTGGTGACTTCACACAGCACGCCCGCGGCGATGCCCATCATGGCAAAGCGTTTTTTCGGGCAGCGTAGGTGAATCCACGTCGCCAGAAGCCCCGCCAGTATACTGGTGATAAGGCACGCCATGGAGGTGGGGCCGTCCATGTCAATCCAGTAGCGGTGAATGCCCGAGACCAACCCAGCCGGAATGCCCACCCACGGGCCAAACAAAATGCCGCCAGATAAAATGGCGATGATGCGCACGTTGACCAGCGAGCCATACACGTTGACGCCGGTGTAGGTACTAAAGACCGCAAAAAAGATAAACAGCAACGAAATCATCGCGGTCTCTTTGGGGCTGCGGTGACGTTTGATGACGATGCGCTGAAACAGGTGGGTGCGCGTCAAAATGAAGAGTGTCATCAGCATCAAAGCGGCGCGTTCAAACACGGCGAGTAGCATCATGACTTGTTCGGTGTACACGTCAAAAACTCCGAGGGTCGCTAAAAACCCCGTCATGTTACCCACAAAATGTGAGCTTCATCATGAGATGGGTCAAACCGCATGGGCTTTATTGGTGAAACCGATGGAAGAGGTGGCATAGATGAACAGAAGTATCGATACAATTTCTGCTAATTAAACAAGGCAATAAAAAGGCTAATAAAAAAGCTTCGCCTGAGCGAAGCTTGGATGATGGGCGCGTGTGCCGGGCGCTAGTTGCTGCGCGATTCTAATGCGTATTTGCCAGGCCCCAACAGCAGGATGGCAATGCCTGCAAACAGATATACCCCAATGCCTTCGGCGGCCCATGCGCCGACTTTGTTCACGGTAAATAGGTTGTCGGCATGCATCAGCCAAATCACCATCAAGCAGGTGCCAATCCAAATGATACTCGACACGCGGGTGAGCACGCCAAGAATGATCAGAATTGGCACGATGACCTCGCCCACATACACGCCATAGGCTACGAACGCAGGCAAACCATGGTTCACCAACAGCCCCTGAATAAACTCGGTGCCACCGTACAGTTTATGAATACCGTGCAGTAAGAACATCACGCCGAAACTGACGCGTAGGATGAGTTTGCCTAAGTCGTCTTTGTCGAATAGTGAATCTAATCCATTCAATCGTGCTTTCATCATGAGTTTTCCGAGTGGTTTTTTATTAACTTAGCAGTAAACGACCAACGAGTTGCACCGACGCCTTTGGCGATGATGAACAATTATTTCGAATAAGTTTGTTGATGCGAATCAAATGAATTTTCGTGTGAGTATGGTTGCCCTTTCATTCGCTGTAAAAGCAGCGCCGTGTAAATATTGGAAATAATCTTAATAATTGATTTTCAATCAAAAATAATATCAATTTTATTGAGTGGTCGCGTGATTAACAGTGTGTTTATGTCTATGGATATCACCGCAATATCAATGCACAAATAAATCAATGCAGGAATAAATCAATAGAGAAATAAACCGATCAAGAAAGATGTACTGAAAATAAAACCAAGCGGGGTGTTGAAGGGCGGCAATGAAAATAACGTTTAAGCGCATTAACATGGCTTAAACGTTATTTGATGTCAGGTCTGCTTATTTCGATGGGTCGTGCATGGCAGAATCTTTGGGTGGCGGCGTCCAGTGACGCTCGTTGTCAAAGCGGCGGTCGGTGCGATCAAATGCCATTTCTGCTTTTAAGCGCTCTTCCAGTTCCACAAACAGCTTGATGTAGTTGTTATCGAGCCGCTCCTTGCCAAAGGTCTCTGCATTCCACGCGGCATACAAACCATCTGAATGCGTGCTTTCCACTTTCTTGAATGTGTTTTTCTGATGTTCGACAAAGAATGGGTGAAAGCCGAGGGTTTTCATCGCCGCTGCGCCCACTTCGAGTGCGGAATGATAGGTTTCCGAAACCGCCATATCGACGCCTGCTTGGCGCAATCGGTAGCCGTGGCCTCGGTCAAACGCGCGCGCCAGCACTTTCACGTGCGGATAAGTTTGCTTAACGTATTTGACCAGCTCCACGCTGCTCTCTTGATTGTCGATCGCCACCACCAGTAGGCTGGCGTCTTCAATGCCTGCAGTGTGAAGCAAATCTGGGCGAGTGGCGTCACCAAAGTAGGCTTTGGTGTGAATGCGTCGTAAGTTGTCCACTTGAACCGCTTGGTGGTCAAGCACCACGGTTTTGACGCCGTTGGCGACCAACAAGCGGTTGACGATTTGGCCGAAACGACCGATCCCGGCGATGATCACGGTGCCTTGTTCATCGATGGTGTCGCTGTCGCGCTCATTGGTGACGTGTTCAAACCGCGGCAGAATCACTTTGTCGAACAGAATAAACAGCCCCGGCGTCAGGAACATCGACAACGCGACCACCAGAGACAGAATCTGCGCTAAATCCGCCGGTAACACGTGGCGTTGCTGGGTAAAGGTTAACAGCACAAAACCAAATTCACCCGCTTGCGCCAAGCTCAACGTGAACAGCCAGCGGTTGCTGCCTTGGATGCGAAAGATCATCGCCAGCAGATAGAGCACGACCGCCTTGAGCAGCATGACACCCAAGGTCGCGCCTAAAATAATAAAGAAGTGGCCAAACAGAATATCGAACTTAATGCCCGCGCCCACGGTGATGAAAAATAGCCCCAGCAGCAAGCCTTTCAACGGTTCGATGTTGGCTTCCAGCTCATGACGAAACTCACTGTTGGCCAGTACGACACCCGCGAGGAAGGTGCCTAGCGCGGGGGATAACCCGACCACATTCATCAATGTGGCGATGCCAACCACCAACATCAGTGCTGTGGCGGTAAAGATTTCGCGCACCCCGGCACTGGCCACAAAGCGAAACAGCGGGCGACTGAGATAGTGACCGCCCACCACCACGGTGGCAATTGCGGCAGTGATGATGATGCCGTAGGCCCAGCCCGGCAAATCGGCGATTAAGTTGAGTTCTTCCTGATGAGCGGCGGCGGCATTGGCGGCGGTTTGCGCTTGTTCAATCAACTCGGGCAGCGCTAACAGCGGAATAAACGCCAACATCGGAATGACCGCGATGTCTTGAAACAGCAACACAGAGAACGCGTTTTGTCCCCCTTCGGTGCGATTGAGGCGTTTTTCGTTAAAGGTTTGCAGCACAATCGCAGTGGAGGAGAGGCAGAAAATCAAACCGATGGTGAGCGCGACTGACCAAGTGATGTCGAACAGCAGACACATGCCCATGGTCGCCAGCGTGGTGACGCCAACTTGCAAGCCGCCCAAGCCCAGCAGGCGCGTGCGCATCGCCCATAGCATTTTCGGCTCTAGCTCCAAACCGACCAGAAACAGCATCATCACCACACCAAATTCCGCAAAATGCTGAATGGTGGATGTTTCATCGCCAACCAGTCCCACCACGGGGCCGATGACCACGCCGGCCATCAAATATCCCAGCACCGAGCCGAGGCCAAAGCGTTTCGCAAGCGGGACGGCAATCACTGCCGCAACGAGGTAGATAAAAGCCTGAATAAAATAACTGGTCATGCAGAGTGTCTTAGCTCCATGGGTCGGAAGTACTGATTTAGTGTGGGCAGCTCGCTGGCGCGTTCTACATCAATGGTGTTGTCGCTCAATGCTTGCAGCACCTGCATGTAGCGTTTGATGTGCGCATCGAGACGTTCGTCGTCGCATGCGGATCGCGCATCAAACAGCACCAGTGGCGCGAGGTAATTCATGCCAGTCATTGCGGCCATCTGCTCAATTGGGCGCAGCAGTTCACGCACGCTATATCGATTATAGCCACTGGCTTGATAACTCTCCGATTTACCGCCAGCGGAGGTGATGCACAGCAGGGTTTTGCCGTGCAGCGCTTCGCCGTCCTGACCGTAGGCGAAACCGTATTCCAGCACCAGATCCTGCCACTCTTTGAGAATCGACGGGGTGGAGTACCAGTACATCGGAAATTGAAAAATGATCACATCGTGTTCCAGCAAACGTTGTTGCTCTTTGTCGACATCAATATTGAACGTCGGATATTCGCCATACAAATCGACGAGGGTGACGTTGCGGGCGTAACGGGCCGCTTTAAACAGGCGCGAATTCACCTCGCTCTTGTGCTGACAAGGGTGCGCGTAGAGGATCAAAATACGTTGGCTGGTCATAGAATTTTAGATGTGATTGAGCGTGTTAAAATAGTTATCCAAATTGCTAATGCATTCAAATGAATATTTACGTTTTGGCGAGAATTGACAACTATTTGACAGCGGTTTCTTTCGCGAAAAATTCATATCAGCCGGGTCAATGTGAAGAAAATGAATAGATATAAAATAAGTTGTATAAATTCTTTCCTTTATGTAAGAAAAGCGAGACAATGATCACTCTTTGTCCTTTTCGTTGAACATTTCTGTTTGCATATGACTCAAACCGCTTCGGCACCGAATGATAATTCGCGCCACAATCAATATTTACGTGTTTTTGCACTGGGGTTTAGTGCGTTTATTTTTAACACCACAGAATTTGTGCCGGTTGGCTTGTTAACGGACATCGCGCAAGATTTCGATGTACCACTCGCCTCCGCGGGCTGGATGCTGACCATCTACGCGTGGATCGTAGCCTCGATGTCCCTGCCGATGATGATGCTGACCAGCAAAATGGAGCGCAAGACGCTGCTGCTGAGCGTGTTTACCTTGTTCATCATCAGCCACGGGTTCTCGGTGATTGCTTGGAACTTTGAAATGCTGGTGGCGAGTCGGATTGGCATCGCGTTTGCGCATGCGGTGTTCTGGTCGATCACCGCGTCAATCGCCATTCGCGTGGCCCCGCCGGGCAAGAAAACGTTGGCGCTGAGTGTGCTGGCAACCGGTACCTCGCTGGCGATGGTCTTGGGCGTGCCGCTCGGTCGGATTATCGGTCAATGGTTAGGCTGGCGCGTGACGTTTGGTGTCATCGGGGTCACCGCGCTGTTGATTATGTTTGCGCTGTTCCGTTTGTTGCCAACCTTGCCAAGTTTGTTCTCTGGTTCGATGAAAAAACTGCCAGAGCTGCTGCGCAAACCGACGCTGCTTGGCTTGTACCTGTTCATCTTCCTGCTATTTACTGCCCATTACACGGCCTACAGCTACATTGAACCATTTGTGAAAGTGGTGGGGCAGGTGAGCGAAAACTTCACCACCTTCTTGCTGTTGCTCTTTGGCGGCGCAGGGATTTTGGGCAGTGTGATTTTTGGTTACTGGGGCGAACGGGCCAACAGCAAACTCTTGGTGTGCAACACCGCGGTGGTCATGTTGTGTATGGTGGCGTTGCTGTTTTCGGCGACGAATCCGTGGGGCATCAGTACGCTCCTGCTTCTGTGGGGCACCGCGTTGATGATCGTCTGTTTGGCGATGCAGGTGAAAGTGCTCAATATTGATGCCAATGCGGCAGACATGATCATGTCGATGTTTTCGGGGATCATCAACTTAGGTATCGGGGCTGGCGCCTTGATTGGTGCGAAAGTGATTCACTTTAGCTCGCTCGACGCCATTGGTTACGTCGGTTCCGGCTTTGCGCTGGTGGCGCTGGTGCTGATGTTGGTGCTGTTGAAAAAATTCCCGTCGATTCGCTAATCGTTCAAATCCGAAAAAGCAGCCCCCGTGGCTGCTTTTTTTATGCCTGCGTGTGATTGCAACAGGGTGAACGCCAAAACGCCATGCTGATTCCAAAATTGCCACTTTGAACTCACGCCAAACAATAATGAGAATGAATATCGTTTACATGAATGAGTTCGATTGTTAGTATGCACACAGCTTAACGCACCGCCTTGTTGTGGCTGAAGTTTTGAGGCGTTCGAAGAATGCTTTAAGGCAACAAGGCGGGCGTGCTAACAACGTCAGCGTCTAAAAAAAGAGATCTGTCCAATTTGAATGACCGCGAAGCGCGCGGCCTGTTTGAAGGGGCGAGGTCCACAAGCATTAAGGATTCGGATTAATGGCAATCCCAAGAATTGCAGGTTACACACTGCCTGCCAGCGAACACTACCCGCTCAACAAAACGCAGTGGCAGATTGATCCCGCCAAGGCGGTGTTGCTGGTTCACGATATGCAGGAATATTTCGTTAACTTCTTTGAGATCACTCAGTCGCCGATGAGCGACATCATCCGCAACATTCAACGTTTGAAAGCGGCGGCCAAACAGGCGGGGATTCCCGTGGTGTATACCGCACAACCGGCCAATCAAGATCCGGCCGAGCGCGCGTTGCTGACCGATTTCTGGGGGCCGGGGCTGCAAGAAGAAACCGCGATTCTGGACACGTTAGCACCAGAGGCCGGCGATGTGGAATACGTGAAGTGGCGCTACAGCGCATTTAAGAAAACCTCGCTGCTGGACGATATGCAGGCGCAGGGCCGAGATCAACTGATCATTTGCGGCGTGTACGGCCACATCGGCATTTTATCGACCGCACTCGAAGCGTTCATGCTGGATATCAAACCGTTTGTGATTGGCGATGCGATTGCCGATTTTAGCCAGCAAGATCACATTCATACTCTTAACTATCTGGCCGGTCGCGCTGCAAGTGTGCAAACCGTGCACGCGGTAGAGCAAGCGCTTACTCGCAAGCCATCCCTGACGCTGGATCAAATGTGTGTCGATGTGGCTGAAGCGCTGTCGCTGGATCTTGATGAAGTCGATGTGAACGAGAACTTACTGTTTCTTGGTTTAGATTCAATTCGTGCCATGGTGCTGCTGGAGAAGTGGCGTCCGTACGGTGTGAATGTGACGTTCGCGCAACTGATTGAGAAAGTGACGTTGCACGAGTGGTGGGCGCTCATCGGCGAACCGACCACGCAAACGGCGGCGGAACCTGCGATGGCGTAATGTCATGGCAGCCAAAACGGCTGATGGGCTTTGCGAGTTTACCACTGGCAAAGCCCTTTTTTATCGGCGAAATAGATAAGGGCGGAGCAGACGCAGCCAATGCTGCTGATATAGTGGCATAGAGAGAAAGAAGAGGCATGAAAAAGCCCGGGTTAACCGAGCTTTTTGCCTGCGTTGATTGTCCTGCGTTGACGGCTTAGCTATACAGCGCGCGCAGTCCTTTTTTGTCGACTTTGCCGACGGAGGTTTTTGGCAACACATCGATGAATTGGATTTGATCCGGCAGTTTAAAATCCGCCAAGCCTAAGTCACGCAGAAAGCGTTTCAGCGCCAATCCTTTCACCTGATACCCTTCGCGCTTGACGATCACCGCGCAGCTGCGCTCGCCCAAATAATCATCCGGCACCGCCACCAGCGCCGCGTCGTGCACCGCCTCGTGGCGCAGCAGATAGTTTTCAATCTCTTCTGCCGCGATTTTTTCACCGCCGCGGTTAATCTGATCCTTGTCGCGCCCGGTCACAATGATGTTGCCTGCTGCGGTGCGTTTGACCAGATCGCCAGTGCGATAAAAGCCGTCTGGGGTAAACGAACGTTCGTTGTGCGCTGGCGCGCGATAATAGCCGCGAATGGTGTACGGCCCTTGCGTGAGCAGAAATCCCTCTTCGCCGACGGCGACATCGTTCCCGTCCTCATCGACCACGCGCACTTGATCGTGCGGTGAAATCGGGCGGCCTTGGGTGCTTGCAATCACCTCATCGCTGTCGTCAAACCGAGTGTAGTTCACCAACCCTTCAGCCATGCCAAACACTTGTTGCAGGCGACAGTGTAGTCGACTTGGCAGCTCACGCGCCGCCGTTTCGCTAAACTTAGCGCCGCCAACCAGCAGCAGTTCCAAGCTGGAAATGTCGTGCGTGGCTTTCTCGGCGTAATCCATCCACAGCAGTGCCAGTGGTGGCACTAGCGCAGAGACTGTAACACGGTGACGCTCAATCATCTCAAACGCATGTTGTGGCGTTGGATCTTGGGTGGGAATCACGCAGCCACCCGCCCAGAACACGCCCAACGCGCCCGGAGAGCTGAGTGGAAAGTTATGCGCGACTGGCAGCGCGCACAAAAAGCGCGTCATGTGGTCGAAATGACAAATCTCTACACTGCCGGTGACACTGTAGGCGTAATCATTGTGCGTGCGCGGAATCAGTTTCGGTGTGCCTGTGGTGCCGCCCGACAGCTGGAAAAACGCGACCTCACTGGCATCGGCATCTTGTTCTTGTAGCGCAGGTTGCAAGCAGTCATCGAGCGCCACGAACCGGCGGTCGTCCACCGTGACTTGGCCGCGAACAATCACATGTTCAATGGTCGGGCACTGCGCCACGATGTCGCTTGCCAATGCTTGATAATTGAAACTGCTCGCCTCGCCATCAATCAGATACGCTTTGGCATCGGCGTGCTGACAGAAGTAGCTGATTTCCATTTGGCGATGGGCGGGTAGTGCAAGCACCGGGCGCACGCCAATTTGTAGTAGGGCGAAGAAGCACTGATAAAACTCGGCAATGTTGGTCATTTGCAACACGACGTTGTCGCCGCGCTGCAAACCGAGCTGACGAAATCCCGCCGCCAGTTGCGCCGCGCTGTCGACCAGTTCGCGATAGCTGATCGCGCGTTGGCCGCACACAATGGCCTCACGCTGCGAAAACTTGGCTTCGGTTTCCAGCAGGTAATCCAACAGCGTTTTCTCTTGCCAGTATCCCAGCGCGCGGTAGTGGTCGGCCAGTTCCTGCGGCCAAGGGGTGTAATCTAATTCTCGTTGTGCGTTCATGGGGCGTCCTAGGCGGTGAGGAGTTCGTTCAGTTGAATGCCAGCGGCGGATAAAATGGTGCCCATCTTGGCGCCGGTTTCATCCAGTTCACTTTGCGGGACAGATTCGTGGACGATGCCCGCACCGGCGTATACCTTCATTTGGCGTTTTTGCACTTCGGCGCAGCGGATGGTGACCACCCATTCGCCGTTTCCTCGCGAATCGCACCAGCCCACCATGCCGGTGAAATAGCCGCGATCAAACTGTTCAATGTTACGAATCGCTTCATAAGCATTGGCGCGCGGATAGCCGCACACCGCTGGCGTCGGGTGTAAATCGGCCGCAATCTTCAGCACATTGAGGTTGGCGTCGTTCGCTTGGCCCTCAAGCAGCGTCGATAGATGCAGCATGGTTTGGGTTTCGATCACCGATGGAATCATCGGCGCATACAGGTTGTGGCAGTACTGGCTCAGCACGCGTTCCACTTCTTCCACCACCAAGCCGTGTTCGTGCAAATCTTTTTGTGTGTTGAGCAGCGACAGGCGCGAATCGTCGTTTTGTGCCTCACTGGCTGAGCGCGGACGTGAGCCTGCCAACGGGTTCGACACCACGTAGCTGCCTTTTTTCGCCACCAGTAGCTCCGGGCTTGCGCCCATTAGCTTCACACCCGGCAGGGTGTCGGCGGCAAAGGTGTAGCCTTTGGCGTTGATCGCAAGCAAGTTACGCAGCAGGCCCGGCAGGTGAATGTCGGTGTCGGTTTCCACTTCCACCGCACGCGATAGCACCGCTTTGGCGAGGTCGGTGGTGGCGAACAGATTGAGCAAATCGCTCACGCCTTGGCGGTAATGCTGGCCGGACGGGGAGGAAATGACCTTGGCCTGCGCCGCTTGGTTGGCCGCCGCGTTGGCGGAGCCGCGTGTGCTGCTGGAGACAAACAGCTGCTGCGGAATCACAAATCGGGTCGGGTTTTCTTCACGAAATGGCACGATGCCAAACAGCACCGGATTATCCGATTCGTGTTGTTTCGCGGCTTGCAGCATGGTTTGCGCCCGCTCTGCCAACTGAGCAAAGGGCATGGGCTGGTGGATTTCTTGCTCGATGCCGATACCCAGCATCGTATTATTAGGAGAAGCGAAGAAAAACGGCGCACGGTCTAGCTGATCGCTCAGCAGTTCGTTCTCCATTTTTGTATAGCCAATCACTTCACGTTGCATTTTGAATCCCTCTTTTACTTTCTGACGTGACTATTTATGACTTTCTGAGGCGACTCAGCGGTCGGCCGCGTCATGCACAGCGCCCCACCACCGAGGTCGAGATCATTTGCCATTTCATTGGGCAATCGATACATTTATACCACTTTTAATGATAACGTTTATCATTACTATTTGATAATAAATATCATTATTGATTCAAGATCACGATTTACGCTGTGAATAATTCACAGTTCAGTCAGTAATTGCTGGTTATATTCATACTAAATAAAGGGTTATAACGATGGATTTGTCATTAAATGAGCAAACGGTTTTGGTCACGGGCGCGGCGAGAGGGATTGGTTTCTGTGTTGTCGAACATTTGCTGGCGCAAAACGCGCGCGTGGTGGCCACCGATGTGCGCATCGAAACCCTGTTAAGTCACACCGAGGCGTTGCGTGCCCAGTATGGGGAGAAGTTGCAATGTGCCGAATTGGATGTCACCCAAACGGACAAAACAGCGGCCGTCATTGGGGCGCTGCAGCAGCAACACGGACCGATCGATCATTTGGTCAGTTGCGCGGGGATTTTGCATTTGGGCGCTCTCAATGACATGCCGTTTGCTCAGGTGCAGGAGACATTTATGGTCAACACCTTTGGCATTCTGAGTGTGATGCAGGCACTCAGCCCGTCGATGAAAGCGGCCAAACGCGGCGCGATGGTGGTCATCGGCTCGAACGCGGCCAACACGCCGCGTCCGAATATGGGCGCGTATGGGGCGTCGAAATCGGCGCTGCACATGCTGGTGAAATGCATGGGGATTGAGCTGGCGCCATTTGGTGTGCGGTGCAACATTGTTAGCCCGGGCTCCACGCGCACTGAAATGCAAATGCAATTGTGGAATGAACATTATGGCGAAGCCAATGCCATCGCTGGAGATGCGGGCAGTTATCGCCTCGGGATCCCGCTGCAGAAAATCGCAGAGCCGGCAGACATTGCCAAAACCATTCTGTTTCTGCTCTCGGATGCGGCCAATCACATCACCATGCACGATTTGCGCGTCGATGGCGGCGCGACGCTCGACAACTGAGGCCTTTCACACCCATAAGAAAATCCCGTACAGATAAGAAAACCCCGCATTCGCGGGGTTTTTGTTGTGCGTGAAACGGCCCAATCAGGCAACGGTGGAATAGCGCTGCGAGAGCACGCCATTCATTGCTTCTGCCAGCGTATCTAACAGTTGTACCGTGTTGTCCCAACTCAGGCATTCGTCGGTAATCGACAGCCCCGGTTCCAAGTCCCCGTTCGCCAAGCTCTGATTGCCCTGCTTGAGAAAACTTTCGCACATCACGCCAGCAATGCAGGTTTCGCCCGCCAGCAACTGCTGCGCGATATCTTGCGCCACGCCGAGTTGATTGTGCGCTTTTTTCAGGCTGTTGCCGTGGCTGCAATCAATGATCAAGCGCGGATTGAGGCCGCTTTCTTCCAGTTGTTTCGACACCGACACCACATCATCGCTGTGATAGTTGGGTACTTTGCCGCCGCGCAAAATCACATGTCCGTGCGGGTTACCGTGTGTCATCACCAAGGCTGGCGCGCCTTGAGTGCCCGCGACGCTCATCACGTGCTCGGCCTGCGCGGCATGAATAGCATCAATCGCGATGGACACGTTGCCATCGGTGCCGTTTTTAAACCCGATCGGGCAGGGCAGTGCGGAAGCCATCTGGCGGTGAATTTGTGACTCGGTGGTTCGCGCGCCAATTGCGCCCCAGCAAATCAGATCGCTGATGTACGGATAAACGGTGGTGTCGAGAAATTCGGTCGCCGTCGCCAGTCCTAAGTCGGTCACGTCGCGTAAAAACGTGCGGGCCACACTCAGCCCTTTCGCCATGTTGTGCGCGCCATCGAGGTCGGGATCAACAATCAAGCCTTTCCAGCCAGTGCGCGTACGCGGCTTTTCAAAATAGGTGCGCATCACAATCAGCAGTTGGTCGGCGTAATCGGCTTGCACAGCCGCGAGTTTGCGCGCGTATTCAAGCCCTTGCTGTGGATCGTGAATTGAGCATGGGCCGACAATCACCAGCAGGCGTGGATCTTGGCCTTCCAGAATGGCGGCGATCGCTTGGCGGCGTTGGTGAATCAGCGCTTGCTGAGTGGCGTTGGTGGGAATTGAGCCAAGCAGTGTTTCGACAAACGGCAGTTGGCCGACAGTGGTTGAGCGCATGACGTTGTTGAGCATATGCATTCGTCCCCCTCAAGACGGGCAGTAAATATGGGCGGAATGGTCGTTATTATATTGTGAAAATGATAATTATTATCAATTTTGAGTTTGGCGATTATCAACAACGCTTGGTTTTGTTGTCAAGCGGCGATTCACGCAGAAGTGTGATGTTGAGGCGAGAAAACAGGGGAAAGTGAATCAAGCGACTAAATTTTAACGCCATGATTTTAATGCCCTTTGTCGCTATGGTGAGATGTTTTGTGCGGTTAATGTAAATGATAATTATTGTCATTACGTGTGTTTAATTGTAACAATAATGGTGAATCACGACGAACCCAAACACAACAAGAGGCGTGTTGAAAGCAT
Source organism: Vibrio sp. Vf1514 (assembly GCF_052076135.1). Classification (NCBI taxonomy): domain Bacteria; kingdom Pseudomonadati; phylum Pseudomonadota; class Gammaproteobacteria; order Vibrionales; family Vibrionaceae; genus Vibrio; species Vibrio sp. Vf1514. Next base: position 2,016,940 of record NZ_CP197267.1, on the reverse strand, counting down.
CATGCACGAGATGACAACGTTACAGGCGGCCTATTGGGTCGGCAGGCAATCCACCACACCAAGGGCTGGCGATGCGGCCCATTTGTATGTCGAATTTGAGGGGCGGGGGATCGATGAAACGCGACTGGCTGCGGCGGTTCACACGCTCTTTGTTCGCCATGAAATGCTGCGCGTTACGGTCAGCGAGGACGGTCAATGGTCTGTCGGTGAACTCAATGAATTCCACGCATTGCAGGTGCTGGATTGGCGCGCGCTCGACGCTGCCGATTGCGATGAAAAACTTCGCGTCATGCGCGAGCAGAAAACCCATCAAAAGCTGGCACTCAATCAAGGGCAAGGCGCAGAGTTTGTTTTGACTCGGTTATCTGACGATCGCTTTCGTTTGCATGTGGATGTCGACATGATCGCCGCCGATGCGCAAAGTTTTCGCCTGATGATAGACGCGCTGGTCGCGGCTTATCATGGTGAACTGAGTGACGCTCGTAGCGCGCCATTTATTGCGTTTCAACGTCAAATGGCGACGGCTGCACAGCAGGCCTTAGTGGCGCGCGATCGCCGTTACTGGCAGGCTCTGCAAAGTACAATTGCGCCCGCCCCCAAGTTACCCGAGCGTGAGCCAGTTCATTCAGATACGGCTGCGGTGCATACTGAGCGCTTGGCGTTTGAGCTGACGGCTCAGCAGCGCGCGCAACTCGAAGCGCTGGCCGCCCAACATCACCTCAGCCTGAGCGCTGTGTCGCTCGGCGCGTTCAATGTGCTGTTGGCCGATGCCCTCAAGCAGCCAGCGTTTCGTATTAACGTGCCGATGTTTTATCGCCCGCAAGGCTTTGACAATACGGTGGGAGATTTTGCTAATTTGACGCTATTTAGCGCCCATAGTGCGCTGAACGTGCCACTTTTAACGCTGTTTGAGCAAACCCAACATCAGTTGATGACGTGCTTGGAGCATCGTCATTACAGCGGCGTCAATGTCATGCGTGATCTGTCGCGTCAGCAGGGCGCCCTGCAAACTTCGCCAGTGGTGTTCACCTCGGGCTGGGACATCGGCGGCGATCTCTATGCTCAGCGGGTACACGACACGCTCGGCGACATGGTATGGGCCTGTTCTCAGGGCGCCCATGTGCTGCTGGACGCGCAGATTGTGCCTTACAAGCGCGGCGTTCTGATCAACTGGGATGTGCGCACGGACAGTGTGCCGCGCGAATTCTATCAATCGCTGTTCACCCGTTATGTGGCGCTATTGAGTGAGTTGGCTGAGCATCCTGAGCGTGTGTTGCAACCCGGCATCGTTGAAGTGCCAAGTATTGAAGTGACAAGTATTGATGGGACAAGTGTGGAGACGACAAGTGCGTCCAGCAGCGCGCAGCGCACTCACCAAACGCCACTGAACGGATTGCAACAGGCGTATCTGGTTGGGCGCAGTGAGCACTTACCTTTGGGTGGGGTGGCGATGCAGGATTTTCGTATCTATCGCGGGACCGTCGACGCTGATCAGTTGCACGCGCGTTTGGTGGAATTGGTGGATACACTGCCCGTACTGCGCACTCACATCGACGACACCACGCTCACGCAATGGGTGAGCGATGAGCGAATCGTCAACTGGCAGCATTGCGACCTGCGTGATCGGAGTCGGCCGCAGGCATTAAGCCAAGCGGAGGCACTGATCGAGCAGGCCTCGCACAGTCGGCACGATTTATCGCGCTCACCGTGGAAAGTCTGGTTAGTGTCGCTACCTGAAGCCGAAGCGGACACGCTGGCCGCTGACGCTTTTCACCATATCGTACTCACCAGTTTTGATGCGCTGATTTCCGATGGCCATTCCATCGCTTATCTATTGGCTCGCTTGCTGGAAAATCACCCCAAGCCGGTCGCCGCGCCGCCTGCATTGGGTGCCACGAGCGAGGTGCCAGCGAAGCCTCTTTCTCAACAAAACATCACTCCGAAGCAAGAAACCAACGCGCGCGAAATGGCGCAAACCTACTGGCGCGAGAAGCTGGCCAGTGTGACCGAACCGATGGCGCTGCCGTGGCAAGCGCCGCTTGATACCCTCTACCAACCGCGTTACACGCGAGAAAGCATCACGCTGAGCTGCGACGAAACGCGCGCACTGTTGAAACTAGCGGCAAGTGAACGGCTGTTTCCAAATAGCGTGCTGACAACGCTGGTCATGCACACGCTGGCGAACTGGTGTCCGGGCACGCCTTTGTGCATCGGTTTGCCGGTTGCGCCGCCCCCGCAGGCCGGAGAGTTGACCAATCGCTCCAGCTTTATTGCGCTGACCTACGCGCTGGATGAAGCGGACTTCGCTACGCAAGCGCGGCGTGTGCAGCGCGATGTGGCCGAAGGCATGGCGCATCTGGCATTTTCGGGCATTGAACTCAACCGTCAATTGATGAGCCAGTTACCGGCGCGCACCATGCCACTGCCCGTGGTGATCACCAATGGATTGGGATGGGAAACGCTCCGAGCCGACAATACGTTGCAGCAGCATGATGGGCTGACCCAAACACCGCAGATTGCGCTCGATATTCGCCTCGCTTACGACGCAGATAAAAATCTGGTCATCAGCGCCGATTACGTCACACAAGCGCTGAGTCAGGCGCAGGTGGCTGCGTGGCTGAGCAGTTGCAAGCGAGCGGCGCAGAGCATGATCGAACGCCAGATTTTGCAATGGGTGAGCCGCGAAGCGCTGGATTTAAGCCACTATCATCGTAATTCGCACCGTAACTCGCATCGCAACGCCGTCGACCACCGCAACACCGTTGACACGGATGACAGGACGGCGCCGTTTTTGGCCACGCTGGCGGAGCGCCTGTGGGACACGCCGAGTCAGCGCACTGCGCTTTTCTGTGGTGAGCAGCGCTGGAGCTATCAGCAACTGGGAGAGCAAGTCACGAACATGGTGGCGCATCTGCAGGCGCGCGGCGTGAAAGCTGGCGATGTGGTGGCGATTTGTCTGCCTCGCAGCGCAGCACATGTCATCGCAACACTGAGCTGCGCGCTGTCGGGCGTCATTTGGGTACCGATTGATGCCGCCAGCCCGCCAGAGCGTAAAGCGTATCTGCTGTCGCACTGCCAACCGGCGCTGGTGATCGTGACCAGCGACGATGTGGAAAATGCTGAACACCCGCATTGTGTCGCGATGCGTGAGTTGCTGCAGCCAGCGCTGAAAGCGGCGCGCTTGCCAAGCCAAGAGGTGCTGCGCGCGCGCAGTCACAGTGAAGCGCCTGCCTATTACCTCTATACCTCTGGTACGACGGGGCAGCCCAAGTGTGTGGTGCTCAACAACCGCGCGACCGCCAACGTGCTGCATCACACGCTAGCGGCGTGGCAGGTGAATGAGCGTGACGTCATGCTCTCGGTGACGCCACTGCATCACGACATGTCGGTGTTTGATCTGCTGGGGTCGTTGTGTGCGGGTGCAGCCTTGGTTATTCCGGAACCTGAAGCCGAAAAAGATGCGCTGCACTGGAACACCTTGGTCGAACGGCACGGCGTCACGCTGTGGTGTTCCGTGCCCGCCATTTTGGAGATGCTGCTGGCCTGCCAGTCGACCTCGCAAGGGCAATCGCTGCGCTTGATCGCGCAGGGCGGCGATTACATCAAACCGCAGACCATTCAGACGCTGCGCGAACGTCTGCCCGACGCGCGCTTGTTCTCGCTCGGCGGGCCGACAGAAACCACCATCTGGAGCATCTGGCATGAGCTTGAACCCGAGGATGGCGCGGTGATTCCTTACGGCGCGCCGCTGCCGGGCACGCAATATTACGTGGTGAATGAGCTGCACCAACATTGCCCGCAAGGTGTGGTGGGGCGCATCGTCACGGCGGGCGTGAACCTGTCGCTAGGGTATTTGGTGGATGGCGAAGTGGTTCAAACCGATTTCATGACCATCGAGACGCCACACGGTGAGCGTGTACGCGCGTTTAAAACCGGTGATCTGGGCTACTATCGCGATGATGGGCGACTCATCTTCGCTGGGCGCATTAACGGTTACGTCAAAGTGCGCGGCGTACGCATCTCGCTGCCTGATGTGGAGAAAGTGCTGATGAATGTCGCGAACGTGCAAGATTTAGCCATGATCGATTTTAACGACCCGATCACTGGCGATGTTGGTTTGGCGCTGTTTTATGTCCCGGTCGACGGCGCTGTGAAAAATGCGGCGCAGTGGCGTGATATTGTGGGGCAGCGGCTGCCTGCATCGCACCTGCCGCAGCGTTTTGTGCCATTGGAGCGCTTTCCGCTCACTGCCAATGGGAAGAAAGACAAACGCGCGCTCTTGGCCATGCTCACGGTAGCGACTGAATCACCGCGCACTGTGGCAGCTAGCGTAGCGGCACCATTCGGGTCTTCCCGCGAGCCGCAAACCCCTTCGCTGACGCCAGAAAAAACGGCGCCTTGGCAATCCATCGTTGATGTCTATCAGCAGGTGTTAGGGGAGCGCGCTGCGTCATTGACGGAGCATGCTGAGTTCATTCAGGCTGGCTTAATGCCATCCCACGTGAAAGCCGTGGCGGAGAAACTCAGTCTAACCTTTGGCAAATCGGTGCAGCCTCGCCAGCTCCTGAGCTGCAAGAACGCCGGCCAGGTGTCGAAACTGCTCGAACTGAGTTGACGTGCTGTTCGGTAATTCAACGTCATGACTTCGCCCTGTCGAAATAACAAAGCCGCTCATTGAAGCGGCTTTTTTTGACGATGTTTTGCTGAACGTGTTCGCGAATCTTTTTGCTTAAGAGCTTAGGCGCTAAGGCTCTTAGCAGCTTAGGGCTTAGGCCTGATCAATCGCGTCATACAACGCGGAAATCGGCTGGTCGAGGTAGCGCTCGTCTAACACCTGCTGCATAAAGGTCATCACGCGCTGCGCGTGCTGATCAAACTCGTCATGCGGGTGCGCGGCAGAATCGGCATCCAAGCTCAACACCAAGCCATCGGCATTGGTTTGACCGCGGAAGGTGAGGTTAAACCCGTCGGCCGGTTCGCTGGTGATGACATGATGTTTGACCTGGCAGCCAGCAAATTGCGGCGGATCGAATGGCAGCACATTCACAAAAGGTGAGAAGAAGTAACGGCTGTTTTCCGTCACGCCTTGATCGCGGGCAATCTGCTCCACGCGATAGCGGCCGCGCGCGTAGAGTTGGCGCAGCGTTTTGCCGGTCTGGGTCAGGTAATCACGCAGCGATGTGTTCTCCGCCACCTGCACATACAGCGGCAGAATGTTGACCAGCAGGGCAGGCATGTAGGCGCCCACGCTGCCCCAACGGCTCATGAACGGAATCCACAACGGCATGGCGTTGCCTTGGCCCAAGTATGCGTCGGCCAAATAGCGATGCATGTAGAGGCCTGACAACGTCACCAATAAATCCGGCCAACCCATGGTGACTTGGTGCGCCAACTGGCGAATATCGTGGCTCATTGCAGGCGTCAGTTCATGGGCAACGTGCAGCGTTTCCTCGCCGTAATCATCCTCCTTGTTGAGGACGGTCAGTTGTGCTGGGTTCGACAGGTAATCGCGCCAGAACGCTTTGTCTTGCTGATAGCGCGCGCTGGCTTGATAGCTCTGCTCTTCATCCAAGAAACTGACGAACGCGTTAAACGGTTTACCCGCATCGGTGCGCTCCAAATAGTGCTGATACAGTGTGGCGCAGCGCTGCTCAAACAGCGTCATGCCAAAGCCATCCATCACAATGTGATGCGCGCGAATGTACCAGAGGTAATGATCGTCGCTCAGTTTGATCAGCCATTGCGCGGACAGCGGATCGCGCAGCAAATTGAGGCGCGCATGGACATCGCCATCCATGAGTGCCTTGGCATCTACTAGTGGCTGCGAACTGCTGCGCAGATCTTTGATCTCCACCTGCGGTATGCGCGCCGGATCATGGGCTTGCAACGGCGTTTTGCCGTCGTCATCGAGTCGAAAACGCAGCGCCAGCACATCTGTTTCTTGCGCGGTTTGCGCAATGGCGCGGCACAGCGCCGCTTTATTCACCGTGCCTTTGAGTTCAATGTAGTGAGCGACGGTCGAGAGGGGCTCATCTGGGTGAAGGGAAAATTCTTCCCAAAAATCGAGCTGGGGCAGAGTAAGGGGCATCCAATGAAGAGCCGAACCAGTAACTGACATGTAAAAAGCCTTGAATTATTGTTGTGATAAGAAAAAGGCGCAAGCCGCGAAGCTTGTGCCTTTTCAAGAGGAGTTTGCGTGAGCGCCTGTTCCTTCAGGATTCTAGGGAGGCGAAAGAACAACCACTCACGCAAATTAGTTTAGCGTCAAATTTGATAATGGCAATTATTATCATTTGCATCAATGTCAAAATTTGACCCTATCAAAGTCCTAAGTGGTCGCGTAGTGTGCGCCCTTGGTAGTCAGAACGAAACAGTCCGGCTTGCGATAATCTTGGCATCAGTTGATCAAAGAACAGATCGACCGATTGCCATGAACCGCCGGGAACGGCAATAAAGCCATCCGCCGCGCCCGCGTTCACGCGTTCTACGATGGCGTTAAACGCATCATCAACCGTGCCAATCACAATCCAGTGGGCAGAACCAATCACTTCTGGGCGCTCGAGCAGCGTGGCCACGGTGGGTGATTCGCGCTCAATCAAACGACGTAACAAGTTAGAATGAGTTTGGCTGCGCACTTGATATTCGGGGTGGGGTAGCATATCGGCCGTGATGCGCTGCTCAAGGGCGAACTGGCTGAGGTCAAGACCGAGCGCTTCTTTGACGTAGGCAAACTTGCGTGTGTTATCGATATTGGCGTGCGTCTCGCGGTGCAGCGCCTGCGCTTCTTCCCGCGTGTCGGCCAGATAGAGAGACAACCCCGGCAGCACTTTCACCGCATTGGCTGGGCGACCGTGCGCCAACGCGCGGCGACGCAGATCGTTGCGCAGCTCAACGCCAGCATCGATATCGGGCGTGGCGGCAAAAATCGCATCGGCGATACTGGCGGCAAATTGGCGCCCGGATTCAGACGCACCCGCTTGAAACAGCGGTATGTCGCCGCCGGGACGCTTGGGCACGTTGAGCGGCCCTTGTACGTCGAAGTAGTCACCGTGATGGGCAATGGGTTGAATCTGGTCAATGTCCGCGTACTGGCCACTTTGTTTATCGGCTTTAATCGCGCTGCTGGGGTAGCTGTTCCACAGCTGAAGCACCACGTCGGTAAACTCGCGCGCTTTCTGGTAGCGTGCTTCGGACGGCAGCATGGTCTGCTGGCCAAAGTTCTGCTGGCCGTCAATCGCAGTGACGATATTCCACCCGGCGCGTCCTTGGGTCACCCAGTTGAGCGACTGCAACTGACGCGCCACCACATACGGTGGATTGAAGGTGGTGGAGGCGGTTGACACCAAACCGATGTGGGTGGTTTCACGTGCCAATGTGGCCAGCAGAACCATGGGGTCTAAGCTGCTAAAACCGGGTTCAGTGGCGACAGCGTGCGTCGCAAGAAACAGGGTGTCGGGGCGAAACAGGAAATCGAGCTTGGCGCGTTCGGCGCGTTGGGCCAGCTCGACGTATACATCGGTGTCATACATGCGCTCGACACCGCTGTCGTCGCGGCGCCAGCCGTTCTTGGTGAGCCAACTGATGGCCAAGGCCATGCCGATGCACAAAGGTTGGGGGGAACTCATCACGGGTCCTTCTAAATTGGGCTGTTATTGCGAATGGATCGCGCTGGGGCCAGATTGCTCAATCCAGCACCACTCAGTGTGATGCCACGGATCATGCGTGGCGTTTTTCACGCTCACTTCTTGAACTTATGGGGAACTTGTGTGTAGCATGAAGGCTCACTCATGTGTGTCGGAACCGAATTGCGCACGCGTATGTCGGTCTCGTGTGAAAGATTCCCTTAGTCAGAGCCATCACCTCGCTCTGTGAAAATTCCCATAAATTTCAGGTATAAACGTCTTTTTACGCGATATTGTAGCCTATTAATGTAATGAGAATCACAATGATAATAAATATCATTAAAAAATTATTTTTGTTCACGCTCCTCGTCAGTAGTGCCGTACAGGCACAAGGTTGGCCGCGCACGTTCCTCAATGCTGACGGTTCCACCACCACCTTGAACGCGCCCGCGAAACGTATTCTTTCTACCTCCGTGTCCATTACCGGCACGCTATTGGCGGTCGATGCGCCGGTGATTGCCAGTGCCACCACGACCAATGGCGACTACTTTGCGCAGTGGCGCGCGGTCGCTGAGCAGCGCGGGGTTGAGCGCCTTTGGCCTGCGGGGAGTGTGGATCTGGAAATGGCGTATGCGTTTGAACCGGATTTGATCATCGTGTCGCTAGGCGGCGCGGATTCTGCACTTGGTCAGTTGAATGAGCTGCGCCAAATCGCCCCGACGGTGGTGCTCGATTACGGCGGCCAAAACTGGCAGCAACTCGCAGAGAAAATTGGCGAAGTGGTGGGGATTGAGCAGCAAGTGGCGACTAAAATTGCTCAGTTTGATGATTATATCGCGCAAACTCGCGCCGCGCTGACGCTGCCGAAAGGGCAAGCGAACATCATCAGTTACAACGGCCCTGGGGTGACCAACCCCATCGCGACGCCACACGGTTCACACGGCATGCTGCTGAAATCACTCGGCTTTGATATTGAAGGCCCTAATCCCGCTTGGCAAACTGGGCCGAGCCGACTCAACGATTTTGTCCGCGCTCACTACGAACACCTGACTGAATTGACCGCGCCGACCACATTCTTGTTTAACGCCACCGATGCCAAAGTGCCGCAGTTTTTAAACGATCCAGTGCTCGCCAACTTGCCATCAGTAAAAACCGGTCAAGTGTATGGCTTGGGGGCGAATTCGTTTCGCATTGATTATTTCAGCGCGCACGAAATTGTGGACGGCATTCGCGCGCGCTTTGGAGCGCCTGTTGCACCATGACCTCTTGTGCTGCTGATCGAATGAACCTTCGCCGCCGCGACCGAGCCAAAATCTGGGGCATTGTGGGGCTGCTGCTGGCGTTGCTTGGCTGCGCCTGCCTGAGCGTGTTTATCGGCACGCGCTTTGTGGCGCCAGCAGTGACTTGGCAAGCGCTCACCGCCTTTGACCCGACCCAGAGCGAGCATCTACTCGTGCACTATTTACGTGTGCCCCGCACGCTGCTGGCGATGGTGGTGGGCGGCGCGCTGGGTGTGGCGGGGGCGATGATGCAGGCACTGACGCGCAACCCATTAGCGGACCCGGGCATTCTTGGGGTGAACGCGGGTGCGACGGTGGCGATCGTCAGTGCGATTGCGCTATTTGGCATCACCGATGTGTTTGGTTACATGTGGTTTGGTTTGATTGGGGCCACCATTGCTGGTGGCGCAGTGTATTTACTGGCGGGACTGCGCCGTGGCATCAATCCGGTGCGCGTGGTGCTCGCTGGTTCAGCGCTATCGGTGGTGCTACTCGCACTCACGCACATCATCACCGTCAACAGCGACCAAGAGGTGTTTAACCAGTTTCGTCATTGGGCGGTTGGGTCATTGCAAGGTCGTGGGTACGACGTGTTGTGGCCGGTCACTCTGTTGGTGGCGCTCGGATTGGCGCTGTCCATGGCGCTGCGCCAAGCGCTGAATACCGTTTCATTGGGGCAAGATTTGGGGGAAGCGCTGGGTGCCAATCCGCAGCGAGTGTGGCTTCTGGCTTCCAGTGTGATCGTGGTGCTTTCAGGCGCGGCGACGTCGGCCGCTGGGCCGCTCAGTTTCGTGGGCTTAACGGCGCCGCATTTGGCGCGTTTTTGGGTTGGCCCGGATCACCGTTGGTTGCTGCCATATTCAATGCTGATCGCAGCGTTACTCACCGTGGTAGCGGATATACTTGGCCGTGTGATCGGTTATCCGGATGAAATCAGTGTGGGCATTATGGTGGCGCTGATTGGTGGGCCATTCTTTGTGGTGTTGGTTCGAAAATGGAAGATCGCGCAGTTATGAATCGTTGTTCTCAACCGGTGTATCAAGTCTGGCGTCGTGGTGGCTGGTCGCTGCGTTATTCGGCGGTGTCGATGGGATGGTTATTGCTGCTGACGGTGCTGGTGATAGGCCTTGCTGCCTACGCACTCACGATTGGTCGCTACACCATCTCGATGCCGGACTTATGGCAAGTACTCAGCGGGCAGGGCAGTGCGGTGCAGGAGCGGATCGTTTGGAATATTCGTCTGCCGCGCATTGTCACCGCGGTGTTTGTGGGGGCGGCGCTTGGCGTTTCAGGCGGCATTTTTCAATCGGTATCGCGCAATGCGCTGGGGTCGCCAGATGTGATTGGTTTTACCACTGGCGCGGCGACTGGCGCGATTGCGCAGATTGTGCTGTTTGAGCAAGGGCCGGTGCAGGTGGCATTGGCGGCGATCCTCGGTGGGATTGTCACCGCGGTGATGGTGTATTTGCTGTCGCGCAAAGCTGGCGTGGTCGGCGGTTATCGTTTGATCCTGACCGGGATCGGCATTGGCGCGGTGCTCAGTGCGCTCAATGGGTTGATGTTGGTTAAAGGCAACATCGACAACGCCGTGACCGCCAATCTCTGGCTGGCGGGATCGCTGCACGCGCGTACGTGGTCGCACGCCATTCCGGTTATGGTCGGCGTCATCGTGTTGGTGCCGTTGATCATGCTGCTGGCAAGGCAGCTTTCCCTGATGGAAATGGGCGACGATCTGGCGACGCAGTTGGGCATTCGTGTTGAGCGCGTGCGCTTGGTGATGTTGTTGGCGGCGGTGATTTTGGCGGCGATTGCGACGGGGTCGGCAGGGCCGATTGCATTTATCGCCTTGGCCGCGCCGCAGTTGATCAGCCGCTTGTTACGTACTTCACAATTGCCGGTGTATGGCTCGGCGGTGATGGGCGCGCTGCTGATGGTGGTGGCGGATCTCATCACGCAACTGCAACCGCTCAATCTGACACTGCCGATTGGTCGCATGACCGGCATTGTCGGGGGGTTGTATCTGATCTGGCTGCTCACACGTTCGCCCAAATTGTAGCGGTCGCTCTGCGATCCGCATGGCTTCGAGGCGTGGCTATCGGGGGAGTGTGTTACGGCATAACAGTCTTAAGTTATTGATAATTGAGTTATTTAAAAGTTTCCATACTGATACATTGATGCGAGTAACAAAATAATGAAAATTATTATCAAATGTAAATGAGAATTCTTTACATTTGTATTTGTCGGTTCTACAGTAGGCCCCCTGTTTGATTTGGAATGTAGTCAAACAGACCAATCCACGTTGTGGGTTTGCAGGCGTTTTCTCCTCGCAGTGGGCTTAAATGGGATCTGTAACCGCGACGTGAGTGTGTGACGTTTATGCTGACGAAAGGAGAAAGAAATGACAGCATCACACCTTGTCCAACAAAACAAACCGACCACAACTCTCAATACAAAGGTTTGCATTTTGTCGGGCATGATCATGAGCCTTTGCCACGCCCCTTTGGCGCTGGCTGACAACACCGAATCGACTCAAACTTCTGCGGTATCGACCATCACCGTTTACGGCGAAAAAGTGGCCCGCTCGATGCAGGAAACCAGTGCCAGCGTCGAAGTGTATGATGACAGCAAAATCGACTCGATGCCCAATGCCACCGACGTGACCGACCTGCTGCAAAACACACCAAACATTGTCGATGTGGGTGTCGGCAACGATGTGCCCGCGATTCGCGGTATTGACGGTTCTGGCGCGGCGCGCGGCGCGAACGCTTTCCTCAACGGTACGCGTCCACGTTTGAACGTGTCACTCGATGGCCGCTCGCTGACTTACAATGAACTGGCATTTGGCCCGCAATCGCTGTGGGATTTGCAACAGGTTGAAGTGTATCGCGGTCCGCAAAGTTATATTCAGGGCCGTAACGCCATGGCAGGCGCTGTGGTGCTGCAATCGAAAGATCCAACCTATCAATGGGAAAGTTCAGTACGCGGCTCGTACGGTGAGCAGGGTTACTCTCAAACCGCGGCTGTCGTGTCTGGCCCGATCATCGACAACGAACTGGCGTTCCGCCTTTCGATTGACCGCCAGACCCGTGAAAGCTTCGTTGATATGCCATCGTACGATCCGGTCGGTGACCCGCGTGAAATCGAAACCATCACCGCACGCGGTAAACTGCTGTATGAACCGTCCGCCATTCCTGGACTGTCTACCAAGCTGACTCTGAACCATTTCGACAGCAAAGCGCCGCAAAACGAAGCGTTGATCCCGTCGGCTGAACATCAAAGTGCGCGTTACGATGAGCGTCGCCCGGTGTTTGAAACCAAAAATACCAGCGGTATTTGGGATTTGGAGTATCAAACGGCAGGCAATTTACGCTTTGAAAACCAAATTGCCTACACCGATTTCACCATCAATCGCCGCACAGCCACCACGTTGCCTTACGCCAATATTGACGGTGCAGAATTCCATGTTGAACCCGTGCTGCACTTTGCTACCAACGATGAGCAATGGCGCGGTTTAGCGGGCTTGCGTTACTACCACTCCTCGCAAGACGAGTATGTTTACCTGTTTGGCGGCAGCACGTTTGATGACAAAACCGAAACCGGTTCTGCGTTTGCCGAAGTCACTTACGCGGTCTTGCCAGCGGTTGATTTGACGCTGGCGGGTCGTTTGGAAAGCGAACACCGCACCCGTAAGGGCGGCAGTTCAACGGTGGAAGTCGACTTTGATGAAACCTACAACGTGTTCCTGCCAAAAGCGGATGTGGCGTGGAAACTGAATCGCGACCATACGGTCGGTGTGATGGTTGCCAAAGGTTACAACGCAGGCGGCGCGGGGATGACTTTCGATGCCCCTTACACGGCGTACACCTATGACGAAGAGTATGTCTGGAGTTATGAGATGTACACGCGCCACCGTTTGGCGGATGGCAAAGTCGAGCTGACATCCAACTTCTTCTACAACGATTACGATGATCTGCAATTGCCGTTCTACATCAGTGCGCGTACCACCAAAATCATCAACGCTGAGAAAGCGCAAACATATGGTGCGGAATTCAGCACACGTTGGTTGCCTATCTCAGATCTAGAACTGTCGGCAGCGGTGGGCTTGTTGAAAACCAAGATCAACAAGTTCAGCGGCAGCGAATACGAAGGCAATGAACTGCCTCGTGCGCCGTCTTACAGCATGAACTTTGGTGCGGACTACACCTTCTTCAACGACTTCGTGTTTAGCACCACGGTCAATTACACCGACAATTACTACTCATACTACGACAACGATGAGATGGGTAAGATTGATGCAGATTGGATCACCAATGTTCAGTTGGCGTACAACTTCAGCATGGGCCGCGCAACGCTGTTTGCGACCAACCTGTTTGATTCTACGCAACCGACCATGATCACTGACAACGACGTCTACACCGCGGTGACGCAACAGCCACGTTTGGTGGGTGTGTCTCTGCAACTGGACTTTTGATGTCCCCGGTGCCCGGCAACGGGCACCGCTATTTTCCCTTGAATAATCCTCGATGCCTTGATTCACGACGAATAGGTTTACAACGAATGGGTTCACTACGAATTCGTTTACACCGCCTTGATTCACGACGCCTTGGTTGATGAAGAATGGGTTCATGGCTGATTCGAGGCTTTTCGCTAACCCCCATGGAGTACCCAATGGTCGATGCCAAGCAACTGGTGATCAACGAAGTGACTCAAGCGCTCGCGCTGCCTTCTCACGACTTCAATTTTGACACCAATCTGTACGAAATCGGTCTGCATTCGCTGTTGATTCTGCGCTTGAGCGAGCGCTTCAGCACGGCGTGCGGCCATTATATTGGCTACTTGCCACTGGCATCACAGCCGACGTTGAACGAGTGGATTTCATTGGTTCAACACGCGCAGAACATCTCATCTGATCCGCATGCGCCCGCTCAACCCACGCGCATCTCGCCACAAGGAATTCGTTCATGAATGAACACAACGCTTTTGCCACGCCGCCAGCAGAGGCTGGCACGTCTCATCCTGTCAGCGAATTTGAACAGCAAGTTTGGCTGCATCACGAACAGTGCGGCGACAGCACACATCAAGGACTGAGCGCATTTCGGCTCCGACTGAATGCCAATCACGGTGATGGCCATGATGGCCATGATGGCGATGTGAATCTCGCCGCGCTCTTGGACGCGCTGCATGCGCTGCTGCAATCTATGCCGAACCTCGATGCGCGCTATCAGCTCAATGATGAGTTTGAACTGGTCAAATCCCAGCACGGCTCGTTGCGTCAGCGGGTAAAGCTGGTGCAAGTGGCCTCACGATCTGAAGCTCAGCAAATGCTACTCCATTGGCAAAACGAACGCATGGATCTGGCATCCGAGCCGCCGATGCAATGTCGTCTATTGCTGGGCGATGAACTGATTTTAGCCGTGCGTCACCATCGCATTCTGGCGCGTAGCATCAATTGGCAAACGCTATTGAGCGCGCTGAGCCATTTTTATCAGGGTGACCGTCATCAGGGCGAGATCCACATCGACGAATGGACGGCGCCCCTTCAAGCCGAGTTGCCGTTGGCACATCCGCTCTATTCGCGCGAACAGCCGTTGAACGCCGCCTATCACTGGCTGGCCGCGGGCGCGTGTTCGGCCCGCAGCCGCATCGAGTGGTTGGGAAGCGAGCGCGTTAACACCATCGAGCGCCGCGCTGAGAAAGTCCGCGTGTCGCTGCCGGTGCAGGTGTTGGCGCAACTGACGGCGCATCAGGGCGCGCAGGCGAGTTTGGATCACGGCGTGATGCTGTGCGCCGCGGTCACCGAGTTTGCGCGTTTTATCGCGCGCCTGAGTGGGCAAGCTCAGCAAACGGTGTTTGCGCCCCAGCAGGTGGTGCAGCGTCATCACGAACTCAACGGTAGCGCAGTGCAAAGCGGTTTATTGCGCTTGGCCATCAATGCGGATCATCCGCATCAGGCGGCCTTGTTGGATGAGGTAACCCAGCAATGGCGACGCGCAGATTCGCACGCGAGCAGCCTCTCCAACCCCGATGATTTGGCGATTTTGGTGACCTGGAGTGTCGACCCGGCGGTGCATCTGCGCTTGCATCAAGTGCAGGCGGAGACCGTCCGTTTCGCGCCGCTGCACAGCGATTTTGATCTGATATTGGCGCTAGGGATTAGTTGCGACAACAAGTTGCTGCTGGAATTGACCACCGGCGAGCGCGTGTCGCCATACATCGCGGGTTGGTTGTTGGAACAATTCACCGCCTCGCTCGGCGATGAGCGGATGATGCCGTTCTCTGGGGCGCCATCCATTGAAGCGCCCGTGATATCCGTGGCGGATGACGCCTATCCACCGCGCGGCGAACGTGAACGCATGGCGACGTTGATCGCCGACGCATTTGGCGCCGCACTCAACCACGCTGATTTTTCGATCCATGATGATTTCTTTGATTTTGGTGGCCACTCTCTGATTGCCACGCGTGTGATTGGTCAACTCAAAACTGAACATCAGGTTGAAGTGCACATCAACGATCTGTTCAGTCAACCGACGGCGTGGGGCTTGGCCGAACATGCGATTTCGCACAGCAACGAGCATCCTGTTCCGGTGAAACAGGAAACGCAACCGATGCGCCATCGCGCGCCGCTCTCGTTTGCGCAGGCCTCGTTGTGGAAGGCTTACGCGGCCTTTGGTTACAACGAACTGTTTAACATTCCGTTTGCGCTGCGCTTTTTAGATCCGGTGGATGAAACGCTGTTTGGTTTGGCGTTTGAAGATGTGATGCGCCGCCATTCAGTGCTGCGAACACGCTTTGTCACCGAGGGCGACATCGTTGAGCAACACGTGGTGCCGGAAGCGGAACTCAATCAATATCGCTGGTTCTGGCGCTCGGAAGAGACCGGGCCAGTGGAGCGACAAACTGCGCTGAATCAAGCAGCATCTCATGTCTTTGATCTCAGCCGTGAGCTGCCCGTTAGACTGCGTTTCGTGCGCGATGTAAGCTCGGGGCAGCAATATCTGTCATTCCTGTTCCATCACGTGGTGCTGGATGAGTGGTCGGTGAACGTGCTGATGGATGATTTGCGTGAAGCGTATCAAGCTCGCGCATCAGGCACCTCGCCACAGTGGCGCGCGCAGCCGTTGCCGTTTAGTGAATACGCCGCTCGCCAGCATGAGCAGGGCTTTGATGCGTCGCATTTAGCCTATTGGCTGAAGCAGTTTGAGGGCGTGCCGTTGGATGCGCCGCTGCTGCCCGCATTGCAAAATCAGCCGGATGCTGAACCGTCCGATGCTGGTGGTTGGGTCGAATTTAAACTCGAACCCGGTGTGGCTCAGGGGCTTAATCAGCTTGCTCGTCAGCAGGGCGCGTCACTGTTTAACGTGGTGTACGCCGCGATTTCGCTGGCACTGAAACAACTGGGCGCGCCAAACAAACTGATTGTCGGCACGCCGGCCTCCGGGCGATTGGATGCGGCGTTTTTCGACACCGTGGGCTATTTCACCACGCTGGCAATGCATGTGGTGCATTTTGATCGCGCCGAATCGGTGGCAGAGCTCATCGCGCAGGTGAAAAACACCATCAACGAATCGTTGGATTATTCTGATGTGCCGATTGATTGGGTTGAAGATGCGCTGCTTGGCGAGCGAACTGACAAACATCATCTGTTTGAGGTGATGATTCAACTACATGCCAAAAACAAACTGCATGGTGAGTTGGTGAGCGCGCAGCAGGCGGTGCGTTTTGAGCAGGTCGACCCGGAAAAAAGTGAGTCGGCGCTCGGGCTGCAATTTGAGGTGATGGAAGAGCGCGTGGGCGGTGAAGACCGAGTGCGCGTGTTGATGAGTTATCGCAGCGATCAATATGGCGACGCGCAGGTGAACACCCTGACCGAGGCTACGCAACGTATGTTGGCACGTTTTGCTGAGCCAAATGCCGAACACACCGCTTTGAGCGAACTCATCAAGGAACACAACTGAATGGAGTACAAAGAAACCGACATGAATAGCGACGTTGAAGCGCGCCTGACGGGCCGCAACTTGCGTTTAGGTTATGAAGGGCACACCGTGTTTGATGGCATTGATGTGCGCATTCCCGATGGCAAATTTACCGTCATCGTCGGCCCCAATGGCTGCGGAAAATCGACCTTGCTGCGCACCTTATGCCGCTTGCTCAAACCTAAAGCCGGGCAGGTCTGCCTCGATGGGCACGATATTCATGAGCTGCCGACCAAAGCGCTGGCGCGTCAGTTAGGGCTGTTGCCGCAAAGCGCCACGGCGCCCGATGGCATTCGCGTGGTTGATTTGGTGGCGCGCGGGCGGTATCCGCATCAGGAACTGTTTCGTCAATGGAGCCTCGACGATGAACGCGCGGTGCGCGCGGCCATGCAGGTGACGGGTATTGATGCGCTGGCCGAGCGCCAAGTGGATGAACTTTCGGGTGGTCAGCGTCAGCGGGTGTGGATTGCCATGGTACTTGCGCAGCAAACACCGCTGCTGTTGCTCGATGAGCCAACGACCTATCTCGACATCGCCCATCAAATTGAGCTGTTGGAGCTATTTCGCGATCTCAACCTTACCAGCGGTCACACGCTGATCGCGGTGCTGCACGACCTCAATCAGGCGTGCCGTTATGCCGACCACATGATTGCGATGGCGCATGGCAAGATCATCGCAGAAGGCAATCCGAGCGAACTGATCAGCGCGGATTTGGTGCGTGAGGTGTTTGGTTTGGAAAGCGTGATCATTGAAGATCCGGTCAGCCACACGCCGTTGGTGATTCCACGGGGGCGCGCGTCGTGACTGAGTCTTTTCTCAGCGCGCCAATGCAACTGGCATTGGGCGGATACACCCTCCATGCCCGTCGGTTTGAGGTGGCGCGTTATATCGCGCCGCCGTCGGCATCGCATGAGCGCATGCCGTATGGGTTAACGCTGCCGGCGGATTTACAGCGCGCGGTCGCCAAGCGTCAAGCGGAGTTTCTCGCAGGCCGGGTGGCTGCGTGTGATGCGCTGCAGGCGGCGGGCGTGACGCCGCAGATGCTGGCGGTGGGCGAGCATCGCGCGCCGCGTTGGCCGCAAGGCGTGGTGGGTTCAATTTCACACAATGAACACCTTGCGCTGGCCGTAGTGCAGCGGGTCGAGCGTGGCGCAGAAGCGCTGCTACTTGGCGTGGATGTAGAAAGCCGGATTGACGAGCATTCACAGCTCGCCATTCAAACCACGATTGCGACGGCGCAGGAAGCGGCCATGCTTGCGGGGCTGTCGCTGCCTGCGGCACAGCGTATTACCACGCTGTTTTCGGCCAAAGAGAGCTTGTTCAAAGCGCTGTATCCGCGCGTGGAGCAATACCTTGAGTTTCACGATTCGCGCTTGCTGGCATGGGATGAAGCGAATGGACGATTGACGCTGCAATTGGTGCAGCGCGCGGCAGAACTGGCGGGCAAGACGTGGGTGTTTGAGGTGCATTATCGCTGGGATGAACAGTGCGTCATCACGTTGGCGCAATGCCACGCGTTCGCTTGACGGACACAAAAAAGCGAGCAGGGCGCTCGCTTCGATTCATTCATCTTTTATTTTCTAACGTTCATCATTCGTCATTCATGGTTCATCACGGATGGCTCAAGCAATCACTTCAATGCGCGGGTGGATTCGCGCTGAACCAATTCGCCGCAGTAGGTTTGATGCTGCGGCGCTTTGCTGTGTTTGTTAGCGAGGGCAATTGTCAGCGCGACCGCATCTTGCGTCAAGGTGGTGATGGGTAACGACACGGTCGACAAGCTAGGAATGGCGTACGCCGACGCCGGTTCGTTATCAATCCCAATCACGGACACATCGTGTGGCACCGACAGGCCCGCATCGTGCAGTGCGCGAATGGCACCGATCGCCATGTCGTCATTACAGGCAAAAATAGCGCTAAACGTGTGGCCCTGCGCCAAGAGCTCTTGCGCTGCCTGATACCCGCGCTCGAGTGTATTGTTGCCTTCGGCTACCCATTCAGGGCGTGATTCAAGGTGATGTTGCTTGAGCATGGCTTGATAAACATCAAAACGTAGTCGGCCTGTTTCGCTATGCAGTGGCGAGGTGATACACGCGATGCGCTGGTGGCCCAATTCGACTAAATGCTGCATGGCGATGGTCGCCAACTGGCCTTGATCGAAGCCAAAACTGGGCACGGCGTCGAGGGTGAGTTCACGGTTAATCACCACCAATGGCACCGCTATTGTCCGTTGTAGTTGATCGAGATCCGCTTGTGACAGATGACGGCTGTAGAGCATGATGGCATCGCAGCGTTGGTTGGTCAGCGTGATGACTGCGTCGCGTTCGCCGTCTGCGGTATCTTTGCTGTTGACTACCAACAGTTTTTTGCCCGCTTGCTGCGCGCCTTGTTCAGCGTGATGTAGTACGCTGCCGAAATAGCTGCTTTGGAATTGCGGCAGGATAAGCCCCAGGGCGTGGGAGGTATTGGTGGCCAGTGCTTGGGCCAGCGCATTGGGTTGATAGCCCAAATCGGCCATCGCGTTCATCACGGCTTGGCGGGTGGCCTCTTTGACCTGTCCGCTGCCGTTGATCACACGTGACACTGTCGCTTTTGACACGCCTGCAGCTTTGCAGACATCGTTGATTGTGGCCATCGTTGCTCCTTCATCCCATCATCCGGCGCGAGCGAGTGCTCAGGCCGGATGGCGAGTGTAGCGAACTTCGTCAGCAGATTGAAACAGTTATCTGCTGGGCGGCTCGTTATAGGCTGTCACCATTGGTGGCGATGACGTTCTGATACCAGTAGAAACTTTTCTTCTTCGAACGGCTCATGTCGCCGCTGCCATCATCATGGCGGTTCACATAAATGAACCCGTAACGTTTCTTGTATTCACCGGTGGTGAACGAGACACAGTCGATACAGCCCCAAGGCGTGTAGCCCATCACCTCGACCCCATCTTCGCAGATCGCTTGCTTCACCGCTTGAATGTGCGCGCCTAAGTAGTTGATGCGATAGTCATCGTTGATGGCGCCATCGGACTCCACCTGATCGACCGCGCCAAGGCCATTTTCGACGATGAAGATCGGTTTTTGATAACGCTCGTATAGCTCGGACAACGCAAAGCGCAGGCCATCCGGGTCAATTTGCCAACCCCAGTCCGACGCCGGCAGGTACGGGTTCAAACGGCTACCTTCAAACAGCGAGGTGGTTTCACCGTCTTCATCTTTTTGCGCGGATACGATGTTGGTCATGTAGTAACTGATGGCCAGATAATCGGCGCAGCCGTCCCGCAGTATCTGATCATCGCCGTCTTGCATCTCTACCTGAATGCCTTTGCGTTGCCACTCTTTCAGCAGGTAGCTGGGGTAGTAACCGCGCACTTGCACATCGCTGAACAGGTATTTCTCGCGCATCAACGCTTGCGCCAGCAGCATGTCTTCCGGACGACAGGTCGCCGGGTAGAGCGGCATCATGTGGATCATGCTGCCGATCTTAAAGTCCGGGTTGATCTCATGGCCCAGTTTGACCACTTTGGCGCTGGCCAGAAATTGGTGATGCAGCACTTGGTACATCACTTGTTCTGGGTGTTCGTGGTCGGCGTAGATCATGCCCGAGTTGCAGTAGCCCCAAATCGGCAGTTTCCAGTTTCGCTGGTTGTTGATCTCATTGAAGGTGATCCAGTACTTCACTTTGTGCTGGTAACGCTGCATCACGGTTTGGCTGAACTTGACGAAGAAATCCATCACCTGACGGTTTTGCCAACTGCCGTATTGCTTGACCAAATGGTTGGGCATTTCAAAGTGCGACAGGGTGATCACCGGCTCGATGCCGTATTTCAGCAGTTCATCGAACAGGTCATCGTAGAATTGCAGGCCCGCTTCATTCGGCGTGTCTTCATCGCCGTTCGGGAAGATGCGCGTCCAGGCAATCGAGGTTCGAAAGCACTTAAAGCCCATCTCGGCAAACAGCGCCACATCGCCTTTGTAGTGACCGTAGAAATCCACCGCTTCGTGGTTTGGATAAAATTGGTCCGCTTCCACGGTGTCGGTGATCACGCGTGGTACTTCGTGGGCGCCTTTGGTCAGCACGTCAACGATGCTGACGCCTTTTCCGCCTTTGTTCCAGCCGCCTTCGACCTGATGCGCCGCAACTGCGCCGCCCCACAGAAAATCGCTTGGAAAACCTTGTTGTGACATGTCGTTACCCCTTTGTGTTGCGCCGAAAGGTCAATGCGTGGCGACAGATGAAAGTCTGTCGCTGGCATCATGCGTTCACCCTTCACGGTGCGTCAATCTGATTCAAAACTCGTCAATTTAAACGCATTCTAGATCAGGAAATGTAAAAATGGAACCGGTTTCTGTAACCGGTTCCATTTTGAGGTAGAGACATAAAAACGCCGCGAACTCAAAGTCCGCGGCGTATGGGGTGACGTTGCTCACGCGTTGCGTGGCTGGTGCGCGTTTAGGGCAAATCGAACACCAAGGCTTTCACTGGCAAGTCACTGTCGTTGCGCAGTTCAAGTTGACTCTCTTTGGCGATTTTCGCGCCATCGCCCGGATTCAGCGTCACGTCGTTGATGGCCAGTGTGCTGTCGATTTGGTGCACGTAAACGCGGCGACCTTGTGGCACATCGTAAGTCAGTGCGCTATGAGGCGCCAAAATCAGTTGCAATAGGCGCGCATCTTGTTTGATGTGCAGCGTGCCATCTTCACCCGTTGGGGTGGCGATGGTGGTGAGGCCCGGCGCTTGACCAAAGTCTTTTTGCTGGTAACCCGGTTCGCCGCCAAAGCTGTTTGGCTGAATCCAGATTTGCAGAAAGCTTAGTGACTCGCTATCGGAGGCGTTGAACTCGCTGTGGTAAATGCCGCGACCGGCAGACATCAACTGGAACTCACCTGCAGGCAGGGTTTTGATGTTGCCCGCGCTGTCTTTGTGCGCAATGGTGCCGCTGAGCACATAGCTGATGATCTCCATGTCGCGGTGACCGTGGGTTTCAAAACCGGCGCTGGGGGTGACTTTATCGTCGTTGATCACGCGCAGTTCCGAAAATCCCATGTGTTTCGGGTCGTAGTAGCTACCAAATGAAAAGGTGTGTTTGCTATCCAACCAGCCAAAGTTTGCGCGGCCGCGTTGTTCTGCTTTTCTTACTTCGATCATGCTCTGCTCCTTCGACTTGGCGGACCAAATCGTATTTGGTGTTGGGGGAGGGAATGCTTCACTCCCTCAGGCTTGATACTCAGTCTAGTGCTTTCGAGCAGGCGTCAACAGCCGTGCAACTTGTTGTGGTCGTTCAATAATTTCGAACAAGCGAATTCGTGCGATTTTGTTCGATTAGCAAACGCAGCTCGCGAGCGGCTTGTTGTGGGTCAGGCGCATGGCTAATCGCCGATACCAGCGCGATACCGTGCACGCCTGTTTGGGCGACCGCCGCGATATTGCTGGTGTTCAAGCCACCGATCGCCACCATGGGTAAACGGCTGCGCGCCATCGCCCAGTTCAGGCCATCCAGCCCCCAATGTTTAACGGTATTGGTTTTGGTCGGCGTGGCGAAAATCGCACTGAGGCCGAGATAATCGACCGGAAGCGACTGCGCTTGTTCAAATTGTTGCTCGTTCTCAACCGACAACCCAATCAGTTTATCCGGGCCAAGCAGTTGGCGCGCCAGCGTGGCGGGCATGTCGCTTTGCCCCAAGTGCACGCCATCGGCATCCACGGCCAAGGCCACGTCAACGCGATCATTGATGATCAAGGGCACACCGCTGCCGCTTAGCACCGCTTTCACTGCCGCCGCACGTTCGATAAAAGTCCGTACGTCGCCCTGTTTTTCGCGCACTTGCACCAGTGAAACGCCGCCAGCGATGGCTTGTTTAACGACACGGCATAGGGTGTTGAGGTCTTGCTGATCATCAGTGACCAAGTAGAGGGTGTAGGGCATCATGCGGTCGCCTCCGTGGTTTTGAGTGGATCGTTGTACGCATCGTTGTCGCTGGCAGAACCGGCCAGCGTGAGAACCGTTGAGGTGTGACATTGCAGGTTTGAATGAGGCATTGGGGCTCCTAGTCTTCGACGGTCAGGAACCGGTTTAGCGCCACAACACGAGGGAAGGATTCGAGTGCTGGGCGGCTAAAGCCATACGCTGTACGAGGCGCTCACATCATTGGGGCGCATCACATCGCGAAGCGTACATAGTTCCCTACGTCAGTGCGAACTGAATCAGGTTCTACGGGTCTTGCATCGCTGCCGCAAGGGCAGTGGGTGGCAATCTCAGCCCAAGTGGGCTCCCCGACTATCAGCGTCGATGATAGCAGATGTGTGGCGCGCGGAGCTAGGCTCGCGTGATGTTGCCGCTGAACATGCAGGAAGCTGAACGAGCAGGAGTCAGCGGCAACGGGCAGGTTAGAGGCGAATGATCTGATGACAGCTTTTACTCAGCGCCACTTTGTCGTGACTGATCAACACCAGCGCGCAGCCCATTTCCTGCGTCAGCGCCGTCATGAGCTGCAACGTGCTGGCGGCCGTCACGGGGTCGAGGCGCGAAGTGGGTTCATCGGCAATCAAGAGTTTGGGTTTCATCAACAATGCGCGCAAAATTGCAAAGCGTTGCAGCTCGCCCCCGGACACTTGAGTCACTTTGCGCCCGAGCAGTTGCATCGACAATTTGAGCTTGGCCATCAGCGGCTCAATACGAGTTGGGTCGATGGTGTGACGCTGACATAAATCGCTCAGCAGTGTGTGCAGCGTTGCACTTTTCGGCAGCGCACTTGGTGGATCTTGATACAGCTTGAGCACATCGCCTGTCGCAAACGGTGTGGTGTGCCGCAACGTGCCGCCGGTGGCACGTTTGAGGCCGACCAGAATGTCCGCCAATGTGGATTTGCCACACCCGCTGTCTCCGCTGATGCCCAGAATTTCGCCCTGTGCGATGGAAAAATTAAGCTGTTCAAACAGCGTGCGATCGCCGTAATGCATACTCAGATTTTCTACGTGCAGCACCGGCTGACCAACGGTCGGTAGTGATGCGCTTGGCCAGAAACGCGGGTCGGCGGCGATCAGCGCTTTGGCGTAGTCCGATTGCGGCGCGCTCAGCACTTGTTGCGCAGGCCCTCGCTCTTGCACCACGCCTTTTTTCATCACGATGATTTCGCCGCCCAATTGCTGCGCGACTTCAATGTCGTGCGTGATGGTCAGCACCGCACCGCGCTGTTTATGGCTGAGCAACTGCGCGATGATTTGGTCGCGGCGGCTGACGTCCAAGCCTTTGGTTGGCTCATCGGCAATCAGCAATTCGCCACCGGCTTGGGTCGCGCACAAATAGGCCACGCGCTGCGCCATTCCGCCGGATAACTGATGCGGGAATTTCGCCATGTCGTCACCCAGTTCAACGCCCTCAAATGCCGCTTGGGTATGGGTGTGCGCTTGCACGGGATCGCCATTGACCACCTCGTGCACTTCGCGCACCTGTTCGCCCACCGCCATCAACGGGCTTAGCGCGTACCACGGCTCTTGTGGCAAAACGGCCAGCTTTTTTCCCCACAGCTGTTGGCGCGCGTCGTGGCTAAGATCGCGCTGCGCGTCGCCAAATAGCGTCACGTCGCCCTGCATGGTCAGCGTTTCCGGCAAGGTGCCGATAATGGCGTTGGCCATCAGGCTTTTGCCCGAACCGGTTTCGCCCAAAATCGTGACCGCTTCACCGCGACGAAGCTCAAATGACAGCGGTTCAACCAAGGTTTGCTCACCAGCTTGAATCGACAACTGTTCGACGTTCAATAACACACTCATGCCTGCTTTCCTCGCGCCAACAGGTGAAAACTCATCACTAACAAAAACACCACCACAATCGGTTGAACCAGCACCCACGGCGCCTGTTGGTAATAGCGGAACAGCTCGACCATCATCAAACCGAGTTCGGCCGCAGGCGGCTTAAGGCCAACGTACAAAAAGCCAATGGAGGCCAGTGCCAGAATGGCGTTGCCAGCACCAAAGCAGCCGAGGGTAAACAGGTCAGTGCGCAGCTCCGGCCACAGGTGGCGTTTGAATTGATAACAAACGCCAAAACCGTACAAACGCGAGGCTTCGATTTCGGGCGAACGCAACAAGCTCAAGGTGCGGCTGCGCACGACGCGGAAATATTCCACCCATAACATCAACGAGATAGCGAGATAGAGGATCAAAAACGAGCCCGGCACCATGGCGCCAAACAGCAGCACCAGAATCAGCCCCGGCATGGCGAGTAACATATTGACCAACCACGAGAGCGACTTATCCCACCAGCCGCCTTTCCACGCGGCGGTCACGCCGGCTAGCAAACCCAAAGCGGCCGAGGTGACCACACTCACCACCGCCATCAGCAGGGAGGTACTCACGGCGCTTGCTAAGCGGGCGTAGTTGCTGCGGCCATAATGATCGCGCCCCAGCGGCTCCTGCCATGAGGGCGAGGCAAAGGCTTGCGCCAAGGATTGCTGCGCGGGATCGCCGCGGTAAATCAGGGCTTCAAAGAGAGCAAAGACCACCAACGCGGCGAGAATGCTCATGCCGACCCATTGACTGCGCGAGAACTGTTTCATGCCATCACCGCCTTGGTCGCCAAACGCTGACGTGGATCGAGCCAGTACTGCGCGATATCGACCAGCGTGTTGATGGCCACAAACAGCAGCCCCATCAACAGCGCCGCCCCTTGAATCATGGGAATGTCACGACGAAAAATCGCGTGTGACAACGCGTGGCCGATGCCCGGCCAAGAGAACAGCGATTCAATCATCACAATGCCTTCGACTAAACTAACGGCCTGAATGCCGACAAACGCCATCACTGGCAGCGTAATATTGAGCTGCGCGTGACGGGTAAACGCTTGCTGATGGTTCAGCCCTTTTAAGCGCGCGAATTGAAAATAAGGCGAGTTCAGGACCTGATGTGTCGCGTTGCGAATCATTCGACTCGACATCGCAGCCATGCTCAGCGCCAGCGCCAATGCAGGCAGCACCAGATATTCGACGCTGCCAAACCCGGCAACGGGGAACAGGTTGAAATGGAGCGCAAACACCAACACCAACAACAAACCAATCAGAAACACTGGCTGCGCCTTGATGATGATAGACCCAAACAGCGCCGCGTGATCGCTCCACTGATTGGCGCGGCGACCGCAATACAGCCCCACCGGAATGGCGATCAGCAGCGACAGCGCTGTTGCGGCCGCAGCCAGTAGCAAGGAATGCCCCAGCTGGTGCGAGAGCGCAGCGATCACCGGCTCACCGCTGACCAGCGAATTCCCGAGATTAAAATGCAGCAGATCCCATAACCAATTGAAATACAGCTCAAATCCAGAGCGATCCAGCCCCAATTCTGCCTGCACCGCTTGCGCGGCTTCGGCGTTCACGTAGTCATAACCGTAACGCCCGGCGGCGATGCGGTAGGCGATGTCACCCGGAATCAGTCGCATCAACACGAAGGTCAACGTGCCGACCGACCACGCCACAAACAGCGCTTGGTACAAACGAGATAGCAAAATCTTAGTCATGGAAACGCATCTCCGACACGCGGTAATTGATTTCAAACGGGTCGAATGAGAACCCGTCGAGGTGGCGATTGACCGCGACGATCTGGCGGTAATAGGTCACCGGGATCAGCGGCATTTCGTCGGCCAGTACCGTGGCGGCTTGCTGTGCTAACTGGCGATACTGCGCCGGGTCGGCTTCGCCGGAGAGTTGTTCGAGCAACGCGCTAAAGGTGTTGGAGGACCAGTGCATCGGCCCCCAGTCGGCGCCTTTCTCGGTTGCAAAATCGTTCATCAGGAGCGGCAGGGGATCGGCCAACGTGCCGAAGTTGCGGGCGATGAGCGCCATCTCCAAGCTGTTGTCGTGGTGCTTGGCTGGAATGGCACTGGAGTTATCAATCGAGATCTGCACATCGATGCCCAGTTCGCGCCATTGGGCTTGCAGCGCGGTGGCGATGAGCGGCAGCTCTGGGCGGTCTGCGTAAGTCACCAACTGCACGCGAAATACCTGGCCGTCGCGTTGCAACAGCCCTTGCGCATTGGCATGCCACCCTTGTGCGCTCAGCAACGCTTTGGCTTGTTGCAGCTTGTCTGCATGCTGATTGCCCACGAGTTGATCGTCCGCGAGCAGATTGTTGACGTGAGCGGTATCGGGTTGATGATCATGCTGCGCGATGTGCCACGCGCCCAGCGCGGGCGAAAACAGTTGGTATGCTTCAGAGCCTGGCAGGCGCAGCACCGATTGCGCGATGCCTTCGCGATCCAGAGCCAAACTCAGTGCTTGTCGCACGGTTTTGTCATTCAGAAACGGGTGCGCGTTGTTGAGTTTAACCAACACCGTGCGCGGCATCGATTCCACATGCAGGTCGATATTTTTTGCCGCTTGCAGTGTGCTGATGCTGATGGGATCAAGGGTGTAGACCAAATCCGCTTGACCGCTTTGCGCCAACAAGGCGCGGCTTTCTGAGCGATGGCCGGCTAGGTATTCCACCGTATCGATATGGGCGGGCGTGCCCCAATAGGCGTCAAAACGCGTCACTTTGGCCTTGTGCGGCGCTTGTAAGCTCGCAATCTGATACGGGCCAGTGCCTTGCAATTGAATCACTTTGCCGCTGGCGTCCATGGAGCTTGGCGCGATAATCGCGGTGGAGTAGTGCGCCAGCACCGAGGGCAGCGCGCGGTAAGGGCGATCCAGCGTGATAACCACGCGATCGTTCAGCGCGCTGATCGACTGAATCGGCACTTGGCGAATCACGCCCGGTTTGGCGAGCGCGAGATTGAGCGACTGCGCTGCCGCTTGCGCATTGAGCAGTGTGCCATCGTGGAAATGAACGTTCGGACGAAGGGTGAATGTCCAGCTCAGGCCGTCATCACTTTGTTGCCAGCTTTGCGCCAACAGCGGGTAAGGTTCGGCGTCATCGTTGATGCCAACCAGCGATTCCACCACTTGTAGACGGGAGAACACAAACCCGTCTTTCGACAGATCCTGACTGTTGAATTCAAACGGGCCAGAAATAGAGAGCGTGTTGTGCGTCGGGGCAGAAGGTTTCCAAAATAGAGTTGCGCCCACGCCCAACACCAGAGCGAGTATCAATAGCTTTTTCATAATTCCATGCTGAAATGTTATAACATAACAATATTGCAGCATGAGAATGGTTCTCATGTCTAGTGTAAATTGAATAATCGGAGAAAAAAACGGTCCGACCTGAGCGTGGCATCAGGTCGGTTTCAG
Source organism: Vibrio sp. Vf1514 (assembly GCF_052076135.1). Taxonomy (NCBI): domain Bacteria; kingdom Pseudomonadati; phylum Pseudomonadota; class Gammaproteobacteria; order Vibrionales; family Vibrionaceae; genus Vibrio; species Vibrio sp. Vf1514. Next base: position 1,988,861 of record NZ_CP197267.1, on the reverse strand, counting down.
ATGAGACGATTAGGCGGCGTAGAGGACAAGAAAGGTATCAACCGCGCGTTGCGTGGCGGCTTTGAGTTCGCTGGCGCTGGGCGCATCGATGGCACCCAATGCGAAAGGCTCAATGTGTTCCGCCGACAGTAAGGCTTTGAATTGCATGGCCGCAAACCACGTATCACACCGCTTCAATAAGCCTTTTTTGACCTGACTGTCAATGTAGTCGCTCAAATGGGTCCAACCGAGTTTAGGGCCATTTTCATAGAATTTACGTCCCACCGAAGAGCGGTCGGCTTCATGAATCGCCATGCGATAAATGGCCATGGCATCTGGGGTCATCACCGAGCTTAAAAAATTGTAACCAAATTCTAAAAGCGAGGTTTGCATGTCTCGTTTCGGGTCAAGGGCGAGGAAAGATTGCGCAATTTGCTCGGATGCGGACGATTTCATCACCGCAATAAAGATGGCTTCTTTTGAGCTGAAGTAGTTGTACAGCGTCGCTTTCGAACCGCCCAACTCTTTCGCAATATAGGACATGGACGTTTGCTCAAACCCTTGCTGTGTAAAGGAATTTTTCGCAATTTCCAAAATCGCCTGTCTTTTTTCTTCGCTTTTAACTCGCATGAAATCGTCTATTCCCAGGGAAAATTGTGGATAATTTTCTCTTGACGATCCCGTTCTGTCAAGAGTATAACCGTACGGTACGGTTTAGTTATAAGGTTTCAAAATGTGAAAAACAGTGCCAAACGCCAAGGGATGCTGCAGAAAACAGCGCCTTTTTTTTCAATGACTTTACTCAGCACGCTGATTTTAGCGGGCTGTTCAACGCCCAATCATAGCGATGAATTGGGCACGGTTGCGGATGCCCACGACCTGCAATCGCAACAAACTTTTGCCAATCATGCCGCGATGGACTGGCCATCGGATCATTGGTGGGAACGCTATCAGGATGCGCAGCTCAATCAGCTGATTGACGAAGCGTTCGAACAATCACCGACGCTGCAAATCGCCATGGCACGCCTGAAAAATGCGCAAGGTCTTGCGCAGCAAGCGGGTGCGGCGCGTTCTCTGAATGTCGGACTGTCTGCCTCGGCGACCGAGAGCAAAGTCAGCTACCAATATCAGGCCGCGATGCCACCGCACGGTTGGAATGACTACGGTTCGCTCACGCTCAACTTCCAGTATGACTTTGACTTTTGGGGCAAGAACCGAGCGGCAGTGGTTGCCGCATCGTCTGAACTGGCGGCCGCTGAAGCCGAAGGGGTGTCAGCACGGCTGATGCTCGCTACGTCGATTGCCAATGCGTATGCCGAGTTGGCGCGTTTGTACGCCAACCAACACACGGTGGACGCGGCGCTGGGCGTGCGTAACAAAACCGTCGAACTGCTGCAAAAACGCTATGACAACGGGCTGGAAACCTTGGGGTCGGTGAGTCAGGCCAGAGCAATTGCGGCCAGCGTTGAAGCGGAATTACTCGGCTTGAATGAGTCGATTCAATTGCAGAAAAACGCACTGGCGGCTTTAGCGGGGCAAGGACCGGATCGCGCATTGACGATTCAGGAACCCCAAGTGGCACTGAATGCGCGTTACGGATTGCCCACCGATGCAGGCGTTGGTTTGCTCGGCCATCGCGCCGACATCACCGCTGCGCGCTGGCGCGCCGAAGCGGCAGCGCAGCGGGTGGGCATTGCGGAAGCGCAATTCTATCCCGACGTGACCTTGTCTGCGTTTATCGGCTATCAGGCGTTTGGCCTCGATAACCTGTTTAATAGTGGTAACGACGCAGGCGGTATTGGCCCGGCGATTTACTTGCCGCTGTTTACTGGCGGCCGATTGGACGGCCAATTGACCTCGGCGCAGGCGAGTTATCAGGAAGCGGTCGGCGGATACAACGCCACGCTCACCCAAGCGTTGCATGAAGTGGCCGATGTGGTCACCAGCACGCAGGCGCTGGACAAGCGCATCGCCAAAACAGAGGAAGCGGTCGAGCAGGCGCAGCGCGCGTTGCAGATTGCCAGCAACCGGTATCAGGGCGGCCTTGCCACCTATCTGGACGTGCTGGTGGCCGAAGAGTCGCTATTGAATAACCAACGAGCGCTGGTGAACTTGCAGTCACGCGCGTTCAGCTTAGACCTCGCCCTGATCCATGCTTTGGGCGGCGGTTTTCAATCAACACAGTCTTGATTCGGTTTAAAAGGTTTCTATCCCATGAGTTCATCAGACAACATCCCATCAGAACCAGCAGAATTTGATGCCGCGCGTGCCAAGCAATCGCGCAAAAAAGGGTTTTTCGCACTGGCGGCGGCCGTGATCCTCGCCGGTGGCAGTTACGGTGCCTACTGGCATTTCATCGGCTCACGCTATGTGTCGACCGACAACGCTTACGCAGCGGCTGAGATTGCCGAAGTGACCCCAGCGGTGGGCGGCATCATTGCCCGCGTGAGCGTGGTCGATACCCAATACGTCAACCAAGGCGACGTGCTGGTGCAAATCGACGATACCGATGCGCGGTTGGCGCTCAAGCAGGCGGCCGCAGATTTGGCGCTGGCCGAACGCCGCGTGCGCAGTTACCTCGCCAATGACGAAGGCTTAACCGCGATGGTCGAAGCGCAGGAAGCGAGCGAGCAACGCGCCGAAGCGCAACTCAAAGCCGCGCAGGCAGATTTTGCGCGCGCCAAAATTGACTTAACGCGCCGTGAAGATCTGGTGCGCAGCGGGTCGGTGTCCGGCGAAGAAGTGACCAACGCCAAAACCGGCTATCAACAAGCGCAAGCGAACTTAAATGCAGCCAAAGCGGCGATGGCACAAGCGCAAGCGACCAAGCTGTCGACCATTGGTTCACAAAAAGCCAACGCCGCGTTGACGGACAACACCACGGTGGAAAACAACCCGGAAGTGCTACTGGCGAAAGCGCGTTATGAGCAAGCCAAAGTGGATTTGGACCGCACCGTGATTCGCGCGCCGATCAGCGGCATCATTGCCAAACGTCAGGTGCAAGTGGGCCGTCGCGTGCAAGTTGGGATGCCGTTGATGACTGTGGTGCCTATCAACAGCATTTACGTGGATGCCAACTTCAAAGAGGTGGAACTGCGCAACGTGAAAGTGGGGCAGCCGGTGACACTCACCGCCGATATTTACGGTGACGATGTCACGTATCGCGGCGTGGTAGCCGGATTTTCTGGCGGCACGGGGTCGGCGTTCTCAATGATTCCGGCGCAAAACGCCACGGGGAACTGGATCAAAGTGGTGCAGCGTCTGCCGGTGCGCATTGAACTTGACCCGACCGATTTGCAGTCGCATCCGCTGCAAGTGGGGCTGTCGATGGTCGTTACCGTCGATACCTCCGCTGATAGCAACGAGCAGGTGATTGCGCAGTTTCGCGCCGCGAAAGTGTCAGAACAAGGCTAAGGTGAAGCCATGAGTCATACCTCTGACAATGACATCAAACCTTTGTCAGGTGGGGCGCTGTTTCTCGGCGCCCTCTGTCTGGCGATGGCAAACTTCTTTGCCATTTTGGATACCACGATTGCCAACGTGTCGGTCTCGAATATCGCCGGCGGGTTGGGCACGTCTTTAAGTCAAGGGACGTATGTGATTACGTCTTATGCGGTGGCGGAAGCGATTTCGGTTCCCTTAACCGGATGGCTTGCGCGGCGTTTTGGATCGATTCGCGTTTTCGTTACGTGTTTCTTCTTTTTCGGATTTTTCTCGCTGCTGTGTGGCTTATCAACGAGCCTCAACATGTTGGTGATGTGTCGCGTATTCCTTGGCTTTGCAGGTGGCCCGCTGATGCCGCTGTCACAAACGCTGATGATTCGTATCTTCCCGAAAGACAAGAGTCACGCGGCGATCGGCATCTGGTCGATGACTACCTTGGTGGCGCCGATCATGGGGCCGATTTTAGGCGGTATCTTGTGTGACCAATACAGTTGGCCGTTTATTTTCTTTGTGAACATTCCATTTGCCATTTTTGCCTCATTCGTCGGTTGGAAGATCCTGAAAAAATACGAAACCAAGAATGAACGTTTGCCGATCGATAAAATCGGCCTGCTGTTGCTGATTGTCTGGGTAGCAGCTTTGCAACTGATGTTGGACGAAGGCAAAGACCATGACTGGTTTGAATCGTCACGCATTGTGACGTTGGCGGTGATTGCCGCGATAGGCTTTGTCGCCTTCCTGATTTGGGAGCTGACCGAGCGCAATCCGGTGGTGGAATTAAGAGTGTTCCGTCATCGCGGCTATGCGATGAGCATGGTCACGTTGTCGCTCGCCTTTGGCGCCTTTTTCGCCACGACGGTGTTAACCCCACTCTGGTTGCAGAACTTCATGGGCTACACCGCAACCATTTCGGGGTATGCGACGGCGACCATGGGCATACTGGCGGTGTTTCTTGCGCCGATTATCGCCAACTTGTCGTCGAAATATGACCCGCGGCCGTTTGTGTTTGTCGGCGTGATGTGGCTTGGGTTCTGGACCTTTATGCGCAGTTTCAACACCGTCGACATGACCTTTGAACAGGTGAGTTGGCCGATGTTCGTGCAGGGGATTGGGATGCCGCTGTTCTTCGTGCCGCTAACGGCGATTGCGCTCGGCAGTGTCAAGCCCCATGAGATGGAATCGGCAGCGGGGTTGATGAACTTCATTCGCACCTTGTCCGGCGCGTTTGCCACCTCGATGATCAACACTTCGTGGGAGCACGAGTCGCGCTACGTACATGCTGAATTGGCGGGTTTGACCGACAAAGCGGGCGTGGCGACGCAAACGATGCAAAATGCGGGCATGAGCGCGGATCAAACCCGCTCGGCGCTGGACGGCATGCTGCAAGGGCAAAGTGTGATGGTCGCGACCAACCAACTGTTCTTGGTGATCGCGGTGATTTTTACCGTGGCCGCGTGCATGATCTGGATGGCGCCGAAACCGAAACACGCGGTGGACCCGTCCACGGCGCACTAAATAACATGCACTAAATAACACGCACTCAATAAACCGCAGGAAACGAATTAATCCACGGGGCTGTTTGTCAGGAATTGGACTCTCGCTGACTTTCAGCCCCCTTTTTCGTCTTGCGTTTGCTGGCTCACTCACGGTTGTTGAGTTTTTAATTGATAACACTTCTCATTAACTCCTCATCTGTGCGACACTAAGCCCTCTATTTTCGAGGTGTTTTGCTGTCATGACTCGTCCTTCTTCATCGTTTAATCGCATTTGCAAACTACTGGACTACATCCATGCGCATCTGGATCAGCCGTTGTCGCTGGATGATTTGGCGCAGCAAAGCTGTTGGTCACGCTGGCAATTACAGCGGGTATTTCAGAGTGAGACTGGCTTGACGGTCGCCAACTACGTGCGTGAACTCAAACTGAGCGAAGCCGCTGAAGCCCTGATTCATGGTTCGGCGCGGGTGATTGATATTGCGCTCGCCAACGGTTTCAGTTCTGAAATCAGCTTTAGCCGCGCGTTTCGGCAACATTTTGGTCTCAGCCCGCGGGATTATCGCAAGCTTGGTCGCCACACGGGGCTGCGCAAACCGCTGCAACTGGCGCAGCGCACGCCGCCGGTGAGCCAAACGCCGCAACTGATGCAAGTGCGGGTGGAATCGGCGGAATCGGAAACCTTTTACGGCCTTGCGACGCCGATTCGCGGCTTGCTCGCGGCAGCGCCTGATTTTGCTGAGCAGGTGCCCAGTGTGTGGGCGCAGTTTACACCGCTGATGGCGCATCAAACCCCGCAGCCATTGACCGGCGTGATTGACGTGACGGCCGCCGCTGACAATGACCATGCGTTGATCTATTGGGCGACCAGCACGCTCCCCGTGTCGGGCGCAGAATGCGTGACGGTACCTGCGCAAACTTACGCGGTGGTGAAACATCGTGGCCCGATTGCGTTGCTGCCACAAACGTTGGCTTGGTTTATTTTCGATTGGTTGCCGCAATCGATCTATCGCGGCGTGGATGGGTTTGAATTGGAACGTTATCCCGCCGGGTATGACGGCACGGCTGTGCATGCCGAGATGGATTATTGGTTGCCGATTGAGATCGCCTGAGCGGCGCAACATGCTCCAAATTGTTAACTTTTCACGCCGCGCTTTGCTTAGAATACAAATGATATTTATTCTCACAATAAGAAAAGCAGGGTAGTTAACCATCATGGATTTGAATCCGCATACCACATTGTCGCCGGTCGCGTTGGCGATCTTGGCACTTTTGATGCCCACCACCAGTGTTGCCGCCGATGAGTCCACGAGCGCAGACACAGAAACCGTGACCATTTTGGGTCAAACCTATCGCAACACCGCGACGAAAACGGCGCTGGCGCCGGAAGAGACGCCGCAAGGCATCACCGTGATTGACGGCGAACTGCTTGAGCAGCGCGGCGTGACATCGGTTGGTCAAGCGCTACGCTACGCACCCGGCGTGATGACAGAAACCAAAGGCGGTTCCGTCACCATGTACGACAACTTCTACATTCGCGGGTTTCAGGTTGACCAAAGCTATTACGATGGCTTGGTGCTGCAATACCTCAAAGGTTGGAACTTGCAGCCACAGATTGATCCGATTGCGATGCAGCAACTGGAGGTCTTCAAAGGCCCAACATCGGTGTTGTATGGCGCGATGCCTCCGGGCGGCATGGTGAACGTGATAGCCAAAGCGCCGCAACAGCAGCGCAGCACCGAAGTGTCGGCTTCCACGGGTTCGCGCAATTTGCAGCAAGTGACGCTCGATACCACCGGGCCGCTCAGCGATGCACTCTCTTACCGTTTGATTGCCAAAGCGCGCAAACAGGACGGCCAGGTTGATGGTACGGAGGAAGAGCGCTATTTGATTGCGCCGTCACTCGACTGGCAAGTCACCGACAAAACGCTGATCAATCTTAACCTCTATTATCAGAACGATCCGGCGATGGGCATGAACTCGGCTTTGCCTGCGTCAGGCACCGTGACCTCTAACGCCAACGGGTCAACGTCCTCCTCGACTTACGCGGGTGACACCAACTGGAGCAAATTCGAGCGTGAAATTCTGATGCTGGGTTATAAAGTGCAGCATCAGTTCACCGACAACTGGGCGTTCTTACAGAACCTGCGCTACACCGACGCATCATTGACCCAGAAAAACCTCTATCACAGCAGTGGTGGTTTTGATGAAACCACGGGTGTGCTGACGCGCAACATTTACAGCACCGATGAAAGTTACACCGGTTTGGTGGTCGATAACCAACTGTCCGGTGTGATCAATTGGGGCAGCGTAGAACACAACCTGCTGTTTGGCGTGGATTACCAACGCCTGAAAGGGGACTCGTTGTACCAAACCTACACCACCACCGACAGCGATTTTGGCAGCTTTAACCTGTTCAACCCCAACAACAATTTGCTCGATAGCAGCACGGTGTCGGCGCAGTATGCGTACGACTACGATATCGAAATCAAACAGCTCGGCGGTTATGTTCAGGATCAACTGCGCTGGAACCGTTGGGTGTTGATTGCAGGCGGCCGCTTTGATCACTACACCAGCAACAGCGAGGTGTCGGGTTACGCCACCAAAGCGGATGACACCGAGTTCTCGTATCGCGTCGGCGCGCTGTATCAGTTTGATTCTGGGATTGCGCCGTTTGCTAGCTACGCCACCAGTTTTTCACCCGTGGCAGGCACCGACAGTCAGTTTGGTCAGCCGTTCAAGCCGGAAACCGGCGAGCAAGTGGAAGTGGGCGTGAAGTATCAGTCGGCGGACATGAGCAAGCAGGCCAGCGTGTCGCTGTATCACATTGTGAAAAACAATGTGGTGGTGACTGACCCAAGTTCGGCCAACTATCAGGATGATATTCAGGTGGGCGAAGTGCGTTCGCAAGGCGTAGAGGTCGAGGGTCGCTGGTGGCTGACGCCAAACTGGGACATCGCGGCAAGCTACACTTACGCGGATGTTGAAGTGACCAAAGACAGCGCCAATGGTTTGCAAGGCACCACGCCGATTTATGTGCCCAAGCACAGCGCCACACTGTGGAGCACGTACCAAGTGGATGACGGGGTGTTACGCGGCGGTCGCGTCAGTGGCGGCGCGCGTTATGTGGGCGAAATGTATATGGATGCGACCAATACGCAAGGCAAAGTGCCGGATTACACCGTGGTTGATCTGTCGCTTGGATACGATTTGGGCCAGATCAGCGACCGCCTGCAAGGCGCGCGTGCGGATGTGATCGCCAACAACCTGTTCGACCAAACGTACTACACCTGTTACAACAACATGAACTGCTGGTACGGTGCAGAGCGCACCATCGAATTGAAACTCGGCTATCAATTCTGATTGACGCAGACGTCAAGCGCCCGGTTTCGACCGGGCGTTTTGCATTTGGTTAACCCATCCTTAACCCGCTTGACGTTACGCTTGAACACCTCGAAAAAAGTCGACGGTTTTGATCTGTGTTTTTGTTTGGCATCATCCAATGACGCTATGATAGACAACAGAATCAAGCACGACATACCGCGCGCAGCGCATCGACGTTCGTCACGTTGAACAGGTGCGCAGCCCCGTATGCGTTGCAGCACGGCTCCGCGACCACAGGTGGTGAAAAGGAATGTTAAAGGCGTTATTGGTGGAAGATGATCTCGATCTGGCCACCGCTTTGGTTGACTACATGTCGTTGGAAGCGATCGACTGCGATTTTGCGGCCGACGGACAAGTGGGCTACAACCTGATCATGGCAAATCGCTACGACGTGATTGTGCTCGATCTCAACTTGCCCAAAATTGAAGGGCTGGTGGTGTGCGAGCGCATTCGTGAACGGGGGATTGAAACGCCGGTGCTGATGCTCACGGCGCGCGATACGCTGGACGATAAACTACAAGGCTTTAGCCACGGCGCGGATGATTACTTGGTGAAGCCGTTTGCAATGGAAGAGCTGATGGCGCGAGTTCAGGTGCTGGCGAAACGTCGCAGCGGCCAAGTCTCGAAATTGCGTGTGGCGGATTTGGTGCTGGATATGGCGCAGCGCAAAGTCACGCGCGCCGGGCTGGAGATCAAGCTGTCACCGATTGCGATAAAAATTCTCGAACTGCTGATGCGTGAATACCCGTCGGGTGTTTCACGGGAGAAAATTGTCCTCAATGTGTGGGGCGACGATCAACCCGACAGCAACAGCTTGAAAGTACACATGTTCAACTTACGCAAACAAATCGACAAAGCGGGGCTAGAACCTTTGATTCATACGTTACCGGGTTACGGATTTGCGATACAACGGCAGGGCAACGATGAAACTGCGTCGTAGCCTCAAAATCTTTTTTGCCTTTTCGGTGATGGCGATGGGCACCATCACGGTGCTGAGTTATTCCACCTTGGCCGCCAATTACTTTGAGCAAGGGCTCGATGGCGGCATGCGTATGACCATGCTGGAAATTGGCCATCGCGCGGAGCTGTTGGAAGGCAAACCGGAACGCATGCTCGGGTTTCAAGTGGCGCGTCGCTGGCAAGATGTGCAGCCGGAAATTCGCGCTGAGTTTGCCAAGCCCACCGAACACCTTGAACTGCTCAAACACATCGACCGTTCGAGTTGGTTCTCGACCCCCAAACGAGCGCTATTTCTGATGCGCTACGATCAAGACCGTGCCGAAACACTCTACATTTCGCGTGTGGTGGATGACTTCACTCACCCTAAGTTTGAACGGGACATGCCCGCGGGCAAATGGCCACATGTCATCAAACTGTTGAGCTACGGTGCGCTAGGCATTGTCATTTTCGCGCTGTGCATGATGTTCTTGATGCAAATGGTCGCAAGGCCCATTGAACGGTTGTGGCAATGGGCGAAACACCTCACGCCGAATCAGTTAAATGAACCGCTGCCAGATTTTCAGTACAACGAACTGAACCGCTTGGCCGACGTGGTGCGCAGCAGCTTGTCAACGGTTGAAGATTCGCTGCGTCGCGAGCAAAAGTTCTTGGCGCATGCCAGCCATGAACTGCGCACACCCATCGCGGTAGTGCGCAGCAACGCCGAGTTACTGGCAAAGCTACTGGATAAACCAGAGAGCTTGGAAAAACAGAAGCAGGTGGTGGAGCGGATTGTGCGCGCAGGCGTCACCATGACCGATTTAACCGAAACGCTGCTGTGGCTCAATCGTGGCAAAGAGAGCGAGCCGCCGCTGAGTGAAGTCAATTTGCAGGCCCTGATCGAGCAGATTTGTCAGGAGCTGCACTATTTGGTGCGCGACAAAGAGGTGACGGTAGACGTGCAGCTCTCTGCGGGACAATTTTTGCTGCCAAAAACGCTGTGTCATATCGTGTTGAGTAACCTCATTCGTAATGCGTACCAGCACACGCTGCTGGGCAAAGTGGTCATCACGCAGCGCGGGTCTCAAGTCACCATTGCCAATCATGATCACTGTGGCGCCAACGCACACGATACACTCGGTTTTGGCTTAGGGCTGGAGCTGACCAATCGTATTATTCGTCACTACGCATGGCCGTATCACACCATCGAACACGATCATGGCCGTGATGTGACCATCAACTTTCGTTGGCAATAACGTAAAAATGCCCACTCCGTGGAGTGGGCAAATGCGTGAATGCAAGGGGGATGCATTACGCCGTGGCGCGAACGCCTTGTTTTGCTTTTTCACGCATGGCCAGCATCAGGGTCAGGCCAAACGCAACTGCAAACGAAATCACCATGCCCACCACGTAGTAACCGATTTTCTCTGGGTTGATGGAGATGATGCCCGGTAGACCCGCCGCGCCCAGCGCATGAGCTTTGACGTTAAACAGCGTAATGAACGCGCTCGCAATCGCAGAGCCGGTAATGGCGGCAATGAATGGGTAACGCAGTTTCAGGTTGACACCAAACATCGCCGGCTCTGTGATCCCCAGCAGCGCGGTGATGCCCGATGGCACAGCGATGCCTTTAAGCTTGATGTCTTTGGTGGTAAAACCGACCGCCAGCGCCGCAGCACCTTGCGCCACGTTCGACATGGCCGCAATCGGGAAAATGAACGTCCCGCCTGTGGTGACAATGTCGGCCAGCAATTGCGTTTCAATGGCGATAAAACTGTGGTGCATGCCGGTAATCACGAAGGGCGCGTAGATAAACCCAAACAGTGCGCCGCCGATAAAGCCTGCCGAATCGTACAGCCAGTTCAGGCCATCACCCAGCATAAAGCCAACATCACGCGTGATGGGGCCGACTAAGGTGAACGTGAGGAAACCGGTGATGAAAATCGCCAGCATCGGGGTGAGCAGGTTGTCGAGTACTGAGGGAATGACTTTGCGCAGCCCAAGCTCCACTTTGGCCAGAATAAACGCGGAAACCAACACCGGCAGCACCGAGCCTTGATAGCCCACTTTCTGAATTTCCAGCCCGAGAATGTTCCACGTCGGCACCGTGCCAGCCACGGTCGCGCTGCCAAAGCCCCAACCGTTTAGCAGATCCGGGTGCACCATCAGCATCCCCAGCGCTGCGCCAAGGAATGGGTTTCCGCCAAATTTGCGTGACGCAGAGAATGCCAGTAGAACCGGTAAGTAAACAAATGGGGCGTTGGCAAAGGTGTTGATCATGCTGGCTAAATCCGCCAGACCCGGATTGGCATCAATCAGCGATTGGCCATCGATGAACAAGCCTTTCGCTGTCAAGACGTTGAACAAGCCCATGAGCAGGCCGCCCGCAACGATGGCGGGAATGATGGGCACGAAAATATCCGATAAACCTTTGACTGCGCGCTGCACGATATTTTGCTTCTGTGCGCCCGCACTGGCGACATCGTTGGTCGACATGTCGGCCATGCCGGTCAGTTTCGCCATTTCGGCATACACTTGGTTCACGATGCCTGAGCCAAAAATGATCTGGTATTGGCCCGCGACCTTGAACTGGCCTTTGACGCCGTCTAGCGTTTCAATCGCGCTTTCATCAATTTGCGCTTCATCTTTCACGGCCAAACGTAGTCGTGTTGCGCAGTGTGCCAGCGCTTGGATGTTGGCTTTGCCACCCAAGTGCTCGAGAAGTTGTTTTGCTATGACTGGATAGTCCATAACTCACCCCGGTTCTTGTAACTTGTCAGTAGACCCATTCCGCTGAAAGTGGCGTGGTTTGGCCGCTTCATGGCGTTTGGGTTCAGCGATGTACTGCTTTATGATTGTATTTTTGGGAACGTTTGCAAAATCGATTCTTGTCAATTAATGCGATTCGGTCAAAACAACATGGTGAATTCTGTGAGAGTGATCGCCAAAAGCAGGATCGAGAAACGACAAAACAAGGGTAAAATCACGCTTATGCCGCGGTTGAATCGCAGAGATTCTGCAATCAATCCCAATATGAAGGTGAATAGGATGCTTTATGGCAAGTTTGCATGACGTCGCTAGGCTGGCTGGCGTGTCAAAGTCGACCGTCTCTCGGGTGATTAATGATGAGTACGGCGTCAAAGAGTCGACAAAAATCAAAGTGTTAAAGGCTGTGTCTGAATGTGGTTACGTCGTGAACCAAGTGGCGAAAGACCTTAAATCACAGAAAACCAATTTGATTGGTGTGATTGTGCCGCGGGTGTCGTCCCACGCGACAGCGCAGGGTGTGGATGGCCTGACGTCGATTTTCGAACAAGCCGGAAAGCACGTGCTGCTTGCCAATACTCATCAAGTTCACGCCAAAGAATTGGAATACATTCAAATCTTTAACCAAAAGCGGGTGGAAGGGATTGTCTTTTACGCCACGCATCTGGACGCGCCGCTCGTCAAAGCGATTCAACAATCGGCGGTCCCGGTGGTGCTGGTGGGGCAAGATGGCTCGCTACACAACATTCCGAGTGTGGTGCACGATGATACGCGCGTCGGTTTTGAAGCCGGTAATCGCTTGGTGCAAGCGGGCTGCAAGCAGATCGGGTTTATCGGGGTGCAAAGTGATGACATTGCGGTGGATGTGCTGCGTTCACAAGGGCTGGCACAGGCGTTGGCGTTTCACAATCAACCGCTGCTGTTTCATGTGCGCGGCGATTTTTCGATTGAATCGGGCTACCGTTTGGCGAAAGAACAGCTCAACGCGTACCCGCACATGGACGGCTTGTTCTGCGCAACCGACCGTTTAGCCGTTGGGGCGATCAAAGCGCTGCAAGAATCGGGTGTGCAGGTGGGCAAGCAGGTGAAATTGCTGGGCGTGGGCAATGATGAACTGGCCTATGTCAGCACGCCATCGCTGTCGACCTTTAACTATGCTTTTGATAAAGCGGGAGAAAATGCCGCGAAAATGTTGCTCGAACGCATCGCCGGACGCGGTCAGGAAATGAGTAAAGTGGTGCTCACGTTCCAGAATGTCGCTCGCGAAACCTGCTAAATCTTCCCTTCATCTCTCGCTCGATGGTGGCCGGGTTTCTGTGCCCGGCTTCACACTCAACCGGATTGCCCCTCACTTTATTGCGGAAAAACTTGCGGAATCGATGTTTGTTTTATATTTTTGAGAACGTTCCCGAAAATAATTCTAGGTAAGTTCATGTCACTACAGCGACTGATTGATCTCGCGGGCGGGGTCGATAACATTCAACGAATTTTGGCCCCGGTAGGGCGGGTGACGGTAGCGGTGCGTGATGCTGAGCGTGTGCAACCCCTGCCGCACGATGTGAGCGGCGAATCGGTGCTGGGCGAATGGCAACTGAGCATGGCGCGCGATTTGGCAATCACGGATGCCGACCTTGCCGCGCTTGGCCGCACTATTGCCAGTGCGCAGCGTCAAGCTGCTGCGGCGTATTTGCAGCCCACCGCGTGTCCGTATCGTCCGCAATGGCACATCTCTCCACCACAAGGGTTACTGAACGATCCGAACGGCTTTATTTATCACAACGGTGCGTACCATCTCTTCTATCAGTGGTATCCATTTGCCTGTGAGCACAAAGACAAATACTGGGTGCACCTGAAAAGCCAAGACTTGGTCAATTGGACGTGGCAATCCATCGCGCTCACGCCTTCGGATTGGTTCGACAGTCACGGGGTCTTTTCCGGTCACGCCGTCAGTGACGGTGACGATTTGTGGTTGTTCTACACGGGCAACACGCGTCTTGGCCACGACCGCCAGCGCCAGACGATGCAATGTGCCGCGCGGCTTAATGAGCACAATCAGTTTGAAAAACTAGGTCCGCTGATCCGCACGTTACCGCCGGGCGTGACTGAGCACATTCGTGATCCCAAAGTGGTGCACCGCCAAGGGCGCTGGCACATGTTGCTTGGCGCGCAGACGCAGGATCTGCAAGGTCGTCTGGCCGTTTACCATTCAACGGATTTGCAGCACTGGCAGTTTGACAAGCTCTACGGTGAAGAGTTGGCGCCTTACGGTTACATGTGGGAGTGCCCGGATTGGTTTGAGATGGCGGGCAAGCAATTTGTGGTCTTTGGCCCGCAGGGGATTCGTTCGCAGAATCCACATCACACCATCGTGCATCAAAATCGCATTTTCCATGTGGATCAAGATGAGCAGGGCGGATTTCACTTTCTGGAAGGATGGCAGCTGGACGCGGGGTTTGATTTCTATGCGCCGCAGTCGATGCAAACCGCTGATGGTCGCCGCGTGATGTGCGGCTGGATGGGATTGCCGGATGAGCTTGAACATCCTAGTTGCGATAATGGCTGGATTCATCAGTTTACGGCGCTGCGTGAACTGCGTTGGCACAATGGCAAAATCATCCAGCAGCCGAGCGCAGAGCTGGCGCAATTGCGTGGCGAAGCGTGCGCAATCACGCTCAATGAGCAGCCGCAAGATCTGGGCACAAAGAGCTTCGATCTGGAAGTGACGTTGCCGTGGGACAGTGAACTGCACTTGCTGCACGATGATGCGCACTCGGTGGTGCTGACACTCGACCGCGCGCAAGGCGTGCTGCGGTTTGACCGCACCCACACCCAAATTCGCCAAGGCGATACCATTCGCGAGTTGCCTCTCACATCCAGCGAGGTGAAGCTGCGCATTCTGGCAGATAACTCCTCGCTGGAAATCTTCATCAATGATGGTGAGCAGGTGATGACTGGGCGCGTGTTTACACCGCCCAATGCAACCCATATTTCCCTCAAGCATGCGACTGCTGACGCAACATTTGCCCCGCTCAATGCCATGCAATGGTCATTTGCCCCGCGTTAAACAGGGTGTTGGTGATCATCGCTTGTTCAAAAGCCACCCTTAGGGTGGCTTTTGTCGTTGCAGGCTAAGACTAAGATTGAGACCAGACCAAGACCAAGCTTAAGGACAAGCTCAGCGCCAAGATCAACGGATAAAATTCACCGCAGGCAGGCATTCAAAGCCGGGTTTGGCAAACAGATAGCCTTGCATCAGCGCAACGCCCGCCTCCTTAAGCCATTGATACTCGGCCAGCGTTTCAATGCCTTAAATCGGCTGTAATTGTTTGCGGTGTTGGCGCTTTTCGGCTCTGCAACTGGCTGCCCCCATTTTTGAACGCCACAAAAAACCCGGCCGAGGCCGGGTAGATAGAGGCAATGTGACATACGCTGGCTAGAACCAAGTCTCCATTTGCAAGGCAAAGACGGTTTCGCCGCCACTGCCCATGGTGCTGGCATCGCTGTCGAGGCTCACGGCGTAATCATCCAGCGCGCTGCTCCAGTCGACATAGCTCACGGCAAAGCGGATTTCTGGGCGGTCAAAGAAGCCCGCCGAGGTTGCCAGTTTGAAGGTCGGAGCAATCGTCGCTTTGTAGAAGCTGCCTTTGGCTTGGTCGACGCTGTTGTCCAAATCCATGTATTGGTATGTGCCTTCGTATACCATTTCAAAGTTTTGTGTCAGCTCTTGTGCCAAACGCACGTTGACGGAGGCCCATTTGAATTCATCATTGGTTTTGATGCGATCTTGGCTGTATTCCGCCATCACGGCAGGGGCGATGCGCCAGTGATCCGCAAAGCGGGTCACGCCGTAGCTGAACACACGCATAGCTTTAGCATCATCGTTCAGGTCGCCGTTGGAACCGATGCCTTTGAGTTCAGCGCCTAAGCCCTGACCGACCAACACACCTGATTTGGAAAAACCGTCACTCAAGCCATAGAAACTCTCGCCATGGTAGGCAAACAGTGCGTGCACACCGGTTTCTGCGCGTTTGGTTGGTGAGGCGCTGTCGGTGTCGCGATTTTGGTTGTCGGATGAGGCCATACCGCTGACCATCACTTGGAAGTTACCGAAACGGTTGTTCATGGTCGCAATGTAGTTTTCGACATCGGTGCTGGAGCTGTCGATTTCGCCAAAGTCGCGGCCATAGATAGAAAAGTTGGCTTTCCAGTGTTGGGTAAACTGCACATCATAAATCCCTGCGCCGGTGCCAGAAAGGAACACGATGTCCGAGTCAAAAAAGTGGATGTCAAAGTTATCGCGATCAAAGCGCTTACCAGCCCACAGCGTCGCGTGTTCAAACGGCCCCGAGAAAGAACTCAAGTTGCTCAGCTCAGCATACACCTGACGCACGTTGAGTTGGCTGTCATCGGCCGTCCATTCGTTGTTGGTTTCAACGCTGTCGGCCAGCATGATGTGAAAGCGCGCGCTTGAACCATCGTCCATGGTGCGATTGTGGATCAAGTTCGCTTCGAGATAGTTGTCATCTTCTAAACCAAGGCGGCCCACAGGCGCACCCAGCGCGCCAGCGGCGGTCATGTAAGGCCCAGTGCCGTTGGCGCCGTTGAGATCGTCGTTGACCAATAGGCCGGCGCGAGCGTAACCATGGAATTCAAACGAGGATGCCGTGTCTTGCGCTTGTTGCGCGGTTTGTTCCGTTTGCGCTAGGCGTGATTCCAGATCGTTGATACGCGCTTCCAGCGCAGACAGATCCGAATTCGCCCAAACCGCAGTGGCAGGGAAGAGGGCAGCGGCAACGGCCAGCGTCAATGCTTTAGTTTTCATTATTCTGTTTCTCCACATTGGATGATAAATTCGAGAGGTTTGCAAACGTTCCCAAATAATCGTGCGGCAGCGTGGAATTTTGAATCCCTTTACTCGGCTTTGTTGCACTGTTGACGTCGAATAAAGCCTTTTAAACGGACTCTTTGTGTGAAATGGACTATATCTAACTTTTAGGGAACGATCCCGAATTGTGTGTGAAAACTTTTAGCTGATTCACGATCTGAATGGAATTTGTGATCTGGCAATATGTGTTCAGTCACGTGCTATGGGCGATAAAAAGGCGAGCACGTGGCTCGCCTGATGGACAGATTCAGCGTGATTCGCTCAGGAAGTGTTGCAATGCCGCTAAATCGGGCAGGGCGGTCATTGCGCCTTTTTGCGTGGTGGCCAATGCGCCGCAACCGTGGGCCAAATGGATGGCTTGCGTGATCGCATCGTTTGATTGCCAGTGTTCACTGACGGAGAGTTGATACAGCAACCCCCCCACAAAAGCATCGCCTGCGCCTGTGGTATCCACCGGTTTGACGACTTTGCCGCTCACCAACGTTTGGCTGCTGGAGGTCACCACCAGTGCCCCTTTGGCCCCTTGGGTGATGACCACCAGTGGCAAGGCAAGCGGCGCTAAGGCTTGCAGGCCAAGTTCGATCGATTGAGTGCCGGTCAGTAACATCAACTCATCTTCGGAAAATTTCACCACATCTGCCAACGCGACCGCGCGCATCACCACATCGGTGAGTTGTTCGGGGTTGGCCCACACCTCTTCACGTAGATTGGGGTCAAAGCTGAAAAAGCCGCCCGCTTGTTTGATGCGTTGAATGGCCTCAAACGTACTGCTGCGGCTCGGTTCATTGGCGAGCGCAATGGAGCACACATGTAACCAGTCGCTGGCATGAAACGCAGGAATATCCGTGGGTTGTAGAAATTGGTCAGCGCTGGGTTTGACCATGAACGTAAAGCTGCGTTCACCGCGGTCATCTAAATCGACAATGACTGTCGACGTGCGTTGATCGTCGTCCAAGATCAGGTGTTGGCAATCCACGTGCTCTTGTCTCAGGGTGTGCTGCATAAAGCGGCCAAGGGGATCGTTCCCGACTCGGCCAAAAAAAGCGCTGTTGCCCCCCAGACGTGCAATTGCAACGGCGACATTGGCTGGCGCGCCGCCGGGACATTTCAGGTAGTGTGCGTCCCCATCCGGAATTAAGTCGACGACTGCGTCGCCGGTGACCCATACTTTGCTCATCGTATTTCTCCACAAAATTTGCCTCAGTGTAATCCAAGCGTTCGTGATGACCAGTGGCAAAGCCGCTTCGCCTGCTATCGTCATTCAGATTTGTGATCCATTAAGGAGAAATAAACCAATCCGGAGGCAATTTAATTTTATTTTCGGTATCGTTCCCAGTTTTGTTGTGGCCGCCTTTTGAATGATGCTGGTGAATCCGATTGACGACCTGCGCCACTCGGCGCACACTGCGCGCATTTTCGTGCGTGTTTTTTGGAGTCTCTGCATGTTCGCTATTCCTCCGATGCTGATCACCATTGGCCTACTGCTGATCAGTAACGTTTTCATGACCTTTGCTTGGTATGCCCATTTACGTGAATTGGGACATAAACCGTGGATTGTTGCGGCGCTGCTCAGTTGGGGCATCGCGCTGTTTGAGTATCTGTTTCAGGTGCCAGCCAACCGCATTGGTTACACCGTCATGAACCTCGGCCAATTGAAGATTTTACAAGAAGTCATCACGTTGTCGGTGTTTGTGCCATTTGCCTTGATTTACATGAAAGAGCCGTTTCGAATGGACTTTGTTTGGGCAGGATTGTGTTTGCTCGGTGCCGTGTTCTTTATTTTCCGCCCGCAGATTTTAGAAATACTCAGCCGAGTGGTGGCTTAATATCGTCTTGCTGACGACTAATTGAGACAAAAAAGCCGTCCAGAGGGACGGCTTTTGACCATTGGCGAGTGCGCTCTCGGCGTTACTCAGCGTGGCGTTTAAAGATGATCGAGGTGTTGATGCCGCCAAACGCAAAGTTGTTGCTCATGACGTAATCGACGTTCATCTCGCGGCCGCTGCCGGTGATGTAGTCCAGATCGCCGCACTGCGGATCCAGATGGTCGAGGTTGAGCGTGGGGTGGAACCAACCCGTGTGCATCATCTCAAGGCTTAACCATGCTTCAATTGCGCCGCATGCGCCCAACGTGTGGCCAAAGTAACTTTTCAATGAGCTGATGGGCACTTTGCCCAGCGCGTTCGCGGTGGCATTACTCTCGGCAATGTCACCGCGGTCGGTGGCGGTGCCGTGTGCCGACACATAACCGATTTTGGCCGGATCCAATTGCGCATCACGCAGCGCCATTTCCATGCAGATCTGCATGGTTTCCATTTGCGGCTGGGTGACATGCGCTGCATCGCAGTTGCTGGCAAAACCAATGATTTCGGCATAAATTTTTGCGCCGCGCGCTTTGGCGTGTTCGTACTCTTCCAGCACCAAGGTGCCAGCGCCTTCACCAATCACCAAGCCATCGCGCTCGCTGTCGTATGGGCGCGGTGTGGTTTTGGGGGCATCATTGCGCAGGCTGGTGGCAAACAGGGTATCAAACACCGCAGATTCGGTTGGGCACAGCTCTTCGCCGCCGCCTGCGACCATCACGGTTTGGTAGCCATGTTTGATCGCTTCATACGCATAACCAATCGCCTGACTGCCAGAAGTACAAGCGCTGCTGGTGGGAATCACACGGCCACGCAGGCCGAAAAACAGGCCAACGTTCACCGCAGCCGTGTGCGGCATCATTTGCACGTACGTGGTGGCGGTAATCGCTTTGGTGGTTTTCTCGTTCAGCATCACCCCAAAGGCGCCAATGGCGTCGGTGCTGCCGGTAGACGAGCCATAGGCGATGCCGGTTTCACCGTTGGTTAATACGTCGTGACCAATCAATCCAGCTTGCATCAGCGCGTTTTCAGTCGCGACGGTGGCCAGTTGCGAGACGCGGCCCATGCCCCGTACCTGTTTGCGCTTGTAATGTTTGGGCAGTTCGAAGCCCATCACTGGCGCGGCCAGTTTGGTGTTCAACCCTTCATATTGTTCGTAGCTTGGCATGTACTGCGTGGCGTTTTGGCAATCACGCAGCTTGGGTTCAATGGTGTGCCAATCGTTTCCGAAAGCAGTAATACCGGACATCCCGGTGACAACAACGCGACGGCTCATAGCAGACCTCCATTGACTGAAATAACCTGACGGGTGACGTAACCCGCAATATCCGACATCAAGTAGCTCACCAAACCGGCCACTTCTTCGGGTTCACCCATGCGGCGCAGCGGTACTTGAGGCAGGGCGTGCTCTTTGACGTGATCGTCGATCATGCCGGTATCAATCAGGCCCGGCGCGACACAGTTGACGGTGATTTTACGCTTCGCCAGTTCCAATGCCAGCGCTTTGGTCGCGCCAATGACGCCCGCTTTTGCAGCGCTGTAGTTGGTTTGACCGCGGTTACCCATGATGCCGGATACGGAAGCCAGCGTGACGATGCGACCCCCTTTGCGCAGTTGCACCATTGGCATCACGCACGGGTGGAGCACGTTGTAGAAGCTGTCGAGGTTGGTGTGGATCACGCCATCCCACTCTTCTTCGGTCATGGCCGGGAAGGCGGTGTCCCGGGTAATGCCGGCATTGTTCACCACGCCGTAGTAGGCGCCGTGTTGTTCAATGTCGTGTTCAATTTTGTGGCGACACATGGCGCGATCACTGATATCAAATTGGATCAAACGGCCCTGTCCGCCGTTTTGAAAAATGGTGTCGAGCGTGTCTTGTGCGCCTTTTTCATCACCCATGTAATGGACAACGATGGTAAAGCCATCCTTTGCCAACTGAATTGCAATGGCCTTGCCGATGCCTTTACTGGCGCCGGTGACGAGAACTTGTCGGGTCATGCGTGACTCCTGATTTTCATTTCTTGTAATTTTTCTTCTGATGGCACGTACACATTAAGCTGGCACTGTGCCACTAACTGACCCTGATACTCAAGACGAGCTGAGAACACGGCCATGCCGTGATCTTCCATGACTTGCTCGGCATGAATATCCAACGTTTGTCCCTGAGAAAAATGATCGCACTCTGCTTGGTAACGGCGACTGCCGAGCAGAAATCCGATCGGTGGTTCGGTTCCTTTTTCAAGGGCATGGAAACCGGACCACGCAGCGATGGATTGAGCCATAAACTCAATACCGACATAAGCTGGAATGGTTTGCGTCGCCTGATCAAAAAACATCAGGTGATCGCCGATGTCGACCTGACAATGAATCGACTCCGCACCGATGGTGAGCGCGCGATCGACCAGAATCATAGGTCTGGCGTGGGGAAGCAGTTGCTCTATGGCTGGGTATTCACGCATTGACGTATCCAAAAATCAAACTGATATTGTTGCCTCCAAAGGCAAACGAGTTACTTAAAATGGCTTTTCCTTGCAGCGTTTGGTCAGACTCCACCAACGTGATGGCAATGTCTGGCGCTTTGTTTTGGCAACGCTGTTTGGGGAGCGGTAAATCGTAACGCAAGATGTGCCAAGCGATGGCCGCTTCCGTTGCGCTGGCTGTGCCCAGCGTGTGGCCGGTGAGCGGCTTGGTCGAACTCACTGGAACGCCGTCGCCAAACAAACGGAATATCGCTTTGCTCTCCATGCTGTCGTTCAGCGGTGTCGCGGTGCCATGGGCGTTGATGTAACCAATGTCCGCAGGCGTTAAACCGGCATCGGTCAGCGCTTTTTGCATCGCCTCATACGCGCCAAGGCCTTCAGGGTGCGGCGCAGAAATATGGTGCGCGTCGGAGCTGTCGCCCACGCCAAGCAAGGCGATGTTGCTGGGCTCGCGGCTGAGCAGCATCAACGCGGCCGCTTCGCCGATGTTGATACCATTGCGATCCGCGCTGAAGGGCTGGCAGAGTGTGTTCGATAAGGCTTCCAACCCGTTAAACCCGTTGAGCGTGAGTTTGCAGATGGTGTCGGCGCCACCGACAATCACCGCGTCAACCAAGCCGGCTTTGAGCATGCGCTTGGCGCTGATAAACACGCGGCCGCTGGAGGAACACGCGGTCGAAATGGCGTAACACGGGCCGGTAATTCCAAAGTAATCGGCAATAAAATCGCTGGTGTTGCCGAGTTCTTGTTTGCGATAGTGATAATCAGCAGGGAAATCGCCTTGGTCGAGTTTCTGCGCGTAGGCGTGCTCGCCATCGGAGATCCCTGAGGTGCTGGTGCCGACAATCACGGCAATGCGGTCGGCGCCAAAGCGTGCAATGGCTTGGCGCACGCTGGCTTCAATTTGCTGTAACGCTGACAGCGCCAGTTGGTTATTGCGCGACGCGTGACGTGCCAATGTGGCGGGAATCTCGGGCAGAGATTCGGTCACGCGACCAATGATAGTGGCGGTACCAGTGTTGAGGATGGTGTCGTCGCGCAGCATGTGCGCGCCATGGCCACTGGCCAGCGTGCTGTGAATTTGTGCGGTTTCACATCCCATTGCGGAGTGAAAGCCACAGTCATGAATGAAAATTGGAAACGAAGCATGCGAATTCATCATGGCTTATCTACTATTGTGCTGCGGTTGGTGTGGATTGAAGCGTCAGCGTCTGAATCGTGATGTCGTAATTCAGAGGCAGATTTTTAAACTGAATGTCACCACTGAGCGGTGTGTCGCCAGCGTAGGTGATGGCCAGAATGGTTTCACCGTGTTCATTGATGACGAGGCGCTGATTCGCCTCATCAATCATTCGCCACCTTACCTGATTTAATGGGGCTTCCCAAGCATTTCGCGGCCAGAGCGTGATCATCAGGTTAAATAGTACCTGTTCTGGCTTGGGCAGGCTATTTTCTAACCCAGAAAGGACTTGAGTTTGGATTTGATCCCCGTCGTAGTCCAGCGAAAGAATACGCGTTCCCCACGATGAAAACCCCGCAAGCAGTACCTGCTGATCTCTCACTTGCAGTTGCACGGGCAACTGTTGGCTTTGCACGTTGCCATGTTCATCCTGCCAGCGGGCAGAAATGAGTTGGCTGGCCGTCAACGATTGACCGAGTTGCGACGGCTTTGGCAGCGCCGCCCAGACGTCAGGGCCGATTTCGACCTCAGTGGTGCGGGTGTGAGGCTGCAAACTGCAAGCCGTCAGCCATAGGCTGATGCACGCGGTGAAGAACCATTTCATGCGTCATGCTCCGATAAATGAGAGGGTTGAATCGCCAAAGGTGACAGCAACCAAGCCACAAAAATACCACTTAACGTCGTTACCCCAAAGCTGTGAATGGCGTGCGTCTGGCTCAGAGCCAGCAGGCCAAACGACAACAACGTGGTGGTGGCCGAGAGGGTGATCGCCAGTAACGTGCTGTGACTGCGCGCTTGCTCAGCAAAGAACAGTGTGTAGTCGATGCCGATACCAATCACCAACACCAAAGCCAGCAGGTTAAACAAGTTGAGCGCTGAACCGGTCATCACGGTCACAGCGAGGCCAACCATGCACGCAATCACGCACGGGAACAGAATTCGCAGCGCGTGTTGCCAGCGATAACGCCAGACCAACAGCAGTGCAATCCCCGCCAAGGCTGCCGCCAACAGTTCCATGACTTTACCGCGGTATTCGCCAAACAGTTGAGAAATTTCCGCCGCTTTGTCGAGGTAGGCGAGCTGCGCATCCTGGTTGGCAAATTGCTGAATCACATCGGCTTGCTCAACGCCTTTGAGCATCACCACTGATGCCACTGCATCGCCCACACGGCCCAAGTAGAGAAACCGCACTGGCTCGGACACACTGGCGTTGAGATAATCGTGCAACGACACGGGCTGTAATGGGGCGCTCAACGTCGGTTGATGCGCCAGTTTCAGGCGCTGAGTCAACTGCGGCGCATAATGCTGATAGAGCTGCTCAACCAAGGCGAAATCACTTTGCTGGCGCTGTTGTGACGCCACATAGTGATGCAGGCTTTGGTAGCCTTGCAACACTTGATCCTGCTGCCATGCGCGCAGGGTGGTGTCGAGTTGTTCGAGTTTTTGCATCAAGGCTTCGTCATCTGCCGCCGACACCACCAACATCTGCTGTGATGAATTCATGCCGGTGACTTGGCTGACCAAAGCCTCTTGCTGTTTGAGCGCTTGCGGCATCGCTTGCAGTTGGCGAATGTCGTCATCGTAGTGCACCTGAGTCAGCGCAATAGCACTAAGCACCAGCAGCGTTGATGGCAGCGCGATACGCAGCGAGCGATGTTGCCACCAATCGAGCCATCGACTCAGCAAGGCCAGCGCAGGCAGATGACGAGATGGCGTCGGCGCACGTGCCAGCAGCGGATACCAACTCACCACGGTGGCGTAGGCTGCCAATAACCCAATGGCAGAAAACAGCGCCAGTTGTTGCAGGCCGGGGAACGGCGCAACCAGTAAGCCTAAGTAGCCGATTAAACTGGTGATTAATCCCAACGTGATTGCGGCAAGAATGTGTTTGAGCCCCGCGACGCTGTCCCAGTGGCGGCCAGCCGCCAAGCGGTCGGTCAGATAATGGAACGCGTAGTCGATAGACACACCAATCAAACTCGCGCCAAACACCAAGCTAAACAGATGCACTTTGCCAAAGATCAACGTGGTCGTGGCCAGCGCAACCAATAACCCAACTGACACCGATAACAAGGCCAGCAACAGTGGCGCAGCGCTGCGAAACACCAACATGACCAGCAGCACGATGCCGAGCAACGACACGCTGCCGATGGTGCTGATTTCCGATTTGGCGCTGCGGGTGCCAAAGTCGGCGTAAAACACCACGCCAGTGTACGCCATCTCGACATTAAATTGCTGCGTGAGCGTTTGTTGCCATTGGTTGATTTGGCTCACCACTTGTTGCGCTTGTAGGCTGTAGGGGGAGTCGGTCAACGCGGCCGTCATCAGAATGTAGGTTTGTCCTGCGTTCTGGGTGGTAAGAAACCCTTGCTGCAACTGAAATTGGGTCGACAACTGATTGAGATGAATCAGATAATCACGAAATAGCAAAAACGGGTCGCTGGCAAGCTCCTGTCCGGTAACGCCTGAAAACGGGTTGTAGAGCGCCTGAATCACGTGTTGCACTTGCTGTTCAGGGGCATGGCGAAGACGTTCGCGCTGTGTATCCGTCAGAAACTGAAAGCGGTGTTGGAAATAATAGCGTCCCCACGCTTGCTGTTGAGTGGCATCAATTTGGCCGGTCACGTGGGTAAATTCGCGCGTTTGGTGCAGGTGACTTTCCAGCGTACGTGCTGCATCAAACAGGGCGGTGGTATCGGGGCCGGTAAGCACAAAGGCGACTTTATCGCTCATGCTGTCGGTGACTTTATCAAATGCCGCTTGCGCCAGTGGGTTCTGGCGCGATTGTGGCAGCAGTTTCATGATGTCGGTTTCAATCGGTGAGCTGGTCGAAAACGCCCATTGCTTGACGAGCAGCGCCATGGCCAGCAACACCAGCGCCAGCCATAACAAGGCAAGGCGCGATGAAGGAGCCGAACGAGAAGGGGACACGGTTGGCATGATTAAAACTCAAACTGCGCTTGTTCAGCGGGGTTTAATGTGGATGGTTCGTGGGTTTGAGCGCTGAACTGAATTTCCGTTGTGTCGCCGCGAACCTCTTGCAAGGACAACACATCGATATCGTCCTGACCTTGCAAGGTAATGTGTTGAAACACCGCGTTCAATGGCGCGCCTTTGGGCGTGAGCACCAGCGTCCAGTGGCCATTTTGCTCGGAGAAATCGAGTGCAAACTCGTTGGTAAGCTGCTCGGTATCGCCGTGAAACACGGACAGAAAAATATGGCTGAAATAGAACGCCATGGGATTTTCCTGCGCGGTAATGGTATGCGGTGTTTGACCGGCAAAGGTTTGACGCAATTTGTCTTGTGTCAGCACTAAATTGACCGGAAACGGCGTGGTTTGTTGCCACAACAGACCGTGCGCTTTATCGAGCAGAAACGTCCCTTGCGACGACAGCGGCTCGGCAAACATGTCAATTTTTCGAGTTTGGGTGAAGTCGCCGCGCACGATGTCGAAGCGTTGTAACTGAGTTTGTAGCGACGCCAAATCGGTAACCTGCGCCATGGCAGGCGTGCATACGCTGATGATGCACAGCGCCAGCAACGCCCATAGGCGTTGCGCGAATCGAGTCATCATTGCAGACATTCTCCGGTTTGGTGCCAGTGCGTCACTTTGTCCGTGAAAATGGTCGGTGAAACAAAACACATGTCTTGCGTGTCTCGTTCCACCGCCACTTGCGTGGTGTGCGCTTTACACATGCGCTTGCCGCTTTGGGCATCGAAAATCACGTAATCAATCCGCAAGCGGTTTTCCCATTCGGTTAAGCGAGCATGAATGCGAATCGAGTGATTGAACGGAATGGCTTTGACGTACTTGACGTGCGCATCAATCACCGGCCACATGTAGCCGGAATCGTTCATCGCTAAATAACCATAGGCAATTTTGTCGAGCAGTTCGCGACGGGCTTCTTCGAAATAGCGGAAGTAGTTGCCGTGGTAGATCACGCCCATGGGATCCGCGTCCTGAAAGGAGGTGACCAACGTCACCTCAGTTTCCAGCGGGAAAGTGACATCACTCATACTTTCTCCTTCTCGATTAATACAAGGTCCAGTGTTGGGCCTGAATGCGTTCAATGAACAAACGGAGATCCGCTTCCAGTGGGCGATCTTCAACCACAAAATCGAACTCACTTTGCACCGCATCCACCATCTGCTTCAAGCTGTGGCTCATGTGCTGTTCATTTAGTTCGTTGTGGCGTTTGCGCAGCTCAATCGCTTGGGTTGCCGCCAGTAGTGAAGCCGCTGCCACCTGTTCGGTCAATTGCAGCACACGTAAACAGTCGCGCGCGGCGATGGTGCCCATGCTCACTTTATCTTGGTTGTGGCACTCGGTGGAGCGGGAGAACACGCTGGCTGGCATGGTGTGCTTCAATGCTTCTGCGGTCCAAGCCGAGATACCAATTTGCACCGCTTTAAAGCCGTGGTTAATCGGTTTGCGCGCGCCTTCTGCGCCAGTGAGGTTAAACGGCAGACCGTTGTTGAACTTGTAGTCCATCAATTGCGCCATTTGACGATCGAGCAGATCGGCCAAGTTCGCCACACCCGTTTTCAGTGTGTCCATCGCCATCGCAATGTGGCCGCCGTAGAAGTGACCGCCATGCAGCACTCGTTCGTTATCGCCATCGATAATTGGGTTGTCGTTGGCGCTGTTGAGTTCATTTTCAATCAACTGACGCAGCCACGGCAGGGCATCTTGTACGGTGCCAATCACGTGTGGTGCGCAGCGCAGCGAGTAACGATCTTGCAAACGGTCGCTGTTACGTGGCGGACAATCGGCTTGCAAATCATCGCGCAGCCATGCCGCGATTTGTTGCTGGCCTGGATGTGGTTTGACCGCAAACAGCGCTTCATCAAAGTGAAAGTCGTTGCCGTGCATGCCCACCGACACCAAGGCGGTGATCTTGGTTGAGAGCTGCGCCAGATACTCGGCACGTTTGTAAGCCAAGCAAGCCAGCGCGGTCATCACCGACGTGCCGTTCATCAGGGCCAGACCTTCTTTCGGTTTGAGCTGAATGGGCGTGATGCCCAGCTCGGCAAACACATCGCGCGTGTCGCGCAGTTGCCCTTTGTACAGCACTTCGCGCTCCCCAATCAGGGTGGCAGCGACGTAAGAGAGTGGCGTTAAATCGCCACTGGCACCGACCGAACCTTCTTGAGGAATGCGCGGTGCGATGTCAAAATTAATTAAATTGATCAGTTGGTTAAGGACGTCGTGCGACACGCCCGACACACCTTGCGCCAGCGAACACAGGCGCGTCGCCAGCACGGCACGTGACTGCTCGTGGGTCAAGATGTCGCCCAAACCACACCCGTGGAAACGTGTCAGGTTTAGCGGCAAATCGTCCACCAAACTGGGTGGAATCGCCACGGTGCACGAATCGCCATAGCCAGTGGTGACGCCATAAATGATCCCTTCTTCTTTCAGCAGTCGCTCAAGAAACGCGACACCGCGATCGATGCGTGCTTTATAAGCCTCTGAATCGTTCATTGTCGCCTGCGCGCCGTTGGCGATGGCGACCACATCTTCGATGGTCAGGCGCTCTGCGCCAAAGCGGATTTTATTGTTGTTGTTCATCGTCATGGTGTTGTGTGCTTAATGTCCAAAAGTTGAAAAAATTGTACCACTGTAGCGGTGCATTCAAAGTGTGGTGTTGCAGGCGATCGGCATAGCGTTGTACCACGCCTTGCAGCGCGGCTTGGCGCTGCGCGCGGGGCAGTGCAATGCCATCGCTAAAATGCTCGAAATAAACGTCAAAATGCGGCGTGGCTTGCGTGTCATCACGCAGACCAAACAGCAGATACACCGGTGCTTTCAACACCGAGGCCAGCATGAATGGTCCTTGTGGAAAGGGCGCCGGTTGACCGAGGAAATCCGCCCACACCACGCGATTCTCTTTGCTGGTGGAGGTGCGATCGCCCACAATCACCACCCATTCGCCTTGTTCGATTTTCTGTTGCAACAAAATCGCAGTGTCCGGGCCAAGTGTGGAGACCTGAATCAGGTTGAGCTCTGATTTGGGGTTGACCGCTTTCATCACTGCATTGAAGCGTTCGGCATGTTCGGTAAACACCAACGCGTTGATTTTGATGTGAGCGTGACGACGGCCGAGCGCGCGGCACAATTCGATGTTGCCGAGATGCGAGCCCAGCAACAGCACGCCTTGTTTTTGTTCAACCATCGATTGAAACTGCTCCTGACCATGAATGGTCAGGTTATCGGCACTAAAGTCGCCCCGCCACGCGGCCAATTTATCCAGCATGGTTTCGCCAAACGAAAGCAAATGGCGGTAGCTGGTCAGCTTGCTTGGCAGGGGAATGTGTTGACTCGTGGCGTAGTCCGTCAGCTGCGCAAGGTAGTGCTCAGACGCGCTGCGCGCTTGTTTGCCAGTGAGGTAGTAATAGGCCATCACCACTTTGAGTATCAGTTGAAACGCGCGGCGGCCGAGTAGGCGATAAACCCACATCAACGTTTGAATGC
The DNA here is from genome assembly GCF_052076135.1 of Vibrio sp. Vf1514. NCBI lineage: Bacteria > Pseudomonadati > Pseudomonadota > Gammaproteobacteria > Vibrionales > Vibrionaceae > Vibrio > Vibrio sp. Vf1514. Next base: position 1,959,973 of record NZ_CP197267.1, on the reverse strand, counting down.
CCAGCACCGTGCCGCGCTCCTGACGTTTTGACCAGTGCGCATCGCGGCGGGTTGGGCGGTGTCTTTTTCTCATCAGTAATGCCGGGATTCTTGGCAGCATGCCAAAGAACAATCGCGTGTGCATCCAACTGATTTTGACGTTGTCCCACAGCGCATCGAAGTGGGAAATGCCGCCTTCTGGGTAGATCACCCGGGTGTCGACGAAATCAATCTCAACCCCTTGCCAATACATGCGCACCAGAATTTCAATGTCGAAATCCATGCGACTGCCGATGTCAAAGCGGTTAAGTACCTCGACCGTTTTGGCGACCGGATAAGCACGGAAACCGCACATGCTGTCTTTGATGGCAAACGACAGCGTCTCTATCCATACCCAAATATGGGTGGCGTAGCGGCCATAAAGGCGCGCTTTGGGAACACTGTCATCATACACCGGTTGACCGGAGATGAGGTGTTGTGGGTTGGCTTGCGATGCGTCAATCAGTTTGGGCAGCGCATCGATGTCATGTTGGCCGTCGGCATCAATCTGAATCACGTGGCTAAAGCCAAGCCAGTGGGCTTGGCGGATCCCCGCCATCACCGCGCCGCCTTTGCCTTGATTGACTGGTAGCGTCAGCAGATGCACGTTGTCGCGCTGCGCGGCGTCATGCAGGGCCGCTTTGGTTTCCGCGTTGCTGCCGTCATCGACCAGCAACACCGGGAAATCGAAAGGAGCAAGCGCATCGATCACGGCCGCCACAGTCGCGCCGTGGTTGTAGCAAGGAATCAAAAAGCACGGATGATAAGCCGCGGTCAGAGAAGGTTCAGTCACTGCGTTCTCCCAGTTTCATTTTGCCAGAGGCATGCACCACCGGGTTGCCATCGCGCTCGGAACGGTACTGAAACGCCAGCTTCTGTTTGTCAGCGTCCCAGTTGAGGACAAGCGCCACCGTCATATCGGGTAAAATGGGTTCCTGAAACTTAATCACTTCCATGCCTTTAAATTGGGTGGGCGTGGCGAGGTATTGATTGGCGTAGAAAATCGCCCAATCGATTTGGGTGACGCCGGGCAGTAAGGCGAAGTTTGGAAAGTGCCCTGAAAAATCAAGAATATCGGCGTCCACTCGCAATGATAATGTTGCCTGCGAGGGGTGAATGTCGGTGGCCAGTAACGTCGGTTTTCTTTTGGTCATCATGATCGTGTTGAGTTCGTTAGTCGCTGATTGGCGTTGCGTGAAACAGGCGTTCGATTTCGGTATTTTGGCGTTTGCCCTGACTGTTGAGCGGAATTTCCGTGACGATGCGAAAACGGCGAGGCACCGCAATCGGCTCGAGCCATTGGCGCAGTTCGTTGCGTAGCTGCAGCCAAAATTTGCCTTTGCCTAGCGTTTCAACCCGTTGTTTGCCTTGCTTGGTCAATACAATGGCGGCCAACAACACGGTGCGATTGCCTTCAGTGGCGGGAATCACCGCGCATTCTTCAATCACGCTGAGCTGCTCGGCGCGCTTTTCCACTTCAACCAGTGAAACGCGTTTTTCTTCCACTTTAATGATGCGATCGGTGCGGCCTTTGAGTACAAATCGGCGCTCGTCAACAAATTCGCATTCATCGGCGGTTTGATACCAGCCTTCGGGATCCACGTGAGCGGAACACAGGCGCAGGCAGTTCTCTTGGTTAAGCGTGGCTTGCACACGGGGGAAGAGTTGCCAAGGGGTCTGTGGCGTCACTTGCTGGCGATGGGCGATGCCGCCAGTTTCGGTACTGCCAAACACTTCGACTGGCAGCGAACCGAATAGGTCGTTGGCATGCGCGGCGGCAGCGTGGGGCAGCGGGCCGCCAGACGAAAAAGCGAGACGCAGCGCTTTGGCCTGATGCTCTTCAGACAAGCGTTTGAGGAGTGCTGGGCTGCTGATGAGTGCCACATCGTCGCCTGCGTGAGCGCTCACTTGTTCGGGAAACTCCAGATTGTGGCGCGCAAACGGACGCGCGGCGCTCAGCGGCCACAGCAAGCGAAACAGCAAGCCATAAATGTGCTGATGAGAGACGGTGGCTTCAATGCGACAGCCTGTGAGTGCCTCGCCCCACAAGGATTGCAGAATACTGACCTCAACATCGAGTTGGCGCAGGGTTTTGCGAATGGCTTTGGGAACGCCGCTGGAACCTGATGTAAACAGGGTCACGCTGGTGGTCTCGAGTCCAAGTGGCGCAAAGTCGACCTGCGGCGCGGGTTGCATCGCTATACCCAATTCGAGATTGGGACAATCGGCAACCGCATCGAGCTCGCGGTCGTGCAACACTAGGTCGAAGTGGGTGCTTAATTCCGCTAACGCCTGCGGTTGATAGTTGCCCGGCAGTACGATTGATTTATCGCTGTGGCACAGGGCGAAAAATCCGACCGCAAACCAGTAACTGTCACGTGCGCACAGTGCAATGTTGTGTTGTGGGAGGCGTTTGAGGTGATGTGTGTAATCACTCACATCCTGCACAAACTGCGGCCAGTGAATGCATTCATCGCCTTGAAAAGCCACCACGTGATTGTCACGGGGCGCAAGTAGTAGATGCGACAGGGAGCAAAACGGCGTGTTGCTGTGATTCATGGTGTTTCAGTCCTTGCGAACAGTTCATCAGGCGAACGCTTGGCGCTCAATCGTGTTGGCGAACAGCGCGGCGAACCAGCCATTCAATGGCAAACAGCGAGCCGGCCAAGCAGTAACTGATTAGACCGTTGTACAGCGTCCAAATTTCCATCGGCAGAAAGCAGGTATACAGTGCTGTGATGGCGTTGAACAGGAAAAACAGACACCAGACTTGTGTCACTTTTCGTGTGTAACGCACGCCGCTTTCCGGTAAATCCGGTTCGTGTAAACGGGCCAGACGTTCAATGAGGGTTTGGGGTTGTTTGAGGCTTGCCGCGAAAAACACCAACATGCAGGCGTTGACCGCCACCGGGTAGAACATCAGCCACCCTTCTTGGCGAAACACCATGCCCAACACAATCAATGTGATCCCAATCAGACCACTCATTGCGGCTAACTGTTTGAATTCTTTTAGTTTGGTTCGGTTCGCTGTGATGATGCGTAGCGCAAACATCACAGCAAGTAACAGCCCAATGACACTTAAGCCGAATTTGTCGATGCCATAATAGACCGCGAACGGATAAGCGAGCAGAACAATTGCAGACAGGGCTGTCAGCAATTGGCGCATTAGGCGTCCTTCAGCAGTTCGCTGACCGCTTCCACCACGTCATCGACGGTGCGTACGGCTTTGAACTCTTCCGGTTTGATTTTTTTGCCGGTCACTTTTTGCAGATGAACCACTAAATCCACGGCATCAATGCTGTCCAGATCCAGGTCTTGATAAAGATGCGCGTCGGGCTGAATGTCGTCGGCGTCGATCTCAAACAGCTCTACCAGAGCCTCTTTTACCTGATCAAATACGTGTTGCTTATTTGTGTCTGTCATAGCGATGTCTATCAATTAGTTACTGGTTTGAGATGAGATGTATTGAGCCAGATTGGCGACGGATGAAAAATGTTGGCGAGTGTTGGTGTCGTCCGCGTCAATCACAATGTTGTATTTCTTTTTGATCGCCAAGCCAAGCTCAAGCGCATCAATCGAATCCAGACCTAAACCATCTCCAAAAAGGGGCGCTTCTGTATCAATATCATCAATGCTGATGTCTTCCAGATTCAGTGCATCAATGATCAATTGTTTAATTTCGTTGTGTAGTGTTTCCACTGGGACCTACTTTTGTTGTTATTTATCGACTGGGAAAATCACTTCAGCTAAATGTCGATTTAATCGCCTAGCCGCCGAAGTTGGGTTATTAGTTTGCTCTATAAAGGGCGCGACCTCAACTTTATCCTTAACTTGTATCAGGAAAAACGGACGCGTGTCGGGAACTTGATACCACTTTTTCTCTTTGGTGAGAAAGCTCGGAACCACGCTGATGTGCACCACGCGCAAATCGCGTCCGGTGCGAATGGCGATCTGGGCTGCGCCGCGCTGCAACTTGGATTCGATACCCGGAGTCGTGCGAGTACCTTCGGGAAATACCAGCAGCACGTTGCCGCGTTCAAACCGATCTTCACACAAGCTCAGCAGATCATCCGGCGTTTCATTGGGAATGTAACCGGCGGCTTTGACGATGTGTTTCATGAACGGATTGGACCAAATGGCCGATTTCACCAAGCAGTCGCATTGCGGTAATTGCGACGCAATCAACACGTAATCAATGAGGCTGGGGTGATTAGCGACAATCAGACAGTTTTTATCTTGTTTGAGGCGTTCGGCCCCTTCAATTCGATAATCAATCGCGCGCGTGCAGCGCATGAGCTTACAAAAGAAGTTGAACGTGGCTTGTATGACGCGTTGGACTCGATATTCACGCTGGATTTGATCAGGCGTGGTGAGCCGAATCAGCGGAATGATGACAAAGCTGAGCACCAAGCCGCCCAAGCCAAACAGACCAAAGCAGAATCCGGTCGCCAGAATTCGGTAATATTGAAACAGTCGGTTCATGCGTGCTGCCATCGCCACGCATGGCGCTCACCTTGAATCAACCATTCGGCATCTTGCTTGAGGTAGTGTTTCAGCACGCTGAGCCCATGGGGCAGGGCATCCACCTCGCCTGTGGCAGGCTGTTGCGTCACGCGCCATGTGTCGCCCGCTGTCAGCATCACACCAAAGGCGTAGCCGTGAAAGCATTTGTCTTCAAACGCTTGATAGGCTTCGGGTAAGGGGAGGTCAAAATCAACCAATAGCACGCGGTGATCCGGATGCTCGCTCAGATAAAGCCATGCGTCGGTCAGCGCGCTGTGGAAGGTGTTTTCTCCGGCAACAATTGAGGTCACGGGAATGGCTTGATGACTGGCGATGGTGGATAAGCCTGCCGCTGTGTTATGCACCGACTGAGAGAAGCTCATCGGGGATGCTTCTTCACCGTTGAGAATATCTTTAATGAGGTCGGCACTGCGATGCAGTTCGCCATGACGGCTGGCAAACACCAGATAATCGGCACGGTGCGCATTCATCAACGTGAGGGCTGTTTGCACGGCAAGTTTGCTGAGCGGGCTCATGCGGCGACGCATCATCGCAGGAATCAGCCCCGCCTCAATGACACCTTGTGGCCACACACCCGTCTGACTCCACGCTTTCCATTCATCACGGTGATGGATTCCGGCAGCGTTGGCGGACCAAGCGTCAATATTGAACGACATGAATTGCAATTGATTTGGCATAAACGATTGATTTGTTGTCGATGGGGTTAAATACTATGGCCAACACGATGACCTCATTTGGCATAAGGACTAGCGATGACCGCGATTAAATTAACCCTTTCTGTTCTCTTAACATTTTTATTGGTTGCTTGTGGCCGAGTCCAGCCAATCCTGAACGTGGAGAATACTCCAGTTGCGTATAATCTTCAAAGCGATCAGGTTAAATTAGCGATCACTCAAGCAGCCATTCAGCGGGGTTGGATCATCAGTGAAGTGGAACCCGGTGTGCTGGACGCCAAAATTACCGTCCGGAGTCACTTTGCTGAAATTCATATTCCTTACAATGAAAAATACTACGCCATTCTTTACGTTAGGTCAGAAAACCTCAAAGCGGACGGTGATAGCATTCACCGCAATTATAACCGTTGGGTGAACAACCTGAACGTGGATATCAAGAAACAGCTCGCTCAAATGGCGGCTGCGCAATAATTTCGTCGACCAAAGCTAGGTTTTCCCGTGATTGAACAACAAGACCCTTTTAATGCTTTAGCTGCAAAGACTGAAGCTCAGAAACTCTCCTTTGCGCCCATCGTATTTCACACCGCTCGCACACTGCGTGATCTCGGTATTCTTCAAGTGTTGGATGATGCTGGAGAGGCGGGGCTTTCGGCCCAAGAGATTCATACACAAACGAGCGTGTCGGAATACGGGGTGAAAGTCCTGCTGGACATGGCGATCAGTGCCAATATTGTGTTGTGGAACAAACCGAACTATCGCTTAGCCAATCTCGGTTTTTTCTTGCTTCACGATGGCATGACGCGTGCGAACATGGATTTTACCGCTGACGTCTGTTACGCCGCGATGATGCATTTGACACAAGCCATCGAAGAAGGCAAACCGGCGGGGTTAAAAGAGCTGGGCGATTGGGAGACCATTTACCAAGGGTTGTCGCGCCTTCCTGAACAAGCCAAGCAGAGCTGGTTCCAGTTCGACCACTTTTACTCCGATCGTTCATTCCCCGTTTTGTTGGAACGCGTGTTTGCCGACAAACCCAAGCATTTGGTCGATATTGGCGGAAACACGGGAAAATGGGCCATTCAATGTTGCCAGCATGATGCGGATGTGAATGTCACGATTGTGGATCTGCCGCAGCAATTGGAAATGGCGATGCGGAATGCCGCCGATCACGGCTTTGAGCAACGCATTCATCCTTATCCGGCCAACATGTTAGACAAAGCGCAAACGCTGCCGGAGAATGCCGACGTGTGGTGGATGAGCCAGTTCCTTGATTGCTTTTCTCCGATGGAAATTCTCAGTATCCTGCAACGCGTTCGCGCACAATTGACCGACGATTCGGTGATTTATGTGCTCGAGCTGTTCTGGGACGCACAAAAATACGATGCGGCTGCATATAGCCTCAACGCGACGTCGCTCTATTTTACTTGCCTTGCCAACGGCAATAGCCGCTTTTACCGCAGCGATGATTTTCTCGAAATCGTGGATGCCGCAGGGTTGATGGTGGAAGAGCGCACCGACAACATTGGCCTTGGCCATACCTTATTAAAACTCAAAGCAAAGTCAGAATGACAGAAAAAACAATGGATATTCAACAGCGCCAAGTGGTGATTATCGGCGCAGGACCGTCAGGATCGACGGCTGCTGCGCTGTTGCTCAAACAGGGCATTGATGTGCTGGTGGTGGAAAAATCGCTCTTCCCGCGTTTTTCCATCGGTGAAAGCCTGCTTCCCGCATGTATGGAAGTGATCGAAGAAGCGGGCATGGCTGAAGCGGTGCAAGCGGCGGGCTTCCAATTCAAAAATGGGGCGGCCTTTCGCAAACAAGGGGTCTACACCGAATTCGATTTTACCGACAAATTTACCCCGGGGCCGGGCACCACGTTTCAAGTTCAACGCGCCAACTTTGATCAAGTGCTGGCCGACAGCGCTGCAGCGCAGGGCGTCGAGATTCGCTATCAACATGAAGTGCTGGCGGTGACCTTTGAAGGCGCCAAATCGTCTCTGACTATCGCCGACGAACACGGAGTGTCCTATCAGGTTGAAGCCGATTACGTCCTTGATGCGAGTGGTTTTGGACGAGTGTTGCCCAAGCTACTGGCGCTGGAAGAACCCTCCTGCTTGCCGCCACGCAAAGCGATTTTTACCCACGTGGTGGATCACATTCAATCCGACACGCTGCCGTACGATCGCAACAAGATCCTGATTTCTGTTCATCCGGAAAACAGTGATGTGTGGTATTGGTTGATTCCGTTTTCCAACGGCACCTGCTCGCTCGGCGTGGTGGGGGAACCGGCGTTTTTCGAGCGCTATTCAGAAGACAAAATGACGGCACTGCAACACTTGGTGAATGAAGAACCAGGACTTGCACAGTTGCTCAAGCAGGCGGAATACCCGAATGCTGCCAATGAACTGCGCGGTTATTCGGCAAACGTGAAACACTTGGCGACGTCGCACTATGCACTGCTGGGGAATGCGGGTGAGTTTTTGGATCCGGTGTTTTCTTCTGGCGTGACCATTGCCATGAAATCGGCGCAATTTGCGGTGCGCTGCGTGCAACGTCAATTGAACGGTGAAGCGGTTGATTGGCAGCAAGATTATGCTGAGCCGCTGATGGTGGGTGTGAACACGTTCCGCACCTATGTGGAAGGGTGGTACGACGGTTCGCTGCAAGCGGTCATCTATTACGACAAACCCAACGCCCGTATTAAGCAGATGATCTGTTCAATTCTGGCTGGTTATGCGTGGGACACCAAAAACCCTTATGTGAAAGATTCTCGTCGCCGTTTAAGCAGCTTGGCTGAATTGATTCGCGACGCTCAATAACTCACGATCGCAGCGCTCATTCATCGTCAGTGAGCGCTGACTTCCTTCCTATTGCTGTTTTCCCTTTCTCCCTCTGGCCGTGCGGGCAATGTGCCGCAACTGTGCAGCGCTGACCATCCTAGTGCAACAGGTGATTGCCTTCACAAATCCTGTCATCTGACGAGTGGATCATCACTTTCAATTAGACGCCCATTACACTAAATGTTAAATTTTTGAGTAATTTCTAGCATAAGATTCTATAAATGCAATCTTAGTTAGATGAAATGGCACTTTGGTCTAAGCGTAAGTTGTTCTTTGTTCTAATAATCTGGCCAATAGAACAAGGTTGAAGTATTACGCTGATTATTGAAGTTGGCGCAGAAGATATTCAGTTTTTGCTACAAATTTATGGCAAATTACTTCGATGATTGCTAATGTGTGCCGCATTCTCTGTATGGGTTTAGGTTCTTTTAGTTTAGTTTTTGCACTAAGCAACCTAAGTGCTAGGCGCTCCGTTCTAGAAGCTCTTCAGAGAAGTCATGGATGCAAAATGAAAACTTGGAGTTTATGCATGTATAAAAATAAGATCACACAAGCCCTTCTTCTAGGCGCTAGCCTTGCAGTGGCAACCACTTCTTTCTCAACTCTCGCTGCTGTCGTTCCAGCAGGCACTAAACTTGCCGATGTACAGGAATTCGTTCGTGGTAACGGTACTGAAGTGGCGTCTATCGATCCACACAAAACCGAAGGTGTGCCAGAGTCTCACGTGATTCGTGATCTGTTAGAAGGTCTGGTGAACCAGGATGCGAATGGTAATACCATTCCTGGTGTTGCTGAAAGTTGGGAAACGACAGACAACAAAACATTTATTTTCCACCTGCGTAAAAATGCGAAATGGTCGAACGGCGATCCTGTGACAGCGGAAGATTTCGTCTACAGTTTCAAACGTGCAGTCGATCCAGCAACGGCATCTCCGTACTCTTGGTACCTTGAGATGACCACGATGGTGAATGCAGCAGACATCATCGCAGGGAAAAAAGACAAAGAAACTCTGGGTGTGAAAGCATTGGATGCGAACACGCTAGAAGTGAAACTGGAAACACCAGTACCATACTTTGTGAAAATGATGGGTCACACCACCGTGAAACCTGTTCACCGTGCAACGGTTGAAAAATGGGGCGATCAGTGGACCAAACCTGAACACTTTGTGGGCAACGGTGCTTATGTTGTCGACAAGTGGGTAGTGAATGAGCGACTGGAGCTGAAACGTAACCAGAACTACTGGGATAACGAACACACCGTCATCAACAAAGTGACTTACCTACCGATTGAAAACCAAGTTGCGGAAATGAACCGCTTCCTGTCTGGTGAAATTCAAATGACGTATGAATTGCCGCTTGAGCACTTCAAACGTCTGCAAAAAGAGTACCCAGAGTCAGTGAACGTGAAAGGCAACTTGTGTACCTACTACTACGGTTTCAACAACCAAAAAGCACCGTTTAACGATGTTCGTGTTCGTAAAGCGCTATCTTACGCGATTGACCGTAACATCATCACCGATGCGATTCTTGCGCAAGGTCAGAAACCTGCGTACTTCATGACGCCTGAAATCACCGCAGGTTTCCACCCAGAAATGCCAGCTTACGGCAAGATGACTCAGAAAGAGCGTGTTGCTGAAGCGAAGAAACTGTTGGCGGAAGCGGGCTATGATAAATCAAACCCGCTGAACTTCACGCTGCTGTACAACACTTCAGAAAACCACAAGAAGATCGCCACGGCGATTCAATCGATGTGGAAAACAACACTGGGTGTCAACATTACGCTTGAAAACCAAGAGTGGAAAACCTTCCTAGATTCTCGTCGTCAAGGAAACTATGACGTCACGCGTGCTGGCTGGTGTGGTGACTACAACGAAGCATCAAGCTTCCTGTCACTGATGCAGTCAAACAACAGCTCAAACGACCAGAAATATCACAATGCAGAATACGATGCAGTGATGGAGAAAGCGTTGACAGCGAAGACGGATGAAGAGCGTGAAGCGTTGTACGTTCAAGCAGAGAAACTGCTGGCGCGTGATATGCCAATCGCACCTATCTATCAATACGTTACTTCTCGTTTGGTGTCACCAACACTTGGCGGTTACCCAGAGAACAACGCAGAAGATAAGATCTTCTCTAAAGATCTTTACATCAAAGCTCAGTAAATCCTGAGCAAATAAAACTATAAATATATAGACACTGTATGTGCAGCGCACATACAGCGTCTTTTCATTTCCTATTGTCACAGACTGAAAGAGTGAGTTTATGATTAAATTCATTGCAAAAAGGATATTTGAAGCGATTCCAACCCTGTTGGTGCTGATCACAATATCTTTCTTTCTGATGCGTTTTGCACCAGGTAACCCATTTTCTTCTGAGCGTCCTTTGCCGCCGGAAGTGATGGCCAACATCAACGCGAAGTACGGCTTGGACAAACCTGTGTCCGAACAGTACCTCACCTATTTGACCAACATCCTGCAAGGTGATTTTGGTCCATCGTTCAAATATAAAGACTATTCAGTGAACGAACTGATCGCCAGCGCACTGCCTGTGTCGGCGAAAGTTGGTTTTGCTGCGTTTGTCTTTACCGTCATTATGGGGGTCGGGGTCGGAACCATTGCCGCTCTGAAACACAATACCTGGGTCGACTACACGATCATGTCGACCGCCATGCTCGGGGTGGTGATGCCATCCTTTGTGTTGGCTCCCGTACTGATTTACATCTTCTCCATCAATCTCGGCTGGTTCCCCGCCGGTGGGTGGCAAGATGGCTCCTTCCAATACATGGCGTTGCCTGTGATTGGGATGTCACTGCTGTACGTTGCAACGTTTGCGCGTATTACCCGTGGTTCAATGATTGAAACCCTGAACAGTAACTTTATTCGTACCGCTCGTGCCAAAGGCTTGAGCTATAGCTACATCGTGATCCGACATGCGTTAAAGCCTGCGCTGCTGCCAGTTGTATCGTACATGGGCCCTGCGTTTGTCGGCATCATTACCGGTTCTGTGGTTATCGAGACGATTTTTGGTCTGCCAGGGATTGGTAAGCTGTTCGTTAACGCTGCATTTAACCGTGACTACTCACTGGTGATGGGTGTGACGATTCTTATCGGTTTCCTTTTCATTCTCTTCAATGCGGTTGTGGATATTCTGCTCGCGTATATCGACCCTAAAATTCGCTACTAATTGGACACGGATATTATGTTAACCAAAAAAGAAAACTTAGAAGCGATCGAAAAGTTCACGGAGAACTTGGAAATTGAAGGTCGCAGCTTATGGCAGGATGCGCGCATTCGTTTTATGCGCAACAAAGCAGCAATGGTTAGCTTGTTCATTCTGACATTAATTACATTGGCCGTGATTTTTGTGCCGATGTTCTCTGCTTACACTTATGAAGACACGGACTGGTACGCCATGCACGCGGCGCCAACGGCTGAGCACTGGTTTGGTACCGACGCTTTGGGTCGTGACCTGTTAGTACGAACTCTGGTCGGTGGCCGTATCTCGCTGATGGTGGGGATCATGGGCGCGCTGGTTGCGGTGCTGATTGGCACGCTGTATGGCGCGGCATCGGGTTTCATCGGCGGCCGTACTGACCGCATCATGATGCGTGTATTGGAAATCCTGTATGCGATTCCGTTTATGTTCCTGGTGATCGTGCTGGTGACTTTCTTCGGTCGTAACATCATTCTGATCTTCGTTGCCATTGGTGCGATTGCGTGGCTGGACATGGCGCGTATCGTGCGTGGTCAGACGCTGAGCTTGCGCAGCAAAGAGTTTATTGAAGCTGCCCACGTTTGTGGTGTGAGCAAATGGCGAATCATTACCCGTCACATCGTGCCAAACGTACTGGGCATCGTTGCAGTGTACTCCACGCTGCTGATCCCAAGCATGATTCTGACTGAATCTTTCCTCTCATTCCTTGGTCTGGGTGTTCAAGAACCGATGACGAGCTGGGGTGCCCTGTTGCAAGAAGGTGCAAACACGATGGAAGTGGCCATTTGGCAGCTTCTGTTCCCTGCCGCATTCATGATCATTACCCTGTTCTGTTTTAACTACGTCGGTGATGGCCTGCGCGACGCGCTCGATCCAAAAGACAGATAATCAGAAAATTATAAGATTAAGGAAGCAATGATGAGCTTATTAGATGTCAAAGATCTGCGCGTCGAGTTTACCACGCAAGATGGTACCGTCACCGCAGTTAACGATTTGAACTTCTCACTCAATCAAGGTGAGACATTGGGTATCGTGGGTGAATCCGGTTCAGGTAAATCACAAACGGTATTCGCAATCATGGGCCTACTGGCGAAAAACGGGATCATTTCCGGAAGCGCCAAGTTCGAAGGCAAAGAGATTTTGAATCTGCCTGAAAAAGAGCTGAACAAAGTTCGTTCTGAGCAGATTGCCATGATCTTCCAAGACCCCATGACGTCGCTGAACCCGTACATGAAAGTCAGCGATCAGTTGATGGAAGTATTGATGTTGCACAAAGGCATGGGCAAAGCACAAGCCTTTGAAGAGTCGGTTCGCATGTTGGAAGCGGTGAAAATTCCGGAAGCGCGCAAACGTATCACCATGTATCCGCACGAGTTCTCGGGCGGCATGCGTCAGCGTGTGATGATTGCGATGGCGTTGTTGTGCCGTCCGAAACTGCTGATTGCCGATGAACCAACTACCGCACTGGATGTGACCGTTCAAGCGCAGATCATGGATCTGCTGAACGAACTGAAGCGTGAATTCAACACCGCCATCATCATGATCACGCACGATCTGGGCGTGGTTGCGGGATCGTGCGACAAAGTGCTGGTGATGTACGCCGGTCGTACCATGGAGTACGGCAGCGTGAACGACATTTTCTACAACCCAAGTCATCCCTACGCGGAAGGCCTGCTGAAAGCGATTCCTCGATTGGATACCGAAGGCGAAATTTTGCCAACCATCCCGGGCAACCCGCCCAACTTACTGCGTCTGCCGGTGGGCTGCCCTTATCAAGAGCGCTGCCATCGTGTGATGGACCGTTGTAAGCGTGAAGCACCGATTCTGACGCCATTTGGTGACGCGCGTCAGCGTGCTTGTTTTTCTGATTGGGAGGCTTGGACGAAATGAGTGTCAATAAACCTGTATTGTTAGATGTCAAAAACCTCAAGGTTCACTTTAGTATCGCAGCGAAATCCGCGTGGCCATGGACAAAACCGTCCACGTTGAAAGCTGTTGATGGTGTCAATGTCCGTCTTTATGAAGGCGAAACATTGGGCGTGGTGGGGGAGTCTGGCTGTGGTAAGTCCACCTTTGCTCGCGCGATCATCGGTTTGGTGCAATCGACGGAAGGCGAAGTGGTGTGGCTGGGGCAAGATCTGACCCGCATGCATGAAGTCAAACGCCGCAATACGCGCAAAGAAATTCAGATGATTTTCCAAGATCCCTTGGCGTCACTGAACCCACGTATGACGGTGGGCGACATTATTGCTGAACCGCTGCAAACCTTCTACCCAGAGCTGTCGAAGCAGGAAGTCAAAGATCGCGTGAAAGAGATGATGGCCAAAGTGGGTCTGTTGCCGAACGTGATCAACCGTTATCCGCACGAGTTCTCTGGTGGCCAGTGTCAGCGTATCGGTATTGCGCGCGCGCTGATTTTGAAGCCCAAGATGATCATCTGTGACGAACCGGTCTCGGCACTGGACGTATCGATTCAGGCGCAGGTGGTTAACCTGCTCAAAGAGCTGCAAAAAGAGCTGGGCTTGAGCCTCGTGTTCATTGCGCACGATTTGTCGGTGGTCAAACACATTTCGGATCGTGTCTTGGTGATGTATTTGGGCAATGCGGTGGAATTGGGCGAAGCAGACGAACTGTTTGCAAACCCGCTGCATCCGTACACCAAAGCCTTGATGTCGGCGGTGCCGATTCCGGATCCAAACTTAGAGCGCAACAAAACCATTCAGATGTTGGAAGGGGACTTGCCGTCACCGATTAATCCACCATCCGGTTGTGTTTTCCGTACGCGTTGCCCACAAGCGACGGCGGAATGTGCGCAAACCAAGCCACAAATCGAAGGCTCGGATACCCACTCGGTCTCTTGCCTGCACGTCAGTGCCTAAATTCAGCCTGTGACGGGCTTAAGCGCGGCTCTCTCGTGGGGTCGCGCTTTTTTTGTCTCTGTTCATCCTCATTTGGGGGTTAACTCAGCTTACATTTGCCATTTCTTGAATATCAATAATACTCAGGTTATTGAAAATCATCATGAAAGGTAGATGTGATGCGGCGCAGTGCGTTGTGGCAAACTCTCATCATCAAGCTGACACTGTGGTCGCTGATCATTTTCAGTTTCAACGTGTTCATTCCCCGCAATCAGGTGCTGCTGATTTACGATTCCAAACGTCTGGTCGTCTGTTTGTTGATCATGCTGTTCGCCGTCGGGTTACTGTGTTCGGCACGATTACGGCAATCGGTCATTGCCCTGTATCGATCGCTTGAGCAACCGACTCGAACGTTCGCACTCGGTTTCATCGCATTGAGTCTCATTGCGACGTTACTCAGTGACTATCGCATCAGCGCGCTGACGCACTGGTTTTACCTCGTTGGGTTGTTTTTGCTCCTCAGCGTCTTTTTTGACTACTTTCGTGTGGCACGCGCGAACCTTATGGGCTTGGCGCTGCTGCTCAACGGCCTGCTTTTCTTCAGTGTCGCCAGTGCGTTTTGGTTGCTGCTTTATCATCGTGAGGCGGTCAGTAACTCCACGTTTTTTGGATTTGCCAATCCGCGCTTTATCAATCAAGTGCACGTTTGGCTGGTGCTGCCCATGGCGTATTTGGTCGTGCGCGCTCGCAGGCGAAACCGGCGTGCGCTGCTCCCCCTGATATCCGTCGCGATGGCATTTTCAATTGGTTTTACCCTCAATGGTCGCGGGGTCACGCTGGCGCTTATCGCCGGTTTTATTTTGATGGCGCTGGTGGACAGGACGTTATGGCGTCAGTGGCTTGCGACTTTGTTGATCACTGGGTGCTTGGGCGCGTTGATCTCATTTGCGTTGTTTAATCCGTTGCCTTCTTATCTCTTGGGGATAGACAGCCAAGCCATCGTGTTGCGCACGACGACGTCCGACCGCCTGACTTTATGGGCGCAGGCGCTAGACCTTTCCTCTTTCTGGGGGCTCGGTGGTGGCGCGTTTGTCTGTCAGCCGCTGGTGTTTGGCCGCCCGCATAACTCGGTGCTCAATGTGCTGGTGCATTGGGGGTGGGGCGGTGTGCTTTGTTATGTGTCGCTTTGTTTGCTGCTGTTGTACAAGGTGGCCATCTCCAGATCTCGAATCACACAAGTCTTGGGGGCGAGTGTGTTGACTGGGCTGCTGTACAGCTTGGTCTCCGGTGTGTTGGATTCGCCGATGAGTCAACTGCTGGCCATCATGTCGCTGGCTGCTTTCTGGGCGTCGTTAAACCCTTTACGGCGTTCGGAGGTGGGGTCATACCGTGTTGGCCTTGTCAGCCACGCAGTCGTGTGGATGCTGGCGCTGGGCGCCATCATGGCGTGTGGCTATCGAATTTACGAGCGTGTGTCGCATTATCCTCAACAGTTCGATGAGATTGTCGATGTCAGAGCGCTGGGCATGAAAACCCAATTTTGGGTCGGACACAATTGCTTAGAGAAACCGGAGATGCCTTAAGTGAGTAATGTTGGCTAGTTCAAATTTTTCGAATAACTAAGCCAGAACTCTCCGGTTATATCCAATTTTTCAATATCTATAATGGACTTAAATACAGCATGATTTGAATAAAAACGAGGTGATTCATGGGTAAACTGGTCGAAGGCGTGTGGCAAAACGTTTGGTACGACACGAAAAGCAGCGGCGGACGCTTTGTGCGCGAAGATGCAGGCTTTCGAGGTTGGATCGACAATGACACAGATGCTCAGTTTGCGCCTGAGCCGGGTCGTTATCATCTCTACGTGTCGTTGGCGTGCCCGTGGGCGCACCGCACCCTGATTTTCCGTGCGCTAAAGCAGCTTGAGGCGTACATCGATGTCACCATCGTGTGCCCGGATATGATGAGTGACGGCTGGCAGTTCGGTATTCCTGAGCCGCTGTTTGGCCATACGAAATTGCATCAAGTGTATACGCAAGCCAAAGCCGATTACACTGGTCGTGTGACGGTGCCTGTGCTGTGGGATAAGAAAACCAATACGATAGTCAGCAATGAATCGTCAGAAATTATTCGCATGTTTAACTCAGCGTTTAATGCACTCACGGGGAACGAGGAGGATTACTATCCTGAGCATCTTCGTGCGCTGATTGATGAGTGGAACGAATACATCTATCCCAATATCAATAACGGGGTTTACCGTTGTGGCTTCGCGACCACGCAGGAAGCGTATGAAGAAGCCTACGAATCCTTATTCACGGCATTGGATAAAGTGGAAAGTCATCTTGCGACGCATCGATACTTGGCGGGCAATGTGATCACTGAAGCCGATTGGCGGTTGTTTACCACCTTGATTCGTTTTGACGCTGTGTATGTTGGTCACTTCAAATGCAATAAAAAACGCATCGCCGATTACCCGCATTTAAATGGCTATTTGAAAGAGCTGTATCAAGTACCGGGCGTGAAGGAGACTACAGACTTTTATCACATTAAACGTCACTACTATTTCAGCCACACCACCATTAACCCAACACAAATTGTGCCAGTTGGCCCAGATCTGGATCTGGAATCTGCGCATGGCCGAGACTCACTGTAAGGCTTGAACCGACACCTGATTGCAAAGCGCAGCCCGAGGCTGCGTTTTTTTGTGTGCTGATTGAATGCGCTGAAAAATAATCACAATTTCGCTCTGCTCACGGATTCATACGCCAATTTGCATACACTGAAATGAAGCGGGGTGGATGGGAGAGGGCGATGGATTTCAGTGACATCATGGCCGGCCAGAGTGTGATCTGGAATCTATTGGTGGCGCTGCTGTTGGGCGCCATTGTTGGCACGCAGCGCGGTTGGGTGAACCGCAACCATGTGGAAGGCAGCCGAGTGGCTGGCATTCGCACTTTCTCGCTGGTCGGCTTATACGGCGGCTTGTCTGCGGTACTGGCGACCCATTTTTCGCCGCTCATCCTTGGTTTTGCTTTGTTGGCGTTGGTCGCGCTGGCCAGCATTGCGTTCATCATGAAACAGCGAAACAGTCAGGACGTCAGTATTACCGGCGTGGTCAGTTTGTTGGTCACGTTTGTGATGGGCAGTTTGGCGGTTGCCGGAGAACCAGTGTTGGCGGCTGCGTCTGCGGTGATCACCGCCGTGGTGCTGGATAACAAGAAAGAGCTTCATCAGGCCTTGCAGAAGTTGCAAGAGTACGAGCTGGATGCAGCGCTGCGACTGATGTTGATTTCGATTGTGATGCTGCCTTTGTTGCCCAACCAAAGCTTTGGCCCATGGCAGGCATTAAACCCGTACGAAATTTGGTGGATGGTGGTGTTGATTGCCAGTATTTCGTTTTTGGGTTACTTCGCCATCAAGATTGGCGGTGCGAAGCGGGGTGTGCTGTTTACTTCGGTCTTTGCGGGGTTCAGTTCTTCGACGGCACTGACACTGCAATTTTCCAATCTGTCGCGTGAGCAGCCGTCGATCAGTCCGCTCCTGGCTTCGGGCATTCTACTCTGTTGTGGCACCATGTTCCCCCGTTTGTTGATTGTTGCTTCTCTCATTAATACCGAGTTAACGCCGATTCTTTGGCCGGTGATTGGGGTGATGATGATTGGGCTCTATCTGCCAGCATGGTTTATCTGGCGTACCACTCAAGTCGATTTTACCGAGGAGCAGACGGGCAAACACAAAAACCCGTTGGCCTTGCAGTCGGCGCTCTGGTTTGGGGTTATTCTGGCAGTGATTATGTTGCTGTCTCATGCGCTGTCGGATTGGTTCGGCCAGGTGGGAACCTTGGTACTGTCGGCGATCTCTGGGATCACGGATGTGGATGCAATCACTTTGGCGTTGGGGCGACAAAGTACACACACCTTGGATGCTTATACAGCGGCGATGGGGATCATCATTGCCGCGTCGGTGAACACGTTGGTCAAAATGGGCTTAGCGATGGGCATTGGTGGAAAAGCGCTGTGGATTCGCGTCGCGCCGGCGATGTTGCTGTCGGTGGTCGCGGGCCTGTTCACCCTGTGGTGGATGCATTAATCCAGTCACCTGTTTAAGCTGTATTTCCAAGCGATAAAACAGGATTCGGTGCCAATAAAAAAAGCCTTCGGAATCCGAAGGCTTTTTGACTCGAACGAAGAGCGATTATTTTTGCTCTTGGTCTGCTTGAATCGCAGTCAGAGCGATGGTGTAGACGATGTCGTCAACCAGCGCGCCGCGAGACAGGTCGTTCACAGGTTTACGCATGCCTTGCAGCATTGGACCGATTGAAACCAAGTCTGCTGAACGTTGTACCGCTTTGTAAGTGGTGTTACCTGTGTTCAGGTCTGGGAATACGAATACGGTTGCTTTACCTGCAACTGGAGAGTTAGGTGCTTTAGAAGCTGCCACGTTCTCCATGATCGCTGCGTCGTATTGCAGTGGACCGTCGATGATCAGATCAGGACGTTTTTCTTGTGCGATACGTGTTGCTTCACGCACTTTATCAACGTCTGCACCTTTACCTGATGTACCGGTAGAGTATGAGATCATCGCTACGCGTGGGTCGATACCGAATGCCGCTGCAGAATCTGCAGATTGGATTGCGATTTCAGCCAGTTGCTCAGCCGTTGGATCTGGGTTGATTGCACAGTCACCGTAAACCAGAACTTGGTCAGGCAGCAGCATGAAGAATACAGACGATACGATCGATGCATTCGGTGCTGTTTTGATGATCTGGAATGGGGGAACGATGGTGTTTGCTGTGGTGTGAACCGCACCAGAAACCAGACCGTCCACTTCGTTCGCTTCCAGCATCATGGTGCCTAGGAAAACTGAATCTTCTAGTTTTTCACGCGCCACAACTTCAGTCATGCCTTTCGCGCCACGTAGTTCAACTAGGCGAGCCACGTAGTTCTCACGAACTGAATCTGCATCGATGATTTCTACGCCAGCGCCCAGCTCAACACCTTGTTGCGCAGCAACACGGCGGATTTCATCTGGGTTACCTAGGAGCACACAAGTCGCGATACCGCGTTCAGCACAGATGGCTGCCGCTTTAACTGTACGTGGTTCGTCGCCTTCAGGCAGCACGATACGTTTGTTGGCACGACGTGCAAACTCAGTCAGTTGGTAACGGAATGCTGGTGGGCTCAGACGACGCGTACCTTGAGTACCTTCAGTCAGAGTTTCGATCCAAGCGCCTTCGATGTGGCTTGCAACGTGGTCACAAACAAATTCGATACGCTCTTTATCGTCAGCTGGCACTTCCAGGCTGAAGCTTTGCAGGTTCAGCGATGTTTGCCATGTGTTACCTTGTGCTTTGAAGATTGGCAGGCCAGTTTCAAACGCTGGTTTACACAGGCTCACGATTTCTTCTGGAATATCGTAGCCGCCAGTCAGCAGTACAGCACCGATTTCAACGCCGTTCATCGCAGCAAGAGACGCTGCAACGATCACGTCTGGACGGTCTGCTGAAGTCACCAGCAGTGAACCTGGACGGAAGTGCTCAATCATGTGCGGGATTGAACGCGCACAGAATGTGATGCTCTTGATACGACGCGTGTTGATGTCGCCTTCGTTGACTACGTCAGCATTCAGGTGTTTTGCCATGTCGATCGCACGTGTTGCGATCAGGTCAACATTCCAAGGCACGCAACCCAGAACACGGATTGGGCTTGAGTTGAAGATCTGCATCACTTCGATGTTGGCTTGTTTTGCGCTGTCAGAATCGTCAAAGATTTCAGACAGGTCTGGACGGGTACGGCCAGCTTCATCAACCGGTGCGTTCAGCTTGTTGATGATCACACCAGAAATGTTCTTGTTCTTCGTACCGCCGAAGTTAGAGCATGCCACTTCGATACGCTCTTTCAGCTGCGCAGGGTTGTGCGTGCCAGGCGTTGCGACGAACACAATTTCAGCACCCAAAGTTTTTGCGATTTCCGCGTTCACTTGGTTGGCGAATGGGTGTTTACGAGTTGGAACTAGACCTTCAACCAGCGTCACTTCTGATGAGTTGATTTGGTTGTAACGTTCAACCACTGTTTCCAGCAGAACGTCCATTTTTTCGCCACCGATCAGCGCTTCAGCAGACGACATTGACATTGGCTCACCAATTTTCATGTCGCTGTTGTGACCGACGATCGTTGAAGTCAGGTCGGGTTGGTCGCCACCGCTGCGAGGCTGTGCGATTGGCTTATAGAAAGAAACGCTTACACCTTTACGCTCCATGGCGCGTAAAAGACCCATGCTCACGCTGGTCAAGCCAACGCCAGTACTGATAGGGATAAGCATAATAGTACGGGACATTCGTAAAGTACCTCAACACTATTGATACAATCTAAGGGGTTTAGATTGAAAGGAACAAAGCCCAACGGCGTATTCGAGAAGAATAGGAGTTGAGCCCCTATAAAACACTGGCTAACTTTGCAGTTAGCCAGATGAATTTGATTAGATGTTGGTTAGGCGCGCTGTGTCTTCAGCGATAACCAATTCTTCGTTGGTCGAAATGACCATCGCAGGAATGTTGCTGTCTGCTGAAGTGATCACACCTTCGCCGCCGAAGCGTGCTTTCAGGTTCGCATCGCTATCGACTTTGATACCGAAGATAGACAGACGGTTCAGCACCATTTCACGGATTGGTGCAGAGTTTTCGCCGATACCGCCTGTGAACACG
This sequence comes from Vibrio sp. Vf1514, assembly GCF_052076135.1. Classification (NCBI taxonomy): domain Bacteria; kingdom Pseudomonadati; phylum Pseudomonadota; class Gammaproteobacteria; order Vibrionales; family Vibrionaceae; genus Vibrio; species Vibrio sp. Vf1514. The sequence goes on along the minus strand of NZ_CP197267.1, from coordinate 1,939,141 downwards.
ATTGCGTCCAGACGACCGTCCATGCTGGCAGTGTAACCTGCAACATATTTTGCTAGACGGTGACAGAACACGTCCATTGCGCGAGTTGCTTCTTCTTTAGCACCGTAGTTGTCTTCAACGAAACGGCAGTCAGAAGTCACTTCAGTCAGACCCAGAAGACCAGACTCTTTGGTCAGCATCTTGTTGATGTCTGCCACTGAGTAACCCAGTGTATCGTGCAGGTGGAATACGACAGCAGGATCGATGTCACCACAACGTGTACCCATCACCAGACCTTCAAGCGGCGTCAGACCCATTGATGTATCAACAGATTGACCGTTCTTGATTGCACAAACTGACGCACCGTTGCCTAGGTGGCAGTTGATGATGTTCAGTTCGTTTGCTGGTTTGCCAAGGCGTTCAGCGGCTTCGCGCGCGATGAACAGGTGAGACGTACCGTGTGCGCCGTAGCGACGAACACCGTGCTCTTTGTACAGTTTGTATGGCAGTGCGTACAGGTACGCTTCTTCTGGCATAGTTTGGTGGAAAGCTGTGTCGAATACGGCAACGTTCTGTAGCGCAGGGAATGCTTTTTGTGCTGCTTTAATACCCACGATGTGTGCTGGGTTGTGCAGTGGAGCGAAGCTTGCTGCGTCTTCGATACCTTTCAGAACGGTTTCGTCGATCAGTGCTGATTGAGTGAACTGCTCACCGCCGTGTACAACACGGTGACCGATGGCTTTCAGTTGCTCTGCCAGTTCTGGCTTAGAAGCAAGAATAGTTTCAACGATAAAAGTTAACGCTTCATCGTGTGCAGCGCCTTCACCCAGTTGTGCTTCGTGCTTGCCATCAAGTTTCCACTTGATTCGTGCTTCTGGAAGGTGTAGACATTCAGCAAGACCTGAAAGAAATTCGTCGCCATTTTGTGCATCAACAATAGCGAACTTGAGTGAAGAACTACCGCAGTTTAAAACTAAAACTAGCTTAGACATGAGTAACTACCTGTAATAGTCGGTTAGGATAAAAATCAACCACAAGAATAGCCGAACTGCCAAAGAGTGCGTACTAATCTTGGTCAATAAAACTTTAATTTCCGTATCGTAAGACGTGACAGTGTTAGTGAAATCGTCGGTGCATTCCGTGCAGCATTCGCCTCGGAGTTGCCTAATTTGTAAATAACGGCAACAATGAGATTGAGAGTTCGCAAAGGATAGCGATAATGGGCCAATATAACAAAAAAAATTTGAAACAATATTAGCTTTTGTCAAATTTTTACGCCATTTGTTGAATCATTCAACTATTTTTTAGGATGAATGTTCGCCAGAGAGTGAGGGGAATGGTATGAGTAATAGAGCCGGAATCGTTCTTAGCTTAAAAGATGGCCAGAGATACATGGATACATGGCCAATGCGCAAAGAATTGAACCTTCTTTTCCCGGAACAGCGCATTATTAAAGCGACGCGCTTTGGGATCAAAGTGATGCCAGCCGTTGCCGCAATCAGCGTGCTGACCCAAATGACATTTCAGAATGTGCAAGCGATGCCTCAGACGATTATCATCGCATTATTCGCCATCAGCTTGCCGTTGCAAGGTATCTGGTGGTTAGGCAACCGCGCCAACACACAACTGCCGCCAGCATTGGCCAGTTGGTATCGCGAGTTGTATCAAAAAATTGTCGAGACTGGATTTGCCTTGGAACCGATCAAATCCAAGCCTCGCTATAAAGAGCTGGCGATGGTGCTTAACCGTGCGTTCCGTCAACTCGACAAAACCGCGCTGGAGCGCTGGTTCTAAACAGCATAAAAAGGCCGTTTTGAGTAGTTCAAGACGGCCTTTTCTTCAAGTGAAAAAGCGTAAATAGTGAACTCCTCTTGATTTTGCGCTAAGTACCATATTCCCATCTCTCTTTTTGTTACTTTCCTGTTAAATCTTGCTTCCCTTTCCCCAAACTTACTGGTAATAATGTCGTTAGCTGCACGTTCCGTGCACAATAAAAACAAACAACACACAACATCAAAAATAATAATGCTTTAAATCAAGGAGTTAAGATGAAAGCAGGCAAAGCTATAGCTACCGCCGTTCTAGCCGGAGCTGCATTACTCTCTTCCCATACGGTGTTGGCAAATACTGCCAAAGTCGCCGTGTCACAAATCGTTGAACACCCTGCGTTGGATGCAACCCGTCAGGGACTTTTGGATGGCTTGAAAGCAAAAGGCTATGAAGAAGGTAAAAACCTTGAGTTTGATTTCAAAACCGCGCAAGGGAACCCAGCGATTGCAGTGCAGATTGCACGTCAATTTGTCGGTGAAAACCCAGACGTATTGGTTGGCATTGCCACGCCAACTGCTCAGGCATTAGTTGCTGCGACCAAATCTATTCCCGTCGTTTTTACAGCAGTGACTGACCCGGTCGGCGCCAAGCTGGTGAAGAAGATGGAGCAGCCGGGCAAAAACGTCACAGGCCTGTCCGACCTGTCTCCTGTTGAGCAACATGTTGAGCTGATCAAAGAGCTGATGCCAAACGCCAGATCGATCGGTGTGGTGTACAACCCAGGTGAAGCAAACGCTGTGAGCTTGATGGAACTGCTGAAAGTCTCCGCGAAGAAAAATGGCCTGCAGTTGGTGGAAGCCACGGCGCTGAAAAGTGCGGATGTGCAATCGGCGACTCAAGCGATTGCCGCGAAATCAGACATCATCTACGCACTGATCGACAACACAGTTGCCAGTGCGATTGAAGGCATGATTGTGGCAGCAAACCAAGCGAAAACGCCAGTGTTTGGTGCTGCGACGTCTTACGTTGAACGTGGTGCAGTGGCGAGCTTAGGCTTTGACTATTACCAAATTGGTGTGCAAACCGCAGATTACGTGGCTGCGATTCTTGATGGGGCCAAACCGGGTTCTTTGGACGTGAAAGTCGCGAAAGGGTCGGATTTGGTTATCAACGAAACTGCTGCGGACAAACTGGGTATGACGATTCCTCAATCCGTTTTGGATCGCGCAACCAGCGTAAAATAATAAAGGATTAATTATGCCGGTGTGATGTCGCGCCGGCGTATTTAAGCAGAAAGGGAGTTTGTATGTCTGCTTTTGCGTTTTTTGGGGCACTTGAAGTAGGTCTCATTTATGGGTTGGTCGCGTTGGGGGTTTACCTGACATTCCGCGTCCTTGATTTCCCCGATCTTAGTGTTGATGGTAGTTTCCCCATGGGCGCTGCTGTAGCGGCGACAGCCATTGTTGCCGGGATTAATCCATGGGTTGCCACAGGGATGGCCATTCTTGCGGGTGCTGCCACCGGCTGGGTGACGGCCTTTCTGACGGTACGTTGCGGTATTCTTCATCTCCTCGCGTCGATCTTGACCATGATTGCGGCGTTTTCTATCAATATCCGCATTATGGGGCGTCCTAACTTGGCGCTACTCGGCGAAGACACCATTCTGACGCCATTCGAAGCGATGGGCGATTCAATGTATGTTCGTCCGCTGGTTGTTGCGGTTCTGGTGTTACTCTCTGCGCTGTTTGTGATTCGTCTGCTGAACAGTGATTTTGGTTTGGGCCTGCGTGCGACAGGTGTCAATGCGCGCATGGTTGCGGCACAAGGTGCAAGCACCGCGTTTTACACCTATTTCTGTCTCGCCTTGTCAAATGGCTTCGTTGGCTTTGCGGGCGCACTGTTCGCACAAACCAACAGCTTTGCGGATGTCACCTCCGGTGTCGGCACCATCGTGGTGGGTTTGGCAGCGGTGATTTTGGGGCAAACCCTTATTCCCGGGCGAAAAATTTGGGTCGCCGTGACGGCAGTGATTGTTGGGTCAGTGTTGTACCGTTTAGCGGTGGCATTTGCGCTCAGTACGGGCATGTTTGGTCTGCAAGCGTCGGATCTCAACCTCGTGACGGCCGTGCTGGTGGCACTGGCGCTGATCATGCCGAAAATGAAAAGGAACCTAAAGTTAAAAAAGGGTAATGCACCTGCTCAGAAAACAGTGGTATCTCAGCAGGGGAGTGAAAAAAAGGATAAGCAACAGCGTCAGTCGTCAGGAGAAGCCGTATGATCCGTTTAGAAGATATTCAAGTTACGTTTAACCCTGGCACGATTCTGGAAAACCGAGCGCTGAAAAGCGTCTGTTTGGAAGTGCCGGAGCATCAATTCTTAACGGTGATTGGCTCGAACGGCGCGGGTAAATCGACTTTGCTGGGCGCGGTGACAGGTGAAACCCCGATGGTGGGCGGTCAAGTGCTGATCGATGACATCGACGTGACGCGCCAAAGTGTCGATCAGCGCGCCAATGTGTGTGCGCGCGTATTCCAAGACCCGCTGGCGGGCACATGCGGTGCATTGACGATTGAAGAAAATATGGCGCTGGCGTACATGCGCGGCAAACGTCGTAGTTGGACGCATGCACTCTCTTCCAACCGTCGTAAACTGTTTCAAGAGCGTATCAGCATCCTGGGCCTTGGGTTAGAAGACCGTTTGGGCGATAACATCGGGTTGCTATCTGGCGGTCAACGTCAGGCTGTGAGCTTGGTGATGGCGACCTTATCGGACAGCAAACTGTTGCTGCTCGATGAACATACGGCGGCGCTGGATCCACGCATGGCCGCGTTTATCATTGACCTCACCAAAACGATCGTCAACGAATTCAATTTGACGGTCATGATGGTGACCCACTCGATGAAAGATGCGCTGGCATGTGGCGATCGCACTGTAATGTTGCACCAAGGGCAAATTGTTCTTGATGTCGCGGGTGAGCAGCGTGCGACCATGCAAGTGCCAGACTTGCTGGAAATGTTCTCTAAAGTGCGTGGTGAAGAATTAAGCGACGACAGTCTTTTGTTAAGTTAACTCCGCATGAACGCTCTAAAACCTCCTGTTTGAAATTCAACCCACAGGAGGTTTTTTTCATGTCTTTGGCTTTTGACTTTATCAATATCATGTCAACAAATCGTCGGTTTGGTTAGGATTTAGCGAAATCTAATGTACATAACGCAGTCAGGATTAGCTTGTGTTATGGATTTTTTGGCATAATCTTTCTGGTACACTCATACGCCTGCATATCACAAGGCGCAAAGTCACCTTAATTCACGTTGATATTGATTAATGAAAAAGCATTACAACACCAAAACGGTCTTTCTAGCCCCTTTGTTTGTTGCCCTCATTCTGCTGATCGCGATGATCTCTTCCTACATGCGGATCTTGAACAGTGATATCGATGATGAGTACCGTAACGCCAACACCATGATGATGCGTGCCGGCAAGATTGTGGTTGCACTCGATTACGGTTTCACCAATTACTTTGAATCACCATCCATCATGTCGACCGGGTTTGTAAAGTCAGTGGCAGATGGGCTATGTCGCATTGTGCCCAAAGAGTCGATGTTACTGACCAACAAGAAAGCCAGCTCTTCGCCGCCGATCAGCATCAGCTACATGATGGTGGGCGATGAGTCCCTGTGTGATGAAGCGCATCCACTGTATGACTTGATGCGCCGTAAAGTGTCGTTGGCCCCCATCATCTCGTTTCTTAATGATTTAGATAACTACATTATCGGTGTGCACTACATCGACAATGCGGGCTATATCATTTCTGCGCCCGATTCGGTGCTCAAAGATGTCACCAAAGAACGCTTGATGACGGTCAAGTTGCGAGAGTTTTGGCAAAAAGCCGCAGACAACCCAGACATTATTACCGTAACTGGCCCAAGCGCATTCAGCGAAGTCCTGCATCAAAAGAACACCATGACGTTGGCGATGCCGGTGTATATGGAATCGAATTTCATTGGCGTGGTGGCGCTGGATATTAGTGTTGATCGCCTGATTGATGATTCGTCACGCCTGACCGATAAAATTCGTCTGGTGCGTTCAGAAGAGCTACCGAAAGACGGCAGTGTGTACCGTCCGCACAAGCTAGAAATTAGCTATACCAAAATGGATCACTACTTGTATTACCAATGGAATTGGGCCGCTGAAATCAGTCGCTTCGTCAAAGAGAAGCAAACCAGTGTGTATGCCTTGGTGTTGGCTTATCTGGTCTCCGTGGTCGGCATGTTCTACTTCAACACTCGCATTGAAAAATCCTATTACGAAAACCTCGCGTCTCGAGATCCAATGACGGGCCTGCTCAATCGCCGAGGGATGGAAGAGTTTCTGCAAGTGAAGCAACACAGCCGCTATTTGTCGGTGGCGGTGTTGGATATTGATAACTTCAAGTCGATTAATGACACCTACGGGCATGATGTCGGGGATGATGTGATCTGCTATGTGGGCGATCAGATCGAATGCAACATCCGTGAAACCGATGCCGTCGCTCGCTTTGGTGGGGAAGAGTTCGTGGTGTATTTGACCAGCCCGGATCCGCTCCAGATCGAAGCGGTGATGCAACGGGTCAAAGAGGCCATTACGCGCGACTCAACCCGTGTGGTACCGAATGGCTTTACGATTTCTGGCGGTATTCAAGTGATTGAAAGCCATCAGGAATGGGACTTTGATAAGCAATTCAAACTGGCGGATGAAAAACTGTATCTCGCGAAAACAACTGGGAAAGATAAGCTGGTGTTTTAACACCAGCACTTCACTTTAGGCAAGGGAGTCGCGGTAGCGCTGAAAATGACTCACGATCGGGTCGACCTTGGTCATAGTGCGAATCTCGCGGAACAGGTCGGCCGCTTGTGGGTATGCTTGGCGTAAATACGCAAACCACTGTTTGACGCGGTTCGGGTAATATTTGCCTTTGTCACCGCGCACTTCATACGCTGAGTATTCCAGCAGCAAGTCGACCACCTCATGCCAAGGCATGGCGCTGTGGTTGTGTTTGACGATGTTGCCCAAGTTCGGCACATTCAGTGCGCCGCGACATACCATCAACGAGTCAATGCCCGTGGTTTCGATACAGGCTTGCCCGTCGGCATAATTCCAGATCTCGCCATTGGCAATCAGGGGGATGTGAGTCTTTTGGCGAATTTGATCAATATAGTCCCATTTGATTTCACTGGCTTTGTAGCCGCCTGCTTTGGTGCGCGCGTGGACTGTTAATTCGTCGGCACCAGCTTGCTGCACGGCATCGACAATTTCAAAACAGTCGTCGGGATTCTCCCAGCCCAAGCGAATTTTGGCGCTGACCGGAATGTCTGCTGGCACCGCATCGCGACACGCTTTGATCACCTGATAAATCAGCTCAGGATGTTGCAGCAGCGCCGCACCGCCTTTGCTTTGGTTCACCATTTTCGCCGGGCAACCAAAGTTGAGATCGACACCGCATGCGCCCAGTTCTGCGGCGCGAACTGCGTTCTCCGCCATCCAGTGCGGCTCTTGACCCAGCAACTGAACTTTCACCGGAACGCCAGCTTTGGTGCGCGAGCCTTGTTTCAGCTCCGGGCAAAGACGGTAAAACACATGGTCCGGAAGGGGCAAGTTGATCACACGGACAAACTCTGTCACACAGAAATCGTAATCGTTAATCTGTGTCAGCATCTCACGCATCAGGTGATCCAGCACGCCCTCCATCGGGCCTAAAATGACTCGCATACTCTGTTCTTGTCTTCGCCAAATAAAATTGAGGCGAGATTGTAGATGGAAGTCGGCGCGATGTCACGAGGGCTTATTGCGCGAATGTCGGGCTTTCCGTGGTCACGCGAGTCTCACCGGTGAGCGGCGCGTAATAGAGGATGGGCAGCTTGTCTGTGGTGCTGTAACCGGCGGTGTAGTAGTAATAGCACTCGTTGCTGCTGGTGTACCAACTGACGATATCGCTCTCGGAAGGCAATACGTACCCGGTATCCATCTGCGATTGAATGGTGATGTCCGTTGTGAGAAGGGCTGGCCACAGCGCCACGCAGTCTTCACCGCGAATCGCGTTGCCGTCTTGATACGGGATTTGATCGACCGACATCGGGTAACCTGCCGCCGACGGATAAATGTTTCCTTGACCATAACCGACGGCTTGGGAAATCACGGGTTCGCCATCGACAAGCCAACGCGTGTTGTAGAGCGTCACCGCTGAGCGAAAACTTGCAAATGCCGCGGCAGCACGCTTTTCATGCGCGTCGCGTTGAAGATTAAAAAAGCGAGGTGCAGCCGTAACGGCGAGAATGCCCAGAATAACGATGACGACAACTAACTCGATTAAAGTAAAGCCAAAGTTACGTTTCATAGTGATTATTCGTAGTGATGTAATTTTGGCTGAAATAATGCTCCAGTGAATAAGTTTTTTAAAGCGAAATCTATCACAGTTATGATTTTTGCCAGCAAACTCGCCAAATCGACAGGCTGGGGTATAATGGCCGGCTAATCTGTCGTATTGATAAAGAGATTTCATGAGTTACCCGCTAGTGAATTTGGCTCAGATTGAGTGCAATGAATCCCCGTTGTTTATCGAAGGTGCGGTATATGCCGCCAACTTGGCGACCCAACCTTTGGAACCCGAAGCGTGGATTTCAGAGGTGTTTGGCGAGCATGCAGCGGCGCTTGAGCCGTTGATCGTGGCTCAAATCCATGCGCAGTATCATCAACTCAAACGCAGCGAATATGCGTTGCTGGCACTGCTTGCTGAATCTTCCATGCCGCGCGAAGACGCGCTGGCCGATTTCGCCGAAGGTTTCATGAGTGTATGGCCGCAGGTAGAATCGCAGTGGCAGTCGGTGACACTTTCTGATGGCTCGATGCGAATGCTTCAAGCGTTGCTCACGACGTTGATGCTGGCGATTGATGAAGAACAAACGCATGCCCAAATGAAAGCGGCTGGATACGACGCTCTGCCAACACTGGCGGCGATGATTGACCAACTGGATCTGATGGTGCAAGAAGTGGCGCTGGCGGCCGATGAAGCAATGCTGGGTAACAAAGCGCAAAGCGTGAACCCGTTTAAAGACATTGGCCGCAATGACGCGTGTCCATGTGGCAGCGGTAAAAAGTTCAAACAGTGTTGCGGTCAGTAACTTTCGCGCCAAATTATCGAACTTTTTCCACACAGGATTGACACACTTAGGAAGTGAACAGCCTATAACTTCCTTAACCCCAATTGCTAGGAGCAGTAACAGAATGAAGAAATGGTTCGCACTGTTTTTTTGTAGTTTTTCCGTATTCGCGACGCCAAAAGAGACGCTGAGCGAACGTTTGGCGCTGACCGATGGTTTCAGCGCGAAGTTTGAGCAGCAAGTGATTAGCCCTGATGGCGATGTCGTCATGGAAGGCAATGGCGTGGTCGATATTGCTCGCCCGAGTCTGTTCCGCTGGGAGACGCTGACCCCGGATGAAAACCTGCTGGTGTCGGATGGTCAATCCCTGTGGTATTACAGCCCATTTATCGAACAAGTCACGATTTACAACCAAGAGCAAGCGACAGAGCAAACGCCGTTTGTCCTCCTGACTCGTAACCGCGCCAGCGACTGGGATGCGTATCAAGTCGAAGAAAAAGGCGATGTGTTTACGCTCACGCCCACTGCGGTTGATTCGAACCAAGGCCAATTCCAAATCACCATCGACACACACGGTGTGGTGAAAGGCTTCAACGTGATTGAGCAGGACGGCCAACGTAGCCAGTTCACATTTGCGGATGTGAAACAGCAAAAGCCGCAAGCAAGCCGCTTTAAGTTCGACGTTCCTGACGGTGTGGAAGTCGACGATCAACGTAATTAAATCGGGTTCAACACACCCGGTAAGTGAGTCCCGTGAGCAACTACAGTTTTGATTTTGCCGGGGATGAAGATTTTCGTCCCCTCGCTGCGCGAATGCGCCCACAAACCGTTGAACAATACATTGGTCAGCAACATGTGCTTGGCCCGGGAAAACCGCTGCGCCGAGCACTGGAGGCGGGCCACATTCATTCAATGATTTTGTGGGGGCCACCGGGCACCGGCAAAACCACACTGGCCGAAGTGGCGGCAAATTACGCCAATGCAGAAGTGGAACGCGTGTCGGCGGTCACCTCTGGCGTGAAGGAGATTCGTGCTGCGATTGAGAAAGCGCGTGAGAATAAACTTGCGGGCCGCCGCACGATACTGTTTGTCGACGAGGTCCATCGCTTCAACAAGTCGCAGCAGGATGCGTTTCTGCCGCACATTGAAGATGGCACGGTGACCTTCATCGGCGCGACCACCGAAAACCCATCCTTTGAGCTCAACAACGCATTGCTGTCTCGAGCACGCGTGTACAAACTGACGTCACTCAGCCAGACGGAAATCCGTCAGGCGTTGGATCAAGCCATTGCTGACCAAGATCGTGGGCTCGGAAAACACGCGGCACATTTTCACGATAACGTTCTGGATCGTTTGTCTGAGCTGGTCAATGGCGATGCGCGCATGTCGCTCAACTACCTGGAACTGCTGTATGACATGGCAGAAGAAAACGAGCAGGGCGAAAAGCAAATCACGCTCAGCCTGCTGGCCGAAGTGGCAGGCGAAAAAGTGGCGCGTTTTGATAACAAAGGCGACATTTGGTACGACTTGATCTCGGCGGTGCACAAATCGATTCGAGGTTCGAACCCGGATGGTGCGCTCTACTGGGCGGCGCGTATGATTTCTGCAGGCTGCGATCCGCTCTATATCGCTCGTCGTCTGCTGGCGATTGCCTCGGAAGATGTCGGCAATGCCGATCCGCGTGCGATGCAAGTGGCGATGTCGGCGTGGGATTGTTTTACCCGCGTGGGGCCCGGAGAGGGCAATCGCGCCATCGCGCAAGCAATCGTCTATCTTGCCTGCGCGCCAAAGAGTAATGCGGTATACACCGCTTGGAAGCAAGCGCTCGATGATGCGCAGAATTTGCCCGAGTACGAAGTGCCAGTGCATTTACGCAACGCGCCAACCAGCTTGATGAAAGATCTCGGCTATGGCGCGGAATATCGTTACGCGCACGATGAACCCGGTGCATATGCGGCGGGTGAACGCTATCTTCCTCCGGAAATGACCGGAACTCGCTATTATCAGCCGACGAATCGGGGCTTAGAAACCAAGATTGGCGAAAAGTTAGATTATCTGGCGGATTTAGACGCAAAAAGCCCACAAAAGCGCTATGAAAATTAGTGGCTTTTCGTTATCGTTGACGGGTTAAATTTCTATACGCGTGGCTTTGATTAAAAAGGAAGCACACGCGTTTTTTCGCAACTTATAAAGCATAGGATTAGCAATGCTGGATTCTAAATTACTTCGTACTGAGCTGGAAGAAACAGCTGCAAAACTGGCGCGTCGCGGTTTTAAACTCGACGTGGACACAATTCGTACACTTGAAGAACAACGCAAGTCCATTCAAGTAGAAGTTGAAAATTTACAATCCACGCGTAACTCCATCTCCAAGCAAATTGGCCAACTGATGTCGCAAGGCGACAAAGACGGCGCGGAAGAAGTGAAGAAACAAATCGGCACACTGGGTGACGATTTGGACGCGAAGAAAGTGGAACTGGATGCAGTGATGAGCCAGCTTGACGCGATCACTCAAAGCGTGCCGAACCTGCCTGACGACGCTGTGCCAGACGGTAAAGACGAAAACGACAACGTGGAAGTGTCTCGCTGGGGCACGCCAAAAGCGTATGACTTCGACGTGAAAGATCACGTTGATCTGGGTGAAATGGGTGACGGCCTGGACTTTGCGAGTGCCACCAAAATCACCGGCGCACGTTTTGTGATCATGAAAGGTCAGTTCGCGCGTCTACACCGTGCTATCGCGCAGTTCATGTTGGATCTGCACACCGAGCAACACGGTTACACGGAACTGTACGTGCCTTACCTCGTGAACTCAGACACGCTGTTTGGTACAGGCCAACTGCCAAAATTTGGTAAAGACCTGTTCCACACCGAGCCTCTGGCAGAAAAAGCCAGCGATGAAGAGCCGCGTCGTCTGTCTTTGATCCCAACTGCTGAAGTGCCAGTGACGAACTTGGTTCGTGACACCATCACGGAAGAAGCGGATCTGCCACTGAAAATGACCGCGCATACTCCATGTTTCCGTTCAGAAGCAGGTTCATACGGTCGTGATACGCGTGGTTTGATTCGTATGCACCAGTTTGACAAAGTGGAATTGGTTCAGATCACCAAGCCTGAAGATTCAATGGCGGCACTGGAAGAACTAACGGGTCACGCAGAGAAAGTTCTGCAACTGCTTGAATTGCCATACCGCAAAGTGATTTTGTGTACTGGCGACATGGGCTTTGGTTCATGCAAAACATACGACTTGGAAGTGTGGGTTCCGGCTCAAAAAACTTACCGTGAAATCTCATCTTGTTCAAACATGTGGGATTTCCAAGCCCGTCGTATGCAAGCTCGCTTCCGTCGTAAAGGCGAGAAGAAACCTGAACTGGTGCACACACTGAATGGCTCTGGCCTGGCAGTGGGTCGTACGATGGTCGCGATTCTGGAAAACTACCAGCAAGCTGATGGTCGTATCGAAGTACCAGCGGTACTGCAAAAGTACATGGGTGGTGTAACTCATATCGGCTAAGCCTATCTGAGTGAACCGATACAAAAAACGGAGTGTGCAAACACTCCGTTTTTTTATGCGCGTTACGTCAGATGACGTGGCTTTGTTATTTGAGCTGTGAACATCGCGGCGCTTTGAAGCCCGCGATGCTCAATTATCTATATCTCAAGATCATCTCTCAAGATTCATCGGGGCGGGCACTCAAATCGCGCGTTTTAGCGCGCTGATTTAGCAGTGGCTTGTCGTGGTTGGTGCTTGAGAAACACCGCGACAATGGCCGCAATCGCCAGTGCAAAACAGTAGTACGAGTTGGCCACGATGGCGAAGGGTGACAGCTTAAACACAGAGCCCAGCAGCAGCACTTGCGCGCCATAAGGCAGAATGCCTTGCACCACGCATGAGAAGATGTCCAGCAAGCTGGCAGAGCGGCGAGGTGAGACATCGTTCTCTTCGGCGAGCTGACGCGCCACGCTACCTGAGACAATAATCGCGACCGTGTTGTTGGCGGTACAGCCGTTCACCAGCGATACCAAACCAGCAATGCCTAATTCACTCGCGCGGCTATTCGCATGTTGAGAGTGACGAGATCCGAAGGCATTGATCAGGCGACTCACTAAGTTCGTCAGAAAAGCCAGACCGCCTTGGCGGCGCATCAGCTCACTCAATCCGCCAATCAGCATCGACAGCAGGAAAATTTCCTGCATGTTGCCAAACCCAGCGTAGATGTCTTGTGCAAAATTGGTCATCGCGTAACCGTCAACGGACGCCAAGCCAATGCCACCGGCAAGCACAATGCCAATGGTTAGCACCACAAACACGTTCATTCCGGAAACCGCCAACACCAAAATCGTGATGTACGGTAGCACTTTCAACCATTCAATCGGGCCTGCGTCGGGCACTTGCGTTGCGGTGCTGTGGTAAGCAAATACAACCAGCGCGACCAACGCTGCAGGTAGTGCGATGCGAATGTTCTCTTTGAACTTGTCTTTCATTTCGCAGCCTTGCGAGCGCGTGGCGGCGATCGTGGTATCCGAGATGATTGACAGGTTGTCACCAAACATCGCGCCGCTCAAAACTACGCCCGCAGTCATTGGCAAGCTCATGCCTGCCGATTGTGCAATCCCAAGCGCAACCGGAGCCACCGCAGCGATGGTTCCCATTGATGTGCCCATGGAGGTCGCAATAAACGCGGAGATCAGAAATAAGCCAGGCAGAATCATGTTGGTTGGAATGGCCGACAAACCGAGATTGACGGTCGCATCCACACCACCAGATGCTTTCGCTACAGCAGCAAAGGCACCGGCCAGCAAATAGATCATGCACATCGCGATGATGTCTTGATGGCCCACACCCCGCATAAAATGTTCGATGGAGCGATTGAGTTTCTCTTTACTCAAAAGGAAAGCGATGATGATAGCGGGCAGAATCGCAATCGGTGCAGGCAGTTGGTAAAAAGCAAACTCAACGCCTTGCAGGGACAAGTAAGTTCCCACGCCGATGAACAGCGCAAGAAAAATAATCAGGGGGATCAGTGCGACCGCAGAGGGTGCAACTGTTTTCGTAGTGTGTTGGGAACCGGACATGTAAACGACAAATCTAATAACAATCAAGGCGTGAAGACTAATCTTCTCGCTGATGAATGTCAACGTCTAGACGTCTAAATGGCTGGTTAAGTTTTGTCCGTTATTGTCAAGCCTGTGGTTAGTTGGTTGCTCGAATTGGCGTTGAATTTCAGGGCAGTCTGCACTTCACTGGTGCAACGAAAACGGACGTATGTTGCTAACTTATTGAAAGATAAAAGCACAAAAGTTGGTATGAGGTTTGCTCTGTCTATATCGATTAAAGATATTTGTTAATACCTAGGCAAAGGCGCCTTACTTCTCGGAAGTAAGGCGCCTTTTATTTGCCTTGAGCACAAGGAAGTGATGATGACTCAAGCCAATATTCACACAACGTGTCCATACTGTGGTGTCGGGTGCGGCGTGTCAGCCAACCGCGAGACGATCGTTGGGGACAAGACACACCCGGCGAACCAGGGGGCGCTGTGCGTCAAAGGCTCTGCATTAGCTGAAAGCCTCAATATGCCCAGCCGTTTGCTGTATCCCAAACTCAGGGGCCAAGAGATCCCGTGGGATGCGGCGATTGACGAGATTGCCACTCGCATTCATCAGGCAATTGAGCAGCACGGACCCGATTCGGTGGCGATGTATGTCTCCGGCCAGATCCTGACTGAGGATTATTATGTCGCCAACAAGCTGATGAAAGGCTACGTGGGCAGCGCCAATATTGATACCAACTCTCGTCTGTGCATGTCGTCGGCCGTGGCCGCGCATGTTCGCGCTTTTGGCGAAGATGTGGTTCCGGTCAATTATGATGACATCGAGCAAACCGATCTGCTGGTGCTGGTAGGCGCCAACACGGCCTGGACGCATCCGGTGCTGTTTCGTCGTATTCAGCAGGCCCGTGAACGTAACCCCAGACTCAAGCTGGTGGTGATTGACCCACGGCGCACCGTCACCGCTGAGCAGGCCGATTTGCATCTGGCGATCGCAAATGATGGTGATGTCTTGCTGTATAACGGCCTGCTGCGTTTTATGAAAGACAGCGGTACGTTCAACCAGACGTATATCGACGAGCACACGCACGGTTTTGAGGCGTTATTCACGGCAATTTCCGATGAGCGTTACCAGCTCAGTCGCGTTAGCCGAGCGTTGGATGTTGACGAAGAGGCGCTGCGCACGTTTTACCGCTGGTTTGCTTCCAGCCCGACGGCATTGACGCTGTTTTGCCAGGGCGTGAACCAGTCCGTATCGGGGGTGGATAAGGGCAACGCTATCATCAACGCACATCTGGCGAGCGGCAAAATCGGGCGCGAAGGCTGCGGGCCATTCTCACTCACGGGTCAGCCCAATGCGATGGGCGGACGCGAAGTCGGCGGGCTGGCGAATCAACTCGCCGTGCACCGCGGTTTTGATGACACCGCCTGCCAGCAAGTGCAGACGTTCTGGCAATCGCCAACCATCGCGGATAAACCGGGTCTGAAAGCGCTGGATCTGTTTGATGCCGTCGAAGCAGGGCACATTAAGGTGCTGTGGATCATGGCCACCAACCCGGTTGTCTCGTTGCCAGACAGCGATCGTATTCGCAATGCTTTGAAACAGTGCGACTTTGTGATTGTGTCGGATATTACCGCCAGCAGCGATGTCGCCGAGTATGCGGATTTGTTGCTGCCTGCGGCAGGTTGGGGTGAAAAACAGGGCATGGTCACCAACTCCGAGCGCCGTTTGTCGCGTCAGCGCGCCTTTCTTGCCGCTCCCGGAGAAGCCAAACCGGATTGGTGGGCGGTGAGCCAAGTCGGGAGCGCGTTATGTTCACGCCTGAACATCGCTGACGGGTTTGCGTTTCACAGCGTCGCGGATGTGTTTCGCGAATACGCGGGGCTGACGGGCATCAACCACGGCACGCCCTATCTGCTCAATCTGTCGATGTTTGCCACGATGAGTGACGATGAGTATGAGCGCTGGACGCCGGTGCAATGGCCGCTGACACGCAGTGCGCCATATCGCGACGGCCAGTTTTCAACCCCATCCGGACGTGCCAATTTTATCCCCGTTGAGCCTCATGAGGTGCCAAGCGGTGCGTGGTGGCTCAATACCGGACGCCAGCGCGATCAATGGCACACCATGACCCGCACCGGACACATTGCCAAACTGGCAGCGGGAGAAGTCGAACCGACGCTCTACGTCAACAAACTTGCGGGTCAGGCAATTGGCCTCAAACAAGGGGAAATGGCCGCGCTGCGCAGTGATAGCCAAACTCAATGCGTGTTCGCGCGCGTGGCGTTTGATGAGGGGCTGAAAGGAAAGCAGCTGTTTATGTCCATGCACTGGGCTGGACGTTACAGCGCGCACTCTCAGGTGAATCGTGCCGTGCTGCGCGCGGCCGATCCCATCTCCGGTCAGCCTGCGTTTAAGTCGGCTCACGTGCATCTTGCGCCCGTCACCATGCAAAGTTACGGCCTGTATGTCGGCGCGTCCCGCACGCTACCGGACTGTGATTATGTCAGCTATCAGCAGGAAGAACGCCTAGGGGTGACGCGGTTTGCCTCACTGACGGCGCTGGACAAAGGTCAGTTTGAATTGCTCAGCGGCGAGCAGGTGCTGCGTTGGGATCTGCCGCAAGGCTGGATGATGGTCATCGGGCGCGCAAAAGCTGATACGCCTGCGATGGAAGTGACTGGCATTCTGATGGTCTCCGCCCAACCCGTCGAGCAGGACTACACCGCGATGGTGGCGCTGATTGGCAAGCCTCTGCAGCTGGGGTCAGTGCTTGCGCTTGCCGGGGAAACTGCGACCAGCCAGTTGGTGTGCAGCTGCTTTCGCGTCACGGACAAGCAGATTCAACACGCGATGGCGCAGGATGGCTGCGTGACGCTCAATCAGTTACAGAGCAAATTGAAGTGCGGCACGAACTGCGGTTCCTGCCTGCCGGAAGTCAACCAATTGCTGGCCAGCCGTTCTGTGCTGGTGATGGCGAAACCTTAATCTCAGGAGTCGAGCCATGAAAACCGATTCAACCCCACGATTTGCACGCAGCATCCGCTCCGACGCGACCGCCTTTACAGTGCATGACCACTTCTATCAGCACAGCCCAAGCGCGCCGAAGCCAAGCCAACCTGCGAGCCACAAGGGCTTTGTGTTTCTGGTTGGTGCGGGGCCGAGCGATCCGGATTTACTCACCGTCAAAGCCGTGAAAGTCCTGCAACACGCTGATGTGGTGGTCTATGATCGCTTGGTCGGCCGCGATATTCTCGAACTCGCCAATCCCGATGCGCAGATGGTGTATGTGGGCAAGCGTTGCGGACAGCCGAGTATGAAACAGGAAGCCATCAGCGCGCTGCTGGTCGATTTTGCTCAGCAAGGTCAACAGGTGGTGCGTCTGAAAGGCGGCGACCCGTTCATCTTTGGCCGCGGTGGTGAAGAGGCGCTGGCGCTGGTCAAACACAACATTGCTTATCAAGTGGTGCCGGGCATTACTGCCGCTATCGGTTGTGCGTCAAGCGCGTTGATTCCGCTGACGCATCGAGAGGTCTCGCGCAGCGTGACGTTCATCACCGGTCAAGTCGTCACGGGGGCATTGCCTGCCTGGGCGGGTTTGGTGAGCAGCGGTCAGACGCTGGTGTTCTACATGGGACTGGAAAAAGCAGAGGCGATTGAACAGGGTTTAATGTCCGCGGGTCTCAGTGGTTCAACGCCGGTGGCTGTGGTCGGCCAAGGCTGTTCTGAGCAGCAAACGGTCGTGACCTTTTCGCTTAATCAGCTCACGCAAACAGCAAATGCACTCAAAGGTCTCAGTCCGGCATTGATCATTATGGGAGACGTGGTAAAACTTCGGGAGCAACTGATGCAAACGGCGCATGCGGTGACCCAGTCACATTCGCAACCTATATGCGCCCCGGCTGATTAAGAGGACTCAATGAGCACAATTCTGGACTGTATTCGTACTGTCGGCCGCGGTGAACGCGGCCGCAAACCGCTCAGTTTTGAGCAGGCATTTCAGGTGATGGATGACTACCTGAACGGAGACGTGGGCGATGATCAGATGGCGATGCTGCTGATGCTGATCCGAGTGCAAAACGAAACTAATGCTGAGATCGCCGGATTTGTGAAAGCGTTTCAGTCCCGTGTGCCGAGTATTGGCGCGGAGATTGACTGGCCGTGTTACGCCGGAAAACGTGCCGCGGCGGGTCAGCCCTGGCATCTGCTGGCCGCCAAAATCATGGCTGATAACGGACACAAAATACTGATGCACGGCTACAACGACAAACCCGCGTCACGTGAGCATGCAGAGGCTTATTTGGCCGCGTGTGAGGTGCCGCTTGCCAAGGATGCAGCGCAGGCCAAAGCACTGCTGCAACAAGGCAACATTGCATATCTGCCGCTGCGTCATTTTGCGCCGCAAGCCGAGGTGATGATTGGCTGGAAAAACCGCTACGGCCTGCGCACACCGATCAACACGGTCGTGCGGGCGCTGAATCCTGGCGGCGGTGAAATTGGTCTGCGAGGCAGTTTCCATCCGGGTTTTCAACAACTGCACGCTGAAGTTGAACACGTGATTGGCAAAACCGCCCATGCGGTGATCTCATTTAAAGGCCAGTCCGGTGAGTCGGAGTACAACCCGAAGGTGAGCCAGACGGTGTGGCTCAGCCAGACCGATGGCGTGCACTCTTACTATTGGCCTGAGCAGTTTGTCTCAGACATCGCGTTGCCTCACGCTTGCCCACTGGGGACACCGCAAGAAGAGTGGGTCCAGATGGCGAACAGTGTCGTTGCGACCATGACCGCTGTCCTGTTTGCGAAGATGCTCGATCGCGATACCGCGATGGCGACGGCCTTTCGCTATTGGCAAGCCTATGTCGACACGCACTGATTTACCCCCGCGTTTTTCTCCTCTGCCACATCAAATGGCGGATTGACGCAACCAAGTCATTCAACTATCACATCGTGAAGTTAACGTGCGTCGCTGCTCCTGAGCGCTTCTCTGTAACAAGAGGGCGCCGGGAAGGTCGTGAGCACTTTTGGGTGCACCGACCCATCTAGCCCTAAAGCGTTATCAATTCGCAGGTATTAATTTTTATCTTATTGTTTTTATTAAGTTAAATTGCACTTCTTCAACATGGCGCGCTCTTTGCAATTTCATTCCATAGCGTTTGAACACAACAAGGAATGGCTATGTCTCTTTCTCACTCTTCTCAATCCATTGTGGTGTGCTGTGACAGCGTCAGCGATCAGGCCGGGATCAGTGCCAAACTTGCGTTGCACTACGACCAGATCCTGCTCTGCCAACTGGCTCAGTTGGAGCGCATGATCGACAAAGAATTTTCACCCACCGTGGTGGTGTCGTGGCGCCAACCGAGTGCAGAGCTGCGGCTCATTGTCGAATTTTGTTCCCAGCGCAAGGTGCCGCTTTTGGTGATTCTTAAACAGCTTCAGGTGAATGATATCAATCGCTTACCTCAACATCACGATTTCGTTTTATTGCCTTTTGACTCGGCGTTTGAGCTCAAGCCCTGGATTGATTATGCCAAGCAGGTGCGTGAAACCAGTATGGCGATGGCGCAGGAAATCGAGTCGTTGACGCAAAAACTCGAAGAGCGTAAATGGGTTGAAAAGGCCAAAGGGATACTGATGCGTCTGCATGGTTTGGATGAAGATAAAGCGTATCGCGCACTGCGCAGTAGCGCGATGCAATCGAGCCTGTCACTGGCACAGGTGGCGAAGAACGTGATCCACACGATGGAAGGTCTGGGCGTCTGATAATACTTTGGGGTTAGGCGGAATTCTTGCCACTGGTGCACTTTGCACATAAACAAAGCACGAAAACAGTAAATATCTCAGAACTTCAACTTAACTTATTGATAAATAATAACTATAAAAACTGGCATGTAACTTGGATTGTCATCTTCAGTCACGGAAATGAAGTACATCCGAGAATTTGGAATAAGCCGCAAGGCTGCTGACTCACATCATCAACGGCGGTGATGACGGAAATAGCAAAGGCGCTACTGCTCTGAGAAGCAGTAGCGCCTTTTTTGTGGCTTTTTGAATCAAGCACGTTTTGGAATCAAACAGGATTTGTAATCAAGGAAAGGGAGTATTGCGATGCAATCGAAAACACCATGGATGCGCAGCTTACTGTTGAGCGCTTCACTGCTGAGCGCCGGAGCGGATGCTCAGGTGGGTGAGCCAGAGTTGGAAGATTTGAAGTTCGGCTTTATCAAACTGACGGATATGGCACCACTTGCCGTCGCTTATGAAAAAGGCTTTTTTGAACACGAAGGACTGTACGTCACGCTCGAAGCACAGGCGAACTGGAAAGTGCTGCTTGATCGCGTGATTGATGGCGAACTGGATGGTGCGCATATGCTGGCGGGCCAGCCGCTGGGTGCGACGATTGGTATCGGCACCAAAGCAGAAGTCATCACGGCGTTCAGTATGGATCTGAACGGCAACGCCATCACCGTTTCCAATGATACCTGGGAGCAGATGAAGCCGTTTTTGAGCAAAGAGAGCGACGGCAAAATCGTTCACCCCATTAAAGCGGATGCGCTGAAACCTGTGGTGCAGCAATATCGCGATCAGGGCAAACCTTTCAACATGGGCATGGTGTTTCCGGTCTCGACGCACAACTACGAGCTGCGTTACTGGCTGGCTGCTGGCGGCATCAATCCGGGCTACTACGCACCGCAATCGGGTGACAACAGCGGCCAGTTGAAAGCTGACGTCCTGCTCAGCGTCACTCCGCCACCCCAAATGCCAGCGACCATGGAAGCGGGTACCATCAAAGGCTACTGCGTGGGGGAACCGTGGAACCAGCAGGCCGTGTTTAAAGGCATCGGTGTTCCGGTGGTCACGGATTACGAGATCTGGAAGAACAACCCGGAAAAAGTGTTTGGCGTGTCAAAAGCGTGGGCGGAGAAATATCCGAATACGCACATTCGCGTGGTGAAAGCCTTGATTCGTGCGGCGCACTGGCTGGATGAAAACAACAACGCCAACCGCAGCGAAGCCGTGGCGATGCTGTCGAAAAGTCAGTATGTCGGTGCCGATAAAGAGGTGATTGCCAACTCCATGACAGGCACCTTTGAGTACGAAAAAGGTGACAAACGCGAGGTGCCGGATTTCAACGTGTTCTTCCGTCATAACGCAACCTATCCGTACTACAGCGATGCGATTTGGTATCTGACTCAGATGCGCCGCTGGGGGCAGATTGCGGATGCCAAATCGGACGACTGGTACATGAATATCGCCAAAGAGGTCTACCGTCCGGATATCTATCAGCAGGCGGCGGCATCTCTGATTGAAGAGGGTGTGATGAGCGCAAAAGACTTTCCGGATTTCAACCATGAAGACGGTTTCCGTGCGCCACAGAAACACTTCATCGATGACATCGTCTACGACGGCCATCAACCGAACGCTTACCTCAACAAGTTCGCTATCGGTCTGAAGGGTAACGACAAAGTATAAAACACGGGGTCTGGTGCTTTGGGTCAATGCCACACGGCTGCACCAGACCTGCCTTCACAGGGACGAGACGCAATAGCGCAAGGAGTTTGCTATGTCGAGCAATGTCATTTCACTGATCCCCAGTCGCGAAAAAGTGGTCAGCCGCAGCAAAGTGATGCTGATGCCACTGATTGGAATCCTTATTTTTCTGATGTTCTGGCATCTCGCCGCCAGACAGGTCGAAACGTCACTCGGTACGCTGCCAGGGCCGGTGCAGACGTTCACCCAGTTCAGCAACTTGGTGAATGAACATGTCAAAGAGCGCGAAAAAGCGCACGCTTTTATGGAACGCCAAGAGAAGCGCAACGCTGCCAAACTGGCCAAAGACCCCAATGCGGAAGTCCGCATTCGTCCGTACACCGGTAAACCGACCTTCTTTGATCAGATCGGCACCAGTCTGGTCACGGTGGCGGCGGGGTTTGCGCTGGCGTCGTTGATTGCAATCCCGCTCGGTATTGTTCTGGGGCTCAACCATGGACTGTATCAGGCCGTCAACCCCATCATTCAACTGCTAAAACCAGTATCGCCACTGGCTTGGCTACCGATTGTCACCATGGTGGTGAGTGCGACTTACGTCAGCGATGATCCGATGTTTGCCAAATCGTTCGTCAACTCGCTGTTGACTGTGGCGCTGTGTAGCGTGTGGCCGACGCTGATCAATACCGCGGTTGGCGTCACCAATGTGGATAAAGACCTGATTAACGTGAGCAAGGTACTGCGCCTGTCGTGGTGGCAACATATCCGCACCATCGTGTTGCCCTCAGCGATTCCGATGATCTTTACTGGGCTGCGGTTGTCGCTCGGGATTGCCTGGATGGTGCTGATTGCCGCAGAGATGCTGGCGCAGAATCCGGGCCTTGGCAAGTTCGTGTGGGATGAATTCCAGAATGGCAGCTCGGCGTCGCTGGGGCGAATTATGGTGGCGGTGATTGCGATTGGCTTTATCGGGTTGCTGTTGGATCGCGGCATGCTGCATCTGCAAAAACATCTGTCTTGGAACAAACAGCAAGCGCTGCGTTAAGGAGAACGGCATATGTCCAAAGCATTTTTAGATTTAACCCAACTCGGCATGCGCTTTCCCACGCCACAAGGTGAGTTTGTCGCGCTGAAAAACGTCGACCTGCAGATCCAAAAAGGCGAGTTCATCTCACTGATTGGCCACTCAGGTTGCGGCAAGTCAACCGTGCTTAACCTGGTCGCGGGCCTTTACATGCCCACCGACGGCGGGGTGATTGTGGATGGACGCGAAGTCGATGGCCCTGGGCCAGAGCGCGCGGTGGTGTTTCAGAACCATTCACTGCTGCCGTGGCTGACGGTGTACCAAAACGTTGAACTGGCGGTGAAACAGGTCGCCAAAGGACAAAGCAAAGCCCAAATTAAACAACAGGTTGAACATTATCTCGACCTGATCCAAATGGCGCACGCCTCGGATAAGAAACCGGATGAGATCTCGGGTGGGATGAAGCAGCGCGTCGGTATTGCCCGCGCGCTGGCACTGAAACCGAAAGTGCTGCTGATGGATGAACCGTTCGGTGCGCTCGACGCCTTAACCCGTGCTCGCTTGCAGGATGCGCTGATGGAGATTCAGGCCGAGCTGAATAACACCGTCATCATGATCACCCATGATGTGGACGAAGCGGTGCTGCTGTCGGACAAAATCGTCATGATGACCAACGGTCCGGCTGCGACGGTCGGCGAAGTGCTTAATATTGAACTGCCGCGCCCACGCAATCGCGTTCAACTGGCGGATGACCCGACGTATCAGAAATATCGTCAGTCGGTACTGCGCTTTTTGTATGAGAAACAATCGAAATCTGAAGGTCGTCAACCTGCCGCTGCAACGGTCGCCAAAACTGCATAAGGAAACGCAAAATGATGGAACATATTGTCATTATCGGCAACGGAATGGTCGGTCACCATCTGGTTGCTAAGCTGGTGGAAAAACAAGCCCACCTCAAAAAACGCATTACCGTGATTGGCGAAGAGCGTTTTATCGCTTACGACCGCGTACAACTGTCGTCGCTGTTCTCCGGTAAATCGCATGATGATCTGATGCTGAGCAGCGAAGAGTGGTATCAAAAACACGGGATCAATCTGATCCTGGGTAGCCAGGTCACGGCCATTAACCGAGTGCAGAAAAGCATCATTCTGGATGACGAAGATGTGCTGGGTTACGACTCCCTCGTGCTGGCAACCGGTTCTTATCCGTTTGTGCCACCCGTGCCGGGTTCAGAGCGGGACAACGTCTTTGTCTATCGTACTTTGGACGACCTGTCTGCGATTCGCAATGCGTGTGAACATGCTCGCACGGGGGCAGTGATCGGTGGTGGTCTGCTGGGATTAGAAGCGGCCAACGCGCTGCGCCTGCTGGGATTAGAAACTCATGTGATCGAATTCGCGCCGCGACTCATGCCGGTTCAGCTCGATGATGGTGCGGGTGGTGTGCTGAAACAGAAAATTGAACAGCTTGGCCTGACGGTGCATACCTCAACGGGCACCGAGCGCATCATTGATGGCGAAAGCGCCAAGCATCGCATGGTATTCAAAGATGCAGAGCCGCTGGAAGTGGATGTGATTGTGTTTTCTGCCGGCATTCGCCCGCAGGATGCGTTGGCGCGTCAGTCCGGTTTAGCTGTGGGCGAACGTGGCGGCATTGTCATCTCCGACAGTTGCCAAACCAGCGACGAGAACATCTACGCCATTGGCGAATGTGCGCTGTGGCAACAACGGATTTTTGGCCTGGTAGCGCCGGGCTACGCGATGGCGCGCGCCGTGGCTGACCAGTTGATGGGACACAGCGGCAGTTTCACGGGTGCGGACATGAGTACCAAACTCAAACTGTTAGGGGTGGATGTGGCATCGATTGGTGACGCGCAGATGCAAACCGCGGGTGCGCAGGAACTGGTGTTGCAGGATACGGTACAGGGAACCTACAAAAAACTGATCGTCGATGCGAGTGGCACCCAATTACTCGGCGCCATCTTGGTGGGTGACAACAGCGACTACGATGCGTTACTGCAGACGTATCTCAACCAAACCGTGCTGCCTGATCATCCGGCGCACCTGTTGTTTGATACGTCGATGCTGAGCGGCGAAGTGTCGGACGACACCATGATCTGTTCGTGCCACAACGTCACCAAAGGCGCGCTGGTGGCTGCGATTCATGCTGGCGCCACTGAGCTCAATGAGCTCAAATCCGTCACCAAAGCGGGCACGGGCTGTGGCGGCTGTTCCAGCATGGTGAAATCGGTGTTGGACGCTGAACTGGTGGCCATGGGCGTGGAAGTGACCAATCATATTTGTGAACACTTTGAGTACTCTCGTCAGGCGCTGTTCCACATTTGCCAGGTAGAAGAAATCAAAGACTTCGACACCTTGCTGGAGAAACACGGCCACGGCTTGGGTTGTGATTTGTGTAAACCGACCGCGGCTTCGGTCTTTGCCTCTTTATGGAACGAGCACATTATGGAACCGAAGCTGAGCGCGCTGCAGGACTCCAACGATGCCTTTATGGCGAATCTGCAAAAGGACGGTTCCTATTCAGTGGTGCCACGCGTGCCGGGCGGCGAAATTACGCCAGATAAACTGATCGTGCTGGGGGAAGTGGCAAAGCAGTACGATCTGTACACCAAGATCACCGGTGGTCAGCGGGTCGACCTGTTCGGCGCGCAAATGGAGCAACTTCCTGAGATCTGGCGCACCTTGATTAACGCCGGCTTTGAGACCGGCCATGCGTACGGTAAGTCGGTGCGAACGGTGAAATCGTGTGTCGGCTCAACCTGGTGCCGCTATGGCGTGGATGACTCGGTTGGGCTGGCGATTGAGCTGGAGAATCGCTACAAAGGCTTGCGCGCGCCGCACAAACTCAAGTTTGCCGTCTCGGGTTGTACACGCGAATGTGCTGAAGCGCAGAGCAAAGATATCGGTGTCATTGCGACCGAAAAAGGTTGGAACCTGTATGTGTGCGGTAATGGTGGCATGCGCCCCCGTCATGCAGACCTGCTGGCTGCTGACTTAACCAAATCGCAGCTCATCAACTTGATTGATCGCGTGTTGATGTTCTATGTCCGCACTGCTGATAAGCTGCAACGCACATCGGTATGGCTCGACAATCTGGAAGGCGGTCTGGATTATCTCAAACAGGTGGTACTGGACGATTCGCTCGGACTGGGCGAGCAACTGGAAAACCAGATGCAGCGTGTGGTCGATACCTATCAATGCGAGTGGAAAAGCACGCTTGAAAATGAGGACAAACTGCGGAAGTTCCGTCCGTTCATTAATCACGAACAGGGCAGCGTGAGCTTGCCATATCAGCGCCTGCGTGGGCAGCGTATTCCGGTTAGCGAGGAGGTCTCATCATGAAACAACGACTGTGTCATCTGAGTGAGCTGACGCCATTTCAAGGGTGTGGCGCGTTGGTTGGCGATCAACAAGCGGCGCTATTCTATCTGCCCGGTGATGAGCCGCACGTGTATGCGCTGCAACACTGGGATCCCATTGGCAAGGCGTATGTGATGGCTCGCGGTATCGTCGGCGATGTAAAAGGAGAACCGTGCGTTGCCTCGCCGCTCTACAAACAGCATTTCAGCTTACGAACGGGGCAATGTATTGAACAGCCAGATGTAACGCTCAAGACCTGGCGCGTGCTGGTGGAAGCCGAGCAAGTGTACGTGCTGCTAAGCGAAACGGCGCTCGCTTAACTCCGTCAATGACATCACTCAAAAACCTGGCCTCAACCGCCAGGTTTTTGTTGTCTCTACGAATGACGGGACCTTTTTTCAATAACACGGCGCAAACGCGTCATTGAATCTGACTCAATCAGTTGGCATCACTCAAAAAGCATTCCGGAGATTGGAGCGCCGCTTCCACCGCTTGAATCAGTTGATCCAGATGCTGTGTCTCACTGATAAATGGCGGCATCATGTAAATCAGGCGACCAAATGGACGAATCCACACGCCATGCTGCACAAACAGCGCCTGAATCACTTCCATATTGACCGGTTGATGCGTCTCAACCACCCCAATCGCCCCGAGCCAGCGCGTGGCTTTGACTTGCGGGTAGCGATTGAGCAGCGGCAAGCGCTCAGCAAAGCCCAACTCAATCTGCTTCACCTGTTGTTGCCAATGGCCTTCTTCAATCAAGCTTAGGCTGGCCGAGGCGACCGCACACGCCAGTGGGTTGCCCATAAAGGTTGGGCCATGCATAAAACAACCCGCTTCGCCGCCGCAGACCGTATCGGCAACTTCCTTGGTGGTCAGTGCGGCCGATAAGGTCATGTAGCCGCTGGTGAGCGCTTTCCCGACACACAAAATGTCCGGCTGAATGTTCGCATGTTCACACGCAAACAATTTGCCGGTGCGACCAAAACCCGTGGCGATCTCATCGAGGATCAGCAGCACGCCAAACTCATCACACAGCGCGCGTACCTGACGCAAAAACTCCGGGTGATAAATGCGCATGCCCCCCGCACCCTGCACAATCGGCTCTAGAATGACGGCGGCGATCTGGCGATGATTCTCGGTGATTTGATGGCGAAAATCTTCGATATCGCGCTCATCCCACGCTTCCCAGAAGCCGGTATTGGGCGATTCGGCAAACAGATGCTCAGGGAGAAATCCTTTGTACAGCGTGTGCATTGAGTTATCCGGATCAGTGACCGACATCGCAGCAAAGGTATCCCCATGATAGCCGTGGCGCAGGGTGAGGAATTTCGGGCGCTGTTCGCCTTTGGCGTGCCAGTATTGCAGCGCCATTTTCAAACTCACTTCCACCGCCACGGAACCGGAGTCGGCGAGAAACACATGTTCAAGATTATTCGGCACCAGAGAGAGTAAGCGCTGGCACACCTCAATGGCTGGCTGGTGGGTGATGCCGCCAAACATGACGTGAGACATCTTATCGATCTGCTGATGTGCTGCGGCATTCAGACGGGGATGATTGTATCCGTGAATGGCGGACCACCAAGAGGACATGCCATCGACCAGTGCTTTTCCATCTTCGAGATAGATGAAAACACCATCAGCATGCGTGACCGGATAGCAGGTCAGAGGTGTAAGGGTTGAAGTGTAGGGATGCCAGATGTGCTGGCGATCGAAGGCTAAATCCATGACAATTCCGCGATAAAAATAAGATTAAAAAATAACCAAGTGTAAACTTGTGATCGTTCTTGTTGTTGACAGTCTACCGTGTGTCAGTAGACTAGCCAAGCATAATCCCCATGTCACAGGGCGTTGCGAGGCATCGGCGACCTTGGTTCGCTGGCCTGAAACGCTCGGTCACTTGGGCATAAAACTAATAACGCCAACAAGGATTACACGTGGAAATTCGTCATAACTGGACAGTGGCTGAAGTCAAAGCACTGCTTGAAAAACCGTTTATGGATCTGCTGTTCGACGCTCAACTCGTCCACCGTCAGCATCATCCGCACAACCATGTTCAGGTGAGCACATTACTCTCCATCAAAACCGGCGCGTGTCCGGAAGATTGCAAATACTGCCCGCAGAGCGCGCACTATCGTACCAACGTCGATAAAGAGCGTCTGATGGAAGTGGAACGCGTGCTGGATGCTGCGCAAAAAGCCAAAAGTTCAGGCTCAACCCGTTTCTGCATGGGCGCGGCGTGGAAAAACCCGAAAGCGCGCGACATGCCGCTGCTCAAAGAGATGATTTCCGGCGTAAAAGGCATGGGGCTGGAAACTTGTATGACGCTGGGCATGTTGACTTCTGATCAGGCGCAAGAGCTGGCGGATGCTGGCCTCGATTACTACAACCATAACCTGGATACCTCGCCGGAGTTTTACGGCAACATCATCACCACGCGGACGTATCAGGATCGTCTCGATACGCTGTCCCATGTGCGTGATGCGGGCATGAAAATCTGTTCGGGCGGCATCATCGGTATGGGCGAAAGCACCAATGACCGCGCTGGCTTGTTGGTCGAGCTGGCGAACCTGTCTGTGCATCCGGAAAGCGTGCCGATCAACATGCTGGTGAAAGTCAAAGGCACGCCGCTGGAACAAGTGGACGATGTCGAACCGTTTGATTTTGTGCGCCTGATTGCCGTTGCACGCATCATGATGCCGCAGTCGGCGGTGCGCCTGTCTGCGGGTCGTGAAAAGATGAATGAACAGATGCAAGCGCTGTGTTTTATGGCGGGTGCGAACTCTATTTTCTACGGTTGCAAACTGCTGACGACGCCAAACCCGGCGGAAGACAGCGACATGCTGCTGTTCAAAAAGCTGGGCATCAACAGCCAACAAGTGGCGCAAAAGCCTGACGAGATTACGGAAAACGAACTGCTGGACCGCGTGGTAGAACGTGTGGCCGCGCGTCCAACAGCGGATGATATGTTCTACGATGCCAGCCTTTAATTCGCGCATTCATCAAGCCCTTGCTGACCGCGAGCAGCAGGGGCTGCGTCGCTCGCTACAAGTGCTGGAGCGCAGCAATCAAACGCTGTTGGCGCAGCGCGGGCAACGATATATCAATTTTTCCAGTAACGACTACTTGGGGCTGGCGAGTGATACGGCCTTGGCTCACGCTTGGCAGCAAGGGCTCAGCCTGTATGGTTGCGGCAGCGGCGCGTCCCCCTTGGTGACCGGCTTTAGCGAGGCGCACCAAACTTTAGAGCGCACCTTGTGTGAATGGCTGGGTTTTGAACGCGCGGTGCTGTTTGGCTCTGGATTCAGTGCCAACCAAGCGCTGCTGTTTACCCTGCTGCAAAAAGGCGATTTGCTGCTACAAGATAAGCTCAATCACGCCTCGCTGATGGAAGCGGGCCTGTTGTCTTCGGCGCAGATGAAGCGCTTTCAGCATAATGACGTCGATCATTTAACCCGTTTGCTCGATGAGCAGGTCACCACATTGGTGGTGACCGAGGGCGTGTTCAGCATGGATGGCGATCAAGCGCCGCTGGCGGAGATTCAAGCCGCATTGGGCAGCAATGCTTGGCTTGCCGTTGATGATGCGCACGGTGTGGGCGTATTGGGTGAGCGCGGTGCGGGCAGTTGTCAGGCGGCCGGAATCAAGCCGCAGGTGCTGGTGGTGACGTTTGGCAAAGCGTTTGGTTTGTCAGGTGCAGCCATTTTGTGCGATGCCGCACTGGGGGATTACCTCACTCAGTTTGCTCGTCATCATGTCTATTCTACGGCGATGCCCCCGGCGCAGGCGCATGCGTTGACGCACGCTGCAGGTATGATTCAAAGCGAGGCATGGCGGCGAGACAAACTGGCCGAGTTGTCTGCGCTTTATCACGAATTGCTGTGCGATGTGCCGGGATTTGTCGCGACGCAAACGCCAATCAAACCGTTTGTGCTCGGTTCGGCGCAGCGTGCATTGCATGTCGCCAGCGCGATGCGTGAAGCGGGGTTATGGATGACGGCGATTCGTCCGCCCACGGTGCCAAGTGGCAGCGCGCGGCTGCGAATTACACTGACGGCTCATCACACACCGCAACAAGTTCAGCAGATGGCCGACACATTAAAGCAATGTGTGGAGGCATCTCATGAGTGAAATGGCGCAAGCCTTGAGCGCAGTCGTCAGTGACAAAGCCGCGATCGCCCAAGCCTTTGGCAAAGCGGCGCAGAGTTATGATCGTCACGCGGCATTTCAACGCGATGTTGCCCAGCGTCTGCTGGCGAAACTGCCGGACGATTTAAGCGGCTGGCACATTCTCGATTTGGGTTGCGGTACTGGATATTGCTCGCAGGAGCTGCAACACCGAGGCGCGCGAGTGACGTGCGCTGACCTGTCTCCGGCGATGTTAGCGCAAGCCAAACAGCGCTGCGGAAGCGACAACATGCGCTATGTCGAAGCGGATGCCGAGGCGCTGCCGTTTGCGGATGCAACGTTTGATTGCGTGTTTTCCAGCTTGGCATTGCAGTGGTGTGATGACCTCTCGTTACCACTAAAAGAGATGCGTCGTGTTTTAAAACCCAGTGCAAGTGCTTATTTTTCAACACTTCTTGATGGTTCTTTGTTTGAATTGCAGCGTGCATGGATGAAAATTGATGCACATCAACACGTCAACCGATTCATCACACTCAAACAGGTAAAAATTGCGTTAGCGCAAGCTCATTGTGGGAAACATCACATAGACTTACCCACGATAACAGTCTGGTATGACACGGCGTTCTCTTTAATGCGCGATCTCAAAGGGATTGGTGCGAATCATGTGAATGGTCGCTCGCAAGGGCTTACCAGCCGTCGAATACTCGCACAGGTTGAGCGGGAGTATCAGCTATTTCGCAACCATCAAGGTCTTCTGCCTGCAACGTATCAGGTTTGTTTAGGGGTTATACATCGATGATAGATGCTTTTTTTATTGCGGGTACGGATACCGATGTGGGCAAAACGGTCGCTTCAAAAGCGATCCTGCAAGCTTTAGCTGCCAAGGATGTGTCGACAATTGGTTACAAACCAGTTGCCGCGGGATGTGACAAAACCGAACACGGTTTTCGTAACTCGGATGCGCTGCACTTATTGCAAGCTGCAACCCAAAAAATGGATTATGAAGACATCAATCCATACGCGCTGGAGATGCCAGCGTCGCCGCACATTGCGGCGAAACATGAACATGTCACCATTGAATACAGTGTCCTGAGTGAAAAATTGGCGAAACTCAAAGCCAATGCAGACGTGGTGCTGGTTGAAGGTGCGGGCGGTTGGCGAGTCCCTGTGTCAGACGATGATTGTCTGTCAACATGGGTGAAACAAGAGCAACTGCCTGTGGTGTTAGTGGTGGGGATTAAACTTGGGTGCCTCAGCCATGCGCAACTGACCGTTGAAAGCATTCGTGCCGATGGGCTGAATGTTGTGGGCTGGGTGGCGAACCGCATTAACCCGGGAACCGAACATTACGCCGATATTATTGAAATGTTGGAAGCGCGTATTGGCGCGCCGAAGTTGGGTGAAATTCCGTATATGCCAAGCGCGAAACGTCGCGAACTGGGTAAATACATTGACGTGACCCCTTTGATTGGGGAAGTCGTTCCGGCTTAATTGATCTGTTTATTTCGAACCAAGCAAAAGGGCTGCATTTCTGCAGCCCTTTTTTCATTCTTGCGATTAGTTCTCTCGGCCAATACCCATCAGCGATTGCTGAGTATCTGCGATCTGTTTTTGAATCACTTGTTCCGAACTGATACCCAGTTGCTTCTTAGCTTCTTCTTCGGTCAAACCTAAGTGACAGCAAAGTAAATCAATCGCCATTTGGTAGCTATGCGCTTCAGCCATGATGGTTTCCTTTCATTGCACGTTGAATTCCTTCGACCCATGGAATGTAGATGCTTTAACGCGTCGCCTCAATAAGACCAAAGTCTAAAACGAGACTCATCGGATCTGTCGAATTTCAGGACATCAAAACAGACATTAAATGTTTCAATTTACCGCTTAACCTTGAATATTAAATCTAAGACACTATGTATTAGAAAACCTTCGAAGCCATAGACGGTCGCGTTTAAAGGCTTCGAGATAACAAAAAAAGATTCCGATCGGAGAAAGGTAATGAAGCGAGTATTTTTATTCCTGGCAACCAACTTAGCCGTTGTGCTGGTGTTGAGTGTTGTTTTGAATATTGTGTATGCCGTGACAGGGATGCAGCCGGGCAGTTTGTCTGGTCTGCTGGTGATGGCGGCGGTGTTCGGTTTCGGCGGTTCATTCATTTCGCTTCTGATGTCGAAAGGCATGGCACTGCGCTCTGTGGGTGGTGTGGTGATTGAAAATCCGCGCAATGAAATGGAACATTGGTTGCTGCAAACGTTGAGCCGTCAAGCGCAGCAAGCAGGCATTGGCATGCCCACAGTGGCGATTTATGACTCACCGGACATGAACGCGTTTGCGACAGGTGCGAAGCGCGATGATTCATTGGTTGCGGTGTCGACGGGTCTGCTACACAACATGACGCGTGATGAAGCGGAAGCTGTGCTGGCGCACGAAGTGAGCCACATTGCTAACGGTGACATGGTCACCATGACGTTGATGCAAGGCGTGGTGAACACGTTTGTTATCTTCCTGTCGCGTTTTATCGCCAACTTGGTGGCGTCTCGTGATTCTGAAGAGGGCGAAGGCAGCAACATGATGGTTTACTTTGGCGTGTCGATGGCGCTGGAACTGGTGTTTGGTTTCCTCGCCAGCTTTATCACCATGTGGTACAGCCGTCATCGTGAATTCCATGCCGATGCCGGTGCAGCGCAACTGGTTGGTAAGCACAAGATGATTGCAGCGTTAGAGCGATTGAAAATGAGCTACGAGCCACAACTAGAAGGTTCGATGATGGCATTCGGCATCAATGGTAAACGTACCATGACCGAGCTGCTGATGAGCCACCCACCGCTGGACAAACGCATCGCAGCCCTGCGTAACGCCTAATCCAACGTATGATGTTGCCGAACTGATCAGTCATCAGTTTCGTCGATAAATGAAAAGCCAGCCTTCGAGCTGGCTTTTTTTGTGCCGATCTCTCTTGCTTCCTCTCCTTCGATGTTGATCGATTTTCCCGTCACGCGCGTAAACCATTTTTACCAAAGTTGTACAAAAATAATTTTGTACAACTTTTCAAAGTGCACTATCTTATGATTAAAGTTGTACGAAAATATTTTTTGTACAATAACAATGAGGTCAACACATGGATGTACACACGGTTGCGCAGTTCTATTCCCAGCTCAACAAGCACAATCTTGAAACGCTGCAGGAGATCTATCATCCGAATATCGTGTTTGAAGACGCAGCCCATCGTATCGAAGGGTTTGCGTCTCTGGCTGACTACTTTGCCAACCTCTATCAAAATGTCGACCGATGCGATTTCACCATTCATGAACAGCATCAAAATCAGAGCAATGCCTTTCTGACCTGGACGATGCATCTGCAGCATCCCAAGCTCGGCAATGGCAAATTGGTCAACGTGCAAGGTGTCAGTCATCTACGCTTTCACGATGGCAAAGTGATTTATCATCGCGACTATTTTGATTTGGGCGAAATGTTGTACGAACAATTACCGCTCCTGGGCTGCGTGATTCGTTCAATTAAGCGGAGGCTCGGGCAATGAACGGCGTGCTTATCACCGGCGCAACCTCCGGCATTGGCCGCCAGTTGGCGCAAGATTACGCTCGGCTCGGTTGGCAGGTGATTGCCTGTGGCCGCAATGAAACCGTGTTGCGTGAATTGAGTTCGCTGTATGCGTCGATTACGCCACGGCAATTTGATTTGACGGACTTGCAGGCCACAGTGGCGTCACTCGAATCACTGCCTTTTACGCCGACATTGTGGATTTTGAATGCTGGTGATTGTGAGTACATCGATGACGGCAAGATGGATGCGACACTCATGGCGCGGGTGATGACAATTAACGTGGTGGGCATGGCCAACGCCATTGAGGCGATTCAACCGCACCTCGCTCACGGCCATCGGGTCGCGTTGGTCGGTTCGATTGCCAGCGAATTGGCGTTGCCGCGCGCTGAAGCATACGGCGCTTCGAAAGCTGCCGTGGCGTATTTGGCGCGTGCGTTGCGATTAGATTGGGCCAGCCGGGGCATTGCGGTGAGTTGCGTATTTCCTGGTTTTGTTGCGACGCCACTGACGCAAAAAAATACCTTTGAGATGCCGATGATTATTTCCGTTGAACGGGCATCTCGTTCGATTCGCCAAGGGCTAGCGCAGGGCAAGGCGAATCTCTACTTTCCGGCTCGTTTTACTGGGTTGATTCGGGTGTTGGGCATGTTGCCCTACGCTTGGCAACACCACATTGTCAGCCGGCTTTTTCGCACAAAGAACGAGAAGGAACACTCATGAAAATTGCGATTATCGGAACGGGGATTTCGGGCCTGACGTGTGGCCATTATTTACATCAACAGCATGACATCACGTTGTTTGAGGCCAACGATTATATTGGTGGACACACCGCGACGGTGGACGTGATGGTCGGCGGTAAATCGTATTCAGTCGATACGGGATTTATCGTGTACAACGACCGAACCTATCCCAACTTCATTCGCATGATGAACGAGATCGGCGTGAAAGGCATTCCGTCTCAAATGAGTTTTAGCGTTCGCAACGACGCCAATGGTTTGGAATATAACGGGCACACGGTGGCCACGTTGTTTGCGCAAAAAAGGAATTTATTGAAACCGAGTTTCTACCGCTTTATTCGCGAGATCCTGCGTTTCAATGCACTCGCCAAGGCGGAAGCCGACAACACGCAAGCCAGCGTACAAACCTTGGGGCAGTTTCTCGCTCACCATCAGTTTTCCGATTATTTTTGCCATAACTACATTTTGCCGATGGGCGCGGCGATTTGGTCGTCGTCTTTGGCAGACATGCGCGCGTTTCCGCTGATGTTTTTCCTACGCTTTTTCGTCAACCACGGTTTGCTAGATGTCACGGACAGGCCGCAATGGTACGTGATTGAAGGTGGTTCGCGGTCGTACATCGAACCATTGACGCAAGGGTATGCCGATCGAATTCGTCTCAACTCGCCAGTGAAACGCGTTACACGTTCGCTGTTTGGGGTCGATGTGGAAACGCCACATGGCATTGAAACATTTGATGAAGTCATTTTCGCCTGTCATAGCGACCAAGCGCTGGCCATGCTCGACGACCCAAGTCAGAGCGAAACGGCGGTGCTGTCGTCGATGGCTTATCAAGCCAACGAAGTCGTGCTACATACCGACACGCGCGTGTTGCCTAAACGTAAAGCGGCGTGGGCGTCGTGGAACTATTGGTTGAGCGGCCAAAGCGGTGAAGAGCTGAAGTTGCCGTCGTTGACTTACAACATGAATATTTTGCAGCACATCGACAGTGAGGAAACGTTTTGTGTGACGCTCAACAGTACGGAAAGCATCGACCCTGACAAGATTCTCCGTCGCTTTGTCTATCACCATCCGGTCTTTACTGAACAATCGATTCGCGCTCAGCAGCGCAAAGCGGAAATCAGCGGAGTGAATCACACTTGGTTTTGTGGCGCTTATTGGCACAACGGTTTCCATGAAGACGGTGTGAAAAGCGCGCTCGATGTGGTGACTCAGTTGCAGTCGAAAGCCGCTCGGGTCGACAAGGGCGTGGCATGATGGGCGCGCGCGCAAGGTTAGAAGGCAGTGCGCTGATGGTTGGGCGGGTTCGCCATCGCCGTTTTACGCCGGTGGCACATGCGCTCGACTATCCTTTGTTTATGCCGTGTATTGATTTGGACGACTGGCCTGCGTTGCAAACACGGGTGTGGGGCTTGGGTGAGCGCTGGTGGCATTGGGCGCGCTTTCGCCGAGGGGATTATCTCGGCACAGGTGATTTGAAAACCGCCGTGCAAGACAAAGTCTTTGAGCTGACCGGTGAGTCCATTCGCGGCCGCGTTCAAGCGGTGGTGCATCTGCGTTATCTCGGCCTCTATTTCAGTCCGGTCAATTTCTACTATCTTTATGATCAGCAAGGCGTTTGGCGCTACCTGCTTGCGGAGGTCAGCAACACGCCCTGGAATGAGCGACATTATTACGCCATTCCGGCAGAACGCGGTGATCAGGGATTGAACTGGACACACGACAAAGCCTTTCATGTGTCACCATTTAACCCGGTTGAGCAGGTGTATCAATGGAAGCTCAAACCGCTGACGGATGCGTTGATGGTGCATCTGGAGTGCCATCGCAATCAAAAGGAATTTGATGCCACGCTGGCGTTAAAAGCGCAGCCATTTACGTCACGAGGTCTGATCCGATTGTTGATCCGAACCCCGATCATGACGGTAAAAGTGTTGACTGGGATCTATTGGCATGCGCTGAAGTTGTGGGTGAAAGGCGCACCATTCTATTCGCATCCCAAGTCCTATGCGCATCCCAAGTCTCGCCAGCATGAGGCAGAGAACAATAACAAGGAGAACTCTCAATGCTAAATTCGTCTTCATTAGAGATGCCCAAATCACTCACGGCATTGCAGAAGGGTGCGCGTGCCATGGCCTTCAAATCATTGCAGCTTCTGCACATCGGGCACTTAACCATCGAAGAAGCTTACGACGACCAAGATAGCGTCATCGAACAGTTTGGTTTCGCCCATGAAGGGCAGCCTCAGGCGCACATTCGCATCACGCATCCGGGATTTTATGGCCGAGTGCTGAAAGGCGGCAGTATTGCCGCTGCTGAAGCGTACATGGATGGCTGGTGGGATAGCCCGAATTTGACTGCTGTGACGGAACTGATGGCGCGTAACTTGAGCGCGCTGGATCAGTTGGAAGCGCAAAGCAGCTGGATGACCCGAGCCATGAACAAAGTCGGGCATTGGCTCAAACGCAACTCCATCGTCCGTGCCAAGCAAAACATCGAAGCGCATTACGACTTAGGCAACGATCTGTACCAGACGTTTCTGGATGAACGCATGCTCTATTCAAGTGCTTTATATCTCAATACCAGTGATTCGTTGGAGCAGGCGCAGATTCAAAAGATGGACCGTTTGTGTCAGCAATTGCAGCTCACCGAACACGACCGTGTGATTGAAATAGGCACCGGGTGGGGCGCAATGGCGATCTATATGGCGCAGCACTATGGCTGCCATGTGACCACGACCACCATCTCTGAGGAGCAGTATGCGTATGCACAAGCCGAGGTGGCCCGTTTAGGGCTTGAAGCGCGTATTACGTTACTCAAACAGGATTATCGCCTGCTGGATGGCCAGTTTGATAAATTGGTGTCGATCGAAATGATTGAAGCGGTGGGGAAGGCGTATTTGCCATCCTACATTGCCAAGTGCCAATCCTTATTGAAACCGGGTGGCCTGATGGCGATTCAAGCGATCACCATCGCTGATCAGCGTTATGACTACTACAGCAACAACGTCGATTTCATTCAGAAATATATTTTCCCCGGCGGGTTCTTGCCCTCGATTACTGTGCTGACGCAGATGGCGACGCGACACACCGATTTTATTGTGCGCGATGTGTTTGATCTCGGGATGGATTACGCTAAAACGCTCGCTGATTGGCGCTTGCGTTTTGAAGCGGCCATCAACAGAGTTGAAGCGTTGGGGTACGATCAGCGCTTTGTCCGCATGTGGCGCTACTATTTGTGCTACTGCGAAGGTGGCTTCAACGCGCGTACCATCAGCACCATTCATATGACGTTGCAGCGAGGCCAATGATGCGTCGTTTCCTGCTGATTTCACTGTGGTTTGAGTTCATCTGGCTCCTGGCAGTGTTGGGGCAGGAGCGATTGGAGTGGGTGACGGTGGGCGTGGTCACTGCGACCTTGGCGTTGACTGCGTTGCGGCGACCCGTTGCCCTTGAACGCGTGATTCTGGTTGCCGCTTGCGGCATTGCGCTTGATTACGCGAATCTGCACGTTGGACTATTTTCCTTTACTTATCTGCACCTTCCGATTTGGTTGATGGGTTTGTGGTTCGCCTTTGCCTGGTTTGCCAGTTTTGCCGTTCCTGCAGTGAACCATTTGCCGCGATGGCTCGTACTCATCTGTACTGCATTGGGGGGCGCGCTAAGTTATTGGGCGGGTTATCGTTTTGGTGCAGTGCAATTTGGATTGTCTGTTTTTTGGTCAGTGTTGGCACTGTTCTTGGAATGGTTTTTGTTGTCTTTGTTACTGATGAAGGTATTTAGGAATGAAAACATCACTCGTAACCGCTCAACTTTACCTGATGGCCGTCCTTTGGGCCGCGACCGCGAATAGTGCAGAAGTTCACGCCAAGTCGTCGGCGCAATGGACGGATTGGCCCGTGGTCGGGCAGGCGACCTTGTCTTGGTTTTGGCTCGATATCTACGCCTCGCAACTGCGCACGCCCGATGGGCACTATCAGCAAGACAGCGATGTGACCCCGCATCCGGTGGCACTGGAAATCAGATATTTGCGCGACATCAGCCGTGAGCAATTGCTGGAAGCGACGCAAGATCAATGGCACAAGCTGGGGTATGACGCATCTCGCAGTGACGCATGGTTGGATGCATTGACTCGCATGATGCCGAATGTCAAAGCTGGTGAACGCTTGGTCTATGTGTCGGATGGCGTCACGGGGCAAATGTACTATTTCACGCAGCAGGGGAAGCAGCGTTTGCTCGGTACGGTTGCAGATGAAGCGATGAATGACGCGTTTTTGTCCATTTGGTTGTCGCCGAAAACCGAATATCCCAAATTACGGAATCAGTTAATAGGAATGAATCGATGAAATACACGTTGAAAACGTGGTTGCTGGCGACGGTGCTGCTGCTTGTGGGTTGTTCGGCAGAGCTAAAAGAGTATCAGGCGACTCAGCCAGCGTTTGATCTGTTTGGTTATTTTCATGGTGAAACCCGTGCTTGGGGCATGGTGCAAGATTACAGCAACAAACAGACTCGGCGTTTTCAGGTGGTGATTCAAGGCCAAGTCGCCGATGATACGTTGACGTTGGTTGAGGATTTTGTGTTTGATGATGGCGAGCAGAGTCAACGCGTCTGGACGATTACGCGAACCGCTGACGGCCATTATCAAGGCACGGCAGATGATGTGATTGGCATTGCGACCGGGCAAGAGATTGGCAATGCGCTGCAATGGCAATACGATTTTCTGCTCAAGACGGATGACAGCGAAGTGACGGTCAGCTTTGATGATTGGTTGTTCCGTCAAGATGACAAGCGTTTATTTAATGTCACCACCATTCGCAAATTTGGTCTGGAAGTGGGCAAAGTGACGCTGTTTTTTGAAAAAGATTAAATACGAGTTTTTGAAAAAGAGTAGACGCGAGTTTTTGGAAGAGAATCGATGTCAGCTGTGCGTTTAAGCTTTGTCGTAAACAAAAAAGGGAGCGGAGGCTCCCTTTTCAATTTTTAGCGCTTTCACCGCGAAGGCATTACAGCTGATCAGTCAGCTCAATGGCGTAACCGATGTAGCTTGCTGGCGTCATCTCTTTCAGACGAGCTTTCTCGTCTTCAGGCAGTTCCAGACCATCGATGAAGTGACGCATCGCTTCGCCGTCGACACGTTTACCACGAGTCAGCTCTTTCAGCTTCTCATAAGGTTTCTCAATGCCGTAACGACGCATCACTGTTTGTACTGGCTCAGCCAGAACTTCCCAGTTTTTGTCTAGCTCAGCCAGCAGGGCGTCGCGGTTCACTTCCAGCTTGCTGATACCTTTCATGGTTGAAGCATAAGCGATGATGGCATAGCCCACGCCCACACCCAAGTTACGCAGCACGGTTGAATCCGTCAGGTCACGTTGCCAGCGAGAGATCGGCAGTTTTTGCGCCAAGTGACCAAAGACTGCGTTTGCCAGGCCCAAGTTACCTTCTGAGTTTTCGAAGTCGATTGGGTTTACTTTGTGCGGCATGGTTGAAGAACCGATTTCGCCAGCAATGGTTTTTTGCTTGAAGTGGCCCAGTGCGATGTAACCCCAAACGTCACGGTCGAAGTCGATCAGAATGGTGTTAAAACGAGCCACGGCATCAAACAGCTCAGCGATGTAATCGTGCGGTTCGATCTGCGTGGTGTATGGGTTCCAAGTGACGCCCAGAGATTCGGTCACAAACTCTTCGCTGAATGTGTGCCAATCCACGGTTGGGTAGGCAGACAGGTGAGCGTTGTAGTTACCGACTGCGCCGTTGATTTTCGCCAGAATCTCAACGTTTTCGATTTGCTTGTACTGACGTTCCATGCGGTACGCCACGTTCGCCATCTCTTTACCCATGGTGGATGGTGACGCTGGCTGACCGTGAGTCCGTGACAGTAGTGGGATATCGCGGTATTCCACAGACAGTGCTTTGATCGCATCAATCAGGTTACGAATTTCTGGCAGAATTACGGTTTCGCGTGCTTCTTTTAGCATCAGCGCGTGAGAGGTGTTGTTGATGTCTTCAGACGTACACGCAAAGTGAATGAATTCGTTGACAGCGTGTAGTTCAGGAACGCCCGCAACTTTTTCTTTCAGGAAGTATTCAACCGCTTTCACGTCGTGGTTGGTGGTGCGTTCAATCTCTTTGATGCGCAGCGCATCTTCTTCACTGAAGTTGGCGGCGAGGTCGTCCAGGAACTGGTTTGCTTCTGCACTGAATGCTGGTACTTCCTTAATCGCATCGGTGGCTGCTAATTTTTGTAGCCAACGGATTTCAACGATAGAGCGGTACTTTAGTAGGCCAAACTCGCTAAAGATGCTGCGTAGTGCAATAGTTTTACTTCCGTAACGGCCGTCTACTGGTGAAACAGCAGTCAATGCTGACAGTTCCATGGTGTTCTCCTGAATTGAGTTTCTAAATTTCGTGTGCTTTATACCAATAACAGTGGCAATTGTCACGAATATTGCGCAAACGTTTGCGCTAACGTTGTTTGGGTCAAAGAATCAGAATTGGGCGCAAAAAAGTAGCTCGCGACGGATCGCGAGCTAACGAGGACTTGATTACAGTCTGGCTAACAGGATCTTCGCCTGTTCAATCATCTTTTTGCGACCAAAAATTAAGTGGCGTCGTTTGCCGCCAACCTGCCGCCACAGCACAGCGCAGCGAATACCCGACAGCAGCAGTGCACGCACTTTTTGCTGGTTGGTGGTTTGCTGCAGGACTGCGGGCGTGCCCGTTACCTGAATGCGTGGGCCGATTGGGCTAATCACATCGAGGTAAACACTGGCGAGGTTGCTGATCATCTGATCATCAAACAGGTCGAAATGTTCGACCTGGCGTTCAATCATTTGAATGCGATCGCCAAGCTGCGACATCGCGTCGCGACGGCCGGTGAGTTTACGTTCTAAAGCCATCAGGCTGATGATGTAGCGAGTCACTTCGCTGCCAGCCGGGGTACTGTCGATGCCATTGACCAAGCATTCGAGGCCCACTTTGAGGTTGGCCTCGCTGCCGAATACATTCAGCGTATTCGATGGATTTGTCGACAGAATTGCTTTTAGTGAAGTTTCAAACGCGTCTGAATCACAGTAACCGTTTTTCGCCACTTGCTGAACCAAAGCAACAGCTTGGCAGATCCCGGCGAAAGCGATGGTACGGTCATAGTTTGTGTTAGCCACGTATATACTCCTAAAATTGACGAGCTGAATCGACTTAAGAAAGTCGTTCTTCGATGATGCCGCCACCAAGACATACTTCGCCTTGATAGAATACGGCTGACTGACCTGGGGTCACCGCCACTTGTGGTTCGTCAAACATCACTTTGATGGTGTTCTCATCCACAGGCGTCACGGTGCATTGGATGTCCGTTTGGCGATAACGTGTTTTCACCGTGCAACGCATCGGTTCTGTCATTGGCAGGCGGTCAACCCAGTGCAACTGAGATGCGATCAGGCCATTGGATTTCAGCAATGGGTGATCGGCACCTTGCACGGCAATGAGCACGTT
Organism: Vibrio sp. Vf1514; assembly: GCF_052076135.1. Taxonomy (NCBI): domain Bacteria; kingdom Pseudomonadati; phylum Pseudomonadota; class Gammaproteobacteria; order Vibrionales; family Vibrionaceae; genus Vibrio; species Vibrio sp. Vf1514. The sequence continues at coordinate 1,897,408 of NZ_CP197267.1, read as the reverse complement.
ACGTTTCAGATCTTTCTCGGCCACGTACCACGGATCTTCCGAGCCGTCTTTCATCCCACCAATGTGCAGACCTTTACGTTGACCCAGCGTGTGATACATCAGACCCTGATGCTCACCAATGACTTTCCCTTCAGGTGTTTCGATTTTACCCGGTTGCGCTGGCAAATAGCGAGACAAGAAATCGGTAAATTTGCGCTCACCGATGAAACAAATCCCGGTCGAATCTTTTTTCTTCGCCGTGATAAGTCCTTGTTCTTCCGCAATTCGGCGGACTTCCGGTTTCTCAAGTTCACCCACAGGGAACAGGCTGCGAGCAACTTGCTCATGGCCCAGTGTATAAAGGAAGTAACTCTGATCTTTGTTGCCATCCAGACCACGTAGCATTTGCGGTTTTTCACCGTGTTCTGGGAACGTACGACGCACATAGTGACCCATGGCAATGTAGTCAGCATCGAGCACTTCATCAGCAAATTCGAGGAAGGCTTTGAACTTAATTTCTTTGTTACAAAGGATGTCTGGGTTTGGCGTACGACCGGCTTTGTATTCTGCGAGGAAATACTCGAACACGTTGTCCCAGTATTCTGCGGCAAAGTTGATGGTATGCAGATGGATACCCAGTTTGTCACAGACTGCCTGAGCATCGGCCAGATCTTCCGCCGCGGTGCAGTATTCTTCGTTGTCATCTTCTTCCCAGTTCTTCATGAACAGGCCTTCGACCTGATACCCCTGTTGCTGAAGAAGATAAGCTGAAACGGATGAATCAACGCCACCTGACATACCGACTATGACTTTCTTTTGGCTGTTTGCGTTGCGGTTCTCTGACATGACTAAACACCACTTGATTAACTAGGAGGCAGATTCTAACAGAAAGATTTTTTTGAGGACAGATCCGCGACCGCAATCACACTTCCTTGCCGTGTTATTTGCTGGAGTTTACGTCAGCGGTGAAATAATCGACAACCGTTTAGCAGAAATTACCGAAACAGGTGAGGGGGGATGCTGAACCTTGAAATGATGCGATGTTGTACCGGCGAAAACTGGAAGGCAAATGAGGTTATATTAATAACGATGCATGATGTAATCGTTCTTATTTATCACGCTGATAAAAATATCCGCTTTGCAATCGTTTGCTATAATTGTGTGAGTTGCCGCCGTATAGGGTGCAAGGTAGAATCCCGCATCCTTTCATTCCAAGCCCAAATTGACGTTATGAAATTTCCTGGCCAACGCAAATCAAAGCACTATTTTCCTGTACACGCGCGTGACCCTCTTGTGATTCAAGCACAAGAAAGCAAAAAGATGTCGCGCACTCATATTATTGGTATCGACCAAACTTTGGTGGATATTGAAGCGAAAGTCGATACCGACTTGATTGAGCGTTATGGTTTGAGTAAAGGACATTCGCTGGTCATTAATGATGACGCCGCGGAAGCGTTATACAACGAATTAAAGTCTGAAAAACTGATCACCAATGAATATGCCGGTGGCACCATCGGAAACACGCTGCACAACTATTCGGTTCTGGCAGATGACCGTTCGACCTTATTAGGGGTGATGAGTCAGGACATTAAAATCGGCAGCTACGGTTACCGTTATCTGTGTAATACCTCCAGCCGTATGGATCTGAATTATCTGCAAGGTGTGGACGGCGCCATTGGCCGCTGTTTTGCATTGATCACTGAAGATGGCGAACGGACATTTGCGATTAGCGAAGGTCAGATGAACCAGCTAAGCCCGGAAAATATTCCTGAGAAGATTTTCCAAAGTGCTTCGGCTTTGGTGATCACCGCTTATTTAGTGCGCTGCAAAGCTGGCGACCCAATGCCGGATGCCACCATGCGCGCGATCGAATTTGCCAAGAAATACGATGTGCCTGTGGTGCTGACTTTAGGCACCAAGTTCGTGATTCAAGACGATCCAACCTTCTGGCAGGAATTCCTGCGTGACCATGTCACGGTTGTCGCAATGAACGAAGATGAAGCGGAAGCGTTAACCGGCGAGCGCGACCCACTGGCGGCTTCGAACAAAGCGTTGGATTGGGTGGACTTGGTGCTGTGTACTGCAGGTCCTGTGGGGCTGTTCATGGCCGGGTATACTGAAGATACCGTGAAACGTGAAACCTCTCTGCCGCTGCTACCGGGCTCGATTCCAGAATTCAACCGTTTTGAATTTAGCCGTCCGGCGAGCAAAGCGAGCTGCATCAACCCCGTGCGTGTATATTCTCATATTGCGCCTTATATGGGTGGCCCTGAGAAGATTAAAAATACTAATGGTGCGGGCGATGCGGCTTTGTCGGCACTGTTGCACGATATGGCAGCGAATAAATACCACAAAGAAAACGTACCGAATTCCAGTAAACACCAGCACGAGTTTCTAACTTATTCTTCATTTTCTCAGGTTTGTAAATATTCAAACCGCGTGAGTTATGAGGTATTGGTTCAACATTCACCACGTTTGTCGCGTGGTTTGCCTGAGCGGGAAGACAGCTTGGAAGAAGCCTACTGGGAACGCTAATCAGTTGTTATTTAAAAACGTCACTCCAAAGGGTGGCGTTTTTTTATCGGCCAATGATTGGTAATAATTAGCGTATGCTATGCGTTGAAATTTGTTGATGTAGAAATTTACATATAGAAAATGTAGAAATGTGTCAGAATAATGCAACATGTAAGTCAGTATACACAATGAGATGATCATCAATTGGGAGTATATCGATTTGCTACAACATCCACGGTTATTTATTTCTGCGATTAATAAAAAAGGCTCCTTTCGGAGCCTTTCTTTCATTTGCTTAACATGCGTTATAGCGCGAACTCTTCAAGAGATTTGCCTTCATCCAGTGCTTTCTGGATAACAGAAGGTGTACGACCTTGACCAGTCCAAGTTTTCTCTACACCGTTGTCCATGTATTTGTATTTCGCAGGACGAGGCGCGCGTTTGCCTTTTACTTTTGTTTTTGTTTCGCCAGCAAGGGCAGTAATCAGTGCATCAACGTCAATGCCGTCTTTTGCAATTTGTTCCGCGATCGCTGCTAATTTAGCTTCTTGCGCTTCGCGTTCTGCGCGCTCTTCTTCTTCAGATTCTTTACGTTCTTGAACAACGATTGTTAATTTATCCAGAGCTTCTTCTAGCTGCTCCAGAGTCAATTCGCGAGCATAAGCACGTAGGCTGCGAATATTCAACAGAGTTTTCGTAACTTCCGACATTACCGTTTCCTATAAAATAGAATAATTAACAGTTCAATACTAAACCCAGTAATTTATTCTGGCAACATTGAAAGTGAAATAATATTGAAAATATTCAATATAAGCGAATTAAATGACATTGGTTATTATTGTGTGACGAATTCATCCATAAGTTAATTATGGTTTTATTGGTCGTTTGGTTAAATTGATGCATGTTTGGTGTGTCTTTATATATGGTGTTCGTGATATTTATTGCATAGTTATATGAAATGAGTATCAATGCCTACCTCTTCAGTGTGACCTTGTGTCGGCGAATTAAAGTAACAGGATATGTTGCATTGACAATCTCGATAAGTACAATAGCTCGCACCTAATGCGAAGTACGACGTGGGCATCAGCTGATTGCAGTCAGCCGTAGCGTATTGTCCTACTTTCGATGTAGAGGCGCGGTATCGAATAGTATTCATGGTTGGGGTGATGCCAATGAACCATGAAGAAAGGCTATATCGCCGAAGTCAGTTTGCACATCAAAGCGGCTGGCTGGGGTTGTTCGCGAATAGCGCCAACACTGCCATAGTCTATATTTTGTTAAACTATGGAGCGCTACTGTAGGGTTGGGTGAAGTGTTCGCTTCCCTTTCGCTTAGTTCAACATAAATTGCGTACTGCGTTGCGTGGTTTGTCTGCAGTAGATCTCTAGCCATTTATTACTGGTTTTTGAAGATCATGAATTTAATTGATTTTGCTTCCTCTCCTTTGTCTATCTTGCCGCCGTTGGTGGCTCTTAGCCTAGCGATTATTACCCGCAAAGTATTGGTATCCTTGGGTGTCGGTATTTTACTTGGTGCATTACTTCTTGCCGATTACTCTGTGGGTGGCGCATTAAGCTACGTCGGCACCAAAGTGTCGAATGTCTTTATTGAAGACGGTGGTCTGAACACGTGGAACATGAGTATCGTTGGCTTCCTGTTGCTCTTGGGCATGATGACCGCGCTGCTGACGCTATCGGGCGGTACGCGTGCTTTTGCTGAATGGGCGCAAGTTCGCGTGAAGAGCAAACGTGGCTCGAAGCTGCTGGCTGCTTTCCTTGGCGTATTCATCTTTGTTGACGATTACTTTAACAGTCTCGCCGTGGGTTCGATTGCCCGTCCTGTGACGGACCGTTTCTATGTCTCCCGTGCGAAACTGGCTTACATTCTGGATTCAACGGCTGCGCCAATGTGCGTGGTGATGCCAGCGTCTAGCTGGGGTGCCTACATTATGACCATTATCGGTGGCATTTTGGTGTCACACGGTATTACGGATTACTCACCACTGGGCGCGTACCTGCGTTTGGTTCCGATGAACTTCTACGCTATTTTCGCTTTGTTGATGGTGTTTGCGGTTGTGTGGTTCCAAATGGACATTGGTCCAATGCGTCAACATGAAATCAACGCGTCTCAAGGCCGTGGCTTTGATGGCGACAACGATTCAGAAGTGGCTCACGATCTCAATGAAGAGTTGGATATTCGCGAAAGCGAGCACGGCAAAGTGTCGGACTTGATCCTGCCGATCGTCTTGTTGATTGTCGCAACCATTGGCGCGATGCTCTACACCGGTGGTCAATCGCTGGCTGATGACGGCATTGCGTTTAACCTGCTGGGTGCATTTGAAAATACCGACGTGGGTACATCCCTGATTTACGGTGGTCTGGTTGGCTTGGCGGTGGCGCTTTATACCGTACTGAAACAACGCATTGCGATGACAGAAATTGCAAAAACATTGTGGGTTGGCGCAAAATCCATGTTTGGCGCGATTCTGATTCTGGTCTTTGCGTGGACGATCGGTGCCGTGATTGGTGACATGAAAACGGGCGCATACCTTTCGTCGTTGGTGCAGGGCAGTATTAACCCGCACTGGTTACCTGTCATCCTCTTTGCACTGTCAGGGATTATGGCGTTCTCAACCGGTACCTCTTGGGGCACCTTCGGCATCATGCTGCCAATCGCCGGTGACATGGCCGGTGCAACCGATATCGCGCTGATGTTACCCATGCTGAGTGCTGTACTGGCGGGTTCTGTATTTGGCGACCACTGTTCACCTATCTCAGACACAACGATCCTGTCTTCTACTGGTGCGCGTTGTTGCCACATTGATCACGTATCGACACAGCTGCCATACTCTTTGGCGGTTGCGGGCGTATCCGCGATAGGTTTCGTGGTCCTAGGCATGACGGACTCTTTGGCGCTGTCATTTGCAGCGGCTACGGCAGCCTTTATTGCGGTATGTTTTGCTTTCATCAGCTTATCAAAAGCGAAGATGTCAAAGTGCGAAACTGCTTAACGCCTTGATTGATTGACAAAGCTCCGCTTCGGCGGGGCTTTTTTTATTTCTGCAAATCGTACTTTTTGAGCAATCGATATAAAGTGGTACGGGAAATACCCAAATAACGGGCTGCCGCACTCATGTTATGTTTATGCTCGCCAATCACCTGCAACAAATAATCTGAATCGATGGTGTCAAAGGCGGGAAGCATTTGCCGATCCGCCAGATCCAACCCGAGGTCGGCAATGGCTATATTTTTGTCGCCACACATAATGATGGCTCGCTGAATCACGTTACGCAGTTCACGTACGTTACCGGGCCATGAGTGGCGACTGAGATAATCCAACACCGGTTTGGTTAAGTGCTTCCTTTTACCGTCACTCAACACGTTGAGAAAGTAGTGAGCATACCCCGGAATATCGGCTTTGCGTTCGCGAAGTGGGGAAATAAATAGCGGTAAGATATTGAGGCGATAATACAAATCTTCCCGAAATCCGCCCTGAATAATGTCTTGTTTTAAGTCGACGTGGCTGGCTGCAATAATTCGGCAGTTGACGCTGACGCTGCTGTCGGAGCCCAAACGCTGCATCTTTTTCGATTCGAGAAAGTGCAACAGATGAATTTGCAGGTCGGTGGGCATATCACCAATTTCGTCGAGAAACAGCGTCCCCTGATTCGAGCGCTGAATATAACCAACGTGATCGGTGATTGCACCCGTGAAGGCGCCTTTTTGGTGGCCGAATAATTCCGAGGCAATCAGGCCGCTGGCAATCGAGCCACAGTTGACTTCAATAAAGGGGGATTCTCGTCGTGAGGAGAGCTGATGAATCAGTTTGGCGCATAGCCCTTTGCCGACCCCGGTTTCTCCTTGAATGAGTACTTCAGCGTCGCTGCTTGCGTATTTGACTATCTTGTGACGGACGTCGGCCATGCTGGAACTTTCGCCAATTAACTCCAGCGTGTGGATGGCCGAGGTGTCAACAGAATCGGCTTGAGGGTTCACAAGGTATACCAAGACAACAGAATGACTCTTTAACCGTAGCGGTTCACAAACCCGTTGGGGGAATTGAGTTGTCTTATTTTTAAGAACGTCATGCGGATGGCGCATTTTTATGTGAAATTCATCACTGTGCATGTTGGTTTTTTAGCGTTCGCCGCGGATATCAACACGATGTATGAGGGGAGATCAGCAGGCAAAACAGAGGCCGGATTGGTGCGCTGAGTCATGATTGTGAATGCCCGAATACACGGGCGTTGGGCCACGAAAACAAAAGGTGAAAAAAAATTAAATTAGCGGTTGCAAATTTTCGTCAGCTTCGTTAGTGTTGAAAGCAATCCAGTTAACCAACGAAAAGTTGTTAAGTATGCGTAATTTTGTCATGAACATTCATCATCACCATCATCCCTAAGTTGTCTTTCGGGAGATGTACGCATACCCGGGAGGCAGGACTCTCCCGGTGGTTACATGAAAAGTATTTTAAGATTTCAGACCCTCGGGAGACCAATCTCTCGAGGGTTTTTTACTATTTGGTTTTCATAAATCTGAAATAAATTCAATAATTTGCAAAGGAAGAATGTAATGCAGACACAACGCCTAAGAATCGCAGTTCAAAAGAAAGGTCGCCTGAGTAAAGAGTGTCAGGAGCTTTTGAAAAAATGTGGTGTGAAATTCAATATCATGGGTGAACGATTGGTGGTTCATTCACTAAATATGCCAATTGATCTGTTGCTGGTTCGTGATGATGACATTCCAGGTTTGATCATGGATGGCGTTGTTGATCTAGGTTTTGTCGGCGAGAACGTGTTGGAAGAAGCACGTCTTGACCGTGTGGCGCTGAATCAAGCCAGTGAGTTTGTGTCGCTGCGTCGTATGGACTTTGGCGGCTGCCGTCTCTCCATCGCGATCGATAAAGAAGAACGTTACAACGGCCCTCAAGATTTGCGCGGTAAGCGTATCGCAACCACGTATCCCCAACTGCTAAAAGCCTACATGGACGAACAAGGCATTGATTTCACCACCTGTATGCTCACCGGTTCAGTAGAAGTGGCGCCGCGCGCGGGCTTGGCGGATGCGATTGCTGACTTGGTTTCTACCGGCGCAACGCTGGAAGCCAATGGCCTGAAAGAAGTTGAAGTGATTTATCAATCAAAAGCGGTTTTGATTCAACGCGGCGGCGATTTTGCAGCGGATAAAGTGGCCCTGATTGGCAAACTGCTGGCACGTATGCAAGGTGTCCAACAAGCAAAAGAATCTAAATATATCATGCTGCACGCACCAGTGGATAAATTGGCACAAGTGAAATCACTGCTGCCGGGTGCTGAAGACCCAACGGTTCTGCCGCTTTCTGCGGATAAGACCAAAGTGGCCGTGCACATGGTGAGCTCAGAAAACTTGTTCTGGGAAACCATGGAACAACTGAAAGCATTGGGCGCGAGTTCTATTCTTGTTCTACCGATCGAAAAGATTATGGAGTAATCGCCATGAGAACTGTTGTTTGGCAATCATTGAGTGAGACACAGCAGGACTCCATTCTGGAGCGTCCAGCGATTGCAGAGGGTGCCAATATTACTGCGGCGGTCTCGGAAGTGATTGCGAAAGTCCGCGCTGAAGGCGATGCCGCGTTATTGGCATTAACGGCGAAGTTTGACCGCGTGACGCCAGAATCGATTCGTGTCACTCCAGACGAAATTGATGCGGCGTCTGCACGGCTGAGCGACGAGATGAAGCAAGCGTTAGAGCAGGCTTACACCAATATCGCAAAATTCCACAAGGCGCAGAAACCGCAGCCGATCAAAGTTGAAACGATGCCGGGTGTGGTGTGTGAGCAAGTCACGCGCGCGATCAATAAAGTGGGGCTTTATATTCCCGGTGGCAGTGCGCCACTGCCATCGACGGTGTTGATGTTGGGTGTTCCTGCGCAAATTGCAGGCTGTCGCCAAGTGGTGTTGTGCTCGCCGCCGCCGATTGCGGATGAAATTCTGTATGTGGCGAAGCTGTGTAAGATTGATGAAGTGTATAACGTTGGCGGTGGTCAGGCGATTGCGGCCATGGCTTACGGCACCGAAACCGTGGCCAAAGTGGATAAAATTTTCGGCCCGGGTAACGCTTACGTCACCGAGGCTAAACGTCAGGTGAGTAACGACTTCCGTGGCGCAGCGATTGATATGCCAGCTGGTCCGTCAGAAGTGCTGGTCATTGCTGACGACACTGCGGACCCAGATTTTATTGCCGCAGATTTGCTCAGCCAAGCAGAGCACGGCCCGGATTCTCAAGTGGTGTTAGTGACACCATCACCGGTGATTGCAGACCAAGTCACCGACGCAGTGCAAAAACAGCTGAAAGCGCTATCACGTTCCGGTATCGCTGAGAAAGCGCTAGCATCAAGCTTAATCATCATTGCTGAGTCGTTAACGCAGGCTGTCGCGATTTCGAATTATTACGGGCCTGAGCACCTGATTGTGCAAACCAAAAATCCACGTGAATTAGTGCCACTGCTCGATAATGCAGGATCCATCTTTTTGGGCGACTGGTCGCCAGAATCGGTGGGGGATTACGCGTCCGGCACCAACCACGTGCTGCCGACGTATGGGTACACCCGTACCTATTCCAGCTTAGGATTAGCAGATTTTAGCAAGCGAATGACGGTGCAAGAGCTGAGCGCAGAAGGGCTACAAACCTTGGCGCCAACCGTTGTGGCAATGGCGAACGCCGAAGGTCTGGATGCGCACAAACGTGCGGTGACCATTCGGGTTGAAAAGTTACAGAAGGCTTAATCATCATGGAAAAACTCGCACGTAAACAAGTTCAAGGACTGACGCCTTATCTGTCTGCCCGCCGTATCGGTGGCAGTGGTGATGTGTGGTTGAATGCCAATGAATCACCGTTTGATAATGAATACAAAACGGACTTTACTCGCCTAAATCGTTACAGCGATTGCCAGCCCAAAGCGCTGATTCAAGCGTATGCTAGCTATGCCGGTGTGCAACCGGAGCAAGTGTTGACTTCACGTGGTGCGGACGAAGGGATTGAACTCTTAATTCGCGCCTTCTGTGAGCCAAATGAAGACGCGATTCTGTTCTGCCCGCCGACGTATGGCATGTACGCCATCAGTGCGGAAACCTTTGGGGTCGAACGCAAAAAAGTGCCACTCACCCAAGATTGGCAATTGGATCTACCAAGCATCGAAGCCAATCTCGACAACGTAAAGCTGGTGTTTGTGTGCAGCCCAAACAACCCCACCGGAAATCTGGTGAAACGCGAAGATATCATCGCGTTATTGGAGATGACCAAAGACCGCGCCATTGTGGTGATGGATGAAGCGTACATCGACTTCTGCCCAGAGGCGTCCACCGTTGACTTACTGGCAAAATATTCGAACTTGGCGATTTTGCGCACACTGTCGAAAGCGTTTGCGCTGGCAGGATTACGCTGTGGTTTCACGCTGGCAAACGACGATCTCATCAACGTTTTGCTGAAAGTGATTGCCCCTTATCCCGTGCCGGTGCCGGTGGCAGACATTGCGGTACAAGCGTTGTCTGAAGCCGGTTTGGCGCGAGCGAAATTCCAAGTGTTGGATCTCAATGCCAACCGCGCCTATCTGCAAGTCGGTTTGCAGATGATTGAAGGGCTGCAAGTGTTTGAAGGTTGGGGCAACTACTTACTGGTGAAATTCCCTGATGGCGATGCGTTGTTCAAAGCGGCGTGGGAACACGGCATTATTTTGCGTAATTCACCGATTGAAAACTGCGTACGAGTTTCTGTGGGCAACCGCGAAGAGTGCGAGAAAACCGTCGCGTTTATTCGTAACTATTACCAGTAATTACTGTGATGACAGGCAGCGCGAGCCGCTGCCTTAAGAAAAGGACATTCCCGTGAGCAACCAACAGAAAATTCTTTTTATCGACCGTGATGGCACCTTAATTGTTGAGCCGCCAGTCGATTTTCAAGTTGACCGTTTAGACAAACTCAAACTTGAACCGTATGTGATTCCGAGTCTTTTGACGCTGCAGGATGCGGGTTACCGTTTGGTCATGGTGACCAATCAAGACGGTTTGGGGACCGACAGCTACCCGCAAGAAGACTTCGATGCGGCCCATAACATGATGATGGAGATTTTCGAATCTCAGGGCGTGAAATTTGATGACGTGCTGATCTGCCCACACTTTGAAAAAGACAACTGTTCATGCCGCAAACCTAAATTGGGCATGGTGAAAGCGTATCTGCAAGGTGGCAAAGTCGATTTCAAACACTCCGTGGTGATTGGCGATCGCATGACCGATCTGCAACTGGCAGAAAACATGGCGATTCGCGGCATTCAATATCATCCGCAAACCATGGGCTGGCGCGAGATTGTGAAAGACCTGACCGTCAAAGCGCGCACAGCAGAAGTAGTTCGTAAAACCAAAGAGACCGATATTCTGGTCGCGGTGAATTTGGATGAAACTGGTGGCAATCAAATCGAGACAGGTTTGGGCTTCTTTGACCACATGCTGGATCAAATCGCAACCCATGGCGGTTTCCAACTCAAACTGAAAGTCGTGGGCGATTTGCACATCGACGACCACCACACGGTAGAAGACACTGCATTGGCGCTGGGTCAGGCTCTGAAAGAAGCACTGGGTGACAAACGCGGCATCGGTCGCTTTGGCTTCACCCTGCCAATGGATGAATGTTTGGCGCAATGTGCGCTGGATTTATCGGGGCGCCCATACCTGAAGTTCGACGCAGATTTCAGCCGCCCGCAAGTGGGCGATCTGTCGACGGAAATGGTGTATCACTTCTTCCGCTCTTTAACCGACACGCTGGCGTGTACGCTGCACCTGTCGTCGGCGGGTGAGAACGATCACCACATCATCGAAAGCTTGTTTAAAGCCTTTGGCCGCACGCTGCGCCAAGCGATTCAGGTGCAGGGCAATGAACTGCCGAGCAGTAAAGGGGTGCTGTAATGAACCAGAAAGTTGTCATTATTGATACCGGTTGTGCCAATGTCTCTTCAGTGAAGTTTGCCATTGAACGTTTGGGCTACGACGTGTCGATTTCGAAAGACCCAGAAGTGGTACTCGCGGCAGACAAGCTGTTCCTTCCCGGCGTCGGTACGGCCAGCGAAGCGATGAAAAACCTAGAGCAGCGCAACCTGATTGAGCTGGTCAAGAAAGTGGAAAAACCGATGCTTGGGATTTGCCTTGGCATGCAGCTGATGGGCAAACTGTCGGAAGAAAAAGGCCAGAAAGCCGATGAGATTGTCGACTGTCTTGGTCTTGTCAGTGGCGAAGTGCGCCTGATGCAAACTGGTGACTTGCCGCTGCCGCACATGGGGTGGAATACCGTGTCGGCCAACGCTGGCAATCCGCTGTTCAAAGGCATCGAAGCGGGCGAGTATTTTTACTTTGTTCACAGCTTTGCCATGCCGGTTGGCGATTACACCATTGCGCAATGTGAATACGGTCAGCCCTTCAGCGCTGCGATTCAAAACGGCAACTACTACGGGGTGCAGTTTCACCCAGAACGTTCATCAAAAGCTGGCTCTCAACTGATTCGAAACTTTTTGGAACTGTAAGGATTGGCGCCTGACGACCCTGTCGTCAGGCTGGCATAAGGATTTAGAATGATCATTCCCGCATTAGATTTAATTGAAGGTCAGGTCGTCCGCCTTTATCAAGGCGATTACGGCCAAGTGACCGAATACAAAGTAGACCCGGCAGCGCAGTTCAACCTGTATCACCAAGCGGGGGCGAACTGGCTGCACTTGGTGGATTTAACGGGTGCGAAAGACACCTCTGCGCGCCAGCTGGACTTAATTGCCAAGCTCTTGGCGAGTACGCCAGCCAATATTCAAATTGGTGGCGGCGTACGCAGCGAACAAGATGTGATTGACCTGCTGGAAGCAGGCGCGCAACGGGTGGTTGTCGGCTCCACAGCGGTCAAGCAGCCGGAGCTGGTGAAAGGCTGGATGAGCAAATATGGCGCGGAGAAAATCGTGCTCGCACTCGACATCAACATCGATGACAGCGGTGTGCGCAGAGTCGCTATCTCCGGTTGGCAGGAAGATTCAGGCGTGACCATTGAAGCGCTGATTGAGGACTACCTGACCGTTGGGCTCAAACACGTTCTGTGTACCGATATTTCACGCGACGGCACGTTGGCCGGTTCCAACGTGGACTTGTATGTCGACTTGTGCAAGCAGTACCCGCAAGTGCAATTCCAGTCATCTGGTGGCATTGGCAGCTTAGCGGATATCGAAGCGCTGAAAGACACTGGCGTGGCAGGCGTGATTGTTGGCCGCGCGTTGCTGGATGGTAAATTCACCGCTGAGGAGGCATTCGCATGTTGGCAAAACGCATAATTCCGTGTCTTGATGTCCGTGATGGACAGGTGGTGAAGGGCGTTCAGTTTCGTAACCACGAAATCATCGGTGACATCGTACCGCTGGCAAAACGTTACGCAGAAGAAGGTGCTGATGAGCTGGTGTTTTACGATATCACCGCATCAAGCGATGGCCGAGTGGTGGATAAGAGCTGGGTGGCTCGCGTTGCAGAAGTGATCGATATTCCGTTCTGCGTGGCGGGTGGCATTAAATCCGCAGATGACGCGGCGCGCATTCTGGAGTTTGGTGCTGACAAAGTCTCCATCAACTCACCCGCGTTGGCCAATCCGCAGCTCATCACTGATTTAGCGGATAAATTTGGTGTTCAATGTATTGTCGTCGGCATCGATTCCTATTACGACAAAGAGACGGGCAAATATCAGGTTTACCAATTTACCGGTGATGAAGCGCGCACCAAAGCCACCCAATGGGAAACCAAAGATTGGGTGCAAGAAGTGCAAAAGCGTGGTGCAGGTGAAATCGTGCTGAATATGATGAACCAAGATGGCGTGCGAAATGGCTACGATTTAGAGCAGCTCAATATGGTACGTGCAGTCTGTAAAGTGCCGCTGATTGCTTCGGGCGGCGCGGGCGCGATGGAACACTTTGCTGACGCGTTTAAGTTGGCGAATGTCGACGGCGCGCTAGCGGCATCGGTATTTCACAAGCAAATCATCAATATCGGTGAACTCAAACACTATCTAAAACAACAACAGATCGAGGTAAGAGGATGAGCCAAGCAGTAATGACAGCGCTCTCAGACCGCATTAATTGGGACAAGGTCGATGGTCTGGTGCCGGCGATCGTTCAAGATTTCTCATCCAGCCAAGTGTTGATGATGGGCTACATGAACCAAGATGCGCTGGCGAAAACGATAGCAACCAATCAAGTGACGTTTTTCTCGCGCACTAAGCAACGTCTTTGGACCAAAGGCGAGACATCGGGCAATGTACTTGAACTAAAAAACATCGCGCTTGATTGCGACCAAGATACGTTGCTGGTCAAAGTGAATCCAATTGGCCCAACGTGTCACACGGGGACAACGACGTGCTGGGATGGTGACGCACAAGAGGAGTCGCAAATGGTGTGGCTTCATCAACTTGAGCAGCTACTGGCTGCCCGCAAGAGTGCCGACCCAGAATCCTCTTACACCGCTAGCCTTTATGCGCGTGGTACCAAACGCATTTCGCAGAAAGTGGGCGAAGAAGGCGTTGAAGTCGCGCTTGCGGCGACGTCGGGCGATAAGGCGGAGCTGATTTGCGAATCGGCGGATTTGATCTATCACCTGTTGGTTTTATTACAAGACCAAGGGTTATCGATGAGCGATGTGATTGATAAGCTCAAAGAACGTCACAAGTAAACACAAAAAACGCCCCGAATTGGGGCGTTTTTTTATGGGATGTCGGCACATTAAATCTCAATGTGTTTCCATTCTCCGGGCTGTAGATCGCCCAAAACAATGTCACCCATTGAATAACGAATCAGACGCAAGGTCGGGAAGCCAATATTGGCCGTCATACGGCGTACTTGGCGGTTGCGCCCTTCAATAATGGTAATGGCGAGCCAGGTGGTCGGAATGGCGGCGCGAAAGCGCACCGGTGGATGACGTTCCCACACCTCGGGTTCCGGTATGATTTCAACGATGGCAGGCAGGGTCAGGCCATCTTTCAATTCCACGCCGTTTCTGAGCTTGTCGAGATCGGCTTCCTGAGGCGCGCCTTCCACTTGCACCCAATAGGTTTTGGGTGATTTGGATTGCGGCTGGGTCAGCTTGGCTTGCAAAATGCCATCGTTGGTCAACACCATCAGGCCTTCACTGTCGCGATCGAGGCGGCCGGCGGCATACACATCTTTGACTGGAATGAAGTCGGCCAGCGTTTTACGCCCATCCCCGTCGGTAAACTGACTCAGCGTGTCGAACGGCTTGTTAAAAATCACCACTTGACGTTCTTGAGGTGACACTCTCGGTTTGTCAGTCCGTGAACGCGACGTGGATGTCGGCTGAGTTGAGCGTGCAGAACTTGGGCGTTTTGCCCGTTTAAAATGAGGTTTGCCTGCTGGACGAGGAGAAGAGGATGCAGCTCGCGGTGAGCGGGATGACATGTTAAGTACCTTGCAAAAATGTGAATGAGTTGTGTTTGAAAGTTTTCTGGCGAACGATTTTGGGCTATCATTTGCGCGCCCGAAAACAGGATTAACGAACAAGATGATAGACTATTATCTTGCTTTTGTTTAATTATAACTACCTTCACTCACGGACTAAACCGAACACAATGAATGTCGTTCGACCTGAGACTTGAAAGAGTGGGATTATCGTGCGCAAGTTTGAGGATGTAATACTTACTTGAGTACGGACATTCACACAGTGCCGTTTCATCCAATGGTGCTGTTAGAACACATAGGGAAAGTTCATGCCTACAGAAAAACCTACAATTATCTACACTATTACTGACGAAGCACCGGCACTGGCTACGTATTCATTGCTGCCAATCATTCAGTCTTTCACGGCATCGTCAGGCATCAACGTTGACACGCGTGACATTTCACTAGCAGGCCGCATTCTGGCCAACTTCCCTGAGCATTTGAAAGAAGAACAACGCATTGGTGACGCACTGGCTGAACTGGGCGAATTGGCTCAGACGCCAGAAGCAAACATCATCAAACTGCCAAACATTTCTGCCTCGATTCCTCAGCTGAAAGCTGCGATCAAAGAGCTGCAAGAGAAAGGCTACGCGCTACCAAATTACCCTGAAGAGCCAAGCACGTACGAAGAAGAAGCGATCAAAGCAACGTACGACAAAATTAAAGGTAGCGCCGTAAACCCAGTGCTGCGTGAAGGAAACTCTGACCGTCGCGCGCCAGCATCAGTGAAGAACTATGCGAAGAAAAACCCACACTCAATGGGCGCATGGTCCAAAGACTCTCAATCACACGTTTCAAGCATGGAAGATAAAGACTTCTTTGGCAGCGAGAAATCGGTGACGCTGAGCGGTGCAACGCAAGTTTCAATTGAGTTTGTTGGCGACGATGGCTCAACCAAAGTGCTGAAGAAACCATTTGCCCTGCAAGACAAAGAAATCATCGACACCAGCGTGCTCAGCAAAAAAGCACTGGTTGAATTCTTTGAAAAAGAAATTGCGGATGCGAAAGCGCAGAACGTTCTGCTGTCGCTGCACATGAAAGCGACCATGATGAAAGTGTCTGACCCCGTGATTTTTGGTCACGCGGTGAAGGTGTACTACAAAGACGTGTTTGCGAAATACGGTAAAGTATTTGAAGAGCTGGGCGTTGACGTGAACAACGGCTTGGGCGATGTGTACGCGAAAATTCAGACTCTGCCAGAAGCGCAGCGCACTGAAATTGAAGCGGCGATTCAAGCGGTTTACAACACTCAACCACCACTGGCGATGGTTGATTCTGACCGTGGCATCACCAACCTGCATGTCCCAAGTGACATTATCGTTGATGCGTCTATGCCTGCGATGATTCGTTCTTCTGGTCAAATGTGGGGCCCAGACGGTAAACAGAAAGATACGAAAGCGATGATCCCCGACCGTTGTTACTCAGGCGTTTACCAAGCGGTGATCGAGTTCTGCAAAGAGAACGGCGCGTTTGACCCAACCACCATGGGCAGCGTACCGAACGTGGGTCTAATGGCTCAGAAAGCGGAAGAGTACGGCTCACACGATAAAACGTTCATCCTTGATGCAGACGGCGCTGTGCGTGTTGTCGATGCTGAAGGCAATGTTCTGCTTGAGCAAGCTGTGGAAGCAGGCGACATCTTCCGTATGTGTCAGGTGAAAGATGCGCCAATCCAAGATTGGGTGAAACTGGCGGTAACTCGCGCTCGCGCATCTGGCGCACCAGCGGTATTCTGGCTGGACGAAGCGCGTGCGCACGATGCAGAGCTGATCAAGAAAGTGAACCAGTACCTGCCTGAGCACGACACAGCTGGTCTGGACATCAAGATCCTGTCTCCGGTTGAAGCGACGAAGTTCTCACTGGTTCGTATCAAGCAAGGTCTGGACACGATCTCCGTAACGGGTAACGTACTGCGTGACTACCTGACTGACTTGTTCCCAATTCTGGAACTGGGTACGTCAGCGAAAATGCTGTCTATCGTGCCACTGATGAATGGTGGTGGTCTGTTTGAGACTGGCGCAGGCGGCTCGGCTCCAAAACACGTTCAACAAGTACAGAAAGAAAACCACCTGCGTTGGGACTCACTGGGTGAATTCCTGGCTCTGGCTGCTTCTCTGGAGCACCTGAGCGTGGTGACTGGCAATGCGAAAGCACAGGTTCTGGCGGACGCATTGGACAAAGCAACGGGCAAATTCCTTGATACCAACAAGTCACCATCACGTAAAGTGGGTGAACTGGATAACCGTGGTAGTCACTTCTATCTCGCGATGTATTGGGCGGAAGCTCTGGCAGAGCAGA
Source organism: Vibrio sp. Vf1514 (assembly GCF_052076135.1). Taxonomy (NCBI): domain Bacteria; kingdom Pseudomonadati; phylum Pseudomonadota; class Gammaproteobacteria; order Vibrionales; family Vibrionaceae; genus Vibrio; species Vibrio sp. Vf1514. The sequence goes on along the minus strand of NZ_CP197267.1, from coordinate 1,880,119 downwards.
CGGCAGATGCGGATCTGGCTGCGGAATTTGCCCCAATCGCGCAACAGCTGAAAGCCAACGAAGCGACAATCGTTGCTGAATTGAATAGCGCGCAAGGCGTTGCGGGTGATTTGGGCGGTTACTACCTGCCAGTCTTTGAGAAAGTGGCGCCACTGATGCGCCCGAGTGCGACGCTAAACCACATCGTGGATCGCGCGTAAGTCTCGTTTCTCGTCGACTCGAGCGAGCAATAAAAACGGCCCTGAGATGGGCCGTTTTTTATGTCAGTTTTTGCGCAAAGGAGAGGGCGCGGAAGCGCGTGTTTTCGGCGCTATTTCATCTTCATCATCTTCATCACCCTCATCGTCTCCATCTTAGTTTTCATCGACGGATTGCGGCACTGGGGATGAGTCGCAATACCCGATGACTTTATTAAGCCATTCGAGGGTCATCTCTTCTCGCATAATGGCGTTTTCCAGAATGATGAAGTCACCAAATCGATCGCTGTCAAGAGCCGGAACATCCGGGTATTGCTCCAAGGTTTTTTTCAACGCATTGAGGCGCTTGGTGTGTTGCATCTTTTGGCTTTCGAGCAATTTAACGCGGCTAGTCAAATCGATGTTATTGGAAAAATACATCCGGACGCGAAACACATCCTTCGCGGTTTTCCCCATCATTTCATCTTTGTGCAACCAGCGAATGAGCTGATCCCGACCTTCTTCAGTAATGGTGTAGGACTTTTTCTCTAAAATATCGCCGCTGATCTCAATATCAAACGTCACCAATTTTTCCTGATGCAGCTTCTTCAGCTCGGTATAAATCTGGCTGTGGTTGGCGTGCCAAAACTCCGCTAATTCGTAATTGAACTCTTTTGCTATGTCATATCCGGTCATCGAATGACGGTTTAATAACCCCAGAATGGCATATTTGAGTAGTCTCATTCGTACGTTCTCGTCGATCAATTTTCATCAAATCATATCAAAGCGCCCAAAATCGAACAATAAACCTGATTTCGAACAAAGAATGAGTCAATGCAAACATGTCAATATTTACATGTTTTCGAATAAATATGAATTTGAAGAGAGATTGGAGGGGTGAATGAACATGTACCGATGCGACAGGATTCAGGGGAAGGCGTTATGACCGAAGCCTATACTCAAAAACGTTGGGCTATTTTAGTGGCCTGCTGTTTTATTAATTTATGCGTTGGATCGATGTACGCATGGAGCGTGTTTTCAACGCCCATGGCGCAATACTTGGGGGCGCTCAATGGCATCACGTTAACCGGGACAGACTTAGCCATTGTGTTTATTGTGTGTAACTCTGTCGGCCCCATTACCATGATTTCTGGCGGCAAAATTAACGACACATTTGGCCCGAAACTGGTGATTTTCATCGGTGGGTTGTTGTTTGGCGGCGGCATGTTCCTGTCGGGTTATGCCACACAACTCAATCATTTGGTGTGGAGTTATGGCATTGTCACCGGGTTAGGACTCGGCATGGTGTACGGGGCAACCATCAGCACCAGCATCAAATTCTTCCCTGATCATCGTGGCCTTGTGGGTGGTTTAACCACCGCGTTGTTTGGCGTCAGTTCCGTCATCATTCCACCCATTGCCGCGGTCATCATTTCTTCGTTCGGCGTCATTGCCGCATTCAAAATCATTGGTGCCGTATTTACGGTGATTGTCTGCGCCAGCGGGTTAGTGATTACCAAATGTCCCGATGGATTCAAACCGGCGGGTTGGGAGCCAAAACACACAGCGGGTGCCCCTGCGATTGTCAACAAAGATTGGAAAGAGATGCTGGCCTCGCCAACTTTCTACGTGCTGATCTGCTTATTGATGTCTGGCGCAGTTGCCGGATTGATGTGCATACCACTGGCTTACCCCATGGCACAAAACATGATTGGGATGGATGTCGCAGCAGCGACTGGCGCGGTCTCGACCTTGGCGTTCTTCAATGTGTCTGGTCGCGTGCTGGCTGGCGTGTTGTCTGACCGCATTGGCCGACTCAATACCTTAGCGTTGACCTGTTTACTCTCCATCATTGGCCTGTATCTGCTGTACATTGCCGGCCAAGGTGATGTGACAGAGTTCTACATCGGATTATCGATCGTGGGAATCTGTTTTGGCTCTTTTATGGGCGTTTTCCCTGGCCTGACTGCCGATCAATTTGGGCCCAAAAACAACAGCGTGAACTTTGGGATTATGTTTACCGGGTTTGCTGTCGCAGGTTTCTGTGGCCCAACCATTATGCGTAGCGTCTTTAACGCCACCCGCAGCTTTGACCACGCCTTCTTAATTGGTATCGCATTTAGTGTTCTTGGTCTGATTCTATCTTTCGTGTTTCGCATGGTGAACCAAGCTTCAAATCAAAAGCTTACTGTGCAAGCGCATCCAAAAAATTTGTAACGGGCATATCGCTATGAAAAGAAAATTTCCACACCTCAGCAAACCCATCAAAATTGGTAACGTGTACTTTAGAAACCGCATGTTTGGTGCGCCAATGGGCGGCACCGACATCACTGCAGATTGCACCATTGGCCCGGCATCAACCAAGTTTTATGAAAACCGAGCCAAAGGTGGCGTGTCGAGTGTCACCGTGAGTGAATTGGTGGTTCACCCAGAGACCGAAGGCTCGCACATGTACCACCTAGATTTACAAACACCGGGATCGCTTGCCAGCTTTACATACACAGCGGATGCGATTCGTCGCCATGGCGCGATTGCCAGCGTGGAGCTGTCTCACTCCGGCCAATACGCAGGGACGTACCTCACCGACAAGAGCAAAAAAGAAGGCTTGTGCCAATGGGGACCAAGTAACACCACACGTCCTGATGGTCGTGAAGTGCGAGAGCTGACACAAGCGCTGATTGACGACATCGTTGCGGCCTACGGCGAAAAAGCTGCACTCGCCAAACGCGCAGGTTTTGAAATGGTGATGGTGCATGGTGGCCATGGTTGGTTGATCAACCAGTTCCTGTCGCCTTACTTTAACAAACGTACCGACAAATACGGCGGTAGCATCGAAAACCGCGTGCGTTTTGCACAAGAAGTGTTAGACAGCGTGCGTAAGGCGGTTGGTCCGGGTTTCCCTATTGAGTTTCGCTTAAGTGGTTCAGAGCTATTTGAGGGGGGCTACGACTTAGCGGAAGGGATCGAAATTGCCAAGCTGATTGAAAGTCGTATCGATTTGCTACACGTGTCTGCAGGCACGTATCAACGTGGCTTTGGCGTGACTCACCCATCCATGTTCTTGCCACACGGCAGCAACGTGTATCTGGCGGAAGCCATCAAACAACAGGTGTCTGTGCCTGTGGCAACGATTGGTGGTTTGAACGATCCAGCACAAATGGAAGAGATCATCGCTTCCGGCAAAGCGGATATCGTGGAAATGGCGCGAGCGCTGTTGGCGGACCCAGAATTGCCGAAGAAAGTGATCACTAACCAAGATGACCGCATTGTGCGCTGTCTGCGTTGTTTCACTTGCATGGCCGAGCGCGCACAAACCGCGACGCGTCGTTGTACCGTGAACCCAATTATCGGTCGTGAGTTGGATGGATTGGAAATTGTTCCAGCGGCAACGAAGAAAAAAGTGCTGGTGGTTGGTGGTGGTCCTGCGGGTCTGCAAGCCGCGCTAACCGCTGCGAAACGCGGTCATGACGTTATTTTGTGTGAAAAGGGCGATGAAGTGGGCGGCATCTTGATTGGTGAACAGGCCATTTCTTTCAAATACGAGATGTACCAACTGGGTGTTACGTTGGGCAAACTGTGTGAAGACGCCGGCGTCGACATTCGTTTGAACACCATGGTGGATAAAGCCTATGCTGATGCGATTCAACCCGATCACATTATTCTGGCGGTCGGTTCCGCACCGTTTATGCCACCGATCAGTGGATTGAAAGAGAACGCTGTGCTGATTAATGACTACCATCATCACGTCAACGACATCAGTCACGACGTGATCGTGCTCGGTGGTGGCTTGGCGGGGTGTGAAGCTGCAATTCACTTAGCGCGTGAACACAAAAACGTGACATTGATTGAAATGAACAGCGAGTTGTCACCTGATGCGAATATCCGTCATCGTCCGTTGTTGCTGGCTGAAATTGAAAAATCTGGCATTACTGTGTTGAAAAATCACAAAGCCGTTGAAGTGCGTGCTGATGGTGTGGTGTGTGAAAATGCGGATGGCGAAACCGTGCATATCGATGGGTCCAGCGTGATCTGCGCGCTAGGTCAGCGTTCTCGCCGTGCGAGTGTGGATGAATTGTGGGATTGCGCACCGCTGGTAGCGCAAGTGGGCGACTGCGTGAAAGTCTCAACCATTACAACCGCGATTTACCAAGGGCATCATGCTGCGTTAGATATTTAACGCACGATCGCCTCACGTTTCATTCAAAAACAAAGAGCCAACACCCAATTGACGAAAAGTGACCACTTGACGAATGGGGGTTGGCTCATGTTACTCCGGTACAAATACCGTTTTTTATTTACAACAATTGGCAGCGATTATTTTGCTAATTGACCTTCAATCGGTACGACGCTGCTTGCGTGGTAGCCTTTCGGTCCTTGTTCAACCTCATACGACACTTGCTGACCCGCCTTCAACGTGCGGTAGCCATCCATTTTGATCGTTGAGTAGTGCGCAAAAATGTCTCCATCTTCACCTTCCGGACAAATAAACCCAAATCCTTTGGCGTTGTTGAACCATTTTACTGTACCTGTAGCCATGCTATACATCCCTCATGCATTTATTTACTGATGTTGTTGAAGAAAACCCTCACTATTTTCCATCTTGGCGTTTTCTCAATCGTGAATAGCCATTCAGCCGCTGCCAAATTTTTAGTCACTAATTGACCAATGTAGTCAATGATTGAACACAGTCAATAGGAAAAACGTATAAAGGTACGGAGTTTTATAAGTAAATCACTATTGTTGTCTCTCTAACTGACGTTCCCATCGTTTAATTGCAACTTCGTTAACTTTCGCGTTGCTATCGTCGCATTTTGATAAAGATGACATTTGCAAATAGCGATGCATATTGTGAATGGGTTTGCATAATGATGGCGGATTTTTAAACGTTCGCTTGTGTGATGAGCCCGGATAGCAATGTTTTATTTGCAGCGATACAATTGCTGCATTAGTCTCTTAGTAAGGGTTGTTTTTCACCTGAACTGACAGCATGTTAGGTTATGAAACCGTGCTGATAGAAGAGACTGAAATGTCTAATTTGTATGAGAAACAGTCTGAAACACGGCCGTCATGAGTAGAAACTTTGAATGGGTGACTCCAGGCTCAGATTTACTGGAGCGAGAAGAAACAGCAATTAAGCCACCGGCGATGTATAACGTAGTGTTAAACAACGATGATTACACACCGATGGACTTTGTTATCGAAATCCTGGAGCGTTTTTTCTCGATGGATATAGAACGAGCGACTCAAGTGATGCTGAAGGTGCATTACGAAGGGAAAGCAATTTGTGGCACATTTACTGCAGAGGTTGCAGAGACGAAAGTCGCACAGGTGACAATGTACTCAAGGGAAAATGAGCATCCACTTCTGTGTACCATGGAGCGAGCTTAATACTTGCGACGACAATGTGGTTGTTCCTTAAGGAGGCCTTATGCTTAACAAAGAACTAGAGTCGAGTCTAAACGGCGCGTTCGCTCGAGCGCGAGACAAAAGACATGAATTTATGACCGTCGAGCACCTCCTACTTGCATTGCTGGAAAACGATGCAGCGAAGGAAGCATTACTGGCCTGTCAGGCAGACATCGACATACTACGTCGTGAACTTGACACGTTTATCGATCAAACAACCCCCCTGATTCCTGAAAACGATGAAACACGTGAAACCCAACCAACGTTGAGTTTCCAGCGTGTGCTTCAGCGTGCGGTGTTCCATGTTCAGTCTTCTGGCCGCAGTGAAGTGACTGGTGCAAACGTGCTGGTGGCGATTTTCAGTGAACAGGAATCTCACGCAGCATACTTGCTGAAGAAAAACGACATCAGTCGTTTGGATATCGTGAACTACATTTCACACGGCATCACCAAAGCATCGAGCTCTGGCGATGAATCATCACCGGATTCATTCGGTACGGAGAGCGGTGAAGAGATCAGCGCTGACGAACGTTTGGAAAGCTTTGCGACCAACTTGAACAATTTGGCGAAACAAGGTCAGATCGACCCGCTGATTGGTCGTGATAAAGAGCTGGAACGAACCATTCAAGTGCTGTGTCGCCGCCGTAAAAATAACCCGCTGTTAGTGGGTGAGGCGGGTGTCGGTAAAACGGCCATCGCGGAAGGCCTTGCATGGCGAATCGTGGAAGGCCAAGTACCGGAAGTGATTCAAGACAGCGTGATTTACTCGCTGGACATCGGTTCGCTGCTGGCAGGCACCAAGTACCGTGGTGATTTTGAAAAACGTTTCAAATCGATTTTGAAACAGCTTGAGAAAGAAAAAGACGCCATTCTGTTCATTGATGAAATCCACACCATCATTGGTGCGGGTGCCGCTTCTGGCGGGCAAGTCGATGCGGCGAACCTCATCAAACCGTTGCTGAGCAGTGGTAAGTTGCGCTGTATTGGGTCGACCACGTATCAGGAATACAGCAATATTTTTGAAAAAGAGCGTGCGCTATCTCGCCGCTTCCAAAAAATCGACATTGTGGAACCATCACTTGATGACACCACGAAGATTCTGATGGGGCTGAAACCGAAATATGAAGCGCACCATGATGTGCGTTACACCAAAGAAGCACTGCGTGCTGCGGTGGAACTGTCGGCGAAATACATCAACGAACGTCATCTGCCTGATAAAGCGATTGACGTGATTGACGAAGCGGGCGCGCGAGTTCGCTTGCTGCCAGCGAGTCGCCGTAAGAAAACCGTCGGTGTGGCGGATATCGAAGCCATGGTGGCTAAAATGGCGCGTATTCCCGAAAAATCAGTCTCTTCTTCGGATAAAGATATTCTGAAAAATCTTGATCAGAAAATGAAGATGCTGGTGTTCGGACAAGACAATGCCATTGATGTGCTGTCTGAATCCATCAAACTGACTCGTGCAGGATTGGGCTCGGATAATCGTCCGGTGGGGTCATTCTTGTTTGCTGGTCCAACGGGTGTGGGTAAAACCGAAGTCACTGTGCAACTGTCGAAACTGCTGGGCATCGAACTGCTGCGCTTTGACATGTCGGAATACGGTGAACGTCATTCGGTCAGCCGTTTGATTGGTGCGCCTCCGGGCTACGTAGGTTTCGACCAAGGCGGCCTGTTGACCGATGCGGTGATTAAGCATCCTCATTCGGTGGTATTGCTAGATGAGATTGAGAAAGCGCACCCGGATATCTTCAACTTGCTATTGCAGGTCATGGATAACGGCACGCTAACGGATAACAACGGTCGTAAAGCCGACTTCCGTAATGTCATTTTGGTGATGACCACCAACGCGGGTGTGGCGGAAACTGTGAAGAAGTCCATTGGTATGATTCAGCAGGACCACAGCCATGATGCGATGGCGGAAATCAAGAAAGTGTTCACACCTGAGTTCCGTAACCGCCTTGACCACATCATCTGGTTTAACGCGCTGGACGAACGTGTGATTCATCAGGTGGTCGACAAGTTCATCGTCGAGCTTCAGGTTCAGTTGGATGCACGCGGTGTGTCTCTGGAGGTCTCGGAAGACGCTCGTCACTGGTTGGCGGTCAGAGGTTATGACCGTGACATGGGTGCCCGTCCAATGGGACGTGTGATTCAGGAACAACTGAAGAAACCGTTGGCGAATGAGCTGCTGTTTGGCTCACTGGTTGATGGGGGCACGGTGAAGGTGAATCTGAACGATGACCAACTGACCTTTGAGTACATGGGAACCAAAGAAGAAGTGGTTCACTGATGGTGCGAAAGCATTTCGCTTAGGTCCAATTATCATCCATAAAAAAGCGCACTCTTTGTAGTGCGCTTTTTCTTTGTCGTTCTGTCTCTTAGGCAACAAAAACGGAGCTTATAGCTCCGTTTTTGTTGCATTCGAAAATCAGTGATTAACGAGCACGGAAGACGATGCGGCCTTTAGTCAGGTCGTACGGAGTCATCTCAACAGTCACTTTGTCACCAGTAAGGATACGGATGTAGTTCTTACGCATTTTACCAGAGATGTGAGCTGTCACTGTGTGACCGTTTTCTAGCTCAACACGGAACATTGTGTTTGGAAGAGTATCAAGGACAGTACCTTGCATCTCAATTACGTCTTCTTTAGCCATTTAATCCTCTTTAGAAATTAGGCAAAAATTAACGGTCGCATTCTGCCGTTAATCGATCAATAAGTAAAGTTGGGGCGTATTCTACCCTTGCCAACGCTGATTTACTAGCCTTTGATGAGGTTGGAAGCGCACTTTGTAGTTCATGGCAGGGCATTCATCGATTTGATATCCCAAATAAAGCCACTGTTTGTTCATCTGGCGACACAGTTCCAACTGAATGAGGACCCCCAAGGTCCCGATGGACAAGGTCAGATCAGGATCAAAGAAAGTATAGAACGCGCTGGCGCAATGGGGCATGAAGTCAGTAATGGCAACGGCAATTAACTTATCGTTCTGATAAATATGAAGATAACGGGTCTCTAACCACAGCGAATGGGCAAATTTATCAAACTCATCTTTACGAGGCGGGTACATGCTGCCATCGCGATGACGGGCTTTGATATAACGGGCGTAGAGTGCGAACCACTCGCTATCCATGGTCTCTTTGAGCTCCCAACGCACATCGTCCCGCGTCTTATTCAGCAAGCGTTTTTGGCTTTTTGAGGGCGTAAAGTCGGCCACGGAAACGCGGAGCGCTTCGCATGCGCTGCACGTATCGCAATGGGGCTTATAGATGGTGTCGCCGCTACGACGAAACCCGTTCGCCAGCAAAATTTCATAGTTCTCGGGGGTTTGCATCTGAGTGTCGATGGCCACTGCCACGCGCTCCATGCGGTCTTTAAGGTAGCTGCACGGGTGGTTGTTGGTGAGACCAATACGAATCTGTTGCAGATCGGAACTCATAATTACTCCTCAGCAGATGTTTCAACGGGGCACGAGAGCCACTGGGGTTGAAAACAACGTTCTGTGACATGCTGTTCTTTTAAAGATAGCAACGATTGCATAAAGTTGTCGCGGGATAATTCCTTAGCGCCCAATGATTTAAGGTGTGGGTTCATCACTTGGCAGTCAATCAGTTTGCCCTGATGGGGGCTGAAATGGTGGCAAAAATACCACAGGGCGATTTTAGAGGCGTTGGTCGCGGTGCTAAACATCGATTCGCCACAAAATAATTGACCCACTTCAATGCCGTACAGCCCGCCCACCAAGGTGTCGTGCTGCCACACCTCCACGGAATGACATTTGCCTTCGCGAGCCAATTGCCCGTAAGCCTGGCGCATCGGCTCATTCAACCATGTCTCTTGTGGGGAGCGCACCGCGGCGCACATTTCGATGACATCCGTCGTGGCATGATTAATACTGACGGTATATTGATGCTTGCGCTGAAATTTTTTCACACTTTTTGCCGGTATGAAGGTCTTAGGATCAAACACGGCTCTTGGCGACGGGCTCCACCATAAAATGGGTTCACCGGGGCCAAACCACGGGAAGATGCCCTGCTGGTAACCCTGGTAAATACGCGTTGGATTCAGGTCCCCGCCAAAGGCCAGTAAACCATTGGGCTCTTTGAGTGCGGAATAGGGCGACGGAAAATCAAAATGTTCCAACGCCAGTTCGGTGAGATATATCGCCATTGCGTGATCGGTTTCCTAGTCGCTCAACATTGTCCCAATAACAGTCATCCCTCAAAGGAGATAAACATGAAACGCTGGTTATGGATCTTATTGATTTTTCCTCTGTTTGCCAATGCTGCCTATCAGCGAAATCAAGCACGCCCGGTGAACGACGTGGTGTTTGGTCAAATTGAAACCGTTCGCTACATCTCTCAGCAAGACATGGTGCACTCCAAAGCAAACGGCTGGGAAACTTTACTTGGTGCCGTTGTCGGCGGCTTGATTGGCAACCAGTTTGGTGATGGTCATGGCAGAGAGGTGGCCACTGCCATTGGCGCTGTGGCTGGCGCAGGTGTGGCGCGTGCCAACGCCAATCAAAGTTATCAGGTCGAATATCGCTTGGTGGAAGTTCTGATTAAAACCGCCGACGGCAAGTTAATCGATGTGATTCAAGATGTCGATCGTCATATGTTATTTAGCCCAGGCGATCGCGTTCGTATTCTCTATTTTAATGATGGCGTTCGCGTTGATAAGGAATTATAACCCTTACAACATGCAATTTTGCTGGCTGCGTGGGCCTGGCAAGAATTTCATTTTAAACCGCAGATTAGCACTGGCGCTCCTTTGGGAATTTGGTTAGTCTGCGGTTACGAAGAATTTTCACTGCCCTAAATAAAAACAGGAATAGTGGCGGTGCAAGGAACACAACTTTAATGGAAAGCCTCACGTTACAACCCATTTCAAAAATTGACGGAGAAGTGAACCTTCCGGGTTCTAAAAGTGTATCAAACCGCGCTTTATTACTTGCGGCACTCGCCAAAGGTACGACTCGTCTGACCAATCTACTCGACAGTGACGATATTCGCCACATGTTGAATGCGCTGAGCAAGCTGGGCGTGGTGTATCGCCTGTCAGAAGATAAAACTGAATGTGAAGTGGAAGGACTGGGTAAGCCGTTTACCGTGTCTGAACTTCAAGAGCTGTTCCTCGGCAATGCAGGCACCGCGATGCGCCCACTGGCGGCGGCGCTCTGTTTAGGCGAAGGCGAGTTCATCTTAACCGGTGAACCACGTATGAAAGAGCGTCCGATTGGCCATTTGGTCGATGCGCTGCGTCAAGCTGGCGCGCAAATCGAATATCTCGAAAATGAAAACTACCCACCATTACGCATTACCGGGACTGGGCTTGAATCAGGCACCGTGACGATCGATGGGTCGATTTCTAGCCAATTCTTAACGGCATTTTTGATGTCGGCGCCACTGGCCAAAGGTAAAGTGACCATTCAAATTGATGGTGAATTGGTTTCCAAACCGTACATTGATATCACATTGCACATCATGGAACAGTTCGGCGTTCAGGTGATCAACAACGATTACCAAGAATTTGTGATTCCGGCGGGTCAGTCTTATGTATCGCCTGGCAACTTTCTGGTTGAAGGGGATGCCTCTTCGGCGTCTTATTTCCTCGCGGCAGCGGCCATCAAGGGCGGTCAGGTGAAAGTGACCGGTATTGGGAAAAACAGCATTCAAGGTGACATTCAGTTTGCAGAAGCGCTGGAAAAAATGGGCGCGCACATTGAGTGGGGGGAAGATTACGTCATTGCTCGCCGCGGCGAACTCAATGCGGTTGATTTGGATTTCAACCACATTCCGGATGCGGCGATGACCATTGCCACGGCCGCGTTGTTTGCCAACGGCACCACCGCCATTCGCAATGTGTATAACTGGCGTGTGAAAGAGACGGATCGTTTGGCGGCGATGGCAACTGAGCTACGTAAAGTGGGTGCGACGGTAGAAGAGGGTGAGGATTACATCATCATCACGCCACCTCAAAAGTTGATTCACGCAGCGATTGACACGTATGACGATCACCGCATGGCCATGTGCTTCTCGCTCGTTGCGTTGAGCGATATCCCAGTGACCATCAATGATCCGAAGTGTACGTCAAAAACGTTCCCAGATTACTTTGATAAGTTTGCACAACTGAGTCATTAAAGTGATTGAAATAAAAGCCTCATAAAGAGGCTTTTATTATTTTTGCAGCGTAAACTCTTTTGAAAGCTGATGGGCGAGATATTTGAACATATTGAACACCGCCGTGGTTTTTGGTGTTGGCAGCCCTTTATCATCGAGAAAGTAGTTGCCTTTAAACACCAGGACGCCGTCTTTCTCTTCCACACTGTCTGCACGCATGCCGTCCATGTAGTTTTCATGCTCCTGAATCAGTTGGTTGGCGATCAGCAGTAAATCAAATTCGCTGATGCTTGTCTTATCGCTCATAGTAGATCTCCTCAGGGTTGAACTGCCCACAGTTTAGGACTGTGACACGCAAAAACCATGATCAAAAACAGATAAAGTCACATTCTTGTTGATGATCAAACTGTGATTTGTTCCATATTTCACTCGTTTGCAGTCGCGCCTTCCGCAATGTCACTTTAGTATGTGCGGGTTTTCGATGCACCAATACGCTTTCGTCCAATTGTCGAGCAAATAAATGGTTTTTTAAAAAAACAAGTTGATCTTCTCTTTGTTCGGCTCGATAGTAAAAAAAGAAGCAATATTTTAGAACGTCAATGCGACGACTGTTCGCATAGTGATTAAGGACATTTGAGTCAAATTATGGGTAAATCACTCGTTATAGTGGAGTCGCCAGCCAAGGCCAAAACAATCAACAAATATCTTGGCAAAGACTTTATTGTGAAGTCTAGTGTCGGTCACGTCCGCGATCTGCCTACTGCCGGTCAGAGCAGTACGACTACGAAAAAAGCAGCACCTACGTCAACTAAGAATTTAAGTGTGGAAGAAAAAGCGCGCTTAAAGAAAGAGAAAGACAAGGCTGCACTGATCAAAAAAATGGGTGTCGACCCTTATCACGGTTGGGAAGCGAATTATCAAATCCTACCGGGGAAAGAAAAGGTCGTTGCCGAACTACAGAAACTAGCGAAAGACGCAGACAGCGTTTATCTCGCAACCGACTTGGACCGCGAGGGAGAAGCCATCGCTTGGCACCTTCGTGAGATCATCGGCGGCGATGAAGAGCGATATAAACGTGTTGTGTTTAACGAAATTACCAAAAACGCGATCCAACAAGCTTTCCAACAACCTGGTGAGCTGAACATGGATGGCGTGAATGCTCAGCAAGCGCGTCGTTTCATGGACCGCGTGGTGGGCTTTATGGTGTCGCCACTGTTGTGGAAAAAAGTGGCTCGTGGTCTGTCGGCTGGCCGTGTTCAGTCGGTTGCCGTGAAACTGCTGGTGGAACGTGAGCGCGAAATCAAAGCGTTTGTGCCGGAAGAATTCTGGGATATTCACGCAGACACCAAAACACCGAGCAAAGAAGATTTCCGCCTGCTGGTGGCACAGAAAGATGGCGTTGCATTCAAACCTTCGAATGAAGCAGAAGCAATGGCTGCCATGTCTGTGCTGCAAAAAGCGGCTTATGAAGTGTGCAAACGCGAAGATAAGCCAACCAGCAGCAAGCCTTCGGCCCCATTTATTACCTCGACACTGCAACAAGCGGCAAGTACTCGCTTAGGTTACGGTGTGAAGAAAACCATGATGTTGGCGCAACGTCTGTACGAAGCCGGTTACATTACCTACATGCGTACCGACTCGACCAACCTCAGTTCTGAAGCCGTTGATGCGGTTCGTCAGTACATTACGAGCGAATTCGGTGAGGCTTACCTGCCAGGTAAGCCAAATGTGTACGGCAGCAAAGAAGGGGCGCAAGAGGCGCACGAAGCGATTCGTCCATCTGATGTGGCGGTGAAAGCCGATGCCTTGGAAGGTATGGAAGCTGACGCGCACAAACTGTATGCCCTGATTTGGAATCAATTTGTGTCGTGTCAAATGACGCCTGCAAAATACGATTCAACCACGGTGAGCGTGAAAGCTGCGGAATACACCCTGAAAGCGAAAGGTCGTATCCTGAAGTTTGATGGTTGGACACGTGTTCAGCGCCCACTGGGTAAGAACGAAGATCAGATCCTGCCAGCGGTTGAAGTGGGTGAGACACTGTCACTTGAGAAGTTGGATCCAAAACAGCACTTTACCAAGCCGCCCGCACGTTATACGGAAGCGGCACTGGTTAAAGAACTGGAAAAACGCGGTATCGGTCGTCCGTCGACTTACGCATCCATCATTTCCACCATTCAAGACCGCGGTTATGTGAAAGTGGATCAGCGTCGTTTCTACGCTGAAAAGATGGGCGAGATCGTGACAGACCGTCTTGATGACAGCTTCGAAGATCTCATGAACTACGACTTCACCGCGCGTATGGAACAGAAACTGGACCAAATTGCCGAAGGTGAAACCAGCTGGAAAGGCGTGCTGGATAACTTCTTTGAAGACTTCAGCCACAACCTTGAAACAGCTGAGCAAGATGAAGATCACGGCGGTATGAAACCGAACCATATCGTGATGACCAATATTTTGTGTCCGACGTGTTCACGCCCAATGGGAATTCGCACGGCTTCAACCGGTGTGTTCCTTGGCTGTTCAGGCTATGCGTTGCCACCGAAAGAGCGTTGTAAAACCACCATCAACTTGGGTGATGAAGATGGCATTATCAACGTGCTGGAAGAGGACGTTGAAACCGCAGCGCTGCGCGCGAAGAAACGTTGTCCAATCTGTGAAACAGCAATGGACGCGTACCTGATTGACGATAAGCGTAAACTGCACGTTTGTGGTAACAACCCGAACTGTGAAGGCTACATCGTTGAGCAAGGCGAGTTCAAAGTAAAAGGCTACGATGGTCCGGTTGTCGAGTGTGACAAATGTGGTTCAGACATGGTACTGAAAAACGGTCGCTTCGGTAAATACATGGACTGTACTAGCGAAACCTGTAAGAACACACGTAAGATTCTTCGTAACGGCGAAGTTGCGCCACCAAAAGAAGATCCCGTGCATTTCCCTGAACTGCCGTGTGAAAACTCAGATGCGTACTTTGTACTGCGTGACGGTGCTTCGGGTTTGTTCCTTGCTGCGAGCAACTTCCCTAAATCGCGTGAAACTCGCGCGCCATTGGTGGAAGAGTTGGCGAAATACAAAGATCGCCTGCCAGAAAAATACCAATATCTGGCCGATGCGCCTGCGCAAGATCCCGATGGTCTGAAAGCGGTGGTTCGCTTTAGCCGTAAGAGTAAAGAGCACTACGTTCGTACGGAAACGGATGGCAAACCATCCGGTTGGACGGCGCTTTACAACGACGGTCACTGGGACATCACAGACAAACGCAAAAAAGCGAAGTAAACCTCATTTTCGCATCAAAGGCAGCCGAAGGGCTGCCTTTTTTATCGCTCTAAAACCATGATCCAGCTCTCTCTCTGATCAAAACGCAACTTTTAAGTGATATTTCTCATTTTAATTTTTTGAGAAAGTACCAACAGCTGTCTTTCTGAATCATCAATAAGCATGAATGGCTGGGTATGAAACTAAGGATGCGCATTTATTCCATCAACCTCATGTTGGCGTTGTGTATCAGCGTGGTGGGAACGTGCGCCGCGCGTTATCTTCTGCATCAAGTTGAAAGTGAATGGCTCGGACAAGCGGCGGGCATGCTGGCTCGTTACGACAGCCAGAAAGCGCTTCAGCCCATTTTGCACCAAGTCATGTTGACGCGGCGCTTGTCAAACGAACCTACGTTGCACATGTGGATACAGAACAGTGCCGATATGTCGTTGCAGCACCGTGTCTCAGACATCTTGCGTCGCTACCGCACGACGATGGGCGAAACGCGCCTGCATTTGGTCCTGGATGTGAACGCCCCCATTGAGACCGCATCCGTCAGCGATGTGATCGACTTTCAGTACGCGGCCTTGGCACCCACGATTAATGGACAGCGCCAACTTGATGAGACAACCTCGGTCTCTATTCTGCACCCCGATGATGGCCGTGAAGCTTGGTTACAAGTGCGTACGCTCATGATCGCCAATCAGCAAATCTTAGGGTTTGTCGAAACCGAGACGAATCTTCGTGATTTGCCTTTGCCGCCCGCTGAGTCACAGACACAAGGCGTGTTGACGTTGCTGCTGAATGCCGATGGACAACCGTTGCTGACGCCGCATGCAGATGACGCATCTTCACCAGCCTCACTGAAGATGTCACAGCCGAGTGAATTGGACTGGAATCAGGTCAACATGATGATGCAGCGGCAGCGAGCAGGGCAGGAGCCGTTATCTATTTTGATGCATCATGACGACGCATCATCGTTGGTTGCACTCAATTACCTGCCTGAGCTGGATTGGTTCGAACTCAATATTCTGCAGGCGAAGCACATGCCCGTTCTTCAGCACTTGAATGCGTTTTATTGGTTATTGATGGCCATCATTTGGGGCATGAGTTTCCTGTGGGCGTTCACCATGGATACGGTGTTTATACATCCCATTCGGCGTATTCATCGAAAAATGTTCGGCTTTGTCCAATCACAAGCTTCCAGCCAGTTGCCGCTGGTTTCCCGCCAGTCGACTAGCGAAATTAGGCAAATCATGACCATGACGGAGCATTGTCAACGCATGGTGTTTGAAGCGAAGCAACAGGTGGAAACGCAGGTTGCGGAGCGGACGTTAGCCTTGAACCGATTGTCCACCGTGGATCCGCTCACACAACTGTTGAACCGACGAGGCATGGATACCGAATTGCGGGCGGAATTGGCTCGTTGTCGGCGAGAGTGTCGCGTATTTGGCTTGTTGTGGGTGGAAGTTGGCCAGTTTCAATCCATCCAAAGTTCGCTCGGGCACGAAGCCGCAGAGTCTGTTCTGCATCATGTGGTTAACATCATTCAACTCAATATTCGGGAATATGACGCCGCGTGCCGGTGGGGAGACAACGAATTTCAAATTTTGGTGCGAAACGACAGTGCGCAAAGTTTGCAATCGCTCGCGGAACGGCTGTGCAAGCAGTGTGAGGTTCCGGTGCATATTCCCGCGATCAACACATCCCTCGTTGTACCGCTATCGGTTGGTGGCACATTGGTTTCGAATGAAAACGACATCAATGACGTACTCGCGAAAGCTGACGGTGCACTCTATTTTGCCAAGCAAGACGCACGACAAAATATTCACATTTGGCGCTCGGAAAGTACAGGCGCCGCATAAAATGCAACATCAGCCATTTTTTGTCACATTCAGTTACTACTATGTTGATGGTTTTCTCAATTTTTTGAGCAAAAACCGTGAAGGAATTGTTGGGATTTATGTGCAACGAAATCCTTGTTTTGTGAGCGGGATTAGGAGTTGGAAAGGTAATGCGCAATTCCATTAGAGAATGCTGATTCTGAAATTGTATTCCTACACGGTTTGGATAAAGTAATAGCCAACTGGTTGCACTTTCGGTACGAACTTTGTGCTTGCTGCATGCATGCTGCAACCAGCGACTTAGGATAAGTATTGCCACTCCCCCCAACCCTCACTGTGGCGAATGAAATAACACATAATGGAGAACAATAATGACTGGTGTATTAGGAATGATTTTGGCTGGCGGCGAAGGCTCTAGACTGATGCCACTGACAGCATCCAGAACCAAGCCGGCTGTTCCTTTTGGCGGAAGCTATCGACTGATCGATTTCGCGCTGAATAACTTTGTGAATGCTGATCTAATGCGTATCTATGTGTTGACTCAGTTTAAATCCCAGTCCCTATATATCCACATGAAAAAAGGTTGGAATGTCTCTGGCATTCGTGACCGTTTCATTGATTCTATTCCTGCTCAAATGCGTGACGGTAAACGTTGGTATGAAGGCACCGCAGATGCCATCTACCAGAACCTGAGATTTATCGAGACGTCTGAATCGGACCAAGTGTGTATTTTTGGTTCGGATCATATCTACAAGATGGATATTCGTCAGATGCTTGATTATCACCGTCAGAAAGAGGCGCGTTTAACCGTATCTGCATTGCGTATGCCTTTGTCACAGGCATCTCAATTCGGCGTCATCGAAGTGGACGATGAAGGTCGTATGATCGGCTTTGAAGAGAAACCGAAGAACCCGAAATCAATTCCAGGCGACCCAGAATGGGCGTTGGTCTCGATGGGGAACTACATCTTTGAAACCGAGACCCTGTGTGATGAACTGCGCGCGGATGCGGCCAAAGAAGGTTCCAGCCACGATTTCGGTAAGGACATCATTCCAAAGATGTTCCCCGAAGGTGGCGTGTACGTTTATGACTTTTCGACCAACAAGATCAAGGGAGAGAAAGACTCTTGCTACTGGCGTGATGTCGGTACGATTGAATCGTACTGGTCCGCGCACATGGACTTGTTGGAAAAAGAGCCGCCATTTTCTTTGTATAACCGCAGTTGGCCGCTGCACACCTACTACTCACCATTGCCACCCGCGACATTTATCGATGTCGAAGACAAAAAAGTCACGGTGACAGATAGCCTGATCTCGGGTGGTAGCTACATTCAGGGCGCAAAAATTTATAAGTCTGTTCTCGGATACCGCAGTAACATTGCTGCTGGCACTTACATTAGTGAATCTGTTATCTTGGGTGATGTGAAAATTGGTGCAGGATGCACAATTAAACGCGCTATTATCGACAAGAATGTTGAAATCGCCGCGGGTACCATCATCGGCGAAGATCTAGAACTAGACAGACAACGATTCCATGTGTCCGACGAAGGCATCGTTGTCATAGCAAAAGGAACAAAAGTTGGATTCTAACATTGAACATCTTAATGTTTGGTTTGTCGTTTCAGAAGCTGAAGGACTAGTAAAAAGCGGGGGCTTGGCGGATGTCGCCAAGGCTCTGCCAAAAGCGCTAGTTGAACTTGGTCATCAGGTAGCCCTTGTGCTACCTGGTTATCGTTCCATTGCAGATAAAGATGCTGCTCCTGTGATTCTGGAAACGGAACTGACTCACTGGCCCCATATTCGTTATCAAGTTCGCCAGCGCGACTTAGATGGCGTTCCAGTCTATTTGATTGACTGTGATCCGTATTTTGATCGTCCCGAACTGTACGCAGAAAGTAACCAAGCGTACCCAGACAACGGTGAACGTTTTGGTTTCTTCTCGGCCGCTTGCCTTGATGTGTTGCCAAAATTAAACATCAAGCCGGACATCATTCATGCCAACGACTGGCACACGGGCTTAGTCCCATTTCTGCTCAAAACACGTTACCGCGAAGATCCTTACTTTGATGGTGTGAAGAGCGTTATCACTATCCATAATGCCATGTTCAAAGGGATTTTCTCGTACCACCAGTTGGACGTGATCCCAGAACTCAACTTGTCTGGGATGGAGTTTCTACAGTATGGCCACGATCACATTAGCATGCTGCGCGCCGGTATCGCGTTCGCCGATAAAATCAATGCGGTGAGCCCGAACTATGCCTCAGAACTATTAACGCCATTGGGCTCTCATGGGTTGGTGGACGATTTTGTTCGACGAGCGCGCGATCTGCACGGCATCATTAATGGATGTGACTACACCGAGTGGAATCCGAAAACGGACCGTTACTTGCCGGCAACTTACTCTGACGATGCAACGTCGCTCAAGCAGGGAAAGATGGCGAGCAAAACGGCCTTGCAAGACGAGTTACAACTGCCTAAACGCGATGTCCCGCTGTTTGGCATGGTGTGTCGCCTGACCCATCAAAAAGGCTTCCATTACATTCTGCCGATTTTAGAACACTTCTTGCGCAACGACGTGCAACTGGTGATCGTCGGCACTGGCGAGCCAGAAGTGGCAGCGAAACTGCACAAGATCGCTGCGGCGCATGCTGACAAGTTTGCTTTCGTTGAAGCATACAGCAATCGCTTTGCACACTTAGTCGAAGCGGGTTCTGATTTCTTCCTCATGCCTTCCGAGTTTGAAGCGTGTGGTTTGAATCAGATCTATAGCATGGCCTATGGCACGTTGCCGATTGTGCGTGAAGTGGGGGGATTAAAAGATACGGTGCTGGATTACGATAAGTATCCCAACGAAGCCACTGGATTCGGTTTCCAAGAACCATCCCCTGAAGCGCTGCTTATCACCATGCAACGCGCTTTGCTGTTTTATCTGCAACATCCCGATGAAATGGTAAAAGTGCAGCAGCGCGCGATGCAGAAAGATTTCAGTTGGAAAGAATCGGCCCTTGATTATATCAAGATGTATCGGCTGGCGATTTTTGACTAACGACACACAACAGAGCGCCTCGGCGCTCTGTTTTTTTAGCGACGTAAACGATCCACCAAACAGATTTTTACATCTCCTGTGCAATTGAGGAGGCGCTTTGTGGTAGTCTTTGCGCCGTTAACAACTCGCATCTTCAGTGGTGTTCATGACTCACAGTTTGCTGTTTCACAAAACGTTCTTGCATCCGACCAGCCCGGAATGGGTGGTGTTTGTGCATGGCGCCGGAGGGAGTTCCTCCATCTGGTTCAAGCAGATCAAAGCGTATCGTCAGCATTTTAATTTGCTGTTGATTGACCTGCGCGGGCACGGACGTTCGGGTGAGTTATTCAAAGATCTGATGGCCAATCGCTATACCTTCCAAACGGTCACTCTTGATGTGTTGCGCGTGCTGGATCATCTTAAGATTCAATCGGCGCATTTTGTCGGCATGTCGCTGGGCACCATCATCGTGCGCAATGTGGCCGAAATGGCGGCAGGGCGCGTGCGTTCTATGGTTTTGGGTGGGGCAGTGACTCGGCTCAATGTGCGCTCTCAGGTGCTGGTGAAACTCGGCCATCTGAGTAAACACATCATTCCTTATATGTGGCTCTACCGGCTATTCGCTTACATTGTGATGCCACAACGTAGCCAAAAAGAATCTCGACATCTGTTTATTCGTGAAGCGAAGAACCTGTGTCAGAAAGAATTTAAACGCTGGTTCACACTCACGGCTGAAGTAAACCCGTTGATGCGCTATTTCAAAGACCGCGAGCTAGCGATCCCAACGTTGTATTTGATGGGGGAGCGGGACTACATGTTTATTCAACCGGTCAAAGAGATGGTCGCGGCGCATCGCCAAAGTGAACTACATGAAATTCCGAACTGCGGCCACGTGTGCAATGTGGAACAGCCAGAGCTATTTAATCAGGTGTCGATTCAGTTCATTCAGCAACAAGCTCGCCCGTCAGCGCATTGACACGGCTGTGCCGCGAGTTTTTCATACCGCGTCGTGATTGCTCATTCCGCGGGGTCGTCGATGTGGCCACATTGCCAGCAGATGGCAAACTGGCCTTCGTTGACCTCTCCGCAGTACGTGCAGCGCCAAGGCTGCGTGTCTTGCGCACTGAGTGGACGTTGATAATCCGCAATGATGGCTTGCGCTTTGGCATATTGGGCTTCATCCAGCAGCCAGATATATGGCTCGGTATCCTCACTCAGGGGCAATTCTCCCCGCAGACCAAATAATCCTTCACCCCGCACTTCACACTGAATGTGCGCCTGTTTGAGCAGTTCACACAACAGATGCGCGTCAGTGGGATTGTGAGCAATGTAAATCTTCATCTCAGGCAGCGTCATTTGTTGAGTAGCGCGTGATGCGGTTCATCACCCATTTCATGAGCAATGGAAACAACCCGAGCAACGCAAATGAGAGCAAAACGGCTGGTGAAATGATGCCAGAAAGTGAGTCGATCTGCGCTAGTTGTGTGCCAGCATTGATGTAGACCGCCGTGCCCGGCAACATGCCCAACTGACTGACCCAATAGTAGCGCGTTAGCGCAATCGGGCTTAATCCCATCAGCAGGTTGATCAGGAAAAATGGAAACACCGGGATAAGGCGCAGGGAGAGCAAATAAAAGGCGCCGTCTCGAGCCATGCCTTGATTGACGGCATGGAGTTTGTCGCCAAATCGAGTCTGTACCCACTCTTTTAACAGATAGCGGCTGCTCAGAAACGCCAGTGTGGCACCGATGGTGCTGGCAAATGAGACCAGTAACAGGCTGAGCCAGAAGCCGAATAATGCTGCGCCAAGCAAGGTCACAACGGCTGCACCGGGAATGGAGAACGCAGTGATGAAGACGTAACTGAGAAAGTAGATCAGCGCGGCAGTGACCACATGCTGATCAATATAGTCGGCCAGTAGTGCTTGCTGGGCTTTGGCATTGTCGAGTGTCAGGTATTGGCCAAACGTGGTCGCCAGCGCGACGATCACGGCGATTAAGATGAGGCCCAAAATCAGCTTTTTACTCATTGAAGATTCCCACGAGATGATGGTAATAGGTATACGTAACCAGACAGGGAAAAGCGATCTTTTCTTTCAAAGAAAAAGCACCCGCGAACGGATGCTTTTAGTGAAGTTGCTCTCAAAAAGGTTTACGACAAACGTTGTAACAACTCGTCGCGGCGAGTTTGAGGGATCACCGACCAGTGTTTCCCCTCAATTGCGCCTTCCAGTGCCCATAGCAGTTCTAAGCCGACATCTGAAGAATGTGATTGTCGAACGGCTTTGTATGCTTCTACGGCACCTTTCTCCTGCAGCGCTTCCACCGTTTCGATACCGGCTTTTTTCAGCATCCGTTCGGTCGCAAGGCGCAGGTTAGGGAGATCTTTCAAACGATCGGGTTTCGCCTGGGCTTGAGTCTCTCGCTCAGATTTTGCCACAGTGAGTGCCGATTTAGCGTCATCGAGAATACGGCCCGTGTCTGACCAGCAGTCTTCCGGCAAAGCGAAATACTTAGTCACTACGGGGAATCCGCGTTTTTTGTAAACATAAGGCTCGTAGCCTTGTTGCTTGAATTTTGCGGTTGAAGCGTCGTCGGCGCGAATGTGGAGTCTGTCATTGACCACCAATGCGAACATTGTGTCATCGACAAAAATCCCAAAGCCACCAAACATTGAACGAGATTTAACGCGTCCAAGTTGCTCAAAGAGCCGCATCGAATCTTTTAGTATTGGTTTATCCATGCTGTAAGTCTCGGTGTATTAATTAATACGCCACCAAAGTCAGGTCCGAGAAAGTAGCAAAAGAATGCAATGAGTGTGTCAGTTAGGAGTCAACTTCTTAATATATGCATTTTTGCCATCGGTAACCCCGCTACCTACCCAAAATTGGGTTTAGGCCGGAGGCTTTGCGTCCCACCTTTTCAGATGGTTTGCCCTGTGCGTGACATTTCCTTTAGAAAAGGATAATCAAAAGTTTGAATAAGCATCACATTTACTTGATGTAAATGTGATGTCATTCAAATATATGTCTCTAACTATTGCAACTGAATTCACACGTTTTTTGTATGAGTATGCAACATTAGATAGACAGATTTTCGGCAAAGTTATTGTTTTGTCAAGTCTTTTACGGTGTCGCGTTCAACAATCTCAGGGTGCATCTCGAATATACGGCGCTCGTGCTCTTTATCCTTGATGCGTTCCAGCAAAATTTCGAAGGCGTTTTTACCCACACGGCGTTTCGGTTGGTGGATGGTGGTCAGCGGTGGTGAGAAGTATTCGGCCAGTTCAATGTTGTCGTAACCAATCACCGACATGTCATCCGGAACGCGAATGCCACGTTGTTGTAAGCGGCTGATTAGGCCCAGTGCCATGGTGTCATTGAAACAGAATACTGCGGTCGGACGTTTGTCCATCGCGATGATTTTATCAGCTGCCAGGACAGCGGTATCACATTCAAAGTTGCCTTCCAAAATCCAGTCTTCACGCACGGGCAGATTTGCTTCTGCCATGGCACGGCGGAAACCAGCAATGCGTTCCTGACACGCAGCTTTCACGAAGTGGCCGCTTAGGCAGGCGATATCCGTATGACCTCGATCAGTCAGGTATTTCGTCGCCAGGTAACCCCCTTCTTCGGAGTTATCAATGATTTTGTCGGCTTGTGAGGTTTCTGGGCCCCAGTCCATGATCACTTTGGGAATGTCTGAGTGACTTTCCAGCATTTCCAACAGTTCTTCGGTCAGGTCAGAACACATCACTAGAATGCCGTCCACACGCTTTTCTGCCAGCATGCGGATATAGTCGCGTTGCTTTTCGTAAATGCCGCCGGTGTTACATAGAATCAAGGTGTAGCCCTGACGGTAGCAGTAGCTTTCCACTCCATCGATTACTTCAGAGAAGAAGAGGTTGGTCGATTGCGTCACGAGCATGCCGATGGTGCGAGTGGTGTTGCATTTTAAGCTGCGAGCGACCGCGCTTGGCGCGTAGTTCAGCTCTTTTACCGCTTCCATCACTTTTTCTTGTGTGGTTTCTGCAACAAAACGAGTCTTGTTGATTACGTGAGATACGGTTGTTGTTGATACGCCAGCAAGGCGTGCAACGTCTTTAATCGTAGCCATAGGTTAGTCCTGTCGATGACTGCTGAATGCGAAAAAACTTCGCGCGATCAAGTCCAGCAGCGATTAGGCGGTACACAAAGTGAAGCCTATAAGTAGTAAAAACACAAAAACCGCTTTTAAACAGCGGTTTGCATCTTCAATTCATATTTTTATCGTTTGCGGTCAAGATTCTAGACTGCTACGCGTGAACTCGCAATGAAATTCATCGGATGAGATCAAATGATCATCACAAAGTTCACGGTATATTCGTCAATTTGTGAGCACGATAGCGAACTATTCGTCGGCTAAATAAGCCAAGTCGAGTTCGAGGAATGCCACCAACAGTTCGGTCACCGCGGCATAGAAACCGAATTGATCCAGTGACTGGCAGCGCGTGGCAAATTGGGGCGCCCACCGCATTAAATGGGTTTGAATGAATGCAGCTTGTTCGGCGAATGCGCGCTCCATATGCGCCTCTTTTTCCAGCTCATTACTGCGAATGATGAGGTGGCCTAAAAAGTCGAGTTCAATCGCCAAATGGTCGGCAGGCTCATTCAATGTTTCATGCGTGGTGACGCCGTGTTTTTTCAGCAGTTCAGCCATTGCTTGCGCTGGCGTGTCGTTGAGTAATCCGGTTTGGCCGATGTACACCGAGGCGTAAGGCAGCGCGGAATCTTTATCTGATTTTAAAAACAGATCGCAAAAGTCAGCGGCAAGTTCGAGGCGTGCATCCTCACGGTCCATCAATCGGTTGAGGGCATCCACCAAATGTGTGACGGCAGCGTGCAGCCCGGCGTTTTCGCCCAGCCCGCCGAGGAAGGCGCGAATTTGAGGGGAATGATATTGTTCAATCTCTTTGTCACTGAGCTCTTTACTAAATAAGCTCGACAGCCACCAATAAATTTCGGCACGCTTTTCGTTAAAGACTTTGATTTCCTGCATGGGTTGACTCCGAATACTCTCTTCCTCTAAGTCTAAACAATAATTGTGAATAGCAATAACGCAATGCGTGAAAAAATATGAACAAATAAGTCGGTAAATTAACGGTTTGTCAGGAGATTGCTTTGAATCAATAAACTCTGATGTTTTTGGTTGAGATGCTAGAATTATGACTGTTTATGAATAGAATGACGGGTATTCATAGTGGACATAAAGTGGTGTCAATGAGCTATCACATTTTAGTTGTTGAAGACGACATCGTGACCCGCAGCAAACTGGCTGGATACTTTCAAAAAGAAGGGTATCAAGTGACAGAAGCTGAGAATGGGGTGGCGATGCGTCAGGCGCTCAGTGAGCATGACATCGACCTAGTGATGTTAGACATCAACTTACCGGGTGAAGATGGATTGCTGCTGACGCGAGAACTTCGCAGTCAATCAGATATAGGAATTATTCTGGTCACTGGACGCACGGATAGCATTGATCGAATCATTGGCCTCGAAATGGGCGCCGATGATTACGTCACCAAACCTCTTGAACTGCGTGAACTATTGGTTCGCGTAAAAAATTTGCTGTGGCGCATCGCCATCGCGGGTCGCACATTGCCAGAACCGGAACCGGACAACGATAAATTGGTGCGTTTCGGGGAGTGGACGTTTGATATTCAGCGCCGCTCATTAACGCGCAATGGCGAGCCGGTTCGACTCACCAAAGCCGAATATGAGCTATTGGTTGCGTTGTCGGCGTATCCCAATCAGGTGCTCAGTCGCGAGCGCATTTTGAATATGATCAGTCATCGAGTGGATGCGCCGAATGATCGCACTATTGATGTGTTGATCCGTCGCATGCGTGCGAAGATGGAATTTGATCCGAAGAACCCACAGATCTTTGTGACAGTTCACGGTGAAGGTTACATGTTCGCTGGTGATTAATACCAGCGAAAAGTCGCCACCGATGCGCGTAAAGATGTACATAAAAAAGACCAGCAATTGCTGGTGTTTTTTTTGTCGCTTGCGCAGCATGCCAAAGTTAGGGCAGTGTGGTTTCTGCGTTGTTGATTGGTGCGGTTTGTTCATGACCGGCAACCCAATCACGCAGCGATTGCCATAGCATGCCCATGCTTTCGTACCAGTAATGTTCCGTCTGTTCTAAGTACAGCGCTTTTGGCGTGTACTTATCCCACGGCTGGCTAATGCTGGCTTGCGCCAAGTAGTTGGTTGGCGCTGGGATCGGCTGTAAACCGGCGGAATGGAATTCATTCAGTGCGCGCTGCATGTGACTTGCTGACGTCACGAGCACCAAACGACGTTGTTGTACAAACGCTGCCGCTTGACGCGCTTCTTCCCACGTATCTTTGGCTGTTTCCAGCAAGATGATATCGGATTTGGCAACGCCCAGCGCCAATGCGACACGCGCTAACATGCGAGCATGACTGAACTCACTGCCACCGGCGTAGCCTGAGAGAATCAGTTTGGAACCTGGATACATGCGCATGACACGAATGCCTTCGGCAAGGCGCATTAACGCGGCACGACTTAACTCTGACGTGGGGGGGATCTGGTCATCGACGACATGACCATTGCCCAGCACCATGACGTAATCAATTGTGCCGTCAACCGGCAAAAAGGCGGAATACTGACGTTCTAACGGCATCAGCAAACGACTTGAGACGGGTTGGAATGAAATAAGGAAGATGCCAAACAGGGAAAACAAAACAACAAGGCATCCGGTTTTGCGTTTGGCCGTGAACATGATCAGCATCAGGCCCACAAAACCAATAATCAACAACGCCGGAAGAGGCATCAGTAAAGAAGAAACAATTTTTTTCAGCTCAAACATAAACAAATAGTCCGAAAAAACAGCACTTGATAATAAAAAGGGCTAAAGCCTCTTTATTCCTGCCATTCCTATGACAGAATAGCAGCACGATTGATTATCATAACTCAAGCCACTGTGACAGAAGATCGCAATTTCGACGATATTGCCCACAAATTTGCAAAAAATATATACGGCTCTGACAAAGGCGAGATCCGCCAAGTCATTGTTTGGGAAGATTTACTGCAATTGCTATCGCATTTTGACAAAGCTAGCGCCCCTTTGCACGTATTAGATGCAGGCGGGGGGCTTGCGCAAATGTCACAAAAACTCGCCAAGCTAGGCCACCGGGTCACCTTGTGTGATCTGTCTTCTGAAATGCTGCAACTGGCAGAGAAGGATATTGCAAATCACGGACTGCTTGCGCAGTATCGCTTGGTTCATTCACCGGTTCAGTCCATTCAGGACCACCTATCCGACCCGGTGGATATTGTCATGTTCCACGCCGTGATGGAATGGTTAGCGGAGCCAAAACCCGCGCTGGAGAATTTGCTGACGCAAGTCCGACCGGGCGGCATGGTGTCGGTGATGTTCTATAACTATCACGGTCTGGTTTATAAGAATGCGGTTTGCGGTAACATTCCTCACGTTTTGGAAGGCATGCCTCACCGCAAACGTTTTAAACTTCAACCGCAGAAAGGCTTAATCCCGACGGACGTCTATCAATGGATAGAAGACGCCGGTTTTGAAATTTGCGGTAAGTCCGGTATTCGTTGTTTCAGTGATTACATCGGTAACATGAAAAACATGGGCGAATACCAATATGAAGATGTACTGGCTTTAGAACGCAAGTTCTGTCGCCAAGAGCCGTACCGCTCATTAGGTCGCTACATTCATGTATGGGCCAAGAAGAAACAAGAACAGGAATAACAATGAGTGAGTTAACTCAGAACGCTGCAGAGCAGCCAATCGATGAATTGGTCAGCTGGGTCAAGCAGCATGATTTCTCATTGAACCTGACGCCTGAGCGACTTGCGTTTCTTATCGCTATCGCAGTGCTGAGCAACGAACGGTTCGATGAAGAGCTAGGTGAAGGAGAGTTGCACGATGCATTTATCATCGTGACTCGTATGTTTGAAGACACGGGTGACGCGTCTGCATTCCGTGCCAATAACGCGATTAATGAACTGGTGAAACAGCGCTTGATTAGCCGCTTTACCAGTGAAGTGACCGACGGCGCCAGCATTTACCGCATGTCGCCGTTGGCAGTCGGTATTACCGATTACTACGTGCGTCATCGCGAATTTTCTAAGCTCAAGCTTTCTATTCAGCTCTCGATGGTCGCCGATGAAATGGCCAAAGCCGTGGAATCTGCGCAGCAGGGTGGCACCCCAGGCCATTGGAAGAAAAACGTCTATGGCGTTTTGAAATATTCCGTGGGCGAGATCTTTGATCGCATCGACCTCAACCAGCGGGTGATGGATGAGCAGCAACAGTCGGTGAAACAACAGATCGCGGATCTGCTGAACAAAGACTGGCGCGATGCAATTCACAACTGTGAAGATTTGTTGTCTGAAACGTCATCGACCTTGCGTGAGCTACAAGACACCTTGCAAGCGGCAGGGGATGAGCTGCAAACACAGATCCTCGATATTCAAGAAATTGTGTATGGCGATGCCGAACTGGACTTCATCGAAGAGACGCTGTTTGCGTTGCAGATGAAGCTCGACCGCATTACCAGTTGGGGCCAACAGGCGATTGACCTGTGGATTGGCTACGACCGCCACGTGCACAAATTTATTCGTACCGCCATCGACATGGACCAGAACCGCGCGTTCAGTCAGCGCCTGCGTCAATCGGTGAACGATTACTTCGAGCAACCTTGGTACCTGACCTTTGCCGATGCAGAACGCCTGAGCGATTTGCGCGACGAAGCCTTGGTGCTGCGTGATGACGAAGTGACGGGCCATGTGCCAGCCGAAGTCGAGTACGAAGAGTTTCAACAGGTCAATGATGAGCTGGCCGAGCGCATTGGTGACATGCTTAAACAGCATAAAGAGCAAGGACAAGCGATTGACCTTGGCGTTGTGCTGCGTGATTACCTCGCCATCCATCCACGAACTCATCATTTCGATTTAGCCCGAATCGTTGTCGACCAGGCCGTACGTCTGGGTTACTCCGACTCAGATTACCGAGCCATTCAGCCAGATTGGCAAGCAATTAACGATTTTGGTGCAAAGGTACAAGCAAATGTCATCGACCGATATTAATGAATACATGCCAGAGAATCTGGCCAAAGCGATTGCCAACCCGCTTTTCCCGGCGCTCGATAGCCTGTTGCGTGCAGGCCGTCATATCTCCAGTGACGACATGGACAATCATGCATTTTTGTCTGATTTTGAGCCGGAATTGGCGCTGTTTTATCAACGTTACAACACCGAATTGGTACGCGCGCCGGAAGGGTTTTTCTACCTGCGTCCGCGTTCAACCTCGCTCATCCACCGCAGTGTCTTGTCAGAACTCGACATGTTGGTGGGCAAAGTGCTGTGTTTCCTTTACCTGAGCCCAGAACGTCTGGCGCATGAAGGCATCTTTACCAATCAGGAGTTGTACGACGAACTGCTGACCTTGTCGGACGAGAAAAAACTGATGAAGCTGGTGACCAACCGAGCCAGTGGATCAGACCTCGACAAAGAGAAATTGTTTGAAAAAGTACGGACGTCCCTGCGTCGCCTGCGCCGTCTTGGCATGGTGATCAACATTGGTGAAACGGCCAAATTCCGCATTACAGAAGCGGTGTTCCGCTTTGGCGCCGATGTGCGTGTGGGTGATGACGTACGCGAAGCGCAATTGCGTTTGATCCGCGACGGTGAAGCCGTGGTGCACGCGCAAGAGCCAAGCCAACAAAGCCTGCTCGATAACGATGAAGAAGCAGAACAACATGATGATGACGAGCAAACAGAGTTGGAAGGTGAAGCATGATTGAACGAGGTAAATATCAATCGCTGACCATGATCAATTGGAACGGCTTCTTTGCGCGTACTTTTGACATTGATAATTTGGTGACCACCCTGTCTGGCGGGAACGGTGCCGGTAAATCGACCACGATGGCGGCGTTTATTACTGCGCTGATCCCAGACCAAACCTTACTGCATTTCCGTAACACCACTGAAGCGGGCAGTTCGCAATCGTCTCGCGACAAAGGTTTATACGGTAAATTGCAACCGGGTGCGTGTTACGCAGCACTTGATGTGGTCAACTCCCGTAAGCAGCGCTTGCTGTTTGTGGTGAAGTTGCAACAGGTCGCAGGTCGTGACAAAAAAGTCGACATCAAACCCTTTGTGATTCAAGGCTTGCCAAGCCACATCAAACCAACAGATGTATTGATTGAAAGCGTTTCGGACAAACATGCCCGTGTGCGCCAAATCAACGAAGTGAAAGATTCCGTGGCCACCATTGAAGGCGCGCATTTTAAAGCGTTCCCGTCGATTGTGGATTACCACAGCCAAATGTTTGAATTCGGTGTGATTCCGAAGAAACTGCGCAACAGCAGTGACCGTTCAAAATTCTACCGTCTGATCGAAGCGTCGCTGTACGGCGGTATCTCCAGTGCCATCACCCGTTCATTGCGTGACTACCTGCTGCCACAAAATGGCGGCGTGAAGAAAGCGTTCCAAGATATGGAATCAGCGCTGCGTGAAAACCGCATGACGCTTGAAGCGATCAAAACCACGCAGGCGGATCGGGATCTGTTTAAACATCTGATCACCGAATCGACCAACTACGTGGCGGCGGATTACATGCGTCACGCCAACGATCGCCGCAATAAAATGGATCAAACGCTGGCACTACGCAGCGAGTTGTTCAACGCGCGCGAAACCTTGATCGAACAAAACAGTCTGCTCAATCGGGTTCACGAAGAGCTGGAAGTGCTGGTCGAGACTGAATCGGTACTGGAACAAGATTACCAAGGCGCGTCGGATCACCTGCAATTGGTGCAAAATGCACTGCGTCAGCAGGAGAAAATTGCGCGTTACCAAGATGACTTGGAAGAGCTGAGTGTTCGTCTCGAAGAGCAGCTGATGGTCGTCGAGGAAGCGCAAGAGCGCGTGATGATGGTCGAAGAGCAGGCCACGGTCGCAGAAGATGAAGTCGACAGCCTGAAGACGCAGTTGGCCGATTATCAGCAAGCGTTGGATGTGCAACAAACCCGTGCGCTGCAATACCAACAGGCGCTAAATGCGCTTGAAAAAGCGCAGCAACTGCTGGGCGACGACACCCTCAGTGCCGACAGCGCGCAAGCGTTAGTGGCGCAACTGAAGGATCAGCAAGACGAACGCACATCAGAACTGCTGGCACTCAAACACAAGCTGGATATGTCCTCTGCGGCGGCTGAGCAATTCGACAACGCCTTTGCGTTGGTAAAAAGCGTGCTGGGTGATGTTGCGCGCAGCGATGCTGCCAGCAAAGCGCAGCAACTGATTCGTCAAGCGCGCGATGCCGAACAAATCACGCAAAACGAACACCAATGGTACGCGCAGCAGCGCGATCTGGAACGTCGCATCGAGCAGCAACGCAACGTGCGCCAACTGGCTGACAGCTACCAGAAACAGCATCAGGTCACCTTAGCTGATGAAATCACGCTGGAACAAGAGCGTGAGCGCCACGAAGCGTTGATTGAAAGCTTGGAATTTAGCCAGGAAGAGCTGCGTGAGAAACGCAGTCAGCAGCGCCGCAGTGAGCAAGATTACCAAGCGCAGATTTCGCGTTTAGAAGCGATTGCGCCTGCGTGGATCAAAGCCAACGATGCACTGGAAACGTTGCGTGAGCAAAGTGGTGCCGAATTGGCAGACAGCCAATCGATCATGGCGCACATGCAGCAGGTGCTGGAAGAAGAAAAAGCACAGTCGATTGCAAAAGATAAATTGGCGGAACGCCGCGCAACACTGGAAAGCGAGATTGAGCGTCTGGCGTCTCCGGGCGGTTCGAATGATCCGCGCCTCAAAGGCTTGGCAGATACGCTAGGCGGTGTGCTGCTGTCGGAAATCTACGATGACATCACCATCGACGATGCGCCGTACTTCAGTGCGATGTACGGCCCGGCTCGTCATGCGATTGTCGTGTCGGATCTGTCTGGCATCAAAGAGAAGCTGGTTGAACTGGACGACTGTCCGGAAGACTTGTACCTGATCGAAGGCGACATCGATGCGTTCGACGACAGCTCCATCAATGCCGAAGAGCTGGAAGGGGCGGTGTGCGTTCAACTCAACGATCGCCAAATGCGTTACTCCCGTTTCCCGAAAATCCCACTGTTTGGCCGCGCGGCGCGTGAACAACGTTTGGAGCTGTTACGTGAAGAGCGTGACGATGTGGTGGAAGCGCATGCAAAAGCGGCGTTTGATTCACAGAAACTGCAACGTCTGTACAGCAACTTCAACCAGTTTGTGGCGCAGCATCTGCAAGTCGCGTTTGACGCTGATCCAGAACAAGCGCTGATGCAAGCGCGTGACAAACGCAATCAACTGAGCCGCACGTTGGCGGAGCTGGATGGTCAAGAGCAGCAACAACGCAGCCAATTGCAATTGAGCAAACAGGCGATTGCTGCTTTAGCGAAGATTGCGCCAAACATGTTGCTGCTGGAAGACGATTCGCTTCAAGCGCGCTTTGAAGAAATTGAAACCAAGATTGCCCAACTGTCAGAAGCCAAATCGTTCGTCGCGGCGCACGGTAAAGCCATTGCACAGTTGGAAAAAATCGCCTCCGCCTTGGATGCCGACCCAGAGCAGTTTGATGCACTGGAAGCGCAATACCAACAAGCGGATACCGCGCTGCAACAACTCAAGAAACAGATTTTTGCCTTGTCGGATCTGGTTGAGCGTCGTCATCACTTCGCCTATGCCGATTCTGTCGATCTGCTGAGCAAGAGCAGTGAACTGAGCGAACAGCTCAAAGCGAAGCTGGTGCAGGCGGAAAACCTGCGTAACCGCAGCCGTGAAGAGCTCAAACAAGCTCAGGCGCAGATGAACCAATACAACCAAGTGTTGGCGTCGCTGAAGAGTTCACACCAAGCGAAGCTGGAAACGGTTCAAGAATTCAAGCAAGAGCTGCAAGACTTTGGTGTTCACGCCGATGAAGGCGCGCTGGAGCGTGCCCAACGCCGCCGTGATGAGCTGCAAGAGCGTTTGCATACCTCTCGTGGCCGGAAGAGCGAATACGAGCGCACCATCACCTCGACAGAGCTGGAGATGAAAGCGCTGGCGAAACGCATGAAGAAAGTCGAGAAAGACTACAAAGATCTGCGTACATTCGTGGTGAATGCGAAAGCGGGTTGGTGCTCGGTGCTGCGTTTGGCGCGTGAAAACGATGTTGAACGTCGCCTGCACAAACGTGAACTGGCGTATTTGTCGGCCGATGAACTGCGTTCTATGTCGGACAAATCGTTGGGTGCATTGCGTCTTGCGGTCGCCAACAACGAAGACTTGCGTGATTCACTGCGTCAGTCGGAAGACAACGCACGCCCTGAGCGCAAAGTGTTGTTCTACATTGCGGTGTATCAGCACCTGCGTGAACGCATTCGTCAGGACATCATTCGTACCGACGATCCGGTCGAAGCAATTGAAGAGATGGAAGTGGAACTGGCGCGTCTGACGGAAGAGCTGACACAACGTGAAAACCGCTTGGCGATCAGTTCTGATTCAGTGGCAAGCATCATTCGCAAAACTATTCAGCGCGAGCAAAACCGCATTCGCATGTTGAACCAAGGCTTGTCGAACATCGCCTTTGGTCAGGTGAAAGGCGTGCGTCTGAACGTGAAAGTGCGTGAAAGCCACGAAATTTTGCTGGCGGGGCTGTCGGAGCATCAAGCGCAGCACAAAGATCTGTTTGAAAGCGCGCGCTACACCTTCTCCGAAGCGATGGCGAAGCTGTTCCAACGCGTGAACCCGCATATCGATATGGGGCAACGTTCACCGCAAGTCCTTGGTGAAGAGCTGTTGGATTACCGTAACTACCTGGAACTGAGCGTGGAAGTAAACCGTGGCTCAGACGGTTGGTTGCAAGCGGAATCGGGCGCGTTGTCAACGGGTGAAGCGATTGGTACGGGTCAGTCAATTCTGCTGATGGTGGTACAGAGCTGGGAAGAAGAGTCTCGTCGTCTGCGCAGTAAAGACATCATGCCATGTCGTCTGCTATTCCTTGATGAAGCGGCGCGTCTGGATGCGAAATCTATCGCCACGCTGTTTGAGCTGTGTGAGCGTCTGGATATGCAGCTTTTGATCGCAGCACCAGAGAACATCAGCCCAGAAAAAGGCACCACTTATAAACTGGTGCGTAAAGTGTTCAAAGACCACGAACACGTGCACGTGGTGGGTCTGCGTGGCTTTGGCCAGACGGAGAAACCCAAAACCGATGAGCAGCTACTGGCGGAAGAATTAAGCTAACGTCGACGCGCTTGACCTTGAATAAGGTCATTTAAATCCATGATCAAACGCCTTCCTTGTGAAGGCGTTTTTTTATGCCGGTCATTGGCAGGTCACTGGTTGGTCGATAACATCGGGCGCCACACGTTGCGCATTGGCTCGCAATGGTGGTGCTTTGTTTTCGAACTGATGCTGTTGAATGTGGTTTATTTGCGATTGTGGAATGCAGCGTGGGCGAAGGGGGATATGGCAAGGGAAGGGGAGTTCTGGGCAGGCGCTCATGCGTTGACACGGCCATCAGGCATGTGATTCAAGGTAAAAAAACGGGGCACTTGCGCGCCCCGTTGAAGTCTCAGATACCAAGTTGAAGTCTCAGATACCAAATTGTTTGACCGCGTAGGCAACGCGCTCAGCGGGCGTTGGCGCAATCAATGGTGAACCTAAACTCTCAATGTGATGCAGACGGGGCAACAATCCGGCGCCGTTGGCAATTTGAATTGCCAAGCCGGGGCGCGCATTCAGCTCCAGCACCATCGGGCCTTCTTCTTTGTCCAGCACCATGTCGGTACCGATGTAGCCGAGTCCGGTCATTTCCCACGCACTGGCCGCGAGCGTTAACAAGCGCTCCCATTGTGGCACTTGCAATGTATGAAGCTCTTTGCCGGTATCCGGATGATGGGTGACCGGGCGGTTAAACTGCACGGCACGGACCGCTTTGCCGGTGGCGATGTCGACGCCCACACCGACCGCACCTTGGTGCAGGTTGGCCTTACCGTCTGAAGCAGACGTGGAAAGACGCATCATCGCCATGACCGGGTAGCCTTTAAAGACGATGATTCGAACATCAGGCACACCTTCATAACTGAAACCGTCAAAGCAGTCGTCAAACTTGATCAAGTTTTCTACTACCGCCACGTCGTTTTTCCCACCAAGAGAGAACAACCCCGCCAGCGCATTACTGATGTGGCGCTCGACGTCCTCTTTACTGATGGTTGAACCGGACGGCTTGGTGTACACGCCATCTTTGTGAGACACGATGACCAGAATACCTTTACCGCCACTGCCGCGAGCTGGCTTAATCACAAAGCCAGGCCACTCTTTCACCATGTCGTGAATGCGTTTCACATCCCCTTGGTTGCTGATCACGCCAATCAGTTTAGGCACCGTACAACCAGCGCGCTGCGCAATCAGTTTGGTTTTGAGCTTGTCATCTACCAACGGGTATTTGGAACGATCATTGTAGCGCCCAATGTAGCTGTGGTTACGCTTGTTCATTCCCATGATCCCCTTCCGACGTAACTTGAAAGGGGAGGTGTATTCAGAAAGAGAGAAAAACATAATTAATCTCCGTCTGCGAGGGGTTTAAAGCGGCGCAGCTCAGTAATTCGGTAACCAGTGTATGTTCCCAACAGCAAAATAGCCGCTAGAACAATCAACTGAAGTCCGATGAAGTTAAAGGTCAGGTGCTGCACGTATGAGTTGGTCATCGCCAGATAAATCAGCACAGCAGTCAGCAGCGAACCGCCACCTTGCATGATGACTTCTTTCGCGCCTTCTTCTTCCCACAGAATCGACATCCGTTCGATGGTCCACGACAAGATGATCATCGGGAAGAACGTAATGGTCAGGCCTTCCGTCAAACCGACTTTAAATGCGACCACGGTAAAGACGGAAATAATCAGGATGACCGAAATAATGACCGCGGAGATCCGTGCAACCAACAGCAAGTTCAATTTGGAGAGGTAACTTCGAATGATGAGGCCGGTGCCGACAATCAACAGGAAGCCGACGATACCGGTGGTCAGTTGCGTTTGTACGAAAGCGACGGCAATCAGAACCGGCATGAACGTACCGGAAGTTTTCAATCCGATGATCACGCGCAGGAAGACCACAATCAACGCCCCGATTGGAATCAACATGATGGTTTTGAACATCGCCTGTTCTTCCAGCGGCAGGCTGTGAATCGACAGGTTCAGCAAGCCGTCAGACTGCACTTTGCTGTCTGTGGCCTGTTGCGGTGACACGTCTTGCGCAATCATGCTAAATAGCACTTGGCTGTTTTGACCGCCCATCACATCCAGCAATGAGATGTTTGATTCGTCCCACACCAAGAGATTCGGGTGAGTCGGTTGCGTACCGGTTTCTGGATTAAACAGCACCCATTTTTTGCCATTCCACACTTCGTTCATGTGTTGAATCGCTTGGCGACGGCGACCATCTTCCAACTGAATGACGCCAACCACTTTGTTTGGCACTTGCGCGTACGA
Organism: Vibrio sp. Vf1514; assembly: GCF_052076135.1. NCBI lineage: Bacteria > Pseudomonadati > Pseudomonadota > Gammaproteobacteria > Vibrionales > Vibrionaceae > Vibrio > Vibrio sp. Vf1514. Next base: position 1,843,761 of record NZ_CP197267.1, on the reverse strand, counting down.
CAACAGTTTCTGCGCGGTATCCACCTTGCTCATTTTGTTCAGCAGTAGGGCTGCGTTCTGGCTTTCGCTATCGTTTAGCGTTTTGATGAGTTCACGAGTGAAGGTGACATGATCGGCAGACAGGCGCGTGGCTTGGTCAATCACGGCAATCGCCGCTGCTTCTTCTGGGCCATCAAACGTTGGCTTCACGATTTCGCCTGTAGGGGGCACCGGAATCGTTTTCGCTTGTGGGTCGACCAGAAATTGCGTCTTGTAATAGATGGTTTGAGGGCCGGTTGCTTGGCGAATCGACCACTCAGCGCGGCGGCCGGAATCGGTGCTGACATATGAAATGCCGTAACCGGGTGAAGATGCGTTCTCGCCAACCAGTGTGTAGCCGTCTTGCGTGTGCGGTGCGGCAAGTGACACTTTGGCTTCTTTGCCCTGAGCTACAAACTCAACGCGGGCTTCAATATCCCATACTTGACGGGTTTCGCCTGGGGTCCACGGCACACCGTAGCTCTGATGACGAATGACACTTAACGTAATGCCGACCGCAACCAACAAAAGTATGGAGAGATAAAACGGAACTCGTGACGTCATAAGTGAGTGACCTTATTTATTTTATTTTGGTTTCTGTCTGAATATATTTACGACTTACATCCACTACTGCGATATCGCGAATGAACTCGCGACCAAGAAGGATAGGATGGCTCATCTGAGAACGGTCGGCCAGTGTGAACTGTGTTTTTTCATGGATATCACCCAGTTTGACCCACAGTTCAACCACTGCACGGCGTTCACTTTGGTCGCTGGTGGATTGACGAATACGGACATAACGTAAGATAGGCGCTTCAATCCAACCACTGTCATCTTTGGCACCGGTTTCATCAGAAAGATGGAAACGAACCCAATTTTTGCCATTTCGCTCAAACTCTTCCACATCCACAGCATTCAGAGACGACGTGGCGGCGCCTGTATCGATGCGTGCGTCGAAGTTTTTCTTCAGCGTATCAATGGTGACTTTTTCAATTTCACCCAACACCACTTCGTGACGCGGTTTGGTTTGCACGGCCATGGCCTGAACTTCGGCCGGTGGGGTCTCAATCACCGTATGAGTTTGTTCGGCAACCGATTTGAGTTCTTTCACTTCGGACTTGAGGGAAACGACCTGACTTTCGAGGCTATCGATGTAGTCCATTTGATTGCTGATGTGCAGCTCGAGGTTGGTCATTTTGTTGGAAAGCGTGGATTCGGACTGTTGAATCGCGTCCAGCGTAGCTTGGTGGTACTCGTCGCCCTTTAATAATGTGCAGCCAGAAAGCATGGTAAGTGCAACGACGGGTGCTATTCGCTTAAACATTTGCGACCTTATTCTTGATTATCGGTTGATGTATTTATAGCAGAGGATGCATCGCGCATCCCGTGCTAGGTTAGTCTTATCCATGAATTGACGAGTTAAAACTGTGTCAATTATGGTTTCTTCGCCACCAAAATCGCGCGACGTGGCGCAGGGTAGCCTTCGACCGTTTTACTTGGATCGTTCGGATCGATGTAATCCGGTAGCGAATTGTGTGTCATCCATTCCGTTGTGCGCTGTTCACCCAGCGACGTGACGTTCTCGTCCACGATGCGCACATCTTCAAAACCGACTTTTTCCAGCCACACTTTCAGTGCCGGTGCTGATGGGAAAAAGTACACATTGCGCATCTGTGCGTAGCGGTCGAACGGAACCAACACTGCGTTTTCGTCCCCTTCAATGACCAAGGTTTCCAAAATCAGTTCACCGCCGGAAATCAGCTGGTTTTTCAATTGGATCAGATGATCGAGTGGGGAACGACGGTGATACAGTACGCCCATACTGAAGACAGTGTCAAAGGCTTCCAATTCAGGCAACTGTTCAATACCCAGTGGGAGCAAGTGAATGTGCTGATTGTTGCCCATTAATTTGCGCACCGCTTCGAACTGGATCAAAAATAGCTCAGAAGGGTCGATGCCAATCACTTGATGCGCGCCTTCACCCAGCATGCGCCACATGTGATAGCCATTACCACAACCCACATCCAATACGCTGCGGCCTTTCAAAGGCGAAATGTGCGGCAACAGACGATCCCATTTCCAATCTGAGCGCCATTCGGTATCAATGTGGATGCCATGCAGATGGTATGGGCCTTTGCGCCACGGGTGGAACATTTTCAGCAAGCTTTCTAGCTTCTTCTGTTCACCGATGGGCAACGGTTCTTGATTGCAGACACTCACCGAGTCTTTCAGGTCAATTGTGTCTGGTGTGAAGTCGGGAATCTTCTTCAAAGCACGCAACCAGCGATCAATATCCCCGTGGCCTTTTTCTTCCCAATCAGCCAATTGCTGTGGCAATACTTTGAGCCAAGGCTGTAGACGCGTGTCTTGCGCCAGCAGTGAATAAACGTTACCAAAGTCAAACATGGTGAGTTCCTAAATAGCGACATCATGCCCTGACATGATCAACAAAAAGCAAACCGGTTCCGTCAGGGCGAGGAACGCTTGCGAATTGATTTATTTAATGGCGAACATGGAGCCGAAGTTAAAGCATTGGAACCACACTTCGTAGCTCGAAAAGCCCAGCTGTTCGAAGCGTGCTTTATGCGTTTCGACAGAATCCGGACGCATCACGTTTTCAATCGCACTGCGTTTTTGGCTGATTTCCAGCTCGCTGTAGCCGTTTGCGCGTTTGAAGTCGTGGTGTAGGTCAATCAACAGTTCGTGAGCCGCCTGATTTTCGAAGATGAATTTTTCCGACAGGATCAAAATGCCGCCCGGGCGTAAGCCTGCGTAGATTTTCTCTAGCAGCGTGTAGCGGTCTTCTGGCGACAAGAATTGCAAGGTGAAGTTGAGTACCACCACTGAGGCGTTGGTGATATCAATGTTGCGAATATCCGCTTCAATCACCTCGACGGGGGTGTCCGAGCGGTACGCGTTGACGTGTAGTTTACAGCGTTCCACCATGGCGGCCGAATTGTCGACGCCAATGATCTTGCAGCCTTCCTGTTTGATGTTGCGACGCATGGAGAGCGTGGCTGCGCCGAGTGAACAACCCAAGTCATACAGGTTGCTGTGAGGCTTGGCAAAGCGTTCGGCCAGCATGCCAATCGCCGAAATAATATTGGCGTAGCCGGGGACCGATCGCTGAATCATATCTGGAAAGACTTCAACCACACGTTCATCGAACGTAAAGTCTCCGATCTTATCGATAGGGGCTGAAAAGATAGTGTCTTTGTTGCTCATGGTAACCTCACGGCAGCTCGCGTCAGCCTGAAGATCGCTTCAGGCTCAAGAAAAGGCGCGTATTTTATGAAAAATTTTGCCTGCTGTCATTAAGCGGGCGGTGTTTCTCATCAGCAAATGTCCCGCCATGAATTCAAGTGCAAGTGACGGGTTAGAACATCGCCAGTTGGTTGTTGCCATCTTGGGCTGGAAACGGTGCCAAGTCAGGCAGCGTCAGGGCTGCCTGCAATGAATGATAAAGTGTTGCTGCAAGCTCTGGCGCAAAATGATTGTCCGGCGTGTGAATCATCACATAAGGTTGTTTTCCGTCGCGGATCCACTGTGGTAACTTATGCAACCACGGTGCAAAGAAGGGCAGGTTTGCGTCATGCTCCGGGTGGCCGATGAATCGGATCATCGGTTTGCTGGCGGTCGCGATGGCATGTACGGGCACTTTGGGCTTCTTCATTTGCGCATCGATGATGACTTCGTTAGATGGCGGGGCGGCAAAAACGGGGCGACTGTCCATGATAATGCGGTCAATTTGCTCTTCCATCAGCCATTGATTGAGCGCGCGTTCAGCGTCGCCTTTGGCAAAATACGCCATATGACGGACTTCGACGCCCAGTGGAAATTCACGCGGGAAATAACGGCGAAACTTTTTCAGATGGTCAAGGTGCTCGGGGCCAAATGCTGCGGGCAATTGAATCGTCCACATTCCGACTCGGTCGTGCAGCGGTTCCATCAGTGTCATGAAGGTTTTCAGTTCATCCTGACACCCCTGCAGCAGGTGCTGATGCGTAATGCTTTTGGGCAGTTTAAAGGTAAAGCGGAATGCATCGTGGGTGGCCGCTTTCCAGTTCTGTACCGTGGCCGGCGATGGGGACGCATAAAACGTGGTGTTGCCTTCGACAGTATGAAAAACCTGCGCGTATTTCGCCAAACGTTCAGCCGCTTGCGTGCCGCTGCCATAAAAGCCGCTCTGCCAAGCAGGGTGCGACCACATCGTCAGTCCGAGTCGAAGAGGAAGGTCATTCATGGTAATGGCTCAAATTCCGTTGCGGTTGGGCTGGTACGGGGCAGGATACGACAGATTGCGTCTTGACCCAAGTGACCTCGCATTTCGTCGACACTTGGGTATATAATCAGCGCCAATTTTACAGGGCGTCGATGCTTTAATCGCTGATTTGGCGGATTATTGTACTAAAAAACAGCGGCGCTTGATAAAACACAACAAATTGTATTCTGGAAGGTCGATCTTGATCGCCTTTCAGCGTATAAATGGAACTTTGCGCTGTGGCTTCAACGAGGAATCCACAGCTTAGAATTTGATGATTAATTAGAGATTGGGAATTTCATTATGCGTAGCCATTATTGTGGTCACCTGAACAAGTCCCTCGCAGGACAAACTGTTGAGCTTTGCGGTTGGGTTAACCGCCGTCGTGATTTAGGCGGACTGATCTTCATTGATATGCGAGATCGTGAAGGCGTCGTTCAGGTGGTTGTTGATCCCGATATGGCAGACGTTTTTGAAGTGGCAAACCAGCTTCGTAATGAATTCTGTATCAAACTGACTGGCGAAGTACACGCTCGTCCTGACAGCCAAGTGAACAAAGACATGGCGACAGGCGAAATCGAAGTCTTGGCGAAAGGCCTACAGATCATTAACCGTTCTGATGTTCTGCCACTCGACTTCAACCAGAAGAACTCGGAAGAGCAACGTCTGAAATACCGTTACCTAGACCTGCGTCGTCCTGAAATGAGCGATCGCATCAAACTGCGCGCGAAAGCATCAAGCTTCGTTCGTCGTTTCCTAGATACCAACGGTTTCCTCGACATAGAAACCCCAGTTTTGACTAAAGCAACGCCAGAAGGTGCACGTGACTACTTGGTACCAAGCCGTGTTCACAAAGGTAAATTCTACGCGCTGCCACAATCTCCTCAGCTCTTTAAACAGCTGCTGATGATGTCAGGCTTTGACCGTTACTACCAAATCGTTAAATGTTTCCGCGACGAAGATTTGCGTGCTGACCGTCAACCAGAATTCACTCAGATCGATATCGAAACGTCATTCATGACGGCGGATCAAGTGCGTGCTGTGACTGAAAAAATGATTCGCGAAATGTGGCTTGAGCTGCTGAACGTGGATCTGGGCGATTTCCCTGTTATGCCATACAGCGAAGCGATGCGTCGTTTCGGTAGCGACAAACCAGACCTTCGTAACCCGATGGAACTGGTGGATGTGGCTGATCTGCTGAAAGAGGTCGATTTCAAAGTCTTCTCTGGCCCTGCGAACGATGAAAAAGGCCGTGTTGCGGCACTGCGCGTACCAGGTGGTGCGGCGCTGTCTCGTAAACAAATTGATGAATACACGGCGTTTGTTGCGATTTATGGCGCGAAAGGTCTGGCATGGTTGAAAGTGAACGACCTAGCTGCAGGCATGGAAGGTATTCAATCGCCAGTAGCGAAATTCCTGAACGAAACGATCGTGTCGGCCATCCTTGAGCGTACTGGCGCACAAACTGGCGACATCATCCTATTCGGTGCCGACAAAGCCAACGTGGTTTCTGAAGCACTGGGCGCGCTGCGTCTGAAAGTGGGTAAAGAGCTGAACATCACCAACGAATCCACTTGGGCACCACTGTGGGTGGTTGATTTCCCAATGTTTGAATCGGACGACGAAGGCAATGTGGCTGCAATGCACCACCCATTCACGTCACCACTGAACATGACACCGGAAGAGCTGAAAGCGAATCCAGAAGGTGCGCTATCAAACGCATACGACATGGTTCTGAACGGCTACGAAGTCGGCGGCGGTTCGGTACGTATTCACGATGCAACCATGCAAGCGGCGGTATTCGACCTGCTGGGCATTGATGCGGCAGAGCAACAACTGAAATTCGGCTTCCTGTTGGATGCACTGAAATTCGGTACGCCACCACATGCGGGTCTGGCGTTCGGTTTGGACCGTTTGGTGATGCTGCTGTGTGGTACCGAAAACATCCGTGATGTGATCGCGTTCCCTAAAACAACCGCAGCGGCGTGTCTCCTGACTGATGCACCGAGCCTTGCAAACCCAGCCGCGCTGGATGAGCTGGCGATTGCCGTGACTGCGGCGAAAGAAAAAGCAGAATAAGCATTTGATAGGGTGGCTTAGCCACCCTTTTTTTATTGATGATCGCGCAAATGTGAAGCGAGTGATGGCCGTGATGCTGCCTGTTTGCTTATCATTGCGCGAATTTTAGTTTTAGACAGGAAACAGCACTTTGGCTCAGATGTATTTTTATTACTCGGCAATGAACGCGGGTAAGTCGACCACACTGCTTCAATCATCGTTTAACTATCAAGAACGCGGCATGACGCCCGTGATCTTCACCGCGGCGATCGATGATCGTTTTGGCGTGGGTAAAGTGAGTTCTCGAATCGGCTTAGAAGCGGATGCACATCTCTTTACCTCGGACACCAATCTGTTTGATGCCATCAAGCAACTGCATCAAAACGAAAAACGTCATTGTGTGTTGGTGGATGAGTGTCAGTTTCTGACCAAAGAACAAGTTTATCAACTGACTGAAGTGGTGGATAAACTGGATATTCCCGTACTCTGCTACGGTTTGCGCACTGACTTTTTGGGGGAGCTGTTTGAAGGCAGTAAATACCTGTTGTCGTGGGCAGATAAACTGATTGAGCTGAAAACCATTTGTCATTGTGGGCGCAAAGCCAACATGGTGATCCGCACGGATGAGCATGGCAATGCGATTTCCGAAGGTGACCAAGTGGCGATTGGTGGCAACGACAAATACGTGTCGGTGTGTCGTCAGCATTATAAAGAAGCGTTGGGGCGCTAAGCTGCCATTGTCTTTCTCGATAAAAAGGATGGGGTGACCCATCCTTTTTTGCGTTTGGTCCCCGAACCACTGAATCCCTGAACCAGTGAACCGATGGCGGGTGACTTGGTTTACGCAACCAGCGGTTTGAGTGCCTGATAGGCTTGCATCACCGCTTCCGGGATCGGCTGCTCAATTTGATAGCCTTTTTCGGGGTAGTGCTGAATGCGTTCGAAATCGCCAATCATGGCGTAGAGCACGAAATCGAGCGTCAAATCTTCAGTCAGGTAGTCAAAGAAGGTGCCGCCCATGGAAGTGACTTGTAACGAATCAATCGCGTCAGGCCATTGCTTCATGAAGGTCGCGTAAGCGCGGCGTTCCATGTACGGTTTTTGCACCAGAATGATTTTACGAGGGTGAATGCCTTTTTTCTGCAGCAGTTCATGCGTGAAGCGCACGTTCTCGCCGCTGTTGGTGGAACGCGGTTCGAGTAACAAAGCGTCAGAAGGCACGCCGCAATCTTTCGCCACTTGGGCAAAGGTGACGGCTTCGCTGTGTTTAAAAATGCCATCGGTAAAACGACCGTGGCCGCCGGAGAACACAATCAGCGGCGCCAAGCCTTTGTGATAGGCGGCGGCTGCGATTTCAGCGACTCGGGTATCGTTGCTGCCCGGGACGAAAATGACATCGGCAGCGGTCAGCTGATGTCCCATTTGCATGTATTGCCAAAGCGTTTCGAGATGCTGATATAGATGTTTACTCATCGCCATTGAAGGCCTCCAGAGTGTGTGAATAGTGAAACTGATATCCCGCCTGAACCAATTTGTCGCTGACAATTTGTTTATCGGCAATCTGGACCACTGGCGGCAGTGCCTCGTTGGAAGCGGCGGCTTGCAACGCGGCTTGATAGAATTCTGCTTTGCTCACGGTATTGGGCGTCGTGGCATTGACCACCTCTCGAGACAGGTGTTCAACGGCAAAGGTCACGGCACCGACAGCGTCGGTCAAATGCAACATGTTCGCTGGTGCTAATGCACTGACTTGCTTTAACCGGGCGGCAAAGCGAGCCGGGTGACGGCTTGGGCCAATCAGGCCGCTACAGCGGACAATCGCATAATCTAGCCCTGAGTCTATGATGCTTTGCTCGGCTTGCAACATCACTTTTGCGTTGGCTGAGAAATCTGGCTCAGAGAGTGCCAGCGCAAGCGTTGCTTTTGCTTCATTCATCGGTTCTGCTCGGTCTGGATAGACGGTGGTGGAGCTGACCATCACCAACTTTTTGCACTGCGCGACTTGGGCTGCATTGGCCAGGTCTTGCCACTGCTTGGCGTATTCTGCCCCTTGTCCGCGTCGAAATCCCGGAGGGAAACTACCCACCACAGTATCGCAACCCAATGACGCGATTATGTCAGCTAAATGATCCGATTGACTGAGATCGCAAATAAACCCGTGGATGCCGTGTTGTGTCAGTTCGTCAACGCCTTGTTGAGATGTGCGGCTCGCACTGACCTGATACCCAAGCGATTGAAGATGTTTCGCCAGTGGCAAACCCAGCCAGCCAGCACCGATGATGGCGATATGCGTCATTGTGATTGTCCTTTAAACAGTTGGCGCAGCAGTTCACGAGTGCGCTGATGAATGGAATCTTGAGCGTATTGATGATGTTGAATGACATCGACGTTGGTGTACCAAGCCAGTTGCTCAAAAGCGACCGGCACACGCACCAGCCGACCGGCCTCGATTTCCGCTTGTGCGAGGTGCGTTGGAAGTAGGCACCAACCAAAACCATGAATCGCTAAGTCCAGCAACAAATAGTAGTTGTCAGCGTACCATACATCGGGACTGTGCGGCTGATGAAAACTGCTGGCGGTGTAGTTGCGCGAACGAACCGCCAATTGCCGGTGCAGGCGCAGTGTGTCGATGTGTGGGGCGACGGATTGGGCGAGGGCGTGTTGACTCGAAACGTAGACATCAAACTTAATCGAACCGATGGATTCAAAATCGATCGTCTCAGGCAGTGCTAACTCACTGAAAATTAACCCGCACGTGGCGCGGCCGCTTTCAATCATTTCAATCACGTCTTTGCTCGAAGCACTTAAGCATTCCAGTTCTATCAAGGGAAATTCGGTTTCGAGTGCAGTCAGCAGTGAGGTAAGCCCTGACAGCAAAATGCCTTCATCGAGCGCCAGCGTCAGTTGCTGGCTGCCTTGCATAGACAACCCCGTGGCTTGTTGGATCAGACGCTTGTGCTGCTGCACCGTCGCTTGGGCGTAGGGCAGTAGCTTATGCCCAGCAGGGGTGAGTACCGGATAACGTCCTTGGCGTTCAAACAGTTGGCTGTTGCAATCGATCTCCAAATTCATCACATGTTGACTGATGGCCGATTGCACTTTGCCCAGTTTACGTGCAGCGCTGGAAAAGGAGCCACACGCTGCGGTGGCGATGAACGCTTCAAGCTGCTCAATACTAAACATATCGCTTTTACCGATGGTATCTAACTTATATCTATCGCAATACTAGATGAAAATGACGCCATGTCCACAGTCGGAGCGACGAATCATGTCTAACCAAGAGCGTTTATTTCACGCCATCAGCTTTGAGTTGATGGCTTTACTATTTGTCGTGCCATTAGGCGCGTTGTTATCGGGGAAAAGTGGCGGCAGCATGGCCGCGATTGGGATTGGGTTGAGTCTTTTTACCGTGGTTTGGAACTACGTTTATAACGTGGGGTTTGATCGCCTGTTTGGGGCTGATCGCACGCAGCGCAAAGCAAAGATTCGAGTGTGGCATGCGGTGGGCTTTGAAGGTAGCTTGGTGTTTGTCACGGTGCCTGTGATTGCGTGGTTCTTGCAAGTGTCGTGGTCGACCGCGCTGCTGCTGGAAGCCGGATTCCTGACGTTTTTCTTCTTCTATACGATTGCGTTCAACTGGGGCTACGACAAACTTCAACCTTATCAACGTTGGGTGATTGCCACCAAAATGCAGTAGACACAAAAAGAGCGCCGATTGGCGCTCTTTTCAGTTCGTTCGTGAGGTCATGAGATCGTTAGGCGCTCAGCACGCGCAACAATCGATCGGCCTGTTCGGCCATGGCAATTCCTTCGTTGGTGAGGTAGCCACCATCGGGTTGAGTACAAAGCTGCTTCTCGAACAAGCGCTGAGCGGCACTTTGCGCCGCATCGGAGGCGTCGGTGTGAACTTTGATTCCTGTCGCGGCACTGCCGATATCAAACTGAAGTAACAGGTTCAGTTCGTCGAGATGCTGTTGAGAAAATTTCATCGTGAGCCCTTCTTAATGATTGAATTAGGTTCACGATAGTCGTGTCATTTCGATCGCGCAATCACTCCGAAACAGAAGTGTTATATCGAACTGTTATGATGCTTTTTTCGTCAGGTATTTCGTCAGTTTTGTAATCAGTCTGCTCAATGATATGAATCATCGTCATATCGAAATATATGGCAATGGGTTTGGCAAAATGTGAATTAAATTGTCTTGTTTATCAGTGTAATAAATTGATTTCTATCAAAGTTAGTTTGAGTGAATAAGAAACTGAGGTGCTATGAAAAAATTTAATTGGTCTCACGATAAAAACAAATTGAGTAAACATGCAAAATAGCCCTTGAATAAAAGAGGAAATCGGGCGATTATCCGCCACTCTTCTGAATGTATCAAAATGTAACAACTATGAACCTCAACCAATTCGACTCTTTATTGCCGCCGCAAATGGCTGAACGTGCTGCAGATACGGGGGTGGGCAAAGCGACTAAAGCGGCCTACAAATCGTTCCTTCTCGCTATCTCCGCAGGTATTCATATCGGTATTGCTTTTGTCTTCTATACAGTCGTGACCACAGGCGCGCAGGACATGCCTTACGGCGTGACCAAGCTGCTGGGCGGACTGGCTTTCAGTTTAGGCCTGATTCTGGTTGTGATCACCGGTGGTGAACTGTTTACCAGTAGCGTGTTAACGCTGGTGGCCAAAGCGAGTGGTAAAATCTCGTGGATGCAGTTGGTCAAGAACTGGATCGTGGTTTACTTCGGTAACATGGCGGGCTCCATTCTGCTGGTGATTATCATGCTGGCAACCAAACAATACATGGAAGATGGCGGTTTGCTGGGTCTGAACGCGATGGCGATTTCCCAACATAAACTGCATCACACCTTTATTCAGGCGTTTTCTTTGGGCCTGATGTGTAACATTCTGGTGTGTCTGGCGGTATGGATGACGTTCAGTGCGCGTTCCCTGACCGACAAAGTGATGGTGATGATTCTGCCTGTGGCGATGTTTGTGTCGTCCGGCTTTGAGCACTGCATTGCGAACATGTTCCAAGTGCCTATGGCAATCGGCATTAAATACTTTGCGCCGGAAGCGTTCTGGCAAATGACGGGTGCTGACATTGCACAGTATGCCGACCTCAACTTTATGACGTTCTTCGTCAACAACCTGATTCCGGTGACGTTGGGTAACATCGTCGGCGGTGGGGTGTTTGTCGGTATGTGGTACTGGCTGATCTACTTAAAAGACTGATGCGATAATCGCGAGTTGATGATCAAATGAATGAAAAACGCCACTTTGTGGCGTTTTTTGTTTTTCACGGTTATCCACATTTTCTGTGGATAACTTGTTTTAAAGCAGGTGCGTAACCTTAAATGGATGATTTATGTTGCAAAAGCTGCACAAGGATTGTGCGTGATCTGCACTGGGTTGGCGCGTGTCGTGGCAACTGTCCCCCTTGCATTTTATTCACTGTTTTCATCGGTAAAGCGCACTTTTACTCGTCCTTCTTTGCTCAATGCAACGCGTAGCGTGAGATGCACGGATAAAGTGAGCGAAATATTCAGCATCACGAAAATGGCGATCATGATCAGTAATTGGTACTTGATGGCGATGAGGGGGGATGTGCCGCCTAAAATTTGACCAGTCATCATGCCGGGGAGGGTGACCAACCCGGTTGCGGCCATCGACGCCAGCAGTGGCGCACTGGCTTTGCGCAGCGCGCTGCGTACAAAACCGCGTGATGCATAAATCGGTGATGCGCCTAATGATAACGCGCCTTCGTATTCCGCGCGCCGCTCTTGATATGCGGTAAATAGATTTTGCAGCGCAACGATGTTGCCACTGAGACTGTTGCCCAGCAGCATGCCTGCCAGCGGAATCATGTATTGCGCGCTGTACCAAGGCGTGGGTTGTACCACCGCCACACACAGCAAAATAATCAGAGGAAACAACCCGACCGCCAGCCCGATGACAATCGGCCCAATGAGCATGGTCACGGGCAGTTTGGCTTTGGAGACAATTGAACTGGCGCCCACCCCAATCATGACCATTAACCACGCCAAATTAACCCACAGGCTATTGTGCTCGAACAGGTATTCCAGATAGATCCCCACCAGAAGCAGTTGTAATGCCATGCGTCCAATCGACCACAACATCTCTTTGCCGATATCCAGTTGGTGGTAGGCGTTCACCGCGAGCGGAATCGCGAGCAGGGTGCTAAATAGCGCCAATTGCCACCACGAAATATCGACCACACCGTTCATTTTGTTCTCCTCTGTTTTTCTGCTTAATTTAGCAGGAAATGAGGACGTTTATCAGAAAGTTTTTAAAACATCACTGAAACAAAATAATAACAAATTCGATAAAATTGAACTCGAAAAGAGAATGGTCTTGATGATTTTACATCGCTCTGAAATACGGAAAGTTAAAAAACATGATGTATTTTCTTGCGCTAATAACAATATTATTTTTTCATATCTGTTCATATTCTTTAACACGATTTTTTAATTCAACACATCTCCGTTCAAACTCAAAAAACTATTGAATAACAAGGGTTGAACGCAGTAATTCGATTGAACCTTACTAATTTTATGGTTTAGCATTTTGCCCAATAAATAACGAACAAGTGATGACTCAATTCGTCAGTTGTTCAAAATACCTTCAATTTAAATGGGCAATTGTATGCGTGATGTTAATAAAATTGAGGGCGGTGAAAAACGCTCTCTGGAGTGGAAGTCATTCCTCTTCATCACTGTCGTTCTGTTTCCGATTTTGAGTGTCGCGTTTGTCGGCGGATATGGATTCATCGTTTGGATGCTTCAAATGTTCGTCTTCGGACCTCCGGGCGTGCACGGCTAATGGTCGTTCACTTTTCCCTCTGCTCAACGACATTTTAAGAGAACGAAACATGAAATCTTTAATCGTAAAAATGTGGCGTACCATGACGCGACCAGCAGTACACATCAGTTTGGGTGTACTGACCATGGGTGGTTTTATTGCTGGGGTGATTTTCTGGGGTGGGTTCAATACCGCGCTGGAAGCCACCAACACCGAAGAGTTTTGCATTAGCTGCCATACCATGCGCGACAACGTGTATGTTGAGCTGCAAGAAACCGTGCACTGGAAGAACCATTCCGGCGTGCGAGCCACTTGTCCGGATTGTCACGTACCGCACGACTGGACCTCTAAAATCGCCCGCAAGATGCAGGCTTCGAAAGAGGTGTTTGCCCAAGTCTTTGGCGATCTGGGTACGCCTGAGAAATTCGAAGAGCGTCGCATTGAGTTAGCCAAGCATGAATGGGATCGCTTCTCGGCGAATAAATCCCTCGAATGTAAAAACTGTCACAACTACGACTCGATGGACTTTGAACAAATGTCGCCAACCGCGCGCATTCAGATGAAGCAAGCGGCAGAGCGGGATCAAAGCTGTATCGATTGTCACAAAGGCATCGCGCACAACCTGCCGAAAAATATGGACAGCTCTGGTGGCCTGATTGGTGAACTGGAAGGCATGGCCTCGAACACCGATTATGCTGGCGGCGAGACGCTGGTCAGCGTGCGTCATCTGCCACTGTATGAAGATGCGCAAGCCCAAGTTGAAGCGGGGCTGCTCAACCCAGCATCGCAAGTCAAAGTGTTGTCTGAGAAGGGCGACATGATGCAAGTCGAAATCTCGGGCTGGCGTAAAGCGAAAGGCTTTGGCCGCGTGATTCAGGAAGATTTCGGTATGAACATCGCGGTGGGTTCACTACTGAAAGACGCCGCGCAATCCGATGCGATTGTGACTGTGGGCGAGAAGAAAGTCGATGATCTGACCGGACTGCCTTGGGAAGAAGTGACCGCCAAAGTGTGGATGAAGAAAGAAGCGATGCTCAATGATGTGCAACCGGTGTGGGAAAAAGCGCGTGAAGCATACAAAACCAACTGTTCGGTATGTCACACCCAACCGGATGAAGCGCACTTCGATGCCAACACTTGGCCGGGCATGTTCGACGGCATGCTGGCATTCGTGAACTTCGATACCGACAGTGAAGCGCTGGTTTTGAAGTACTTGCAAAAACACTCTTCAGATTTTGCTGAAGGTCACCATTAATCTGCGTCTTACGGAGTCAACCCATGGCGATTACACGAAGAAGTTTTCTAAAAGGTGTGGCAACCACCAGTGCGGCGTCGATTATTGGCCCAAGCTTGCTGACACCAATCACGGCTCAGGCCGCTGAAACCACCGGTACCTGGAAAGTGTCGGGTTCACACTGGGGCGCGTTTCGCGCCCAGATCTACGGTGGCAAGGTTCAGGCCATTCAACCGCTGGAAACCGACAAACACCCGACCGAGATGCTCAACGGCATCAAAGGCATTATTTACAGCCCATCGCGCGTGCGTTACCCCATGGTGCGCCTTGATTGGCTGAAAAAGCATAAATACAGCGCTGAAACCCGCGGCAATAACCGTTTTATCCGTGTCACTTGGGATGAAGCGATTGACTTGTTCTACCGCGAATTGGAACGCGTACAGAAGCAATACGGCCCTTGGGCACTGCACGCGGGTCAAACCGGCTGGAACCAAACCGGCGCATTCCACAACTGTACGGCGATGATGCAGCGCGCGGTAGGCATGCACGGCAACTACATCACCAAAGTGGGTGACTACTCGACCGGTGCTGGCCAAACCATCATGCCGTACGTGTTGGGTTCGACCGAAGTGTACGCACAAGGCACCTCATGGACGGAAATCCTGGAGCATTCCGATAACATCATTTTGTGGGCGAACGATCCGGTGAAAAACCTGCAAGTGGGTTGGAACTGCGAAACGCACCAATCCTTTGGCTATCTCGATCAACTGAAAGAGAAAATCGCCAAGGGCGAAGTGAATGTGGTTTCTGTCGATCCGGTGAAGAACAAAACGCAGCGTTTCCTGCAAAACGATCACCTGTACATCAACCCACAAACTGATGTGGCGTTTATGTTGGCGGTCGCGCATGTGCTGTACACCGAAGATCTTTACGACAAGAAGTTCATCAGCACTTACTGTTTGGGTTTTGATGACTTCATTCAATACGTGTTGGGGAATACCAAAGACAAGATTGAACGCACGCCAGAATGGGCGGCGAAGATTTGTGGCGTGACGCCAGAATCCATTCGCGATTTCGCCCGGATGTTAGTGAAAGGTCGCACGCAGTTGCTGTTCGGCTGGTGTATTCAGCGTCAGGAACATGGTGAACAGCCGTATTGGATGGGGGCAGTGTTGGCGGCGATGATCGGTCAGATCGGCCTGCCGGGCGGCGGCATTTCGTACGGTCACCATTACTCGGGCATCGGTGTGCCTTCGACCGGTTTTGCAGGCCCGGGCGGTTTCCCGCGCAACTTGGATCAAGGCGCCAAACCGAAATGGGACAACACCAATTTCAACGGTTACAGCCGCACGATTCCGGTCGCGCGCTGGATTGATGCGATTCTCGAACCGGGTAAGAAAATCAATCACAACGGTAACACCGTGACGCTACCTGGCTTCAAAATGATGGTGATTTCGGGCAACAACCCGTGGCATCACCACCAAGATCGCAACAAGATGAAACGTGCGTTCCAGAAACTGGAAACCGTGGTCACGATTGATTTCAACTGGACGGCGACTTGTCGCTTCTCCGACATCGTACTGCCAGCCTGTACGCAGTGGGAGCGAAACGACATTGACTCGTATGGGTCGTATTCCGGCAAAGGTCTGATTGCGATGCACCGCTTGGTGGACCCGATGTTTCAGTCGCGAACCGACTTTGAAATCATGACTGAGCTGACACGTCGTTTCGGCCGCCATGAAGAATTTACACGCGGTATGGACGAAATGGAGTGGGTACGCTCGCTCTACAATGACTGTAAAAAAGCCAACGAAGGCAAGTTTGAGATGCCAGAATTCGATGAGTTCTGGGAACAGAGCGTGCTGGAGTTTGGCGAAGGCAAACCGTGGGTTCGTCATGCCGACTTCCGTAAAGACCCAGAGATCAACGCCTTGGGTACGCCGTCTGGCTTTATCGAAATCACCTCTCGCAAGATTGGTCGCTACGGCTACGAACATTGTCAGGAACACCCGATGTGGTTTGAGAAAACTGAACGTTCACACGGTGGCCCGGGATCAGACAAATATCCGTTCTGGCTGCAATCTTGCCACCCGGATAAACGTCTGCACTCACAGATGTGCGAATCCGAAGCGTTCCGTGCCACTTATGCGGTACAAGGTCGTGAGCCGGTTTACATCAACCCGATGGATGCCAAAGCCAAAGGCATCAAAGCCGGTGACTTGGTGCGCGTGTTCAATGGTCGTGGTCAGCTACTGGCGGGCGCGGTGTTGTCAGACAGCTACCCACGCGGCGTGATTCGCATTGAAGAGGGCGCGTGGTACGGCCCGCTATCTGAGAAAGAGGGCGCGATCTGTACTTACGGTGACCCGAATACGTTGACGCTTGATCTGGGTACCTCAGAGTTGGCGCAGGCCACCTCAGCCAATACTTGTATCGTGGATTTTGAGAAGTTCACTGGTAAGGTGCCGCCTGTGACCTCTTTCGGTGGCCCGATCGAAGTCGCCTAGCGTTGCCGTATTCTTGATGATAAAAGCCAGCTCAGTGAGCTGGCTTTTTCTTGTTCGGCACGTCAGTGTCGTACTTATGCAAGATGGCCAAATAGGCCCCGCTGGCTTGAATGGTTTTCAGCCCGCGGTTGAACGCATCCAGATACGTTTGGGCGTTGGGGTTGTCTCGGGCCACCATGATGTACAACGGGCTCAAAGACACTGGAGGCTGAATATAGTTGAAATCCTCGGAGGGAATATTATTTTCGGCCATGGTCCAGCGCGCCACACGTTCATCTTCAATAAAAAGATCGACCCGCCCGGTGTGAACTTTGCGAATGCTGGAGAGAAGATCGCTCGACGGCACCCGCTTAAACCATGGACTGGCCATAAAATCATCGTCATACGCGTAGTTTTCGATAATCCCGACGGTTTTGTCTTTCAAATCTTCAAAGTTGCCGAAATAGACTTGTTGGTCTTTGCGTGCGATCAAATGGATTTCTGTGTAGAGGTAAGGATCGGAAAAGCGCAATTGAGGCTCGCGTTGCGCTGAATACCATGCCGCGATGACAATTTGGTCGCGACCATGTTGAATCTCTTTTAATGCGCGTGACCAAGGCTTGATGTCGAGTTCTAACTGATAACCTTGGCTGGCATAAGCTTGTTGAGCAATTTCAACCGAAATGCCCGGATAATCTGATGTATCAATGATATACGGTGGCCATGCATCTTGCACCGCATGAATGATGGGGGCTGACCATGCAGACGATGAACATGAGAGTAGCGCACTGAGCAGAAAACAAAATCGGGGTCGCAAAACACATTCCTAGCCTGAGAATATGACGCTGAGTGTAGTTCATTTGTTCAGTCCTCGACGAGTTTGCAGCGTCGATTGTGACTAGAATCACCGCTGGCTTTTTCGCCAAACGAACCAACGTTTTTGTGTTTCGTGACGTTGATAACTTATAGCGTGGACCAATCACACGATACTCAATCAGTAAAGACCATGAATTTTGAGGATGATATGACTCGACTCACACTCGATAATTTACGTGAGGTCGCGATTTTGCAGCCGCTGGATGTGGGCGTTCATCTGCATCGCAATGAGCTTCACTTTGAATATATCGGCCTGCATAACACACCGCTGAGTGCTCGCTACCCACTGTGTAAAACGGTGCTTGATGTGGAATCGGACGCCAAGATTTTGGGCGACGGATTCCAAATGCTGGCGCAAACGGCTGGCACAGTGAGCCAAGTCGAAGATGTTGGCCGCTGCCCAGACAACAACCTCAGTTACCGTATTTATGCCGCCGATGCGCCGAAACGCTTTTACAACTATTTGGTGATTGAACACGCCAATGGTTACCTGCTGTTTGGCTTTACTTCGTGTCAGCGTTTTGCTGGGTATTTTGAGATTGAACCGCACCAAGGGCAGTACGGCGTGACGGCTTATCTTGATGGCGAAGGCAGTGAACCGCAATCCTGGGCATCGAATCGGTTGGAATCGGTCGTCATGTTGGAAGGCGAGTCACTGCCGCAGCTTTACCGTGACTATGTGCGTTATATTCATGCGCATCATCCGCCGCGGCCGAATTGTCAGTCTGATGCGCCTGTCGGATGGTGTTCGTGGTATGCCTATTATGCGGATGTGAATGAGCAGCACATTCGAGACAACGTTGACGCCATGCAAGGCGAGTTGGACGCATTGAAATGGGTGCTGCTGGATGATGGCTATCAAGCGTTTATGGGCGATTGGCTCACGCCATCGACTAAATTCAGCGCCGGTGTGAAACAAGTGGTGGCGTCTATTCGCCAACGTGGGAAAAAGCCCGCGATCTGGATGGCGCCTTTTATTGCTGAACCGAATTCAACGGTCTTTCGCGATCATCCGGAATGGTTTGTGCGTCATGCCGATGGCACGCTGTTGAAGGCTGAAGACGTGACCTATGGCGGCTGGCGCTGCACACCTTGGTATATTCTCGATGGTTCCAACCCACACGTACAAGAACACCTGACGCAGGTGGTGCGCACGATGCGAGAAGAGTGGGGCATTGAGCTGTTCAAGCTGGATGCCAACTACTGGGGAACGTTGAAAGGCAAACGGTATCAGGCAGGCGTCACAGGCGTAGAAGCCTATCGTATGGGGATGCAGGCGATCATTGACGGCGCGCAAACGGCGTGGATTTTGGGGTGTAACGCCCCCATGTGGCCGTCGCTGGGGCTGGTGGATGCGATGCGCGTCTCGGATGATGTTGAGCGTCATCCGCATCGGTTCCATCAAATCGCCCGCGAAACGTTTTACCGCAGTTGGCAGCATCGCCAGTTGTGGCAAATTGATCCCGATTGCTTAACGCTCACGTCTCTACCTAATCAGGCGACCGATCGGAACGCCTATGAGTTTCATCGGAACGTCATACTCTCCGCCGGCGGTCTGCTGTTGTCCGGCGACCCACTGCCAGAGCTCACCGCATTTGCCAAAACCAGCCTGCAAAAGCTGATTGCACGCCATAGGCAGACGCAGGAAACGGCCAAAGTGACGTCGCTCTCACTCAATCGCACGTTCTTAAAACTCAATGAAGTGAACGATCTGCATTGCTTGTTTAACTTTGGCGGGGATGCGTGTGAGTTTACGCTGATTGCCAGTCAACCCGTGCGTTGGTATGACTTTTGGAGTGGCGAATCGCTGAGTGATGAGGCGACGCAAGTCCTGCTGGTGACGCTGCCAAGTGGACTACACAGCCGAGCCATTGTCACCGCATGCTGAATGCAAAGGGAGCGTGGCTCCCTTTTTCTTTGTTTAGAGAACATCAGGTTTAGAGAAAATCAGATATAGATAAAATTAAGGCGCGAGAAAATCCCCCAGCTTGGCTGGGGGCGGTTTCAGAGTTCAAATAACCAGTAATAGCCGTAGCCGACAACAATGGCGGGAATGGCGGTGTAAAGCGTGGCAAAAAGCGCAGCTTTGGGCGCGAGTGCGATGGCGGGAAAGAGTGCATCGCCGTCGTTGGAAATCGCATTCGACAACTGGGTCGACAGCGGCACACTGCCCGCCAGATACAAACTGGTGATCAGAATTTGAGGGCCGCAGCCAGGCAACATGCCCACTAAAATGCCGACTGCCGGCATCCAAACGCCCCAATGTTGCCACTCTTGGCTCACTTCCCAGCCGGTGAAATGGTGGGCCAATTCAAACGCAAGAAATGCCAGAATGACCCAAGCACTGACGAAGTTGGTGTCTTGCGCGGCCTTTTGTAGGGGATGCGCTTGGCGGGTTTTGCAATCTTCACTCACGGCATCTTGGTAGGTGTCGAGTTCGCGTGTCAGCGCCCACAGCAGTATACTCACCACGGCCAGCAGTGCGCCCAGCCATTCGATGGTCAACTCAGGGAAATCCAGCTGCGCATTGATATCGATTTGGAACGATTGTGCAAAGGCGACCAGAGAAGCGGGCACAAGCAACCATTTCCAGAACGTGCCTTGCAGATTGAGCGCGGTTTGCGCCAGCGGTGTTTCGGGGGCATGCGACACTGAATCCGGCAGCTTCTCTTGCTTGGGTCGCATGAAATCATCACGATGCAGCGCGTTGACAACCAACCCCGTGACGCAACCGGTCACAATGCCGACGCCGATAACGCCCAGCCCGGTTAAGGGCTGACTGGCGAGCAGCAGAAACGCCGCATCGCCCATGGTGGCAGTGAGCACTGCCACCAGTGACCCAAAGCCCACTTTGCCGCTGACAAACTGTGTGGTGACGACAATGGCACCGCCACACCCGGGCAGAGCGCCGAGCAATGATGCGATGAGCACTTGCACCTGACGTGATTGATGAAAGGCAACCACAAAGCGGTTGGTTCCATTCACCCAACGGGATACATAGTGATAAATGGCTAATGTCAGGGCCACATAAGTGGACACGGCCCAGAACGAATCGGATAAAGTCTGCACCGCGAGTTCGCGTGTGTTTTGGCTGAGTAACAGCATCATCAACGCAACGGGCAGCAACAAGCGTTTGTATCCCAAATGGAGCGGAATGAACTGCTGGGAGAGCGCGGAGAAGTTAGGCAGTTTGATTGAGAACATAATGGCCACCACGAGAATGCGAATAATTCTCATTATATGCAAATGTGTTTAATTCGCAATAGCGTAAGTTGCGTCCAATATCGACTTTTTTTGATTTAGCTCCATGCACAAATCATTCAGTTGCGTACAGTGACAGCCTTTGTGAGTGATGCCCTCAAAACGGGAAAAGAATAGGAAAGACAATGATTTTAGTAGTAGGTCATAAAAACCCGGACAGTGACAGTATTTGCAGTGCGTTGGTTGCCGCTGAATTATTAAAAGCACGTGGTTTGGAAGCAAAAGCGATTCGCCAAGGTGAAATCAACCGCGAAACCCAACACATTCTAGCGGCGGCGGGTGTGGAACAGCCAGAGCTACGCACCAGCGTGGCGGGTGAGCAAGTGTGGTTGGTGGATTACACCGATTTAGCGCAAGCACCGGATGACTTAAATGACGCTGAAATTCTGGGCATTGTCGATCACCACCGTTTGGGTGATGTGATGACGGTGAACCCATTGGAAGCGTGGATCTGGCCTGTTGGCTGTACCAGCACCATTTTGTTTAACCTGTTTAAGATGGAAAATGCCACCATCAGCCAGCCAATGGCGACCCTAATGATGTCGGCGATTTTGTCTGACACGGTCGGTTTTGCATCCCCAACATGCACCCAAAAAGATAAAGATGCCGTGGCGGCGTTGGCACCGCTGGCGGGTGTGACGGATCTGGATGGTTTCATTCGCGCGCTGCTGATTGCAAAAACTGACATCGCAGGCTTGAGTGCGGCTGAACTGGTCGAGAAAGACCTGAAAGCTTATCCGTTTAACGGTCGTGAGCTGGTTGTGGGTCAAGTTGAATTGGCCACGCTGGATCAAGTTAGCGACATGATCGATGCGCTGGACGCAGATCTGCAACGTCGTTGCGACGCTGACCAACTGGCGCTCGCGGCGTTGATGCTGACCGACATCACCACGGCACAAACTCGTCTATTGTTTAAAGGCGAGTGGGCTGAAAAACTGGAAAAACACTGTGTCGATGGTGTGCTGATGATGGAAAACACCCTCAGCCGTAAGAAACAAGGTTGGCCTTGGCTACAGGGCGAACTGGCTTAATTGTTCAATTCGGGTATCATGCCCACGTAAATTGACGGTTTGAACGCTCGCAGCCTGTTGCTGTGAGCGTTTTTATTTGGAGACCAACATGGCCAATGCATTGAGCGCGGAACAAATCGCGACCATTAATCAGTACGACCAAGAGCAGCGCTTTACGTACTGCATCAAAGAAATCGTTGCCAATCAACAGGTGTGGATTCTGAAAGATGAACACGGTTGTGTGATGCTTAACACCGAAGATGATGACTGCGTCCCCGTATGGCCAAACCGTGAGTTTGCCGAAGCGTGGGCGACCGGTGACTGGGCGGAGTGCGAAGCGGAAGCGATTTCACTCAACAAATGGCGCAGCCGCTGGACCAGTGGTCTGGAGCAAGACGATCTGTCGGTGGTGGTGTTTCCAAACGACAATGAAGAAGGCGTGGTGCTGTTCCCTGATGAGTTTGATTTTGAACTGAACAAGCAAAACGCTCGCCGTTAATTACGGCAGCCAGTCATACAAATCTGACGAATGTGATATCTGGACGGCCTGCGCAAGCACGCCGTCTTTTTTATAGCGTTGAATCAGCGTTCGAAGAATCGGGCGAACTTGCTGCTCGCTCATGCCGGGTTTGAGTGCCGGTTCATACAACAGTTTGAGTAGAATCACGTCGAGTGGCGACAGCAGAGAGTCCGGAGTTTTATCGTTAAAAATCGAGGGGTAAGCTTGCTCTGAATCGTTCGGCAGCCCCATCACTTGAGTGACTTCTTCCACTACGCACGCCAGCAATTTACCGTGGCTACGCGCTTGGTCGGCCGGAATCACAACCGCCGCCGAAACAATCTCATGTGTGTCGTTGCGCGTCCGATAATTTCCTAAGCACACGGCGCCATAGATGTGTTTGGCCGCGGCAGCGCCCATTTCACGCTGCACATCATTTTTCCAATGGGATTGCTGAGTGAAGACCCAAATCAGATTGGCGTCCCGACGATGGGCGACTTGGGTGATGGAATGACCCGTCACCCGAGCCAAATGTTTGAGCTGCGCTAGGGCCAACGCTTCATGCAGATCGCGATCGGCCACTTTGTGTTCGAACCAGACTTTGATGGGTTGATGCCATTTCACCAGCGGTTTAGCGCCCGCTGCGTATTCGTTACGCAGCGCGACCTGAACAAACGCCTGTTCAATGAATGCCGTGTCTTCCCACGTATTGGCACTCCAGGCCAGCGGCGAAAAGAGCAGGGCAGTCACAAGCGGCCAAATACGCATTACTTAAAGCACGGCGCCTTGTTGAAGTGGCTTTCCACCATTCGTTGTGTGATGGGGTGCTGCGGCTCGGAAAGGACTTCAAGTGTGTCACCAAATTCCACCACTTCGCCTTCATGCATCACCATCACTTTGTCGGTAATGTGCTTGATGACTCCAATGTGTTGCGACACATAGATAAACGACACGCCCATCTCTTCTTGCAGTTCTAGAAACAGGTTGATGATTTGCGAGCGCATCGCCATGTCCAAACCATTGAGCGCTTCATCCGCGACGATGATGGACGGTTGCAGGATCAGTGCGCGCGCCAAGCAGACACGCTGCTTTTGGCCAGTTGCCAGCATTTGTGGGTAGAAATACGCATGCTCCGGCAGCAAGCCGACACGTAGCAGCGTATCTTTGACTCGCTTCATGCGCGCTTCCGGTGTCATGTTGGTGTTTCGCTTCAACGGACCTTCCAGAATTCGACCGATCTGAATGCGCGGATTCAGCGAGGTGTTGGGATCTTGGAAAATCATGCGAATCAATTTACAGCGCGTTGAGTAATCTTCGTGCTCTAACAGCTCGCCGTTCACGCGGATTTCGCCGCTGGACGGTTCCACCACGCCAGCCAACATGCGCGCCAGTGTCGATTTCCCGGAACCGTTCTGGCCGATAAAGCCGATGGTTTGCCCCGCATCCAACGTGAAGCTCACCGGTTTGACGGCGTGATGCACTCTCTTGCGGAAGATGCCGGAGCGGGTAACGAAGTCTTTGGATAAATTACTGACTTCTAACAGTGAATCACTCATGACTACGGCTCCATGTTTAACGGAAAGTGGCAAGCAAACTTGTGGTTTTTCACCCAGCGCGTGTGTGGCACTTCAACACATTGACGCTGTGCGTACGGGCAACGTGGCCCAAACGGCAACCAATGGGTAAGTGTTGCAGCGGGGGAATGGAGCCGGGCAGCGATTGCAATTTCTCTTTGTGGGGAATCCAGTCGCTGAAGTCGGGCATGGCGCGCAGCAGCGCAACCGTATACGGGTGTTTGGGTTCGGCCATGATTTTTTGCGTGTCGGCTGATTCCACTGATTGACCGCAATACATCACGGTGATGCGGTTCGCCCACTGCGTAATGGTGGTTAAGTCATGCCCGATCAGCAGAATCGAGGTATTGTTGACCTGATTCATGCGGCTCAGCAAACGCAGAATCTGCGACTGCGTGATGGGATCAAGGTCGTTGGTTGGTTCATCGGCAATCAAGAGTTTTGGCTTAGCCGCAATGGCCATCGCAATCATGATTTTTTGACACTCACCATCCGTCAGTTCGTACGGATAACTGCCCATCACTCGGCGGTGATCTTTAATGCCGACTTTATGCAGCAGGGCGATGGCTTGACGTTTACGCCAAGTAAATCGCTCCCACCAACGGCCTTCAAAGGTACGAGATGGAATCGACTCGATGAGCTGTTTGCCCACCTCTTCTGACGGGTCAAGACAGGTGGATGGTTCTTGGAAAATCATGGCAATGTCGCGCGCAATCACGCGGCGACGTTCCCGAGGGGTGAGTTGCAGCAAATCAATATTGCCAAGGCGCATGCGGTCGGCGGTGATGCGCCAGTTCTCTTTGCCCACGCCAACGATGGCTTTGGCCACCAAACTTTTACCCGAGCCGGATTCACCCACCAAGCCACGGATTTCCCCTTCGTTCATGGTCATGCTCATGCGGTCAACCGCTTTCACAAGACCTTGCGGTGTATCTATCTCAATCGTGAGGTGACGAATATCAAGTAACGGCATCATTCGACTCCTGCATTCAGTGCTTGACGGACGCCTTCGCCCACCAAGTTAATCATGACCACGGTGTACATAATCGCAATCCCCGGCAGTGTGACCGTCCAAGGGGCCAGATAAATCAGCTCGACGGAATCACCCAGAATCGCGCCCCATTCGGTGCTCGGTGCTTGCGCGCCCAAACCCAAAAAGCCCAGCGCCGTGATGTCTAAAATCGCAATCGACAATGCCATGGTGATGTCTGCGGCAATCACGGGCAACACATTGGGCAAAATGGAGTGCCACAACAGGTACGAATCATTGGCACCATCGAGGCGTGCGGCCATCACGTAATCTTTCTCTACTTCATTATGTACGGCAATGTAGAGCGAACGGATGAATCGCGGGATCAAGGCCAAGCAAATGGCGAGCAGAATATTGAATTCACCGAAGCCAAGGAAAGCGACGAAGATGATCGCCAGCAGCAGCGACGGAATCGACATCACGGTATCCAGCAGGTGGTTCAAGGTGCTCGACAGCAAACCGCGCGTCATGCCTGCCAAAATGCCGATGCCACAGCCAATCACGGTGGCGATGAGGGTAATGATGATCGCCGCACCAAAGGTAAGGCGCGAGCCATCAATCAGGCGCGACAAAATATCGCGGCCTAAATCATCGGTGCCGAGGAAGTATTCAACGGTGCCGGCAGGATCCCATGAGGGCGGGATCAGTAACTCGCCCGATTGCATGTGTGGATCGTGCGGCGTAATCCAGTACGACGTCAGGGTGACGATGACAATCAACACCAAGCACCACAGGCCAAACATCGCCAAGTTGTTCGCTTTATAGCTGCGCCAGAAGCGCTCGAACTGAGTCGGGATATGCTCTTCCTGATACACGCTATTTGTTAGCATACCATTCCTTCCTTACCAGCGGGTTGATCATCGCGCCAATCAGATCTGAGAGAATATTTGCGGTGAGCACCAAAGCGCCGACGGCAATCACGCCAGCTTGAATCGAAACATAATCGCGGTTTGACAAGGCATCCAACAACCAGCGGCCGATGCCCGGCCAGTTAAAAATCGACTCGGTGATGATCGCCAGCGTGAGCATGCTCGATAGCTGAACGCCGAATTTGGGAATGATGGGAGGAATCGCGTTGCGCAGCACATGCTGAATCACGATCTGGTAGTAAGACAAACCTTTGATCCGCGCTGCGCGAATGTAGTTTTGGCTCATGATGTCGGCAACGGACGAGCGCATCAGTCGAATGACCTGTGTCGTCGGGGCCAGTGCCAGCACCAAACATGGCAGAATCATATGTTCAATCACGCTTTGCAGCGCGTAGTTGCGATAGGCGCCTTTGGCCAAAAACGCATCGATTACCGCAAAACCCGTCACGTGTTCGACTTGGTAAAGTAGGTCATAACGCCCTGCAACCGGCAGCATTTCATATTGCAGCGAGAACACCATGATGAGCATCAGGGCGACCCAAAACAGCGGCGCAGAATACCCAGACATCGATGTGAACGAGATGAGGGTGTCGAGCCATTTCCCTTGCTTCATGCCAGCAATCGTGCCGATAGGAATCCCCACCAACAGCGACAGAATGAAGGCGATTAAACAGAGTTCCAATGTGGCAGGAAACACCAATGCCAGTTCTTCTATAATCGGCACACCACTTTTGTTGACGCCAAAGTTCAGTTGCAGCAATTCAGAGATGTATTCTGACCAACCCGACCAGAAATCGGCAATGGCCCACGGCGATTGGGGATCAAGCCGCAGCAAGCTGTAGCCAACCAGCGTCAGGATCAGCAGGGTAATGACAAAGAGGTTAAAGCGGCGGACTGTGTAGTTGAACATTATTCCGTAACCCTCTCAACATGATTGAATGGTTCGACGTTGAAAGGGCTGAGACGAAAGCCCGTGAGCGTTTTGTTGTACGCTTTAAACTGCATACCGTGAGCCAAAGGAATCACAGGAAACTCCTGATTCAGAATATTTTGCGCCTGTTTGTAGAGGTTGAGGCGATAGCGCGGTCGTTCCACTTCCAGCGCCAAATCGAGTAGGAAGTCAAAGTCGCTGTTGCACCACATGGCCACATTCAGCCCAGCGCGATTGGCATCACACGACAGCAAGGGGCGCAGGAAGTTGTCAGGGTCGCCTGTGACGCCAGTCCAGCCCGTCAGGAACAGGTCGACATACGAGCGCTCAGAGAGCTCGGTACGGTCGAGACGATCTTCCGGAATGAGATGCAGCGTCACACCAATATCGGCCAAGTTGGATTGAATCAGTTCGGCGGTTTTGCGTGGGCTTGGATTGTAGGCGCGCGGCTCCAGTGGTACCGACATGGTCAGCTCCAGCCCAGACTCAAACCCAGCATCACGCAGCAGCGCAATGGCGTAATTGCGATCATAACGGACTTGCACGTTGTCTTTTTGATAGGCCCACGACGTCGGAGGAAGAATGTTGTACGCCATGCTGCCCGTTCCGTAGTACACCGAATCAAGGATGTTTTGGCGGTTGATCGCAAAGTTTAGCGCTTTGCGCACGCGCACATCGTTCAAGGCCGGATGAGAGGTGTTGACCGCAATAAAGGCCACGTTCATGGCCGGTTTTGAATTCAACACAATGTTGGATTGCTTTTCGATGATTGGAATTTGGCTCGAAATCGGTGAACTCAGCACGTCACACTCATTGCGCAGCAATTTGGCCAAGGTGCCGGTGCCGCGTTGAGAAATATCAAACACCACCTGTTCCATTTTGGCCGGGCCATTCCAGTATCCGTTATGGCGACGCAGGCGCACTAAATCGTGAATCTGATATTCGTCTAGATAAAATGGGCCAGTGCCAACCGGGTGACTATCGATCAACGATTTTTCATCACGCAGGGCGAGTTGCTGTGCGTATTCAGCGGACAGGATGACGGCATGCGTGGTGGAAATATTGGATAAGAAACTGTTGTCGGCGCGACTGAGCGTAAATTTTACGGTGTGATCGTCTAGCGCAATCACATCAATCAACAGATTGGAGAAATCGATGCCCACAAACCAAGGGTAGGTGCCGTGGCTGACGTAATGATAAGGATTGGTGGTATCAATGATGCGGCGGAAACTAAACACCACATCTTCGGCGTTCAGCGTTCGTGTTGGGGTAAACCATTGCGTGGTTTGGAACTGAACACCCGGACGCAGTTTGAAAACGTATTCGGTGCCGCTACTGTTGACGGTCCATTCGGTGGCCAGATTGGCGATCGGCAAATGGGTTTCAGGGTCGAGTTTAAGCAGCGTGTCGTAAATCTGTGGGCTGAGGGCTTCAGAAGTGATACCGCTATCAACGAGTTGCGGGTTGAATGTACTCGGGCTTCCCTGACCGCAGTAGACGAATCCGCTCTGGCGAATTTTGCTATGGTCGATTTTCTCTCCACAACCTGCAAGCAGGCTGAGGCCGCATAATCCCAGCGTGAGTCGTAATAAAGTTTTCATATTGAAAATGAGTGTGAGAAACGAGGCAAAATTCAGCGCATTTGTGCCTCAAAATCCCGCTAATTTACCATTCTTTGACGTTTGAAACCAAGTGAAAAGGTTGATCTGTCTAGCTAAATCGCCAAGGAAGCTGCGCTTACTCCGACAGATCGCTCAGCAAGTCATATTTTCTGACCATGCCTCGAAATTGATGATAGCTCAATCCCAGCAGCTGTGCGGCTTGCCTTTG
Organism: Vibrio sp. Vf1514; assembly: GCF_052076135.1. Taxonomy (NCBI): domain Bacteria; kingdom Pseudomonadati; phylum Pseudomonadota; class Gammaproteobacteria; order Vibrionales; family Vibrionaceae; genus Vibrio; species Vibrio sp. Vf1514. Next base: position 1,815,000 of record NZ_CP197267.1, on the reverse strand, counting down.
ATTAAACTTGGCGCATTTAAGCGCATGATTCAACAGCGCCTTATCTTGATCTTCCTGCCACTGTTTGTAGTCCATCGGTAAAGTGAATTCTGCCGAACGATTTGCGCTAGGCTCGGTGCTCGAATCAAGAGCATCTTGGGTTTGAGGGCGCATTGTTGATTCCGAAAGTGTGGGGTGACCAAAAGGGTCAAACACCAGTTGTTCAATGGGATCGTCGCTTGCGCCATGTTGGTACACCGCACGTTCAATGACATTTTTCAGCTCACGCACATTCCCCGGCCATGGGTAGTCGAGCAGGGATTGAACCGCGTGGTCGGTGAATCCCACAAACATGGGCAGCGACAATTCGCGGCACATGCGAATGGCAAAGTACTCGGCCAGCAGCACAATGTCGTCGCGGCGTTCACGTAGCGGCGGTAAATGAATGACATCAAACGCCAAGCGATCGAGCAAATCGGCACGGAACTCACCGCGCTGCGCCAGTTGGGGAAGATCGGCGTTGGTGGCACACACCAAGCGTACGTTGGCGCTTAGCACCTGCGATCCGCCCACGCGCTCGTATTGACCATATTCGATCACCCGCAATAATTTTTCCTGCACGGCGAATGGCGCGGTCGCCAGCTCATCCAGAAACAAGGTGCCGCCTTCAGCACGTTCAAAACGCCCTTGATGGCGACCTCTTGAGCCAGTAAATGCGCCAGACTCGTGACCAAAGAGTTCAGAATCAATCAACCCTTCGCTCAATGTTGAGCAGTTCAACGCGACCAGCGGTTGGTCCCAGCGCTTGGATAAATAGTGCAGCCGTTGGGCAATCAACTCTTTGCCGGTGCCCCGTTCACCCATCACCAGCACCGGACGCTCAATGGGCGCGAGGCGCGACACTTTATCTAAAACAGCCAGAAACGCAGGGGATTCACCAATCAAGTTATGCTGCATGCTTCATTCCTCGCATCGATTCGTCGGGTTGGTTGATCGGGTTGGCGAAATTTACCAATAGTTAGCCAAATTTTTATCAGCATAGTGGAGCCGCCGATATGAATCAACTTAAGTGACTGAAAAATAAAGATTGAAAACTTGGCATGGATATTGGAATGGAGATAGGAAACGCTATGAAGATAGATGGGAAAGATTAGCAAAAGAGGCGGTGAAGCTGCCGCGACCACTTACCACGATTTCTCGGAGTTAGGCCTTGGGCGTGACCCCACAAGATTAAGGAGCACTATCATGGGTATTTTTTCTCGTTTTGCCGACATTGTGAATTCCAACATCAGCGCGCTACTCGATAAAGCGGAAGATCCGGAAAAAATGATTCGTCTCATCATTCAGGAGATGGAAGACACGCTGGTGGAAGTCCGCACCAACTCCGCCAAAGCGATTGCCGATAAGAAAGAGTTGGCGCGTAAAGTCGACAGCATCGATCAGCAAATTGAAGATTGGCAAGCCAAAGCCACGTTGGCACTCAACAAACAGCGCGAGGACTTGGCGCGCGCGGCGTTGATTGAGAAACAAAAATTGCAAAAGGTACTCAAAGGTTTGCATACTGAACAAACATTGGTTGAGGAAACCATTGATAAGCTAACGGGCGAAATTGCCAAACTGGAAAGCAAGATCACGGAAACGCGCGCGAAACAGCAAGCGTTGGCGATTCGCAGCCAAGCCGCAAGCAATCGCCGTGATGTGCAGCGCCATTTGCACACCAATCGCACCGACGAAGCGATGGCGAAGTTTGAACAGTATTCTCGCAAGGTGGATGAACTGGAAGCCGAAGCCGATCTGTACGCGCAGTCAGGCCAGGGCAAGTCACTTGAGCAAGAGTTTGCTGAGCTGCAAGCACAAGATGAAATTGAACACGAGTTGGCAAAGCTCAAAGAACAGATGAAACAAGACTAATCAACACCAGTTCACGAATTTAGGAGCGAGCTATGGCCTCATTTTTCATTGCAGGACCTTTGGTTGTTTTTTTGATATTTGTAGCGCCACTTTGGCTGCTGCTGCATTACCGCAACAAACGTAAAATGGAAAACGGCTTGTCACAGGATGATTTCGATGCGCTGCAAGCGCTGTCGCAAAAAGCCAAAGGGCTGGAAGCGCGCATCGACACGCTCGAACGCATTTTGGATGCGGAAGCACCGAGCTGGAGGCGACATTATGAGTAGTCGTGAACTGTATCGCGACCCGTTTAACGGCAAGTTGACGGGCGTGTGCGCGGGCATTGCCAACTATTTCGGTTTGGAAGTGTGGCTGGTGCGAATTTTGGTGATTACAGTTGCGTTGCTGGGCGGTTTCGCGCTGGTGATCATTGCGTATCTGGCGTTGTCATTGATGCTGGAAAAACAGCCTGAACAATATCGTGATTCGCTGCGCAGTCAGCAATCGCACACGTTAAAGAGTAAACCTTGGGAGCAAGGACAAACCGCACAAGCGCTGCTGCAAACGCTCGAACAAGACTTGAACCAAGTGGAAAACCGCGTGCGTCATATGGAAGCGTATGTGACATCGGAAGCGTTTAAAGTGAACCGTGAGTTCAGCAAACTATAAGTCATCGGCTCCATGTGAGCGGTATTGGATGCCGCTCTCATTTCCCTGAATTTTCTGTGTGTTTGACGTAGCGATAACTCGCTGATTCACCTATGTTTGATCTATCAATCATCATGGGTGATGAATATGCGTAAAACGATAACTTTCCTAATGGTTTCTTCTGCGTTCCTCCACGGATGCAGCAGAGAACTTCCGCCCGTTCCAGAACCGGAATCTCGTCCCGCCAAGTTAACCACCGTCTCGGTGGGCAATAATGAATTTACCCGTCAATTTCCCGCGACCAGTGAAGCGGGTGATCGCGCCGTGTTGGCGTTTCGTGTGCCCGGTCAGTTGCAGTCGATCGATGTGAATGCCGGGCAGGCGGTGAAAAAAGGTGATGTTCTGGCAACCGTGAATCCTGACGAATACGCCTTGTTGGAGAAACAGGCCAAAGCGAACTTCGTTTTGGCGGATGTGCAGTACAAGCGGTATCAAAAACTGCGTCAGGACAAAGTGGTTTCCGAACAAGATTTCGATCAGGCGCAAGCCAATCACAATTCAGCCAGAGCAACGTGGGAACAGGCAAAAGCCAATCTCAGTTACACCCAACTGCTCGCGCCATATGACGGCACCATTTCAATCATTCCCGCTGAAAACTTTGAATACGTTGCCGCCAAGCAAGGGGTCATGAATATTCAGACCAACCAAATTCTCAAAGTGATTTTCTTACTGCCGGATCGTCTGCTTAATCGCTTTGCCAGCGGCGATGGCAGCGACGTGCAAGCCAGCATGGTCTTCGATTCTTTTCCTGACATGACCTTTCCGCTCCAGTTTCAGGAAATCGATACCGAAGCGGATCCACAAACCGGCTCTTATAAAGTCACCATGGTCATGGAACGACCGACCGATGTGGGCATTTTGCCCGGCATGGCGGGCAGCGTCAAAGCATCGGTCGCCAAAGGCAGTGCGTCCACCGTACCCGTGACGGCGCTGTTTGAGCAAGACGGCCAACAATTTGTTTGGCGCGTCGACAGTGATGGCGTGGTCAGCCAAGTGCCCGTCGAACTGAATGAGCAACGTCAGGTCTTGAACGGGTTGAACGATGGCGACCAAATCGTGATTTCGGGTGTCAGCAGCATTGAAGCGGGCATCAAAGTCCGCGAATGGGTGAAGGAACGGGGGCTATAACATGATGCAGTGGCAAACCTATCTATTGGCCTCGCTGGTGGTGCTCGCCGGTTGTGGTCATCCCGACTCAACGCCGCGTGATATGACGCCAAAAGTCAAAGTGGCGAATTTAGGTAACAGTAGCAAAGACAGCCTCTATTTCCCTGCGGTCGCCAATGCTGCCGAGCGTTCGCACCTGAGTTTTCGGGTCAATGGCGAAGTTCGCAAAATCAATGTGAAAGAGGGGGACCGAGTGAATGCGGGCGACGTGATTGCCGAGCTGGATCCGACCGATTACCGACTCGATGTGGATAACGCGCAAGCACGCTATTCGGTGATCGATAGCCAGTATCGCCGTTCCAGCCCTTTGGTGGAAAAAGGCTTATTGGCGAAATCGCAGTTCGATGAAATTGCCGCGCAACGTCAAATTGCCATGGCGGAGCTGGATTTGGCGAAGTTGCGTTTGTCGTTTACTCAACTCAAAGCGCCTGTCGATGGGATCATCTCACGGGTGAATGTCGACCAATTCGAAAATGTGCAAGTGGGTCAGCGTGTGGTCAATATTCACAGCCTCGACGACATCGAAGTACTGATTCAATTGCCGGATCGTTTCCATGCCACGCAACCTACCACACAGGAACTCTCCAAAGTGCAGGCGCTGGTCAGAGTCCCGAGTGGCAATGAGTATGACGCGCGGGTCAAAGAGTTCACCACCGAGCCTGATCCGGCCACGGGCACGTTTACTGTGACACTCACGCTAACGATGCCGGAAAAAGAGTTGATTCTCGATGGCATGGCAGTGGAAGTGACCGCCAAACAGGGCGTGGAACATTTGAACCCAACCAGCACTGCGGTGGTGCCGGTGGAAGCCATTTTTAATGGGGATGGGGATGCGCTCGATCGAACGCAAAAATTTGTCTGGGTGCTGAATGCAGACAACAGTGTGTCGAAGCATTTAGTACGCTTGGGTAACGCCTCGAAAACACGGGTGCAGATTGTTGAAGGGATTACGGCCGAGGATTCGGTGGTGGTGGCGGGGCTTTCCCGATTACGTGACGGCATGACAGTGAGTGTGGTGAAGGAGATGGCCCATGAGTGAGCAAAACAATCAGCCGCAGACCGACGACGAGATTCAAGGGGTGGCTGCTTACTTCATTCGCAATCGAGTGATCAGTTGGATGGTGTCGCTGATTTTTCTGATTGGCGGCACGGCTGCATTCTTCAATCTTGGCAGACTCGAAGACCCGGCATTCACCATCAAAGATGCGATGGTGGTGACATCGTATCCGGGGGCGACGCCACAGCAAGTTGAAGAAGAGGTCACTTATCCGCTGGAAAAAGCGATTCAGCAACTGACCTATGTGGATGAGGTGAATTCGATCTCCAGTCGCGGGTTGTCGCAAATTACGGTGACCATGAAAAACAAATATGGTCCAGACGATTTACCCCAGATTTGGGATGAGCTGCGCCGCAAGGTCAATGACCTCAATGGAACGTTTCCGCCAGGAGTGAATTCGCCGCAAGTCATTGACGATTTTGGCGATGTGTACGGTATTTTGTTGGCGGTGACCGGTGATGGTTACAGTTACAAGGAGCTGCTGGACTACGTCGATTACCTGCGCCGTGAATTGGAACTGATTGACGGGGTGAGCAAAGTTTCGGTGTCCGGTCAGCAGCAACAGCAGGTGTTCATCGAAATCTCCATGAAACGTATCAGTGCGCTCGGGATTTCGCCCCAAACCGTCTTTAATTTGCTGTCGACACAGAACGTGGTGTCGGATGCCGGGGCCATTCGCATTGGCAGCGAGTACATTCGCATTCACCCGACCGGGGAATTTGACGACGTAGATAAACTCGGTGACTTGATCCTCAACGAAGGCGGCTCCACAGGGCTGATTTATTTACGCGACGTGGCGGAAGTGAAGCGTGGCTACGTGGAAGTGCCAAGCAACATCGTGAACTTCAATGGCAAACTGGCGCTCAACGTCGGGGTGTCGTTTGCTCAAGGGGTCAACGTGGTTGAAGTGGGCGAGCGGTTTGACCGCCGCTTGGCTGAGTTGAAATATCAACAACCCGTGGGCATCGATATTTCCGAAATCTACAGCCAACCGAAAGAAGTGGATAAATCCGTGAGCGGCTTTGTGGTCAGCTTAGGCCAAGCGGTCGCCATCGTGATTATCGTCTTGCTGTTTTTCATGGGGCTGCGTTCTGGCCTCTTGATTGGGTTGATCTTGCTGCTGACGGTGCTGGGCACGTTCATCTTCATGCAGTATTTCAAAATCGACTTGCAACGCATTTCGTTGGGGGCGCTGGTTATTGCACTTGGGATGTTGGTGGACAACGCGATTGTGGTGGTCGAAGGGATTTTGATTGGTACGCAGAAAGGGCGAACGCGATTGCAAGCTGCGACTGACATTGTCACGCAAACCAAATGGCCACTGCTGGGCGCGACGGTCATTGCGGTCACCGCGTTTGCCCCAATTGGTTTGTCGGAAGATTCCACCGGTGAATATTGTGGCACGTTGTTTACTGTTTTGCTGATTTCGCTGATGTTGAGCTGGTTTACCGCGATCTCCCTGACCCCATTTTTTGCCGATATCTTTTTCCGTGGTCAGAAAGTCCCGCCAAGCGATGAGGAAAACGACCCGTACCAAGGGATGATTTTTGTGCTGTACAAATCGTTTCTCGAGTTCTGTATGAAGCGCGCGTGGATGACGATGATTGTGTTGGTTGCGGGCATGCTTGTCAGCTTGTACGGGTTTACTTTGGTGAAGCAGGCGTTCTTTCCATCGTCAACCACACCGATGTTTATGGTGGATGTATGGATGCCGGAAGGCACCGACATTCGTGCCACCAACGACACGTTGCAGAAACTGGAACATTGGTTGGCCGAACAAGATGAAGCGGAAGCGGTGACCACCACGGCGGGCAAAGGCTTGCAGCGTTTCATGTTGACTTACTCGCCGGAAAAAAGTTACGCCGCCTACGGTGAAATCACCACGCGTGCAACCAGCTACGACAGCTTGGCACCGCTGATGCAGCGGTTTCGCGCTCACCTCGATGCCAATTATCCGGAAATTAACTACAAGCTGAAACAGATTGAATTGGGGCCAGGGGGCGGCGCGAAGATTGAAGCGCGTTTGGTTGGCTCGGATCCCACCATCCTTCGTGGCATTGCCGCACAAGTGATGGACATCATGTACGCCGATTCGGGAGCCTACAACATTCGTCATGACTGGCGTGAACGCACCAAAGTATTGGAGCCGCAATTCAACGAAAGCCAAGCACGACGTTACGGCATCACAAAATCGGATGTGGATGAATTCTTGGCCATGTCGTTTTCGGGCAAAACCATTGGCGTGTATCGTGACGGCACCACCTTAATGCCGATTGTGGCGCGGCTGCCAGAAGCCGAACGGGTAGATATTCGCAACATCGAAGGGATGAAAATTTGGAGCCCAGCGCTAAGTGAATACATTCCGCTGCAACAAGTGACACTCGGGTATGAGATGTTGTGGGAAGATCCGCTGGTGGTGCGTAAAAATCGCAAGCGTATTTTGACGGTCATGGCGGATCCGGATCTGCTGGGGGAAGAGACGGCGGCAACGTTGCAAAAACGCCTTCAACCCCAAATCGAAGCGATTCAACTGCCGCCGGGCTATTCGTTGGAGTGGGGCGGGGAATATGAATCGTCTCACGACGCGCAGGAATCGCTATTCCAGACCATGCCGATGGGTTACCTGTTCATGTTCCTCATCACGGTTTTCTTGTTCAATTCCGTGAAAGAACCGCTGATTGTTTGGTTGACGGTCCCGCTGGCGGTGATTGGGGTGACGACGGGCTTATTGGCACTCAACACGCCGTTTGGTTTCATGGCGCTGCTCGGGTTTCTGAGTTTGTCGGGCATGCTGCTGAAAAACGGCATTGTGCTGCTGGATCAAATCGAGATCGAAATGCATTCAGGCAAAGACCCGTATTTGGCGGTCGTTGATGCATCGCTCAGTCGTGTACGCCCTGTGTGTATGGCGGCCATCACCACCATTTTGGGGATGATTCCTTTGTTGCCGGATATTTTCTTTCGTCCGATGGCGGTCACCATCATGTTTGGTCTCGGTTTCGCGACAGTGTTGACCTTAATTGTGGTGCCGGTGTTGTATAGATTGTTCCACCATGTCAAAGTACCTGATTAAATGAACAGGTATTTCAAGCGGCCTCTTTGAAGGCCGTTTGTGTCAGTGGCGAAAGGACAACAATGACAACACACGATACGACTTGCGCGTGGGCGATGAACCATCCGTTGGAACGTGAATATCACGATGCAGAATGGGGAAAGCCAGTACACGACGATCAAACGCTGTTTGAATTTCTGACTTTGGAAGGCGCGCAAGCCGGGCTGAGTTGGATCACCATTTTGCGTAAACGAGAAGGTTATCGACAGGCGTTTGAAAATTACGACATTGCCAAGTTAGCGCAATACGATGAATCGCATGTCGAAGCGATTATTGCGGGTTACGATGTGGTGAAACACCGTGGCAAAATCGCTTCGGTTTTTTCCAATGCGCGAGCCACGTTAGCACTGCAAGCGGAGTTCGGTTCGTTAGATGCCGCGCTCTGGCAGTTTGTGAACGGGCAGCCGCAAGTGAACCACTGGACGGAGATGAGTCAAGTACCGGTGTCGACCGAAGCGTCCAAAGCCATGAGCAAATTTCTGAAAAAACGTGGCTTTAAATTTGTGGGCGAAACGATCTGTTATTCGTTTATGCAAGCGATGGGATTGGTGAACGATCACTTGGACAATTGTCCGAAGAAATAGTGTGAACGATCGGCATTGAGAATCGACATTGAAAAAGGGAGCATTGCTCCCTTTTTTGCCTTCATCGGCGCTTGTTATCTCTGCGCCTGTTTCTGAAGCGGCTTATGCCGTCGCTTCATGTTCGAGAATTACGGCGTTGTAACGCGCCAGACCCGCTTCTAGATCCGCAATCAAATCGTTCACATCTTCCAGCCCAATGTGTAGGCGAATCAAGGTGCCTTCAAAGTTTGGATTAGCGATAGTACGTAAGCTGTTGAAGCTCTTGGGTTCGTTGGCCAGAATCAGGCTTTCGAAACCGCCCCATGAATAGCCCATGCTAAAGTGCTGCATGCCATCCAAGAGCGCCGTGGTCGCTTTGGGATAACTGCTTTTTAGCACAAATGAGAACAAGCCATTGCCGCCGGTGAAATCACGTTTGAAGATGTCGTGCCCCGGACAACTGGGCAGCGCGGGGTGGCGCACATGATCTACTTCTGGACGTTCTGCCAGCCACTGCGCCACTTTCAAACTGTTTTCAGCGTGCTGACGCAGGCGGACGTCCAGCGTGCGAATGCCACGCAGCCCCAAATAAGCGTCATCGGGTGAAACGCATTGGCCCATCAGGTAGCTCTGCTCACGCAGTTGGTCCCAGTATTTCTCACTGGCGACTGCGGTGCCCAACATCACATCTGAGTGACCCACGATGTATTTGGTTGCCGCTTGAATTGAAATGTCCACGCCATGTTCAAAGGGGGAGAAGTTCACGCCAGCGCCCCACGTGTTATCGAGCATCACAATGATGTCGTGTTCGTGAGCGATGCGTGCCAGCGTCGGAACATCTTGCACTTCCATGGTGATCGAGCCGGGTGATTCGGTGAACAACACTTTGGTGTTCGGCTGGATCAAAGCACGAATCTCTTCGCCAATCATCGGATCGTAATAGGTGGTCTCAACGCCGAATTTCTTCAGAATTTTGTCACAAAAATCGCGGGTGGGTTCATAACAGGTGTCTACCATCAATAGATGATCGCCGGATTCTACAAACGAAAGAATCGCGTTGCTGATGGCTGCTGTGCCGCAAGGGTAAAGCGCGCACCCTGCGCCGCCTTCGATGTCGACCATCGCATCTTGAAAGGCAAAATGAGTCGTGGTGCCGCGACGTCCGTAGAATAGAGTTTTGTTGGCGCGGTTAATGGTCGCGTGGTTTTTCTCTGCGACGGTATTAAATACGACGGTTGAAGCCCGTTGTACGGGCGGGTTGACCACGCCGTTCGTCCATTTTTTATTGCGGCCGGCGGTGATGAGTTTGGTCTTTTTGCCTTCTGACATTTGCGATCCTTGTCTGGAATTACGAATGTCCTATTTAAAACATGGAGCTGCATTTAAATGCAACCCCATGGCACAAAAAGATTAAAGAAGCGGGTTGAAAAGGTAGAACAGACGTTCTAAGAAGCGATGTCCCAGCGAGCGCGTCTCCCACGTCTCGTGATCAATGGCGCGGGATTGCTCGATATAGTTTTGCTGTTGCCAGTAAAGTTGTTGCGTGAACTCTTCGTCATCCACGGCCAACGTCACTTCAAAGTTGAGCCATAAACTGCGCATGTCGAGGTTGACCGTACCAACCAGACAGAATTGGCGATCAATGACCACCGATTTGGTGTGCAGCAGGCCGCCATGAAATTCATAAATTTTCACGCCCGCTTCCAGCAGTTCGCCATAGAAGGCGCGCGACGCCCATTGCACCATAAATGAATCGTTCTTTTGCGGAATGATCAGTTCAACATTGATGCCGCGTTGTGCGGTCATTTTTAGTGTGGCCAGCAAGTCGGCACTCGGGACGAAATATGGCGTGGTGATGCGTACTGAGGCATTGGCCTGATTGATGGCAAGGGTCAGCACCTGAGAAATCAGATTCTCTGGCATGCCAGGGCCGGAAGGCACAACTTGCACAGGGTGCTTGGGCATGCGTGGATCCAAACGGCATTCCGGCACGTTTGGCATTTGCCGCTCACCAGTTTCAAACTCCCAATCCCAACAATGGATGGCAGATAACACGTTCACCGACGGGCCGGTAATGCGCACCATAATATCAATCCACTGACCAACACCGGAATCTTGTTTGAAGTATGCCGGATCGACCAAGTTCATTGAGCCGGTGTAGGCAATGGTGTCGTCGATGACGATAATTTTGCGATGTTGGCGAAGGTCGAGACGACGCAGGAAAATACGCCACGGGCTCACTTCCAAGGCTTGAATCACCTGAATGCCCGCATCTTGCATCATGCTGTACCAGTGGCTACGAAAGAACCTCGGGCTGCCTGCTGAATCGAGCAGCAGTTTGACGTCGACGCCGCGCTTCGACGCTTGGATCAGCGCAGAAGCCACGGAATCGGCAAGGCCGCCCGGGTGCCAGATGTAAAACACCATGCGGATGCTGTGCTGCGCTTGTTCTATGTCTTCAATAATGGAATGCAGAATTTCGTTGGGCGAGTTTTGCAGTGACAGCGTGTTGCCGCTTAGTGCGGGAATGCCCATGCGATGGTTACACAGTTCATCAATTTTATAGATGTGCGCGCCCACGCCTTCCAGTGTGTGGGCTTGGCAATCGTTCAGTGAACGGAACCATGTTCCAAACGGCTTAAACATTTCCTTGGCACGTTCAGCGCGCTTGCGGCCTAAATTGAGTTCGCCAATGAGGAAATAACAAATCACGCCGACAATGGGCAGGATGTAGATCACCATCAACCAGGCCAGGGAAACACTCACCGCGCGTCGTTTTAATACGACACGAAGCGTGACCCCTGCGACCAAGAACCAATATATCGCGATGCCCGCGAGCGTTAAGAAGTGATAAATCTTATCCATGCGTCAACTTTTGTGAAAAACGTCTTCTGGGATAGTAAAGCGAAAGCATAAGGGAAGAAAGGAAACGACCGAAAATAATATGAAACAAATGCCACAGATTAGTTGCTAATTGTGTATCAAGGCAGAGAGAAGTAATGGTGGAGAGCTTAAAAAAACAACAGATAATCTATAAAAGGGCAGGTATAGACGCAAAATAGACTGTTCGGGCTTCCAATTTTATTCTTAAACTGGTCTACTTGCTACACCTCTGATGTGAGTCGGATTTTTTGTGGTTGTACATTTTATTTTACACCCGTATTTGGCCACACTCAGCACAACAAATTAGATTGGTAGTAAGTAGCATGGCGAGTAGTTCACGCGGTCAATTCACTTCACGATTTGGCTTCATTATGGCAGCAGCGGGTTCCGCTGTAGGTCTTGGTAACGTTTGGGGATTCCCAACACAGGCAGCAAGTAACGGCGGCGCGGTCTTTTTGATTGTGTACCTTTTGATGGTGTTCCTGTTGGCATTTCCCATGCTGGTTGCGGAACTGACCATTGGTCGTTACGGTCAATCCAACCCAATTCGTTCGTTTAATGCGGCATGGCCAAAAGGCAAAGCGGGCGCAATTCTGCTCGGCGTGATTGGCATGATTGTCGTGTCGCTCATTCTCAGCTTTTACGCGATCGTGGCCGGCTGGTTGGTCGGCTCATTCTTTAACAGCGGTTTGGATCTGTTTGGCCTCGATAGCGCAGGTCACTGGCTGACCACTTTTGGCACGGAACGTAACCTTGTGCTGATGATTGCCTTTATGGCACTCACCATGTTCGTGGTGCGCAACGGTGTGGCGAACGGGATTGAGAAGTGGTCAACACGTTTGATGCCTTTGCTGTTCGTACTGTTTGGTCTGCTGACGATTTATATCTTCACGCAGGACGGCGCATGGGAAGGTCTGAAAATGTATCTGGTTCCAGACATCTCTCACTTCACGCCAAAACTGGTGGTGAGCGCGATGGGTCAGGCTTTCTTCTCGCTGTCTCTGGGTGTGTGTGTGATGACCACGTACGGTTCTTACCTGAAGAAAGACACCAACTTGCCAAAAACAGCAGCGCAAGTGGCGCTGATTGATACCGGCGTTGCGTTCATTGCGGGTCTGATGGTGTTGCCAGCGATGTTTGTGGCGAAACACAACGGCGTGCAGATTTTCTCGGACACGGGTGAGCTGCTGAACTCTGATACCTTGGTATTTACGGTTCTGCCGGCCATGTTTGATACCATGGGTGTGATGGGCGCGGTGATTGGCTTGGTGTTCTTCCTGTTGATGATCATTGCTGCGTTAACTTCATCTATCTCGATGCTGGAAGTGCCGGTGGCGTGTGCGACGGAAGAATTGAAGCAGAGTCGTACGACCGCGGTGCTCTGGATCGGTGGTCTGGTGACCATCGTGTCTGCGGTCATCGTGATGAACTTTTCAAGCTTGTTTGGCTTGGTGATTCAGTTCACCACCGTTTACTCACAGCCAATTATTGCACTGTTGATTACCCTGCTGGTGGGTTGGATTTGGAACCGTAACCAGATTCTGAATGAACTGAAACAGGGCTACCCAGAGATTGAAAACAGCTGGTTCTGGAAAGTTTGGCCAATCTACGTACGCCTTGTTTGTCCAGTACTGATGCTGTTGGTGTTCTTCGCGTAAACACGACAAGATTGAAATGAAAGCCACTCGGGGAAACCCAGTGGCTTTTTTGTTTTCTATTCCGAATCTTGTTTTATAGACCGAACTTGGTTTTACACACCGAATGCGCGCCGATTCGAAGTGCTTGCGCTTCTTTTTATTAAATGATAGCTATTATCATTAAATAGTAATAAGGCTTTCATGAGACGTTAAGGAGTCTGACATGACACGAGAATTTCGGATCGAAAAAGACAGTATGGGCGAAGTACGAGTTCCCCAAGATGCCCTGTATCAGGCGCAAACGCAGCGCGCGGTGGATAACTTTGCCATCAGCCGTTACACCATGCCGCAGCCGTTTGTTCAGGCGCTGGCGTACATTAAGCAAGCTGCGGCGGTGACCAATGCGCAGTTAGGACTGCTGGAAGGGGACATTGCAGCGGCGATCGATGAAGCGGCGCAAAGTATCATTGATGGTCAGTATCTCGACCAGTTTCCCATCGATGTGTTCCAAACGGGTTCTGGCACCAGCTCGAATATGAACGCCAATGAAGTGATTGCGACGCTGGCCTCTCAACATTTGCGTAGTACGGTGAGTCCAAACGATCACGTTAACATGGGGCAAAGCAGCAACGATGTGGTGCCCACCGCCATTCAGGTGAGCTGCACGCTGGAAGTGGAGCAGCGCTTATTGCCTGCACTGGCACATCTCAGTACGCAACTGGCCGCAAAAAAACAGAGTTTAGCGAACGTGGTGAAAACCGGACGTACACACTTGATGGATGCCATGCCGATGACCTTTGAGCAAGAGCTGGGGGGATGGCAGGCGCAGATCGACCATGCGAGACACAACATCATCCACGCCATGACCGCTGTGAAAGCGCTCGCGCAAGGCGGCACAGCCGTGGGGACGGGGATCAATGCTGATCCACGTTTCGCTGCAGCGTTTGCGGATAATTTATCGCAGGCCACGCGTCTATCGTTTGTGCCAAGTGAGAACTTCTTTTTTAACCTCAGCAGTCAGGATGCGATTGTCGCGTTGTCTGGCCAATTGAAAACCACGGCGGTGGCGATGATGAAAATCGCCAACGATCTGCGCTGGATGAATTCAGGCCCGCTAGCGGGTATTGGCGACATTGAATTGCCAGCATTGCAACCGGGTAGCTCCATCATGCCGGGGAAAGTCAACCCGGTGATCCCGGAAGCGGCCGCGATGGCGTGCGCACAGGTCATCGGCAATGACACCACCATCACCGTGGCTGGGCAGGCGGGGAATTTCCAGCTCAACGTGATGTTACCCGTGATTGCGCATAACATTCTGGAGAGCATTGAGCTGCTCGCCAACAGCGCTATTGCGTTGGCGGATAAAGCGATCGCGGGATTCATCGTCCGCGAGGATCATATCAATATTGCGCTGGGCAAGAATCCGATTCTGGTCACTGCGCTCAATCCGGTGATTGGTTATCTCAAAGCGGCAGAAATTGCCAAACAAGCCTACAAAGAAGGTCGGCCAATTATCGATGTTGCAGCGGAGAAAACGTCGCTGACTCGCCAAGAGCTCGAACACTTGCTTGACCCGGCGACGCTCGCCAAAGGTGGCATTGTCGAGTAACCGCAGCGGCTCAAATGTGGCTCTGACGATGGGCAGCGAAAAGCGCCCCCCGAATCGAGCCACGTTTGACGCGACTGATCTTCACCGCTTTCACGCGAGCCATTTCACGCTATCAATGCGTTACGCTACAAAATGGCGAATTGACCAGCAACCGAAACGGTTTGAACACGCTTTCAGCGCCCAGCGGTGGATGCATGGCTGACCTTTCACGCCAATTGAGTATAATGAGCGTCCATTTTTGCGAGGTCGTATGTTCGATATACTCTTAACCCACCCTGATTTTCTGCTGATCAACAAGCACCCCAATGTGTCCGTCCATAAAGACGATGGCGACACCATGTTGCTGCAGGAAGTGGCGAAACAAAGCGGTGATGCACAGCTGTATTTGGTGCACCGATTAGACAAAATGACGTCGGGCATTTTGCTGCTCGCGCGCAATGCCAAAGCCGCCAGAGAGTTGTCGAAAGGCTTTGCTGAGCGTCAGGTTGAAAAGTTCTATTTGGCGCTGGGCAGCAAAAAGCCGAAAAAGAAGCAGGGCCTGATTAGCGGCGATATGGAACGTTCACGTCGTGCGTCGTGGAAGCTGTTGACCTCACAAACCAATCCGGCAGTCACGCAGTTTTTCTCTTTGGCTGCCGAGCCGGGCGAGCGTCTGTTTCTGTGTAAACCGTGCACGGGTAAAACACATCAGATCCGTGTAGCGCTTAAATCTGTTGGCTCCGGTATTGTCGGTGATCCGATCTACAATGCGGGAAATCAGGCCGACCGTGGTTATTTGCACGCGTTTGCGCTGCGCTTTTCGTATGCAGGTGACACGTACCAGTGGGTATGCGATCCGCGCCATCAACCGGCGTTGGGTGAAAAATGGAATAGTGATATTGTCAGTCAGGGCATTGAATCCTGGCTAGAACCCTGGTCACTTAGTTGGCCCTCAGTGAAAAAGTAAACATAGCTATGCAAGCATCTGCTTTATCTCAATTCTTTTCTGAAATGACGGCACAACTGGCGCAAGCGCCCAATGAAGTGCGTCGCCTGTTTCATGGTCGCGGCCAACGCTGGGAAGGTTTAGAGCACCTGACATGTGATTGGTTGCAAGGGCAACTGATTGTCAGCGTGTTCAAAGAGGTCGACGAGGCCTTTTTGACCCAACTGACCGACGGTTTACAGCAATTGGCGGTTTCCCCGTTGTGGGCTGAGAAAAACGGTCAGTGCATCGTATTGCAACACCGCTATGCCGATGGTGCACCATCAGAAGTGCTGGTGGGCGAGCTCAACGCGCGCCCGGTGGTAGAAGAGAACGGTTTGAAGTTCCAACTCGATATCGGCCGAAACCAGAACTTTGGTCTGTTTCTGGACATGCGTTTGGGACGTGACTGGGTGCGTGAACACGCGGCGCACAAAAATGTGCTGAACTTGTTTGCTTACACGTGCGGCTTTTCAGTGGCTGCGATTGCCGGTGGCGCAGACCACGTGGTGAACGTCGACATGGCCAAAGCCTCGTTGTCGAAAGGGCGTGAGAACCATCTTCTGAACGATCACAACGTCAACCAAGTGAGTTTTCTGGGACATGACATCTTTAAATCTTGGGGCAAAATCAAGAAAGCGGGCCCATACGATTTGATCATCATCGACCCACCATCGTTCCAAAAAGGCAGTTTTGCACTGACCAAAGATTACGCCAGAATTTTACGTCGTTTGCCGGATTTGTTGGCGCCGCAAGGTGAGGTGTTGGCGTGTGTGAACTCACCCATGGTCACCAGTGAATTTTTGATTGATGGCATGAAAGCGGAAGCGCCAGCGCTGAACTTCCAATATCGTTTGGACAATCCGCCAGAATTTGCCGATATCGACAACGAATCAGCATTGAAAGCGTTGGTGTTCAGTTAAATCATCGACGTTTCGAATTCATCGCTAGGATTGAAGACGCAAAAAAGCCACGTAGTCACGTGGCTTTTTTTGTCTGCTGAAAACAGATGCTGAAGGCAGATGTTTAGGACAGATGCAACTGCTCAATCAGTGTTGCCAGTCGCGTGCGATCCTCGCCTTGAACCGACATGAGCGGCAATGGCAGGCAAGGCGTGTCGACCAAATTTAACAGCTCGGCACCTGCCGCGATGCAGCGCAGGCTGCCATTGTGACGGCCAAACATCGCCCACAAATCCTGCAAACGGCGGGAGAGCTGTTGCGCCTGGGCATGATTTCCAGATTGCGCAGCGCGGGTCAGTTCCAGCGCGGTGTTGGGAAACAGGCCGCCCATGACGGAATACCACACATCGCAGCCCGCACTCAGGCCTGTTGCCGCAAAGGCATCGCCACTGACGCCGATGGATACATGGCTTGGAATCAGCGCGCGCAAACGTTCGACGCGCGCTTTGGCCTCTTCTGGGGCGCTGGGCACGCCGGGAATCTTAATCGAGGCGATGTTAGGCAGCTCGGCAATCTGACCATGCAGTTCATCACTGAAGTGAAAGTGAGTGGTTCCCGGATTGTCATAGACGCATAGGGGAACCGAAATCGCTTCGGCCACAGCTTTAAAATGTGCGAACACTTCCGCATCGCTCAGTTTCTGATAAGACATCGGTGCCAGTAACAGCCCGCTGGCGCCAGCTTTTTGTGCGTCGTCTGCAAGGTTCAATACATCTTTGGTTCTCAGTGCGCCAATGCCGATGATGACTGGCGTGTTTCCCGCATGCTCAACAGCAATCTTGGCCACACGCGTGCGTTCTTCACGCGTCAGATAGGCATAACTGCCGGTTGACCCGAGGGCGCCAATTGAATCGACACCTGCGGTGGTCAGACGCTCAATCAGGCCGACGAACGCGGCCTCATCAATGCGCGTTTCATTCATGGGGGTGAGCGGGAACGCGCTCAATCCTGAGAACATAAAGGAACTCCTTGTCGTATGGTCATTGTTTATGAAGGCTGGCTTTCTGCCTGATGCAGCGTGTGATAGCCCGAATAGATGCGGGTCAGCGTGGTAAACCAACAGGCTGCGCCAAACAGATACGCAATTAGGCTAAAGTGCTGCGGTAGCAAGCAAATGAGCACGAAGCAGCCGATGGTTTCACTCCCTTCGGTCAGCCCGCTCATGTAATACAGCGATTTATGTTGATAGATCGGATTTTGAATGCCGCGTTTGCTCGCCATGACCGCGAATGCGAGAAAGCTACTACCGGTGCCGATGAACGAAAAGATGAGAAATGCACCGGCCACGGCGTTCGTTTCTGGGTTAGCAACCACAAAACCGAACGGGATCAGCGAGTAAAACAGAAAATCGAGGCTGATGTCGAGAAAGCCGCCAGCGTCGGTTAAGCCTTGAATGCGCGCCAGCGCGCCATCGAGGCCATCACATAGGCGGTTGATCGCAATCAGCAGTAAGGCGAGTAGGTATTGCTCCAATGCCAGTGCTGGAAACGCCAGGCAGCCCATGGCAAACCCAAACAGCGTCACTTGGTTGGCGCTGACGCCAATGGCATCAAGCACGTCGGCCGATTTTGACAGCGGCCAGCGAATGACGGGAATCACGTAACGGTCAAGCATGAGAAACCTCCGTAGGCCAGTGAATAATACGTCCGCCTGGTGGCGCGTCGTCTTCATCGTGGGTGACCATTAACGTGGGGACACCCGCCTGAGCCAGTTGGCTGAACACCCAGTCACGAAACTGGCTGCGCAGCGATTTATCGAGCTTATTGAAGGGTTCATCCAATAAGGCCAGTTTGGGGCGCGCAAGAAGCATGCGGATCAAACTGATGCGCGCCCGTTGCCCACCAGAAATTTGATCGGGAAACGAATCGGCCAGTTCAGTCAGCGTGATTTGCTTGAGTGCCGTCAGCGCTGCGGTTTTTCGCGCCGCACCTTTGACCGTGTTGGGAAGGGCAAACGCGAGGTTTTCCCACACGGTCAAATGTGGAAACAACAAGTCATCTTGAAACAGCATGCCAACATGGCGTTGATGCGCTGCGATGCTACTCAGTGCATTGCCTTCTAATCTCATCTCGCCGCTGTGAGTAAATTCCGCATGAAGATGCCCGGCGATGGCGCTGAGCAGCGTGGATTTCCCACACCCACTCGGCCCCATTAACGTGACGATTTCCCCAGCATGGATGGCTAGGTTAAATCCCGTCAATAATGAATCGCCGTTGGTTTTACGGATGGTGAGGTTTTCGAGGCAGAAGGTCATGCAAAATCACTTGTGGTTGAACGCTGCGGTGGCGTCGAATTTGAACTCGACTTATCACGACCGCAAGGGAGAAGAAAATAAACGGCAACAAGGCTTGCCAAAGGGCATAAATGGCCATCACGCGGCGGTCATACCCACTGGATAATGCAACCGCTTCGGTGGTGATGGTCGCAATGCGCCCGCCGCCCAGCATCAAGGTCGGCAGGTACTGCGCCAAACTGACGCTGATGCCAACTGCCCACGCATACAGTAAGCCCGGCAGTAACATCGGTACTTTGATCTGCCAGAACAACTGCCAAGGCGTTTTACCCAGGCTGAGGGCGACGCGAGTGTAATTCGGGTTGTAACTTTTCCACGGCCCATCCAACGCCAAATAAACCAATGGGAAGGCAAAAAAGACATGCGACCAGATCACCCACAACGTGTAATGTTCGGCTGCGATAAAGAGCGTTGCGATTTGCAACCCAAATAGCAGCGAGATTTGCGGCAGCAACATCGGCAATACGATCACCCACGCAGGCAGTGCGAGGCGGGAGCGGGTGCGAAACTCGTGAGCAATCACGCCCAGAAGTAGCGCCAATGTGCCGCTGAGAAGTGCAATCCACAAACTCTGCGACAGTGTGGGCAGCATGTTCGGCCATTCGCTGAGCCAAAACCGGTCGCTGAATTGGCGTGGCCATAGGCTTGGAAACCGCCACCGCTGGGCAACACTCCACACCAGCATGAGCGGAAAGATGATCGCCGCGCAGCTCAGCACAAGCGTCATCACCGATTTCCCCGGCAGTGACATGCCATGCCGACCGCTGGAGAGCCAGCCACGGAAAACGCGCAGAATGAGCGCTTCGATAAGCACGACCAACAATAACATTAGACCCGCCAAACCCAATAAGACGACGGCACCGGCAGCAGCACGGGGCAACTGGTTTAAATCCGGATCGCTAAACCATTGCCAGACCAGAACGGCAAAGGTCGGTGGTGTTGTCGGGCCGAGGATCAAACTGACGTCGACCACCGACACGGAATAGGCGATGACAGCAAACAAGGCAAAGCGCATTTTGCGTAGCCATTGAGGCAGCACGAGTTTCCACCAACTCTGCATTGGCGAATAGCCGAGTGACGCACCACTGGTGAGTAGGGTTTGCACATGGAGTTGTTGTAAAACGGGAATACTCATCAGCAGCAAAAATGGGGTTTCTTTCAATGCCAGAGCAAGTGTTAGGCCGAATGCATGGGGATCGTGCACCAGCCAGGCTGAATCTTGGGTTGAGACTTGATAATCAAACAGCGCAACAAATGCGCGTGCCATCATGCCGGTGGGTGCAAAGAGAAACGCAAACCCAATTGCAAACGCAACGTGCGGCAGCGCCAATAACCCCGACAAACAGTGCTCGACCCAATGCCAGCGTTGACGACTCCAGAGCGACATCAACACCGCGAAGCTGAGCAGCAGGGCGCCATACGTGCTGAGCAGCGCGGACCCGGCTGAAAGTAGCAGCGACTGACCAACGCCTGTCCAGCGCCACACGTCCGCAAATCCTGCAATCGAAAACTCGTGCAAACCCACCGCAGGAATGTAACCCAGTGACGAGAGCATCACGCCCATCATGCCCGGCAGGATGGGCGTAATGCCAATGAGCAGCAGGAAGCAATAACCGAAACGAATCATGGCAAACTCAACGGGTTATTTGGCCGCGCCATAACGTGTTTGCCATGCCGCTTCGAGCGCGGTTTGCCAGCTTGGATGCGGTTCGGCAATTGATTTGAACAGTTTGGTGTTCGCCGCAGAACCGGTTAAGACGTCGTTTCTCAGCACCGATGGATCGCCCCACACATTCATGTCGCCCTTGCGTGATTGCGCCTCAGGACTCATTAGGAAATTAATGGCAACCAGCGCGCCTTCTTTGGCGGTGGCGTTCCATGGAATCGCCAGGAAGTGAATATTCGACAGCGCGCCTGCTTGCATCGCGTGACTACGCGTGGTTTTGGCCAGCTTGCCAGACGCTTGTGCAGAATAGACCGCGTTCGGGTTAAACGTTAGCGCCAAATCGATTTGGTCATCATCCAATAATTGAATCATTTCAGACGAGCCAGATGGAAACTGTTTTCCCGCGCGCCATGCGACTGCATGCAATTCGTCGAGGTAGTGCCACAACGGCGCTGTAATCAGTGCAAAGGATTGGGCGTCAACCGGTTTGGACAATGCCGCATCGTTGTTAGTCAGCTCAATCAACAGCGCCTTTAAAAAGCTGGTGCCGTGAAACTCAGGTGGGCGAGGGTAGGTGATCCGATTGGGAAATGCTTTGGCGTAACTCAGCAGTTCAGCAAACGATTGTGGGGGATTGTTGAGCTTTTGATGATCATAAATAAACACCAACTGGCCGACACCCCACGGCGCTTCTAGCCCATCGGTAGGCTCTGAAAAGTCACTGTCGATGGGCAACGATGCGTTGATGTATTGCCAGTTGGGTAAAGTCTCGACAAACGGCCCGTATAGTAGGTCGTTGTTTTTCATCGATTTAAAGTTTTCACCGTTGATCCACATTAGATCGACGCTGCCCCCGCTCTCTTTGCCTGCGGCCTTTTCGGCAATCAGTCGCGTCACGGTTTCTGCGGTGTCGGTGATTTTGACTTGCTTGAGCTCGACACCGTATTGCGTTTTCAACTGCTCACCCGCCCAACGGATGTACTGATTGATCTCTTGGCTTCCGCCCCAAGCGTGAAAATAGACTGTTTGCCCACGGGCTTTGTCACTGATGTCTTGCCAAGATTGAGCAGATGCCGACAGAGAAAGTACGCAGGCACTAAAAAGGGTAAGCAGCTTTTTCATAATTGTCCTTTGAGATCGCTGATATCGGTTCGTATAAGGCTAGAGACCGGAACAGGTAGCGGTTTCATTCATTATGTATGAAAAAAGCCAAAAGATCTGATTCATAAGGAAAATGATTGGCAGAAATACGCAAAAGGCAGCCGATGGGCTGCCTTTGAATAGAATCGATTACTTGGTGGGGATTAGTTTACCCAGTCACGCAACGTAAATGTGAGCGTGTGAACATCGTTTTTCAGCGTCAACGCGTCTTTGGTGAGCGTTACGTCGTTCCAATCCATCAAAGATTGAGATACCGCTTGTTCCGTATCCATCACGTCGCCAATACACATCTTCATGGTCATGCCCATTTTTTCAATGCGCAGGCGGTTGTCTTTCAGCTCTGCTTGACCAAAGAAGTTGTTGCAGCCAGCGTTACCGCTTGCCATCATTTTTTCACCAATCTCAAGGCGAGGTGCATCGTAGTGTTCATTTTTTACGATGTCTTGGCCATCAATTTGAGTCAACTGCCAGTTATGATGTTGCAGATCCGCTGCGGTAATTTGCACATCGTCACCATTGCTTGCACAAGCCGCTAACAGAACAGGCATAGCCATTGCGGCAAGTAATGATTTTGAACTAAGCTTCATAGGATTCACTCCAAATGTGGAAAACGCGCTCAGTATAGTCAATAAACCCAGCATCATGTCAGCATAAGGTCATAGTTTAATATGCAACATGATGTAAAAATAAATGGAATTGTTATTGATAACAGTGGCTTATATTTCATGGTGCGCGGAGAGTGATTCGCAGTCGTGCCCCAAGTCGGATGGAAGGACAATCGCGTATTCATGGAACAACTCGAGTTTTTTCAAGTCCCAAGCCCATGTGTTGGCATTTGCACGGTGGATGAAAAAGGTTACTGCCGTGGCTGTATGCGTAAGAGGGAAGAGCGCTTTCGCTGGTTAGAGATGACGCCGGCGGAGCAGTTGCATGTGATTAAGTTATGTCGCCAGCGCTATTACCGAAAACGCATGGCCGAGCGAAAAGGTGCTGAACCTGCTGCGGAACCAAGCAGCCCGCAACAAGAGCTGTTTTAACGCTTAGGCTAGGACTCTGGATGCACTAGCCTAAACATCATTCATCGCGGCTTATGACTTTAAACCCCAGTTGTCATCGACCCAGCCGCCTGCGTGCTCATCAAAGTGCACACCGCTGAAATTCCGTTTCGCTTCTGATTGAGGTTTAGCTTTCTTGGTGTCCGAGAGCATCGTTCGAATGTAGTTCGCCATTGGGTCAATACAGTCCGATTGCTTTCGAGTAGCAACCTCTTTGATCATTTGAAGACGAAAACTAGGGCTAGCGCGTTTCATTGGGGACCTCCACTTTATTATGACGACTAGTTTAAAAAGTTAGATCTTGGTCACTAATTCGTCAATAGGAGGCTTGCCATATATTTTCTAATGCATTTTGGTGCTCAATTAAACAGCAATCCCAGCCATTGACTGGGATGATGTATTAGATGGCGATGATTCGTTTGCCGCGATAAAAGGACAAAATTGCATCGCACACTGGTGTCAGTCGAGGGACTTTTTAAAGCGCATCGAAGCAAAAAACAGACCAAAGAGGGTGAAAACACCAAGCCACAGCGTGTCTTTCCAGAGATCCATCAAATCAGCGCCGCGCAGCACAATCCCGCGAATCAAGCGCATGAAGTGCGTGGCTGGCAACACTTCGGCAATCCACTGCGCCACCACGGGCATGCCTTCATACGGAAACATAAAACCCGACAGCAGAATTGAAGGCAACAGAATAAACACCGTCATCTGCATCGCTTGCAGTTGGGTTGACGCAACGGTGGAGATCATCAAACCCAGCGTCAAACTGGCAGAAATAAACAACAAGGTGCCAAACAGAATCTGACTCAGTGAACCGTTAATCGGCACATCGAAAATGGCGTGCCCCAATCCGAGAATTATGAACACTTGAATCAGCCCGACAAAGATATAAGGCACGATTTTGGCGATCATCAACTCAATCGAATGCACTGGCGTGGTGATCAGCAGTTCAAGGTTTCCCCGTTCCCGTTCGCGAACGATGGCCGCGCTGGTAAACAAGATCATCGTCATGGTCAGAATCACGCCCAGCAAACCGGGCACAATATTGACGGCCGCTCGTCGGCTCGGGTTGTAGAACAGAGTGACTTCAAACGTTGGTGTCGCGGCGGGTTTGATGTCGAAATCGAAGTCTTGCAGCGGCATATTTTTTAGCCCCGAAATCGCGCTGGTGATCATGGTGTCGGAGCCGTCCACAATCCACTGACCCAATTCGCGCCCATCTTGCACACGTCGGGTGAGGTCTTTGGGCAGAATCAACGCCGCGCGCACCTCGCCTTTGGCAATGGCTTGTTCCGCCTCGGCGGGTGTGGTGTAAGCATGAGTCAAGTCAACCACTTGGCTGACTTTGATCGATTCTGTCAGCAAGCGGCCAAACGTCGACTGGCTTTGATCAACCACGGCAACCGGAATGTTGCGCACATCGGTGTTGATGGCAAACCCAAACAGAATGAGCTGAATGAGTGGAATCATCACCACCATGCCGAAGGTAATACGGTCGCGGGACAGCTGACGAAACTCTTTCACCATCACCGCTTTGATACGATAGAGAGAATTCATTGGCGGCCTTTTCCTGTCACGGTCACGAACACATCTTCCAAACTGGGGCGTGCAATCGCCATTTCCGCATGCGCTAATTCGGGCACGGTTTGGCGCAGCCACGCAATCGGGTCTTGCACCTGACGATGGATCAACACACGCAGGCGAATGCCCAGTTGCGCGGCGGAGCGAACTTCCGGTTTGGTGAGCAACATTTCTTTGAGCTTGCGCAGATGAGGCGCTTTTACTTCTACCACCGTCACGCCCATCTGTTGCATCAGTTTTTCGGGTTCATCGTCGGCGCGAATCTCGCCCGCTTCCATGATCGCAAGTCGATGGCAGCGCTCGGCTTCGTCCATGTAGTGCGTGGTAACCAAAATGGTGGTGCCTTGCGAAGAGAGATCGAACAGCTGTTCCCAAAATTCGCGCCGATTTTCCGGATCGACTGCGGAGGTGGGTTCATCCAAAAACAGCAATTCAGGACGGTGCATGGTGGCCGCCGCTAAGCCTAAACGCTGCTTTTGGCCGCCGCTCATACCGCCCACGCGTTGTTTGCGGCGTTCATCCAGCCCGTAGGTTTTCAGTTGTTCGTTGGTTCTGGCACTGAGTGCTTTGCGGTTCATGCCAAAAATCTGGCCGATGAATTGCAGGTTCTCCTGAACGCTCAGGTCGTCATAGAGCGAAAATTTTTGCGTCATGTAACCAATCTTCAGCCGCAATGCTTCCGATTGACGTGGAATGTCGAGCCCCAACACGTTGACGTGGCCTTCGGTGGGGCTCAACAGCCCAGTGAGGACGCGAATGGTGGTGGATTTGCCACAGCCGTTTGGGCCAAGAAAACCGTAAATGCTGCCTTTGGGCACACGAAGATTAATGCCTTCAATGGCGGTGAAATCACCGAATTTTTTCATCACGTCTTGAGCGTGAATGGCAAGATCGCTCATACCCACTCCTACGGTAAATCCACTTGGGCTGGAATGCCCGATGGCAACGATTGAGCCGACACGGGTAAATCGACTTCCGCAAGGTACATCAGGCGCGCGCGTTCGTTTTCGGTGAGGGCGTAATAGGGCGTGAACGAGGGTTCATTCGCGACCCAGCGTACGCTGCCTTGAAAGTCTTCGGCAACGCCATCGACATGCACGGTCACGTTTTTGCCGGCGGTCCATTGTGCGCGAAAACGCTCTGGAACGTACACGCGCGCGTAAGGCACGCTGTCGGCCTGTACCACGGCCACGATGCTGCCGACGGAAACCCGTTCGCCCAAGTTATACGGCAGGTTGTCGAGAATACCGTTGCGGGTGGCGACCACGGTCAGCTCACTCAATTTCTGTTGCTGCAACGTCACATTGGCTTCGGCCGCCGCAAGTTCAGCTTTGGCTTGTTCGATCTCTTCAACACGCGCACCTGCGGTGAGTTTGGCAAACTCCTCTTTGGCGGAATCGAGTTCAGCGCGTGCAGAATCACGCACTGAGACGGCGCTGTCTTTTTCCGACTGACTGATCAAGCGTTTGGAGACCAGTTCCGAGATGCGGCGAAAGTTCTTCTCCGCTTCAGTGAGTTGCGCAGTTGCTCGTGAGACGCGAGCTTGTGCCACAGCAATGTCTTCCGGGCGTTCACCATTGGTGAGTTTGGCCAGCGACGCGGCGGCTTTGGCTCGCTGCGCAATGGCTTGTGCGAGCATAGCTTGCTGCGTGGCGTCATCCAATTGAACCAATACATCGCCCACTTGGACTTCGCTGCCTTCTTTGACGGGCAGTTGGCGAATGATTTCGTTACTGGTCGCTGAGAGCGTCACGCGGTCGCGTTCCAGCGTTCCCAACGCTTGATTGTCGTTGTCTGGGCTGCAACCGGAGAGCAGCAGAATGAAAAGCGACAGCGTTAAACCTCGTTTCATGATCTGCTCCTTAGAAAAATAGTTATGGGGCACAAAGTGCAAAGGGATTCGTTTCATCGTTACAACAAGTTTATGTTAGATAAGCCATTTGTCGCATTCATTATTGGCGAACTCTGTGAATTACCAAACCAGATTTATTCATCAAAAACGTGTTGTTGTGGAATAGCGAGAAGCGGGAGCGAAGGATGAAGCGAAGAGAGGGAGCGGTTTCGGCGTGTTAAAACGTGAAACGGCCCACCGAGTGAGCCGTTTGAGCAGGGGATTAGCGCGTCAGGCTGAACACCAGCGCGGAGACGGCCAATACACCGACGAATAGCACAAAGTAAGTGCTCAACCGTTGCTTGTAGGGGTGCAGGGCTTTCACGCGGTACACCGCAATCATCGGCATGATAAACAGAATCATCGCAATCACGGGGCCAGAGAGCGCCTCCATCATACCAAGAATGCTTGGGTTCATGACGGCAGCAAACCAGATGGCGACAAACATAAACGCGATGCCTACTTTATCGGCGGTGCGAGCGGATAAGCGTGTGTGCTTGGTGATTAGACCATTGAGGCTTTCACGCGCACCCAAGAAATGACCGAGGAATGAGGAGGTGATCGCCACAAACGCCACCAAAGGCCCCAAGGTGGCAATGAATGGGTTGTGCGTCGCGTTCGCCAGGTAAGACAACACCGATACGTTTTGTGCTTTGGCTTCAATCAACTGCTGTGGGGACAAGGCCAGCACGCATGAGAAGACAAACAGCAGCACGAACGCAATCAACATGATGCTGGTGCGTTTGAGAATTTGCTCTGATTTGCTCACCGCGTCTGCTTTGTAGTGACGACGTTGAATGTTGGCAAAACTGGAAATGGCCGCGGCATGGCTAAAGGAAAACACCACCACTGGCACCGCAAGCCACACGGTTTGTGTGAAATCGCTCAGCGGTGGCAGTGCCAACGAGGGCATGGTCCAGTAAGGCACGAGATAAAACGACAGCGCCGCAAGAATGGCCGCCAGTGGATACACCATCGCCGCAAACGCGCGCAGCATGATCTTTTCGCCGCCCAGCATAATGGCGATCAGGCTAAACACCAACACGCCCGACAGGAGTTCGCGCGGTGGCGGACTCATCTGCGCTTGGTTGACGAGAAAACTATCCACGGTGTTGGTGAGCCCGACACCATAAATCAGCAAAATCGGAAAAATCGACAAGAAGTAGAGTAGGGAGATTAAACGGCCCGCTTTGGCGCCAAAGTGTTCTTCTACAACGTCGGTAAAATCGGCATCGGCCCGCTCAGAAGAGAGAACGAAACGCGCCAGTCCGCGGTGTGCCAGAAAGGTCATAGGAAAAGCCAGCACGGCCATGAGCACCAACGGCCAAAAACCACCGAGACCAATGTTGATTGGAAGGAAAAGAATGCCGGCGCCGACGGCGGTTCCGAACAGGCTCAGTAGCCAGTGTGTGTCGTGTTTATTCCAGGAGGATGTCGTTTTAGAAACACTAAAATCCAAAACGTCTTGAGATTCTTTCACTGAATGGAAGTCCATATAAGAATAATAATGTTGAGAATCCTACTCCTTTTAGTTGATGTGATCATATTGTGATGCTGGTCATATCTACTGGCGCAAAGGCGATGTGCTAATGTTTGAAACTATGAATTTTTTATAAAACCAGCATATAGTTCTGATTTTTGAAGTCTAAACTAGAATTTAAATCTAAAAAATAACTATTTTTCAGATTGTCTGAGATGTTAACGCGTTGTGTCGTGAGAAGTTGATTGTTCTGTCGCCACGCTTTTCTAACGTGCAGAAATAAAAGCAATTTTACCTATGGAGTTGTTGTGCAATTTGCCGCACAATCGTGTTCTGCCTCATTTACAATTATAACAATTCACCATGTTTGCTAACCTGCGCGCCGA
This sequence comes from Vibrio sp. Vf1514, assembly GCF_052076135.1. Classification (NCBI taxonomy): domain Bacteria; kingdom Pseudomonadati; phylum Pseudomonadota; class Gammaproteobacteria; order Vibrionales; family Vibrionaceae; genus Vibrio; species Vibrio sp. Vf1514. Next base: position 1,786,956 of record NZ_CP197267.1, on the reverse strand, counting down.
AATCATTCTCGTCTTGACCACACTGCTTGCCGCAGCTGGGTGGGTATTCTCTAAACAAGCCATTCAGGGGCTGCCTCCATTTGGCTTTATCGGGTTACGATTCGTGACCGCGTCACTTATTCTTTTGCCGTTCTGCCTGCCAGCGCTGCGCAGGGCGTCACTGGGCGATATTCTGCGTTCAATGGGGGTCGGCGTTTTTCTCGGCGGTTCGATCTTCTGTTGGATTTACGCCATCGCCATCAGTGACACACTCGGCGAAGGGGCCTTCATCATGAGCTTGTCGATGCTGTTTGTGCCGCTGGTGGCTTGGCCACTGTTTGGCAATAAACCGAGCCGCGCGTTCTGGACATCCTTGCCTATCGCGATTGTGGGGCTATTTTTGTTGGCATGGAACGGTGAATGGCGTATTGCCGCTAGTCAGTTGTGGTTTTTGCTTGCTGCAGTTGGTTTGGCGATGCATTTCAATTTCAACAGTCAATATTCAGCCAAGCTGCCACCGATGTTGCTGACCACGTTGCAGCTGTTTACCACAGGTTGCTTGGGGTTGCTGCTCTCTTACGCGGTTGAAGATTGGCCGCAGGTGGTGAGCGGCGAAACCTGGAAATGGTTTGGCCTGAGCGTGCTGCTGGCGACCAGTTTGCGTTATCTGATGCAAACCGTCGGACAAAAGCACGCGAACCCAACCAACGCCGCAATCTTGATGCTGCTTGAACCGGTGTGGACGATGTTGCTCAGCGTTTGGATTTACAGTGAATCCATGCCGCTGAACAAAATCGTGGGTTGTGTACTGCTGCTGAGCTCGCTGTTGCTGTATCGCATCAGCAACTTGCGACGCTAATGGCTGAAAGGTATTGCCCATAACGGTATGACGCCGCTGTCACATCCGATGGGCTTATGATCCCCACACTTGATGTTCAATTTCTTTGAGGAAGCGAATCTTCGCCCATTGTTCCTCGGCGGTTAGTTTGTTGCCCTCTTCAGTCGAGGCAAATCCACATTGCGGGCTGATGCACAGGTTCTCCAGCGGCACGTAGCGTGTGGCTTCGTGGATGCGAGCTTTGATCTGCTCGGCCTGTTCTAATTCAGGAAACTTCGAGGTGATTAAGCCAAGGACAATCTGGCTGTTGGTGTTTGACCAATGGCGCAGCGGGGCGAAATCGCCTGAACGTTCAGAGTCGTATTCCAAAAAGAAACCATCATAGTGCGTGGCGAACAGGGCTTCGGCGACCGGTTCATAGCCACCGGAAAACAGCCAAGACGAGGCATGGTTTCCGCGGCAAATGTGCGTCGTTACAATCAGATCGTTTGGTTTATCGCGCAGGGCATCATTAATGATGCGCGTGCAGATCTGCGCTATCTCATCGGGATTGATACCTTTTGCTTCTAGGCTCTTACGCTTGTCGGTATCAATCAGAAATGCCCAGTTGGTATCGTCGAACTGTAAGTAACGGCAGCCATGCGCGTAGAACGCTTGAATCGCATCACGGTAGGTTTGTGCGAGGTCTTGATAAAACAATGCCAGATCAGGGTAGATGTCATGAATGCGTGACGACCCATCGTTGGCCAGAATCTCTTGGCGCAAAATCATCGTTGGGCTTGGAATTGTCGCTTTGGCCAAGTTGCCTTCATCGTCACCAACGGCTTTGAGCAGAAAGTCGAAATGTGCGAGAAAGGGATGCTCAGGATTGAACGCGATTCGTGAGGTCGCGCGAATGTTATAAGCGGGCGCGGCTTTGCCATGAAAGGTTTGGTTGTAACCAGCATCAGGCGTGTAGCCTTCAATCCCATGCAAGTTTTCTAGAAAATCGATGTGCCAGAAACCTCGGCGGAATTCGCCATCGGTGATCGCCTGAATGCCCGCCGCTTTTTGTTGTTCAACTAGGTCTAGAATTGCTCGATCTTCAATTTGGGTGAGTTGTGTGCGGTCGATCTTCCCTTGAGCGAAATCACGGCGTGCCTGATGGAGAAAAGCCGGGCGCAGATAACTGCCGACGGTGTCAGTGCGAAAAGGGGGACGTGAAGCCATGATGGTTACCTCTAGTGTGTCGTATCAATGAGACTAGATTAATGGATGGCTAGACGTCTTGTTAATCCGTTTTTGTTCATGCGCACCATGAAATAAATTCACCTTGCGGCACGAAGGGGATGCATATTTGGAAAATGGTAGTGTGTTTCTAAAGAGATGAATGTCATGCCATTTAATGACGAAGTCTGAAATTGGCGGTGGAACTCGTTGGGGAAAATAAAAGAAATGTTGGTGAGGTATGTACCTTCATTTCGAGCTCTCATACACCCTTTGGGCTGCTGTCTGATATGACGGAATCAGAGCGATGTGAGGAGCCAGAGTGGCGTGAGTTCGAAATGAAGGAGGGTGATTTGAACTGGTAATGATGTGAGGTTTCGGTATTACCAGTTCTCGAGTGCCTAACGGCGTTTAACTATGATTTTTTCTCTGCTTTGGTGTCTTTCCAGTACTGGATGCGAACACGATGCAGCTGAGCACGTCTCATTTTTTTCATAGTAATCTCCTTTATAAGTAACGCTCTTTTTGAGCTTATTGTTTAAGGTTTACTGATTTGCCCCCGTTTCTTTTTTCTGGGAGCGGCTTACATGTTATGGAATATCCATAACGGCTTGAGTGAGTTTATTTTGACTCACCAAATTTTGTTTCGATGACGTTTGTCTTCATTCGGGTTTACGTTACCCATGTCGTATGACAGAAAAATGTCAATCAAGTTCCGTGCCTACTTGTCACCGAATATTCATATTCTTACACCAAAGTGCGTACAAAAAGCAAGAAGTTGTTTCATGGCGGGTAGTTACGCCTAACATGCTTGCTACCGATTGTTAACGTTCACTTCAGTGAAAACGCGTTCTCGCGTCTATATCACCGTTCGCCGCGCAAAAAAGGGCACAGAATTGCCGCTTGCTGTTCACCAATACGGTGCAGTGACACGCGAGGTCACGACGACGAACGTTGACGTGTGATAATCGTTTTCGCGTTTATAGCTCGAACAAATCATCGAATTTACGTTGCTCTAGAATATCCTCGATACGTTTTCGAGTTTGATGTTCCGTGAGCGTTTTTTTATCTTCCGGAAGTATCACTTTATCTTCCGCTTTCTTTTTTTCTTTCTTCGGCATAAGTTAATTTCTGTCTTGTTGAATAAATCGATTCTAGACGGTTAAATTCTAAAGGACAGAAAACTCGCCTAATTTGTGACCTTTGTTCGACAAGTATTTTTCAATTCTGATCGCCAACAAAAATCAACATTCTATTTTTATGTCCGGTCTTTAGAGTTTTTCAGACACGAAAAAGTTCCGCGACAATTGTTTAATTGAAGACTTTCAATTGAATTGAATGCTTTCAAAGTTCCACGAAATATTATTTTATCGAGATGACATTCAGATGAATCAATCACCAGATCGCTTGTTCGCTCTTCGAACCTAAAAAAGGCAAGACGACAAGTGGGCTTTGGAATGTACGATCGAATAAAACGGGGTTAGAACGGAATTATCGTTGGACAGGTAGAGCCGGGGAAGGTGTAAACGTGAATCGCTTTTGGGTAGATAGCGTGGCGACAGGCGCCACGCTACTGGCACTTATAGTGCTACTACGTTTGCCGCTTGAGGGCCTTTTTTGCCCTGTTCAACGTCAAAGCTTACACGCTGGTCTTCAGCCAGAGTTTTGAAACCTTCAGAAACGATAGAAGCGAAGTGTACGAATACATCATTGCCACCGTTGTCTTGAGTGATGAAACCGAAACCTTTAGTTTCGTTGAACCATTTTACAGAACCAGTCATTTTGTTAGACATAGATACCTCTATATATTTTAAATTGTTACAAAGTTTATATGCGCTGATAACAAAAGCTATTAAATGGACTATCTATTGGAGCTGTCGCAGGAGCTATACGAAGGGTATCGAAAGATGACTGAGAGAACTTTAAATGTATCACTAATAGCTCAGTGGTAAGAGCTGAGCGCTACTATACAGGTTAAACGCATAATGAACAGCATTATTTTCAATCGTTAGGTAAATATTTGTTACTCGGATGTAAGGGTGGGCTTTAAAAGCAGATAAAACTCCGATAAAACCAGTGCAATCTCAAGGTTCAACAGATGCAACAGTGAAGCAAAAGGGCGCCAATGCTGTGGCAGCATCATTCTGCGTGCCCTTGTGATTCGAAACAAAAAGCGCCGTCTGGACGGCGCGGATGTTGACATGTTGGGATGATGATACGGTTAGTTAGGGCAGGTACATGCCCAGAGACACCATCATGTCGTCCAGCTCTTCTTGATGCTGAACTGAGGTCTCGAGCAATTCGTGCAGTTCGTGTTCGGGTAAGGACGATCCAAAAATCATAAAGCAGCGCCACTGATTTTCCGGTTTGCTGAGCTGGGCAATGAAGTGCTCAAAACTCAATTCTCCTTCTTCGTACACCAAATAATAGGTGATGAGTGTGGTGAGTCGAGGAAGGCAAGCTTGTTGTGCGAGTGAGGAAGCCGCCAGCAATGTGGTCAAGCGCTCTCTAAGTTCAAGACGAATTTCATTGAGTGAGTAATCGATGATATCAGCCATAGCTCTTCTCCAAGCGAGGGGGTTCTTTGAACGTAGCGCAAATTGACGCGCGCGGATACGTTTAACGGAGACCGGTGATTCATTACTTAATATACACCACATTTTGCAGCGCTTCCTTTGGGCTGAATACAGGCAGAAATGCGTTCTGACGATGCGCCAAGGTTTGCCACTTGACCTGTTACGGTTGGTCTTCAACAGATGACAAGTGGTCCGGACTCGGGCAGTTGTGTGACCAGTTCTGCTCCCATCAAACGCGCTGGCGTATAACTGCCGCCGTCTGGCGCTTGTTGTAATACGAAGTCGACCACCGCAAGTGAGCCAGTGATGGTTAAGCTGTAGCCGTTGGCCGTTTGTATTCGCGCAGTTTTGTGTTCCCCACGGGCATTCGTCGCTTCCCCCCACACATACGTTGGCATGGATGAGCGCGTTTGTTCATTGGGGCCTTGAACCGTTCGTGCGATGTGAGCTTTGATCACATTCTGAACCCAACGCAAGCCAAGGAATGGACGCAGATAGTTGGCGCGTTTGGCATTGGCGATCATGGCGCGCGAGCCGGGAATAAACACGTCAATGTTTTCAATCCCCGTGGTGTGATAAGCGGTTGAAACATCGCCCCAAGGAATGGTCATGGCGGGTTTTTCGCCATCGCCGAAATCTATGGTTCGTACCTCGTAGGCGAGCGGTACGTTGATGATGTGACCGTCACGACGAACTTTCCCTCCTTGTGCCAAGCCTTCGACGGACGTCTTTGCGGTGCCTGGAGAAAAGCTGGATCGAGAGTCAAACCCAAGGCTTAAGTGTGTGGCGTCTGGTAGTGCCGCTTTCAAGGCCGCTGCCACGCAGTCGGTCGGAATGACATCAAACCCGACACCAGGACATAAAATGACGTTGGCCGCTTGGGCGTGTGAATGATGTGATTGCGCCCATTCAAACACGTCAATCTCGCCGGTGATATCCAGATAATGGGTCGAGGCGCTTAAGCATGCAGACATCATTTTATGGGCGGTGGACGAAAATGGCCCCGCACAGTTGAGAACCAATGCACAATCTTGTAGTTGTTCCACAACAAGTGCGTCGTCATCCAAGGCGAATGCTCTTGCTTCCAAGTGAAGTGCTTGTGCCAACCGCTCAGTTTTTTCTGCATCTCGCCCAGCCAAGATGGGCGTTAGGCCACGTTTGACGGCTTCGCGGGCAATGAGCTCTCCGGTATAGCCGTAGGCGCCGTAAATCATCCAGCGCTTAGTGGGTGTTTGGGTGGTCATCGAATCTTCTCCAATCGGCCTTGCTCGCTCCCGTGTGAGTTCGGGGGAGGTTTGGGTTTGATGTTTAGGACGCTTGGCGCTCTTGCGCAATGGTTGCCAATCCTTGTTCAAAACGTGTCACGGTAAATTCGGGGAAGCGGCGCTTAAACTTGTCGGAAATAAACACGTTGTCGACGTGATAGCGAGGCAGCAGCTCAGCCGCGTCGCGCACGGTTGGGTTGAATTTCCCCGCGATCCAGAGCAGCCAAGGCTTGAGGACACGATAGTTTGGTTTGACGCCAAAGGTTTTCGCTGCCAACTGGACGAATTCTTTATACGTCAGGCGTTCATCATCGCAAGGTAGATGCCACGTTTGACCATACGCATCGGGCGTGTTGCCCAGTAGAGCCATCGCTCGGCTGGCATCTGGCGTGTAGATCAGGCTGCGTTTGACATCATCGCGAATAAATAGCTTGGCGGCTTTGCCTGCCAACAGGTTATCGATGACGGTACTGTTGGTGATGCTTTGGGTTTTCCCCGGGCCATAAAACTCCGGCGCGCGACAAATCATGGCGTCAAGTTGGCCTTGCTGCATGGCATCGAGTAAGAGGGTGGTAATCTGCGCCCGCACTTTGCCTTTGGCACCATAAGGTTCAAACGGTGCATCTTCTCGTTGCGGCGCGGCCGTTTGTGGGTACATGTATGTGTTGTCGAAGTAGACCAACTTCGCGCCGTGTTCGATGCACCCATCAATGACGTTGCGCATCAGTACCGGCCATTGTTCCACCCACAACTGTGTATCCATGGGGAGACCAGCGGTGAGATAGACAATTTCAGAGCCCGCTACTGCTTGCGAAGTTTGTGCGCGATCCAGCAGGTCGGCAGCCATCAGTTGGTCTGAATCATTCACTTTTTGTGGGTGGCGGCTGACCAAACGAATCTCGCTGGTAAAGTCGCGTTTCAGGCTCAGTGCTAACTCGCGGCCAATCTGACCGTTGGCGCCTAAGATGGTTTGCATACAGGATGTCCTCAATTACGCTGGGTGTGATGCTTATCCTAAGGTTAAAGTGAAGTTGAAGGTCAAGCGGCAATGTTTAAACGCTCTTGTCACTAAAGCAAGATTAGATAAATTCCGCAGCATAAGAAGCAGTATTTTGCTTGTGAGTGCTTTATAGTCGAGTCATTGCCGACTACGAGAAAGGAGCACGGGATGTCCATCAAACATTGGCTGGTCAGTTTTACCCTGCTAGTGCTGAGCGGCTGCAGTACTCACGTAATTCCTTATACGCCAGAGCCCGGCGCATTGACGGAGTCGCCGGATGTGATCATTGAAGAGGTCATCATGGCGCAGCCAGTCAACCTTCGCCCAGAAACTATCGTCGTGACGGAAGAGTACCTGATGCTGGATGACGGTGTAGTGCGCGAAACGATCACAACATCCCACTCGACGTTTTCCGGCAGTGTGGCCGTTGGGGGCGTTGCGATTCGCGCCAAAGAGAGAAGCTTAAACGTGCATCTCTATTTCAATGCATTGCAGACGCCAATGCTGTATCGCCAAAACGAGTGGTACATCGTGCAGCTCAACAATGATTCAGGGCAAGTGGTGAAGCGCTTTTACGTGCGTGACCAACGCAAAGCCGAAGTGCTGATTGATGCGATTACGATGAAAATTCAGCGGGCGCACGCCCTTGCCGAGCAAGCCGCCGACGAGTCATAAAGACCGGCAATCAAGGCCATGAGACAGGCGCGGGACCTGCTCATGGCGTCATCATGCGGTGTGAGGGGAAGCGCTATTTAAACTCAAGCGATGAAAAGGTACCGAAGAACTTGAACAAGCTTTCCAGCTCTTCGAAGTTATCATCGTTGCGCGACTCACGCTGAATCAAAAACAGCAGCAATTCAACGAACAAAAAGCCAATGGTTCGACTGTGGAAGATCGAATCGACGTCACTCGGCAACACATATTGCGCGTCGCTGTAGATGGCGTACGGGTTGGAATAGGTGTTGGTCACCACCGTGACGTAGGCTTTTTTACTGTGAAAGTATTTGGTGATATCCAGCACCACTGGGTTGAATCGGTAATACGAGAACGCCAGTAACACGTCATTTTCTTTAATACCCAGCAACGCCTTGGGCAGCTCACCTTTATCCAACGGCAGCAACACCACTTCCGAGCGATTGTATTTCAAGAGGGTGGAGAAATGGATGGCCAGCGCTCGCGATGACGCGGGCCCGACCACGTAAATGGTGCGGCGTTTGTCGGCAATCCGTTTGGCGAGCGCTTCCAACTCATCAATTTTCAATTCTGCGGCAAATTGATCGATCAGCAGACTCACGTTACCAATATAGCGCGACGCTTCTTCTTTGGTATCGGTGCCTTGAACCATCGCGCGTGCTTTATTGGCTTCGATAGGGGCGACGAAGGTTTGGGCGATCTGATCTTGCGTCAGGGCGCTTTTAAACGCGGCGTAGCCGGTGTATCCAAGCTTATTGAGATAGCGCCCGATGGTGGCTTTACTCACTTTCGCCTTTTGCGCCAAATCGATAATGCCGTAGTAAGAGAGCTCTTCGAAATGTTCGACAATAAATGAATGAAGTAACGTTTCAGATTCGGTAAACGGTTTGAGCTGTTCTGCCAACCGTTTGTAGGTGGTTAAATCGAGAGGATCTTTCATAAAACTCAGTCACCGCTTGCCTCATGTCGCCGCAGATTAACACAGCGTGTGCTCTGTGTTGTGTTTGCTTACCCGAAAGGTGATCGCCCTAAAACAAATGGTCTTCTGGTGTGGTGGGACACAAGAAGACCATTTGGGCGGCGCTATGGGTTAGACGAAACCATTAACCAGATGACGCCATTGATTAGACGAAACCATCGCTGTCGGTTGCGTTAGTGGTCCGCGTGAAACGCCTGCACCGTTTCCCACGCAACGGTTTGCAACTGCTGAGCGGTTGCTGGGGTCATGTTCGAATCCACTGGCAGCGCGCCGCCGACGGGGGATTGATTATAGAGTGTGGCGAAGAACACACATGCCGCAAGATAAGTGCCTTCCAGAGATGGGTGTTTTCCGTCGCTGTGGTAGAGGTTGATGTCTGGGTGCTGTTTCAAACTGCGCTGAAATGCCAACCCCACCGGCGCCACGTACCCACCGGTCTCTTTGGCGACTTTTTTGTACGCTTTAGACAGCGCTGCGGTTTGCTCCGGACGTGCTTTTTGCGCCCATGTCATGAAGTACACCACTTTAGACCCAGCATCATGCGCGATCTTGGCCATCGATTTGGCTGCCTGTTCGAAGTTGTCTCGTGATGATTTCTTCTTCGAAATGGGTTCCATGGAGTTGCCTTGGAACACCACAACATCCCACGATTTTAAGCCGTTTTGGAACCGCAGGTTGGGTTCATGCCACCCGAGCTGACCACTGGAAATGGTGATGCCGCGGTAGCTGTATCCTTCGGCCTGATTGGGCAGTAATGAACGGGTTAAATCGCGCAAACGGGTATTTAAGTTGTTGTTGTAATGGGTGTAGGAGTTGCCATACATCGCCACCACCTTGTTGTCGCCATCCATTTTTGCGGTGGGTGACGGCGCGATTAATGTATCGGCATGAGCGGCGAGGCTGCCCAGTGCCAGCGAGGCTGCGAGTAGCGACGTTTGAATGAGATGGTTCATGTGTACTCCTTAGAAGTCGTAACGTAGGCCGAGGGTGATTGCATCGTCATCGCTGTCTTCGTTCTTCGCCGCGAGTTCACGTGCGTAGGTGAGCGACAAGTACGTTCCGCGAGATAACGTCCATTGGCCTTCCACGCGCCAATCTTCTTTCTCGTAAATGGCTTCATCTTTTTGATCGAGGAAGCTGTAACCAGCCAGCACTTTGAAGCGTTTCCATTGATAGGACGCGATGGTGTCCATGCCGAAGTATTTGTCTTCGTCACCGCTGTCGAGATCGATTTTGACGTAGTCGGCAGTCACACCGAATGCGAACCCTTTGAGCGACAACTCAACCCCGGCCATGATTTGGTCGTGCTGTTTGCGTTTGGTGTCGGTATTGTCGTCATGGCGCTTAAATTGGCTCACCGCAATAGCGGGTGACAGTTTAAAGCCGTCGCCTTTATAGTTGAGGCGATAACTGGCCATCATGGCGTGGTCGAGGCGATCATTCTCACCATTGCCCATCACATAAGCGGCTTGAATTTCATGCATGCCAAACTCGGCGTTGTATTGCAGCGTGGCATCTTGGCGATTGTATTTATAAGATGTGTCGATAGACGAGACGCCGAAGTTATAAATGCCCGGCGTGTAGTTTTTATATTTGTCGGTCATTTTCATGACTTGATAGAGCGGGTTCTTCGTCCGGCCAAAGATCACCATGCCCCAATCATCGTGTTCGATCCCTAAATAGCTGTATCGCGCTTCCAGATCGTCGCCTTCATCCAAGCGTGAATCGTTCACTTCAGTGCGAATTTGCCACTCAATTTTGCCGACTACGCGGCTGTTGTCGATCGCATCCAGTTCGCGACTCATGTTGAAGCCCAAGCGGCCATTCATGCGCCCCAGCCAGTCGTTTTCACCGGCGAAGCTCGCGTCACCTTTGGCCACCTGACCTTCGAGTCGACCATAAATATCCAGCTTATTGGTTTCATCGTCATAGACGGTTTGTGCCTGAACAAACGAAGCGATGCAGAGGGTAGGTAGCAGAGTCAATAGATGTTTATTTTTTATCATTATGCGTATTCCATGCTTGTTATAAGAAACAAATGCATCGTAATAACGCGCGTCATGAATGAATAAGGGAATTAAATCTTCCCTAACGAAATATTGATGAAGGTCGAAAATTGAATTGGATTTGATGGGTTAATTTATTGCAGGCGGCATTTTTAAATGAGTGTTGAGAATAAATACCAATATGAATGAGAAATAGAAGTTTAATAATGTGACCCACATAAATATTTGGCGGCGAACAGCCCCTGTTTTTCGCTGCGATGAGAAATGTCATTTCCCGCCATGAGTACGGGTTGGGTTCGAATTGAGTAGTTTTTATGTTGTTTGTTTTTCAATGGATTGCAGAGGTTTTTAAACGGTGGGACTGGGAAAGAACGATTCCCATTGCCCCTGTTTTTCGAGCCTCAATGCCTGATGGAGCACTGATTTTTTCCTTTGGTGTGTGATCGATGTCGCTATCGTATGTGATACATGAACCTCTTGATTCAAAATAAACGCAGGATTTTGGGTAAATAAAAAAGTGATGGGCTCGTGAGGCGATGATATACCCATCGCTTCACACTTTTTTTAGAGAATAATTAATTCCCATATTGTCTAGGCCATGGGCGGAACAAGATGTAAGCGACGTAATACTATAAAAAAGGTGAAACTTATGGTCGCTCTGCTCGCTCTGCCAATTGTATTTGGGGCAGGTTTTCTAATCGTAAAAAAATACAATACACAAGCCATCTTGTTTGGTTCGGGTATCTTGATGATGCTGGTCGGCGTTCTTGCTGGTGGCGCTGAATTTTTGCCGAAAGGCGTCAGCACATCCGGTGCCACGGTCGTCGATTTCTTCCTTGTGATTAAAAGCATCTCATCGTCAACGTTGGCGAAATTGGGGTTGATCATCATGGCCGTGGGTGGCTTCTCCAAATACATGGGGCATATCGGTGCGGCAAACGCACTGGTTAAAGTCGCTACCAAACCGCTGTCGGCGATTCACAACCCTTACATCATTCTCGCGTTAGCCTACATTCTCGGCCAGTTCTTGAACGTGTTTATCCCCAGCGCGGTCGGTTTGGCGATGCTCCTTTTGGTCGCGCTTTATCCCGTGTTGGTTGGCATTGGTTGCACGCCTGCATCGGTTGCGGCGGTGCTTGCGACCACGGCATGCCTCGATTTAGGCCCCGCATCTGGTGCATCGAACAAAGCGGCGGAAGTGATTGGCATTGATGCGGCCTCGTACTTTGTGGAGCACCAACTGTTCGTTGGGATTTGTTCGGCGCTGGTGATTGCACTGCTGCATTTTGTTTGTCAGAAATGGTTTGATAAGCGTGATGAAGTCAATGGTGTTTCTTATGAACTTCAAGCTAAAGAAGACACCTCGCGCGACGCACCATTGTGGTTTGCTATTTTGCCTGTACTGCCGTTGGTGCTGCTGCTGACCTTTAGTAAATTTGCCATCACATCGATCAAAATCGACGTGGTGACCGCGATGTTCTTCAGCCTCGCGGTGGCCATGTTGTGTGATTACCTGTATTCGAGAAATGCCAAGTCGGTGGCGGCGTCACTCAAAGTCTATTTGCAGGGAATGGGCGATGTGTTTGCCAGTGTGGTGTCGCTGATCATTGCGGCGCAAACCTTTGTAGTGGGCTTGGGCGCGATTGGCTTTATCTCCGGCATGCTCGGCGTGGCTGACCATTTGGGCTTTGGTTACACCATGATGGTGGTGATGCTGGTGGCGATTATTGGTGTGACCGCGCTGATGTCGGGTTCGGGCAACGCTGCGTTCTTTAGCTTCTCCAACCTCGCGCCAGACGTCGCGGCCAACGTTGGTGTTGCCACTGCGGCGATTGCGATGCCGATGCAGCTTTCTGCAGGGATTTTCCGCTCATTCTCTCCAGTGGCCGGGGTGGTGATCGCGTGTGCAGGCGTGGCCGGTATTCCGCCGATTGAGTTGGTGAAACGCACCACCATTCCTATGTTGGGCGGCTTAGCCACAGTACTTCTCATCACATTCATCGGCGCGTAGGACAGTTGATATGCAAGGTTCAAATACTTCCGTTTTCGACTCCATGCTTTATTCACCGCTGTTTACGCAGGCAGAAATGAAGCAGGTGTGGTCTGATGAAAACTTAATTCGCACGTGGTTAACGTTTGAAGTTGCGATTGCCAACGTACAGGCGGAACTGGGGATCATTCCCCGCTCTGCGGTGGCGGCCATTGAACAGGTGTGCCAAGTGGAGAACATCGATTGGCCCCGTTTGGCGCAAGAGACACAAATCGTCGGCATGGCGATCAAACCGCTGGTGGAACAATTGGCCGATCGGGGCGATGATGCGGTGAAGAAATATCTCCATTGGGGATGCACCACGCAGGATCTGCTTGATACCAGCTTGGCGATGCGCATTAAGCAGACACTCGATATTGTGCGCGGCCAGTTGATTTCGCTGGGCGACCAATTGGCGCAGATGGCGTTGGATCACAAGCACACCGTGATGGTCGCTCGCACCAATGCGATGGATGCCTTGCCCACCACGTGGGGGCTGCACGTCAGCGGTTACCTGCAAGAAATCACGCGTCATGTGGCGCGTTTGGATGCGCTGTATCCGCGTGTGACCGTCGGCATGTATGGCGGCGCGGTGGGGAATTTGTCGTCGATTGGTGAACAAGGGTTAGTGGTTCGTGAGCGTCTGTTTCATCGGCTCGCACTGCAAGAGCCGAAAGGGTTCAACAACGCCAGTTTGGATCACATTGCCGAGTTGATTCAGTTTTTCGCCCTCATTCATGGCACGTTATGCCGCATCGCCAACGATACCGAAACCATGGGGCGCGCTTCGTTGGGTGAAGTGCGTGAAGGCGAAGCGGGCGGTGGCTCTAGCACCATGCCGCACAAAGCCAACCCGCGGGCGGCGAACATGATTCAAACGCTGTCACGCATGGGGTGGATGTATGCCAGCGGCGCGCCAAACTTGATGGACCAGCACGATGTGCGTTCTGCTTCGATGCGCGTGTTGAACTGGAGCTTGGTGCCTGAAGCGTCGTTGGCAGTGGCCACGTCCCTTGAACGTGCCGAACGCCTGATCGCCAACCTCATTGTTGATGCGCCCAAGATGCGAGCGAATTTTTCTGCATCGCGCAGTTTCATTATGTCGGAGGCGGTGATGATGAAAGCGGCAGAAAAAGTGGGGCGCGGAGAAGGCTATGCCAAAGTGAAAGCGGCGCTTGCCAATGCCCCGGCATCAGGCGACTTAGTGGCCGTATTAAAACAAGACCAAGGCGTGGCGGCGATTTTGTCGGCGCAGGAGATTGAGGACGCGTGCGAACCTAAGCATTATTTGGGATGCAACGACGCACTCATCGACGAAGCGATCGCGCTGTATCGCGAGGAGGTCACGCATGGCTAAGAAGATGTTCATTCGCCAAGCGGGCAACACGTTGTTGAATACGCCGCTGCTGAACAAGGGCAGCGCGTTCACTCTGGAAGAGCGCAAAAGCTTTAATTTGATGGGGTTGTTGCCAGCCAATATTGAATCCATCGACGATCAGGCTAGTCGTGCGTACGACCAGTTTTCGGTATTTGCGTCGCCCATGGATCAACACATTTATCTGCGCAACATTCAAGACACCAACGAAACGCTCTACTACCGGCTGCTCAATCAGCACATTGAAGAGATGATGCCAATCATTTACACGCCGACGGTGGGGGATGCGTGTCAGAAATTCTCGCAGATCTATCGTCGCAATCGCGGTTTGTTTTTGAGTCTCGCCGATCGCGATAATTTGGACGAGCTGCTCAACAACGCGCCTAACACCGAGGTGAAGGTGATCGTGGTTACTGACGGCGAACGCATTCTCGGTTTAGGCGATCAGGGCATTGGCGGGATGGGCATTCCCATTGGTAAGTTGGCGTTGTATACCGCGTGTGGCGGGATCAACCCAGAGCACACTTTGCCGATTGTCTTGGATGTTGGCACCAACAACTCAGCGCTGCTGTCTGATCCGATGTACATGGGGTGGCGTCATCCACGCGTGACGGGTGAGCTGTATGATGAGTTTGTCGACGATTGTCTGAACGCCATTCGCCAACGTTGGCCGGATGCACTGATCCAGTTTGAAGATTTTGCGCAAACCAATGCGATGCCACTGCTGAACCGTTATCACGATCAGTGCTGCTGTTTTAACGATGACATTCAAGGTACGGCGTCGGTGACGGTGGGCACCTTGTTGTCGGCGGCGCATGTGACGGGGACGTCACTCTCCAAGCAGCGTATCGTGTTTGCTGGTGCGGGCTCTGCGGGGTGCGGGATTGCCGAAGCGGTGATCGCACAAATGGTGTCGGAAGGGTTGCCTGAAGCGCAGGCGCGCAGCCAGATTTATATGGTGGATCGCTGGGGACTGCTGGAGCAAAGTATGACCAGCTTACTGCCGTTTCAGAAAAATTTGGCGCAGCCATCTTCGTTGAGAGCGCAGTGGCAGCTGGATGACCACCAAGCGATCAGCTTACTGGACGTGGTGCAGCAAGCGAAACCGGATGTGCTGATTGGCGTGACGGGCGTGCCCGGTTTGTTTAGCCAAACGGTGATTGAAGCCATGGCACAGGGGTGTGAGCGTCCGGTGGTGATGCCGCTGTCTAATCCCACCAGCCGGGTGGAAGCCACACCCGCCGATATTGTCACTTGGACACAAGGCAAGGCGATCATAGCCACCGGCAGTCCGTTTGATGATGTGGTTTATGACGGCCAGCGCTATCCGATTGTGCAGTGTAATAACAGCTACATCTTTCCCGGTGTGGGGCTTGGGGTCATCAGCGCCAACGCCAATCGCGTCACCAATGAGATGCTTCAACAAGCCAGCATCGCGCTGGCGTCGATGTCGCCGATGCGCTCGGGGGGAGACCGATTGCTGCCACCATTGAGCGACATTCAGGCGGTGTCGCGCCACATTGCATTGGCGGTCGCGAAACAAGCGGTGGCGCAGGGCAAAGCACCCGACAGAACGGAAGAGCGATTGTTGGAACGTATTGATGAGGCGTTTTGGCAGGCACAATACAGTGAGTACCGCCGCGTAGCGTCGTAACCGAGTTTGATATGTGGGGTATGTCCTGACATTTGTTAGATGCCCTGAAATTTTGTACATGCTCTGAAACAGGCCGCTCCGTGGTTCACTGAGCGGCCTGATTACATGCCTTCGTTGACGCTTACAGCGAACGATTAATGTGTAAAGAATGCGGCGTGATAAGTTACCTCACCACTGGGTATGGCGTCTGCCAGCGACAGCGCCATAAAGTATTCCGCAGGCACGCCAGGGTAGGTCAGGTTGGGCTGAGATTGAAAACCAAAGCGTTGGTAGTACTGCGGTTCGCCAAGCAATACGACACCCTGAGCGCCTTGGGCTTTCAACACGGACAGTGATTCACGAATCAGCGCGCCACCGATGCCTTCCCCTTGTCGCTCTGGCACCACCGAGACCGGGCCTAATCCGTACCAATCACATGCGGCACCATCAATGTGAATCGGAGAGAACGCGATGTGCCCAATGATGCCAGTGTCGTCTTCGCAGATAAGCGACAGCGACAGCGCGCCTGCCTCACGCAGTGTCGCGACGATGCGATGTTCCGTCGGTTTCGCGCCCGGTTCGTGGTGCGGGTGGTTTTCAAATGCGCGATAAGTGACCTGTTCAATCGAGGTGATGTCAGCAGGTGTTTCTGGTCTGATGTTCATGATTAACCTTTATTTTTTAATACCCAAATGTGGTAGCCATATTGGCCTAAATAGTGTTGGTGAATGTGCAGCTCTTGGCGTAAATCGTTGAGCGCTTGAGAGGTCAACGTTGCCTCGCTGAGTTGCGCCAGTTTTGCGTTGAGCGGCTCCAAGTAGTTGCGCCATGCCTGCGCGCTTTGAGGAAAGCTTTCCACCACCTCGTAACCCGCCGCTTTTGCCTCTTCAAGCCGCTGGTTCTCGGTGACCATCCCCGGATAATTAACCTGCCAAAACTGCTCGGCTTGGGCATCAGGCGTGTGGGTCAGCCACACTAAATCACTGAGAACCAAGTAGCCTTCAGGTTTTAGAAAGCGTTTCCAAGCTTTCAGAGCATGCGGAACCCCCATGATGTACGCACTGCCTTCTGCCCAAAGCACATCAAATTGTGCCGAAGCAAAGGGCATGTCGGTCATGCTGGCGCAGCAAGTTTCGATTCGATGGCCCCATGGATGGCCTGCCACGGTTTCTTTCAAACAACTGAGGCTGTACTCATCGTTATCCAGTGCCGTAATGTCGAAAGCGGTGTGCTGTGCCAGTAAGCGCGTTGTGGGCCCTTTACCGCAGCCAATCTCCAATAAGTTACCGTCATGACGGGGCAGTGCTTGCAAAGCGCGTAAACTGTCAGCGTCATCGCCGGGGCCCAGTCTGTCGAGGCCTTGGAAAATCGAGTCAAAATCAATCATGTACTGTTCGTGTTCATTCATGTCTTTGGACAACCATTTCAATCTCAAGGCATTTTTTTCGCTAAATCCTTGTTTCATGAGCCACTCTAAATGCGCCGCTGGCGCACTTTGTTCAACGCTTTGATGCCATGGCCGCATTGAACTCTTGCCAAGTAAGGCGGCGAGAAGATCTCTTGCGGACTGCTTTTCGGTGATCGCCGCATCGAGGATCGCAAGCCTTGCTTCTAGCGTTGGTTTATCGATGTTGCCTTCTAAACATGCTTGACACTCTTTGAGCGAAAGCCCACCGGCCTGCAACTGCTGCAACAGTTTGATGCGTTGTCGATCGTGCTCCGAATAGATTCGGTAACCATTGCTTTGTCGCCGGCCAGTAATTAATCCCAGTTTCTCGTAATAGAGTAACGTGGAACGGCTCAAGCCGACGTGCTGCGCTAACTCTGAAATTTGATACATGAACTTGGGATCCTCTGCGTTGATGAAGTGAACGATAAACTATGAAGCTTTAGACAGGTCAACCTACTTTTCAACAAAAAGTGAAAAGAAAATGAGCGCGTCACGTGTCGAATACACGCTGTTCTTACTCATACCGACGTTCCGGTGAATGTGATTCGCGATAAGGTGGGGTATACAAACCAAGCCAATTTCAATCGCCAGTTTAAAGCGTATAAACGCGTCAGCCCCAGTGAATACCGGTCGGCCATGAAGCGCTATCGTTAGAGAAAAAAGAAAGGGTAGTGAGAAAAGCGATGGGATTGGTGAGGTGGGCCGTGCCTATTTTGAGAGTCCAGAAACGGTGAAAGCCCGATGTTGGTAGCATCGGGCTTTCGAATTTCTAGATTCTCGGATGGTAAGGCCGGTCGTCTTATATATGCAAAAGGTTGGATTTAATCCAACTAATTCCTTGGTAGGGAATTAGATACGGATGAAGTCCATGTGCTCAACTTTTGGCTTGAACGCGTGACGTTGAACGTCTTGTGGCTTAACCTTAACTTCAGCGCCATCGATCACAAGAACGATTGCTTCGTAGAATTCAGGTTTGTCCATCTGGTTCACGATGTCATCGTGGTTCAGAGTGATTGATACTGGCGCAGCTTCACCACCGTAAACGATAGCAGGGAAGTTGCCAGTGTTACGTAGGCGGCGGCTCGCACCTTTACCTAGCTCAGTACGTACTACTGCTTCAAATTTCATAGTATTTACTCTCAAATTAGTAAATTAGTCATGTCACAGCGACAATGCGACCTTGTCACCGTGGTAAAGTTTCGATGTCAACAAAGCGTTAGCACCAAAACGAGCGCGGATACTACCATTCAAATGCGCTTCCGGCAATAGAAAAACATGGGCAAACACGCTGTTGGGCGTGGATTTAACCAATGTTTGCTGCTTTCACCATCTCGCTCTGTTTCAAGGCGGCTTTTGGGGGCGACAATCACGCCGCGCCCGTTGCCTCAAACAATCACGAGGATATGGGGTGCAAGGGCGTCACAAAGTCGGTTGTTTGAGCCTTAAAACGGCGGACAATCCGCCCAGTTTGCTGCGTGAAAGGGTGAGCGCGCCCTGATAGCTGTGCGCCATTTCACTCACAATGTTCAAGCCCAATCCGGTGCCGGGCTGTGTTTCGTCGAGGCGCACGCCGCGTTTGACCGCGTCATGAAGTTTGCTGTCGTCAATGCCGGGGCCATCGTCCTCGATACAGATCTCAACCCATTTTTTATCGACGACGCGGCTATGCACGCGAATCAGCGAATGCGCCCATTTATAGCTGTTTTCCAACAGGTTCCCCGCCATCTCATCAAAGTCGGTGGTGTCGACGGCGACTTCGACGTCAGAGTCGAGTTCGTTGACCAACACAATCTCTCGTTCTGCGTAGACTTTATCGAAGGCCATGGCAATCCGATCGACCCGCTCGCCGGGGCAAGTTTTCACCGCCAGAATATTCGCTGAACCGGCCATGCGGGCGCGGCCAAGGTGGTAATCAATCTGGTTTTGAATCTGCGTCATCGGCTGTAGCAAGGTGTCGCGTTGCTCTGGCGGCAATGACGCCACCTCGTTCTTTAACACCGACAGCGGCGTTTTCAGTGCGTGTGAGAGGTTGCCTGCATGATTGCGAGCGCGTTCAAGCAGCTCCTGATAATGAAACAGCAGGGCGTTGAGATCGTTCACCAACGGCGAAATTTCTTTCGGATAGGTTTCATCCAGCCCCGATTGTTCCCCTTTACGCAGCGCCACCAGTTCTTTTTGCATTTTACCTAATGGCCATAACGACCAAGAGATTTGCGCCGAAATCAACACCAAAACGCCGATAAACAGCATGCCCAAAATCACCCATAGCTGGCTCACGACTTGATTCAGGGTTGCCATGATGGGAGCTTCATCGACACCGATCACAATCGAAATCGGGTTGGAAAATTCGGGCAAGTACACCGTGCGCGTTAAAATGACCAGCGGTTCATCTTTTGCGCCCAGATAGGTGGTTTTCAAACCATGGTCGTGCTTGGTCAGCGCTTTATCCCATAACGAGCGAGAGCGCAACTCTTGGCTGCCGACACTGGCGGTCCAATACAGGCCGCTGTAGGGTTGATAAAATCGTGGGTCAGACAAACGAATCGCCAGGCTCAAACTGCCGCGATTGTTGGCCTCGAGGTTGGCGGTGATTTCGTCCATCGACAGGCGCAACTGGGTTTTGACATCCGACACTAGATAGTCTTTCACCAAGCTGGGAATGATGTAACCGGCAGATAGGATCATCGCGCTCAGCCACAAGGTGGCCGCTAACAATAAGCGGCTTTTGAGGCTGAGACGCTTGAACGGCGACGTTCTATTCGGCATGCAGTTGATACCCTAAACCGCGTACAGTTTTGATGATGTTCGGCGCGATCTTTTTGCGGATTCGGCCGATAAACACTTCGATGGTGTTGGAGTCGCGATCAAAATCTTGCTTGTAAATGTGTTCCACCAACTCAGTGCGAGAAATGACTTTTTCGGGGTTATGCATAAAGTAGGCGACCACCTTGTATTCCAACGCGGTGAGGTTGATGGCTTGTCCACGCCACATCACTTTGGAGCTGCGCGTGTCGAGGCTCAAATCGCCAATTTGCATCACCGGTGAGGCGTTGCCTGACGCTCGGCGCAGTTGCGCACGAATGCGCGCGATGAGTTCCACCATTTCAAATGGTTTGGTGAGGTAATCGTCGGCCCCTGCGTTCAACCCTTCCACTCGCTGGGTTAAGGTATCGCGCGCGCTGAGAATGACCACCGGCGTGTTAATGTTCTCATCACGAATGCCTTTCAAGACGGTCAACCCATCAAGTTTGGGCAGGCCAAGGTCGAGGACAATCACATCCCATTCTTCAGACGTGGCGCGGTAAAGCGCATCAATGCCGTCTTGCGACAATTCGGGCACCCAGCCGGTCTGTTCAAGCGATGCAATGATTTGTTCACCCAGGCGAGCGTCGTCTTCCACTACCAATATTTTCATGATGTTTCTCTATTTTTTGATGACGTCGAGGACGTTACGTCCACGAATAGACATTAGCTCAAGGGTGGCGGCGTTGTATTCCACACGAATCACTTTATTGTCATAAACCAGTTTCAGTTCATAAACCCATTCATCATCGTCTTCATCTAGTTCTACCTTAATGACGCGTCCATTTAACTGTTGGTCGATGGCGGCATACAACTCGGAAAACGGGCGAATTTTGCCTTGGCGAACGGCTTCAAACACTTCGTCTTGGTCTTCGTCGATTTTGACGCGCGCCCCTTCTTTGTAGGCGTCTTGGATAAATTCATGCGATACATCGTCGCCCGCGAAAGCTGGCAGAGAAAGGCTGCTGCAAAGAGCAAGGCATGCGAACGCTTTCATGTGTCGATTCAACATATTAGCTACCTGTTCAGTCACATGCCGTCAGTATATAAAAATGAAAATGAATAGAAAGTGAATCAACCGTGTTGCGGCGATTAACTCAGCTCATCTGCGAAGATTTTGTCGCGCATTTTCCAGAAGCGCCCCGATTTACGGGCAATCACAAATTGGGGCGGGCGAAAGCGGTGTTGATTGTTGACCACTTTGCTGGGCGACGCTTCCTCGAACGGGCGGTGCTTGTCGGCCAAATGCGGACGCACAAAGCGTTCTTTGAACGTGGCTTTTTGTTTGGCGGTCGTGAGCGACCAAAACTCATGCACCTGCGCGTTGTTGTCTCCGCGGTAGGTCACTTTGAGTTGGGACTTGCCTTTGTCGTCTTTCAACACCGACAAATCCATTTCAAGGCACTCAAATACCAACGCATCTTTCAGATTCAGCGCTTCTTTGAGTTTTTTGTCGGGATCCACCAACGTCGCATCGCACTCGTGGCAAATGCGCGCTGCGATGTCGTTGTCTGCTCCGCATTCGCCGCAGTATTTGGCGCGAAAGCGATAGCCGCAGTGTTCGCGCTCGCCGGTTTCTTCATCGGTGAAATACCCTTGGCAGCGGCGGCCGTAGTGTTCAATCAAAAAACCGTTGCTGTCGAGTTTGCCCCAAAAGTTGTTGTTAAAACCGCAAGCCGGGCAGGGAATGGTGATGATTTCACTGTCGGAATCGGGTTTGGGATCGCCAACTTCCGGCTGATATAAATCGTAGGTGTTGCCCGCATAATCAAGCACCAGACATTCGGTTTTCCCCGGCGAAAGGCGCAAACCCCGCCCGACGATTTGTTGATACAAGCTGACCGATTCGGTGGGGCGCAAAATGGCAATCAGATCCACGTGCGGCGCATCGAAACCGGTGGTCAGCACCGACACATTGACGAGAAACTTTAACTCCCGTTGCTTGAAGCGTTGAATGATCGCATCACGCTCGGGCGAGGGCGTATCGCCAATCACAATGTCGGATTCCGACTCTGGCAGCAAGCTGAGAATTTCCTGCGCGTGACGCACGGTGGCGGCGAAGACCATCACGCCTTGTTTGTCGGCGGCGAGTTGAATGATTTGCGCGACAATTTGCGGTGTGGCGCGTTTTGACTGCTCGATCACCAAATCCATGTCGGATTCTTTGTAGCGCCCGGTGTTGGCGGGTTTCAATTGCGAGAAATCATAGCTCAGTACGGGCGCGTCAATCAGTCGCGCTGGGGTAAGAAATCCTTCATCCAACAGATAACGAATCGGTAATTCAAAAATGCAGTCGCGGAAAAAGCGTGGCTCTTCGCTGCGCACCAAACCGCGCGTGTGGTACTGATAAATCCAACCCATGCCCAAACGATACGGCGTGGCGGTCAGGCCCAACACCTTCATGCCCGCATTGAGTTCCAGCAGGTGGGTGATGACTTTTTGATAGCTGCTGCTTTTTTCGTCTGGCACGCGGTGGCATTCGTCGATCACCAACAGCGAAAACTGGTTTTTGAACGCGTCGAGGTTGCGTACCACCGATTGTACTGAGGCAAACACCACTTGTTGATCGGTCTCTTTGCGGCCAAGGCCTGCTGAGAAGATGGCGCCTTTGAGGCCATAGCCTTCGTACTTGGCGTGGTTTTGTTCCACCAACTCTTTCACGTGTGCTAGCACCAACACGCGACCTTTGGCTAAGCGCGCCAATTCGGCGATCACCAAACTTTTACCAGCGCCGGTTGGTAGCACAATCACAGCGGGGGTTGCGTGTTGACGAAAGTAGTGGATCACTGCTTTCACGGAATCGGTTTGATAGGGGCGAAGTGTGTACATGCGGGCCAGCGATAATATCGGTGAAATAGTTCAACTATTTGGTGTCAGCCCGCTATAATACCCGACTTCAAGCAGATGAGGTATTCATGCGTTTAGATAAATTCTTGTGTGATGCGCTGGGCAGCACACGAAAAGAAGCCACTCAGATTCTAAAAAGTGGCGATGTAACCGTTGATGGTAAAATTCAAAAAAGCGGTTCAGTCCAAGTGACGGAAGCATCCGTGGTGGCATGGCAAGAGCGCCAACTGTCTCTGACGGGGCCACGTTACATTATGTTGTATAAGCCAGAAGGGTTTGTTTGCTCGCATGAAGATGGCTTTAATCAAACGGCATTTGTTCTGCTCGATGAAGTGAATATGCGCGGCCTGCATTTTGCGGGCCGTTTGGATGTGGATACCACGGGCTTGGTGCTGATCACCGATGATGGCCAGTGGTCTCACCGGATTACGTCGCCGAAGCACAAGTGCGACAAAACGTACCGCGTGTGGTTGGCCGATGCGGTTCAAGCGGATTACGCTGAGAAATTGGCTCACGGGATTGAGCTGCGTAACGAGCGTGAACTGACGCTGCCTGCGCACATGGAATTGGTCAACGCTGACGAAAACGAAGTGCTGCTGACCATTCATGAAGGCAAGTATCATCAGGTGAAACGCATGTTTGCGGCGCTCGGAAACAAAGTCGAAGCGCTGCACCGCGAGCGCGTGGGCGAGATCGTGCTGGATGAGTCCTTGGAACCGGGCGAATACCGTTACCTCTCGGAAGCGGAAGTGGCGTCCATTTGGAAGTAACTGATGACTCTGTCAGGAAACAAAAGGTAAATTAGGAAATAGTTTGTTTCCTAATAAGAACTAGAAGTTTACGCGTATTTCCCTAATCTGTGACGCGTTTACTCAATGATCGAAGTGCGGCACCTTGTTGTCGCACTTCGTATTTTTATCAAAGTGGAGATTTATGACCTCGAATACTGCTTCCCCTCAGCATGATGCTTCGAAGCTCGGTTTTCTGTTGTTTGTGGTGCTTGGCGCGATTGGCGCGTTAACCCCATTGGCGATCGACATGTATCTACCCGCGATGCCGGCGATTGCTCGCGATCTCGGTGCCAGTGCCGGCGCGGTTCAAATTACGTTAACGGCCTATACGGCCGGGTTTGCTATCGGCCAACTTTTGCATGGCCCCCTTGCCGATAGTTACGGCCGTCGTCCGGTGATGCTGTGCGGCATTCTTCTGTTTGCCATCGCATCCATGGTGAGTGCGACCACCGATGGCATTGATGCGTTAACCATGATTCGCGCAGCGCAAGGGTTTGCTGGCGCGGCGGCGGCAGTGGTGATTCAGGCGGTGGTGCGTGATATGTTCGACCGCGAAGACTTTGCGCGTGCGATGTCGTTTGTGACGCTGGTGGTGACGTTAGCGCCGCTGTTGGCGCCAATGATCGGCGGGCACTTAGCGGTTTGGTTTGGCTGGCGTTCAATTTTCTGGGCATTGGCGATTTTTTCTGCGGTGGTGATCGCGATGGTGTTCTGGAAAATTCCGGAGACGCTGTCGGCCGAAAATCGTCAGCCGCTGCATTTTAAAAGCACCATCAAAAACTACGTTCAACTGTGTCGCAATAGCGAAGCGATGGGGCTGATTTTCGCTGGCGCGTTTTCGTTCTCCGGTATGTTTGCCTTCTTAACTGCCGGTTCGTTTGTGTACATCGATATTTATGGCGTCACGCCGAATGAGTTTGGTTACTTGTTTGGCCTGAACATTGTCGCCATGATTGCGATGACCAGCCTCAATGGCCGTGTGGTGAAGAAAGTGGGTTCACATGCCATGCTGCGCTTTGGCTTGTTCGTACAGTTGCTGGCGGGGATTGGCTTGTTCGTCGGTTGGCTCATGGGCGTAGGATTATGGGGCACGGTGCCGTTTGTGGTGCTGTTTGTCGGCTCCATTTCTACCATTGGTAGTAACTCCATGGGGCTATTATTAAGTGGTTACCCGCGCATGGCGGGAACGGCATCCTCTTTGGCTGGAACGTTGCGCTTTGGTACGGGGTCGCTGGTGGGCGCGCTAGTGGCCGCGATGCCCGGTGACGTGACGTGGCCAATGGTTTTCGTGATGGCCGGATGTTCGGTATTATCAGCAAGTTTTTATTGGATCTTAGGAAGAAAAGCGTAGTGGCAGATTACTACTTGGAAATTCAGAATGTCGTGAATACGGCATTGGCAGAGTTAGATGCTGAACATCGTTCAGGCAAGCTGGTGAATGCACCAGTGGCCAATAATCATTTTTTGGTGCATTGGGTAACCAAGGCGCTGAAAGGCCAACGTTTCCATCGTTGTGTGGTGGATGATCTCTCGCGCTGGCAGAAAGCAGGGCGTTCTAAAGGCAATCAATCTGAATTGCTGTTTACCTTCAAACGTATTTCCGCATATTACGCGTCGTTTTTTAATGACGCGCGCGACAACACCATCACCGACAAGAAAATCGAGCAGTTCCTCGACACGATGGAGCAGGACGGTTGGGAAGTTTCGACCTCTGAGCCGCTGGTGAACTGTGGCAAAGTGCAGATTTTCACGGATGGACAAAACTCACTGGCGCTGTGCGCTACGCAATGTGAGTCCTGTTTTGAAGGGGAACTGCTGACCAAACCAATGAGTTGGTTTGTCCGTGGTCATCATGCTGGGTTTGTTGAGAAAGCGGCAGCGGCCGGATTCATGCTGCACAAGCGCACCGATTATAAATCCAACGTGAAATATCACGGTGAATACCTTGTTTACCCGGGCAATATGGGACTGCAGGTGGCGGAAATTCCGCTGTCATTCAAAGCGGATTGATGCTCAGCAAGCTGATGTTCGACACGGATTGACATGAACGGGGTCGATTGAAGGAACGCTTTGCGGCATTCCTCTAACATCAGGTAAAAAGTAACATCAGATAAAAAGCAACATCGGAGAAAAAGGTGCTGAGATTCAGCGCCTTTTTTGTTGCGCTTTTTTCACGATGGCTTTCACCATGCCGTTAAAAATAAACAGATGCGCGGGCATCATGGCAAACCAATACAACAAGCCCAGAAAACCTTGTGGATGCCACCACGCGGTGACGTTGAGCTCGCGTTTGCCGTTCACCTCTTTGATCGTAAATTCAAGGCGCCCCAGCCCCGGGCCTTTCATGCCAAAAAACAGCGATAAAAAGCGATTGGGCTCGCTGCGAATGACTTTCCATGAGTCGAGAAAATCTCCCACCTGCAACTCTGGCCCCGGCGGACTGCGGCGCACTGGCTTGCCACCGCCGAAGAACAGATCGAGCCACTCGCGCGTGCGCCACAATACGTTGGCAAAGAAATATCCTTCTTCACGGCTACCGATGGTACGAATCACCGCCCATAATTGCTGCGCACTCACGTCGGTGGTGATGGTGGCCCCCGCTTGTTTGGGGTAGTAGCCAAAACCCGGTTGCCAACGGTTGAGGGCATTGGGATCAAAGCCCCACACTTCGGTTCGCACAAAGACCCCTTCCTGATCAATGGTGTGTTTGGCCGCGTCGTAATAACTGATCAACGGTTGCGGATAACGCTGCTGAATCTCTTCTGCATGGGCGACATAGTCGTGCGATAAGCCGTCAAGCAAGGCACGACCGATACTCGATGGCACTGAGGTAACCAACCCAAGCCAGTACGACGCCATGCGCGGCGTGAGGAGTGAGGTCGACCACAGGCGAAACGGCTTTTTCGCCAATTCGCAAATCACGCGAAATTGTTCGCGGTAGGTGAGGGTATCCGGGCCACCTGCTTCAAATAGCTGATGTGTGGTTGGCGTCTCTTTCGCCAGATTAAGAAGGTAATGATTGAGGTTTGCCAGCGCAATTGGGTTGGCTTTGGAATCCACCCATTTGGGCGCAATCAAAATCGGTAAGTTATAGACAAAATCGCGCATGATCTCGAACGCCGCCGAACCGGGGCCGATGATCACGCCGGCGCGCAGCTCGGTCACAGGCACTTGACTTTGGCGCAAAATATCGCCGGTTTCACGCCGTGCTTGCAAGTGCTCGGAGTGACCCGTGTGTGGTTGCAAGGCACTCAAGTAGATGACGTGCTGAACCTCGCTTTGATCGAGCGCGTGTTTAAAGTGATGCGCGAGTGAAAGTTCGTAATCGACAAAGTCATGGCCTTGTGCCATGCCATGAACCAGAAAAAACACCAAATCAAATTGTGGCACCAGCGCCAGCGTGGCTGCTTCATCGGCAAGATCCAATGGGGTGATGGTGAGCTGAGGATGGGGCGCAATGCGCATGGTGAGATAGTCGGTGTGGCGTGACGCTGCAGTGACTTGGTACCCTTCTGCCAGTAGCAGGGGCAGCAGTTGAGAGCCAACATAGCCGGACGCACCCAGCACGAGAACTTTCTTCATTCGTCATCCTTTGAATGGAGTGGTGTGATTATGAGCATACGCGTATAATAGCTGCTCATTTTTCCCCTTGCTATCAAACTCTTGCCTTTGAGGTGTTCTGTTGTCTGTTATCTCTCAAGTTTTACATCACACTCGGGGTGATTTTTTCCGCCGTTTAGTGGCGATTGCGCTGCCCATCAGCCTGCAAAGCATCATGTTTTCGAGTCGTGGTCTGGTCGACGTATTAATGCTGGGCCAATTGGGAGAAGCAGAGATTGCCGCCGTGGGCGTGGCTGCGCGCGCGACGTTTGTCACCACCATTATGTTGGTGGGCGTGACCACCGGCGGCGCCTTATTGACGGCGCAGTATTGGGGCGCAGCGAACAAGCAAGGTGTACGTGAAAGTACCGCGTTGACTTGGTTGGTCTCGATGTTCTTTGCCCTGTTTACCGTGGCGCTGTTTTTAATCTTCCCCACTCAGATCATGGGATTGACAACTGATTCGGCGCGAGTCAACGAGCTGGGTACGCAATACTTGGTGATCACGTCATTTAGTATGTTTGCGGTGGCGTGTGTCAGTAGTATGGCCGTTGGTCTACGCGCAATGCACAAACCGGGCATCAGCACCTTCTTCAGCGGCATTGGGATTTTATCCAACGTCTTCCTGAACTGGATTTTGATTTTCGGGAAGTTCGGTTTGCCGGCAATGGGCATTCAGGGTGCGGCGATTGCGACGCTACTCAGTGGTTTGATTGAAGTCGCAACCTTGTATGGTTACCTCTACGGTAAACATCACTTGTTGGCCTTCCACCTTGGCGACATTCGCGCCGTGATGGTGTGGAAAACCATTGCGCGTTTTCTTAAGCTCTCGCTGCCGACCACCTTTAATTTCCTCGGCTGGGCCGGGGGCTTGTTCGCTTATCACGCCATCATGGGCCAAACCGGCGTGCAAGGCTTGGCAGCGCTGTCGGTGATGACGCCCGTTGAGTCTATTTCTTTGAGTTTGCTGATAGGCATGTCGAATGCGGCGGCGGTGCTGGTGGGGAACCAACTTGGCGCGAAGAATTTTGAGGCTGTCTATTATCAAGCGCTGGGGATCACCTTCCTCAGTTTGGGCGTGGGAATTGTGGTGGCAATGCTGCTGTTTGTTGTACAAATTCCGATCCTCAACTCGTTTAGTGCTCTAACGGTTGAAACTCGTGAGTTGGCTGAAGAATTCATCATGATCTTGAGTTTGGGCATTGTGCTGCGCTCAATTCCGATGACGATTATTGTGGGGGTACTGCGCGCGGGTGGGGATGTAAAATTCTGCCTCGGCCAAGACATGATCGCACAATGGGTGATCGGCATTCCTTTGGCGGCGTTTGCAGCAATTTATCTCCATGCGAAACCAGAATGGATCTATTTACTGTTTTTAACAGAAGAAGTGGTGAAATGGTTTGGGTCAATATGGCGCATGAAAAGCAAGAAGTGGATGCGCAATTTGATTGAAAACTAGACGTAAAACCATTTTGTAATGCATTTAAGTGCATATTTTGTGATCTGATATCCAAATTACTTCCTGTTGAAAGGGATTTAGTGTAGATTCTCAGTCCACTTTCCAATGACGACGAGCGATTTAATGTTACAGCTGATAGACCTGTCCAAAGGCTATGTGGATGGCGATGAATTCCACCCTGTATTGCAGGGAGCGCAGTTGACGTTAAATCAAGGCGATCAGTTGGCATTAATGGGCGAGAGCGGCTCGGGCAAGAGCACGCTACTCAACCTGATTGCCGGGCTGGATACCGCAGATTCTGGTGAAATTTGGTTTCCCGGATTTGGCATGCATAATAATGCCGAACACAAACGTACCGCCTTTCGTCGTAATAACATCGGTCATGTTTTTCAGCAGTTTAACCTGCTTCCCACCCTGAACATTGCCGACAACATCCGATTCTGTCGTCAGCTCAAAGGCTTGCCGGAAGATCAGGGGTTATGGCGTCAAATCCTGTCCGCGCTCGATCTCATGCCGCTGCTGGGACGTTATCCTGAAGAAGTGTCTGGTGGACAACAACAGCGTGCAGCAATTGCGCGTGCGCTGTATATGGAACCGACGCTCTTGCTTGCCGATGAACCGACCGGAAGTTTAGATGAGCGTAATGCAGAAGCGGTGATGCGTCTGTTAACCTCGTTGGCAAGGCAACTGGAGTGCACATTACTGTTGGTGACCCACAGTGAAAAAGTAGCGCAACACATGGAAGGTTGCATTCGTCTCCAGGGAGGACAACTTCATGTTATGGCCCGTAGTTAAAGCACTACTTGGGCATTACCGTCGCTACCCACTGCAGATCTTTCTTGTTTGGCTGGGCTTGACGCTCAGCGTTTCGCTATTGGTGGGCGTGACCGCTATTAACCAACATGCACGTCAAAGCTACGAGCATGGCGAAAAATTATTCTCCAATCCATTACCTTATCGCGTTCGTACCAAACACGCGGCCAATAAAATCCCGCAAGGTTTCTACGTTCAATTACGCCGTGATGGCTTTATTCAATGCGCCCCGTTTGATAACTATCGTTTGACCACCAAATCTGGCGTGGACATGACCCTAATCGGCATCGACCCGGTGGCCATGTTGCCGCTTGGCAATGGCAAAACCCTGAGTGAAATGCACACACTGGCGTTGATGACGCCGCCGTATCCGATCATGGTCAGCAAAGATTTTGCCTCCATCCAAGGTTGGGCGAATGGTGACTTTATCAAGTTGGATGACGGCTCGAAACTCGGCCCCGTGTTGATTGACAGCAACAACCTGATCAACGGCACGCGCGTGATCGCCGACTTGTCGCTGGTGCGGATGCTGAAGAAAAGCGCAGGTCTATCGGTGATTGCGTGTAGCGACATGCCGCCAGAAAAACTAGAAGCGCTGAAAAATTCGCTGCCCAACGGCATGACATTGGTGCGCAGCACGCGCTCAGAGCTGGAATCACTCACTCGCGCGTTTCACATGAACCTGACCGCGATGGGCATGCTCTCCTTCTTGGTGGGGTTGTTTATCTTCTATCAAGCGATGTCACTTTCGTTGATTCAACGTCAGCCGCTGGTGGGGATTTTGCGCCAAACCGGTGTGTCAGGTTGGCAATTAGCGAAAGCCTTGTCGATTGAGCTATTTGGCCTCGTTATTTTGAGCTGGGTGTGCGGGAACGTGTTTGGGCTGATTCTGGCCAATCAACTCATTCCATCCGTATCGGCGAGTTTGGCGAACCTGTATGAAGCGAACGTTGGGTTATCGATTCGTTGGGATTGGTCGTGGAGCAGTTACAGTCTGTTCATGGCAATTTTCGGTGCATTTGCTTCGTGCGCTTGGCCGTTGATTCGCTTGTTGCGCTCACAGCCGGTGCGTTTGACGACGCGTCTTTCTCTGGTGCGTTTTGCTGGCTCAGAGTTTACGTTGCAGGCTTTGGTGGCGTGCGGCTTGGGAATTGCTGCGTTCGCAGTCTACCAAGCGCCGAAAACCCAATCTTCGGGTTTTGCGATCATCGCCTTGATGCTGCTCAGTGCCGCGCTGGTCACGCCATTCTTGATCTGGAAAGTGTTCCTTAGTTTTTCCTACACGTTACGTTGGGTCAAAGTGCGTTGGTTCTTTGCTGATGCAGCGGCGAGTATGAGCTACCGCGGTGTGGCAACCATGGCATTCATGTTGGCGATGGCGGCGAATATTGGCGTCGAAACCATGGTCGGCAGTTTCCGCGACACCACCGAAAAATGGCTGACACAACGTTTGGCGGCGGATGTATATCTTTATCCAACCAACAGCTCGGCATCGCGCATGAGTGATTGGCTGATCAAGCAACCTGAAGTGCAAGATGTGTGGTGGCGCTGGGAAAAAGACTTCTCCACCGACAAAGGGGTGTTGCAGGTGGTCAGTACCGGTGCGTCCGACGGTGAGCTGGATTCACTGACGGTGAAGTTGGGCGTGCCAAACTATTGGTATCATCTACACAATTCGCGGGGCGTGATGATCAGTGAATCGATGGCGATCAAACTGGGCATTCGCCCGGGCGATTACATCGATTTGTCGATGCCGTTGGGGCAGGGCTGGCTGGTTGTCGGCGTCTATTACGATTACGGCAACCCGTACAATCAGGTGCTGATGTCGCATCGCAACTGGCTGTACGCCTTTGCGGGCACAGGGAATGTCGCTTTGGCGGTTAAATTGCACGAAGGCATTCACGGCGAAGGACTGAAGAAACGTTTGGATACCGTCTTCCGCCTCGACTCGGAACGTATTTTTGATAACACCGGCATCCATCAACAGGCGATGCGCGTGTTTGACCGCACGTTTGCCATTGCCGGAACACTGGGTAACATCACGCTCTTGATCGCTGTGTGCGGTATCTTCTTTGCTACCTTGGCAGGAGAAGTGTCTCGTCAGCGTCATATTTCGCTGCTGCGTTGTTTGGGCGTATCCGGCAAAGAGTTGGTGATCATCGGCGCGTTGCAACTGTTTGTATTCGGCGCAATTGCGTTGCTGATTGCGATGCCGCTTGGGATCGCGCTAGCGAAATTGGTGGTTGATGTGGTTATTCGTCAGTCGTTTGGATGGACCATGGAACTGCAACTGATCCAAGGCGCGTATGCGCGCACGGCCTTGTGGTCGATGTTGGCCTTGATTGTCGCAGGCGCACTGCCCGTGATTCGCTTGGTGAGACAGTCAGCGATGAAGTCGTTAAGGGATGCGCTGTAATGAAGACGCTGAAGAAAAACATGAAGTTAGCGGCGGCAACGCTGGTGTGTGTGGGCATCATTGCGTTGATCGGCTATCTGACGTACTTGCTGTTTTTTACTCAGAAACAGGAAAGTCACGGCGATGACCTTCATTCGACGCTCACTTCGCAGCGCCATCAGGTCTACGAACCGGTTTTACCGAATCATCCGGTGACGCTGCCTGGCGATTTTGCATTTCATCCCCAGTTTCAACATGAATGGTGGCATTTCTTCGCCAACGTGACGGACGAAAATGGCCAACATTACGGTGTGCAATGGAACTATTTCCGCATCGCCAATGACGACAGAAACACCATCGGTTGGCAAAGTCCTCAGCTTTATTTATCACACACCGTGATTTCGACGCGTGACCACGTTTGGCGCGAACAGCGGATCGCGCGTGGTGGTATTGGCCAAGCGGGCATGAATAGTCAGCCGTTTCGTTTGTGGATCGATAACTGGAACTGGCGCTCGCTGGGCAATGGGCCGCTACCGGGGCTATTGAGTGTTAATACCGATTCCTTTGCGCTGTTGCTACAAATGACCGCGTCAGGTCCTTATGTGCTGCCGGGCGATAAAGGGTATCAAACCAAACACGATTTATTACCAGTGGCATCTTACAACATTCAAGCGCCTTTCATTCAAGTGCGTGGCAAGCTTCAACTGAGTAAAAACACGCCGCCTGTGACGGTTGAAGGTACGGCGTGGGTGAGTAAAGAGTGGGGCAGTGGCCTGTTGGCTGAAGGGCAACAAGGTTGGGATTGGTTTGTGTTGGAACTTGATGACAGGACCACGTTGACCGTCAGCCGTTACCGCCATTCATTGCAACTGCCTTACGTGTTTGGCACGTTGTCGACCAAGGATGGCAAGGTGATTGCGCTGAAAGAGTCTGACATTCAGATCAAGCCTGTGCACTTAACGTCACTGGCGAATGGGAAATCGGTGCCGCTGCAATGGCATATTTCAATTCCAAGCCAGAACATCAACATCTCTACCAGCGTGCTCAATCAACATTTGTGGTTGCCGTTTGCACTGCCATATTGGGAAGGCCCGATTTACGCCGTGGGGTCACATCGCGCCAAAGGTTTCATGCAGTTAACCGGTTACTGAGCCATGTTTGCGAACGTGAGTCGCCATCAAACATGGGTTATATTTTATCGGGAACCACTCAGTGGTTCCCGTTTTGTTATGTACGCGTTCGAAAATGTAGCGTTTTATTTCCTATACTTATATTTCGGTCTTTATTGACGGAATATACGTACCATTGGCTTTAATTGTTCGGTTTTTCCGATGCTAAGCTTCATTACAAGCGATTTTTCAACCAATCTGCGAGTGGCTACACTATTTGCCTATTCTTAAGTATCGTTTATTAACATAACAATAAGGACGATGAAATGACTGATATGATTCGTGACTTCTTTAAATTGGAGTCCGCCGGGGGAATTATCCTAGTGATTGCCGCAGTGGTCGCTATGACAATTGCCAACTCTCCTTTAAATGACGTTTACCAAGGCGTACTGCACAGTTACGTGATGGGTATGTCGGTATCTCACTGGATCAACGACGGCCTGATGGCGGTGTTCTTCCTGTTGATCGGCCTCGAAGTCAAACGTGAATTATTGGAAGGTGCATTAAAATCCCGTGAAACGGCGATTTTCCCAGCGATTGCTGCAGTGGGCGGTATGCTGGCACCGGCACTGATCTACGTTCTATTTAACGCAGGCGATCCAGAAGCAATCCAAGGTTGGGCAATCCCAGCGGCGACGGATATCGCATTCGCGCTTGGTATTATGGCATTGCTGGGTAAGCGCGTCCCTGTGAGCCTCAAAGTCTTCCTGCTGGCATTGGCCATCATTGATGACTTGGGTGTGGTTGTCATCATCGCGCTGTTCTACACCAGCGACCTGTCAACCATGGCGCTTGTGGTTGGATTTATCATGACAGCTGTGCTGTTTGTGATGAACGCAAAACACGTAACGAAGATCAGCTTATACACCGTTGTGGGTCTGATTCTGTGGGTAGCCGTACTGAAATCTGGCGTCCACGCAACACTTGCGGGTGTGGTTATCGGTTTCGCGATTCCACTGAAAGGCAAAGCCGGTGAGCATTCACCACTGAAACATATGGAACATGCGCTGCATCCGTACGTTGCATTCGCTATCCTGCCTCTGTTTGCCTTTGCAAACGCAGGGATCTCACTGGACGGTGTGTCGATGTCTGGTCTTGCGTCAACATTGCCTCTGGGCGTGGCGTTGGGTCTGTTGGTTGGTAAGCCTCTGGGTATCTTCAGCTTCAGTGTGGCTGCCGTGAAATTGGGTGTGGCGAAGTTGCCAGAAGGCATTAACTTCAAGCATATCTTTGCGGTGTCTATCCTGTGTGGTATTGGTTTTACGATGTCGATCTTTATCTCATCACTGGCATTTGGTAGTGCACATGCCGACTACGATACCTACGCACGTTTGGGTATTCTGATGGGCTCGACGACTGCCGCCATTCTTGGTTACGTCCTGCTGAGAATGTCTCTGCCAAAGACAGCCGCTCAGTAATTCGACCGGATGCATTGAATCAACAAAGGCCCCGATGTTCGGGGCCTTTTCTTTTTAGAACCATTGTCGGATGTTGGAAAGTCTACTTTTTCAAGGTCGAGAAAATCGTCCACTCTTCGACCACTTTCTCTTTCAGGCCAACCACGGTGGCTGTCACACGTCGGTTTACGGCGTGCGCAGAGTTGGTATCTCCGTCATCCAGCAGACGTGTTTCACCAAAACCGATGATGCGCACGCGTTTGGGCGAGATGCCATAAGAGAGTAGTTTCCTTTCCACCGCTTCAGCACGTTTTTGTGAAAGTTCTTGATTGTATTCATTGGTCCCCACTTTACTGGTGTAACCCTGAATCTCAATGGAAGCACTCTGATAGGTTTTCAAAAATTCAGCCATGGCCTGAATTTGATCGGCAAACACGGGGTTTATCTCATACGAGTCATTGGCGAACAGGATGTGCAATTGACGCTTCGCCGAGTTTCGAATCACTTCGCCGCAGCCGTCGTTATCGATCTCTGCACCAGACGGTGTACCTGGGCAAATATCACGCGCATTGACGACACCATCGCTGTCATCATCTTGCAAATCAGCAATCTGATTCGCTTGCGGCGCCTCCATGTAGTCATACTCATCGTTGGCATACGCCGGAAAGGTCAACAGACTCGCCAGTATGGAGATTGAAAAGAGTTTAGTCGTCATATCAGTACTCCACTTTCTGTGTCCATTCTTCCGGAACATCCACCAACAGGGCATCGATCAACACACCGATGGCGTTCATCACGCGATACTTGGCGTATTGCTCGGCGTAGTTTGCGTCGAGATAGTCTTTACGAGCTTCAAACAGTTCGTTTTCGGTGTTGAGCAAATCCAGCAACGTACGTTGGCCGATTCGATACTGTTTCTCGTAGGCAATGACCGTCTGCGAGGCAGAATCGACATGGTCTGCGAGGAAGTTTTTCTGTTGCAGTGTTAAGTCGAGCGCACTCCAAGAGAGACGCAAGCTCTCTTCGATTTCGCGATAGGCGTTATCACGTAAATCTTTTGCTTTGTTGAGTTGGTATGCAGCACTTTCACTGCGGTCGCTATCGCTGCCACCGTTATACAGGTTGTATTTCAGACGCAGCATGGCCACCGTTTCACTGGCTCCACCTTCATAGCCGCCCGCATCGTCTCGCCATGTTTGACGAGCTTCAATAGAGAGCGTTGGGTAGTTGGTGCCTTTCGACTGCTTGTATTGAAAGCGTGCTGAGTCGACGTCTGCGGCTGCAATCTGAATGACCGGGTGGCTATCAAACGCTTCCACCAGTGCATCAGACAAAGACAATGGAATTTTAGACACATCGGCGCGCGGATAGAGCAAGCCCAGCGGCTCCTGTCCCACTAAACGGCGAAACTGCGTGTGTGTGTCGAACAAGTTGTTTTGCGCTGCAAGTAAGTTGCCTTGCGCTTTGGCGATCCGCGCTTCGACTTGCGTTAAGTCCGCCGTCGAGCCGACACCCGAATCAACCCGTTTTTTGATGTCACGATAAATTCGTTTATGCACCGCCAGATTACTCTCTGACAGAGCCAAGACTTCCGTCGCTTTCACGGCATTGAGGTAGACTTTGGTGACTTCCAACGCCATGTTGGACGCATCATCAAGAAGTTGTAGACGAACGGATTCAGCTTCCGCTGCTGTGCGATCCATGTCGTTGAGCGTGGCGTTACCGTCCCACAAAAGTTGGTTGAGGATGATGCTGGCTTCCTTTCGAGTCAGATCCGTATCGTCTCGGCCCACCGTATAAGCAGGTCGAATGCCTTCGTATCCGATCCCGGCATCTAAATCGATCGTCGGTAAGTAGGCGCCACCAGAAGCATCGCTTTCTTTCACGCTACTGACGAACTGGTTGTAACTGGCTTTGATTTCAGGATTGTTTGCTAAAGCAAGCGCAACAGCCTGTTCTAACGTTTGGGCTGAAGCTTGAAGCGGCAAAAACAACAAACATCCTGAGAGAAGTGGAATGTTCCGTTTCACAGGGGTGCTCCTATGGTTTTTATGGGTCTGTTGCTTCTCGCGTTTCCGATCATCATGCGAAAGGTCAGCGTCGGAGCGTTCACAGGCAAACATAAGTTTACTGGAAGCTTAGTAGATAAATTATCAATATGAGATATTAGTTCAAAAAAGTACCAATGATTAATTCCCTTAGTTATTGACACCTTAGTGAATTTTTGAGTTTAAGCTCTACTTATTGAGTTGCGTGTCAATATCGGTCTCACTAACTTTAAATCATGAGAAATTGTGAACCGGGTGTTGGGTCAGTGGGGCCGGACGCCTCATCGCATGTATAAAGGACATACGCTCATGAGTACTCGAACCCTAACTCCATTTATGTTGGCTAACGTAACCTTAATCATTGATCGTCAGGGTCAGTTTCGGGAGCAAGCGGCTGGTGAACCTTTGAGACCGGGCGATGTCGTCGTGCAAGTGAGCGACGATCCATCACCGACCGTCACCGCAGAATTAGTCAATCCTGGCAATGCCGCGCCGACCAATTTGGATGGTGAAATTGCCCAGATCCTTCAACAAATTGAACTGGGTGTCGACCCGACCCAAAACCCTGATTTGGCAACTGCTGCCGGGGGACAAAATGGGTCGAGTCCTACCGCATCGGGTACGGTAAACCGGACTGGCGATGAAGTGTTGGCGTCTACCAGTTTTGAAACCCAAGGATTAGAAAGCTTGGGTCTGTCATCAACCCAAAGTATTGCGCTGGTTGATCTGGTGAGTGATACCGTTACTGCCGTGATTGATACGCCACCAACATTTGACCCCAATGATCCCGACAATGACGCAGGACCGCGTTATAGCTTCAGTTACGATGAAAATCGCTCGGATAGCGACGTGATCGGGACGGTGCAAGCCACCGATGCAGAGGGGGAAAGCGTGACCTACGCCATTACCACCAATGTGTTTGATTCCGACAATAATGCGCTGTTTGAGATTGATGCAGAGAGTGGTGAAATCAGTCTGACCGCTGCCGGTGTTGCTGCGTTTGCTAATGATTATGAAGAAACGCCTAACGTGCATGACATTATTGTCACCGCGACAGAAGTTGACGGATTAGGTGAGCAGAACACAACCAGTGTCCTTGTGGAACTGAGTGAACGAAATCTGGATGAGTTTGCCCCTGAGTTCGACCCGAACGATCCGGACAATCCAGATGGTCCACGTTACGTCTTTTCGTATGATGAAAACAGTAGCGATGCGGATGTGATTGGGACTGTTTCCGCGACTGACGGCGATGGCGAAGCGGTGACCTATTCGATCAGCACCAACGTGTATAACGACGCCGATGAAGCGCTGTTTGAAATTGATGCCAACAGCGGGGCGATCAGTTTAACGGCCGCTGGCGTGACGGCGTTCTCTAATGATTACGAGACCACGCCGAACATGCATGACCTCGTGGTGACCGCGACGGAAGTGGCGGGGTTGGGCGATCAAAAATCTACTGACATTCCTGTACAGCTCAATGAGCTGAACTTGGATGAGTTTGCGCCGGAGTTTGACCCGAACGATCCGGACAACCCAGATGGTCCCCGTTACGTCTTTTCGTATGATGAAAACAGCAGTGATGCGTATGTGATTGGGACTGTTTCGGCGACCGACGGCGATGGCGAAGCGGTGACCTATTCAATCACCACCAACGTGTATAACGATGCCGATGAAGCGCTGTTTGAAGTTGATGTCAACAGCGGGGCAATCAGTTTAACGGCCGCTGGCGTGACGGCGTTCTCCAATGATTACGAGACCACGCCGAACATGCATGACCTCGTGGTGACCGCGACGGAAGTGGCGGGGTTGGGCGATCAGAAATCCACCGACATTCCCGTGCAGCTCAATGAGCTGAACTTGGATGAGTTTGCGCCAGAGTTCGACCCGAACGATCCGGATAATCCAGATGGCCCACGTTACGTGTTCTCGTATGATGAAAACAGCAGTGATGCGGATGTGATTGGGATCGTTTCGGCAACTGACGGCGATGGTGAAGCGGTGACCTATTCGATCACCACCAACGTGTATAACGATGCTGATGAAGCGCTGTTTGAAATTGATGCCAACAGCGGGGCGATCAGTTTAACGGCCGCTGGCGTGACGGCGTTCTCCAATGATTACGAGACCACGCCGAACATGCATGACCTCGTGGTGACCGCGACGGAAGTGGCAGGGTTGGGCGATCAAAAATCTACCGACATTCCTGTACAGCTCAATGAGCTGAACTTGGATGAGTTTGCGCCAGAGTTCGACCCGAACGATCCGGACAACCCAGATGGCCCACGTTACGTGTTCTCGTATGATGAAAACAGCAGCGATGCGGATGTGATTGGCACCGTTTCCGCGACCGACGGCGATGGCGAAGCGGTGACCTATTCAATCACCACCAACGTGTATAACGATGCCGATGAAGCACTGTTTGAAATTGATGCCAACAGCGGGGCAATCAGTTTAACGGCCGCTGGCGTGACGGCGTTCTCCAATGATTACGAGACCACGCCGAACATGCATGACCTCGTGGTGACCGCGACGGAAGTGGCGGGGCTGGGCGATCAGAAATCCACCGACATTCCTGTACAGCTCAATGAGTTGAACTTGGATGAGTTTGCGCCTGAGTTCGACCCGAACGATCCGGACAACCCAGATGGTCCACGTTATGTGTTCTCGTATGATGAAAACAGCAGCGATGCGGATGTGATTGGCACCGTTTCCGCGACCGACGGCGATGGCGAAGCGGTGACCTATTCGATCACCACCAACGTGTATAACGACGCTGATGAAGCACTGTTTGAAATTGATGCCAACAGCGGGGCGATCAGTTTAACGGCCGCAGGTGTGACGGCGTTCTCCAATGATTACGAGACCACGCCGAACATGCATGACCTCGTGGTGACCGCCACAGAAGTGGCGGGGTTGGGCGATCAAAAATCTACTGACATTCCTGTACAGCTCAACGAACTGAACTTGGATGAGTTTGCGCCGGAGTTTGACCCGAACGATCCGGACAACCCAGATGGTCCACGTTATGTGTTCTCGTATGATGAAAACAGCAGTGATGCGGATGTGATTGGGACTGTTTCCGCGACTGACGGCGATGGCGAAGCGGTGACCTATTCGATCAGCACCAACGTCTATAACGACGCCGATGAAGCACTGTTTGAAATTGATACCAACAGCGGGGCGATCAGTTTAACGGCCGCAGGCGTGACGGCGTTCTCCAATGATTACGAGACTACGCCGAACATGCACGACCTCGTGGTGACGGCCACGGAAGTGGCAGGATTGGGCGAACAAAAATCCACCGACATTCCTGTACAGCTCAATGAGTTGAATCTTGATGATAACGCGCCAATTTTTGATGATGCCTATGTATTTACGTATCAAGAAGACAGTGACGAGACACATGTGATTGGCACCGTGTCAGCAACGGATGCTGACGGTGAAAATGTATCTTACAGCATTAAAACTAATGTTTACGATAGCGAAAATAGAGCGCTGTTTCAGATTAATTCAACGACGGGCGCTATCTATCTGACCTTAGATGGCGTGAACGCTTTTACCAATGACTATGAACTAGAATCCAATATTCACAATCTGGTCGTGACCGCGACTGAAGTGGCTGGGTTGGGTGATGTGAAATCCACCGATGTAGATGTCGTGCTTAAAGAGCTGAACCTGAACGAGCCACCGGTTGCAGAAGACTTCACTGTATTGCTGGGAGAGAGTTCTGAAACAACGATTGTGTTTGATTCTGACGTGGAAGCGGACGACCACATTTCCGACGTCGATGATGACTTTACCGACACGCAATTGAGCATCGTGATTACCTCACTACCAGACAGTGGGACCTTGTTGTATACCGATGAAAACGGCGTGACTCGAGAATTAACGGCTGCAGATGTTTATGTGGCAAATCAAGTCGGCGACCCAGTGCTGTTCAATCCTGACAACATAACTTTCGTTCCAGAAGGCAATGAAGTTGTCATTGGTTCAACAGAAGATGGCGAATTGGTTAAGGTTGATGACGATTATCAATTTGTTCTTGATAACGGCAATGTTATCTATATCTCTGCATACAAAACGATAGGGAATGACGAACAAGTCTCGCAACAAGTGACGTTGATCGACACAGTGCAACAAGGGACCGGGCTGTCGGTGGCATCGGGTAACGGGATCAACACGCAAGATACGTTGCATGTCGATTTGAATGAAAACCCGTTGTATACCATTACGTTTGGTGTAGATGGTTTGAATACCAATCATGCGGCCACGGTAACCTATTATCTCGCCAATGGAGACACCTATACGGAGACCTATCTGGGCGATGGCGAATACACTTATTCGGCGCCGTCAAATAGCCCCGTCGTTGGGTTGGACTTCACCGCTTCGGATAACGACGGTTCATCCGGTTCAAACTATGTGGTGACGCATTTGTCAGGCACAGAAACCGTGGTGGATAGCACCAGCTTCACGTATCAAGCCGTTGACTCGGACGGTGAGTTCAGTAATGAAGCGACAGTGACACTTGAGGCTGACAGTTCGACGCCGTCATACCATGTGTTCTCTGCGCAAGATGGCGAACCTGTGCTGAATGCCACAGCGGGCAATGATGTGCTGATTGGTGATGCGCAAGCCAACGTTTTCACTTGGTTGGATGACGCATTGGATAACAGCATTGATGTGGTGAAAAACTTTGAGTTGGGCACAGACAAACTTGATTTGTCGGCCGTACTGGATGGGGGCACTTTCGAAGATTTACTCGACCAAATTGAAGTGGTGGTCGGTGATGAAGATGTCACCTTACAGGTGTCCTACGATTCGGGACAAACGCAGTCGATTGTGATCGATAATGGGGTCGAAATCTTTGACATCACTGGGGCGTTATCTGACGCTGCTGCGGATACATTACTGAGTCAAATAGTTAAAAACGAAACCGTTTAACGGATGCAAATCATTAAGCCCTTATTCATGAGATAAGGGCTTGCTATTGGTTGGATTTTATAACGTTCTGAATAATAGATAACTGTGATATTTCCTGTTGAGTTAGTTGTTATTTGGTGGAGAAAAATGATTGCGGATGAGACACGTTTTGTGTTAACTTCCGCAGCAATCTCGGACAGTGCTTCCGAGGGATACGCGTAGTGACCATTCAGGCTGATTGGGACATTACGTAGGGTAGGTATCAGTAAGTCCTTTTACTGATAGACGGGATACTCTTGCTGTGGGAACAGCATGTGAATGGGATACCCAACATTGAACTCACTTAACTTACACACATTAATCAGCTTTGTACTTCCTCTATGCCCTGTTCGTCAGGACAGCAGCATAACCGAACCTTGATTCCTGTTTTTTTGTGATTTGTCATCAAGCTGATGACCTGCAGTATTTCCGAATTTGTCTGAGGACTCAGTCGGAACGTTTTGCTATTTGTCATTTCTCAAAAACAACGAACAGCCGAGAAATGAACAGCGGTTTAACCATTCAAGGGGACGAAGATGAGTACAGCCTTTGAAGTCGATAACACTATCGCAACCATGTTTACCAACCAAGTACCAGTTCTAGAAGGTACTTATGACCTTACTCCAGATGAAGTTTTGATTGAACAAGCAGAGCACGAATCTGAAGTACGTTCATACCCACGCCGTATACCTATCGCCATCAAACAAGCGTTTGGCTGTTTGGTTGAAGACACGCGCGGTCAGATCTTCCTAGACTGTCTGGCGGGCGCAGGTACTTTGGCACTGGGTTACAACCACCCAGAAATCAACCAAGCTCTGAAAGATCAACTGGATTCAGGTCTGCCTTACCAAACGCTGGATATTGCAACCAAAGCAAAAACCAACTTTATCAAAGCAGTAAAAGCATTCCTGCCGGAAGAGCTGGGTAATAACTGTGTGATTCAGTTTTGTGGTCCATCCGGCGCTGACGCCGTAGAAGCCGCAATCAAACTGGCAAAACAAACCACCGGCCGCAATACCATGTTTGCGTTCCGCGGTGCATACCACGGTATGACCAACGGTACGATGGGGATGATGGGTAACCTGAATACCAAAGCACGTCGTACTGGCCTGATGTCAGACGTTCACTTTATGCCATTCCCATACAACCTACGTTGTCCGTTTGGCCTAGGTGGTGATGAAGGCGCGAAAGCCAGCATCCGTTACATCGAGCGTCTACTGAACGACGACGAAGCGGGCATCATGAAGCCAGCGGCGATCATCGTTGAACCGGTACAAGGTGAAGGCGGCGTTATTCCTGCGCCAGCATTCTTCCTGCGCGAACTTCGCCGCATCTGTGACGAATACGGCATCCTGCTGATTTTTGATGAAATCCAGTGTGGTGTGGGTAAATCAGGCTACAACTTCGCTTTCGAAGAAGCGGGTATCGTACCGGATGTACTGTGTTTGTCGAAAGCGATCGGCGGCGGTATGCCAATGTCTCTTCTTGTGATCAACAAGCAGCATGACACATGGCGTCCAGGTGAACACACGGGTACATTCCGTGGTAACCAGCTGGCAATGGTCTCGGGTGCCAAAGCACTGGAAATCATTGAGCGCGATAACCTGGTAGAGCAGGCAAACATCAAAGGCCAATACCTACGTATGGGTCTGGAAAAAATTCAAAGCCGCGTGAACTGCATTGCAGAAGTACGTGGTAAAGGTTTGATGCTGGGTCTGGAAATTCAAGATCCAAGTGGCGAACTGAACAAATTTGGTGAGCCAAAATCGGCACCTCAACTGACTCTGGGCATTCAGCGTGCAGCGCTGGAGCGTGGTTTGATGGTTGAAAAAGGTGGCCGCGAAGGTTCTGTGATTCGTTTCCTTCCACCGTTGATCATCTCTTTTGAGCAGATCGACTTTGCCCTGCGCACACTGGAAGAAGCGATTCTTGCCGCTGGTGGCGGTCAGAAAGATCCAGAACAAGCAAACCAAGAGTGGAAAAAACACTTCATTCACACTGGTCACATGGGCAGCCAAGAGTTCTCACAAGTGATGAACCACACCACTGCTGCAATGAAAGCCGTATTTGAAGAAGTGAACGCGCCGTATTCAGGCATCGACCCGAAAGCGCTAGAAGAAGCGATTTACGCGGTTGATCTGGATAACAAAAACGCATCGCTGAAAGACGTGATCTCTGACACTGCGGAACTGGTTGCGAAGCACTCAATCATCGTTCAGCACCCAGACTGCATTGCGCACCTGCACACACCACCCCTGATGCCTTCCGTTGTTGCTGAAGCGATCATCGCATCGCTGAACCAATCGATGGATTCATGGGATCAGTCGTCTGCGGCAACGTTTGTTGAGCAGAAAGTGATTGACTGGATGTGTGAGAAGTACGAACTGGGCGCGCAAGCGGACGGTATCTTCACCAGCGGTGGTACGCAGAGCAACCAAATGGGCCTGATGTTGG
Organism: Vibrio sp. Vf1514; assembly: GCF_052076135.1. NCBI lineage: Bacteria > Pseudomonadati > Pseudomonadota > Gammaproteobacteria > Vibrionales > Vibrionaceae > Vibrio > Vibrio sp. Vf1514. Next base: position 1,743,193 of record NZ_CP197267.1, on the reverse strand, counting down.
CTCGCGACTGGATTGCGAATAAACTGAGCGGTCACTCGATTCAGAAACTGGGTCTGCCAGAGTACGCGGACAAACTGCGTATTGTGTGCTCGAAGAAATCTCACTTCACTGTTCAGAAGTCTGCTTCTTGGATGGGACTTGGTGAGAAAGCCATCTTGGCGGTTGACGCGCTACCAAACGGTACAATGGATGTGACGAAGCTGAACGCTGTTGTTGAACAAGCGAAAGCGGAAGGTCTGATCCCATTTGCGATCGTTGGTACGGCAGGTACAACGGACCACGGTGCAATCGACGACTTGGTAACCATCGCTGATGTTGCAGAGCAGCACGAGATGTGGATGCACGTTGACAGTGCTTACGGCGGCGCGCTGATTCTGAGCAGTCATAAAGCTCGTCTGAGCGGCATCGAACGTGCGCAATCAGTGAGCGTGGACTTCCACAAGCTGTTCTTCCAAACCATCAGCTGTGGCGCATTGCTGCTGAAAGACAAAAGTAACTTCAAGTTCCTGCTGCACCATGCAGATTACTTGAACCGCGAACACGATACACTGCCAAACCTGGTAGACAAGTCGATCGCGACCACAAAACGCTTTGACGCTCTGAAAGTGTTTATGACCATGCAAAACGTGGGTCCTAAACAAATGGGCGCAATGTACGATCACTTGCTTGACCAAACTCAACAAGTGGCCGAATTGGTTCGTCAGCATAAAGCCTTCGAGCTTTTGGCTGAACCATCTTTGTCTACTGTGTTGTTCCGCGCAGTAAACAGCCAAGCGTCTGATATGGATGAATTGAATAAAGTCGTTCGTATGCAGGCATTGGTACGTGGTGTCGCTGTACTTGGCGAAACCATTGTGGATGGCAAAACTGCCTTGAAATTCACAATCTTGAACCCATGCTTGAAGATTTCGGACTTCGAATCTTTACTGGCTAAAATTGAAACTCTAGCGGAAGAGCTAGCGAAATAAAGGTAAACGGATACTATGTCAATTCTACAGATTGGGGCGGGCGGCGTTGGCTGGGTTGTCGCACATAAAGCGGCACAAAACAACGACGTGCTGGGTGATATTACCATTGCTTCTCGTTCAGTTGAGAAGTGTGAGAAGATCATTGAATCAATCAAGGGCAAACAAAACTTGAAAGATTCTACTAAGAAGCTAGAAGCGCGAGCAGTAAATGCTGACGATGTTGACGCACTAGTAACGTTAATCGAAGCGGTCCAGCCTGATCTGGTGATCAACGCTGGCCCGCCTTGGGTTAACGTACCAATCATGGAAGCCTGTTACCGTGCAAAAGTGTCCTATTTGGACACTTCTGTTGCGGTGGATCTATGCTCTGAAGGCCAGCAAGTACCTGAAGCGTACGATCCTCAGTGGGCATTCCGCGAAAAATTCAAACAAGCAGGCATCACCGCAATTTTGGGCGCTGGTTTTGATCCCGGTGTGGTGAGTGTGTTTGCAGCGTATGCCGCAAAACACCTGTTTGATGAGATTGATTCCATCGACGTGATGGACATCAACGCGGGCGACCACGGCAAGAAATTCGCGACGAACTTCGATCCTGAAACCAACATGTTGGAAATTCAGGGCGACTCTTTCTTCTGGGAAGAGGGAGAATGGAAGCGCGTACCATGCCACTCTCGTATGATGGAATTTGATTTTCCTCAATGTGGTCCTTTCAAAGTGTACTCAATGGCACACGATGAAGTTCGCTCACTGAAGGAATTTATTCCTGCAAAACGTATTGAGTTCTGGATGGGCTTCGGTGACCGTTATCTGAACTACTTCAACTGCATGCGTGACATTGGTCTGCTCAGTCCGGATCCGATTGCACTTCAGGATGGCACCGTGGTTCAACCACTGCACGTTCTGAAAGCACTGTTACCGGATCCGACCTCTTTGGCTCCAGGATACAGCGGTTTAACCTGTATCGGTACTTGGGTTCAAGGCAAGAAAAATGGTGAACAGCGTAGCGTATTCATTTACAACAACGCTGATCACGAAGTCGCTTACAAAGATGTTGAGCATCAGGCGATTGCATACACCACGGGTGTGCCAGCAATCACGGCTGCGCTGCAATTCTTCCGTGGCGAATGGGCTGACGCTGGCGTGTTTAACATGGAGCAGCTCAACCCAGACCCGTTCCTCGAAACCATGCCGTCGATCGGCTTGAGCTGGAACGTGCAGGAATTACAACCGAGCCAACCGGTGATCAACATTCTTGATTGATCGAAGCGACTAAAAGGCATAACACCTTTTGGTTCTGAAACAAACAGCCGTCATTCGTGATGGCTGTTTTTTCCATTTTAAAGATTCAGAAACTGTTGCGATTAATGCGCAGCATTTAGGAACCGACACGATGCAAAAAAACGAACTCAAAACCCCATATTTCATGATTGACGAAGGCAAGCTGATTGCGAACCTCGAAATTGCGAAACGCTTGAAAGACATTTCCGGTGTAAAACTGGTACTGGCACTGAAGTGCTTCTCGACTTGGGGTGTTTTTGACATCATCAAACCGTACCTGGACGGTACAACCAGCTCTGGCCCATTTGAAGTCAAACTTGGCCACGACACCTTCGGCGGCGAAACACACGCCTACAGCGTGGGTTACAGCGAAGACGACGTCAAAGAAGTTGCCGACATCTGCGACAAAATGATTTTCAACTCACAGTCTCAACTGAGTGCGTACCGCCACTTGGTGGAAGGCAAAGCGTCATTGGGCCTACGCTTGAACCCGGGCGTTAGCTATGCGGGTCAAGACTTGGCGAACCCAGCGCGTCAGTTTTCGCGTTTGGGCGTACAAGCCGATCACATTGATCCTGCGGTCTTTGAAACCATCAATGGCGTCATGTTCCACATGAACTGTGAGAACAAAGATGTGGATGCGTTTATCAACTTGCTCGATTCTATTTCAGAGCGTTTTGGCGCGTACCTCAACACATTGGATTGGGTGAGCCTCGGCGGCGGTGTCTTCTTCACTTGGCCGGGTTACGATGTGGAGAAACTGGGCCTCGCTCTGAAAGCCTTTGCTGAAAAGCACGGCGTGCAGCTTTACCTAGAACCGGGTGAAGCGGTGATCACCAAAACGACTGACCTGGTTGTGACGGTGGTGGACATCGTTGAAAACGGCATGAAAACCGCCATTGTTGACTCAGCAACCGAAGCGCACCGTTTGGATACGCTGATCTACAAAGAGCCAGCATCAGTATTAGAAGCAAGCGAGAGTGGCGAGCACGAGTACGTGATTGGCTCTTGTTCGTGTTTGGCGGGCGACCAATTCTGCGTTGCGAAGTTTGATGAGCCGCTCAAGGTCGGTCAAAAACTGCATATTCTCGACAGCGCAGGTTACACCATGGTGAAACTGAACTGGTTCAACGGCCTGAAAATGCCATCGGTTTACTGTGAACGCACCAATGGTGACATTCAGAAACTGAACGAATTTGGTTACGACGATTTTAAACGCTCACTCTCGTTGTGGTCAGTTAAATAAAATCGTTCGCTGATGAAAAAATCCACCGCATGCGGTGGATTTTTTGTTTGGGCATCTAAAGCTTAAAGTGCAACAACTTCTCATCGAGCTGGCGTGACAGGTCGGCGAGTTTTTCACTCTCTTCGGCTAAGTAATTGGCGGCTTGTGACATTTCTAATGCGGCGTCGTTAATGCCACTGACGTTGCGATTCATCTCTTCTGCCACTGCGCTTTGTTCTTCTGCTGCGGTCGCAATTTGGGTCGCTTTATCGCTGACGTGCTGAATGTGATTCACAATCAACGACAAATCGCTGCCCGCATTTTCAGCGCGTTCTACACTGCTGTAGGCCAAATCTTGACTGGTTTGCATCGCACTCGCGGTGGTGACCGCCAATTGTTGTAGGCGATTGATGGTGGTTTGAATTTCATCGGTCGAATGGTGAGTGCGGCTTGCCAAATTGCGCACTTCGTCTGCGACGACGGCAAAGCCACGGCCTTGCTCGCCAGCTCGCGCAGCTTCAATTGCCGCGTTTAAGGCCAATAGGTTCGTTTGTTCGGAAATGCCGCTGATGACCGCGGTCACTTCGCTGACCTGCATGACGCCTTCTTTCAGTTTGTTGACCTGTTCGGCAGCAATTTCCAATTCATTAGACAGCGATTTGATGCTGTCGACACTGGAATGCACATCTTTGTCGCCAAGACCCGCTTCGTTACTGGCATCGAGCGTATCACGTGCTGTTTCTTCGGCGTGTCCGGCGACATCGGCCACGGTGGCGCTCATTTCATTCATGGCGGTGGCGAGTTGGCTGAGCTGATCACGTTGGCTGACGACGGCTTGGCTGGTCTCTTCCGCGGATGAGGAAATGCGAATCGCCGCTTCAGCAACTTCATTGGCCGAGTTCACCGACTCCAACAATGCCCCGCGCATGGCGGCCACACTTTCGTTAATGCGTGTGGCGACGATACCAATCTCATCTTTGCCTTGCACGGGAATGGTGGCGGTTAAATCGCCTTGAGCCACTTTTTTCATCGAATCTTTGATCAGCTCCAACGGGCGTACAATGGCGCGGCTGATGACCACGCCGAACGCTGCCATCACGATAATCGCCACGAAGGTCGCAATCGCCATGGTCCAAAACTGGCGTTCTACCGCGTGCTCAATATCATCCAACAACATGCCGGAACCGAGCACCCAGCCCCAAGGCGCAAATCCATGCACCGCGGAGAGTTTGTCGGCCTCTTTACCGGCCGCGGTCTGCCAAGGGTAGGTGAGCACGCCGTGTTGACCGCCTTTCGCCAAATCCACCATGGTGTACCAGAACCCATCTTCACCGCTGCGTTGTTCGCCCATCTGCTGCCCAACCAAGTCTTGGCGTAGTGGATGTACAAGCATTTTTCGCGTTTCATCCAGCACAAACAGATAGTTGTTACCATCGAAACGAATGGCATTGATCAATGCCTTGGCTTGTTTTTGCGCGTCGTCTTTGGGCAGGGATTGTTCTAGAAAACTCACTTGGGACAAGGTGCTATTGATGACCGCGTATAGCCGAGCTTCTCGTTCTGCGATCAAATTGTGTTTGAGGGCGGTGGCTGCAATGAATAGCAGACTGATAAACCCAATGATGCTGACCAACAGAATAATTGCCAGCTTATAGCTGACCTTGATGTTTTTGAGCTTCAACATGATGTTTTCTACCTAGCCAAAGTTGTATGTGCTTTCTCGTGATAGCGTGCTGTTTATTAGAATAATGTTGGAATCGAGATCCCGAATTAAGCGTGGTAGAAAAGTGCGAGAATTCAAACGAATCGGACGAGAGTGTTATCTGGTTCAAGAAAATTAGGTGTCACTGATGAAAAAGGGAGGCCAAAGGCCTCCCGTCGAAACGATACATTCGTGTGTGTTGTTAGGCTTCGAGGATGACTCGGGTGTCTTCACTCAACGCTTCTAGCTCTTTGGCGACATCTTCGATGTCAATTTCTGGTGGTAAGCGAATCGCCATGTTGGCGGTAAATAGGCTGGAGCTGACACCACCACCACCCGCAATAAAGACACGTTGGCAGTCCATGTCTAAAATGCTGATGCCTTGGCCATCCAGCACATGAGTGATGTCGTTGACAATGCCGTAACGGTCATTGGCATCGAGGCGTAATTGGTAAATCGTATCTTCTTTGAGTGGTCGCGTATCGCAGTCGACGATATTCACCATCAAATCAGGGTAGGACTGGAATGCGTGTTTAACAACGTTTGCTTTGGCAAGCGGCATTTCAACCTTAATCACGGCTGCCACTTGATCTTCAATGAAATTTACTTTGCTGATTAACCACTTACCATCGTTCTCATGCGTAATGGCAGCCAGTTGTTTAATCGTGGACGGCGTGGCAGTTCCCACAAAGTTTACAATAAATGTACAAGTCATAATGGCCTCCGAACTTCACTTGGTCACTCTATCTTTGAGTTTAGGTGTTATGCGTCGATAAGGATTGACGAAAGTCAATTTTTTGGACGACAACGATGGGCAACTTTCAATACTTCAATCCTCTGCACAAATTTGACCTTGAGAGACAAAGGGTTATGTCATGTCGGTTACCAGAAATTATGCAATGTTGAGATTGTTGTTAATAATTGTTTAAAAGCTGTGATCGATCTCATGGACAATGAATGGTAGTTACCAGTAACATTCGCGATGCAAGTTACCGGTAACATAAAAATATAAACCGGTTTGTTACGTGAAACTCTTAAGGACGATTCAATGAAAACAATGACAAGAACACTGATCGCTGCGGCGGTCACGGGTTTGGTATCCATGTCTGCCATGGCGGCAGATTTCAAACTCAAGATTCAGTCTTCTGATCCCTCTGGTGACCGCAACTTCCAAATTCAGCAAAGCTGGGTGGATCGCGTCGAGAAAATGTCAGGTGGCCGCATCGACATTGACTTGCTGCCTGTTGGCGCGGTGGTGAAACACACTGAAACCCTGAGCGCGATTAAGATGGGGATTCTGGACGGTCATGTCACTGCGACGGAGTTTTTCTCGGGTCAAGATCCTGCATTTGGCCTGTTGGGTAACATGGTTGGTGCATGGTCTGACACCACTCAATTACTTCAATACATGAACTACGGCGGTGGGAACGAACTTTTAACCGAACTTTACAAACCATACGGCGTACATTTTGTTGGCGCTTCAACCACTGGCGTTGAATCTTTGGTATCGAAAAAACCGCTGGATGGGGTCGCGGATCTGAAAGGTCTGAAACTACGTGCGCCAGAAGGTTTGGTTCAACAAGTCTTTGCTGCTGCGGGAGCTACGCCTGTGAACTTGCCGGGTTCTGAAGTGTTTACGGGGCTAAGCAAAGGGGTGATTGACGCTGCCGACTACACCGTTTTCTCCACCAACCAAAAAGCGGGCATGAACGACGTCGCGGTGCATCCAGTTCAACCAGGGTTCCACTCGCTGCCGCTGATCGATATCTCTATCAGCCAGAAAAAATGGGACAAGATGCCTGCGGATCTGCAGCAGATTCTCGAAACCTCGGTTCGTGATTTCTCATACGACATCACCACGCAATTGAAGATTGCGGACCAAGCGGCGGTGAAAGAAGCCAGCGCGAATCCGAAAATTACCATTCACAACTGGTCTGATGAAGAGCGCAAGAAATTCCGTGAAATTGCACGCAGCCAATGGAAAGTGTTTGCTGAACGCTCACCCAATGCGCAAAAAGTGTATGACTCAGTGACCACCTTCCTAGAACAAAACGATCTACTGTAATCACGGTTATTCCTTTCTTTCCGAGAGGGCGTTTTGCCCTCTCATTTTAAACAAGAGTTCGTTATGAGCGAGAATAAGCTTCCTGCTGCGTCTATCTATGACGGGCAGCCGAAAAATGCGCTGGATCGCTGGATTCTGCGTCTGGGCAACGCGCTAAGCTTGCTGTTTCTGTTTACGGTTGCGATTTCCTTTTACGAAGTGGTGATGCGTTATGTGTTCAATGCGCCGACCACTTGGGTTCATGAAACGGCCGCGTTTGTCGGCGGCACACTGTTTGTGTTTGGTGGCGTTTATGCCATGGCGGCCGACAAACACGTGCGTGTGGTGTTGATTTACGATCACGTTTCGCAGCGCATCAAACATTACCTCAACATCGTCCATCACATAGTTGGCCTCGCGTTTGCGGGCATGATGGCTTATGCCTCTTACGTGACGGTGGAAGCCGCATGGTTCGCCCCTTGGGGGGAGTTTCGTTTGGAAACCTCGGGGTCTGCATTTAACCCGCCTTATCCGGCGCTGCTGAAAGCGGTTATTTTCATCACTTTAGTGATTCTGGTCGTGCAGTTCGTGCTGCATCTGATTCAAGAGATTCAAGCCCTGAGGAATAAACACGATGTTTGATCTGTCTTCGATAGGTATTGAGTGGGGCAGCGTATTGATGCTGGCGATGATGATCGGCCTGCTGCTCACGGGGATGCAACTGGCGTTCGTGACCGGTTTTGTCGCGATTTTCTTCACGCTAGGTTGGTTTGGGGTGGACGCGATTCCTCTGGTGACCAGCCGCATGTACAGCTTTGCGTCGGATTATATCTTCCTCGCGATTCCGATGTTTGTGTTGATGGCGGCAATGCTCGATCACTCGGGTATTGCTCGTGATTTGTTCGATGCGATGAAATCAGTTGGCCGTAGAGTGCGCGGCGGCGTTGCGGTACAAACGCTGTTGGTGGCGGTGCTGCTTGCATCGATGTCGGGCGTGATCGGTGGCGAAACCGTGCTGCTGGGTATTCTGGCGTTGCCACAAATGCTGCGCTTGGGCTACGACCGTAAACTGGCGATTGGTACCACGTGTGCCGGTGGTGCGTTGGGCACCATGCTGCCGCCAAGCATTGTCCTCATTATCTACGGTATGACGGCGAGCGTGTCGATTGGCGATCTGTTTAAAGCTGCGTTTATTCCGGCCTTTATTTTGGCGGCGTGTTACATCGCGTATGTTCTGATTCGTTGTTATATGAATCCGGCGCTGGCACCAAGTTTTGAAGACGAGTTGGAAGATGAGACCCAACGACCGAATTACTTCAAAGCGTTGTTCTTCCCCTTACTTTCGGTGGCGGTAGTGCTGGGCAGTATCTATACCGGTGTGGCCTCGGTGACCGAAGCCTCAGCACTGGGCGTGGTGGGGATCATGATCAGCGCCATCATCCGCCGTGAAATGAGCTGGAATATGCTCAAAGAGAGTGCCGTCGCGACCATGCGGACTTGTGGGATGATCATCTGGATTGGCATTGGTGCGAGCGCGTTGGTTGGGGTTTATAACCTGATGGGCGGTATCGATTTCGTTGAAGAAACCATTTTGGCCCTGTCTGGCGGGAGCGCCATGGCCACACTGCTTATCATGATGGTGATTTTGTTGGTGCTGGGGATGTTCCTCGACTGGGTTGGGGTTGCGTTGTTGACCATGCCAATCTTTGTTCCAATTATCAGTAACTTGGGCTTTGACCCGATTTGGTTTGGTGTGGTGTTCTGTTTGAACATGCAGGTGTCATTCTTGTCACCGCCATTCGGCCCTGCGGCGTTTTACCTCAAGTCTGTGGCACCGAAAGACATCAGCTTGGGCCTGATTTTCACCTCGCTGATCCCATTTATTTTCATGCAGATTTTCGTCCTGGCGCTGGTCATTGCGTTCCCGCAATTGGCGATGTGGTGGCAATAAACCAACCGATAACGAGTTTAGAGTGGCTCCATGATGTGGAGCCTTAGGGAAGATGTGTCCTATGAAACCGAAAAAAATATTAGTGATGGGGGTTTCTGGCTGCGGAAAGAGCTCGATTGGCAGCAAAATTGCCGATGCGCTGGGCCTGAAATTCTTTGATGGGGATGATTACCATCCACAAGATAATGTCGACAAAATGCGTCAGGGTATTCCACTGACCGACGATGACCGCTTGGGTTGGCTGCAAACGCTCAATCGTTTGTTCATCGAACAAGCGGGGGCAGTGATTGCCTGCTCCGCGTTGAAACCGGCGTACCGCGACATCTTGCGCGCCAACAACGACGACTTGGTGATTGTGTATTTGCAGGGCGATTACGAGACCATTTGGTCGCGTTTGCAGCAGCGTTCGGATCATTACTTCCAAGGGGAAGCGATGCTGAAAAGTCAGTTCGACACGCTGGTCGAGCCCGACGCCAATGAAGCCATTTTTGTCGATATCTCTCAATCATTGGATGGGGTGTTAGCGCAAGCGCTGCAAGCTTTGGAGGCGCAATCATGAGTTGTCAGATTGCGATGATTGGGCTGGGTGTGATGGGCAAAAGCTTGGCACTGAATTTGGTGGATCACGGTTTCTCGGTCGCGGGATATGATCTCAACCAAGCCAACCGACTGCGAACCTTACAAGAAGCCGCCTCGTTGAGCACCATTGCGGGTAAAGGCACGTTTGCCGCCGCTGATGATTTGACTCATCTGCTGCGCTTGCTGAACACGCCGCGCGTGATTGCGTTGTCGGTTCCCGCCGGCGATGTGGTGGATGAGGTGATTGCACAATTGCTCGACGCGGGTTTGTCACCGCAAGATATTGTTATCGATACTGGTAACAGCTTGTGGACCGACTCCGAGCGTCGCGAAAAAGAATACACGGGCCGTTTACGTTTCTTCAGCACTGCCGTCTCTGGGGGAGAACAAGGTGCGCGTCACGGCCCGTCTCTCATGGCCAGTGGGGATCCGGAAGCCTGGACATTCGTGCAACCGCTGTGGCAAGCGATTGCTGCAAAAGTGGATGTGTCGGGTCAGCCGATTGATTCCCATCAACAAGGTGAATCGTGTGCGGCGTATCTTGGCCCTGCGGGTGCGGGCCATTACGTGAAAATGGTGCACAACGGCATTGAATACGCGGATATGCAGCTGATTTGCGAAGCCTATCAATACTTGCGTGATGTGATGACGCTCTCCGCGCCCGAGATTGGTCAGGTGTTCGAGCGTTGGAACCAAGGCGTGCTTAATAGTTATTTGATGGAAATCAGCGCCGATATTTTGCAGCAGCACGACCCTGAAACCGGCGCGGCGTTGGTGGAGATAATCCTCGACACCGCGGAACAAAAAGGAACCGGATTGTGGACGGCGGTCAACAGCCTGCAAAGTGGCAGTCCGGCCCCGAGTTTGGCGCAGGCGGTATTTGCGCGCTCACTCAGCGCAAACAAGGCGCGTCGCGTGACGGCCAGTATACAGTTGCCCGCGCAGACGTTGATTGCAGAGCCATGCTTGGATTCGACATTGCGCGATTTGGAATCGGCTTTGTATTGCGCCAAGTTGGTGGTGTATGCGCAGGGCTTTGACCTGATGAAAACCACGTCGGATTCCGAAGATTGGCAACTGAATTTCACTGACATCGCTCGCATTTGGCGTTCGGGCTGCATTATCCGTGCGGGCTTCTTACACCAAATTGCGCAGGCGTATCAGCATCAGCCGCTGTTGGATCATCTGCTGCTCGCGCCTGAATTTGTGTCGGAACTCTCGAAACGACTGTTAGGTTGGCGGCACATTGCTGCGCAATCGATGCAAAGTGGTGTGCCGATGCCATGCCTGACGTCGGCGCTGAGTTACTACGATGCGCTACGTTGCGAAGTGTTGCCTGCCAATCTGCTCCAAGCACAGCGTGATTATTTCGGCGCGCATACCTACGCACGATTGGATCATCCAGCGGATAAGAAATTCCATGTATTATGGGAAAAATCACAGCGTCAGCAGGTTGCGCGTTAAGTCGTCAAGAGGTGACGAAGCGACAATGTGACAGGAAGGCCGTGACGGAAGATCGCGATAAAAAGTAAAAAGTAAAAAGTAAAAAACAAAAAGCGCCGAAGGGCGCTTTTTTACGTTCAATCGTGGAATTGTTGAAGCAATAAATCGAGTCGTGGCAGGCGGGTCAGAATGTCACTTTAAAGGTTGCTCCCACAAACTGGGTGTCGTACGTGGCGCCGGAGTCGAGCGCAAATTTCGCCGCGTCTTGATTGCCAAACCACGGGTGACTTTCAAATTGAAATTCGGCAGAACCGCCCCAAGCATTGCTCACCCAGCCATGAATGTGGCCCACGGGGTTTAAGAAAAACAGCGTGAAGCTCCCCATGCGTTCAGAGCCCCAAACTTCACCCCCGTTATCGACAATGTTCTGTTCGGCTTCAAACATCATTTCGCCCACCACCGCCCCGAAAAATGGTGTAATAAACAGATCTTGCCAGGAGGGGACTTCGGCAAAGGCTTCTACGCCGTATTCCCAAAACAGGCCAGACATCGCGGCGGAGTAAAGGAAAGATTCAAACTCGTTAAACCCAGCATGACGTGCCGCCGTGTAGTAAACACCGCCAAAATATGGGTGCATGACGTAGTTGAGGTAATGTTCGTCGCGATCCCACGTTGGGCCGGAAGAGACGTTGTCTTTCCATTTCTTACCCAGACCACTGAGGTTGCGGTCTTCTTCATCCCATTGCGTTACCGACTCGGGCAATAAGGTCATCAAGCCCACTGTCGCAATACTTAAACCCAAAATGGTGTACGTTTGATCTTTCAGGTAATCCCAGTCTTTGGTGTCAGAAATGGTCAAGTAACGCGGTAAGGCGGGTTCATCCAAATGAAGTTCTGGCTCGCCAGCAAGATTCACCGCAAGGGGAGAACGCGCACGGTATGCCAACGGAGAGGCATCACTGCAATTGATGCTCTGACAGTTTGCTGAGTAAGAGAGTTCGATGTGAGGGCTTATCCCGTATGGCGCAGCACTGGCGCAAGCGGGGAGCGATAACATCAGCGCAGTGATGCTTTTAATTGACACAGTAGCTCCAAGACGTTGTTTTATAATGATCAGAATCACAATTATCTAGTAAAGTCCTAAGGATGAAAATAAGCAAATCGCTTATTGACATAAAACTGATGGAGATAGCAGGCCAATCAACGATATAGTGGCTTGATAATAGCCTCAAAGAAGGCCCGGAGATAAGGTCATAGTTATGCTGAAAATCGCAATGCTCAGTACTGGTGAGGAAGTACTACACGGTGATATTACCGATACCAACGCCGCTTGGTTAGCGCGAGAATTTTTCGAACATGGATTCTCGTTGACGAAACGCTCTACCGTGGGTGATGAACAATCAGCGCTGGTTGAAGAGCTGATGATGTTAAGTTTTAACAGCGATGTGGTGGTCGTCAATGGCGGTTTGGGGCCAACAACGGACGATTTGAGTGCTGCAGCGGCGGCTCAGGCAGCCGAGCAGCCATTGGTGCTGTTTCCCGAATGGCTGAAAGTGCTGGAGGCATTCTTTGCTCAGCGCAAGATGAATATGCCAGAAAGCAACATCAAACAAGCGATGTTGCCCGAACAGGCGACGATTTTGGATAACCCGATCGGCACCGCGTGCGGTTTCAAAATGCAGATCAATGAGTGTTGGTTCTATTTCACACCGGGCGTACCCAAAGAGTTCAAACGCATGGTCACGGAACAGATTCTGCCCGATTTGCATGCGCTGTTTCCCAATCAGGCTGGATTAGAATGTAGCCGCTTATACACGTTTGGGACCTCTGAATCGGGTATTTCGGACAAGTTGGATAAGTTGCAGTTGCCGAAAGGGTACGTGTTGGGCTATCGCTCATATTTGCCATTCATTGAAGTGAAGTTGTTTGGCCCGCGCAAGGATTTAGAGACACGGGTGAAACTGCTACAACTGATTTATTCTCACCTTGAGCAACATGTGGTCAGCGTTGATGAGCCAATGTTAGCTCATATTGGGCATTTGATGGCCGAGAAAGGGTTGTCGCTGTCGATTGCCGAGCAAGCGACCAAAGGTTGGCTGTCCAATTGGTTGTTGAGCAATGAACAGATCGAACGCCTGAGTGGGCACAGCTGGATTTTGAGCCATCGCACCGATGCGGGGCTGGGAGAGAAAGATCCTCTCGCGGCCGTGTTTGCGTTAGCGGGGGCGACCAAAGATAAATGCAGTACTGATTTGGCGATTGTCACCGGTGCGTTGAGTGATGAGACCTTCAGCGTGGCGTTATCTGCGCCACAAGGCGAGTGGGGGCAACTGCTCAAATTTAACCGTGCGTATAGCGCGCAAGAGCAAAAAGAGCTAATTGGTACCGTGGCTGCGGATATGCTACGTCGTTACCTTGCTGGGAAACCGGTGCTGGCCAAATACGGCTCGGTCTCTACGGTGAAAGAGCTCTATTTGCCCGCCAATGTATTGAACGGTTAATCGGCGTTGTTATCGCTGAATTGCATATAAATAAAAACTGCATACGGTAAAAGGTAATAAGCAAATGATTTCGTTGCTTATTACCAAACCTCTTTTCTGCCTTCTTTTCTATTCGTAAATTGTCTAAATGATAAGCGCCTGATTTCTGAAGTGGTCCCGATTTTGTCTTAAAAATGAGCCGACTTTAGGACTTTTTTATTTGTACACTGAAATCTCGTTTGAACCATTACGTCGGCAGGAGGCTGGTATGTTCCATCAATCAAGAATTTTGGTTTGGTATGAGGTGGCAAGTCAAAAAGTGGTTTTGGGAGAAGCACTTGGCAGCGTTCATCGTGACGTGGTGTCGTTGTGGCTGCATGCCCCTGTAGACAATAACAACATCAGTTATCCGGGATACCGCTTGGCGTTGTATGATGATGATGGCCGCGAGATCGCCAATAAGTCCGTCTCCATGGGGACGGCAGACCAAATCTTATTTGGCGGCGTCGCCGAATGAATTAACTGTGTTGACCCTGCGTGCAAAACAGAAAAGCCAGAGCAATGCTCTGGCTTTTGACGTCATGGCTGATCAAGCGCGTTTGGCTTTCACTCGGTAGTTGACGTTCGTCAGCTCCAGTGCCGTTTTGGCTTTACAGATACACGGTAATATTTCATCACGTTGTGTAAATGCCATGGCAAAACCAACATATTCGACTTCGCCAGAGGCGAGGGTACAACGGCACGCGCCACAATGGCCATCTCGGCAGTTGTACTCAGGTTCTAATCCGGCCTGCTCCATGGTTTCCAGTAGCGTATTGGACGGGTTCGACTCAATGTTGACGACTTTGTTGATTTTGATCGTTGCCATTACAGTTCGAAACCTTCGAAGTCGTCTGCACGAACTTCGTTGTCGATTTGGCCGACAAGGTATGAACTGATTTCCGCTTCTTGTGGCGCAACCTGTACGTTGTCTGACGACAACCAAGCATTGATCCATGGAATTGGGTTCGTCGTTGCGCTTGGGTACGCAGCATCAAGACCGACCGCTTGCATGCGGATATTGGTGATGTATTCCACGTACTGGCACAGAATGTCTTTGTTCAGGCCGATCATTGAGCCATCCTTGAACAGGTATTCTGCCCACTCTTTTTCCTGCTCAGCAGCTTGCTTAAACAGGTCAAAACACTCTTGCTTGCACTCTTCAGCGATTTGCAGGAACTCAAAATCATCCATGCCGTTGCGCAGCAGGTTGATCATGTGCTGGGTACCGGTCAGGTGCAGCGCTTCATCACGTGCAATCAGTTTGATGATTTTCGCGTTACCTTCCATCAGCTCACGTTCTGCGAACGCAAATGAACACGCAAAGCTCACGTAGAAACGGATCGCTTCCAGTGCGTTCACGGACATCAAGCAAAGGTACAGTTTCTTTTTCAGGCCTTTCAGGCTGACATGAACAGTTTCACCATTCAGTTCGTGTGTGCCTTCACCGAAGCGATGGTAATCGTTCGTCATCTGAATCAGGTCATCATAGAAGTGAGCGATATCTTTCGCGCGCTTAATGATGTGTTCGTTTTCAACGATGTCGTCAAACACGATCGCTGGGTCATTCACGATGTTACGAATGATGTGTGTGTACGAACGTGAGTGAATCGTTTCAGAGAACGACCATGTTTCAATCCAAGTTTCGACTTCTGGTAGAGACACCAATGGCAGCAGCGCCACGTTCGGGCTACGGCCTTGGATTGAATCCAGCAGCGTTTGGTATTTTAGGTTTGAGATGAAAATGTGCTTTTCATGCTCGGGTAGTTTCGCGTAATCGATGCGGTCGCTGGACACGTCCACTTCTTCCGGACGCCAGAAGAACGACAGCTGTTTTTCGATCAGCTTTTCGAAAATTTCGTATTTTTGTTGGTCATAACGTGCCACGTTGACGGGCTGACCAAGAAACATCGGTTCTTTAAGTTGGTTATTCTTTTTCTGAGTAAAAGTACTGTAAGCCATTGTGCCTTCATCCGTTTGGCCCTTCGCCTTAGCGAAGGGCATGCAAATCATTAAGGGAAAGTTCGAATCTGATTAGATCTTACAAGCGCCGCCTGCACAATCGTCATCGGCAGGTTGCACCGCATCTTTCTGATCGTCTTTCGCACCATCACGAGTGTTATGGTAGTACAGTGTTTTCACACCAAACTTGTACGCGGTCAGCAAGTCTTGAAGCAGTTTCTTCATTGGGACTTTGCCTGAATCGTATTGGCTTGGGTCATAGTTGGTATTGGCGGAAATAGCCTGATCGACAAATTTCTGCATGATACCCACTAAGTGTAGATAACCATCGTTAGACCCGATGTTCCACAGCAGTTCGTAGTTCTCTTTCAGACGAGTGAACTCAGGCACAACCTGCTTCAAAATACCGTCTTTAGACGCTTTAACTGATACGTAGCCGCGAGGTGGCTCAATACCGTTGGTCGCGTTAGAGATCTGAGAGGATGTCTCAGAAGGCATCAGCGCGGTCAGTGTTGAGTTACGCAAACCATGTTCCATGATCTCTTCGCGCAGTGCATTCCAATCGTAATGCAGTGGTTCGTCGCACAATAGATCAAGGTCTTTCTTATACGTATCAATTGGCAGAAGGCCTTTCGCGTAGTTGGTTTCATCAAACGCAGGGCACTTGCCTTGTTCTTTCGCCAGATTCACAGACGCTTTCAACAGGTAGTACTGCATCGCTTCAAATGTGCGGTGCGTCAGGCCGTTTGCGCTGCCATCTGAGTATTTCACGCCATGACGAGCGAGGTAGTATGCGTAGTTGATGACGCCCACACCCAGAGTACGACGGTTCATGGTTGATTTACGTGCTGCTGGTAGCGGGTAATCTTGGTAATCCAATAGCGCATCCAGAGCGCGAACAACCAGCTCAGCCAGCTCTTCGAAATCATCCAGTTTTTCGATGGCACCCAAGTTGAATGCAGACAGCGTACACAGCGCGATTTCGCCGCTGTCGTCTTCGACGTTCACCAGTGGTTTGGTTGGCAGTGCGATTTCCAGACACAGGTTCGACTGACGGACTGGCGCAACACTCGCATCAAACGGGCTGTGCGTATTACAGTGGTCAACGTTCTGAATATAGATACGACCCGTCGACGCGCGTTCTTGCATCAGCAGGGAGAAGATCTCGACCGCTTTCACTGTGCGTTTCTTGATTGAAGGATCGTTTTCGTATTTCACGTACAGACGTTCAAATTCGTCTTGGTCTTGGAAGAACGCGTCGTACAGTCCAGGAACATCCGAAGGCGAGAACAGTGTGATGTTGCCACCTTCAACCAAGCGTTTGTACATCAGCTTGTTCAGCTGAACACCGTAGTCCATGTGGCGAACACGGTTTTCTTCAACGCCGCGGTTGTTTTTCAGCACCAGCAGCGATTCGGCTTCGCCGTGCCACAATGGGTAGAATACCGTGGCTGCGCCGCCACGAACGCCGCCTTGTGAGCAACATTTAACGGCAGTCTGGAAGTACTTGTAGAATGGGATACAACCGGTGTGGAATGCTTCGCCACCACGGATTTCTGAACCCAGCGCACGAATACGACCCGCGTTAATACCGATACCCGCACGTTGTGACACGTAACGAACGATCGAGCTAGCGGTCGCGTTGATAGAATCTAGGCTGTCACCACATTCAATCAGTACACAAGAGCTGAACTGACGAGTCGGCGTACGCACGCCAGACATGATTGGCGTTGGCAGCGAGATCTTGAATGTGGACGTCGCATCGTAGAAACGCTTCACGTAATCTAGACGTGTCGCTTTCGGATATTTCGCAAACAGGCACGCCGCAACCAGAATGTACAGGAACTGTGCACTCTCGTAGATTTGACCGGTGACACGGTTTTGTACGAAGTATTTACCTTCCAGCTGTTTCACGGCGGCGTAGGAGAAGTCCAGATCGCGGCGGTGGTCGATAAAGCCATTCAGCAGTTCAAACTCTTCGCGAGTGTAATCTTCTAGCAGGTGTTTGTCGTACTTGCCTTTTTCCACCATCGCTGACACGTGGTCGAGCAGCGTTGGCGGTTCATATTGACCATAAGCCTTTTTGCGCAGGTGGAACACCGCAAGGCGCGCAGCCAGGTATTGGTAATCAGGGGTCTCTTCGGAGATCAGATCCGCGGCAGACTTGATAATGGTTTCGTGAATATCTGACGTGGTAATGCCATCGTAGAACTGGATGTGAGCGCGAAGTTCTACTTGCGATACAGAGACGTTATCGAGGCCTTCTGCAGCCCATGTGATTACGCGGTGTATCTTGTCTAAATCGATGTTTTCTTTGCGGCCATCACGCTTGGTGACAGTAAGTTGTTGGTTCATTCTGCTTTATTTCCCTAACAAAACTGATAAAAGCCGTGTTTTAGTGTAATTCTTGTAAAGTGAATCCCGGCTTTGTGATCAAGCTCGCCCTACATATAGTGTCATAAACACTATATGTAGGGGTGCATCAGTGTTCGCATTACAAGATAGTGCTATTGAGGGGGTATTGCAAGTTACAGATCGGGGACAGTTTGTGGATAACTAGTAAATTGAAAAAAAACAGTTAGTAGCCACTCACCGATGATCAAAGAGCAGAATTGATTGTAGAAAATCGTCATTTCAAGATTGGTTTTTTCATAACCATGATCGAAAAAAAATATCTTGATCTTTAGGTAAAAACTCTAGTGTGTTCCGGATTGATTAAAGTGGAATATAGAGCACAAAAAACACGCTAAAAATCGATCGTAGAGTGTGCTATTTGACCATCGACTTTTAGCGTATAACACCCCTTAAATCAGGCGTGTATGGATGATGTAGTTGACGTCAACGTTTGCGCCTAAACGGTACGTGTCGGTCAGCGGGTTATAGAGTAATCCGGTGATGCCTTGCTCTTGTAAAGGTGTTGCATCGATCATCTTGAGCAGCTCAGAAGGACGAATGAATTTCTCATGGTCGTGCGTACCTTCCGGTACAATCTTGAGTAGCTTTTCCGCGCCGACAATAGCGAACAAGTATGACTTAAAGTTGCGATTGAGTGTAGAGAAGAACACATGGCCACCGGGTTTGACCAACGCTGCGCATGATTGAATCACGGACAGTGGGTCGGGCACGTGCTCAAGCATTTCCATGCAAGTCACGACGTCATAAGTCTGTGGGTTCTCTTGCGCGTGATCTTCAATGGTACTTTGGATGTAAGTTAGCTTCGTGCCCGTTTCAAGAGCGTGTAGACGAGCAACTTCTAATGGCTCTTTGCCCATATCCAAACCCGTCACGTGGGCACCTTCGCGGGCCATACTCTCCGCAAGAATACCACCACCACAGCCCACATCGAGCACCGTTTTACCAAACAGCCCGTCGGCGCGTTCTAGCACATAGTTCAGACGCAGTGGGTTAATCTGATGAAGGGGTTTGAATTCGCCTTCAAGATCCCACCAACGTGAGGCCATCTCTTCAAATTTCTTGATTTCATTGGGGTCGACGTTTTGCGGTTTGCTCATGCTACTCGTTGCCTGTGTTATGCATCCATGAATAAGGGGGCATTATAGCGCCGTTGTCATTTCGCACCACTTGTTATCTTTGATTCCCAAATGGATGGACAAAAAATAACCGCTTATCAGTTGGATATGGGAGGAATGTGTAAATTCTCAGCAGTTGATTCACAACAAAGGTCACAACCTGATAAAAGGGGAGGGAAAGTGATGCCGAAGCTTAGGAACTTGTGTTATATTTTTTCACCTTATAAGTATCAATAATATTCAGGTCTTTCTGCATTCAATGTTTCATGCTGAGATTGGCATGCGCTGAATGTTGTCTGGATATACCGATCAAACTATAGAGGGATAATGGCTCTATGAGCGATCTAGCTAAAGAGATCACGCCCGTAAACATTGAAGATGAGCTTCGAGGTTCATACCTAGACTACGCGATGTCAGTTATCGTCGGTCGTGCTCTTCCAGATGTGCGTGATGGCCTAAAACCAGTTCACCGTCGCGTTTTGTTCGCGATGAACGTTCTGGGGAACGATTGGAACAAAGCATATAAAAAATCTGCCCGTGTGGTTGGTGACGTTATCGGTAAATATCACCCGCACGGTGATAGCGCGGTATACGATACAATTGTACGTATGGCGCAGCCGTTCTCACTTCGCTACATGTTGGTCGATGGCCAAGGTAACTTCGGCTCGATCGATGGTGACTCAGCGGCGGCAATGCGTTACACCGAAGTACGTATGGCAAAAATTGCCCATGAGTTGCTGGCAGACCTTGATAAAGAAACCGTGGATTACGTACCAAACTATGATGGTACTGAACAGATCCCTGCGGTTCTTCCGACCAAAATTCCTAACTTGCTGGTTAACGGTGCCTCTGGTATCGCAGTAGGTATGGCAACCAACATCCCACCGCATAACTTGACGGAAGTGATTGATGGTTGCTTGGCATTCATTGACAACGAAAGCATCACCATTGATGAGTTGATGGATTACATTCCGGGCCCGGATTTCCCAACGGCAGCATTGATCAGTGGCCGCAAAGGCATCGTTGATGCATACAAAACCGGCCGCGGCAAAATTTACATGCGCTCAAAAGCTGAAATTGAGGCGGATAAGCACGGTAAAGAAACCATCATCGTGACCGAAATTCCTTATCAGGTGAACAAAGCTCGCCTGATCGAGAAAATCGCGGAACTGGTGAAAGACAAGAAAGTAGAAGGCATCAGTGCACTGCGCGACGAGTCAGATAAAGACGGTATGCGTATTGTGATTGAATGTAAGCGTGACGCGGTTGGCGAAGTGGTTCTGAACAACCTCTACGCGAACACTCAGCTACAAACCACTTTCGGTATCAACATGGTCGCGCTGGACAATGGTCAGCCGAAACTGTTTAACCTGAAAGATATGCTGAAATGTTTCGTCGATCACCGCCGTGAAGTGGTGACACGTCGTACCATTTTTGAACTGCGTAAAGCGCGTGAACGTGCACATATCCTTGAAGGTTTGGCACTGGCGCTGGCCAACATCGACGACATCATCGACTTGATCCGTAAAGCATCGACGCCTGCTGAAGCGAAAGCAGGTTTGGTTGCACGTGGTTGGGCTTTGGGTAACGTTGCGGCGATGCTTGAGCGCGCGGGTACCGATGCAGCACGTCCTGAGTGGCTTGAGCCGCAATACGGTATTCGTGACGGCCAGTACTTCCTGACTGAACAGCAAGCGCAAGCGATTCTGGATCTGCGTCTACACAAACTGACCGGTCTGGAACACGAGAAGATTCTTGACGAATACAAACAGCTTCTGGAAGAGATCGCTGAACTGATGCACATTCTGGCTAGCACAGAACGTCTGATGGAAGTGATCCGCGAAGAACTGCAAGCTGTGCGTGATGGTTACGGTGACGCGCGTCGCACTGAAATCACCGCAGCAAGCCATGACATTGATCTGGAAGAACTGATCGCGCGTGAAGACGTGGTGGTCACGTTGTCTCACGAAGGTTACGTGAAATACCAGTTACTGAGCGACTACGAAGCTCAGCGTCGTGGTGGTAAGGGTAAGAGTGCGACTCGCATGAAAGATGAAGACTACATTGAACGTCTTCTGGTTGCGAATACGCACGACAACATCCTGTGCTTCTCGACTCGCGGTAAGACCTACCGCATGAAAGTGTATCAATTGCCGCTGGCAAGCCGCACCGCGCGTGGTAAGCCAATCGTCAACTTGCTGCCGTTGGAAGATAACGAACGCATCACTGCAATTCTGCCAGTGACAGAATTTAGCGATGATAAGTTCATCTTCATGGCAACGGGCGATGGTACAGTGAAGAAAACTTCTTTGGATCAGTTCTCCAACGTACGTTCGAACGGCCTTATCGCCGTGAACCTGCGTGACGACGATTCTCTGATTGGTGTCGATATCACCAACGGCGACAGCGAAATCATGCTGTTCTCGAAATCAGGTAAAGTGGTTCGCTTCAACGAAGATCAAGTTCGTGCCATGGGCCGTACTGCGTCAGGTGTTCGCGGTATGAAGCTAATGGAAGGCGACCAAGTGGTTTCACTGATCGTACCGAAGACTGATGGCGATATCCTGACTGTGACTGAAAATGGTTACGGTAAACGTACTGTTCTGGCGGAATACCCAGCGAAGAGCCGTGCAACACAGGGTGTAGTCTCGATTAAAGTCTCTGAGCGTAATGGCCGAGTTGTCGGTGCCGTTCAAGCGGACGAAGGCGACGAATTCATGATGATCACCAATGCGGGCACACTGGTACGTACTCGTGTGGCAGAGGTGAGTCAAGTGGGTCGTAACACCCAGGGTGTGACGCTCATTCGTACCTCTGAAGACGAACAAGTGGTTGGTCTGCAACGTATTGAAGAAATTGAAGAGTCCGAACTTCTTGAAGGAGAAGAAGGTTCAGAGATGACGGAAAACGTTGACGCGGCGGAAGCACCAGAAGCGCCAACAGAAGGTGATTCTGAAGCGTAACGCTTCACAAATTAAAAAGCCGGGCAAATTAGCCCGGCTTTTTTGTATCCTCAAGAAAGGCAATTAAATAGTTGAGTCGCACACTGGGTTAATAAAACGGTTTTAATATAGCTGGTGAACATTATTTAAAAATGCCGCTGTTAAAATTGACGATCATCAATTTTGTTCTTCGATCACACCGCTATGCCGCTTTAATTTGAGAATAAACGTTGGGTGATGTTGTTCTATTTTAGTGACAATTTTCCTTTATAAAGAGTAGGTTATCATCATTTTTTGGCCTGTCGGTTTCCACGTTAGGTGCATAAAATAACGGCAATGCTACGTCGATATATAATAAAACGATCGTTGAATTGTTGATCAAATATAAGTGAACGGATCGGCGAGTTTTATTTGCGTTCTTTTTAACTTTAGCGGAAATAATGTGACGATTATTCCAATATTTAAATTTACACAACACTGACAAAGAGAAAATGTTATTATTTCCTCAGTGCAAATAATAATCAGCAGGAAAAGGCAGTGGACTATTCAGTGATTACACAGTTGAAAAAAGACTTTTACGCGCAAATTAGCGCGCTGCAGTCGTGCACGCTGCCGCAGTCGAAACCAACGTTGTCTATCCTCACGCCAGAAGAGTTGAAAGAGCTAGAACAATTGTGGGTTGAATTGGCCGTATGGAAGAAAACCCAAAGTCACTAATGCTCTGAACACGCTGAATTTTTGCAAACCCAGTTTACTCGTAAAGAGGCTGGGTTTTTTGTTGCGCAAATTTCAAATTGTTATAATATAACATTTATAGTAGTTTTGTGATCTTTTCGTTGAAAAGTGGGGTATCAGACCCCATAGTAAAGTCACAAGTAAGGTATAAGAATGCATACAATAACCAGCATGCATCCAGTAATGAATCAGGTGAGTGCAGATATGGCGGAAGTAAGAGCCAGAGTTGATTTAAAAGTAGGTGCGAAAAGTAATATTGATGCAGAAATCCTGTCTTTCAGAGGATTGAAGACCGATAAAGAGCACGTTGCCGTCATTTTCAAGTCAGCAGATAAAACCCAAGAAGTTCCACTCGTGCGCATGCACTCTGAATGTCTCACTGGCGATGTATTCCATTCATCGCGTTGTGATTGTGGTGAGCAACTCGAAGAAACGATCGCGAAAATGGGCGAACATGGCGGGATCATTTTGTATCTGCGTCAAGAAGGTCGTGGTATTGGCCTTTACAATAAGATTGATGCTTACCGACTACAAAGTCAGGGCATGGATACGTATCAAGCCAACAATCATCTTGGTTTTAGCGATGATCTTCGCGATTTTGCTGAAGCCGCTCAGATGCTGAACGCACTGAACGTCAATAAAATTCGCTTAGTGACGAATAACCCGAAAAAAATTCGTGAACTGAAAGAGTATGGGATCGAGATCGTGGAAGTCGTCCACACTGCCGCACACATCAAGTCAGGCAACGAGAACTACTTGAAAGCTAAAGTGGCGCACGGTAAACATCAGCTCAAACTCTGAGCAATTTTCGCTAATCGTTGATAAAAGCCTCACTTCGGTGAGGTTTTTTTCGTTACAGCTTGCAAAAAAAATGTAAATTTGTATTATCGCGGCTAAAAGTGCAAATGATAATAATTAGCACTAGCAATGAATCATGCTCAACAAGGATGCTTAAATGAAAGTTAAGTCACTTTTAGTCCAATCTATCGCAGCATCTCTGGCACTGGCCAGCAGTGCTAGTTTTGCCGCTGTCACCCAGGATCAGGTGGTCGCTCATTACGCCGATATCGCGCACGCTGTCTTTTCTGACTCGCTCACCACGGCAAAGAATCTTGAGAAATCAATCGATTCGTTCCTTGCTGCACCTTCTGAAGCCAAACTTCAGCAAGTGAAACAAGCATGGATTGCTGCACGCGTTCCTTACCAACAGTCTGAAGTTTTCCGTTTTGGTAACGTGGTCGTTGATGATTGGGAAGGCCAATTGAATGCATGGCCACTCGATGAAGGCCTGATTGATTACGTGTCCGACGATTACCAATATGAATTGGGTAATGAAGGCGCGAGCGCAAACATCGTCGGCAACGCGTCGATCACCATTGGTGCGACCACCATCGATGCTTCTAAAATTACACCGGAGCTGATTGCAAGCCTGAATGAGGTCGGTGGTTCTGAGGCTAACGTTGCGTCCGGATATCACGCCATTGAATTCCTGCTTTGGGGCCAAGATTTGCACGGCACTCAAGCGGGTGCGGGTGAACGCCCATACACCGACTATGCTCAAGGTGATGCTTGTACGCATGGCAATTGTGATCGCCGCGCTCAATACCTGAAAGCATCTGCACAACTGTTGGTGCAAGATCTTGAGTGGATGGAAAAGCAGTGGTCTGAAAAAGAGAAAGGCAATTACCGTGAAGCGCTGTTGGCGGATTCATCAACGAATGGCTTGCGTAAAATGCTGTTTGGCATGGGGTCGCTGTCATTGGGTGAACTGGCTGGTGAGCGCATGAAAGTGGCTCTGGAAGCGAACTCTACTGAAGATGAGCACGATTGTTTCTCAGACAACACGCACAACTCTCACTTCTATGACGAGCAAGGCATCTACAACATCTACACCGGTACGTACACGCGTGCAGATGGCTCAACGCTAACGGGTGCTTCGATTTACGATTTGGTTGCACAGAAAGATGACGTCGCTGCGAAAGAAATCATGAAGCAATTCGATGCGGCGCGCGCTCAAGTGGGTGAGCTGGTGAATTCGGCAGAGAAAAACAATCAGCATTTCGACCAACTGATTGCGGCAGACAACAAAGCGGGTAACGCGCTGGTGAACAAAGCTATCATGGCTTTGGTGGTGCAGACGGCTTCAATTGAACGTGCTGCAAACGTGATTGGTATCGATAACCTGAACCCAGATACTGCGGATCACGAATTCTAAAAATCGATCGTAGGAGCCCTCGTCGCAGGGCTCTTTTTACCCAATCCTCAGCGTGTCAAAGAGCGTATTTTTGTCATGTATGGCGATTGGGTTTCTTGCTTTTTATTACACGAGAAGAATGGAATGAAGTTGTATTACTCCGCGCTCCTTCTTGGATTGATGTCGGCATCCGCGCTGGCGGGTGAACCCAAATCTGGCGGTGGTACTAGCACCACCAAATCAGGGCAGAATGCGTATTCAATGCCTGCCTCCAACTTACCGCTGTCAAAGCGCCTCGATTTCAGTGTCGGCAACAGTTTCTTTCGCAATCCTTGGGTCGCAGCGCCGTCGTCAACGGAAGCCCGTGATGGCCTTGGCCCGCTGTTTAATACCAACGGGTGTCAAAACTGCCACATCAAAGATGGTCGGGGTCATCCTCCAGAAGAAAACGACACGCAAGCGGTCTCTATGCTGGTGCGCATGAGCATTCCCGCCACATCACCTGAAGACCACGCGCTGTATGAAAAAGAGGGCGTGGTGCCCGAGCCAACGTATGGCGCTCAACTGCAAGATTTTGCCTTGCCGGGTAAAAAGCCGGAAGGGCAGATCCACATCACCTACGATGACGTGGCGGTGCACTTTGCTGATGGAACGCCGGTGATGCTTAGAAAGCCGAATGTGTCTATTGTTGAATTAGCGTATGGTCCGCTGCATGCAGATACGCAGTTGTCTGCGCGTGTGGCGCCACCCATGATTGGTTTGGGATTGCTTGAAAGTATTCCGGAATCGACACTGCTTGAGTGGGCAGACGAACACGATCTCAACCGCGATGGGATTTCTGGCAAACTGAACCGCGTATGGGACGTTCAAGCCGAGAAAACCGTCATCGGTCGATTTGGCTGGAAAGCCGGTCAACCTTCGTTGATGCAACAAAATGCGGCGGCATTTAATGGTGACATTGGTTTAACCAGTCGGTTGTTTCCACACGAAAACTGTACAACGAAGCAAACACTGTGCGACAGTTTGCCCAACGGCGGTACGCCGGAAGTGAGCGATAATATTCTCGATTTCGTTGAGTTTTACTCGCAACATTTGGCGGTGCCGGTACGACGGAATCTTGATGATCCACAAGTCATGAAAGGTGAACAGTTGTTTCATGACAGCGGCTGTGTGGCATGCCACAAAACGCAGGTGGTGACGGCCAAACGCGCGCACCTTCCCGCGCTGTCAGAGCAGACGATCCATCCCTATACGGATCTACTGTTGCATGATATGGGCGAAGGGCTGAGCGATGGCCGACCAGAAGCATTGGCAAGTGCACAAGAGTGGCGAACGCCACCGCTGTGGGGCATCGGGTATACGCAGGAAGTCAACGGACATACCTATTATCTGCATGACGGACGTGCGCGAAATGTAATGGAAGCGGTGTTGTGGCATGGCGGCGAAGCGAAAGTGTCGCGTGATCGTGTGCTGCAATTTGATCAACAACAGCGTGAAGCGCTGATCGCATTTTTGAATTCTTTATAGGTGTGAGAATGACGTTTAAATCAATGACACCAGTGGCACTCGCGCTGGTTTTGTCTGCTTGTCAAAGTACAGGGATGCCAGATTCCAAAGCCGAGCAGACGCAACATGTCAGCCAGCCGGTGTACGTGCTGGAATATCAATCCGCGGAACGCTTTAAAACAGAGGCGGACCAATTGGCTCAGGCGTTTGGCCGTTATTGTGAACAGGCCGATCTGGATACGGATACGTTGAAAACGCAGTGGCATCAAACCATGACGGCATGGATGGCGCTGCAAGGGCAGGAGCGTGGCCCGGCTGCGGCACTGGAACAGAGCTGGAATGTACAATTCTGGCCAGATAAAAAGAACACCACCGGTCGCAAGATGGCTGCGTTAGTGCATCAAGACCGCGCATGGAGTGCTGAGCAAATTGCGCAGCAGAGTGTGACCGTGCAAGGGTTGGGTGCGTTGGAATGGTTGCTGTACGATGCGACATCTCCGCTGACATCGGCACCGAAATCGGCGTGCCAATCGGCGCTGGGGATTAGCCAAAACTTGGCCAATAAAGCCGATGTGATTGCGCAAGCGTGGCAGCAGAACCCTTGGAAATCGATGGACGTCGCAACGTGGGAATCGGAATACATAGCGCTGCTATCGAATCAGTTGGAACATGCGATGTCGAAAATGACACGCCCACTGGCCAATGTTGGCAAACCGCGTCCCTATTTCTCGGAATCTTGGCGTTCGAAAACGTCCATGCTGAACCTGAAAGCAAACGTAGAAGCGATGCAGGCGCTTTATTTGGCAAGTCTGGATGGGCAACTTCGTGAGCGGAATCTGGTTGAACTGGCTGATCGCGTGAAAACTCAATACGCCAATCTGGTTGACACTTGGCCTGCGGAACCAAGCTTGTTTGATATGCTGCAAACCAAAGAAGGCTACCGCGACGCGTTGTCCCAGTACAACAAGTTGGATCAACTGAAATACCTGCTGCATGAAGAAGTGGCTGTGGCGTTGGGTGTGGTAATCGGGTTTAACTCTAGCGATGGTGACTGATCAAACGCGTCGCTCGCTATTGAAAGCGGCATTGTTTGGCGCCTGTGCGCCGATGATGCCCTTTGGCTGCGCGAGCCAGCCTAACCAAACGCCTGCGCTGATTGGTTGCGCGATTAAAAATCGCAATCAGTTCAGTGCGGTCATTGCCAACAGCCAAGGTCAAGCCATTCAGCAATTGCCGCTGCCTGGGCGCGGTCATGGTGTGGCGATTCACCCGACACTGACTCAAGCCGTGGCGTTTGGTCGCCGGCCGGGTGAGTTCTTGATGGTGTTTGATTATCAGACCCAAGCGATGATGCAACTACGCCCAGCAGATGACAATCGTCACTATTATGGTCACGGCGTGTACTCAAACGATGGACAATGGTTGTTTGCGACCGAAGGGGAGCGAGGCACCAGCCGAGGCATCATTGGTGTGTATGATGTCGCGCATCACTATCAGAAAGTGGCAGAATTGACCGGTTTTGGTATTGGCCCACATGAAGTGATTGTGATGCCGGATGATACCTTGGTGATTGGTGTGGGCGGTGTTCATACCAACGGTCGTGAACCGCTTAACATTGCCACCATGAAACCAAGCCTGACTTATTTGTCTGCGGAAGGCGTGATTCTTGATCAGGTATCCTTGCCGGACCATCATCTCAGCATTCGTCATTTGGCGCATGATGGGAGCGAGACGGTGCTGTGTGGTCAGCAATATCGCGGTCAACCCGATGATTACCCATCGTTGGTCGCGATGCATACTCGAGGCGGTGACATGATTCCGCTGTTGGCGGAGCCGGAACAGTGGGCGCGGTTTAACCATTACATCGCGAGCATTGCGGCGACGGACCAATGGATTCTGGCAACGTCGCCTGTGGGCAACTGTTACGGCATTTGGTCAAAAGAGACGCGTGAATTGGTTGAGCTGTCGGCATTGCCAGATGCGTCCGGTGTCGTGGTTCATGGCGACCGTTTTCAGGTCAGCTCCGGTTCGGCCTTGGTCGTGACCAGTGAATATCCGCAACCAGCCCAACAAACGGTGACCAATGTGCAGTGGGACAACCACTGGTCGGCGATTCTCTAACGCAATTCGTGATCGCCTCAAGCGAAAGCACATTTCTGACACATTGATGAACTAACATATGCCCATTTCTTTTGCCATACTTGATGTATTGGCGAGTGATTTGGGCATTGTGATATGAAGCGTTGTTCATTTGTTGTTTTATTATTGATTTTCTTTAGTTTTCCTTCGGCTTCCTCACCTTACTTTGCCAATCTTGGCTGGGTCGACAGCCGCTCGTCGGTCACGCCTTTACTGCAATACCCGCAACAACTTGAACGCCTTTACCACGAAAATAATGACCAACTCATCTGGACGGATATGCTCACGATGCAGCATTTCGAGCAACAGCTGGATATGATTCGTCGCGCCAACATCAGCCCTTTGTTTGAACGCCAATACCACGCCTTGGTTCAGTATCGAGAAGCGGGCGAATGGTTTGAATATGACTTGCTCGCCACCGACACGTTATTGCTCTATCTCAGTTATGCCGAGCGAGCGCCGCAAGAGGGGATGACTTGGTTTTTTGAAGGCAATCTCAACCATCCGTTACCCTTGCCCAGTGAACAGGCGAGGCTGGCGCTGCATATCGCGGTGGGAATTCATGGCATCACGGATTTAATTGATGAGTATACACCGCAAGATGCGGCCTATCGTCAGTTGGTGAGCGCCTATCGCTATTTGAGTCAGATTGAGCCACAAATGCTGCCAGTGCACGTTCAGGCTCGCTTGAAGAGACCGGGCGATAAATTGGAAGATCGGCGCACGCTGATCCAGCGACTCTCTTTGGTCAACATTGATGTGGCTGGAATCAGTGACAATGTCACGTGGTATGACAACTCGCTGGTGGAACCGGTCAAACAGTTTCAAAAAATGCATGGCTTGAAGGTGGATGGCATCATCGGCCCTGATACGCTGAAGTGGCTCAATATGAAAGTTCCTGAGCGTTTGGCTCTCTTGGCGTTAAACGCGGAGCGGATGCGGCTTTGGAGCACTCAGGATGACACGGTGATTGTCGTTAATGTCCCAGGGTATAATCTCAAATATTGGTACTCGGGCAAGCCTGTGTTTGAATCCAAAG
The DNA here is from genome assembly GCF_052076135.1 of Vibrio sp. Vf1514. NCBI lineage: Bacteria > Pseudomonadati > Pseudomonadota > Gammaproteobacteria > Vibrionales > Vibrionaceae > Vibrio > Vibrio sp. Vf1514. The sequence goes on along the minus strand of NZ_CP197267.1, from coordinate 1,713,437 downwards.
TCGTCGTTGGACGTGTCACACGCCCGACACCCGTTATGTCGACCAAGTTGGATTCTTTGATTCTGAACCCGACGTGGAATGTACCGCACAAAATCATGGTGGAAGATATTCTGCCGATGACCAAGCGTGATGCTTCCTACTTAAGCCGTCATCACATCGATATCATCGAGAGCTGGAAATCAGACCAAACGCTTGATCCCGCGTTGATTGATTGGCAAAACGTCAATCCGAAAACCTTTCCTTACCGCATGCGGCAACAGGCTGGCAATCAAAATGCATTGGGTCTGTATAAATTCAACACGCCGAATAAACGGGCGATTTATTTACACGATACACCCAGTAAACATCTGTTTAATCACCCAACACGCGCGTTCAGCTCCGGTTGTATTCGGGTGGAGCACGCTGATCAGTTTGCCACCACGTTGTTGGAGACGCAGGGTATCAAGCACAGTGAATTGATTCCCAACCCTGACGCAGCCAATCGCGCCATTCCGCTGAAGAAGCGCATTCCCGTGCACATCATTTATCAAACGGTATGGTACGAAGGGGGGGAAGTGCATTATCGGGACGACATTTATCGCTTGGACCGAATCAAATCCAACCGTGGGTGATGTAGTTCAAAATTTACTAAAATATTACACAAGGAAAATTCCTTTACTGGTCAAATAGTAAGCTATTTAGCCGGTAAAATGTGACCGAATTAGCACAAATTATGCATTTGATCTTCGCGGAGGAGTCCGGTAGTTTGCCGGATTGTTAAGATCGAATTCCGTAGTTAAAGGTGCTGTTTTGAGTCTGTCACGTCGAGATTTTCTAAAGTTTGCTGGTTCTGGTTTGGTGGTTGCGACTTGTGTCCCGGGGATTGCCCATGCCTCGTATCCCGATAAACCTCGTGTTTTAGCCATGAACAACCTCCATACCGGTGAAACATTAGAAACCTGTTATTTTAATGGTCAGCGTTATGTACGTTCTGAATTACAACGTTTGAATCATATCTGTCGTGACTTTCGTCAGAATGAAGTCCATCAAATGGATAAAAAGCTGTTTGATCAGATTTCGCGCATTCAGGCGGTGTTGGGCACCGAAGCTGAAGTGCAGATCATTTCCGGTTACCGTTCACCGGCCACGAACGAAATGCTACGCGGGAAGTCATCTGGCGTGGCAAAGAAGAGCTTTCACATGTTAGGGCAGGCCATCGATTTCCGTTTGGATGGTGTGTCGCTCAAACAAATTCATGAAGCGGCGTTGAGCTTAAAAGCGGGCGGCGTGGGTTACTATCCCAAGAGTCAGTTTGTTCACATCGATACTGGCCCCGTTCGCCAGTGGCGTGGTGCCTAGCTTGTCAAATCAGAATGAGAGTGTCATAGTTCGAGCAAATTCGTTGTTCGAACAAGGTTTAGCATGTCTTTAAAATATCAAATTGTTCCCGTAACGCCGTTTGCGCAAAACTGCTCGATCGTCTGGTGTGATGAAACCATGGACGGTATCGTGGTGGATCCGGGCGGTGACGTGAAACAACTGAAAATGATGATTGATGAGCTGGGTGTGAACGTGGTCAAACTGGTGCTCACACATGGTCACTTGGATCACGTCGGTGGCACAGAACCGCTGGCCGCGTTGCTTGGTGGCATTGATATCATTGGCCCCCATAAAGACGATAACTTCTGGTTGCAAGGTTTGGAAGGCCAGAGCCAGATGTTTGGGTTTCCGTTGACCGAGGCGTTTGAACCGACGGCGTGGCTAGACGAGGGCGATACCATCACGTTTGGTCATCAGACGCTGAATGTGTTGCACACACCAGGGCACACACCGGGTCACGTGGTACTGTTTAGCGACGAAGCGCGCTTAGCCTTTGTGGGTGACGTGCTGTTTAATGGTGCCATTGGTCGTACCGATTTCCCTCGGGGTGACTTCAATACCCTAGTTACGTCGATTAAAACCAAACTATGGCCGTTGGGGAACGATGTGACGTTCATTCCGGGTCACGGCCCAACGTCGACCTTTGGTCGAGAGCGTGCAAGCAATCCGTTTGTTGCGGATGAAATGCCGCTTTACTGATTCAGTTCCGGCTCGGCCGCGGCAAGATAGCGCCGAGCCAATCCAACAAACTCCTCAGGACTGCGGTCGAGATCGCTGGCCGAAATAAACACATCATAATCATAGTATTGGCGCTGATAACGCATTCGGTTGGCCAGCATGGCCATCAACCCTTTATACACTTTGCCTTGGTGGCGTTCGCAATAAGGCTCAGCGTCTAACACCATGTCTTCAAATGCGGATTCTTGATTTTTCTGCCGTGCGCCGAGATAAAGCAGCGCGCGTTGACTCAGCAGAATTTCGGTTGCGATGCGCGGACAAATGCCATCGAGATAAGGTTCGTATTGCTTTAGCTTGATCCCAATCCAAGGCAAGGGCTGATACCAGCCTTCCTGCTCATAACTGCAAATGCCGATGCGGCTGATATTATTCCATTTCACCACCCAACCGCCATGAAACAGATGTTGCTGAAAATGGGTCGGCGTGAGTGTGTAACCCACCCAGCTTTTGCGAATGAGCCAATACCCCAAACCGCATAACGTTGTCATCGCCAAGAGGGAAATCAGCGCTTGCGGCCAGCTTGGTGACAAAATGACCAGAAACAGCGTGGCGACGATCGCGACAAAACCCACGACTTTGGCGTAAGGGGAGTTCAGGTCGAAGTGATGATTTGATAAATGAACAGTTTGCATACAGCTCGCTACAATGGTCTGAAATTTCTCTGTATTTATACCCAGTGGTGCGGCAAGTGATCACTTTACCTCATGGTTAAATTGTAGTCATCCATAACAGAAAAGCGTGTTTTTGCCCTCGATCTTGACCAACACCCTACAAAAGGCACTCGAATTTTGTTATAAAACGCGCTTCAAATTTTCACCACTGCGCCTTGTGCAGTGAAATGGAGACATACTCGATGAGACTTGCTCATAAGCGTAACGTGCAGGCTAAACTGCAAAAACGCATTAAAGCGATTGTAGCGAATCTGGCTCAAGCGCCTAAAACAGCAAAGCCTGTAACTGCGAAGCCTGTTGTTGAAAAGAAAGCGGCCGTGAAACCTGTCGCAGAAAAAGTTGCAGCAGCGACAAAAGTAGACGTAGCGTTAACTCCAAAGCAGCAACAGGTACTGGATATCGTTGTTGCGAATGCAGAAGGCATCAATCCTAAGTCGATTGGTCTGGCTGCTGGTCAAGAAGATGCAAAAGCTGCTTCTTGGGCCACCGGCGCTCTGAAAAAACTGCTGGATGAAAATCTTGTGGTGAAAGAGCAACTGGCAGGCAACAAAGTTATCTACAAAGCGAACTAAGTGTCCTTGCCGATAACGACAGTTTGTACGCAAAAAGCCTCGGTTTAGCCGAGGCTTTTTGTTGGGCGCGATTCGTCGTTCATCACAGTTTTGATCACTTTCTGTATCAAGTACGTGGTGAAAAACAACTACGTATTTCTATCCTATTCAATTCAACCTTCTCTTCATTAAATCTTATTTAATCAACTAATTATCATTAGTTTTAGCGAACTAGCTACGTAGTTCTACCTACGACCTTGGTGGTATGCGCTGTTTTCGATGTTATCGGAATGCGTAATCACGCTCATTTCCTCTTGCGTTAAGTTCTTCCACAGTGACAACGAACCCATTGGCTCGCATGAGCTGAGGAACAATAACAAAAGGACGTGAATAATGAGTCTGATTCATCAATCTGTAAAACGTGTTGTCACCGGCCTCGCGGCGGTTGCGACATGCTTCGCTCTGTTTTCTGCCTCTGCAAGCGCTGCGGAGAAAGTCTACCGTTTGAAACTGGCGGAAACGTGGGGGCCAAACTTTCCCATTTTCGGCGACGCAACAAAAAACATGGCTGAAATGGCGGAAAAAATGTCAAACGGCCGCCTGCAAATCCGCATTGATTCTGCCAACAAACACAAAGCGCCGCTGGGCGTGTTTGACATGGTGAAATCGGGTCAGTACGACATGGGCCATTCGGCCTCTTATTACTGGAAAGGCAAAGTTCCAAACACACTTTACTTCACTTCGATGCCTTTCGGGATGACGCCGCCAGAACAGTACGCATGGTTCTACTACGGTGGTGGTATGGAACTGATGGAGAAAGTGTATGAGCCGCACAATATGCTGTCTTTCCCCGGCGGGAACACAGACGTGCAGATGGGCGGCTGGTTCCAAAAAGAGATCAACACCGTCGACGACCTGAAAGGGCTGAAGATGCGTATTCCGGGGTTTGCGGGAGAAGTGCTGGCTGAAGTGGGCGCTAAACCGACCAACATCGCACCAGGTGAACTGTATACCTCGCTGGAACGTCGCACCATTGATGCGCTGGAATGGGTTGGCCCGTCACTTGACCTGCGTATGGGCTTCCACAAAATCGCACCGTATTACTACACCGGTTGGCATGAGCCAGCGACCGAGCTGCAATTTTTGGTGAATAAGCGTACTTGGGAGCGTCTGCCAGCGGATCTACAAGAGATTCTGCGTGTGGCAATGCGCACGGCTGCATACGACATGTATACCCAGTCAGTTCATGAAAGTGGCAAGAACTGGGCATCGATCACCACTGAATATCCAAACGTGAAAGTGAAAACTTTCCCACCGGCAGTGATTGACGCGCTCCGTGCTGCAAATGATCGTCTGCTGGCAGAACATGCAGCGGCAGACCCACAAGCCAAAGAGATTCAGGAATCTCAAGCGAGCTACATGAAACAGGTTCGTGCGTGGACGGATATTTCAACGCGCGCTTATCTCAATAGCGAACAGTAAGACCGCTGGGAGCCAATCCCGCGCACAGATTAAAAACTATAACGACAAGCTCCGCGAACGCGTGCGTTACGCGGAGCACTTTTCCGTTTTCCAGGGAGTGAGGAATGAGAAGTCTCATTTATATCGAAAGGTTGATCAATCGCATCAGTGATTTCTGGGGTTGGGTCGCCAGTGTGCTGTTTATTTTGCTGGTGGCCAACGTGGTTTATGACGTCGTCATGCGTTATGTCTTCAACGATGTGTCGATTGCTTTTCAGGAGCTTGAATGGCACCTGTTTGCAGCGGTGTTTTTGTTGGGCATTCCATACACCATTAAAGCGGGCGGCCATGTGCGCGTCGACATCATTTATGAACGTCTGTCTTATAAAGCGCAAGCGATGGTCGATGTCGTCGGCACGTTGATTTTCCTCCTGCCGTTTTGTCTGCTCGTGATGTATTTCGGGATTGATTTCGCCAAAGAGAGTTTTGAACTGGGCGAGATGTCGGGCGATCCGGGCGGCTTGCCGCATCGCTGGCTGATCAAATCGGTGATTTCGTTGTCATTTTTCTTTATGGCGGTGAGTGGATTGGGGCTGTTGCTGCATTCCGTCAACAAAGTAGTGAATCCACGTCTGATGCATTCAGACCTCCATGATTCGAAGTAAAAGGATGACGCGATGATCGGTATTGTGATGTTTTTTGTGGCGTTGTTTGCGCTGCTATTAGGGTTTCCTGTCGCCTTTACGTTTGGCGGCATTGCGTTAATTTTTGGTGTGTGGGCGGAAGGGATCGAGATGTTTGCCTTCATGCCATATCGCATTCAATCCATTATGGAAAATACGGTCATGATGGCCGTGCCGCTGTTTGTGTTCATGGGCTTGGTGCTACAAAAGACCAAACTGGCGGAGCAACTACTCGAATCCATGGGACGTTTGTTTGGCGGCGTGCGTGGCGGTATTGCGATTTCGACCGTCTTAGTAGGCGCGCTCTTAGCGGCGTCGACAGGCGTGGTTGGTGCCTCGGTGGTGGCAATGGGGCTGATTTCGCTGCCGGTGATGCTTAAATACAACTACGACAAAGGGTTAGCATGCGGCACCATTTGTGCTTCAGGCACCTTAGGACAAATTATTCCGCCGTCCATCGTGTTGATTTTGTTGGGGGATGTACTCGGCGTGCCCGTGGGCGACTTATTCCAAGCCGCCCTGTGGCCGGGATTAGTCTTGGTTGGCGCGTACATTCTCTACATTCTGATTTATGCCAAACTCAACCCGATGGCGGCGCAGCCGATTGAACGCGATGACAGTATGAGCCGCTCTCAAGAAGTGGTGCAGGCTTTGAAAGCGGTGATTCCACCCTTGGCGCTGATCATCGTGGTGTTGGGTTCGATTTTTGCTGGTGTGGCGACGCCCACTGAATCGGCGGCGCTGGGCGGCGCAGGCGCGTTGCTGCTGGCAATCGCCTATCGTCAGTTCAGTTGGCGAATGGTGTACGATGCATCGAAAGAAACCGTGAAAGTCACGGCGATGGTGTTTGCGATTTTGCTGGGTGCGACGGCGTTTTCCATGGCGTTCACCTACACCGGGGGTGATTTGCTGGTGGAAGAGTGGATGCTCAGCATTCCGGGCGATAAATGGGGCTTTTTAATCGTCACCATGGTTGTGATTCTGATCTTGGGCTTCTTCATCGATTTCGTTGAAATCTGTTTCATCATTGTGCCCATCATTGCGCCAGTCGCCAGTTTGTTGGACATCGACATGACGTGGTTTGCGATTTTGGTGGCGATGAACTTACAAACGTCGTTCCTGACGCCGCCTTTTGGGTTTAGCTTGTTCTATCTCAAAGGGGTTGCGCCGAAATCGGTGACCACGATGGACGTGTATCGCGGCGTGATGCCATTCATCACCATTCAGATTCTGGTGCTGGCGTCACTCTTGGTATTCCCGGGTTTCTATGGAATGTGATCGAATTCGAGGTTGTTGACTTCGCGTTTCTTAGTCTGCTGACAACTTGCTACAGTAAAACAGCTTACTGATGTTCAGTAAGCTGTTTTTTATGGGGAAAGGAATGCCTCTTAAAGTCAAATTGATCCTGCTGACCTTGTTGCCGCTGCTGTTGGTGACGGCCAGTATCAGCTGGATATCCATCCATCAAGCCAAAAGCTTGGGGGAACGCGAAGTGGAAATCTTTCGCGCCAATCTGATCAAAGCTCGCGAAACGGCACTCAAAGACAGTGTGGATATGGCGTTGGATGCCATTGCACTCGTCTATAACGATCCCAACCTTTCCGATGATGAAGCGAAATCAAAAGTCAAAAAAGTCCTCACCAAGCTGCGTTACGGCTCTGACGGTTATTTCTTTGCCTATGATGCGAAAGGCATCAATTTGGTTCACCCCACACAACCTGAACTCATTGGCCGAGACTTGCTGAAACTGCAAGATCGCGAAGGTGATTATCTGATTGAAGCGTTACTGTTTCAGGCGCAATCCGGTGGTGGTTTCCATCAATATTTGTGGCAGAAACCCTCTTCTGGTGAAGTGGTGCCGAAACTCAGTTACGTGGAATGGTTAGACAAATGGGGCTGGATGGTTGGCACCGGCTTGTATATCGAAGATGTCAGTCAGGAAGTCGCGGCAATGCAGGCGACGATCAACAAAAACATCGACACGACCTTCTTTTCAGTGATGGTGATTCTGGCGGTGACCGTTGCGGTGATCATCGTCCTAACGCTGGCGATTAATCTGCATGAGCACCGCCTTGCGGATAAAAACCTCAAAGAATTAGCCCATAAAACGGTGATGTTTCAGGAAGATGAGAAGAAACATCTGGCGCGAGAGCTGCACGATGGCATCAATCAGTTGTTGGTGTCGAGTAAATGTCATTTGGAGCTGTTAGGTCATAAGCTGAAAGACGACACGCTCTCGGGGCACGTGGACAAAGCGCAGCAGTCGCTGATCACGGCGATCAACGAGGTGAGACGAATTTCCCACAATTTGCGCCCCAGTGCGCTGGATGACATTGGTTTACAAGCGGCAATCGTCACGCTACTGGAGGATTTTCAGTCGCACTCCGGCATTTTGGCCGACACCCATTTTGACACACTGCCAAGCACGCGGCTGCAGTCTGATGTGGCGACGACGCTGTATCGGGTCGTACAAGAGTCGCTGAACAATATTGAGAAACACGCGCATGCCAAGCAAGTCAGTGTGATGATTCAACAAATGGGCGGTCTGCTGCAATTGATGATTCGTGACGACGGTGTGGGCTTTTCAATCAAAGACGCACGCGTCAAACGCGGTATCGGGCTGCGCAATATGAGAGAGCGAGTCGAATTTTTAGGCGGTGAACTGGAGCTGATGAGCGAACCAGGATTTGGGACTGAAATCACCGTGCTGTTGAATCTGGATGGATTAGTGTATGGAAAAGCCAATTAGTGTGGTGATCGTCGACGATCACCGAGTGGTCCTGGAAGGGTTTATGGCCCGGTTGGAAATGGAGCCGGAAATCGAGGTCATTGCGACAGCCAGCAATGGCTTGGAAGCGATTGACGTGGTCAAGCAGCATCGTCCGGATGTCATTTTGATGGACGTCAGCATGCCCATTATGAATGGCATTGATGCGACGCGGTTGATCAAAGAAGAGGTACCCAATGCCAAAGTGTTGATGCTGACCATGCATGACAATCGGGAATACATCATGAAAGTCATGCAGGCGGGGGCGGTGGGGTACATGCTCAAGGAAATTTCAGCCGAAAACATGGTGCAGGCCATCAAAACGGTCAATTTAGGCTCGACCTATTTTTGCGAGTCCGTCACGCAAACGCTGTTTACGCAGGAGGTGATCCCCTCGGCGCAGAAACCAAACCCGCTCAGTCGCCGCGAAGAAGCCGTGCTGAAGCTGGTCGCACAAGGTCACAGCAGTAAGAAAATCGCTTCCTTGCTGAACATCAGTTATCGCACGGTGGAAACGCATCGCCAAAATATTAAACACAAGCTCGATATTCATTCGACTGCTGAGCTTGCACACTATGCGAGTCAGCGAGGCTTGTTGGAATAAGCCGCTGATTGTGAATGCGCTGGTCGTGAGCCGAAACGAAAAAAGGTTGGGATAGCCCAACCTTTTCTATGTCCGCAAGGGAATGGTGTTGCTGCGCCGTTTATTCAGGCTTGGTGATGCTGCCAATTTCCAGCATCGGTGCCACATCAATCTTCTCGGCATTCATCATGGCTGATAATCGCTGCACCGAAGAGAGGAGCAGTGACTGTTCCCAATCTTCCAACTGATGGAAACGTTCGACGAAATCTTCTTGCAGAGGCTGAGGTGCTTCAGCCAGCAACTTGCGGCCCGGCTCAGTCAGGTGTGCGTGCACTTTGCGTTTGTCAGTACTGCTACGAATACGTTGGACGTAGCCGTTGCGCTCAAGGCGATCAAGAATCGTTGTTGCAGTCGCCTGACTCATGTTCGTGTGCTTTGAGAGCTCACGGATCGTCACTTCCCCCAAATCCTGAATTGAACGCATCAGAATTAATTGAGGCCCGGTTAATCCGGCGCTTTTGCTAAGCTTCTTAGAGTGTAGGTCAATGGCTCGGATGATCTGGCGAATTGCGACCAGTACTTCTTCATGTTTTTCCACAATGGTCATCCACAACGTAGAGGAGAATTTAGGCGCGACGATACATCACTTGAAGACGGATGAAAAGTGTTGACTTCATACTTTTTTATCGACGATTTGACGCTATTTTGTGGCATGTTGGATGATGTGAAATGTTTTGTGTACGAATTAATTAGATACTATATTTGTTTAATATATAAACGTTCGTTAGTGTTTTTAATGAAAATTAGGACATAAATTCGCCTTTGAGTAGATCTTTACCACTTGATATGTAAAATGTAGGTCAACTTTGAGCGTGCTTGATAGTTATGAGTACGAAATATATTTACTGGTTTGAAACTGAATTTATTTCGTTGTCATGGCTATAGAGTTCAATCTGGAATCAATAAAAGAGAGGACAAATGACGAAAGGTATCGATAAGTACAGTATCGACAGTACCGATTACACCGTCGGGCAGGACAATGTCCAAAAGTGGGGGTTTGACGTTCACAACCCTGTATTCGGTATCAGTGCAGGTTTGATTATGCTGTTTTTGCTCGCCACTTTGGTGGTCGATGCAGACACGGCGAAAACTGCGCTGGATGGCATTAAGTGGAAAATCATTGGCTCGTTTGACTGGCTGTTTATCTGGTCCGGTAACATTTTTGTGATTTTCTGTTTGGCGCTGGTGGTGTCACCCTACGGTAAGATTCGCTTAGGTGGCCAAGACGCAGTGGCCGATCACTCATTCATTTCATGGCTGTCGATGTTGTTTGCTGCCGGTATGGGTATCGGCTTGATGTTTTGGAGTGTGGCAGAACCGGTCGCTTACTTTACCGGTTGGTATGAAACGCCATTGGGCGTGGAAGCCAATTCGCCAGAAGCGGCAAAATTAGCGCTGGGCGCGACCATGTTCCACTGGGGGCTTCACCCTTGGGCCATTTACGGCGTCGTGGCTTTGTCGTTGGCATTTTTCTGCTACAACAAAGGCTTGCCACTATCGATTCGTTCGATTTTCTATCCAATCCTAGGTGATCGCGCATGGGGTTGGGCGGGGCACATTGTGGATATTTTAGCCGTGCTGGCGACCTTGTTTGGCCTTGCGACATCGTTGGGCTTAGGGGCTCAGCAAGCGGCGAGTGGTATTCATCACGTCTTTGGTATTGATGCGGGCATTGGCCTTCAAGTGATCGTTATCATCGGCGTTACACTGTTGGCGACGTTTTCGGTTATTCGCGGCATTGATGGCGGGGTCAAAGTGATCTCTAACATCAACATGGTGGTGGCATTCTTACTGCTGATTCTGGTGGCGTTGATTGGTTATGCAGTCACGTTCGCTTCAATTCCAACCACACTGATGGCTTACATTGAAAATATCATTCCATTGAGTAACCCACATGGTCGTACCGACGAAGCGTGGTTCCAAGGTTGGACGGTATTCTACTGGGCTTGGTGGATTTCATGGTCGCCATTTGTGGGCATGTTCATTGCGCGTGTTTCGAAAGGCCGTACAGTGCGTGAATTCATTACCGCAGTGCTACTGGTCCCCACCGCTGTGACACTGATCTGGATGTCAGTCTTTGGTGGCTTGGCTGTGGATCAAGTAGTGAATCAAGTGGGTGAGCTGGGCACGAAAGGCCTAACGGATGTTTCGCTGGCGATGTTCCAAATGTTTGATGTGCTGCCTTACGGCACCATTTTGTCTGTGATTGCCGTGGTACTGGTTCTGGTGTTCTTTATTACCTCATCAGACTCGGGTTCATTGGTGATCGACAGCATTACCGCAGGGGGTAAGTTGGATGCGCCTGTTCTACAACGTATCTTCTGGGCATTGATGGAAGGTGCGATTGCGATTGCGCTCTTGTGGATCGGGGGAACAGAAGCGGTTCAAGCGCTGCAAGCTGGCGCCATTTCAACCGCGTTACCGTTTACCATCGTACTGCTGCTGATGTGTGTCAGCCTCATCTTGGGAATGCGAACCGAGCGGTTTGAACGTTAATCATCGAATGAATCAAAAGTCGGCTTAGGCCGGCTTTTTTTTGGTTTATAAATTGACGTCTGTCAGCCTTTTGACGGGTTAAATATCTGTGAAAGCAAACACTTAATCGATTGTGAACGGATTTTTACTTAATGCGTGCAACGACAACAAAATGTAGCTAATATCTGACACGAATTGTTCCGAATTCTTACAAGAAATTGCGATGAAACTGACATTAAAACAAAAACTCATCGGCGCAAGTCTGTCTGCAGTGGTCGTAATGGCTGGTGCATTGACGTGGTTGTCTGCCGATCAATTGAAAGAACAAACCAGTCGTGGTGTCCTAGACCGCGCTGTGGCCATCTCTGAAACAGCGTCCAAAGGGATTTCTGACTGGATTAGCATCCGTAAAGAAATTTCCTCTGCGTTCAATGATTACACGAACCAATCCGATGTTGTTCCGTTCCTCCAACAAGCACGTAAAGCGGGCGGCTTTGACGACATCTTCTTTGGTACGCCAAAGGGTGAGATGTATCGTTCACACCCTGAACGTAATCGCGCGGACTACGATCCTCGCACGCGTCCTTGGTATAAAGATGCCAACAGCGCGGGCAAACAAATCATCACCACGGCTTACAAAGATGCCATCACCAATGCGTTGTTGGTGACTATTGCTGAACCAGTTCGTCAAAACGGCCAGTTTGCGGGCGTTGTGGGTGCAGACGTCTTGATCGACCAGTTGATCAACGACGTGTTGAGTATCGATGCGGGTGATAACGCGTACGCGATGCTGATTGACACGCAAGACGGCACGTTCCTGGCGCATCCCAACAAGGATTTGCTGCTGAAACCCGTGAACAGTTTTTCTAAATCGCTGACCATGGGCACGATTGAAAACGCCGCGGCTGCGCATCAACTGATCACGCTGACGCGTAAAGGCAATGACGAGTTTTTCTACTTCACGAAAGTACCGAACACCCCTTGGGTATTTGCAGTGCAGATGGACAAAGACACTGAGTTTGCATCGCACATGCAATTGTTGACCGGTCTGTTGGTGACAGCGGTCATCATCACCATCATTGTGGTGCTGATTGTTTCTTGGTTGGTGAGCTTCCTGTTCCGCGACTTGGGCCGCGTGTCGAAAGCACTGGCTGAGATTGCATCGGGCGAGGGTGATTTGACGCAACGTCTTGAACCACGTAGCGATGACGAAGTGGGCCAACTGGCGACCAACTTCAACACCTTTGTTGGTAACATGCACGCCATGGTGATGAAGTTGAGCCACGTCTCTCAATCACTATCGTCTCAGTCGCAAATGACCGCGGCGCACGCAGAAGAGCGTAGCGCACGGATTCGCATGCAGCAGGACGAAATCAACATGGTGGCGACCGCCATCAATGAAATGGCTGCGGCGACGCAAGAGATTGCAAACAACTCAGAGAACACCGCGCAGAATTCTTCTGAAGCGGTCAGCGCCTGTGTTCATGGCGCGAAGCAGGTTTCTCAAACTCAAAACTCGATTCACTCCTTGGCGCAAGAAGTTCAAGTTGCAACGGGTGTGATTCAAGAGCTTGAAGTGCACGGCAATCAAATCAGCACCATCTTATCGACCATTCAGGATATCGCAGAGCAGACCAACTTGTTGGCACTGAACGCGGCGATCGAAGCGGCGCGTGCGGGCGATCAAGGTCGTGGCTTTGCGGTGGTTGCAGATGAAGTTCGCGTGCTGAGCCAACGAACGCATGCCTCAACCAAAGAGATTCAAACCATGATTGAGACGCTGCAAGGCACAACGTCTAAAGCTGTCGGGATCATGAATGATAGCCGCATGCTAGCGGATACCAGTGTGGATGATTCAAACTCTGCAGCGGCAAGCCTGACGCAGATTCACAATGCCGTTGAAAACATCAGTGATATGGCGACTCAGATTGCATCGGCGGCTGAAGAACAAGCATCGGTCACTTCTGAGATCACGCGTAACACTGAAGGCATCCGTGATGTGTCAAACGATCTGGCTCAAGAAGCGCACGAAGCGGCTTCTCAAGCGGCTGAATTGTCTCAGCTGTCGTTTGAACTTGAACAAGAAATTCGTCGCTTCAAGCTGTAAGGTTGAAACGCGAATAAAGAAAAAGGAGCCATTTGGCTCCTTTTTGTGTATTTGCACTTTGTCTATCTGCACTTTGTCTATCGCATTGGGGGGATGCGAACGGATGCGTTGTCGCGTTTAGAGCCAAAAGTTGCGAATGAGCTGGTCAGGGGAATAGTGATGCGCGATTTGAGCCTGCAACAGTTCTGCGGTGGCAATGGCATCGGTCAACGCGTGGTGCGGCGTATAAGCGGGCAGCCCGTAGCGCATGCGTGATTGTCCCAGCCGTACTGATTCCGGTTTCTTGCCGCGCAGTCGGTTCCACAGCCCCGCCGTTAGGCGCTTTTGAATTAACGTCTCGATTTCCATCGTATCAATCACCGGAAATTCAATCCCTTCGCCGATACGGCGCTTGAGCGCTCGGTCAAGAAACTCACGTTCGATGCGGTGGTAATGCACCACCAATACACGCCCCGCCAAGTGTTCCAACACTTCTTCAAAAATGTCGCTCAGATCGGGAGCATCCATAATGTCATTGTGTGTAATCCCATGAATGACGATGGAATGTTCATCTAGCTTTTGACGTGGGCGCACGGTCCAGTGTTTGGCGCGATTGAGGTAAATGCGCTCCAAAGTGAAAGGCACCAAGCCAATCGTGATGATTTCGTCTTTGTCGACACTCAGGCCGGTTGTTTCAAAATCCATCGCCACGAATTCCACCTCGCTCAGTGGCGTGTTACCATCGGGGAGGGTGGCTGCATAAAACCGTTGCAGACACGGGTGACTGACCACATTCTGCTTGGCCCGGTATTTGTACGGCCAGTCGATGCTGGGCGCTTGAAAAAGTCTTTTCATGGTCGCTGCCTATTTGAAACTGTTGCTTGCCTGATAGCGGTACTTCAGGAAGTTTTGCGCGTTACTGAGGATCTGAAACGCATCTTTCAAATTTCGACGTTCAAATTCCGACAAGTTTTCGGGTTCGATGTTGTTGTCTGGGTCAATGCCGTTTTCCACATCGATGGCTTGGTGACGAATACGCACCATGGAGATGAACTCCAAGGCATCCCGCAGATCTTGTCCACGACCTTTGGGCAGTATTCCTGCGTCAATAATGTCATCCAGTCGTTCAAACGAGTTTTTCGCGCGCGAACCGACGGCGAGTGAATGTACACGAATCAAGTCAGCGAGTGGCGCGGTCCCACGACGTTTGAGGTTGATAGAGTTGTTGTGGCGGCCATCTTTTTCCATCACGAAGTCTTTGAAAAAGCCCAGCGGCGGCGTACGATTGAGTGCGTTTCGAGCCAGACACGCCAAGAATCGATTGTTGCGACGGGCGCGGCGGACGATGAATCCGTTGAGTTGCTCTGCCCATTTCAAGCGGCCATAGACGCCATCTAAATCAAAGAAGATGGAGGCGTTGAGCAGCGCCTTTGGATTAGGGTCATCAATCCAATCTGCAAAGCATGCTTCCCACTCTTGGCGGGTCATTCGCCACATTGGGTTGGTGGCCATGATGTCGCCGGTGCAGTAGCTATACCCGCATTGATCAAGGCCATCGCAAACGAACTTAGCTAACTCTGCGAAATAGTCGCCGTGTTCGCTTTCATCGTAGCTGTCATCGAGAATAATGGCGTTGTCTTGGTCGGTCACGATCAATTGCTCATCGCGCCCCATTGAGCCTAGCGCAAGGAAGCAGTAAGGAATCGGCGCGGCGCCTAAATGCTCCTCGGCGAGTTCAATAATGCGTTGCTTGAAGCTTCGACCAATCACCGACATTGCGGTGCCAACCATGTGGGAGTTCGCGTCTTCGTTGACCATGCGCACGAAGCTGTCTTTCACCTGCTTTGAAATTTGCGCCAAGTCAGCGATGGTGTTTTGTTGGAAAATGCTGCTCACCAGTAGCAGAGAGTTTTGCGATTCGTAACGTACGATATCGGTCAAATCGATGATCCCAATCGGGGTCTGTTCTTTTAGCACGGGTAGGTGGTGAACGTTATAACGCAACATGGTGAGCATGGCTTCGTACACGTACGCATTGTGATCGAGCGAGATCACTTCCGTGGTCATCACGGTGGTCACCGGCTCATTGTGGTCGATGCCGGTTGCAATGACGCGGCGGCATAGGTCACGATCAGTCAAAATGCCCATCAGCGGGCGACTGTCATCTTCTTCGTCTTGCAAAATTTCCGGGTCGATGACCAAGACGGACGAGACGTTTTCTTCCGCCATTTTCACCGCCACTTCTTGGATCGTTGCTGTGTTATGCACATAGGGCGCATCGCCGGTAATCAAGCGTTTGACCTTCACCGTGGTAAGGTCGTTTTGCTCAGCGGTATTGGACACGGTTTGACGCAGGCGAGCGTTGTCTTGCACTTCAACATAATCGGCAAAGGCATCGTGCTCTTCATACAGCGATTGGAACATCGCTTCGGGAATGCAGTACACCAAGGTATCTTCAATGGCCGTCACTGGAAAGCGGACTTTGTTGTTGGTCAGCAGTCCCATTTGTCCAAACAACCCACCTTCGGTCAGGCGGTTATACAGCTCACCTTTGCGTCGGTAGACTTCCACCACACCGCTGCGCACCATGAACAAGTCTTCGATGTGATCACCAAAGCGAATGATGGGGGTGTCTTGACGGTAATAGGCAATTTCGACGCTGTGGGCGATCGCTTCCAGCGTCTCCTCGGGGAGATCGCTAAAAGGCGGGTATTGGCTGAGGAAGTTTTTTATTTCTAAAAGTTCGGCTTCCATCTTGGGCTCCTGTCGTTACGTCGTGCATGTTTCTCAAACAGACACAGCTTGGCGGTGTTGGAAAGCATTAATTCTACACGAAATTTTGTCTTCCCGCAGAATTGCTCAAGATATCGCAGTCGCATAGCACGGTTTGGACTAAGATTGATCGAAGACGTTCGACACAAGGAGCCTGTGATGAGAAAACGTTGGGGAATCATGATGCTATTCGCTGTTGCATCGACCGTGTCTGCCCATCGCCTTAATGAACAATTGCCATTGCAATACGATTATCTGGATGCACACCTCAGTTCTGGGAGTGTCACGGGCTTATATGCGAAGGGTGAAAGCGACAACGTGACGAGTGTGGGGCTTGGCGTCAGCTATAAATGGCAAGAGTCCAATGGGTTGCTGGTTGGTGATTATAGCGCTCGGTTTTATCACCCGGATGACGACACCATTGAACGCTATCAATTGCGTTTTGGGGGCGGTTATCGCTGGTCATTGGCGAAGCAACTGGACTTGGTGACGCATGTGAAAGTTGGCGGGGTACGCATTCGAGTCGAACAGGGTGACAACGAAACTGATTTTGTGTACAGCGCGGATATCGGTTTACGTTATGCCGTCACGCCTAAGTTTGAGATGAGCTTGACGGGGGAAGCCATTCGCAATCAGTGGCAAGATGAAAACATCGCGACGTTGCGCGCAGATTACGCTCTGTTTCGCCGTGTGGCCTTGGGCGGGTTCATTGCCTACCGCGATGGGAAAGGGCATTACATCAATGAAATGGCGCTGACACTGCGCTTCAATTACTAAGCCACGCTGTAACACGCCGTAGAACCGATGATACAAAAACAAAAAGCCGGCATTTGCCGGCTTTTACAGATGACCATCGCGGTGCTTATAAGACGGCTTTGATGCCTTCACACAGCGGTGCCATATTTGACTTCGTCATGCCTGCAACGCTGATACGGCCAGAGCCGACGATGTAAATCGCAAATTCATCTTTCAGGCGAGCCACTTGCTCTTTGCTCAGGCCAGAGAAAGAGAACATGCCGTTTTGACGCTCGATGAAGCTAAAGTCTGCGGTGACACCGATGTCTTTTAGTGTGGTTACGAACAGCTCACGCATCTCTTGAATGCGCTCACGCATTTCAGTGACTTCTGCTTCCCATTCTGCGCGCAGTGCTGCGTTGTTCAGAATGTGAGTGACCACTGCAGCACCGTGTGCAGGTGGGTTTGAGTAGATTGAACGGATGATTGCTTTCACTTGAGAGAATGCAGTCGTCGCCACGCCTTCAGATTCTGCAACGATGGTGAATGCACCAACGCGCTCGTTGTACAGACCGAAGTTTTTCGAGAATGAGCTCGCAACGAGAATTTCTTTGTTGTATTTCGCAAATGTACGCAGGCCAGCCGCGTCTTCTTCCACACCTTTTGCGAAGCCTTGGTACGCAAAGTCAAACATCGGCAGCAAGCCTTTGTCTGCCACCAACTTCGCCAGAACTTCCCACTCTTCTGCGGTTGGATCGATACCGGTTGGGTTATGGCAGCATCCGTGCAGGAGAACCACATCGCCTGCTGAGGCGTTTTCTAGATCTGCAACCATGGCTGCGAAGTCTTTGTCTTTCGCTGCTGCATTGTAGTAAGCGTATTGTACGGTTTCTAGACCCGCTGCGTTGAACACACCGTGGTGGTTTGCCCATGTCGGGTTACTGATCCACACCTTAACATCGCCGATTTGGCGTTTGATGAACTCGCCCGCAACACGCAGTGCACCGGTACCACCAGGCGCTTGAGCTGTTTTTGCCAGCTTTTGGGTCACGATGTCAGAGTCGGCACCAAAGAGCAGTTTTTGAACCGCTAGGCCGTATTCTGCAGTCCCTTCAATTGTGAGGTAAGATTTGGTCTTTTCTGACTCAAGCAGTGCTGCTTCTGCTTTTTTCACTGTCGCAAGAACTGGTGTTTCACCGGCTTCATTCTTGTAAATACCAACGCCTAGGTTGATTTTTTCTGCACGAGGATCTTTTTTAAACTCTTCAGTGAGGCCAAGAATGGGGTCAGCCGGGGCCGCGACAACTTTTTCAAACATAATGCTCATCCATGTTAGTTAAGGAGGGTGGGAAATTTCATCGAAATTTATCGTATTTATACCTTTCTGAAATACCTGTGACAACTGCGCGTAACAGAAAAATTCAAAAAATTTTCATTTGGCGTTGAAGGTCAGAAAAAGCGATCGTTTTCGATGAAAAATCTGCGATAAAAAGCAGGGATTTTTAAATTTTATTGATGTGATGATGAAAAAGTGCGCAGCGTGCAAATGACGGAAATGCTCAGAAATACAGGTGTTGTGTCGAAAGATGCGTAAAGAAATTGTTATGCAATCGTTATCGTTGGCGTTGGGCGGCCACTGTGCGTGATTTTTACACATTCATGGGCCAGAAACGGGCGCACTTTAGTGGGTATAAGTGCCGCCCTGATTAAATTGTGCACTATCGCTTGAGATTGAATTCAGATTCGTGTGCTTGCGTTTCAATGTCGCCATGTTTGGTGAACTGATCCGCTGCCCATTGATTGATGTGTTTGAGAATCGCAGCAACCGCGTGCTGTTTGGTCGCGGTTTGTCCGGGTTTGATGTCGAGTGGGGTTGGCGCTTTTTGTCCGGTGGTGTCTTCAGCAATGTGCAGCCAGTCGGGATGCCAATAGTAAGGTTGGCCGCTTGGGGCATTCCATTGATGAATCCCGTTTGTTTCGCCGCGATAATCCAATTTGTTTTCATCGATCGTTTTCATGGTCGCTTCTCTTCAGTGGCATGTACTCAGTCGTCTGAGCGCATCAAGGCGATGCGCTTTGCAATCGGAGTCATAATGTAGCAAAACGACACATGATATATGTGACTTAAATCACATTAAGGCTGGGGGCTTTCATCGCAACGCGGTGGCTCATTCCGGAGTGACCATGACGGATGGTCATTCAGGTGTTGAATGTGCGGGCGATTCGTTCGGTTTGGGGCGCGATGTGGAGCAGGTATTGAGATGGCATCAACTGTATCGCTTTTATCGTTGGGATCTGTTCTAGGCAGTTGAGAAGCGGCTGTGCTTCAATGGGTTAGGGCAGTTGCTAGCTTAGGAGCAAAGATGAAAAACAGATCGATTCGACCCGAAGTGAAGTTGATTGGCGTGGCAATTCTCAGTGCGCTGATCCTGATTTTCGCACACCTGATTTTAGCCAAGTCGTTTGCGGGATTGTTTTGGACCGAATACACCGCCGCGGCGATCCCATTTGTGATGTTGGCGATTTGCGTACTGAGCGTGCGCTACGCGGCCAAAATGGACATCGACTCATAGCCAAACCAAGCCAAACGCAGATACAAAAAAGCCTCCGCATGCGGAGGCTTTTCTTAATTTGAGCCGACTTCGATCTCGGTTAGAACAAACTTAGATCTTGGTTAGAACCAAATTAGAAGTTTGCGCTACGTGGTGTACGTGGGAATGGAATCACGTCACGGACGTTGCCCATACCAGTCACGTAAGACACCAAACGCTCAAAGCCGAGACCAAAGCCTGCGTGCGGTACGGTGCCGTAACGACGCAGGTCGCGGTACCAGCTCATGTGCTCAGGATCGATGCCCATTTCAATCATACGTGCATCCAAAACGTCTAGACGCTCTTCACGTTGAGAGCCACCGATGATTTCACCGATGCCAGGGGCAAGTACGTCCATCGCTGCAACGGTTTTGCCGTCGTCGTTCAGACGCATGTAAAACGCTTTGATGTCTTTCGGGTAGTTCTTCACGATAACCGGCGCTTTGAAGTGCTCTTCAGCAAGGAAACGCTCGTGCTCAGAAGACATATCGATGCCCCATTCAACTGGGAATTCGAACTCACGACCAGAATCAAGCAGGATTTGGATCGCGTCGGTGTAGTCCACTTGTGCAAAATCGGAAGCAACGAATTGCTCCAGACGAGTGATCGCTTCTTTATCGATGCGTTGAGCGAAGAACTCAAGGTCATCACGACGCTCTTCCAGAACAGCTTTGAAGACGTACTTCAACATGTCTTCTGCCAGTTTCGCCACGTCGTCTAGTTCAGCAAATGCCACTTCAGGCTCAACCATCCAGAATTCCGCAAGGTGGCGACTAGTGTTTGAGTTTTCAGCACGGAACGTCGGACCGAAGGTGTAGACTTTGCTCAGTGCACACGCGTAAGTTTCTGCGTTGAGCTGACCCGATACAGTCAGGAACGTTTCTTTACCAAAGAAGTCTTCGTTGTAGTCTACTTTGCCTGCGTCTGTGCGAGGGAGGTTTTCCATGTCTAGCGTTGATACGCGGAACATTTCGCCTGCACCTTCAGCGTCAGAAGCGGTGATCAGTGGCGCAGAGACCCAGAAGTAGCCTTGCTCGTGGTAGAAACGGTGAATCGCTTGTGACAGGCAGTTACGCACACGGGCCACAGCGCCGATCACATTGGTACGTGGACGCAGGTGCGCCACTTCACGAAGGTATTCGATTGAGTGACGGGTTTTCGCCATTGGGTAAGTGTCTGCATCTTCGACCCAGCCAACCACTTTCACGTCGGTGGCTGCCAATTCGAATGCTTGACCGCTCGCAGGAGATTCAACCACTTTACCTGTTACTTCGACAGAGCAGCCGGTTGTCAGCTTTAATACTTCGTCGTTGTAATTATTCAGATTATTAGGGACCACGGCCTGAATCGGGTCGAAACAAGAGCCGTCATAGATGGCAAGGAATGAAATTCCAGCTTTGGAATCGCGACGCGAACGGATCCAGCCACGGACAGTGACTTCACTGTCTACTGCCAGCTTACCGCTAAGTACGTCTTTTACAGGCGCGTAAGTCATGTTTGATATAGTCTCCATTGAGGTAAAAACTCCACCCACGGTTCTAAAATGTGCTTAATGTTTAAAAAATAAGCGAAACATTGGGTTGGATTGAATTCTACAGATTCAACGGGACATATTACCTGTCAATTCGCTGGCATCAACCATTAATGTGCTCTGAACGCTCATTTCTTATGCGAAAGCGTAAATTGATTGAGCAAAGATTCCAGGCGTTGCGACAACTGTTCGAGATCCAAGCTGATTTCACGTGTTTGTGTGGCCGATTGTGAGGTGTCATCGGCATGACGGGTGATGACTTCGATCTTGCCCTGCACATCTTGGCTGACGCGCGTGGTGAGGCGCGTTTGCTCTTGAATACTGTGCGCGTGGGCCAGCACTTGTTGCATTTCCGACACCGCGTTGGTCATGGCTGAAGACAACTCTTCCACCTCGCCCGAACGTTGATGGGCTTGCGCGCACACCGTGTCGACCGACGAAAGCGATTGTTCACTGTCTTGCTGGAATTGAGCGATGATTTTTTCGATGTTGCCGGTGGCTTCGGCTGTGCGCGAGGCGAGGTTGCGTACCTCATCTGCCACGACAGCGAATCCGCGTCCTTGTTCGCCCGCGCGGGCTGCTTCAATGGCGGCATTCAGCGCCAGCAGATTGGTCTGTTCAGCAATACCTTTGATCACTTCCAAAATGGACGATACTTCACCCGTTTGATCATTGAGCTGGGAAATTTTATCTTTCACCGATTCGATGTCGCCGACCAAATGCTTGATGTCTTGACTGGCCACATGTGCTTGTTGTGCACTTTGTTGCGCGACCGATGTGGTGTGATTGATGAGCGAAGATGCATCGACGGTGGCTCGTTCGACATCACTCTGTTTGGCTTGCATCTCTTCGATGTTGATCTGAACTTCGGCGGTTTCACGTTGCTGGTTATTGGCCGCTTGGTCAGTGACCTGCGCCACACCCGTGAGTCGGTTTGCCGAACTGGCGAGCGAATGAGACGTTTTCTGGACTTGTTCCAAGCTGTGAGACACCGTATCCATGAGCGAGTTGATGGCGGTGGCGAGTTGTCCCAATTCATCCTTCTTGCTGTGCTCAAGGCGTTGTGACAAGTTTTTGCTCTCGCTGACGCGGCTCATGAAGCTGGATGTACGCTGTAGCGGGCGGACGATGATGCGGCGAATCAGCATCATGGTGACCAAAAAGCCCACCAATGCGATGACGGCCATGATGCCGACACCAATGAGTGTGCGGTGGCTGATGAGTTTGTTGAGGTGGTTGAGATTGTATTCCAGACGAATCACACCGAGGACTTCACCTTCTGGCGCCATGTGGCAGGCGACACAGTTGGTGCCGCGATAGCTTTCGCTCGATTTCATCGGCAGGGCAACCACAATGCCTTTGCCCCAGTCGGCCTCATAGGGCTCAAGGATGAATTCGCCGCCTAGCGCGCGGCGATCGATGTCGTCGACTGGTTTTTGGTTTTCCTGTCCGGGGCCATACAACTTGCTGACAGCGTCAGCACGCAACACACGCACTTGTTCAATGCCATCTTGCGCTAACGCCTTTTGGCGCAATGTTTCTTTTTGCGCCATGGTGCCGGTGAGCATCATCATATTGAGGCTGTCAAAATAGTTGCTCGCTTTATCGTGCAACTGTTCACTGAGGACGGAGTTGATCAGATCGCGCTGTTGCCAATATTGGTAGGCGGTTGAGCCAGCCAACACCATGGCGAAAACGGAAATTAGGGTCAACAAAAGCTTAGTTGTAATGGTTGAGCTCATGATTCGCTTATAGTTTTTAATGTAGGGTTGACGATGTGAATATAGCGTTAAAGTAAAGTAGTGCAAAAATGAAACTTAAGTTACTGTGACCACAAACAAAATATGGTTTTTAGAAATGTGACGCAGCAACATTGCGCTCAAAAATTTGACATCGGTGCCATATTTACGACGCTGATAAGAGCGCGATGCGTACTCGAAAGTGTGGAATTACTGATGGAGTGACTTGTCTCACAGAGCGAGATTCCGTAGTATTGCGTCTCTTTTGAAAGCCCGAGAACCAAGATGAAAACCGAGATTTACAAAGAGTTCATGTTTGAAGCAGCTCACCATTTACCACACGTGCCGGAAGGCCATAAATGTGGTCGCTTGCACGGACACTCTTTTTTGGTTCGCCTGTATGTTGCAGGTGACGTGGATCCTCATACGGGTTGGTTGGTCGACTTTGCTGAAATCAAGGCTGCGTTTAAGCCGATTTATGATCGTCTCGACCATTACTACCTGAATGACATTGACGGTTTGGAAAACCCAACCAGCGAAGTGCTGGCGAAATGGATTTGGCAACAGCTCAAGCCAAGCTTGCCGTTGCTGAGCAAAGTCGAAATTAAAGAAACCTGCACCGCAGGTTGTATCTACAGCGGCGACGCCTAAGCCCTGAGCAAATTGCGACGAAGCCAGTCTTTTAACGACTGGCTTTTTTTGTGTCTGCATTTCTTACCCTACTGGCATCAAGTGACTATCACGTGGCATTCAGTGACGGCAAAAGCGGGCTTCACGAATGAGGTGATGCCCTTAAAAGCAGGCATACGGGGAAAGAGTATACTCACATCCATGGCACAAGGTCTGAGAATTTTTTTCATCAATCCCATCGATTAATTCCGTTATACACATAGGGGCTTTCGGCGCAGCATAAGCCCTGTCAAAACAACAACGACAACAAAAACAGATGTATTACGATTTAAGTGGAGATTTATGATGAACAACTCAGGCTACTTGGTTTTAAAAGATGGCACATCGCTTTACTACAAAGATTGGGGTGAAGGTCAACCGATTGTGTTTAGTCATGGTTGGCCGTTGAGCTCGGATGCATTTGAAGATCAAATGCTGTTTCTTGCACAACAGGGTTACCGCGTGATTGCGCATGACCGTCGTGGCCACGGCCGCTCGTCACAACCTTGGGAAGGTCACAATCTCGACCAATATGCAGATGATCTCGCTGAATTGATGGCGCATCTGGACATTAAAAATGCCATCCATGTGGGTCACTCCACTGGCGGCGGCGAAGTGGCGCGATACATTGGACGCCATGGCACTGCGCGTGTGGCTAAAGCGGTCTTAATTGGTGCGATTACCCCCATCATGCTGAAAACCGAATTCAATCCAAATGGCGTGCCACTTGAAGTGTTTGATGGCATTCGCCGCGGTGTCGAAGAGGATCGCTCGCAGTTCTTCAGCGACCTGTCTGAAGCGTTTTTCGGTTACAATCGCCCGGGTTCTA
The DNA here is from genome assembly GCF_052076135.1 of Vibrio sp. Vf1514. NCBI lineage: Bacteria > Pseudomonadati > Pseudomonadota > Gammaproteobacteria > Vibrionales > Vibrionaceae > Vibrio > Vibrio sp. Vf1514. The sequence goes on along the minus strand of NZ_CP197267.1, from coordinate 1,689,137 downwards.
AACCGTCTCAAGGGGTGAGAGATAGCTTCTGGCGTCAGGGCATGCAAGGGTCAATCAAAGCCTTGTATGACTGTGTGAAAGCATTTTCTGAAACGGATTTGCGTGAAGATTTGAAAGCGATGACCATTCCTACTTTGGTGATTCATGGCGACGACGACCAAATCGTCCCGTTTGAAACTTGTGGTCAAGCGGCCGCGGCGCAGCTGCCTCATGCAGAGTTGAAAGTTTACCAAGGTGGCTCACACGGCATTTGTACTACCCATAAACACCAAATCAATCAAGACCTGTTGCGTTTCATCCAACAATAAGTTGATGAAGAAAGCCGCCCAATCGGGCGGCTTTTGCGTTTTATCGTTTATGTTGGCGTGTGGGGTGAATTATTCAAATGTATAAATTCCCGTCCACAGATCGCCGCCACTGGTTTCATCGGTGCCATCCAACTCGGTTGAGCGCGAGAGCACTTTCATTGAGAACTGAACGCCGTCGGAATCGACGATACGGATATTATCAATGTAAGTTTGCCCATTGACGTTCAACGTGATAATCAACTCGCCCAACTCATCGTCAACGCTCCAGCTAAAGTTGAAGGATTCAGTGCCTTCACTGTAGGTGCCTGTTGCGCCATCCGCGTTGAAGGTATAGGACTCAACTTCGCCGTCATAAGTGGTGTTCATGCTGCGTGGCAACTGTTCCATGAAGTCGCTGCTGAATGCGGCACCAGAGCCTGTTGTTGCCAAGCAATCGTCCACGTACTGGGTGTATTCTGCATAGGTCGAGGTGGTGATTGGATCATCATTCTCATCGTAGTCAGAGTTACCCGTTGTGCACTCTTCAATGTCGGGATAGCCATCAATACTGGTGTATTGGGTGAGCCAGATTTCGCTGTCGTCCGGAGCAAACACGGCAAATTGGAGTTCATCGTTTTCTGGTTCATCCAGCAGTGCCAGGTATTGATCGATACCAGTGTCGGAATACCGAATTTCGATGAATCCCTCGTCATTGATCGACCAGGTTCGCGAACGTGCGACGCCATTTTTGTAGTACGTTGCGGTGCCATCTGAAGCGAAGGTATAGAGTCGCGTTTCGCCATTGGACTTCACGCGATACAACTCAGCACCACCAAGGTCGGCTGTCGAAATACTTGGCAGCCCTTCGTGACACTGTTCATAGGCACTCAAGGTCGCAACAAAGTCGCTGTAGGTTTTCTCCAAACCCTCTTCAATCACGCAGCTTCCCACATCCACCAAGCTCACCGTGTCCGCCCAAATTTCAGTGATGGGTGTGGTGTCTTCGAGATAAGTCTCAAGGAATTTCAGTGACCAGTTGGTGTCGTTGTAATCGACCAGCGCCCAATACCAGCTCTCCTCGGTATTGCCTTCATACGTGATCTTGACGTAGTTGTTTTCGATGGTCCACAAGGCGGTGTACGACTCAACACTGTCTTTGTAAACCGTCAGCGAACCATCGGCATTGAAGGTGTAATCACGCGTACTCCCGTCACCACGGATGCGATGGAAGTTCTGGCCGCTGACCATCTCACTGGTGATCGGGCTCGCCCCCAAACAGCTTTCGATCGCGGCTTCAAATTCGGTCATTCCCACAGTGGTGGTACCGTCCGAATCGCCTTCGTTGCATTGTGTGAGTGGAATGTCGGCGGCGTTAATCAATGCTTCTTTCGCTGCTGCGCTGATCAGCACGATGTCTTCTTTCTCAAGCAAAACATCCGCTGTTTCGTGATTCCCGATGTAAACGGCGCCATCATACACGCTGACCAACATGTCCGCCGTTGGTTCATCGAAATCATCGCCAAACGCGGTGAGCGCAGCGCTCGGAACGCTAAACAGCAACAAGGATTCGGTGTTGACCGTTTCCAAAGACCAGGTGCCGGTCGCAACGAGTGTGGCAAAGCCTGAATCCCAATCGATGGTGTAGTATTGCGCGGTTTTGCTGCTGTTATCATCGACGAATTTCACCGCAATGTCCTCGCCGATACTCATGCCTTGGAACTCTCCGGTGGATACCGAGCTGGCCCCCAGCGTGTCAAATATCAACTCGCTCAGTGCTGTGATGTCATTGCGACTATCACTATTGAGGTTGTCATGCAAATACGGGGTCCAATCCCACAAGTAGTAAGTATCTTGTGTTGGCGTTAACCCCAGTTTGATCAGATAAGAATCGGCCGGGAAGGTGGCGCTCTCATCGGTATACTCATCCCAATCAAAGTCACTCTCTGCAATCACCTCATCGACCAGTGACGTAATACTGCCGCTGAGCGAATAACTCATGTCAGGAAAATCGGTGGGATAAGCGACTAACAGATTGTTGGAAAAGTCGATGGTGTATTCACCACTTTGCGTCGCCCAGCCTGACGATGTCAGCAACCAATCAGAGTTGCCAATATCGACGTCGACTTCGGTTTTGTTGGCTTTCACAACCGTCTGTGTGGTCATGGTCGCCATGGTGCCGTTGACATCGAGTTGCTCACTATAAACGCGCATCACGTCGTTGTCGTCTTCGTCTGCATACACGGCGTAGAGCGTGGTTTGCTCAGCCATGTAGGCAATGATCTGGCCAATATCACTGGCGCCAACGTCAGGATCCAAGGCGTCGCCGTCGATCACGTCAGGCACGCCATCACCGTCGTCATCGGTATCGGCTTCGTTACCAATGCCATCACCATCGGTATCGGTGGTTTCGCTGCTATCTAGTGGGAAGTCGTCTTCCGTATCGAGCACGCCATCGCCATCATCGTCGGTGTCAGCGTTGTTTCCGGTGCCATCGTCGTCGGTGTCTAACCACTCAAGTGGGTTCGTTTGGAAATCATCGTCTTCGTTGAGGTAGCCGTCGCCATCAATATCGGAGTCTGCGTTGTCACCAATACCATCACCATCAGTGTCTGTGGTTTCGTCCCCGTTGCGTGGGAAAGCATCGTCTGCATCGAGTACGCCATCGTCGTCATCATCGGTATCGGCATTGTCGCCCGTACCATCCTGATCGGTGTCGCGCCATTCCAGTGGATCGTCATCGAAATCGTCGTCGGCGTTTGGAAATCCATCACCGTCGGAGTCTTCGTCGAGATTACCGGCACTGTTGAGGTAAATGTTCTCCAACTCTTCTTCACTGCTTGACTCGACGGTGGTCTTAATCGTGGCTGATTTTTCTGCCGCGTTGTCGAGGACTTCATTGGTGCCATCGGTGTCATTGGCGGCATCATTGAGTTCGCTGGGTGATTCTGGAATGGATTGCGATGACACCAAGTTACGCGCAGCGAAAGCCGCCGTTTTACTGCCGCTGTCGGTTCCATAATCAGACAGGACGTCGGCTTCGTTAATGCCAAGTTGATTGGCGATTTTGGTGGTTGCGGCGGCAATGTCGGCCGAGCCGCCGGATTTCACTTCAAGATGCACCAAGGTCGACAAGGGGGTGACTTGAGCGACACCGGCGGGGGCCGACATGGTAAAGCCAGTGATAATGGCGTTGCCCGTGTCTTCATCAATGGTTTCGTTGGCGATCGCTTGCACGACGACCGGATAAATCGAGGGATCTTCAATGCCGTCAACATCGAGTGTTGCAACCCCGCCAGCTTGGGAGGTTGCACTTGGCTCACCTTCATCCAGTTGGAAGTTTTCATTTAGGTCAAGCCAGACCAGAGCGCCGTTTAAGTAACCATCGATCGCTTTGACACTGTAACTGGTGGTGGATTCCTCTGAATCATCACTTCCACAACCGTACAGTGTGAGGCTACTGAACAGCCCCAATGCGATTACTGACGTTTTCATTCGCATAGACAATTCCTTAGTTCTGATGTGAATCGTTATTTTTGATATTTATTGGGTGAATATCAAATCGAAAAATAATTTATGAACTGTATTTGTCAAATGACGAATCGTTGACGAATCAATGACGATGGTCGTTGAGTGTAAATAAAATGAACAGGATATATTCAGGTTATATGTCAATAAGGGGGAGGGGGAAAACGATAGGTGGATGTAATCACGCCATAAAACAAGTGGCTACAGCGAAGAGGCGTAAAATACAGAGATAATAATAATAATTGGGAACACTGTGACGGATCTCTCTTAAACATGTGTTGAGTACCAAGCTTTTGAAATGATCATCATGATCGGACAAAAGCGTTGGTACTCATACGTTAGGTGAGTTTTTATCAATCAATAACTCAACGAAAGAATGAATTATTCCTGAATAATATCCTCACCCCCCAAGCTCTGATAGACCGTTGCCATATTCACCAATTGGTTGTAACGGTTTTCCAATAACGAGGCTTTAGCGCTGCGTTCATTTTCCTGTGCATCGAGCAAGGTGGTGATCTCAATCGCGCCGTATTCATACTGACTTTGATAAATGCGGGCGGCCTCTGCTGCGGCGTCGTACTGTTTTTGCAGTTTCTCGGCCTGAAACGCGTAGTTTTCTTTGGCGGACAGCGCATTGTCGACATCTTGGAAAGCGGCATACAGTGTTTTGCGATAAGTGATGATGGCTGATTCATATTTCACTTGTGCAATGTCGCGATTGAGCTGCATTTCATTCCAATTCAGAAACGGCATGGTCAGGTCAGCGCCCAGTGAGCCAATGGGATCGCTCAGCAACTTACGCAGTTCGGTCGACGAACCGCCCAACGCGCCCGTCAACGTGAGCGATGGGAAGTAGTTGGTGTCGCTGTAATCTTTGGCGGCAAGTGTTGATTTCAGTTCGAACAAGGCTTGTTTGACATCGGGACGACGGCTCAAGACATCGGCAGGCACACCTGCTTCCACCGCAGGAACGGCGTAATCGGGTAGGGCAGGAATGCGTGATGCCAAGTCTTGCGGCGGCTGATCAAACAAAATCGCAAACGCGTTCACTGCTTCCGTGCGTTGTTGCAGGTAGTCGCGATGTGTTGCTTCAAGCCCGGCCAGTGTGCGCTGCGCTTCAAGCACGTTCAGGCGCGTCACCGACCCGTGACGATACTGACTTTCGGTCAGTGCGAGCGTCTCTTGGGCATCGTTGATGTCATTGTTGCTCAGTTCGACCCGTTGATTGAGGTAACCAATCTGCCAATACAGCTGCGCAGTGGTTGCGACCAAGCTTTGTGCTGTGGCTTCACGTTCTTGTTGTGTTGCTAGCGCTGTCCACATCGCCTCGTCTTTGGCGGCTGACAATTTGCCCCATAGATCCAACTCATAACTGACACTCAGACTGGCTTGATAACTCTTCGAACTGTCGCCACCATCGAGTGGCTTGGAGCGATCTGCCGACACGGTGCCGGAGACATCCGGATACGTATCGCTGGTGGCTAAACCGGCTTCTAAGCGTGCTTGGCGCAGTGTGAGGGTGGCCAGCGCTAAATCACTGTTGGATGCGAGCACTTGGTCGATCCAACCATCGAGTTGTGGATCGCCAAAGCTGGTCCACCAATGGCTTATGGCTTGTTCTTGAGGCTGTGACTGGCCGTTTTGCCATTGCGCTGGCACATCCAGCTGTTGCTCGGGTAGTTCGGAGCGTGCCACGCAGCCTGTTGCCAACAAGACGCACAAAGCGATGGTCGAATATTGATAGCGTTTCATGAAGGGTTACTCCCGTGCCAAGGCGTCAATTGGGTTCAGTTGCGCTGCATTTTTCGCAGGCAAATAACCAAACAAAACGCCGATCAGGGTGGAACACAAGAACGCAGACACAATGGATGTGGTTGAATAAATCATAGAAAAACTACTACCAAAGGTGGCAAACAGCGCACCAATTAAATAGGCGACCCCGATACCGATCGTCCCGCCACACAAACAAACCAAAACCGCTTCAATCAGGAACTGGCGCAATATGTCGCTTTGTCTAGCGCCCACCGCCATACGCACCCCAATTTCACGCGTCCGTTCTGTGACCGACACCAGCATGATGTTCATCACTCCAATGCCGCCAACAATCAGGGAGATGACCGCAATGGCAGAGATCAGCAGCGTCATGGTCGCGGTGGTTTTCTGAATGTTTTGCTGAATGGTATCGGTGTTGATGGTAAAGAAATCCTGCGTGCCGTGGCGCATTTTCAGCAAGGAGATGATCGCCTGTTCAGCGGCATCGCTCGGCGTATGGTCATTCACGCGAACCGAAATACGGTTCAAATAGTTCTGACCCATCATGCGCGCACTGACGGTGGTGTAGGGCACCCAGATGTTGAGCGAGTCGCTATTGCCGAACGCACTTTCTTTGGCCTTCGTGACACCAATAATGCGCACCGGCAGATTGCCTGCGAAAATCACTTCGCCAATCGGGTCTTGATTCGGGAACAAGGATTTCAGAGTGTTGTTGTCAATCACGGCTTCTTGCGCCATGGCTTGCACGCTCGATTGATCCCAGTATTGACCATCGCTTAGCTCATAGCCGCGCACGCGGAAAAAGTCTGGGCCAACCCCTTGCACGGTGGCGGTGACGGCTTGGTTACCGTATTTGATCGTCACGGACGTACTCAGCGTGGGCGTCACGCTGTCGACAAACGAGAGATTGGATAGCGCATTCGCATCCGCCGCCGTTAAGGTGCGGACTCGCCCTGAGCGCCGGTCACCAAATCCGGTCCCGGGCATGATGTCGATGGTGTTGGTCCCCATGGAGGAGATACTGTCGAGAATGGATTTCTGTGAGCCGTTCCCAAGCGCCACCACCGACACCACGGAGGCGATACCGATGATGATGCCCAACATGGTTAAGAAGGTGCGTAATCTGTGGTTCGACATGGCGAGCAGCGCCATTTTGAGCGCTTCCCAAAAATCATCCAGCAGTTTACGGCTGCGAGAAAACGCCGTGTTGGCTTTGGGGTCTTTGACGGCGTCGAAGTTTGTCGCAGCTTGAGCTGGTTTGTTTACGGTGTCGCTGAGGATCTCACCATCTTTAATTTCGATGATGCGGTCGGCGTACTCGGCCACCTTCATATCGTGCGTCACGATGATGATGGTGTGACCCATTTGATGCAGCTCTTGCAGGAGCTGCATCATTTCTGAGCCGCTTTTACTGTCGAGCGCGCCGGTGGGTTCATCAGCCAAAATGACATCGCCACCGTTGACCAATGCCCGTGCAACGGACACCCGTTGCTGTTGGCCGCCACTGAGTTGGTTCGGTTTGTGATCTAAGCGATCAGACAATCCCAAACGGCCGAGTAGGGACGTGGCGCGTTCTTGGCGCGATGTTTTGTCGTAACCAGCGTAAATGGCAGGAATTTCTACGTTGCCAAGAGCCGTCAAATCGCTGAGCAGGTGATAGCGCTGAAAGATAAAGCCGAAGTATTCACGGCGTAGGCGTGCCAGTTCGTCGGAATCGAGCGTCGATGTATCTTGACCGTTGATCCAGTACTCGCCCGTACTGGGCTGATCAAGGCAACCCAAAATATTCATGAGAGTCGATTTACCGGAGCCGGATGCGCCGACGATCGCGACCATCTCACCGCGCTCAATCGTCAAGTTGACGTCTTTGAGTACGGTCAGCGTCTCGTCGCCTGCCGCAAAGTGGCGGTGAACGTGATTAATTTGAAGTAACGCTTGTGTCATCAGAAACGCATCCCCGGTGGGCCCATGCGACGATTTGATGAGGTGGCATTTTGACCCGGCATGCCCAAAATGATTTGATCGCCTTCATTCAAGCCAGACGTGATTTCGGCGTTGACCTTGTTATTAATGCCAACGGTCACATCACGTATCTCTTCCTTGCCATTGACTAGCACGGGTACTTGATAGCTCTGTTCACGCCCCGGTTGACGAATCAAGACTTGCGCAGGGACCAAGAGCGCGTCATCGGCTTTATCTAAAATCACGGAGACTTGCGCCGTCATGCCAATACGCAGCACGCGATCTGGGTTATCCACTTCAAACAGGCCGTGGTAGTAAATTGCTTCTGAATCACTCACGGATAGATCTTTATCATCCCCATCCATCAGGGTTGGCCCCGGTTCAATGGCGCGTAATGTGCCGTGATAACGCTTATTCGGTTTCCCCAAAATGGTGAAATAGACGGGCAGACCCGGCTTCACATTGACCACGTCGGCTTCTGAAATTTGCGCCTTGATGGTCATCTTGTCGAGCTGAGCCAGTTCGATGATGGTGGGGGTGGTTTGATTGGCGTTCACGGTTTGGCCTTCTTCGACGGCGCTGTAAACCACGGTGCCATTAAACGGCGCTTGAATGGTGGTGTAACCCAAATCCACTTTGGCGCTGTCCACGGTAATTTTGGCTTGCTCCAAATTGGCTTTTAGTTGTTCCAGCTCTGCTTTGTAAACTTCAAGCGATGCTTCCGCGGATTCATAGTCGGCTTTGGAGCTGGCTTTGTCTGCCAACATGCCTTTTTGACGATTGTATTCGGCTTGCGCTTGGCGAATTTGTGCCTGTTTGGCGCGAATTTGTGCGTTGATGCTATTGAGCGACGCATTGGCTTCTTTGAGCGAGTTTTGTTGGGTCAGGCTGTCAATTTGAGCCACCAAATCGCCTTGTTTGACTTCATCGCCCAGCGAAACGGCCAGTTTCTCAATTTGACCGGAGACCTGCGCACCCACAGCAACTAATTTGGACGCTTGCAGCATCCCGGTGGCCAGCACAGTATTTTCAATCTTGCCACGATAGACCGTTTCGGTTGCAAAACTCGGTGGCGTTTCTTTTGGATAGAAATAGTAGCCAGCTCCGGCTGCGAAAAGGCCAACTAACGCGATGGCAATGACTTTTTTCTTCATAAGACGTTTTGACATGAGACTAAAAACAAACCCATTTTGGCATGGTGATAATGATGACTATTTATAAGCGGATCACGATTTGAAACAAGTCGTTAGTGAGTAAAACTAAGTAAAGATTCGTCAAGCAGGCACAAAAAAGCCCGATGACAGGGCATCGGGCTTAATTTTGTTCCGGTGGGTGATTAGCAAATCACTTTCACCGCTAGGCCGCCTGTGGACGTTTCGCGGTACTTCGCGTTCATGTCTTTACCGGTTTCCAGCATGGTCTCAATCACTTTATCCAGAGAGACGCGCGGCGCAGAAGAGCGACGCAGTGCCATACGGGTCGAGTTGATTGCTTTCACTGCTGCAATACCGTTACGTTCGATACATGGCACTTGCACTTGACCGGCAACCGGGTCACACGTCAGGCCAAGGTTGTGTTCCATCGCGATTTCAGCCGCCATACACACTTGCTCAGGGCTACCACCCAGTAGTTCAGCCAGACCCGCAGCCGCCATTGAACAGGCAACGCCCACTTCACCCTGACAGCCCACTTCTGCGCCAGAGATGGATGCGTTTTGCTTGTACAGACCACCGATTGCGCCAGAAGCCGCAAAGTAACGGATGTAATCTTTTTCGGTTACGGTTTGGATGAACTTGTCGTAGTACGCCAAAACCGCAGGAATGATGCCACAAGCGCCGTTCGTTGGTGCTGTCACCACGCGGCCACCGGCAGCGTTTTCTTCGTTCACGGCAAAAGCGTACATGTTCACCCAGTCAACCACAGCCATTGGGTCGTTGGTGATTTTTTCAGACGTCAGCAGTTGTTGACGCAGTGCTGCCGCACGGCGAGGCACGCGCAGTGGCCCAGGCAGAATGCCTTCAGTGCTCATGCCGCGTTCCATACACTCACGCATGGTGCGCCAGATGTTGGCAAAATAAGTGCGTACTTCTTCATCCGAATGTAGCGCTTTTTCGTTTGCCATGACCAGTGTACTCATCGACAGGCCACTTTCTTTACACTGATGAACCAGTTCTTCAGCAGAACTGAATGGGTAAGGCACTTGAACCGGAGATTCAATCGCTTTACCAAAGTTCTCTTCGTCAACAATGAAACCACCACCGATCGAGTAGTAAGTTTTCGAGTAAGCAACTTCATCGTCAATCCACGCGTGGATCTGCATGCCGTTTTCGTGCAGTGACAGATTCGATTTGTGGAAATTCATGCCGCCTTCGCGAGGGAAGGAGACCGTATGACAGTGCATGCCAACAGGAAGGCGTTCAGTTTCTTCAACGCGAGCCATGAAGCCCGGAATTGCGTCGATATCCACTTTCTCTGGCGAGTTGCCTGCCAGGCCCATGATGATTGCGATATCAGTGTGGTGACCTTTCCCTGTCAGTGATAATGATCCATAAACGTCCACGGTGATTTTAGTGATGTCGCGCAATTTTCCCATTGCACGCAGGTCATCAATAAACTGCTTACCCGCTTTCATCGGTCCGACTGTATGTGAGCTCGAAGGACCGACACCGATTTTATAGATATCAAATACACTAATCATATTGATTACCTCAAAAGTAAGCCCCCCTTAGAAAAGGGAGGCTCTTTATTATCGTTATATTCTGTGCTTTAAACTCATGCGTGAGGCCGAGATTAAAGAGCGCCGTAGATTACAGAAGTAATGGCAGCAAGACCACAAATAACTGTGAAAATTTGCACTGGTGTTGAAGTCTTGTACTTCGCCATCGCAGGCACTTTTTGCATTGCGAATACAGGCAGTAGGAACAAGATTGCAGCAATCATTGGTGCGCCCATGGTTTCAATCATGCCAAGGATACTTGGGTTAACAATCGCGACGATCCAAGTGGTGACGACGATGAATGCCAGAGAGATTTTCTCGATTTTGCTAATTGGCATTGCACTGCGAGATTTCACCAGACCAACCAGACCTTCGTGTGCACCCAAGAAGTGACCAAAGTAGCTTGATGTGATTGCCGCAAATGCCACGATTGGACCTAAGTAAGAGATCAGTGGTGATGCGTGGATGTTGGCCAAGTAAGACAGAACGCTGATGTTTTGCGCTTGTGCCATCGCTAGCTCTTCTGGTGACAGAGACAGAACCACAGAGAAAACGAAGAACATCACAAAACCCATCAGCATCATCGCTGCGCCACCAGTGATCATGTCCGTTTTAACAACGGCATTTTCACCATGTTGCATGCGCTGTTCTTTGGTGAACTGGCTGATGATTGGGCTGTGGTTGAATGAGAACACGATGATTGGAATCGCAAGCCAAATGACTGCTGGCATAGCAGACCAATCAGGTGCCACTTGCATCATGGATGTGTTCCATTCTGGGATCAGGAAGACAGACAGCGCCAACAGGATGAATACCAGTGGGTAAACCATTGCAGAGGTTGCTTTCAGCATCAATTCCTTACCAAACACAACGCCCGCTGTCATGGCTGAAATCAGCGCAGCAGACAGTAGCCAGCGTGGAATAGATTCCATGCCGATTTGGTTAACCAAGAACGAATCCACCGTATTCGTGATACCAACACCGTAGATCAGCACGATAGGGTAAATCGCAAAAAAGTAAGCAAAGGTAATAAGGTTAGCGCCAGTTTTACCAAAGTGCTCTTCTACTGTGTCGGTGATGTCCGATTCAGGGTTTTTCGCAGACAAAACAAAACGGGCCAAGCTTTTGTGAGCGAACCACGTCATTGGAGCAGCGATAAGGGCTAAAATAACTAATGGCCAAAAACCGCCCGCACCTGCTTTGATAGGTAGGAACAGCACGCCTGCACCAACGGCGGTGCCGAATAGCGACAGAGACCATACGAAATCTTTATAGGTCCATTTACCAGCAGATTGTGTGGTAGACGAAACCGTAGTTGTTGTATTCATGTTGTTTTACTCATTTTGGGAACAGGAAATAAGTCGAGCGCAATTTTGCAGAATTTTCTCCTACGAAAAATAGATCTAAATCATGAATTATCTGCGCTTATTGAATGATATGTCAAAAACACATCGTGGATCACGAAAAAACTGTGCTACATGTAAAAAATGTTAACGGAATGGATTAGATAAAGTTGTCCGAGTATGTCGAAGGATGAGAAAAACTCAGAGCAAACGATTGCGCAAGGGGTGCAAAATGTAGGCAACCTGTTAGCAAAAGGCTAATACCACTAGGTTGTTTGGGGTTACTGACCACCATTTATATGTTTTTGTAGGGATTGGATGATTTGTGCTGTCATACCCCATATAAAATGATGTTTATATGGGATGGCGAACACCCTGTGCGGGGTGTTTTTTATTTGAAAGGTGTTACTGAACAGTTGTCGACGATCCAGTAGGAAGTCGGCCGGTACCTCGAATACTTCTTCCACTTCGTTCTTATCGATGCGGCTTCTATAATCTGGCGAAATGAATGCTAACACCGGCGTTACAGCGAATTTACTGACGGTGACCAGTTCAGGCAATTGCCCCAGAATCTGGATCTGATCTTCCGAAATGCCAATTTCTTCGCGCGCTTCGCGCATGGCGGTTTGATACAGCGTGCCGTCGCCTTCTTCATATTTCCCGCCGGGAAAACTGATTTGACCGGGGTGATGTTTCAAATGCGCGGCGCGTTTGGTCAGCACGACGTTTAACCCGGTCGGACGTTCCACAAAACCAATCAGAACGGATGCTTTTCTTAAGGAACGTGAGGCGAGGTGAGCGACGCGATGGAGCGATTCTGCGTGATAACCTACAGGCGTTTTCAACTGGAAACCCTGAATTAATTCGGCTTTGCTAAGACGACGCAAAATGATTCTCTCCCTCGGTGATTTGAAAATCTAAACTTTATGAATCATGCTTTTATGAGCCTAGTTTAAGGATAGCTCAATAATATGAAAGGAATTATTTTTACTGAGTTTCTCGAGCTGGTTGAAGATAAATTTGGCTTAGCGGTATTAGACCAAGTTCTTGAACAAGCAAAAGATTCGGGTGTGTATACGTCGGTAGGCAGTTACGATCATCAAGCGTTAGTGAAACTCATTGTTGAGCTCAGTCAGGTGACGGGGATCGATGCCAATGAGCTGCAACGCGTGTTCGGCGCCAGTGTTTTTCAGTCGCTGTATCGCACGGTACCCGCGTCGGCCAATCTGTCCCAGGTCAACGGATGCTTTGCGTTCATTCGCCACGTGGAGGACTACATACACGTGGAAGTGAAAAAGCTCTACCCCGATGCCAAACCACCTAAGTTTGAATTTATCGATGAATCATCCACCGCAGTGACGTTCGATTACCAGAGCGCACGGTGTATGTCCCATGTTTGCCTTGGGCTTTTGCAAGGCTGCGCGGATTACTTCGGTGAAAAAATCGATGTGGTGATGGAACCCCAAACCGACGACAACCGCTGTGTCAGGTTTACGGTCACGCAAATGGAATAGGTGAACGCATGAGTCCTGAGTCTCCGATGGAAAGGAAACTCAAACGGGAAATTGCTGCGCGAAAAGAAGCTGAGAAGTTGCTCGAACAGAAGAGTTATGAACTCTACCACGCCAACCAACAGTTGAACCTGGCTCTGAAGCAGTTGCAGAAACAGACATCGCAGGATTTGCATAAGTTTGAGTTTGAAGAGCACATCGACTCCACGCTGATTTATTTTGGGCGGGCGTTCTTGTCACGAACGTTAGACAGCGCGCTGTTGACGACGTTGCTTGATCGCTTGACGCAAAGCCCAGTGATTGAGCATGTGTTCCTGCAGTTGTCTCCCGATCAAGTCGATGGCTTAGTGGGCAATCAATTGGGCGTCTCGGAACTTGCGACCATTCAACCTTATGTGGAAGTGCCGCACTGGCAGCACGATCATTTGTGCCTGCCATTGATGGTCGAACGCCTTGCTGCGGGACATTTGGTGTTTGCCACTCATCCCGACAACATCGAGCGAGATTTCATTGTGAAGCAGTTGTCGCTGGTGGGTGAGTTGCTATGCAGTGCATTGAGCCGCCAGTTGATCATGAAACGCCAAGATGAGTCGCGTAAACGGGCGGAGGAGTCTGAAAAGGCAACCAAAGAGTTTGTCGCGATGATCAACCACGAGCTACGCACGCCACTGAACGGATTGCTTGGCAGCGCCGAGCTGCTATCGGATACGCCGCTCGATCCAGAGCAACTCAGCTATTTGACCAACCTTCAGCATTCGGGCGACATGCTGCGCGTCATCATCAACGATTTGCTGGATTTCAGCAAAATGAACGCTGGCATGATGCAACTCATCCTAACTCAGTTTCGCTGGCAAGATTTGGAACATACCCTCAACGGCATCTTTTCCCCCAAAGCGCGTGAGAAAAAGATCGAGTTTGTGGTCAACACGCGTGGTGAGTTTCCAACCTATTGGATTGGCGATGTTGAACGGATTAATCAGATTTTGGTCAATCTGGTCGGTAATGCGATCAAGTTTACCCATCGAGGCGCGGTGACAGTGGCAGCGCGCTGGGTGGATGAGCGACTGCTGCTGCGCATCAGCGATACCGGCATTGGCATTCCGCTGGCGGCTCATGACACCTTGTTTGACCCGTTTACCCAAGTTGATCGTTCATCAAGCCGTCAATACGAAGGTACGGGATTGGGGCTGGCCATTTGCAAAAATCTGGTAGAGCTGATGAACGGGAGCATCGATTTTTCCAGCGTCGAAGGGGAAGGTACCGAGTTTTTTGTCTCCATTCCACTGCAAGTCGGCACGCAAGATGCTCGCGTGCCGGTATACGAAGGCCGCCCATCGCGCTCGCAAAAGCCGCCGCTACCTGAGCGCGCCATTTTGGTGGTCGATGATATCCGCATGAATCAGTTGGTGATTAATCAGATGCTCAAAAAGGTGAATCTAACACCGGACAACTGCGAAAATGGCATTGAGGCAATCAAAGCGGTGGAAAGCAAGCCGTACGATCTGATTTTTATGGATTGTCGTATGCCCGGGATGGATGGTTTTGATGCCACTGAAAGGTTGAGGGAAAGCGGCTTTGCGATGCCCATCATCGCGTTAACGGCGGCCACCACACTAGAAGAGCGCGCCCGTTGTATGGCGTGTGGCATGAATGACATCCTGACCAAGCCGTATACCGCGACCGAGCTGGATGCCATTCTCGATAAATGGTTAAGTTAATCGGCCAATACCGGAAGGATGCGGCTGAGTTTATCCAGCGTTTCCTGATATTCAGCTTCCCATTGGCTGTCGGCGACGAGGCCACCGCCAGCCCATGCATATAACTGTTGTTGTTGCGCGACCAGCGTACGAATGGTGATGCTGGTGTCCATGCGGCCATGACGGCTGATGTAACCAATCGAACCGCAATAGGCGCTGCGGCGATGCGGTTCTAATTCCTCAATGATGGCCATGGCTCGCACTTTAGGGGCGCCGGTGATGGAGCCACCCGGAAAGCCTGCGCGTAGCAGGTCGGCGTAATTGTATTGTGCGTCCAGCTCGGCACGAATGGTGCTCACCAAATGATGCACCGCCGGGAAGGTTTCGATGTCGAACAGTTTTGGCACATGCACAGACCCCGGTTTGGCCACGCGGCCAATGTCATTGCGTAGCAAATCGACAATCATCAGGTTTTCGGCCTGATCTTTTTCTGCCGCTGCCAGCGCTTTCGCATACTCAGCGTCGATGATGGGGTCATCGCTGCGTGGACGAGTGCCTTTGATTGGCTTGGTTTCGATTGCGCGCTCGTGCGCCTGAAGAAAGCGCTCTGGCGACACGCTTAAAATCGCGCCTTGTTCGATACGAATGAAGGCCGAAAATGGCGCCAAGTTAAACTGTTCAAGCTTCAAATAGGCGTGCCATTCGCTGCCTTGGTAATGGGCTTGAAAACGCTGCGCTAGGTTGATTTGGTAACAGTCACCCGAGCGCAGATACTCTTGCACCTGAATGAATTTTTCTCGATAGCTATTCGGCGTCATGTTAGAGCGCCACGGTGACGTCAATGCAAAGGGATTGGCTTGGGTTGGCGTGGGGGCTTCAAGCAGCGCATCCGCGCTCGCAATGTTTTGACCAATCACCCGTGCGGTTTGGGTGTGGTGGTCGACGACCACCGCCCATTCATACAAACCGATGGCCATATCCGGCACGGTCAGATCGTGCTCTGCCAAGGTGGGAATGCGCTCAACACGACGGCCTAAATCATAAGCAAAGTAACCTAATGCGCCGCCAATAAATGGCAGATCGTCGTCGTAGGGGAGTGCTGGCAAGTAATGCTGTTGCAGCGTTGCGATGAGGTCGAACGGATCGTCTTGTGACAATGTCACGCCACTAGGTTCACGCACTTCGGTCTCTTCGCCAAATGTGGTCAGAGTGACGAGCGGGCGCGCGACCAAAATGTCGAAGCGACTGTCGATATGCGTCTCGGATGCAGAACGGAGTAACATCGCCCAAGGCTCATGTTCGACCTTAGAAAACAGCTGATTGGCAAGATCCGGTTGATAAGTGAGCGGCTTGGCTTGAATCGGGGATTTTTCGTTGTTATTCATTTGTGTAAATTGTGACAAAGAGACAGTTCACTGCGTAGCGTGTTGAGGAAAGCAAGAGTATCATAAAACTCCAACGAAAAGCTGCTACTTGATAGACGTGCTCATGTTCGGTCGAATTTCGCCTTCTGGCTCCGCGGACATGCCGCGCAATTCTCTCAAGCCTCAGCCCATGGAAGCATAATGATAACGAGGCATGCAATGACGGTAATACGCAAGCAGGATGTGATCAGCAGTGTCGCTGATGCACTTCAGTACATTTCTTACTACCACCCTCTGGACTTTGTCCAAGCCCTTGAAAAAGCCTACCACCGTGAAGAAAGTCAGGCCGCGAAAGATGCGATTGCCCAAATTCTGATTAACTCTCGTATGTCTGCAGAAGGCCATCGTCCTATCTGTCAGGATACCGGTATCGTGACCTGTTTCGTCAACATCGGTATGGGTGTTCAGTGGGACTCGACCGACATGACGGTTCAGCAGATGGTGGATGAAGGGGTTCGTCAGGCTTACACCAATCCAGATAACCCGTTGCGTGCATCGGTACTGATGGATCCTGCTGGCAAACGCATCAACACCAAAGACAACACACCAGCCGTGGTACACATCAACATGGTACCGGGCAACACCGTGGAAATTCAGATCGCAGCGAAAGGCGGCGGTAGTGAAAACAAAACCAAGATGGTGATGTTGAACCCGTCTGATGACATTGCTGAATGGGTGGAGAAAACGCTGCCAGCCATGGGCGCAGGTTGGTGTCCGCCGGGCATGTTGGGTATTGGTATCGGCGGTACGGCTGAGAAAGCGGCGGTACTGGCAAAAGAATCATTGATGGAACACATCGATATTCAAGAACTGATTGAACGCGGTCCACAAAACGCAGAAGAAGAGCTGCGTCTGGATATCTTCAACCGTGTGAACAAGCTGGGTATCGGCGCGCAAGGTCTGGGCGGCTTAACGACAGTCGTTGATGTGAAGATCAAAACCGCACCAACGCACGCGGCATCGAAGCCGGTGTGCTTGATTCCGAACTGTGCGGCAACGCGTCACGTACACTTCACGCTCGACGGCACGGGTCCTGCGGATCTGCAGCCACCCAAACTGGAAGAGTGGCCACAAATTACGTGGGAAGCGGGCGCAAACACACGCCGCGTCAACCTGGATACGGTAACGGCTGAAGAAGCGCAACAATGGAAGACCGGCGAAACGTTGCTGCTGTCTGGTAAATTGCTGACGGGTCGCGATGCGGCGCACAAACGCATTCAAACCATGCTCGATAACGGTGAAGGCTTGCCAGAAGGCGTCGACTTCAAAGGTAAATTTATTTACTACGTGGGCCCCGTTGACGCGGTGGGTGACGAAGCGGTGGGTCCTGCTGGCCCAACGACCTCGACTCGTATGGATAAATTCACTGACATGATGCTCGATAAAACCGGCATCATGGGCATGATTGGTAAAGCAGAGCGTGGCCCAGCAACGGTTGAATCCATCAAAAACCACAAAGCGGTTTACCTGATGGCCGTGGGCGGCGCAGCGTATCTCGTGTCGAAAGCCATCAAGAAAGCGCGCGTGGTTGCGTTTGAAGATCTGGGGATGGAAGCGATTTACGAATTTGAAGTTGAAGACATGCCTGTGACGGTCGCGGTCGACTCGCAAGGGGTCAACGCACACCAAGTGGGCCCAGATACGTGGAAAGTCAAAATTGCTGAAGCAGCAAAATAAGCGTTGCAGCTCGGGTCTGTGATCCGAGTAATGCAACTCTTAGCAAATAAATGACAAAGGTGCAGCGTCCGCAGCACCTTTTTTCTATATACTCTTTCTCTATCATACTTAAGTCACTTATTAAAAACGTCAGGAGAGCAACATGCCTCGCTTTATTCGAATCCTGCAAATCGCGATTGCGGTTGTGGTGGGAGCTTTTCTTGGTTACGACCTGATTTTGCACGGGATCAGCATCTTTGATAATAACTACGTCACGATCACCTGTGTTCTGTTTGTCTTGCTGCAAATTTCGTTGTTTGTGATCTACAAGCTGATTGAAGAAGATTAGTCCGAATCAATCGCAACAAACGAATACTAAGCCTCTGATTTTATTCAGGGGCTTTTTTATTCATCTCGTATTAAGATTACAGCAGCTACCATGCTCGATATCAGTGATTGAATTCCAGTGGAGACCTTGAATGAAGCGAATTGGCCAAGAAGTATCGGACCTGATCCATCGCGGTTTAGATTCTCACGTACGTTTGGCGGTGACGGGGCTATCTCGCGCCGGGAAAACGGCGTTTATCAGTTCTCTGGTTAATCAGCTTTTGCACACCTCAACGCACGACAGTTTGCCGCTTTTGGCTGCCGCGCGTGACAAGCGCATCATTGGCGCCAAGCGAGTGCCGCAGACCAACTTAATGGTGCCGCGCTTTGGGTACGACGAAGCGATGGAACAGTTACACAGCCTGCCGCCGCAATGGCCGGTGCCGACCCGCGACGTCAGCGAAATCCGTTTGGCGATCAAGTATCAAAGTAAGCGCCGCACGCGCAAACTCATCAGCGCCACGTCGACGCTTTATCTCGACATCATCGACTATCCGGGCGAATGGCTGTTGGACTTGCCGCTACTGGAACTCGATTTCGCGACGTGGTCTGCGCAGCAGTTTAATGCGCTGCATGGCACGCGTGCTGAATTGGCGAAACCTTGGCTGGCGGCGCTGGAGACGCTCGATTTAGATCTGGAAGCGAACGAAAAGACGCTGGCGCAGATTGCTGAGCTGTACACCGATTACCTGCATCAGTGCAAAGATCAAGGGTTGCATTGGGTGCAACCTGGGCGTTTCGTGTTGCCCGGTGAGCTGGAAGGCGCGCCAGTGTTACAGTTCTTTCCGTGTCGCGACATCAGCAGTGACCGCAAAACAGTGAAGCACTCGATGCTTGCGCTGCTCAAACAGCGTTATGAAGAGTACCAAAACAAAGTGGTGAAGGCGTTTTACAAACATCATTTCGCCACCTTTGATCGCCAGATTGTGTTGGTGGATTGCTTGTCGCCGCTCAATGAAGGCCATGAATCATTTATGGACATGCGCAGCGCCATTGAGCAGATCATGCAGAGTTTTCGCTACGGCCGCAGCGGCATGTTGAGCCGCATGTTTGCACCCAAAATCGATAAAGTCTTGTTTGCCGCGACCAAAGCTGACCACGTGACACCGGATCAGCACCCGAATATGGTGTCGTTGCTGCAACAGATGATTCATCCGGCGTGGCAACATGCCGCATATGAAAACATCGAGATGACCTGCATCAGCATGGCGTCGGTGCGCGCAACGCAATCGGGGTACATCGAGACGCCTCACGGAAAAGTCTCGGCGATTCAAGGGGTCACGTTGGGAGGGGACGCGCTCACCATTTATCCGGGCGATGTCCCGAAAAAGCTGCCAAATCCGAACTATTGGCAACAGAGCCAGTTTGATTTCACGGCGTTTCGCCCAATGGACAACAGCAGCGACGAGCCTTGCAAACACATTCGTCTGGATAAAGCGTTAGACATTTTGATTGGAGACAAACTGAAATGAGCGAATTAAAAACGAAGCAAGTGTTCAGTCAGCCGCTGCAAGCAGATGAACCTCACGTCGAATTGAATGCGCAGCAACAGTTTGCTGCCACCGAGCGGTTTGTACCCACGGTGACGGAAGAGAGCGAAACCGCCGTGGAATCGCAGCTAGAACAAGTGATTCGCCCCAAACGGGGGCGCAAGTGGTTTGCCGTGACGCTGCTCAGTACATTTTCCGGTTTAGTGGCGTGGCAGGCCATCGATAATGTGGTGACGTCGATTCAAAGTGCCGATTGGCTCAGCTTGGGCTGGGCGGGCTTCATCTCCGTGTTGGCGGGGCTTGGCGTGAGCGCAATGGGGAAAGAGTTGTGGAAACTGCGCAAACTACGCCACCATTTCTCGGTGCAAGAACAGGCCGAGGCGTTGATCACCACCGATGCGGTGGGACATGGTCAGGCGTTCTGTGAACAGATTGCCAAAGCGAGCGGCATTCAAACCAAAAGCCCGGCTTATCAACGTTGGCAGAGCAGCCTCGACAGCAGCCACAGCGATGCTGAAGTGCTGGAGATGTACGACGCGATGGTATTAAGCGAACAAGACAAACAGGCGACCCAACTGGTGTCGCAACATGCCACCGAAGCCGCAGCGTTGGTGGCCATCAGCCCGTTGGCGATCGCCGACATGTTGCTGGTGGCGTGGCGCAATTTCAAAATGATTGATCAGCTCGCCGATTTGTATGGCGTCGAGCTGGGGTATTGGTCGCGTTTGAAATTGTTTAAAGCGGTGCTGGTGAACATGGCGGCGGCGGGTGCGAGTGAGCTGGCAATTGATGCCAGCATGGATCTGCTGTCGATGGATTTAGCTGGTAAAATTTCTGCGCGCGCAGGGCAGGGATTGGGCGTGGGTATTTTGACTGCGCGGCTGGGCTTGAAAGCGATGTCGTTACTGCGACCACTGCCGTGGCACAAAGAGCGCGCGGTTAAATTGAGCGCCATTCGCAAACAAATCGTGGCAAAAGTCACGGCGCTTACCGTCAAATAAGCGAAAGTGCGACCTGAAACAAGAGATTGCTTGACGCCCTAAAGGCCTTGATAGAAACTACTGTCAACTTTTCGTGACACTTTCTGATTAGGATACCATTCAGTGCGTCTTGAAGTCTCTTGTGAAGACAGGCTCGGGTTAACCCGAGAACTGCTCGATATTCTCGCTTCGAAAAACATCGATTTACGTGGAATTGAAATCGATGTGATCGGCATTATTTACCTCAACTGCCCTGACATTGATTTTGAAACCTTCAGCGAGCTGATGGCGGAAATTCGTCGTATTCCGGGTGTCAAAGATGTTCGTAAAATCCAGTTCATGCCCATTGAACGCCACAACACCGAACTGATTTCGCTACTCAACAATTTGCCGGATGCGGTGCTTGCTATCGATCTCAAAGGGTCGGTGGACATGGCAAACCACGCTGCGCTTTCATTGTTTAACAAAGAGTCGCAAGAGATGATCGGCGTTCATGCATCGACATTGCTGCCCGCATTCAACTTCGCCCGTTGGGTGGATGGCAGTAAAGCGCGCGTGCGTGAAGACGTGGTGTTGGACGGCTTGGATTACGTGATGGAGTTGATGCCGGTCTACATTACCGGGGAGTCGAAAGAGTCAACGTTGGCGAGCTCGATGATGATCATTCGCCCGGCGTCAACGCATGTGGTGGCGAACGATCACTTGCCGCTGCACAACAACCTCGGCTTCGAACATTTTGTTGGCGTATCAAACCGCCACAAAGCGTTGATGAATCACGCCAAAAAACTCGCCATGCTTGATCAACCGCTGTTGCTGGAAGGGGAAACTGGTACGGGCAAAGAAATGTTGGCGCGTGCGTGTCACAATCGCTCCAACCGTGCAGGCTTACCATTTTTGGTGTTGAGCTGCGCGTCCATGCCGGATGATGTGGCGGAAACTGAACTGTTTGGCCATGCGCCCGGTTCGTTTAACCATCAGCAGGGTCACAAAGGCATTTTTGAGCAAGCCAATGGCGGCACCGTGTTCCTCGATGAAATCGGAGAAATGAGCCCCCACTTGCAAATCAAATTGTTGCGTTTCTTGCAAGACGGCACCTTCCGCCGTGTGGGAGAAGAGCACGAAGTGCACGTCGATGTGCGCGTGATTGCGTCAACACGTCACAATTTGGCGGAGCTGGCTGAATCCGGCAAATTCCGCGAAGATCTGTTTTATCGCCTCAATGTCCTGACACTGCGCATTCCACCATTGCGTGAGCGCCCGAGCGACATTCAACCACTGCTAGAACTGTTCATTGCCAAACACAGCAACAAATTGGGCATGATGAAGCCGAAGCTGGCCGACGATTTGCTGGATCAACTGGCGCAATACCAATGGCCGGGCAACATGCGTCAGTTAGACAACATGGTGCTACGCGCGCTGACGGAAATGCCGGATGGTTTGCTGACGGTCGATTACTTCCATCTGCCACAGCTTGAAACGGTGGCAACGGGCACGGCCAACATCAATTTGGACGGCTCGCTCGACGACATCATGAAAGACTACGAAGCGCAGGTGCTGGATCGCCTGTATCAATCGTTCCCGTCGAGTCGTAAATTGGCGAAACGCCTCAATGTGTCGCACACGTCGGTGGCGAATAAACTGCGTGATTACGGGATTAAGAAACGCTAATGGATGGATACAACACCTCAGGTCATGTCTACAAAGTGGATGGTGAGATTATTTTGCGCACGGCGGATTTTGATGACGCTGCGCGCATCACTCACTATTTCATCACCAACCGTGACTACCTCCAACCTTGGGAGCCCAAGCGTGAAGAGGCGTTTTTCTCAGAGCTAGGCTGGCAGCAACGCCTGATTAAGCTGCGAGAATTGCACAAAATGGCGCTGGGGTTTTATCTGTTGATTATCGATGCCGAGAGCGATGACATGCTGGGCACGATATCGTTTAGTAACATTTCACGCTTTCCGTTTTATGCGTGCAATGTGGGGTATTCGTTGGCTGAACACGCTCAGGGAAAACACATCATGACACGCGCGCTGAAGATGGCGTGCGATTACATGTTCAATGAGCAAAAGATGCACCGGGTGATGGCGTCTTACATGCCGCACAACACTCGCAGTGAAGCGGTCTTGCAGCGGCTCGGTTTTGTCATTGAAGGTCATGCCAAAGATTATCTGTTGATCGATGGTCAATGGCAGGATCACAACCTCACCGCTTTGGTAAACCCCAACTGGAAGGAATAACATGTCGTCACGAATGCAGCAGCAGTTGAACTTAGTGCTGGAATTGGATCGTCTCAAAACGGTGTTGCGTCGTACACGCGTGAAAAGCGCCGACGGCCGATTGGAAAACAGTGCCGAACACAGCTGGCATGTGGCGATGATGGCGCTGTTGATGCAAGAACACGCCAACGCGCCCGTTGATATTGACCGCGTGATCAAGATGTTGTTGATGCACGACATGGTGGAGATTGATGCGGGCGACACCTTTGTTTACGATACCGCCGCGTCTGCACAACAAGCTGAAAAAGAACTCGCTGCCGCGCAGCGTCTGTTTGGTATGTTGCCTGCCGACCAAGGCGAAGAACTGTTTGGCTTGTGGCGTGAATTTGAAGCGGCACAATCGGCGGACGCCAAGTTTGCCAAAGCGCTGGATCGCCTGATCCCGATGATGTTGAATTATCATAATCAGGGCCAGAGTTGGATCGAAAATGGCGTGTCTCGCCAACAAGCACTGACCGTGAACCGTCGCATTGACGAGGGTTCACATGCGCTGTGGGAATACGCACAGCAAATGATTGAACATGCCACCGAACAAGGTTGGCTTAAAGCCTGAAGGACATTTCATGTCGTATTTGCCTTTGGATCAGTACCAAAGAAAATGGATTTTTACTCATCAGTCTATGCCCGTTCCGGCGCAGGACCTCGAACAGATTAAACCCATGTCCCAGATGCGCGCCGCGCAGTTTTGGAAAGAAAACTTAAGCCCACAAAGTCCGGACGCAGAACGTTTTAGTTCGCAGGATTGGCCAAGCAAAGCCAGTAACTGGTGCGCGGAAGTGGATTGGATGAGCGAGTGGGAGAGTGATGACCCCGCGCTGCCCCAAGCCATTTTGGATCACATGGATTGGCAAGATGACGTGACCGTGTATTTTTGCTACGAAAAATACAACGTGATTGAGACCAAATGGTCGGTTTTCAAACGTCATTGGAAAAACTTCCTGTTTTACGATGATGGTCCCATTCTGCTGGGGCGTCGTCGCCAACAAGCCTTGTGGTTTCATACCGATGGCACGGTCAAAATTGGCCAACACAACGATTAACAAAAAACCGGCTCAGCGCCGGTTTTTTATCGGGTTTAGAAGCGGTTACAGGTGTTTGTAACCCCACGTTGTCACGATTATTCCTGCGTGATAACGACTTTTCTTTTTGTCGCAGAGAGCGTGCTGCCCATCGACGCGCTGATGATCAGCAAAATTGCTGCCCATTGCGACCAAGCAAGCGTTTCACCCAGAATCACTAAGCCGGCCATAGCGGCAATGGCCGGTTCCAAACTCATCATCACGCTAAAATGCTGCGTTGATAAACGGCTTAGCGCCATCATCTCTAAGCTGTAAGGCAGGGCGCTCGACAGCACCGCGATGGTCAATGCCATGGGTAAAATCGACCACGTAAACAGCGGGCCAGTCGCTAAACTGGCGCCAATCGGAAAGTAAATCACGGCGGCAATGGACAAGCCAATCGCCACGGTTGCGCCGCCGGAACCCACCGAGCCCGCGCGCTGACCAAACCAAATGTATCCCGCCCAGCAACCCCCGGCCGCCAGTGCCAGTGCCACACCAATCGGATCGAGCGCATCGACGCCAGACATGTCCGGCAGCAGCAATGCCAGTCCCGCCACAGCAAGGGCAATCCAGATGAAGTCACGTTTTTGGCGGGATGACAGCAACGCCAGCATCAAGGGGCCGGTGAATTCGAGCGCGACGCCAATGCCCAATGGAATCCGTTCCAGTGCAAAGTAAAACGACATCTGCATGCCGCCCAAACTTAAACCGTACACCAACATGGCACGCCATTGCGGCACACTCAGGCGCAAACGCCAAGGCCGGAAAATCATCACCAGAATGAGCGCAGACAGCGCGATGCGCAGTGCAACCGTGCCGCCAACACCGACGACCGGGAAGAACTGTTTTGCAATCGACGCACCGGATTGAATGGTCACCATGGCGCACAACAGGCAACCAACAGCAAGCAACACCGGGGATTTGTTCAAAGACATAGACACCAAAAATAAATATGAAACAGGAGGCGCAGCGATTATGCCCCAAATTATGTGTGGTGAATAGAAGCCGCCGTTTTATTTATTTGACGGCCGCGAAAAGGGCAATATTTGCTAGCTGGAACGCACTTTTGAGCACTGCTTTTCAAAGTGCTGTTAATCATTGATCTAACGCCAAACTTTTGTTTTTTGCTGCCTGATAATGAATCCATTCGTTTGGAAAATCTGATTCAAGGCAGGGTGTTTTTTTCGCCGTGCTAAACCCTCAGGAAGAGAGCTTATGATTCGCCACTACCTCAAATACATTATCCCCATCATGGTGCCATTGTTGGTGTTAGCGTTGCCCCTCAGCGCGTTTCCGTTTGACGGGCTTACCATCATTCAGCAACGGGTGATTGCAATCTTCTTGCTGGCAGCCTTGCTGTGGGTGTTTGAGCCGATTCCGATTTATGCCACGTCAGTGGTGATCATTGTGCTTGAGTTATTGATGTTGTCGGACAAAGGTTTGGTGCTGTTTCGCTTGAATCAATCGGCGCCGGAATTTGGTGGCTTATTGCATTACAGCGACATCATGGCGACGTTCGCCAGCCCGATCATCATGCTGTTTTTGGGGGGATTCTTCTTGGCCATGGCGGCGACCAAATACCGCTTGGACGTCAACTTGGCGCGGGTGCTACTCAAGCCGTTTGGTCAAAATCCTAAATACGTGATGCTCGGGTTGATGCTGATCACTGGCGTGTTCTCGATGTTTATGTCGAATACGGCAACCACCGCCATGATGTTGTCAATCCTGACGCCAGTTATTGCAGTCTTTGGCCCTAAAGACCCTGGTCGCATTGCGTTTGCGTTGTGTATTCCCGTGGCAGCCAACATTGGTGGGATTGGCACGCCAATCGGCACGCCGCCGAACGCCATTGCGCTGAAATATCTGGTGGGCGAAAACCTGATTACCTTTGGTCAATGGATGGCGTTTGGTGTGCCGTTTGTGATCATCTTGATGACGCTGGCGTGGTTCCTGATTGGCTTTATGTATAAAGCGGAGCAGACCCAGATTGAACTCAGCATCAAAGGCAAATTCCTGAAAACACCGAAAGCGCTCGTGGTGTACGCGACGTTTGCCGTCACCATCATCATGTGGCTGATGGGTTCGCTACACGGCATGAACTCGTATACGGTGGCGTTGATCCCGGTCGCAGTGTTCTCGGTGACCGGCATCATCAACAAAGAAGATTTGAAGAAAATTTCTTGGGACGTGCTGTGGCTGGTGTCCGGCGGGATCGCGCTCGGATTGGCGCTCGACAAAACGGGCCTTGCCGAATTGATGGTGAACAGCATTCCGTTTGATCAATTCTCGCCCTATGTGGTGCTTTTTGGGGCCGCGTTCTTGTGTTTGCTGATGGCCAACTTTATGTCACACACGGCGACTGCCAACTTGCTGATGCCGATCATGGCAGCACTCGGCGCATCGATGGCTTCACTGGTGCCGCTTGGCGGCGAAGTGACCCTGATTCTGGTCGTGACCTTTGCCGCATCATTGGGGATGTCACTGCCAATCAGTACGCCGCCTAACGCGCTGGCACACGCCACGGGCCATGTGCAGAGTAGCCAAATGGCACGCATCGGCGTGATCTTAGGGGTAGTTGGCGTGTTGCTGAGCTTTGTGATGGTGTGGCTGCTGCATGTGCTGGGCCACATTGGTTAACGATCGGTGGTCAACGCACCAGGGTGAAACGTCCGTGAGACACAGTCAGTGGTTAAGTGAATGAACACACAGATGCACGCATTGGTTTTGCGCTATTTCTCCAGCCCGGAACGCACGCTGCGCCTTGACAGTGGTGCGGTGGTGCTGGAACAAAACGGCTACAACGACCGTCTTTACTATGTGCGGTCGGGGGAGTTGACGGGCCATTATCAAGAGAAAGAGGGCAAGTCGATTCGCGTATTTTCCGCGTCGCAAGGCGCGTTCATCGGGGTGCACAGTTTCTTTTCGGGCAACTGGTTGGCATCGTCAACGGTAGTGGCGCAAAGTGAGGTGGAACTTGGCTGGATCGATCGCCGCACGCCAGTGGTCGATGAAGCCGATTACGGACCGCTCAGCACGCAATTCATGCCGGTGATGGTTGCCGAGCTGAATCGGCGTCAACGCCGCGCGATGCAGGAATCGGTTGCCAAAGAAAAAGCCTTGGAGCGCTTGCATACCGCCGAGCAGATGACGACTTTGGGCCAATTGGCTGCCGGGATTGCGCATGAATTGAATAACGCGATTGGCGTGGTGAGTAGCAAAACCGAACGCTTGGAAACCTTGTTTTTAGAGCTGTTGGAAGAAGTACACCCCGAAGCGAGCCAATTTTTTGATTTTGGCTTAATTCATGGACAGAAAGTCTCATCCAGCGAAGCGCGCGAACGGGGTTTGCGTTTTGAGCAGCAATACCATTTGCCGCGCAATGTGGCGCGTGAATTGGCACGTGCGGTGCCAGAACAGGCGTTGTCATCCCATTGGTTGAAGAACCCGCACTTGGCGATTCGCTACTGGCAAATGGGGCGGGACTTGCATGACTTACGTTTGGCTTCTAAACATACGGTAGGCATTGTGAAGTCAGTGAAGCAACTTGGCCGCACAGAAATCAATTTAGATGAAGACCTCGATCTGAACGATACGCTCAACCGAGCATTGGCGCTGTTGCAAAGCGATTTACGCCGCGTGTCGGTGCGCATGCGGCCGGGTATTCTGCCGGTAATCAAAGGCTCGGTCACGGAGTGGGTTCAGGTGTGGGTCAACATCATCAAAAATGCCTGCGATGCCATGCAGACCACCGCTGATCCGGCCATCGATATTCATACTCGATACAGCAAACAGCGGCTCTTCATTACGGTCGCCAACAACGGCCCAGAAATTGACGAGGCAACTCGAAGAAAGATATTTCAACCCAGCTTTACCACCAAGAAAGACGGCTTGTCGTTTGGCTTGGGGCTGGGGCTCGCCATCGTGAAACGGATTGTCTCTAGTAACGGCGGCACGATTGTGGTGAAAAGCAATCACGACACCACCATTTTTAGGATCAAACTACCTGTCGAGGATGACTATGGAGAAGCTTAATATCATTTGCGTCGATGACCAGCGAGAAGTGCTGAGCGCGGTGTTACAAGATCTCGAACCGCTGGCAAACTGGCTGAACATTGAAGATTGTGAGTCGGCTTATGAAGTGCTCGATTTGATGGACGATCTCGATGCGCAGGGAGAACACATTGCGCTGATCATTTCTGACCACGTGATGCCGGGAAAAACGGGCGTTGATTTGCTCACGGAAGTGGCGCAAGACTCGCGTTTCAGAGGCACGAAAAAAGTATTGCTCACAGGGCAAGCGACGCACACCGACACCATCAATGCCATCAATACGGCTGGTATTGATCGCTATTTCGAAAAGCCTTGGCACGCCAAAACGCTGGTTGAGTGCGTGCGCAGCCTCGTGACCGAATATGTGTTTGAGCAAGGCATGGATTACACGGAATGGCATCACGAGCTGGACCAGAAAATCGTGCTGGCCCGTTTACGATGAGGCCCGCCGTTACATCACCTGACTGTAACGTTGGGAGATGATGTTTTTCACCTGACGCATGCGCTGTTCACATTTCGCCTGAAGGAATTGGTGCAGCGCGCGCGTCGCGTGATTGAGCAAGCGCTTGTCAGCGCAAACCAAGTAGACCGGACACGGTTCCGATTGCCAATCGGGCATCAGGGGCACCAGCCGACCATCAATGATGTCCTGACTCACATCCAACAAGGATTTGTACGCCACACCGCGACCATTGATCGCCCAGCGGCGCACCACATCGCCATCGTTCGCACTGCGTTTACTTTTCACCACCACCGTGTCGGTTTCCCCCTCTTTCCAAAACGTCCATCGGTTGTGATACGTGTCAGACAGCATAAAACAGAGGCAGTGATGCGCCAGTAAATCGCTGGGTTTGGCGATGGCAGATTTGTTCGACACATAGTCGGGGCTGGCACAAACAATACGCGTGTTGCACGTGCAAATGGGCAATGCGACAAAGTTGGAATCTGGCGGTGTGCCGTAGCGAATCGCCAAATCGATCGGGCGGTGATACAAGTTGGTGATGCCGTCGGAGAGATCCAAATTGATCGAAATGTTGGGGTACAGCTCGGCAAATTCATCCAGCCATGTCAGTAGCTGATTGCGACCAAAATCGGACGGCGCGGAGAGGTTGAGCGTGCCGGAAATGTCTCCTTGCGCTTGCGCGATTTGATCGAGCCCTTCTTGAATGGTGCTGAGCGCAGTTTGGGTTTTTTGCAGCAGAATGTCGCCTTCATGGGTTAAGCGTAAGCTGCGCGTGGAGCGGACAAACAGCGCGAATCCCAACTGGGCTTCTAAACGTTTGATGGTGGCACTGATGGCTGCCGGCGTCACATCTAAACTGTGCGCGGCTTGAGAGAAACTGCCCTGACGAGCGGTTTCGACGAAAATATTGAGATCGTTTAACGCTTTCATATCGTGTCGCAAGTGGCGATAGCTGGGCGTATCACACCATAATTGATTGGCGATGAAAAGCGCCATTTCCGTTGAGGGGATGAAAACGGCGCTTAGAGAATAGCGAGATTAAGCGAGGAACTTAAGCTGGCGTGGCTGCAAATATTCAATCCAGCCTTTGTCTTGGGTTAATTTCACGAAGTGCTGAAAATGCTCGGTTTGTTCGTGTTGAGCCAATGCCGCTTCAGAACACCAAATTTCCTGCATCACAAACAAACCGGGAATGGATTCATCTTGAAACAGTTCGTATTGGCAGCAGCCATCTTCATTGCGTGACGGTTCAAGCAGCGCGCGTAATGCCTGCTCCAGATTTTCTTCTTGTCCGTGGTTGGCTTTGATTTCAGCCATCAAATGTATTGTTGCCATGTTAGCACTCCGTGATGATTTCAGTTTCTGGCCAGCGCGATTTTGGCAGCTTGGCATTAAAGTCGTCTTCTGCGCGGTAACCCAATGGCACCACCACCACGCTGGTCAAGCCTTTTTCACGCAGGCCAAATTCTTCATCCAGCACTTTAAAGTCGACCCCTTCGATAGGCACGGCGTCAATCCCCAAAGTGGACACGCCCAGCAGAACGGTTCCCACGTTCAGGTAAACTTGTTTCTCCATCCAGTGCTGTGCATCTTTCAGGTCAAAACGGTGCATGTTGACAAAGAACGAGCGGCCATTGTGCATGCCTTGTTTGGCATCTGCGTTGGCAAAGCGGCCATCCTGGTCTTCCACTTCGAGAAGATTGAGCAAGTACTCTTCGTCGATGTTGGTTTTGGCACAGAACACCAACACGTGAGACGCATTCAAAATTTTGGTTTCGTTGAAGATGTAACGATCGTGCGCAGATTTGGCGATACGTTGTTTGCCTTCTTCTGTGCTGGCAAGAATAAAGTGCCAAGGCTGTGAGTTGGTGCTGGATGGGCTAAAACGAATCAGCTCTTTAATCGCTTGTACGTGTTCATCGCTGATGCGCTTTGTGGCATCGAACGATTTCGTTGAATAACGAGATTTTGCGTGAGCAGTAATATTCATGGATTGTTCTCATTGGACAGTGATTGGCCCAAAAGATAACGTCTTGATGAATAGGGAAAAAGAGTGTTTAGCTTGAAGGACTTTCAAAAAATTTTTGAAAATCGAATCCGCGATGGACGCCAATCGTCGCCATCGCGGGGTTGTGTTAGGGTTTGTCGCTGGGTTCTTGGATCTGATACAGCTTCGATTGGTGCGCATCGCAAGTGGTGTCGCAATCGCACACTTTGTCGACGCCCACGCTCGACAAGCCGCCGCAACTGCCTTGAATGGGCTTACGGCGCATCAATACGCCGATACTCATCAACACCACCAAGATGAGAAACAGACCAAAAGCGAGTAGGTAAGTCATCGATTGTCCTTAGCGGTGAATCTTTAGCACACGCTGTAGTTTTTCTAAGGTACTCGGTTTGAGTTTAGTGACTGGTGCCGGTTTATGACAGCACGATCCCTGATGACCGCATCCTGAATGTCCTCCGCAGGTCGATTTTGCTTTATTGATTGAAGGGCGCGCGTAACTCATGCTGGTCACGGGCGTGAGGCTGCGTTCCGTGAATTGGTCGAGGTCATTGAGGGCAGGGCTGGAAAACACAGCCATTTCTGACGCAAACAGATGGCGAAGCATCGATTCGCCAATGTTTCGCACCACCACCGCTTGCACGTGATGCTGTTGCAAGAGCGTGAGCAATGCGTTCTTTTTGCCACAAGACGTGTGGCGCTCATCGCGATCGAGCGTCGTTTCAATCAATTGTTTAGTCCCCGTTTCACTCTCAAACAGCAGAAACTGCGGGGCTTTAGAAAAATGGTTACTCAGACGTTGGTTTTGAACAGGCAGCGCGTACAGCATCTCTCAGCTCCTTAATGAATGAAGTGGTCTTTATCTTGCGCCAATAATTAGCATATGCCAATTATTATTTTTGCAAATTCATGTTGGCGCGCCAATTTTGTAATTGCAGCGTGACCGGATTCAACATGACCGCTGTATCCGCGCAAGAATTGGCAAAGTTGGTGATGAAGAGCAAAGATACAGTGACGTGAACTGTATTTGTTTTTGTGCCAGCGCTAGAGTGTTTTGTAAACGTTACCAAATAAACCGGCACTTCATGCTCAAACCAAATCGGACCGGTAATCAAATACAACAGGACTTTGAAGAATGAGAACTTTTGCTCAGGTTATCTCAGCGAGAGAGTGGGAAAATCAACACATTACACATCATCATGTACTGAACGCCCATGCGCCATTGCATGCGTATCACAGCGAAGAGGCGGCGCGAACAAAGCAGCCATCTGCCAATCAACGGGTGTTAAACGGCCTTTGGAAGTTTGCGTTGTACACCAATCCTGAAAGCGTTCCCTCTGCGGTGATTGAGACAAATTTCAACGATGTTGATTGGGTGAATATCGCCGTTCCGGGCAACTGGCAATGTCAGGGATTCGATAAACCGATATACACCAACATCAAATATCCGTTTGCAGATAACCCGCCGTATGTGCCGCAAGATAACCCAACCGGTATTTATCGCACCCAGTTTAGCCTGAATGAGCACAGCGAAGCATCGCGTTACATCATCACGTTTGATGGGGTGAACTCAGCGTTTCATCTGTGGTGCAATGGCGAATGGGTAGGCTACTCACAAGACAGCCGTTTGCCCGCAGAATTTGATCTCTCCTCCTATGTGACGGAAGGGGATAACCAACTGACGGTGATGGTAATGCGTTGGTCAGATGGCTCGTATTTAGAAGATCAGGACATGTGGTGGTTGAGTGGCATTTTTCGCGATGTGACGCTCACCACCAAACCAAAGGTGTCAATTGCAGATGTCGAGATCAAGACCGAGTTGGACGCCTGTTTTCGTGACGCCTCACTCAACGTCACCACGTCGCTGAGTGAATGCACGTCGGCGTATCAAGTGGCCATTGAGCTATTTGATGCCCAAGGCCAGAGTGTGTTTGGCAAACGCCACGCGGCCACCGGACAACAGATCGTCGATGAAAAGGGCGCTTGGCAGGAACGTACCCAGCACCGAGTGCTGGTGGCGAATCCGCGTCAATGGAACGCTGAAGATCCGTACCTCTACCGGTTGGTGGTGACGCTGCATGACAGCGCGGGCGAATGCGTGGATTGCGAAGGATACGACGTTGGGTTCCGTCAGGTCGATATCACCAACGGTGTCCTGCGCGTCAATGGGCAGCCGCTGCTGATTCGGGGTGTGAATCGTCACGAACATCATCCGGAATTGGGCCATGTGATGACCCGTGACAGCATGATCCAAGACATCATTCTGATGAAGCAGCACAACTTCAATGCAGTGCGCACCGCGCATTATCCCAACCACCCGATGTGGTATGAATTGTGTGATGAATACGGGTTGTACGTCGTCGATGAAGCCAACATTGAAACCCATGGTCAGTTCCCGATGTGCCGTTTGGCCGATGATCTCACGTGGTTGAATGCCTTTTCGCGCCGCATGACCCGCATGGTCGAACGCGACAAAAACCACCCGTCTATCATCATTTGGTCGCTCGGCAATGAATCCGGAATCGGTGCCAATCATCACGCACTGTATCAATGGACCAAACAGCGCGATCCGTCGCGTCCGGTGCAATATGAGGGCGGTGGTTCCGACACCGCTGCGACGGACATCATTGCGCCGATGTATGCGCGAGTGGACACCGATCAGCGACTGGCTTCTGATCCGGCGGTCACCCCCAAACTGGCGCTGAAAAAGTGGATTGGTCTGCCGGGCGAGCAGCGCCCCCTGATTCTGTGCGAATACGCTCACGCCATGGGCAACAGTTTGGGTAATTTTCATCAGTATTGGGATGCTTTTCGCGAGTATCCGCGCCTGCAAGGTGGCTTTATCTGGGATTGGGTCGACCAAGGCTTAACCCGCACAGATGAGGATGGTCAGTCATACTGGGCGTACGGCGGTGATTTTGGCGACGAAATTAACGATCGCCAGTTTTGCATCAATGGATTGATTTTCCCTGACCGCAGCGTGCATCCAACCTTATATGAGGCCAAGCAAGCGCAGCAATTTCATCAGATTGAACTGGTCAGCACCGAGCCGCTCACCATTCGTGTGGCGAGTGAGAACCTGTTTACGACGCCCCAAGAGCGTTTGATATGGCACATTACGGAACAAGGCCATCCCATTGCTCACGGTGAGTGCGACCTAGCGTTGGCACCGCAAAGCCATGCGACGTTTGTACTGGCTGACACACTGCCGCCTGCCAACATCGGGCTGGATTATCACCTCAACGTGCGTGTCGAACTGGCGCACGATACCTTGTGGGCACCGCGCGGCCACGCGGTGTCGAGTCAGCAGTTTGAGTTGCCGGGTGTGTTTGGTTTGCCACTTGAGCAGGGCAATTTATCGGGCGTACCGAAACTTGAAAATGCGCTGAACCGCCTGAAAATTCATGCCCTAACGCAAACCATTGAGTTTGACACGCAAACCGGTGAACTCGATGCGTGGTGGGTGAATGGTGAGCAGCAACTGACGCGTGGCCTGCGAGACAACTTTTATCGTGCGCCGCTGGATAACGACATTGGCACCAGTGAAGCCAATAAAGTGGATCCAAATTCTTGGATTGCGCGCTGGGATGCCATGGGTTTACCGCACTTGAAACGCGAATGCGTGCAGTTTCGTCACCACCAGTTAAGCGATAGCTGTTGGATTGACGTGCGGTATGTCCACAGCTTTGAAGGCATGGCCGTGATTCACACACAATGGCAGTACCACATTTATGCCGATGGGGAAGTGCGACTCAGCGTGGATGTGCAAACTGCGTCTGGATTGCCGTCATTACCACGTGTGGGGATTGAACTGGCGCTAGCCGATAAGATTGACGACATCCGTTGGTTTGGTAGAGGCCCGCACGAGAATTATCCGGATCGCAAAACATCGGCGCACATCGGCGCCTATCAAGCTTCAGTGGCCGAGATGCACACGCCTTATATTTTCCCAAGCGACAGTGGATTGCGCTGCGACGTGAAAGAGAGTGTAGTGGGCGGCTTTACGGTGACTGGGCTGCACCATTTGTCGGTCAGCCGTTATGACGCGCAAGCTGTTGCCAACGCGCGCCATACTCACGAGCTACAGCCCAGTGGCAAACTGTGGGTACGGTTGGATGCCGAGCACATGGGGGTCGGCGGCGACGACTCTTGGACGCCAAGCGTTCATCTGCAATATCAACTGCTCAAACGTCATTATCATTATCAATTCACCTTGGCATTTCGTTAAGCAGTGTCGCAAATTCAAGGGGAGCGGCTTGCTCCCCGAATGCACTCGCGCTACATTGTAAACGTTTACTTAACCCTGCCTCATGGCCGTCTCATTTCGTCTGCAAAATTCGATCATCACCCCCTGCGAAAAAGAGAACCGGATCTCGCTGTTACACTGTGTTACGTTGGCGGCTCTTATTTGTAATTGGCTTCAAAATATTTAAACAAAATTTTACATTTAGATGCGATTGCAACCAAAACATTAACTGCTTCACATTAATTGTCCTTTTGCTCACTATACTTGGCCAAGTAAACGTTTCCATGCAAGTTGCATTTCGATAACGTTTGTCCCCTACATCTATATAACAAAACAACAAATAGGACTTGTTCAATGAGAAAGTTAACTGTACTCGCGATGCTGACTGCCGGCATGGGCTTCGGTTCTCAAGCAATGGCTGACACCACCGTAGGTTTTACCATCTACAAATACGACGACAACTTCATGTCGGTCGTGCGTCAAGCGATTGAGAAAGAAGCAGCAGCAGATAGCAACACTCGCATCCTGATGAACGACTCTCAAAACAGCCAATCGATGCAGAACGACCAAATTGACGTCATGCTGGCTCGTGGTGTGCAAGCGCTAGCTGTCAACTTGGTTGACCCAGCGGCCGCGAAAACCATCATCCAAAAGGCGAAAATGGACGATGTACCCGTGGTGTTCTACAACAAAGAACCAAGCGCGGATGCGATGGCAAGTTACGACAAAGTATTCTACGTCGGTACGGACTCGAAAGAGTCTGGCATCATTCAAGGTGACTTGATTTCTCAGCAGTGGAAAGCAAACCCATCTTGGGACAAGAATGGTGACGGCGTACTGCAATACGTGATGCTGAAAGGCGAACCAGGCCACCCAGACGCGGAAGCGCGTACCACCTATTCTGTGAAAACCATCAACGAAAACGGCATCAAAACCGAACAATTGCACATGGATACCGGCATGTGGGATACCGCGATGGCAAAAGACAAGATGGATGCATGGTTGTCTGGCCCGAACGGTGCGAAGATCGAAGTGGTCATCGCAAACAACGACGGCATGGCGATGGGTGCAGTTGAAGCCCTGCGTGGCGCGGGCGCGAAAATCCCAGTCTTTGGTGTCGATGCGTTGAGCGAAGCGCTGGCGCTGGTGAAATCAGGCGACATGGCGGGTACGGTGCTAAATGACGCGGATTCACAAGCCAAAGCGACCTTTGAACTGGCGCGTAACCTGGCGGAAGGCAAAGAGCCAACCGCAGGCACCCAATGGCAAATGGTGAACAAAGTGGTTCGTGTACCTTACGTGGGCGTGGATAAATCGACCCTCGAATAATGTACGGATTTGGGGGAGGGCATGTGCGCTCCCCAATACCACTTTAACCAATCACCTTTACCCACGATGCAATCAAACGACACACAGATCATGCGCGATGGCATGAGGTCAGGTTTCGTTTGTTCATCGTCGGGAATATGTATCTAAGCGATATTTATTGGTTCTCGTTTAAAAACAGAAAAGTGATGCCATGGTCGATCAAACACATGAATTCCTGTTAGAAATGACAGGCGTGAGCAAATCATTTCCAGGCGTAAAAGCATTGGACCGCGTCAATTTAAAAGTACGTCCGCATTCCGTCCATGCACTGATGGGAGAAAACGGTGCGGGTAAATCGACGCTGTTGAAATGTTTGTTTGGAATCTATGAAAAAGATGAAGGCGATATTCTTTTCTTAGGAAAGCATATTAATTTCTCATCATCAAAAGAGGCCCTGGAATCTGGCGTTTCCATGGTGCACCAAGAATTAAACCAAGTAAAACAGTGTTCAGTGATGGACAATATTTGGCTTGGCCGTTATCCGAAAAAAGGTTTATTTGTCGATCACGATAAAATGTATCGGGATACCAAAGCTATTTTCGAAGAACTCGATATTCATATCGACCCGAAAGTGAAAGTTGCCACGTTATCGGTTTCGCAAATGCAAATGCTGGAAATCGCCAAAGCATTCTCTTACGACGCGAAAGTGGTGATCATGGACGAACCCACGTCCTCACTGACGGAAAAAGAAGTCAATCACCTGTTCACCATCATCAACAAGCTGAAAGAGAAAGGCTGTGGCGTGGTGTACATTTCGCACAAGATGGAAGAGATATTCTCCATTTGTGATGAAATCACGATCCTGCGTGATGGCCAGTGGGTGGAAACGCGTCCGCTGAAAGGCCTCGATATGGATCAGATCATCGCGATGATGGTGGGCCGTGAACTGACGCACCGTTTCCCGGAAAAAACCAACACACCGAAAGATGTCATTTTGGAAGTGAAAAACCTGACCGCGTTGAATCAGCCGTCGATCAGCGACATTTCGTTTGACCTACGCGCTGGCGAAATATTGGGCGTTGCGGGGCTGGTGGGATCGCGCAGAACCGACATTGTTGAAACCATTTTTGGTGTGCGCGAACGCAGTGAAGGGCATATTCAACTCCATGGTCGCGAGATGAAAAACCGCGATGCCCATGAAGCGATTCGCAACGGTTTTGCTTTGGTGACAGAAGAGCGTCGCTCGACAGGCATCTACAGTAACTTGGACATTACGTTCAACTCACTGGTGGCCAACGTCGATGAGTACAAAACCCCTTATGGTCTGCTGAGCGACAAAAAAATGAAGAGCGATACGCAGTGGGTGATTGACTCCATGCGAGTGAAAACGCCATCGCATCAAACTTCGATCGGTTCTTTGTCGGGCGGCAACCAACAGAAAGTCATTATTGGTCGCTGGCTGTTAACCCAACCTGAAATATTAATGTTGGATGAACCGACTCGCGGCATTGATGTGGGCGCGAAGTTCGAAATTTATCAACTGATTCTGGAACTGGCGAAGAAAAATAAAGGCATCATTATTATTTCCTCTGAAATGCCAGAGTTATTAGGAATTACAGACCGTATTTTAGTGATGAGTAACGGTCGTGCCGCAGGTATTGTGAATACCAAAGAAACCACACAAAACGAAATATTAGAGCTAGCCTCTCGTTACCTCTAGGGAATGTATTATGGATGCAGTTAAATCTTTTGCACTAAAGCATTTAAAAGAAGGCGCGATCTACGCAGTATTATTTGTATTGCTCGCCGTGATCGTGATTCAGGAGCCTTCTTTCTTAAGTCTTCGTAACCTGAGTAATATTCTGACTCAGTCTTCCGTGCGCATTATTATCGCACTGGGTGTTGCGGGGTTGATTGTCACGCAGGGCACCGACCTTTCCGCCGGTCGTCAGGTGGGTTTGGCTGCGGTGATTTCCGCGACCTTGCTTCAATCCATCGACAACGTGAACAAGGTGTTCCCCAGTATTGGTGAAGTGCCCATCATTGCCGTCATCATCTGCGTGTGTCTGATCGGTGCCATCATTGGCTTGGTCAATGGTGTGATTGTCGCTTACCTCAAAGTGACGCCATTTATCGCCACATTGGGCACGATGATCATCGTGTACGGTATCAACTCGCTTTACTACGACGCGGTTGGCGCATCACCCATTGCTGGCTTTGATGACCGCTTCACGGCATTCACCCAAGGCTTTATTCGAATCGGCGGGTTCAGGTTCTCCTACATCACCTTCTACGCCATTATTGCGACGGTGTTCATGTGGATTCTGTGGAACAAAACCGTGTTCGGCAAAAACATTTTTGCGGTCGGGGGCAACCCTGAAGCTGCGAAAGTATCCGGTGTGAACGTGCCACTGACGTTGCTGAAAGTGTATGCATTGTCAGGTGTCTTCTATGCATTCGGGGGGATGCTGGAAGCGGGACGTATCGGTAGCGCAACCAACAACTTGGGCTTTTTGTACGAGCTCGACGCCATCGCAGCGTGTGTGGTTGGTGGCGTGTCCTTCGCGGGCGGTGTGGGGAGCATCGCTGGCGTGGTAACGGGGGTTTTGATCTTTACCGTTATTAACTACGGTATGACGTACATTGGGGTCAGCCCTTACTGGCAATACATCATCAAGGGTTCCATCATCGTCTTCGCGGTGGCACTGGACTCGATGAAGTACGCCAATAAAAAGTAAAACTAACGACACAGTTGCTGCTGGTTCAAAACCGCTCCCTCGGGAGCGGTTTTTCTTTTTCTGTTTCTTTTGTCAGCAACATGATCGTCAAACTCATTGCATGACGTCTAAAACTGACTCACATCCAAATCAACCGCATCACCCAGCCACGATGCGTGCGTGGTGTGATCGGCCAAATCATCGCCGGTATCGGCATGCACCAACACACTCAATTCGCCGCGTTGCTGATCCAGCCATGGAATGAACTGATCGAAATCGTCATGGCTGAACAAAATCTGATAGCTCCACATGGTATGCGGGCCAACGAGACGTTGATGTAGTCGGCCCAGTTGGAGCGGGAACGTTTGTCCGATGCGCTCATACAAGCGGGTCGCAAACGCCAATGTGTTGGCATCAAAGTACACATGCGCGTGGTACATCGCATGGTCGTTCACGGGTCTTTTTTCTGTTTTCACGGCGTCACACTTCATTTGAATGGAGACACGCCGCCGCTCATGGGATTGATTTCCATGCATTTGGCAGGGCGCTTTTTTGATGCGGGGAGGGTAACACACTCGGCGGGAAAGTCAGGGGAAACGTGAACAACTTGCGTCTGCGGCAACGCTTTGTGTGTCACACGGCGAGACGAAAAAGCCCGACCAATTGGCCGGGCTGAATCACGTTCACGGAATTATTCGTGTGCTTTATTTGAATTGCAGGATTTTGATGAGGTTGAATGGCCACGCAGTTTGTTGACCACCATCATCACGATTGGACTAGCCAGAATCACCACCGACAGGGCTGTAAACGCCAGCGTGATCGGACGCTCCCACAAGAAGCTCAGTTCGCCATCGGTAATCATCAGCGCGCGGCGCAGGTTTTCTTCCATCAGGCCGCCAAGGATAAAGCCCAACAATAACGGCGCGAGCGGGAAGTTTGCCAAGCGCAGCGCAATCGCACCCATCGCGACAAGCAGCATGATGAAGACATCCATGGTGTTGAACGACACCAGATATACACCGGTGATGGAGAAAAACAGAATCATCGGCAGCAGCACGGTGCGAGGCACGGCCAGCAGCTTCGAAATGTACGGAATCAGCGGCAGGTTGAGGATCAGCAACACAATGTTCCCCACGTACATCGAGATGATGACGGACCAGAACACATCCGGGTGATCGACAAACAGACGTGGGCCGGGTTGGATGCCGTAAGCAAGCAGTGCGCCGAGCATGATCGCGGTGGTGCCTGAACCCGGAATCCCCAGCGTGAGTAGCGGAACAAATGATCCACTAGACGCTGCATTGTTGGCGGATTCTGGCGCGACCAGACCGCGAATGGAGCCGTGCCCAAACTCTTCGCGTTTGTCTTTCGGCGCCAGATTACGCTCCATGCCGTAGCTGAGGAAGGCGGCAATGGTTGCGCCTGCGCCCGGTAGTACGCCGGTAAAGAAGCCAAGGATAGAAGAACGAATCGACACAGGCGCCGCTTCACGCACTTCTTCTTTGGTGATCTTCATGCTGCCGATGTTGCTCAACTTGCTGTTTTCTTCATCGCGCGTGTCGGATTCAGGTTTCAAAATGCCCATCAAGGTTTCGCCTAAAGCAAAGGTCGCCATGGCGAGCAGCAGGAAGCTAAAACCGTCCATTAGGTCAGTGAGGCCGAAGGTGAAGCGTTCTACCCCCACGCCTTTATCGATACCCACTGTTGAGAGCATCAAGCCCAAAATGGTCATCATCCACGCTTTGATCACTTGCCCTTTGCCCGCGAACGCGGCCACGGCAGACAAGCCCAGCAGCATCAACGCAAAGTAGTCGGCCGACTGGAAACTCAGAGAAACCTGAGCCAGTGCAGGTGCAGCGACCAACAGCATGATGGCCGACAGTGTCCCGCCCGTGAATGAGGCATAGGCCGCCAGTGCCAAGGCTTTACCCGCTTGGCCTTTTTGCGCCATCGGGTAGCCGTCAAACGCGGTTACCACAGTCGATGAACAGCCCGGCGCGTTGATCAGAATTGATGACGTGGAGCCGCCAAAAATGGCGCCATAGTACACGCCCGCCATCAGAATCAGACCGGATGACGGTTCGAGACCGTAAGTAATCGGAATCATCAACGCGATGGCGGAGATAGGGCCAAGGCCCGGTAGCATCCCGATGAAGGTTCCTACGAAACAGCCGACGATCACCATCAGCAGGTTAAAAGGCATGACTGCAGTCGACAGTCCTTGCAAAATTCCGTCTAACATAATCCTTTCCTACCAAAGCGTGAAAATCAGACCCGGTTCCAGATACACATCCAAACCTTGAGTCAGCAGTAAATAAAAGGCGATCACAAACGGGAACGATGCACCGAATAGAATCGATTTACGGCGTTCACCCAGAATGTAGAAGCCTGCCATGAGGAAGAAACCGGTCGCCAGCACAAAGCCAAGATAGGTTAATCCTGCGCCGTAGAGCGCCATCAGCACCAAAAAGCCAATCAGCAGTTTCCAGTTGAACGACATCACTGCGCCGCTCTTTTTGTCCGGTTGACCAACCACTAACAACAGCAGTGACAAGCCGACACCGGCGTAAGTGAGCAGGGTCGGGAGGGTGCGCGCGGTAAACGGTTCGTACTCGTCGCCGGGAAACATAGGAATGAGTGTGCTTTGATAGCCGTAGCACAGGCTAAGGACAAGAAAGATCATCGCGCCGACGCGATCGCGGCACAGTAGATATTCCTTGCTGAATAATTTGGTTGGCAGATCCGACATATCCAACTCCATGACATCAGGTAGTGGTGAAGAAAAGGCCGCAGACAAGCGGAGTTAACGAAGGAATTAACTAAGGGTAAACGGATTGCTGCTAGTCAAAACATCTACCAAAACAAAGGAGTAATTTTTCGCTCGTCTGCGGCAAAGGTGCTGGAACGAGGCAACACTCGGTTGCCCGTTCCGTTGTTTGTGGAGAAAACGCAGCGTTATTTGAGGAAGCCCAGTTCACGCATCAGGTCGCCCATCTGCTTTTCCTGATCTTCGAGGAAAGCGAAGAACTCTTTATCCGCTTTGTAGCTGTCAATCCAGCCGTTGCGGTCACGAACCACTTTCCACTCATCTGTGTCGTACATTTTCTTCAGCGCGACGTTCCATTCATCAATCTTTTCTTGGCTGACACCCGGTGCGGCGAAGAAACCACGCCAGTTCGCAAACACAGTTGGGTTGTTGTATTCAGACAAGGTTGGAATGTTTGGCGCAACGTCCAAGCGTTTCGGGGCGGTGATTGCGAGGATCTTTACCTGACCGCTTTTCGACATTTCGAGCACTTCACCAAGGCCGGTGGAGAGGACTTGTGTTTCGCCAGACAGCAATGCTGCCATCGCTTTACCGCCCGCATCGTAGGCGATGTAACGCACTTCTTTTGGATCGAGCCCTTGGCCTTTGAATGCCGCTGCGGCGACAAGGTGGTCCATACTGCCGCGTGCAGAACCGCCCGCGATTTTCACTTTGCGTGGGTTGTCTTTAAAGTCGGCAACCACTTCTTCCCAGCTGTTGTATTTGGAATCACCCGCAACCACGAACGCGCCGTAATCGGACACGGTCGCTGCCACTGGGGTTAAATCACGGAACGATTGTGGGAAAACGCCGGAGAGCGAACGCACCACGATGGGCGTTGAGTTCACCATCAGCGTGTCTTCTTGACGATCAGCCGTCTCGATCAGGTGTGCAATGGCTTTACCGCCGCCGCCGCCCGAAAGGTTTTGATAGGAAACATTGTCGATCAGGTGTGTTTTCATCAGCACGTCACCGGTGCCACGGGCAGTCATGTCCCAGCCACCGCCTGCGCCGCCGGGGATCAGAAAGTGGATTTTTTCCAGATCCGCTGCCAGAGCAGAGAAAGAGAAGGTGGCGGCAAGCAGCGACGCTGCGAGGGTCGGTTTGAAATGCTTCAACATATTCACGTTCCTTATGTAGGTGCATCATCCAGAGGTATGACGCTTATCGTTATCATCGCGGTAGCAGGGCAGAAGTTTGCTACCGTGTTATTGTAGGTTAAGAATGTGTTAATGGTTTGTCTCTAAAGCGGAGATAAAAACATTATTGGGCATAAAGGGAGTTATGTTCATAAAGTTCACGGCACATTCGTCCGCATCGCCCTGCGCAATTTTGTTCAATATTGTCCCGTTTCCGCTGGTTACTATCACCCCGTGAAAACGCACGAAAGGACGGGATGATGGTTTCTTTATTAAGCGCAATGGCGCTGTTTGCTTTTGTTGGGGCGGTCTCTCCAGGACCGGTGAATGTGATGGCGACTTACGCGGGCGCGCAGTTTGGCTGGCGCAAAGCGTCCATCCATGTGTTGGGTGCCTCCGTGGCTTACGTGTTGGTGGTGTTTATCTGTGGCGTGGCACTTGGCGAAATGAGCCAAGGCATCCCGCTGCTGGTGCCGGTTATGCGTTGGGTGGGCAGTTTGTATTTGCTCTATTTGGCCGTACGTATCCTGCTGGCTAAGGATTTGGGGCTCAACTCCAATCCGCAAATGGCGATGAAAGCGCTGTTTGTGCAAGGCAGTTTGATACAATTACTCAACCCAAAAGCGTGGATTTTTGCCAGTTCCGGGGTTAGCTTGTATGTTTTGAATCAGGTGAACACGCATTCGGCATTGGGATGGTTTTGCTCGCTGTCGCTGGTGATCTGTTTTATTGGTGTGGGGGTGTGGGCAGTGCTCGGCCAATCGGTCGCGCAGTGGCTCAATTCACCACGGTGTCAACGCTGGTTTCAACTCATTTTGGCGGCGATGTTCTGTGGGTCGATGGTCATCATCTGGATGTGAGGATAGGGAATGTCAACATCGTTAAGCAGCAACATCATGCGCCCGACGGCGCTGCCGCAGGTCGAAGCGCGTATCGCCAAGTGGTCACATGTCTGTTATCAAAAGCATTCTCACGACGAATTTTCGTTTGGCATCATTGATAGCGGTAGAGCGCGCTACGACAATCACGTGCGCCAGCATCAAATCGGCGGTGGCGATGTGGTCACCATCAATCCTGCAGACATGCACTCGTGCAACCCACATGAGGGCGAATGGTCGTATCGAATGCTATTTGTCGACA
Organism: Vibrio sp. Vf1514; assembly: GCF_052076135.1. Taxonomy (NCBI): domain Bacteria; kingdom Pseudomonadati; phylum Pseudomonadota; class Gammaproteobacteria; order Vibrionales; family Vibrionaceae; genus Vibrio; species Vibrio sp. Vf1514. The sequence goes on along the minus strand of NZ_CP197267.1, from coordinate 1,645,169 downwards.
CATTATGGATGGGGCAGATGCAGCAAGAGGTATTAGGGCGCCGCCAGATGGATTACTACGCCTTTATTTCAGACTTTGAACGTCGCGCCGATTTCAGCCTTCAGTTTGAACAGTTATTTGCCGCACTCCTGCAAGAGCAAGATGCTTTGTCTGCGCATACCTTGATGTATGAATTCATCGAGCGATTGTATACGCCGTCGGCGGTGGTGACCGACGGCAGCCAGCTTGCTACCCAGCGCAAACGTGCCCCGGATTATCTGCTGCGCGCCCGTGAGCGCCTGTTTGATGAAATCGATCAGTCGATTGGTCTCGATGCGCTCGCCAATGAGGTGGGCGTGAGTCCGTATCATCTGATCCGCACGTTCAAGCAATACTTTGGCCTGTCGCCCCATGCGTACCTTATGGATGAACGCATCAAACGCGCCAAACAGTTACTGAAGCAGGGTGAAACAATTGTCGACACCTCGCTTGCTTTAGGATTTGCTGATCAAGCTCACTTTCAACGTAGCTTTAAAAGTCGTATTGCACTGACACCTAAGAAATATCAGTCCTTCTTCACACTTTAAATCCTCTCAAATCTCCCTGTCAGGTCTGCTTACGACCTTAGTCTAAATTGTCGACAATTTGCTTGATTGTCGACAATTTGATCGTCTATCTTAAGTTTAACCCTTTGGTAAGCCCTTCATCGTTGGATGACTTTTCTTGGCTTACCCACTTTGTAGAAGATGAGATGATGACGACTGAATTAAAAAAGCGCGCGGCAGGCGAGAAAGAACATACCAAATCAGAAAGCCTGACCGAATTTTTGATCGAAGCGATCGTAGAAGGGGGCATGGCGCCGGGCAGTAAAATCTCGGAACCCGAGCTGGCCAAGCGTTTCCAGGTGAGCCGCGGCCCGCTGCGTGAAGCGTTAATGCGTGTGGAAGGGTTGGGGTTGATCGAGCGTATTCCGCATGTCGGGGCGCGTGTGATTCAGTTCTCCACGGAAAAATTGCTGGAATTGTACGCGGTTCGTGAAGCGCTGGAAGGCATGGCGGCACGCTTAGCGGCGCGCAATATTACTGAGATCGAACTGGCTGGGCTGGAAACGTTATTGTCGACACATTCGGCGCACATCGATCAAGTTGACGGCGCGTCGTATTTCCACCAGCAAGGAGATTTCGATTTCCATTACCGCATTATTAAAGCCAGCCGCAACACGCAACTGGTGTCGCTACTGTGCGACGAGCTTTACCACTTGCTGCGCATGTACCGCTATCAATCGCCACGCGCTCACTCGCGTCCGATTGAAGCGTTGGAAGAGCACAAATTCATTCTGCAAGCGATTCGCGATCGCGATGAAGAGCTGGCAGAAATGCTGATGCGTCGACACATTTCAGGTAGTCGTCGCCTAATTGAAAAACAGATACAAAACGAAGCCCAAGATTAAGGAGAATCCCATGAGCTTAAGTCCGGGTGCGAAGTTCAGGCTCGCTATTCAAACCAATCAGCCGTTGCAGATTGTCGGCACGATCAACCCTTACTGCGCCATGATGGCGAAGAAGCTGGGGCATCAGGCGATTTATCTGTCGGGTGGTGGTATCGCTAACGCGTCTTATGGCTTGCCGGATCTCGGGATCACGACACTCAACGATGTGCTGGTGGACGTAGAACGCATCACCAACGCGTGTGATTTGCCTTTGTTGGTCGATATCGACACCGGTTTTGGCGGCGCATTTAACATTGCCCGTACCATCAAAGCGATGGAAAAAGCTGGCGCCGCAGCGGTGCACATGGAAGACCAAGTGGCGCAGAAACGCTGTGGTCACCGACCCAACAAAGCGATTGTCAGCCAGCAAGAGATGGTTGACCGCGTGAAAGCGGCGGTGGATGCGCGTGACAATCCGGAATTCGTCATCATGGCGCGTACCGATGCGCTGGCAGTAGAAGGCATGGACAGTGCGATTGAGCGCGCGATTGCGTGTGTGGAAGCCGGCGCTGACATGATTTTCCCAGAAGCAATGACCGAACTGAAACAGTACGAGCAGTTCTCGACCGCGCTGCATTCGGCAACCGGTAAGCATGTGCCGATTCTGGCCAACATCACTGAGTTTGGTCAAACGCCGCTCTACAACTGTGAAGATTTAGCCAAATCGAACGTGGATATGGTGCTTTACCCATTGAGTGCGTTCCGTGCCATGAACAAAGCGGCTGAGATGGTGTATCGCCACCTGTTGGAGATGGGCAATCAGGAAGCTTTGCTTGGTCAAATGCAGACGCGTAAAGAGCTGTATGAATACCTCAATTACCATGATTACGAAGACAAGCTGGATCAGCTGTTTTCGGAAGGAAAGTAGGCGACGTTGAACCTCGGTTCGACAAGGTTCAACGCGAAAGCCCATAGAAAAAGCGAAGCCCAAGAAAAATAAAATCGGAAAGTAAAATAGTATCGGAAAGAAACAGGCCCCGACCGGATCATGTGTCAGGCGGGGAACACCCAATAACGTGAAACCGCTGCGCCATCGAGCTTAAGCTGGCCCAATGAGGCCGATTCAATAGGATCCGAAGCGCGGCAAGAAAAGGAGTTCTACATGCCTCAGTCTTTGACAAAGAAAGCTGAATTAGGCGGAGCAGGCCTGCGTGGCCAAAGCGCTGGAAGCACAGCTTTATGTACGGTTGGTAAAACCGGAACCGGTCTGACCTATCGTGGTTATGACATCACGGATCTGGCAAATCATGCGCAATTTGAAGAAGTTGCGCATCTGCTGCTCGTCGGTCACTTGCCCACGCAAGCTGAACTGGATCAATACAAAACCCGTCTGATTGGCCTGCGTGGCCTGCCGCAAGCATTGAAAGAAGTGCTGGAGCGTATTCCTGCCGACGCACACCCGATGGACGTGATGCGTACCGGGTGTTCCATGCTGGGGAACTTGGAAACTGAACACGATTTTTCACAGCAGCTCGCTGCGACAGAACGCATGCTGGCGCTCTTCCCAGCCATTATCTGTTATTGGTATCGCTTTAGCCATGATGGCGTGCGCATCGATACAGAAGACACCAGCGAATCTTGTATCGGTGGTTATTTCCTGAAAATGCTGACCGACCAAGCGCCGAGCGATCTGTTCAAGCAAGTGATGCACTGCTCGTTGATTCTGTACGCAGAGCACGAGTTCAACGCGTCTACCTTCACGGCTCGCGTGTGTGCGTCCACGTTGTCTGACCTTCATTCGTGTGTGACCGGTGCGATTGGTACGCTGCGCGGCCCGCTGCATGGCGGCGCGAACGAAGCGGCGATGGCGATGATTGAGAACTGGAAAACGCCGGATGAAGCGGAACAAAACATTCTGCGCATGCTGGAAAACAAAGACAAAATCATGGGCTTTGGTCATGCGATTTACCGTGAGAGTGATCCGCGTAACGCCCTGATCAAACGCTGGTCAAAAGAATTGTCCGAAAAAGTCGGCGACACCCATTTGTATGCGGTTTCTGAACGCGTGGAAGCGGTGATGAAACGTGAAAAAGGCTTGTTCTGTAACGCCGATTTCTTCCATGCATCCGCTTATCACTTCATGGGGATTCCAACCAAACTGTTCACGCCCATCTTTGTGATGAGCCGTTTGACGGGTTGGGCTGCCCATGTGTACGAGCAGCGTGCGAACAACCGCATCATTCGTCCAAGTGCGGACTATGTTGGCCCGGATCATCAGCAATGGTTGCCGATTGAAAAACGCGGCTAACTCGCTCAACAATGACCGTGCGATTGAGCGCGGTCATCATGGATTTGCGATTCGCTGATGGGCGAATTTGCCTGCCACGGTTGTGACGCCCAAACAACTTAAAGCGCTTGCGACACGCTTGCTGCTTTAAGTGGCAAGGGAATAGTAATGAATCGGATGGATACTATGACCACTCAAAACGATATGAACAGCCAATACCGGAAACTGCTACCCGGCACAAATATCAGTTATTTTGATGCCGAAGAAGCAGTCAACGCAATTGCGCCCGGTGCCTACGCGACGCTGCCTTATACCTCGCGCGTTCTGGCTGAAAACTTGGTTCGCCGCTGCGAACCCGAAGCACTGACAGACTCTCTGAAACAACTGATTGAACGCAAACGCGACCTGGATTTCCCTTGGTATCCGGCGCGCGTAGTGTGTCACGACATTCTTGGCCAAACCGCGTTGGTTGATTTGGCTGGCCTGCGCGATGCGATCGCAGAGCAGGGCGGCGATCCGGCCAAAGTGAACCCGGTGGTGGAAACGCAACTGATTGTTGACCACTCGCTTGCGGTCGAACACGCAGGGTTTGAACCGGATGCGTTTGAAAAAAACCGCGCGATTGAAGATCGCCGCAACGAAGACCGTTTTCACTTCATCGAATGGTGTAAAACCGCGTTTAAAAACGTCAGCGTGATTCCTGCCGGCAACGGCATCATGCACCAGATCAACCTGGAAAAAATGTCGCCCGTGGTGCAACTGAAAAACGGCGTGGCGTTTCCTGATACGTGTGTCGGCACCGACAGCCACACGCCGCACGTTGATTCTCTTGGCGTGATCGCGATTGGCGTCGGCGGTTTGGAAGCCGAAACTGTGATGCTTGGCCGCCCATCCATGATGCGCCTGCCGGACATCGTCGGCGTGAAACTGACCGGCAAACGCAAACCGGGCATTACCGCCACTGACATCGTTTTGGCAATCACTGAGTTTCTACGCGGCGAACGTGTGGTGTCGTCTTATCTTGAATTTTTCGGTGAAGGGGCGAAACAGCTCACCATCGGCGACCGCGCGACCATTTCCAATATGACGCCGGAATATGGTGCCAGCGCGGGCATGTTCTACATCGATGAACAGACCATCAATTATCTGAAATTGACCGGTCGTGATGCCGAACAAGTGGCGCTGGTTGAACAGTACGCCAAACAAACGGGCTTGTGGGCGGATGCACTGGAAACGGCGCAATACGAACGCGTGCTGGAGTTTGATCTCTCCCAAGTAGAACGTAACTTGGCTGGGCCTTCCAACCCGCATCGTCGTTTGCCCACCTCGCAGCTCGCTGAGCGCGGTATCGCCGGAAAGTGGGAAGAAAAAGCAGGCGAAATGCCTGATGGCGCTGTGATCATCGCCGCGATTACCTCGTGTACCAACACCAGTAACCCACGCAACGTGGTCGCGGCTGGCTTGGTGGCGAAAAAAGCCAATGAACTGGGCTTGGTGCGTAAACCGTGGGTGAAAACCTCATTTGCGCCGGGCTCGAAAGTCGCCAAATTGTATCTTGAAGAAGCCAATCTGTTACCTGAACTGGAACAATTGGGCTTTGGTATTGTGGCCTATGCATGTACCACTTGTAACGGCATGAGTGGCGCACTGGATCCGAAAATTCAACAAGAGATCATCGATCGCGATCTGTATGCGACCGCAGTGCTTTCAGGCAACCGCAATTTTGATGGTCGGATTCACCCCTACGCCAAACAGGCGTTTCTGGCTTCGCCACCGCTGGTGGTGGCTTATGCGCTGGCGGGTACGATTCGCTTTGATATTGAGCGCGATGCGCTGGGGCATGATGCCAACGGGAAACCGATTTACCTCAACGACATCTGGCCAAGTGATGAAGAGATTGATGCGATTGTGAATCAGCACGTTAAACCGGAGCAGTTCAATCAAGTCTACATTCAAATGTTTAAACTCGATGACGCCGAGCAAAACAGCAATCCGCTGTACGACTGGCGCCCAATGAGTACCTACATTCGCCGTCCGCCGTATTGGGAAGGCGCACTGGCGGGTGAACGCACGCTGAAAGGCATGCGCCCATTGGCGGTGGTGGGTGACAACATCACCACTGATCATTTGTCGCCATCGAATGCGATTCTGGCCAGCAGCGCCGCGGGTGAATACCTGACGACAATGGGCGTGCCGGAAGAGGACTTTAACTCCTACGCGACGCATCGCGGCGATCACCTGACGGCGCAGCGCGCAACGTTTGCCAACCCGAAACTGTTCAATGAAATGGTCAAAGAGAATGGCGACGTGGTGCAAGGCTCGCTTGCGCGTATTGAACCGGACGGCAAAGTGACGCGCATGTGGGAAGCGATTGAAACCTACATGCAGCGCAAACAGCCGCTGATCATTGTGGCGGGCGCCGACTACGGCCAAGGGTCTTCACGTGACTGGGCAGCCAAAGGCGTGCGCTTAGCGGGTGTGGAAGCGATTGTCGCCGAAGGCTTTGAGCGCATCCACCGTACCAATCTGGTCGGCATGGGTGTGTTGCCCCTGCAATTCAAAGAGGGCGTGAACCGCCTCACGCTGAGGCTCGATGGCACCGAACTGTACGACGTAGTGGGCGATATCAAACCGGGCTGCGATTTGGCGCTGGTGATCACGCGTCAAAGCGGCGAGAAGCTGGATGTCGCGGTGACGTGTCGTTTAGATACCGCCGATGAAGTGCATGTGTATAACGCAGGCGGTGTGCTGCAGCGTTTTGCGCAAGACTTTCTGGCCAACTGAGAAGGAGTGATGCAATGAGCAATGTCAGCACAACTTCTCCATGGACCACGGCTGAGATGCTGTCTCAGCCCCTATCTTTTCAAAACCGAGAGTCTTCTCAAACCCGAGTGCCTGCGACGTACATGCGTGGCGGCACCAGCAAAGGGGTATTTTTCCGTCTGTGCGATCTGCCGCCTGCGGCGCAGGTGGCGGGCGCGGCGCGCGATCGCTTACTCATGCGCGTGATTGGCAGCCCGGATCCGTACGGCAAACAGATTGATGGCATGGGTGGCGCCACTTCAAGCACCAGTAAAACCGTGATTGTGTCGCAAAGCACCCAAGCGGATCACGACGTCGATTATCTGTTTGGACAAGTATCGATTGATAAAGCGTTTGTCGACTGGAGTGGTAACTGCGGCAATCTGTCGGCAGCGATTGGTCCGTTTGCGATTTACGCCGGATTCATTGCGCCCGAGCGCATTCCTCACAACGGTGTGGTTGCGGTGCGCGTGTGGCAAGTCAACATCAGCAAAACCATCGTGGTGCATGTGCCGATCAAAGATGGCTTGGTGCAGGAAACGGGCGAGTTTGAACTTGATGGTGTGACGTTCCCAGCGGCTGAAATTCAGGTCGATTTTATGGATCCGGCTGATGGGGAAGGCGCTATGTTCCCGACCGGAAATTTGGTCGATGATCTTGATGTTCCGGGCGTCGGCTCATTGAACGCCACGCTCATCAACGCGGGCATTCCGACGATTTTTGTCGATGCTGCGTCGATTGGTTATCAGGGCACGGAGCTACAGGATGACATCAACAACGACAGCCAAGCGCTGGCGATGTTTGAAACCATTCGTGCTTACGGCGCGCTGAAAATGGGGCTGATTCAAGACCTCAGCGAAGCGCAAACCCGTCAGCATACGCCCAAAATTGCCTTTGTCTCCAAACCGCAAACCTACACCGCATCCAGCGGCAAACCCGTTGCAGCCAGTGATGTCGATGTACTGGTGCGCGCGTTGTCGATGGGCAAATTGCATCACGCCATGATGGGAACCGCTGCCGTTGCCATCGCTGCCGCGGCGTGTGTGCCAGGAACGTTGGTCAATTTGGCCGCCGGGGGCGGAGAGAAAACGTCGGTGACTTTTGGTCACCCTTCGGGAACATTAAAAGTTGGCGCCAGTGCAAGCGAAACGACGCAAGGTTGGGTGGTCGAAAAAGCCGTGATGGGTCGCAGCGCACGTATTTTGATGGAAGGTTGGGTGCGCGTGCCCGCAGAAACCATCAACCACGGCTAAGCCAGAACAATCAAGGAGAAGCACCATGTCTGCATATTTAAAGGAATATCAATGGGCTAAGGATGAGCCGCAAGCGTTCTGGAAAGCGCAAGCCCAAAACATCGACTGGTTTGAATTCCCTCAAACCATTTTGCAAAAAGACGAACACGGCATTGAACGCTGGTTCCCGGATGGGTTGCTCAACACCTCGTGGTTGGCGTTGGATTACCACTGTGAACAGGGGCGTGGCGATCAAACCGCGCTGATTTACGATTCGCCGGTGACGGGCAAAAAGCAGCGCTACAGCTACACCGCGCTGCGGGATTGTGTCGCGCGCGTGGCGGGTATGTTGGCCGCGCAGGGCGTCACCAAAGGCGATCGCGTGATCATCTACATGCCGATGATCCCCGAAGCGGCGATGGCGATGCTGGCGTGTGCGCGTTTGGGCGCCATTCACTCGGTGGTATTTGGTGGCTTTGCGCCAAACGAGCTGGCGGTGCGGATTGAAGACGCTGAGCCCAAAGTCATTATGACGGCCTCTTGCGGCGTAGAAGTCAACAAAGTGATTCCTTATAAGCCCTTGGTGGATAAGGCGATCATGGATAGCCGCTGGAAACCTGAACACGTGTTGGTGTATCAACGGCCGGAGTGCCCAGCCGATTTAACCAGCGAGCGCGATTTGGAATGGAACACGCTGATTCAAAGTGCGCGACCGCACGCGTGTGTGCCAGTGTTGGCGACCGACCCGCTATACATTCTGTACACCTCGGGTACGACCGGTAAACCGAAAGGCGTGGTGCGCGACAACGGCGGTCATGCGGTGGCGCTCAAGTACTCGATGAGCAGTATTTATGACATGCCACAAGATGGCGTGTTTTGGGCTGCATCCGACGTGGGTTGGGTGGTGGGGCACTCATACATTGTTTACGCACCGCTGTTGCACGGCTGTACGACCATTTTGTACGAAGGCAAACCAGTGCGCACGCCGGATCCGGGTGCCTTCTGGCGTGTGTGTCAGGAATATAAAGTCACCGCGCTGTTTTCTGCGCCAACGGCTTTCCGCGCCATCAAAAAAGAAGATCCGGAAGGGGAACACCTCAAAAAGTATGACTTGTCGAGCGTGAAAACCATCTTTATGGCGGGTGAACGTTTGGATCCGCCGACTTTAGAATGGGTGGAATCAAAAACCGATAAGCCGGTGATTGACCACTGGTGGCAAACCGAAACGGGCTGGGCGATTGCCGGCAATCCGACCGGCATTGAACTGATGCCGATTAAAGCGGGTTCAGCGACCAAGCCGATTCCGGGGTATCAAGTGGAGATCCTCAATGAACTCGGCGAGGTGCTGCCACCCAATCAACAAGGTTTTGTGGCGTTAAAACGCCCGTTACCGCCCAGCTGTTTGCCGACTGTGTGGCGCAACCACGACCGTTTTGAGACCGGTTATCTGTCGCAATTTCCGGGGTACTACGTCTCGGGTGACGGCGGTTATCTCGATGAAGACGGTTATCTGTTCATCATGGGTCGCATTGACGATGTGATTAACGTTGCTGGCCATCGCCTCTCGACGGGTGAAATGGAAGAGATCGTCGGCGCGCACCCTGCGGTGGCGGAATGCGCGGTGGTGGGCGTGCACGATGAACTGAAAGGGCAGTTGCCACTCGGACTCGTGGTGCTGAAAGATGGCGTGAAGATCGATGCGCTGGCGCTGGAAACCGAATTGGTCAGCAGCGTGCGCAGTCAAATTGGCGCGGTGGCGTGTTTTAAACACGCATTGGTGGTGGAGCGATTACCCAAAACCCGTTCAGGTAAGATTTTGCGCCGCATTATCCGCCAGATTGCGGATGGAGAAAGTTACACGGTTCCATCCACCATTGACGATCCAACTAGCCTCAACGAATTGGAAAAGGTGCTGCATCATTAAGGTGTAGCTTGTGCTCAAGCCGCGTGAGAACGTTCTGGCATGCGGCTTGAGGAAACTAGGGGAAACGCAGTTCATTTTGACCCTTTGTGCTCCGCGCTCGCGGAGCATTTTTTTACCTGCCGCATACGATGCATCATATGTATTCAAAATATATATGGGTAATTGCCTGAAATTTATCAACTTATGCAAATACTCATTATTTATTTCAATTAGTAGGCTTTACATATAGTAAGTAAGGCTTACTATATGCCTAGCTTGTTTCTAAATGTAACCGTGCATTGAGAAAGATGAATAACATAAATCAAAAGGCGAAGTTATGACGGCTCCATCCATTGGCTATTTACTGTGGGATGTTATGCGTCTGGTACGGAAACAGTATCAGGAAGAATCGGGGGCGAATTGCCTCACCATTGCACAAGCCAAAGCGCTGTCACAGATCGCCCGTTATCAGGGCATCAAGCAGGTGGAGCTGGCGGAACTCCTCGAAATCAAACCGATGAGCTTGGTACGAGTGATCGACTCGTTGGTCGACGAAGGGTTGGTTGAACGTCGTCCTGATCCCAAAGACCGCCGTGCCCATCAAATTCATTTGTTGCCTGATGCTGAGGCGCAATTAGTGAAAATTAAAGCCGTGAGCAATCGTATTTGGGATGAAGCCTTGCAAGGTTTAACGCCAGAAGCGCGCGAGCAATTCATCAGTACGCTGGAACACATTCACAGCAATCTCTCCAAATAAACAATACGTATCAGGAATATCTTGTATGTCTAACGAACAATCACAGACGCCTTCACAACCTGTATCCAAACCACGCCGCAAAACCAAACGTGCTGTACTGCTTTTTCTGGTGCCGGTGCTGGCCGTGGCCGGAAGCGTGGCGGTCTACCTGCATGGGGGCCGTTATGTTGAAACCGACAACGCGTATGTAAAAGCAGACAAGACGTCAATTACCGCCGAAGTCTCTGGCCGCATTATCAATGTGCCAGTCGAGGAGAACCAACATGTCAAAGCGGGCGAGTTGCTGCTGCAAATCGACCCAACTTCATATGACATCGCGGTGGCACAGGCGCGCGCCAATCTTAATGATGTCAGCACCTCACTGACCACCTTGAAGGCGGAATACCAGAGCAAACTGGCGAACATTGAGGTGTCTAAAAGTCAGCATGAATACCTTAAAAAAGAAGAAGCGCGTCAGTTTAACTTGTTGAAGAAAAAATACATTTCTGAATCTCAGTTTGATTCAGCACGCCAGAAAACCCTGGTTGTGGAACTTGAAGTCAACGCACTGAAAAAAGAACTCAAGCAAATTGAAGAGAGCTTAGGCGGCGATGTGACGGCACCAGTGGAACTGCATCCGAAATATCGTGCGGCGTTGGCAGCACTGGAAAAAGCGGAAAACGATCTGCAACACGTCAATGTGTACGCGCCCGCAGATGGTGTGGTCACCAAAGTGGTCGAGAAAGGGCAATACACGTCACCGGGCACATTGGCGATGATGCTGATTTCAGCCTCGGATATTTGGATTGAAGCGAACTTTACCGAAACCGAATTGACGCACGTTCAGGTTGGACAGGACGTGGACATCAATGTCGACTACGCGCCGGATTTCAAATGGCATGGCGTGGTGGAAAGCCTAAGCCCAGCAACCGGATCCGAATTCTCAATCATTCCGGCGCAAAATGCGACGGGCAACTGGGTGAAAATTGCCCAACGTTTGCCGATTCGTATCCGCATTGAGGCAAACCCAGAAGCGCCGCAACTGCGCGCAGGGTTAAGCGCAGTCGTGACGGTTGATACCAAACATCAACGTCATCTGTCGCTGTAAGGCTGAGGCGCTCAGATGGAAAGTCATGCGACACCTGTCGCGAGTGATGACAGCGGTAAACGCGGGTTTATTACGCTGTCGGTCATGCTTGCGACCATCATGCAGGCACTCGATACCACCATTGCAAACGTGGCGCTGCCGCACATGCAAGGCGCCATGAGTGCAACGCAGGATCAAATCTCATGGGTTCTGACGTCGTACATCGTCGCCGCCGCAATTGCGATGCCCCTGACGGGCTTTATCGCGGCGCGCATTGGGCGTAAGCGTCTGTTCCTCTATTCAGTGGTTGGATTTACGTTTGCGTCGGTGCTGTGTGGTGCGGCGCAATCGCTGGAACAAATCATCCTCTTTCGCTTGTTGCAAGGGATCTTCGGTGCGAGCTTGGTGCCGCTTTCCCAGTCGGTGCTGCTCGACACGTATCCCACCGAACAACATGGTTCGGCGATGGCGATGTGGGGCGTGGGTGTCATGGTTGGGCCGATTCTCGGCCCGTCATTGGGGGGCTGGCTCACCGAGTACTACAACTGGCGCTGGGTGTTTTACATCAACGTGCCGTTTGGGATTCTGGCGTGGCTTGGCATTGCGGCGTTTGTGAAAGAAACCAAGTTAGACCCCAGTCGGCGCTTTGATGTGTTTGGCTTTGCGCTGCTCGGCCTTGCAATTGGGTGCTTGCAGATGTTTCTCGATCGCGGCGAATCGCAGAACTGGTTCTCCAGTATGGAGATCGTCATTGAAGCGGGCATTTCCGTGTTGGCGTTTTACATGTTCACCGTGCACATGTTTACCGCCAAAGCACCGTTTTTAGAGCCGGTCATGTTCAAAGACCGCAACTTTGTGGTCGGGCTGTTGTTTGGCTTCATGATGGGCGTGATTTTGCTCGCGACGATGGCATTGTTGCCGCCGTTCCTGCAAAACTTTATGGATTATCCGGTGTTGGATGTTGGCTTACTGCTCACGCCACGCGGTTTTGGCACCATGGTCGGCATGATGATCGTCGGGCGGTTATCGGGCAAAGTGGATTTGCGTTACCTGATCACCATTGGGTTATTGCTGATGATCTTCTCGTTGTGGGAAATGACGCACTTTTCAGTATTCGTCACACGTTGGGAAATCATCCATACCGGGATTGTGCAGGGGCTGGGGCTGGGATTGGTCTTTGTGCCGCTGTCGACGCTCACGTTCTCCACATTGGAACCGCGCTATCGGAATGAAGGAACGGCGCTATTTAGCCTGATTCGTAACATTGGTAGCAGCATCGGTATTTCGGTGGTGGTGACTTATCTTGCGCACCGCGCGCAGATTAACCATGCGGTCTATTCCGAGCACATCAATCTGTTCAATCCGGCGTTGCAAGAGGCGGTGCAGAAAGGGGTGTATGACATCTCGAGCACGGCGGGATTGGTTGAAGTCAACAGCATGGTCAGCAGCCAAGCCTATATTTTCGGCTATTTGCAGGATTTCCGTTTCATGATGTACGTCTGCGTGGTGATGATTCCGCTTTTGGTTTTGTTACGCAAGCCGGGGAAACGTTAAGTTTCTATTGAATAAAACGCCGCTCTGCGGCGTTTTTGTTTTATTTTCTCAAGTATTAATCTCAATACTTAGCTTTTTGCGATAAAAACTCACCACACCACGATGTTTTTTTCTCGGACGATCTTATAAAATCTCCTCAAGACTTCTTGATTAACTTCACAAAAATGTCATCAGTTTCGCTCCAAGCGGCTCAAATAGCAGATTTAGAAATTTTGAATCAATTGATGTTCGACCTGCACGATGAACACCATCGCGCCTGCCCGGAATATTTCAAAACGGCAGAAGAGGTGGAGCAGGAAAAGAGTATCGCGCGCTATATTGAAAATCCGGATTGCTTGGTGCTGGTGGCGAAAGTCGATACCCAGATCGTCGGTTTCATTACGGGGTATTTTAGTGAATTAGTCTCATCGGTCAGTAAGCCTGTGCCGATGGGCAGTATTGATGAGCTCTACGTGATGCCGCAATACCGCCAACAAGGCATCGCACGCCAACTGTTTTCTCGTTTAGAGCAAACGTTTGTTGAGTATGGCGTGGCCGAGGTGTTTGTCGAAGTCTGGGATTTTAACAAGGAAGCACAATTATTTTATCAGGATGTCGGTTTTTCCCATCATATTCATTGGTTGAGAAAGTCAGTGCGTCGTTCTTAGGTGGCTGACCCTTTGTGATAATAGGTTATTAGTGTGTACAAGCGATTGTCAGTACTCGGCTTCAGTTTAGTGATTTCTCTCGCGGCGTCGTTTTTTACGTATGCCGCTCCTCAAGTCGCGCCCGAGCATTTAAGAGGGGCGCTGTGCCTTGTTCGAGCTGATGACAAAATTGTGTTGGTCGACGAGATCATTACCAAACAACTCTCCCTGCCTGGCGGCACCATTGAAGGCGGGGAATCACCAGAATTGACGGCGCAACGTGAAACGTGGGAAGAAACAGGCTTGGTGGTGACGGTCGGCAAACTGCTGGGCTATACCGAAAGTGCCGCCGTTTATGATTGCGTCAGCGATTCAGACATCATCGTGTATCAATACATCAATCGCTGGGGCGGGTATGAATTGCCAGTGTGGTTTGCACCGCATTACGGCATTGAAGTGTCACAAGCGATGTTGGTGCATCCGAGCCGAATTGCAGACAGCCAATATCGTTTCCCCAAACAGTGGGCGCATATTCAAACGCTATTTAAGGACGCGACCAATCAGTCAACCAATGTGGTGCCTGAACTGATTAAAGCGGCCCCCGCGCTACATCAAACCGAAATCGGTTGGATTGTTGCGCTGCAATACGCAGTGGCAAGTTTGCCGCACGTGGTTGAAACGGCGTTGAGCCAACTGATTTTGGTCAGCGGTGCGTTGGCATCACCGGTGCTGGGGCTATTGTTGTTTCCGTTTTTCTATTGGCAAAGTGGCCGCGCGTTTTGCTACAAAGCTTTCTTTTCTGTCACGGTGATTTCGCTGGTGTGCTTGATCGCTCAGCAAGGGTTTGCCTTGCCGCGCCCACATGCGTACATGCCATCGATTCAACTGGTGAGCAGTTCGGGTCATGGTTTCCCTAGTTTACCGTTGGCGGTGTGGGTGTGTTTAGGCATTCTCTGGCTGCTGGAAAATGAAAAACTGGGTTGGAACAAAAGTACAGGCGCGCTGCTGGTCTCAGTGTTGTGGTTGTCGTTATCCAAGTTCTATTCAGGCAGCGCGTTTATCGTCGATATGTTGGTCGGTGCGGTGCTGGGTGCGTTGGTTGCATGGCACATTGTGCGTCTGGATGAAAAAGCGCAAATTCAGGTGGATCGCTTGCTGTGCTCAAGAGGGCCGTGGCTCACCTTGACGGCGATCGCTGCGGTGGTTACGTATTTGTGGCCGATGCCTGTGTTCACCTCTTGGCTGGTCGTGTTAGCGGTCATGACCGTGGTGGTGATGCTGACGCGAGATGCCAACACCCATGCGATGTCATTTCGACAACTGCTGTTTGTCATTATGGCCTTACTGCTCGCCAATGAGCTGGTGAGTTACGCCGCAACGTTCGTGTCATCCAGTGGCACATGGTCGTTGGCGTTGAGCACACTGCGCGAGCCGATTCTGATCATCTTGTTCGTGCTCATGGCACGACTCGCAACGCGGCAGTCCGTCACGGAAGTGACTCCCTCATGCGATTGAACAAAGCCCGGTGATCTCACCGGGTTTTTTATTTCCTGTCCTTTGCTCATTACGCCCTTCGAATAATATTCTGTTATTTCAACGAATTGTTCGAGTATTTCTCTCATCAGTAAATTGGCCTGATTCGGCCTGTTTCTGCACCGACTTGATTTCACGCGAAATCATCATGTCATCTGAATATTTGGAAATGATCGATTTCTTATTCAGATAACATATTGATATATAATTAATAAAAATTATTTGTAAGAATTTATTTATTAAATATTAATATGAAACGCTTGTCATAAAATTGCCGTAGTCATAGGATAGCTGAGAACACTTTTTGTACAGGATGTGTGCAAAAGATTCGTCTGGTTTTTACAAAATTATCTATACGTTATGGTCATTCCATCTGAAATGACCTCATGGAGGATACAAGATGTGTAATGTTTTAGTGTCTTTTGCTGAACAGGTAAAAGCGGCCCCAAACAGCATCGCAGTGAGCCACGGTGATCGACATTTAACTTATCAGGAACTTGCCCACAGAAGCGACGCATTGTGTGGCGTTCTACAGCAAAACAACGTGCAGTCTGGCGACATTGTCCCTTTAATCGCGCAGCGAACCCCGGAATTTATCATCGGCATCTTGGCCATTTTAAAAGCAGGGGCAAGTTACATTCCCGTCGATATTCATTACCCGCAAAAGCGCATTATTAACATTACCGAGCAAAGCCATGCACCGGTGATCCTCCTGAGTCACAACGCCTTTTCTTCCATCCTTGGCGACACCGACAAACGGGTGATTGCCATCGATCGCGAGACAGAAAGCAGCGCAAATATGGTCACGCCAGTGCCGATTGCCGCCGACAGTACCGCTTATGTGATCTTTACGTCGGGCACCACGGGCGTGCCCAAAGGCGTGATGGTGTCGCATGCGTCCTTATACAACTTAGTGAAATGGCATAACGATGAATTCGACATGACGCCCGCCAGTCGTAGTTCCTTGATTGCGGGGATCAGTTTCGACGTTGCGCAATGGGAGGTTTGGTCGCCGCTGATGTGTGGGGCGCGGTTGGTGCTGCCAGACAACGAAGAAACCCGCTTACAACCTGCCAGTTTGTTGAAGTTCTTTGCCAAAAACGACATCACACACGGTTTTGTGCCCACGGTGATGGTGGCTGAGTTTATCGGTCAGCCGCAGCCCGATACGCTGGCGCTGCGTTACTTGTTCACCGCCGGTGAAAAACTCAGTCCGCTCAATTTGAGCCAAGTGCCTTACCAAGTGGTCGATTATTATGGGCCAACGGAAGCCACCATTTTTGCCACGTGCAACCCGGTGGAATGCGTCACCCACAATCCAGAACCGAGCATTGGTTTCCCAATTGCAGGTGCCGAGGTGTTTATTTTAGATGAGCAGTTGCAGCGCGTGCCCAAAGGGGAGCCGGGGGAACTCTTTATTGCTGGACCTGGGCTTGCTAAAGGGTACCTTCACAATCCTGAATTGACCGATCAAGCGTTTGTTACCGCGCCTTCGGTGCCGAATACGCGTTTGTATCGCAGTGGTGACCGCGCGCGTCAATTGGCAGATGGGCGGATTCAGTTCTTGGGGCGTTTGGATGATCAGGTGAAAATTCGTGGGAACCGAATTGAGTTGGGCGAAATTGAAAGCGTCCTGCTGCAAGTAAAAGGGGTAACTTCAGCCGTGGCTCTGCTCACCGATGAAGCGTCATTGGGTGAGAAAAAAATCCTCGCCTTTGTGGTGGCAGACGGCGTGGAAACGGCGACGTTGCGCGACAAATTAACAGAGATGCTCCCGGACTATTTCATGCCTGCGGCGATTCAAATTTTACCGCGTTTGCCATTAACACCGAATGGCAAAACTGACAAACCCGCGCTGCTGGCGAGTTACCGCGCCAAAGTGGCGCACGAATCCAATGCGGTCTTCCAGGGGCTTGAAGCGGTGTTGGCCGAAATCTGGAAAAAACTGTTGGGCGTGACGATTGCGTCGGCGGATGACAATTTCTTTGACCTCGGCGGCCATTCGTTGATGGCGGCCAAACTCGCCACGGCCATCACCCAGAAAACGGGCACACGTGCTTACGTGCGTGATATTTACGACTCACCGACCATTCGCACGCTGGCGCAAACGTTAGAAGAGCGTAGCAAAGAAACCCCACCGACTGCAGATAGCGAGCCGCTGCGTATTTTGCAAGACGATGTGTTTCTCTCAGATGATATCGTGTTCAACAACGATTGGCGTGCTGAGCAGATCACCGCGCCACGCACGATTTTCCTCACCGGCGCCACCGGTTTTGTCGGCTCACAGCTGTTAGCGGATCTGTTAAAAACAACGTCGGCGCACATTTATTGCGTGGTTCGCAGCCACAGTGATGAACAAGCGCGCAAACGCATTGGCGACACCTTGGCGCGCCATGCCGTAGGGTTGTCGGCGGAGCAAGCGGAGCGAGTTCATCCGTTAGCCGGGGATTTGGCTGAGCCGAATTTCGCGCTGTCGCCAGAGGTGTACCAGCAATTGTGTCAAGACACCGATATCATTTATCACTCGGCCAGCGCAGTAAACTTCATTCAACCCTATTCGTGGATGAAGCGCGATAACGTGCAAGGGCTGCGCGAAATTATTCGGTTTGCTGGCGCGACCCGCACCAAACCGCTGATGTTGCTGTCGACCATCTCCGTTTACAGTTGGGGACACCTGCATACAGGGAAAACGGTGATGCGCGAAGATGACAGCATCGATCAGAACTTGCCGGCGGTGATCACCGATATCGGCTATGTGCGCAGTAAATGGGTGATGGAGAAAATTGCGGATCTGGCTGAATCACGCGGCTTGCCATTGATGACGTTCCGCCTTGGTTACGCCACTTGCCACAGTCAATCGGGGGCGAGTGCGGATTATCAATGGTGGGGACGTTTGGTGAAAACCTGCTTGGAAAGCAAAACAATGCCGATCTTGCGCGATCTGCGAGAAGGGTTAACCACCGTCGATTACATGACGCAGTCGATTGCGGTCATCACCCGTAACCCGGAGGCGTTGGGGCACAAGTTCAACCTCATTCATGAGCAGAAAAATAACCTGACGTTGGAAGCTTTTTTCCAAAAACTGGAGCACGAGTTCAACCTACAATTTAAACGCATGCCATTCACAGACTGGCTCGCGCAGTGGGAAGAGGATGTCGATGCGCCATTGTATCCGCTGCTGAGTCTGTTTAAAGACAACATGACGGGCGGGCAATCAACTGTACAGCTTTACCAAGACACATATATATGGGATTGCAGTAACGTGAAAGCGTTTTTGCAGGGCAGTGGTGTTGAGGAGCCGATCTTTAATCGCGAGCTGTTAGAGCGCTACTTGCAACGCTCGATCGGTTATACGATTCCTCAATCCGCCAATGTGGCCGATGAAATGTTGAGTTGAGCGTGACGGCGCTTTAATTCGAACGGTGATTCACCTTATTTGTCATTCATCTAATGGGTGGTTCATTTTATCGGTAGTTCATTTGATTGATAACGGAAAAAGGGCGTCTCAATTGAGTTTGAGACGCCCTTGGTTCTTAAGGTTGAAGCGTTTACCGATTAGCTTTCAAGGCTGAGGTAAGTTTCCAAGAATTGGCACACTTTTACCAAGTCATCGACGGCGATGTACTCTTCGGTGGTGTGCACTTTGGCCATCCCAGTCGAGATGTTCACCGTGGTCAAGCCTTTCTCGTTGAAGTTGTTGGCATCGCTACCGCCACCGGTACGTTTGGTTTTCGCTTCAATGCCCATGGCGTTAAACGCTGCTTTGAGTTCGCAAATCAGCGGATGCGTTTCGTCCAGTACAAAAGCGTTGTAAGCACGAGTCGATTGAATCACCGCTTCTGCACCATGTTTTTTCGCCACGGTGTCAAACGTTGAAATCATGTGCTCGACTTGCGCCGCTAGCTTGTCATCATTCAACGAACGCGCTTCGGCGACGATGGTCAGCTCTGGCATCACGATGTTGGTCGCCTGACCGCCATTCACCATGCCGATGTTGGCAGTGGTTTCTTCATCAATACGCAGCAGTTTCATTTGGGTAATCGCGTCGGCCGCTACGCTGATGGCACTGATGCCATCTTCTGGCACAAGGCCTGCGTGCGCAGGTTTGCCTTTGATGGTTACAGTGAGTTTCTGTTGACCCGGTGCCGCTTTGACGATGGTGCCAATTGGACCGCCGGTATCGAGTACCACCGCTTTGGTGGATTGAATGAAGTTCATGTCGAAGTTTTGTGAGCCTTTCAAGCCACCTTCTTCATGCACGGTGAACGCAATTTCAATGGTTTTGTGGGCACGGTTTTGTTCTTTCAGTGCGCGCACGGCTTCCAGAATCGCCGCGATACCGGATTTGTCATCGCCCCCTAAAATGGTGTTGCCTTTTGAGCGGATGATGCCATCTTCGATGATGGGTTCAATGCCGATGCCCGGTTTGACCGTGTCCATGTGACAGCTTAATACCACGCTGTCCGCTAAGGTGCCATCGAGGCGAGCATAAATGTTGAAGCCGTTGGAGACCGCTTCAGGAACCGGCAATTTGTGGACCGTAAAACCCAGTTCGCCCAATTGCTCACACAGGTGTTCGCCAATGGCTTTTTCGTTGCCAGATTCACTATCAATTTGAATGAGTTGCAGGAAGTTGTCGATCAGACGCTGCGAGTGGATGTGACTCATAATAATACCTCGTAGGGAACAGTGGCCATACGATGCATGGAATTGCTGCGAACTGTGCTGAGTTAAATCAATAAAGCACGTAAAAAAGGCCAGTGATCACACTGGCCTTCATCGCAATATTTAACTTGTACATGGTAATGTTGAATTCTCATATTGATCGCACGCTGTTACGACCGCTTCCAAAGCATCCGAGAAGGGGACTGGTTTGGAATAATAATAGCCTTGCTGGTGTTGAACGAGCTTGTCCATCAAATAACTTGATTGAGCCTCTGTTTCAACACCTTCAGCGACAATTTCAACTTGTAACTGATGCGCGAGATCGATAATGGCATTGAGCACAGGTGCATTGATTGATTCAACGCCGATCGTATCGACGAAGCATTTGTCGATTTTAAGAAAATCGAACTCAATATTCTGTAACACTGAAAGCGCGGTGCGTCCAGTGCCGAAATCGTCAATCGCCACAAGAATTCCGTGTTCTCGCAGTTCCCGTAGAACTTGTTGGCCTTGTTCATCGAGCAATTGACGTTCTGTAATTTCCACGACTAGCGTCAAGTTGATGTTTTTATATGCTTTAGCGTACTGCTTGAGTTTCTCGACACATGATGGCTCCAGCAGATAGGCGGGAGGAATATTGACACCCATTTGCTGGTTTTCAGACAACTTGGCTTTCGACCAGTCTTTTAGAATACTATCCAATACATAATCGGTTAGCTTGGTAATTAATCCGAATTCTTCTGCGAGAGGAATGAAATTATCTGGTCGAACAAATCCCAGTTTCGGATTTATCCATCGAATTAAGGCTTCAAACCCTTTGATTCTTGGGGGATGACTTGTCACGATAGGTTGGTAAACCATAAATAATTCGCGCCGTTCGAGTCCTTTTCTCAAATCGTCTATCAATGTTGAACGCCCGTCAAAAAAGAACATCCATAACGCGATCAGGATTGATACTGAAAAGGAGACCGGAAGCGCTCCCAACAGGAAAAATGTCATACGTTCTGATACATAGTCATCACTCGCTTCAATCATCAAAGAGAAATCGTATTGCTTGGACGCCGCAAATACGCTGCGATTAATGGTCTCAAAATTAACGTTGACGGGAAAAGTTAAACCGCCCATTTTAAATACTAATTTTTTGATTCGGTGTTCGGTATCGTAACCTAAGCGACCCGTAATATAGTCTCGTTCAACGATAGAGATTACTGCGTGATTGGCATCATTCTTATCCGTATCGATAATTAATAGTGTGCGTTTCGTTGGATCATCATCAAGATCGAACAAGACCACATTTGAATAGTTATGCCCATCAGAGTAGTAATGGTTGATATCCTGATTGAGTTCACCACGTTTCGATGAGCAAGTAATCGTGCCGTCATTCACGATAAACATTTCGCGCAGAATACTTTCAAACAACAAATCGTTTTGTAACTTTTCACATCCCCGTGGCTTGTACAGCGCCTTTTTGTTCTCTTTCCTTAATTCATTGATGATGCGATCAATTCGAGACACGTAAGAATGGGCCATGTTCATCAAGTTACTGTCCATACTTTCTGTCCCTGCACGATATGCCGCAGACATGACGATGGGTAAGGGTAACAGAGTTATGGCGAGTGCTCGCTTTATCCATTGAAGTTGTTGTTTTGAAAATCGTGTCAACATAATTCTCAAGCGTCTTAATAATGATACATGCAACTAGGTGCGCGGAGTATAGATTAATACCCTTAAACTAATAAAGGGAATTTTAAATGCGGAGCGATTATTTACATTGTTATAATTTTGATTTGAGTGCTTTCAAAATAAGTGACTTGTAACGTACGTGTTACTGTGTACGAATTTGTGTACTGTTTTGAATTCAATATCATCTGAGGGTGTTGTTACAGGTGAAGGAAACCTATTTATTTAAATTCAATAACTAATATATTTTTTCCGCCTTTATTTGCTCTAATTCATCGCAAATATTTTCATAAACTACGTGATGTAATAAAAAAGTTACACTGCGTCTGGTCGACAGATGATGGGCAATGATTGGCTCCTCTATATCTTTTTAAAGCGCGCTCATTCAAATTTATAACAACTAATTAACAACAAAAAGACAACTGAACGGAAGGAGTAGAGCATGAGCGCCAACATCAACCCATTGGGTACCGATGGCTTTGAATTTGTCGAGTACACGGCCGCAGATCCCCAAGGTATTGACGATCTAAAGCAGCTGTTTTCTTCGTTAGGGTTTGCTGAAATTGCCAAACATCGTTCCAAAGAAGCGTGGTTATATCGCCAAGGCGACATCAACTTTATCGTCAATGCGCAGCCGCGTAGCCAAGCCGAAGCGTTTGCCAAAATCCACGGCCCATCCGTTTGCGGCATGGCTTTTCGTGTCAAAGATGCCGCGTCTGCGCTAAAACATGCGTTAAACAACGGCGCAGAGGAGTACAAAACTGAAATCGGCCCGATGGAACTGAGTATTCCGGCGATTTACGGCATTGGCGAAAGCTTGTTGTACTTTGTTGACCGTTACGGCGATCGCAGCATTTACGATGTCGACTTCCACTTTTATGACGATGCTGCCGCGCGCATGCAGGAAGCCCAAGCGGGTTTGATGGTGATTGACCACCTCACGCACAACGTGAAACAAGGCCACATGGACACCTGGTCTGGCTTTTATGAGCGCATCGGTAACTTCCGTGAGATTCGTTACTTCGATATCGAAGGTAAACTTACCGGGCTGGTAAGCCGTGCAATGACTGCACCGTGTGGCAAAATCCGCATTCCGATCAATGAATCCTCTGACGATAAATCGCAGATTGAAGAGTTCATTCGTGAATACAACGGCGAAGGCATTCAGCACATTGCGCTGAGCACCGACGACATCTACCAAACCGTGCGCACGCTACGCGAACGTGGCATGGACTTTATGCCAACGCCAGATACGTATTATGAGAAAGTCGATGCGCGCGTTGAAGGCCATACTGAGAATGTCGACGAGCTCAAAGCGTTGCGCATTCTGATTGACGGCGCGCCGATGAAAGATGGCATTCTGCTGCAAATCTTTACTCAAACCGTGATTGGCCCAGTGTTCTTTGAAATCATTCAACGTAAAGGCAATGAAGGCTTCGGCGAAGGCAACTTCAAAGCGCTGTTTGAATCGATTGAAGAAGATCAGATTCGTCGAGGAGTACTGAGCGATGCATAAGTGGATGACCTTCCCGCACCGGGAAGGGGTATGCTCCAAACAGGCGCATGCCGATTTCCCGAGTGACGCAATTTATGAACGTGAAGCGGGCCGCAGCGGTTTCTTCGGCCCGGCAGCACACTTCCATCATCAACATGCCCCAACGGGTTGGAGCGAGTGGGAGGGCGAACTGCGCCCACGCGCGTTTAACTTCAATCACGTTACTGAAGCCTCGCAGCTTTCTCCTTGGTGTGTGCCGCACTTGCTGCACAATCAGGATGTGAAGGTTCGCGTCTGGAAGCTGGCGCAGCCGATGGAGTGCCTAGTGCGCAACGCCGATGGCGACGACTTGCTGTTTGTTCATCAGGGCAAAGCGAATTTGTACTGCGATTACGGCCACATGCGCATCAGCGAAGGGGATTACGTGTTGATCCCGCGCTCGACCAACTGGCGTTTAGAACCGCAAGAGTCGCTGTTTCTATTGATGATTGAAAACACTGATGCGGCGTACACGCTGCCGGAGAAAGGTATTGTCGGCAATCATGCGGTGTTTGATCCTGCCGTGTTGGAAGTGCCAAGCATCAATGACGCGTTTAAAGCGCAGTATTCCGAGCAGCAAACACAGGTTCAGGTCAAACGCCATGAGCAAGTGAGTGTGATTACCTATCCGTTTAACCCATTAGATGCGATTGGCTGGCACGGTGATTTGGCGGTGGTCAAACTTAACTGGCGCGACATTCGCCCGTTGATGTCACATCGCTACCATTTGCCACCGTCTGCGCACACGACGTTTGTCGGTGCTGGTTTTGTGGTGTGTACGTTTGTGCCGCGTCCGATTGAAAGCGACCCAGGCGCGCTCAAAGTGCCGTTCTACCACAACAACGATGATTACGATGAAGTGCTGTTCTACCACGCTGGTGATTTCTTCAGCCGTGACAATATCGAAGCGGGTATGGTGACTTTCCACCCCGCTGGCTTTACCCACGGCCCGCATCCGAAAGCGTTTCAAGCTGGGATGGAATATAAGAAAAAATTCACCGATGAAGTGGCTGTGATGATTGATACGCGTCATGCACTACAGTTTGGTGAAGCGGCGCAAAAGGTGGAAAACCGCGAGTACGTCTACAGTTGGAAAGCAGTCAAAGAATAAGGATAGACAATGAAGTTAGCGACGCTAAAAAATCATACCCGTGACGGGCTGCTCGTGGTCGTCAGCCGTGATTTAACCAAATGCATTGCCGTGCCGGAGATTGCGGAGAATCTGCAGCAAGCGCTGGACAGCTGGAGCATGAACGAACCGATGCTCGATGAAGTGTATCAGGCGCTCAATGAGGGGGAGCTGTATAACGAAATGGAGTTTGACCCGACGCTGTGCGAATCGCCCTTACCACGCGCCTATCAATGGGCCGACGGTTCTGCGTACGTCAATCACGTGGAGCTGGTGCGTCAAGCGCGCGGCGCTGAAATGCCGCCAAGCTTTTGGACTGATCCGCTGATGTATCAAGGTGGCTCCGATACCTTCCTCGGCCCGAAAGACGATATCCTGATGGAAAGCGAAGCGTGGGGCATCGATTTTGAAGGTGAGGTGGCGGTGATCACCGATGATGTGCCGATGGGCGCAGATGCAGAACACGCGGCGCATGCGATTCGCCTGATCATGCTGGTTAATGATGTGTCTCTGCGCGGCCTGATTCCCGGCGAACTGGCCAAAGGGTTTGGCTTTTTCCAATCCAAACCGTCGTCGGCGTTTTCGCCCGTGGCTGTCACGCCCGATGAGCTGGGCGAACACTGGGATGGGGGAAAAGTGACGCTGCCGCTGCTGTCGACCTATAACGGTGTGCCGTTTGGTTGCCCGAATGCCGGCGTGGACATGACGTTTGAATTTCCACAACTCATTGCCCACGCGGCGAAAACCCGTCCGTTAGGTGCGGGCGCGATCATCGGGTCTGGCACCGTATCGAATAAGCAAGGCACCGATTTTGGTACTGCGATTGCTGAAGGGGGCGTCGGCTATTCCTGTATTGCAGAAGTGCGCATGATTGAAACCATTCGCGATGGGCAGCCAGCAACGCAGTTCATGAAGTTTGATGACACCATTAAATTGGAGATGCTTGATCATCACGGACAAACAATCTTTGGCAGCATTGAACAGCGTGTGGTGCAATATTTACCGCCCAAGCAGGTGATTTATGAGTGAACGTCAACTCTATGGCTACTGGCGATCATCGGCAGCGTATCGAGTGCGGATTGCGCTTCATCTCAAAGGGTTGGCATACACACACTGTCCGGTGCATCTGGTGAAAGAGGGCGGCGAACAGCACAGCGCTGCCTATCATCAATTAAACCCCAGTGAGTTAGTGCCGACCTTGGTTGATGGAAATGTGACATTGTCACAGTCTTTGGCCATTATCGAATACTTGGATGATGTGTATCCGCAAATGCCTTTGATCCCAAGAAGCGGGCATAAGAAATATCAAGTGTTGTCGCTGGCGCACGATATTGCGATGGACATTCATCCCATCAACAACCTGCGCGTTTTACAGTATCTCAGCAGCGAACTTGCGGTGAACGATGCGCAAAAAGCCGAATGGTATCGTCACTGGGTGCAGGTTGGGTTTGCTGCGTTTGAAGAGAAGCTCAATACGCGCGCTGGGGCTTTTTGTGTCGGCGACGAACTGTCGCTGGCGGATGTGTGTTTGGTGCCGCAGGTTTATAATGCTGAGCGTTTCGGTGTCGATATGACGCCGTATCCACAAATTGCACGAATCAGTGAGTCCTTGCGTCATATTCCCGGCTTTATCAAAGCCGCGCCAGAGCGCCAGCCAGATTCTCAGTAGCGGGAAACTTTGTATCATTGGTTAGAAATAACCTTCGCGCTGATAAGGGTTTAGTTGCATTGCAGCACAATGGCTCCCATAATGTTCGCGTCATGTGTCGCAGGGTCACAACGGCCTTGCTGACACCCAAATATGGGGAATTAAGTGTGCTTACTGCCATTAAAACGCTGCACAGCAAAATGTTTGAATTGGAACAATGGCGCATAGGGATCGTGCATCAAAGCCTCAATGAGGTGCTTACCATGGGCGTTCAGCCGAACAATATGGAGTGGTTTCCAGTTCAGCACTACGATTTTGTTGCCGACCCGTTCTTATTTACACTCGATCATCAACAGTACCTTGCCTGCGAAGTCTTTGACTATCTGCGCGGTAAGGGCAAACTCAAATGTTTCGACTTATCCGGAAAAGAATACCCATTTTTTGATGCCATCAATGCTCTCGGTGGGCATAAATCGTATCCGTTGGTGATGGAACATCAGGGTGACTATTACGCCATTCCGGAAACCAGCGATCGCCGTGAAGTGGCGCTGTATCGGTTTGACCGTACGACCCAACAATTCGTTTGGCATCAGGCGCTGCTGTCTGGTGGCGATTATGTGGATACCTCCGTGGTGGAACATCAAGGATATTGGTATCTGTTTACCTCTGGCGCCAGCGATCCATTCACGCAGCATCTGTTTATTTCCGATGAGTTCGCCGGGCCGTATCAAGAGCACCCATTATCTCCCATTTGTCGCGATGTATGTGGCGGTCGAAATGGTGGCGCCATCTTAAAACATGAAGGCGATCTGTATCGCTTTGGACAAAACTGCGATGGCGGTTATGGCAAAAGCTTGTTGGTGATCCGAATCAACACGTTGACGCCGACAGACTATTCAGAGTCCTACGTCAATGAACTGCATCCGGTCGCGCCTTACAGCGATGGAATTCATACCCTTGCTCATGACGGTGACACCACCATCATCGATGCCAAAATTCACACCTACTACCTCAAAAATCTGTTGAAGAAGACGATATTTAAAATCATGGAACGATTTGATATTGAACGCCCCTATGATTAAGTGCTATTAAGCGATAGCAGACTGAGAAAAGGGAGCGGCAAGCGCACATATGTCTTTAGAACAATTGATTTCGGATTATGGCTATTTTGCCATTGCGGCCGGGACCTTTTTTGAAGGGGAAACCATTCTGGTTTTAGGCGGCTTTGCTGCGCATCGGAGCTATTTAGAGTTGCCTTGGGTCATTGTGTGTGCGTTTGCAGGTACCTTGTTTGGCGATCAACTGTATTACTACATCGGCCGAATCAAGGGTAAACAAGCGTTGGCCAAACGGCCCCATTGGCAACAAAAGTCTCAGCGTGTGTTTGAACTGCTGGATAAACACCAAATTCTACTGATCTTAGGATTTCGGTTTTTGTACGGTTTGCGCACGGTCACGCCGTTTTTGATTGGGGCAAGTAAAGTGCCGCCGCTGCGTTTTCTGATTTTTAATGTCATTGGCGCGGCTTTCTGGGCGATTACTGTGGGTGTATTGGGCTATCTGTTTGGCAATACGCTAGAAATAGTGATTGGCAACATCAAGCATTATGAGATGCAGGCCTTCGCCGTCATTGCGCTCGTTGGCGTAGTCGCTTGGTTTCTACGTCATCGCAAGAAACGTTCACCATCAGATACTCAATAACATCATGACGCCCTTGGTTTTTCACCCAGGGCGTTTTATTTAACGGATTAATTTACTTAACGCATTCATTGATTTAGCGCGCTAATGCGGGGTAGGTAAAGAAAACCAGATGCGTGAGGTTAAAGGCGAAATGGAACAGGACCGCGACCCAGAGTCGGCCACTCCAATGATACGCCAAGCCATATCCCAAACCCGCCAATGCGGCGAACATGACCAAGAGCAATCCGCCAGCTATATGAGCTAAACCAAACAGCAGACTTGCACTCAAAATGCCCACGATGGTGCCGCCCACGCGTGTCAATGTTTGCTGAATCACACCGCGAAACAGTGCTTCTTCAACCACACACGTTAGCAGCAGGTTGTTGAGCGCAAACAGCCACAGCCAATCCGGTAGCGAAAACTCGGGTTTCAGAGCGCCTAAAAACCAAGCGACCAACAACAATCCGAGCAGTGGCGGTAAAACGCATAGCGTCTTTCGCCATTGAGGGGCCGCTTGCGTGCCCAGCAGCGCTGGAAATGCCAGCCAAAGCGCAAAGAAGACCAAAGGTTTGTCGATGTTGAGATAGAGCGAAAACGGCATACTCATCGGGCCGGAAATCACCTTATCGAGAACTTGCGTGTTGCCAAAACCGGGGAGGGCGTGAATCATCAATGCCACGCACCACAGCAGCAATCCGCACCAAGCCAGTGTGCGTTTATAGCCGGTGAGTTTGGGAATGAGAGCGCCTAAGCCTAATCCAAGCAGGCTGATCAATAGCGCGAGAGTGGAGAGCTTATCGCCCAGCCACGCCCCCGCTAAAGTCACCGCCAATAAAGTCAGCGCGGCCTGGCGTTGTTTGCACAGCGCGGCAAGAATCGCGAGGATCAATGGGATCCAAATCCACAGCGAGCTAGTGATGTTCATGTTGTTTTCCACAGAGTTTATGGTGCTCATCGCACGAAAGGCGGCGATTCTATGCAACACGGCACAAGAAACAGATTCTACCAGTCAGTACAGAGTTCTAATTATTTGAAACAATGTTTTAAATTTCATTTTCCCTTACGGAATATGAGAGTAATATAGATGGCAGAAACGACAAATAAAGGACCATTCTTGTGTTTATTGGTAAGACTTCACAACTTGAATTTGCGCAATGTTTATCACCTAAGCTCCTTCCGTTGATTCGCGAAGCGCTGGCTAAATTGGCCGATGCAGAAAAAGAGGGCACGCCGATGGCAAGCGGCCGTCATGAGCTGGATGGCGAGCGCGCGTTTTTCTTCATCATGAACGACCACACGCAACATCTTGCGCAGCGTAAATCGGAGTGTCACCGCCGTTATCTGGACGTGCAGATTTTGCTGCAAGGCCGCGAAACCTTTGGTTATAGCCTTACGCCATTTGATGCGTTGGATGAAGACATGCTCGATGATCGTGACTTGGCATTCAGTGAACAACTGAATGATGAGCTGTTTGTCTCCATTCAAGCGGGCGATTTCATCGTATTTTACCCAGGTCAACCTCATCGTCCGTTGATTGCGACTGACGAACAGCCGATGCCTGTACGCAAAATGGTGATTAAGGTCGATAAAGCGCTGTTTGCGTAAGTCACCAGCGCCTGAGCAGTGATGATCGTTGGAAAAAAAAACGCCCGCATAACGCGGGCGTTTTTGTGTTCGACAGTGTGACCGTTAAATAAAGCGACTTGGCCAGTCGGAGAAAATGGCATCCACTTGATTGAGCAAAGCAAACTTGTCGCCATCGTTGACCGTGTAGCACCAGATTTGATAGCCGTCTTGGCGCAAGGTTTGCACGTGTTTTTCCGTCAACCAGCGGTAATTTAAGTTGGCACTGAATGCGTTCACTTCTTTGAGGACCGCTTTGTCTTTGGCAGACAATCGTTCGCTGAGCACGCCGAGTTTATAACCCGGGCAGTGCTGGTGGAGTTCACGAATGATGTCATGACTGAAACTCGACAGCAGAATCTTCTCTTGCGCCAACGGGCTTTGATCCAGTTGCGCTTTGAGTTGCGACGCCACTTGCGCCACATCGTGATTGTCGACTTTGACTTCGATGTTCAACCCTAAATCGTTGGCAGCCGCCAGTTCGAGCAGTTCTTGCAGCGTCATGATAGGTTCGCCGCTGAACTTGGCGTCAAACCAGCCGCCGAAGTCAAATTCGCGCAGTTCTTCCAACGTGTAGGCATCGACGCGGCCTTTGCCATTACTGCAACGGTTGATGGTGTGATCGTGACACACGATCAGGACATGATCTTGGGTGGGCTGAACATCGATTTCGACCCACTTGAGGCCCATATCGATCGCAGCCTGTACGCTGACTCGGGTATTTTCCGGGAAAGTTCCGGCCACGCCTCGGTGACCCACAATAATCGGAGACATAACGCTTCCTTAAGCTTTGAGATTGGCGAACTACGCCACAACCATATCGACGTGATGATGCTGACACAATTGTGTCATCTCAGGCGTGGCGAGATCGACAAAGAGTCGTTGTATTTCAGACAGTTTACCGCTAACCACCGGAGCATAGCGCCCCAATTTGGTTTTGTCTGCAACTAACCAACATTGTTCGCTCTGTTCGATGATGGCGCGAGTCAGATGGGCTTCTTCTGGCGTGAAATCGAGCAACTGACCTTTGTCGTTCAAACCGCCCACACCGAAAATACCAATCTTGATGTTGAATTGGCGATAGAAGTGGGTGGTGGCTTCGCCGACCGTATCTTCATCCGACGGGCGAACCGCGCCGCCCGCGAGGTGAATCGCCATGTTGGGGTTGCGGCTTAAGGTTAATGCGGCGTTGATGTTGTTGGTGACCACGGTCAGCCCCGGGTGATCCAGCAGTGCGTGCGCCACATGTTTCGGCGTGGTGCCGATGCCCAGAAAAATACTGCTGCCTTCTGGCAATTGGTCCACCACGCGTTGCGCGATTTTCTGCTTCGCGGAGAGATTGATCAGCTCCCGATTGGTGAAGGAGAGATTGTCGTTGGCACTGGGGAGCGAAATCCCGCCATGCACACGGCGCACCATGCCTTTGTCGCTCAAATCGTTCATGTCTTTGCGAATGGTTTGCACCGAAACATCAAAGCGTTCAGACAACAGCGCGCTAGAGAGCACGCCGTGCGCCTGTTGCAAATACGCCAGAATCTGTTTTTGTCGGGTCGATAAACTCACACGTATCCTTACGCAATCGCGCGTTGAGCCAGAGAAACAGGGCAGAGTCGCTTGCCATGTTCATCAAACAGATGCAGGTTGTCGGGTGTCACTGACAGCGTGAGTGGATCGTGGATCTGCAGCGCCATTTCCGGCGTGACGGCAATGAAATCGCGCTCGCTTTCCAAGCCAATGATGCGGCCATGCACCAGTTGGTTTGGACCCAGCGGTTCGACGACGTTGATATCGAGTTCAAAGCACAGCGTGTGTTCGCTGCAATTGAGCTGCGCGTGCTCAGGACGAATGCCGAGCGTGATCGAGTCGGCGCTCAAGCCATCATATTCGGGCAGATAACACTGTTGTCCGGCGACATGCAAGCGACCGTTTTTCAGCGACGCGGGCAGAAAGTTCATCGCTGGGCTGCCGATAAAGCTGGCAACAAACGTACTGGCTGGCTGGTGATACACTTCAGCGGGTGTGCCGACCTGTTCAATCTCACCTTGTTTGAGCACCACAATGCGATCGGCCAGCGTCATTGCTTCGACTTGGTCGTGGGTCACATACACACTGGTGACGCCCAATTCACGTTGCAGCTTTTTAATTTCTAGACGCATGTGCGCGCGCAGCGCCGCATCGAGGTTAGAGAGCGGCTCATCAAACAGAAACAGCTGCGGATCGCGCACAATCGCACGGCCCATCGCCACGCGCTGGCGTTGACCGCCAGAGAGTTTCGACGGTTTGCGATCGAGGTATTCATCAATCTTGAGCGTCTTGGCGACTTTGCGAATTTTCTCATCGATGGTGTTTTTATCCACACCTCGATTTTTCAGCCCGTACGCCAAGTTATCGTACACGCTCATGTGCGGGTAGAGCGCGTAGTTCTGAAACACCATGGCGATGTCGCGTTTGGCGGGTTTCTCGCTGTCGACACGGCGGCCACCCAAATGAATTTCGCCGCTGCTGATCGACTCCAGCCCGGCGATGGAGCGCAAAATGGATGACTTGCCACAGCCAGACGGGCCAACCAGCACAATGAATTCACCTTGCTGAATCGATAAGTCGACCCCTTTGACTGCGCGGTGGCCGTTTTCGTAAGTTTTCACCAGTTGTTTGATATCGAGCATCACGTTGTCCTGCTCCTTGCGCGCTGCGCTGGGTACTAAATGCATCACGGAATTATTTTTCACTTTCGACAAGTCCTTTCACAAACCAACGCTGGAACACCACCACCACCAAAACCGGCGGCAGCATCGCAAGAATGACCATGGCGAAGGCGTAGTCATAGCGGGGCAGGTTGGTCTCATTAATGTTGTTCAGAATCTGTTTAATGCCCATCACGATGGTGTTGTAGTGTTCATCGGTGGTCATCATGATGGGCCATAAATATTGGTTCCAACCGACGACAAACATGATGATAAAAATCGCCGCCATCATGGTTTTTGAGAGTGGAAACAGAATATCGATGAAGAATCGAATCGGCCCGGCGTTATCGAGTTGCGCCGCTTCCAGCAATTCGTCAGGAATGGTTTTAAAAAACTGACGAAAGAAGAAAGTCGCGGTTGCTGATGCAATCAACGGCAGAATTAATCCGGTGTAACTGTTGAGCATGCCAAGGCCGGACACCACTTCATAAGAGGGGATGATGCGCACTTCCAGCGGCAGCAGCAGCGTGACGAAAATCAACCAGAACCACGCGCTGGCATACGGCAAACGAAAGTAAACCAGCGCGAACGCCGCCATCATGGAGATGATGATTTTGCCAATCGCAAAGCCAAGCCCCATCACCATCGAGTTAAAAATCATGGTGCTGGCGGTGACGTTACCGGCAAAGCCGAGGCTTTTATTCCATGCTTCGTCGTACACGGCAGACAGGTTGTCACCGATGCCCCATTGCAGACCTTCACTGATGATGGTGTTCGGATTGTGGGTCGAACTGGCGAAAATCAGCCAAATTGGCGCCAGCATAAAGAGTGCGCCGGCAATCAGGATCACGTGATCCGACAGTTTATTGCTTTTCATAGTCATTCCTTAAACATCGTGCCAATCAGTAGTGCACGCGCTTTTCAACAAAGCGGAACTGAATGAATGTTAGGCCGAGCACCAGCAGCAAAAGCACCACGGATTGCGCCGAACTGCCGCCCAAATCAGCACCCACAAACCCGTCGCGATACACCTTGTACACCAGCGAGGTGGTGGTGCCGCCGGGGCCGCCGTTGGTCATGGTGTCAATCACGCCAAACGTTTCGAAGAAGGCGTATGTCAGGTTGATCACCAAGAGGAAAAAGCCTGTCGGTGCCAACAACGGAAAGGTAATTGTCCAGAAGCGTTTGCTATCGCTAACGCAATCAAGCGTGGCCGCTTCTTTGACCGCGTAAGAAATCGACTGCAATCCAGCGAGAAAATAGACGAAGTTGACTGCGACCTGTTTCCACACCGACACCAAAACGAGTGCAAAAGTGGCATCGAATGGGTCGGTCTGAACGCTGAATGTCCAGCCGACTTTGGCGAAGAAATCGGTCAGCACACCGATGTGTGGGTTAAACAGAAATCCGCCGATGATGCCCGCGACGGCTGGCGCGACGGCGTACACCCAAGTCAGCGTCACTTTGTACGAGCCTTGGCCGTGAATCACATTGTCGGCTTTGACGGCCAGCAGCAGTGCAATCGCCAGTGACAAAAAAGAGACCAGTACCGAAAACAGCACAGTGAAACCGAGTGATTCCAGATAGTCGCTCGATTGAAACAGCATCTGGTAGTTTTCAAACCAGACAAACGTGGAGGACATGCCCCACGGGTCTTCCAGCATGAATGAGAGATAAACTGCTTTTGCCGCCGGATACACGAAGAAGATCGCGATGATCACGATTTGAGGCGCCAGCAAAATATAAGGCAGTGGTGAGTGAAAAAATTGTTGTCGACGTTCCACGACTCTTTCCAGTAATGCTTAACCCCGGCAATATCCGGTGAAGCGAACAACTTCACGGCATCTTGGGGTTGGGTGAGCTACTTTTCGCGCAAGCGAAAACAGCATCAAAAAGAAAGCCTGCTTACTCTGGCGAATAAGCAGGCGAGCGCGTTATTGCACGGTGCGTGCGAAGCGATTGAGCAGTTTTTCGCTTTCGTCTTCGACTTTGTTCAGGCTCGCTTCAACCGAAGCACGACCTGCGAAAATGTTGTCGAATTCACGGTGCATCACTTCACGAATCTGTGGGTAGTAACCGAGTCGGTAGCCTTTGGTCCATTCACCCGATGCCAGGCTCAGCTGTTTCACGCCCACTTCTGCGTCCGGCTGCTTGGTGTAGTACCCGGAGGCTTTGGTCATGTCATAAGCCGCGTTGGTGACGGGCACGTAACCGGTGGTTTCGTGCCAGTACATTTGCACTTCCGGGCGAGTGAGATAAGCGAAGAAGGCCGCGACCGCTTTGTCTTCCGCTTTCGGATGGCCATTAAGCGCAAACAGCGCCGCACCGCCGATGAAGGTGTGTGTGCCTTTGGCGTTCAGCGACTGCCAGTAAGGCAGGTATGTGGTGCCCAAATTGAAGGTCACGCGGTTACGCAGGCCACCGAATGAACCCGAAGAGCCCATCCACATCGCCACTTCTTGACGTTCAAATGGCGTCTGGTTTGCATCCCAGTTGCTGCCGTAGTATTTGAAGTAACCTTTGTCCGACCACTCTTTGAGTTTTTTGAAATGCATCACCATGTCTTGGGTGTTGAACATCAGCTTAGAAGAGAGGGACTCGTAGCCGTTCTTGTGATCAGAGAGGGGTAGGTCATGGCGCGATTTGAAGTTCTCAAACATGATCCAAGGGGTGTGTGACTGCGAAAATGCCACGTAACCTTTGGATTTCAGCTTTGCCGCCAGCGCTTCAAGCTGCTCATATGTTTTTGGCGCTTCGCCATCCACTGTGCTCAGAATGTCTTTGTTGTAGTAGAGCACTGGTGTTGAAGAGTTGAATGGCATGCCCACCATTTTGCCGTTGTTGTCGGCATAGAAGTTACGCACGCCTGCCAGGTAATCTTTGGCGTTAAATGAATAGCCCGCATCGATCATGATGTCTTGCACGGGGTTTGCCACACCCGGCGCATTCATGATGGTTGCTGCGCCGGCATCAAACACCTGAAGAATGTTTGGCGACTGGCCCGCACGAAATGCCGCAATACCGGCCGTCAATGTTTCGGTGTACTCACCTTTGTAAACGGGCGTGATTTTGTAGTCGTTCTGTGACGCATTGAAATCGGACGCAATCTTGTTCACGGTTTCGCCCAACTGACCGCCCATGGCGTGCCACCACGTGATTTCTGTTGCCGCTAAACTGGATCCTGAAAAGGTTGCTGACAGCAGACCCGCTAACCATAGCTTGTTCATTGTGTTTTCCCTTGTTGAGTTTCGAACGAGACTGTTCTTGTTTCGTTTGACGCTATGGTGGCGAAGAAATATGTCACATCCGTGGATGTTAAATTTCATTCCGATGAAAGATTTATGGATCGCGTGCGCGGCATCACAGGCTGTGGTTCATCGGACGATTGCACAGTGATGGCGCATAAATACATATGAATGACCTAATAAGGCGCAATATCTCAGTTCAAAACGCCAGAATATGAGAAAAATACAAAATAAAATTGGAACAAAGATTGCTAACATTAGTAACATCAGTTGAAGTTATTGTCGTTTTTATCAGGGAAAGAAAATGAAAATAGGTGTGATTGGAGCAGGCGCTGTTGGGGTTGGGATCTGTAACTACTTGCTGACCTTAGGCAGTGTGAGTGAATTGATTTTATTGGATCGCGATGTGGCGCGCGCGGAAGGGGAAGTGTTCGATTTTCGCCACACGGCGGCGCTGACGTTTTCTAAAAATACCCGCATTGTGCCCACGGACGATTATTTGGAGCTGATTGGTGCCGACATCGTGGTGATTACCGCTGGCGCGCAAATTCAGCAAGGCCAGTCACGGATGGATCTGGCTGAAATCAATAGCAAAATTGGTGTGGATATCGCGAAAAAAATTGAGCGTGTTGCCCCGAAAGCGGTATTGATTGTCGTGACCAATCCTTGTGACATTGTCACGCATAGCATCGTCGCCAACACCGGTTACAGCCCGGGCCGAGTGATCTCGGCAGGTTGCGTGGTTGATACCGCGCGTTTGATGACCATTGTCGCCCAGCGCGTCAATCTCGATCCGAAAAACGTGTTTGGTTACGTGCTGGGCGAACACGGTAGTCACTGTTTTACCCCGAAAAGTTTAATCAGCATCGCCGGACAAGCCGCCGACTATTACTGCGATGCCAACCATCTTGACCGGATTGACGCCGATGAGTTGTTGGAGTCTGTCAAACAGGCGGGTTATGAAATTTTCAAACGTAAAAACAACACCACACACGGTATCGCGGCCAGTGTGTTTCGTATTATTCAGGCGGTGACCATCAACGAACATTCTGTGCTGCCAGTGGGTACCTTGTTGCGAGGGGAATATGGCCTCAACGATGTGGTGCTGAGTTTGCCTGCGGTGGTCGGGCGAAATGGGGTGGAAAAAATCCTGATTCATCCATTTACCGATGCCGAAATGCAGACGCTGGTGTCGATTGCAGACAACTTGCGAGAAAACATGATAAACGTCGCCAAATCGACGGGATTGAGCTACTAATTTGATCGGGCGAGTATTTTTGCTCGCCCGTTGCGGTTTTTACGTGCCAGCGCTGCGAAGGCTGCTATGCTTACTCCATCCAAGGAATGGATAGAACAGCGAAGGAAACGCGTGAAATTACATACTCTTAAAGGCTACATTCAGAACATCTACCTCGCCGAATACCCCGATAAACTGCTGTTACTTGATGGTGCCAGTCGCGCCGACGTGCCGATGATTCAAGCTTTTATCGAAACGACGCTTGGGCGTCCACTGAGTGACCTCAAGGCCGTGGTCGTGACTCATATGCATCCGGATCACGCGGGCGGCGCGCACAAATTGCGCGAGTTGACGGGCTGCCACATCGTGTCGGCCAATAAGGCAACCCATTGGTATCAAGGTTGGGATGGTGTGTTGATGTACCTGACCGATTTGGCGCTTGCGCACTGGATGGCGAATCGCCTACGTAGCCCCAAGCGCCGCTTATGGTTTGCCCGTAAGCTACTGGCGGACGTTCGTGTGTCTGACGGTGACACCATCCCCGGGTTTGATGAGTGGCAGGTGTTAGAGACGCCAGGACACACTGACCGCGATTTGTCGGTGTATCACGCTGAACAGGGCATCCTGTATGTGGCCGATTTGATTGTCGAAGTGAAGAAGCGGTTGATTTCTCCCTTTCCTATCTTCTATCCGAATCAGTATCGCCGCTCGGTCAAACGTGTTTTGGATCTTGCCCCCAACACATTATTGCTCGCGCATGGTCAGGACATTCCGTTTGATGAAGCGGCGTATCAGCACCTGATTGATACTGCGCCGGTTCGCCCGGC
The DNA here is from genome assembly GCF_052076135.1 of Vibrio sp. Vf1514. Classification (NCBI taxonomy): domain Bacteria; kingdom Pseudomonadati; phylum Pseudomonadota; class Gammaproteobacteria; order Vibrionales; family Vibrionaceae; genus Vibrio; species Vibrio sp. Vf1514. Next base: position 1,608,049 of record NZ_CP197267.1, on the reverse strand, counting down.
GACCCATTGGCGTGTCGCCAAGCTCAAAGCGAAAAGTGTGCTCAAATCGGTGTGGTTATTTGGCTTTCTGGAGCGGAAAAATCAGCTTTGAGGTATCAAAGCCCGCCGCCTGCGCTTTTTTGAGGGCGGCTTGTAATTCATTGTCGGCAATGGTCGGTGTGCGTGACAGCAGCCATAGATAGTCGGTGTTGTAGCCGCTGACCAGCGCCAACGAGTAATCATCTTTCAAATCAAACACCACGTAACTGCCATAAAACGGGCCAAAGAACGACACTTTCAAATGTGCGATGTCCGGTGAGGCGACAAACTTGGCTTTGCCTTCGGCTTCCTGCCATTGTTGCGCATGGTCATTCCAGCCCCGATTGATGACCTTGACGCTGCCGTCGTCATTGCGTGAATAAGTGGCGCTGATCTGGTTTAAACCCCGCTCAAAACTGTGGTCGAGTCGCGCAATTTCATACCAGGTTCCTAAGTATCGATTGAGCTCAAAATGGCCGACCGGCGTCACTTTATCCGGCGTTCCGGTGCATCCCGCGAGCAACATCATCAGCACCACGAATAGATTAAATTTCAACAATTTCATAACACTATCCTTTTTATACACGTGAAAGGGCATACGGAAGATAACGCATAGACGATCATTATTCATCGCGTGATTGTCGCCAGCAGGAAAAGCGGATAGAATGGCAAACTTAGTTGATAATGAGAGCTTTTATCAATAACATATTCGCATTCTCACGCGGTAAATGATTACAATGATGAACCTTTTAAAACCTAGCCTAGTACTGCTTTCTGCAGCGACCATGCTTCCAGCTTATGCCAATACTCTGGACGATGCGAAAGCCATTCAGAACAAAACCAATGCAGCGTCTGCATCCAGCCAACGCGCAGTCGACAAAAGCTCGGCCGCCGCGATGGAACTGCAATCGGAAATCGAACAATTGAACGAAGAGGTGAAAAACCTCAGCGTTTACCGCGACCACTTGGCCTCATTGGTTGTAAGCCAAGACAGCGAAATCACCAGCCTTCAAGAGCAAATCGTCGAAATCAATCAAACTCGTCAAGGCATTGTGCCGTTGATGTACCAAATGATTGATGGGCTGCAAACCAATCTGAGCGAAGATAAACCCATTCGCCTGACGGCTCGTGAAGACCGCATCGAAAAACTCAAAGCACTGATGCCACGTGCAGATGTCAGCGATGCAGAAAAATACCGTCGTATTTTAGAAGCCTACCAAATTGAGATGGATTACGGTTCGAAGCTGGGCGTTTACCAAGACACCATTCAACTGGCTGAGAACGATGCGGTGAAAGCAGATATTCTTTACCTTGGCCGCGTGTCGCTGATTGCGCGTAACCTGAACGCCACACAGTACTGGTCTTGGGATCAAACACAGAAACAGTGGTCTGCGGTGAGCGGCAGTAATAAAGCCGATCTCGATACGGCTTACAACCTGGCGAATCAACAAATTGCACCCACCTTGTTGACGCTTCCTGTATCGCTAACTCAAGCGGAGGCAAAATAATGACCTTGAATAAACTTGTCTCTGTGATGGGGCTGAGCCTGATTCTGACCGCGCCAACATTCGCAGCGACAGACTTAGTGCAACAAGCGAGAACGGAAAACCGCACAGAGCAAACACACAACGTGAAACGCGAAGCGGATTTCAAGAAAACCGAACAAGCGTTGAAAGCCGAAAAAGCCGCGTTGATTGCCAAGCGTAATGCGTTGCAAGCAGAAGCCGACAAACTGTCAGCTCAATTCAGCAAAAATGAAAACAGCCTCGCGCGTTTGGAAGAAAAACTGCGCTTAGAAACGGGCAGTTTAGGCGAAATTTTTGGCGTTGTGCGCCAAAACGCCAAAGAGATCAAAGCTGAGCTAGAACACTCCGTCACTGGCGTGGATCGTCAACAATACGCGTCCGTCATTGATGACATTGTGGCGGCCAAATCACTGCCTTCGATGAAACAACTGGTCGGCTTGTGGCATGCGATGGATGAACAGATTGTCGCCAGTGGCGAAATCAGCACGCACGACATCAACTTCATTGATGGCGAAGGCCGCACGCACAGTGCGTCTGCAACACGAATTGGTGCGCTCGGTTTGGTGACAGACCAAGGTTACGTGAGTTGGAACAACGCGCGTAAAGATGCCATCGCTTATCACAAACAGCCTGACAACGGCCCAACGTCGTCTTCACTCACGGCGATCGCACAAGGTGACACCGCGCCTGTGGTTCTTGACCCATCGCGTGGCACGTTGCTTGAACAACTGGCACAAGCACCGACGCTAAAACAACGCCTCGAAGCGGGTGGTGTGATCGGCAAGATCATTCTGGTGCTACTGGCAGTGGGCCTAATCATTGGTGTGTATCGCGGTGTGGTTCTGGCGATCGCACGTCAGAAAATCAAAGCGCAACTGAAAACGCCAAATCAACCGGGCAACAACCCGCTGGGTCGCATTCTTTCGGTCTACAACAAAGAGCAAAACCGCAGCGTGGAAGCGCTGGAACTACGCTTGCTTGAAGCGGTCGTGGATGAGCAAACGGGGCTTGAAAAAGGGCTGTCGATGCTGAAACTGCTGGCTGCATTAGCACCTATGCTGGGTCTGCTCGGTACGGTGACCGGGATGATTGAGACCTTCCAAGTGATCACTCAGTTTGGTAACGGCGATCCAAAAGTGATGGCGGGCGGTATCTCGATGGCACTGGTCACCACGGTGCTTGGCCTTGTGGCGGCCATGCCACTGTTGCTGGCGCACAACATCCTCAGTACCCAAGCAGAAAATATCCGCAATATTCTGGAGAAACAGGGGATTGGTCTGGTCGCGGAAGAAGCGGAACGCGAATGTGGCGTGACGCCAGCTTCTAGCGTGGTTGGCAACGCAGCGTAAGGAATCAAGATGAACCAAGCAGACTGGTTGTTTTCACTGAAAAATCTGTTTTTGCCACTGTCAGAGTTTATGGCTCAGGGCGGAACAGTGCTTTGGTGGCTGGCTGCGGTCGTCGCTTTATGTTGGCTGTTGGTGGTGGAGCGCGTGATTTATCTCGCCTTCACGTTTCCTAAACAACGTAAGCAGTGGGTTGAACAGTGGCATGCGCGTCGCGATCATCAATCGTGGCACGCACATGCCATTCGTGAAGGTTGGATTGGTCAGGCGCATATCGCACTGACGCAAAACCTCAACGTCATCAAAGTACTGGTTGCCATTTGTCCGATGCTCGGACTGCTTGGCACCGTCACCGGGATGATCTCGGTGTTTGATGTGATGGCAACCCAAGGCAGCAGCAATCCAAAATTAATGGCGTCAGGCATCTCTCTTGCGACTCTGCCCACTATGGCAGGCATGGTCGCTGCGCTGGCCGGTATGTTCGTGCACGCGCGTTTGGCTAAAACCTGTCGCCTGTTTGAACTGAAATTAGAAAAATCGTTAAGGAGTCAGCGATGAGACTCGGTCGACGTCAGTCGAAACAAGAAGAGGCGCAAATCGACCTCACCTCAATGCTGGATATCGTATTCATCATGTTGATCTTCTTCATCGTGACCAGCTCGTTTGTGCGAGAGTCCGGTGTGGAAGTGAATCGTCCGTCTGCGGCCAATGTGGTGGCGCAGAAAGATGCGGGCATTTTCGTGGCCATTACCTCAGCCAACGACATTTATATTGATAAACGTCAGGTTGATGTGGAGCGCGTTCAAGCCACGTTGGAACATCTCTTACTGGAACAACCGGAAGCCTCTTTGGTGATTCAGGCGGATGAACATGCCTACAACGGCACGGTGGTTAAAGTGATGGATGCGGCGAAAGGCGCGGGCGTGAAGAGCATTGCCTTGGCTGCGGAGAAACGTTAATGGGGCGTCTATTGTTAGCCATGCCATTTGCCGCAAGCATCTCGATTGGGTTGTTTGCCTTTATGGCATGGATGGTCAACAACGACGGCATGCGAGCACCTAAGCAAGGCGAATCGCTGAGCTTTAACATGGTGATGGTGGAGCAAGAGCAGGATGTGCAGCGCCGCCAACGCAGCGTTCCGGAGCAACCGAAAGCCCCGGAACAGCCGCCAGAAACACCGGTATCACAGAAGCAGACAACGGCCAGCAACACCGTTTCACCAACCAGCGTACCGTCACTGGGTTTGGATACGGCGATCAATGGCATAGAAATCAGCGCGCCAACCTTTGGTGACTTTGGTGTGAACCAACAAGCGCTGCCACTCTATCGTGTTGAGCCAAGTTATCCGCCGCGTGCGTTGAAGCGGGGTGTTGAAGGCTATGTGGTGCTTAAATTTACCATTGACGAAACGGGTCGTCCGACCGACATCGAAGTGGTTGATGCCAATCCGCGTCGTATGTTTGAACGTGAGGCAATGCACGCGTTGAGAAACTGGAAATACCAACCCAAACTATTGGATGGCAGTGCCGTATCTCAGCCGGGTCAAACCGTAAAACTGGAGTTTAAATTAGCCAAATGATGAAACGATTAATCGTCTGTCTATTGCTGATGAGCTCGGCGTCACTTGCGACAGCGGCGGAACTGAGCCAATACGCGGCCAACAAAGCGATGCGCGCCAACCAACTTGCGCAAGATAACAAGTTAACGGAAGCCATCAACACGTTGAAAAATTCCGAGGTGACGCGTGCTTACGACAAAGCGTACTTTGCGCGAATGTTGGGTGTGTTTTATTGGCAAAACGAGCAACTGAAACCGGCGATTCAATCGTTGAATGATGCGGTTTCAAGTGGTCAACTGGTTGATGATCAAGGGTGGACGACGCGTCGCATGCTGGCCGATTTGCTGCTGATGAATCAGCAATACAAGCAAGCATTGCCGCACTACTATGAGCTGGTCAAGTCAGCACCGAAAGATCAAAAGGTGTATGAACTGTGGCTGCGCATTGGGCAAATTCATTATCAAGCGCAACAGTGGCAAAAATCACTCAATGCGATCGCACGTTATGAAGGCTTTAAACGCCCGGACGAAGTGACGCCACTGTCGGTCAAACTGGGTGCTCAGCTTCAATTGGAGAAGTGGAAAGATGCCATTCCAACCTTGAAGCGCCTCATTGCGCTGGAGCCGGAGAAAGGCAACTGGTGGCTGCAACTGGTCAGTTTAGAACTCCGTACCGGTCAGAAGAAAGATGCTCTTAGCAGCTTGGGTCTGGCTAAATTGCAAGGTGTGGCGTTAAGTCAGCACGACCTGCGTTTGTTAGCGCAACTTTATGCGCAAAATGGTGTGCCTGAGCGCGCTGCACGTGTGATTGAGTTACTCGATGAGGCGGACTCAGACATTCAACTGATCACCGAGCGTGCCTTCTACTGGCAACGCGCCAAAGAGTGGGATCGCGCGATTGAAACTTGGACGTTGGCTGCCAAATTTGATCGTCGCTACCACTGGAACGTCGCCCAATTGCTCAATCAAAAAGGCGAGTACCGCTCTGCGTTGAGCGAACTCGACCACGTGAAAGAAAAAGATCGTCAGCCGCAAGTGGCTTTGGCACGAGCGCGGGCGCTGTACAAGCTTAACCATTTGGAAGAGGCGCTGATTCAAGCGAAGCGTTCAAACAATCTTGACCCGTCAGATGAAGCGAAAGGCTGGATCAAATACCTCACGCAGTTGCGTCAAATTCAGACGCGCCAAACGTCGTAATACATCGCAACGCCATCTCGAAAAGACCTCCTTGTGAGGTCTTTTTTCGTTCTGAACACCTGTCGGGTATCGGCGTCGTTGAATGCTTGTTGGCCAATCAAGCGCTGGGCTAGGGCGAATCATGAAATCATAGCAACTTGCAAATGATATTGATTTGCAAACAAGAATAGTTCTTTGTATGCTTTACCCCATCATCGAGTTTCAGGATCATCCTTCGTCATGAATAAGGTCAGCACGCAGAGCCAAGCCGCCTTTGAATCGTTGTTTCACTATGCGCAACAACTTACGCCTTACCTGGATGGTCGTGTGGGTGTTGCCCAAGCGGGGGAAGAGGCGATTGCGCTTGAACGTCACAATGGCGACACGTTTGCCGCGATTTATGACGAGATCAAAGCCGCGTCTCCTGAAGCGGGGCAAGCTTACTGGCTCACTCGCACCTGGGGGCTGTTGTGCTGGCAACCGGTGTACCTGTCATTTCTCTCCGTTTACACACAAAAAGCGTTGCCGGATTTTACTCGCATGACGCAATATCGCCGTCCGCTGTTTGTGGCTGGATTCAGTTTTGAACCGCATGAATGGCAGCATGGCAATCGCACGCAGTTGATCCATCGCGTGGCCCATCAATTGACGACGCTGTTTGAGCAATATCGCGCTGAGATGAACGAGTTCGTGCGGATTCGTCCGGGGTTTACGCAGCATCTGTTGGCTGACATGCTATTGAGTTGTCTAGTGAAATTGCAGCAGCTTCGGCCGCACTATTCCAACGCGCAAATTCTGACGCAAGCGCGCGTGTGGTTAGCGGCGTTTGATCTGCCAGACAAACACCTATCCAGCTTGAAATTGGATCAAAAATCCCAACAACTTACCTTGGTGCGCAGCAGTTGCTGCCTCGTCTACAAATGCAGCGGCCGCAAGGTGTGTCCGGATTGCCCCCGTGCAGCGGTCAATAAACAAGCGCAAGCGCTCGAGCTGACGCTTGTTCATTAAGTTACATATGCAATCCCTATTCGATTAATAACTAAAACCCATTTGGCGCTCGGCGTGCATAGGCTTATCCTGATCACAGATTAATGATAAGAGGAGCATGCAGATGGCAGAGACAACAGCACTGGTAGTAGAAGGCGGAGCAATGCGCGGCATATTTGCCAGCGGCGTGTTAGATTCCTTCATGGATTTTAACTACCGACCCTATGATTTCGTGATGGGTGTGTCTGCTGGGGCATCGAATCTTGTGGGTTACCTTTCCAATCAGCCACTGCGCAGTTATCAAGTCATCACCAAACTCGCGACCAGTAAAGAGTTTTACAACCCAGGTCGATTTCTTCGTGGTGGTAGCTTGGTGGACGTTCGCTGGTTAATTGATGAAGCCAACCGCATCTACCCTGTGGATGAAGAACGCTTGTTCTCATCGATTCCTTTCTATGCGGCGGCCACCAATGTCGACACGGGTAAAGCCGATTACTATCGCGTGACGCAAGACAACTTTGCCACCGCAATCGAAGCCACGTCGGCGCTGCCCCTAGTGTACAAACCCACGCCATGTTTTTCGGGTGGCTGTTACACCGATGGCGGCATTGCCGATTCAATTCCAGTGAAAGAAGCGTATCGCCGCGGCGCTCGTGACATCACCGTGATCTTATCGCATCCGCTGAGCTATCACATGGCGAAACCGAAAAGTGAATGGATGATGAAACGTCTGTTTTCAAAGCATCCTCATGTAGCGAACTCAATCATTCACCGCTTTGAGAAATACAACGGTTCGTTGGAATTCATTCACAATCCACCGAAAGATGCGACGATCCACGTGATCGCACCGCCAGAAAACTTTGCCGTCAAGCGCTTAACCATGAAGAAACCGCTGCTTGATGTCGGTTACGACATGGGGGTGAAAGCGGGCAGAGCGTACATTCAGTCCCAAGGAGCCTTATGATGAATTTTATAGAGAAAATGGTCGTTTTCGTGTGTGAGATCGAGACGTATCAAGATGTGTTGGCTGGCCTTGCTAATACGCACGAAGAAGAAGTTTGAAGCGGCTCGCGACTTGTCACACAGGGCCATGGCGTTGGGGATGATAAAGCATGATAACTCTCGCATCGTCACACTCACGCTTTTGGCCTCATTCGATAACCTTTCCACAATAGAGCACATCCTTGACTCATCTGGACGTGCTCATGCAACTCAAACTCACTCTTATTGCTGCGGCGTTATTGACGGCGCAGCACGCGCCAGCCATTGCGAATCCACTGGCTTTTGTTCCTGTCGCCCAAGCAAATGAATACCACGATGGCATCAATATTTATGAATATTGGCAGAGTGAAAAACTCGATGGTATTCGTGCCATTTGGAATGGCAAACAGCTGTTGACCCGCAATGGTAATCGAATCTACGCGCCACATTGGTTTACCGACCCGCTACCGGATTATCCATTGGAAGGAGAGTTGTGGGCTGGACGAGGCCATTTCCCACTTGTGCAGCAGACGGTGCTCGATCACACTCCATCCGATGCGGCGTGGCGCAAGATTGATTTCATGCTGTTTGATATGCCGGAAGCTGCCGGCGATTACACCAAGCGTTATTACAACCTCAAATATTTAGTGGAACAGGCCGCCGCATCGCACATTAAATACATCGAGCACTCACCGGTGCTTTCTGAAGCGGAACTGTTGAACTATTTAGACACGTTAACCAACCAAAATGGCGAAGGTGTCATGTTACGCAAAGTAACAGCGAATTATCAGGCAGGGCGCAGCAACGATCTGTTAAAGCTGAAAAAATATCAGGATGCTGAAGCGCGGGTCATGGGCTATAAATTTGGCAACGGCAAATACAAAGGCATGATGGGGTCGTTGCTGGTCCGCACTGACGAAGGCACCGAGTTTTACGTAGGAACCGGTTTTACTGACGAGCAACGTCAGAATCCACCTGAAATTGGCAGCCTCATCACTTACCGCTATAACGGCTTAACGGCCGAAGGTAAACCGCGCTTCGCCCGCTTTGTTCGCTTTCGAGCCGTGTACTAAGACCATGTCATCATTCATATCGTGAACTCACCTGATGGTGTTAACGACCCACCGTGACGGAGCAGCGCTTAAACAGAGCTTGCCAGTATTGCATGTGATGTTGGATCGCTTGGCGAAATGCTTGATGGCTCTGCACAATGGCAAAGGCGTAGTCGCTCAACGGTGTCGGTTCAAACGGCGTCATATTGGGTGCTAATGTGATGTAGATGCTGTCAATCTTAGCGAGGTAAGGTTGCAGCTTCTCCACATAAATAGATTGAAATACATTGCGTAGATAATTGAGTTTGGTTGGGTTACGGTTGGCACCACAAACAATGGCGGCATCGTGTTGAGTTAATTGCTGGGTGGCCGCACTCAGCCAGCGCGCCGAATTGTCGAGCGAGAATTTCAATTGACCGAGCAAGGGTTGCTTCTCCAACGCTTCTTGATAAGGCGTGACAACTGGCAATGCCACCGCCAGTTGTTGCTGCGCAATGGCCGCATGGATGGCGGAGAATGTGGTTAACGCCTCATTAATCTGTGCCGTATCCCAATGACCTTCGAGCCATTCATGGCTGGTGAGCTGCTGACGCATGGCTGTGCTGGTGTACAACAAGTTGTGCCACTGCGCCGGTAATTGGTCGATTTTCTCAGCTTCAATGTCACTTAATTGTTGGCGCAATTTCGGCGAAAGGTCGTTGTCGGTGATGCAGCGTGTGAGGCCGTGCAACAGTGCCAATTCATAATCAAAACGGCGAAATTCATCTTGAACTTTCCCCAGAACGGAATTGCGTTCTGCGATCAGCGAAAACAACGCACATTTGCGCAGTTCATAGCTGTCTAGTAAGCCAAGGGTGAGCGGGTCGATGGTGATGAGAAGATTGCGTTTATCCGGTAAGGTTTGATTTTGCGTGTCAGGAAAGGGAATGGCTGCGGCGTCCTGAACATTGGCAATGCGTTGAATGTAGTCGGCAAAATCACGCTCAATCGCAGGCCGCGCCAAGTCGCAACCTGTCATCCACAGCGCCATCAATCCAATCATCCAATAACGCACGCAACCTCCTTATGCTTCATTCCGTATACAAAAAGGCCAGCGTTATGCTGGCCTTCAAACTCGTGGGTTTAGCGGGACGCAAAATGCATTTGCATGTCGTCGTCTTGTTTCTGCACCCAGTACAGACGCAGGCCGAGCATCAATGCCGCCGAACTTAAGCCGATGATGAAACCAATCCAGAAGCCTTGAGCGCCCATCGGTTCCACAATCAGATCCGTCATCCCCAAGATGTAACCGGATGGAAGGCCAAGAATCCAATACGCGATGAACGTACGGTTGAAAATCGCCGCCATGTCTTTGTAGCCGCGTAGGGCGCCTGCGGCGATCACCTGAATGGCATCAACCACTTGGTAGATAGCTGCAAACATCAACAATGTCATCGCTAGGCTCACAACCGCTGGGTTCTCGGTGTACAACAGTGATACGTGTTCACGGAACAAAACGGTCAATGTGGCGGTGATAACTGCAGTGCCAACCCCCACCATCAAACCGACGTTGGAGGAAATCGCTGCACCACGGAAATCTTTTTCACCCAGCGTATGGCCGACCCGGATCGAAACCGCCGCACCAATACTCATCGGTAACATGAACACCAACGATGAGAAGTTGAGTGCCACTTGGTGCGCTGCCACTACGAGGGAGCCTAATGGCGCCACCATCAGTGCAACCACAGCAAAGAGGGTCACTTCAAAGAACAGCGCCGCTGCGACCGGGAAGCCCAGACGGAACAGACGAATCTGCGCTTTCAGTTGGGGTTTGTGGAACGAATCAAACAGCTTAATGTGCGCCAAACGGTTGGATGTGATGACGTAAAACAGCAGCATGAAGAACATCAGCCAGTAAACGATCATCGTGGCCACGCCACACCCAATGCCGCCCAGTGCTGGCGCGCCAAATTTGCCGTAAACAAAAATCCAGTTGAGAGGAATGTTAAACAACAGACCAACAAAACCAATCACCATGGCTGGCTTGGTGAGAGACATGCCGTCGGTAAAGCTACGCAGCGTTTGGAACAATAAAAAGGCTGGTACCGCAAACACCATCGCGTGCATGTAACCGATAGATTTTTCCTGCATCATCGGTTCGACCTTCATCATGCCCAAAATGGCTTCGGTTTGCAGTAGCACGATGATGATCGGCACGGAAATCACCAGGGCTAAAACGCCGCCTTGATGAATTTCAAACGGAATTTTGTGCTGACGTCCGGAGCCGTTGAGTTGTGCCACCACAGGAACCAGCGCCATAAGCAACCCAATGCCAAACAGAATGGAAGGCAACCAAATACTGGCCGCGATGGACACCGCCGCCATGTCGATAGCGCTTACGCCACCGGCCATAATGGTGTCAACAAAGCCCATTCCCGTCTGTGCGACAGATGCGATGAGAACTGGCGTCGCCAATTTAATTAAATTAGACGCCTCGATTTTATATTGATTACGGTGCACGAATTTCTCCGGAAGGAACGACTGCTAGAGCGCATCAAAAGCAAATTTTGATGCTGGAGTGAATGATAAAGAAATGTCACACTAAGCACCACGAAAAACTGTCGGAATCACAAAATGTTTACAGGTATTGTGCAAGGCACAGCAAAAGTTGTGACCATCGAAAAGAAAGAAAAATTCCAAACTCATGTGCTCGATTTACCGGCGGGACTGGGACAAGGCTTGGCGATTGGTGCGTCTGTCGCGCATAACGGTTGTTGTCTGACGGTGACGAAAATCGAAGGCACGGAAGTTTCGTTCGATTTGATGCAGGAAACCTTACGCCTCACTAACCTGGGTGAACTCGCCCCGGGAGCTTGGGTGAACATCGAGCGTGCTGCGAAATTTGGCGATGAAATTGGCGGTCACAACATGTCTGGGCACATCAGTGCAGTGGCGACGATCACCGAGGTGATCGATACACCCAATAATCGAACCATTTGGTTTGAACTGCCAGCCCAACACATGAAGTACATATTGGCGAAAGGGTACATTGGACTCGACGGGTGCTCACTCACCATCGGTGAAGTCAAAGCGAACCGCTTTAATGTTCACTTGATCCCAGAAACTATGCAGCGCACGTTGTTTGGGCACAAGCAGGCTGGCGATCACGTCAACGTTGAGTTTGATCCCCAAACGCAAGCGATCGTCGATACGGTCGAACGCGTTCTCGCTGCCAAGCAGATGTAAAAAAGAGCGCCTAGGCGCTCTTTTTTGTCTCAGAAAATCTGTTCATCATCCGCATCGATATACAGCTCAATGGTGTCTTGTTGTTCATCCACCATCATGTTGAGGTGAATGGCATGACAACACGCGGGGCAGTCGTCATAAAATTCTTGGCTGCCATTTGAAGAGTCCAGGGTAATGCGGATGGAATGGCCACAATGCGGGCATTGAACCGTTTTTTCAGTGAATTCTCTCATCTCACTTTCCTTACATCTACGGGAGATGAGTTAATAGTAAGCTGCGAAGTTAGTTAAAGAGAGAAATTAAGTACAAACTTTGAGGCAAGGCATAAAACCGATAAAGAACACCCGTTAGCGCATTCTTTATCGTCACAAAGTGTATCCGTGATGAGTGACTAACTGTTTAAAAAGTAAGAATTTTCTTAACCAGCTTGTCCGCCTCGGCAAGGTAATGACCACCAAAGTGGTTGTAGTGATTCAAGATGTGGTACAGGTTATAAATGTCTTTGCGTTCACCGTAATTAAAATCAAGCGGCAACACGCTTTCATACCCTTGGTAGAAATCAGGTTGGAACCCGCCAAACAGTTCCGTCATGGCGATGTCGCACTCGCGGTCGCCCCAATAACACGCTGGATCGTAGCAGATCGGGCCAAATGCAGAGTTTGCCACGTTGCCATGCCATAAGTCGCCATGCAGTAACGATGGACGAGGCGAGTGGTTGGCCAAGCGTTGTTTAACCAGTTCAACAAACTCATTGATATTGACCAGTTCAATGCCTTTTTCTTTCAGCAATTGCAGTTGCCAGCCAACGCGCTGTTCGGCAAAAAAGAGGCTCCATTTCTTCGCCCATTGATTGGGCTGCACAATGTTGCCAATGAAATTATCGACATCAAAGCCGTACTCTTTTTGATCGCCCCATTGATGAAGCTGCGCCAGTTGAACGCCAAACTTAAAACTGTTCGTCGCATCGTCCAGTGGTTTGGTGGGCAGGTAATTGAGGATGATAAACGCATGGCTTTTGCTGGTGCCAACCAACACCAACTCCGGCACGGAAACGGTTGAGCTTTCCCGCAAAACGCGTAGGTTTTCCGCTTCTAACTCGTATTGGGGCAAATGTTCACGTTGGTTGAGTTTGACAAAATAACGCTCACGGCCATCGGAGATCATGTAGCACTCATGCAGGTCTCCGCCGTTGATCTTGTCTTTTTCAGTGATGTCGAATTGGAACATCAAAGTGTCTGAGAGCTGTTGCGCGATCGCTTGCCACATAGTTTTGCTCCGTCCCGGTACGTCGTTGTTGTAAGACAGTTTAGGCGATCATTGACTATATTTCAGACAACGAATGCACATAATTTCATTCACTTACTGACTCCGTCCTATAAATGCATATAAATGTGACTGTTATCAAAAAACCGATAACCCATCATCGTAAGTTATCTCGGTTCACTCATGATCCAGTGCAATAATGTCGCCTTGTAATGCAATATTTAGCCAATCAACATACGACGTCGATTCATCATTTCAGCAAAATGTGTTCGTCTCTTGATATTGGGCAAGAATATGAGGGATTACCTCAGTGAGAAACTGTGAAAAAAAGGACACATGGCTTAGTATTACACAAGGTAACGTCGTGTTTGGCATTAAGCGGTATAGCGGAGAAGAAAAGTGGTTGTAGAAACCGATGGTTATTTAGCGCTGATTGAACACCTGGCAATGAACATGGATATCTTTACACGTGAAGGTGACACTGGCGAAGAAAGTGTCGAAGACGTGGCTACGGATATGGTTGCCAGTAACATCATGGCTATTTTTGAACAAAACCCGGAACTCCATTCCAGCGTACGTTTTCAATTGCTGAAAGAAGCGGACTCCGTCGTCGACGATCTCGGCGAAGTGTTAGCGGGCGTGTGGGGTAAACCGGCAACCAACGAACAAATCATCTTCCTTGATGAGTATATTGCGTTGGTGAAAAACCTGTTTGATACAGCAGTCAGCCAATACGATTAATGGATCTCAGGCGGAGTCTCTATCCGCCTGAACTGCCAAAACTTGGAAGCCCAATACGGGTTATCTAACCTCGAAATCATCACACCTTGCGATGTTGAGGCATGCATAAATAGTTTGTTGCCCAGATAAACGCCCACATGCTGCGTGCTACGCGATGTCTTAAAGAACACCAAATCCCCATATTTTGCCTGATTGTATGCCACGGCATTGCCAACTTGGCTTTGTGACGTCGTGGTGCGCGGTAGGGGCTGTTGCCACGCGTCGCGATACGCGATCTGCACGAATGCCGAACAATCGACGCCGCGTTTGGTGTTGCCACCAAATTGATAAGGGACGCCTTGCCATTGGTTGTAAATATCAAAAAACGCAATCTCTTTGCGCGCTTCGAGTGAATCGTCTGACATGGCATTGGCCGGCGACAATGGTGCCGCAAGGCTTTCCGATGCATGGTGGCCGGGGGGAACGGATGAACATCCCGCAAGTGCGAGGCATACCACCAGAAAGGGAATACGTTTTCTCATCATCTGTCACTTAAATGAAATTTGAATGAAATATTTCTGACACATTCGATTCCTACCATGGCGACGGATCTTTAAAAGTGGAATCGGACTCTCAACTTCCTATGACTCAGCCTAATCAGCCAGGCAAAGCGTTGTCTCTTATTCAAACGCTCACTGCCATCTTTATGTCGATCACACTACTCGTCATCGTTCTTTCTGTCACTAGTATCAAAGGCATTGAACGAGTGGGTGACCAATTCAATCACCTATCAGAGCAAGCACTGCCTTTGGCCATGACCAATGCGTCGCTCACTCAAAATATTCTCGAACAAGTTAAATTTCTCGGTTATGGCAGTCGCGCCAAAACTGCCGACGAGCTCACCGCCATTCAGTCCAACATTTCTGAGCTCGAGACGCAAGCCCAGCAATCGCTGGAACATATGAAAGCGATTTCGGCGCAGTTTGCCAACCTCATCGACGCCGAGAAATTGCAAACGTTGATGGAGAACATTCACCAACTGAGCGCGTTGTCCAACACCATTCTCAATGCCCAGCAACAGCAATTGACTCAGCAAAAGACCATTGCCGATCAAGCGACCGGCTTCCGTTACGGATTAAGCTCGATTGGGCCGGAGATGAGCCGCATCGCGTCGTTTCTTTCGGTCGATAATCCTGAGTCGATGGATGCCGCCAACCGCTTTACGGCCTCAGCCAGCTCGATGGAAAGCACCTTTTTAATGTTGATGATGCAAGATGACTTCAACAACGCGCAAACGCAATACAAAGAGCTGAAAAATCGCCTTGCTGGTTTGGCATTGGCGTTTGATGATTTCAAAGAGTGGCACCCAGATGTCATGGATTTTGCCAGCTTGACTGCGCCGTATGACATGGTGCAAACCGGATTTAAGTCAGGCGGTATTCTTGACCAGATCATCGACAAGCTGCACACCTCACAGCAACAAAACCAACAGTTTGAACAAGCGGCGATCGTGGCTCAAGCGACAGTGAACACACTGAACGCGTTATCAAGCGATGCAAAAGCACTGATTAGCGCCAAAGAGCGCGAAGTGCAAAGCACCATGTTAAGCGTCACTTGGATTCAAGTGGTGAGTGGTGCCGTCTTGGTCGTGATGATTGTGCTGGCATGGTTTGGTTTACGTCGATGGGTCAACAATGGCATGCGAAATATCAGCAAGCACCTCACCTTGATGACCGAACATGATCTTGCTCATCAGGCGTCAATGACGGGGCCGAAAGAGTTTCACCACATTGCGACCCAACTGAATCAGGTGATTGACAGCACCCACGATTCGATTTCGACTGTGACACGCAACTGCGAAACCTTGTATCAAACCGCTGAGTTAAGTTACGACGCCGCTGATCAATCGAACAAAAGCTTGGCGTTACAGAATCAAGCATTGATGAACATGGTGACCACCATTAACCAGTTGGAAGCGTCGATTCGTGAAATTGCTGGCGTAACCAACGATTCTTACACCGATTCGCTGTCGGCAGCGAAGTATTCTGCGCATGGGGTGACCGTGGTGGAATTGAATCGTCAGCGTCTGCAGTCGTTGGACTCAACGCTCAACATCAACGAAGCCGCCATGTTGGAACTCGATACACGTGTGACCAAGATTCGTGAAATGGTCGATTTAATCAGCGGTATTGCCGACAGCACCAATTTGCTCGCACTAAACGCAGCCATTGAAGCCGCGCGTGCCGGTGAACAAGGGCGCGGTTTTGCGGTGGTTGCCGACGAAGTACGCAAGCTGGCCAGTGATACCACCACACAAACGGCAAATATTCGCGAAATGATGAATGAGTTGGTGCAAGCGGCTGGACGCTCGCGTCAGGCGGTGGAAGATTCAAGAGCGGAAATGGCGCACGCACTGACTTCCAGCGAAGAGGTGAAAACCAGCTTTGCGGATATTGAGCAAGCGGTCACGCACATTCGCGCACGCGTCGAACAGATCTCAGTCGCCACCGAAGAGCAGGAGCGCGCGACGGCCGATGTCAGTCAATCAATCACACACATCTCGGAGCAGGGCGAACAGACCAAACTGCAATTGGAATCAATGGTCGAAAGCTCCGAACAGGTCGCGGAGATTGCCGGTCATCAACAAGCCATGCTGCACAAATACACGCTGAGTTAATGATCGCGAAATGGCTGGGTCAGCATTTTGTCCAGCCATTGTTCTCGGGGTTGCTGAAACAGCGGCAGTCCGATTTTCATACCATCATGACCTTGTTCCGGCTGGGCGATATAGGTGTGGAACATTCGATCCCAAATCGACAGAAAGAAGCCAAAGTTGGAATGGGTTTCCCGTTCAATCACCGAGTGATGCACGCGATGCATGTCGGGCGTCACCACCACTAGACGCAACCATTGATCCACTTTGAGCGGTAAGCGCGCGTTACTGTGGTTGAACATGGCACTGGCATTGAGCAGAATTTCAAACACCACCACAGACAGCGGAGAAACACCAATTAAGGTGACAGCACCCACTTTGATCCACATGGAAATGATGATTTCGACTGGATGAAAGCGCGTGCCGGTTGTGACATCAATATCCTGGTCTGCATGGTGCATGCGATGCAGACGCCACAGGGTCGGCAGACGATGAAACAGCACGTGTTGGGCATAGATCACGCCATCGAGCAGGATCACTGACAGCACGAAAGCAAGGGCAGGGGAAAGGTTGAGCCAATACAACACGCCAAACTGAGTGACTTCCGTCCAGTGAGCGGCAGAGACCGCTAAAATCGGCATGGCGAGGGTGAGCAGCACGCTGTTTAAGCCAACCAACCCAAGATTGTTAACCCAACGCAACCATTTTCGCTGCGTGAGGATTTTGCGTGGCTGATTCGATTCCCATAACGCACAGGCAACCAGCACCAAAGTAAAAAACAGCAATCGAACCGCTTCCGTATGTTGTAGCATCACGCCTCCAGCAAATGTCCATTTCGCTAAAAACTTTGCGTTAATTCCCACACAACACTGGCGAACTTGGGTGGCTAACAGTAAAATCGCTGCCTGTTTTCCCCCTCTGTCACAGCGTTTATGAGAATTCACGCCTTTCATCGTTTGTATCAGTATCGACTCGAACGATCAACCAAACCTTTTTTAGCACGCGGTTCGCGTATTCAACGCTGCCCCTATTGCCATGTGAGTTTGGCACACTGTTTGTGCGACCACCAGCCTGATACTGAAACACATCTGGCGGTGATGTTGATCGTGTCAGAAAATGAAGTCTTTAAGCCAAGCAACACCGGGCGTTTGATTGCCGATGTGGTCAAAGAAACCTATGTGTATCAATGGAGTCGCACCGAACCATCGCGTGAGATGTTGGCGATCCTCAACGATCCTGCTTATTTTCCAGTGGTTGTGTTTCCGGCGGAGCTTGATGAAGACAAACAACGGGTGTTAACAACGCTGCCAGAACGGATGGATTCGCGCACTCCGTTGCTCATTTTCCTCGATGGCAGTTGGCGCGAAGCGAAACGTATTTTCCGTAAATCGCCTTATCTTGCCGATTTACCCCTGATGTCCATCGAACCAGACACGTTATCACGTTATGTGATGCGCAAATCTGACAACGAACAACACCTTGCAACGGCGGAAGTGGCCAGTTTGGTGTTGGATAAATTTGGTGAGTTTCAAGCGGCAGAAACCCTGCGCTTGTGGTTTGACGCCTTTAAAGAAAGCTACCTGATGTGTAAATCTCGTCTCAAAATCGATGGGGACAAAGTGGCGTTGAAACGGTTTATTGAACATCGTGAAAGCGAGAAGTCACTCTAAACTCTGGCAATTTGCCGAGTGTGAACGCCGCGATTCGTGCAACAGGCAAAATAAACCCGCCCTTGGTCACGGACTGTGTCAGATGGTCTATGGATAATACTGCTGTTTAACTTTTGTTATTTTGACCCCAAGATTTGGGGTGTTTACTAGGAGAGAATCGCATGTACTACGGCTTTGATGTCGGCGGAACAAAAATTGAGTTCGGTGCATTCAACGAAAAACTTGAGCGCGTCGCAACAGAGCGAGTGCCAACACCGACAGAGGATTACCAGTTACTGGTGGACACCATTGCCGGTTTGGTTGCGAAATACGACGATCAATTTGGTGTTCAAGGCACGATTGGCCTTGGTTTGCCGGGCATGGAAGATGCCGATGATGGCACCGTGTTGACTGTGAACGTTCCGTCAGCCAAAGGCAAACCACTGCGCGCGGATCTGGAAGCTAAAATTGGCCGCAGCGTAAAAATTGAGAACGATGCGAACTGTTTCGCGCTGTCTGAAGCGTGGGATGATGAATTAAAAGATGCAGCGTCGGTGATGGGGTTGATCCTTGGTACTGGTTTTGGTGGCGGTTTGGTTTACGAAGGTCGCATTTTCTCTGGCCGTAACCACGTTGCAGGTGAAATTGGTCACATGCGTCTGCCGATTGATGCGTGGTTCCACCTCGGCTCAGAAAAAGCGCCACTGCTGAGCTGCGGCTGCGGTAAAAAAGGCTGCATGGACAACTACTTGTCTGGTCGTGGTTTCGAGCTGATTTACGAACACTACTTTGGTGAGAAGAAGAAAGCGGTCGACATCATCAATGCGCATCAAGCCGGAGAGGCGAAAGCGGTTGAGCACGTCGAGCGTTTTATGGAATTGCTGGCCATCTGTTTTGGTAACATCTTCACCGCAAACGATCCGCACGTGGTTGTACTCGGTGGTGGTCTGTCAAACTTCGAACTCATCTACGAAGAAATGCCGAAACGTATACCGAAGCATCTGCTATCGGTAGCAAAATGTCCGAAAATCATCAAAGCCAAACATGGCGATTCGGGCGGCGTGCGCGGTGCTGCATTCTTGAATATCAAGTAATTGCACCTGATTGAGTCAAGAAACATACCGACTCAAGCAACACACTGAATGAAAGAAAAGGGCGCTGAAATCAGCGCCCTTTTTATCGTCATTTTTTCGGTTTCTTACCTACACCAAAGTTTTCTTTCGGTTGCATGGTAATGAGGCCAAATCCCAGTTTTCGGAAGTGATTGTCGCGGTAGTTGCGAACCGCTTTGGTATCTGAAATCGCTTCGATTTGCTGTTCCATTTTCAGATAGTCCGTCAAATCGATGCCTTCTGCTTCCGCCACCGCTTCATGAATGTTGCGATGCTTCTCGTAAGAGAAAGTCAGCGTTTTTTCCTGATCTTTGTAGGTGTAAATGATGGTGCGAGCCATGTTTTCTCTCTCATACCCAATGAATGGGCTAGATTCTGCCTTGTAGTGGGAGGATTGTCACGCTTTCACCGACTTTTACTGTATCAATCGAAGGACTGATTTCAATCAGGCAGTTGGCTTCGCTCATGGAACGCAGAATCCCCGAACCTTGTTTCCCGGTGGTTCTGACGGTCAGTTGACCTTGTTCGTTAAGGCTATACACGCCGCGGCTGAATTCCGTGCGGCCCTGACGCGAACGCAGGTCTTCTGTCGCAATGGCTTGGATTTTCAACGGTGACCAATGTGTTTCGCCTTGCATTTTCCGCAGCGCCGGTTCCACGAAGTTGATGAATGACACCATCACAGCCACGGGATTGCCCGGTAAACCAAAGAAAGGTTTGTGGTTGATATGGCCGAACGCCAGCGGGCGTCCCGGGCGCATGTTGATACGCCAGAAATCAATTTGTCCCAATTTCTCCAATGCCGATTTAATGAAATCAGCATCACCAACCGACACACCGCCAGAGGTCATCACCACATCCGCGTTCGCCGCGGCATGTTGCAATGTGTCCATCATGCGCGCTTCGTCATCCTCAATAATGCCCAGATCGATGATCTCACATCCTAAATTGGTCAACAGCCCCATTAGGGTGAAACGATTGGAGTCGTAAATGCAATGGTCGTTTTGTTCGCTGCCCGGCGCTTGTACCTCATCACCGGTGGAAAACAGCGCGACTTTTAATTTGCGGTAGACGGGCAATGATGCCAGCCCCAGTGAGGCTATCATGCCCATTTCGGCGGCATGAACGCGCTGACCTTGTGTAAACACGTTTTGGCCCAGCGCTAAATCTTCGCCTGCTTGACGAACATTTTGGCCCGGTTTGATATGGGCATCGCCAAAGGAAACGTAGCGACCATCGGTGTGTGCTTGTTCCCGCATGACTACCGTATCGGCACCGTCTGGCACCGGCGCTCCGGTCATGATTTTCACCGTTTGACCAGTATGCAGCGTCGCGTTGTAACCGTGTCCGGCCATCACTTCGGCCACCTGTTCAAATTGCGCTAAATCGATATCTTCACTGCGGATGGCATATCCATCCATTGCGGAATTGCGATACGCAGGCACATTGATGGGCGAGGTGATCGTGTCGCACAGGACGCGCTGATACCCCGCATTGACGGCGATGGTGTCTCGCTCACGCAACACGTTCACCGCATCAAGGATCGCCTGACGGCCTTGTTCGACCGATAAAAAGGCGGGAGAGAGCGTGTCGCAGCTGCCAGATTCCGCTTTCTGGATTGGTTTGGGTTGACTGGCGGTGTTGACGTACGCCAATACAAACTGAGCGATCGCATCTAAGTCATTGATGTCCATCTGTGGCAACGTGGTATCGACCTGCTCATCGGCGGCGATGGCAATGATGTTGTCATCGTTTGGATACAGCCATGGTTTGCCGACTTCAGCGCGGTGCAGTTCGATTTTCGGAAAGGCGATGTTTTTGCAGCCTTCCACCAAAATCACATCCAGTTGCTGCGCGTCGAAACGTTGCAGCAAATAATCAAATTCGGCTTCAGCGTCTGGTGTTTCAGTCATGAGCGCGTATCGGTTTCGTGACGCAATCAGCATCTGTGACGCGCCAGCTTTCCGCAAGCGATAGCTGTCTTTACCCGGTTTGTCGACATCAAAATTATGGTGCGCGTGTTTCAAAATCCCCAAACGCAATCCCGCTGCAGTCAATTTGGGCACCAGCAGTTCAAGGAGGGTGGTTTTCCCGGTGCCAGAGTACGCGGCAAAGCCAAGTAAAGGCAGTGAAGGACGTGAAGAATGATGTGAACTCATGGCTGAAGCGCTCCAAATTGAGCCAGCTCTTGTGGCGTATTTAAATTGAAAAAGCAGTCGGGTGAATCGCTGAAATCGACTTCTACCGTGTGGCATTCGTTGTAGAGCAGGATGATTTTTCGATCACCACGTTCAAGGAAGGCAGCCAGTCGAGGGAGAACGCGTTTGTGAAATAGAGTAAAAACAGGCTGTTGATGGTTGCCATCGGTGGCAACCACGATGTCGGTGCCTGGTGTCACGGCAGCACAAAAACGTTGCACCAAGTCCGTCGCGATCATCGGGCTGTCGCAAGGCACAAAACCAACCCAATCGGTGGTGGCCGCAGTCAGGCCAGCATGAATTCCACCGAGAGGGCCCGGATAGCCAGCGAAATGGTCAGAAACCACGGGGGCAAATTGCTGATACCAATCTTGATGACGATTGGCGTTGATAAGAATCCGTTCCGCTTGGGGTTGCAGACGTTCCAAAACGTGCTGCACCAAGGGTTTATCGTTGAGTTTGATCAGTCCTTTGTCGTTTCCACCCATGCGGCTGGCCTGGCCACCCGCTAAAATCACCCAACTAGTTTGAGAGGGAAGTAACATAGGTTTTCTCTTGTTCTTCTTTGACGACATGAAGCAACGGCGATTCAACCAGTGTGAGGTCTTTTATCCACCACTGCTTTTTACACAATGTAGTGAGTGCGTTTGTCTGATGGCTTGTGATCACCAAACTGGAGCCTCGATCCAGTAAATCCTTGGCCATTATAACTAATCTGTCGATGGATTCCTGATCTAATGATGCACTTGGCTCATCCATTAGTAAAATCGATGGTTTCAAAATCCATGCGCGCGCCATGGCTACGCGCTGTTTTTCACCGCCGGAGAGCACCGAAACATGTTCGTCGGCAAGTGTTTCGAGCCCCACCATGCGCAGTGCGGTGATCACTTCCGACCGTTTATCTTGAGCCGATTGAGAGGAAAATCGAATACCATACACCACATTTTGGTACACGGTGTCGTCAAATAGATAAGGACTTTGATGAAGATAAATCACGTTGCGACGAGCATTGGTGTGCCAGAGACGGCGCCACCATGTGTCTTGATTGAGCACTTGGCCCGTCGTTGGCGTCAGCAAGCCGGCCAAAATTTTGAGCAGCGTGGTTTTACCCACACCGTTGTCGCCCTTGAGATAAATCGCGTCGTTGGGACCAATGGAAAGTTGGGGAATGTGAAACAGAACGCGATCTTTAAAACGCATGGATAACTGCTGTGCGGTTAGCTTAATCGACATTCGACATCCTTATGTACGTAGATAGCCTTTGCCACGCATACTGGTAAGCAAAAAATTGAGAGCCAGTGCTAATGAGAGTAGCACCATTCCCAATGCAACACCTTGCGCAAACGCGCCTTTATGACTCTCCATGGCGATGGCGGTCGGAATGTTACGCGTCAATCCCATGATGTTGCCGCCCACCATCATGGAGCAGCCAACCTCGGTCACGATGCGAGAAAAACCAGCGATTGTAGCTGCGCAGAGCGGGAAACGGGTTTCCCACATGATGGTGGCTGCGATGCGAGGCACGGATACGCCTAGCGTCATCGCGGTTTCAACCGAACGACGATCGCTTGATTGCAACGCGCCATGCATCATGGAAACCAAAATCGGAAAACAGATCAACATCTGGCCTGCAATCATCGCTTTTTGCGTGAACAGCATCTGCCAATCGCCCAAAGGACCGGAGCGCGACAGCGTCATGTACAGCAATAAACCAATCACCACAGTCGGCACCGCTTGTAGAGTGTTGATCAACGAGAGCAGCAGCCACTTGCCTCGAAAATTGGTGTAAGCCAGCACAAAAGCGAGCAGCACGGAGGGCACCATCACCAAACTGATGGCCGCTAAAGAAACACTAAAGGAGACCGCAACGATCTCCCAAAGTTCGGAATCAAAGCTCACCAGTAAGGTGAGTGCATCCAATGTGGTTTGCCATAAGCTCATGAATGGCGATTACTCGTTCGCGTTTGCAACAAACAGCTGTTGTCCATTCAGTTTAAAGTCGTTAATCAACTTTTGGCCGTTGTCCGCAACCAACCAATCACTGAACGCTTTTGCGCCTTGGTAGTTGATGGTTGGGTAGCGTTCTGGGTTAATCAAAATCACTTGGTATGGGTTGAACAGTGCTTTATCGCCTTGGAACAGCACTTTGAGGTCCAGCTTGTTGGTGTAGGCCAGCCATGTGCCGCGATCGGTCATGGTGTAGGCTTGCATCTCAGAGGCCATGTTCAGCGTTGGCCCCATGCCTTGACCGACAGAGCGGTAGCCACCAAAGTTCGGTTCAATGTTGGTTTGCGCCCAAATGCCCAGCTCTTTCTTGTGTGTTCCGGAGTCATCACCGCGCGAGATGAAGCTGACATCGCTTGTGGCGATCTGCTTGAACACTTGCGCGATATCTTTTTGTTGCGCAATGTGCGCCGGATCGTTCTCAGGGCCAACAATAATGAAGTCGTTGTACATCAGTTTACGTGGCATCACACCGTAGCCATGCTCAACAAAGCTCGCTTCTGCTTTTGGTGCGTGCGTCATAACCAAGTCCACGTCACCGTTTTCACCCATTTTGAGCGCTTTACCGGTGCCTGCGGCAATCACATCCACTTTGTAGCCAGAATCGTGTTCAAACTTCGGCAACAGGTAGTCCAGCAGGCCGGAATGGTATGTACTGGTGGTGGTCGCGAGGCGAATGCGTTGAACATCATCGGCACTGGATGCGGAATAACTGACGAGAAGCAAAGAAGAGGCTGTAAGGCTGAAGATCACTTTTTTCATTCTAATTTCCATTTGGCAGATAAGAGTCATTACAAAGGCATTGCAGCGCGCAGAAGCCGCGCGAGCAATCCGCGTCTTCTTGCAATCTGGATGCCAAAACTAATAACTCAATTCACCATCAAAAAACAAAGGTTATTCAACAAATCCTGACTAAAATAAGTGTTAGTGCACATATGTTAGGACAAATTGTCCCATGTTAAGCGTATCGATAGTAAGGTTAATTGCGTCGATATGTCTCACTAGGTAACTAGAATCCATTATGTCTCAAACGTTTGATTTGCAACCGTCTCTGCAATACCAGGCCTTTTCTGTTCTCGTCGTGGATGATGAACCTGGCATGCAAGCCATCCTCAAAAAATCGCTCGGAAAATGGTTTTCCAAAGTCGACTGCAGCGGCAGTATCGAAGATGCCGAAGCCCTGCGTTGTGAACAACATTACGATCTGATTATTCTCGATATCAATCTTCCCGGCCGCTCCGGCATTGAGTGGGAGGAAGCATTCAATGATGAATCCCGCCGTGCGGATGTGATCTTTATGACTGGTTACGCCGATCTCGAAACCGCCATCCGTGCGCTCAAGCTGGGAGCGTCGGACTTCATTCTCAAACCGTTTAACCTTGAACAGATGCTGCAAGCGGTCAAACGCTGCATGGATAAGCGCCTCAACGAGCGCATGCAGTACGCATTGCAGCGCGATTATCAACGCCATTGCGCCACTCAAATCATTGGTCAATCGCAGAAAACCGCACAACTGAAACAGTTGATCCTGCAATTTGCGCCGTCCCGCGCCTCCGTATTGATCGAAGGTGAGTCGGGCACCGGCAAAGAGTTGGTCGCCCGAGCGATTCATGAAGCCAGTGAGCGCCAAGGGCCGTTCGTGCCGGTAAACTGTGGCGCCATTGCGCCAGAATTGTTGGAAAGTGAACTGTTTGGTCATACGTCGGGCGCGTTTACCGGCGCCAAGAAAAGCCGGGAAGGACTGTTTCGTGTCGCCAATGGGGGCACGTTATTTCTGGATGAAATTGGCGAGATGCCTTTGGCCATGCAATCGGCGCTGCTACGCGTGTTAGAGCAGCGCGCCATTCGTCCAGTGGGCTCTGAAAAAGAGATCAGCATTGATGTGCGAGTTGTGGCAGCGACCAACCGAAATCTGATACAAGAAGTGGAACAGGGGCGGTTTCGCGGCGACCTGTTTTATCGCCTGAATGTGCTCAAAATCGATGTCAGCCCACTGCGTGAACGCAAAGCGGATCTCACTGATTTAGTGCCGTTTTTTACCCAGAACCTGTGCGCGGAATTGAGTATGCCGCTGCCCAAATGGGCACATGAGGATGTTTCCGCAATTCAGGATTACGATTGGCCGGGCAACATTCGTGAGCTGAAAAACTTAATTGAACGCTGCATTTTACTCGGCAAACCACCGGCGCATTACTGGCGTGAGTTGCATGGTTACCCTGTGCTTGATGAGGTGACAACGTCACTAGAAAACTCCACCAAACCAACCAGCCATACCGCACTCAGCGACAGTGCGATCGTCGTGCAGACAGGCGAAACCGGGTATCCCAACCATTGGACGCTGAAAGAAGTGGAAAAAGCGCACATCATGCAGTTGGTTGATTTTTATGAAGGTAACAAATCGGCAGCGGCGCGCGACTTGGGCGTCGCCCGCAAAACCTTAGAGCGTAAATTCAAAGAGTGGGATGGCGATGAGCAAGAGAATCTTGGCTAAACTCCCGCTGTGGCAAACGTGGCACCAACGCGTCAAAACCATGGTGCGTTATCGGCTGCTGATACTGACATCCGTACCCATCGCGTTTACGTTGATTGCGCTGATTGTCATTTCCATCTATTGGTCGATTCATTACACCTGGCAAAGCGCCTTGGTGGATGTGTCGGAGCGTTTGGGCGTCGCCTACAACAGCATGACGCTGTTGCAACAAAAGCAGGCCAGTTATGTTCGCGCGATTGGCGATTCCTATGAGTTTCGAACCCGAATTCTCACATCCAACCAGGATGAGACGCTCAATCAATGGATTGACGAGCAAAAGCAGCGCTTTGACCTCGACTTTCTGGTGTTTGAACGCGTGGACACGCTGGAGCAGAAGTTTCGCTATCTCGATCTCACTCGCCGTGAATCGTTTTTTGATGTGCTGTCGTCACACGAATTGGCCAGACTCAGCCCGCAGTTGGCTAAACGGGCCGAGATTCCATTCGTTGATTTACCTCAAACCGCTGATTTACCGCAAACAGAAAAGCGCGGCCTCGTCAGCCGCACCGTGATTCCGGTACTCAGCCAATATAACGACATCATCGGGTTTCTGGATGGCGGGTTGCTGCTCAACAACAGCAGTGTGTTGGTCGATCAAACGCGCGACCTGATTTATCCCATCAAACAGGACAAATTACGGCCCAACGGTACGCTGACGATTTTTCTAGATGACCTGCGGGTCAGCACCAACGTGCCGCTCGACAGTGATGAGAGCGCTGGCCGAGCGATTGGTACACGTGTTTCCAACGCGGTGCGCGATACAGTGCTCAATCAGGGCAAAGAGTGGGTGGATAAAGCCTATGTCTATGATGCGTGGTACATCACCGCATATCGACCCATTCGAGACCAATACGACAACGTGGTCGGTATGCTGTATACCGGCTATTTGGCGTGGCCATTTGTCAAAGCGTATCTGACGAACATTATTGAGATCGGCGTGGCGACGATTCTTTTGCTGCTGGCCTCCGGCGTGTTTGTTTACCGAGGTTCGCGCGATCTATTTCGCCCGATTGAGCGGATTCACCGCGTGGTTAAAATGGTTCAATTGGGTAAAAACCAGCGCATTGGTGCGATTGGTTTAGATGAGCAACACGAACTGGCACAGTTGGCCAAGCAATTCGACAACATGCTGGATCTATTGCAGCAGCGCAATGAGGAGATCCAACGTGCCGCGCATGAGCTGGAGGAAAAAGTGCTCGACCGAACCGCCAGCTTGCAAGAAAAAACCGAGCAGTTAGAGCATCACATTCAATTACTCAACCAAACCCGCGATAAGCTGATCGTCCATGAAAAACTCGCGGCGTTGGGCGAGCTGACGGCGGGTATTGCCCATGAGATCAACAACCCGACCGCGGTGATCTTAGGCAACACCGAACTAATTCGTTTTGAATTGGGCGAAGACGCCAATCGAGTGACAGAAGAAATCGACGCCATCATGTTGCAAATTGACCGCATTCGAAACATTACGCGCAGTTTGTTGCAATACAGTCGTCATGGCGGCGTGCAGGACGAAATCACTTGGCAGCATGTCAACCCAATCATCGATGAAAGCATGACGTTGGTTAAAACCGGCTCGAAGAAGCGCGACATTGAATTTGTGACCGATCTGCAAGCGCAAAGCTCAGTGGAGGTGAATCGCCATCAACTGCTCCAGATTTTGGTGAACCTGCAAATGAATGCGATTCATGCCATGAACGGTAAAGGGAAGCTGACCATTCGCAGTGAAGATTGGTGTGAACACGGCGACGTGTTGGGCGCCATCGTTCACATTGAAGATGAAGGCTGTGGCATCAAGCCGGAATACCTGAAACGCGTCTTTGATCCGTTTTATACCACCAAGCGCGACGGAACGGGGTTGGGCTTATCCGTCTCACAGAGCCTACTCAGCCAAACAGGCGGCGAAATTCGCGTTCAATCCGAATGGGGCAAAGGCAGTACGTTTAGCGTTTATCTGCCGAGTAAAGCCGATACGCATCTACTCATCACCAAAGCGTCTTAAATCAGCGCGACACACCGTCATCCGTCGTTAAAAAAAAAGCCTCTCATCTTGAGAGGCGTTTTGACTGATTTACTCTTTTTACTGTAGTTACTCGCTAAAGCTTAAGGCGGGCTTGGTGCTTACTGCGCCTGCACCGCGATCTTCGGCGGTTTGATGTCGTGTTTTTTGAACTCTTTCATCACCCGCAAGGTAATGTCGGTTTCAAATAACTTTTCGTACGCGGTATCCACCACATAGGCCTTACAGGTCAATTGTACTGCCAAGTAGTTATCCGTAATGGTTTGTTTCACCAACACGGTCACCGGTTTGGGCAGGTGAATATAACGGCTTGACGATGCGGCTTCTTGAATCAGGTTACGCGCCAATTCAATATCTTCATCCATGCCAACATAGAAAGGGATCACCACCTGCATGTCCAACGCCCCGTAGTTCCCACTGATGGTTACTTCGTTGAGGAATTTGTTGTTTGGAATGGTGATGATGTCGTCCGTTAACGTGCGCATGCGTACCGAACGCAAACCAATCGCAATAATATCGCCGTAGTTGCCTTCAAACGTGACACGGTCACCCACTTGAAACGGGCGGTCAATCATCACCGTCATGCCCGCGATGAAAGAGGCGGCCAAGTCTTTTAATGCGAAACCCACCGACACTGCTAGCGTACCGCCAATCAGCGCGAGGATGTGGTCGTTGATGCGAAAGCTCAACATGAACACCACAATCCCCGCACTCATGTAGATAAAGAACTGCAAGAAGGAGTGACACTTGTGCAGCACCATTCGGTACTGCGCAAATTGAGAGCCGATGGCATCCACCAAGGAGGTCATAAATTTGAGCAACAACCACGTCGCCGCGATGATCAACATCGAGAAGAAGACGCCGCTCCAGCGGATCAAGCTGGCAAATTGTTGAAAATCTTCTAGGTTCGCCAAGTCGTCGGCCGCCCAAACCGGGCGAGCCAATACGAGTAGCAGTAGTGCTGCCCAGCGAAATGATTTGAATCGAGAGAGTGTATTCATTACTTCACCAGCAAATGTTGACGGTCGAGCACGTTGGTAATGGTGCGATACCAGTGGTCAGATACGCGGGTTTTATCTTCAGCCCATTCAATGTAACCGCGGCTTTCAAAGTAGCGCATGATGCCAATCACTTCAGGCACACTGAGCTGCGTACATTCTGATAATTCTTCCGGCGCGGCCACTTCGAGTTGAACAATCGAACGCAGCACCGCCAGCATCGGCTTGGGCATTTTTTCCAGCTCTTGAGATTCAGGAATGTGGAACAAGCGCACCACCACCTGCTGTGTTTCTTTATTGCGATTGAGCGAGCGGCGGAAGAAGCGCAACGCAAACGTCGGGTTACCATCGGCGTAATGCCACAAAATGCGATAGAAACCGCGACGAGCACGCGTTTCATCACTGCTTTCTTCTTGGCCCCATTGTTTGGGAACGATCAAACCATCGAAAGAGACCGGATGTTCCACGTCGGGATTGATGCGACTGTCGAGCAGATCTTCGAACTGCTTTTCACTCCAGCGTGGCAGAATACTCACCCAGTCAAACAGCAAACGTTCGCCTCGCGCGCGGTCCACAAAACGCCAGCTCGATTTTTCAATCGCCATCACCACGCGGTGGTTTTTCTTCGAGCGGCGCAACAAGTTGGTCAAGCGCATTAAACTGCTTAACCCGCCCACCATCGGTTTCACCAACCGCTGCGCGTTATCAACGGCAATCAGATAGGTTTGCTCGCTTTTACGCAGATACGCCAGAATCTGCACTTCGGTGGCGTCTTCATCCAAGCCTAGGCTCAACGCCAATAGCGACAACAGTTCGTTGTAGCCGGAATATGGGCAGTTGAGATACAACGGCTCGGCATTTTTCACCTTGTTGAGTAGGGTATACAGCAAGGTCGTGGTACCAATGCCACGTTCACCGCTTACCACACAAATGGCGGGGCTGTCAGTCAGCAGATAGCGCGAAAGCTGTTTGATTTCATCATGCGCATAATCAACCAGTGGGCTGTCGATGGTGCCGGGCAAGACGTAGTTAAACGTTTCGTCACCCCGAATGCGGACGTAGTTCTGATCGGCTGCAATGTTGGTGGTTTGCTTCGCCGCTTCAATCCGAAACAGGTACGCCAACGCTTGACTGAAAAAGGTGTAGTTCGACAACGCAGAGACCAAACGGCGCTGCGTGCCGTGTACCGAAATCCAGACCATGGCAACCAAAGTCGCTGCCACGCGAATCAAAAAGGTGTCTTTTTTACTGATGGCCCACAAAACCCACAGCGGCTTATCGGGTGTTTTCTCCACGATGGCAAAAATACGTTCACGCCATAAGTTGAGCACCGAAATAATCATCAACAAGAACCATGCGTACATGGTGTTGAGAATCCAGGTATAAATGGTGCCTTTGCCCAATGTGCGCATGGAGATTTGTAGCACAACGCCCGTCACAATGATGGTCCAGACAATGCGGCGAATGGTGCTCAGGCGCAGCGCGATCAACGCTTTGTTTGAGGTGTGGCTGGAACGATAGGTGAATTCCAATATCAGACTGACTGCAATCGAGCCTCCCCAAATCCACCAAATGAAGATTTCGAGAAACACCAAATGCTGCAAACTCTTAATGGCACTCAGCACCTGAAGCGAAAGGGTGATCGCAATCAACCAAGCAATCGCTTTGTTTGCACTGCTGATGTACCACACGAGGCGAGCCAACAATGACGGCGACTGTTTATCCTTGAGGTAATTTTGCCAAAACAAGTCAATCAGGTGTTTGCTGTTTCTCAACCACCACACCAGCAAGACATAGATGAACAGCACTTTGCACACCGACCAAATAAATGGCACCGGCGAGATCAGTAAGTCGTTGACCAACGATTGGAAACTGCGAATTTGAAACAGCAACAGGTATTCAAGATTGAGTTGAACCTGTTTCAGTTCGCGTTTGAATTGTGTGACGCCGCCGGGGCCAAAACCGGTGAGCTCTTCACGCGTGTATGCATCGGTGAGCGACAACAATTGCTGTTTTGAGTAGGAGAGGCTGGCGAGAGACAAATAGCTTTGTTGCAGATTGAACCAGTTGAGTTCATCGCTTTGATGGCGATAGTTATCAAGATAGTGTTCAAACTGCTCCACCGTATCGCGCTGCGATTTGATGGTTTCACGCAGCAACAGGTTCACTTTCTGCTGCTCGCTTCGGGACATAAACAACGGTTCCGGTAAAGCCGAGACTTGTTTTTCCAATTCAAGTGCGCTGTCCGACGCTTTGGGGATCAAATCAACGTGGTCGTATTCCCATTCCGCCAAGGCGGGAAACGCCACACACCAACATAACAAGAGTAAGACTCGAGACACTGCCTGCATAGAGGATTCGCTTAGTTAACTTATTGATTATGAGAATTTAGTGTAGTTGATACACAGCCAGAGTCGCGACTCAAGATTGGGATCGCGACTCCATATCGGCAGGCGAAATGACGGGGAGGAATGTGAACGTGGCGTGGCAATGTCACACCGTAGGGGGAGCCTACTCGATGCGTTACGCATTCTCGTCGGCAAGGTGACCTTTAACATCAAAGGTTACTTTGTCGACACCACTGTATATTTGGAAACGCAACCCTTTTGCTCTGGCAATGGTGGTGATGCCGAACTGATGTGCCAGCTCCAACCCCATTTGTGTCACGCCAGAGCGGGATAACAACACGGGTATCCCCATCTGCGCGACTTTAATGACCATTTCCGACGTCAAGCGCCCTGTGGTGTAGAAAATTTTATCTTCACCGCGGACGCCATTCAGCCACATTTCCCCAGCAAGGGTGTCCACCGCGTTGTGACGGCCAACATCTTCTACGAAGGAAAGCACCTGATTTCCCTGACACACTGCACACCCATGTACAGCACCTGCTTTCTTATAGGTGTCATTGTAATGAGTCAGCGCTTCCAGTGCCGCATATATTTCAGATTGTTTCAGTAGAATTTGCGGAACTTGGTAATTTTCCAACAATTTCATGACATTCCCGTACATGGTGCCTTGGCCACAACCGGAGGTGACGGTCTTTTTCTTCAAGGCTGGCTCAAGATGATCCAAGTTTTCTCTGGTGACGACTGCCGCGGAGCTGGTTTCCCAGTCAATGATCACCGAATCGAGTGCATCCGGATCGGTAATAAATCCCTGATTCTTCAAATACCCCAACACTAACGCTTCCGGCCGAGAGCCTAACGTCATCAAGGTGACAATCTCTTTCCAGTTCAGCAGCACCGTTAACGGACGTTCACAGGCGATGGACTTCACCAACTTGTCGCCGTATTCGTCATACACTTCCACATCCATGGTTTGTAATGGGTTTTCACTGGTTTTAATGATCGAAAGTTTTGTCACTGCCAATTCCTGTTGTATTGCACATCATGTCTTCACGGGTTCTGAAGCGCGCTATCGGATAAGGGGAGTCCTCAGCAAGGATTGTTCCAAATCTGACTTCAACACTAGCGAAAAAATCCAAAACGGTCTAATCGTTAATCACACGCATGTGGCGCGCCCCTCGTGATAGCGGACGACTGGCGCAATAATTGCTAATTCACGTGAATACGCCAACAAATATGATTGGGTTCTCGTGAGCAGCGACGTTGAATCGCAACCACGATAGAACAAGCCAATCAAACCAAGAACGATTAGGTATCCCCATGTCAGACACACACTCCACCATTTTGGATACAGCGAAAACAGAGACCACCTGGCCACTCGGTTGCGAACTGGTGGCGCATGAAATCACGACGGGTATGTGGGTCACCACCCAATGGCAACTCAAAGGCTTTCTATTGCAGGCTGATGACGCGCCGTATCCGGCCATTCTTGAGCTGTATCGTGATGAACGCACCGATTACCGCTTTAACCTCAGCTCTCAGCAACCCAAACTCTTTCTGGTGCTTGAAAATCCCGAAGAAGACGCCCGACCCAATATCATTCGTTTGACCGCATCTCAGAGCGTGGCAGGCCAGTATATGGATGGCGATTACTTGGTTTTGTCGAATGAAATGCCGCTGCCTGTGCAGGCGTGGATGGAAGCCTTCATCGGCCGTCATGGCGAACTATTGGAAGTGAAACGTAAGAAGCGCAAAGGCGCGGGGAGAGCCAGTGGCCAGTGAATCGTTTTTATCCCGTTGGTCTCAGCGCAAACTGGAACCGCAAGAGGAATCAGCGTTAGTTGAGGCGCCTACTGCGAGTGTCGAAACGGATGCGGAGCATACCGAAGACGTTGAACTCACAGAAGCACATATCGGCAGCGCTGAAGAGACGACCCAAGACGCCAAAGCGCCTTCGATTGCGGCATTGCTGGCTTCAGAAGCAACTCAGCAGGTAAAAAAGGCCGCGCTGCGTAAACTGTTTTTGAGTGGTGAGTTCAGTGAAGTCGATCGCCTCAACGATTACGATCATGACTACACCGCAGTGAAATCTCTCAGCGCTGAAGTGGCACAGGGGCTACGAGATTGGATGAACAAAGCCGAAGAGGGTATTCAAACTACCGACGTGGACGAGAAACTTGACGGTGACAGCAGTCACATCGACGCCATGCCAAGTGAATCTGAGCAAACCGCTGCGGTAGAACCGGCCCAAAACTCAGATTCCGATGCGACTACCCATGAGGTAAAGCAGGAGACAAAACATGAGACAAAAATTACCACATAAATCGTAGGTACATTTTGACCTATTGAATGAGAAACAGGGTGCGACAATTTGTCTCACCCTTTGTTTTTGTCGCAACGAGAACGGCGCGAAATCGGGTTAACGGGCTGAATTGACGGTCAAAATCAGGTTGGAACATTAATTGCTATTTTCATCAAAAAAGAGCGAACACAAAAGATTCGCTTCAATCATGGAAACGAGCAATGTTAAAACAATTTCTGCAACAAGCGACGTCACCCAATGGCAGCGCGCGGTGGTTTGCCATTGAAAACACGGTGGAGCTGACCAACCTGATCCCACCGACCGTCAGCTACGAGAGCGGCGGTCATACATTGATTCTCGGCCCCACCAGTCTGATTGAACGCACCGCGCTGCAATTGTCTCAAATGGCGTCCATCACGCTGCTGTCGGTCGATGGCGAACAGGGAACGCATGAGCAGCTCTATTTTGCGGATACGGTTGAAATCAGCGGCTTTCTTGGGGCCTTTAATGTCACCGTCGAAAATCATGGTCAGCGTATTAATCTCGCCAATGCAGCACTTGATCTCGACTGCTTTGATATCGTGCTGGATATGTCGCTCAATGGCGTGATGAGTGAAGAAGTGCCCGTGCCGGGGTATTTCCCGGTTGGACGCGGGTTTCCGAAACTCTCCGATGCGCTGGAAGAAATTCCCGATTTGATGGGCACGTTCGATAAACCCAAATACTTTCGTCTCGATACCGATTTGTGCGCGCATTCATCGCGTGGCGTCAAAGGGTGTGACCGATGTGTCGATGCGTGTCCAGCCGGCGCCTTATCCAGCGAAGGCTCCGAGCAGACCGGTCATCGCATTCAAATCAACCCGTATTTGTGTCAAGGCGTGGGCACTTGCGCCACATCGTGTCCAACCGAAGCCATTCACTACGCGTTGCCAAACCCGACCGAAACGCAGAAATTCATTGAGCGTTTGCTACATAACTATCATCAAGCGGGCGGCGAAAAGCCGATCGTGCTGATTTGTAGCTCGCGTCACGAACAATACAACTTGATGGCGCTGCGAGTACTGCCTGACAACGTCATGCCAGTGACAGTTGAAGAGCTGCCTTCGGTGGGGATCGATACTTGGTTTGCCGCGCTGGTCAATGGTGCGACGCAAGTGTTGTTTGCTGCCAGTCGTCATATGCCGCCAACCATTCTGCGCATACTCAATCAAGAAGTAAGTCTGGCGCAAAGCTTTTTGGCTCATCTTGGTATTCGCAAAGAAACCATCGACATACTTTATCTCGAATCGCTACGCGAAGCGGCACCAACCCTGTGTGATGAACCTCTTGGTTTGCACATTGGCGAGCTAGATGGCAAGAAACGCGATCGTTTATACGTCGCGCTTGATGCGCTAGCGACAGCGCGTGGCACAGAATTGAACGCGCAGCCACTGGCGGCCACAGCACCTTATGGCGCCATTGCGTGTTCAACCACCGATTGCACCTTGTGCATGAGCTGTGTGGCGGTGTGTCCAACCCGCGCGCTGCATCATGAAGGGGAGCTACCGTCGCTGAAATTCGTTGAGCAAGATTGCGTGCAATGTGGGTTATGTGTGAAAGCCTGCCCGGAGAACGCGCTCACGGCAGTTCAACAACTCAATTGGAATGCTACTCAGCGTCAATCGGTGGTGACCTTGCATCAAGAAGAGCCGGCGAAATGCCTGCGTTGTCACAAGCCGTTTGCGCCTCAATCGATGATCACCATGCTGCAAGATAAGTTACGTGGTCACTCCCATTTCTCCGATCAAGCGTCTCTGGATCGCATTGCGATGTGCGAAGACTGCCGCGTTGTCGATGTGTTTGAGTCGATGGCCAATGATCCCGAAAAACAACTGCGCTACTAAGGAGAACGAGAGATGCCACACGATCCATTGAACGACACCACCGCCTCGGACACCACCGCCTCGATGCGCTCAGACATCTATTTGCTGCTGGCGACGTTGCTGCGTGATGTGCCGTCACCGTCACTGGTCGAATTCCTTAGCCAGTTGGACTATGAAAACAACGGCACGCCGATGGCTGATGCGTGGCGCGCGTTAACACAAGCCGCACAAACCACGCAGCCAACAGAACTTGCACAAGAGTATCAAGAGCTATTCATCGGCATTGGCCGAGGCGAAGTGGTCCGTTTGCATCATGGCATTTGACCGGTTCGCTGATGGAAAAACCATTGGCAGAGATACGATTCCACCTCAATGAACTTGGGTTGGAGCGTGATGCGTCGGTGAAAGAGCCGGAAGATCACATGGCCGCCTTGTGCGAAAGCATGGCCTATCTGTGCGACGCCAATGATGGCGCGCAGCAGGCGTTTTTTAATCGCCATATTTCACCGTGGTTTGAAAAGCTGGTGGACCAAATTCAACAGGCTCAGCACGCGCAGTTTTATCTGTCCGTCGCTCAGTTACTGTTGGCGTTCCTGACACTGGAGAATATTGCGCTCACACAAGCGCCAGCAAGTCGCCGTAATACACACCGAATTGAGGTAAAAAACCTCACCGATAAAGCTCAGCAATGACGATAAGAAAAGCAGACGAACCAACCCGTGTTGACACCGACGTGTCAAATCACGGGAAAGGGAAAAGGAAGCAATGATGAAAGAAGAAAAACCGATCAACGAAAGCAGACGTGAGCTGCTCAAAGGTCTCGGAACCGCCGCGGTCGCAGGCGCTGTCGTGACGGGCGTTTCTCAGCACGCAGTCGCGAGTGAAAAGCCCGTCGAAGCGAAAGATACGCTGAAAAAAGGGTATCACGAAACACAACACATTCGTGATTACTACGACACGCTATAGGAGCGCCGTGATGAGACTAACCAAACGTTCAGACAGCACGAGCAAGGAAAAGAATCAGCTTGGTATCAGCCGCCGTGCGTTCATGAAAAATACCTCGCTGGCCGCAGGGGGCGCCGCTGTCGGTGCAGCGTTGTTTGCGCCGGGCATGATTAAGAAAGCACAAGCAAGCGACGTGGATCGCAGCGCAAAAACCGAAGTCAAACGCACCATTTGTTCACACTGTTCAGTCGGGTGTGGTATTTACGCCGAAGTACAAAACGGCGTATGGACCGGCCAAGAGCCCGCATTTGACCACCCCTTTAACGCCGGCGGTCACTGCGCCAAAGGTGCAGCGCTGCGTGAGCATGGCCATGGTGAACGTCGCTTGAAATACCCCATGAAGTTAGAAGGCGGCAAATGGAAAAAGATCTCGTGGGATCAAGCAATCACCGAGATCGGCGATGAAGCCCTAAGAATTCGTCAAGAATCCGGCCCAGATTCAGTTTACTGGCTTGGCAGCGCGAAACACAGCAACGAGCAAGCGTATCTGTTCCGCAAAATGGCGTCGATTTGGGGCACCAACAATGTGGATCACCAAGCGCGGATTTGTCACTCCACCACGGTCGCTGGCGTCGCCAACACCTGGGGTTATGGCGCGATGACCAACTCGTTTAACGACATGCACAACTGTAAGTCGATCCTGTTCATTGGTTCTAACCCAGCCGAAGCGCACCCGGTGGCGATGCAGCACATCCTGATCGCGAAAGAGAAAAACAGCTGCAAAATCGTGGTTGCGGATCCTCGCCGTACCCGCACCGCCGCCAAAGCCGACTATTTTGTCTCGCTGCGTCCGGGCACCGACGTCGCGTTCATTTGGGGCATTTTATGGCACGTGTTCAAAAATCAGTGGGAAGACAAAGAGTTCATTCGCCAACGTGTGTTTGGCATGGACGAAATTCGTGAAGAAGTTGCGAAATGGAACCCAAAAGAAGTGGAGCGCGTGACGGGCATTTCGGAAGCCGAAGTGTATCAAACTGCGAAAATTCTGTCTGAGAACCGTCCTGGTTGCGTGGTGTGGTGTATGGGCGGTACCCAGCACACCACCGGCAACAACAACACTCGTGCATATTGTGTGTTGGAACTGGCACTGGGTAATTTGGGCAAATCAGGCGGCGGCGCGAACATTTTCCGTGGTCACGATAACGTGCAGGGCGCGACCGACCTTGGCGTGTTGTCGCACACATTGCCGGGCTATTACGGCTTAGCCGACGGGGCGTGGAAACATTGGTGCCGCGTTTGGGATCTCGATTTTGCGTGGCTTAAAGATCGTTTCGACCAAAACGAATATCGCGGTCAGAAACCGATGAACAACATGGGCATTCCGGTCTCTCGCTGGATTGATGGCGTGCTGGAAAACAAAGCGAACATCGAGCAGCGCGACAACATTCGCGCCATGTTTTACTGGGGCCATGCGGTGAACTCGCAAACCCGTGGCGTCGAAATGAAAAAAGCGATGCAAAAGCTCGACATGATGGTCATTGTTGACCCGTACCCAACGGTAGCGGCAGTCATGAACGACCGCACTGATGGCGTGTATCTGCTGCCAGCAACGACGCAATTCGAGACTTACGGCAGCGTGACCGCATCGAACCGTTCGATTCAGTGGCGCGATCAAGTGATTCAGCCGCTGTTTGACTCTAAGCCCGATCACGAAATCATGTACTTGATGGCGAAAAAATTGGGCATCGCCGATCAGCTGTTCAAACACATTCGTGTCGAGAACAATCAACCGGTGATTGAAGACGTCACGCGTGAGTTCAACAAAGGCATGTGGACCGTCGGTTACAGCGGCCAAAGCCCAGAGCGCCTCAAAGCGCACCAACAAAACTGGCATACCTTCCATAAAACCACCTTGGCAGCAGAAGGCGGCCCAGTACATGGTGAAACCTACGGTCTGCCTTGGCCTTGTTGGGGCACGCCAGAAATGAAGCACCCCGGCACCCACATTCTGTACGACACGTCAAAACCTGTGGCCGAAGGCGGCGGGACATTCCGCGCGCGTTATGGGGTTGAATTTGAAGGCAAGAGCTTACTATCAGAAGACAGTTTCTCCAAAGGCAGTGAAATTGAAGACGGCTATCCAGAATTCAGCGACAAATTGCTGAAACACCTTGGATGGTGGGACGATCTGACACTAGAAGAGAAAGCGGAAGCCGAAGGCAAAAACTGGAAAACAGACTTGTCCGGCGGCATTCAACGCGTTGCCATCAAACATGGCTGTATTCCGTTTGGCAACGCCAAAGCTCGCGCGATTGTCTGGACGTTCCCAGACCGCGTGCCTTTGCACCGCGAACCGCTCTATACGCCGCGTCGCGATCTGATTGCCGACTACCCAACGTGGGATGATGCCGAGTCAATCTATCGTTTGCCAACGCTGTATAAATCGATTCAGGACAAAGACGTCTCGCAAGAGTACCCCATCATTCTGACATCGGGTCGTTTGGTGGAATACGAAGGGGGCGGTGAAGAAACCCGTTCGAACCCTTGGCTGGCGGAACTTCAACAAGAGATGTTTGTGGAAGTGAACCCGAAAGATGCCAACGATCTCGGGTTCAAAGATGGCGAATACGTCTGGGTGGAAGGGGCTGAGAAAGGCCGCATCCATGTCAAAGCCATGGTCACACGCCGCGTGAAACCGGGCATGGCGTTCATTCCATTCCACTTCGGCGGTATTTATCAAGGCGAAGATTTACGCAGCAAGTATCCAGAAGGCACGCAACCTTACGTTGTCGGTGATTCCGCGAACATTGCGACCACCTACGGTTACGATCCAACCACTCAAATGCAGGAAACCAAAGTCACCCTGTGTAACATTCGTAAAGCGTAAGGAGCGCAATCATGGCCAGAATGAAATTTCTATGTGATACCAAACGCTGCATCGAGTGTAACGGTTGTGTCACGGCATGTAAGAATGAAAACGACGACGCACTA
This sequence comes from Vibrio sp. Vf1514, assembly GCF_052076135.1. Lineage (NCBI taxonomy): Bacteria > Pseudomonadati > Pseudomonadota > Gammaproteobacteria > Vibrionales > Vibrionaceae > Vibrio > Vibrio sp. Vf1514. Next base: position 1,568,592 of record NZ_CP197267.1, on the reverse strand, counting down.
GAGTGGGGCATTCAACGCCGCCGCGTGGTGACGTTAAACGATGGCGAACCGGGCGAAAACTCGATCTCAGTGGCGTGTATGCACTGTACCGACGCGCCGTGTATGGCGGTGTGTCCGGCTGACTGTTTTGTGCATACCGAAGACGGGATCGTGCTGCACAACAAAGATCTCTGCATCGGGTGCGGTTACTGCTTGTTTGCGTGTCCGTTTGGCGCGCCGCAGTTTCCAAAACAGTCGGCGTTTGGTGAACGCGGCAAGATGGACAAATGTACTTTCTGTGCTGGCGGCCCGGAAACCGAGCCGGGTTCGGAAGAAGAGCGCAAGAAATACGGCGCCAACCGGATTGCCGAAGGCAAACTGCCCATGTGTGCGTCACTGTGCTCAACCAAAGCACTGATGGCGGGTGATGCCGAGAAAGTGTCTGACATCTTCCGTCAGCGTGTGGTGGAACGTGGTGCCAAAGGTGCTGGTTGGACCGATGGTGAAGATCTCTCTTACGATGCAACAAGGAGCTAAGTGGTGATGCGACATATTTGGATGCGCGCCACTCGGTATGTGCTGCCGTTGCTGGCAGCACTGATGTGCTTTGCTGTTCAACCTTCGTTTGCCGAAGAGAAAAGCAAACCAGATGTGGTGCAAAGAGAAATCACGCAACTGGCAGGCGCAGATTACTGGCGTCAGGTTCGCCAAGGAGAGTCGGGCTATACCACGTCTCAGTCCCCTGAACATGGCGTATTGATCAGCAAACCCGGCGAAACCTGGTTCATCTTGAAAGAAAAATGGATGTCACCGGCTGGCGCAGTCGCCATTTTTGGCAGTATCGCGATGGTGATTTTTGCCTATGTGGTTATGGGGCCGCTGATGCTGAGTAAGCCGAGAACTGGGCGGAAACTGAAACGTTGGTCGCGTTTGGACCGCGCGCTGCACTGGAGCATGGCGTTTACCTTTTTAACCCTGGCGTTCAGTGGCTTGATGCTGGTGTATGGCAAACACTTTTTGAAACCCTATGTGCCGACGGATCTTTGGGGATTCATTGTGTATGCCGCCAAGCAGTACCATAACTACATGGGGCCGATATTCTTTGTGTTGCTGGTGTTTATTCTGCTCAAGTGGTGGCGTAAGTCACTGTTTAGCAAAGTGGATCTGCATTGGTTTATGAAGCTGGGCGGCATGGCAGGCAAACACAAAGGCAGCCACCCGTCGGCCGGTTTCTCCAACGGTGGTGAGAAAGCCATTTATTGGCTGCTAATCTTTTTTGGCGCGTTCGCGGCATTCAGTGGATTGGTGTTGGATTTTCCCATCTTCGGTCAAACGCGCCGTGATATGGAACTGTCGAATTTGGTGCACATGATTTCCGCGTTGATTCTGATCTGCGGTTTCATCTTCCATATTTACATTGGTTTGTTCGGTATGGAGGGTGCATTAGAAGGGATGGTCACTGGCAAAGTTGATGAAACTTGGGCCAAAGAGCATCACGATCTTTGGTACGAAGAGATGAAGCAGCAAGGCCAAATCGAAGAAGCGGACGCCGCTGAAAAGACACATCACGTTGTGACAGGAGAGCCTAAGCATGAAACCCGCTAGTCAAAACGGCGCCGTGTGGTTTGTTTATATCGCCAGCTTACTGACACCGTTCACCTGTTTGGTATCCGGCGTGATTGGGATCATTTACGCGGGCTATCGTCTGGACAAGAACGAAGATGGGGAGGTGGCGAATTCTCACTATTATGGGCTGATTCGCAGCTTCTTCTTGTTTCTGACTTTCTTTGTGGTCTTGCTTGTCACCGTTGCGACCTCCAACGGCTTGATTATTGGCGTTAACCGATACTGGTACGCCAATTCTTGGCTCAACAGTGTGGGGTACGCCATTCCTTACATCGGCGCACTGATTGCGTGTTTTGCCATGCTGATCTGGATCGGGCGCATGGTGCAGGGGATGAAGCAGTTGAAAAGCGATATTCCGCATAAGCCATCGAACGGCCCTAATCTCTGATTCAACACCCGGTTTTATACCGGGTGTTTTTTTGCGCAACATTCCAGTGCGCATCAAAGTAGTGCCATTTCTCCATATTGGTGCATTGTCCGCACCAGTATAAACCAACCCATTCACCACGTTTCAACTCATCTTTTTACTTATTTAAATCATTTCAATCACTTATTAATTGCTTACCAGTCATTAATATAACCTTCAATCATTGGAACGTATCTTGCTCTATCAGTGAAAAAATAGAATAACCTCACCAACTTGGTGAAAATTTAAACGAGTAGCACAGGATTAGTGCACTACTTTGTTATGGAGTAAATGAGAATGAGTGAAACCGTAAGTCAGGTACAAGGTGCCGTTCAAACCCTGACCCAAAGTTCAGATACTTTATTTTTGCTGCTTGGCGCCATTATGGTGTTTTTGATGCATGCAGGATTTGCATTTCTGGAAGTGGGAACCGTCCGAAAGAAAAACCAAGTCAATGCGCTGGTGAAAATTCTGGCCGATTTTGGCGTGTCCACCATTGCCTATTTCTTTATTGGGTATTGGATTGCCTACGGCGCCAACTTCTTTTCTGATGCCGCAACGTTGTCGCAGGGGAACGGTTATGAGTTGGTAAAATTCTTCTTTCTATTGACGTTTGCCGCAGCAATCCCCGCCATCGTATCAGGCGGCATTGCAGAGCGCGCCCGTTTCTACCCTATATTGATGGCGACATTTTTCACCGTCGGGATCGTGTATCCATTCTTTGAAGGCATCATCTGGAACGGAAATTGCGGCATTCAAGCGTGGTTTGAATCTAGCTTCGGCGTCGGGTTTCATGATTTCGCAGGTTCTGTGGTTGTACATGGTGTCGGCGGCTGGATTGCGCTGATTGCAGTGATTTTTTTGGGCATGCGGAAAGGGCGCATTCGCGCAGGCAAACACACCAACTTCGCACCATCGAACATTCCGTTCTTAGCGCTTGGCGCGTGGATCCTCAGTGTGGGTTGGTTTGGGTTCAACGTTATGTCCGCACAAACCCTCAACGGCATTAGCGGCTTGGTTGCGATGAACTCCTTGATGGCCATGGTTGGCGGGATTTTAGCCGCGTTAATTGCCGGCAAAAATGACCCCGGCTTCATTCACAATGGCCCGTTAGCAGGCTTAGTCGCAGTTTGTGCGGGATCGGATTTAATGCATCCACTTGGCGCATTGGTGACGGGTGCGATCGCTGGCGCGTTGTTCGTGTGGCTGTTTACGCAGTTACAAAACAAAACCAAAATTGACGATGTGCTGGGCGTTTGGCCATTGCACGGCGTATGTGGCGCGTGGGGCGGCATTGCTGCGGGGATCTTCGGTCAAGCTGCATTGGGCGGCATGGGCGGTGTTAGTTTCGTCGTGCAAGTGCTGGGAACCGGATTGGGCATTGGGGTTGCGGTCGTTGGTGCGTTTGTCGTGTACGGCGCGCTGAATCGCGTTTCAGGCTTGCGTCTCTCGGAAGAAGATGAGTTTAACGGGGCCGATTTGGCAATTCATAAAATCTCTTCAGTGAACGAAGAGTAGTACGCCACACTCTGGGATGAAAGAGCAGGTGATGAACCTGCTCTTTTGCATTTGGGCTCACAGAAGAGGGCTTTGTTGTTTGAATTAATACTATGGTCTAATCCGCAAAGCTAGGGATGTCGGGGCATCGGTGCTAAGCTAGCCGAAAAGCAAAATAAAAGGACGTTGTATGAATTTTCCGTATCGCAATGTTGTTGTACTGACGGGTGCAGGCATCTCGGCAGAATCCGGGATTCAAACTTTCCGAGCCCAAGACGGACTATGGGAAAATCACCGAATCGAAGATGTCGCGACACCGGAAGGGTTTGAGCGAGATCCGAATCTCGTCCAAGATTTCTACAATCAACGCCGCCGTAAACTCCAGTCTGAGAGTATCCAACCCAATGCTGCGCACATCGCGCTGGGTAAGTTAGAGAAAACGCTCGAAGGCAGCGTCACCATCATCACCCAAAATATCGATAACCTGCACGAACGTGGCGGCAGTCAAAACATCATCCACATGCACGGCGAGCTACTGAAAGCGCGCTGTAGCGTCTCCAATCAAGTGGTTGAGCATAAAGATGACATTCTCACTGGGGAGTTGTGTCATTGCTGCCAGATGCCTTCTCAGATGCGTCCACACATTGTGTGGTTTGGGGAAATGCCACTGCGCATGGGCGATATCTATGCTGCGTTGGAACAAGCGGATCTATTTATTTCGATTGGCACGTCCGGCGTGGTGTATCCAGCGGCTGGTTTTGTCCACGACGCGAAAATGCATGGCGCGCACACGATTGAAATTAACTTAGAGCCGAGTGCGGTAGAAAGTGAATTCGCCGAGAAACGCTACGGTAAAGCCAGCGTAGAAGTCCCACGTCTAGTCGAAGAAATTCTGGCATTACAAGAACCGACCATCAAGCACGCGTGACGATAACATCGCGCGCCAATAGGCGGTAGATATCGTGATGGAGAGACAGGGATAAAAAAAGCGGCCAATGGCCGCTTTTTGCTTGGTTGCGAATTACTTCGAATTCACTTTAAGCTTTTGGAAGTACTCTTCGTACAGCGCGGCGGCTTCGCCGACTTCATCTTGCCAAACGCCACTGTCCATCACAGATTGAGGCGGGAAGACATTCGGATCATTTGCAAATTCAGCAGGCAGCAGGCTGTATGCGGTTTTTACTGGCGTTGGGTAGCCAATTTCCAGCGCAATTTTCGCTGCATTTTCAGGGCGTAGCAGGAAGTCGATCATTTTGTGCGCAGCTTCTACGTTTTTCGCACCGACTGGAATCGCGATGCTGTCCATCCAGAAAATCGTGCCTTGCTCTGGCCAGATGATTTCAATTGGCGCGCCTTCTTCACGAGCCATGTATGCAGAACCATTCCACAACATGCCCAGAGAAACTTCACCCGCCAAATATGGGTTCGCTGGGAAATCCGAGTTAAAGACCAACACGTTTGGCATCAGCTTTCTCAGTTCGTGATAAGCCGCTTCGATTTCTTTGGGATCGGTGGTGTTGGGTGAGTAACCAAGTTTGCTAAGCGCGATGTGGAACACTTCACGTGCATCATCCATCATCATCAGCTGACCTTCCCACTTCGCGTCCCACAGGTCGCCCCAGTTTTTCACGGAAGATTTGTCCAGCATGTCAGTATTGATACCAATACCAGTTGCGCCCCAGATGTAAGGAATCGAGTACTTGTTGTCCGGATCGAAAGGCTTGTTCAAATAGTTAGGATCCAAATCCGAAAAATGACTCAATTTTGATTTATCGATTTCGCGCAACATACCTTCTTTGCGCATTTTTGAAACGAAATAGGTTGATGGCACAACCAAATCGTAACCCGAGCCTTGAGTTTTCAATTTCGCATACATGCTTTCATTGGACTCATAGGTCGAGTAGATGACTTTAATACCAGTTTCCTTAGTGAAATCTTCCAAGACTTCGTTAGGAATATATTCAGACCAGTTGTAGAAATACAGTTGTTGGTCGTCAGCAATTGCATTGGTAGTGAATAGAGTCGCAGCGCATAGTGCGCCAGCATACAGTTTACTTTTCATTACTTTTCCATGATGTAGTGCAAGAGCCTAGCCAGGCAGGAGCGTGTTCATTTGGGGGGAAGAGTATACCAGCTCAAAAAAAAATAGGCAGCCAAGGCTGCCTATTTCATTCATTTTCGGAGTTTACTGACCCGCTTTCAGCTTCATGAAGTAATCTTCGTACTTCACAGTTTTGTCGCCAACAGCTGCTTGCCATTCAACACGGTCCAGATCTTCTTGAGAAGGGAAGAGGGGTGCGATGTCTTGGAACTTGTCGTTCGATGCTTTCACGCCGGTGAGGTAACCCGTGTCACGCGAGATTTGCTCTGCAATTTCAGGACGCAGCAAGAAGTCGATCATCTTGTGTGCCGCTTCTACGTTTTTCGCGCCAGATGCAATCGCAAAGTTATCAACCCAACCGATACCGCCTTCTTTCGGGAAAACCAGTTTCAGAGGAAGACCTTCTTTTTGCGCTGCTGCTGCTGAACCGTTCCACAACATGCCTAGGCCAACTTCACCAGACAGGTAAGGTGCTGCTGGGTTATCCGAGTTGAAAACCAAAACGTTTGGCATCAGTTTTTGTAGTTCAGCGTAAGCTTCGTCGATCTGTTTGTCGTCAGTCGTGTTACCTGAGTAACCCAGTTTACGTAGTGCGATATGGAACACTTCACGCGTGTCATCCATCAGCATCAACTGGCCGGCCAATTCCGGTTTCCACAGGTCGCCCCAGCTTTGGAAATCGTTTGGATCGTACATGTCGGTGTTCACTGCCAAACCGGTGATCGCAACAACGTGAGGAATTGAGTAATCGTTGTTTGGATCATAAGGTTTGTTCAGATAGTTTGGATCCAAATTTTTGAAGTTTGAAAGCTTTGATTTATCAATTTTCTGAAGCATACCCTCATCACGCATCTTAGAAACGAAGTAGGTTGATGGAACAACCAGATCGTAACCTTCGTTATGCGTTTTGAGCTTAGCGTAGAGTGTTTCATTCGACTCGTAAGTCGAGTAAATCACTTTGATGCCTGTTTCCTTAGTAAATTGTTCCAGAATGCCGCTGTTGATGTACGGTCCCCAGTTCATAAATACCAGTTCTTTATCTTCCGCTGCTGCTGTACCCGTAAACAGTGAAAGCGCACATGCACTACCAGCCAATAGAGTAGCCCATTTTTTCATTGACGTTAGCTCCAAACCAAACGTTGCCCATTCGGGCGTTAGATAGAAAAACAGAATGACGTAAGTCATTCTGTTTCGTGCTTTTTAAGAAATTGAATTCTACTTCACTTTTTCCCTTGCTAACAACTGTGAAGTGATAACAAGTACTAAAGAAATCACTAACATCACTGTAGCAAGTGCGTTGACTTCTGGCGAAATACCCACTTTAACCATCGAGTAAATCTTCAAAGGTAGAATTTCGTAGGTTGGTCCAGTCACAAATGAGCTGATAATCACGTCATCTAGCGACAGAGTGAAACTTAATAACCAACCCGCAGCAACCGCAGGTTTTGCCAAAGGCAGAATGATTTTTTTCAAAATCACCCATTCGCTGGCACCCAAATCTTTTGCGGCTTCCAACATTTTCACGTCAAACCCATTGAGGCGGCTGTAAACCGTCACCACCACAAATGGCAAACAGAATGTAATGTGTGCAATCAACAGGGTAAAGAAGCCCAGTTTTGCACCCAACACTAAGAATAGCGCAAGTAGAGAAATTGCCATGACAATATCTGGGGACATCATCACAACAAATAGCATCCCGTTAACCATCCCTTTGCCTTTGAACTGGTAACGGAATAGGGCAACTGCTGTCAGGCTACCAATAATGGTTGCCGCCGTGGCAGAAAAGACCGCCACGTTCAAGGAGTGCCAAGCCGCTTGCATCAAGCTGTCATTGGCAACAAGAGCGTGGTACCACTTAACCGTAAATCCACCCCATTTAATGCCGAATTTGTTGTCGTTAAACGAGTTGGCAATCAGCACGATGATCGGTAGGTACAAAAATAAGTACACTAAGCTCATAAAGCTAAATCTAACTGCTCTTCCCATTAGTCTAGCTCCACTTTTTTGTTCAACAGTTTACCTGCGCGGTAGTACGCATACAGCATGACCGCCATGGCCATCGTCAATGCAATACTGGTTGCAGCGCCAAACGGCCAGTCACGCGCGTTCAGCACTTGGCTCTTAATCACATTACCAATGAGCAAGTTCTTCGCCCCGCCCAGCAGGTCAGCAATGTAGAACATGCCCAACGCAGGAAGCAGCACGAGCAAACAACCGCCGATGATACCCGGCATCGTCAGAGGCAGGATCACTTTGGTGAGCGTTTGCAGTTTGTTAGCTCCCAAATCGCGCGCCGCTTCAATGTAAGTGCCGTCTAGTTTCTCAATCGCAGAGTAGAGCGGCAGAATCATAAATGGCAGCAGAATGTAAACCAGACCAATCATGACCGCAGTCTCGGTGTACATCAGACGAATCGGAGTATCAATCAAACCAATGCCCATCAGCGCTTGGTTCAAAATCCCTTGCGTCCCCAGAACAATCTTTAAGCCGTAAGTACGGATCAGAGAGTTAGTCCAAAACGGCACAATCACCAAAAACAGCATGATTGGGCGCCATTTCTCGGGCATTTTGGCCACGATGTAGGCAAATGGGTAACCGATAATCAAGCACAAAATAGTGGCCACAATCGCCATATAGAACGAGTGCAGCATGACTTTGGCATACAGCGGATCCAATAAACGCGCGTAGTTTTCAAGCGTGAATGTGAGGTCAATCAGATTGGCTTCATCACGCGTTAGAAAACTGGTCCCCACGATCATAAGGTTAGGGATCAGAACAAATAGAACCAACCAACCAACAATGAGGGTAATGATCGCGTTTTGAAGACTAAGCTTTTTGCTCATCATTGAGGACTACCTCCCAGCTTTCAACCCAAGTGATTGCGACTTTCTGGCCGATAGAGTGGTCCACATCCGGATCATCTTCGTTAAAGAATTCGCTAACCAGTACGCGCATACCAGAATCTTCTAGTTCAATGATCGATTCCAGCGTCATGCCTTTATAGGTACGATCGGTCACTCGACCCAAAATACCGTTGGTTTCAGACTCTTTAATCTCTTCAATACGCAAATCTTCAGGACGAAGCAGAACTTGCAACTTATCACCCGAGTTAACGTCTTGATCGTAATAAACGACCGAATCAACGCCTTCGATTTCAACACGCACGCGTTTTTCATCCAGACGCTCTTGCATCACGGCGTTGAACACGTTGATTTCACCGATAAAGCGGGCAACAAACAGGTTCTTCGGTTCTTCGTAAATTTCACGTGGAGAGCCATCTTGTTCGATCACACCGTCACGCATCACGATGATACGGTCCGACATCGACAGGGCTTCTTCCTGATCGTGAGTTACGAAAATAAAGGTAATGCCTAATTGACGTTGCAGCTGTTTGAGCTCGATTTGCATCTGTTTACGTAATTTGTAATCCAGTGCAGACAGCGATTCATCCAGCAGCAATACTTTCGGTTTGTTGACGACAGCACGAGCAATCGCAATACGCTGTTGCTGACCACCAGAAAGTTGATGCGGTTTACGTTGAGCCATTTGCTCAAGACGCACCATCTTCAGCGCTTCTAGAACGCGAGGTTCGATCTCTGCCGTTGGCACTTTCTGCATACGCAGACCAAATGCAACGTTCTCGAATACCGTCATATGCGGGAAGAGTGCATAGCTTTGGAAGACAGTGTTGACGTGTCTTTGCTCAGCAGGAACGGAAGTAACATCTTGACTATCAAGAAGAATTTGACCTTCATCTGCCGTCTCAAAACCGGCGATCATTCTCAGGACGGTGGTTTTACCACAACCAGATGGCCCCAATATGGTTAGGAATTCACCGTGGTTTACATCAAGATCTAAGCGACTGATGATTTCCTTACCATCGAAACTTTTACTAATGCCAGAAAGACGAATAACTGGCTTTCCTACTGAATTTTGTTCGTTCAACGTCTGTTTTTCTCCCACCTTGGTCCGTAGATTCGCTCTACTGATTAGACCTGTAGCAATACACCAAGTAAGGCGCGAATCATAATCATCATGGAAACGAATTCAAAGTTTTTTCTTATTCTGAAACAGAAAAAATTTTGCACCTAAAAGTAAAGATTAATTACCATAGGCGTTTCGCTTAACTCTTAATGGTTTCAAGTGGTTAATTATCAACCATAGTTTCCAGAAAGCAAGACGAGTTTGGCACACAGAGTTTAGACTCGGTAGCATTTCAGTATAATGACCGAGTATTTTATCTGTCTTGTATAGGTCGCATTTTTGACAAGCCAACTTAGGGCACATTATGAATAACGATATCGAAAAAGATTTCAATTTGGGAGGAACGGTTGAGCGCGCTCTGTCGGGCCAGTATCAACTCAAGATTGGAGAGGTGTTTAAAGAAGCCTTTGACTGCACCATTAAACATTTTCTGTCCTTTTCTCCTGCCATTGTGATGCTCATTGTCGTTCAGGTTGCGATCTTCTTTATCGCACTCAAACTGCAACTTGGTGATCCATCGATTATTGTCTCTGCCATCGCTCAAGACGGCGTGTTCCCACAAGGGCTGGTGCAGGCAATATTTATCGCAAACTTCAGTTATGAAGTGGTCAGCGCGCCGATTTATGCTGGTGTGTGTCTGATGGCAATGAGCCACGCAGCAGGGTTGAAGACCAAAACTGGCCATATCAGCAAAGGCCTGCAATACACGGTGCCGGTGATCATTGCCACACTATGTGGGTTAGTACTACAAGGCGTGGCGGGCATGCTGTTCCCGCTGTTGTCGATGTATCTTTCATTGGCGTTTAGCAATTCAGTACTTCTGATTTGTGAAAAGCAAGTGACACCGATGCGTTCATTGCTGCTTTCACTGCGCGCCGTCAACAAGAAAATTCTGCCGCTGGTCGTCATCTACATCGTCATGATGATGATGTTCGTCGCCGCTGCAATCTTTTATGGCATTGGCCTTATCTTTGTGCTGCCATTTTTCTTCCATATCAAAGGTATTATTTACCGCAATATGTTTGGTATTCGCCTTAAGATCGTCACCACATCGTCAAACCATGATGACGATAACAATGATAATAACCAAGATTCACAGGTGTTTAATGCTTAATAAGAATAAGTATCTCGCTTTATCTGTCGTTGCTGTGATTGCTAGCTGCAGCGTTTACTATGTTAAACAACACTCGACCGACTCAATGTCGTTTGAGATGAATGGTCAGGCTGTGTCTGATGCGCCAGATTTCGCCGCCATCAGCGATATTCCAGAGAAAAAGCATGCATTTTTCTCTTACCTGAAACCTGGGATTGCGCTGGAAAATGAGCGCGTCATGAAAGAGCGTAAAATTATCGAGCGCATCAAAGACAATTTTGAGAAAAATCGGGTGTCCGAAAAAGATCTCGATGATGCGAAACACTTAGCGCGTCTATACAATGTGGCGTTGACCGACAACCAAGTCGACGACAAATGGCTGGCCATCATGCTGCATCGTGTGGACGTCCTCCCAGAAGCGCTGGTATTGACTCAAGCTGCCAATGAATCGGCATGGGGTACATCACGCTTTGCCCGCGAAGCAAACAACTACTTTGGTCAGTGGTGTTACACTGAGGGCTGTGGTTTGGTGCCTCGGGCACGTGCCGAAGGCATGACTCATGAAGTGGCAAAATTTAGCTCGGTGCAAGAATCGATTCATCGCTATTTCATGAACGTGAACCGCAACGCTGCGTATTACGATTTACGCAAAATTCGTTACGATCTACGCCAAGACCAAAACAACTTACTCAGTGTCGAGACTGCTGTTGAACTCACGAACGGTCTGCTGAAGTATTCAGAACGCGGCGCAGATTATGTGGCAGATCTTCAAACCATGATCCGTCACAACCAAAAATATTGGCTCAACTAAACATGAAAAAAACATTGTCATCCTTAATGCTCGCGACACTTTGCGCGAGCTTCTCTGCACCAACCTGGGCGCAAGAGTACATGTTTACCTATTCAAAATTGTACTCACAGATGAAAAACAACGTGAAAGACAACCATGAAGATGTCAAAGTTGGTTTTTTCTTTGTCGATGCCGACAACAAACAACTTTGTCACATTGAAAAAGCATGGATGGAGAAAGAGGAGCACTACGAAGCGCTGACGCCATCGGCGGGGCATGAGTTGATTGTGCCACTGGATAATAATCTTCGCCAAGCCAACCCGTTGGTGTTTGTTGATACGCCGAATGATCGCCGCTGCGATTTTTCCATGGTGGTCATGACAAAAGCACCACTTGAAGGCAAAGTGACTTACGCGCAAGTTGAAACGTTGCTGCCACAGATGCAAAGCTTACTGGAAGATTTAGGCGGTATGTTTGCCAGTTGGTTTACACCGGCGGTGACGGGTGTGACGCTGGAATTTGCCAACGATCTGAATTCGACGATCGAACTCAGCAGCGGCGAAAGCATTCCCGTCATTCACGGGAAAGCACAGGTTGATTTGGTGCAAATCGGCCAAGACGGTTGGATGATGCTGCCTGAAACCACAACGCGCGTGTTGCCTTATCTGCCAAAAGGCAAAAAATAGCATTCGAAACGTTCATCCATCGATACAGAGATAAAACAAAGGCTGCATACGCAGCCTTTGTTTTTATTAGATATTCGTGACATCTAATTTTAAACTTGGGTCAAACTCCATCACCAAATCTTCGTCTTCAACCTGTTGGGTGGGCATCTCTTCTTTATCGAAGCCGATGTCACCACCATTGATCACGCCAGAATCGCGGTCGATGGATTTGAAATCAAACAGTTCAAAGTCTGCCAAGTGGCTTGGTACCACGTTCTGCATCGCGCGGAACATAGACTCAATACGACCCGGGAACTGCTTGTCCCACGCATTGAGCATCTGTTTGATGTTTTGACGCTGCATGTTTGGTTGTGAACCACATAGGTTACAAGGAATGATCGGATAACCACGCATGTCAGCATACTTAATGATGTCTTTCTCACGGCAATAGGCCAATGGTCGAATCACCACGTGCTCACCGTTGTCAGAGACCAACTTTGGCGGCATGCCTTTCATTTTACCGCCGTAGAACATGTTCAAGAACAATGTCTCGATGATGTCATCGCGGTGATGGCCCAAAGCAATCTTTGTCGCACCTAACTCTTTTGCGGTGCGGTAAAGAATGCCACGGCGTAAACGAGAACACAGTGAACACGTCGTTTTACCTTCAGGAACTTTGTCCTGAACGATCGAGTAGGTGTCTTCTTCGACAATTTTGTATTCTACGCCAAGGCTAGCCAAATACTCAGGCAGAATGTGTTCAGGGAAGCCAGGCTGCTTCTGATCAAGGTTAACGGCAATCAGAGAAAACGAAATCGGTGCGCTTTTCTGTAAGCTCATCAAAATTTCGAGCATGGTAAAGCTGTCCTTACCGCCGGACAGACACACCATAATGCGGTCGCCATCTTCAATCATGTTGAAATCAGCGATAGCCTGACCAGTATTACGACGAATGCGCTTTTGCAGTTTATTGAAATTGTATTGTTGAGCTTTGGTCAACTCTTGTGTTTGCTCTGTCATCAGCCTGCAGTCTTACTTCTTCAAAACAAAATGAAGTGCGTATGATACGGATAAATTATCCAGATGCTAGTGCTATCCGTGCTAGAAAAGAAAAAATCCCCAGCACTCAGGCCGGGGATTCATCACCATGGTGATCAGGTTAGCTGGCTGTTTTGGGATCTAGCGGGCTAATGTAGCCAGGTGGTTTCAATGCCAACACGTCACAATTGATTTTATCAATCACATGTTCGGCGGTGTTCCCGATAAATACGGCAGATAACCCCGTGCGGCCCGTGGTTCCCAGAATCACCATCGCCGCGTTCAGTTTGGTGGCCGCTTCAGGAATGACATCTTCTGGCAACCCTTGTTCAACCATGGTTTGTGCTTCATCAATACCGTGTTTCTGACGCAACGCTTTCATCGATGTTAAATGATGACCGCGTACCGCATCCGTGTAGGTGGTGGGGTCAAATTCCGGCAGCTCAATCGTAATATTGGCAGGCGTGACCGGGTAGGCGTTCACCAGATAAGGCGTTGCTCCCAAACGTGACGTCAGGCACAGCAACTGTTCGACCATGATGTCGTTCAATTGCAGATGCGTTTCAACTTCTGAGCCGACATGGACAGACGCGACGATATTTGCATCTGCCGGCCATTCTGCGTTTTTGACCAACAGCACTGGCGTAGGGCATTTACGCAACAAGTGCCAATCGGTCGGCGTAAAGATCACCGACTCCAACACATCATGCTTGCGCGTGCCTTTAATGAGGATATCGTGTTCACCAGCAAATACTTCGCCGATGATCGCTTCGTAAGGGCGATTATGCCAAACCACTTTGACATCAAACATCACCGACTCATCAACATAAGATTCCGCGACTTTTCTCATCCACTGCTCACGCTGGTGAATTACGCCTCTGCGCATGGCGTCACGCTCATCAACAGAGAGCATGGATGTCATATCGTAAGAAAAATCATAGATAGACAGGAAAAACGTAATGCGGCTGGTTGATTTGCTTTTAGCAGCCAGTTGCATCGCACGGGCGAGGGCAGGTTGCTCATCATGATTGATGTCGGCAACAACTAAGATTTTGCTATAGATACTCATAACAAACTCCTTGTGAGTGGAGGAGATTTCTTACATTTACTTTAGCGTAGTTAATCGAAGAGTTTTAGCTATTTAGGAAGGAAAATCGGAGAAGTATGAAGTAGCTCATTAATGAGCTACTTCATTGATGTTACTTGCTTTCTTGTGAGACGCCAGCCAATTCCATCAGCGCATCATGATCAAGAATGGTAATGTATTTACCTTTTACGCTCAGAATTTCTGACTTTTGGAAACGACCCAGTAGGCGACTGATGGTTTCAACCGTCAAGCCAAGGTAGTTACCAATATCACCACGTGTCATGGTCAGACGGAATTCACGAGGGCTGAATCCACGCTGAGAGAAACGAGTTGAAAGGTTGTACAGGAACGCTGCCAGACGCTCTTCAGCGTTTTTCTTCGATAGCAGCAGAATCATTTCCTGGTCGCCTTTGATTTCATTACTCATCAGGCGCATAATTTGCTGACGCAGTTTAGGCATTTTGCCAGACAGGTCATCAAGAATTTCGTATGGAATTTCACACACCATTGATGTTTCAAGCGCTTGCGCGAAACTGGGGTGAGAATCACCGGTAATCGCATCAAAACCGACTAAGTCACCGGCAAGATGGAAAGCGGTAATTTGCTCGTCACCTTGTTCAGTAATGGTGTAGCTTTTGATGGTGCCTGAACGAATTGCGTACAGAGAGCGCAGATCATCACCAGCTTTAAACAGTTCCTGACCCTTCTGAATCGGCTTTTTACGCTCGATAATCTGATCAAGCTGATCCAACTCTGATTCATTCAGAGTAAACGGGATGCAAAGTTGGCTAATACTGCAGTCTTGACAATGAATTGCACAACCACCGGATTGAATGCGTTTTGCAGCAGGCTTTTCAGAAATCATAACAACCTTTCACTATTTGATATACATCAATATTTTAGCATCCCTTAACCCCAAAGGATAGCGAAAATAATTGTGCAAAGAATCAACTACCTAAACTAAGGTAATCAGCATGTTTACGGCTCCGACACCGGTATAAACGCCGTAAACGATAATAAATATTGCCGCTATATGACGAAATATTTTCGATTGTTGCAACTCTTTTATTTTTGTTGCCCCAAAACCGACCAACAGCATCGCGGGTAATGTGCCTAAACCAAACGCGCCCATCACAAGTGCGCCTTGCAAAAAACCACCTGAAACCGCGGCCCAAGTCAAAATTGAATACACTAAGCCACATGGCAACCAGCCCCAAATGAAACCAAACGGCAGGGCATACCAACTCTTTTTCAAAGGCAACAGTGCTTTACCGGCAGGCGAAATGCGTTTCCAAAGACGTTGTCCTAACGCCTCGAGTTTGAGGACACCAAACCACCAACGCCCCACATACAAGCCAAGCCCAATCATTAGGATCGCGGCCAGCAATCGTAACCAAACCAAAAAATGGTTGAGATCCGCAACGGCAGAAAGAGAGGCGGTTAACCCGCCAACAATGGCCCCAAACACCATGTAACTGCCAAGACGGCCGATATTATAGAATAGCAGCGGCATGGCTGGATTCGTTTGATGATTTAAGGTGAGCAGCGCCCCCAAACCGCCACACATCCCCATGCAGTGGCCAGCACCCAATAAGCCAATCACAAAGGCGCCGATAAAATCGGGGCTCATTGTTTATCCTTACCGGATTGATCGGCGTGCTCATCATCTTCAAACAAAATGTTGTGCCCCTGACGCTCCAGATCCTCAAACTGCTCGCTTTTCACTGCCCACAAAAAAATGGCAACAGCGACACACACAAGCACAATCGCAATCGGGATCAGAATATAGAGGCTTTCCATTTACTTACCTTGTTCTTTCAACAAACGAAGAGAGTTGGATACTACTATAATTGAGCTGGCAGACATACCCACCACCGCCACATAGGGTGCAACTAATCCCGCCACCGCCAAAGGTAAAATCAGCAAGTTGTAGCCCAAAGACCACGCAAGATTTTCACGAATAATACGTCGAGTTTTCAGCGCTAACGTGCGAGCCTCTAACAATTTATCCAATCTATCACCAAGTAAAACCATGTCGGCCGACGCTTTCGCGACGTCAGTGCCGCCACCCATCGCCACAGAAATGTGCGCGCCAGCAAGCGTCGGCGCATCGTTAATGCCATCGCCAACCATCATGGTGATATCTTGGGTATTGATTTGATTCAAGTACGCCAGTTTATCTTCTGGTTTGGCCTGAGCAACCACATGATCAATGCCCATCTGACGAGCGACGGTTTGCGCGTTTGCTTCAGAATCGCCGGTCAACAGGGTAATTTTGATGCCAGCATCGTGAAATTTGTCGATAAATGTTTTTGCTTCTTTTCGTATTGGGTCTTGGTAATGGAAGGTCGCAACATGGTCACCGTCCACCGCGAGATAAATGGCGTTCACTTCACCTTGGTGACTGTTATCCAATACAAATTGCGCGCTACCGATCTTCACGTCATGTATTCCATATCGGCCCACAACGCCAGAGCCGATCACGTTGCGTACTTGGTGCACAGCAAACGTTGTATCCGCGTACGTTCTGAATGCCTTGGCAATGGGATGATTCGCGTGTTGTTCCAACGACGCTGCGAGCGCCAAACATTGTTTTTCCGTCCACGACGAATGAAGAACTACTTGGCCAATTTCGATATTACCATGCGTCAAGGTGCCCGTTTTATCGATCACCAAGTGATTGACCTTACACAACGTTTCAAACACGTGGCTCTTGCGAAGCAAAATCCCAAAGCTCCCCATGCGTGATGTGGCACACGTGAGCGCCGTCGGAGTGGCCAAAGAGAGCGCACAAGGGCAGGTGGCGACCAAAACAGACAACATGATCCAAAACGCATCATCTGGGTTTGCTTCATGCCAATAGAACCATGTCCCGGCGGCAATAATCAAAATGACTGCAACAAAATAACGCGCCACAACGTCTGCCACTTCAGCAATACGAGGTTTGGACGACTGGGCATCATCTTGAAGACGTACGATATTGGAGATGACCGAATCGGCTTTCGATGCCGTCACTTCCAGCTCAAACGCCTCTTCACCATTAAGGGTTCCCGCAAATACCGCGTCGCCAACACTTTTAACCACTGGCAGCGATTCACCCGTTAACATGGACTCATCGACATGGACGCGCCCCTGTCGAATATGACCATCAGCAGGAATATGTTCCCCAGGAAGCACTCGAATTCGATCGCCCAATTGCAGCGTTTTCACTGGCACTTGCTGACCATCGAGCGTGGTAGCAATCGCCGGGATCAGTTTGAGTAAATTACCGCTAGCCGCCGCCGCTTTACGGCGTGCTCGCATCTCAAGAAAACGTCCAACCAACAGGAAGAATGTGAACATGGAGATGGATTCGAAAAAGACTTCGCCTTGTTGGGTCACCGTTGCAACCAAACTCGCCACATAGGCAAAGATCAGCGCAATTGACACCGGAACGTCCATGCCAAGCGTTCGACCTTTAATACTGCGCCACGCGTTAAAGTAAAATGGCAATGCCGAGTAGAGCAGAACAGGGGTCGCGAAGATCAAACTGACCCAGCGAAAATAGTTTTTAAACTCCGTGTCCAAATCGCCGAAGGCTTCGAGATACAACGCGACAGCCAACATCATCACTTGCATTGTAGCAAGGCCCGCAATGCCGAGACGATAAAGGTATTGCTTCATCGTCTTGTGGTAAAACGCTTCATGTTGGTCTGCTTCAAATGGCGCAGCTTTGTATCCCAGTTTGTGGATTTGGCTGAGAATCTCGCTTAATTTGGCTTTAGATTTATCCCAACTCAGCAGCGCACGGTTGGTGGTGGTGTTAACACGAATCGAAAGCACGCCGGGTTCGTTAGCCAATTGCTTTTCAATGAGCCAAGCACACGCAGCACAAGATACGCCATCAAGTGACAATGTCACTTCACTGCAATCTCCTTGATTGCGCACAAATTCGGCTTGAACATCGGAATTGTCGTAATGAATGAGCGATTTCAGTTGCTCGGGTACCAACTCCACTTTTTCAGCGGGTGCCGTGCGAAATTGGTAGTAGGAGACAAGGCCGTTTTCAACGATGGTCTGCGCCACCGTCTGACATCCAGGACAACACATTTCTCGGTCTTCTCCGAGAATTTCGACTTTAAAATCCGTGTTGGCTGGGACATCTTCACCGCAGTGATAACACGCTGTCGTCATGGCATTAATCATTCATCAGGCGAGTTGGAGACTCAGAAGGGAACGTGACTCGGCCTTGAACCAACCATTCGCTATTGTGAGGCGTCAATTCAATAAACCAAGGGCCTTGAAGTTCGTTATCGCGAACAATTCGATAACGGCCTTTTGCATCCGCGGTTAATAACATGGAGAAATCACGATCAGGGAGCGTGCGATGTGCAAACATGGCTTGAACGGCCGGGTAGTGCTCAAGCTTGCCTTTATCCAACTTAATCACAATGTCATTCCCGTCAGAATAGACCGCCGCGTTGAGACCGAGCTCTTTGGCCACATGAATTTTCGACAAATCAATATTAATGCCTTTGCCTTTTTTATAGTAATCCTCCGTCACCAAGGATACTGAGTTATTGGAAAACACGATGACAGTGATGATTGTCCAGACAACGACCGTAAGCGGCAGAATAATCAGAAACCACGGCCAGAATTGTTTATACCAAGGCTTTACCATAAAAAAGTTCTCTACAACAAATAAGAAGGCTCTAACTTAAGAGAAAGACAGCCCCTTTGAAAAGGGGCTGTTATTGGACTGTTACTTATTTTTCTGAATTGCTCAGGCTCCAGACATAAGCCGCAACCAGTTGCACCTTGTCTTCACCGAGGATATCAATCCATGCAGGCATCACACCTGAGCGACCATTCGATACAGTCTCAGTGACCGCAGCGCGTGAGTCGCCAAACAGCCAGTCTTGATCTGTCAGGTCTGGGGCACCTACAGCTGGGTTACCTTTACCGTCAGTACCGTGACACGCGGCACACACAACAAAGCGTGCTTTACCCGCTTCGGCTTCACGAGCGTTCACAGAGCGACCCGATAAGCTCAGAGCATAGCTCACGACTTCCTGAACGCCTTGTTCACCCAGCGCATCTTTCCATGCTGGCATTTGACCAATACGTCCGTGACGAATTGTCGTCACGATAGCATCAGGTTCACCGCCATACAGCCACGCATTGTCAGTTAGGTTAGGGAACCCCTTCTGACCACGCGCATCTGAACCGTGACACTGAGAACAGTTTTGTAAGAACAAACGCTGTCCAACTTTTAGTGCATCGGAATCGGCTGCAATTTCAGGAATAGGGCGCAGATCTGAGCCGCCATCTTTGTAAGCCAGACGTTTGAATGCTTCACCAAAATAGGTGTCTGCATCGTCGAGTTCTTTCGCGTATTGCACCAGTGTTTTGTTATCCTGAGCAGCCGCAATCGAGGCTTTTGATTCTTCCAGTGAGCGAACTCGCTGGTCAGAACTTTGCCAACCCAACACGCCCTTAAAGTTACCCAGACCCGGGTAAAGGGTCAGGTAGACCGCCGCAAAAATGAATGTACTTACAAATAGATAAGTCCACCATTTTGGCAATGGGTTGTTGATTTCGCGAATACCATCGTACTCGTGGCCCATGTCTACGCCTTCTTCCACGCCCATTTTGTCTTTCAGACACCAAAAGAGCAGGAAAGCACAGCCGAACAGGGTTCCAAGTGTGATGACGGTAATCCATAGACTCCAGAATGTTGTCATTACTTAGTCACTCCTTGTTTTTTTGAGGGCGCTTGCTGTTCGTCAGCAAAAATCAAATTGGCAGCCTCATCAAAGCGAGCTTTACGTTTCTTGCCGTAAGCCCACCAAACAACGCCAATAAAGCAGACGAAAAGCACTATGGTCCAAATACTGTGAATAGTACCGATATCCATAATTACCCCTGTTATTTCATTGCATGACCAATAGACTGAAGGTAAGAGATAATGGCATCCATCTCCGTTTTACCTTCCACATCTTTTGTCGCATTCGCGATTTGTTCATCAGTGTATGGCACACCAAATTTGTCACGGAACAGCTCAAGTTTTTGTTGAGTGTATTTTCCATCAAGGACATTTTCAGCGAGCCACGGGAAGCCTGGCATGTTTGATTCTGGAACCAGCTCACGAGGATTCATCAAGTGAACACGGTGCCATTCATCAGAATAACGGCCGCCAACACGAGCGAGATCCGGACCAGTACGCTTAGAACCCCATAAGAATGGGTGTTCCCACACACTTTCGCCGGCAACAGAGTAGTGACCATAACGTTCAGTTTCAGAACGGAATGGACGCACCATTTGGCTGTGACAGACGTTACATCCTTCGCGAATGTAGATATCACGACCTTCCAGTTGCAATGCCGTGTAAGGCTTCAGGTTTTCAACCGGCTCAGTTGTTTGCTTTTGGAAAATCAACGGTGTGATTTCAACCAACGCGCCCCAACTGATCGCAAAAACGATGAAAATAGCCAACAAACCGACATTACGCTCAATGATTTCGTGGCGATTATTAGAATTATTACTCATTCCTCAATCTCCTTAAGCCGGTTGTTGGATAGCTTTCAAGCTATGTTTTGGTGCAGCAATGGTCTTATACGCGTTGTATGCCATCAGGAACATGCCCGACAGGAAGATGAAACCACCGATGAAACGAACGGTATAGAACGGATAAGACGCCTGAACTGATTCGACAAAGCTGTAAGTCAATGTACCGTCAGAGTTTACGGCACGCCACATCAGGCCTTGCATCACACCAGAAATCCACATCGCAACGATGTACAGCACTGTGCCGATGGTTGCCAACCAGAAATGGGCATTCACCAAGCTCATGGAGTACATGCGCTCTTGACCAAAGAGGCGAGGAATTAGGTGGTAAACCGAACCGATAGAGACCATCGCAACCCAACCCAGCGCACCAGAGTGAACGTGACCAATCGTCCAGTCGGTGTAGTGAGAAAGTGCGTTCACTGTCTTGATCGACATCATCGGGCCTTCGAAAGTCGACATGCCGTAGAAAGACAGAGAAACGATCAGGAATCGAAGAATTGGGTCATAGCGCAGTTTGTGCCATGCACCTGATAGCGTCATGATACCGTTGATCATGCCACCCCAAGATGGTGCGAACAGAACCAAAGACATCACCATACCCAACGACTGAGTCCAGTCAGGTAGCGCTGTATAGTGAAGGTGGTGTGGACCCGCCCAAATATACAAAGAGATCAGTGCCCAGAAGTGAACGATTGACAGACGGTAAGAGTAAACTGGACGTTCGGCTTGCTTAGGGACGAAGTAGTACATCATACCTAGGAAGCCGGCGGTCAGAAGGAAACCAACTGCGTTATGGCCGTACCACCACTGAACCATGGCATCCACCGCACCAGAATAAATCGAGTACGATTTCCCCATAGAAACAGGGATTGCCATGCTGTTCACGATATGAAGAACTGCGACGGTGAGAATAAACGCACCGAAGAACCAGTTTGCTACATAAATATGAGACGTCTTACGTTTCACCAGCGTTCCAAAGAACACCACGGCGTAAGAAACCCATACAAGAGCAATCGCGATATCAATCGGCCATTCCAATTCCGCGTATTCTTTACCTGAGGTGTAACCCAGAGGCAGAGAAATAGCGGCAGAAACGATTATCGCTTGCCATCCCCAAAAGGTGAATGGGACGAGCGGGCCACCAAAGAGACGAGTTTGACAGGTACGCTGCACAACATAATAAGATGTTGCAAACAGTGCACTGGTACCAAACGCAAAAATTACCGCATTTGTATGCAGAGGACGTAAGCGACTATACGTCAGCCACGGCGTATCAAAGTTGAGCTGTGGCCATACTAATTGAGCGGCAATCAAAACACCAACACCCATACCGACAATACCCCAGAGAATAGTCACCAAGGTAAATTGACGGACGACTGTATAGTTATAGTTTTGTTCAAGCTGCTTTTCTTGGCTCATTTGCATGCTTCCAATGTCTAATTAACTACACTTTACTTCCAACACGACACATGTCGTAATGCCACCCAAGTTCACAATAAAAATTAATGTCTTTTCATAACGTTAATCCTATTGCTGACTTTATAAAAAAGTGGCATTTTCAGGCCACAACTATACTGCAATTAACAATTCAATGACAGTGTAGTAACCTTACTATCCATCTGGATTTGACCTTTTATTTCAAAACTTTGAAGTTTGTTACATGGGGAACACAAAGGCATGGCGGCTGAAAAGCTAACCAAACATAGACTTGATCAAATAATCATCACCTTAGCTGTGCTCGTGATCGCTTTTTTTTGGCGCACGATCACATATCGTGATGTACCAGCACAGGAATGCATTCCACAACCAAAATGTTCTTTATTTGTGAATGGACAAAAATTAACTGTAACAAAAAGTGAAGAGTTCCCAGGCGTGTATATAATTCGTCCAATCCCCGAGGAATGGCGCTTAGAATCGGATGATGAATTGATTCGAGAAGGCGAAAGTGTGCAGCTCAGGGTGATTCGCAACAACTCAAAAACAAATAGCACGATTAATATTAATGACTCAGTAAACATTAATATTAATGATTAATAAGGTCGTATAATTTGCGAGACAGCGTTCATTAAGTTACGAGAAAAAATTTAATATCGCCTCAAGTTAATGTATAAAGATTGAAGAATTTTTTTAACTTATATTCGCATATGCGATTGATAACGACTTTTACTCAATCTTCTGATCTCATCAATGCTATTCATCAACTGAGAGAGTCCCTAATATTAAAGGGGCTTTCTAGTGTTGTTCTCTATTATACTGACGAATATCCTACGGAAACATTATTCACGCTATTTAAGCAAGCATTTCCTAATATTCCTTTTATTGGGTGTTCATCGTGTAAAGGCGTGATGACTGAAAAAGGTTATCATGCCGGCCCAGTCATCGCCGCCATGGGGATTTACGATTCAAACCAAAGCGCATACGGAACCGGATTGATTGCATTGGATGAAGGCCAAGACTTTCGAAAATCCACTCGCAAAGCGATTCAACAAGCACTGCGTTCTGCAGGCCGAATTGGCGAAGTTCCAAGTCTGATTGTGCTTCATGCAACCCCCGGTCATGAAGAGCTGTTTATCGATGAAATTGACGATACGTTCGGGACTCAAATCCCCATCATCGGGGGCAGTGCAGCAGATAATTATATTCAAAAGCAGTGGTCAAGCATGACGGAGCAAGGTTGGATTCAACGTGGCATTGCGATTGAGCTCTTTTTCCCATCTAAGCCGCTGACCACTGGATTTAGCGCAGGCTATTCACCCACCGAGTTTGTTGGCACAGTCACGAAGGCGTCCGGACGTTTTATCCATGAAATCGATGGCGAGCCGGCTAAACAAATCTACAAAGAGTGGATCAGTGATCACTCCAGCGTCCAAATATCAGAACATTATCTCTTTCACCACGTCACTCGCTTTCCACTCGGCCGTGTTGCCGGGCACATTCATCAACAGCCGTATTACAAACTCTCTCATCCAGTGCGCATGACACGCAACGGATCGATGGAGATGTTTACCGCTGCAGTTGAAGGCGAAACCGTCACGTTGATGACCGGATCCAGAGAGCAACTGATCAATCGAGCGTCTCGAGTTGTAAAAGAGGCCAATACCCAGAATTATCATGAGTCACAACTACTTGGCTCAATCATCATCTATTGCGCCGGTTCAATGTTGCGCCTTGGCGAAGATATTCTCGAAGTGCAACGCCAATTAAAATCCCAAATGAACAATCAGCCGTTTATTTGTCCCTTTACCTTCGGTGAACAAGGTCGTTTCATCGGTGGCGAGAACGCACACGGGAACTTGATGATCTCGTCAGTCCTATTCTATGAGTCTGAGTAACCATCTGATGGAACAAGAAAAGATAGAGCAGCTTAATGAAGCGTTATTGGAATTGGAACGCAGCAAAGAACGAGAACAGCGTCTGGCCGAAGAAAACCGGGTCATTTTGGCGGCGTTATCCGCGCTCAGTCACGCCGACAACAAATACCAAATTTTTGAAGAGCTGAAAAAAGTCCTCAGTCGCTACATTCGATTCGACGACTTCATCGTGATTTCAAAAGATAAAGAAAGCAGTATCTTTTCGACGTATCTAGCATCTAACTTAGCGTTTCAAGGCAAAGAGTGGTTCAACGGCGACAAGTTTCAACGTGTGTTGGATGGCGAATGCATCATTCTTTTCGAGCCCAGCAAACTCGATGAGTTTCGAAACTTAAATCACTTTCTAAAAGATCAGATCAACTCAGCACTCGTGACGGGGATTCGAGCGCAAACCAGTGACTCTGTTTTGCTATTACTGGGCACACGAAAAGGGCAGTTTAGCCTCGAAACTAAATCAACGCTGTCACGCTTTCGCCCATTACTTGAACGCGCGATCAACGACATTGAACACAAAGAAGCGCTGCAAAAACTGGTCGATTTAAAAACTCGAGAACTGAAAGTTGCTCAGCAACTGGCAGAGCAGGCGAACCAATCCAAGTCACAATTCCTTGCCATGATGAGTCACGAACTACGTACGCCACTCAATGCCGTGTTAGGGCTGATTGATTTACTGCGTGATGATTCAGATGCTTATCAGCAAGACATGCTAGAACAGATGGAAAATTCGGCTGAGTTACTTTTGGTCATCATCAACGATATCCTCGACCTCAGTCGCATCGAGTCAGGTCATTTTGAGTTACAACGTCACTGGATTAGTTTAAGTCGTAAGCTCCAACATGCACTCGAATACCATAGCCAAGTAGCGCAAGCCAAAGACATTACCTTCAACGTCAAAGCCTCCATTTGTGAGCAATTTGAATATTGGGTCGACTCAGTTCGTCTCACTCAAATCCTGTTTAACATCATCGGCAATGCAATCAAATTTACCCATCACGGTTTTGTCGATGTATCACTGGTGACCGCACGGGATCGCCTAGAGATTGAAGTCAAAGATTCCGGCATTGGGATCGACAACGAGCGAATCGAACACCTGTTTTCACCCTTCATTCAAGCCGATACCTCGATTACGCGGAACTACGGCGGAACCGGGTTAGGGTTAGCCATCACCAAACATCTGGTTGAACTGATGGGGGGTAGCATTACCGTGAATAGCAAACTAGGCGAGGGAAGTCTGTTTACGATTTCGATTCCTTTGCAATCGCGAAGTTCAGAAACGTCTCATCTCGATGAACTTCCGCTCTCTCATACCGCATCACATCGTGCGCTTGATGACACCAAACACATCCTCGTTGTCGAGGATACCAAGACAAACCAAATGGTCATCCAGCTCTTACTCAATCGAATGGGTTACAACGTAACACTTGCTAATAATGGACAACACGCCATAGAACTGGTTGAAAAAGATAGAACTTTTGACCTGATCTTCATGGATATTTCAATGCCAATCATGGATGGGATTCAAGCAACTCGCATTTTGCGTTCTCGAAAACTCGCCACACCGATCATTGCACTGACTGCACACGCCATGAATAGCGATCATGAAAACTGTTTGGCCGCAGGGATGAATGACATTGTGTTGAAGCCCATCCGAAGCAAAGAGCTACAACGAATCTCAGATCGCTACCTGAATCACCAGCGATAGGTGAGACCTATCTCTGTAATAGTTACAACCTGAGTAATTGATATTGATTCTCATTTAAATGAGGAATATGTTGTCTATAGCAGATTTATTTCAGGCATGACAACTGATGAACACCACACTTTATTCGCCTAAACACGACCGATTCACTCAGCTTTCTTTTAAGTTTAAAAGCAAACTTCTGTTACTCGGACCAGCATTTATTGCCGCAATTGGTTACATTGACCCGGGTAACTTCGCCACCAACATCGAAGCCGGTTCAGCCTTTGGCTATCAACTTCTTTGGGTAGTACTGTGGGCAAACCTCATGGCGATGTTAATTCAATATCTATCCGCGAAACTTGGCATCGTGACCGGCAAAAACCTAGCGGAACATCTAAGAGAACGGTTGCCAAAATGGGCGATAGTGCCTTACTGGATCCAAGCAGAACTCATCGCCATTGCGACTGACCTAGCTGAATTTATTGGGGCTGCAGTCGGTTTTCAATTGTTGTTTGGTATTCGGTTGATTGATGGCGCCGCCATTACAGCCGTCGCGACCGTGGCCATATTGATGCTCAACAAGAAAGGGCAAAAACCGTTGGAAATGACGATTGGTGGGCTGCTACTGTTTGTCGCCATTGTCTACGTGGCAGAATTGCTGTTTGCACATCCATCGGGCTCAGACCTCACAACCGGCATCTTGGTCCCAACACTAAATAGTAGTCATCAAATCTACTTAGCAGCCGGTATCTTAGGGGCAACGGTTATGCCGCACGTCATCTACCTGCATTCCGCATTGTTTAAAAACACCTACAATCAAACCGTAGAAAAACGTCTGCGTTCAACCAAATTCGATGTGTCCATCGCCATGATTATTGCCGGTTTCGTGAACATCGCGATTGTTGCAATGGCGGCGGCAGCATTTCACGCCAGCGGAAATCAACATGTGGCAGAAATCGAAACAGCATACAAAACTCTGGAACCGCTGGTTGGTAAGGCCGCATCCATCTTGTTTGGTATCTCACTGATAGCATCAGGTTTGTCATCCACGGTTGTTGGCACAATGGCAGGCCAAGTCGTTATGCAAGGGTTTGTTCGTATGAGCATTCCCATGTGGTTGAGAAGAACCATCACCATGGCGCCGTCGTTTGTGGTGATTGGGCTAGGCATTAACACCACACAAATATTGGTGATGAGCCAAGTCGCACTTAGCTTTGGTATCGCATTGGCGATCATTCCGCTGATTCTGTTTACCGCGAACTCAAGCATCATGGGGAAATACACCAACAGTAAAGCAGTCACATCGATTGGCGGTGTCATCATTGGTTTGGTGTTGTTATTGAATGCGTATCTGCTTACGACACTGATCTAAACCTAAACAAAAGCAAGCCATCTTAATTACCATATTGATTACGCGTGTGAACGTGAATCAATATGGTAATTATATACTTTATGGTAAATCATTTATGTTCAATGCCTTAAGTGGTTCTCAGCAAGAAAGAGGGCCAAATCAACATATCTCATGGTGCTCAGCAACATTATTTAACATAATATACATAATGCGCACTGTAATAGTGACGCTTTAACCTCGGTCGCATACAACGCCAAACTGCCCACAGCCATTGATAATCCTTGTAATCCCAGCCCGTTATACTTTTTTGCTATGCGTTCCCAGTACGCTTTTATAGACGGATTATCGTTGCGGTCAGCGTGAATTCCTAACAGCGCCAACTCTGGGTCAATTCCTGCGCCTTCAGCTAGAAAAATAGCTTCTTCATCAGTTACATAGCGAATGCCATTGCGCATTTTACTAATCTTGTTCGGTTGTAAGTTCAAGTCATGTGCAATTTGCTTGTCTTGAACGTAGTTCTGCGCCTTTTTGTAGGCATCTAACAGTTCATTCGCGTACATGGCTACCTCCATTTTTCTCAATTCTAGCCTTAAAGTTTCGATTTTTCGCATCTTGCAGATTCGATTATTCGAATTTAAAGTTTCGATAAATCGAATTTGACCACCTTGGGCGTTTGCCCTTGAAGCTCTCGCGCTTGGTGGTCGCTCTCTCAACTGTTCAAGGTGGTTGGTCATGGCATTCTCAAGTAAACACATTCAAGCAAGCGCAGTTTGTCAGTTTGTTAAGCGCAATTGGGATTTGATTGGTTGGCTTTCGGCTTGGCTGCTTGTTTTCCTGTTCATCTACGGTGTCGTCGTTCTTAGCAAACTTTTGCCGGATTACGTTGAAATTGGTGTTGAAAAATATTTTGAAGTTTCTGATTGGTACTCTGATGAACATGCTCGACCACTGATTTCCAGCGCTCTTTCTGATGGTGAAATCAGTTTCTCAGAATACTACGAGATTAGAGATGCCATCTCTGAAAAAGCCAAATTGACCCGCCTGATTCAGGAGGCTCAATGATGTGCTCTAAGAAATCTCCTGTTTACTATTGGAATGACGAAGACGGTTTTTACTGCTCGGTTGACGGACAACCGGAGTATTTCCGTACTCGTGCTGAGCTGTACGCTTACGCTTGCGACACTGAACGCGATCTCATCGAAGTCACCGACGAAAACGAATCCGAACTTCGCGCCGCTGGTGCCTTTGTTAATCAGGGAGATTTGTAATGTCTCGCACGCTGATTGACTACGTTTCTTTCTCTGGTTCGCCGCTTATCCTTGAGCGCTGCAAAGACATGGCCAAACAACGCTTCCTGATTGGCCGCTCGCCTTATCAGTTCCAGTCCTACAATGACGTGGCTGTTGCTGACGGCGAACGCGACCAAATCAATCACTTTGCGGAAAACCTCGCGCAGGTTCTTGGCTGTGTTGAATCTGAAAACTACGCCAACAAAGATTTGTACTTTGAAGCGCTGGCCGACCAACTCCAAGATGCGGACTTACACATCGCTCAGGACAAATCGTTTAACGACTGTTACCAAGAGCTTATCGCCAACCTTGGGATTGATATGCTGGATGTGCTTTGCCATGGCGAAGTCGAGTCATTCCTTGAGCTGCTGCAACATGAACTCAGCTATGACGGCAACATCTGGACAACGGAACGCCGTGGTGGCTTCTCCGGTTATCGCTATTCTGCAAAGTTACTGTGTAACGGAATTCAGGCTGGCATGGTCGCTTGGGGCGCGTCGAACTTCGGTTATTACGTGTCTTTTTCCGGTAAAGGCTGCGAAGCACTGAATTTTGAAAAGCTGCATTACGCCTTAAAACAGATGGCTGGAACCAAACTGACCCGTGTTGACCTTGCACTCGATGACTTGCAAGGCAATGTCTCTATTGACTCCATGATTGAACGCTACCAAGACGGTGAATTCATCACTCGCGGCACACCGCCCGGATGGGGTTTGTTCATGGGTGGCTCTGGCGTTTCATCAGATGACCGTCGCAAATGTGGCCTCGTTCCTGACCATGGCCGAACGTTCTACGTCGGCGCTCGTGAGAACGGCAAGGTGTTTCGTGCTTACCACAAAGGCGCACAACTCAAGTCCGAAGAATACCCCGATTGGAACCGTTTTGAGGTGCAAATCGGCAACCGTTACCGAGTGATTCCGCTCGATATTCTGGTAAATCCTGACCCCTATTTTGTTGGTGCGTACCCTGCTCTCGCCTCGCTTTTAAGCGATGTTGAGCCCGTTCGTATCCCAACCGTCAAGCTCGTTTTTAATATCTCATTAGATAACGCGGTGAAACATGCGAAGACTCAATACGGCAAGCTTATCAATGCGATGCGTCAAATCTTTGAAGACGATTCAAGAGTCCTTGAAGCGCTCACAAGAGGCTTCGAACCAACCGATATCCCCGACCGAATCAACTATCCAGTCGGACGGGCTTTCCATCAGCAAAAAACTGGAGAATTCCAACATGTCTAAAATCAGCGCTTTCGTTATCGGCTGTGAACACAGCAAAGGTCTGTCCAAAGGCTCTAACCGTCCTTACGACTACGCGGTCGTGAACTATCTCGGAAAGAACGACGGCTGGACACAATCCGCTCAAGGCCAATGCACTCGCGTCGGTTTGGAGCAAAAGAAAATCACCATGTGCAACACCAATCCGTCACTACTGGCCGAGTTCCAGAAACTGGAAGGTCAATTTCCGCTTGAGTGTGATTTGGTTTTAGACATCGACCCGAACAACCCACAAAAAAACTGGGTGGTCGATATCAAGCCGCTGACGAAGTAAGGCGGCGTCATGAGTCAATGCGTAATCGTTTCGAATGGGTATGTCGTTCCGTCGTCCTCGTCTTGCGATTACGCCCTGTTAACCGCTACTGAGTTGGAAGAATTACAAGCCGATTCAGTGGGCGCGTTAAGTATTGACCCGAACTTATACACCACGGTCAGTGGCTATTTGTTGTTGTCGCTTGTCGGTGGTCACGTTCTGGGTCGTATCGTTAAAGGCCTCGGTCGAGGCTGATTTTTGTATGTCACTAACAACGGAGTAAATCCTTATGAAAAACATTCTTGCTTCTATGAAACAACACGCGGGTAAAGTTACCGCGGCTACTGGTGCTTTGGTTCTCTCTGGTGCGGCCAACGCAACCGTTGAAGAATCGCTGAACGCGGCGGTTACCTCTGGCCAATCAAACTATTCGATTGTTGTTATCGGTTTGATTGGTTTGGCGGCTATCGGTTTCGGCCTCCGTGCGATCATGGGCGCGATGCGTTAAACCATGGTTGAGCTGATATCAAACGTCGTCACTATCTTGTTGGCTCTGGCTAATGGTGGGGCGTTCATATACGGCTTTTACACCGGAATCAACGCCTCCTAACGGGGGCGTTTTACTTCATGGGGTGCCTTATGCGATGCGCGACGAATACCTGTTTGACTCTCCTACTCTTGTTTTGCGCTTTTCTGTCACTTCCTTCATTCGCCAGCAGTGAGGAAACAACTTGTCGAATCGGCGATAGTCGTTACTTTTGGTGGAAACAATCATTAGGTGAGTTCCCTGTCGTTTGCTCCAGCAATGATGGCTGTCGTTATCAGTTTGCAACCACATTTTGTGATGATGCGACTGGTTATTGTAGCGGTAATGGACTCAGTGACGGCACTCTTTGTGAGTCCGGTGACCCAGCTCCGACGTGTGAAGCTGAAGATAACAGCGCGGGTTGTGATCCTGACGATAGCGATGACGGTGGTGAGACTGACCCTGATGATGATTGGGAGTCTCCAATCGTTTATGACGGTTGGGTGTGTTATACAACGGCTGAAGGTGATTATCGTTGCCAAGGCGGCATTTCAATGCTCGATTATCGTGAGCAGTTCACCAAGCTATATGACCAGAACATATACAACCTTGACCGCATTCGTGACAACAGCCGTGCTATTTCAACAGTTAGTTCTAAAGTAGATGCCGTTAAGACCTCTGTTGAATCTGTTTACGGTGCTGCAAATGCGACGTTGGTCGAGACTCGTGAGATAACTAAAAAGGTAGCTGCTCTTAAAGATGATCTTGCGAACGTCGACGTCGACCTTTCTGAATTAGATCCTAAATTCGATGAGCTGGGTACTAAACTCGACGGCGTTACAGGCCAGATGAACTACTTCTTTCCTCGAATCATGGAGTATGTTGCTCCGATTAATGGCCTTTTCGGTGGAGTGAATGGAAACATTCAAACGCTCTCCGGTACTGTCAGCGGTCTGCGTTCTGAGCTAAACAACCACCTAACCTACAATGATTCACTTGTTACGAAAAACGGTCAAGATATTGCTCAACTATCAAACAGCCTGTCTACCTTATCCGGTGATGTGTCCGGCCTCGCTGACGGTCTTGAAGCCCTCTCTTCTCAAATCAGCGGTGCGGGTGGCACTGGTGGCGACGTCGATTTGTCCGGTGTCGAATCAAAGTTGCAAGGCATCCAAGAAACTCTCGACGGTAAAGGTATGGTTGGGCGTCCCTTTGAGGGACAAGTCGATTTTGAAGCGAACGGCCTATACGGCACTGATGCGATTGAAAATCTTGAGGGTGAAATCGAACAGCTTGAAACACAGTATCAGGAGCAAATGGAGCAGTTTAAATCACTGTTCACGTTTGATGAGTCCGAGCTTGCTGATGGGACTTACATTGAACACAAGTGGACGTTTCGATTTGCTAACGGTCAAGTGAACTCGTTCACGTCTGGTGTATTCCCTGCCTTACTTGAAAACTCAAGCTTGATTGCTGCCGTCCTGTTGTTTCTTGCCGTCTTGCTCGGCATCAAAGCCCTGACGGATTAGGAGGACGTATGCAATTCTTAGTTGATCTCATTAGCTCACTTGGCGATTTTGGTCAGACCATCGTCGACTTTTTGGACTTCGTTCCGACCTACTTTCAACAGCTCGTTGCCTACATCAACGTGTGGTATATCAAGCTCAAACTTGTCGGCCTGATTTGGACAATGCAAGTTTACTACGCTACCGCTCAGATACTGCTTGAAGAAATCGGATTCACTCAGGCAATTGCCTCGGCCTTTAACGCATTGCCGGACGAGCTGCGTTACTACGCGCACGCTTTTGGCCTACCTCGCGCAATCAGTACCTATTTCAATTTTCTTGCCACTGGCTTCGTCATGAAGATGTTGAGGTGATGACATGGCTATTACTATTCGGACAGGCGCTAACGGTGCCTACAAATCATCTTATGTTGCCTACTTCGTGATATTGGAAGCGCTCAAAGCTGGCCGTGTTGTTGTGACCAATATCGAGGGTATGGAACCACTCGATGAAATTGAGCGACGTCTTGACCTCCAGTTCCCGAGCACGACCCGTTTGATTCGTATCTTTAGCCGCGACAAAAACGGGCTTGACCTGTGGCAACATTTCTTTTGCTGGTGCCCGCTTGGGGCGTTGATTGTTATCGATGAGTGCCAGGATATCTTTTCAAAGAACATCGGCTTTCGTATGGAAAAGGTAACGGCTCGCCCTTTGTCTGATTTTCTCGATAACTTGCCGAGTGACTACGAGAACTTCTTTAACTCGCGCCATGTACCTGTTGATATGACCAAACTCAAGCCGTCTGAAATCGATGACCGTGGTCAAGCTGAGTACGACGAGAACGGGCGGATTATCTACCCCTTCACCTTTAATGAAGGGTTCGCGCGTCACCGTAAATATAACTGGGATATTGAATTGCTCTCGCCTGACTGGGGACAGATAGACACAGCGATTCGGGCTTGTGCGGAACAGTGCTTTTTCCATAAGGCCAATGACGGCATGTTCTGGGCTAAGCGTAAACCTTATGTCTATAAACATCCGAAAAACACGTCAACGCCTGTTATTCCCAAAGGCAAAGACCCCAACGTCATGACGGTCAAAATCCCGCTCGATGCGTTCCTGCTCTACAAATCCACGGCAACGGGTGTTGCTCGTCATTCTGGCGCGGTTAACGTGCTTTACAAAAACCCGAAATTCATCGGCGCTTTGGTCGTGGGTATCGGCTGCATGGGGTATTTTTTCTATGGTTTATCCGGTTTGGTTTTTGGTTCTTCTGAGGAAGTGGCGAACCCGTCCACGTCAAAGACTCAATCTAACGCTTCTGCGTCGGCCGATGGGTCTGGTCAAACGGGTTCTAAAGGTTCTGGCGTTCTACCTAATGGTGGGAATCGTAATTCGTCTAACGGCGGTGCCCGTGATTCAGTTTCTCTTGCAGCAAACAGGCTTGAACTGATGCGTCAAATGCTCGGCCTGTATGAAATTCAAAGCCTCTACTACACAGGACACACGACGCAATCGACGAGCACCGGCTTTAAGTTCATGGTCACGCTGGAAGCGAAAACACCGGATGGTGTTTATCGGTTTGACGACACGTTCCTCAGAGCGAACGAGATTAAGTTTGTGCATTACGATGACTGCTTGCTCAAGCTGACTAAAGAGGCCGTCGACCTCAATGTGTTCTGCAAACCTCGCACTGTCGAGCAGCCCAAACAAGAGCAAACTCAGATACAACTCAACTCAGTTTTCTAACACACACATGCGCCGCGGGCGGACGACGACGAAGACTGAGGAGGAGGAGCAAAGCAAGCTAACGAAAAGGATCACCTTATGGATACCATCACTTTTACTGTTGAACAATTTACCCAACTGCTCGACACGGTCTTTTGGGTCTGCCTGATTATCGGCGGCTCATCAGCATTGTTATCTCATGTTGTGTCGCCTTTGCTTGTGTATTTGGTGCGGCAACTGCGTGTCGGCCTCTATCAATACAAGAAACGCAGAGCGTAAAGGAATGGGTATGTCAAAACGAAACAAAAGATATGAAGACCGGATGCGTGAACAAGGGTTAGAGAAAGTCACTCTATGGGTGCCCTCTAACCTTAAATCTGAGTTTCAGAGCTGCGCAGAACGCTGTCGAACGCAACCGACGTTATCCCTTTCGCTACTGCGGGACACCGCAACGGGTCGGTTCGTATCACTTGAGAAATAGCCCGTCACTGGTGACACTTTTTTGAAGCGGTATGTTAAAAAATGACATACCGCTTTTTTGTATCTCGCGCCTTAGTGCGCGACTACCCTAAGCCTTGGCTTAGGGGCTGAGCCATAACGTTAGTTCCTGCGCTCGACGTTCTTATGCTGCTGCATATCCAACACCGCTACGTCACTCACGACTGTCCGCGACCAACGTCCAGCGCCATCTGAGTGAAATACTGCGCTGACTCCCAAAACAGAAAAAAGTACCTCTCCCTGCCAAGCCATACGATTATGGCCGCGCCCTAGGTTGTTGCGTGTCTCGTCGGTTCTTCGGCGTAGGCTCTGCGAGTGTCGAGCGAGCCTTGGGGAGCACCCCGTATAGTAATACGGGGTGAAAGTCTTCACTCCATCACTGAACAATAAACAATTTGGTGCATAATAACGCTCACAATTTTGGATATGTGGAGTAGCTATGAATGCGTTTGGTATCGTCGCTATCGTGACGAGTGTACTAGGAATCGTGACACCGACTATGGGAATCTTGCTATCCGGTCTGTCAGGTTTTTTTGCTCTTTTTGCACTAAAGGTAAGAGATCCTTTTGCTCAAGGTTCAATAATACTTAACATTTTGAATTTAACTCTTTTATCACCAATCACTGTTTTATCTATCTTTTCCAGCAAATATCAATGGTTTCAGACAGACGGTTTAAAGGCCATGTACTGGGTTATTCTATTGCTGCAACTAGTTGGTATAGTGCTGTGGTATATCTATTCAAAGGATGAAACGGAAGAAACCGACGTAAAGTCTAAAGAGCGCGTTGAACCGAGAATGTGAGTAACTCATTTCTTGCTTGTCTCTACGTGTTGAATTCTATGTAATGTCATCTCAAAGATGGGAGTCAGATAAAAGAAAACCGCCCATTCGGGCGGTTAGCTCAAAGCAAGCAAAGGTTTTTCGATTGTGAGCTCACACAGTATTAAGCTTATGGTTTCAAGTCTACAGGTCTGAAATCACTTTGCGATTCGTTTCAATCCAGTAGATGAAACTGACTGTTTAAACGGGTACGGAAGCCGTTTAACAAATGTATCAGTTTGTTTCTTTTACTGGTGACGCACCTCTGAATTCTAGATATTGCTCCAAAATGTCACTAACCACTAAGCATCAATAGGTATATGATTATTTACTCATATAATCAGGATTTCCAACTACGCTTCATCCGTGAATATGGCCTTTATAGAAAAATTTAATATCGCTCAATCTATCCATTGAGTACTAAAAACTTACAGAATGTAATAATTATTAAGGAAATAGTAATGGCTTTTAACGTATTAGAAGATGAATTAAAACATAAAGAACGTTCCATTAAAGACCTAGTGGCATACTTGAAAACAAGAACCAGTAATACTTCGCCAAACTACAATTTGTTGCTTGGCGCTGGTGCCTCGTTCACATCAGGAATTAAAACAGGACAAAATCTGGTTGATGAATGGCGTAAAGATGAATATAAAATGCTTTCTGGAAAAGAATATGAAACTGCAGATATAGCAAAGAGATACCTTATAACTGAACAAGGATCTTGGTACACGGAAAGTAATGAATATTCATCTTTATTTGAAAGAAAGTTCGATCTACCATCACAACGTCGAAGATTTGTTGAAAAAGAAGTTGAGTCTGCAAAACCGTCAATCGGTTATGCATATCTAGTTTCACTAATGAATGTATCAAATAGGTATTTTGATACAATTTATACAACTAACTTCGATGATTTAATAAATGAAGCGTTTTACCAATTTTCTCAAACTAGACCATTAGTTTGTGCTCATGATTCAAGTGTAAATTCTTTAAGCATTAGTTCAACTCGTCCCAAGATAATTAAATTGCATGGTGATTATCTCTTTGATGATATAAAAAGTACTTTGAGAGAGACTGAATCATTGGAGGCAAATATTAGAAATAAATTCATAGAATTTTCTAAAGAATTTGGTTTGGTTGTTATGGGGTATTCTGGTAATGATAGATCCATAATGGATGTATTAAACCACTTACTGAAATCAGAAGACTATCTCAAGAATGGTGTTTATTGGTGTATCAGAAAGGGTTCTCAAGTAAGTTCAGAACTTAGAAAGTTATTATGGAAAGAGCGCGTATACTTTGTTCAGGTCGATGGTTTTGATGAGGCCATGGCTGAGTTACATCACGCACTAAATGGTTCCTTGTCTATAAAAGATAATTTGGCTGATTCTAAACAAGAACAAATTATTAAGACAATCCAAAGCGATCTGCATTTTCTAGCAACCAAATCAGAATTTATCAGGGGCGATATATCCAATTTAACGAAACATAAGAATGAAATGGATATATCCAATTTAATTAGAGAGTTGAATAGCAATGATGGAAATGAAATAAATAACTTATCCGAATCTCAATTTAAATCTCTACTGGAAATAGATGCTAAAGTTAAATCAAATAGCTACCCTGAGGCAAAATCAATTGCAGAAAATTATTTAGCAAATAGTAACGATCAAAATATTTCAATTAGGTACATCAGAAAGTTAATATATATTTGCAATAAGTTAGATCTACACAATGAAAGTTTAGAATATTGTGATAAATTAATTGAGACCGATAAAAACAACCATGAATACTACATGGTTAAATGTGAAAACATGGATACTCTTGCAGAGAAATGCAAGTATATAAAAAGTTATGTAGAGAACTTTAAATATATTCCATCGTTTAATAACTACGTTTGTAGCATTGCACTAAGAGAAGTGGAACACTCAGAAAACAAGACATTTAGTATCGATGAGATAATAAGCCTTTTGGAGAGAAGTTTACATCTTGATCCATCGTTAGATAATGATGCTTGGAGCCAAATGTTGTCCGCATACGGTGTTAAATACATTAACCACGCAGATCAGAAAGGAGAAAAAGAGCGTAAACGTTTAGTAGATGAGCATCTAGAGAGAGCCAAGTTAATTAACCCATGCAGCATTACTTATTTTGAATTGCTTAGCCATCCTCAGGTTACAAAGCACAATTTGGAAGCGTCGAAAAATTCTATAAAAACAATGGAGTCTGAATATAAAAACGCACGAAAAAGTAAGCAAAAACTCATGTACGATCTACTTTGCTACCAGCAACTTGGCCTGATCGGAATAAGAAAGAAAGACTATTCATATAAGAATGATTGGAAGTCGTTTTTGTCATCTGACTTAAGCGAAATGCAATCAGATAAAGATAAAATCACATCTTTCTGTTTGTTGAAGTCAAGTTATGCGATTTGTATTGACTACGATTTGGTTAACTTTAAGAAATATATAGATTTCGCTTATACATCAGATGATGCCGCTAAGTTCTCTAGGAAAATATTCAATTCGATAGCCCATGTATTGAAAGACCTAGATTGGGCTATCGAATTTATTGGGGCGGTAAAAAAAGATATTACTAAGCAGCAGTACTATTCACTAATGAGTGATGTTGAACTGGCAAAAGAGAAATATGACAAAGCAATTGAGTATAAAGATAAAGAACATGAAGCTGGTTTAAAACTAGATAAGTACTTGTGCGATAAGAGTTTTATTCTACTAGTTTCTGGTGATTACCTACGAGCTAGAGCGCTATGTGAAAGCCACTCGAATGTATCCTTCAGCCCTAGTAGTAGAGCTATACTAACCCTACATTGTGAATATGCTAATCATATGCTTGGAAATAATATAAATAAGAGCAAGGTTAGAAACCTAGTTGGGCAGAATTTGGGCGAAAATATAAATATTGCTTGTTACACTTTACTTGGGCAGGAAGTGGACGCGATTAGGTTGATAAAGCAGGAAGCAGAAATAGATATCACATTGATAGAAAATTTCGTAAAGTGGCCGATATTGACTTTGTTGACTACTATTGATTTGCATGATTTATCTATTCACAAAAGTAAAACAAGTTCGCTGACTGCGGCCTAATATTATCGAAGGAGGTCTTGTGAAATGACCTCCTTCTTAGTAATGCTACCTAAATCTAGTAATTGCTCTTGCGTATTTTAGCAAAGCCGAACTTATCTTTATGTCTTCTGGTGCCGATATTTCTAATATTGCTATGGCCGTTAAAAGCTCTTGGGCTGAAATCAACTTTCCTGTTGGTAGCTCTAGTTTGTCATAATGCATTTTGAACTGATTCCAGGAATCGCAAGATGACAATTCTCTACCCTTTGCAATCCTCATTAGGCGTTTACACTCAGGTGGTATTGGTTTTCCTTTATCCCACTCAGTGACCGTTCTCACACTTTTAAAACAAAGTTCCGCCGTCTGCTCGCGTGTCAAACCGCACTCAAATTCACGAAAAATGTAATTCTTGGTCATCTCGTGATACTTCACTGTTAATACTCCGAAAAGGAGTATTATTGCGACATGTGATATGCACCCAAGGATTATACATAATGACGCATAATGCGCACTAATCATAATGAATTTAACATCTGATAAAACCTGTCGGTTTTCATGACCTAAAACCCTGATACATGAGCCGTATTTCTAGTTAACTGGGCTTTTCTTCGTAGTTTGACGTTTGTTTTCACTGAGTCGTCTTCATCGTGCTTTAATGATTTCAGCCTCACACCTTATCAAGATCATTTTGTCACACACATTTGTTAGAGTTCCCGTGCATCAATTTGAATTCTGATGAACCGTTCTGGGATTTGGTATTTGTACTTTTTGCCTACCTTGATGGCCTGTTTGACGCGTTTACAGAGTTGCGCGTCGCCAAGCGTTGAGACTTGTACGACCTTGGCGTACTGATTGTCGATGTGATTCATGTCGACAAATACATCGCAAAAACCTTTTGCAGATACATTCTGTTTGCTCAGCACTTTGAGAGTTTTGGCTTTGATGAGCCTTGCGACGTTGTTGGTTTCTGTGTCGTCTGCCCATGCGTGCTGTGAACAAAGCCATATTGCGATGATGAGTAATTGTGGTTTCATTGTGTCACTCCAATAAAAAAACGGCTGAATACTACATCTGGTATTCAGCCGTTTCAGCTTGAAGCGTTAAGATTTCGGTCTAGTTTGCACCTTGATGCAAACGTGTTGTCGCTAATGGCGCAATCCTAGTGACTCTTTTTACTTTTATCACCGTTGCCTTTAAAGCCTTGATGTGGAAACACGTTTCGAATGCGCTGTTGTACTTTCTTTGGCACCTGGTTCGAGAACACCAACTTCATATTGTGCCTTTGATGATAAACTTTGAGTTCACCATCAAATGGCGCATTTTCACCAATCTCAATTACATTATATTTAAACGACGGCGGAAAATGACCTTTAACCTGTGTAATGACACCATTTTTAAACTTAACTTTGAGCACAGGCCTGTCGGCCGCGACCAACCAAAAGATGACGATTGCAGCAATTAAAATCACATACAACATCTTGCTAACTCCTAATCAGACAGCAATTTACTTAAATCTTCTTTTAAACTCGAAACCGTGCGGCTCGCTTTCTCGCTCCGTGACGCTTCACTAAGCAGATACTCAATGGCATCGGATAACGTGCATCCCAGTTCGTTTGCTCGCACAGACAACTTTTCCCACACGCGATAATCTAAATCGATGGATTTCTTACGTGTATGCAACTGCTCTGCATTGAAATGACGCTTCCGTTTGGCACGAATGGCTTGTTTGAGCTTGTTGTCCAAATCTGGTGCCATATGCTGTTCGATCCATTCAAGCACCAAGGTTGGCTCATGTTCTAGAGATTTGAGTTCTTGAACAGCGGCATCTGCCTCACTACGATCGATATGACAAGTGATCGGTTCGCCATCTTTCCATTTTTTGATTAAGTACTGCCACTTCCAACCGCATTCCAGGTTTTCGAGTTGTTGATATTTCATGTCTGGCAAGCCTATTTAAAATTAGGGTGACAGCGTAACCCAAGTGACACAGTCGTTTCAATTATATCGATAAAAAACACGACCAAGATCATCACAAATATCAAAGCTATTCGTGCTTTGGGTTTTTCTATATAATTTGTCTCCTTTTCACGATTTCGACGATTCAATGACACAAGATATCTGGCGTTTAGTGACGCCTCAGTATGACCAGTTCAGCACTGAGTTATCTCAATACCCTAACCTGCCTTCTGTTTCTCTGTTTGGCACTCAAACCAGACTTGCACAAGCAATTGAAAGGTTCATTCACGTCAAAGGTTTTAGCCGCATTCTGTTAGTCAATGCGCCAGATAACTCAATCTACCGCGCTCTGATTAAAGAGCAGATGGAGAGTATGACGTCTTCAGTGCCCGTTGTAGTGACTGAAACGTTAGATATGGGTGCAATTTTCGGACAAGTCAAAGCTGAAAATGGCCATATTGTCAGTGAAGTCAGCGGCCTATTAGACAAAGCTGATAACGGATATCTTGTCGTTTCTGCGAATTTACTACTCGCGAATCCGCGCTCTTGGCCAATGTTGAAATCTGCCGTGCTGGGCGACGCCATTTCACCGGTGAATTGTGATCCCAAGTCACCCATTCACTCGTTGCCGACTAAAAGTTACAACGTCAAACTCGTTGTGGTTGGTGATAGAAACCAGTTAGGCGACATCGATTTTCTGGATGCAGATATTCACTCAGGGCTATGCCTGTTCAGTGAGTTGGAAGTGGATATCAAGCTTGATCAGGACTCCATTACGACTTATTTAGGCTACCTACTCTGGCTCACTGAACGCTATGAGTTGCCAATGCTGACGCACGATGCCGTTGAAGCAGTGATGACCGCTGGCGCTCGTTACACCGAAGATCAACATTATGCACCCCTATGTGTGATGTGGCATCGCGCGCTGCTCGAAGAAGCGGCACTTCTGGGTCATCAAGCGACAATAAAAAAAGAACACATTGAACAAGCACTGAATCAACGTTATTACCGTGAATCTTACTTACCTGAGCGCGCGCTTGACGACATCCTTGATGGCCAAGTCATTATCGAAACTCAAGGTGAGCAAATCGGACAAGTCAACGGCCTGACTGTCATCGATATTGCTGGTCATCCAGTATCTTACGGCGAGCCAGCTCGTATTTCATGTGTAATTCATTTTGGTGATGGTGATATTTCTGATGTCGAACGGAAAGTTGAGCTGGGTGGCAATTTACACGCTAAGGGCATGATGATCATGCAAGCGTTTGTGAGCAGCGCGCTCAATCTGGACGTTCCGCTGCCATTCTCCGCTTCAGTCGTATTTGAACAGTCTTACAGTGAAGTGGATGGCGATAGCGCTTCGCTCGCTGAACTATGCTCATTAGTGAGCGCCCTATCCGAATATCCTATTGACCAACAAATTGCGGTCACAGGCGCCGTAGATCAGTTCGGTCGCGTCCAAGCAGTTGGTGGGCTCAACGAAAAAATTGAAGGTTTCTACCGGGTTTGCCAACATCAAGGTTTTACCGGTGAACAAGGCGTCATC
This sequence comes from Vibrio sp. Vf1514, assembly GCF_052076135.1. Classification (NCBI taxonomy): domain Bacteria; kingdom Pseudomonadati; phylum Pseudomonadota; class Gammaproteobacteria; order Vibrionales; family Vibrionaceae; genus Vibrio; species Vibrio sp. Vf1514. The sequence goes on along the minus strand of NZ_CP197267.1, from coordinate 1,526,893 downwards.
CTGCCGAAAAGTAATCTGAAACACCTTGCGCTTCATCAATCTGTCGTCGAAAGTATTAAAAATGGGGAATTCAACATTTGGCCCGTCTCGAATGTTGATGAAGCTGTTCCTGTACTCATGAATAAACCATTCCGTGGTGATGATGAGGAAAGCGTGATCAGCCGAATCGCCGAACGAATTGAAAACTTTGAAAAACACATTCAGCCACAAGGATTTGTGGAACGCCTCAAAAACTGGTTCGTTTAGTACTGATCGGAGTTGTTTGGCGTACACGTGTTCACTAAGATGCACCGTATCAGAAATTGGAGTAATTGATAATGCACAACAAACGAGACTCTTATAACCGCGACGATCTTTTAGCTTCTAGCCGTGGCGAACTTTTTGGCCCTGGTTACCCTCAACTACCAGCACCAAACATGCTGATGATGGATCGAGTGACTAAGATGTCTGAAACTGAGGGTGATTTTGGTAAAGGCTTGATTCTGGCCGAACTCGACATCACTCCAGATCTTTGGTTCTTTGATTGTCACTTCCCTGGCGATCCAGTGATGCCTGGCTGTCTTGGCCTTGATGCAATGTGGCAACTGGTTGGTTTCTTCCTTGGCTGGGTTGGCGGAAAAGGCAAAGGTCGTGCATTGGGCGTTGGCGAAGTAAAATTCACTGGTCAAATCCTACCGACAGCGAAAAAAGTTACTTACGAAATCCACATGAAACGCGTTGTAAACCGTAAATTGGTGATGGGCCTTGCTGATGGCCGCGTACTGGTTGATGGCAAAGAAATCTATGTTGCGAAAGACTTAAAAGTTGGCCTGTTCCAAGACACTTCAGCGTTTTAATTCGTTGTGATTGAATCTAGCCGCTCGATTGAGCGGCTTTTTTGTTGGTAGTACATTTAGTTATAGTGCATCAGGTGATTTAAAATCCAAATAAAAAGCCCCTTTCGGGGCTTAGATCCTGTGTTGTATGTGGAAATTATTTATAGAGACCAGTCAGTTTGTCTTCTCTAGCTTCACGCCAACCACCTAGCCAAAAGGATCGAGCTTCCATTTGTTGGTAGGGACATTCTTCTTGCGATCGGCCATTCAGGCCCGCTTTGTATCCCTGAGATTGCGCTCTTTCCAGGCGATCACGCTTTTGTCTCTTCATAGTGCAGTCCTCATACAGTAGCTTGTGTCTAAGTTACAACTATTAAAATCGTGTGGCGTTTCCATGACCACACCATTAAGAATTGCTCAAAAAACCACCTTCATCAAGCCAAAAAAAAGCACAAGTCCAGATCTGTGAACTTGTGCTTCGTTTGACAAAAATTTACTATTTTCTACGGAACCCGAGGAAACCAAGTACAGCCAGCATCCACAAACCAACACCTGCACCACTACGCTCAGTCGTTGTTTCATCTGTGCCACGGGCCGAAATGTCACTGCTCGTTACGCCTGGAATTGGCACCAGTTTGACGGCGACCGTTGTCTCATCTTGGTTGCCGTCGCCACACGTCGCGTTGTATGCGGTTGTGTCGTAGCCGTTCTCGCACTTCAACGCGGTTGCAGAAATCACACCTGCATCGTTGATGTCAGTGGCATCAATGATACGGTATTGGTTGTTGTGATCAGAATAGTCACCACCATTAGTGAGATTATCTAACCACCAACTTTTGTTGTTAAAAATACCTCGGCGAGTGTCATTGGTGCCATCAGCATCCAACGGGTAGATAAATGCACGCTTACGGCGCGGCTTACCATTCACTTCACGGGTAGATTCCGCATCGACTTGGCCAACAATTTCATTGTAATTATTAATGCCTCCGGCTTTACCACCAGCGCCATCAAAGAACACGCCGTCACTTAAATAAGTGGCAGAGGGAGACGTTACATCTTTCACAACAAACACGCGATTCGAGGCCGCCCCTTTGTATGCACGATCGCCGCCCCGTTTCGCTTCACCAATCGCAACCAAATTCTCATTCACCGCCAGTCCGACCGAGTTACTATAAATATAGTCGCCGCTTGAAACACCATTTTCTCGCACGGTCGCATTCGCAATCGGTGTAGATGTCCAATTGCTGGCGGTCATAATATCCGAGCTTGTACTCACAGAATACACAACTGCATTCATGTAGTTGGTTGAGTTGGTTTCATAGGTGTTATAACCCACCCCATACAGCGTGCCATCAACTTCAACGAAATCTCGCATACTACCTTGAGCAAGACGATTGTTCTTCACGCTTGATACGCCAGAGTCCCAATTCAACGAAACAGACGTACCGCTTGCGTTCCACAATGCCGCCTTAGAAGTGTAGTAATCCCCCTGATCGTTCGTGTAATCAGTTGAAATACTACCGACCGTATAAGTACCGTCCGTTTTCCATGCACGTGTCTGAAGGTTGTCAGTAAAGGTATCGCTTGTTGTACCAACAAACCCCAATACCGAATCACGGCGATAATCCGTCACAGTCCCCAGCGTTGAGGTGATCCCCACAACATCGCCATCAGAGGTCAAACTGTTCACAACCACGTTGTTGCCTTCATCGATTGCATCGCCGGTGGTTGATGCGCCTGTAAAAGCAATTGCATTCGGGGTTTGACTACCACTCACTTCACTTGCCCAAGGCGTCCACCGCACTGAAGCCCACGCATCACACGTCGCATATCGCAACTGGTTACTACAGTAGCTTTCAAAATCATCGAGGCTATCAATATAGACAAAGCGGCTGTCCATACCAAACGGCGCTTCTTCTCGGAAACTCAAACCGTCGACCGCCTCACCGGCGTTCACTTCAGACGAACGGGTTTCACCAGCCAAAATAAAACTGCTTCCATCACAGTTCGATGCGGCCGAATCAAAACATCCCAAATCAGCATCGCTTCCACCCGTCGCTGTGCCCGGTTGAATCGCAACACCAAAGCTACTCTTGTAAGAATACGTTGTACTTGGTGTCACTTCGACGACTTGATACAAAGCTGCGGACGCAGTGGTCGATGACACAATCGCGGCGGTGATGAAGGTCAGTTTAAAAGTGTTACTACTCATTGGTTTCATTAACTTTCCTGTTGCATTGCCTCGAGCTCTTCCCAGCGCTCAAATGCAATTTCAAGCTCCTGCTCAGTGGCAGCTAACTTGTCTAAAATGGGTTGTGTTGCCTCTACAGGCTGACCAAAGAAGTCAGGGCTATTCACCTGTTCCTGCAGAGCGTCAATCTCAGCTTCTAATTCTTCGAGTTTCACAGGCAGAGTTTCTAGTTCGCGCTGCAGTTTATAAGATAACTTCTTAGACTTAGGCTTCGAAGGCGCGGTTTTGGGAGATTCCTCAACCACTTTCTCTGCTTTGATTACTTTTTCAGCGTTCCGGTACTGAAGAACTTGCTGTCGTTGTTGTTGAGCATCGTGATAGCCCCCAACAAACTCTTCAATGACACCATCGCCTTCAAAGATCCAACTCGACGTCACGGTATTATCAACAAACTCACGGTCGTGGCTGACTAACAATAACGTGCCTTGGTAATTGGCAAGCAAATCTTCCAAAAGTTCCAAGGTTTCGATATCTAAATCGTTCGTTGGTTCATCAAGCACCAATAAATTGTTCGACTTGAGGAAAATACGCGCTAACAGCAGACGGTTTTTCTCACCACCGGACAGTGCTTTCACTGGTGTACGTGCACGCTTTGGTGCAAACAGAAAATCTTGCAGGTAGCTCAATGCATGGCGTTGACGCCCGCCTACAGTCACTTCTTGCTTCCCATCAGCTAGGTTATCAATCACCGATTTTTCTGGGTCTAGAACTTCGCGGTATTGGTCGAAATACGCGACTTCAAGCTTGGTACCGCAATGCAAACGACCTGAATCCGGCTGAAGTTCACCCAGCAGTAATTTCAGCAAGGTACTCTTACCGCACCCATTTGGACCCACAAGGGCGATGCGATCACCACGCATGATGTTAAAGCTAAAGTCCTGAACGATGGACTGGCCGTCAATCGCGTACTGTAAATCTTCCGCCTCAAAGACAATCTTGCCTGAACGCGCCGCATCATCGATTTGTAGGTTCACCTTGCCCTGCACTTCACGACGCTCACCGCGCTCTTCACGCAGCTTCTTCAGTGCTCTAACGCGACCTTCATTACGCGTACGACGCGCTTTGATGCCTTGACGAATCCATACCTCTTCCTGCGCCAGTTTCTTATCAAACTCCGCATTCTGCATCTCTTCAATTCGCAGCTGCTCTTCTTTTTCCACGAGGTATTTTTCGTAGTTCCCAGGAAACGAATTCAACTGACCACGATCCAAATCCACAATACGTGTCGCCATGGATTTAATAAACGCACGGTCGTGGGAAATGAAGATGATTGAACCGCGGAAATCCTTCAGGAAACCTTCTAGCCACTCAATCGTTGTCACATCCAAATGGTTGGTCGGTTCGTCGAGTAGCAATACATCTGGGTCACAGACCAGCGCACGCGCCAATGCAGCTTTACGTTGCCAACCACCGGAAAGTTCGGTCAACTTCGTGTGGCCATCAAGCTTCAGTGCACTCAGGACGTTCTTGATTCGGTCTTCAAATCGCCATGCGCCAGCATGCTCAAGCTGCTCTTGAATATTCGCGAGACGTTTAATGTTGGATTCCGTGGGTTCGACCGCCACCAGATCCAGCAGATCTTGATAGATCTTGAGTTGTTCACCGACCTCTTTCAAACCACCAGCAACGTAATCGTACACATTGCCTTCCTGATCGCGAGGTGGGTCTTGCTCAAGGCGAGAAACGACAACATCCTGCATCACCTGCATTTTGCCGTCATCCATCAGGGTTTCCCCTGCCAAGACTTTCATCAGTGTCGACTTACCGGCCCCGTTGCGGCCCACAAGACAGACACGTTCATTTTCTTGCAGTGCGAAATCTGCATGGTCCAGCAATGGGTGATCACCAAATGCCAGCAACCCGTTATGAATGGTAATTAATGCCATTATTTTCCAACCATTGAGTTAATTCGTTGATATCAAAAGGCCAATTCAGCTCTGAATTCTGATAGGAAAGTACGGGGATTGTGACCCCGTAACGAGAAAACAGTACATCGTCGAACGCAATGTCGACGATGTTAACCTGTTGAGTGAGCTGAACTTGTTTAAGCAAGTCATACGCCATTTCACATAAATGGCAGCCTTCCGTGCTATAGAGAGTTATCACATCCGTGCCCTGTTATTTTTTGTGCGTCACAAGCCAGCAGTTGTGAATGTGTTTATTGCGCTCGAAATCCAATGGCAATGTTTGCGAGGAGATATTCTGCGCTTCAAGACCGAGCGCTTCCATCTGCTCCATATCCATCTTGAAGTGACGTTTGTTGTTGGAGAATACAATCGTGCCTTCTGGACGAAGAATACGTTTCAAATTCGTCATCAGCTGAATGTGGTCACGCTGAACGTCAAAAGACTGTTCCATGCGCTTCGAGTTCGAAAACGTCGGTGGGTCGATAAAGATCAAATCATACTGACCGTTCGCCTTCTCCAACCATTGCAAGCAGTCCGCTTGAACATATTGATGCTGGCGACCTACTTGACCGTTCAGCGCCATGTTTTCTTTAGCCCAATCAAGGTAGGTTTTGGACATATCGACGGTTGTGGTCGATTTCGCGCCACCACAGGCCGCATGCACGGTGGCAGAGCCGGTGTACGCAAACAAGTTGAGGAAATCCTGTCCTTTCGCCATTTGACCTAAGCGACGACGAGTCAGCTTGTGGTCAAGGAAGAGACCGGTATCAAGGTAGTCATACAGGTTCACAATCAGTTTAACGCCGTATTCTTGAGCATACATGGTTTCAGATTGCTGACTGAGCTTCTGATACTGAGACGTTCCTTTCTTCTTCTCGCGAACTTTCAGTACCACTTTGTTAGCATCGATATCCGTCACCTGAATGGCAGCACGAATGATATCCGTCAGACGGCGTTTAGCAGTCTCTTCAGGAATGCTTTTCGGCGCCGCGTATTCCTGAATCACCAAATGATCCAAATAAACGTCAATCGCCACGTTGTATTCCGGCAGATCCGCATCATAAATGCGGTAGCAGTCTAACCCTTCACGTTTCGCCCATTTACCAATCTTACCGATGTTTTTCTTCAGGCGATTGGCGAAGTCTGGTGCAACCAGCGACGTTTGACGACCTTCCGTCAATTCAGATTCCGCTCGTACCGCAATACTGTAGTTTTTTTGGTGACACGGTAACGCACCATTGTTTAATTTGAACTGCTTTTCAGCACGCATACGCAAACAAGCGAGCAATTCATCCGAACTAGAGAAGATCGAGGCTTGGCATCCGCCAAACTGTGCTTTCAGTTGCGCGCCAAATGCGGTGTACAACGCAATCAGGCCAGGATGCGTTCCTAAACGTTCACCGTAAGGCGGGTTACAGATAATCACGCCATTCTCGAAACCAGCAGGACGCGTCAATTTAGCTGCATCACCAACGTTAAACTCAATGAGGTCGCTCACACCAGCGCGGCGGGCGTTATCTTTAGCCACTTGGATCACGCGCGTGTCGTTATCAAAGCCATAAAACTTAGTGTCAACTTTCTTGGCGCCACGTTTTGCTTGCACGCTCGCTTCCGATTTAATGGTCGCCCACAGCTCGGCATCAAAGTCTTCAATCGCTTCAAAGCCCCATTTCTCACGCTTCAGTCCTGGCGCGATATTGGCTGCCATCATTGCCGCTTCAATCAGCAACGTTCCCGAACCACACATCGGGTCAAGCAACGGTTTTGATTCATTCCAGCCACTACGCATCACAATGGCAGCCGCTAGCGTTTCACGAAGCGGTGCTTTACCCGATTCTGGGCGATAGCCACGCATGTGCAAGCCGCCACCGACCATATCAATGCCAAGCAGTGCTTTGTCATTGTGAAGGCGAACATGGATTCGAAGATCTGGACGATCTTTGCTGATCGACGGACGTGGGAGATTTTTCTTTTCAAAACAGTCCACGACTGCATCTTTGACTTTCATCGCACCGTATTGACTGTTGCGAATTTCACGGTTGGTGCCGTTGAAATCAACCACAAACTTTCTAGAGCTATGGAAGTGATTGACCCAGTTGATCGCCGTGGTTGACAGATACAAGTCCATATCGTTCTGGCAGTTAAACTCCGCCACGACACGTACGAATCGAGAAGCAAGACGGCTCCATAAGCAACAACGGTAGATTTGCTCATTGGTTGCTTTGAATTTCACCCCTGCCTGAACAGGCTTGGCATCGGAAATTCCTAAATTTGTTAATTCTTCGACTAATAGGTTCTCAAGACCGTTAGAGGTAACCGCTAGATACTGATTCATAGTGTTCTTTGACTGGTAAAAATGGCTTCAGATTATAACTGACAATGCAGGCCATTCCTAAATCTAAACGAATCATTTCATTAAAAAGCCCGTTAAGTGGTGATTCATCCAACAACCAAGCTGCCACGTTCTCTCCAACCTCACTCCTTCATCATTGATACGGGTTCATCTGCGCTAGCGGCGAAGTGAGTATTTATTCACACTTAAACTGGACTATACCAGACTAGCTTTTACACTGTAAATTTATTACAAAACCTACCAAAAGCGGAATATTTAAGGGGAATTCACCCCGAACACCGGTGAATGACTCGTCACTTTTGTCATAAAAAATATTCGATTCAGGGGTAAATCTCAGGCGTAAGACGACCCAACTTGGCAAGCAAGCTGTCCTTGGGAAGGAATTTGAGGCAAAAAAAATCGGCTTGCGCCGATGGGAAATGAAAAAAGAACGAAATTAACTTAGGGAAAGTTTAACCGACCAAAGCCATTGGCTCTGATACGAAAAGATGGTTGGCGTTGGCCATACGGTCATGCATCACTTTAATGACCTGACCGAATTCGAGCGATTTAGAACCGTTTAATACAAACGCCTGTAAATCGACCAATGCACATAAACTCGCGTTATCGCCCACTTCGAGCACGATAAAATAACCTTGATTGTACCCATTAACCAAACTGACCATGTCACCCTCTTCCGGTGCGACATCCCCACCCTGATAATCAAAGAACCAACTCTTAGGCTGAACCGGCTTGTGGAAGCGCTTTGCCGCCACACAATACAGTGCCAGCTCGACACGGCGCGGTTCGCTCATTTCTAAGCAACTGATGCGTTCTTTGTAGGTTTGGTAATCTGAGGCATCGTCGACAGTAAAATGGTTTTCAGAAAAAGCGCAATCGACTAATAGGTTTCGGCTGAGATTCGTGCGGAACACCATCTCCTCGCCCAGGTCTAGCATCAAATAGCCTTCGCTATCTGCGTAGTACCAATTCCATTTGTCACTTGGTTTAAGCATTGTTCCGACTCTCAATTTACGAATTATCAAACGATTAGGTAAAACGCTTAATTACCTTTGCCAACGAATAGTTGTAATTCTAAGAACGGAAAATCAAAAAAAAAGAGGAAATGATTATCTCATTTCCTCTGTTTGTCACCTTGTCACTTTTGACAACGGGTGATGAACGCCAGTTGATTGTCGTCAATTACAGGTTTTTGACGATATCGCTGACCAATTTAGGGCCTTGGAAAATAAATCCACTGTAAACCTGAACCAGTTTCGCACCGGCCATCAGTTTTTCTTTTGCCGCGACATAAGAATCGATACCGCCTACCCCGATAATTGGAATGTCATCCCCCAGCTCTTGATACAAGCACTTGATCACTTCGGTACTACGGGATTGCAAAGGACGACCACTTAACCCACCCGCTTCGGTGGCATTTTTCATGCCTTCAACCAAAGAACGGTCTAATGTGGTGTTGGTTGCGATGACGCCATCAATCTTGTTCTTCAGCAACGATTGGCAGATCTGTTTGATCTCATCATCACTCAGATCCGGCGCGATCTTCAGCGCCAGTGGAACGTACTTGCCATGTTTCTCGGCAAGTTCTGACTGTCGTTCTTTCAGTGCTGCCAACAGCTCATCCAATGCATCACCATACTGCAGCGTTCTAAGCCCTGGTGTGTTGGGAGATGAAATGTTGACCGCAATGTAACCAGCGTATGGATATACTTTGTCCATACAAATCAGGTAATCGTCAGCACCCTTTTCAATCGGCGTGTCTTTGTTCTTACCGATGTTGATGCCGATGATACCGTCGTAATTTGCTTTTTTAACATTCTCAACAAGGTGATCCACACCTTCGTTGTTAAAGCCCATGCGGTTGATAATCCCTTCAGCCGGGATCAATCGGAACAGACGCGGTTTGTCATTGCCCGGTTGAGGACGTGGTGTCACTGTACCGACTTCGACAAAGCCAAAACCCATTGCACCAAACGCATCGATACATTCGCCGTTTTTGTCCAGACCAGCGGCCAAACCAACAGGGTTTTTGAATGTTAATCCCATGCATTCTACAGGACGGTTTGGAAGGTGTTGACGATAGAAGAGATCGAGAGGAGTACCAGTGAAACGTTTGAAGTTTTGAATGGCGAGTTCATGCGCCTTTTCAGCATCCAGTTGAAAAAAGCCAGCTCTGGCTAAGCGGTAAAGCATTGTGCCTCCAAAAGAAAAAAGCCCCGAATAAACGGGGCGATATTATTGACGTATTTATCTAACAATTCAATGCTTATTCCGCCGCCTGGCAGTTTAAGTTGAGGAGCATCAATTCTCGCATCGCTACCGAGAACTTCGCGAACTCATGAACCGTACCGACTTTGAATTCGTTAAGAATGTTTTCCCAACGATGCAGTGATACCTCGTTGTTTTCAATCCACTCTTCCAACGCTTTCATCACGTCCAATTTCTCCGGGTCGCACGCACAGTTCAACACTTGTGCGGTCAACTGGCGTTGTTGCCAATCGAGATCTTCGCGGAACGCTGCGCGAGCCAAAGCTTGCCAGTTGTTATCGACCGCTTGACCATTGATCTGCTTCAGGAACCAGTGCAGTGATAAACGGTCGCCCAAGTTGAAGTACAGCTTGGCCGTTTGTTCCACCGATTTACCTTTTTCACGGGACACTGTAGATATATCCAGTACTGAGTACAAACTCGACAAACGTGCTACATAATTAGCCAATTCTGCATCAATGCCCTGCTCAGCCCACACCTGCGCCATCGCTTTGTGTTCAGCCACTTCATCAGCCACCAGCAATTGATCCAGATCTTTCGCAATGGCTTTCACATCCGATTGGTAACTGTCGATGAGCGCTTGAACCGATTGTTTTCCTGTACGATTGCGCAGGAACCAGCGCGATAAACGGCGCAGTGTACGACGAACATGGAACATCACGTCGTATTGCGCGTGCGCTGTTGCTTTATTGTCGAGCGTACGCACTTGTTCAAGTACCGCACCCAAACCGTAAATTTCACGCGCCGCAGCGTAAGCATTCACGATATCAACGGCATTCGCGCCCGTTTCTTCTTGCAGACGCGTCACGAAGTTACAGCCCATTTCGTTAACCATCTGATTTGCAAGCGCTGTTGCGATGATTTCTTTACGCAGAGGGTGATTCTTCATTTGATCTGCGAAGTTACGACGTAACTCAGATGGGAAGTATTTCACCAATTGAGTGGCATGGAAGTCATCATTGGCGATGTCTTCACACGCCAAGTCTTCTTTCAAGACCATTTTGCCGTACGCGACCAAGACCGCGAGCTCAGGACGGGTTAATCCCATGCCCTGTTTTTCACGTTCCAGCAGTGTTTCATCGTCAGGGATATATTCCAGAGCGCGATCGAGATGACCCGATTTTTCCATGTGATGGATAAAGCGAATCTGCTCTTTCACCACACCCACACCTTGCTGTTCGGTCACCGAGATTGATTCAGACTGGGTGTAAGCGTCTTCGAGAACAATGTCGCCCACTTCATCTTCCATCGATTCAAGGATCACATTGCGCTGTTTGATCGTCATGTCACCGTTGGCAACCAAACCATTGAGGAAGATCTTAATGTTCACTTCATTATCAGAGCAGTCAACACCGCCCACGTTATCAACAAAGTCGGTGTTCACACGGCCGCCGGTCAATGCGTATTCCACACGACCCAGTTGTGTCATGCCGAGGTTACCGCCTTCACCGACAATCTTCGCGTTCAGTTCACGACCATCAATACGCAGCGCATCGTTGGCACGGTCGCCCACATCGGTGTGCGTTTCTGCAGAGGATTTCACGTACGTGCCGATACCGCCGTTCCACAGCAGATCCACATCCATTTTCAGGATCATCTTAATCAGATCGTTCGGTGCAACCGAGGCCTTCTTCGTCCCCAACATTTTCTGAATTTCAGGGCTTAGCGTGATGGATTTCGCTTTACGCGAGAAAATGCCACCGCCTTTCGAAATCAGTTTCGCGTTGTAATCTTCCCAGCTTGAACGAGGCAAGTTGAACAAGCGTTGACGCTCTTCCCAACCGCTGGCAGCGTCTGGTGTTGGATCGATAAAGATGTGCAGGTGGTTGAATGCGGCTTGCAGACGAATATGTTTCGACAGCAACATACCGTTACCAAACACGTCGCCAGCCATATCACCGATACCAATCGCTGTGAAATCTGTGGTTTGACAATCAATCCCGATTTCACGGAAGTGACGTTTTACCGATTCCCAGCCACCTTTCGCGGTGATGCCCATCGCTTTATGGTCATAGCCGTTTGAACCGCCGGATGCAAACGCATCACCCAACCAGAAGTTATATTCCGCCGAGACTGAGTTGGCCAAATCCGAGAACGTTGCCGTACCTTTATCTGCTGCAACCACCAAGTACGGATCATCTTCATCGTGTCGAACGACACTCTTCGGTGCAATCAATTCACCTTCAATGATGTTGTCCGTGACATCCAACAGCGCGCGGATAAAGCGTTTGTAGCAGCGCTGACCTTCGGCGAAGATCTCATCACGCGTGGTGTACAGGTATTGTTTCTTACACACAAAGCCACCTTTCGCTCCCACAGGAACGATCACGGTGTTTTTCACTTGTTGTGCTTTCACCAAGCCCAGAATTTCGGTACGGAAGTCTTCTTGACGGTCAGACCAACGCAAACCACCACGCGCGACTTTACCGCCACGCAAGTGCACCCCTTCGATATCCGGTGCGTACACGAAGATCTCAAACGCTGGCACGGGTGCCGGAATGTCTGGAATGTCGCTCGGTTTCATTTTGAGCGCCAACCAAGGTTTCGGCTGTTTGTCTTCATCGAGCTGGAAGTAGTTGGTACGCAGTGTGGCTGCGATCATTTCCATGTAACGACGCAAAATACGATCGTCATCGAGGCTTTCCACATGATCCAATTGCGCGGTCAGCTTGGTGACCAGATCCGTTTGACCTTTTTGTGCCCCTTTGAATTTCGGGTCAAAACGACGAACAAACAGTTCCACCAGCCCTTTCGCCAGATCTGGATAATGGTTCAGTGTCTCTTCGATGTATTGTTGACTGAATGGGAAACCGACCTGACGCATATAACGGGCGTACGCACGCAGAATAGAGACTTCACGCCCCGTCAATGATGCGCCCAGTACCAGACGGTTGAAGCCGTCGTTTTCTAGGCCACCATTCCAGATTGCGGCAAACGCTTGTTGGAAACGATCGCGTGCTTCGCGAAGATCCACTTCTTTGTCGCTCTTATGCAGCATGGAGAAATCTAGGATCCAGTAGGTCTGGCTGTTAGATTTCACGACTTCGTATGGTGATTCACCAATGACACGCAGGCCGAGGTTTTCCAACATCGGCATCACATCCGACAAATGGATAGGCTCATCGCGGTGATATAGTTTCAGACGAACCGCTTTTGAATCTTTCTTCTCTTCCTGCGGGCGGTAGAACAACATGCCCAGCTTGTTGTTTTCGTTCAGCGCTTCTAGGCTTTCAATGTCAGAAACCGCAGAACCGGGCATCACATCTTCTTTGTAAGAACGTGGGAAAGCATGCAGATACTCTTTTGAAAGCGGTAGACCTTTACTTTCGCCAAAGTTTGCCACGATCGCTTCAGACAAACGATCATCCCAAGTTGTTGATGCTTCCATTAAGTTCTGCTCTATTTTCTTCACATCGACGTTCATGCTGTTGTTGTCCACACGAACAATGTAGTGCGTTCTCGCCAACGGGCTTTCAGAGAAATACGTGGTGAATTCCACTTCTTGCTGACAGCCAAAATAATGCTTGAGAATGCGTTGTGTCTGGCGGCGCAGTTCTGTGTTGTAACGCTCTTTGGTCACATACACCATACAGCTAAAGAAACGGCCAAACGGGTCTTTACGCACGAACAGACGGATCAGGTCACGATCCTGCATCTGTACCACGCCCATACCCACTTCCAGTAAGTCTTCTTCACGCGCTTGCAGTAGTTCATCACGCGGGTAGTTTTCCAGAATATTGTGCAGCGCTTTGTACGCGTATGAACCCACGCGGTAGCCGCTGGCATGCAGAATACGTTCTACTTTTTCGCGAATCAGCGGAATGCTTTCCACCGCTTGGTTATACACGGCCGACGTGTACAGGCCGGTAAAGCGGTGCTCACCAATCACTTTGCCGTTGTCATCAAACTTCTTGATGCCAATGTAGTCGGTATACGCCGGGCGGTGAATGCGAGACTGTTTGTTACCTTTGGTCAAAATCAGCAAGAATGGCTTTTTCGCTTCCAAACGCGCTGAATCAGGGAAGTTAGACAACTTCACGTTGCGCACACGTTTCGCGTCAGAGAACAGACCCATGCCTGCTTCTTTCGTTGGGCGCAGCTCGGTATCACCTTCCACGTTAACCAAATCAAATTCTTTGTAGCCCATGAACGTAAAGTTATGATCCCCAAGCCAACGGAGGAACTTCAACGTTTCATCGTAACGATCCGCATCCACGGGGATACGATCTTTTTTCGCTTCCAGTTGTGCGATCACTTGATCCAACTGATTCGCCATCGGTTTCCAATCTTGAACCACCAGCGCGGTATCGCTCAGAATATCCAGCAACTCATCCTTCAGTGCGGTCATCTCTTCTTTGCTGTTGAGTCGGTCGACTTCCAAATGGAACAGAGACTGCAGCGGGCCTTCACCTTCGTTAATGCTTTTGATTGTACCATCGGCATGACGCGCGATTTGAGTCGGGCCATTGAGCATTAGGTGCGAGGTCAGATCCAGACGGCTCAATGCCATCTTGATGGAGTCAACAAGGAACGGGCTATCCGGAACCACAATTTCGACGATGGTGTGGGTTGATTGCCAACCTTGTTTACTCACCGTTGGGTTAAACACTCGAACAGAGCGTTCTTCCGGTTTTTTCTCGTTGATGTGATGCCACAGACTGACGACGGCTCCGTATAGGTCGGATTCATTTCGTTCGATCAAATCGTCTTGTGCGACATTACTAAACAGGTGTTGTGCGAGTTGGGTGACGAGGGGTTGTTGAGCAAGCTCAAGTTTGTCTTGAATCAGTTGATACACTTTTTCAAGCAGAACCGGCATTAAACTTTCACGCGCGGTCATAGGCGACTCCAAAGATTAGAATTATGTGCTTTGTAGGGTATGCAGTAAGCATAGAGCTTACGCTTGGTAATGCAGAGCTATTGTAAAAGCTTTATTGACAAAAAGTTAATGGTTTTGCGGCTGGTAGGAGGTGAAATGTCTGAGAATGTGACTAAGGTACCTATTTAAATTACTGCAAAATCACGAACTCACAGAACTTCTAACTTTAGGAACTTATTGTTTTGGTCAGTTGTTAGACGAAATCGACCTTTTACACCAATTTGACTAAGAAATGGGCGGAATTTTGCGGCGGGTAATTGGAGACGCAAGCCACTTTCTGTTAACACTAAAACGGTACTCGCGGCCCCAGAATAGTGTGACAAAAACGACTGGTAAGAGATGTTCAGAGAAAAGAAATAGTGATTCATGCTTTAAAAAATGGTGGTACCGAAGTACCACCTTGGTGTCCCTTAGTTTTCGAGCGCTTTATTGACTTTCTCGAACAGGTCGCGAGCGAGGTTATCCATCGCTTTCAACCCTTCCAGTTCTGCTTTGATCATGGCTTGGCGCTCATCATCATACAGGCGGAATTTCAGCAGTGGATCAATCAAACGAGATGCCACTTGTGGGTTGCTGCTGTTCATCTCACGCAGGATCTCGCCTGCAAAGCGGTAACCCTCACCACTCTTGGCATGAAAACGAACTGGGTTAGCACTGAGGAATGAACCAATCAGGCTGCGAGTGCGGTTCGGGTTTTTCAGGCTGAATGCTTCATGGTTCATGGTTTGCTTGATCACGTCCAGCGCATTGTCTGCTGGGTTACACCCTTGCAGCGCGAACCATTTGTCCATCACCAAACCATCGTGTTTCCACTTGTCGCTGTAGTCTGCCATCAAGGCTTCGCGGCACGCAAGACCCGCCGAGTTCGCGGCAGACATCGCCGCAATGGTATCGGTCATGTTGTTCGCTTGAGTATACTGCGCGCTCACCAGCTCGTTGCCTTGGGCTGTGTAAGACAAATAAGCCAAGCAGGTGTTGCGTAGCGCGCGGCGACCAATCGCGGCGTGTTCAATGGTGTAATCGGCTTGTTTCAACGTGTGATAGGTGGCGCTCAGTTCATCTTGCAGTTCTGTCGCCAAAATCACTTTGATTGCTTTCAGCACCTGAGCAATGGCATCAACGTCGACACGTTTGTACCAACCCGACACTTCATTGTGGCTCGGCAGCGACAACATTTCCGCCACAAACGCAGGCTCCAGAACATCACTCAGCAACACACCGCGGAAGGCATCGACGACCGCTTCAGACAATGCCACGGGCTTGCCCTGCTGCACGTTTTCAACGTTGGCACGAATGTATTTCGCCAGCAACATTTGCCCCGCATCCCAACGCGCAAACTCATTGGTTGCGTGAACCATCAGGAACGTCAGTTCTTCATCGCTGTAGTTGTATTCCAGTTTGACTGGTGCTGAGAATTCACGCAGCAATGAAGGGATCGGCTGCTCAACCACGTTTTCAAACACAAACGTTTGTGTAGATTCTGTCACATTCAGGACATTCGCCACCGGCTTTCCGTGACACTGTAACGGAATAACGTCGCCCTTCTTGGTGTACAGTTCCACATCGAACGGAATGTGTAGTGGTTGTTTCTCTTTCTGTTCGTGTGTCGGTTCGGTGTGCTGTGCGATGGTCAGCGCGTAGGTCTGCGCATTTGCATCGTATTCACTGCTCACTTTCACCGTTGGTGTGCCCGATTGACTGTACCAAAGACGGAATTGTTTCAGAGAAACACCAGACGCATCTTCCATGGCTGAAACGAAATCTTCACACGTTGCCGCCGTACCATCATGACGTTCAAAGTAAAGCTTCATGCCCTTTTGGAAACCCGCTTCACCCAGCAAAGTATGCATCATGCGAATCACTTCACTGCCTTTTTCATATACGGTCAAGGTGTAGAAGTTATTCATCTCGATCACTTTATCCGGGCGAATCGGATGTGACATCGGGCTCGCATCTTCGGCAAATTGCGGGCCACGAATGATGCGGACATTGTTGATTCGGTTGACCGCGCGAGAGCCCAGATCTGAAGAGAATTCTTGATCGCGGAAGACGGTCAGCCCCTCTTTCAAACTCAGTTGGAACCAGTCGCGACAGGTCACG
The DNA here is from genome assembly GCF_052076135.1 of Vibrio sp. Vf1514. Classification (NCBI taxonomy): domain Bacteria; kingdom Pseudomonadati; phylum Pseudomonadota; class Gammaproteobacteria; order Vibrionales; family Vibrionaceae; genus Vibrio; species Vibrio sp. Vf1514. The sequence goes on along the minus strand of NZ_CP197267.1, from coordinate 1,510,320 downwards.
CGGTTCCCTGTCCAGTTGTGGAAGTATTCATGACCAATCACCGCTTCAATGCCGAGGTAGTCAGTGTCGGTGGCAGTTTGGTCGTTGGCTAGCACGTACTTGGAGTTAAAGATATTGAGACCTTTGTTTTCCATCGCGCCCATGTTGAAGAAATCAACGGCCACAACCATGTAGATATCCAAGTCGTATTCAAGATCGAAACGGGTTTCATCCCATTTCATCGCATTGATCAGCGACGCCATGGCGTGATGTGCGCGATCCAGATTGCCTTTGTCGACAAAAATTTCCAGATCTACATTGCGGCCCGATTGGGTCACAAACTTGTCGCGCAGTACATCAAAGTCGCCAGCCACTAAGGCAAACAGATATGCAGGTTTTGGGTGTGGATCTTGCCATTTCACCCAGTGACGACCCTGTTCTGCTTCACCCTGTTCAACTTTGTTCCCGTTACTGAGCAAGAATGGGTATTGTGCTTTATCCGCAATAACGGTGGTGGTGTATTTCGCCAGAACGTCTGGGCGGTCGAGGTAGTAAGTAATGCGGCGGAAGCCTTCGGCTTCACACTGAGTACAGAATGCACCACCTGATTTGTATAAACCTTCCAGCGCGGTGTTCGCTTCTGGATTGATTAACGTGATGATAGTGAGTTCAAACACTTCTGGCAGCGCGCGAATTTCAATGCCCGCTTCCAGCAACGTGTAATCTTGCCAATCGGCGCCATTAACTTGCAGCGCTTTTAATTCCAGCCCTTCACCATCCAGAGTCAGCGTTGCAGTTTCTCCTTGCTGCTTGACTTGAGATACAGCAGTCACGGTGGTCGCCGTGTCATGAAGATCGAAAGTGAGTTCAATATCTGAAATCAAATGGGAAGGCGCTTTATAATCTTTACGGTACTTGGCCTGTGGAGTTTGAGCCATTGTCGGAATCCTTTTGACGTAATGAAATGTGACGATATCCAATTACTTGGTGTTACAGATCTTAGGCTTGTTGGTGCCAATAACAACCCCTGAAAAGAAAAAACGAGGTATTTACGCGAAATACCTCGTTAAATGGCTAGGTAGAACAAATGAAATAACACAATTCCCTAATTGATGTAGGCCTGACAGGCTTTCTGCCATCTGGCTAACGAATCCGATCCATCACCGCGAACATCGACCCGTCTTCCACTTCCAACGTCAGTTGATTCTGGTTCAAGGTATAACGCGTATCGTGTTCACCATCTTCGTACATCAAAACCAAATGGTTCCCTTCGGTATAGTAAACACCACGATGAATCGCCTCGGTGCCATTGTCACCACTGGCTCGAAACAGAAACACAAAATCAGGCTGCAAGATCAAATCGACACTTTGAATGCTTTCTGCTGACAAGTCATTTCCCGACAACGAGGTGCTCGACCAAATGCCCGCAAGCGCATTCGACAACGCTTTGGTAAACGTCACACCATTGAGGTGGAGTAAATTATGATTGCCTTTGTACTCGTAGACCTGCGGTTCATCCGAATTGAGGCCAAGAATAATCGTGTCGTTGTTGGCCGCAAACATCCCCTCCCAATGATCAACACTGTAATCTTTCTTTTGAATATCGATGGCAAAGGTATAATCCGACGAAAAATTGAGTTTGATCGCTAGAAAATTCTCTCGTGACTCTTCCGGGTTTGGGTTCACCAAGTACCAGTCACCGAGCAAAAACGGTTGATCAAATTGTGTTAAATCTTTGCTATTTGAATCCGTAACGCTAAACGCTGGGCTGGTAGAAACCAAGCTCAGACAAGCGAAAATCATCATGATCCATTTCATTGCGCTTCCCCTCACTTTTTTCTTTAAGCTTAGGACTTCCACGCTAATAACGCTAAATTATTTGAATTCAATCACAATAATCAGTCTTTTCAACGACTTTTTTGAAAGTTACTCCTTGGCATTTCTTTCACCCTTCATCGTTAAAATGCATTGTTTCTCGCGGGGTTTTAAACGCAATGTGCTCATGCAAAACATGTTAATGCAATGTTACGCCGACATTGTCTTATTATCATCGTGTGAACTATAGTCAGAACACGTAATCTTCAAGGAGACGACAAACATGAGTCAGACAGCTTTAATTTCACGCTTAAATGAACTCCCTCGCATTCAAAGCCTGTTGCATGAGTTGTTAGAAATGGTCAACCAAGACGATGTCGACTTTCACGCATTGGCACACAAGATCGAAATGGATCAAGTGCTCAGTGCCCGATTGTTACGCATGGCCAACTCGGCGCATTTCGGTGGCAATAAAACCGTCGCCACCGTTAACGATGCCTTGATTCGCGTCGGCACCGGACCGGTCAGAACATTAGTCGTCGCGTCGGTGTTATCGAGCGCCTTCCCACACATCACGACTTTAGATATGGAAAAATATTGGACTGACACGTTTGAAGTCTCTGTCATTTCAAGCAAACTCGCGGCAGAAGTCGGCATGGACAGCAATGAAGTCTTCACCACCGGGATACTGCACAACATTGGTGAACTGATGATTCATACCTTGGTTCCTGAACACGCGGCGACCATTAATCAGAAAATTGAAGCGGGCGGCGACCCTTTCGCCATTCAAGAAGAGATTTTGGATGTGTCCTCCCCGACTCTTGGCGCACGTTTGGCGCGCAGTTGGAATTTTCCAGAAGAAATGGCAGACGCCATTGAACATTTCAACGAGCCACGTGAAGCAGAAGTGTCTCCAAAACTCGCGACCATATTGCACTTCGCCCGCTCGATCAACGATCATTGGGATAGCTTTAGTGATGACATGAAGAAGTACGAATTTTTAGCGCAACACCCAGATTCACGTCTTTTGAGTATTTCCGCCAAATTCTCCGGCACCATCGATCGCATCCGTGGCAACGGCCGCGACTTAGCGATACACATGGTGCAGGTATAGTTGAATCACGCGCATAAAAAAAGCGGGCTCAACAGCCCGCTTTTTCATTTATGCTTATTTCGATTGTTTGATCATATCGACCATGATCGAAACCGACTCATCCAAATACGCATCGGGCGCTTCGTAATCTTTCGGCACATCCGTCAACGCTTTGTACGTCTCTTTACCCATCGCTTTCTGACGAGTATTGATACGTGCTAAACGTTCCTGATCTGATTTATCACTCTGCTCTTTGCGTACTTTTTCGTTTAAAGATAAGAAGTTATCATCTTTTTCAGCTTTGTATTTCACAATATCTTGCTGAATAAAACCAAACTCTCGATCTTTAGCGATACGCGCCTGATGTTCTGTATTCAACGTACTGATCAGCGTGTGGAAATCGTGCAGCTTCTCATACTTGGCTTTGTCGATACTGTCCCAAGGCAGTGCATTCGGCTCCACACTCTCGCCCGTTTCCGCAGCATCAACTGCAGTTGGGAACGCAATGTCCGGAATCACACCTTTATTCTGTGTACTGCCGCCATCAATGCGGTAGAACTTTTGAATGGTGTATTGCACATAACCCAGTTCTTTATCGAACAGATCATAAATATGATTTAGTGAACGGTGCTGTTGCACGGTTCCTTTACCAAATGAGTTTTCACCCAGAATGATAGCACGACCGTAATCTTGCATGGCCGCAGCAAAAATTTCTGAAGCGGATGCACTGTATCGGTTCACCAACACGGTCATCGGACCGGTGTAGCTGATTTTGCCATCGGTATCGCTGTTGACATTCACTCGGCCGTAACTATCACGCACTTGCACCACTGGGCCGCTGGTAATAAACAGGCCAGATAATGCGGTGGCTTCTGTCAATGCGCCACCGCCATTGTTGCGCAGGTCAACAATGATGCCATCCACGTTCTTCGCTTTCAGCTCGGTGATCAACTTGTCGGTATCTTGCGATAAGCCAACGTAGAAACTCGGGACTTCAAGCACGCCGATTTTCTTGCCGTCTTTCTCAATCACTTCTGATTTGACAGCGCGGTCTTCAAGACGAATCTTATCTCGAACAATTGTGACAACGTGACTTTTTGCATCTTTGCCCTCAGGCAGAATCTGCAGCTTCACTTTGGTGCCTTTCGGACCTTTGATCAATTGCACGACATCGTCTAAACGCCAGCCGATCACATCAACAACATCTTCGCCGTCCTGACCCACACCGATAATGCGGTCGCCTTCGCCCAACTGTTTACTATTGGACGCCGGGCCACCAGCCACCAGCGAACGAATCACGGTGTAATCATCGGTCATTTGTAATACCGCACCGATCCCTTCCAGAGAAAGGTTCATCTCCGATTGGAATTGTTCAGCATTACGAGGGGACAGATAACTGGTGTGCGGATCGACTTGGCGCGCAAATGCGTTCATGTAAAGTTGGAACACATCTTCACTGTGCGTTTGCGTCAGACGTTTGATAGCGTTGTTGTAACGTTTGGCCAAGGTTTCTTTAATCTCTGGCCACTCTTTACCGGCTAACTTCAGGTTCAGCGCGTCATATTTCACACGCTTGCGCCATAACTCATTCACTTCCGCCTGATCTTTCGGCCAACTTGCCTTTGAGCGATCAAGCTCAATTGATTCGTCGGTATCAAACGTGATTTCGTGATCAAGCAGTGTGAGGGCGTATTGGAAACGGTCAAAACGCTTTTCCATCGATAGGTTGTACAGATCGAAGGCGATTTGGTTGTTCCCGACCTTCAGTTGGTCATCCAACTGCATCGACCAATCTTTGAAAGAATCGATATCCGCTTGGGTAAACAGGTTACGGTTATAGTCCAGCATTTCGATGTAACGTTCGAAAATCGCTTGAGAGAATTGATCGTCGAGATTGAAATGTTTGTAATGAGAACGAGTAAAACGGGAAGTCACTCGTTTGCTCGCCGTTTCATGCTGAACTTCAGGAGCAAGAAGAGGAAGATCTTCTTTATGAATTGTGGCTTCGAGAGCCTGAGCTGAAAAGGCTGCTAGCCAAAGGCTAGCAGCAATCAGAGATATCTTTGAACGGCATTTCATGCGTAGGAATTTCTCCTTTATGCGCGCAGGTGCTCCGCTTTCACAACCATTTGCAGGCCGTTGCCGAGTTGAACACGCACATCTTCCTTATTGATTTCAACAATGGTCGCAGCCATGTTGCCTTTGCCCATGTTCACGTTCACTTCGTTGCCGACGTTTAGTTCGTCTGCAGTCAAAGCTCGCGTTTCAACTGGCTTTTTATCCGCTTTTGGTGCCGCTTTTTGTTGAGGACGACGAGCCTGAGGTTTTTTTGCTGCCTTTGGCTTCGCTTTCGCGTCTTCACGCACCTTTTTTCCTTGCTCTTTACGACGGGCTTCAACACGAGCTTTGCTCTCTGCCAACGCCGCTTTTGCGTGTTCTACATGTTGCTCTTCCAATACGCCACATGCATTACCATCTAGATCGACACGAACCGCACCAGCTTTAACGCCGTGCAGGTAACGCCAAGATGAGGTGTACTGTCTTAACGCTGCACGAAGTTGAGTTTTGCTTACTTTAGAGTCTTCACTAAGACGATCAGCAAGATCTTGAAAAATACCAATTTTTAGAGGCTTTGCCTCACCTTCTAAAGTAAAGCAGTTAGGGAAACATTCAGCAATGTACGCAATCACTTCTTTGCTGTTTTTTAACTTTTCAGTGTTTTCCATGAGGATTCCTGGTTGATGCGGCTGGTCCGCGAAGCATTAGTATAAATATGTTCGGTATTATAGTGACCTGACTACGAAAAACCACAGGCAAAGGCCAATTTATGCCTTGTTCGCCTGTGAATTAAGCAGCTTTTCTACTTCAGTCATCAAAAACGTGAGCCCTTCTTCATCAGTTTCTGAAAAACGGCCAACAGTTGGACTGTCAATATCCAACACGCCCATGACTTCGCCGTTGATCGAAAACGGAATAACAATCTCAGAATTGCTTGCCGCATCACAGGCAATATGTCCTTCAAACGCGTGAACATCATACACACGTTGTACAGAATTTGTGGCAACAGCCGTTCCACAGACACCACGTCCGACAGGAATACGCACACAGGCCGGCTTACCCTGGAACGGCCCAGTACCAACTCACCGTCTCGCATCAGGTAGAAGCCGACCCAGTTCAGGTCTTCTAATTCCATGTTGAGCAGTGCGCTTAAGTTCGACAAGTTGGCGATCATGTCTGGTTCAGACTCCAATAACGCAACAGCTTGCTTGGTTAAGCGGTGGTAATGTTCTACTTTCATACTAACTTCCAATTGAAAAATAAAGACTTCACTAACGGTTCTACGTAAAATGGCACCCAGAAGTTAAATAGGATGCATTCTCATTATAATGACGTATACCAGTGACACTATTAGCCGTTCTTGGCTCATAACTCAAGTTAAAAAACATAAGTCTAAGTTGTTGTACGCGAATGCGATCGCGATCGTTGCAACTTTAATCAGCGTACCGATCCCGCTGCTGATGCCGCTCATGGTTGATGAAGTGCTCCTCAATCAACCCGGAACCGGCTTAGCGGTGATGAACCATTGGTTGCCAACCGCGTGGCAAACGCCAACTGGCTACATCATGTTTACCCTGCTGCTGGTGGTACTCATGCGTGCGGCCAGCCAACTGCTCAATATCGTGCAAAACCGCCAATTTACGCTGGTATCAAAAACCATCACCTTCCAAATGCGCAGCAAGATGATTGATAAATTGGGGCGCATTAGCATAAAGCAATATGAAACCCGCGGCAGTGGCGGGATCAATGCGCATCTCATTACCGATATTGAAACGATTGATCAGTTTATTGGCACCACGCTGAGTAAATTCATCATCAGTTTCTTAACGGTGATTGGCACTGCGATTGTTTTGCTTTGGCTGGAATGGCGTTTAGGCCTGTTTATTTTGCTGGTCAACCCGATTGTGATTTATTTCTCGCGCAAGCTGGGCAGCAAAGTGAAACACCTCAAGAAACGTGAAAACCAAGCATTTGAGCGCTTCCAAAATCGCTTGGTTGAAACGCTGGACGGTATTTATCAGCTGCGCGCTGCCAACAAAGAGCGAGAGTTTCTCGCACAATTGACAGCCAACGCCGATGCGGTTCGTCGTCATGCCGATAAGTACGCTTGGCAATCCGAAGCTGCAGGTCGCCTCTCGTTTCTCCTCTTCTTATTAGGTTTCGAACTCTTTCGCGCCGTTGCCATGCTGATGGTGGTATTTAGCGACCTGACCATTGGCCAGATTTTTGCCGTGTTTGGCTATCTGTGGTTCATGCTCAGCCCAGTACAAGAGCTTTTGGGCATTCAGTTTTCGTGGTACAGCGCCAAAGCGGCCTTGAATCGCATCAACGATTTACTCCAATTGGAAGAAGAACATCGCCCACCAAGCAAGGTAAACCCCTTTACCGATGACCGTGAAGTGGATGTGTCGATTTCGCACGTCGATTTCTCTTACGATGGCGAACACAATGTATTGGACGATTTGTCACTCATCATACCCGCCGGTAAGAAAGTGGCCTTAGTCGGTGCCAGCGGTGGCGGGAAATCCACTTTAATCCAGCTGTTGATCGGCGTGTATCGCGCCAATTCTGGGGAAATTCGCTATAACGGCGAGACGTGCGACGACATCAGTTTTGATGTCATTCGCAGTCAGATCGCGGTTGTGCTGCAACAACCTGTACTTTTCAATGATACTTTGAGGCATAATCTCACCCTTGGTAGCGACTACGATGAACTGTCCTTGTGGCGCGCATTAGAGATCGCACAGATGCAGGATGTGATAAGCAAACTGAATCAGGGGCTCGACACTCAAATTGGGCGCAACGGCATCCGTTTGTCCGGCGGGCAACGCCAACGTTTGGCGATTGCTCGAATGGTGCTCAGCAATCCGAAATTTGTCATCTTGGATGAAGCGACCTCGGCACTCGATACCGCTACCGAAGCCGCGCTGCATAAAGCGCTAACGGAGTTCCTGCAAGGCAGAACCACACTGATTGTGGCGCACCGCCTCTCTGCAGTGAAGCAGGCCGATTTGATCTACGTGCTGGAAGACGGGAAAGTGAGTCAATCCGGTACACATGGAGAGCTGGTTGAACAAGAAGGTTTGTATCAGACATTGTACGGTTCCATTCAATCGCACGCCTAAAGGTGACGCTGTCACTCGCGTGAGTATGGAACGAACGCGATGAAAGTCAAAGCGTTACAGAAGCACCTGACAGAAAGCAGCTCGATTCGGCTGTGCCAAGGGTGCGAACTGCCTGTGGACGTGATTGACGTCGAACGGGGAAAAAGCGCTTATTGTCCACGCTGCGGTACGCAGTTGTATCGTGGCGGCAGTCCGTCACTGTCGGGCAATTTGGCCATCGCGATCACCTGTTTGCTGCTGTTTATTCCATCGCAATTTTTCGATTTCATCAGCATACGCTTGGTCGGCGTGATGATCCCAGCCTCTCTGCCTGCAGGTATCCTGGCAATGAGCAACGAAGGCTACCTCGCGCTCGCCCTACTGGTGTTTTTCTGCAGCACGCTGGCACCATTTTTGGTGTGTGGCTCGGTGGTGGTGGCGCACTTATCACTGCACCACCACTGGTTTAAAGGCTTGCGTTATTCACTCACTTTGATTCAGAAACTCAAATCTTGGGCCATGATGGATGTGTTTCTGGTCAGCGTCGCCGTATCGTGCTTCAAACTCAAAGACTACTCCGATATTTTTGTCGGCCCGGCGTTGTATAGCCTCGTGCTGCTGCAACTCTTCACTGTGCTCCTGATCAGCCGCATCAGTGTGCGCCGCTATTGGGAAGCATGGAAACCGGAGTGCGACTACGCCGCCGATAATAAACAAGTCCACTGTCACAACTGCCATTTGTCGCAGCCAGAAGCAGCGCGTTGTACACGTTGCCATCACAAACTGTATCACCGGAAACCGCAATCCATTGAACGCACGTGGGCATATGTTATTGCCGCCAGCGTCGCGATTTTCCCAGCCAATATCATTCCAATTTCGATTTTGATCACCAACGGTCAACGCTTAGAAGACACCATTTTTTCCGGCGTTGCTTCATTAGTGAACAGCGGCATGGTGGGGATTGCGATCATCATTTTTGTCGCCAGTATTGTTGTACCGGTCGCCAAAATTTTGGGACTGATTTATTTATTGCTGGCGATCCGCTTTAAACGCAGCGTATACCACCGCCAGCGAATGACGATTTTTTATGTGATTCGATGGATTGGCAAATGGTCTGTGATGGACCTGTTTGTGATTTCCATCATGCTAACCTTGGTCGATCGTGGCCAGATTCTTGATTTTACGCCCGGATATGGTGCGGTCGCTTTTGGTATGGTGGTCGTATTGACCATGTTGGCCGCAGAAAGCCTCGATCCCCGCCTGATATGGGACAATTATCCGAGCGCCGCTTCGAAGAATGAGTCGAATAATGAGTAATGAACCAACGAAACAAGCCGCCTATTCGCCCGATGTAAAGCGTAATAAAGGCATTTCCCCATTGTGGATTTTGCCGATCCTCACGATGATTCTTGCCGGTTGGCTAGTCGTCAAGGCCATTCACGATGCGGGCGAGCGTATTCAAATTTACTTCTCCGATGCACAAGGCTTGGTTGCCGGTCGCACCACCATCCGCTATCAAGGCTTAGAAGTGGGCATGGTTCGCGATATCAAGCTTTCTCCGGATCTCAACAGTATTTACGTTGAAGCCGATGTGTATCCAGAAGCCACTCGCCTGCTCTCTTCGGAAACACGATTCTGGCTGGTCAAACCGACCGCAAGTTTATCCGGTGTTTCGGGGCTGGATGCGTTGGTCTCGGGCAACTATATCGCCATCCAGCCGGGCAGCGACGTGGATGACGACAACGATCATCCTGAACAATATCGCGCGTTGGATTCTGCACCGTCGGATCTGCTGGCCAACAGCGGTTTAACCATCTCGCTCAAAGCCAGCGATTTGGGTGGCATCTCGATTGGATCGCAAATCGTCTACAAGAAAATTCCGATTGGTGAAGTCTACAGTTACAAGCTCAATGACGACGCCAAATCGGTCGTCATTCAGGCTTCTATTCGCAACGAATATCGCCACATTATTACCTCAGAAAGTCGTTTCTGGAACGTAAGCGGCATCGGCACCAGCATTGGTTTTGACGGCGTCGATGTACGACTGGAGAGCCTCAGCGCGCTGCTGGGCGGCTCGATCGCGGTCGATTCCCCAGATGGTGGAGAGCCTGTGGCGCAGAATACACAATTTCGCCTCTACAAAGATCTCAAAACTGCCGGGCGCGGTATTCCGGTGAAGATCGTGCTTCCAGACGACAACAACATCAATCCGTCGGGCGCACCAATCATCTATCGTGGCATTGAAATTGGTCAAATCACCAACTTGCAGCTGCAAAATGACCAAATCTTAGCATCGGCCGCCATTCAACCAGCGTTTAGCGATCTGCTCACATCGGGCAGCCACTTTGTGTTAGAAGAAGCGAAAGTCTCACTAACCGGCGTTGAAAACTTAGCCAACCTTGTCAAAGGTAACTTTCTCACACTGGTTCCGGGTGACGGCAAACGCGCCAGACATTTTACTGCCGTGCGTAAAGTGGCATTCAACCAAGAGCAGTCGCAATCTGTCCCCCTCACCCTGACCGCCGACAGTTCTTTTGGCTTGGATAAGGATGCGCAGATTCTCTATCGCGGCGTCGCCGTGGGTTCGGTCACCGCAGTGAAGCTTGCTGAAGATCATGTGGAATTTGATGTACAAATCGACAAACAATACGCAGCGCTGGTGCGCTCTCAAAGTCGCTTCTACGTCACAGGGGCAGCAACAGCAGAGCTGACGGAAGCCGGCTTGAACGTCTCCATTCCTCCGGCCAAACAGCTCTTGACCGGCTCCATCAGTTTCGTCAGCGAAGGCAACGCCACGATGCAAGCAAACTACCGCTTGTATCAAAGCCAATCTCTGGCCGAAATTGCGAAATACAATCAATCTGGCTCGCAAACCTTGCAGCTATTTGCCGATGAGCTGCCACCAGTGAGTGCTGGCAGCCCGCTGCTCTATCGCAATCTCAAAGTTGGCACCATCGCGAACTTCAAACTCACGCAGAGCGGCGTCCTGATCGAAGCGAAGATCGAAAACCAATACAAACATTTGATCACGCCACAAACGGTATTCTGGAACCGTTCCGGTGTTGAAGTGAACGCCTCATTGTCTGGTGTGAGTGTCAAAGCCGCACCGTTGCAGACGCTGATTCAAGGCGGCATCGCGTTTGACAACATCAATGGTGTTGAGAACAAACAGGGCAAGTTGTGGAAACTCTACCCCGATTACCAGCACGCGCAGAAATATGGCGAAGAGATTCTTCTTACTGCCAATGGTGATACCGGCATCACGCTCGGTACGCCGATTAAATACAACGGCGTCCAAGTCGGCGAAATTACCGATGTGATGCCCGACTTTGGCTCGCCAAACGTGCGTTTTAAAGCCCGCATTCAGCCCGCTTACGCGCCTTATATTGCCAAAGCAGGGTCGGTATTCTGGTTGGCGGAAGCCAAAGTGGGTCTGCAAGGCATCGCCAACCTGCAAAATCTAATATCCAAGTCGATTGAAGTGAAACCGGGAAGCGGTCAAACCACCAAGCACTTTACGCTGGCCGACATGCCTTATCAGGAAAAAGGCGTTGTGTTTAGCCTGCAAAGCGAGACCCGTGGCTCCGTGAATGTGGGCACGCCGGTGTTGTATCGCGACATTGAAGTGGGACGCGTCACGGATGTTCAACTGGGTAGCTTTGCCGATCGCGTGATTTCCACCATTGAAATTGAGCCGAACTATGCCTACCTCGTGCGTGAAAATAGCGTGTTCTGGAACACGTCAGGGCTGGATGTGTCGATTGGCCTGACAGGGGCGAATGTGAAGGCCGGAACATTGGATAGCTTAGTGCGCGGCGGCATTACCTTCGCCACCCCAGAGCAAAAGCAGTTGCTCGCGCCCGCAAAATCCGGGCAATCGTTCTACCTCTATCCTGCCGCGCAAGACGATTGGAAAAAATGGCGAACCGCCATTCCAAAATCTTAGCCCAAGCGAAATCCTACATGGAACGCGATCCATACATCTAACCCTATCCATAAGGCAGCCAAACGGCTGCCTTATTACTTTACGTCACATGACAACTTCAAGAACCTCTGTGAAAGGTATATAATTCCGGCCCCCAATCCGAGACCGAGATACCATTTTGCATTCAAATATTTCTCTACCTGAAGCGTTTCTTTCCACCATGGCCGAAATCCTACCTTCGTCGTTGAACATGGATGATTTCATTGCCGCTTGTCAGCGCCCATTGCGTAAAAGCATTCGGGTCAACACGCTGAAGATCAGTGTGGAAGCATTTCTGTCGCGCGCCAAAGAGAAAGGTTGGATGTTAGAGGCGGTGCCTTGGTGTGACACCGGATTCTGGATTGATGCCGACGAGAGCGACGTGCCGTTAGGCAATACCGCAGAACACATGGCGGGACTATTCTACATTCAAGAAGCCAGCTCAATGATGCCCGTCTCGGCACTGTTTATGGATGCTAGCGAACGTTTTGATGCCGTATTGGATATGGCGGCAGCGCCGGGTTCGAAAACCACGCAAATCGCAGCACTGATGAATAATGCCGGCATTTTGGTCGCCAATGAATTCTCAGCCAGCCGAGTGAAAGTATTGCACGCTAACATCGAACGCTGTGGCATTCTCAATACCGCATTAAGCAACTTCGATGGTCGTGTATTTGGCGGCTGGTTACCCGAACAGTTCGATGCGGTGCTGATTGACGCGCCCTGCTCTGGCGAAGGCACCATTCGCAAAGATCCCGATGCGATGAAAAACTGGAGCAAAGCTTCTGTATTATCGATTGCGGATACACAAAAGGACTTGATTGAAAGCGCATTTCAAGCGCTGAAAGTCGGCGGTGTGTTGGTCTATTCAACCTGTACATTAAGCCGAGAAGAGAACCAACAGGTCTGTTGGCATCTGAAAAATACCTATGGCGATGCAGTGAGTTTTGAGCGCCTTGATAATTTGTTCGAACATGCAGACCAAGCGATTACCGAAGAAGGTTTCTTGCATATTTTCCCTCAAGTTTATGACTGCGAAGGCTTCTTTGTAGCTCGGATTCGCAAACATGCCGCCGTTGAAACACCTGCGGTGAAAAAACGCCTGGGCAAGTTCCCGTTCGAAAAAGCGTCGAACAAAGTCCGCGCCGAGATTGAAAAACAACTGGATGGCGCATTGAGCATCCACCTACCACAAGACGCGGACATTTGGCTGCGCGACAACGATGTGTGGCTATTCCCGCATGCCCTTGAACCGATGCTCGGAAAACTACGTTTTTCACGCATGGGGATCAAAATTGCAGAAACCCATAAGAAAGGCTATCGCTGGCAACACCAAGTCGCGACGACGTTAGCAACTGGCCAAGAAGCCAATCGTGTTGAACTTTCGATTGATGATGCACGCGAATGGTACATGGGGCGAGATGTGCGTCCAGAAGGTCAAAGTGGCCAAGGCGAAGTGATTGTCTGTTATGGTAACGATGTGATTGGACTCGGGAAATGGGTGGGGAATCGCGTGAAAAATGGCCTTCCTCGCGAACTGGTTCGAGATAAAAACCTGTTCTAAACCGGTAAACGACAGCATGAAATGCTGTCGGCCTGTCGCGAAAAAATGAGTCTGTACTACACTTAATCTTAAGCAGTCTTAGACTCAGTTCCATTAGCGCAGGCTCTTTGGAGCCATTCCCCTAGGCCCTAAACGCCTTACGTTTTGGGCCTTTTTTTCTTAGGGAAAATACCTTATTCCGCGAGGCGAATACCGTCTTTTTCAATCAGGATCTTACCTTGCTTAAACAGGCCACCGATGGTCTTCTTGAAGGTGCCCTTACTGGTTCGGAAGGTCGCAAAAATCGCTTCCGGCGTCGACTTATCGCTCAGTGGCAAGAAGCCGCCTTTCTTCTGCAAAGTGTCCAGAATTTTCTCGCTCAGATCATCCATCTTCGCAACGCCCACTTTCTGCAGCGCCAGATCGATTTTGCCATCTTCACGAATATGCTTGATGTAACCTTTCAGCTTCTTACCGATAAAGAGCTTACCAAATACATCAGATGGGAAAATCATGCCCCAGTGTTGACCGTTGATGATCGCCTTAAAGCCCAAGTCGGAGCGTTCTGCGATGATCAAATCAACCTGTTCATTTTGCGCGTACTTGGCTGGCGTTTTATCCAGCAGCTTGTTGAACTTCGTGGTGCCCACGATACGGCCCGAGGCTTTATCGGTATACACATAAACCAAGATATTTTGACCAGCAGTGAAACGCGCACGTTGCTCACTGTAGGGCACAAGCAAATCTTTGTCTTTGATTCCCCAGTTGACGAAAGCACCGGTCGTGTTGACGCCTTCAATCTTCATCAGGCCCCATTCACCCACTTTGGCGATTGGTGTTTCTGTGGTCGCCGCCAGTTGGTTTTCTGAATCAAAGTACAGGAACACATCAATAAAGTGTCCCAATTCCACACCTTCAGGTGCGAATCGTTTTGGCAGCAACGTCGTCCCGAATTCCCCGGCGTCTAGGAAGACACCAAAATCGGTAATTTTTACGACTTCTAGATTGTTAATCTGACCAACGTTAATCATTTAAAACTGTCTCACATCAAATTTGCAGAGATTATACGTGATCTCTGTTATGCTTTCCCCCATTCAACAGAGAAAATTAAGCAATTTTTTCAGGAGTTTTCGTTGATCACTGTCGATAAGCAAGATGCCGTCACCCTAAAGATTTCATCGGAGATGTCCGATAGCAAAAAACTCGATCTTGATATGTATCTGTTTATCCCCGGAGAGCTAGGCCTCACTCCGGAAATGATGTCAGAGACGGAGTTTTTTTACAGTTCCATCCACCAAAAACGGTCCTATTACAGTGATCAGATCCTGCTGCCCTTGGTGCACAGCCGTCTGGCACAACGGGGGCGCTTATCGTCTACGCAGTACCGTGTCAGCTTGAGTTTGTTTGCTTATCAATATGTGATTGCACTCGATAAAGCCGTTAACCAGTTGAATGATACAAGTGACAGCGTCACGTCAGATGAAGTAGATACCGTGATTGAGTTGTCACTCGACATCCTTAAACGACTGCGTCGAACCATTCCCTACGAAGAAAGCCTCAAGCGCTATTACGCCAACATCGATAACTATTTGTCGTGGTACACCGAGCAAAAGTTTCTGTCGATGGTGTCGCACCTCACCCGCGACAACGAATACAAAACCATCAAAGAACGCTTGATCACGCTGGTCGAGAAAGAACAAGCGCACCGGGCGCTAAACCATTACAACTCAGATAAGGCCGACAAAGACATAACGCGCCTCAGTAACAAAATGCGCTTGCTACGCCGTTTGATTGAGCACCCCATCATTCTCAACGAGAAAGTCACATCGCTTGGCAAGAACATGAAGCGTGCAGTCAAAGGCATTGCCACAGGCTTGGTGATGGTGGTGGTGACCATTACCGCGATTACGGCTCGTGATTATTGGGGAGAGATCACTGCATCTTTCATCATTGCGATGTCGTTCATCTACGCCTTGCGAGAGATTTTTAAAGATGACCTGCGTGACATCTTGTGGCGCTGGATTCGCAAAGGCAAACCCAAATGGCGTCGCCGCTACTTCGACCCAAGCACCGGGAAACAGGTCGGTCAAAAGGACGAATGGTTGGATTACAAAAGTTTGAGTAGCTTGCCAGACAGCATTCAAAACATTCGTAAAAAACGGGTTGTGCAACGTGAAGAGCAGATTCTGCATTACCGCTCAGAGACCGAGATGACCACATCCCGATTCATGAGCGGTTACGAAGCCACACGAGAAAGCGTGCTGGTGGATTTACGAGCATTAACGCGTTTAATGGATAAAGGATCGAACCGCATTTATCAACTGAGCAATGGCCAAGTGAGTAAAGAGTCGGTCGAGAAGCGTCATTTGATTAACTTGATAGTCAAAGAGAAAGACCACAAAAACAAGCCACGTTATTACCGTTGGAAAATCGTGCTCAACCGAAGCAAAATTGTGGACATTGAATCGATTGAACTGGATTAACGTCGATTCACGCGCTTGAGTGACAGGGTTAACCAGAATTCCGCCATCGGCTCATCACCATGCAGAGAGGGGCAAGTGGCGGTAATTTTAACGGCCTTATTCACACGCTCACCGGTTTCGATGGTTTCATCCAACATGGCGTCAATCGCGTCGCCTTCATCACAATGAAAATACACATCCGCTTCCGGCCGTTTTAAAAACTCCCCTTTCACCGCTTTAAATGCCAGCGAGACGGTTTCACCGCGTTGCTGTGCTTTTTGCATCGCCATAAAGCCACCCGCCACGTCTGCACCGACCGCGAGAACGCCAAAATACATGCTATTGAGGTGATTTCTATTGCGACGCTTTAGCGGTATACGCACCACCACCGATTGGTCGTTCAGCGTGATGAGCTTTGGCCGGCAATACCAGATGAGCGGAACTTTCATCAAGCCAAAGTAATTGAGGTAAAAATTTGCTTTTGTGAGTGCGGAGAGCATAGGCCAGACCTTCTTTTATAGTTGTCAGACCAGTTGACTAGACCGCATTTAAATTGTCAATGAGATGTTACAAAAAACAAGAAGCCAGCCTGCTTAATGGCTGGCTTGTCGCATCAAGTTCACTTAGAAATTGAAGATGGCTTCCGCTTGCGCGTTCTCCAACAAGTAATTTTGAAGTTTCGGATACGATTCCAACGACTGCGTGACGACCAACACGGGCTTTTTCGCTTGATGGGCAGCTTTTATCGCAATGTCTGCCAGTTGCGTAATCGACTCGCTGTCTGGGTTGTACAAGTACGCCAACGACTCATTGAGTTTGTCGATGCCAAGCGTAAATTGCGCCAGCGATTCCCAATCCAGCACCACACCATCAAAGTAATGCAGCAAACGGTCTGCCACCATCACGCTGGAAGGCACATTGCACACGTACAGCACTTTCAAGCCGTTCAGACCGCGAGGCAAGCCCTGCTCTGCCAGTCGATCAATGATGGTCGCTGCATCGCTCAGCGTGCGCACAAACGGGACAACAATTTCGACGTTGTGATGATTTTTACGCAATTGCTTAATCACGTCACATTCCATCGCAAACGCTGCGCTATAGTCTGACGAAGCAAAACGCGCCACACCACGTACGCCCATGACCGGATTGATTTCATCGTGTTCCAATGAACCACCCAAGAGCGCTTGAAACGCATAGCTGTCGGCCGCACTCAAACAGACACGAATCGTGTCATGATGCGCTTCGATGTTGTTTTCAATCTGCGTAACTAATGTCTCGACAAAATGATGCGCCAACGGCTTCCCGTCGAGCATCGCGTCCAGTGAGCTTTTCTCCAATGCAGTGAGGTTTTCCACGCCGCTCACTAAGGCTGGATGATAAAATACGCTTTCAGCAATGAGTTCAGACAAAGAGACAAACAGATGAGAACTCGGTACTTGTACATTGGCTTTTGGCAAGGTGTTCCCCAGAGCGAGTTGCTCATGAAGGGTGGCATGGTGTTCTAAACTCATTACAGCTCCGTTTATCATGATGATGTTCAAGTCGAAAATACCTAGAGATGCAAAGAAAAACAAGCCCACAAATCAATATTTATTGAATTATTTTGCATAACTTTTCACTTTACGCGCGGTAAGAAATTCCTTTTTTGCGTAACGGTTTATTCTGATACTTAAATTCGTTATCTTTAGGGCCTCGCAATAAAAGGACAGGCTATCCTATGCCACTAAAAACTGATGAATTAAGAACCCAAGCACTGGGCCCCATGCCCACACCGGCAGAACTTAGCCACGCCCATCCCATCACGGATGAAGTAGCAGAACGCATCGCCAATTCTCGACGCCAAATCGAGCGCATTCTTACCGGAGAAGATGATCGCCTGTTAGTGATTGTCGGCCCATGCTCTGTTCACGACACCGAAGCTGCGATGGATTACGCGCGCCGCCTAAGTACTATTCAAGATCAATACGCCAACGAACTGTTTGTTGTGATGCGTACCTATTTCGAAAAGCCACGCACTGTCGTTGGCTGGAAAGGCCTGATCACCGATCCGAACCTCGATGGTTCCTACGCACTGGAAACGGGTTTGAACAAAGCTCGTCAACTGCTACTGGACATCAACAAACTGGGTCTGGCAACTGCCACTGAATTCCTCGATATGATCACCGGCCAGTACATTGCAGACCTGATCACTTGGGGCGCAATTGGCGCACGAACGACTGAATCTCAAATTCACCGCGAAATGGCTTCGGCACTGTCGTGCCCGGTTGGCTTTAAAAATGGCACCAACGGCAATGTGAAGATTGCGATTGATGCGATTCGCGCTGCGCAATCCGGCCACTATTTCTACTCGCCAGATAAAAATGGTCGCATGACGGTCTACCGCACCAGTGGGAACCCGTTTGGTCATATCATTCTGCGTGGTGGCGACAACGGCACCAACTTTGATGCCGCTTCTGTTGATGCCGCATGTACGAAGCTGGCGGAATTTGGTCTTCCTGAACGTTTGGTGGTGGATTTTAGCCACGCCAACTGTCAGAAACAGCATCGCAAGCAGATCGATGTAGCAAAAGACATTTGTCAACAGATCGAATCAGGCAGCCATAAAGTGGCGGGCGTAATGGCTGAGAGCTTTATTCTTGAAGGCAACCAACCGATGCACGATCTGGACAACCTGACTTATGGTCAATCGATCACCGATCCGTGTCTGAGTTGGGAAGATACAGCAACAATGCTTGCTATGCTGGCTCAATCGATTAAAGTACGCCGCGCAAGTTAACCATAAGGAAAACATTAAGATGCCTTCTTTTGATATTGTTTCTGAAATCGATGTTGTTGAAGTTCGTAACGCTGTTGATAACTCCAACCGTGAGTTGGCAACCCGTTTTGATTTTCGTAACGTAGACGCCAGTTTTGAACTGAAAGAAGAGACAGTGAAATTGGCTGCTGAAGGTGACTTCCAACTGCAACAGCTGATGGACATTCTACGTAACAACCTGGCTAAACGTGGCGTTGACCCACGTTCAATGGATGTGAAAGCATCGGTACACTCAGGTAAGAACTGGTACAAAGATGTCGTGTTCGTCCAAGGTATTGAAACGAACCTCGCGAAGAAAGTCGTAAAAATGATCAAAGATGCCAAGCTGAAAGTGCAAGCATCCATTCAAGGCGACAAAGTGCGAGTCACCGGCAAGAAACGTGATGATCTGCAATCGGTCATTGCCCTGCTACGCGATAGCGAACTGGAACAACCATTCCAGTACAACAACTTCCGCGACTAATGCGTTGCAATGAAGTCTAAAAAATCCAGCCTCAGGGCTGGATTTTTTCTCCGCGAAAAATGTTAACGGTCTTGCTCTTTCTCAATTGCAACCGAATTCACACAGTACCGTAATCCACTGGGCGGTGGGCCGTCAGGGAAAACATGGCCTAAATGGGCGTCGCAACTATTGCAGCGGACTTCCACTCTCGGCGTCGCCAGTTTGGTATCCATATGGTAGGAAATTGCGTTCGGTTTGACTGGCTGAGAAAACGACGGCCATCCCGTGCGAGAATCGTATTTCGTGTTGGAATCAAACAGCACCGTTTTACAGCAAACACAGTGGTAGATCCCCGCTTCAAACACGCTGCACATTTCCGAAGAAAACGGCCTTTCCGTGCCATGGTCGCGCGTGACGTGATACTGCACTTCCGTCAGCAATTCTCGCCATTCCTGCGCAGATTTATCAACACGGCGCGTTGGGGTCAGATTGCCATGATTGGCAAACTCCAAAACATCTTTCCAACTCAGCATAATCACTCGCTTATCACGGTTATCTCTATCTACACGACCTGAAAACCACACGAAAACTTTCACATCCTCGTATTGAGGATAAAAAATAGCTCATCGGAGATGAGCTATTGCGTATTTACAGGCCGATTTCTTCGGACAACGCTTTGATTTGTTCCAAATCCATTTTATGGACTCGTATCATCTGATCCAATTGGCTAATCCGAGAATTGGCCTCATCTTGCTTGTCACAAGAATCCGATTTGGCATCCCATGATTTGCCTTCCAAATAGGCATCGCACTCTTTCTTCAGGTCTTTCAACGCAGGAACCAATGCATCACGTTCTTTCTGCATCGCTTCCATTTCTTGCTTGATCTTAAGCTCTTTCTGGAAAAGCTCGCGAGAACGTTCAAACATGGTGGCTTGCATGTCCGCCTGACGGTTCAGTTTGTTATTTTTCGCATCAGAAGCCGCCAACGCATTTTTCTGTGCGGACAGTTCGTTTTCTAATGTCGAGTTCACTTTCTCAAGCTCGGAGACTTGTTTTTCAAGCTTGTTGACGTTTGCTTGATGTTGTTTGGTTTGTTCATCTAACGCCGCTTGCAGCTTGGCTTCCCACTCACTGTTCATTGCCGCTGTTTTTTGTTCGGTGTCAGCCTTTTGTTGGGTATCATCGCTTTTCGAACGCTGAAACTGCGCTTCCAATGTGTGATAAACACTTTCCCACTTCGCTGCCGTAAGCGACGAGCCAACCAGCCCACCCAGCGCTAAGCCCAGCACTGCGGCGATACCAATATAGAGATAACTGCGCTTATCACGCTCTTCAATGACAACTACATCTTCGTTATCGTCTAAATGTTTCTGGTTCAAGTTTTACTCCTAAATCAACATCAGCGGATTAATTCAGCAACGACCACGGAGACGGTATAAATCACGAATGCCGCCCCTAAAGTAATAACCACACCTTTCTGAAGTTTCTCACTGGTTCGATAGCGGATCAGAAAGTATGCCAGCACAATCAATAATCCTATGGTTATCAGTCTGCTCATGGCTCGCTCCCTTTGTAATTCTCTATTTTATACCACTTATACCGCATGAAAGGTCAGAGAAAAGTTTATTCCACCACATCTTAGACAAGATTTCTGTATTCGATGAATTTTGTAGATGACATCACACTTTGTTTTGGTTAGTATCATCGAGCAAGTTACCTATCTCTATAGGTAATTGTTCCGTTGAAGACTGCAGGAGAGAGGTTGTTAACCTATTTTTAACAAAATAGGCAAACATACCCGCCGAAGAAGTAAATCTTTCAGGTGCTTTATTCTTCCCTAAGAAGAATGTGCGAGGACTGTAGTTGGAGGAACCTCTGGAGAGAACCGTTCAATCGGTCGCCGAAGGAGCAAGTTCTGCTTATCCACTAAGCGGAGTGAAACTCTCAGGCAAAAGGACAGAGGAGTGAAAGGTTACCCGTATTGTAGCTGGCCATTGGCCTGTTACTGTTTGATCCATTTTTCGATCCGCCCTTTCCCTCTTCTCCTTAGATGTTGTTTATTAAGGGGAAAACATGACTAATCTACTTTCACTATTACATACAATTGATAGCTTTGTGTGGGGCCCACCACTACTTATTTTGCTCGTCGGTACTGGCGTGTACTTCACTTTTCGTTTGGGTCTATTGCAATTTCGTCACCTGCCAACAGCACTAAAAATGGTGTTCAGCCGAGACAAATCTTCCGATAAACAAGGGGACGTTTCGAGCTTTGCCGCGCTGTGTACGGCACTGTCTGCCACCATCGGTACGGGGAACATTGTCGGCGTCGCAACTGCCATTAAACTCGGTGGTCCTGGTGCACTTTTCTGGATGTGGCTGGCTGCGCTGTTTGGTATGGCAACCAAATACGCTGAATGCCTACTGGCGGTGAAATACCGTAAAGTCGACGACAATGGTCAAATGGTCGGCGGCCCAATGTACTACCTGCAATATGGCGTGGGTTCGAAAGCGTTGGCAATCATGTTTGCCATCTTCGCGCTCGGCGTTGCCTGTTTTGGTATCGGTACTTTCCCGCAAGTGAATGCAATTCTCGATGCGACTGAAATTTCCTTTGGTGTGTCGCGTGAAGCATCCGCAGTTGTGCTGACGCTACTGGTCGCATTCGTCACCATCGGTGGCATTCAGTCAATTGCTAAAGTGGCCGGTAAAGTTGTTCCCGCCATGGCTCTATTTTATATCGTCGCGTGTTTGAGCGTGATCGTCACCAATGCTGATCAACTGATGAGCGCGGTGGAACTGGTTCTCACCTCTGCCTTTAGTTCTTCAGCAGCAACAGGCGGCTTCTTGGGTGCGAGCATCATGCTGGCGATTCAATCGGGTATTGCACGCGGTGTGTTCTCAAATGAATCGGGCTTAGGTAGCGCACCAATGGCTGCTGCGGCTGCGAAAACCGACTCTTGTGTCAAACAAGGTCTCATCTCGATGACAGGGACTTTCTTCGATACCATCATCATCTGTACGATGACTGGCTTGGCGCTGATCCTAACAGGCGCATGGCAGAGTGATTTTTCAGGCGCGGCGATGACCACTTACGCATTTGCAGTGGGCTTGAACGCTGAAACGATTGGCCCAATGCTGGTTTCTATTGGTTTGATGTTCTTCGCATTTACAACGATTCTGGGCTGGAACTACTACGGTGAACGCTGCATCGTATTCTTGTTCGGTACCAAAGCGGTGCTGCCATACAAAATCGTATTCATTGCACTGGTAGCCTCAGGCGCATTCCTGAAATTGGATATGATCTGGGTGATTGCCGATATCGTGAATGGTTTGATGGCCATTCCGAACTTGATAGGTCTGATTGCGCTGCGTCATATTGTGGTCGAGGAAACCAAGCGTTTCTTTGCCAATGCAATGAACGAGACGCAACCAGCGTTCAAAGCTCAGCAAACACGATAATAGAAAAGCGCCCAATGGGCGCTTTTTTATTAAACCGTATCTTTTTCGAGTAAGAGCTTCAAACCCAACGCGACCAAAACAAAACCGGTTGTCCCTTCCATCCAACGCATAAAAGATGCGTTCTTCAACAAGTTTTTTGCAGAACTCAATGCTCCCGCCAGGCCACACTGCCAAACCATCGCAATCACAAAATGAATACCTGCCATCAATAACGACTGAAGCAACGGTGAATGTTCAGGGTTAATAAACTGAGGCAAGAACGCAAGGTAAAAAACCGCCGTTTTCGGATTAAGAACATTAGATAGAAAACCTTCACGTAGAGAACGCTTAACGCTGAGCTGTGAATGAGACAAAGTTGCCACGTTCATGCCCTGCCCAGTTTTCAACAAGGTACGCAAACTAGAGATACCCAACCAAATCAGATACGCCGCACCAATCATTTTCATGAAGTGGAACAGATCAGCCGACTGAGTCAAAATGGCAGAAATACCAATCGCGGAAAAAGTTGCGTGCACGAATAAGCCAGCACAAATCCCAAGGCTGGTCACACAGCCATCCACCATCCCCGCTCGGGAGGTGTTGCGAATCACCAGCGCAGTATCAAGACCGGGCGTTAAAGTGAGAATAGTAATGGCGATAAGAAACGCTTCAATGTTCTGTATGTACATATCAATCCCTGAAAAGTCACAAGTGGTTAACTTATACCGTAAAGTGTGATTTGTGTCTCTAACAGATTATCGCCAGATAAGAAAACGCCCAGCTGTGAGCCGGGCGTTTTCATTAAATTTTTATTGATGGCTAGCACTCAGAGCTTCATCTAAAGTCTTTACTTTTTCTAAAGTATAAACTTTGTTCACCTTGTCCCATGGAATCGGGTCAATTGATACACCTTCATCTTCAGCTCTTTTTTTAACCTCAGTAAACAATGAGCTATTTTTATAATCCTCAACACGTTTCCCATTACTATCATGATCAAGAATTCTATCTGGTGGTAACTCTTTCACATAAATTGTCTCGCCGCATCCCTCAAGCCAGACTTTTGCTCTTCCGTCAGGTAGCAACCCAAAGATTATTTCGTTGCGATAACAGTTCTTAACCACAAATCCGTTTTCACGCCGAAAACTTCCTCTGGTAGCCATTAGTTCTTTCACTGATTTATCAAGTTCATATTTGGTCACATAAAACTTGGTATTTACTAACGATCCCCAATAAATATAGATAGCATCAGGCAAATGATTCGTTCCACCAATTTGATTTCTGCGAATGATGCTTATTGGATGTAATGGCAATCCAAATCCATTATAGTCGGGTAATTTTTCACGAACATAACTCAATTCACTGGTACTCATAAATTGAGTAAAATTATGCACTAATACAGTCCAGTCCTCGCTGTCATTTATTCCATATGCTTGAGTAACATTTACTGGGTACAACGACGGCATAACAATGCTCACTTGCCACTTTTTTCCAGGTACTGGCGAAGCATCCGAAGCACAAGCTATCAATAAAAGTGATAGTACAGATGTGATTATATATTTATAATTCAAATTATTTCCCCTTTTCACATTCATAGCTGGCCCGTTTGAAACAATTCTGTTTTTCATCCCAAAGAGGTGCCATACCGATATCAGCACCTGATGAATGATGATACAAGTTCATTGCCATGAATACTTCTTTAACATTTTTCCCACCGAGTCTTTTTGACAAGGAGTCATATTCTCCACATTTGGCAGACTTTAATATTTCATCATTAAACTTTCTGAAACTAATCGTATCAATATCTTCTACCGTATATTGACTTGCATTTCGTATTGAATCAGACCAAATTTCACCATCGTTATCATCAAATGGAACACCATGAAATTCAGATAGACCGTACATTAAGCGAAGATATAGTCTAGACAGATCACCTGAAACCAAACGTTTGATATAGAGACGCCCAATGACCGTTCCACTATCCCTGTCATTTCCTCTATTTATCACCTCAAATTCTGGTTCAGAATAGTCGTTCTCATTCCATCCAGTTAACCGATCTCTTTCCTTATATTCCATCAACTTAGATTTTATATATTTCTTAGCTCGTTCTTTCTCCCATTCACCAGAAAAAGATCTGCTGATTTTTTTAACCAACTTATTCTCAAGCATTGGGAGCAAAAAATCTTTATGAACAAAACTATCTCTAGAATGATATCCTCCACCTATATCCGAATGTGCGCCTGGTAATACAAATTCATAGAAATGCTTTTCGTCTCTCGAGTTAAGATGATTTAAGCTAAAATTATCACGACATTCAACGGTTGGGTCAGCGGTTAAATGTACAACGCGCCTTACACGTTCAGGATCGAGCCAAAGTCGCACGTCTCCATTGTCTGTATGTGTTGAAAAATCAAAAGACAAAAGATCGACAACAGAAGCAACAGTGTCAAATAACCCGGCAAAGCTAATTTCACAACTTGCCTTGCCTTCATCTTTCTCGTCCCAATCAAATCCGAACTTCAAAGGTAATCCTGCATTGACACATGCCTTTGAAAATACTGGAACAAACTCACCACGACCTCCGTCTAAGACAACATTTACGAAATGCCTCGCGGCCGCAGCGCCTCGGCTAAAACCAAAAACATCGAATTGTAATTTACTAATGCCATCTATATCAGGACCAACTTTAACAAAAATGTCGGAAGCCACGTCTTCCATCTCTTCTGAAAGTTGAGCAATACCTGTGGAGACTTTGGCCGTTACGCCATACTTACCAGTTCCAAGTCCTTGTCCAATTCGAGATTCGTCAGCTGGTGAGATATTTGTACTATTGCCTGTACCAATTCCTGTTACATATTGCGCATGAGAAAACGTCTTGATTTCTTTGAAATATTTATTATATGAATATAAATCATACAGCTTCTGAACATTAGTCAGCTCATTGGTTGCACTGCCTTCCACGGTTTCGATTTCCCCGTCATCGTTTTTAAACAATGAGATAAAGAAGTTATCTTTCTTAGGATACGCAAAACAGTCATCAGAAAGCAGCACTTCTGGTATGTCATTTTTGGAGTAACCGGTTTTTCTGGAAAGAATGTCGCAGTCTGCTTCGTATTTTGCCTTCCAAGTGGAATAGTATTTTTCCAGTTCCTGCTTACCCCATATCGCACCATAGGTATTGTTGGCAGTACCATCGAAGAACATGCCGACACGCAAGGTGATGAACTTGTACGCTCTGACCTGAAGAACATACGTTTTATCGACGATCAATTTAACTGCATCACCTTTCCCTTTCTGATGGTAAGTCGGCAGTGTTACTTTCTCGGGTAACAGCGTGAGATCGCCAGTGGTGATTTCTGCATATTTCACTGGGCCACCATTGTGACCGCTATAACCAGCAGCAAAATCTTTGGTCGGCTTATCCGTGTTATTTCTCGGATGCGTCTCAGCTTGAGCTTCGAGGATCCATGGCTCTGCGTCTAAAACCAATTGTACCGGGCCGGGCGGTAGCTGCTCAATCAAAATGGGGTCATCACTCAGTTCGACAGGATGTTCAACTTGATTGGAGTCAACCACTACACCAGTCACCCCCGAGAATGGTTGATTATTTTCATCTCGAACAAGAATTTCTATCCAGTGAGTTAACTGTTGGCATGGTAAGCAATAAGCGTTGGTTCCTGTACTGCTCATACAAATTTCTCCTGAATATTCAATAACTGTTCTTGTTCTGGATTAGATAAGTGAAAAGCGAGGCATACTTCCGCCATCGACACCGGAGTGCGTTGAACCAGCATGTTCAACACTGCCAGTTCCCCTTGTTCGGGGTTAAATCCTTGCGATTGAGCCTGAACCAAAGTCTGTTTGATGGTCTCCACGGGTTGGTCAAGCGCCTCCATCGATTCGGGCAACACTTCCCAGAATCGCTTTTCTAAAATCACGGCATGAGTTTGAGTAGAGTACAGTGGCTTAAGATGTGCCTCTTTCATTCGCCACCAAGGTGCTGATTGCAGTTCGAACGGCGTCACTCGGGTTGACGACCAAGTTTGCAATTGGTCTGTTTCGGTATGGAAAGCAGTCAATTCCTTGATATTGCCGAATAGCGCGTTGAGATCGCTCTCATCCATTACCGTGAGCATTGGCAATAACACTTTCGGATCGTAAAAGCGAAAGACTACTTCTTCACCATCCAATCCTGCGGTCAACAAACTACGCAAATGGTCAGTCAGATCCTGTAGATCGGCCGATGATGTGAAGAACACCCCCTGCTGCAACGTCTCTTGAGAAACCGCAGCCAGGGATTCATCGGCAGGCACCAACCAAGGTGACAATGGCATCGCATTGGCAAACATGTCCCCATAAAAAAGTGGGATGGAATGCTCGAACGCAAGACCGCCATTTTCGCTTACGGCTTGTTTAAAAGGGTCTGCTTTGGCAAGCCAAAAGACAGGCAAGCTTTGTGTATCTAGCCACTCAGAAATCATGAATTACCCTCCGCGAGTGGACAAGGTTTCACTGCAGGCACATTGGCTTCCTCTGCCTGCAACAAAGCTTCGTAAGATACCGTTTTCGGAGCATCCAGTGGCGGCGCATCGTCCAAATTGCCCGGTAGTGTGGCAGCTTGACCACTGAAACCACTGCCACTGCCCGGGCTACCGCCCGAGTTTAGGTTCACACCTGCACCTGAAAGATGAACCCCTGCCGGGTCGACTTTCACAAAACTGCCGCCCGCTTTCACGGTGATTTCGGAGCCAGCTTCAATGACGACCTTTTGGCCCGCTTTAATATGGACTTCAGTACCCGATTCATTCACCCAAACACTACCGGTTTTCACATGCAATGAACCTTCAACCATCAGAGTTCGATTTCCGGTCACTGATTCACGGCTTTCGCCGCCCACCGTCAGATGCTGATTGTTTTTAATTTGAGTAAAGCGATCGTTCTCCACCGTGAGGTGTTTGTCGTGTTGAATCACGCTGGTGTGGTCGTTTTCAATCAGGCTGTCAAAGTCTTTCTGCGCGTGCAGGTAAATTTGTTCGCTGCCCGCTTGGTCTTCAAAACTGAGTTCGTTGTAACCCTGCCCCTGATGGGTTTTGGTGCGCAGCACAGTTTTGGTTTTATTATCCGGTAGCGTATATGGCGCAGTGTTGGTGGCATGATAGGTACGACCGGTGACAATTGGTTGGTCGGGGTCGCCATTGAGAAACGACACAATCACTTCATGGCCAATGCGCGGAATAGCGATCATGCCGTATTGACTGCCCGCCCAGCCTTGCGAGACACGCACCCAGCACGAGCTGTGCTCATCACCGTTGGAGTAGCGATCCCATGGAAAATGCAGTTTTACGCGGCCGTACTCATCACAGAAGATCTCTTCGCCTTCTGGGCCTACGACTGTGGCAATCATCGGGCCATCAACCTGAGGTTTGGCTTGCGGCGTGGCGCGCCAAGTGCGATGCGCCGGGATGAGCGAGAATTGGTTCGCGTAGGTGGTCGCGCCATTGCCGCCAGCTTCTTCCAGCGCCTGAGGCTGCGTACCTTGGCAGGTGACACTCACCACCAACCAATCTCGGTTTAAGGTGTCATCAAGGTGCTCTTGCAGGTCAAACTTCACGCCCGGACGCAGCAGCGGTTGGTTGCTTTTGCCGGTTGCGGTGTGCGCGTTGCGGCGCAAATAATCGAGGCGGATCTGGCTGAATGCTTTGCCGCTGACATCGTCTTTATACCGCCCCGGCGCATCGAAATGTTCGTAGTCTGGCTGCTGGTAGTCCATTTCAGTCCCGACCGCTTGCTGGGCAAAGGAGTATGTCGGCTTTTTGAAGCTGTAATCTTGCAGCGCCGTTTGACTCACCTCCGATTGGGAGTGCACGCTCAGCGCCGAGATATACGGCGATTCAATCATGCCGCCTGCCAGCGTGTTGTACGGGATTGGCTCACCGAGTTTCGGCAGGCTGTCAGAGGCGTCGCTGAATATCAGCGTGTGTTTGCCTTCTTCATGAATGAAGCTGTACACCAACCCTTCTTCGGCCGCCAGACGATGGAGAAAATCTAAGTCAGTTTCGCGGTACTGAACGCAGAATTCACGCTGCGCGCAGTCACGGGTCAACGCAAAGGCGTAGTCGTTGATGCCCATTTCCTGCAGCAGAATGGAGAGGATTTCCGGCACGGTGTTGAGTTGGAAGATGCGGCTGTTGTGGCGCAGAGACAAACGCTCTAAAGCAGGGACTAACGTGAGTGAATAGAAGGTGTGGTGGTGGCCGGTATCGCCCTGCGTAAAGCAGCGCACGATGCCGTTTACGCGTTGAACGAGCACATCATCGCGATAGAGCGTCAGCTCCGCGACTTTATCCACCACCATATCGGGCGTTAAATTAGCAAGCCGACTGGCCAGCTCCAGTTCATAACGAAAACCGTGGCACGGTTGCCCATTTATGCGTTCGCTGGAAAGCGTTTCCTGCCCGTCGAACCCACGCACCACCAGCGTGTCGTCCTCCAGACCTTCCACATGAAACTGATACTTTAACGTCGCCATCCTGCCATTCCTTCATACTCAGTAAAAATGGTGAAACCTTAAGCGCAAAACACCCGAAACCGAGCGGATGCTAGGGTGCGGGTTGGATGCTTTGTGCTTAAGGTTCACAAGGTTGCCCGCCTTGAGACGGGCAACGCAGCTCGCGCGTAAATTACGCTTCGACTGGTTTACGCCAATCGTCTGAGCCTGAAGTACCCGCGTTCACGTGATCCCACGTGATTTTGCGGTAAGACATCGAAACAGTCAGGTTCTGAGTGAAATCAGATTTTGCTGGATCTTGGCAGTGTGGCATTTCACATTGAATATCCACGATAGACGCGTTTTCCAGCTTGGTGGTGAAGAAGTTTTCTTGTTTGCCTTCGATAGACGTGCGGTACCATTTCAGTTCAACAGTCGTCATCTTCTCGCCTGAAGCCAGTGCGTTGTACAACAGAGGAACGGCTTTGTTCAGAGACACAGTGAATTTGAATGGTTTGTGAACACGTTGACCTGAAGGCTGGCCCGATTGTGGGTCAGTCGGTACGGTGACAATGTGGTCGAACTGCTGAACCAGCATTTCGTCTTCGTGACCTTCAACGAATGAATCGCCGATAGAATCCGCAGTACAAGCGCCTGCAGTGATAAGACCCTGAGTTTGACCTTCGATAGAGATATAACATGGAGTTGGCATTGCTCATTCCTTTCTAACTGGTTGTTTATCAGGCAACGGGTTAAGACAACCTTTGCCATTCGATAAAACGTTCGTGATGTAAGTGCGCTCAGCGCGAATTCAGTGAGTAAGGGAGCAAAGTCGATGCCACTTTAGCATTCTTTTAAAATCAATCAGTTATATTTAATTCATTACAATTAGAGCAATAAACTGCCTTTGTGCAAGCAAGATCTTGCTTGTCGGGCAAGGTTCACGTCGCTGGGTCAGGTCACCAAAACACCGATTCAGGTCACTTGTTAATTTGTAGCACGTTGGTACACTTCTCTCTCATTTTTCGTCAAGGAAGGCTATTCTCATGAGTGCATTCGATAAATTAGTTAAACACTCTAAAAAGGTTTCTCACTTCAATCATTTGTCTGCCATCTGCGGTTGGGATCAAGCGGCGGTGATGCCAACGGGTGGCGCTCAAGCGCGTTCAGAAGCAATGGCTGAACTCTCTGTTCATATTCATGGTTTGATGACGCAGCCGCAACTTGGCGATTGGTTTGCCGAAGCAGAAGCGGAAAGTCTCAATAACGAACAAACCGCTGTCCTGCGCGAGATGAAACGCCATTGGCAACAAGCCAATGTATTGCCTGAATCTTTGGTCGAAGCCAAATCATTGGCAGGTTCAAAGTGTGAACATGCTTGGCGCTCTCAGCGCAAAGCAAACGACTGGGCCGGTTTTGAAAAGAACTGGGCTGAAGTGGTGAAGTTATCTCAAGAAGAAGCACAAATCCGTGCTGAAGCGACGGGCGCCACGCCTTACGATGCGATGCTGGAACTCTATGAACCCGGCACGACGACTGAATCTTTGAACCACGTGTTCAGCGATGTAAAAAGTTGGCTCCCAGAGATGATCGATCAAGCGATTGAGAAGCAGCGTTCTGAATCAGTGTTAGAGCCGAAAGGCTACTACCCAACACAAAATCAGAAAGCGCTTGGCCTTGACGTCATGAAACTGCTTCAATTCGATTTCGATCATGGTCGTTTGGATGAAAGTGTCCATCCATTCTGCGGCGGCGTGCCTAGCGATGTGCGAATCACAACGCGTTACAATGACAATGAATTCGTGCAATCGCTGATGGGGATCGTGCATGAAACAGGTCACGCACGCTACGAGCAAGGATTGCCAAAGCATCTGGCGGGAACCCCAGCAGGTGAAGCGCGTTCGATGGGCATTCATGAATCACAATCCCTGTTCTTTGAAATGCAGTTGGGGCGTAGCCCTGCATTTATCGATCATTTGGCGCGTTTGTCTGCGGATCACTTTGGCGCTCATAATGACAAAGTGTTTCAAATCGACAACATTCAAAAGCTGTATACACGGGTGAAGAAAGACTTTATTCGTGTGGATGCCGATGAACTCACCTACCCTGCACACGTTATTCTGCGTTATGAAATTGAGCGTGATCTGATGAACGGCGCGATCAAACATACCGACGTCCCTGAGCTATGGGACGAGAAAATGAGCGCGTCTTTAGGCCTGAGCACCAAAGGTAACTATCAGAATGGATGTATGCAGGACATTCATTGGACCGACGGTAGTTTCGGCTATTTCCCAAGCTACACCTTGGGTGCGATGTACGCGGCGCAATTTATGGCCACCATGAAACAGAGTGTTGATGTGGATGCGGTGATTCGCAGCGGCGACTTATCTCCGATTTTTGCTTGGCTACACAGTAATATTTGGAGCAAAGGCAGCCTATTCACAACAGATGAACTCGTGAAACACGCGACTGGTGAAACACTCAACGCCAAGCACTTCAAAGTGCATCTAGAAGATCGTTATTTGAAATAAACGTGACATCATCACAACCGAAAAGAAAGAGCCGCGAATGCGGCTCTTTTTGTCAACGAGGATTACCACGAATACTGTAATGCGGCATTCAATGAACGCCCCGGGTTGTAGTAATTCGCCGTCCCAGAGCCAATAACCTATCGGGACAATCAATCGACGATACAATCATCGTCAGTGCAAATATCAGGGTTGTGACGATCGCTTTAATCATAAACATCGGTTTGACTTCTATTTAATGAATTCAGGAATTGATTGCAGAAAAGGCTTTTCGCTCGGTATGATGACTTCGTTTATGATAATAGAAACCATTAACTGATAGAAGTAACTATCATTTACAAATAGTTCACGACCGATAACAAAAGAGAAAGCATGCGATGAGTCAAATCACGACACTGGAACAATTAAGAGCGTTATATCACCTACCGGCGCCTCTGGCTGTGGCCAAGGATCTGCACCACATCGATCAACACACGAAAACCTTTATTGAAAACAGCACGCTGTTTTTTCTGGCGACAAAAAGTGCCGATGGTTTGTTGGATGTATCACCGCGAGGTGGCGAAGCGGGATTCGTGAAAGTATTGGATGATCAAACACTTGGATTTCCAGACAGCCCCGGTAACAACCGGTTAGACACCCTCACCAACCTGCTAACCCATCCGGAGGTTGGCTTATTATTTGTGGTGCCCGGCATCGAAGATGTGGTACGAATTAAAGGCACGGCTTCCATTCATGTGGATGACGCCATTCGCGAACATTGTTTAGATGGCAAAACCATCCCGAAATTAGTCATTAAAGTGGCCGTCGAGACCTTATTATTCCACTGCCCGAAAGCATTTATGAAATCGGCAATTTGGAAGGCTGAATCTCACCAAACCCGCGATCTATTACCGTCGCTGTTAAATATCATTAAAGATCAGCAAAAAGAAAAAGCGCAGCGAAGCTAACGTTTATTTTGTGGCTTCATGTTGACCACTAAAAAAATGAAAAAATATAAATTCCACTGACCAAGAATGGGTCATTTTCGTGTATTTTTGCGGCATTGAATACGCGATAAATATCGACCAACGTGAAGCTTCGGCTCCCCCATACAAAAGAAAAGGCGTGGGTAGATTCGTTCTACTCACGCCTTTAATTGAACGGCGGTCATTCACAACAGCGCCACTGCAACTCAGAGTGCTGACTGCGGATTAGTCTTCGTCGACATCGCAACCCGTGCAGCTTTGCAGTGCGATTTCGTGTTCAAATACCACCGTGTCGTTGCCTTCTGCGGTCAGTTCAGCGATTTCGTCTGCCACTTCTTGTGCATCATCCGCTTCTACTTGGCCCGCCAATTCTTCTTCAGCGTAACCGTAGAAGTTCAGCAGCAAGTAATCGCGTGCTTCTTCTTTCGAACACGTCACGTTCACCGCGATATCTGGCTCAAGGTTATCTTGCGCGACAATCGCAGCCACTTGTTCGAGAACCTCATCTTTCATCGCAGCAGTTAACCAACCCAAGTCGGTGCTGACTGTGGTCTTTTTGCAGTTAAAACAAGGCAGTTGATGAAAGTAATATTGAAAATCAGCCATAGGTCATTTCTTCTTTGAGTGTTGAATAGGTGGATTATGCGCGTTTTCTCGCAAAATACTATCTTATTAGTCGGCGCAGAGACAATTGCCATACGGAATATAGCCAAGCGCCGCATACGCCGTATCACCCGCATCCTTTCGCAGCATGCAAGATCGATTAACGTAAGCCATCCCAAAGAATTACTCGCCCACTTCCTTTATGCTGGTCACGCATGATAAGAACAACATCTGGTATCCCATGACACAACCATCAGCCGACTACAAAACCGTGCGCGGTCTCACGCGTGGCCTTTATTTGCTCAACGTGCTCAATCGCCTGGACGGCGGCGCAACGGTGCGCCAACTGTCTGAATTAACGGGCATTCATCGCACTACGGTCAAACGATTATTGGAAACGCTGAAAGGCGAAGGCTACGTACGATACAGCCTGTCTGATGACAGCTTCCGTCTCACTATGAAAGTGCGTGAATTGAGTGAAGGATTTCGCGACGAACAGTGGATCTCCGCGCTGGCTGCGCCTTTGCTTGGCGGCCTGTTGGAAAACGTGGTGTGGCCAACCGACATCACCACCTTGGACGTTGATGCCATGGTGGTTCGTGAAACCACCCACCGGTTCAGCCGATTGTCGTTTCACCGCGCCATGGTCGGGCGCCGACTCCCCATTTTGCTGACCGCGTGCGGCCTCACCTATCTCGCCTTCTGCCCAGAAAATGAACGCGACAACATTATCGCGCTGCTCGCCCAGCGGGACGACGCAGCCTATCAACTGGCGCGCGAACCCGAAAAACTGGCCAAGCTTTTACAAACGATTCGCGACAAAGGGTACGGCGAGAATAACCAAAGCTGGCAGCAAGAGAACAAAATTGCTGCCATTGCAGTGCCAATCAACGATGAAGACCGCATCATCGGCTGCCTCAATCTGGTGTACATCGCCAAAGCGATGACCATTGAACAAGCCGCAGAACGCTATTTGCCAGCTTTACAAAGTGTCGCCAAACAGATCGAATCGGGCGTGGCGGAAAACACCATTCGCTTTGGTCACCCGCATATTCACTGAAGCTTTGTCTACCAACACATCAGCGCAATCACGCTTCCTCTGTTTTGGCGCTGATGATGTCAATCAAATCGTGCAGCGCCGGGTTTTCGTTCTCTCGGCTCCACGCCATGATGAGGTCAAACGTCGGCGCCTCTCCCGCTAACGGACGAAATACCACATTACCCGAGTTAAACTTCTCCATGTAACTGGGAATAATGGAGATGCCCAACCCCATGCCGACCAAATTCATCGTCACCAAAATATTACTCGCCGCCTGAACGATGTTGGGTTGGCACGCAGCCGCCGTCAAATAGTCCTCGACAATCGCCGACAGCGACCCGGAGTATTGGGGGTCGGTCGACACAAAATCTTGACCGTTGAGCATCTGAGGCGCAATCACTCGTTCTTTGGCCAACGGGTGCTGCGCAGGCAAAATCGCCACCAACGGTTCATGAAACAAAATCACATGATCAATGTTGGAACTCGTGACGGGGTAACGCATAAATCCCACATCCAATTGACCATCCAGAATCTTCGCTTCCTGCTCGGTCGTAATCACACTGCTGAGCTCAATTTGAGTATTGGGCTGCTTGATCCGCAGCAACGGTAACACGCTCGGTAACACGTTCACTTCCGCCGATGGCACAAACCCAATCGTCAGCGAATTGTTGGCGATCATGGCCTGTCTTGCTTTGATCTTCGCTCTTTCGGCCATGTCGAGAATGGCAATCGCTTCATCAAGAAACAGCTCTCCAGCGGGCGTCATGGTCACTTTTCGGCGGTTACGGTTGAGCAACGGCACACCGACGCACTGCTCCAAATCTTTGATCTGGCTGCTCAGCGACGGCTGTGATGTATGGAGCTTTTCTGCGGCACGCGTAAAGTTTAACTCTTGGGCTACCGCAACAAAGTACCGTAAGTGCCTTAATTCCATGACAAATTTCCTGTTATTTGAAAAACCACTTAGCTGATAGAAAGTAAATATTTCACATTTCGCACACCAATTCGCAACATGATTATGAACGAGACATCGAAGGTCAATAACTCTGTTACCCGAGGATTTTAATAATATGACCACACACACAAAACTGGATATTTACAGCCTAATCGACAGCAAAAACGGTCGTGTCACGCCCAACATTTACACCGACAATGAAATCTATCAACTTGAATTAGAAAGAATTTTTGGTCGATGCTGGCTCTTTTTGGCCCACGAAAGCCAAATCCCCAAAGCCGGCGATTTCTTCAACACTTACATGGGCGAAGACGCCGTGGTGGTGGTGCGCCAGAAAGACGGTTCAATCAAAGCATTCCTCAACCAATGTCGTCACCGCGCCATGCGCGTGAGCAACGGCGACTGCGGTAATACACGTGCGTTCACCTGCCCATATCACGGTTGGTCCTACGGCATTGACGGAAACTTGATTGATGTGCCATTAGAACCGCGCGCTTACCCACAAGGCCTGTGCAAATCGCAATGGGGCCTGAATGAAGTGCCGTGCGTTGAAAGCTACAAAGGATTGATTTTTGGCAACTGGGACACCAGTGCGCCCACGCTAACCGATTATTTGGGCGACATTGCATGGTACCTTGATGGCGTGCTTGACCGCCGTGAAGGCGGAACCGAAATCGTCGGTGGCGTTCAAAAATGGGTCATCAATTGTAACTGGAAATTCCCGGCAGAGCAGTTTGCGAGCGACCAATACCACGCCCTCTTCTCTCATGCCTCTGCGGTTCAAGTGCTGGGCGCCAAAGACGGGGACGACGACAAGAAACTTGGCGCAGATCAAACCGCTCGCCCCGTGTGGGAAACCGCCAAAGACGCCTTGCAGTTTGGCCAAGAAGGCCACGGCAGCGGATTCTTCTTCACCGAAAAACCGGATGCTAACGTATGGGTCGATGGCGAAGTCGCGCGTTACTATCGTGACACTTACGAAGAAGCCCATGAACGCTTGGGCGAAGTGCGCGCGCTGCGCCTTGCTGGACACAACAATATCTTCCCGACCTTGTCGTGGTTAAACGGCACGGCAACCCTGCGTGTTTGGCACCCCAAAGGCCCCGATCAAGTGGAAGTGTGGGCATTTTGCATCACCGACAAAGCCGCGTCCGACGAAGTCAAAGCCGCATTTGAAAACAGCGCCACGCGCGCGTTTGGCCCGGCCGGATTATTAGAACAAGACGACTCCGAAAACTGGTGTGAAATTCAAAAACTGCTCAAAGGGTATCGTGCCCGCAACAGCAAGCTGTGTTTGGAAATGGGTTTGGGCCAGGAGAAGCGACGCGAAGATGGAATCCCCGGCACCACCAATTACATTTTCTCCGAAACGGCTGCGCGCGGCATGTACCAACGTTGGGCGGATTTACTTACCAGCGACTCTTGGGACGACATCCATCGTAAAACCGCTGCGTACCAACAGGAGGTCCTGAAATGAAACTTGTCTCCCTGCAACTTCATCATGAGATCAGTCAGTTCCTCGCTCACGAGGCGGCATTGCTCGATGATTGGAAATTCCGCGATTGGCTTGATCTTCTCGACGAGACGCTGGCTTACACCATGCGCACCACCGTCAATGCGCAAACCCGCGACCGTCGAAAAGGCAAACAGCCACCGACCACGTGGATATTTAACGACACCAAGTCTCAGCTTGAGCGCCGCATCGCTCGCTTAGAAACCGGCATGGCTTGGGCGGAAGAGCCCCCGTCGCGCACGCGCCATTTGATCTCCAACTGTCAGGTGGAAGAGACCGAACAGGTCGGCGTGTTTGCCGTGCGTGTGAACTACATTCTGTATCGCGCACAGAAAGAACGGGACGAGAGTTTCTACGTCGGCACACGTTTTGACCTCGTCAAACAAGCCGACAACGCCACGGGCTGGCGCTTGCTCAAACGCGAAATCGTGCTCGACCAAGCGACCATTACGTCCCATAACCTGAGTGTGTTGTTCTGATGAATCGAATTAAAGCTTGCCTCGTAGATGAACTGCCGGAAGGTGAGGCACTCCGGATTGACGCCAACCCAGTCATTGCCCTGTTTCATGTTGGCGGCGAATTTTTTGCCATGAATGATCGTTGCAGCCATGGCAATGCGTCCATGTCGGAAGGGTATGTCGAAGAGGATGCAACCGTCGAATGCCCACTGCATGCTGCCAGTTTTTGCCTGAAAACCGGCAAAGCGTTGTGTTTGCCCGCCACCGATGCCATCGCGACCTACCCGGTCAGCGTCGAAGGTGACACCGTCTACGTTGATCTACCGGAGGCCTCATGAGCGATCTTCAGCAAGAAGTCATTCTGATCACCGGCGGCGGCTCCGGGTTGGGGTTGGCACTCGTCCATCGCTTTCTGGAAGAAGGTGCGCACGTCGCGGTACTCGACATCTCACAGGCCAAAGTGGATGCGCTGAACCACCGATACGGCGAACGCGTGCTCGCCGTTCAGGGGGACGTCACCAGTGTGGCGGATAACGAACGAGCGGTTGCCGACACGTTGGCGCGCTTTGGCAAGTTGGACTGCTTTATTGGCAATGCAGGCATTTGGGATCACAACGCTTCGCTGGTCAATACGCCAGCCGAACAGCTCAAACAAGGGTTTGACGAACTGCTGAAAATCAACGTGCTCGGCTACCTGCTGGGGGCCAAAGCCGCCACCCCTGCACTGCTGGCCAGCCAAGGCAGCATGATCTTTACGTTGTCCAATGCCGCGTGGTATCCGGGCGGCGGCGGCCCGTTGTACACCGCCAGCAAACACGCGGCGGTGGGTTTGATTCGCCAACTCGCGTATGAGCTGGCACCCAAAATTCGCGTCAATGGCGTTGGCCCCTGTGGCATGGCGACCGATTTGCGCGGCCCGCAATCGCTGAATCAGCATGATCGCACCATTACGGCCTCGCTCAGCCCAGAGAAAATCGCCGCGATTTTGCCGCTACAATACATGCCCGAAACCGAAGAGTTTACCGGCCCTTACGTCATGCTCGCCTCGCGCCGCAACAATCGCACGCTGACCGGCGTGATGATCAACGCAGACGCCGGATTGGGCATTCGCGGCATTCGTCATGTCGCGGCAGGCCTCGATTTATAAGGAGTGGAGATGGACAACCGATTTGTGATTTTAGGCGGCGGTCAGGCGGGAGCAACCGCAGCTGCCCTGCTGCGCCAAAAAGGATTTACGGGGCAGATCACCCTGCTGTGTGATGAAGCCGATTTTCCCTACGAACGCCCGCCGTTGTCGAAAGCGATGCTGCTTAATGAGCATCCGGCGCTGCAACCCATCTTGCCCCCATCATGGTGGCAGGAGCAACGTGTCGAGGTGCAATTCAACAGCCAGATCGTCGCTTTGAAACCCGACTCGCGGCAACTTGAACGCCACGATGGCAGCGTTATTGCGTTTGATAAACTGCTGATCGCCACCGGCGCACGAGCGCGAAAACTACCGCTGTTGGATGCCTTAGGCGCTCGCGCCACCACGCTGCGTCATGCAGGCGATGCGCGCCAGTTGCGGACGCAACTGCGCAGTGGGCAACATTTGATCGTAGTTGGCGCAGGCACAATCGGGCTGGAAGTGGCTGCCACCGCGCGTCAATGCGGCTGTGAAGTCACGGTGATCGAAGCGGCGCCCGTGTTGATGGGGCGAAATACGCCGCCCCCGATTCAATCGTATTTGCTCGATTACCATCGCCAACGCGGCGTCACGTTCCATTTCAATAGCCAAATTGAATGCGCAAGCGCCGACGATGGCGTGACCCTCACCCTCCAACAGGGCGAGCAAATTCACGGCGATCACGTCGTTTATGGCATCGGTATTGAACCCAACGATCAACTGGCACAAGCAGCCGGGTTGGCCACGCACAATGGCATTATCATTGATGCATTGTGCCGAACATCGCACCCTGACATTTTTGCGGCGGGTGATGTGTGCTTGCAACGCCACCCAGATGGCAATTTGGTTCGATTGGAAACCTGGGAGAACGCCAATCGGCAGGCGGACATCGCCACGGCAGCGATGCTCAATCAAGCGCCACCTGTGCATGGCGCGCCGTGGTTTTGGGCCGATCAATACGATCTTAACCTGCAATTTATCGGCAACACGCGCAGTGACCATTGGCTCTGCCGTGGCGACGCAAATCAACGGATCTGGTTGAGTTTGAACGGCGATCAACTAAGCGGGGCAATCACCCTCAACCAAGGCCGCGAAGTGCGTGTGCTGCGCAAATTAATCAACAGCGGCAAAGCGCTCGATGCGGCGCAACTTACCGATACCAGCGTGGCATTGAAATCGTTACTGAAGTAGCGAGCGAGACCTCGCGCGGAAATAACACAAAAGCCAGTCCGAAGACTGGCTTTTCATTGTAAGTACATCATGAACCGTTTGAGATGTGGCTAATTATTTACCCATCACTGGCGCCGTGTTGGCTTTTTCTTCCACCTTCACCAGAGCCGTCTCTTTCGATTTATAGACCCCAAATGCCGTGACAGCACACAGCACACAGAACAGCGCGGCGATGTACTGAGTGTTGGTGCCGCCCCCTGCCTGATTCAACAACGCTTGCGCGATAATGGGCGTAAAGCCCGCGCCAATTAATGAGGTAAGCTGGTAGGTCAATGACAAACCGGTGTATCGGGTTCGCGTGGTGAACTTCTCACTGATAAACGCGCCCATCGGGCCATACATCACCGCCTGAATAATGGGGTTTCCGATAATAAAACCGAGCAACATCATCCATGGGCTGCCGTGGCTGATTAAGCTAAACATTGGCCAAATCAGAATCATGCCCACCACTGTGCCCGTCAACATCACCGGGCGACGTCCATATCGATCTGACACGGCCGCCATCAATGGAATGGTAAAAATGTGCAACGTGTTGGCGATAGTCAGCATCAATAAGGCGTCACTGCGGCTGTGGCCGATCGACACCGCGTACGTCAGTGCAAATGTCGCCAACAGCGATTGAATGAACAACGGTGCGATCCCCGACAACGTGCCCAAGCCAATCTCTTTGGACGAGGTACGAAACAGTTCCACCAGCGGCACGCCTGTATGCGCCTCTTCTTGCTCCTGCTTGGCTTTGGCCGCTTCGAAATCAGGAGATTCGGTGACGCGATGACGCATGTACAAACCGATGATCACCAACAGCGCTGAAAGCAAAAATGGCACCCGCCAGCCCCAATCCATAAACGCTTCTTCCGGCATGAGGGAGAATCCTCCCAGCACCAAGGTGGCTAATACCGCGCCAGAAGGCCCGCCGGAAACCGCAATGCTGGCGCCAAGCCCTTTCGATTTTTTGCTCGAATGTTCCATCGCCATCAAGGTGGCACCCGCCCATTCACCGCCAACGGCCAAGCCCTGCAACACACGCAGCACCAACAAGGCAATCGGTGCCGCAATGCCGATACTTTCATAGGTTGGCAACATGCCGATCAGAATCGACACCAAGCCCATCACCATCAAGGTGACGAATAGAATCTGCTTACGGCCATATTTGTCACCAAAGTGACCAAACAACAAACCGCCGATGGGACGGGCGATGTAACCGGTCGCCAGGGTCAGAAACGACAGGATGATCCCAAGCCCCGGGTCCAGATCGCTAAAAAACAGCGCAGGAAACACAAGGCTCGCCGCACTGCCATAGAGAAGAAAGTCATAATATTCGACCGTCGATCCCAGATAACTGGAAATCACGGCACGGCGACTCTCGCGCTTTTTTTGCTTCTGTTCAGCTTCACGTATTGGATTAGACATATTCCTCACTCCATATCGGAATGACCGGCTTCTCGAAAGAATGCCGGTCTTTTTATTATTATTTAATGAGTTCCAGTTTATCGGCGCTGCAGCAGGTCGAGTGCCACGTCGACGATCATATCTTCCTGACCGCCAACCATGCCGCGTTTACCCAGTTCCACCAAGATATCCACGGCTTTCAGGTTGTAGCGTTCTGCTGCGCGTTCTGCATGGCGAAGGAAGCTGGAGTAAACGCCGGCATAACCCAGCGCCAATGTTTCTCGGTCCACACGAACCGGGCGATCTTGCAGTGGACGAACGATTTCGTCGGCTGCATCCATCAGCGCATACAAATCGGTGCCGTGGTTCCAGCCCAGTTTGTCTGCCGCCGCGATGAAGACTTCTAACGGCGCGTTACCCGCACCCGCGCCCATGCCGGAGAGGCTGGCGTCAATGCGGTTACACCCTTCTTCTACCGCCACGATGCTGTTTGCCACGCCCAAGCTCAGGTTGTGGTGCGCGTGAATCCCCGTTTGTGTTTCAGGATTCAGCACGTCTTTCAGCGCGCGGAAACGGTCGCGAATATCGTTCATGGTCATGGCACCGCCAGAATCCACCACGTAGATACAGGTCGCGCCGTAGCTCTCCATCTTCTTCGCTTCCAGCGCAAGGTTTTGTGGCGTGGTCATGTGGCTCATCATCAAAAAGCCCACGGTATCCATGCCCAGATGACGTGCGTGTTCGATGTGCTGTTTCGACACATCCGCTTCAGTACAATGCGTGGCCACACGAACGATGCGTGCGCCCGCTTGATACGCGTTTTCCAAATCATGCACGCTGCCGATCCCCGGCAACAAAAGCGTCGCCACTTTGGCATGATTCAGCTCTTCGGCCACCGCCGCGATCCACGCTAAATCGCTGTGCGCGCCGAACCCATAGTTGAAGCTTGACCCTTGCAGGCCATCACCGTGAGCAACTTCGATAGAATCGACTTTGGCGTTATCCAACGCGCGAGCGATCTGCTTGACTTGTTCAATCGAATATTGGTGACGCACAGCGTGCATACCATCGCGCAATGTCACGTCTGAGATATAAAGTTTTTGTCCATTCATGAGTGACGCTCCTTATTGATTGAGTCGCGATTGAGCCATACGCTCAGCCGTCGCCATGGCAGCACAAGTCATAATATCGAGGTTGCCCGCGTACGCTGGCAGGTAATGAGCTGCGCCTTCAACTTCAATAAATACCGACACTTTCAGGCCGCTGAATTTGCCGTAACCTGGCAACGTGAGCGGCGCATCTTTCTCGATCACTTCAAACTGCACGTCTTGCTTCATGCGATAACCTGGCACGTAGCTTTGTACCGCGCTCACCATCTCTTCAATTGAGGCTCTCACCTTGGCTTGATCGTTTGAATCACACAGCACATGCACGGTATCGCGCATCATGAGCGGTGGCTCTGCTGGGTTAAGAATGATGATCGCTTTCCCTTTTTTCGCCCCACCGACCGTTTCAATCGCTTGCGATGTGGTTTCGGTAAACTCATCAATGTTAGCGCGTGTACCTGGGCCTGCCGATTTACTGCTGATCGACGCAATGATCTCGGCATAATGGACAGTGGCCACTTGCGAAACCGCCGCAACGACTGGAATCGTCGCCTGCCCACCACACGTCACCATGTTGACGTTGTTTTGCGCGAGGTTCTGCTCTAGGTTCACCACAGGGACACAATAGGGGCCGATGGCGGCTGGCGTCAGGTCGATGAGTTTGATGCCGGGCTTCACATGGCGAAGCGCTGCATCATTTTTAATGTGCGCGTTCGCAGATGTTGCATCAAATACAATGTCGATGTGCTCAAATTCAGCCATCGCAATCAGACCGTCCACACCTTCGTGTGTGGTTGCTACGCCCATGCGGCGTGCGCGTGCCAGGCCATCGGATTCTGGGTCAATCCCGACCATGACGCTCATGTTCAGGTATTGGCTATTTCGAAGGACTTTGATCATCAGATCCGTGCCGATGTTACCGGAACCAATGATCGCTACATTCAGCTTGTTCATTATTCGCTCTCCTTACCTAAATCAAAGGACACAGCCACGCGGCCCACGCCTGAGATTTCGGCTTCAAATACATCGCCCGGTTGAACCACGGCCATGGGGCCAAGTGCGCCCGTCAGCACAACGTCGCCAGCGCGCAAAGGTTCACCAAACTGACTCATGATGCGAGCCAGCCAAACCGCGGCATTGAGGGGGTTCCCCAAGCATTCTGCGCCATCACCGGACGAGACCACTTCGTTGTTGCGCGTCATCGTCATCTTGGCGCCACGAAAATCGACGCCATCGGCACGTAAGGCGGGGCCACCCAATACAAACAGGCCGCTAGAGGCGTTGTCGGCGACGGTATCGGCGAACTGAATGTTCCAATCAGCAATGCGGCTGCCAACGATTTCTAATGAAGGCACAACCCAACCGATGGCGTCCATCACGTCTGCAATTGTGGTGTCAGTATTGGGAAGGTCTTTGTTGAGGATCAGCGCGATTTCCGCTTCAATTTTTGGTTGCATCACAGCATCAAACGGCACCACTTCGTTGTCGCCGTAACACATGTCGGCAAATAGGGTTCCGAAATCCGGTTGATCCACGCCCAGCTGCGCCTGCACTTTCGGGTTGGTCAGGCCGATTTTACGACCAACAATACGGCGGCCATTGGCGACCCCCACAGCGACGTTGAGGCGCTGAATGGCATAGGCTTCTTGCGGGTTATCGTTACCGATGATTTCACGCAATGGTTTGATGGCTTTGCCGCTGGCTTCCGCGTGACGAAGCTGCTCCGCCAATTGTTCTACGATTTCTGACATCTTCAATTCCTCAGTGCTTTAGGAAGTCCACAACCAAACGGTTGAACGTTTCAGCATGTTCCCACTGCGCCCAGTGACCACATTGGTTAAACACATGCAGCTGAGCTTGAGGAATACCGGCCATCAAACGCAGGCTGGTATCAAATGGCACAAAGCGGTCTTGGCGTCCCCAAACGATCAAGGTGTCGGCTTTGATTTCGCCCAAACGCGGCGAGAAATCAGGGAACTGTTTTGGGTTGGCTTCCAAACTCTTCACGAAGTTATCGAGGTGATCTTGGCGCGCAAGAATGTTGTTCAGGCGTGTTTGGAACAACTCTTCCGTTAAATCGCTGGTGTCGTAGACGAAGATGTCCATCATCGCTTTCAAGTTGTCGATGTTGGGTTGACGGTAGAGTTGGTTCAAACGCTTGATGCCTTCAGCCGGCATTGGCGTAAACAGGCTTGCACCGCCCGTGCCGCCGCCCATCAGCA
Organism: Vibrio sp. Vf1514; assembly: GCF_052076135.1. Lineage (NCBI taxonomy): Bacteria > Pseudomonadati > Pseudomonadota > Gammaproteobacteria > Vibrionales > Vibrionaceae > Vibrio > Vibrio sp. Vf1514. The sequence continues at coordinate 1,465,949 of NZ_CP197267.1, read as the reverse complement.
CCAGTTTGCCCACGCGCTCAGGGTAACGCAGCGTGAATGCAACCGACGTATGGCCGCCCATGGAGTTACCCAGCAGATGCACGCGTTCGATATCCAGCGCATCAAGCGCACCTTTCAGCGCTGTGGCGTTGAGATCTGAGCGCGAAACAGTCGAAACAATAGAGTCACTTTTACCCCATCCAGGACAATCGAGCAGAATCACGCGATAGCCAGCCTCAACCAGCGGCTCGATATTGCGGTTAAAGTTTGCCCAGCCCGTCGCACCCGGGCCAGAGCCGTGCAGCATGACAACGACTTCATCACCTTCACCACAATCGTTGTAATGCAGGTTCAGATCCAATTCGCCTTCTTGAATATGAACGAATTGACTCGTCTCTTGCTCACTATGGATGTAATTAGACATTCCGTTACTCCTTGTTATAAAGCTTTATGGTTTTAATGCTTGGCAGCGGTTGCGCTGATCGAGCCGAAACCGGCGATCCATTCGGGAATTTCCCGGTAATAGCGCCCTTCTGTTTGATAAGGTCCAAAGGCTGACATGGCGGCAAAAGCTGCCACCCAAGTTTTCACTTCGTGGGTCGATTTGCCCGCAATGTCAGACAGATCTTGGTTATTCATGGCATCGAGTTTCTGAATGTCGCCATTGGCTAGATCGGTCATGAAAGACTGATCCCATTCAGGATTGAGTGGATGCAGCGTGGTTTGGTCTTGCACGAAATCCACCGCGGCATCGACCACGCGTTGAGTACGCGCATGACGTTCGTTGTCTGGCAGCTCACGGCCACTGCCTTTTAAGCGATCCGCCATGTGCTCGTTGGCCGTCGCCAGTTCAGGCACTGGCGGCTGATGCGACAAACCGCCGGATGCGAGGATCAACACGCGTTTGTTGAGGTTGGCGGCAAATTCGCCGATGGCTTCACCCAGCAGACGCGCCCGTTGAAAACTGGGCAGCGGCTTGGCAACGCCATTCACAAACACAGGAATGACGGGAATGCTGTCTAAGTCGCCAATCAGAAACTCCAGCGGCTGTGCAAAGCCGTGGTCTACTTGCATGGTATAAGACACCGCAGCGTCTACACCTTTCGAAAGCACATAGGTGGCGCACTCTTCGGCGAGTGTTTTTGGTACATTGAGTGGCCCGGCCAGCGTTCCGAAATCACCGATGGCATGTGCCGCCATGCCGATACAAAATGAAGGCATGATGTCGTAGAAGAAGCCGTTGTAATGGTCGGGGGAGAATAAAATGATCAACTCCGGATCAAACGCTTCAATTCGCTGACGCGCTTGTTGAATCACGCCGTTCACTTCATCCAAGACACTCTGTTCTGGGTCGACATAGCCCACCAAGGGGCTATGTGACAAACAATGCATATATACTGAGGCCATATCACGCTACCTTTTTGCTAGACGAGGTCGAAGACACCGGCTCCAAGACGGTAAGTGCGAACAACTTATGACGGACCTGCTGACACAAGTTCTGCAAGGTTTGCGGAATCGCGATGCCTGCGACGAAACGGTCTGGTCGAAGCAACGCAACCGATGCAGGATAACGGCCAAACCACTCTTTCAGCGCGCCCGTCTCATCACCAATGCACACCACATCCGGGTGGCATTTCAGATCGCCTTTCAATTGCACCGAAGGAACCACCTGAATAAACTGCGTTCCGAGATGTTGCCAATGCTTGATTTCGCTCTCGCTGAGGCCTTGCATTGGGTCTGTGCCCCAACTCACGATGGCAAAACGTTGACCAATCACATCATCCAATTTGACGATGTCGTCACCCACGCGCACCGACGGTTGAATGAACAATTTGCCAACCGGCGACGATTTCAGCGCAGGCGTGGCTTCCACCACCACACCGTGGTCATATTTCGGCATCGGCTTGAAACGCATTTCAAGGAAGTAACGTTTGATTGGCGGCAAGTAATTCAGCAGCCAAGACACGCCATCGCGTAGCGTCGCTTGCCATTTTTTCGGTGGCGCGAGCACATGACCAGCAGTCACTGACAAATCAATCATCGCTTTTGCGTGATCACGACGCTCTTGTTGGTACGTGTCCAGCAGTTGCGGATCCGCCAAACCTTGCACAACCAACGCCAGTTTCCATGCCAAGTTGTTGGCATCACGCATACCCGAGTTATAGCCTTGGCCTTGCCAAACCGGCATGATGTGCGCGGCATCACCGGCAAGCAGGATGCGATGTTCGCGGAACTTGCCCGCCAGACGTGCGTTGTGTGTGTAAACGCGCTGGCGAATGAACTCGACGTTCTCCGTAGAAGGCAACACTTTGCGCAGCAGGCGCTCCATGTTCTCTGGTTTGCTCAGCTCTTCTTCGGTTTCACCCGGCATCACCATAAATTCAAAACGGCGAATGCCTTGTGGTAGTGCAGCCGACACGTAAGGACGTTCTGCATCGCAGCACATGTAGATGTTTGGGGTGCCTAATGGATCATTTTTCAGATCCATCACGATCCATTGGTTTGGCGCAGTTTCGCCATCAAATGAGATGTTGAGCGAGCGGCGAACCAAACTGTTCCCGCCATCACACGCCACCATGTAACGTGCCGTGATCTGCTCAGTTTCGCCCTGCTCATTGGTGAGGGTTGCCCATACTTTTTCTGACTCCTGACCAAATTCCGTCATTTCGCGTGAGAACAGCACTTGCACATTCGAATAACGGTCGAGGCCGTCATACAGGGCTTTGTCCGCCATCGGCTGGATAAACGCGTTACGACGCGGCCAACCAAACTCGTCGGTCATGGGCTGAATATCGGCAAAACAGCGACCTTTCGGAGTCAGGAAACGCATGGCGTGTAGGGGTGTGGTATACGGCAAGACCTCGTTTGCGAGATAAATCGCTTGGAAAGCGCGCAGGCTTTCATCGTCAAGGCCAATCGCACGGGGGTAATCGATCAGGGTCGGCAGTTTTTCAACAACCGTAACGTTGACGCCTTGCCCACCCAGATAGTTAGCAATCATCAAACCGACCGGACCAGCGCCCACGATCATGACATCAGTGTCTATGTTCGTACGAGCGTCCGTCGTTTTAGTAATGGATACAGTCACTTTCATTACTCCAAGTTCGTTCACGTAGGGACACCCTTGTGTGCAAAGTATTCGGTGTTGCCACAAGGGAAAGTTTTTAATAACCACACAATTAATGTGAATATTTATTTTTAAACTTGTTATAGATGTTTTTATTTTGTTACTAGCGAGTATATGAAGGGCTAAGTTTTCCTCAATCAGAAACGACTCAAATGTGCACATAGTGCACTTGGTTGTTTTAATTGATGTTTATTACAAAATGGCACGATACCAACGCTATTGAGGAAATACGTTTTAGCGAGAGAAGTGAGACTTAGATCGAACAATTCAGGCCGATAAAATCGCGAAATTTCGAAGGATGTGAGTAGAAAGTTGCAAAATGAGGCGTAAAAACCCACGGTCACAGACCGTGTGTTTAAGGGTAGAAAACAAAAAAACCAGCCGTTCGGCTGGTTTTTCAATGGCGTTTTAACGTCAACTTAGAGGAAGTGGAACGTGGCGTTCAGGCTGAACGTGTCGATGCTGTCTTTATCCAGATCGTATTTGTGGTAGCTTGCGCCCACTGAGAATGGACCCATGATGAAGTATTCTGCGCCGATACCGTACATGATATCGATGTCGTCATCTTTGTTACCATTCACTTCTGTTTTCCATGAATGCAGACCACCGCGCGCATACACATGCAGTGGACCAAAATCGATGCTTGGTTTCAACGCAAAGTAAACGGTGGATGCAGAGATGTCTGTACCATTGTCGCTGAAATCACCAAAATCGGTGTAACCCGCTTCCACACCGATGAATGGCAGAATGCCAGTCCCTGCGTGAACTGTGTAAGACGTGCTGGTGTCACCTTTGTAGTCCGCTTGACCAATCGAGGCACCACCGTAGATCCAAGAATCAGCCAGCGCTGTTGAAGATACACCGATCAAAGCCAGTGCCAGTAAAGTCTTTTTCATGTTTAACCTTCTCATCGTTATGAGGCAATGCTCCCTGCGGCCATTCATTGCCATGTTGCGCCAAATTATAGTGATATTGATAAGCTATGCAATTCCTGTACCCGAGTTGGTGTCAAAAACCCGGGTCAGTGGTTAACAGGCATCAATCGCGTTCTTCACACGCTTATCGGATACCGGATACGGTGTGCCCAACTGCTGCGCGAAAAAGCTGACGCGCAACTCTTCCAGCATCCAGCGGATCTCTTTCACATTCTCCGGTACAACCATGCCTTTCGGAATCTTGTTCAGCAGCTCTTGATAATCTTTCGCGACCGATTCAATCTTCAACATGTGTAAACGGTCTTTATTCGGGTCAATCGGCAGTTTTTCCATGCGGCGTTCAATGGCCTTCATGTAACGCAGAATGTCCGGCAGACGTTTCCAACCACACTCCGTGGCGAATCCTTTAAAGATAAGCCCTTCGATTTGCGCTTTAATGTCGGAGAGCGCAAACGCCATGGTGAAGTCGATTTTCCCTTTTAAGCGTTTGTTAATGTTATAGGCGGTCGTGAGGATGGTTTCCACTTGCTTGGCAATATCCACCACAGTATCTCCCAATTCTGCGCGCACGAACTCTTTTAGCGCTTCAAACGCTTCCGGTTCCCACGCCATACCGCCATGCTGCTCAATCAGCTTATCGATGCCACACGCAATGCAGTCATCAATCAGATCCATCACTTTGCCGTACGGGTTGAAATACAATCCTAGTTTCGACTTGTTCGGCAAATTGCTGTGTAAGTACTTAATAGGCGACGGTACATTGAGCAGAATTAAGCGGCGCTGACCTTCACGCATCGCATTGTTTTGCTCTTGCTCAGTCTCAAACAGTTTGATTTCCACACTATCTTTGTTATCCACCAACGCCGGGAACGCTTTGACTTCAAAACCACCCCGTTTTTGCTGGTAAACACGCGGCAGTTCGCCAAACGACCATGTGTGCAAATCTTTCTGTTCGATGTCGTCATCGGCCACTTTTGACAACGTTTCCTGAACTTTCTCTTTAAGGCTCTCTTTGAGCGCGTGCAGATCTTTGTTTTCGTTCAGCTTGCGGTTGCGATGATCCACCGCACGGAACGTCACTTTCAAATGATCTGGTACTTGTTCCCATTTCCAATCATCACGCAGCACTTCCACGCCCGTCATGCGGCGCAGCTCTTTTTCCAGTGCATCCAACAGCGGCGCTTCCATCGGCTTCACTCGAGAAAGGAAGGCATCGGCATAGTTCGGCGCTGGGACAAAGTTTTTGCGCAGCGTTTTGGGCAATGACTTGATCAGGCTGACCACCAGCTCATGGCGCAGACCGGGGATCTGCCAATCAAAACCTTGCGGTTCAATCTGGTTGAGAATCGGCAGCGGCAGATGAACTGTGACACCGTCACTATCATCCCCCGGTTCAAACTGATAACTCAGCTTGAGCTTAATGCCATTTTGATACCAGAAGTTCGGGTAGTCCAAATCCGTGATGTGGCTGGCATCGCCCTTAAACAGCATCTCTTTTTCAAAGTTCAGCAGTTCTGGATTGGCTTTGCTTGCCCCTTTCCACCAACTGTCAAAATGACGGCCTGAAACCACGTCGGTGCCGACACGTTGATCGTAGAAGTGGAATAGCTCGTCGTCGTCCACCAGAATATCGCGGCGACGAGATTTGTGTTCCAGCTCTTCCACTTCTTGCAACAGTGCGCGGTTTTGTTTGAAGAATGCGTGTTTAGTTTCCCATTCCCCTTCCACCAGCGCGCTACGAATGAAGATCTCGCGACTGAGCGTCGCATCAATGTTGCCGTAGTTCACCAAACGCTTCGGCACAATTGGCACGCCGTACAGCATTACTTTTTCGTACGCCATCACCGCCGCACGTTTTTTCGACCAATGCGGCTCACTGTAACTGCGTTTGATTAGGTGTTTGGCAAGCGGTTCAATCCATTCCGGTTGAATCTTCGCCACCATGCGCGCCCACAGCTTCGAGGTTTCTACCAGTTCTGCGGCCATCACCCACTTCGGCTGTTTCTTAAACAAACCAGACGCAGGGAAGATGTTAAAGCGCGCATTGCGAGCGCCGTGATAGTCGTTTTTCTCCTGATCTTTCGCCCCGATATGCGACAGCAGACCAACCAAAATCGCGCTATGTACGGCTTGGTAACTGCCCGGTTCATCGTTCAGCTTGTATTCCATCTCTCGCATCGACTGATGCAATTGGAAATACACATCTTGCCACTCACGAATGCGCAGATAGTTGAGGTAATCTTGTTTACACTGGCGGCGGAATTGGTTGCTGCTCAGTGCTTTTTGCTGCTCTTTGACGTAATTCCACACGTTCACCAACGTGAGGAAATCAGACTCTTCATCGAAGAAGCGGCGATGTTTGTCATCCGACGATTGTTGTTTGTCGCTCGGGCGCTCACGCGGATCCTGAATCGACAACCCTGCGGCAATCACCATCACTTCTTTTAAACAGCCATAACGCGGCGCTTCCAACACCATTCGCGCCAAACGTGGGTCAATCGGCAAACGAGCCAACTTGCGGCCCACTTCGGTTAAGCGTTTCTTCGGATCGCTGGCATCGGCATTAATGGCACCCAACTCTTCCAGCAAGCGCACACCATCTTGAATGTTGCGTTTGTCCGGTGCTTCCACAAACGGGAACGCTTCAATGTCACCTAAACCCAACGCGGTCATTTGCAAAATAACCGACGCCAAGTTGGTGCGCAGAATTTCAGGATCGGTAAACTCTGGACGCGAGAGGAAATCGTCCTCAGAGTACAAACGAATACAGATCCCCTCTTCCACACGGCCACAGCGACCTTTACGCTGGTTGGCACTTGCTTGTGAAATCGGTTCAATCGGCAGACGTTGCACCTTGGTGCGGTAGCTGTAACGGCTAATCCGCGCTGTACCCGGGTCAATCACGTATTTAATGCCCGGCACGGTCAGCGACGTTTCCGCCACGTTGGTGGCCAGAACAATGCGTCGGCCCGCGTGGGGTTGGAAAATCTTATTCTGCTCTCCGGCCGACAAACGGGCGTACAGCGGCACAATTTCCGTGTCACGCAACTTGCGCTTAGCCAGCGCGTCTGCCGTGTCACGAATTTCACGTTCACCGTTCATGAAGATCAGAATGTCGCCCAATCCTTCATCACACAGTTCATCCACCGCCTCGAAGATGCCTTCGAGCTGGTCGTGATCGCTCTCATCTTCACCTGCCAGTGGGCGATAACGCGTTTCCACGGGGTAAGTCCGGCCCGACACTTCAATGATCGGCGCGCCATTAAAATGATTTGAAAAGCGCTCAGGGTCGATGGTCGCGGAGGTGATGATAATTTTCAGATCCGGACGACGCGGTAACAGCTCTTTCAGGTAACCCAAAATGAAATCGATGTTGAGGCTGCGCTCGTGCGCTTCATCGATAATGATGGTGTCGTATTGATTGAGATAACGGTCGTGTTGAATCTCCGCCAGCAAAATACCGTCGGTCATCAGTTTGATTTGAGTTTGATCTGAAATTTGGTCGTTAAAACGCACCTTATAACCGACAAAACCGCCGAGTTCAGTTTCCATCTCATCCGCAATGCGGTTGGCGACCGAACGAGCCGCCAGACGACGGGGCTGAGTATGACCAATCAAGCCAAACTTACCGCGCCCAAGCTCGGCACAAATTTTAGGGAGCTGCGTGGTTTTACCCGACCCCGTTTCCCCCGCCACAATCACCACTTGGTGCGCTTGAATCGCTTTAGCGATGTCGTCACGCTTTTGGCTAACGGGCAGCAGATCGGGATAGTCGATTTTGATTTTCTGAGCCATGCGCTGCTCCACGGTCATCATGGACTGCGCAATCTCAAGGGCGATTTCGTCAAACACAGCATGGCGCGCTTGTTCATTTTTGATTTTGCTAGCGCCACTGATTCGCTTGTTAAAACGAAAACGGTCTTTAATCAGACACTGTTTCAGTGCCTTCTTCAGCGATTCCGCGCTGTTTGCTTTCGCAACCGCTGACTTTTCTTTTTGGGGCTGTGACTGAGTCAAAGCATTTCCTATTCTTTTTAATCAACAAAACTGCGCGGATTGTATCACAGTCTTGGCGCTGCGGAGGAATTTGCACTTGTTCGATTTTTTTGAATGAGTTCAGCAAATCTGCCTACTTATCTTGTGCGCTGGCTCTCACTAATATGACCCCATCGACGTGATAACCACAGTAAAGGAACATTATATGTCTCGTGTACTCGCTCTTAAATCAAGCATCCTGGGTGACTATTCTCAATCAAGCAAACTGCTTGATGCCTATCTGACTAAGTTCAACCAAGACGAACTGAACGTGCGCGATTTGGCGGCTGATCCCCTGCCAGTTCTGGACTTTTCTGTCGCGACTGCGCTGCGTGCCACTGAAGATCTTTCTGAAGATCAACAAAAAGTTGTCGCCCTGTCTGACACCCTGATTGCTGAAATCAAAGCAGCAGATACCCTGGTTATCGCAGCACCTATGTACAACTTCACCATTCCAACGCAGTTGAAAAACTGGTTCGATTTGATTGCACGTGCGGGTGTTACCTTCAAATACACTGAAGCGGGCGTCAAAGGCCTGATCGAAGGGAAAAAAGCGGTGGTGATCACCACGCGTGGTGGTATCCATAAAGATGCTGCAACAGATAACGTGGCGCCTTACCTCAAAACCATTCTGGGTTTCGTGGGCATCACAGATGTTGAATTTGTTTACGCTGAAGCACTGAACATGGGTGAAGAGCCTGCCGCAAAAGGCATCGAGTCTGCGAAATCGCAACTAGAAGCCATTACGCTGTAATTCTTAAGGGTGCGAAGCGCCCTTTTGAACCGGGGAAGCGAACGGAATGACTTCTCCTATTTGTCCTAAATAAAAGTCCTAAGCCTTTGCAGCTCCTTAAAAGAGCTGCTTTTTTTATCTTGCGTTGGCGGCTCCAACAGCGCGTCGTCGTTCCATGCACCCGACCTGAAGACGAAATACTCGCCAGTCTGGCTGCCGAAAAACAGCGCATTGCGTTGATATTCAATCGGCTCAAAGTGCATATCACAGCACAAAAAACGCCACCCGAAGGTGGCGCTGCGCTAGAAAGTAAACTGCACATAGACGGTGTTGTAGTTGCTGCCGCCTTTAATGCGTCCATATTGTGACGATTTCTCGAAAATTGCCGAACGGTGATGTAGCGAATACCCCAACCACACTTGCTTCCACGTCGGTTGATTGAACAGGTCACCCACGTTGACATCAAACGAGAAGTCGAGGTAGTTGAGCAAGTGACTGGCGGTGTAACCCTTGCGATCCATCTCTGTCTTTTCGATGTAGGTGATGTGGTCGATGTACGACATCCCTTCCGCCACACCAAAACGCCACTGTGTCGGCCAATCAAAGGTGTAATACGCTTTGATGGCGGCAACATATTCCGTGCTGCTGGTTTGCACATCCGAGTGCCAGTGGTGCACCAAACCCGGCGTAAAGTAAATGTCCAGCGGTAATCCAAACAACTCATCCGTTAATGGATGGCCGTAGAACACCGATGTCATCTGGTTGTTATTGGGATCGTTTTCGCGGTTGAAACTGAAAATCTCACCAATGTTTGAGGTGGTGCCCCAGCCGTGCGCGATGCGCAGATAGCGTTTGTTATTGAGTGAGGAACGTAGCGGCTTGGATTTGTCGTTAAAAAAGCCAAAACCAAAATACACTTCACCTTGATAACGCTCATTCACCGCATCGCTGTGGTAGGCGTTGTCATCCAGACGCGTCGCGCTGATTTCGCCCAGCAAGTACAAACTCGACACCACGTGGTAACGCGTTCCGATCCCCAATTTGGCATCAACGCCAGCGCCAATATTCTCACTCGACGACTCAGCAAACGCGAAATAGGCACTGTTAAAATCAGCATCTTTGTAGCGCAGCGTCAGTGACGGGCGGAATTCCCAATCATCAGCTTCAAAATAACCATTGAGGCGCAAGTTGGCGTGAAAACGTAACTCCGAATCGGTCATCAGTTCAGTATCCACCGACCAGCGATCATCGATGTGGTACTTCAACTGACCACCAAAGTCGGCGGTGTCGCCTTCCATTGCATTTTGATAACTGGCTGGCACATCGATAAAGCGCATGCGCGATAGCGCGTTGAGTTCAAGGCGATCATCATCAAAACGATGCAGAAACACGCCGCCTTCCAACCCGCGAACAAACACATGTTCATTTTCAAAAAACATCATCGGCACAAATGTGGAGACCGACTGATCGTTCGATGGCGTATCAAACGGGATCGAAGCCACACGATACACGGCAGCAATTCCCCATTGCTGCTCGCTTTCAGCCGCGACGTGGCAAGAGGTGAATAAAGTGAGGGCCGCGCCACCAAAACGTATCCAAAACCTGTTTTTGTTCATACTTTCTGCTTATGGTCCGGATTGATCACTCATTTATTGAGCAATCAACCAAAAGAACTCTTAGTTTTCAATCGAATTGGCCGCTAAAATAACACACATACACCTCTTTAATTGACAGAACTGTGAAAGCATCCGAACTCAAAGCACTTTTAAATTCATTGCCTGATGATTGCGACCCCGATGTCGTGATGGGCGAAGCGTGGTTGCCTGAACAACTGGTCGCTGCGCAGCTCGACGACAAGCTGCTGTTTCTCGAGTTCGACAATGCGCCAGAAGAAGACGCCGGCGACGAAGAAGGTCGCGGTTTTGTAGAGCATGAAATCGACCTGATTCGTCAACAGGTGACGCAGATTTTACAAGATGATTGCGCAACGCGAGCCAAAGCTGAGGCATTATTAACCTTGTTAGTGGTTGCGCACGAACGCACCAGCTCGGAATTCATTGAAATGCTGGGCACGCTGGAAGAGGACAACTAGGGAGCCATTTTGACGCACTATCAAACCACCTCACTGCCATTTTTGCTGGCCGGGCCCATCGTCAGAAAGAGCTCTGCCAAAGCGTTGGTGATTTGGTTTGCCACGTCCGAAGCACCGCAAGGTCAGTTGGAACTGTTTGCCTCCGATGCCGCGTCCCCTTTGCTGAGTTATCCCTTGTCTGAGGCGCAGAGTTACCCCATTGGCGAGCGCGCTTGGGTGACTCTCGTTCACATAAAACACGACTTCCCCTTAGAAACGCTTTACCAGTACGAACTGGTGACGCAATACGGCGCGCTCAGTGAACGCCACCCTGAGTTGCGTTACAAAGATGAAACTCGTTTCTCGTTGTGGCTGACCGGCAAGGCCGATCACGTGTTGCATGGCTCATGTCGGAATCCACACCATGTTGCGCAAGATGCGTTGGTGACAGCCGATGAACACATCGCACGTTTGCCCGCTACCGAGCGTCCCGATCTATTGATGATGAGTGGCGATCAGATTTACGCCGACCATGTGGCTGGGCCAACATTGTTCGCCATTCACAGCGTGATTGAACGTTTGGGGCTTTATGGCGAAACGTTTGAGCAATCGCCCGTCGCCAACAGCGAGGCTTTGTCTCAACATGCATACTGTTTTTATAGCCGTGACCAACTACTGCCCCACACCATTGGTGAACAGCGCATGTTTGATCGCCTGTTGCCACGCAAACCCACACCCATATTTAGTTCTACCGACAATGACAATCATCTGATTTCATTGGCTGAATTCTTTGCCATGTATCTGCTGATGTGGTCGCCCGCATTGTGGCAAGACATCCACTTTGATGACAGCGATACACTGCAACTGGCCAACACAACCCATCGCATTCCGCCCGAAAAGCTCTCGGAATGGCAAAGCGAACTGCAAAACATTCGCGTGTTTGTTCAAGGGCTCAGCCAAGTACAGCGCCTGCTGGCTCACTTACCCACGTACATGATCTTTGACGATCACGATGTCACCGACGATTGGAACCTCACAGTGGGGTGGGAACAAGCCGCCTATAGCAATGCGTTTTCCAAACGCATTATTGGGAATGCGCTGATCAGCTATTGGCTGTTTCAAGGCTGGGGCAACGAACCCGACAGCTTCGACGATACGTTTCATCAATTCGCCAAAGCTTATTGCCACGCGCCCGATGCCGCCACACAGGATGCGTGGATATCGCATTTATATCCGTTTGAACAATGGCACTACACCACCGACACGTCCCCCAAGATGGTGGTGCTAGACACGCGCACGCGGCGCTGGCGCTCAGAGTCGCGCATGAACAAACCATCAGGCTTGATGGATTGGGAAGCGATGATGGAATTTCAGCACGCGTTGATGAACGAAGACAAAGTGATCATTGTGTCTGCCGCGCCAATGTTTGGGGTCAAATTCATCGAAGCGTTGCAACGCATGATGACTTGGCTGGGTAAACCTTTGGTGATTGATGCCGAAAACTGGATGGCGCATCCCGGCAGTGCCAACACGCTGGTGAGTATTTTTACGCACACCAAAACGCCATCCAACTACGTCATTTTGTCGGGCGATGTGCACTATTCGTTTGCCTACGACATTCAACTGCGCTCCAGAAAATCGAGCCCCAATATTTTTCAGATCACGTGCAGCGGCATCAAAAATCAGTTTCCTGAGCCCCTGCTCTCCTTTTGCGACACCATGGATCGCCTGCTCTACAGCCCCGGCTCACCGTTAAACTGGCTCACCAAACGCAAGCGGTTAAAAATCCGTAAGCGCGCACCCAGCTCAGAAAAATTGAAACGATTAGTGAACTGTGCGGCGATTGGTGAACTCAAACTAGATAAGAGTGGCAAACCGAGCACGGTGGCGATCCTCACCAGTGACGGGCGGCGCATTACATTTGCGCCGACGCAACAACGTGCCCACGGGGCCGATTAGTCCGTTTGGGTTGTGAAATACCTCGCGCGTCGCCATCTATACTTAAACCAACGATTTTTTTGAAAAGGCATCACTATGTTCAATGCGATTACCTCACTGTTTAAACAATTGCTCGACGGGCAAGATCTGAGTCAACAGAAGCAGAGCCCGAATCTCGCGATCGCATGCTTGCTCAGTGAAGTCGCAGGCGCGGATCATCAAATTGATGACAAAGAGCAGCAGGCCAAACTGACGCTACTGCAACGCTTGTTAGGTTTAGAAGCGCAAGAAGCCAACGCCCTGATCGACAGCGCGGATGAACAGATTCGCCGTTCGGCGTCACTGTATGATTTCACCTCCCAACTGCGTGAACTCACTCAGGAAACGCGCTTTGAACTGATCAAAGCCATGTGGGAGGTGGCGCATGCCGATGGTGAAATCGACCCATTGGAAGATGCGGTGATTCGCAAAGCCGCTGAACTCTTGTATGTGGATCACAGCCAGTTTATTCGTGCCAAATTGATGGTGACCAACGGCAAATAATGCCGCACGGCTCTCTTCGCCCACCCGCTAAAAGATAGCCCCAATTTCAGTTTCAGGCCCCGCTGAATAAAGTCAGCTGAATGAAGTCAGCTGAATGCAAATACAAGACGGTTGAGGTTACAAATTTGAGGCAAAGAAAAAGCGCAGTGATCACTGCGCTTTTTTTTGATGGGTTATTTTTATGACTGTTTGCCGCGACGTTGTTAGCATCATTTCCCGATTTGCTGAAGGAAAGCATACATGCCGAGTATGACGGCGAGATGACCGCAGTTTGACCACGCGGTTACAGCATCGTCAGCGCCAATTTCGCGAGGTTGTAAGCATCCACATAACCGGAGTGCTGACGACCTTCCCACTCGATGCCTTTGGCTTCTTGCGCCGCTCGGTGACCAATCCGTTTATCTTTCAGACGATGCTGAATGCGATACAAAGTCGCCAAGTTAATAAACTCTTTAAAAGGCATGTCGATGCCTTTGGCCTGACACTCTTTCATCAGGATCTGATCATCGCGTCCCCACGACGCATAAATCTTTTGCGAACCACCGAAGTTTTTCACCATCGATTGAATCACGGCAGCCAATGGGCGGCCCTGTTTTTCAATCTTACGCGGTGTGATCCCCGTCAGTTCGACACAGAACAGCGACACTTCATCGTGTTCCGGTTTCACGTAATACTGAGCGCGCTTGACGATTTCGCCCGCCGTCAGATCGATTTCAGCCAGACCGACTTCAATGATCTCACCGATGGTGCCCACTCCGTTTTCATTCCAACAGCACATTTCCAAATCGAAGCACACGACCCGGTTATAGTTCATTGCCAAATCCAGTCCTCTGTCGAAAAACTCAAAGCGCGCTATGTTACCCAACTCTTTGGCAAAACTCGACGTCCAATCGGTACTTTAGTCAGCAATTGAGACCTGATTTCGTCCTTTTGCTTTACTTTCGTACAGCATGGTATCCGCGCGCTGCAGCAATTCTTGCTCAGAATACCCATGATTCACCGCCGCACCGATACTAAGCGAGACCGAAATCAGTTGGTAACCTGTATCGAACTGACTCTGCTCAACGGTGCGTCGAATCTTCTCCAAATAGCGCATCAAGGGTTCACGTTCAGTGACATGACACAGTATAGAAAATTCATCCCCGCCCGTGCGCACAAAAATATCATTGCCTTCGAGCACTTTTTCGATGGTTTTGGTCACCGCAACCAAGATTTGATCGCCCGCAAGGTGGCTGTAGCGATCGTTGATCGACTTAAAATTATCAATATCAAAACTGACCAGCGTGAAGACCTTATCGTCACGCATGTAGACATCCAAAATGCGATTAAATGCACGGCGGTTGAAAATACCGGTCAAGCTGTCGTGCTCGACCATAAAGCGCAGCTCTTTAGTGCGCTCTTCCAATTTGAGATTCAATGTCTCTTTCTCGCGCATCAGCAGGTAGCTCACAAAGCCCAGCAGCAACGAGATAATGGTGCCACCAGCGCCCAAGCCGATGAGCACCCACTGATCGTTTTGCGTCAACGGTACCGATAAACGAAAATCCACCAACCATTCACGATTGGGTAATTCCACTTTGCGGCTCACTTCCAGCCCTTGCGCGGCGTCCCAACGATCGCTTTGATACAGCACCGGATCATCTTCCGAATCAAACCCCGTATCGACAACACGCATCGCCATTTGGTGCTCCGCCGCCGTTTTCAACATCATGTCATCAAAATAGGCCGAGAGGCGAATCACGCCGACCATCACGCCCAGCAAATGGTGACGATATTGGTTAAACACCGGGTGGTAGATCAGCAATCCATCTTTACTGATGGAATCATCGCGGCCATCTTGCAACAAACGGATTTTGTCAGACACGTAGGGATGGGTGGAACTCGAAAAGTAGTCTAAGACGTGGGCAAAACGGTCGCGCGATGAATAAAATCCCAACAGCTGAATGTTGGTTGGCGTGCGCGGAACAATGTCAGAAACCGCAAAAATCGGCTGACCGTTGAGTTGATACCCCTTTTCGATTTGGCCGCCCTCCCGCACGGTATAAATCGAAAAACCGGGGTAGCGCCTGGCCATTTTGTATTCATAAGTGGGGATATTTTTGACGTCGATGCGCTGCAACCATTGCAGGCCAATCAAGCTGTTTGAACCTTTAAGCAAATCACTGGCGTAGATACGAAACCGGCTCCAGTTCATCGGGCTGATGCTGTGAAAGAAATTCGCTCCGGAACCAATGAAATGAATATCACTGTTGAGATACTGCTGTAACGACTGAACCTGTCGGTCAGCCAAATTTTCAAACAGGGTTCGCGTGTAGCGTTGCTGAACAATGTGCGCGGCAGAAACAATCGCGATGGTGAACATTAACGCAATGCAAGTAATGCTCACTGGCACAAAGCTTTTGAAACGTTTCGGCATAAAAATCTAAACTTGTCGGGATATAGTGTGTGTTTACCCTTTACAATCTGGCACGTCAATCACCCTTTATACAAAGAATTGATATGACTCAAAATACATAAAAATTATCACGCCCGTCTGACACCCTGCACCCCCTAAATCAGTAGGACTTTTCCTACATTTGTGTTTTCTGCTTAAAAGTTCGACTATCAGACCCATAACAAAGTGAGAATCTGCCATTTCTACAAGCCTTATCCCTTGAATATGGTAATATTCGCCCTCATTTTTTGCTAAATTCTGACTATTCGGTGCAGCGGATTTTACATCCATTCGTTGCCTTCCTACATCTACAGAGATTTCATCATGAACTTCGATTTACAAATGATTCCAACGACCTTCGATATGCTTCATGCCGGTTTAGCTGCATCCAGCATCCTTTTGCTGATCCTTGCGGTCTCACGCAAATCAAAAGTCATCGAAAAAGTTATCGAAAAGCCGGTTGAAAAAATCGTCGAAGTCGAAAAGCCGGTCGAGAAAATCGTCGAAGTGGAAAAAGTGGTTGAAGTAGAAAAAGTCATCGAGAAAGTGGTGGAAGTTGAATCGAAACTGGCCACTGCTTCTACCGATTCGGCGATGCAACTGCTTTCCCTATTCCAACAAGAAGCTCGCCTGATCGACTTCCTGAAAGAAGACGTCACCAGTTTCTCCGATGAAGAAGTGGGCGCCGCGGCACGTGTCATTCACTCTGGCGGCCAAAAAGTGCTGAAAGAGTATGTGGCGCTAACACCAGTTCGTAGCGAAGACGAAGAATCTCGCATTACCATCGCCGAAGGGTTTAACCCTCAAGAAGTTCGCCTGACAGGCAACGTGACGGGCCATGCGCCGTTTACGGGCACGCTGATCCACAAAGGTTGGAAAGCTGAATCCATGACGCTGCCAAAACTGGCTGAAAACTACGATGCTTCTATTATCGCCCCTGCTGAGGTCGAGCTGTAATGGACCAAAATATGTCTCATACTGAACACTCAGATACTGCCGCGAAATACAGCGTTGGTATCGACTTAGGTACTACCCACTGCGTGCTATCATTCGTTGACACGCAAACCGAAAACGCCCGCGTTGAAGTGATGGCCATTCCACAAATGACTGCGCCCGGCACGGTTGAAGACCGCATGCAATTGGGCTCATTTTTGTATCAGCCCCACGAACATGAAATGTCTGCTGGCTCTCGTCGCCTGCCTTGGACCGACGAGCCTAAAGCGCTGGTTGGTGCCATTGCACGTAACTTAGGCGCCAAAACACCCATTCGTTTGGTAGCGAGTGCAAAATCTTGGCTGTGCCACGGTGGTGTCAACCGCCGCGATGCATTCTTGCCACAAGGCAGCCCGGAAGATGTCGCGAAGGTTTCACCCCTGCGCGCGACGGAATTGTATCTGGACCATTTGAAAGATGCGTGGAATCACGCCCATCCGCAGCACCCGCTGGCGGATCAAGAGGTGACGATTACCGTTCCGGCATCGTTTGACCCTGCTGCGCGCGATCTCACCGCAGAAGCCGCCCGTAACGTAGGCTTTACCCACCTAACGCTGCTCGAAGAGCCGCAAGCGGCGCTGTATAGCTGGATCGACAACAGCGACGACGAATGGCGCAACGAAGTCAACGTGGGTGATGTTGTGCTGGTCGTCGATATCGGCGGCGGCACCACCGATTTGTCGCTGGTGGAAGTCACTGAAGACGACGGCAATCTCACGCTCAATCGTATTGCGGTGGGCGAACACATCCTGCTGGGCGGCGACAACATGGATTTGGCACTGGCGTACCGTTTGAAGATGAAACTGGCGCAAGAAGGCAAAGAGCTGCAACCTTGGCAAGTTCAAGCCATGACGCACGCCTGTCGTGATGCCAAAGAAGCGCTGCTCAGTGATGCTGAACTGCAATCCGTGCCGATCGTGGTGCCAAGCCGCGGTTCTAAACTGCTGGGCGCCACACTGAAAACAGAGCTGACCAAGCAAGAAGTGCAGCAAACTTTGGTTGACGGTTTCTTCCCACAAGTGGCCATCACTGAGCATCCCGTTCAAAAACCACGCGGCGCCCTGACACAAATGGGCCTGCCTTATGCACAAGATGCAGGCATCACCCGCCACATTGCTGCCTTCTTGGCTAAACAAGCCAACGCGCAAGGTCAAGCGGATGCCGCACCATTTAACATGGCTGGCATTCCGGGCATGCCGGCACCAAGTATTGAATTTATCAAGCCAACTGCGATTTTGTTTAACGGTGGCGTGCTGAAATCTGATCTGCTGGCGAATCGCCTGTTTAGCACCATTAACCAATGGCTGACCAGCGCAGACAGCCCTGTGGCAAAACGCCTGACCGGTTTGGATTTAGATCTCGCAGTGGCCAGCGGCGCGGCCTATTACGGCTCCGTTCGTCGTGGTCAAGGCGTGCGCATTCGCGGCGGGATTGCCTCGGCGTACTACGTGGGCATCGAGAGCGCGATGCCTGCCATTCCGGGCATGGCACCGCCAATGGAAGCCTTGTGTGTGGCACCGTTTGGGATGGAAGAAGGTTCTAGCGTGAATGTTCCTAGCCAAGAATTTGGGTTGGTCATTGGCCAGCCGGTGCACTTCCAGTTCTTTGGTTCAACCGTTCGCCGCGATGATGTTGCGGGAACACACCTTGATTACTGGGCACCAGACGAATTGGAAGAGCTGCCAGAAATTCAGGTCACGCTCCCAGTTTCCGAAGGTCGCCGCGAAGGTGAGGTGGTGCCGGTCACGCTGGCGTCGCGCGTCACTGAATTAGGCACCTTGTATCTTGAAGCCATCGCCTCGGATAACGGCCAAAAATGGCACGTGGAGTTCGATGTACGAGAAGGCAATCAAGAGCAGCCGGCTCAAGAACACCATCACTAAGTAAAACGGCACCTTTCGGGGTGCCGTTCCTCTATCTTGAAATCGAGGTTACCTATGACAACACCGCGCTTTCTGGTCGGGATCGATTTAGGAACGACCAACACCGTCGTTGCATTCTGTGAACTGAGCGATGATCTCGAAAACGCTCCGGTTGAGCTGTTTCCCATCGACCAATTGATTGGTCCGGGTGAAGTGGTTCGCAAACCACTCCTGCCCTCTTTCCGTTACCATCCTGCAGTTGGCCAAATTGCCGACAGCGATCTCACATTACCTTGGGAACCTCAACCCGTTGCAGGCGATCTGCCCCAAGTGATCGTCGGCCAATGGGCGCGCGATTTAGGCGCAAAAGTCGAAGGCCGCCAAGTCTCCAGTGCCAAAAGCTGGCTCTCCCATCAAGGCGTGGATCGCGAACAGCCGATTTTGCCTTGGGCCGGTGCTGCTGATGTCGAGAAAGTCTCGCCAGTGATTGCCAGCGCCAGCTATCTCAATCACATTCGCCAGGCATGGAACTATCGCCATCCGGGCAACCGACTGGAAGATCAAGACGTGGTGGTCACCGTACCGGCTTCGTTTGATGAAACCGCGCGTAAGCTCACCTTAGAAGCCGCACGCCTCGCAGGTTTGAGCCGCATTGTGCTACTCGAAGAGCCGCAAGCGGTGTGTTACGACTGGTACGCTCGCCACAAAGCGACTGCCGCCGAACAACTGGCTAACTTGCCGTTGATTTTGGTGTGCGATGTTGGCGGCGGAACCACCGACCTGAGCTTAATTGAAGCCAAATTCGAACACGATCAATTGGCGTTGAATCGTATCGGGGTTGGCGAACACTTGATGCTCGGTGGTGATAACCTCGATCTCGCCTTAGCGCACTTGGCCGAATCGCGTTTCAATCAGGGCAAGAAGCTGACGGCGTCCGGCTTAACCAAGCTGATTCAGCAAACGCGCCAAGCCAAAGAGAATTTGTTGTCGGCTCATGCCCCAGAGACGGTGAAAATCACCATGCTGGGCAGTGGCTCTAAACTGCTGGGCGGCACGAAAAGCATTCACCTCAGCAAAGAAGAAGTCCACCAAATCGCCTTAGATGGCTTTTTCCCGATTTCCGATTTCGATCAATTGCCCGATCAGCGCCGCAGCGCAGTGGTAGAATTTGGCCTGCCCTATGTCGCCGATCCTGCCGTCAGTAAACACGTGGCGGAGTTTTTGACTCAGCACCAACAGGTCTCGCACGCCGCACTGCAATTGGAAGATTCAAGCCAGCCTGCGATCCCGGTCGGCATCTTGCTCAACGGTGGCGTATTCAACAGCGACCTCATCACCGATCGCATGTTGTCGCTACTCGAACATTGGCGCGGTGACGTGGTCACTCAGCTCGATAACCCGCATCCAGATTGGTCGGTGGCACTTGGCGCCGTGGCCTTTGGTAAAGCGCGCCGAGGAGCGCAACTTAAAATTGGCGGCGGCGCTGCCCGCTCCTACTTCCTGCATCTGCAAGAAAAGAATCGCATGGGCAAAGCCCTATGTCTGCTAGCGAAAGGCACGGAAGAAGGCCAAGAAATTCGACTCACCAGTCGCCGCTTTTCGCTCACATTGGGCGAGCCGGTTCGCTTTAACTTACTGACCTCGACCTACGATTCGCTCACCGATCATATCGCGGTGCAAAATGGAGTACTGGTTGACATCGATGCTGACAAATTTCAGCCGCTGCCGCCATACATCACCACACTGCAAGGCGATGATTCGGTGCAGTTGCACGCTAACCAAAAGCAACGCGTCGAAGTGCAGCTGGCTTGCCAGTTAACCGAAGTGGGCACGCTTAAAATCGAATGTGTCTCTATAGACGACGAACACAAACGCTGGCTGATGGAATTTGAAGTTCGCCACGATGCCCGCTCATCAAGCGACGGCGATGCAGCGGAACACAACACCGATCCGCGTTTAGAGCAGGCGAAAGATCTTATCATCAAAACCTACAGTGGCAACAAAGCGAGCGCGGAAGCCGGCGCGGTCAAAACGCTGAGCAAAGATCTCGACAAATTGTTGGGTAAACGCGACGAATGGGACTTTTTAACGCTACGCAGCCTATTTGATTGCTTTGCTCAAGGACGCAAACGTCGTCGCCGCTCAGAACAACACGAGAAAAACTGGCTGCGCCTCGCGGGCTATACACTGCGCCCGGGCTTTGGTGATGCCACCGACAGTTGGCGCATTGAGCAAATATGGCCCCTTTACCAACAAGGGATTCAGTTCCAAAATCATCAAGGTTGGACGGACTGGTGGGTTTTCTGGCGCCGTGTGGCGGGCGGATTGAACCAAGAGCAGCAAGAAGCCATTCTGGCAGACATCGCCAAGTACCTGCACCCGGGCGCATCACGGAACCCGAAATCGGTGAAAGAAGCGCAAGACAAAGGGTACGAAGCCATGGTGCGTTTGGCCGCATCATTGGAACATCTGGACGTGGAAGATAAAGTGTTGCTGACCAGTTGGTTCATCAGCAAAGCAATTCACCAAAACCAGTTTGAGCAAGCGCACTGGTGGGCCGTTGGTCGCCTTGCCGCTCGCACGCCACTCTATGGCAGCGCGCACAACGTGATTCCTCGCGAACAAGTTCAACAATGGCTGCCAAAACTGATGACTGAGAATTGGGCGAAAGAGCCGATGATCGCGTTTGCCGCAGTGATGATTTGCCGTAAAACGGGTGACCGCGCGTTGGATATTTCGGACGATTTGCGTACTCAAGTTCTCGATAAACTTAAGCAGAGTAAAGTGCCGGATTCTTGGGTCACTTTGGTGGCAGAAGTCGCCGAATTAACGGAAAGCGAATCGAAGCGCGTATTTGGTGATGCCCTGCCAAGCGGCCTGATGCTGCTGCCGCATTAAACGCAAAAGAGCCAGCAACGCTGGCTCTTATTTTTTCAATGGCAACACAACACGAAAGGTCTGGGACAAAGTCCATCACACCAGCGAGACCAAGCGATTTCGCCCCTTGCCTTTCGCATCGTATAGCGCGATGTCGGCCTGCTTGAGAGCCTGATGCAAATGCTGTTCGGACGTCACCGACGCCATGCCAATACTTACCGTCAGATCGACATGATGACCGTAGATTTCCATCGCATGATGCGCAACTTCGTGGTTAAAACGTTCCAGTTTAAATCGAGTTTCTTCAACACTGCCTGCCAACAACACCACGAATTCTTCGCCGCCATACCGAGCCACCAAATCGTGACGAAACTGGCGATGCATGAGCTGTGCAATCGCTTCGAGCGCGCGATCGCCCACATCATGTCCAAAGCTGTCGTTCACCTGTTTGAAATGGTCCACATCAATAATCGCGATCGTGTAGTGCGCTTTGGCCTGCTTAAGTCGTCGTTCGGCCTGTTCCATAAAGTAACGACGATTAAAAATCCCCGTTAACTCATCGTGAATTGCGCGATGATAGTGCCATTCGATTTCATCGTAGAAGAACAGGGACAACATCGCCCCTAAGCTCACGATAGTCAGCAGGTTTTGCCCCACCACCACACCACTTAAGAAGTAGACTTTTGAGTGAAACTGGTGAAAAAGAAACATTGGTAAGAAGACAAACAGGCTCGACAACAGCAAGCAGGTCGCGAGTAATTTTTCGCCGCTACTGGTTTTTTTCATGAAGCGGAATGTTAACCACACGCTGGTCAGGTGCACCGCAGAATAACTGACGGCTGCAAGATTAATCCGCCAATCAAAATGCTCGGGGAACTGTTGCAGCAACCAAAGTTGCACGCAGGTATAAGCAATAATATGCGTGGCTGCGAAGCTCATGAGTCGTGGCGTAATTGGCCGTTTAAACCAACTCATCACACCAAAAAGCAGCATATAGGTGACGGTTTGGTAGAGGAAGTTGTTACTCACAACGACCAGCTCAATCGGTACCCACCCGCGCATCGTTGTGGTCGCAAACGCTAACGAAAACAACAAAAAATAGGCGGCAAACCAACCCGCCGCAGAGACTTTATGGTGCGTCAGTTTGCGTCTGAGTAACCAGAGGAAGATGCAAGCAATGATACTGCAGATAACGTTATTGAGTATCGTTGCAAACTTTAGAACATCAATATCAAGCAAAATAGTTTACTTCCAATCAATCTTTCGAGACGCATCTCGTTATTATCGTTTTTTGTGGATTTTAATGCGCTTTGACCACGTCCGTCAGCACTGATCACAAGAAAGTACCAACGAACTATTGATGTCACCAATAGTAGCGCTGAACGACCTGTTTTTACCAAGACTTTTCTCATTACGACGAAAAAATGTTCGATTTATGCTCGCAATGTTGCGTGGAAGCAGGATAGAATACGCGCCCTCGCTCAATTATTGACAATAATGACTACAATAACGTCAGAGCGGCGGTATATTGCATACCGATCACAACGTCTTCGCTGGAAAAATAATCAACGGCTTTGTCTTAGCTCAAGTCACTTGAGCAAAAAACGTTTTAATTTCGTATTCGATTTTCGAATCACTCGTTGGGTTATTGCAGTCAATGAATCAAGACAAATTTATGCACATTTATCGTTTGCCGGGTTCAATCCAGATTCGCATTGGAAAATGGCAAGCGACATTTCGTGGCACCTCTGATTTGGTGTTGCATGATGCGTTGGTGCTGCGCAATCAGCAGTATCAAAAAGCCGACTTTCTACCACGTGGATGGTGTCTAACACCGTTTTCGGAGGATGACATTTCGATCACGCATCATGGCAGCTATCTTCAAACGACAATCTTAACCATGCTCGATCGAAAAGTTGCCTATAAACGAGTTTACCTGTCGCGTATCCCGCTGGAACAAGCGGAGCCAGCACTCCGCGCGTTTAAGGTGGAATGGATGCGCAAATACAATCGCGTGGCGAAAAAGTACAACCAGATCAAGAAAAAAGAGCTGTTGCGTTTTGCGCGCGAAGAAGAGGAAACGCTCTATCCGTCGATTCCTAAAGGGGAATTTGATAAAGCCTTGTGGAATCGCTTAGTCGTCTCTGAGTTGGGGCCTGCCAAGAAATTCAACAATCCTTACTTCGTGGGTAAAGCGGATTTCTGATCATCCCAACTTCGAGCTGTCTTCATCACAGCCCTGATGAAGAAGTGGACAAAAAAAACGGTTGCCCTCCGCACTTTTGGCCTTGTACATCGCTTCATCGGCCAAGCGTAACAAGGCCACCATATCCTGACTCTGGTCGGGATACAGGCTGATACCAATACTGACACCGACGCTCACCGGCTCTCCGCACACCTCCATCGGCTGGCTTAATTGCTCAATCAACCGTTCTGTTTTCGCCGTTATCCCTTCAAAGTCTTTGATCAGATTCAGACACACCACAAACTCGTCACCGCCAAAGCGACCACAAAAGTCCGATTCACGAATGTTCTGCTCTAACCTTGCCCCAATCTGCATCAGCACTTCGTCCCCAACATCATGGCCTTTGCTATCATTGATCGCTTTAAATTTGTCTAAGTCGATAAACAACAACGCGAGCTTCACACCGGTGCGGTTGGCATGCACGATGGCGTCGTGCAAGTGTTCTTTGAACGCGCGGCGATTGAGCATGCCCGTCAACGGATCTTTTTCCGACAGGAATCTTAACTGTTCTTTTTGCTGCTCTAGTTTGGCCGTCTGCCTAGCGACCTCGTGTTGCAACTCTTCGCGCGTCACAATCGAGCTTTGCAGTGACTCTTTCATGCGATTGAAGAACTGCGCCAAGGTAACAAACTCAGAATCTTGTTGATGAATCGACAGGCGACTACTTAAGTCCCCCTGCGCCAGCTCAGCAATCCCCTGCTTTAACGTCGCAAACCCATGACGCACGCGTTTTAAAATCATAAATGCAATCACGGACACAATGACCGAAAAGACCAGAAGGTGCAGCGCACTGGTCATCAATGCCGAACGTTGGCTTTCCGCGCTCTTTTCTAACACCACTTTTTGCAGATACAACAACTCTTCCGTCATGTTCTGCACCAACATGTTGTAGCGTGAATGCAGCAGTTCGCTTGCGCCGACAAAGTCACTTGATGAGGCGCGACGGTCATAATCAAGTTCTCGTTCCTGACGCAGTAACGCCGCCAAGCTGCCATTCATTCGCGCGAGGTTTTGAATGTTGTTTTCAAACTCTGGATTCTTCGACAGCTTGGCCGAGAGATTTTGCTGCGCGATATACACCTGATCGAGGCTGTTGGCATCGTCATACTGCAGGAAGATCCACAATTGACTGCGCAGCATGTCGACACTGCGTTGAATCTGCATGATTTGCGTCAGTTCGCTCTGAGTACGCTTTTGTTCTTGCGATAAATCCCACAACGAATACGCAATCAAAATGGCCAACATTGATGTCGCAACAAATAGTAGCGTCAATTTACGTGAAACAGAGTGAATCATTTGAATGACACCTCCGTTTGCAACACTTGCTCCAGCGGCTCGGAGACAAAATAACGCCGATAATCCGGTAATGAGCCATCAACAAGGTTGTTCTCAATCGCCCAACGCGCTTGAAGTTGAATGTTCGACAGCAGCGCATTCCCCAGCGACAAGCGAAAGGCGTAATCTTGCCACGACCATTCCAATTGATGTTCACGAATGTTGAGTGAATTGGCTACCCAGTAGCGCGCTTGATCCGGGTTGTCGTTCATCCAAGCAATCGCCTGTTTAAGCGCTTCAAGCAGCCGAATCGATTCATCATCACTTTGTTCAACGCGGTCTTTCATCGTCATCAAGTTAAACGATAGGTTGTAGATGCCAACCAAGCCCAGATTGATCACCTTGGAGGACGATGTCATCTCGGTACGGTAACCCCAAGGCTCCCACACCGAAATCGCATCCACCTTAAATCCATACAATGCCTGATTGAGCTGATCCGGTCTCAGATAGACCTTTTCCAAATCCAGATGCTTCAAGTTATTGGCGATCAGCACGGAATCAAAATAAAACTCACTGGAACTGGCTTTAATCACGCCAACTTTCTTACCTTTCAAATCTTGAATGCCATTGATGTCTCGGTTTTCTAACGTCAACAGTTTGAGATCGTTATCTGAGCTGACAAAGCTGGCGAGCAATACGAAATCTTGGCGTTCAAAACTCTTGAACATCGCCACCGATTCCGATGCCGTGGCGTAATCAACATCCGCACGGAACAAAGATTCCGCGCACGCCACGCCGCCGCTACATGGGACTAGCTCAACATGAAGCCCTTGGCGTTGGAACAATTTCAGTTGTGAGGCAATAAAGAAAGGCGATGACAGCGGGGTTTGTGAAACGGCAATGCGAATATGAGGTTGATTGGTTGAAGGTTTCGCAGCTTCACCTCGCCAGTAGAAATAAGCAGATGCAATCACCGAGAGCGCAACGCATGCACCCACGACCATATATCGTCTCAAGCCTTTAGACTTGCTCTCCATTCGAGCCCCTGACAGTTGTGTCCACTGTAGTATTACTTAGCAGTTTAGTCGGTTATTTGTGCCCTGCATGCAACAATAAGCATCCATTCACTTAAGTGTTTAAAACCATTGATCTTAAATTAGACAAAATTATTCATCGTCTTGAAGTGCAACCGAAAAAAGCCCCATTTACAGAATGGGGCTCCTTAACGTTAATGTTGAGTATCTGAAGGATTGTGTCCGAAATCCGCTTGTTTGTAGATGTCTGCTAACGATTTCGGTTTGGATGAATGAGATTTACGATGGCGTTTAGGTTCGAACTCTTGTTCGACATGTTTCAATGTTTCTTCATGCTCTCTAGCAGATTGAATGAACTCCGGGTTAGACATCGCCTCTTGGCGCAGGCGGTTAACGCGTTCTAGTGTATCCCACAACATAGAAGACCTCCTTTACCACTGTTTATGTATACAGCATAGTAAAGTGGCATAGGAAGTCAAGAAAAACACTGTGTACTTAAACAGTGCTTCTTCGGTTTATGAGAAGGATCAACGATAGAAGAAAAAGAACAAGCGAAGTAAATTATCTTCTGCTACAGTTAGTTAGATCACTACACTGCAACATCGTCGTATAACGGGATGTGCGTCAGTGCAGTGACTTCATCGATGTACTGTCGCACTCGTGCTGGAAACTCGATGCCTTTCACGACCGTTAAATTGCGCAGCGTCGGATACATGTTCACATCATCATAGCTCAGTGTGTGGCCTCGCTCTGAAGGCAGAACTAGCCAATCCAGTTGCGCCAATAACGCGTTCATAGGCGCTAGAAATTCCGCACTCTTTGCATACGCATCGTCGAAACTCATGCCAATCATGGCCGATTTATTTTTGGTGTACCACGCTTTCGCTTCGGGTTGTTGAAACTCAGGCAACTCAATCATCATCCAACGCGGGTGAACCAATGGGCCATTAAACGGCGCAATTTGACGTTGCCACTCTGCAATATTTTCCCCCTGCTGTGCAACAGCCAATCTCGGCTGGCCATCAAACGCATCCAAATACGCCGCGATATCTAAACTCTCGGCCATGTAGCTGCCATCCGGCTTTTGTAGAATCGGAACCATGTTGGCGCCCACTTTTTCAATGCGAGCATCAACATCATGGTTTTGTAGATAGACCCACTCGACATCAACGTTCTTATAAGCCGCCACCATCATGGCTTTAATGCAGTACGGGCAATGTTGAAAAACAAACAGTTTCATAATCGATCCTTAGCCAGTTGAATTGCTTTCAGTCTAACGACTCAAGGGGAAAACTCAACATAACATGATGATTGATAAATCAATTCGCCATGTTAGTAAAGCAATCCACCCAGCATCGGCGGAAGCAGAACTCCGCCGCACCGATGCCGTTGGCTCGTTGCAGTTTACCGAGAAATCATTCACAGAGAATTAATTCACAACGAAATGAGCGATGCGACGTGACGCAAGCATTGTCTCGCCGCCGGGCTGATGCCTGCGAGTTGGAAAAATCCGTGGATCACCCCCAAATAGCGCTGACAGTGAACCTCGACACCTTCACGATTCAGTAAACCGTAGAGCTGCTCGCCTTCGTCGCGCAGCGGATCGCATTCCGCGGTCAAGATGTGCGTGGTCGGCAGGCCAGCCAGATCATCACATTTCAGCAAATTGAGATCATCTCGGTTCATCTGCTGACCTGCGTAAAGCTCAAAGCCTGACATGAGCATGGCTTTGGTGATGACATAGTCTTCACCAAAAGTTTGATAACTGCCTGAACTGCCCGTCGGATCCAGCATCGGATAAATCAAGATTTGCTGCTTTGGCAGCCACTGCCCTTGGCGTTTTAAACGCAGAGTCGTCGCCAAAGCCAAATATCCGCCAGCACTGTCGCCCAAAAGCGTGATGCTTTGCGCGTCCCCACCCAACAGCGCCGAGTTGTGATAAACCCACTGCGCAGCTTCATACGCATCATCGTGCGCGGCAGGATAAGGATGCTCAGGCGCCAAACGATAACTCACCGCCACCACAATCGACCCGCTGAGCATCGCCAACGTTGCCAGTTGTTGGTGATGCGTCGCAAAGCCACCGCTGACAAAGCAGCCCCCATGATAATAAAGCGCAATATCAGAATTTAACTGCGTTGCGCGACGATAAATCCGCAGTGTGAGGTCACCAACTTGGCGCTCTTCCACACAGATGCCGGCAGGCACATCGCCAGCCAGCACCGCACTGGCTTCATACCCGGCTCGACGTTCAGCAACCGACGGTAAAGGTGCATGTTTCACTCTGTTGGCGAGAAATTCCTCAACCAATGTGGCGATGCCACGCTCTAAATTTGGTGTTGACGTTGATGTCATCCTTCGTGTTCTCTGTCGCAAAATTTTCGTTATTGTACGCAAAGACAAACAACTGTATAAATATACAGATCACAATTTTTCAGCACGAATTGGCAAAACCAAGAAAAGAAATCGTCTAGAAACAAAAAAGGCTGACAAGCGGCCATGCATTGTCAGCCCGAATTTCACCATTGAACATCGCCACAAGCGAGACTAGAACGCTAATCCTAACGCATGCAAACGCGCACGCGCATCTTGAGCGGTCGCAAACTGGAAAGCGTGAAATCCCTGCTCAATCGCGCCTTGCACATTGGCGGGCATGTCATCCATAAATACCGACTCATGCGGAATAATGTTTTGGCTTTGCGCTAAATGTTGATAGATGCGCGGATCTGGCTTGAGCAATCCACATTCGCTGGAGACCACTGCACCGGTAAATTTCGGCCAAAAGTCATATGTGGCTTTCAGGTGTGCCACAATCTCATTCACATTATCTGTCAGCGCATACAAGGTGTAACCCGCACTCAGTAAGTCATTCATCAAAACCTGGGTGCCGTCAATCAGCTGTTGTGTCGCTTTAATGTAGTGAAACAGGGTCTCGAGCTCCGTAGGCTCAATGCCAAGCGTGTGGTGAAACTTCACCTGCGCTTGTTGCTCGGTGTATTGACCTTTATTGAGGTCTCGCCAAATTTCGCTATGGAACAATAATTTAGCTCGTTCTTTCGCCTGCTCTGTTTCGCCAAAAGTTAACGCAGAAATTTCTGCAGGTGCCCATTTCACAATGACGTTTCCAATATCAAACACCACATTTTTTATCGCCATATACGCCTCCTGATTTAGCGTCGAGTCTAGCGCAGGTTGATGACCAGATGTTGAAGACTCGCTCGCATTTGGGGATTTGACACAAGAAAAAACCGCTCCGAAGAGCGGTTTGATGACCGTAAAGAAAAACTACGCGCCTTGTGGCGGTGTGAATGCTGTCAGCGGTAGCGCTTCACCTTGCCATTTTTCGATTTTAACCAGTGACGAGTTACCCGCACAGCCATTCGCCAAACGAGAAGACGGAATGTCTGCCGTCAACACGTTACAACCGCCGTTCTTACAGATACCGTGTGGTTTATCAAAATCAGGCCATGCACCTTCGTGGATACACACCGAACCTTGCTTGATGCCGTCTGTAATGAGCGCGCCCACCAAGACTTGGCCACGATCGTTAAACGCTCGCACTAAATCGCCATCAGCAATGCCACGTGCTTTCGCGTCGTCTGGATGGATCCAAATCGGCTCGCGGTTGGCAACGGCATACAGTTCACGCAGCTTAGCGTAGTTGAGCTGGCTATGAAGACGGTGCGCTGCGTGTGAGGTCATCAGTTGCAGCTCGCCATCTTTGGCATTCCCCACCCACTCGGTTGGCGGTAGCCACGTTGGATGAGGAGGACAATCTTTGTAGCCAAAGCTTTCAATGGTTTTCGAGAAGATTTCGATCTTACCGCTTGGCGTACCCAGCGGATTGAGGATCGGATTTTCACGGAAGTCTTTATAACGCACAAACTTCGCGTTCTCTTCGTTCCACTTCATTTCAATCAGTTGGTTCTGTTTCCAGAAGTAGCTGAAGTTAGGCATCGCCACACGGTTTGCTCGACCAATTTTCTGTGCGTCTTTGTAGAAACCGGCCAACCATTCCATCTCCGATTTGCCTTCCATGTACACATCTCGACCGCCCGGTTTGAGCAACTCGGCCATGTCAGCAAACACATCCAAATCGCTTCGCGCTTCAAATTGCGGCTCAATCACCTGCTTCATTGGCACCAAGTGTTGGTTACTGTAGTCGCCGGTCATAGTGAGATCGTTGCGCTCAAATGACGTCGTGATTGGCAATACGATATCGGCATGTTTTGCTGCCGCAGTCCAATACGGTTCAGAGATAACAATCAGCTCCGGCTTTTGCCACGCTTTGATCAGACGGTTGGTGTCTTGGTGGTGAGTAAAGTTGGCACCGCCCGCCCACCAGATCATTTTCACTTCAGGGAACGTGCGCTCATGGCCGTTGTGTTGATATTTTCCGCCTGGATTTTCCAGCGCTTCCACGATACGTGCAACCGGGAACGCATTGACTGCGCCCGAAACGGCCCAATCGTTCCCCGCCGAAGATGACCCTGAAATTTCAGCAGAAATCGCCGGTAACACACCAGCGTTACGTGTTGGGTTACCGCCGTTGGAATAATGGTAAGAGAAACCAAAACCACCACCCGGCAAGCCAATTTGACCCAACATCGCCGCCAATGTAACCAGCATCCAGTGTTTCTGTTCACCGTATTGCTGGCGTTGAATGCCCCAACCGGACATGATCATGGTGCGGTTTTGACTGAAAATATCCCCCAACAGCTCAAGCTGTTTCGCGGGCACGCCACAAATGCTTTCTGCCCACTGCGGTGTTTTCTCAACGCCATCGGATTGACCCAGCAGGTACGCTTCAAACTTATCGTAACCTGAGGTGTATTTGCTCAAAAACTCCACATCATGTTGTTTCTTCGCCACCAATGAATGTGCCACACCCAACAGCATCGCCACGTCCGTGCCCGGATGTGGTGCCAACCATTGCACTTTGTCGCCAAAGAATTCAATGGTTTCAGAGCGCATTGGATCAATCGCAATAATCGTTTTGTTGGATTTTTGCAGTTGATGGAAGAACTCAAGGCCAGCACCATCGGTACTCAGCCAAGAGATTTTGAGTGTGTTGATTGGGTTGAGTCCCCAAAGCACGACGACATCCGAATGTTCCATGATCATCGGGTACGTGGTTTGTTGCTCATAAACTTCAATCGAACCTACAACATGCGGCATGATGACTTGCGCGGCGCCCGTTGAGTAGTCACCCAAGTGACCCGAATAACCGCCCGCCATACTCATGTAACGTTGCAGCAAAGTTTGCGCTTTGTGCAAAATGCCACTCGAACGCCAACCGTAAGAGCCTGCAAACACTGACTCTGCACCATACTGCTTACGAATGCGCATTTGCTGCTTATGGATCAATTGATACACTTGCTCCCAAGTTACGCGGACAAACTCATCGTCGCCACGAGTGCCTTGCGGTTTAGATGGGTTTGCGAGGTATCCTTTACGCACCATTGGGTATTTAACGCGAGCCTGCGTGTGCGCTTGATCCGGCGCAGACGATTGCAGGCTGTTTTCCACAGTTTGTGGCAGTGCGTTGGTCGATGACACGATTTTGCCATCTTTCACTTCAACCAACATGGCGCCCCAGCGACCCGCTGTTAATACAGCCGAACCACTGCGCTCGTTCGCGAAAACAGGCATCGGTGCAACAGAAGAGATGGCAAAAGCGCCCGCTGTCATACCTGCACCTTTCAGAAAACTTCGACGTGTGATAGTAGTCATCACTGAATCCTTATACTGGTTATTGAGCGGCATCTTTTGCGTTGTATTGGAAGTACTTAGTCAGAATCTCTAAGTCTTCTTTGCTGATCGATGTGCGATCACCCATGCTCTTCGCAACCGCAGGCCATGCGTTGACAGTAAAGTGTTCACTTGGGATTTTTGCGTGACACGTTGAACAGTACACATTGTCTAACTGTTCTGCGTAAGACCATAGAGAATCCACTTTCGCCAACACAGGCGTTTCGATGTCGCCTTGCAGTTCAACTTGGCGCCATTGATTGCCGTAATCGTCTTCTGTGTACTCACCTGTCTTCAACGCTTTTTGACCCGCATCTGTCAAGATCGCGACCACAGCACGTTTGCCTTGGCCCATATACAGAACCTGCTCAGCCCCTTGCATTTGGTACGCCTGCATCGTTACGGTACGTTTGCCATCGTGATCGCCCACCACCGCCAGTTTGGTCGCCGGATTGATGGTGCCCAAATCGCCAATTGGCGTGGCTTGAAGGGTGAAGACTTCTTTTGCCGTGGTTGGCGTGAGTTTGGCTTCATCCACCAAATGCGCCAGCGCTTGGCTGTCCATTTTCACTTCAGGAAGAATGTGTGCGACCCCTTTGTGACAATCAATACAGGTTTGATTGTTTTCAATCCCATATTGGTGCATTTTCTGCGCTTCAGGTGACTGGTCGTAAGTTTCCATCGCGTCTTCAGTGTGACAAGAACGGCACGTCACAGAGTCATTCGCTTTTAACTGCGCCCAGACCATCTCCGCCATTTCTGCGCGATGTGCCTCGTATTTTTCATCGGTACTGATCTTTTTGGTGATGAATTCGTGGTAGATATCTTTGGATGCGCGAATTTTGGTGATTAAGTAATCGATGGTATCGGTCGGAATATGACAGTCTGCACATTCAGCGCGAATACCCTTCGCATTGGTGAAATGAACCGAACCTTGATATTCCTTATAAGGTGTATCCATAGTGTGACAAGAAACACAAAACTCGGTACTCGACGTTTTTTCTAAGATGGCATGCGTTACGCCAAGTGATAGCCAACCAATGACAACACCAATGACGAGAACAAGCACTATAGCGCCTTTTTTTATACTCATTTTTCCTCACAAATCTGTGGTGGGGATGATTTCCAGTGAAGCCTAATTCGATGGTCTGAACAGAGTTGCGAGAGCGACCCTACCCCTTAGGGTTAGGCTTTCTAATAGTAGTCAATCGATAGCATAGGTGAATGTGATTCACATCACTTTTTGTACCAGAATCAAATTATCGCAACACAATTTGCGCTGATTTCTCAGTTCTTATACGGATAAATCGGGTTACAAGAGAGAATTCGAGAGGAATAGGTAGAGAAATGAAAGGTATAGCGGTAAGCGAAAAGATGAAAATCACGATAAAAAAATGCAGCGATAGTGCGCGAATACAATCGCCACTTTCACTGCATCAAGTCAATCTGTCTTAGCAAAAATTATTGGCTTTGTTTTGCAACCAATGCGGCCATCACGGCTTCGCGATGTTCCAAATAATCATTTAAGCCGACTTTGCGTAGGTGACACGATGGGCAATCGCCACAGCCATCCCCCATGATGCCGTTGTAACACGTCAGTGTTTCATGACGCACCAGCTCCAGCGCGCCATTTTGATCCGCCATAGCCCAGGTTTCAGCTTTATTTAACCACATCAACGGCGTGCGAATCTCCAGTTCACGATCCATCCCCAAGACCAACGCACTGTTCATCGCTTTGACAAAGTCATTGCGGCAATCGGGATAGCCCGAAAAATCGGTTTCACACACCCCCGTGATCACGGTTTGCGCGCCAATTTGGTAAGCATAAATGCCCGCCAGCGTCAGAAACAGAATGTTGCGGCCTGGGACAAATGAGTTAGGCAGGCCATTTTCTTGCAGTTCGTTGGACACCGGAATGTCATCGCGCGTCAGTGAACTGATCGCCAATTCATTCAACAGCCCCACATCCATCACTTTGTGCGCTTTCACACCGAGTTTTTTCGCCAGCGTTTGAGCCACTTCGATTTCCAATTTATGGCGCTGCCCGTAATCAAACGTAATCGCATGCACTTCATCAAACTCTTTCAACGCTTGAACCAGACAGGTGGTTGAGTCCTGACCGCCGCTAAAGACGACAACTGCTTTTTTCATTCTACGATTCCTTTACGCAATACTGAGATATTTGTGGGTTTGGATCGACAAGCGCCAGTTACGCGCGATGCAGGTATCAATACACAATTGCGTTGCACGTGGCTTTTGGCTAATCGGTTGAAGCGCGACCACCGTCGTTGCCGGCACACCCGCGCGCGCTAAAAGTTGGTCTAAGTTATCGATGTCTTTCTCTGTTGCCACAGGGTGCTTGATCTCGTTGGCGCGTTGCAGCGCCACATCCACCACAGGCAGTTTGCCTTTCATGGCCACTTTTGGTGACACTGTCACCCAAGTGTTTTCCGTTGCTTGTACCGCAAATGTGCCGCTGGTTTCGATCTGACAACGGCAACCGATCGCTTCAAACGCTTGGGTCAATGGCACGAGATCATAGATACAAGGTTCGCCACCTGTGATCACGATATGTTTGGCCGTATAACCTTGAGCGCGATATCGTTCGATGATCTGCGGCGCAGATGCCGAACACCAGTTCGGATTGTCTTCTGTCTTGACCAGAATTTCATCAAATGAACGCTCATCAGCGGGCGCCGCATCCCACGTTTGTTTGGTATCGCACCACGCACAACCGACAGGACATTCTTGCAGACGAACAAAAACCGCAGGCACGCCGGTAAACACACCCTCGCCCTGAATCGTCTCAAACATTTCGTTTACTTTATACAAGGTAAAATTGCCTAACTTGTTATCCAAAAATTGCAGGTCGCTGACCTTAAAGGATGCGTTCGTGAAGGTCAATTTAAAACCGACGTGACTCGCATAAAAAGCGCCGATAGCTCCTTCAAACCTGACTCAAACATAGCGCTATCCAGCGCATAGTTATGCCCGTTCATTGAACATCACTTTCATCAAAAACGCGCATCCT
Organism: Vibrio sp. Vf1514; assembly: GCF_052076135.1. NCBI lineage: Bacteria > Pseudomonadati > Pseudomonadota > Gammaproteobacteria > Vibrionales > Vibrionaceae > Vibrio > Vibrio sp. Vf1514. Next base: position 1,431,086 of record NZ_CP197267.1, on the reverse strand, counting down.
GTCATATTTTAGGTATAATCTCGACTTCCGTTTCGCGCAGACTTTTTAGGTAAGACATGTACAAACTGATCGCTCTTGATATGGATGGCACCCTTTTAAACAGCCAAAAGCAGATTTCACCACGGACTAAACTGGCGATTGCTGAGGCTCGTGAACAAGGTATTCAAGTGGTGTTGGCCTCCGGCCGCCCGATTGATGGCATGCGCAGTAAGCTTGAAGAACTGAACATCCAATCCAACGACGATTACGTGCTTTACTACAACGGGTCAATGGTCGCCAATGTCGGCACAGGCGAAATCATCTATCAACAGATTTTGGATGGTCGTAGTGCAAAAATGGTGGCGCGCTTGGCAAACGAGATGGGCGTCAATACCCATGCATTTAGCCAAATTCACGGCTTGATCACACCAAAGATCAGCCAATTTACCGAAGTCGAAGCACAGATTAACGGCCTGACGATCACGGAAATGGACTTCGAACTGCTCGAAGACGATCACCCGATTATCAAAGCCATGATTGTTGCCGAACCTGAGCTGCTCACTCGCACGATTGAAAGCCTGCCCGCGGAACTGCATGAACAATACACCATTGTGCAAAGTGCCCCATTCTTCCTTGAATTCCTCAACACGAAAAGTAATAAAGGCGTCGGTGTCAAAGCGATTGCTGACCACCTCAACATTCCGGCCAGTCAGGTGATATGTATGGGCGATGCTGAAAACGATCACCACATGCTGAACTATGCTGGCCTAGGCATTGCGATGGCAAATGCGATGGAAGAAACCAAGCGCATTGCCGATTACATTACGTTGAGCAACGATGAAGATGGTGTTGCTGTAGCCATCGAAAAGTTTGCGCTCAACAAAACACCCTGTAACGCGTAAACACATAGACTTCAGATCAAAAAGGCGGCCTATGGCCGCCTTTTTACTTGGATTCATTTCTGACTTGATTGGATGTCGAAAGCGCGACGCGGCTATTTCTCGTAGCCTTGTCCCAGCACACGTTGTTGCGCTTGCAGCAACGCGTACTCTTGAGTGCCTTGAGGAATCAAGACGCACACGCGGAGCTGTGCTTGACTCGCTTGCTGTAGGCGTTCACTCAATTCGGCGGCACTAGAAAAGTGTTCACGTTCTGCGTCGCGACGGCACAAATCAATAAATTCAAACGGGCATGAACGCGCATGCAAGACCAGTTCGGCCTGTTGCATGTAACGCAGTGCTTTCAGCGGCAGAAGCTCAACATCTTGACCAAATTCAACCCAAGTCACTTCACCACGTTCATCCAACGGTTTATCGAGCGCTTTGATATAAATCTTCTCGAGGCTTTCACGATCTTTGGCATTTTTAACTTCGGCTTCTGCGAAAAACAGCTCCCAAAATTTGCGACGTAGATCAACTGTCGGCAAAAATTCTTTAATTGAGTTGCGTTTTGACGCTCCGAAATCAGCCAGTAATCCTAGGTTTTGTGGCAGGACCGCTTCCAAGGTTTCACGGACGTTGCGAATCAGTACCGGAGACGCGCCACCACTGGAGATCGCCAGTTGAATTCGACCTCGTTCAATCATCGAAGGCGTGATGAAATCACAGTAAGGTTGGTCGTCCACCACATTGACTAGAATACCAAGTTTTTTTGCATCCTTATGCACTTGGTGATTAAGTTCAGGATTGTCGGTTGTCGCCCAGACTTGCAAGTACTCCTTTGTGAGCAATTGCGAGGAGTAAAAGTTCTGTATCCATTGGCATTTGCGGTCATCCACATAGGATTGAAGAGTCGAGGCAATTTGTGGTGATACAATGGTCACTTTCGCACCAGCACGCAGCAGCGCATCAATCTTGCGGCACGCTACCTCTCCTCCGCCAACAACGAGCACAGGTTTATTTGTTAAATCCAGAAACAGAGGAAAGTATCGCATTTTATTTTGTTCACAATCTAAATAACTATGCGTTTCATGCTACCAAAAAAGGTGCAATGAAATCACTAGCTAAGGTGGATGAAATAATTAATCACCGAATTTAAGCGGCTGATCAGCATTTTATATTGAATTACCATACCAACACCAAGTGTTAATATTAAGTTAACAGTCAATAATACTTCGACCGTTCTGTTGCACTATTCGTGTGCCTAGTTGCACTATTTACAATCGCGTAACATTTGGCCATTCTAACAACAGCTTAGGTTTGGCTTCTCAAACGAAAATCTTTTTAAATTATATATTTGAGAAAACTTTAATCCTTTCCTACGCTTATAAACGGTTGATTTGTAAACGTGCGATTGAGCCCAAATACAACCGAAACTAATAATAAAACACAACATTTTCTGAACCTTGGATCAGGCATCACTGATCAAATATGGATCATACAGGAAGGATACAAATGGCAAATAAACTAACACTTCTTGCTTCCGTCGTAGCGGCATCGACTGCCCTGATGGCAAACTCAGCATCTGCTGCGGATAGCACCCTAGACAAAGTGTTGTCACAAGGTTTTCTGACTTGTGGCGTGAGTACTGGTCTACCGGGCTTCTCGAACCCGAACGCAAAAGGCGAATGGGAAGGGATTGATGTGGAATATTGCCAAGCGCTCGCGGCTGCAGTTCTTGGTGACAAAACTAAAGTGAAATACGTACCTCTCACCGCGAAAGAACGCTTTACTGCCCTGCAGTCAGGCGAAATTGATGTGTTGTCTCGTAACACCACTTGGACACTACACCGCGACAGCGCGCTGGGTCTGAACTTCGTTGGTGTGAACTACTACGACGGCCAGGGCTTCATGGTTAAGAAAGATCTTGGCATTTCAAGTGCGAAAGAACTGGATGGCGCATCCGTGTGTGTTCAATCGGGCACCACCACTGAGCTCAACCTTGCAGACTACTTCCGTAACAACGGCATGAGCTACAAGCCGGTCGTATTCGATACAGCGGCGCAAACATCAAAAGGTTTCGATGCAGGTCGTTGTGACGTGCTGACCACGGACCAATCAGGTCTTTACGCACTGCGTCTGAACTTGGAAAAACCAGATTCAGCAGTCGTACTACCAGAAATCATCTCAAAAGAACCGCTTGGCCCGGTTGTTCGTCAGGACGACGACAAGTGGTTTAACGTCGCGAAATGGACCCTATTTGCGATGGTCAACGCAGAAGAGTATGGCATCACGTCGAAGAATGCTGACGAAATGCTGAAATCGGACAACCCAGAAGTGAAGCGTATCCTTGGTGTTGACGGTCCAAAGGGCAAAGGCCTTGGCATTCGTGACGATTGGGGCTACCAAATCGTGAAACAAGTGGGTAACTACGGTGAAAGCTTTGAGCGTACCGTTGGTAAAGGCTCGCCTCTGCAAATTTCTCGTGGCGTGAACGCGCTGTGGAATGCGGGCGGCTTTATGTACGCTCCACCTATCCGTTAATAAAGACTGATAAAAATGGGCGGTTTCGGCCGCCCTTTGTCAAAAATGGATAAGAGGTTATCGCTGTATGAAACCTACGAATACTGCTGTGCAAAAGACCGCGAGCGCTGCTCCGTCGAAAGGCACAAGTTTATTTTACAATCCCACCTTTCGTTCAGTTGTCTTTCAGCTGATCGCTATTGCCGCTCTGGTTTTTTTCTTCTACACCATCATTAATAACGCCCTGACAAATCTGGAATCGCGAGGTATCGCGACCGGTTTTGATTTCCTCGATCAACCTGCCGGTTTTGGGATTGGCCTGACCTTGATCGACTACAACGAAACGTACTCTTACGGGCGAACGTTCGTTGTCGGCTTACTGAACACCGCTTTGGTGTCAGTCTTGGGCATTATTTTGGCGACGATGATCGGCTTCGTGCTGGGCATTGCACGCCTGTCATCTAACTGGTTAGTTAGCCGTCTCGCGGCGGTGTATATCGAAACGTTCCGTAATATCCCACTTCTGCTTCAGATCTTCTTCTGGTACTTCGCCGTGCTACAAGCGCTGCCGTCACCACGTGAGAGTATGAGCTTAGGCGAAGCGGTCTTTTTGAACGTTCGTGGTTTGTTCTTCCCGGCGCCGGTCTTCGAACCTGGATCCAGTGTGGTTCTGATTGCCTTCGTGGCAGGCGTTATCGCCTCGATTGTGATCAATATATGGGCCAATAACAAGCAACGCCTCACCGGTCAACAAACACCGATGGGACGTATTGTTCTGGTGCTGTGTGTGGGTCTACCGCTGATTGTCTATTTCATCATGGGGATGCCGATTTCGGCGCAATACCCCGAGTTGAAAGGTTTCAACTTCCGCGGTGGTATCAGCATCATTCCTGAACTGGCGGCCCTGCTGCTCGCGTTGAGTGTCTACACGGCCGCGTTTATTGCAGAGATTGTTCGTTCCGGGATCAATGCCGTAAGCCATGGTCAGACAGAAGCGGCGATGTCGCTTGGCCTGCCACGCTCGAAAACATTGAAGCTGGTGGTCATTCCTCAAGCACTGCGCATCATCATTCCGCCATTAACCAGTCAATACCTGAACCTGACCAAAAACTCATCGCTTGCGATGGCAATTGGTTATCCGGATCTGGTGTCGGTCTTCGCGGGAACCACGCTGAACCAAACGGGTCAGGCAATCGAGATCATTGCTATGACCATGGGGGTTTATCTGGCTCTGAGTTTGATTACCTCAGCATTGATGAACCTGTATAACCGTAAAGTTGCATTGGTGGAGAGATAAGATGAAAACGCATCAGTTTCAACCCAGTCTGCCGCCACCAGCAAACACAACCGGCGTGGTCGGCTGGCTCCGTAAAAATCTGTTTAACAGCCCTTTAAACTCTGTCGTAACATTGATCTTGGCCTACATTGCCTTTTCAGCCATCTGGCATGTGCTGGACTGGGCCATCATCAAAGCAGACTGGGTGGGTGCCACTCGTGATGCCTGTACCCGTGATGGTGCTTGTTGGGTCTTTATCAGCGTGCGTTGGGAACAGTTCATGTACGGCTTCTACCCACAAGCTGAGTTATGGCGTCCTCGCATCTTCTTTGCCACATTGGCGATTTTCATTGCGCTCTTGGCGTATGAACGCACGCCAAAACGCACGTGGATCTGGCTGTTCTTTGTCAACATCTATCCGTTCCTGATGGCAGGCCTGCTGTATGGCGGCGTGTTTGGACTGGAGGTGGTGTCCACCCATAAATGGGGTGGCTTGTTGGTGACATTGATCATCGCGCTAGTCGGTATTGTGGTCTCGCTGCCGATTGGGGTCGCACTGGCATTGGGTCGTCGTTCAGACATGCCTGTCATTCGCAGCCTCTGTACCGTGTACATTGAAGTGTGGCGTGGCGTGCCTTTGATTACCGTGCTGTTCATGGCGTCGGTGATGTTGCCGCTGTTCCTCTCCGAAGGTTCAGAAACCGATAAGCTACTGCGCGCCCTGATTGGTGTGGTGATGTTCAGTGCCGCTTATATGGCGGAGGTGATTCGTGGTGGTTTGCAAGCCATTCCGAAAGGTCAGTACGAAGCCGCCGATGCGCTTGGCCTGAGCTATTGGAAGAAAATGGGGCTGATCATTCTGCCTCAAGCGCTAAAAATCACGATTCCGTCTATCGTGAACACCTTCATTGGCCTGTTTAAAGACACCAGCTTGGTGCTCATCATCGGTATGTTTGATGTGTTGGGTATCGGCCAGGCTGCAAACACCGACCCGGAATGGTTAGGGTTTGCAACCGAGAGTTATGTATTTGTCGCGTTAGTGTTCTGGGTGTTCTGTTTCGGCATGTCGAGATATTCGATCTGGCTTGAACGCAAACTCCACACCGGCCACAAACGATAAGCAATCTTTCAAGGAACGTATTATGACGCAACAAAATTCAAGCGAACTCATGATTCAGATTAAGGACATGAACAAGTGGTACGGTGAGTTTCACGTACTAAAAAACATCAATCTAGACGTCAAAAAAGGTGAGCGAATCGTTATCTGTGGCCCATCCGGTTCGGGTAAATCCACCATGATTCGCTGCATCAACCGTCTGGAAGAGCATCAAAAAGGCCAGATCGTCGTGTCAGGCAATGAACTGACGGAAGATCTGAAAAACATCGAAGCCGTTCGCCGTGAAGTGGGGATGTGTTTTCAGCACTTTAACCTCTTCCCTCACCTAACGGTTTTGGAAAACTGCACACTGGCACCGATTTGGGTGAAAAAGATGCCGAAAGAGGAAGCCGAAGCGATTGCCATGAAGTACCTGCAACGCGTGAAGATTCCTGATCAGGCAGACAAATACCCAGGTCAGTTGTCCGGTGGTCAGCAACAACGTGTGGCGATTGCGCGTTCATTGTGCATGAACCCGCAGGTCATGTTGTTTGATGAACCGACTTCAGCGCTCGACCCAGAAATGGTGCGTGAAGTGCTTGATGTAATGGTCGAGTTGGCGGAAGAAGGCATGACCATGTTGTGTGTGACGCACGAAATGGGCTTTGCCAAAGAGGTGGCTGACCGGGTGATCTTCATGGATGCCGGGGAAATTATCGAGGAGAACAATCCAAAAGATTTCTTCGAAAACCCGCAGTCTGACCGCACTCAGGCCTTTTTGGCGCAGATTCTGCACCACTAATGCAAGCCAATTCACTCATCAAAGAGGCGATTTATCGCCTCTTTTCTTTTGCAGAACGCTTGAAAAGCGCCCAATCGCTTGGGCATTCATCACCTTTATGTACATGGATTTAAACAAATATTTCCGCTTAACTTCAAAAAGCTTAGAATATTCATACAATTAGTGTGTTAGCATTCACCAAAACGGAAATATTGTGTTACAACTTGCTCACACATGAGCGACCATTTTTTGATTATTATTTCCAGTAATTGGTACTGGAAGAGGCTTGAAATAAGGAACTTTTGGCCTCATAAATGTCCATATAACTATCAACACCTTTCTATGAGGAAGAGTATGAACAGTCCTATGTATTCACGCACCTCGTCTTATGACAGTGCTCTACAAACAAACAAAGTGCTGCGTAACACGTATGCACTGCTTTCAATGACACTGCTTTGGTCTGCGGTTGTGGCTGGTATCTCGATGGCGATGAACCTTCCTCGTCCGGGCCTGATCATCATGTTGGTGGGTTTCTACGGTCTGCTATTTTTGACTGAAAAGAACCGTAACAACAGCATGGGCCTTGTCTTTACGTTCCTGTTTACCGGTTTCTTGGGTTACACCATTGGTCCAATCCTCAACATGTACATCGGTGCAGGGATGGGCGATGTGGTACTAACCGCGCTTGGCGGTACGGCACTCGCGTTCATGGGTGCATCCGCATACGCGCTGACCACAAAACGTGACCTGTCATTCCTGGGCGGTCTGCTGATGGCAGGCTTTGTGGTTCTGCTGATCGGTATGGTGGCAAACATCTTCCTGCAAATGCCAATGCTGTACTTGGCAATGAGCGGTATGTTCGTGCTGTTCTCAACTGGCGCAATCTTGCTGACCACTCAGCAAATTGTTCGCGGTGGTGAAACCAACTACATCTCGGCAACCATCACACTGTACGTGTCTATCTACAACCTGTTCATCAGCCTGCTGAGCATTCTCGGCGTGATGCGCGACGATTAATTCGCTCGCTTCAGGTAACGATTCTAAGCCCGAAAGCCTCGCTTTCGGGCTTTTTCGTTGTTGCGACACACGCAATACTCCTTGAGCAAACGCCAGAGCTTCGCTACCCTTAGCGCAAACTGACGATTGGACAATAAAGATGTTTGAATACAACGGCAAATCGATTGAAACCGACGCACAAGGCTACTTGTTGGACTACACCTTGTGGGAAGAAGAAATGATTGACATGCTTGCCAAGGAAGAAGGCCTGACTCTAACGGATGCTCACTTGGAAGTGGTGCTTTTCGTGCGTAACTTCTACGAAGAATTTAAAACGTCACCGGCGATTCGCATGCTTGTGAAAGCCATGGAAAAAGAGCACGGTCCAGAAAAAGGCAACAGCAAATACCTGTTTAAACTGTTCCCGAAAGGCCCAGCGAAACAAGCCACCAAGCTGGCAGGCCTGCCTAAACCGGCCAAGTGCCTATAACGCTTTGCTCGTCATCCTGTAAGCGCCCAGCTTACAGGATTTCAAACCCGCGATAATGCTTGTTGGTGATACATTCCAAACGTTCCACGTGATTGACCGATGCCGTTCTTGGCCCCTCTTTGAGCCATTCATGCAGCGCGTCGACTTGGTCGGGTTCCCCGCATGCAATTACTTCCACATCGCCGCTAGACAAGTTTTTTGCATACCCCGTTAAGCTCAGCGTTAATCCCTGATGCGCCGTGTGATAGCGAAACCCCACCCCTTGCACCACGCCCGACACAATAAACTTATCGCATTTGATCGACATCTCATTCCCTTCCTGTTCCGATGTTGAAGCCTCATGGTGATTCGACAACAACCATTTCCTGAGTTCCCTAAACATATGCGCACCACTTGCTCGCCTTGACCCTAAATCACCTTTACCAAGGATAGACAATTTTCACATCAAGCACTGTGAGCGCAAGACCAAGACTATTTTCCCGCGGCGTTTGCTTTTCTGGCTGAGTTCCATGAAAATACCCGCCCATTTCTATTAATCATTTGAGTAACGCAATGACTCCTGCAATCTATCTGGTCAAAGGTCGTGAGAAATCTTTACGCCGCAAACATCCTTGGGTGTTTTCTCGTGGTATCGGCAAAATCGAAGGTGAACCCAACTTAGGTGACACCGTTGATGTATATACCCACGATGGCCAATGGCTTGCGAAAGCGGCATACTCACCGCATTCTCAAATTCGTGCGCGAGTATGGAGCTTTGAAAAAGAAGCCATCGACACCGCGTTCTTCGTGAAACGTATTCAACAAGCGCAACTACTCCGCGACGATCTGATTGTGCGTGACGGGCTAACGGGTTACCGCTTGATCGCCGCAGAATCTGACGGTCTGCCGGGCATTACGATCGACAAATACCAAGATTTTCTGGTGTGTCAATTGCTGAGCGCAGGTGCTGAATGCCAAAAAGACGTGCTGGTTGAAGCGCTGAAACAATGTTTCCCAACATGCAGCATCTACGAACGCTCTGATGTTGCCGTCCGTAAAAAAGAAGGGTTGGAAGAGCGCGTTGGCGTTCTGCATGGCGAAGCGCCACCAAAATCAGTCGTGATTGAAGAAAATGGCGTAAAAATCAGTGTCGATATCGTGGGCGGCCACAAAACCGGTTTCTACCTCGACCAACGCGACAGCCGTTTCCAGTCGATGAAATACGTGAAAGATAAAGACGTGTTGAACTGCTTCTCATACACCGGCGGTTTTGGCCTGTACGCCCTCAAAGGCGGCGCAAAACGAGTCATCAACGCAGATGTGTCACAACCCGCACTGGATACTGCGAAGTTCAACGCAGAACTGAACGAATTCGATATTTCGAAAAAACGCGCCGTGTTTCTCAATGCAGACGTATTCAAACTGCTGCGTGAATACCGCGACCAAGGCACCAAGTTTGATGTGGTGATCATGGATCCACCCAAGTTCGCAGAGTCGAAAGCGCAGCTTAATGGTGCATGCCGAGGCTACAAAGACATCAACATGCTGGCGATGCAAATCCTCAATCCCGGTGGCACGCTGCTGACCTATTCATGTTCAGGTTTGATGGATCAAGTGTTGTTCCAGAAAATCATTGCCGATGCAGCGCTGGACGCGGGACGCGATGTGAAATTCGTGGAACGTTTTGAACAAGCAGCCGATCACCCGACAGACACGGCATACCCAGAAGGGTTTTACCTCAAAGGTTTCGCTTGTAAAGTGCTGTAATCATTTTTCAAAAGGCTTCCCCAAGGGAAGCCTTTTCTCTTTCACGAATGCATGTAACCGCATGTGCAATCAAGCGCATTTTTAGTGCAGTAACTCCAAAATAGTGCATTGAAAACAAACATTTTTGTGCAGCCAGTCCCCGACTTTCGCTTTCCATGACACTTTGATGACAGCCCTGTTCACGTACCAGACCAGATGTAACAAGGTGTGACCTTGAGAGCACACGCAAAATGAGTATCTACTGATAAATATGGCATAAAGCTTGCGATTTGAATGATGATTTCTTACAACGAAAAGGATCATTCAATGAGAAAAACAGTACTAGGCGCGTTATTTATCAGCGGCTTAATCTTCCTTCCAACCACAAACGCAGCCACACAATTTAAACCCGAACACGTTTCCGTCGAGAAAGAAATTAAACCGGGACCGAACGTGTTTGTGATCGATCAAAGCTGGGCGGGCTCCAGCACCATCACCGTGCTCGGCGCCGACAATTTTGGCGTCAAAGGGAACATCTCTACCGGTTTGATTGCCCAGTTTGGCCTGTCAAAGGACAAAAAATCGCTCTATACCGCGTCGGTCTATCCCAAACGAATCGTATGGGGCGATATCGACGCAGTGGTGCAAAAATTCACGGTCAACTCGCTGAGTTTGGATAAAGAGCTCACCTCCTCTCCGAAAATGGCGCAATCCGCCGCATACGTGAACTCATTCCAAACTTCAGCCAGCGACAAATACGCCTTTGTCCAAAATGCAACGCCCGCGGCTTCAGTGTCTATCGTTGATATCGCCAGCGGGAAAGAACTCCTAGAAATTCCGACACCGGGTTGTTGGGGGATCTACGCCTCGCAAGAGGACAACAAGTTCAGCGCCGCTTGTGGCGACGGCACTTTTTCCACGTACGTCATAGCCAAAGATGGCAAGAACTACACTGCGCATAAAAGTGAAAAGATTTTCGATACCGATGACGATGCGCTATTCATCACCGCACAGCGCGACGGTAGCAAGCTGATGTTCACCTCGTTCAAAGGCAACATGTACGTGCTCAGCGACAGCGGCGACACCGTGAAGCTTGAAGACAGATTCAGCTTTACCAAAGACATTGACGGCGGCTGGCTACCTGGCGGCTACGAAGTGATGGGCTACAACCAACCCAACAAGTTGATGTTCGTGGCCATGCATCCTAACGGTAAAGAAGGCAGCCACAAAGACGGCGCGCAAGAGATTTGGGGTGTCAACATGGACACACACCAAGTGGTGACGCGTATTGAAACGGAAGAGCCGATTTCGTTGGCAGTCTCTCAAACCCAAGCGCCAGACGTATTTGCACTGACCGATTTCGGCACCGTGGTCAAATACACCTTCAACGGCAGCACGTTTGAAGGCAGCAAAGTCGATGAAGTCGAAGAGATGGGCAGTTTCACACAAATGCTGATGGTGGATTATTGAGATGAGCACATCCTGGATAACCCAATATCACCTGACCCTCATGACCTTCTTCGTGTTGGTGTTTATTCAGGCCGCACTGCACAAAGGATCGGATTTGCGTCGTTTCTCGGGGTACATCAGCCAGTATTCACGCCACTTTGAGCCACGCGCTTACCCGCTTGCCGTACTGCTGTTGGTGTGTGAAATCGCGGCCGTCGCCCTAAGCATCACACCAGCAACCAATGCCGTGGGCGAAGGGTTGATGTTACTGCTGCTGATGGGCTACACGCTCGCCATGAGCCTTCAGCTTAGAAGTGGTCAACGAGAAATCGACTGCGGCTGCGGCGGCACACCGATTGTGGTATCGCGCCGGACATTGATGCGCAACGCCACCCTCATGGTGCTGGCCGGTTCGATGTTGTTGACGGCCAATCAACCGATCACCAGCTTGAGTCTGGCCTTGGCGATTGGCGGCGGCGTGTTGCTCTGGTTTGGGTATTACCTGCTGGAACAACTGATGCACAACCATGATTTAATTCTGAAGATTGCTCAACACGATCAGGAAAAGGACGTCTAATGAATACTGTATTACTGTTTGCAGTCGGCTTTCTCGCTGTACTTGTCGCACTGCTGTTTATCGCGTTTATTGCGCTTTCTCGCCAAGTTGGGATTCTGTTTGAGCGAATTTCACCGGTCGGGGCCATGATCAACAACAACGGACCGCAACTGGGTGAAACGCCCAAACCCATGACACTTATGTCGCTCAACCAAGGCGAAATCACCTTGGGCGGCGCGCAGGAAAAAAGTACGCTGGTGCTGTTTGTCTCGCCCTCCTGCCCGATTTGTAAAGTGCTGCTGCCCCTCATCAACAGCCTACAAAAAGCCGAAACGCGCTGGCTCAATGTGGTGCTGGCCAGTGATGGCGATGAAGCGGCGCAACGCGCACTGATTGCCCAACACAAATTGGATGCGATTCCATACGTGCTCTCCCAAGAGTTGGGTGTGGCGTATCGCGTCGCCAAACTGCCCTTCTCTGTTCTCATGGATGAACAAGGACAGATCGTGTCAAAAGGGCTGATCAACAGCCGAGAACAGTTGGAAAGCCTGTTCAACGCCAAAGAGAGCGGCTTTGAATCACTACAAGATTTTTCACAAAAACAGACCATGACGGTTAATCACTAAGCAGGAGACAGTGACAATGAAAAAATTCAGCGACATGTTATTGAATGCCATGGACAGGCTCTCAGAGAAAACCGTCCGTCATTCCGCACGCCAAATTGGCCGCCGTAACTTCCTCGCCAAAGCGGGTGTATTTATCGTCGGGACCGGCATGATGCCATTGTTGCCCTTCGACCGCTCAGCGGGCAAAGTGTTTGCAGCCGAAGGCCCCGGCGATGACGTGAACAGTTGTGACTACTGGCGCCATTGTGCGCTTGATGGCAACTTGTGTTCCTCATCCGGGGGGAGCGAAACCACCTGTCCTCCGGGTTCTGAAGCGTCCAAAGTGGCGTGGGTAGGCACCTGTCTCAACCCGAACGACAACAAAAACTATCTGGTCTCGTACAACGACTGCTGTGGTAAAGCCACGGTGAACAGTTCAGTGGCGTGTCTGAATAGCGAACGGGAGCGTCCGGGGTATCGCATGGGTCTGCACAATGACATCAACTGGTGCATGGCCAACACCAACAAAGGCTATCACTGCACCGTGGCCGCATTGGTGGGGTTGGCGAATGAATAAACGCGCCGCTTCTCTGTTATTTGCATGTATGGCGCTTGGCACTCACTATTCGGTGAGTGCCGAATCGGGTCAGGATAAGTTTGTCACCAACTGTTCTGGCTGCCATGGAATGGACGCCAAAGGCATCATCGGCCTCGCTCCGCCACTGGAAAATCCGGAACTCTGGAATCGTTTGGGCGACAAACGCGATCAATACATCGCGGGCGTCGTCACCGGTGGAATGAGCGGCAAGATTGAGTCTTTAGGCAACAGCTATCAAGGATTTGCTATGCCTCCACAAAGTTTTCTCGATACTGCGGATCTCGTCGACATCACACACTACGTGCTGAATGACATCAACCACCTGACTGGCGGTCCAAATGCCACCCTGATCGACCAATACAAAGAGAATCCACTCTCGCATCAGGATCTGCATCAACTGCGTGACGGAGATTAAGGAATGAAGACTACGCTTGACCGTCGTTGGGTACGAAGCGTTTTCCTAACCTTCGCCCTGTTGAACGGAGCGGCGTATGCCGCGCCTAATACGCCTCAACAGAACTACATCCTCAAATGTTCCGGCTGCCATGACATGGATGGCTCTGGCTCCGAACCCGGAGGCATCCCGCCACTGCCCGGCTACCTCGGTGCATTTATGGATGATGAACAAGGCCGAGTCTATTTAATGAACGTCCCCGGCGTGATTGCTTCCGGACTCAACAATCACGACCTTGCGGTATTGATGAATTACCTCAATGACAAATGGGGCGACAAAGCCAATGCCAAACCGTACTCTGCTGAAGAGATTGCGCAGATTCGCGCTGCGCCGCTGGAGGATGTGGTGAAATATCGCCGAGAAATCGTCAAGCGCTTCAATGAGCAAGGCATTGCAACGGGGTCATACCCTTGGCCTTAACCCACAAAGCCCGCATGATGCGGGCTTTGATTTTAAATGGACGGAGAAAAATCGACGCCAAACGTGCCTTCACCTGATGAAATTCACTCACTTAGTGACCAACCATCATTAGTGACCATCAGGCGTTAGTGGCAACGTTGTATGGCAAGCGTTTTATGGGCACTCATATCGGATCGGTTCAATAAAAAAATCCCCCGGGCTAGCCGAGGGATTGGGTCATATCATCCTATGGACTTAGATAAGGTCAAAACGGTCTGCGTTCATCACTTTGGTCCAAGCAGCCACGAAGTCTTTCACAAACTTCTCTTGGTTGTCGTCCTGTGCGTACACTTCCGCGTATGAGCGCAGGATGGAGTTCGAACCGAACACCAAGTCAACACGAGTGGCTGTCCACTTAGTCGCACCGCTGTGGCGGTCAACAATATCGTACTTGTTGCGACCTGTTGGCTTCCAGCTGTACGCCATGTCCGTCAGGTTAACGAAGAAATCATTAGTCAGCGCGCCAACGCGGTCGGTAAAGACGCCGTGTGCACTATCGCCATAGTTAGTACCAAGGACACGCAAACCACCCACCAATACCGTCATTTCAGGTGCAGTCAGGCCCATCAGTTGAGCGCGATCCAGCATCATCTCTTCCGGTTTCACCACGTAGTCTTTTTTCTGCCAGTTGCGGAAGCCGTCAGCCAGAGGTTCCAGCACCTCGAACGATTCTACATCCGTCATCGCTGCCGTTGCATCACCGCGACCTGCGCTAAATGGAACTGCCACGTTGAAACCAGCCGCTTGAATGGCTTGTTCAACACCGACGTTACCAGCCAGTACAATAGTGTCGGCGACGCTGATACCCGCGTCAGCGGCAATCTTCTCAAGCACAGCAAGCACTTTCGCAAGTTTCGCAGGCTCGTTCCCTTCCCAATCTTTTTGCGGCGCCAAACGAATACGAGCACCGTTTGCACCACCACGATTGTCAGAACCACGGAATGTCCGTGCGCTGTCCCATGCCGTTGACACCATCTCACTGATGCTCAGGCCGCTGGCTGCGATTGCCGCTTTCACTGCATCCACATCGTAATCACTACGACCCGCAGGAATTGGATCTTGCCAAATCAAATCTTCAGCCGGCACATCTGGGCCCACGTAACGTGCTTTCGGACCTAAGTCACGGTGAGTCAGTTTGAACCATGCACGGGCGAAGACTTCTTCGAAGTAAGCTTGGTCTTTGTAGAAACGCTCGGAGATCTTGCGGTATTCAGGATCCACTTTCAGCGCCATATCCGCATCAGTCATCATTGGGTTGTAACGGGTTTTACCGTCTTCAACGTCAACCGGTTTGTCTTCTTCTGCGATATCGACTGGTTCCCACTGCCATGCGCCTGCTGGGCTCTTGGTCAGTGCCCATTCGTGCTCAAGCAGCATCTTGAAGAAACCGTTATCCCACTGTGTTGGATGCGTCGTCCACGCACCTTCCAAGCCACTGGTTACAGTGTTACGACCGATACCGCGTGATTTGTGGTTAATCCAACCTAGGCCTTGCTCTTCAACGTCTGCGCCTTCTGGATCAGGACCAAGCTCTGCCGCGTTGCCGTTACCGTGCGTTTTACCCACCGTGTGGCCACCAGCAGTCAGTGCAACCGTTTCTTCATCATTCATCGCCATACGAGCGAACGTCACGCGCATATCGTGTGCCGTTTTCAGTGGATCAGGGTTGCCATCCACACCTTCTGGGTTCACGTAAATCAAGCCCATCATCACGGCTGCAAGCGGGTTTTCCAAGTCACGTTCACCGGAGTAACGTGTGCCTGCGCTGCCACTTGGTGCCAACCACTCTTTTTCAGAACCCCAGTACGTGTCTTTCTCTGGGTGCCAAATATCTTCGCGGCCAAAGCCGAAACCGAAGGTTTTCAGACCCATGGATTCATACGCCATGTTACCGGCCAGCAGGATCAAATCCGCCCAGCTAATTTTGTTACCGTATTTTTTCTTAATTGGCCAAAGCAGACGACGCGCTTTGTCGAGGTTGGCGTTATCTGGCCAAGAGTTGAGTGGTGCGAAACGCTGGTTACCCG
Source organism: Vibrio sp. Vf1514 (assembly GCF_052076135.1). NCBI lineage: Bacteria > Pseudomonadati > Pseudomonadota > Gammaproteobacteria > Vibrionales > Vibrionaceae > Vibrio > Vibrio sp. Vf1514. Next base: position 1,415,194 of record NZ_CP197267.1, on the reverse strand, counting down.
TTGCGCCGCCCCCGCGACCGTCAGTGGTACGGTAGCTACCTGCTGAGTGCCACGCCATACGAATCATCAGACCACCGTAGTGACCCCAGTCTGCTGGCCACCATTCTTGGCTGTCGGTCATCAGTGCTTTCAGGTCTTTTTTCAGTGCGTCAACGTCGAGCGTCTTCAGCGCTTCACGGTAATTGAAGTCGGCACCGTAGGGATTGGTCTTGGTGTCATGTTGGTGCAGGATGTCGAGGTTCAGTGCGTTCGGCCACCAATCCATGTTGGAGGTACCCGCGGAAGTCATGCCGCCATGCATCACTGGGCATTTGCCTGAAGCGCTACTATCATGATTTGCCATAAAATGTCCCTTTACCTATTTTTGGTTCGAGTTGAATGAATTCGTTGATCCAAATTTGCTAATACGATGAGTTGCTTAGCAAAATATAGTGTGAATTAATGTCTACGAAAGTGAGTCTAGTCGCGAAGTAACAAATGTTCACATTATTTGTAACGATTATTTCAATAGAAAAAACCTATTAAACAAACTTTCGATGTTTCAGTCTGACCCATTGAATGATTAAATAAGTATTTAGCTTTATTAATAGTCCGTTTTACTGAACCACCTTAAAATAAAACCTCAACGCAATGCATCCCTTTCAAAACATACCAAGACAAATTGGATCAATTACTTACATTAAATAAGCTTGAAGGATGGCAATCCTGTTTGTGTCATAAAGTTGTCACCATTTAATTATACTTTCAACAAAATCATTTTTTGAATATATCCAAAATAACAATTATTAGAATGATATTTGCAACATATTTAAAACCAAAGAGCAACCCAGAAATAATACCTAAATACAACCCAACGGCGTGCCCCATCGCGAAAAATAATAACCTGCTCATGCGCACAGGATTGAAATACATGCCTTGCGTGCAGCAAGAACACGCCATGTCCAGCATCAATGAATGTCACAGTTAAGCTTCTGAACACATCAACTGAGAGCCTGATTTAAGGCACAAAAAAGCCAGCATATCGCTGGCTTTGGATGGATAGTTTCTCGCGCTATCAGGCGGCGTGAGGTGTTTCGCCTTGTCCCTTAGGAAGGGTAACACTGACCGTTAGTTCCAGCGGCTGAGGCTGGTGAAACGCCAAGGTGTAACCGTGTTGCTTACAGATGTTGCTGATGATCGAAAGACCGAGCCCAAACCGCTCATCGCTGGTCCGCGAGGCATCAATCTGAAACAGAGGTAACGTGAGTTTCGCCAGCTGCTCTTGCGTGATCGGGTGCAACAACGCATTGCTGATGGTGAGTTGAAACGCCGACGGCAACTCCGTCCACCCAACCGCCACAACGCTCTCTTGCGGGCTGTAAAACATCGCGTTATCGAGCAAGTTCTTCAAAATGGTTTCGATGCTAAACCGGTCGGCGACGAAACACTCCTCGCCGTCACAATGCACCGATAGACGTGTATCAATTTGCGGGTATTTGAACGTCAAGTCATGCTTCACTTGACCAAACACCCCTCGAATCGACAACGCCTGTTGCTCGGTATTGATCGATAATGACGACGTTTTTTGCAGCAGCAGCAAATTTTCCACAATCGCTTTCATGCGTTTGGCAATCGCCAGCATGTCATGTTGATAGGTTTTGCTAATGCGCTCATCTTGCGGATAACGAATGTAGACTTCGCTGAGGGTAATCATCTCCGCCAGCGGCGTTTTTAATTCATGCGCAATGTCGGCGGTAATGCGCTTCTCATTGTTGATCAAGGTACGATTGCTGCGGATGTAGCGGTTCAGCTCTTTGCGAATCGGCTCAATCTCTTCCACAGTGCGCTCAGGAATGGCCAACTCTTCCGCCAAATGTTCACTGCTGTGCAACGTTTTCAAATCTTGGTTGAGCTTTTCCAGCGGCTCCAAGCCTCGGCGAATAATGGTTTTGGTGACATAACGAATGATCATCATCGCCAAAATAAAACTGCCCACCAGCAGGCCATCAACCACCCACACCAAGCGTTCCAAGCCGCCAGACGACTCATAAATGGTGAGCGTGACCGGCAAAATTTCATGATCGTCACTCTCGGGCACAAAGTGAGATAACGTCGCTCGGCCAAACTTACCGTTGGGCATCACGGTATCAATAATGCGGTCACGGCCCAGTTTGACATCCGGCTTAATCAAATCCACGCCCGGATAGGCTTCGAGTGATTTGGAGCGTTTAAGCACCGTATCACCACGCCACACCTGAAAGAAATGCGCATCTTCATGGATGTCGTACTCTGGCATAAACCCTTCATCTGCCAGAAATTCCACGTGGTGATCCGTCGCTCGAATCTGCGACTTCAGGTAGTTTGCTTTGTTGAGCATCGCTTGATCAAACTGCTCTTCAACCCACCCATCCAGCCCAAGGTCGACCGACAAAAACACCACAAACAAGAATGCCCCGAACACAAAGGTCACGGAGTTAATCAGGTTGCGTTCCATGGACGCAAACTGGTTGTCTTTACACAATGAACGCACCCAAGATTTCATCGTCTTCCTCCCACTGTGGCCGCTATTTTTGCGCCACATAACCAAATCCGCGCTTATTCTTCACCGGCAGTGTGCCGCCCGCGTCACGCACTTTTTTACGAATCGCAGACAGGTGCGCTTCGATGGTATTTTTCGCCACATAATCAAAGTGCCCCACCACGGCTTCGCTGATCTGCTCGACGCTCATCACACGATTGGGCGCGGCAAATAAACACTGCAATATTTTGAATTCATTGGGGGTCAAGTCGACCGTCTGCTGCTCAAAATGAAAGGTCTTGTCGACCAGATTCAAGCTGTATTCGTCCACCGTCAAAGTTTGATCGACCTGTTCCAAACTCCCGCGGCGCATAATGGTTAAGATGCGTGCGTGCAGCTCTTCAAACGAAAACGGTTTGGTGAGGTAATCATCCGCCCCTTGCAACAAGCCTTCGACCCGATCTTGCGTCTCAGTTTTGGCCGACAGAATCAGCACACGTGTCTGCTTTTTATGTTTTCGCAGCGCCTTCAGAATTTCCAACCCACTCAGGCCAGGTAGCATCAAATCAAGAATGATCACATCATATGTATTGTTGAGCGCCATGCTGAGAGCTTCCTGCCCATCGCCGGTATCGTCCGTCGCAAATCCAAGGTGATTCAAGCCAACAATTAAGCTGCGGCGCAGGGTTTCGGAGTCTTCGATAATGAGTAATTTCACGGCAGGTTCTGATTTTCAGGAAAGTATGGTGACAAGCATACGTGAAATCCGCGCCAATGTGCACCCAAACGGCGCGAGCGATGCTGCGGTGGCGTGTTTCGCGCGCATAAAAAACGCCCACCGAAGTGAGCGTTTTTTCGCGATTTCGTGTGCACCGATTCGGTGGTATTAACCAATCATACGTTCGCTGTTTTCAGCCAACTCATTGAACACCACTGTCTGCGCACGTTTGAAGAAGTTGAAGTCGGTCGCTGTTGCGCTGGTATACGCGCCCATCATGCGGCCAACAATCAAATCACCGTTGTCCAGTTTTGGCAGCAGAATGTCTTCTGCGATCACGTCAATGCTGTCACACGTCGGGCCCGCCAGAACACTCGGGACGCGTTCGCCTTCTTGTTTCAACGTCACCAATGGGTATTGCGCGTCATCAAAGATCAAACCGCTGAATGAACCGTACACGCCATCATCCAAGTAGTACCACATTTGGCCGTCACGCTCAGCTTGGCCCATCACCGACGCCACACTCATCATGCACTGCGCCACAATAAAGCGGCCCGGTTCAGCAATCACTTGTACGGTTTCTGGCAATTCCGCCAACGCTTCGTTGATAGGCAGGCAGAACTGATCAATTGGCATCACTTGTTTGGTGTAGTTCACTGGGAAACCGCCACCGATGTCGAGTGTGCTCAATGCAGGCAAGCCACGCGCCACCACCTCTTCCATCACACCTTTGCAGGTGCGAATCGCTTCCACGTATTTCTGTGGATTGGTGGTTTGAGAGCCCACGTGGAATGACAACCCTTTGATACGGATATTCCACTCTTTTGCCATTTCGATGATGTTCACCGCTTGCTCAGGTGAGCAGCCGAATTTTTTCGACAGGTCAGCAAACGCTTCAGAGTTACGGAAACTCAAGCGAACCAACAATTCAACCTCATCGCGGTAGGCTTTGAACTTCGCCAATTCATTCAGGTTGTCCACCACAAACACGTTGCAACCGTATGCCAGTGCGTCACGAATATCGGCATCGCGTTTTATTGGGTGAGTATGAATCGTGCGCTCTGCTGGAACGCCTTCTTGTGCCACCAATTCCACTTCGCCAGTGGTTGCCAAGTCAAAGCTTGCGCCTTCTTGCAGCAACGTTCTGACCACCACTGGATGTGGCAGCGGTTTCAAAGCAAAGTGTAGTGTCACGTTTGGCAGCGCCGCGCTCAACGCACGGTATTGCTGACGAACGATGTCGCAATCGAGCAGCAACAAAGGCGCGCCAAACTGTTCAACGGATGATTCGATCAAATGAACGTCATCAGCAGACAGTGCTTGAGAAGTGAAAGATTGAAAATTCAGAACTGAACGAGCAGCAGCCATGGCAAACCTCCAAATATAGTGTGCACTTTTCATTGGCGTGATTTCATTCGCTGGAGATGAAAAGTGGAGCGTCAATAAAAGCGCAAACGCGCTGTCAAAGTCACTCTTGGATAGTTGCTCTATCGCCTTGCCACAAGACCTGCTGTGATGTACTCGGATTGGCTATCATCAAGAAGCGAGGCGATAGTAAGGTCATCGTTTCACGAGCGCAATAAAAAATGTGGCACTTAAAAGCAAAAGATTTTTGTGGTGAAGATTGCATTTGATGATGGATTTTTGAGGCGTTGCGACACAAGCGATCTCACTGTCGGCAAAGGAAAAACAGGCGATTTTCGACCCGCTTTTCCATTTGATTCAGACGTCGTTCTTAGCGCCCTTCCGACCACACGGCGAACTCATTGCCGCTGGGCTCTTTAAAGTGAAAACGGCAGCCGCCCGGAAACTCAAAAATGGGTCGCACAATCTCACCGCCGTGTTGCGTCACTTTCGCCTGCGTCGCTTCAATCTCGCTGCTGTAAAACACTAACAACGCGCCGCCGGTTTCGGTTTGGCTGCACATCGGCGCGGCAAAAAAGCCACCATCCAATCCTTGCCCGGAAAATGCGGTGTACCCTTCCCCGTAATCGACAAATGTCCAGCCAAATGCGCCGCTGAAAAATGCCTTGGTGGCCGCTAAATCGCGCGCCGCAAATTCAACGTAATTGAGTTTTTCATGTTGATTCATTGTCTGCTCCTACTTGGCATATTTTCCTGATGGCCGATCAATGGAGAACCGATCGGCGCAACGTCATCCGCGCGACTGAAACGAGGCGGCGTTGACGAGAGGATTGTAGCGACGCGTGATGCATATTGCCGTGATAAGGCGCTAATCATCCAATCCCATACGGTGATTCAGCTTCCAAAGCGCGACTTTTCCATACAACCATGGGTGACATGAAGGCGATTTGAGTTACATGGCCGCGTCAATGACCACAACTGACTGGTTGCGACTTACTGACTACGACGTGGCATATTGCCCGCCATCGGAGTACAGTCAATGTATTCGTGACTTCGCTCGCTAACCCACACGGCATGCGAGCCTGCATTACAAGAGAGAATTCGTATGTTAGTGACCTTTCGCTGTAAAGCGTCCGCCAACGTCACCATGTTTGGCGACATTGCTGTACGCCTATTGAACATGATGGGACACAGCGGCACGGTGCCCGGTGCCGTTGTTGCCAAAGATGTGCCGCATGCACTGGCGTTATTAACCACCGCGATTGAGGCGGAAAAGAAAAAAGCACAACCACAGGTTGAAGAAGACGATGATGAAACCGTGGCCGAGGTTCCGGTCAGCATTGCAAATCGCGCAATTCCGCTGATTGCATTGCTAACTGCGGCGGCCAAAGAAGCGTGTGACGTGATGTGGGAAGAAGGCTGCTAACCCAGCCGGGCTGATACCAGCTCATACCCAATTAGCTCACTGCCCATTAGCTCGCTGCCCGCCAGCTCATCACCCACGATGAAACTGACACAAAAAAGCCCCGTCAATGCGGGGCTGATAAATAGTGTCGTTCGAAATCAAGCTGCGTGACGAAACCGCCAGCACGCTTTATTTTTGGATAGCTTGAGACACCGAAATTTGCTCTTGCTGAGACATGGTGATGTGCAAATCGCGTTGCGGGAATGGAATTGACAGGCCCGCCTCTTCAATCTTGCCTTTCAACTGACGCTGAATGCTCCAGTACGTTTCCCAGTACTTGTCACTCGGACACCACGCACGCAGCTGCAGATTCACCGAGCTATCAGCCAGCATCTGCACCATCACTTGCGGCTGCGGATCGCGCATGATCGCCTCATGGCTGAGCGCCAATGCTTTCAACACTTCCAAACCGACGTCCACCGAATCGTTGTACGAAATGCCCACGGTCACTTCCATACGACGGCGATTATTGCGGCTGAAGTTCTTGATGGTCGCGCCCCACACCGTGCGGTTCGGGCTGGAGATGTACAAGCCATCGGACGTTTCGAAGACCGAGGTAAACAGGCCGATATCTCTCACGCTACCGGTGTACCCCGCAAACTCAACAAACTCGCCTTTTTTGATCGGTTTGAGGAACAAAATCATGATACCCGCGGCAATGTTGCTGAGCGTATCTTTCAATGCCAAACCAATCGCTAAACCTGCCGCACCGACCAAGGCGACTAAGCTGGCCGTGTTCACCCCAAACAAGTCAAGGATGATCACCAAGGCCAACAAATACACCGAGTACGCCGCCACTTTCGACAGCAAACGCGCGACGATTTCATCGCTGCTGCCGACTTTCATCACGCCTTTGAACACGGCTTTACGCACAATTTTCGAGGCAATCGACGCCACCACGACGATAAAAATCGTCAGCAAGGTGTTTTTGGCAATATCTACAAGCAACGTCTGATGCGTATTGTAGAAATCGACTAATGAATCCATGAAGGTCTCCGTAATTATTTTTATAGTGAATCGTTGAGCGTATGAGCCTGTGGGAATTACCCCAAGCTGCCCATGATTAAATACAGGTTATAAGCCAGATAGAACAATACAAAAACCGCCCCTTCTTTGCGTGTGATGGTTCTTGCTTTGCCAAACTTCAGCGCCATGATCAACAACATCGCGGTGATCACCAACATCGCTGTCCAATCACGCCAGAAGATTTCAGCGCCGATATTGTTGATCGGCTCAATCACACCAGCAATACCAATCACCGCCAACGAGTTAAACATGTTCGACCCGACCACGTTACCCACGGCGATGTCATGCTCACCTTTACGTGCCGCGGAAATCGAGGCCGCCAACTCAGGCAACGATGTTCCCAGCGCCACAATGGTCAAGCCAATCAGCAGATCACTCACGCCCAGTTGCTGCGCAATCTCGACTGCGCCCCACACCAAAATGCGCGAACTCGCCACCAGTAGCAGCAAACCGACGATCAACCAGAACGCCGCTTTGCCTTTGGTCAAGGCTGGCATTTGCACGGCTTGCTCACACTCGGATTGCAGCGCATCGCGTTTGGCTTTTAACGCACTCCAAATCGACCAGCCAATCAAACCCATGAAACCCACCAACAAAATGCTCGCTTCGATGAAGCTGACATCGTGGTTCCATAGCATGCCGCCGAGCACCAAGGTGATGATCAGAAGAATGGGTAATTCTTTACGAATGATATTGGAATGCACCGCAATCGGCGCAATCAACGCCGTAACACCCAAGATCAAGCTGATATTGACGATGTTGGAGCCCAGAGCGTTCCCCAGCGCTAACGCCGGATTGCCATCCAACGCCGCCATGGCAGACACCACCATTTCAGGTGCGGAGGTACCAAAACCGACCACCAACATCCCAATCAGTAATGGCGGCATCCCTGCATAATTTGCACTGGCTGCAGCCCCATCAACAAACCTATCTGCACTCCAGACTAACAGACCAAAACCGACAATAATTGCCACAATCGCTAACAACATAGCTCGTTTCCTACTTTCAAACACGCTTAAAAAATGAGTCGCAACCAAGCGGCGCTATAAAAAGCCTTTGTGTTTGTTGGAAGGTGTTGCCTGTTGTGTGGTGAGGCTAGTGGATTCAGTATAACGCTCAATCACGCACACCATGCGCTCATGACCTATTTCTTCACAAACGAATTTCTTCACAAACGAATTGCTTCACAAACGAAGCACAATGAGATTGAATGTTCTGAAAGGCAGACATTTAAGATTGGTTAGCAGCGCATAAAAACTCCTGTGGTCGACAGGCAAATACACGTAAGCAAAGATCGAGGCCTGTCGTACCCAAACTTTGCTTAAGTCTTGCCAGAACACAGGAACGTGAATACCACAAGCATGAGGCTTGGAGACTGTTGATATTCACTCTTCATCACGATGAAGAAGGCTACTCCCTTAAACGCGCGCATTTAACTACGTCACCGGGCATAATGCAAGTGCTTGTTGATGGCAGCCGATAAAGCTCGGGGGGCATCACACATTGCGCAGCCAAATCAACATAGACTGATCGGGCAAAGTAAACAGGGAACACCGACGACGATGTTCCCTGCCAAATGTTCGCAATGATCGCTTATAGTTTTTGGTTGAACTGACTGATCGCATCGACCACTTTTTGTGCGCCGCGCTGAATATCGCCCATCACCTGACCCGCTTCCGTCGACAGTTCCAACGCATCCCCTGCTTGGCTCTGACACGCGGCAATCAAATCCACCGCATCTTTGGTGCGTTTCAGGTTTTCACTCACCACCGCCACGATCTCTTCCGTGGTTTTGTTGGTGCGTGATGCCAATTGGCGTACTTCATCGGCGACCACCGCAAAGCCGCGCCCTTGCTCACCGGCTCGCGCCGCTTCAATGGCCGCATTCAATGCCAACAAGTTGGTTTGATCCGCAATGCCGCTGATGCTGTTCACTAAATCACTGATTTTCTTCGAATGCTCACTCAATGCTTCGATCCCCACACTGGCCTGCTGCATTTGTTGGGCCAACCGTTCCATGGTCTCAATCGTGGTGCTCACCACTTGCTGACCTTGCGAGGTTTGTTGCCCCGTCACTTCCGACACATCAAACGCAATCTTAGCGGCATCGGCCACGGCCAATTCCTGATTCACTTGATCGGTAATCACCGTCGCGAACTTAACCACTTTATACAGCTCTCCCAAATCGTTATGAATCGGGTTGTAAGAAGCTTCCAGCCACACAATTTGGCCATAACTGTCAACACGCTTAAATCGTTCCGAAACGAACTGACCGCTGGCCAGTTCTCGCCAAAATGCTTTGTAATCCGGTGAATTCACCTCTTCCGCTTCACAAAAAATTCGGTGATGCTTGCCCGCAATTTGTTCGTTATTCGAATATCCCATGGTGCTCAGAAAGTTGTTGTTCGCACGTAAAATCGTGCCATCGAGGCTAAACTCGATCACCGCCGTCGAACGGTTCAGCGCTTTGAGCATGTCTTCATGCTCACGTGATGTGGTGATGGTGCGTGTCAACTCCGTCGCGTAAACGCTGATGCGCAGCAGCTCATTTTTGCTGTTTTTGACCGGTTGAATAATGGTGCGCAACCACGCTTCTTTATTGCCACCTTTCTTGATTTGCAGCGCGCCATTCCAGTGTTCTGCACGCGCCAGCGCTTCTTTCATGCGATGAAAATGCTCGGTATCGCGCGCTTTCTCCGGCACCAGCTCCGTGAGGTGCTTCCCCTCAACCGACTCTTTGACCAAGCCCAGTTCCTTGTGGAAACGCGCATTGACTGACTGCACCACGCCTTTCGCATTAAGCGTGATTCTCAACATGTCTTGTTCAAGACTTTCCCGAACCTGAACCAGAGAATAAAGCTCTTCTTTAAGCTGCTGATTTTCTTTTTGAAGTGACTGATTAAAAAACATAGCTGCCCTGTGTTTATTATTGTGTGTTTAGGAAACGGAGGTGTAACGTGCCCTCACCGCTTTCGCCACGCCCTTTACCCATTATCGACCAATGCGCCTATTGTTTGAATTTTTATTGACGCATGCGTTCGGTATATGCACGCATGACCTTATTATTGCTGAGATCCGCTCCCTTGGCTGACACAAGTTTGTGAGCGTCGATCAAAATCCGGCAGTCAGATACATGGATTCATCGCATGGTGAACCGAGCTGGATGACAAACACATGTCAACCGGCATTGTGCGTCTATCGAACAATGCGTTAAAGTCAAACATCACGCGGCGTGCAACAATCGCCTCCTTATCAATTTTCTAGGTCAATTTCCTAGATCAATTGCCTAGATCAATTGTTCGAACGGCCCTTGGCGTGAGTTTCTGAAGGAAAAACAAATGCAATTTGAAGTGACTGAAACAATTTTTACCTATCCCAATGCTCTACTCGAAGCGTGGAAAAATGGCGATAAGCATTGGATTCCCCAATCTTTGTTAGTCCCGCAAGATGTGTATAACCAACCCAATTATCATTTCGGGGAATATTTCGCACTGAAACAGTATCTCGAACAGGGCTGGCAAGGCACGGCATTTTACGCACTGGGGGATTGGGAACCGAACAACGAAAAATATGACCACGGCCGAGCAATGGTTGCAAAGTACATCGACCCAATACGGCTGGCGATGTTTAAAGCGCTAAGACACGGTTTGACTGCAGGAGAACCCGACCTATTCCTCTACAAAGACGACGGTTCAGTTCTATTTGTTGAAGTGAAAAAACAATCCGATCGTCTATCTCCATCACAACTGGTCTGTTTGGCACAAATTAAGTCTATCTTGAATTGTGACGTCGGCGTGGCTTACCTAGCGGAAGAGAAGCAAGTCTATCAACCCAAGACCTACGAACTGAATATCATCGACGTTCCGCAAGCGTGGATCGACCGCAACTAATACAATGCCTTCGCGAATACAGATTTTTAGCGAATACGGTGTTTTAGCGAATAGAACGCCTTAGCAAAATTGGATGTTGCGAAGTCTGTTTGAATGAGCGCTGGAATTGCTGTTCACAGTCTATGGACACCGCTTTTATCCCCAAGGCAGGTTGTCGTCTGGTTGGACATCGTCGGACACGTGAAACGAAATTAACACTGATCGGATCGAAATCTTGTCGCGCAGAAACGACAAAACCCGCTAAAAAGCGGGTTTTGTGTGAATTTATGGTGCGTCCGAGTGGACTCGAACCACCGACCCCCGCCATGTCAAGGCGATACTCTAACCAGCTGAGCTACGGACGCACACTGCAATTTTAGACACTTGCTAAGTGTTTTCTCATGGTGCGTCCGAGTGGACTCGAACCACCGACCCCCGCCATGTCAAGGCGATACTCTAACCAGCTGAGCTACGGACGCTTTCCTTGAGAACGGGGAGGATATTAACGACAGAATTTCACGCGTGCAAGTCAAATTTCTTTGTTTTTGAATCAATTGGCTTTTCTATCGACAGTTTGCTGCTTTTTTATGCCATGTCACGTCAATTAACTGAGTTACATCACAATTAATCATCCGCCACTAATTAGAACTATCTCTCCTTTTGTGACTCGTATTCAAAAATAGTATTGATTGCTCAAACTAAAGGGGTAGTATAGCGCTTCATTGGCTAGGAAATATGCAATCGAGACGTGAGAACATGGATGCAAAGTTGTTTGACAATTCGCATACTCTGAGAGCGTCAGTTTTGGCGGGGCTCAGTTTGTTCCTGACCGCGATTGCCCTGTTCTTCACCATCTTCAACATCTCGTACAATGAAGCTTATTTACTGGCTGGGCTGGAGTTCCTCTTCGCCTTCTACTCCGGTTACATCTATCGACTCGCCACCGCGCACAAGCACACGCATCGACATGTTCAATATTACGTCTACTTTCTGATTAGCATCATCGGCGTGGGTAGCTTTATGCAACCTCTGGGAAATGGGTTGTTCCTGTGGACGATCTTCTGCCCGATTTTGCTGTATGTCTTACTTGGGCAATCGCATGGCCGCCTGATGACCGGCGTGGTGCTGATCATTCAAATTTTCAACGTCTACCACAATTCCAGCCAAGTTGCCGCGTTTGATACGGTCGCGACATTGGTTAATTTGATTCTGTGTTATGTGGGCGTTTGGACGGTCTCTCATATTTATGAAACCAACCGTCACAACATCGAAAACTCACTCAGTTACCTCGCCTCGCGCGACTCACTGACGGGCGCTCACAATCGTTTGTCCCTCTCTTCCGCCTTCAACCATTTTGAACAACATAAAGACGACAATTCGTCGTTGTGTTTGTTGATCATCGATTTGGATTACTTCAAACAGGTCAACGATGAGTTTGGCCACGATACTGGCGATAAAGTGTTGATTGAAACCACACAACTGTTGGCGCAAGTGGTTGGGGATGAAAATCTGTTTCGCATTGGCGGTGAAGAGTTTTGTGTCACGTTGTTTGATCAGGGATTGACGCAAGCAGAGCGCGTTGGCGAACGTCTGCGTGGCATCGTCGGGCAGCACCTGTACAACTATCGCAACCAACGCATCGCATTGACGCTCAGCGTCGGCATTTGTGAGTATCGCGACGGCGACAACCTCAGTGACTTACTGAAATTGGCCGATGTGGAGTTATACCGCGCGAAAAAAAACGGACGCAATCAGGTCCGTTTATGTCAGGTGGCAGACAAACGCGAGCACACCATGCAAACCGAATCAGCTTAACGAGTCGTTGTCGTTGGCCTCGTTCTCCTCATCCAGTTCATAGACCACATTGTAATTTTCGGTATACGTGCAGTGCGGTTGACGACTGCATGTAAAGAAGCGGCGACCTTTGAAATCGCCCTGGCTGGCCACTTTAATCACCATCGGGCTGCCACAGCGCTTACAAAAGCGCACTTCCCTATCCGTTTCAATCAAATCGATGTGCGCCGCCAGCAAGCGACGCAGCTTACCCACTTGATAACTGTATTTGATGTTGGCGCCAATCAAAGGAATGTTGGCGGTTTTGCACACGTGCATCAGCAACTTTTCGCGATCCACTTTAGCTTTATTCAGCTCTTTGCCGTCATCCAGCTCCACCACCACACGCGGCTCGAGCGTACGTGCATCGCACACCACAAAGTTAAAGTAGCTGCGAGCAATGCGATTACTGGCAATAAACCACTGCTTTTTGTTCTGCAATTTTGCGGGCGCCACCACTTGCGCCATGCTGACTTTGGTGAGCACAACGCCATGTTCGCCCACCGCGGTTTTGAGCGCATTGTAAAAGGCACTTTCGGCCATGTTGAGTACGGGCCCTTTACGTTTATAGGCGTAATCTTTGCTGTCATCATGACGAATCACAAACTTCTGAATCACCACGAAAAAAATAACCAGCAATGCAACGATGATAAAAATGTTAGTCATGGGACTCCATCGGTTTTACTTACAGCGCTCAACCCTGCATGACTGCCCGTCGTCAAGCGCTAACAATTTGAGACGTAACGCTTTCATTGATAACTGAAGTTTTGCGGAAAGGCCAGTTTATTCCTTCCATTTTGAGGATTGCACAGCGCGCTGGCTTCACATCGCCCTAGTTTACGCCAACGCGCCCCACACTCAAGGCGGGCAACATCCCGGGCAAGGATTTCTCAAGCGCGACACCCTTCATCCCAACGCCATCGCTTTATAAACAACGCAGCAAACAACACACCGATGTAGAGAAAACGTCACCATCGTTCGGCGCGCTTTCAAGATGCGAATTCATGCGACGATTTGGCCCCCTTTTAGGCGAGAAATCATCAATTTCTGCAACGATTTGAAGATTCGCATTCGCACCGCTACTGAATCATGATGTAGATCAGCGAGTCGTGTCAGCATTCATATATTATTTTAAAAATTAAAATTTTTTAGTAACCGAACATGAGCATTGATTATGAACGAAGATTCGATTCGCTTGACTGAATACAGTCATGGCGCGGGCTGCGGCTGCAAAATATCCCCTGAAGTGCTTGCCACCATTCTCGCCTCTCAACAACCCAGTTTTGTCGACCCAAATCTGTTAGTCGGCAACCAAAGCTGCGATGACGCCGCCGTTTACAAACTCAATGACGAAGTCGGCATCATCAGCACTACCGATTTCTTTATGCCCATCGTGGACGACCCGTTTACCTTTGGCCGTATTGCCGCAACCAACGCCATCAGCGACATTTACGCCATGGGTGGCAAGCCGATCATGGCGATTGCCATTCTAGGCTGGCCCATCAATAAACTGCCGGCCGACGTGGCGCAGCAAGTGGTTGATGGCGGCCGTCAAGCGTGTGCCGATGCAGGCATCTGTTTGGCAGGCGGCCACAGCATCGATTCACCCGAGCCCATTTTTGGATTGGCGGTGACCGGTCAAGTGGCGTTGGACCGCATTAAACGCAACGATACTGCGCGCGAAGGCGACCTCATTTACCTCACCAAACCACTGGGGATTGGCATTCTGACCACCGCGCAGAAACAGAAAAAAATTGCCGAGGGCGACACCGACATCGCAGTCAACGCCATGTGCCAACTGAACAAAATTGGTGAACAGATCGCAACCCTTGACGGGGTGCACGCCATGACGGACGTGACCGGATTTGGCCTCGCCGGACACCTGCTTGAAATGTGCCGCGGTGCCAACCTCAACGCCACCATTCATACCGAACAATTGCCATTGCTGCCGAAAGTGGATGTGTATCTGGAGCAAGGTTGTGTCCCGGGCGGCACCCACCGCAACTTCGCCAGCTACGGCGCCAGCTTGCCAAAAATGACCGCCGAGCAAAAAACCATTGTGTGCGATCCACAAACCAGTGGCGGCTTGATGATTGCAGTTGATCCGCAACACACGGAACACTTAGAAGCACTGCTGGCCGAGCATCACCAGCCGCTGTTTAAAGTTGGGCAATTCTCAGCGCACAACGATGAGGCATGCCGCATTCAATTCCTCTAATTCCTGCGCCCAAATAAAGAAGCGGCGAGATGAAATCAACTTCCATCTCGCCGCTTCTTTATTTGCTTTTATCTCTGTCACTGATGGCGCAACCGCGACAGTGAGGGCTTATTTCCCAGCCCATTGATACCAACCGCCGTCATAGACGCTGATATTTTCCCAGCCCATCACGTACGCATCAAAAAAGACTTCCGAAGCGCGCCAGCCGGTTCCGCAGAAAAACGACACTTGTTGCTCTGGCTCGATGTTGGCTGCATGCCAGAACTGTGTGATTTCCTCGGCGCTGCGCATGGTTTGGTCTGGGTTACGGAAATCTTCCAGATGGTACGCATCGCTGCCTGCATGGCCCCATTTCGCACCCGGAATGTGACCTTTGGATTGAATGTAATCATAGCCGCTGGTTTCGCCGTTAAATTCGGCCAATGTACGAATACTCACCAGCGATTGCTGATCTTGTGGCAACGTCAACAAGGCTTTCGCTTCTGGCAGATCAATGATGTAGTTTGGATTGGCAGGTATGGTTTTACCAAACGCCGTGGTCGCCGACACTTCAGGTGAGGTCATGGCTGTTTTGTAACCGCCATCTTCCCATGATTGCCAGCCGCCATTAAGCAAACGGACATCTTGCACACCGGCATACATCAAAATGTTCGCAAGGCGCGCTGCCGCCATGTTTTCACGGCCGTATAAAATCACGGTGGTGTCGTATTTGATGCCAAGGTTGTGAACCAACACTTCCAGCTGCTCGTCAGAGACACGGTTCCACCACGGTTTCGATTCGATGTCGTTGGTGTTCACATACTGAGCGCCCGGAATGTGCGCCCACAGGTATTTGGTTGCCGGGCCCCAAGCCACTTCCAGCACTTTGTAATCGGCGCTTGGTGCATGTTGCACAGCCTCACCTTTGATCACGTCATTCACCCACCACGCTGGCACCAAGTTTTGGTAACGCGGCAATGCCACCAAATCGCCTTGGTATTGTTCCAGCGGCTGCTCAATCACGTCCACAGATTGAAAACCCTGCTTCACCAATGTTTTTTTCAATTGAGTTGCGCTGTCCATGGCGCAGTAAAGAAACGTCGGATGATCTTTAACCAGCGACTTATTCTCGATCATGTGTTTCAGTTCATCGGCTGACATCATTTCGACCCAACGCGCATCAAAGTTCACCGCCCCCGGAATATGACCGCCAGTCGCTTGGCCCATTTCTGGCCAGCCGTTGTAGAAGTTACTGTCGCGACAATCGACAATTTGCACCTCATAGGGTTGCGCTTGTTGGCTCTCCAAGACATCGGAGAAGGTAGCCGCGGCAGCGATGGAGCTCAGGCCGCAGCCGCAGAGAAGAAGAGATGCTTGACTTAAACGCATAATCGAACCTTTTAACGAACGTTGATTTGAATGCATATGATGGGCGGAGTCGCCCATCATTTAGAACTACATGGCGATGACTTTGTCGGCCCACAGGACCCATTGGCTGAGATCCGCCATGGTGCCAATGGCCACATCATCAATCACTTGCGACATGGCGACGCCACGTGCAGAAATGCAGGTTTTGCACAGCAGCACACTGACCTTTTGCGCCAACAAGACCTCTAACATTTGGCCAATGTTGTAACTGAAATCAGGCGTGACCTGCCCTTTCAGCGCGCCAAAGACGCTGTCCGACATCAGGAACAGCTTCAGGTTCACGGTATGGTCGTCTTGCTCTTTGAGCGCAATGGCCAAACGCAGCGCATTAAATAGCGCTTCCGAACCATACGGGCTGCCCGACAATGTCATCACGATATTTTGAGATTGCATGAGTTTCACCTTTCTAAACAATGAACATCGAACACACGACTTAACAAGTCACTGCTGCGCGCTGCTCGGTCAGCCAATTGAGCCAAGCATCGAACCCTTCGCCAGTGGTCGCCGATAACTGAATCACTTGAATCGCTGGGTTCACTTTTTTAGCGTTGTGAATGCAGTTCACCACGTCGAAATTCACGTATGGCAGCAAATCCGTTTTGTTGATGATCATCAGTTCAGATTCAGCAAACATGTTGGGATATTTCAGCGGTTTGTCTTCCCCTTCGGTGACCGACAAAATCGCGACTTTACAACGCTCGCCGAGATCAAAGCTGGCTGGACACACCAAGTTGCCCACGTTTTCGATAAACAGCACACCAGCCTCATCAAACGCCAATTGATGGTACGCGTGGTGAATCATGTCGGCATCCAAATGGCAGCCTTTACCAGTGTTGACTTGCAGAGCTGGCACTTGTGTCGCGCGAATGCGGTCGGCATCGTTGCTGGTCTGTTGGTCCCCTTCAATCACCGCACATGGCAAGCGATCTTTCAGGCGATTTAAAGTTTCAACCAACAAGGTGGTTTTGCCTGAACCCGGGCTGGAAACGAGGTTAAGCACCAACTGACCGGCGGCAATGAAATGCGCGCGGTTGTGCTCTGCCACTTCGTTGTTTTTGCCCAGAATGTCTTGTTCCAGTGTCAGCAATTGACGTTGCGACACGCCCGCCACATGCACCTGCGCTTCGCCGCGACCAAAATGCATATCGCCATTGTCATGGGTCTGCGCGTGATGTTCGGCGTGGTCGTGATCGCCTGCATGACTGTGTTCATGGTGCGCATGTTCAGAGTGGCTATGTTCATGATGACTATGTTCATGGTGACTATGTTCATGATGTGCTTGGTCAGGCTGGATGTGCTGCGGCGCTGATGCCGGCGTAAAACCATGATAATGAACGTGATGATGAACATCGCCTTGGTGGTAGTAATGGTGATGAGTCACCAGCGGCTGTTCGCTGGCGTGAGCGTGAGCGTGATGCTCACCGTGGTCGTGTGCATGGTCATGGTCATGAGAATGCGCGTGCTCATGTGAATGTCCATGAGAATGGGGATGATCATGCTGATGATCGTGCTCAATTTGGCTATCACCGCAGCCACAAACAGTACACATATTATTCAACCTCGATGTGTTTGACTTGAAGTTCCTCGCCTTGCTGCACAGTCAATTGATAGCTGTGGCACTGCGGGCAACTGTCTTGATAATTCTCAATGGCAAACTGGTGACGACACCCTTGGCACACAGCAATTGCTGGCAGAGTTTCTATCACCACTTCGGCGTCTTGGGCGATCGTTTCGCGGCTGGCCATTTCTAACCCAGTTCGCAACGCTTCTGGCTCAATGCACGACAACACCCCAACGCTGAGGGTAATTTTGGTGACCTTACGGTAGTGGTGCTTTTGAGCTTGCTCGACAACCAAATCGATGGTTTTCAAGCTGATGGAAAGTTCATGCATGGCGCTTCTCAACAAATTCGTGGCAGCAACTCGCCCGCCGGAAAATCGAGGTAACGACGACTTCCCCAAGGGTTGCATAAAATAGGACGCGCTGGCGTTCCGGCTTGCACGGTGCCAATACACGCCGCGTTAGGGTGATGTTGACGCAGCGCGGCTAGGGCGGTGTCGCTATCTTTGGCAGGCACGGCCAGCACAAAAGTGCCTTCATTGGCCAAATCGTAAGGTTCGAAGCCAAACAGTTCACACAACCCGCGCACAGCATCGGTCACCGGCACACTTTGCTCATCAATCACCAACTGCACTTGGCTGGTTTGACACCATTCGTTGAGCACCGCAGACAAACCGCCGCGCGTGGCATCACGCATGGCGTGAATCTCAATGTCAGCGTGCAAAAGCGCATCTACCGCAGGCCATAACAGATCACAGTCGCTCTCGATTTGCGTTTCTAGCGCCATCGACTCACGCTGCGCCAGCACACACGCGCCGTGACAACCAATATCGCGCGACACCAAAATGCAATCACCCGCTTGCAGGTGATGCGCCGACACGCCCTCACGCTGGATGGCGCCAATACCAGTGGTGTTGATAAACACTTTATCGACACTGCCTTTGGGCACCACTTTGGTATCGCCACACACAATCTGCGCGCCAATACGGCTCAGCTCTTTGGCCATGGTATCGACAATCTCGGTCAGCTCGCTCAGCGCCAGCCCCTCTTCAATCATGAAACCGCAGCTCAAGTACGTCGGTTTCGCCGCAGCCATCGCCAAGTCATTGCAGGTGCCCGCAATCGCCAGCGAGCCGATGTTGCCGCCTGGGAAAAACAGCGGTGAAACGGTGAAGCTGTCGGTGGTCATCGCAATTGGGCCACTGATCGACAAGCTCGCCGCGTCTTCGTCGCGGCTCAGAATTTCATTGCCGAAGCGCGAGAAAAATAGCTGGCGAATAAACTGGCCCATCTCCTGACCGCCACCGCCATGACTGATTTGTACGTGAGTCATCTCACTCATTTTCGTTTCCCCCGGTCAACGACACCGATTCAATGGCGCCGTAGCGATAATACGCATTGCAAGCCCCTTCAGAACTCACCATGCAACTGCCCATTGGGCGCGTTGGCTTGCACGCGCGGCCAAACACTTTGCAGTCTGGTGGCGTGGCTAAACCGCGTAGAATATCGCCGCAGCGACACGCTTTATGATCGTCTTGATGATCGTGTGGCAGATGCGCCGCAAAACGTAATTCCGCATCGCGATGCGCGTAAGCATCGCGCAGTTGCAATGCCGAGTGTGGAATGTTGCCTAATCCGCGCCACGCAAAGGTGTCACGCACTGCAAACACGTTGTCGACAAACGCTTGCGCCGCCGTATTCCCCGCCGACGTCACGACGCGAGAATATTGCGTATCCAGTGTCGCCTGATGCGACAGCGCTTGCTCAACCAGCATCAAAACCGACTCCAGAACATCAACCGGCTCAAAGCCCGCCACCACCACCGGCACCTGGTGTTGTTCGACAATCGGTTGATAGATATGTGACCCGGTCACCGCACTCACGTGTGACGGACCAATGAAAGCGTTCACTGGGGTGCGTTCATCGGCCATCACCGCATTCATCGCGGGCGGCACCAACACATGGTTGATGTGAAAGTAGAGATTGTTGATCTGCTGGCGCTCGGCCAAATCGACCAACACCGCGGTCATCGGCGTGGTGGTTTCAAAACCAATCGCAAAATAGACCACCTGCTTGGTGGGGTTCTCTTTGGCGATCTTCAACACGTCCATCGGATCGTAAATCGGCACCACATGCCCGCCTTCGGCTCGGCATTGCGCCAGAGACAATCGCGACCCCGGCACACGAATCATGTCCCCCAAACAGACCAGCATCACATCCGGCAATTGCGCCAATGCAATCGCGTGGTCGATGCGTTCTTTGGGCATCACACACACCGGGCAACCCGGGCCGTGCACAAAACTGAGTGACTCTGGCAGCAACTGTTTTAAGCCATATTTCATGATGGTGTGGGTGTGTCCACCGCACACTTCCATGATGTATAACGGCTCGCTCAGTTGCGCGGCGCGCTGGCGAATTTTGTCTGCCAAGGCTTTCACCACGTCTGGACGCCGATAGGTTTGATAGAGGTTGGCTGCGACACTCATGAGAGCAACACCGCGACGTCTTCACGTTCCATCTCAGCCAACAACGCTTCATAAGTCGCGAGGTTGGTTTCCGCTTCCTGCTGATTAATTTTGCTGATGGCGAAACCCACGTGAACCAGCAGATGGTCGCCGACGGCAATGGAATCACTGATGAGGTGGGTACTGATCTCTTTGCACACGCCCAAGGTGTCCACTTTGGCAGTCATCGCGTCTTCATCGACAGACAGTACGCGGGAAGGAATACATAAACACATGGTGTTCTCACTTCTTGATCATGAAGCCATGACGGCATGCGTCGCCATGGCGTTATTCGTTAAGTTCGACTAAAGGTCATACGCCAGTTGATGCCAGAGCTGACCCGCGGCAATGCCGGAGTCATTGACCGGAATGTGGCTGCCCGTGATAAACGGACAGGCTGAATCGGGATACATCGCATCAATGGCATCGAGCAAGCAGCGGTTTTGGAACACGCCGCCACTCAGCACCAACGGTAAGTTGGCATGTTGCTGCGCAATATCGATCACCGCTTTGGCCAGCGCACCGATAAAGGCATCGCTGCACACACATGCCCAGCGTTTTGCCGAGACATCATCAGACGCCAAGCCGCGCGCCAGCGATTGTTGCAGCGCTGGCGCCCAGTCGAGTTGCTGGTCGCGCCAAGGCAGCGACAACGCAACTTGGTGCTCGCCCGCTTGACGCGCGGCGTTTTCCATTTGCAGCCCGCTCTCGCCTTCGTAATCCGGTGTTGTCACCAATCCCAACAGGCACGCCCACGCATCAAATAAACGGCCGACGGAGCTACACAGCGGCGAACGTTCTGCGTTCCGCCACAGGTGAAACAGGTTTTGGAAACGCGAAGCCGACCACGCGGCAAATGCAGGCAGATGGAGTTGCTGGATCTCTGCTGGCGTCATGAGTTCAAGCAACAAGGCATAGAGCACTCGCTCTGGCTCACGAATCGCTTGCTCACCGCCAATCAGGCGAAATGGTCGAAGGTGCGCAATGCGCTGATAACCAAGTCGATCGGAGATCATCACCTCGCCACCCCATACCGTGCCGTCATCGCCCGCGCCGGTGCCATCAAAACTCACGCCCAAAACGGGGCCATTGAGCTGCGATTCAGCCATCACCGACAAAATATGCGCGTAATGGTGCTGCACGTGCAGCGCAGACGACGTTTGTTCGTTCACCCACTGGGTTGAGAAATAGCCCGGATGGGCATCTGCGACCCAACGCTCGGTCGATGCTTGGTAAAGATGAGGAAAATAGTGTGTCGCATCGACAAACCGCTGCTGCGTATCGAGATCGGTCAAGTCGCCCAAATAGGGTGATAAAAACCATTGATTGCGCACCGCAAATGCAACCGTGGATTTTTGCTGCGCGCCCACAGCGAGCGTGGCTGGCGCGCGATTGGCCAGCGGAAAACTGAGCGGCGCATAACCGCGCGCCATCCGCAGCACGCGCATACTGCCCGCAGCAAGCTGCACTAAGCTGTCGTCACAGGCATGGACGATTGGGCGATTGTGATCGAGCACGCAGTCGAGGGATGACCCAAACATCGCAAATACCTGCTGCGCCTCAGTCGCCAACGGCAAGCCTGACACATTGGCACTGGTCATCACCAAGGGCGCAAAACAGCCACGTTGTTGCAGCACGTCAATCAATAACAGGTGCAGCGGCGTATAAGCCAGCATCACTCCCAAACAATCGACATCAGGCGCGACGTTGTCCGCGACAGGTACGCGACCCGCATCGGAGTGCTCGGCTTTGTGCATCAAAACAATGGGGCTGGCTTGCGATTTCAGCGTTTGCCACTCCAGCGCTTCCCCCTGCACATAATATTTGGCTTGCGCGACATCACTCACCATCACGGCCAACGGCTTTCTGGCGCGATGTTTTAATTCACGCAAACGCGCCACCGCTTGAAGCGATGTGGCATCGCACACCAAGTGAAATCCGCCGAGGCCTTTGAGCGCAATCACACCGCCCGCAATCAGTTGCTCGGCTGCGCGTTCAATCGCCGCATGTGCTTTCGTAATGCAAGTTTGTTGCGGGCTGAGCAGCGTCACCGACGGGCCGCAATGCGCGCAGCTCACCGGCTGAGCATGGTAGCGACGATCCATCGGATTTTGATACGCACGCGCACATGCTGGGCACAGCTTGAAATCAGCCATCGAGGTTTGATGGCGGTCATATGGCAAAGCTTTGATGATGGTGAAACGTGGGCCACAATTGGTGCAGTTGATGAACGGGTAATGATAAAAGCGCGAATTCGGATCAAACAGCTCGCGGCGGCAATCCATGCAGATGGCCTGATCGGGCGGCACACTGACACTGATCTCCGCGTCATCGCTGCTGGATAAAATCTGAAACGCCGCAAAATCGGTCGGATCCAGCGGACGCAACGCCACGTTGTCCACTCGGGCCAAGGGTGGCGTTTGAATGAGGAGTTCACGATAAAACGCGTCAAATTGGCGCTGCTCACCTTGGACGTCAATCCGTACGCCCCGGGCATCATTGATCACCCAGCCTTTCAACTGGTGTTCAATGGCCAGACGGTACACAAAGGGCCGAAAACCGACCCCTTGTACCTGTCCTTTAATTTCAATCAGACAACGCATCATCGCTTCGGTCCGTTATGAAAACAGGAATGAGCCACCCAGCAGCGCGATTGCCGCACCTGCCAGTTTGGTCAGACGTTTGCTGGCTGCAAAACGCATTACCATTTCGCCCAGAGCGATACCAGCAATGTGCAGACCCGCTGTCGCAACGATAAAGCCAGAGAAGTAGCTGATCGCTTGACCGTTGATTGGCATTTCTGCGCCATGCGCCATACCGTGGAATACCGCAAACGCCATGATCAATGTGGTCGCCATTTTTTGTGGCATGTTCGCACCGCGAAGCAGCATCACACCCATCATCACGACGCTGAGCGCGATGAAGGTTTCAACCCCTGGCACCACAAGGCTAGAAATCCCCATCACACCACCAATCACCATGAAAGCGATAAAGCTCAGTGGCATCGTCCAGCGATTTTTACCACCAAACAGTGATGCGAGCAGGCCCACGCCAATCATCACGCTCATGTGATCCAAACCCGTCAGCGGGTGCATAAAACCGCTTTCCAATCCATGACTACCAATGTGGCCCGGGTGAGCAAACACCATCGGTGAGAAAAGAAGGCATAGACTAACGATTGCTGTATTTTTTTTACTCATAACGAAAAGCTCTTAAAAAATGAACGAGAAAATAAAAACTAAAAAAAGAAGACTCATGACTCCCGATATGCTGGAAACCCAGCAGCCATGAGCCTTACGACTAATCAACGCGATTAACTAACATCCCGTTGAACAGTATCCTGATAACGCACGCGCTCAGGGTGCGCGTAAATATTGAGGCGACCTTCACGGCAATAGCCGCATAACGTCACATTAAGACGCTCCGCCAATTCGACCGCCATCGAGGTGGGGCCGGAGAGCGCGAGCAAAATTTCAAAGCCGCACGCGGCCACTTTTTGCACCATTTCAAAGCTGGCACGGCTGGTGACCAACACTGCCCCGCCTTTTACTTGCTGGCGGCTCGCCCAGCCAAGCAGTTTATCCAGCGCAATGTGGCGGCCGACATCTTCAAACAGCGCTTGCACCTCGCCCTGCTCGTCCAAATAAGCGGCGGCGTGCGTGGTACCTGTGAGTTGATTCAAACGTTGGTGCTGCTCCAGCGACGCGAGCGAATGATCGAGAAAGTCAAAGCAAAACTGCGCGGTGGTGGGCAGTGGCATCAGGCAACGCGCCACCTGACTGAGTTGTTCCGTGCCGCAGATCCCGCATCCGGTCACACCGGCCATTGAGCGGCGACGCGCTTTCAATCGGGCAACGCAGCGATTGGCTAATTCAATCGATACCGTGCAGCCTTGCGCGTTGTGGGTTACGTCAATGTCGTGCACATCGCGGGGATGGTCGATGATGCCTTCGCTGAGCGAGAACCCCAGCGCGAAAGCTTCCAAATCTCGTGGCGTGCCCATCATGACGGTGTAAGCGATGCCGTTATATTCCAAGGCAATCGGCGTCTCTTCGATCAAAATGTCATCTTGGCTCCACTGTCCGCGAGTGCGCTGACATTTGATGATGCTGCGTGTTGTCACTTCGGGATGACAGACCGTCTGTTGTTCTTCGTACACCGTTGATACCTTTGTTTATTGTCTGTCGACCGAACCATCCGCAATCCAAGCGGCTTAGCGTTCGACAAGATAATCCTTACTGCTAATCTCCATTTTTTGCATGCGTGACAACAGCGTTGTCCGTTTCAATCCCAATTTCACGGCCGCGCCTCTTGGCCCAGCCACAATGCCATTGCTCTCTTTCAACGCCTGAATGATCGCCTCGCGAGAGATCGTGTCCTCGCTGGTGTTGGCACAGCTCGCGTTGGCAGCCAGCGCAGGTGCCGGGCTCGACACGGGTTGTCCCATGCCAACCAGTTCATGCACAGGCACATTCAGCACTTCGCCACGCGTTAAAATCACCGCGCGCTCGATGAAGTTTTTCAACTGACGCACGTTGCCCGGCCAAGGATATTCCGTCATGCAGCGCATGGATTCTTGGCTGATGGCACGAATGTTTTTGCCCATCTTTTTCGAAATTAGACGCGCAAAGTGTTTCACCAGCAGCGGAATGTCTTCAGCCCGTTCGCGCAGCGGCGGCAATCGAATCGGGAAGATATTCATGCGGTAATACAGATCGCTACGAAACTGCTTCTCTTCCACTCGCGCGAGCAAATCGACGTTGGTGGCCACCACCAAACGCACATCCACGTGAATCAACTGGTTGTGGCCCACGCGTTCGATCTCATGTTCTTGCAGCACCCGCAGCAGCTTGGGTTGCAATTCCAGCGATAAATCGCCAATTTCATCCAAAAACAGCGTGCTTTGGTCGGCCAATTCAAAACGGCCCACGCGATTTTTGATTGCACCCGTAAACGCGCCGCGTTCATGACCAAACAGCTCACTTTCAAACAAACCATCTGGGATCGCCGCACAGTTCATTTTGATCATTTGGCGATTACAACGGCGGCTCATTTTGTGAATCGCTTGGGCAATCAGCTCTTTACCGGTGCCGGTTTCCCCTTCGATCAACACGGTACTGTCACAGCTCGCGACCATCGCAACCTGATCCAACACCTGGCTCATCACTTCACTTTGGCTGATGATGTCGTCAAAGATTTGGTAATGCTCGTACGTTTCATCAATGAGGATGTCGGTGCTTTTGGGCAGCGACTGCGCACTGTGCTGGCTTTCACGCAAACTGTGCATGCTGAGCGCCACGCGCGCCGCGATCTGTTGCAGCAGCGCAACATCGATCTCTTGCAACTGCGCTGCATCGCGCAGCATATAAGCAATTTTGCCCACCAATTCCCGACGGAAAATCAACGGGACTAAAATTAAACATTCAATATCATTCTCAATATTGAAATCGCTATGTTCCGCGCGCAATTGATCGAGATCATTGCCCGTAACAATCATGGTCTCGGGATAATAAATATCCAGGACGCTTCCAGAAATATCATTAAAGAAAAAACACTGCGTTTGAATATCATTCCCAACAATTCGTCCATCCCGCTGAATACAGCGACCGTTGTCCATATCAATAATCGACAACTCTTTGATTTTAAAATAAGGATGTAAACAGTTGAGTAATGATGTTAATAGATTTTCTTTACTGCTCTGACTAATAACGGCATTGGTGACATCCACCAGAATATGGTAATTGTCTCTTTCATCACTAATATGTCGTGTTAACGTATTTGCATGTTGATGATCTAACACATGCGTAATAAACGACACCAACATACTGTTAAATAAATTAAATTGATTTTCTCCCCCATCCAATTGGTCAAATTTGGGGTTAATCAGCTCAATCGCACCGAGGTGTTTGTCCAAGGTATCCAGCGGAATCTTGTAGTAACTACGTACGTTCTGGTAAGCCGGATGCTGTGCCAGCTTCGGATGTGAGTAGTAAAAATCGACGCCGTCAAGTTGATACACCTGTTCTTCGTAACGTTGATGATAATTATCAATATTATGATGAAATATCACATCGCTTTGGATTTGCTGATTTGCATCAAGAAAATAAACGATCGCTTCACCCAATCGCTCATCATTTAGAATGATATTGATTCTCTCGACGTGTAAAAATTCACACTCTTCGCTGTGAAGAAATGTGAGCAGATCAGACATCCCATGAATTAGCAGCATCGCTTTGGAAAATGCGGTTAATTCTTTCGCTGTTTTATTCATAATAATAACAATAAATTATAGCCCTTCGTATTTGTCATCATTATAAACGCATACGAAGAGCTATTGATTACCGAATTAAGCAAACTCAACTTGCGACTTTAATCGCGCTTTCATGTTGCTATATTCAGTTTGTACATAATTTTCAGCCCACGGTTGATCGTCAATTTTCTCAACTTTCACGGCGCAATATTTAAATTCCGGCGTGCTTGAGATTGGATCCACGTGTTCAATCGTCAGCTCGTTACAGGCACCGATCCACCATTGGTAGGTCATGTACACCACACCTTTGTTGGTTCGTTCGCTACAACTTGCACGAGAAATGACTTTACCGCGGCGCGATGAAATCCAAACAAGTTGTTGATCTTTAATGCCAAGTTTCTCTGCATCGGCTGGGTTCATCTGAACGTATCCAGGTTCATCTGCCAAAGCAGACAAGGCTGAACAGTTACCGGTCATTGAACGGCACGAGTAGTGGCCCACTTCACGCACGGTTGATAGCACCAATGGGTACTCTTCATCCGGTTGTTCCAGTGGCGCACGCCAGTCGGCTGCAATGAACTTCGCTTTGCCTGATGGTGTCGAGAACTTGTTGCCTTCAAACAAGAACGAGGTCCCTGGGTGATCTTCAGTTGGACAAGGCCATTGTACTGATTTCAGATCCGCCATTTTCTCGTAGGTTGCACCCGCGTAAAGCGGTGCCAATGAACGCAACTCATCCCAAATTTCTTGGGTGTTGTTGTAGTGCATTGGGTAACCCATGCGTGTTGCCAACAGGCTGAAGATTTCCCAGTCCGGTTTCACGCCTTCTGGCGGAGTGACGGCTTTGTAGAAACGTTGGAAACCACGGTCAGCACTGGAGTACACGCCTTCATGTTCGCCCCAACTGGTCGCTGGGAAGACCACGTCGGCCATTTCAACCGTTTTGGTCATGAAGATGTCTTGTGCAATCACCAGTTCCATCTTGCGCAGCGTATTACGCATCGCGTTCAAGTCCGCTTCTGTCTGCGCTGGGTCTTCCCCAAAGATGTAGAAGGCTTTACATTCGCCGTCTGCCACTTTGTGACCAACTTCAGTCAGGCGGTAACCCGGTTTAGGTGACAATGACACGCCCCACGCTTTTTCAAATTTCGCGCGGATGGCATCATCAGTCACGTCTTGGTAACCCGGATATTGGTGAGGCAACATCCCTAAGTCACACGTACCTTGTACGTTGTTCTGACCACGAACCGGACCACAACCCACACCACGACGACCCCAGTTACCGGTTAAGGTAGCCAGACCTGCCAAGCCGCGAACCACGTCAACCGCTTGACCATATTGGGTCACGCCCATGCCCCAAAGGATCATGGCTTCTGGCGCTGCTGCATAAGTACGAGCTGCTAAACGAATCGATGCTGCGTCAAGACCAGTAATCGTTTCCACGGTTTCTGGTGCGTAGTTCTTCACGATGTCGTAGAACGCGTCAAACCCTTCGGTGTACTGCTCAACAAAGGCTTTGTCGTACAGGTTTTCTTCGATGATGGTATAAGCCAGTGCGTTCACCAGCGCCATGTTCGAACCGTTGTTCAGTGGCAACCACTGATCCGCAATACGCGCAGATTCAATCTTACGCGGATCACACACGATGACTTTGGCACCATTCGCACGTGCTTTGATAATATGTCTTGCTACAACTGGGTGAGAATCCGCTGCGTTGTAACCGAAAATGAGCAAACATTTTGTTTCTTGAATTTCGGGAATGGCGTTGCTCATTGCACCATTACCTACTGTTGACTCCAGACCGGAGACTGATGGCGCGTGTCACACCCTAGCGCAGTGATCGACGTTGTTGGTCCCAATGACCGCACGTGCCAGTTTTTGCATCACAAAGTTCGCTTCGTTACCTGGGCCACGAGCCGAACCGGTTGTCATAATGGCGTCTGGGCCATATTTGCTTTTGATTTCCATCAGCTTTTCAGCGGCGAAATCTAACGCTTCATCCCAAGAGACGGCTTCCAATTTCGCGTCTTTTGTACGACGGATCATTGGTTTTTTAAGACGAGGAGTCAGCAAGTTAGTATCGTTTAGGAAATCCCAACCATAATAACCTTTCAGGCACAGTTGACCTTCGTTGGTCCGACCGTCGGCCGGTTCTGCACCCACTACTTTGTTGTTCTCAACAAGTAGCTTTAGTTTGCACCCCGTACCGCAGTACGGACAAACTACAATGGATTTTTTCATAGTTACCTTCTTCACTATTTCAAGAAATCAGACAGTGACAATCGCGATACGGCTGGCAGCCGCTTCACGTTTGCTCTGACTGGTTTGATGAATTTCCTCTGGTTCAATCAGAGAAATCGCACCTGTTGGGCAAACTTCCATACACGCAGGGCCGTTGGTACGGTGAGAACATAAATCACACTTAATCGCTTGTGATTTAGGCACTTTTCGTGCGAACAAAGCACTACGTGACGTGTCTTCAATCATGGTTGTCACGACATTCATTGCGCCGTAAGGGCAAGCAATGGCGCAGGTTTTACAGCCAATACACCGTGATTGAATCACTTTAATGTAACCGTCCTCGTGGACAATCGCGTTGTTAGGACACACTTGAGCACACGGTGCATCGTCGCATTGACGACACATCACCGGCGTGGTGACGTGAGCATTTTTAATGACCTCTAATCGAGGTAGAAAACTCTCACGATCTTGCAGTGTCCCGATACCTTCATCTTGATGTGAAATCGCGCAAGCCACTTCACACGTGCGACAGCCAATACATTTATTAGCGTCAGCAAAGACAAATCGATTCATGGGATATCCTTCTGTGTCGATAGAACCGAGTCAACCACTCGGCTCCTTATAAGCACAAGGTGTGCCAATATTGAAATATCAACAAAAATAATTTTAACTCATTGATTTTGAATCATTAAAAATCCAAAACTCGTGAGAAAATATCGAATCATTCCCGGAGTGAAGCTGAGCGCGCAATGGCATCGACACAAGTGTCGATGATTTTCGGCACAAGTGTCGACACTCAGCAAAATCTCGGGTTAACAGCTCTCGTAACCGCCGTGGCCTTCCCATTCAGGAAGGCGGCGATGCAGCTCGGTCACAGCCTCGGTAACCATCTCGGTCATCGGGAACGAGAACGCCACAATCGCTGGCTGAATGCCGACAAATGTGACTTCCGGAACGAACGTTTTTAGCTCATCAATCAGGAAATTGAGCGGTAAGCTGTGCGTGGACACCATGAACATGTCTGCGATGGTATCGGACTCGATAATGCGCACTTCCCCCGCCTTTTCGCCAAAGTCAGCGGCATCCACAACCAACACGCGTCGCGGCTGAATTTTGCGGATCAGATGCAAGCTATCTTCCGGCATGGTGCCGCCTTCGATCACGCTCCATCCGACCGGATGATCACGACACAGTTGCGCCAGCAGCGGGCCTGCGCCATCATCGCCCATCATGTTGTTGCCAACAGTTAACAGTAAATCTTGGCTCATGCCCCACCCCGAATCATCAAGTACATGGTCGGCTCGTTGTAGATCGCGTTCAAAATGGCGATCATGCCTTTCGTCAACTGTTGGCTTTTTTCTGATTGCGTGGTGCTATCGATGCGATCCAGCGCCAGCGCCAGCATGTGAATGTGCTCTGGGAACACCGTGATCTCACCAAACATCAGAAAACCTTTCAGCTTGCGATAGGCTTCGCTGTGTTCATTAAGGCCAGAAATCCAAGCCAGGTACTCGTGACCTGAACACTGCATTTCAGACTTCAGACAATCGACAATGCCGAGGTGGTGGCCGATGGTCAGGCTGTAATACATGATCTGCTTCGCTTCTTCGGGCACATCGTATTTGTTGTCGACAAATTTACGGCTCAAGCGGTAGAAGTAGACCTGCCCTTCCAAATGGCGTGATTCACTGACAGCCATGGCAAGCCCCTTTCGGTTGATCGCCACCGGTGATTTGACGCATCACCGAACGCATCACGCTGTTCACGATGTCGCTCAGGCGTGGGTCGTCGCGTTCACTCAAGTAGCGGCTGACGTTGCTGTCCACGGTATCGCTTGTACTGTTCGCCAGTACAACCAGCAGTTCGTTGGCGATGCGTTTACCTTGGCGGTAACCCGCCAGCAGACGGGTTTCACGTTCCACCATCACGCGGATGTCCATCGGAATACCGGTATGGCGCAATGTGGCCGGTGTGGATTCAACATCATGTTGTTTGGCATGCATTTTTTGTTCAAGCAGGCCGAGTGCGACTGCAAAGCCGTACAACGTCGCAGCGGGTGTTGGAGGGCAGCCCGGAATGTAAACATCCACCGGAACGATTTTATCGGTGCCGCCCCACACACAATACAAGTCGTGGAAAATACCGCCGTCGCAACCGCACGCGCCGTAAGAGACCACGATTTTTGGATCCGGCGCCGCTTCATACGCACGCAGCGCTGGCGCACGCATGGCACGGGTGACCGCACCCGTGAACAGCAGAATGTCGGCATGACGTGGTGATGCGACCACTTTGATCCCAAATCGTTCTGTATCGTAAACCGGCGTTGTGGCGGCGAAGATTTCGATTTCGCACGCGTTGCAACCGCCGCAGTCGACGCGGTAAACGTAAGCAGAGCGTTTGATTTGCTTGATCAGCGCCTGTTTCAGTTTCTCATGTTGTGGAGAGACTTCGACCGGCACGGCGGTGGTGTGTTGTTCACCAGACAGTTGCTTGATACCTTTCACATCTCCTCCGACGTCATCAGGATTAAATCATTAGGGCTGGTCATAAAACGGTGGGTCGCCAAGTTGGTGCCATCGAGCATGTTGTCTGCGCGGCGACATGCCGGACAGGTTTCCAGCTGACGGCGACGTGTGGCGAGCGCTTCACCGCTCAAGCCCGCTTGCTCTAGTGAATCCACCACGTAGTTGAGCAGTTTTTTCGCCACAAACGGACGCTGGCAGCAGGTGCAGTTGGCCAATTCGAATTCTGCACTTTCGTACAAGTCTTCTTTTTTGGTCACGGCCAATTCAAACGATTTGGAGAGTTCAATCGCGTGGGTTGGGCACACCTCTTCGCAGCGGCCGCAGTAAATGCAGCGCGCCAGTGAGAGTTCCCAACGACGCGTGCCGTTCTGTTCATCCGTTTCCATGATCAAGGCATTGGCCGGACAAGCGCGTGTACACGCACCGCACGAAATGCATTGGCTCGCATTCAACTCCGGTTTACCGCGAAAATCCTCGGCAACCTCAAACGGCGCAAACGGGTATTTCGCCGTCACGTCACCAGTTTTGAGAATGGTTTTGAGTAGTTTAATCATGACAGCCTCACAGTCCTTTCAGCGGTGAGTTTTTACGGCTCACGCTGTATTGTTCGATGGCTTTGTAGGACACGGTTTGGCTACGTTTTTTCTTGGTGTCCACGATGGTCACGCGGTCAGTACAAGAGTAACAAGGGTCCAAACTACCGATGATGAGCGGCGCATCAGCCACGGTATTGCCACGCAGCATGTAACGCAGGGTTGGCCAGTTGGCGTAAGTGGCCGCGCGGCAACGCCAGCGGAACAGTTTTTGGTTGTCGCCCGTCATACTCCAGTGCACGTTTTCACCCCGTGGCGCTTCGGTAAAGCCCAGGGCAAATTTGTGCGGTGTGTATTCGAAATCTTCGGTCAGAATGGCGCCTGCTGGCAGGTTATCCAAACCGTATTCAATGATGTTAAGAGAATCCAACACTTCGCGAATACGTACGATGACGCGAGATTGCACATCGCCGTTGCCCATGTGTTGCAGTTCAATCGGCACATTCGCATATGCTTCCAGCGATTGACCATGCACCACACGCACATCACGCTCAAAACCGCTACCGCGGATCAGCGGGCCAACGGGGCTGAAGTCGCGCGCGATATCTTTTGCCAACACACCCACGCCGACCAAACGGCTGTCGATGTTGGGTGTAGAAAGCAGCACTTCCACCAACTCTTGGAAGGAGTGACGCACTTCACGCACCATCGCGATGCCTTTCTCACGTTGCGCTTTCAAGAAGTCGCGACGCACACCTCCAATCAGGTTCATGCCGTAAGTTTTACGAGCACCGGTCAGTAGCTCAGCCAGTTCCATGGTTTTTTCACGCACGCGGAAAAATTGCATGAAGCCGGAGTCAAAGCCCACAAAGTGGCTCGACAAACCAATGTTCAGCAGGTGACTGTGCAGACGTTCCACTTCAAGCAAAATGGTACGAATCATTTTCGCACGCAGTGGCACTTGGACATTGAGTGAGTTCTCAACGGTGTTGGCGTAACCCACGCTGTGGGTGAAACCACAAATGCCGCACACGCGGTCGGCCAAAAAGCCCACTTCGTGATAGCCCATGCGTGTTTCTGCCAATTTTTCCATGCCGCGGTGTACATAGAACATGCGGTAATCGGCATCCACGATGTCTTCACCATCCACGAACAGACGGAAGTGGCCCGGTTCATCGGAGGTGATGTGCATAGGACCGACAGGCACGATGCGGTTGGAATCGTCACCACGTTCGTTGATGAACGGGTACGTTTCTGTGTCCGTGGTCGGTTGTGGACGTTGGCGATAATCCATCGCATCTTTACGCAATGGGTGCAGATTTTCTGGCCAGTCATCCGGTAGGACCAAACGGCGTTCGTCAGGCAGGCCCACAGGGCGCAGACCAAACATGTCGCGAATTTCGCGCTCGCCCCAAACCGCTGCGGGAATGGTTGGCGTGATAGAGATGAACTCTTGGCTGTTGGCATCCACCAGCACTTTGACGGTGATCCAGCATTTTTCAACGCCTTCCATCGACAAGGCGTGGTACACCGCGAAGTGACCGTTGATGCTGCGTTCGTCGTTACCAAACGACACAGTCAGCCAGCCGCCTTGATCGTAGTAAAGCCATTGCATCACTTCGACCAGCGAGGTCATTTTCACGGTGATGGTGACTTGAGTGTTGGTCTGCCACTCTTCTTCAAGGATGGCACTCGGGAATTTTTGAACCAACCCCGCCAGATAGTGTTTGCCTGTTTTTGCTAAGGCATCGTTTTGTGTATTCATTGTCATCATCTGTTACCAACCAAAAATAAAAAAGACCAACGCGAGCACAGTGCCGCCAATCATGGGGAACACCGTGCGATGCATGTTGAGAAAGCGAATACGCGCCATGCAGTTTTCAACGATGCCAGCCAACAAGAACACGACGAACAGTTTCACCAACAGGCACAATGCGGCGCTGCCCAACTCTGCGCCGCTCAAATTCGCTGCGCGGCCCCAAGGAATGAAAATGGCCAAAAAGAGCTGTGCCACAACCAGTTGTTTCAAGCCCAAGCCGAGTTTCACCATCGCCAGACCCGCACCGGAATACTCTGTTGCTGGGCCTTCTTGCAGCTCTTGTTCTGCTTCGGCGCTGTCAAACGGCAGTTTGCCCATTTCAACGAACACGGCAAAAGCACACGCAATGCCTGCAAACAAGTAAGTCACCGGACGCACCCACTCGCCGCTTTGCACGGTGTGGCTGATCACGCCAAGGTCGGTCGACCCCGCGCCCAGCGCCATGATGAAAATCGCGAGGATAAAGATAGGTTCAATCAAGATACCCAGCGTCAGCTCGCGGCTACTGCCCATGCCGGCAAACATGCTGTTGGAGTCAATGCCCGACAAGGAGAAGAAGAAACGGCCAATCGCTAACAGGTAAATGTCGGTGATCAAATCGCCCGACACCGGAAATGGCGACATGTTGGTGAAAGTTGGCAGCGACATGCTGATCAGCAGCAAGCTGGTCAGCAGCACCCAAGGCATCATCCAAAACACAAAGCTGGCATTGGCTGGTGCCACCGATTGGCGGCGCAACAACTTACCGATATCGCGGTAATCCTGCAGAATGCCAGGACCACGGCGAGAGTGAATTCTGGCTCGAATGACACGAGAAAAACCGGTCGCCAGCGGTGCCAGACATAACATCAGCAACGCTTGGAATACCGCAAAGATCACCCAGTTTAAGCTGGGCATTTCTAGTGAATACATTTACATAACTCCAGAAATCAACGGGAAAAAGATCGTGCAAAGCACCACAAGGCCAATCCAGAACGCCATGGTTCTGCGGTAAGCCCAACGCGAGATTTCTTGCCCCGCAGCCGGTTGAGACAGTAAGAAGCGCTCTGTCCACGTGCGGTGAGGTCGAGATTGATAGATATAGCGGAACATGTGACGCATCGGCTGGGTGATCCCACCGGCAGACACTGTCATTTTTTGCTCATATTGATAGCCGCACGCCCAAGGGTCGCCTTGGTGACGGTTCGCTAAACGTTGACGTTTGTGGAAGGCCAGAATCGCCATGGGTAC
Organism: Vibrio sp. Vf1514; assembly: GCF_052076135.1. Classification (NCBI taxonomy): domain Bacteria; kingdom Pseudomonadati; phylum Pseudomonadota; class Gammaproteobacteria; order Vibrionales; family Vibrionaceae; genus Vibrio; species Vibrio sp. Vf1514. The sequence continues at coordinate 1,380,134 of NZ_CP197267.1, read as the reverse complement.
CAACAGCAGCAGCGCCAGCGCGCACAAAATGAGTGGCGTCGATAGCAGCGCCTGCATGTTGCTGGCAGGGAACAACGACATGCCTTGTGCCACAGTGACCGCGCCAGTTTGCAACGTTGCGCTGGCAATATCGGCGATGTACGGTGCAATCCATGGCGATGCAATGCCCAGCACTACACACAGCACAGACAAACCGATCGTCGCATTCACCATCGCGTTGCCCACTTCAGTGGCGTTTTCCGCGGCATCAGATTTCGCCGCGCCACCAAAACAGATGCCGTACACTTTGACAAAACACATGCACGCCAGCGCGCCGGTCAAAGCCAGCATCACCGCGCCAAATGGGCCAAAGACGAGGTGCGCAACACTGCCGGTTTGGCTGATAGAAAACAGCGATTGGTAAATAAACCATTCACTCACAAAGCCGTTCAGCGGTGGCAGCGCAGAAATCGCCATGCTACCAATCAAGAAAGTCAGCGCAGTTTTTGGCATACGTTTCGCCAAACCGCCCATTTTTTCCATGTCTTTGGTGTGTAGGCGGTAAACCAGCGAGCCGGAACCCAAACACAACAACCCTTTAAACACAGCGTGGTTGAGCAAGTGATACAACGCGCCCAGCAAACCCAGTACCGCAATCACCATGTGATCGGTCGCGATACCCATCATGCTCACGCCCACACCCATCAAGATGATCCCGATGTTTTCCACTGAGTGGTAAGCCAGCAGTTGCTTGATGTTGTGTTCTGCCAGCGCAAACATGACGCCCAGCACGGACGACAGCGCACCGAAAATCAGCACCACCAAACCCCACCACCATTGGGTCGCACCAAGAAACACAATGGCGACTTTCAGCAAACCGTATACGCCCAGTTTCACCATCACACACGACATCAAGGTCGCACAATGTGACGGCGCCAATGGGTACGCTTTCGGCAGCCATTCGTGGAAGAAAATACCGGCAGACTTAATGCCAAAACCAATCAGCGCCAATACAAAGGTCAGCGACGCCAATTCACCTTGCGGCGGGGTCGCAATCCAATCACTAAACATCAGGCTGTTGGCGTGGTAGGCCAAAATCGCAAAGGTCGCGACGATAAACACGTTCGCCACATGGTCCATCACCAAGTAATGTAAACCTGCTTTACGGTGTGCAGCGGTGTTTCCTTGAATCACCAAAGCAAACGAGCTGAGTGAGATGATTTCCACGATGATTAAGAACGCGATCGCCTGATTGGCTGCCACTAACGCAGTCATCGCACCGGCGAACAGGTTAAATAAAACCGTAATGGAACGGGCGCCCTTGCCCAGGTACTCATCAAGATAATTCATCGCGTATCCCGCAGCGGCAATCGCAACAATCGCAATCACCAACAGCAACAACGCGGATAATTTATCCAGCACAAACACATCGTAAAACAAGCTAAATTGCAGCGTATATCCAATCGGATGAACGATCACAGCCACAGCAGAGATCAGGCTCAAAATGCCCGCAAACATACTGATCACGCTGGATAAACGCAGGTTTTCCCATTCATGATGACGAGAGAACATGGCCACAAACGCCGCAGCGAGATAACCACACAGGGATAACGCGGTAAGCACAAGAGGATTCATGATTACGACTCCATATTGACAACAGCGGAGACGCTCGACGCCACTTCACGTTTTGCATCACGCGCTTGCAAAGCACTCGCTTCGTCCACCAGCACAATCGCACCCGTTGGACACACTTCCATACAGGCCGGACCTTGGTCGCGGAATCCGCACAGGTCGCATTTCACGGCAATGCTTTTCACGCCCGGTTCCCACGCCAACAGGTCGTGGCCAAAACTTTTCGGATTCGACGTACAAGGATTACTAGAACGCGGCGTTGAAGGGATAAAGGTGTCGTAGCTATGAGACATCGCAACAGGACGGCTGCCATCCAGCGCGATCGCACCAAAAGGACACGCCACAGCACATAAGGTACAACCTATGCACAATGTTTCTTGTAAGAGAATGCGATCCTCTTCTTTTTTGATCGCGTGAACCGGACAAACCGTCGCACAAGGTGCGTCTTCACAATGTCGACACATAATCGGCGCGGTCGCGTCGTTATGCTTGACTACGGTTAAGCGAGGATGACTTTGCAACCCTTGTTTCTTATGCACATCGGAACATGCTGCCATGCAGGTTTGACAGCCAATGCATTTTGTTGGGTCGGCAACCACAAAGCTTTTCATAGTATACCCTGGTTGTTAATAGTGCCCTTTAAGAGCATAAACCGTGCCAGAACGTAAACTTTAATTTAAATCATTACAAAACAATAAGTTAAATTAAAACCCACTCCCAAATTGTTCCATATTTAGACACGTCATTGTGTGTCGACATTCCCCTCGACACACCCCGTCGACACTTGTGACGACACTCACATTTTCCCGCTTAAAAAACAAAACGGCAGAGGGAGTTCCCTCTGCCGTTTTACTGTCCATGATGCTGTGATTTTGCGGTGAAATTTGGCCTATTCGTTGGCCGATTTGAGGATGATTCGAACCTCTTCATCGCGGCGTAACCAGCCATCTTTTTCCATTCGATTGACAAACGGAATGAGGTATTTTCGGCTCAAATCCACCCGCTGTTTTATCTCTTGCAAAGTGACCCGATCATGAGGTTGGTTCGCGCCAATCGCTTGATGAACCAGTGCCTGATACACCCCCATATCGAAGTAAATTTGCTCATCAATCGCGGTGATGTATTTCTGATGCGCGAGCTGACGAAGCCATTTTTTATCTTGGCCAAGAGACACTTTATTAAGCTCTAAACCCGCTGCGCCCGCTTCACGCGCGAGGCGCAAAATGGTCTGCGCCACCTCAGGCAATTCATCTTCACTTTGTCCGCTGCCCAGCTGCCATTTCGCGTAGCTATAAAAAATACGATCTTGCTGTTTGAGTTGTTGTGTCAGCACTTGCACGATGTCTGACTCCATTTGCAGCGAACTCGACAGTTCACCCGACCCCATCGCGCGGCCTTCAGACAACTGTTGAATGATGCGCGCTTGCGCCTCAGCCAACCATTGCGGATCAAAGACATATTGGCCTTCAACCACGCCTTGCGTCGCCGGTTCGCCACACAGTAACGCCACCGAATAGTAGCCTTGCAGTTGCAGCAGCATGTCCAACTGCGCATTCGCCGTCAGTCCTTGTGGCAAATCAGACAACGCTTGATAGATGGCACGCTTCCGCGCTTTGGCGATGAACGATGTCCACACCACATCCGCTTGGGCTAACAATCCATGACCGCTGCTTTGAATGATCGCCAATCGCTGACCAAAAAACATCGGACGTGGTTGACGAAACAGCAAGCGTGCCAAGCGAGTATTGGGCAATGGAATACACTGCGCCAAACCGTGCCAAGTACCCACGGCCACTTCCACTTCCGTCGAACGGGTTAAACTTGCATCGCTGTAGCGATCATCAAGGCGCACAATGCAACTGTCCGTCATCGTCACCGGTGCCGACGGCGCGCACAGCAAATCGCCACGTTGTACCTGTTTTCGACTTAACCCTTTGATGTTGAGCGCCACGCGGCAGGTGGCGGTCACATCATGCACTTGTTGGTGATAACACTGAATGGAACGAACCGCGCCCGTTGTGCCACCGTTCGGGCTGAACAGTTTATCGCCGACACTCACGGTGCCTTGGGCCAGCGTTCCGGTCACAATGGTGCCCACACCATTGGCCACAAACACGCGATCTACGTACAACAATGGCGTGGTCGCATCGCCCGGCATCACATCGCTCGGTTCAACTCGCGCAACCATGTCCAGCAAGGTTTGACGCAACGTCTCAATATTGTGTCCCGTAAGCGCGCTGACGCACACCACTTCGGGCACAATGCCGGTGACGTCCATGATGCTTTCCAAGGCCGATTCTTCAACGTCGGCCAGCACTTGCTCGCTGACGAGGTCGCTTTTGTTGATGCACACCACGATGTCTTTGACGCCCATCGCACGCGCCAAGCGCATGTGGGCAAAGGTCATGGGCATGCACCCTTCGGTGGCGGAAATGACTAACAACAGAATATTGATGTGCCACACGCCGGCCACCATGTTACGCACGTAACGCTCATGCCCCGGTACATCAATGATGCCGATGGTGCGACCCTGTTCGTCTTCGAAATGGGCAAAGCCTAAATCTTGCGTCATGCCCAGCGCTTGTTCATGCGGACGAGCGGTCATCATGCCTGTCAGCGCTTTCACTAGCGTGGTTTTACCATGGTCAACGTGACCTGCGAGGCCAATGACCGTCTGAGGTGAGGTATCGATGCCGCTCATGCGTGTTCACCGCTGTCGAGCTGTTGAAAAAAAGCATCCAAGCGTTCGACAAAAGCGGCCTGATCCGCCGCCAGCACCGTGGTGAGATTCAACACCACTTGATTGTTGTGCAGATAACCAAAGATGGCTGGCGTGCCAAGACGCAAGTGATCCAGCAGCGCTTGAGGTTTCAGCGGCGTGTTCAGCACTAAGCCGCAGCCGGGATACGTTTGCGCGGGCATAGTGCCACCACCCACTTGGGTTGACAGTGCCACAAACGCCACCCAATGAGGCCAACGCTGCGCCAGCGATTCACACCATTGACGTGCCTGTGGCAGGTGCGCCAATGTCCGTTCAGCAATGCCCTGCCCGGCCGTGTCTTGGTTGAGTTTGCGAACCAGCAGCTCTTCCATCAGTGACAGAATGATGCGTCCGCAACGAAAAGCACGCATCATGGGGTTGCGACCCAAACGTTGAATGAGGTCATCACGACCAGCGATCAAACCCGCTTGAGGGCCACCCAAAATTTTGTCGCCCGAGAAACAGACCAAATCCGCGCCCATGTCTAAATAGGTCGCCAGTTGTGTTTCGTCTGGCGCAAAGCTTTCGGTCGACATGCCTGAGCCCTGATCAATCACCAGATTGACATGGCTTGGCAAACGACGCTTCACGTCGCGAATATCGGGGGATTCAGTAAATCCGCCGATGAAGAAATTGGATTGATGCACCATCAACACCAGCGCGGTGTCGTCGGTAATCGCGTTGATATAATCGTCCGCAGTGGTGACGTTGGTGGTGCCCACTTCAACCAGTTTGCAGCCCGACAATGCCAAAATATCGGGAATGCGAAAGCCGCCACCGATTTGAATTTGTTCGCCGCGAGACACAATTACTTCTTTGCCTTTGGCAAGTTCCAGCAACACCAGATACACCGAGGCGGCGTTGTTGTTCACCAACAGGACGTTCTCTGCGCCCAGCCAGCTTCTCACCAAGGTCGGTAGCAGCCCATTGCGGCCACCCCGTTTGCCGTTTTCCAGCGTAATTTCCAAATTGGTGTAGCCAGTGTTCACCTCTGAGATCGCATCCCACACCTCTTGGTGCAGCGGAGAGCGTCCCAAATTGGTGTGTAGCGCGATACCAGTCGCATTGATGACGCGATGTTGACGTTGCAGCATCAAGCGCTCACAGCGCTGTACAATGCGTTGATTGACATCGATGTGTTGCGTGCCTTCGGTTTTAAAGGTTTCCGACTGACGAATGCTCGCGAGTTCGGCGCGAATCAGGTCGGTAACCACAGGACGGCTCAGTTGACTGATAAAAGGGGCAAGTAGAGTGAGTTGCAGTAACTGTTCGACCTGAGGAAGACGGTAATTGATGCGAGCGGTACTCGCCTCTGAAAGCTGAGGGGATTTTGAGTTCAAAATGATTCCTTGTTATCTGGTCAATACAACAAGGTCACTACGGAGGCGATTGATATAGTGACAGAATTGGCGGAAGAGGCAGGAATCGAACCTACCAAAGCCTGTGCGGCTCACTTTGGTTTTGAAGACCAAGAGGGCCACCAGACCCCATCTCATTCCACAACGTGTTCAACGGTAAGTAAATTCTTACATCAGTTTCTTGATATAAATCACTGTTCCATCGAATGAACTCAAATTATTTTGAATTCTTCAATTATTTTTACATCAAATGCAACAAACTGAACATTCGGAAAACAATCTAAAAACCTCAGTGATGAATCGCCCCCCTTCCATAGAAGGGTCGATCATGGTCAATGCGGCGTTATCGTCGCCTGTGTTCAGGGGGTGGGACGCTTGTTCTATGTATCAAAAGCACAGCGCAGAAAGCCACATATCAAAAGGCACCGTTGAAAGCTCGTCTCAAAAAGTACGTCTCAGAAAGCACGCATCAAAAAGCGGAGCTCGTAGGCTCCGCTTGCTTCATTCAACATCCTGCTCAGTCACATCGCGCGACTCAGCTAAAAATGTAGTTGTCCATCATACTGACCAATTTGCCGATTTCCGGCTTAGTGATGGTGTCATTGGCACCCAGCGACATCGCTTTGTGGCGGTTATCTTCACTCATCAACGACGAGAACATCACGATTGGTGTTTTGGCGTACGCTTCACAATCACGCAGACGTTTGACCAAGTGCATGCCATCCATTCGTGGCATTTCTACGTCAGTCACGATGGCATCAATCAGTTCGCTCACCGGCAGGTTCTCTTCTTTGGCAATGCGCTGAATGTCCATCATTTTCTCGTACGCTTCACCACCATCTTTACACGCAATCACGTTGTAACCAGACGTGCTGAGTGTGTCTTGAATCAGGCTGCGAATGAACGCTGAATCATCAACCACCATGACGGTTTTCGCGTTGCGCTTGCCAATCATTTTGTGGTTGAGATCCACGGAACGGTCGACTTTTACATCGTATTTTTCCATGCTCAATTCTGGGTTGATGTCGGCAATGATCTTTTCGAAATCGAGGATCATGATCAGCTTGCCTTCTTTGCGTACCACCGCGACCACGCAATCTTGTTCGCCCGATTCCAGAAACTGACTGGGCGATTCCACATCATTCCACGAAATGCGGTGAATGCGGCTGATGCTGTCGATCAAAAAGCCATTTGTCATGCGGTTGAAATCGGTCACGATCACAAACTTATTGTCGATTTCTTTGCGCGTCGGTACGCCCAACCAGCCCGCCAAATCAACCAGCGGCGTCAGAATTTCACGTGATGAAAACACACCAATCATGTGTGGCTGTGCATTCGGGTAATCCGTGGTGTCCGGCACGCGAATCACCTCGCGGACTTTCGCCACGTTGATGCCGTAATAACACGTTTTGGTTTCACCGCTAGGCAGCAGCTTCTCCAAATGGAACTCGATTATCTCTAACTCGTTCGTGCCGCTTTCTAATAAGATAGTACTGCTTGGATTGCTCATATTGGTCACATCTTTAAGGCCAGTCATCGATACTTGTTTAAGATGGCTTGATACCGATTCACACCATCTTCGTCGGTGGTATTCTTAATTGTATCAATACCTTTTTGTAAGTCGTTCAACAAGCTTTGATTCACGTTTTTGTTAAACGCATAATACAACAAACCTTCTTTCAACACATAAACCGTTTCAAACTCATTTACATTATAACCCGCCTGTTTGATCCACCACTGTGCGGCACGTTCGTCATACGCGATCAGATCGATGCGTTTTTTTAGCAATTGCTCGGCCAGCACGCTGACATACCCCGCTTCCTGCATCGATTCACGCGGCACACCAAACTGCAACAGCATCTGTTCGCCCACATCGTCACGAATCACGCCAATCCGATACGACGCCATCTCCAGCGGCTCCGCAATTTTGATCTGGCTGTCTTTGCGCGCAATGATGGTGACTTTGATGTCGTCAATCGGCCCGACCCAATGAAACAGGTCTTCGCGATGCTGAGTGCGTGTGGTGGAAAACAGCACCGAATCCGGGCGCAAAATGGTGGAACGATAAGAACGGGCCCAAGGCTGCAACACAATGTGATCGCTGGGCAGTTGAACCCCAGCCACTTGCGCAGCCTGCTTGAGCAGGTCGACCGAAATCCCAGTGACCTGTCCGTTTTGATTGAAATTAAAAGGCGGATACTCTTCGGTGTAATACGTCAGAGAATCCAAGGTTGCTCCCATGGCAAAGGAACACGAGCATACCCAAACAAAAGCCGCTTTACCGAATGTGTTACCTATCGTCATAACACCCTACCTATGTTCAGACTACGTCTGCATTTAACTGTAGATAGGGATAGAAAGTTCGTCTAGCGCGGGGGCGCGGGCTTCGATGGCAGTAATTTAATGACGTAGCACTTTTTTGTAGCTGCGCTCTGGGCGGCCAACGCTGCCGTAGCGCACGTCGGCTTCAAGTTCTCCCGAACCAATCAAATACTCCAAATAGCGACGTGCGGTGGTTCGGCTGGCCCCAATGCGCTCCCCTGCTTCATCCGCCGTTAAGCACACGGGTTGACGAAACAAATGACGAATTTTATCCAGCGTCACAGCATCAATGCCTTTCGGCAGGCGTTGCAAATTTGCTTCGGATTGTGCGTGCGCGGTGAGCATTTTGTCCACCAAGCCTTGATCAAGATCCGCCACTTGGCCAAGCTCCACCTGACGCGCCTGATATTTCTTCAGCGCCGCTTCCAGACGCGGGAACATCACCGGTTTGAGCAAGTAATCGACCACACCGCCACGCATGGCTTGCTGCAACGTCTCGACATCACGCGCAGCGGTGATCAAAATAACATCGCAACAGGCGTTGCGCCCGCGTACCCATTGAAGAATGTCGAGCCCCGTGCCATCAGGCAGGTACACGTCCAGCAGCACCAAATCCGGTTTCAGCACCTCAAGTTGCATCTCGGCTTCCGCTTGCGAAGTCGCAATGCCCACCACATCAAACCCACCCATTTGGTTGAGGTACTTGTGATGTAACTGAGCAATCGCTACGTCATCTTCAATGATTAAAACCCGAGTACTCATTGCAATTCTTCCTTCGGTAAATAAACCGTCATACGTGTTCCAAATTCTTGGTTGCTGGCCATGTCCAAATGGCCTTGATAGCGATCTGAAAGCTGTTTCACCAAATAGAGCCCCACACCGCGGTTCTGTTTGGCTTTGCTGGAGATACCTTTGTGCAGCAAGGTGTTCGGATCCACATCATGCGGCAGCCCGCAGCCTTGGTCTTCGACTTCCAAAATAATGTCATGCCCATAATCGCTCACCGATACATCAATGATACGTCGATCCTGCGGAATCAGTTGTTCACTGCGAATCACGCTCAGCGCGGCATCAAAGGCGTTATCAATCAGATTGCCCAAAATCGTCACCACATCTTCAGCCTTGATTCGCGGTGGCAAGACATCTAGATGCGACCCTTCATCCACTCGCAGTTCCAAGCCGATCTCGCGCGCGCGTTCGGTTTTGCCCAGCAACATGCCTGCGATGAGCGGATCTTTCACGGTTTCGCGCAAAAACTCGATCAAGCTTTGATAATGTTCAGTTTCTTGGCCAATCAACTGTTGCACCGCCTCAAGTTCACCCATCTGCACTAAGCCGCTGATGGTATTGAGTTTATTGCGATGTTCATGGGTTTGTGAGCGCAGCATCTCCGCGTACTCTTTGGTTTGCGACAGTTGCTCGGTCAGCTCATTGAGTTCATCACGCAAGCGGAAACTCGACACCGCGCCGACCACTTTACCTTCAACAATCAGCGGGCTGCGGTTGGCAATCAAACGCTGCTTGTTGAGGTAGAGTTCAATATCGTGGTCAATGTCGCCCGATTCCAACACGGTGTACAAGTCGCTGTCCGGCAGCGAATCGGTCAGCAGCCGATTGAGCGCTTTGTCGCGGTCAATGCCGAGAATTTCACACGCGCTCTTGTTGATTGACCGCAGCACGCCTTGGTCATCGATGCTTAAAATGCCCTCTTTGATGGTGCTCATGGTGACATCGAGTTCCACATACAATCGCCCGATCTCCTCCGGTTCAAAGCCCAAAATCGCTTTTTGAAAACGGCGGGAGACATAGCTAGAAACCACGCCGTTGGCCGCCACCACCAGAAACGTAATGCCAATCAAATAGATTAAATAGGGTTCGATGCGATCTTGCAGGCGTTCCAGCAAATAACCGACGGACACCACACCGATGATGTTGCCCTGCGCATCCAGCACCGCCGATTTGCCGCGCACAGACTTACCCAGCGAGCCTTGGGCAAACGACACATACGCTTCACCGTTGATCAAGGCGCGCTCGTTGTCGCCCCCCACCATCGGCTTGCCAATTCGACGCTCAAGCGGATGCACAATGCGAATGCCCTTCTCATCGCCAATCACAATAAACGCCGCGCCAATCAGCTGGGTCAGATCGCGAAACCGCGCCTGCTGCGCGTCGGACGCATCGCCGGCTTGAATTAAATCGATGACCGCAGGAGAACTGGCCAGAAACGACGCCACACCGAGCGCTTTCAGCCCCATTTCTTCTTCCTGTGCGTGCTTGATGTATACGAACCCGGCCGCCACCAGCACCAGCAGTTCTATCAACCCGGATAAAGTCATTATGATCAGCATTCGTTTGCGAAAGCTGATGCTGTTCCATGTCATCGAAGTCTCCTTATTGCCAACAAAACTAACATTGAATTAACAACAGCGCGAAACGCGGAGCTGAGAACTGTGAGCCCTGTGATAGTCGCCAACTGATTCATTTCGATAACAAAAATCGCTGGTCAAAAAACCAACTCAAAGCGTCCAATAAATCATCAAAAAAACAAAACCATTTACACCCTTAAAACATGGCATAGATCACATCATATTTAGGTTATTTTTAGTTCGTTTGGGTGAATAGCCGATATACTCAATGGGCAGTGAGCACTGAAGGAAGCGTTGTAATGACAGTCACGACTTTTAAATAACTATTCAAACGTGATTGCGGCTTAACGAATACAACTACATTGTCAGAAGGAAACTCACCATGGAAAGAGATGCATTTGGAATATGTTTGTCGCATGACATGCTATTCGAGAATTTGCACGGCACATTTACGCATGTTCGGGCTTATGAGCTGGAAGCGGAAGATGATGACCACCTACGTGTGCTGCTCGCATTCCCACAAATGTCTGGTAAAGATGTCTTGGTGACCATGCAAGGCACCAAAAAACTTATCTGGCGCGCTGATTTCTTGTGTCCCTCTCATTCTCAGATCTAATCGTTCGCTGACTTCGTAATCCGGGTCAGCGTGCTCTCGCATGCGTTGCACTTTCTTGTATACTGCTGATGGCTTTTAAAATTCTGTCACGTCAGGCAGAAAATCGATAACATAGAGCATTAACTCTAAAAACCAAATTCTGAGCTTAAGCATGAAAGTGAAAACCATCAGTATGCTGATGTGTTCACTGTTAGGAATCTCGTCAGTGTCTGCTGCGCCCATCTCTTTCCAGCAAGCCTGGGAAATATTGCAGCAAAACAATAATTCTTTAGCCGCTGAACGAGCCAACGTTGAACACTACGAACACCTGCAAGATGCGACGTGGAACCTGAACCTGCCGTCGGTCACGGTCGGCGCCAACTACACCCGTCTTGATCAAGACGTCACCTTATCTCTGAAGCAGATCGCCGATAGCGCGGGAGGCGTGAGCATTCCGGCCTCTTTGGCTGCTTATGCCCCACTCTTTGCATCACTCGGCTCCCTCACCTCTACCATCACCGAGCGCGATGTGTTTACATCCTCCATTCGCGCCATGTGGCCTATTTTTACGGGTGGACGCATCACCGCAGCGCAAGATGCCGCGGAAGGTAAAAAAGAAGAAGCGCAAAGCAAACTGGCGATGGAAACCCAAGCCCGTTATGAAGATCTCGCCAAATACTACTTCAGTGTGGTACTGGCAAAGGAGGTCGTGCAAACGCGCATCGCGGTTGAGCAAGGGTTAACCAAACACCGTGATAACGCGATTAAGCTGGAAAAACAGGGGCAAATCGCCCACGTTGAACGCTTGCAAGCCGACGCTTCATTGGATAAGGCGACAGTGGAGCGCAAAAAAGCGCAGAAAGATCTCGATATTGCGCAAAGTGCACTGACGCAGATTCTCAGTCAAGAGTCGGTTGTCGAACCGAGCGGCGGCCTGTTCATCAATCAGAGCTTGCCTCCCATGAGTGCCTTCATCGATCAAACCTTGGCGACGTATCCGGGGCTAGCCATACTGGCTGCGAAAGAGAAGCAGGCATCGAGCCTCATCAAAGCGGAGAAAGGCAAATATTACCCAGAAGTCTACCTGTACGGCAGCTACAACCTGTATGAAGACGACTCGCTTGCCAGCCAATTGGCCCCCGACTGGATGGTTGGCGTTGGCGTCAACGTCCCGCTGATTGAAAACACGGGCCGTTCGTCTCAAGTCAAAGCCGCCAGCAGCACCGTCAATCAGGTGAAATTTTTAACCGCGCAAGCGAAACAAGATCTCAGCGTGTTGGTGCAAAAAACCTACAAAGAAGCCGAACAAGCGCTAGAAGAAGTACAAGGCTTGAATTCGAGCTTAAAACTGGCGCAAGAGAACCTGATGCTGCGCCAGAAAGCGTTCAGCCAAGGGCTGTCGACCTCTTTGGATGTGGTGGATGCCGAATTGTATCTCGCCAGCATTCGCACGCAGCAAGCCGCGGCAGGGTTTAATTATCTGATTTCACTGACCAAACTATTGGCAATTTCCAGTGAAATGACCACCTTCCCGCAATACACTCAGAGCGCTATTCCTCTGGTGACACACCCTTCCGACAACCAATTCAACACGCAAAAGGATCCTTCATGAAAGCGGCAAAATCGTCTCTTCTTGCTGTCACTGTCTTAGCAGCCGCGGGCTGGATTGGTTACAGCTTTTATCAGGCCTATCAACCCGCGCCCGTGCGCCTACAAGGCCAAATTGAATCGCAGCAATACAGCATCTCTTCCAAAGTGCCGGGTCGAATTGATCAGGTCTATGTGCGCAAAGGGGATGACGTCAAAAAAGGCCAACTGATTTTCACCCTGCACAGCCCAGAAATTGAAGCCAAGTTGGAACAGGCCATCGCCGGTCAGAAAGCCGCAGGCGCGCTGGCGCAAGAAGCGGAAAACGGCGCGCGTGAACAGCAAATTCGCGCGGCCAAAGACCAATGGATGAAAGCCAAAGCTGCGGCGGAACTGGCAGAAAAGACTTACCTACGCGTTAACAATCTGTATAACGACGGTGTGGTCGCCGAACAAAAACGCGACGAAGCCAATACCCAATGGCAAGCTGCGAAATACACTGAAAGCGCCGCATTCCAAATGTATGAAATGGCCCGTGAAGGTGCACGTGCCGAAACCAAACAAGCGGCTCAGGAAAAAGCACGCATGGCCGCAGGTGCCGTGGCAGAAGTGGAAGCTTACGCCGCCGATACCAAGATCGAAAGCTGGTTTGATGGCGAAGTGTCGCAAGTGCTGATGCAAAGCGGTGAGCTGGCTCCGCAAGGTTTCCCGGTGGTGACGGTGATTGATCGCGAAGACTCATGGGCGGTGCTCAATGTACGTGAAGATCTGCTCAGCCATTTTGAAAAAGGCGCAACATTTACCGCTTATTTGCCTGCACTCAATCAATCGCTGGAATTTAAAGTGACGCACGTTGCGGTGATGGGTGATTTCGCCACTTGGCGCTCAACTGACTCTGCGCAAGGCTTTGACTTGCGTACCTTTGAAATCGAAGCTCGCCCAACCGCGCCAGAAGCAAAACTGCGCATGGGCATGAGCGTGGTCGTTGAGTTGTAAGTGATGCGCCGCGCTCTTCCTTCTCAATGGCAACTGCTGCGCCACGACCATTGGTTACTGGCCTGTCTGACGTGGGTTCCCCTGCTGCTGGCCGGTTCCATCTGGTGGATTTTCTCGGCGGGTATCGCGCAGAACCTACCGATTGGCGTGGTGGATTTGTCGCACAGTCAGCTGTCTCGCCAGTTGGTGCGTGATCTTGACGCGACATCGACGCTGGCGGTCACCCGCCACTATCAAAACGTAGCCCAAGCCAAAGATGATTTGGTGACCAGTGACATCTACGCTTACGTGGTCATTCCGTATCAGTTTGATAAAGCGATTTATCGCGGCGAGCAACCACGCGTCACAACCTTTTACAACAGCCAGTACATTCTGGTGGGCCGCCTGATCAACTCCGCCGTGGTGCAAGTTCAAGGCACACTCAACGCAAAAATTGATGTGGTGAAAACACTCGCTTCTGGCGACCAAACCACCCTCAGCGCGATGGGGCGTTCAGTGCCCGTGCGCACGCAAATTACAGCGCTGTTTAACAAAAACACCAACTACGCCCAGTTTTTGGTGTCGGCCATTGTGCCTGCGTTGTGGCAGATCGTGGTGGTGGTGAGCACCATTTTGATCCTGACGGCCAACTATCGCGAATACGGACTCAACGCATGGTTGGGTAACCGCCCCTTGCGAAATTTAACGCGCACGCTAGCGCCCTACTATCCCATTTTCGTGCTGCAAGGCGGCGCATTTCTGGTGTGGTTTTACACGGTGCTGGAGTGGCCAATGCATGGCAGCATGATGGTGATGCTGGTCGCACAGCTACTGACGGCGATCGCCTGCATGATCATGGGCGCCGCGTTCTACTTCCTCACTTTGGATCCCGCGCGAGCCATGAGCTTTGCAGGCGCCTTTACCGCGCCGAGCTTTGCGTTTATGGGCATCACTTTTCCAACATCGGATATGGGATCGCTGGCGCAAGCGTGGCGTAGCCTGCTGCCCATCAGCCACTACATTGAAGTGCAAGTGAGCCAAGTCAGTTATGGGTTAAACGCGGCGAAATCGCTTGCCCACTTGTGGCCGATGGCGGGATACATTCTCCCGCTGCTGCTAACCGTGGCGCTGATCCGCAAACACCAACGCAAAGAACAGGCTGTAAGGAGTGCCCATGACCCTGCTTGAACTGTTTAAAGCCGAACTGAAAGCACTTTTCACTAATCCGGTCGTCATGTTGACCATGATTGGCGGCGTGGTGTTCTATTCGTTCCTTTATCCACTGCCCTACAGTCACCAGACGCCACGTGAGCAAACCATTAGCGTGGTGAACCTTGATAAAAGTCAGGCCAGCTATCAACTGGAACGCATGGTGGATGCGACACCGCAAGTACACGTCGTTCAGCGCGATCATTCGATTGAAGACGCCAAACAGGCGTTTCTGGATGGCAAAGTGAGTGGCATCTTGGTGATCCCTGAGCATTTTTACAAAGACTTGCTGCTAGGAAAAAGCCCAACCTTAGCGTACGCCGGTGACGCGTCTTACTTTCTGGTTTACGGCACCATTGTGGAAGGTTTGGCGCAGGTGGGCGGCACGGTTTCAGCCAAAGCCAAAGTCTCTCGCTTGGTGATGGAAGGCGAACCGATGGCGCTGGCCACGCATCACTATGCCGCAACGCAATCAAACCTTAAACCGACGTTTAACGCACGCATGGGCTACGTTGACTACGTGGTGCCTGCGGTGTTTGTGCTGATCCTGCAACAAACGCTGGCGATGTCGTCGGGTTTGATGGTCGGCACACAAAAGCAAGGACGCGGCTATTGGAGCCGAGTGTCGCCGCTGCGGTTGGTTTTGGTGCGAACATGCATCATCGTCGCCTGCTACTACCTGCTCAGCATGTATTACTTCGGCGCCAGTTTCACCTCTCACGGCGTGAACACACTGGCCAGCGCAGGACAATTGCTCACACTGCTGCTGCCCTTTTTGCTCAGTGCTTGCTTTATCGGTATTTGGCTTGGCGCCATCACGCCACGTCGTGAACTGGTGACCTTGGTGGTGCTGATCAGCTCGATGCCGCTGGTCTTTTCTGCGGGCTTTATCTGGCCGATTGAAGCGATTCCCACGCCGTTGGTTTGGCTGTCGAAGCTATTTCCGAGTACACCGGGGATTCAGGGATTTTTGGCATTGAACCAGATGGGCGCAGAATGGCGGCAGATCGCGCCACAATGGACGCTGTTATGGCTTCAAACCATCGGTTGGGGTGTTTTGGCATGGTGGCAGTTTCAACGCACAGGTCAAGGTGAGTTAGCGCATCGCGATTAAGCGCTTTATGCCTGCCATTGCTGACGCATGCGCTCAATGGTGGCGGGGTCAACACCATGAATATTCTGGAAATTCCCCCGACAGACTTGAATGACCAATTTGGCGCGATATGTTCGCGCCAGTTTTTTATAGGCACTCATTTCCCAATGACGAACGAACGTGTTCGCCACCACCACGCTATTTCCTTGCGCCAACTCGCGTTCACATGCCTGCTGACACCATTCGTGCGCTTTGCCGATCCACTCAGGGCGATAATGGTACTCCCCCTGCGCATTGACAAAAAACATATCCGCTTCCAAATGCACGCCCGGCAAGGTTTTCGCCAGTGTGGATTTACCGGAACCGGGCAAACCGCGAATCAAGGTTAAGGTGAGCGTCATGGTCTGTTTTGATTAGGAAAATCGTAGCTTTTATACTAACTTAATTTGGCGTTCGCTGCATTTTGCTATCGACAACTTCTAGGAGTTAGGTTATAAGTCTAGAAGTATAGACGTCCAAATGTAACGCTTAGGGAGAAAGCTGTGCCGATTAAGATCCCCGATCAATTGCCTGCAACTGATGTTCTACGCAAAGAAAACATCTTCGTAATGCCTGAATCTCGGGCATCCACGCAAGAAATTCGTCCGCTGAAAGTGCTGATCTTAAATCTGATGCCCAAGAAAATTGAGACAGAAACGCAGTTCTTGCGTCTGTTGTCCAATTCACCGCTTCAGGTGGACATTGAATTGCTGCGCATCGACGATCGCCCAAGCAAAAACACCCCAGAAGAGCATCTAAACGAGTTCTATCGCCAATTTGAAATCATTAGTCATCGTAACTTCGATGGTCTGATCATTACTGGCGCGCCTTTAGGTTTAGTGCAATTTGAGGATGTGGTGTATTGGGATCATTTGCAACGCATCATGGAATGGGCCAAAGAGCATGTCACCTCCACACTGTATGTGTGTTGGGCAGCACAAGCTGGCCTAAAACTGTTGTATAACCTGCCAAAACGCACTCGAGAAGAGAAGTTGTCTGGCGTGTATCACCATGAAACGCTGCAGCCGTTCCATCCGCTGACACGCGGGTTTGATGATACATTCCTTGCACCTCACTCACGTTACGCCGATTTTGAGCCCGGATTTCTGGATACACATACCGATCTGGATATTCTGGCGACATCAGACGAAGCGGGTGTGTATTTGGCATCCACCAAAGACAAACGCAACGTGTTCGTGACCGGGCATCCGGAATACGATTCCCTCACGCTGCACAATGAATACGTTCGTGATGTGGGTGAAGGGCTTGACCCCATGATTCCGGTCAATTACTACCGAAATGATGACCCCTCGCAAACACCACGCGCCAGTTGGCGCAGCCACGGGCATTTGCTGTTTGCAAACTGGCTCAACTACTGCGTTTACCAACAAACGCCGTACGATCTGGAACATTTCAGCGAAGATCGCTTCACCAAAGACGATTAATCAATATTGCCCCGCTCAGGCCGCTCACGCGGCCTTTTTTATGCGCGGTTGGGCAGTTTTATCTCGCTCGCAATCTGCACACCTTGAGCCGTATGTTTGCCAACTGACTCGCAATGTTTCCCCGCGCAACTGGGCGAAGCGCCTGACGTGCTTATCATTGTGCCGCAAGCGAAGGAGAGTGCGAATGAAATACCAATGGATGTTGCTAGGCGCAATCAGCCTCACGGGGTGCGTGACGGTTACCGAATCAGACAACCACGATGTGAAAAGCGATCCGGTCGAAATGGCGGAATCACGCATTGCGCTCGGGCTAGGGTATCTAGACAACGGCCGAATGATCAAAGCGCGGGAAAACCTCGAAAAAGCGCTGCAACACGCCCCTCATTATTACCGCGCACAACTCTCGATGGCCCACTACTTTGAAATCGTCGACGAAACGGATGCCGCTCGCCAAGCATACCGCGCGGCGCTGCGCGATCATCCGAAGAACGGGAATGTGCTCAATAATTACGGGACATTTCTGTGCAAGCATGGCGAATATCAACAAGCCGACACCTACTTCAACCGCGCTGTCGAACAGCCCTACTACTATCTGATTTCTGCCAGCTATGAGAATGCGGCGTTTTGCGCGCTCAAATCCGGTGACAAATCGAAAGCCGCTTATTATTTTAAACGCGCCATCGACCACGATCCGACTCGCGTTCGCTCCGTGTTACAGCTGTCAAAACTGGAGATCGAACAAGGTGACTTCACCCAAGCTCGAATCAAATTGATGGCATTTCATCAGCGCTATGGCTATCAAAAAGCCTCATTAGAATTGTTGGTGGAACTGGAAAAACAGGCGGGCAATACCGCATTGGAGAAAAAGTATCAGCACATTCTTCTGACACTTTCTCCCTCATGATCAGCGCCGCTTGCCGATGTTGGTTGGGCGGCCATCTTTACCGCCTTTGCGGTCGCGGTAATGGGTTCGGCGTAAACGTCGAACCTTTTTAGAACGCTGAATCTTAAGATATTCGCGATATAAGATACGAATAAACAGCACAAGACCGATCAGTAAGATAATCGAGAATACAGAAAGAAACGGTACACATAGCCAATCAGGCTGACATGGTGAATAGATTTCAAAGTCCATGGCCAACCTCCTCTGCTGTTATCTTGTGAATTAGTTTAGCATTTTTCGCTCAGCCACCCCTTGCGTTGTTCGGCATTTTGAAACGTCCATGCCACAAAGCGACTGACTTTCTGTCCTTGTTGCATCTCTACTACTTTTATCGACTGAACGCCAACTTTCTCCAGTTGTTTTTTCAACCAGCGCACATTATCGCTTTTCGAAATCAGGGTCGTGAACCACAAAACCTGTTGCGCAAACAGCTTGCTTTCTACCGCCATGGTTTTGACAAACGCCGCTTCGCCGCCAGGACACCACAACTCAGCTTTCTGACCGCCAAAGTTCAATGTCGGCGCGTGCGCACTTGCTTTCGCCGAGACCTCTTGCGCAACCCCTTTCTTACGTTGATTGTCCCGCAAATTGCGAATTTTGCGTTCTGTGCCTTGCTGCGCTTCCGCCAAAGAAGCATGGAACGGCGGGTTACAGGTGGTCACGTCATAGCGTTCATCTTTGCCAATCACGCCACTGAAAATCGCTTTGCTGTTTTTCTGCAGGCGACATTCAATGCGCCCTTTGAGCACCGCGTTCCCCTGCGCAATCAGATTGGCTTGCTTGACCGAGATAGGATCCACATCACTGCCGGTATAGTGCCAGCCGTATTCTGTCACGCCAACAATGGGGTAAATGCAGTTCGCCCCGACACCAATATCAAGCGCTTTGACACGATGGTGTACAAGCGCTGGACACTCCTCAGCCAATAAATCAGCCACGCGATGAATATAGTCAGCGCGGCCCGGAATTGGCGGACAAAGATAGCCGGCCGGAAGGTCCCAAAACGTGACACCGTAATGATGCGCCAGCAACGCTTTGTTCAACAGCTTCACGGCCACCGGGTCAGAAAATGGAATGCTCCATTCCCCTTTCGGGTTCTTAATGAGGTGGCGTTCTAGCTCTGGCAAAGCTTTACACAATGCTGGGAAATCATAATTGCCTTTGTGTTGATTTCGCGGATGCAACCCCGCTTTGCCTTTGAGCGACGTGGACGCTTTTTTCTTCGCGCTCGGCGCATTCACCGACTGGCCGCCAGATTGAGGTTTCACGGTTGGTTTTGCGCGGCGCTCAGATGGGCGCACAAACGGACGTGTTGATTTCGACATCGAGTTATTTTCCCGCCTTTAGTTCAAGCACCATCATGTATAAACGTGCATCAAGCTCCAACTGATGATAGTTCGGCTCCATGTGACAGCACAGCTGATAAAAAGCTTTGTTGTGTTCTTTTTCGCGTAAATGCGCCAGTTCGTGAACCACCAGCATGCGCAGTAATGGCTCTGGAGCATTTTTGAATGCACTGGCGATACGAATTTCGTTTTTGGCTTTGATTTTGTTGCCGTGTACGCGAGAGACGTAAGTGTGCAGCCCCAACGCATTATTGATGAGATGGATTTTACCGTCGTACACCACTTTGCTCAGCGGCGCGGTCTTTTTCATGTACTGATTCTTGATATCCATCGTGTAGTTGAACAGCGCTTTTTCACTTTGAATGTCATGACGCTGCGGGTAACGCTGCTCAAACCAAGCCACCAACTTGCCAGACTCGACCAAGCGTTGAACCGGTTCTAGAATGTGAGCAGGATAACCGTGAATGTATTTCAGTACCGAATGCATAACAGGACCACTTTGACAGGCCAAAAATTTAAGGTCGCAAAGTGTAACCGAAACCCGGCTGTGAATCATCCTGCCAATTTGCATCCACTGCCGTTCGCCGTTACACTCTGCGCCTTTCCACACTTCGCGAGCGCCCCATGAAACGAGTTGTTTTGTACGTTAAAGATAAATGCCCACACTGCAAAGATGCCCAGCGCTATCTGGATGCTAAAGGGGTGAAATACCGCCTGTGCAACGCCAAAATGGAACGTGGCCGCAAAGAACTCGATGCGATGGGTGCGCGTAGTGTGCCCGTATTGAAGATTGGCGATCGCATGATGATCGGCTGGAACCCAACCAATTTCGACCGCATTTACAACAGTAAATAATCCTAAACGTACTGTTTGACGAACTCGATGAAGGTGCGATCGGCATTCGATAAATAGCCATCCTTGCGCCAAGCCAGCGCCAAATCGAGCCACACCGGCGGTTCAAACGGAATCGCGGTGACCTCGGGTTCGTTATCGGTCACCAATTCCAACAATGCCGTGATCGCGTATTCATGTTTCACAATGCTGAGGATCATCGGCAGCAAGTTGGTTTCAAACGAGAAATTGGCATTGAATTTGTGCTCTTTGCACACTTTATCGATGAACTCTCGGTGAAAATAACCCGGCTTGAACATCACCAGTTCATGTTCAAAAAACTCATCAAAACGAATCTGCGTGCGCTGCGCCAATTCATGTTCGTTCCCCACCACCGCCACCATTTGCGATGACAACAACGGGTCAATTTCCAGATCCGGTGGGAGATCGTGGTTGAGAATCACGCCAATATCCAACTCGCCCGACAGCAACATGTGACGAATCGACTGCGACCCCGCTTCGATAATCGTCATCTTGAGGTTCGGGAAATGACTTTTAAATGCCATCACGATTTGTGGAAAGAAGTAAGACCCCATCATGCTCGGCGCACCCAGCCGCACTTCACCTTTGACCAAGCCTTTGAGTTCATCCATCGCCAATTGTGCATCTTCAATTTGCTGCAAGATGCGCGTGGCGTGCTCAAGCAACACCACCCCTTCATGAGTGAGCGTTACTTTGCGCTCATCGCGCTTAAACAGCACCACGCCCAGTTGCTGCTCAAACTTCTTGATTGAAATACTCAGCGCCGGCTGTGCAATGTGCAACGCTTTCGCTGCCTGAGTAAAACTCTCGTTGCGCGCAACCGAAACAAAATGTTTGAGATGACGTGTATCCATAAGGCTCCAACCCCGTTGTTTAGCCCACTGCTCGGCGTGAACTTCCCCATATATAATTTATATGAGGTCAATATTTTTAATATATTTTATTAATTCACTCACTGCTGATACTTTGGTCACATCGTTGTATGAGCCGAGTTGAGTTGTCGCCATGATTGAATTAAGCAGCCCCCAATATCGCAAAGTGACCTTTGCCCTCGCCTTCGGGTCATTTTTGGTTTTCTGCAACCTCTATTTGTTCCAGCCGATGCTGCCTTACATGGCGAAACACTTTGCAGTATCGGAAACACAGATCAACTGGCTGTTCGCAGCATCCACATTGGCCTTGTCTGTCAGTTTGGTGCCTTGGGCGATCAGCTCTGAAGCCATTGGGCGTCGCCGCGTGATGCTGCTCGGCCTGTTTGCTATGCCGATGATCGGCGTGATGATGCTGATCAGCGGCGAATTTTGGGTATTGGTGTTGGCGCGCGCATTCATGGGCGTGGCGCTCGCCGCGTTTGCATCCGTGGCAGTGGCCTATATGGTGGAAGAGCTGTCACCACAAGCTTTTAGTAAAGCGATTGGCGGCTATATCGCGGCCAACTCACTGGGCGGGATCAGCGGCCGTATTTTTGGTGGGTTACTGACCGATGCATTGGGTTGGCAGCAAGCTGTGATCGCCATGGCTGGATTCACCTTCATTGGTGCGCTTGTGGTGCTGGCGTGTTTGCCCGCTCAAATCAACTTTAAACCGCAACGCGGCATGTTCTTTCATCACAATCGCGCGCTGGTGAAACACCTGTCCAACCGCACCATATGGCTTGCGATGTTGATCGGCGGCGCCAACTTTGCGCTGTTTGTGAACCTCTATTCGGTCATGGGCTTTCGTTTGGTCGCAGAACCTTATTCAATGCCGATTGGCCTCGCGTCACTGATTTTCCTGTGCTATCTGGCGGGCACATTGAGCTCAAAATTAACCGCCAACTGGACCAAACGCTACCCACCAATCACTGGCATGGTCGTCGGCGGTGTGCTGAGTATGGCGGGCATGTTGATTGCGTTGGTCGAATCAATCCCGTTCATGATGCTAGGCTTGATGCTGATTAGCTTTGGCGCCTTCTTCACTCACACATTGGCCTATGCCTGGGTCAGCCAGAAAGCCACCGAAGCCAAAGCAACGGCCACTGCGCTCTATTTAGTGCACTATTATGTGGGCGGCAGCTTGGGCGGTTTTTATCTGCTCTACTGCTGGCAACATGGCGGTTGGCACATGGTCACCGCGGGCGGCCTCGTCGTGTATGCCGTGCTCTTTACCTTATGTTGGCGATTAAGCCTGCGCCACAAAAGCACCGCCGCCAACAGCACGACCACGGTTTTAAAATCTTCTCATTAAGTTGTGGTATTCTTGCCGCGAAATAGACAACAACGACGACAAGAATATGAGCTCAACGACCAACAATCAGGCCATCACCGCCAGCGTCAATCAATGGTTAGACGACGTGGTGATCGGCCTGAATCTGTGCCCTTTTGCGGCCAAACCTCAGCGCAATCAGCAGATTAAAATTTACGTCAGCAACGCCACTCGCGAAGAAGAACTGCTGCAAGACATTCTGGATCAGTTGCTGGAACTCGATACCAAAGCACCGCAAGAACTGGAAACCACACTCGTTGTTGTGCCAGATATGCTGCACGATTTCACCGACTACAACTTCTTCATTGATTGGGTGGAAGCGCTCATTCGCCAGCAAGATTGGGAGGGCGTATTCCAAGTTGCGACATTCCACCCCAATTATTATTTTGCCGGAACAGAGCCGGACGATGCCGAAAACCTCACCAATCGCGCGCCGTATCCGATCTTCCATTTGATCCGCGAAGAGAGCATGGAAAAAGTGCTCAAACATTACCCAAATCCGGAAGCGATTCCTGACACAAATATCCAGCGTGTCTCGAGCCTCAGCGACGCAGAACGTCAGGCGCTGTTCCCGTACCTGTTTCGCAAATAAATGACAGTCGCACACGGGGAGAAAAGTCGCGGATGGCCTAAATCTTAATGGGATTTAACCGTTGAAAATGCTACCCTTACGCCATCATTCTTAGTGAGAGAATAAAATGAGCAAATTAACGACAGATATTCAAGCTAACCTTGAATTGTTCATCAAAGAGTCCCAAGAAAACAACCTTGTTTGGGGCCTGCGTAATGAAGAAGGCTGGTTGTCTTGTGAATCGACGGAATTTGAAGAAAGCGAAGTGATGCCATTTTGGTCATCGAAAGAAGACGCGCAATTTCATAACGTCGAAGAGTGGGCCGATTTCGAAGTACTGGAAATCCCGCTGGATATCTTCGTTGAAGATTGGCTGATCACGCTGGATGAAGACGGCGTGCTGGTTGGCATCAACTGGAACGAGAATCTCGATGGGAAAGAACTTGAACCATCAGAACTCGCCAAGCTGTATCTGTAATCGTACCCAATAAGGCGCTCGCAACAGCGCCTTCTTTATTTTCTAACGAATCATCTCCTATTTTTAGCCATCGGACTGAAAGCATGCATTTATCTAAGCTGACTCAAGACATTTACGATCACCTTTACCGCGACATCACTGAGTTTCGTAGTACGTTTGACCTACCAGTAGCCGCGCCTGCGAGCTTGGATGGTAAAGCCGATACACTGCACACGTCGCTGGCCATTGAAGAGTTGACCGAACTTGCCGAAGCAGACAACAAAACTGAACAAGCCGATGCGATCGTCGATAGCGTTTACGTGTTAATGGGCCGTTTGGTACACCTCGGTGACACAAACGTCAGCGACAACCTCGCGATCAGCTACCTGATTGATCTGCTGCTGAACGTGGCAGTCAACCGCGGCATTGATTTCCTTCCTTGCTGGGACGAAGTACACAGCTCAAACATGAGTAAAGTGTGCCGCAACGAGCAAGAATACGCAGAAACCGAAGCGTTCTACGCCAAGCAAGGCATTCAGCTGATGGCGGTACAAAAAGGCGATTACATCATCGCAAAATGTGCGCAGGATTTTGTCTCTGAAGGCAAAACCATCCGTCAGGGCAAAGTGCTGAAATCAGTTTACTACCGCCCAGCAGACCTGGCGAAACTGACACAATAAGCGCCGCACAATACGAAATATCAAGACGCCAAAAAGCCAGAGCAGACTCTGGCTTTTTTGTGGGCGATGGTTCGGGTGTGTCACGTCAAGATGGTTTGGATGTATCACGTCAAGAGTCAACGACCTGCGTTTCGAAACGACGGTCTTTGTAATAGAACTCTCGGTCGCGCTCGTTAATCTCTCTCACCACGCGGCATGGGTTTCCGACCGCCACGACATTGCTTGGAATGTCTTTGGTCACCACACTACCCGCGCCAATGACCGAGTTCTCCCCAATCGTCACGCCCGGCAAAACCACCGAGTTTGCACCAATCCAAACATTACGCCCAATGTGAATGGGAATATTAAATTGTGCGACCTTCTCTCGATACTCTGGCGCAACGGGGTGTCCTGCGGTCGCCAACGTCACGTTAGGACCAAACATCACATAATCACCAATGTAGATATCAGTATCGTCGACTAACGTCAGATTGAAGTTGGCATACACATGATGGCCCAAGTGAGTATGCCGCCCCCAATTGGCATGCAGCGGTGGTTCGATGTAGCAATCCTCACCCATTTCGGCAAAAATACGGCGCAAGATCGTTTGCCTTAGCGCCTGCTGCGTTGGCCGCGTGTGATTAAAATCATACAACACATCCAAACATCGCTGTTGTTCCTGCGCCAATCCTTCATCGTTGCAGTAGTAAACCTGTTGGCTGTGCATTTTGTGTTTAATATTCATAACACTCCTCATGATCGTCATGGGTCGCAATGCCGTCCGATGTATTCAGCGTGAAGAACATGCCACCACCAGACGATTTGCCCCTAAACCTTGAACGCCTGCAATCGGTCCGTCAATTGGGCCGACGCCTGATCGATGCGCTGATTGATTGCCGAAATCGCCGCCGCACATTGAGAAATATCATCACTTAACCGATTAGTCTGCGAGACATGTCCATTCAACTCGCGCATCATGATGCCTTGTTGCTGCGAGGACGATGAAATCATCGTGTTGATCGAAATAATTCGCTCCACAGCGTCCTGCATCTTTTGCATTTGCACAACCACTTGCTTTGTGACGTTTCGACATGCATCACTACTTTCACGCGTTACAAAGAAATAGACTTCATGTGACCGACCCAATAAAAAAGCCCCTAAAATGTCAACGTCGTCATAGTTGTTATCCCCCGATAAACCAGACTCATTTTAGGAGCAAATAATCATGTAATGAATAGAACAACCCACAGGTTGGAACGTTCATTCCAACCTGTGTATTGCTATGCGGCGTTACCACCAAGCTTCGATTTGAACACCGTAGTTGATCGTGTCGTCACTCTTGCCGCTGTTAAACGTATTGTCGTTTTCATTGTCTTTGAAGTAGCTGGCAAAGAAGCGAATTTCTGGTCGAGCAAAGAAGGACTCACCCGCAGAGATGGCATGCGCGATGGTAAATTTGGTCCCACCAGATTTCTCTTCTGAGCCTGAATCCCAAGTTTTCTTCTGATCAAAATAGCCAACTTCGACCATAGTTTTGTTGTAAGGCGACCAGTTGTAGGTCGGACGGGCAACAAATGAGAACAGGTCTTCTTTGTCCAGCCAATCACCGTGATCTTGTGCATGGCCGTACGTCAGCACATGGTTGATCATGAAGTTGTCGGTGATTTTCACTTCACCCGTATTGATAAAGCGGAAGCCTTTCGCATCGCTCACATCGCCACTCCAAATATCATACCAACCCCCCCCTTGAGAAATGGCGTTCTGCGCTAAGCCTTTGTCCATGTATTGCAACACAACCTTGTTCCAACCCAAGGAGAAGCTTTGGCTTAGTTCTGCGGTTAACATCAGGCCATTCTTGAAGTCGTCCGTCAGCGACTCTTGATCATCGCTTGGGTTGACCACGGCGTAATCCAGACCAAACTCTGTCCACGCGCCTTCCCATGGGCTAAACCCGGCATAGCGTAAATCAAGGAAGTAGGAGTTCAGATCGCCGTAGCTGGTTTCATTGCCGCTGCTGTCCCAAGTCGAGAGCTCATTGTCAGCACGCACGACCGCGGCTGAAATGGCGCCAGTGCTGAGTTTAATATTCTCAATCCCCACACCGTAACCTGAAATATTCCAGTATTTGGTGTCAATGATGTGCAGATCGTGACGTTGGTAAAAACGTTTACCCGCCCAAATCACAGCATCTGGCGAGGCTGGAATATAACCTTTCGCCTGAATATTCAGCTGTTTGATGGCGAAATTGGCGCTGTCATCTTTCGATGTTTCAGATTCCAGATTTCCATCGGACGACATTTCAAACATACTTTCAAAGTACATCGAACGACCTTCCGCGTTGAATAACTCTTGTCCAAGTCCAATTTCAGAATAGGTATCGTACTCGTTACCCAGGCGACCTAGTTTTGTTTTGTTAAACTCATCGCCACCTTCAGTGCCACCGCCATCGGCACTTGCACCCAGACCTGCTCGGACATATCCGTGAAAATCAACAGCAGAAACTTGAGTAGCCAGTAAGGAGCCTAAAATTGCGACTGCCAATGTTGTCTTTTTCATTTTATTTCCCTTTTGTTTTTCGAGTTATTGGTTTGGGTAAATATGCCTGAGTACGGGATTCAGGCATGACTTACCCGTGAGACAAAATTTGCCTCATTGCCTTTTAAATCACTTCATGAATTTAAAATTTATTATTTACTTTTTATTTTTAATTACAGCGACCTGATATTCACTCAAAATAATTTCATGACCTATCGTTTCACCATTATTCATGTTCACCCATTGTCCTTTTGGTGATTGAATGACCCGTTGATCCGATAATAAATTCATCATAAATAGATATTGATAATCATCATCTTCTCTTGTTGTCACCGAAACACCATACGGAATGACGTCCAATGGCGTTTGAATATGATGCTGCGCCACCAAAGCTCGATAAAACGCGCGGTTAAATTCAACCTCCGTTCGCGCAGCAATATAATAGGCGCAGCCTTTCCCGTGCGTGTTTCGCGTCAGCATTGGTTTGCCAGTAAACATATCCGATGTGAAATGCGCTAAAACGTCCGCCGTTTCTGCATGGATATGCTCCATCAAATGCTTGGCTGTAAACACGCCATCCAATTGGAACTGGGGTGTGGAAGACGCCGCAAAGGCGACTCGCTCTTCATCGTAGAGTGAATCAATCTCTTCCGCCCAAATGCCCAGCGTACGACGCAGTGGACTATGTTCACCGCCCGGGAAACCACCTAAGAAGCAGAGATCGTTTTCATCTACAATCCCACTCCAGTAAGTTGCGACCAAGGTACCACCTTGTTCAACAAACGCTTCTAGACGTTCCGCCACCCCCGGTTTAACGAGATACAGCATTGGCGCCACCACCACTTGATAGGGCGAGAAATCACTCAGTTGCTCAATGATGTCGCAGTTGATGCCTTGTTCCCAGAACCCGCGATAGTGATCGCATACGGTTTGTTCATAATGCATGCCCTGATTGCGTGGGCCGGAAGCGTCATCCAACGCCCAGCGGTTTTCCCAATCAAAAATGATGGCAACATCCGCTTTCGACCCTGTGCCAGCAACGTCATTGATGCGCATCAGGTACTCACCGACTGCCGTCACTTCTTTGCCAGTACGGGTGTCGGCATGCCCCACATGATCGATGACCGCACCATGGAATTTTTCGACTGAGCCCCGGCTCTTTCGCCATTGGAAATACTGCACCGAATCAGAGCCGTGTGCGACCGCTTGCAGCGATGACAACAGGTGCATGCCATTACGTTTGAGCTTGGTGATCGGCTGCCAGTTGGTTTGACTGGGTGTCGATTCCATTAACAGAAATGGCTGCTGCTTCAAGGTGCGCATCAAGTCGTGGTACATCGCGGTATAACACGCCAGCGCCACCTCATCGTGGTCACGATGCCACAGCGGATAGCTGTCCCAAGAGATCACATCAATCGCTTTGGCGAGCTCCCAGTAGTTGTAGTCATAGAAGTATTCCATGAAGTTGGCAGTGGTCGGCAACGCCGGATTCACAGCTTTTAATGGCGCAATTTCATGTTGGCAGAAGTTCGACACGCGATCGGTACAGAAACGCTTCCAATCGAGCTTCAAACCATGCACCGAGTTTTCACCAATCGGTGATGGCGACTCAATCTGCTCCCAACTTGAATAGTTGTGGCTCCAAAATGTGCTCCACCACTGCTTGTTCAACTTGTCCAGCGATTGATATTTGGCTTTGAGCCATACACGGAATTCGTCTTGGCAATAGTGACAATGGCAATCTCCTCCGTACTCGTTTGAGACGTGCCAACCAATCACCGCCGGATGATGACTGTAACGTTCCGCCAGCTTGGTGTTGATGATCGCCACTTTATTGCGATAGTTCGGCGAGCTGTAACAGTGGTTATGACGTTCACCATGCAACTGCTTCACTCGCTGACTGTTCACACGTAGCACGTCTGGATAACGTTGCGACAACCAAGCGGGACGAGCGCCACTTGGGGTGGCCAGAAAGACCGAGATGTCATTCTCTGCCAAGCGGTCAAGGACGTTATCCAACCATTCAAACTGGAACTCCCCCTCCGTCGGTTCCAGTGCAGACCAACTAAAAATACCGACCGACATAACATTGCAGCGGGTTTGCTTCATCAATTCGATGTCTTTGGCCAGAATGTCAGGTCGATCTAACCATTGTTCAGGGTTGTAATCTGCACCATGCAGCAGCCCTTTTATCTTGGGAATCACAAAATTTTTATTAGTCATTATTTGCCTTTAAATACTTTCAGTGACGGTAAAGCGTTACCTTCAAAATCAAACAGCGCCTGGTTTTCCCATGAGTTCCCCATGTCCCATTTATCGCCGCTGTAGTCCATCCCCGCTTCAGTCGACCATGTGGCGCCATCAATCGGTAACCAAGCGGGCTCCCAGTAGTAGATTCCCAAACCTTTTTGATCAGGCAGAGCATTCATCAACGTCATGATGTCTGAAAGGTAATGCGCCTGACCGTTCACGCTAACCTCGTAGCCTTCAATTGGCCCGGATTCTGAGTAACCATTTGGCAATGCGTCGCCATTTTTGCTGGTGAACGGAAACGAGGTTTCAACCAACACAATCGGTTTGTGATAACGATTGATGACATCGTTCATGTTGGCTTTCACTTTGGCGATCGGCCCGTGCCACCATGGGTAGTA
Organism: Vibrio sp. Vf1514; assembly: GCF_052076135.1. Classification (NCBI taxonomy): domain Bacteria; kingdom Pseudomonadati; phylum Pseudomonadota; class Gammaproteobacteria; order Vibrionales; family Vibrionaceae; genus Vibrio; species Vibrio sp. Vf1514. The sequence continues at coordinate 1,350,494 of NZ_CP197267.1, read as the reverse complement.
CGACATGCCAATCACATCAAATGCCACGTTGCGTTTGGTGATCTCATCGAACCACCAGCGGAATAAACCGTTGTCGCCCGCTTCTGCTAAATGCAGCATGATCTGAATATCTTTACCGCCGGCGTTGTCATGCACGGCTTGAATGCCAGACTTGAGCAATACCGCGAGACGATCGAACTCTTTCCCATCTTGGCCCCAACTTTTACCGTCGGGCCACAACATGCCGCCATTGAGCTCATTGCCCACCTGCACCATGTCTGGCACGACTCCCGCTTTGAGATGCGCTTGCATGACAGCGGCCGTGTAGTCATATACTTTTTGGTTCAGTGCATCAAAACTGAGGTTGTCCCACGCTTTGGGCTTTTGCTGTTTCTTCGGATCGGCCCAAAAATCGCTGTAATGAATGTCGAGCAAGAACGTCATGCCATTTTCCTGAGCGCGTTTGCCCAGCTCAATCGAACGCTCAAGCGTATTATTACCGCCGCCGTAAACTTGGCCATCAACTGAAGCAGGATCAACCCACACGCGTGCACGAATCGAATTCACGCCGTTGTCTTTTAGAATTTGAACCAAATCTTCTTGTGTGCCATTTTGATAATATTTACCACCCAACTTTTCAATTTCAGGCAACATGGAAATATCCATACCGCGAATAAAGTCGGCGCGTAATTCAGGTGCAGTCATCTCCACAGTCGATTGCGTTGACGAGCTATTTGGCGTCGTCGTCATGGATTGATTGGCGGTTTGACAGCCAGCAAGCGCCACTGCCGCACTGATCAGTGCAACCTTAAATTTGATAGTCATCGTGTTCCCTCTTCGATTAGCCTTTGGTACTACCGGCAGTTAGGCCAGACACAAAATATTTTTGTAGCGATAAATAGAGCAACGCGACAGGAATGGAGATCAGCACCGCACCCGCTGCGTAAGTGGTATAACTTGCGCCCATTTTCTCTACCACCAAGTTATATAAACCGATCGGTAAGGTGTAATTTTCTGGTGTTCTTAATATCGTGGTTGCCAGAATAAAATCCCCCAATGGACCGGTGAAAGAAAATAAAGCAACCACCGCGATAATTGGCTTGGAAATTGGCAATATAATTTCAAGAAAAATTCGAATATTACTGGCGCCATCCATTTTCGCTGATTCATCCAAATCTTTCGGAATCGCATCCAGATAACCTTTCATCAAATAGGTATTCATCGGAATCATGCCGCCGACATACACCAACACCAACGCAAGATGGCTGTTAATGAGGCCCAGCATCTGCGCCAGGACAAAAATGGCAATCAATGCGGAAAATTGCGGAATCATCTGTAACAACAGGAACAGCATCAACCCATTCTTACGCCCTTTAAAGCGAAAACGTGAGAACGCATACGAGGTACATGACACGCTGACCAGCGTTAACACCATAGTTAAGAAACTGATTTTTAAGCTGTTCCAAAACCAAGTCAGATACGCCACTTTGTCATTAGCAAACAGTGTTGCGTAGTGACTCCACGTCGGGTTATCGGGAAAAATCGATTCACCCATGATGCTGTTGCCCGGATAGAACGACGCACCAACCGTCCACACCAACGGATAGATAATGATGATGGAGACCGCGGCGATCAGCAGGTAACTGAGCGTCAGACGAATGCGATTACTGCGCTTAATACTCATCATTTATCTCGTCTCCTCTTTGAATGAATTCGTCATGCGGAATTGCCACAGTGCGATCCCCACCACGAAGATAGACAACAGCAGTGTAATCGCCGAGGCGATGCCATATTGCGACGAAGACATGGTCAGTTTGTATATCCATGACACCAGAATATCCGTGCCCCCGGCGTTACTGCCAATCACTGCAGGGCCACCGTTATTAAACAGATAAATGATATTGAAGTTATTGAAGTTAAAGGTGTATTGCGTGATCAATATCGGCGCAATCGAGTACAACACCAGCGGCAACGTAATGGTTTTGAGTTGCTGAAATTTACTTGCGCCATCCATGGTCGCCGCTTCATACAAATCATTTGGAATGGCTTGCAATACTCCTGTGGTCATTGCAAATACAAACGGGAAACCCAACCAAGTTTGAATCGCGATCAACGCCACTTTGGTCCAGAACGGATCGGTGAGCCATGCTTTGGGTTCGATACCAAAGAAATCCAAAATCACGTTGTTGATCACACCAAAACTGTCGTTGAACATCCCGGTGAAAATCAGAATGGTAACAAAGCCAGGAACCGCCCATGGAAGAATGAAAATCGTACGAATCAACGGTTTGAATTTGAGGTCCTTTTGATTCACTAAAATCGCGAGTAACACGCCAACGGTGCACTGCAACGTTGAAGCCAATAACGTCCACACAATGGTCCACTGCAGCACATCAAAGAACGTGTTGCGCCATAGGTTGATCTGGAAAATATTAAAGAAATTTTTCAACCCAACCCAATCGACCAGTTTTGCTGGCGGGGAGTTGTACAAGTTGTAATTGGTAAACCCAATGGCAAAGCCGAAAATAATCGGAAAGACAACGACAAAAACCAACAAAATAAACCCGGGGCTAATCATCAAATAAGGAAAGCCCGCATTGATCACGTTGCGATATTGAACACGTAGAGAGTTCAGTGGCTTGCCTTCATCCAGTAATTTCCCGTTTTGAAACGCGTCATTCATACTCAATGCGTAGACGACGAGCCCAAAGCACATCACTAATAATGCAATCACCCCTTCCGCCAATAAAAAGACCGAATTGTCTTGCGGAAGGTTTTCCCCCAGAGTGCGAATTCCCCACATGCCGTGGGCAATAAAATCGCGGCTAACGCCATAAAAACTTACTAAAAGAACAAAAAACAGAGCACCTTTCACGAACTGACGGTTATAAAACTGACCAAAGCCAGGAATTATCGCCAGTACCAAGGCGGTAAACCGCTGAGAACGGTAGAACGCGGTATCGGGCTCCATGTGTTCACTCATGTCAGACATCACTTACAACTCCATATCGGAAACCATCTTGCTTGATGCTCCTGCTCCATGGACGAAGCAGGAGAACGTCATCAAACGCGATGTATCATTCACGCCATCGAATTATTGACCCATCATTGCGTGGTTGGCTTCAATTTGCATGTTGATGCTCTCGACTGCGGCATCCAACGCGCCTTTTGGATCTTGTTTATTGGTCGCGATAAGTTGCAGCGCACTGTTCGCAGGGCCCCAAACTTCGTTCATTTCAGGAATAGAAGGCATCGATGTGGAGTGAATAGATTGCATCGCGACTGCGCGCGCACCTGGATCATTTTTAATCACCGGATCATCCACCAGCTTGGTCACGGCCGGTACTTCACCCGTCAATTCAAAGCGATGTTTCGCGTTGTCGTAGTTATTGATGAATTCAATAAACTCCTGCGCCAATGCTTTGTTTTTAGAGAAGGTCGAGATGCTATAACTCTTCACCCCCATAAACGATCCCATCGGTTCACCCGACGGCAGTTTAGGCAGTGGCGCAACACCGTAGTTGATGCCGGCTTCTTTATAAGGTTGCAGTGACCAAGGACCCGTTTGAACGATGGCCGCTTTATTTGAGGTAAACAAGGAATCAATCGCGTTCAGACCATTGTTGCCAATAATGCCGGTTGGAAACACTTTCGATTGATAGAATTTTTGAATGTATGACGCACCTTCAACGGCGCCAGGGTTGTTGAGCAGCACTCGGTTTGAGTCATATGAGCCATCTGCTTTCTTGGCAAAAACGTCACCGCCCATGCCATTTAAAATACCGTAGGTGTAATACAGCTCATCCCATTTTGCTAATAAGCCATATTTACCCTCTTCTCGAAACTTCTTCGATAATTCGAATATTTCATCGAGCGTGTCGGGCAACTCTGGAATAAGGTCTTTGTTATAGACCATAAATACAGTTTCCACAGATTTAGGTAAACCATACAACACACCATTATAAGTCAACGCATCAATCGAAGATTGGCTGAATGTATTGATGACTTCTGGTTTAGATTGAATTGGCGCAAGTAATCCTTGAATCACAGCACCGCCAATTTGGTCATGTGGAATCAGAATAACATCCGGGCCCGTACCTGCTGGGCCATCCATGCGCAGGGATTCAACTTGGCCACCATAAGGCATTTCAAGCACTTGCACCTTCACATCATGTTGTTTTTCGAATGCGGCAACCGCATCAGCGTTCCCAAACGCTTTTTGAATATCTTCCCAAACTAATAAGGATTGCTGAGCGAATGCCAGTGGAGAACATAGCAATGCAGTCGTCGCAGCAAGGATATTTATATTTTTACTAAATTTTTTACTGTCCATAAATTTTCTCGCCTTATTTTTATTAGTAGAAATAAAATTTATGGTGCAAATATGCTTTATTGTGTTATTTTTTCCCATACAGGTGATTCATTGATGTGATTTAAATCACTAACCGTGACAAGCATTGTGATTAATCAAACATGTGAAAAATAAAATTTACTAAATAAAAACGAATTTGATCACATCATCTTATTTAATTTTTATCCAATTATAAGGAATTCAACATGTCTTCTATTCTGCTATCCAATGTCGTTAAACGTTTTGGCAATGTCCAAACCATCCATGATGTGAATCTTTCTATTGATGAAGGCGAATTTGTGGTGTTTGTCGGCCCATCGGGCTGTGGGAAATCTACGTTGCTAAGAATGATCGCTGGCTTGGAAGATATCAGCGGTGGTGATATTTCTATTGCTGGCAATATCGTCAACGATACGCCACCTTCAGAACGAGGCGTCGCCATGGTGTTTCAATCCTACGCACTCTACCCGCACATGACGGTGGCGGAAAACATGGGATATTCACTGAAAGTAAACAAAGTTCCGAAAGAAGAGCGTGAGAAAAAAGTCCAACTGGTAAGCAAAGCATTACAGTTAGAAAGCTTGCTCGATCGCAAGCCCGCTCAACTCTCGGGTGGCCAGCGCCAGCGTGTCGCGATTGGCCGCGCGATCGTCCGCGACCCGAAGGTGTTTCTGTTTGACGAACCGTTGTCCAACCTCGACGCGGAACTGCGTGTCGATATGCGCCTACACATTGCCAAACTTCATCAAGAGCTGAAATCGACCATGGTGTACGTCACACACGATCAAGTCGAAGCGATGACGTTGGCTGATAAAATTGTCGTGCTTCGTGATGGCCAAGTCGAGCAAGTGGGGTCACCCATGGATCTCTATCATCGTCCGAAAAACAAATTCGTCGCGGGCTTTATTGGCTCTCCTAAAATGAACTTCTTGCCTTGCACCGTGGTGGCGCAAGATGACATCAGCTTAACCGTCAAACTGGCGCTGGGTCAGCAGTTGACCCTGCCAATTGCCACCGCCCGCCTACCACACGGCGCTGAATTAACCTTAGGGGTCAGACCGGAGCACCTCTCCACCGAACCCGATGCCGTCCAGCTTGATTTCCAGTGTGAAGTGGTTGAACGATTGGGGGGCATGACTTACGTATTTGGTCAATGTGGTGGCGTGGATGATTTTAAATATTTGCTGCATGGTGACACACAAACTAAGCCACGCGAAGCGGTATCCTTGTACACGTCTGTAACGTGTTTGCATATTTTTGAACCGGATGGAAATGCCATTCAATTCAATGCGGTAGACTCTACGCATTAAAGAATCGTTGACCAAGGAACGCCGGAGCGTTCCTTGGTCTTCCCTCTTGCAGTCAAATAAAGCAGGTGATCACCTTGGCGACTCTGAAAGATATCGCACAACGCGCTAACATATCGACGTCTACTATATCTCGCTTCTTAAATGACGATCCGACGTTATCTGTCAGTGACAAGAAAAAACAGGCCATACTCGAAGCCGTCGAAGCCTTGGGTTATACATCGCCGAAACGCAGTAAAAAACAATTCGACCATAAACCGGTGGCCGCAGAAACATTCGACCGCGCCATGAGCCACGAAGTGCTCATGATTAATTTTCTGACCCCGACCCAAGAAATCGATGATCCATATTTCACATCGATTCGAGCCGGTATTCAAAACCGATGTTTGGAAAAGGGCGTGACATTGCGAACGCTGCATCTTCATCAAGTGGATGCCAATTTAACCTTGATGAAAAATGCCGAAGCGGTCATTGCGGTCGGCCATTTTTCACCAAGTGAAACCGAGTATCTCTATCGCAATAACAAAAATCTTATTTTCGTGGATTCTAATCCGTTGGGGTTGAAAACCGATGCCGTACTGATCGACCGAATGGCACTGGCGACAGACGTCATGGCGTACATTTTGAAAAGCGATTGCAAACGCCCGGCCTTTATTGGCAATAACGAAGCACGCTTGCACGCCTTTCGCGAAGTAACGCGTTCACGGGGGTTATATCAGGAAAAATTCTGCAAAGTGAGCAAAGAGTACTGCATTGAATCTGGTTATCAGGCCATGAAAGACATGCTGCGCTACGACGAATTACCCGACGTTGTGTATGCCGCTACCGATATGGTTGCTGTCGGCGTCTATCGCGCCATTTATGAGCATGAACTGTCGATCCCCGATGACATTCAAGTGATCGGCACCAACGACATCTCATCAGCTCGACACATGAGCCCAAGCCTCACCACCATGCGCTTATTCCCATTTGAAATGGGCGAAGCGGCCATTGATATGTTTATTGAAAAAACACAAGGCAGAAAATATAAGAAAAACATTTTCTTTAACCACGAATTCGTGTGGCGAGATAGTTTTAAAATGAATTAAACTTAACCGTGATTTCGTATTCACGATAATACGAAATCACGATTCCCATCTCAAATAGAAATATAATTAAATCGTTGAATATTGACACCCATAACGATTTATTAAGTAAATTTAATGATTCAAGTATTCTCGCTATCAAACGGGAATTCCCATTCTCTTATTTATACACTTTCTTATTTATGATCCGCGGAACAATCACCAGCTCACTTGATCCGCTGATGATCGCCGTGCTGCGCCATCACATCAGGCTTTTGGAGGTTGGCGCAGTGCGTGTCAAACAATTGAAACCACTGATGGATACCGCGTTAACCGCCAGTTAATTGATGGATGGAGATTGTTTCAACTTCGCGATTTCGGTTTCGATGCAACTATCTTTTATCTAATTTTTGTTTGAGTCTTTGTTATGTGACTGTGGCGGACGATTTTTATCGTGCAACCCTTTACAATCCATATGCACTCCGTGCGATAAAATAAAAAGGGAAAAACATGAAGACGCTTATCTACGAAGCTTTGATTAGCCTTGCTAGCCAAGAACCGGAACAACACGCCCAGATTCGCCAAGATCTTTACGAGCAATTGGATTTGCCGTTTGATAAGCAACTGGCGCTGTATTCATGTGCTCTTGGTCCTGCTAGCTCAGGAAAACTTGAGAGTCCTGAAGGCATCAATAACGCTGTGGATCGCGCGGTTAAACTCCTGGAAACACCAGAGCACTAATCGAGTCCACCTCTCATTCACGGCCCAATCCCCCAGGGCCGTTTTTGTATCTGACGTTTCACAATGTCATAAGCTCAATGGTTCGAAACCGAATATCCCCCGCTTCCAGCGACAACCCTCTTCCCGTTAAAACTTCCAGCGCAAACTCAAGTTATACACCGCTTTTGAAAACCGCTCATTATGCTCATGTCGGCGGTGCGGATCTGTGGGTGGAGAGCATCCAATCGTCCTCGTCCGGGTTGATTCTATAACGGCCAGCTTTATCTCGATGCGTTTGCAGACACAATGAGCGAATGATAAGTATTTTCAACTGTGGTACATTAGCGGCACGTGCATGGAAACGAGCAGAAAGAATCAATGAATAGCAAGAAAGCACTGAAAAAATTAAAAAAAGCCGTCATCAACGGTCAACTGAGCGGTTCCAAAAAACAACTCCGCGCATTGGAGAAGCAGCCTGGCGCTCATCGCCCGTCGACGCAACATGCCACATCAGGCAACCAACCGAGGCTCACGGAAGAAGTCAAAACGGTTGCAAACCAAGCACTAATGCAAGCGGCGAATGAACTCATCGCGCCGCTCAACCCGCTGCTTTCTTGGTTTGGCGGCATCAACGTGAGTGGCGGCGTGACATCGGCATCGCCTCGCAGCAAGGTGTCTGCTATCAAACAATCGGCGAATGATGCGTCCCCCATCTTTGCAATCAAATCAGTCGGCCATTTGCCGCTTAAATCCCCGCCATGCAAGCGCTGCCCGGCACTCTCAAACGGCATCTGTAAGTGCGCCGCGAAAAAATTTAGTCTCAGTGCGTAAAACGATTCAAACTTGCTCCGCTCGATCAAAAAAGGCCCAACCGATGTCGGTTGGGCCTTTTGGTGTCCGCTTGGCACACGTCACGCTAAATTCATCACGGTTCGACTAATCGTCGGCCCCACTAAGCGCGTCAACGCGATGCCCGTTAATCCTTTCACTAAACTCTTTGTGCCCGTCACCATCGCTTTTTCAATAAACGAGGGAGTCTCACTACTTTGTGTCCAATGATGGCTTTCTAATATTTCTAATAGGCTTTCACAATCAAGCTCTGCATGATCAAAACAGATCGCAACAGAACCCGCATATTTTTGATGTTTAATTGAGCGAATCGCGTCAATATCTTTCAACTGATCAATCAACTCGCCCACTTCGTTTGGATTATTTTTAATGTAGTCAGAACGAACCCTAAGCCTCTGATTTGTTTTATGAATATAAGTGTTCATATTAACGCCAATCCAAATGATAACAATTATTATTTTCAACGTTAGCATCAAAATTGATTTAGCGCAAAGCATTTGTAGTTAATTGCCCCTCGCTGCGAATTGTTCGCTGAGATAACAAGAAGTTACCTTATAATTTTTTTATGAAATCGTACGTTGATCAGGCCTTAAAACTAAGAAAATGGGTATCGATTGGCCACCATATCCCAGGAAGAGTAAGACTCAAATACAAGCTTGGTATTGTGGCGCATCTGGCGAAGTTCCGTGCTGGCGACATCGAACAAGCCATCGCTTCGATTCCAGCGTTTAAGCACTATCAGTTGAACAATGTGACGGGCAGTATCCTCATTGAATACGATGCTGCAACCATCAACCCTCAGTCCATTGAGGCATTGTTTTCGGAGTCTGACCAAGTCGCAGAACAGGCGTGTTACGCCATCGCTGAGCAATTAGACCTAAATGGAGAACGGTCATGAGTGACTCATTGAACAATGCAAATCCATACGAAGCCTATGTGAGGGCAATGATGGCGATGCAGCAGGAGATGATGAATGCGTATATGACAAGCATTCAAAACGGCGAGCAGCCCCCGATGATGCCGCCTCAAATGAACATGATGCCCGCGTTCCCCCATCCTGCATTTTGTCATCCTTATCAAATGCCACCGATGGGCACGCCATTTCCCCCGCACATGATGCCGCCACCGCCAAGTTGGCCACATCCGGGCATGACACAATCCCCTTCTCAACCTCAACACCCACCACAACCGCCTGAAACATCAGAAAGCGATCCATTATTCGAGCAGGCACAAGCGATGCTCGACGGCGCTCTCGGTGAAGAAGCGGGTATGTTTAAAGAGATATTAGGAACTTTCGGTATGAACGATAAAGAGTTTTGGAAAGGCGCTATGGTCGGCGCAGCGGCTGCACTTCTATTAAGCAATGAGAACGTGCGTGGCAAACTCATGGGTTTAGTCTCCGGCGCGGGAGACCTACTTAAATCTGGCGGTTCGAGCGTCAAAGAAGGCGCGGTGCATACAGCAAGCGCGGTGAAAGACAATGTGTCGACAGGCAGCGAGATTTTCAAAGACACCTATGCGGCAGGTAAACAAGGCTTCAAAGAGTCCGTGAAGCGACATCAAATCGAGACGCGCGCCGAGGATGCACCGGGGGAAGATACCCAAGGTGACGACAGCCAACGCACGCTCAAAGAACATGAGTAACTCAGCCAATAAACTCAGTTCTGCCAATCGCGCCATGATCGTTGGTGCGATTGCAGGGGGTAGCGCCACCATCGCCAGCCAGTGGAAAGAGCACAAAGCGGGCCATATCGAGACTCAGGATATGGCCGCGAATGCAGCGAAATCAGCGCTAAAAACGGCGGCCATTGCGGGCGTCACCACCTATGTCGCAGAACAAATGGCCGGACGCCCTGCGCTTTCTCTGCTGACCATTCTCAGCGTCGGCGCAGCGGGTCTTTACCTGATGGATCAAGTTTCGGAATCTAAAGATGAACAATAACAACCCCTATTACGGTTACCCTTATTACGGCTATCCTCAACAACCCAACCCAGCGGCCGATCCACAGCAACCGCAACAGACACCAGAACAACCCTACCAAAAGCAAAACACCAAAACCCATTTTATGATGGGCTTGGCAGCCGGTGCCGCCGTCGCTTACTTGTTGACCAATAAGAAATTTCAACAAGGTGTCGCGACCACAGGTGAAAAAGCATGGTCAGCCGTTCGAGGTGAAGTTGAAGAGCTAAAAGAGCGCTTGGAAGATACACAAGCCGAGCTGGAATACTACCGTAACTTATGTAAAGGCGAAGAATGATCGCGATTCTGGTCAAGCACCATTTCCCTGGCCGGATCCGTTTCAAAGCACCTGCGCTGAGACATCATCAAGATGTGGGGACTTGGATTGAATCCAGCCTCATGGCTATTCAAGGCATCAGCGCGGTGCGCGTCAACGAATCGGCTCAGTCGGTTGTGGTGGAATATGACACCCAATTGCTGCAAGCAAACATCGTGGAAGCGCGTTTAAACCAACTTGACTTGAACGAAGCGACACAAGAAAAGACCGAACACAAATTTACGCGTGGCGATGTCGCATTAAACGTCATCGGCACCATCGCGGCAGCATTATTGCCCAATAAATGGGGCGCGCTGTCCACAGCCACCTTGATTGCACCGACCCTGTTTGAAGGTATCAACGATCTCCGAGACAAAACGGTTTCGGTGGAAGTGTTGGATGCAATTGCCGTGGGGCTATCAGCCTGGCGCGGGGATTATCGTACGGCGATGATGACGCAAAGTCTCATCAGCTTAGGCGAATATATGGAACAAAAAACTTGCCGAAATAGCGATCAACTGTTGGCTGATTTAATGCGGCCTCAAGAATCGATCGTATGGCGAGTGGATGGCACAGAGCGCACACAAGTCAATTCATCAACCTTAACCGTTGGCGATATCATTGAGCTCGCTCCCGGCGTCTCGATTCCGGTCGACGGCACCATCGTCAAAGGTGCGGCGCTGATCAATCAATCTTCGTTGACTGGGGAAAACGTCCCAGTGCGTCGTGAACAAAGCGCTGTCGTGTACTCTGGGACCAGTGTGCATGAAGGCACCATTCAGGTTCGTGTCGACAAAGTGGGTAGCGAAGCCACCACGGCAAAAATTGCCAAGCTGATTTATGACTCGCTCAGTGAAAAGAGTGAAATTCAACAAGTCACGCAAGACATGGCGAACCGCCGCGTGAAAATCACCTTGGGTATTGGGGCGGCCGTATTTGCCTTAACACAAGACTTAAACCGCGTTGCCTCGGTGTTCTTGGTTGACTACTCATGTGCGTTGAAACTCAGCACACCGGTCACATTCAAATCCATCATGTACCGCGCAGCGCAGCAAGGAATCTTGTTCAAGGGCGGCAGTGCGATAGAGAAACTCGTCAACGTCGATACCTGCGTCTTTGACAAAACGGGAACCCTGACGCACGGAGATATGCAAGTCACTGATGTGATTCCATTGTGTGACACCAACTCTGCGCGCGACTTACTCGCCATTGCCGCGTCTGTCGAAGAGCACAGCAACCATCCCTTGTCTCAAGCGGTGGTCAACGCAGCGAAACACAACCAACTGCCACATATCGAGCACGGCGAAGTTGAGTACGTGATTGCCCATGGTCTCAAAAGCACCATGAATGACCACGAACTGGTGATGGGCAGCCGACACTTCTTAGAAGTGCACGAGCAGGTCGATTTCACACCCTTTGAGGCGGTGATCGAAAGCTACGAAGCACAAGGGCGCCATTTGGTGTTCATCTCCCATCAAAACCGACTGATTGGCATGATTGGCTTGCGCGATCACCTGCGGGAAGATGCGCGGGACACTTTAAACGCCCTGCGCCAATTTGGGGTCAAAGAGCTGATCATGATCACCGGAGACAGCCAATATAAGGCCAATATTCTCGCAGATGAGTTGAAGTTAGACCGCGTCTTTGCCGAAGCCGTGCCTGCCGAGAAATCCACCATCGTCGAAGCGCTTCAATCCGAGGGGCGTACCGTGATGTTTGTGGGGGATGGTGTGAATGATGCGCCCGCACTGACCATTGCAGACGTTGGCATTGCGATGGGACGCGGCACCGAGTTGGCTCGCCAAGTCGCCGATGTCGTGCTCTTGCGCGATCAACTCTACGGGCTTGCTGAAGCGCGAGAGCTGGCCAATATTGCGATGAGCGTGATTAACTCCAACATCAAAATTGCTGAATACGTCAATAGCGGCATCATGTTGGCAGCTGCGCTGGGGTGGCTCAATCCGACGATGAGCGCCCTTCTCCACAACGGGACGACGCTCTCCATTCTCAGCCGTTCTGCGCGCCTCAAGTACAAGTAAGCGCTGCTCGCTCAGTTGACAACTCAGTTGATTCGACAACACGTTCGATGGCGATTTAGAAAAAAAAAGGCCACCTTGGGAGCAAGGTGGCTAAGGAGACTATAAAAAGCCTAACAAGAACGAGAATGTATCGATCTTATTAATGCCATTTGCGTGCCAACTTTTGAAATTAATTTAAGTTATTGATTTTAAATAGAAACAATTTTTCAACGCAAAATAGAGTGATGACTCCAAAGGGGTAGCCGACCCAAAATTGTGCTCTATGCACCAAAATTAGTCGAAAATTAGGTAAGGTTTACCTTCAACTTCGACGCGCTTCACAGAAGTTTCAAACACTTGAGCCAGATGTTGCTCCGTGAGCACGTTTTGTGGCGTGTCGACGCAGTGCACGATGCCTTGACTCAGCAACAACACTTGATCGGCATGACGCAGAGAACGGTTGAGATCGTGATTGGCCATGATCACCGTGATGCCCTGCTTGGACACCTGCTGAATCAACGCATACAACAGCCCTTCTTGCGCGATATCTAACGGCGCAGCCGGTTCATCGAGAATCAGTAGTTTGGCGTAAGGGTTGAGCGATGGCCAAATTTGCAAACAACTGCCCGCAAGACGCACGCGTTGCCATTCGCCGCCCGATAAATGATGGATGGAACGATGCAGCTTGTCTTTAATGTTGAGCAGCGTGGTGATTTGGCGGATGGCCAAATTGACCTCATCTCCCTTTTCCGCCGCGCAGGCAGGCAACGACAACGCGAGATATTGAAACACATCCAGATTGAATGCGGGCTTTTCGCTCTGCGACAAATAAGCACGATGCAGCGCCAACTCACTCAACGTGGCAGTACGCACATCCACGTCGCCGATCTGAATGTCGCCCTCACTGTCTAAAACGCCCGAAAGCGCGGCCAGTAAGGTGCTTTTACCACTGCCATTTGGACCAACCACATGCAAGATTTCGCCCGGCTTGCAGGTGAACGACAATGGCAATAGGCGTGATTCGACACGCAAGCTGTTAATGCGAATCATGGCTCTTTACCAACATCCAGATAAAAATAGGCGCGCCGAGCGTGGTGGTCACCACCCCCAGTGGCAGCTCTGCTGAATCTAACGCAAGCCGCGCAATGGTATCTGCAAAGACCAAGAGCAGTGCGCCACAAATGGCAGACAGTGGCAGCAACATGCGGTTTTCTGTCCCCAGAGCCAAGCGCAGCAAATGCGGTACCACTAAGCCGACAAAACCAATCACGCCACCCAGTGCCACAGCCGCACCTACCAGCACCGACACCGCGAGGATCAGTTTCCAGCGCAGGGCGATCACATCCACCCCCAGCTGTTTGGCGTGGGTTTCACCGAGCATTAATTTATCCAGTGTTCTGCCTTGCATCACCAGCCACACCATCACGGGAATGGCGACAAGCGACAACGTGTGTTGATACCAACTTGCCCCGCCGATACTGCCCATCAGCCAATACATCAGTTGGCGCAAGCTCAAATCATCACTGAAATAGAATGCCCACGTCACGACCGACCCAGACAAGATCCCCAGCGCCACTCCCACCAACAACAAGCGCGTGGTCGTCAGGTGCATCGCTTTGGCAATTGAAACCAGCAGCAACGTAAATACCAGCGATCCGGCAATCGCCGAGAGCATAAACCCGACTGGGGTTGCAGCGGCTGGAAAGAAAAACAGCAAAATCACCATCGCCACGCTAGCCCCACCGGAAATGCCAATGATTCCGGGCTCTGCAAGCACGTTCCCAAGCAAGACTTGCAGCGTTGCGCCAGACACCGCCAGTGCGGCACCAATCACAATCGCGGCCAACAAACGAGGCAAACGTAGTTCGACCACCAATTGCTGTTCGAGCGGAGAAAGGGGTGAGAAAGGCGAGATAAAGATTTCGCCGACCATCACATAGGCGGCACTGGCTACCCCAAGTAAAACCAACATGATGAGCGCAGCGCGCTGCCAACGGCGCTGTTTTTGTAATAGAAGCTGACTAAAATCCATGCAGTACTCAGGTTAATGAACGGCGCCAGAAAGAAGATTGGCCTAACCATAACGTTAAGCCAATCAAATAGAAAGTGTTAGTTGCCCCGCATCACTGGGGTTGCGCAGACCTTAATCGTAGACCAGTTGATCGTCTTCGTAGCGTGTATCCACGGTGCAGACCATCAACGCTGCGCGCTGACCAATGGCGACATGTCGATTCGGAAACACAATCGCCTCGCCTTCATTTTTCGCCATCAACGGCTTGTCGCCATCGTGACCAAACACTTCGCCATGCATAAACGAAGTAAAGTTTTCGACGTCGTCGTCAAAGCGGAAATCAAAATCGTCATGCAAACGCACAATGGTGCGACTGACGCGGTACATAATGGTTTTTTTCGACAGGTGTTCACAGGCACTACGCGCCACCAGATTGTGCAGCGCCAAATCAAAGGCCACCAGACGTTTGAGGTTGTTTTCACCCAGACGAGCCACCTGCCCCAGCTCCATCGTTAACGCTTGGGCGCCAAAGTGCTCGGCGCTATACCAACTAAATGTGCTCGAAGGCGCGTTGGACAGCATCACCGCTTCCACGTGTGCTGCTTCAACAAAATCCATCAGCGCGTGGCTGCGCACAGCGTGACGCGCTTTAGGACTGACGGCGAATGAATAATGTTTGGATTGGCGAATCGCGCAATGCAGATCCAGATGCCAACGCGACAACATCGGCGTTTCTGCATAGAAGTCTTGCACATGAATTTTAAGCCGGTCGGCAATCGCCAGCTCTTCACTCGAATCGTGCGGCTTGTCATCAAACAGGCGATTCAGGTTCACATCGATAAAGCGGGTATGTTGATTGGTCGCTTTCGGATGCGCAATGATCAGCAGCAAGCGTTCTTGAACCGGTTGGAAGCCAGAAATGATGTCATCCACCAGCTTGTCCACCAACTCCATCGGCGCCGTTTCGTCACCATGAATACCACAGGAAATGACAATATGACGGGTTGATTCGTCCTGCGCCGCTGGCAGCACTTCTAACACACCGCGATCGTGCAATTTCAGTGTGATACCCGCTGCGGTTTGTATTTCTCCGCGCGTCACAGATTGCTCGAGATCTAAACTGTCAAAAAGAAAAGATTGGCGAAAGAGGGACTTCGTCATGCGCTACTCCTTTATTGCACAGCGGCTATGTTAAAGAATTGTACTGCCAAATTATGTTGGAACGATCCCACTTATCAAGACCAGTCCAACCCAACTCACAAGGGAAATATTTGCCGTACGACACCCTTTAACTCACGCGCCCACCATCATGTTTAAGTACTGATGGATGAATCGATAACTAACGGCGGATTCTACCACTAACCACTTCAGATACTCTATATTCAATTAGTTCAGTGGCTTATCTTTGAGTTCAATTCCGATATTCCTCACACTCACAAATGGCGTCGGCGCGGGAAAAATGTCCAATTGCGTTAACGTTTGATTGCCAATGGCCAACGACGAATACCAACGCGGATTGCGCCAATCGGTGTGCAGCACATGCGCCAGTAACAAACGAATCGTGCCGCCATGCGTGATGATCAAAGTGTTGTCCGGGCATGACGGCAACCTGCGCTGCCACGCTTGCGTGACGCGCTGATAGCAATCCGCCAACCGTTCTGCGCCGGGCAATGGCTGTTCTGCCGGAGACTGCCAAAATGCTTCAAGCATCGCCCAATGAGGCGCCAACGCGTCAAAGGGTTGTCCGTCGAACTCGCCAAAGTGCATTTCACGAAAATCGGATTCAATGGCCACCGTCAGCGATGGGTTGAGCGCTTGCAGTTTGTGCGCTAAATCGGCGCAGCGACGCAGCGGAGAGGTGATGATGTGCGTAAAGCCGTGCGAGTTGAGTAACTGCGCCAGTTCATCTTGCACTTCATCAGCCACTGCAATATCGGTTGAACCGTTGAGCGCGGCCGGCCCCAGCGTTTTGGCGTGCCGCAACAAAAAGACGCGCTTCATCGTTGTCTCTTGACTCATCGCTGGCTCTTGATTCATGGGCTCCTCTTGAGTCATCGGCTTCCCTTGATTCATAGATTCCCCTTGAGCGCCAGCGGCAAGCCCGCCGCAATGAGCGTCACGCTGTCGGCGTGTCGTGCAATCGCTTGATTCATCCACCCTGCGTGATCAACAAACAAACGCGACACTTCCCCCATCGGCACCACCCCAAGGCCAACTTCGTTTGAGACGAGCAGCACCGTGGCTTGCGTTTCAACCAATGCGTCTGTCAGCGCGGTAACGCGTGCTTCAATCGCCTGCGCATCAAGCGTTTCGCCATGGTTATAAATCACATTGTTGAGCCACAACGTGAGGCAATCAACCAACACCACATCGCGACGTGTGAATTGAGCCAAGGTTTCCGCCAGCGCGATGGGCGCTTCATGTTCACACCACGCATCGCCGCGCTGCGCCTGATGATGCAAAATGCGTTGCTGCATTTCGTCATCAAACGCAATCGCCGTCGCAACATAATGGCGTTGACTCGCGCCAAGCGCAGCAAACTGCTTCGCTTTTTGTTCCGCAAAACTCGATTTACCGCTGCGCGCGCCCCCCAAGATCAAATGAATGCTCATCCCACCAGCCCTCCGCTAACCGTAATGCCAGTGTGCAAGTAAGCCAGCAGCAACAAATAGAGACTCAGTTCGACAATTTGTTGCGTGCCGCCCAAACAATCGCCAGTAAAACCGCCCAAGCGTTTCATCAGCCACTGTTTGAGCGCAACGCGAATCACCACGCACAGCGCAATGGCGCCGACCCAAACGTAGGCGCTGAACCAAAGACAAGGAATTAGCCCCGTCACCAATAAGATCAGTAGTTCACGGCGGCTTTGACGACTCGCCAGCGGCTTGGATTTGCTGCTATCGGGGTCAGAGACATAAGGCATGTCATAAATCAGTGAAGCTGCGACTGCGCGGCTTAGGGTGTAACCCAACAGCCAAACGCTCACAAGCGACATCTGCTCCGCCAATGCACTCAAAAACAGAAATTTACCCAGCAGCGTCATCACCAGTGCCGACGCACCATACGTACCAATGCGGCTGTCTTTCATGATGATCAAGCGACGCTCGACGGTCATGCCACCGCCGATGCCATCTGCCATGTCCGTTAAGCCATCTTCATGAAACGCTCCAGTCAGCAGCAAGCTCACGACCATCGTCAAAAAAACGCTGATCGCCGGCGAAAACAGATGACTCAGCAGCACGTACACCAGCGCGCAAATACCACCCAATAACACGCCCACCAGCGCAAAATAACGGCCCGCTTGATTCATACGTTCACTGCTATAAGGCAATGACGCCGGTACCGGCAAGCGTGAGAAAAAGCTCACCGCCAGTAAAAAGAGCTGCCATTGATACAAAAGCGACGCAGGCATTACACCGTCACTCCCGCTTCGGCAAAACTTGCCATGGTGTTATAAAACTCCGCCGCAGCACGCAGTAGCGGGACGGCCAAGACCGCGCCGGTTCCTTCGCCAAGGCGCAATCCCAAATCCAGCAGCGGCTCAGCGTCTAACAAATCCAGAACTGCGCGATGACCCGATTCGTGTGAGCGATGCGCAAAAATCATGACATCACGCGCCTTCGGCTCCAGCAATGTGGCCACATACGCTGCGACCGTCACGATAAAACCATCGACCAGCACAGGCGTATTACGGCGTGATGCGCCCAAGAACGCGCCCACCATTTGGACGATTTCAAAGCCGCCCACTTCCGCCAATATAGCTTCCACATCAAGGCCGTCGCAGCGCGCAACCGCCTGCGCCACCAACTGACGTTTTTTCTCAAACTGCTGCTCAGAAATCCCGGTTCCCATCCCCACACATTGCTCAGCAGACAACCCACTCAGCGCCGCCAGCAACGCCGCCGCACTGCTGGTATTGGCAATCCCCATTTCACCAAACATCACCAGATTGGACCCGCCATCAATGACGCGTTCGGTCAGAGCCTGCCCCAGCGCCAGCCCTTGCGTGACCTGCTCAGCGCTCATTGCCGCTTGATGGGCAAAGTTTTCGGTGCGCTCCCCTAAACGCTGCACCACGAAGTCCGGATGTTGCGCGTCGATGGGCAGCAGAATACCGGTATCCACTACTTTCATCGCCACTTGGTTGGCACGACAAAAACAGTTGATGGCGGCACCACCAGCGAGGAAATTGAGCACCATTTGCTGCGTCACCGCACTCGGCGCAATGCTGACGCCTTCATCGGCGATGCCATGATCGCCCGCAAACACCAACACCGTTGGTTGCTCTATCGCAATGTGCGTGACGGCGCTGCTTTGGCCTTGGCTTTGAATCAAGGCCAATTGATAAGCCACCTGCTCCAGTTGTCCTAAAGCACCAAGCGGCTTGGTTTTTTGGTCGATACGCTGCGTGATGGCATCGTGGAATGAACGGTCTAACATGAAAATGTCCTGATTAGTGTGGGCGTTGAATGGTAAAAGTTTTTTCGAGCGTGGCGTATTCGCCGCCGCCAAGACGAGACAGCGGGTCCAGCGTCAACGCATCCACGGTCAGGCGATCGTCCTGCACGTTGAGGATGCGGTCATCGAGATACACCTGTTCGACCTTAGCAAACAGCAGCGTTTGTGGGGTCGCGCCTATCTCCTGCATTTCATAAAGTGTGCAGCCAAATGCCACCGGACATGCTTTGACGCGCGGAAGCGGAAAACCGTCGAAATCACTCAGTTCAATCCCGTTCGCCGTCACTTCCGATTCACCGTGGTCAAGTGTCGCAGCCGTTTGAGTGACGGCTTCCGCGAGGCCGACATCCGCAATGTGAATCACCAATTGGCCTCTTGCTTTGGCGTTGCGTGCGGTGTCTTTCACCTCGCCAGACGGCTTTTTGCCAATCGAAATCATCAGCAGCGGCGGATGACTCGACACCGCGGTAAAGTAAGAAAAAGGGGCAAGATTGAAGTTTTGGTCGGCCGATTCGGTCAACACCCAAGCGATGGGACGAGGAACGACCGTTTGTGTCATCAGATGGTAGATCGCCGAAGGATCCCACTGGCTGAAATCAATATACATGAGCTAGTCCGTAAGCTGGCAATGAGAGGAACGTGAATTCGTTTTGCAGTCTACCCGCAAACAATCTTGGATACCAAACTTTGCCGCTGCGTTGCGTGCATTTGCCGAAACGACGCTCAATAGATTGGCAAGTGCAGGTAAGCCATTGATCAATTTATACACTATACTTTTGGTACAGATGATGCAGGGCTGCACTGTCGTCCGCGATAACTCACAGCAAAGGAGACGTTATGTTTGCTAATCAACGATCGCAAAAACAGAAACCGGCAAAATCGTCGGGAAACAAAAAGCACAATCAAATCCCATTGTCGCTCACCTGATGTATCATTCACCGAACAAGACCTCGCTTCGCGGGGTCTTTTTACGACGATAATGAATAAGATGATAGCGAATAAGACGATAGCGAAAGAATAGCATGACAACTTCCTCCTCTACCCACGTGATCATCGCCGGTGCCAGCGGCCTTGTCGGTTCATGTGCACTCCACCAGTTATTGGCAACGCCTGCGATTGATGGCGTGTACGCGCTCACGCGAAAACCCTTGGCGAGCCATGAAAAACTCACCGCAATATGCGATAGCGAACTAGGCATCAAGCAGTGGGATGAGCAGCACATTGCGCCCAATTATGGCGTGATTGCGCTGGGCACAACACGCAAACAAGCAGGTTCTCAAGCCGGATTAGAAGCGGTCGATTACCACTTGGTTTGCCAGGTTGCTCAAACCATGAAAACCATCGGTGTAAAACGTTTGGCGGTGGTGTCGAGCTATGGCGCGCACCCACGCTCGCGATCTCATTACCTACGCTGCAAGGGCAAGATGGAAGAAGCCATTCGCCAAATGGGCTTTGAACACGTCACGTTTGTTCGCCCCGGCCCGTTGGTGGGTGAACGGCAGGTCGTCAGATCCGATGAAATTTGGTTGCAACGCGTGATGAAAATCGGCCAATACCTGCTGTGGGGCACACTGAAAAACCTGATCCCGATTCGCGCCGAAGCGGTCGCCCAAGCGCTGCTCTACAATGTGTTTGATCGCCGCGCTCCGGCCGTATCCGTTCTGCACACCACCGACATGCAGCGCCTGCTGAAGAATTATCGCTGAAACGAATATTTCACCATCGATTCGACAATAATTTGTACAACACCCTGCATTCATAACGTTTCGTTCTAAATAATGCTGTTTTTATATTTTCTATTCAGCATATGAAACGTTATGGTGCTCCCTAGATATATTCCTACTTTTTCGATATCGCGGACGGTTTCCCGCCAAGTCGATATCCACCCGTTTTAAGGATTCTCAATTATGTCAGTTGCAGCTATCGCATCGATTGCGGTATTTGTCGGCATTCTGTTCTTCTTATTTGGACAACAGAAAAAAGCCTACACCCTTTCTCGTCTCGTGTTACTCGGTTTAGTGCTGGGCAGTGCGTTCGGTTTAGCACTTCAGCTCATCTTTGGCGAAGGCAGCTATGTCATCGGTGAAACCCTATCTTGGGTCGCGATTGTCGGCAATGGTTACGTTGGCCTGCTGAAAATGGTCATCATGCCGTTGGTCTTGGTGTCGATGATTTCTGCCGTGGTGAAGCTGGATAAAAACGGGTCACTGGGTAAAATTTCCGGCCTAACGATTGCCATTTTGCTGTTGACCACCGCCATTGCAGCGCTGATCGGTATTCTGGTCACCCAAGCGTTTGGCCTAACGTCTGCGGGCCTGACGGAAGGCGCGCGTGAAACCGCTCGCATTGCGGTGCTGCAAAGCCGCGCGTCCACCGTCGCTGACCTGACCATTCCGCAAATGCTGCTGAGCTTTATTCCTACCAACCCATTTGCAGATTTGACCGGTTCACGTTCAACATCAATCATCGCCGTGGTGATCTTCGGCGTGCTCGTTGGCATTGCTGCTCGCAAAGTGATGATTGAAAAAGAGCAACTAGAAGCACCTATCCGCACGTTTGTTGACGCGATTCAATCGATCGTCATGCGTTTGGTGAAAATGATCATGGCGCTGACGCCTTACGGTATCGCTGCACTGATGGCAAAAGTGGTCGCAACCTCAAGCGCTGCTGACATCCTGAACCTGCTGGGCTTTATCGTGGCGTCGTACATCGCCATCGCCTTGATGTTTGTCGTTCACGGCGTACTGGTGTCATTTGTGGGCGTGAATCCAAAAACTTACTTCCAGAAAGTTTGGCCTGTACTGACGTTCGCGTTCACCTCGCGTAGCTCAGCGGCAACCATTCCACTGAATGTGGAAGCGCAAATCACCAAACTGAACGTGTCACCAGCGATCGCAAACCTGTCAGCATCCTTTGGTGCAACGATTGGTCAGAACGGTTGTGCAGGCATCTACCCTGCTATGCTGGCTGTGATGGTTGCACCCACCATGGGCATCAACCCGCTGGACATTCAGTTCATTCTGTCACTGATTGCCATCATCGCGATCAGCTCATTTGGTATCGCAGGTGTCGGTGGTGGCGCTACTTTCGCAGCTCTGATTGTGCTGCCAGCCATGGGCCTACCGGTCACGATTGCTGCGCTGCTCATCTCGATCGAGCCGTTGATTGATATGGCACGTACCGCGCTCAACGTGTCCGGTTCAATGACCGCAGGCACCATTACCAGCCGCATTTTGAACCAAACTGCCGAGAATTCAGCAGACGCAGAAGCCGCGCAAGAAGCAACGGCCTAAGCCGCCATCATGAATCATCCAAAGCCGACGCTTAAACGTCGGCTTTTTTGTTGCATCACTGACCGAACATAGCCTGCCGCTGGGTTTCGAGATTGCCATGTCCAGTGCGGAATGTTCTAATAACCGTTCAATAATTTTTAAATCAGCGACTTGGTAAACAAACATGCAGCAACAGCAGCCCACTTATTTTTTCTTTGACTATGAGACGTGGGGCACCAGCCCGGCCAAAGACCGTCCGAGTCAGTTTGCTGGTGTACGCACAGACATGGAGTTCAATATCATCGGTGAGCCGTTGGTGATTTATTGCCAATTGCCATCGGATTACCTGCCGGCGCCAGAAGCCGCGCTGATTACTGGCATCATTCCGCAAAAAGCGATGGCTCAAGGGCTGCCTGAGCCCGAATTCATCGCCAAAATTCACGCCGAGTTATCGACACCAAACACCACAAGCCTTGGGTACAACAGCATTCGTTTCGACGATGAAGTCACCCGCTATACCTGTTATCGCAACTTCCTTGATCCGTATGCTTGGAGCTGGCAAAACGGCAACTCCCGCTGGGATTTACTGGATGTGATGCGTGCATGTCACGCATTGCGCCCGGAAGGTGTGGTGTGGCCAGAAAACGACGAAGGGTTTACCAGCTTCAAACTGGAGCATTTGTCAAAAGCCAACGGCATTGAGCACGAAAATGCGCACGATGCGATGGCGGATGTGATTGCGACGATTGAACTGGCGAAAAAAGTCAAAGCCGCGCAACCCAAGCTGTTTGAGTATTTCTTCTCGATGCGTCATAAACGCAAGCTCAATGAACTGATTGATATTGTCAACATGACGCCGCTGATGCATGTCTCTGGCATGCTGGGCCGTGAATGCCAATACACCAGTTGGATTGTGCCGATTGCTTGGCACCCGACCAACCAAAACGCGGTCATTGTGGTGGATTTAGCCAAAAACCCGCAGCCGCTGCTCGATTTGGATGTGGAATCACTGCACGCGCGTTTATACACTCGTCATGACGATTTAGCGCCGGATGAATTGCCTGTGCCCGTCAAGCTGGTTCATCTCAACAAGTGTCCGATTCTAGCCCCGGCGAAAACGCTCACCGCCGAAAATGCCGCCACCATCGGCATCGACCGCGAACTGTGCTTGGCCAACTTGGCACGCATTCGTCAGTCTCCCGATATTCGCGAAAAACTGGCGGCGCTGTTTAGTATTGAGCGCGAATTTGAAGCCTCGAACGATGTGGATACGCAGCTCTATGACGGGTTCTTCTCCCCTGCAGATAAAGCTGCGATGGAAATTATTCGTTCCACGAATCCTGAACTGCTCGGCGAGTTGGATATCACGTTCAGCGACAAACGCATTGAACCTCTGCTGTTTCGTTACCGCGCGCGCAACTTCCCGTGGACGCTCGACGACGAAGAGCAACGCCGCTGGGCGAACCATTGTCGCGATTACTACGAAACGCATCTGCCCGATTACATGCTGAACCTGGAAAATCTGGTGCATGAACATGAAAGTGATGAAAAGAAAATCGCGATTCTCAAATCCGTTTACCAATACGTAGAGAAGCTAGCCTCTTAGTTTCTGAGTTTATTTGATTGCAATTACGGCTGACATTCTCATGGTAAAAACCATCGCACAATATGTGGTCTCAATCGGGTTGATCTTCCTGTGCCTACTGGCCGGTGTGAACCTGCAAAGCTGGCTCGGCGTGTCCGTTCCCGGCAGCATCATCGGCATGCTGATTCTGTTCTCCTTGTTGGCAAGTGGCCTCGTTCCCGTGGAATGGGTCAAACCCGGAGCCAATCTGTTCATTCGCTACATGGTGCTGCTGTTTGTGCCGGTCAGTGTGGGCTTGATGGCACATTTTGATATGTTGGTCGCCAACGCATGGACCATCATTGCCAGCGCCATTGGCGGCACCACTTTGGTGATCGTCACGCTTGGTGTCTGCTTGGATCGTTTTCTCAAGCGAGGTAAGAAATCATGTGGTTGATTGTCACCCTCATCGTCTTCTTCTTCGCTCGTTGGGTGGCGAAGAAAGGCAATTCACCGTTCTTGAATCCTTTGCTGATTTGTATCGCGATCATCATTCCGGTGCTGATGTACCTGAAGGTGCCGTTTGAAACCTACTATGCCGACAACAAATGGTTGAGCGACTTGCTGCAACCCGCCGTGGTGGCGCTCGCCTATCCGCTGTATGAGCAACTGCCTCAGATCCGTGCCAACTGGCGTTTGGTGATGCTGGCCTGTGGCGTGGGCAGTGTGATGTCGATGTTGACCGCCAGCTTGATCGCGGTGAGCATGAAAGCCGAAATCAGCTTGATCGCCGCCTTGATGGGCAAATCCGTCACCACACCGATTGCCATGGAAGTCGCCAGTAACCTTGGCGGTGAGCCAGCGGTGGCCGCCATTCTGGTACTCATGGTTGGTCTGTTTGGCGCGATTCTCGCCTACCCCATTTACAAAGTGCTCAACGTGACACACCCGATCGCTCGCGGCCTGACGATGGGCACCGTGTCCCACGCATTGGGCACCGCCAGTTGCGCAGAAAGAGACCCGCGCGATGCGGCCTTCAGTTCTCTGGCGTTGGTGCTGTGCGGCGTCATCACCTCGATTCTCGCACCAAGCCTATTTGGATTCGCGATCTGGCTCTCCGCCCTCTAAACTCATGGAAACTTTGTGGCCTCTGTCGATGATCGTGACGCGATCATCGACGGACTTCACTCTTTCGCCTTGTGCAATCGATGACATGTGTGATATCACTCTAATTATGAAAACTGAAATGTCGTTACATTCATTTATGTGACAAAAATCTCAGTAAAGCTGCATCGGTTGCCTAAAATGAAGTTCAATACATTATTAAGGATTCTTTATGAAAAGCCGTATTGAACAGGCGCTAGCGGGCATGCCGAAGCCAATCGCAGAGTTTCTGACTCCGATCACCTTGGCTGATGATTTTGACGCTACCCTTTCTCCCGACCAGTTCAACCAACTGCTTTCCATTTCGGAAATGAGTGATGCTGATCTGCGTGTGACTTTGCTTCCTTTGGCAGCGGCCTACGCCTATGTGCCTATCTCCAAGTTTTATGTCGGCGCCATCGTGCGTGGCCTGTCGGGTCGCCTCTACTTCGGCGGCAACATGGAGTTTTCTGGGGTGCAACTGGGTCAAACTATTCACGCTGAACAAGCGGCCATCAGCCATGCTTGGATGAAGGGCGAAGAAGGTTTGGCGGACATTACCGTCAACTACAGCCCATGTGGTCACTGCCGTCAGTTCATGAATGAATTGAACACATCGAAAACGCTGTCAATTCAACTGCCACAACGTGAAGAAAAGTCGTTGCAATACTACTTGCCAGAATCGTTTGGCCCAGCAGATTTAGGCATTGAATCGGCGCTGATGGCCAACGTCAATCATGGCAAAACCAGCGACGATGAAGAACCATTGGTGCAGCAAGCACTAGTTGCCCTGAACCGCAGCCACGCGCCATACACCGCCAACCTGAGCGGCGTAGCGCTGCAAACCACCAGCGGTCAGCAATATCTGGGTGCGTACGCAGAAAATGCGGCGTTCAACCCAAGCTTGCCCCCATTGCAAGTGGCCTTGATTCAATTGCGCATGGCGGGTGAAACATTCGACACCATCGAAAGTGCCGCGCTGGCTGAAATGGCCGAAGGCAGCATCAGTCACTTG
The DNA here is from genome assembly GCF_052076135.1 of Vibrio sp. Vf1514. Classification (NCBI taxonomy): domain Bacteria; kingdom Pseudomonadati; phylum Pseudomonadota; class Gammaproteobacteria; order Vibrionales; family Vibrionaceae; genus Vibrio; species Vibrio sp. Vf1514. The sequence continues at coordinate 1,324,467 of NZ_CP197267.1, read as the reverse complement.
GCCGATACCCAATCCACACTGGAAGCCATTAATCCGGACATTCCACTGTCGTATCTGTCACTGTAACGCTCGGTGCCCCAAAGAATGATATCCACGAAAAAGCCAGACGCAGTCTGGCTTTTTCTTTTCGCTCTTACCTTTTTGCCGACGTTTCTTCGCCATTTCCCATCAACGTTCCCTCTTTCAATGACGAAACGTTTCCAGCGCCAGCGCTGCATCCATCGGTTTGTAGAAGTAATAGCCTTGAATTTCATCCACGTTCCACACGTTGAGCTTTCTCAGCTGTGACGCGTTCTCAACCCCTTCGGCCACCGTGGTTAAGCCGAGTTCTTGTGACATGTTGATGATATTGCGAATCAGCGATTTGGCTTTCTCATTGGTGTCTAAACCATCGATGTACGACTTGTCCAGTTTGACAATATCCAGTGGAAAATTACACAACGAACTGAACGATGAGTAACCCGTACCAAAATCATCCAGCGCCAATTGAACGCCAAGCGCTTTAATGGCATCCATGCGCTGCTGCGTCTCTTCTTCAACCCCCATCAGAATGCTTTCCGTCAGCTCTAGTACCAATTGCCCGGCTTCAAGTTGATACTGCGCGATCACGTTGCGCAGCGTATCAACCAAACTGCTGTGATAAAAATGCGGGCTGGAGATGTTGACGTGAATGCTCACCATCTGTTTGTTGTGGCCTTGCGCTTGTTGAAACGTTTGCAAAAATGCACACGCTTGGTCAAGAATTTGCTCGCCGAGTTCCACTATCAGTTTTCGCTGTTCGGCCAGTGGCACAAACACGGCAGGCGACACCATTCCAAATTGCGAATGTTTCCAGCGCGCCAAGGCTTCAAAGCCAACTAACTGGCCGGATGCGGCTTTCACAATCGGTTGATAATGAGCAATGATTTCGCGATTTTTCAGTGCAGCCACGATGTCGCGATTAAGGATCTGCACTTCTTGGGTTTGCTCAAACTGTTCTGGCGTCACGACGTTCAGCGAATGTGCCACCGACAACGAGCGATTCATGACGGTGTAGTAACCACAATGGACGATATTTTCAAAGTTCTCGAAATCGATGGAAGACGGCAGCAACGCCCCTTTGAGCCCAAGGTCGAGCTCCATCTCCGCCAAACTGATCTTCGCGCGATACGCTGACAGAATGTGGCTGCCCATCGACTCCACGCGATTCAGCGGGCCAGTGCAGCAGACGATAAACTCATGTTCACTGATCCGCCCTACATCTTCGCGGCTAAAATAACGCTTCAAACTGTCGGCGATGTGGCGCACGCACGCATCGTAGAGTTCATGACCATACACTTCATCAATCTCTTTGAGCCGGGTCGCGTTAAAGTAGATGACTGAAAATTCAAGCCCTTCGGACTGATGACGAAACAGGCGGCGAACACAATGAATGAGTGTGGGACGATTGAGTAAGCCGGAAATTGGATCGTATTGCGTCAGCGTTTGAATCAATTCCGCCTGCTGCTTTTGCTCACTGATATCTTGCACCGCCAACATCACCGAAGACGTATCGCCATCTTGCAGAATCGTGGCTTCTATCGAGCAGGCAATTTCTGTCATATCAGATCGCAGCATCATGGCTTCGAATTTGTTTTGCCCCTTGTCGAGCATCGCGAAAAACTGCTCCACTGCGCAGTCAGCATTGCTGGTGCCGCAAATCGCCTCCAGCGTTTTGCCAATCAAGGTTTCACGTGAGTAGCCGAGCAACTCCAATGTGGCCGGATTGACATCCACTATGACTTTTTCATTCAGCAAAATCATGCCCACCGACTGGCCATGATAAAGCGCTTCAAACTTTTGCAACGTCGCCTTCAACTGATCTTGCGCTTGATTGGACGAACGCGCCAGCGACTCCACCAACTGAGTTATGCGTTCAAACTCATCTTGGCGTACGTCCGATTGCAACGGCACGCTGCCGAGCAGCGCCTCGATATTCTGTTCAAAATGGGTGAAGCGTTTGCCCACTTTGTCTTTAAACAACCAATACACGACCGCCGAAATCAACGATGTCACTACCAATAGGCTGAGGATCATATAGAAAAAAACATATTCACCTTTCTGGTAGTACAAGCGCGGCTCCCACGTTTTGAGGATCGCCACTTCGCTGCCACTCAAATCTCGAATCGACGCGTAGTGAACCAATTCGTCATCGGTTCTAAGTATCGAATGGGGGTTGTCGTCAACCCCAAAGGCTTCGTGCACGCCAGAGATGACGTTGGGATCGGTCAGCAGTTGGCTCTGTGCCATCAATAATTCTTGATACAACGCGGGGAAAGAACGCGTGAGTAGTTGTCCCCAGAGCATCCAGCCCACGGTCTCAGATTCGCCATTGCTGTCACGAACGGGGGTGATGGTGATGATCCAGACTTGTTGGTTCACTTTGACCAGCCCCGCTTCGCTGCGTTTTTGGCTGTCTAAGCGTGTCGACATATGCTGCAGAAACGCATGCAAACTTGATGTGGCAAGCAGAACGGGTACATCGACGTGCTCATCGTCGCTGCGACGCAATGTGGCCACGGATGTGTAGTCGGGCCGCATAAAGACCATCAGATCGATGGTCAACGCATCGAGCGATTCCTGCGATAAATTTCGATCAATATACTCGGGATTGTCATCAATCAGCAGACGGTAGGTTTCGTCCCAGTAAGCCCAATCATACGAGTTCTTTTCTTGACGACTCACCAACGACTGAATCACCGCCTGCGCTTGGTCGCTGGCGCGGTGAATCTCCATATCTTCAAGTTCATTGAGACTAAACAGGAAAAAGTAACGGGTGACAAATAGGCAGCTCAATAGGACGGCCATGATACCCAATGAGAACAGCAGCACCGTTTTCGTGTGCAGTTTGACTAAGCGAAAGCGAGACATCTCAGTCCTCTGAATGTTAGCAATGGCTAAATGTTAGTAATGGCTAAAATTCTAATCGTTAATATATCGAATTGAAATGATTCACGCCGCGTTTCTATTGTTCGAGCATCAAAACGCGATGAGATGCGCTGCTCATCCGATTCAAATGCTGTCTTGGCGTGCTTTCGCGACATATGGCAGCACAGCCCACCACACATCGTGGGCTACGCAGATTAAAAACCGTATAAAAAGTTGAGGTTGATTGAACGAAGCTCCATGTCGATGCCATCAAACGTGTCGTCGTAGAGCATGCGGTACTCCACATCCAAAATGAACGGCGTGCGGTTTTTGATACGCATGCCCACGCCGTAGGTAAAGTCTGTGCCGTGTTCGTCAAATCCATCTTTGGCAAGCAAACTCAACCCTGCCACCGCGTAAAAGTTGAAGTATTCATGAATGGGTAAGATACCGCGCGCCAACAACGACGCTTGTGTATCGTAGAGATCATCGTGTCGAGAGACGCGAAACAGTTCACGCCCTTCAATGGCAAAATATTTGATCGGTTGATAACCGAACACTAACCCGAGTGAGGTCACGTCCGCTTTGTCTTCCGAGACAATGTCGTAACTCTCACTTTCCAATTCGGTAAAACTCGCGCCAAGCCCGATGTAAAACCGATCAAAGTTATCGGTGCTGGCCACACTGCCACTGCTGACGACAACAAGCCCTAATCCGATTGCTACGAAGGATGATTTCATACGCTGATTCCTTATTGTTGTAGTAATCAAAAGCTTAGTTGAGCGACACCGTTAATCGACTTCTTATCCCTGACTTTGATTGCACTTTTTGGCGATAGCCCATGGTTGCCAACGACACACCTCGGCGCCACACGCTGCACGAATCCCCCATCGAATCCGTGACGCTGGTGAAAAACCCTGCTAATTTGAACACCTTATGTGGCGTAACTTAGGTAAGGACACCGATGTTTGAACAGGTCGTGAGTATTCTTTTTCCCGTGATGGCTCTGGTGTGCGTGGGTTATGCGATTGGGCGCTGGCTCAAACCCGATTTTCGCCCTATCAACCGCATCAACATGGATACGTTTCTGCCCGCCTTGGTGTTCTCTTCACTGGCGACCATGCCATTAGACACCGCGCAACTGCCGCTGATTTACGCTTCACTCATTGCGGTGTTGGTGCCCGGATTACTGATGATCCCACTGTGTAAAATCGGCGGCTGGAACTTTAAAGCATGGGCGCCGCTGCATATGTTTCGCAACAGCGGTAACCTCGCCATTCCGCTGTTTACTTATACGTTTGGGGAAACCGCGCTCGCTTCGGCGGTGTTGCTGTTTGTGGTTTCCGCGTGCTTGCACATCAGCTTGGGGCTTGCGCTGCTCAGTAAAGGCGGGTCATTTCGTCAGATTTTCACTGCACCTGTATTCATTGCGACCGTGATTGCCATGCTGTTTAACTTATCGGGCACGCCCGTATGGACGCCACTTTACGAAGCAACCACCCTGCTGGGCCAAGCGGCGGTGCCCGTGATGCTGCTGTCGTTGGGCGCTCAGATGACCAACATGCGCCTGTCGGGTTTACGGGTTGGGTTGATCTCAACCGCGCAATCACTCGCCACCGGCGCCGTCGCATTTACCCTCATCTACATCTTGATTCCTTTGCCCACCATGCAATTGCAAATGATGGTGCTGTTTACCATGTTACCTCCTGCGGTCATGAACTATCTGTTCGCCGAACGGTTTCATATCGAGCCAACCAATGTGGCGTCCATGGTGCTGTTTGGCAACTTCTTGTGCGTCGTGACCCTCCCCCTACTGCTGATCTTTGCGCTGTCGCTGGAAAGCGGTGTTATGTAAAGATAAGTCAACCCAAGTAAAACAAGATAAAGTCGATTCCGTCTTTTCATTGACCGATCTAATCTATACCCACAATAAATGAAAGGACTTAGATCATGAAAACAATTGCGTTCATTATCAGTTTGTTATGGTTACCCAATGTCTTGTTCACCTGGGATCCAGAGGCAAACTTTTTCTATTGGCGTCACCAACTAATCCTGCTGACTGGTGCGATCGGGTTTGCCTACATGGCCGTCGCAATGGTGTTGGCGATGCGGTTGCCCAAAGTGGAAGAGTTTGTCAACGGACTCGACAAAGGCTACGCCATTCACAAACAGATGGGGATCGGCGCGCTCGTAGCCCTAGTAGCGCACTGGATCATGATTGAATCTCCTAAGTGGCTCATCAGCCTTGGCCTGTTAGCCGCACCGCAACGTCGTGCACGGTTAGGGCAAGCCATCGAGGGCATCAACTGGATGCATTGGGGGAAAGTCGTCGGCGAATACAGCTTTTATGTGTTCGTTATCTTCGTCGCGATTAGCCTATTTCAAGCCATCAGTTACCGCCGTTTTCGTTTCACTCACAAACTAGCAGGCGCGATTTTCCTCGCCGGTGCATTCCACTCGGTGGCCGTGCTGGATTATCAATGGAGTGCCGCGACCTTAAACACGCTGGTTTGGGTTTGCGCGGCAGTCGGTTCACTGTGCGCCGTGCTGTCACTCAGCGGCCAAATTGGTCGCCGTCGCAAAGTGAATGGGCGGGTGTCATTGGTGCAACACGTGGTGGATGACAGCAATGATTATCGTGTGCTGCATATTGGCATCACGTTGGATAAGCCGTTGGATTACCGTGCAGGTCAATTCGCTTACCTCGATTTTCAAGATGGCGAAGCGCCTCACCCCTTCTCCATCTTGAAGTACGATGCATTCACCCAACACGTTGAATTTGCGATGAAAGATCTGGGCGATTACACCCATCACCTGTTCACCACATTGCAACAAGGGCATGCGGTCACCGTCGAAGGGGGTTACGGACGTTTCCAAGTCCCTGCCGAGGTGCAACAAGTGTGGGTGGGCGCCGGAATCGGGATTGTGCCGTTTGTCGCGTGGTTACAACACCTGACACAACAACCGCATTCATCAGGACGTCATATTGAATTGTTCTACTGCCGTGATAACAACAAACAGCAGTATTTCGTCAAACTCTTGGAGCGCTTCGTCAGCAACTTGCCGAACGTGAACCTGCATGTTTACACCTCGGCCAACAACGAACGATTGTGTGCCGAACGCGTGGCAGAGCACCTCAACCTCACACAGGCGAGTGTCAGTTTCTGTGGCCCAGCAGGCTTTGCTTCCAGCTTGAAAAATCAGTTGATTGGCATGGGGTTACCGCAACAAAACTTTCATTCCGAACGGTTTGCGATGCGTTAATTTTGCTCACGACACACCTAGCGCAAACGTTTGCTTTTTTAGCAAATTCCAGTATGATTGCCGCTGTTTTTACTCAGGGTATTCCCAGTATCGCTGTGATACTGGGAATCGATGCATCACTATAAGGATTTTCGCTCTATGTTGGGGACTGCGACTCGAAACAGTGCTAAACGCGTGCTGTTGCTTGGCTCTGGTGAACTTGGTAAAGAAGTGGCGATTGAGTGCCAGCGTTTAGGCTTGGAAGTGATTGCCTGCGATCGTTATGAACATGCGCCAGCGATGCAAGTCGCGCACCGCAGCCATGTATTCGATATGCTCGATGCAAACGCATTGCAACAGGTGATTGATTTAGAAAAACCGCATTACGTGGTACCCGAAATTGAAGCGATCGCCACCAGCAAACTGGTGGAATTGGAAGCGCAAGGGTTGAACGTGGTTCCCACGGCAAATGCGACGCGTCTCACCATGAACCGTGAAGGCATTCGTCGCCTCGCGTCTGAAGAACTTTCTCTGCCGACGTCCCCATATCAGTTTGCTGACAACTATGACGATTTCGTCGCGGCGGTTGAATTCGTCGGTATTCCTTGTGTATGTAAGCCGGTCATGAGCTCATCGGGCAAAGGCCAGAGCGTGATTAAGACCGCGGAAGATGTAGAAAAAGCGTGGCAATACGCGCAAGAAGGCGGCCGCACAGGCGCAGGCCGTGTGATTGTTGAAGGCTTTATCGATTTTGATTATGAAATTACGTTGCTGACCGTGCGCGCGGTCGATGGCGTTCATTTCTGCGCGCCAATTGGCCACCGTCAAGAAGACGGGGATTACCGTGAATCTTGGCAGCCACAAACGATGTCAGAAAATGCACTCAAAGCAGCAGAATACGTGGCAGAACAAATCGTCAACGCACTGGGCGGCTATGGTTTGTTTGGTGTTGAACTGTTTGTCAAAGGCGACCAAGTGATCTTCAACGAAGTCTCCCCTCGCCCTCACGACACCGGCATGGTGACGTTGGTCTCTCAAGATGTATCAGAGTTCGCACTGCATGTGCGTGCATTTAGCGGCTTACCGATTGGCGAGATCACGCAATACGGCCCTGCTGCGTCCGCGGCGATTCTTGGTCAAGGCACCTCAAGCGATATTCAGTTCTCCGGTTTAGACGATGCGTTGTGTGTCCCGAACTCGCAAATCCGCCTGTTCGGCAAACCCGAAATCAACGGTCGTCGCCGCCTAGGTGTGGCGCTGTCTCGGGGGAAAACCACCACTGAAGCAACAACTCGCGCGATTGAATGCGCCAAAGCAGTGAAAATCCACTACTGAGTGTTCGTGGCATTAGAAAACACAAAGCGCGCCATTGAGCGCGCTTTTTTGTCGCGTGATGAAGCAATCAGTCGTTGACGAGTTGACTCACCGTATCCGCAACATTCTGCGCACCGTGTCGAATCTCGTCGATGAGCGCTTGGGTCGCTTGCAATTGTTGATTGCATTCAATGACCTTGCGCTGAATTTCCGTCATGGTTTGCTCTGACACTTGGGTCAATTCGCTGTTCCGTTTCACGATGTTGCCAATTTCATCCGTCGCGTGCGATGTGTTCGCCGCAAGCTTACGCACTTCATCGGCCACCACCGCAAACCCACGGCCATATTCACCGGCTCTTGCCGCTTCAATCGCAGCGTTTAATGCCAACAAATTGGTTTGGTCAGCAATGGTCGAAATGGTGGTGACGATTTGCGATATTTGCTGTGACTGTTCGGTCAGTTTCTCCATCAACGACGACGCTTGCTCTACCGAGCCGTCAATCTGGTTCGCCACATCAGCGGCGACATCTAAGGTTTTCGCGCCATCATTGGCAATGTCCAACGTTTCAAGCGACGTGCGCTGCGCCACCTTCGACGCCTGTTGAATCGCCTGCAGATGATGAATACGCGCGGTGATTTCACTGGCGAATTTCACCACTCGCACCACGTTGCCCTGCTGATCTTTGATCGGGTTGTAGGTGGCTTCCAACCAAATCACATCACCATTTCGATTGCGACGTTCAAACAGTCCGGATTTGAATTCACCACGGGCCAATGATGGCCAAAAATCGGGATTGTTCTGCATGAACGCCTCACTGCAAAATAGGCGATGGTGCTGGCCTTGAATCTCACGCAGTGAGTACCCCACGCAGCGACAGAAATTATCATTGGCATTGAGGATCTGCCCCTGCGGGGTGAATTCGATGTACGCCAACGACGTTTTTAGTGCTTCAAAAATGGCGGCTTGGCTATCGAGCTGCAATTTTTCTTCGGTGACATCGCTGGCCACTTTGACCACTTTCACCACGCGGCCCTGTTCATCGACCACCGGCACGTACGTGGCTTCAATCCAGATATCTTGACCATCTTTACGCACGCGGCGAAACGTCCCGTGTTGCGGGTTGCCCTGCGCCAATTCACGCCAAAAATTTTGATACGATGCCGATGAAGTCAGTTGCTTATCACAAAAAAGACGATGGTGTTGGCCTTGCACTTCGTCAAGCGAGTATCCCATCGCGCTGAGAAACAGTTCGTTGGCCGTAAGAATACGGCCATCACTGGAAAATTCGATATACGGTACGCGATGTTTAATCGCAGTGAGCACCATACTGGCAGAGCGTATGGCGTCGAGTTGAGCTTGGTGATTCTGTTCTTGTTTACGGCTGTTAAAAAGAAACATACTAGGACCTCATGGTATTGCGGGAGAGCCCGCCACAATCGGAAAATTTGAGATGATTTGCAGCATTCTTCATGCGCTGCTTATTTTTCAACCTAGCGAAAAGGTGCCATATCGTACAGCATCTTGGCACCTTTACAATCTTTGATTAGACCTTTTACTCCATTCGTGAGCCACAGGTTCAGCTTTCAATCAACCAAACTTCTTCGGCAAAACGACTGAGGCCTTTTTTGGCGCGTTTCGGATGCTGTGCGTTGGCTTCATCACGCAGTAAACGACGAACCGAAAACCCACTAAACAAGCGCTTCACTTCCTCTTCATTCACACTAAACGGTGGGCCACTCAGCTCTTGCTGATCGTAATCGAGGGTGACCAAAAGAATCCGTGCGCCCGGATTGAGCAGAGATTTCAGACGAGCCACGTAATCCGCGCGCATCCCTTCCGGCAAGGCAATCAGTGCCGCGCGATCATAAACAATGTCGACCGGTTGCAGCGGCGCCGTGAAGTAATCCCCGGTGTAAATTGACAGCTCATCAAACTGATACAGCTCATGCAGGCCGTTAATCTGCGTCACAGTTGGAGTATAGAAGTGTTCCGCAAAAAAGGCGCGCACCGCAATCGGGCTGAGTTCCACCCCTTGCACATCGTCATGTTTTTCCGCCAACCAAATGAGGTCTTCGCTTTTACCACACAACGGCACCAAAACGCGTTCATCACGTTTTGGCTGTGTCTCGTGCCAGTGATCGCTGAGCAATGTGTTCACATCGGTCAAGTGAAAGCCAATTTGGTTTGAGGCCCATTTCGCGTGCCAAAATTCTGGATCGTTCATTCGTCATCTCTGAAGTCATGGAAGCGCGATAGGGTAACGAATTCTGGTTAAATTCGGTAGCCAGTTTTTAACACTCGGTCAGCGTTTTGTGAAAGACACACTTCCTTACACTCTCAAAAGGAACTGTTTATTCGGCTAATAGTCTGAATAACCGAGCATTGTCATGTGACAGACCACACACTCTGCACATTTGTCGTTGGGATGCGATTGAGTTTAGCGTTTTCAACCCAACATCTTTATTGAAGAGAATGCTTCGTTTGCACACTGTTATGGCCCTTCTGATTGCCAATTTTGACCTAACAGCGCAAGCTAAGGAGAGTGAATGAGCCTATTCTTACGAACGACGGCACTGATGCTTCTGGTTCTGAGCCGAGCGCCTGCTTTTGCGGCCGCTCTGCCTTTTGATACCACGTCGGAAGACAACCGAGGTGAATCGCAAAATCAAGTCAGTTCAAAGCTTTTCAAACATAGCCTCAGCGGCCTTTACGGCATTCAAACCACGCAAAACAGCGTTCTGCAGCCTTATCAGGATTTCGACATCCTCTACAGCAAAGCGCATCAAGCCCAGTGTGAACTGGAAACTTTGTGCAAAAGTACCGCACTACTCACATCCACCCACGCCTACTTTTCTGGCGTAAAATCACACCACCGCGCCTTGGAAAAAATCGAATTGGAGTTGAATGGTCAACCGGAACGCATTACCGATTTGGCGCGCGCCACGATCATCGCCGATGATGTGCCGAGCTTGGTTGACGCCTATGAGGCCCTGAGCCGCGAAGCGACGGTGATGAAGGTGAAAAACCGCTTTAAATCACCAGCGGAATCAGGTTATCGCGACTTGAACGTGCTGGTTCAGTTGCCAAAAACCGGCATCATTGCCGAAGTACAATTTCACTTGAAAGCGATTGCCGATGTGAAAAGTGGCCCAGAGCATGACCTTTATAAACAGATTCAGAACATTGAGCGCACCGCAGGTCGTGACCAGCGCGCACTCAACGATTGGGAGATGGCTAAAATTCAGAAGATTCGCCGCGAGTCACAAGATCTCTACCAGCAGGCATGGCAGCCTTACATCACCACACACATTCAAGCCGCATAAGCCAGATATGAAAAGACCACGCGAAAGCGTGGTCTAATGCTCGGTCTTTTTACGACTTTTTAATGTTCTCGACTCGGGCTTTTAGTTTTTGCCCTGGGCGGAACGTTACGACACGTCGAGCGGTGATCGGAATATCTTCACCCGTTTTTGGATTTCGACCCGGACGTTCGTTTTTGTCTCGCAGATCAAAATTACCAAAACCGGAGAGTTTTACCTGTTCGCCACCTTCGAGTGCTTTGCGAATTTCTTCAAAAAACACTTCAACCGTTTCCTTGGCATCCCGTTTACTAAACCCTAGTTTTTCAAACAGGTTCTCAGCCAAATCGGCCTTTGTGAGCGCCATAAAACTTCCCTCAAAGCTATGTTAAACCTTGCTGTGCAACGACAGCACCAAAGCAATTTTTGCTTAGCCAATCAAAGACATAATTGGCATCACCTGAAAAGTGTATGCCAAGCTTATGATTTTCGCCAACTTTTTTATTGAGACCAACCAAAATCTCACCACAAAAAGAGACGTTCATCGCGCGCTTAGCCGCAAAACTTGTCTTCACATTTAAAGAAAAACTACTGATATTTTAGTTACTTATACTAATTCACCCAAAATATTTAGAGCTTCTCTCTAATTACAGCGTAGGAAAAAATTTTCGTTACGCCAAAAAAAATTTTTAAATTTATCTGTAAATCAGGTGGTTGCTCCAAATGATGCGCCAACCGATGGGGCAAATGCAAGTCATTCGGAATAAAAAAAGCAGGCTCTCGAGCCTGCTTTTTCACACAATTTGCAACCATTAGTCGCGCAGTGTGGCACCAAATTTCGCGGAGACATGAGCCACGATGGCTTCAACCGCACCGGCGATATCAGCATCTTCCAGCGTACGTTCAGCGGATTGTAGCGTCAGAGCAATTGCCAAGCTCTTCTTGCCATCCTCAACGCCTTTGCCCACGTAAACGTCAAACAGTTTGGCGTCTTTTAGGAATTCGCCGCCCTGCGCCAGACACGCTTTCACGATGTCACCAGATGCCACCGCGTCGTCAACCACAACCGCGATATCGCGACGGTTTGATGGGAACTTAGACAGTGCAACCGCTTCTGGGATCACTTTGGTGTTGATCGCCGACCATTCGATTTCAAACACGATGGTACGACCGTTCAGACCAAATTTACGCTCAAGCTCTGGGTGAACCGTACCGATCACACCGATCGTTTTGCCATCCAGAACAATCGCAGCGGATTGGCCTGGGTGCAGCGCTGGGTGTTTTGCCGCAGCGAAGCTGTATGCTTTGCCGTTCGCAGTCAGTTCCAGAATCGCTTCCACGTCGCCTTTCAAGTCAAAGAAATCAACGGTTGCGGTTTCTAGGTTCCAGTGCTCTTCACCACGAGTTCCTGAAATCACGCCCGCCAAAATCGGCTCTTGGCGCATGCCGTTTTCAGCCGCTTGATCCGGAATGAAACGCAGACCTTGTTCGAACAGACGCACGCGTGGTTGCTGACGTTTTTGGTTGTGAACCACTGTGTTCAGCAGACCTTGAATCAGGCTCAAACGCATCGCAGACATGTCTGCTGAGATTGGGTTTGGCAGAATCAAAGGCTCTACATCTGGCACGATCAGTTTTTGCTGTTCTGGCTCTACGAAGCTGTATGTGATGGCTTCGTGGTAACCACGGTCAACCAGCAGATCACGAACGCGTTTCAGAGGCAGGTTTGCTTCTTTGTGCAGGTTCATGTTCAGTGCAGCCGCCGGCGCTTGGTTTGGAATGTTGTCGTAACCGTAGATACGGCCAACTTCTTCCACCAAATCTTGCTCGATAGCGATGTCAAAACGCCAAGTTGGCGCTGTCGCAGTCCAGCCTTCCGCTGTGGTTTCAACGCTCATGCCTAGACGTTGCAGGATTTCAACCACGTCCGCATCCGCGATGTGGTGACCCAGCAGGTTGTCTAGTTTCGTGCGGCGCAGAGCCACGGTGTTTGGTTTTGGCAGATCCGCATCAGATTCAGCCGCCACAACCGGTGCAACGTCACCACCACAGATGTCGATCAGCAGTTGTGTTGCACGTTCCATCGCAGCGTGTTGCAGTGCGTAATCCACACCACGTTCGTAACGCATAGAAGAATCAGTGTGCAGACCGTAGCTGCGTGCGCGGCCACGAATATGATCCGGAGCGAAGAATGCACATTCTAACAGCACGTCTTTGGTTTCAGTGCTCACACCTGAGTGCTCGCCACCAAAGATACCCGCAATCGCCAGCGCTTTGTTGTGGTCAGCAATGATCAGTGTGTCGGCATTGAGTTCCGCTTCGTTGCCGTCTAGCAGCGTCAGTTTCTCGCCTTGCTCAGCCAGACGCACCACGATGCCGCCTTCGATCTTCGCCAGATCAAATGCGTGCATTGGCTGGCCTTGCTCAAGCATCACGTAGTTGGTGATGTCGACGATTGGATCGATAGAACGAATGCCACAACGACGCAGTTTTTCTTGCATCCACAATGGCGTTTGCGCTTGAACGTTGACGTTCTTCACAATACGACCCAAGTAGCGAGGACACGCCGCTGGTGCTTTCACTTCGATCGAAATGTTCGCATCAATCGTGGGAGCAACAGGTGAAACGGCAGGCTCAGCCACATCCGCGCGGTTGAGTACGCCCACTTCACGCGCCATACCACGCAGGCTGAAACAGTCGGCGCGGTTTGAGGTTAGGTCAACATCGATGGTGACGTCATTCAACGCCAGGAATTCACGGAAGTCAGTACCGATCACGGCATCTTCCGCGAGTTCCATGATGCCGTTGGATTCAACATCAATACCCAGTTCAGAGAAAGAACACAGCATGCCGTGAGAAGGCTGGCCACGTAGTTTCGCTTTTTTGATTTTGAAATCGCCTGGCAGTACAGCGCCAACCGTCGCAACCGCGACTTTGAGGCCCTGACGGCAGTTTGGCGCGCCACACACGATGTCGAGCAGTTCTTCTTCGCCCACATCCACTTTGGTTACACGCAGTTTGTCGGCATCTGGGTGCTGACCACATTCCACAACGTGGCCCACTTTCACGCCAGTAAAAGTGCCCGCAACCGGAAGGACATCGTCAACTTCCAAGCCGGCCATCGTAATTTGGTGAGTAAGCTCGTCCGTGGTAACCGCAGGGTTAACCCACTCACGAAGCCAAGATTCGCTGAATTTCATTGTGATTAAACCTCTGGATTACTTGAACTGTTTTAGGAAACGAAGGTCGTTTTCGAAGAACGCACGCAAGTCGTTCACACCGTAACGAAGCATGGTCAGACGCTCAACGCCCATACCGAATGCGAAACCAGAGTATTTTTCAGGGTCGATACCCACACTGCGCAGTACATTTGGATGCACCATACCGCAGCCCAGTACTTCCAGCCATTTACCGTTCTTACCTTTCACATCCACTTCTGCTGAAGGCTCAGTGAATGGGAAGTAAGATGGACGGAAACGCACTTCCAAGTCTTCTTCAAAGAAGTTACACAGGAAGTCGTGCAGGATGCCTTTTAGCTGTGCGAAGTTGACGTTTTCGTCAACCAGCATGCCTTCCACTTGGTGGAACATTGGCGTGTGTGTTTGGTCGTAGTCGTTACGGTAAACACGGCCAGGTGCGATGAAACGCAGCGGCGGCTGGTTCTCTTCCATGGTACGGATCTGTACGCCAGACGTGTGAGTACGCAGCATCAACTTTGGATTAAAGAAGAAGGTATCGTGGTCAGTACGCGCTGGGTGATCGTCGGCGATGTTCAACGCATCGAAGTTATGGAAATCATCTTCGATTTCAGGACCAGACTCAACGGTAAAGCCCAGTTCGCCAAAGAAGCTTTCAATACGCTCGATCGTACGGGTGACTGGGTGCAGACCACCGTTCTCGATACGACGACCAGGCAGGGTCACGTCGATGGTTTCTGCCGCCAGCTTCGCTTCCAGCTCTGCACGTTGCAGGCTGTCTTTGCGCGCAGCAATGGCTTTTTGAACCGTTTCTTTTGCGACGTTGATTTCCTGACCAGCAGTGCGGCGCTCTTCTGGTGGAAGTTTGCCTAGGCTTTGCAGCTGAGCCGTCAGCTCACCTTTTTTGCCCAGGTACTGAACACGCACTTCATCCAGTGCGACTAACGACTCTGCAGCATTAATGGCTGCGGTCGCGTTAGCAATAATCTCTTGTAGATGTTGCATCGTTTCCTCGTCTGCTGATGAGCAGTTTCCTTAAGGAGCCCAAAAGGGTGACCTTGGTGCCCTTTTGGGGTACCGATAGGCTGACCATAAGGGATTCTTGGGGTTTTTCAAATAGCTGTACATAGTAACGAAAGCTGCTGTCAAAGCCAAATTGAAATCGGCCTGAATCACACTTTCAACCGCAGGAAAAGGTGCTTTCGTTTATTTGTTAAACAGCCGAATTTGACCCTCCGATTATTTTTCGCCAGCTATCACTTTTGGTTATGGTGATTAGTGAATATTTTGATTTCTGTTTATACTCTTCCCCACGTAAGGTGACGACTCCATCTTCATCATTTCTCGAGGTCGACATGAACACACACATCCAGCCCATCTGCACAGACGACGATCCCATCATCTGCACGATCATCAAAAGCGTCGGTGCTGAATTTGGCGCAATTGGCGACGGTTTCGGCCCATCCGATGATGAAGTACTGGCAATGAGCCAGCATTATGTGGCCCAAAATCGCAGTGGCTATTGGGTTGCAACGCTGGGCGGCAAGATCGTTGGTGGCGGCGGCATCGCACCATTCAACGGCAGTGATTCCGTCTGCGAACTCAAAAAGCTATTCCTGTTGCCGGAAAGTCGTGGTCATGGTTTGGGCAAAGCGCTGGCCACACAATGCCTCGCCTTTGCCAAGCACCAAGGGTTTACGCACTGTTACCTCGACACGCTGTCGAATATGAGTACCGCAGTGCGTTTGTATGAGAGTTTGGGGTTTGAGCATTTGCCCTCGGCGATGCCCGGCACCGAACACAACGGCTGCGATGTGTGGATGCTGAAAACGCTGTAAGGACACGGATGAACAACTACAAACTGCTGCCTGCGCTGATGGCGCTGCTTGAAACTCGCAATCTCACGGATGCCGCGCGCCGCCTGAACGTGACTCAACCGGCGATGAGTAAGGCGCTGCGCTTGATTCGCGACGAGTTTCAGGATCCGATTCTCATCCGTGATGGCCAGCAGTTTACGTTGACACAGCGGGGCGAACAGCTCAAAGAGCGCCTGCCCGCGTTGCTGTTTCAGCTCGATCAATTGTATTTACCGCCGCAAGCCAATATTCAACATTGCGACCGCTCTTTCCGACTCGCGTTCAACAGTTTCATTTCCATGGATATTCTGCCTGCGCTCTGTGCTGAACTGTATGAGAAGGCCCCGCAAGCGGGCATTCAAACCTCGCTGTGGCAGAATGCACCGCTGAGTGAATTGGGTGAAACCAACTTTGACTTGCTGGGCACATTGGCGGTCACGGTGCCAGAGAATTTGTACGGTAAACGCCTGGCCAGCGACCATTATGTCATTTGCTGCTGTCAGACGAATGAGATCGCCACAAACGGCATGTCGCTGGAGCACTACTTCTCCGCGCGACATATTCTGGTCAGTGACTTACATGAAGAGACGCGACAGGTGGATAACTTGTTTCGTCAGCACAAGAAACAACGCCGCATTTTCGCGACGCTCCCTTCCCTTCGCTTGGCTTTGGAGACCGTCATTGGGACACACTGCTTGGTCACGGTGCCGCTGCATATCGCTGCGCAATACGCCAAGCGTTACCCGTTGGCGGTACTGAGTGCGCCGTTTGAATTGGCCACGCACAATTACTACTTACTGTGGCATGCAAAATTCCAAAATGACGATGAGCACCGTTGGTTTCGCGAACTCTGTTTTGCCCATCTGCAACGTGATTTTCAAGCCAAGTTGGCCTTGGGCTCTGCGCTCATCACTTCTTCAAATTGAGCCACACAAACGCGGTTTTTGCCCGCCTTTTTAGCGCGATAAACCGCCGTATCGGCGAGCTTAATCAACGCATGGTGATCGTTCATAAACCCATGGGATTCCGCCACGCCGACACTGATGCTCCCCCGCCAAGGCTCCATGCCCGTAGGCACCAACAGGTTGTTGACTTGCTGACGCGTCAGTTCTGCAATGTGCACGCCGCCATCGAGATCGGTATTAGGGCAAATCACCAAAAACTCATCGCCCCCAAGTCGGCACACTAAGTCATCGCTACGAAACGCATGTTTTAACGTATGCGCCAGCGCCATCAACACGCGATCGCCCGCATCATGACCACAACTGTCGTTTACCTGTTTGAAGTAGTCTGCATCAATCATGATGCACACCAGCGGCAACCCTTGCTGCTGTGATTCGTTCCAATACACCTCCAACTGGCGCATCGCTTTGCGGCGATTGGGTAAGGCTGTCAAACTGTCAGTCATCGATAAGGCTTCAAGCTGCCGATTCGCTTGCATCAACTGTTGCGTGCGTTCATGCACCTTTTCTTCCAGCGATTGGTTGACGCGAATCAGCTCACGGTTTCGCTCCGACACCTGCTCAAACAAACCATTTAACGCATTGAGTAACGGCTCCGTCGCGCTGTCTCGTTGCCGTTCTTCTTGCTCATACGCGTGTTGCGCCGAGAGGCCCTGTTCAATCGCTTTGACCTGCCGCGCCATGTTCTGATCGATACCGAGAATGTGGTAAGCGAGCCAGTGGATCAGGAACTCCAACAATTGCACCGCAGGCCGCTCATCGCTTTCACTGAGGAACGCTTGCATGCTGAAAATCTCCGACATAAAGGTACGATGAACATCAATATGCTCACTCAGGTGCGCCTCAGCGATGCCAACATCACGCATTAACTGCTCTTCTTCTTTGAAATGAAATTCGGCATAGCGTGAGAGTTCAAACAACGCCATACGCACGTCTTGCAATGAGACGTTGTTTTCCGACAGTAACTCGCCATATCGATTAATGAACCCCACCAAATATTGATGCTGTTCATCGACATCATCGATGCCCGTTTCAAAATACCGATCCCATTGGAATGACTTCATATCAAGCAGAGGCTCCGTCGCGTAAAGAATTCACCATCAATGCATAAAACCACAATAAGTGTAATGACTATGCCATAGAAACCATCAATAGGTTGTGAGATAAAGCAGAAAATATGGACGCTTCACTGCGCCAAAGTGAAATAGCCGCCGCCCAAACGGCCACTCAACATGAAATAAATCATCTTAAAAACAGATAGATAAGAAACTTTCATGAAAAATCAACGCCATTGCCCGCGCAGAGGACTCGACCAAAGTATGACGCGCGACAACACATGACATGACGTGTCACACCTAACGAATAAATGAGCGATCAACAGCGTCAACCATCCCTGAACACAAACGAATAGGCCGTGAAAGGCTGCTAAACTCTCTCTATCGCCCAACGTGAAGGATGAGGATATGGTGCGTCGACTGTGCATATTAATGTGGCTTTGCAGTTTCAACGCGGCTGCGTGGGAAGCCGAGAAAGTGATGAGTGGCCTGTTGGTGCCTTGGGGAATGAGTTTTGTCTCCAACGATCAACTGCTGGTGACGGAAAGAAATGGCGATATTGTACTGGTGGACCTCAAAACGCAGACCAAAACCACTCTGCTTCAAGTGGCCTCGGTAGCCGCAAACGGCCAAGGCGGCTTGCTCGATGTGGCACTCTCACCTCATGACCCCACCGTGTTCTACTTCACCTACAGTAAACAACACGATTCCGGTGTCGATACCACGCTTGCCATGGCGAACTGGGACGGAAAAACTGTCACGGCGTGGCGAGACGTATTGATCACTGTGTCCAATTCCACCACAACGCGTCACTTCGGTAGCCGCATTGCCTTTGACGCGACCCACCTTTATTTCACTATTGGCGATCGCGGTATGCGCCCGAACGGGCAAGATCGCCGAACCCATGCAGGCAGCGTGTTGCGTTTAAACCTTGATGGTACAACGCCCGATGACAACCCGTTCGCTGGTAATCCCAACGCACAAGCACAGATCTGGAGTTACGGCCATCGCAACCCGCAAGGGCTGTATTATGATGCCCCCAGTCAAACCTTGTGGGAAATTGAACACGGCCCGCGAGGCGGCGATGAAATCAATCTGATTCGTAAAGGCGCCAACTATGGCTGGCCAACTACATCGTATGGTAAAGAATACTGGGGGCCGGTGTCTGTCGGCGACAGTGAAGAAGCGGACGGCATCGACTCCCCAAGGAAAGTGTACATTCCTTCAATCGCCCCCAGCGGCTTATTGCTCTACCGCGGTCAACGCTACCCACAACTCAATGGTAAATTGCTGACGGGCGCCCTCAAGCTCACCCACATTAACGTGATCACGTTGGATGACAACCAGAGCGCCATAGAAGAGACGCGATTACTGGAGTCACTGAACGAGCGCATTCGCGATATTCGCCGTTCACCCGATGACTGGATCTACTTCTCCACCGACAGCGGCAATATTTATCGCCTCAAGCCGTAAAGTTGCAGTGCGCTGAAAGCCCAATCAGCCATATCAGATAATAAATGCCAGATAGCAAAAAGCCCGACCATTTCTGATCGGGCTTTTCTTGTTTGGAACGACGCGACCAGCTTGGGCACGAGGTTCGCCCTCTTCGCATGTGCCGGATAACAAAAAACCCAACCCTGTCTGATCAAGCTTTTCTTGTTTGGAGCGACGCGACCAGCTTGGGCACGAGGTTCGCCCTCTTCGCATGTGCCGGATAACAAAAAGCCCGACCATTTCTGATCGGGCTTTTCTTGTTTGGAACGACGCGACCAGCTTAGGCACGAGGTTCGCCCTCTTCGCATCCGCCAGATAGCAAAAAACCCGACCATTTCTGGTCGGGCTTTTCTTGTTTGGAGCGACACACGAGGTTCGAACTCGTGACCTCAACCTTGGCAAGGTTGCGCTCTACCAACTGAGCTAGTGTCGCATAAACTATATTGTAGAGAGATGGTGCCCCGGGCCGGACTTGAACCGGCACGACTCGAAAGTCGAGGGATTTTAAATCCCTTGTGTCTACCAATTTCACCACCAGGGCACGCAAAATTGTTGCGATGGTAACACCATCTAAGCATCGAATAACGATACTCAAATCGAAGTAACACGACCGATTGTCGATCCTATCACTGTAATTTGGAGCGACACACGAGGTTCGAACTCGTGACCTCAACCTTGGCAAGGTTGCGCTCTACCAACTGAGCTAGTGTCGCAAATGGAGGCGCGTCCCGGAGTCGAACCGAGGTCCACGGATTTGCAATCCGCTGCATGGCCACTCTGCCAACGCGCCTCTGACACTCTTCAAGGCTCACCGCATTGCGGCATTCCTCTGGAGTACGGGATGCATTCTACGGATTCGATGAAATGAGTCAACACAATTTTTTTGATTTTAAATCGTTTGTCTATTTTGCATTCAAAAAGCGTTGATTTGCTCAGTTTACTAGCAAAAAAGCTCGATATTTCCACAAGATAACCGAACTCAGACCGAGCATTTCATGGCGAAATACTCGCTCAACCTAAAACAAAAATCGAGAGACAAAAAAACGGGCTTTCGCCCGCTTTTCTATTGATGTTCTTCGCTGAGTAAATCGTCTTTGGCGGCCGCCAAATATTGCACCATTGACCAGTAGGTCAAAATGGTCGCCACGTAAATCGCAGCGTAACCCAGCCAAACCATCCAGTCGTCGTAGCGCCAAATCAGCACCCACAATGCAAACATTTGGGTCAAGGTTTTCACTTTACCGATCCAAGACACAGCAACACTGGCGCGTTTGCCAATTTCCGCCATCCACTCGCGCAGTGCAGAGATGATGATCTCGCGCGCAATCATGGTAACCGCAGGAATGGTGATCCAAATGTTGTGGTAGTACTCAGTAATCAGAATCAGCGCAGTGGCGACCAACACTTTATCGGCAACCGGGTCGATAAACGCACCAAAACGCGACGTCTGCCCGAGTTTTCGCGCCAACATCCCATCCAACCAATCGGTGAACCCTGCAACCCAGAACACCATCGCTGCTGCAAATGGAGCCCAGTGGTAAGGTAAGTAGAAACACACGACAAAGACTGGGATCAGAAAAAGTCGTACTAAAGACAGAATATTGGGAATGTTAAAACGCATATTTTTAGGCTCTTATCGACTGCGCGTTTATGGTGCGGTATTTTTCTTATTGTTTCAATGTTTGATAAATGATTTCTGCTAAAGAATGACTGATGCCCGGCACTTTGGCGATTTCTTCAACAGTTGCACGTTTGAGCTCTTGCAAACCACCCATGTATTTGAGTAACGCCTGACGACGTTTGGGTCCAACCCCTTCAATGCCTTCCAGTGCACTGGTGCGACGCGTTTTACCCCGTTTGGCGCGGTGACCAGCAATCGCGTGGTTATGGCTTTCATCACGAATGTGTTGAATCAAGTGCAGCGCAGGTGCATCACTTGGCAAATGAAATTCATCGCCATCGGTGGTGATCAGCGTTTCCAGACCCGGTTTGCGCGTGACCCCTTTGGCAATACCAATCAGCCGCGGACGCTTCGGCCAATCTTGCCAACACTGCGTCATGATTTCATGTGCGCGGTTCAACTGCCCTTTGCCGCCATCGATAAAGATGATGTCTGGAATTCTGTCGACGTCTAACTGTTTGCCGTAACGGCGCTCGAGCACTTGCCCCATCGCCGCATAATCATCACCACCGGTAATGCCCGTGATGTTGTAGCGACGATATTCCTGCTTGAGCGGGCCTTCTTGGTTAAACACCACGCATGAGGCGATGGTACTTTCCCCCATGGTGTGCGAAATATCGAAACACTCCATGCGAGTAATATTGTCGAACCCCAACTCATCTTGCAGCGCTTTGAAACGCTGATTGATGGTCATCTTATGGTTAATCTTGGTGGTGATCGCCGTCAGCGCGTTGGTGTTCGACAGCTTCAAATAGCGCCCACGCGTGCCCGTTGGATTAACGTGGAAAGTGACTTTGCGACCCGCCAATTGCGTTAAGGCATCCTGCATTGGTTTGGCATCCACCAGCAATCCATCATTCAACAAGATACGGCTTGGCATCGTCCGCGCTTCATTGTGGCTGAGGTAATACTGGCTCAGGAAGCTCTCAAACACCTCTTCTTGCGACGTGTTGTGTGGAATCTTCGGAAAGTGGCTGCGACTGCCAAGGACTTTGCCCTGACGAATCATCAAAATATGGATACAGGCAATGCCCTTTTCCTGCGCAAAACCGAGCACGTCCATGTCGTCCATGCTGTCTTCAGACACGAATTGCTGCTCTTGCACTCGGCGAATGGCATGAATCTGGTCGCGAAACTTCGCCGCATCTTCAAAGCGCAATCCCATGCTGGCTTTTTCCATCTTATCGATGAGGATTTCTAGCACTTGTTTGTCTTTGCCTTGCAAAAACAGGCGCACGTAGTTCACCAGTTCGGCGTAGTCGTCATCAGAAATAATGCTGCTGACACAAGGGCCCGCACAGCGACCGATCTGATACATCAGGCACGGGCGTGTTCGGTTGCTGTAAACCGTATCTTCACACTGACGCACTGGAAAGATCTTTTGAATCAGGTGCAGCGTTTCACGCACCGCCCCGGAATCCGGATACGGGCCGAAGTATTCGCCTTTGCGTTTTTTGGCACCACGATGCATCGACAGCCTCGGGTGACGATGACCGCTGATGAAAATATATGGGTAGGATTTATCATCCCGCAGTAGCACGTTGTACTTTGGCAGGTACTGCTTGATGTAGTTGTGCTCAAGGATCAGCGCTTCCGTTTCGGTATGCGTGATCGTCACATCGATTTTCTCGATGTGCGTCACCAACGCCCGTGTTTTTTCGCTGTCTATCTTCTTGCGAAAGTAACTGGAAAGACGCTTTTTGAGATCTTTGGCTTTACCGACATAAATAACCTCAGCCTCGGCATTGTACATGCGGTACACGCCGGGCTGATTGGTTACTGTTTTCAGAAAGGAGGTCGAATCAAATGAAGACACTTATAACTTCTCAGTGTCGAGCATTCCGTGTCGAATCGCCAAATGCGTCAGTTCCACATCACCACTGATGTCGAGCTTCGCAAATAGTCGATAACGATAACTGTTGACCGTCTTCGGACTTAAATTCAATTGTTCCGAAATATCAGTCACTTTCTGTCCTTTGGTGATCATCAGCATGATCTGAAGTTCACGTTCGGACAAATCGGCAAATGGGTTTTCGGAGGCGGGTGAAAACTGACTTAACGCCATTTGCTGGGCAATTTCCGGAGAAATATAACGTTGACCACTGTGCACCACACGAATGGCGTTCACCATTTCGTCAGGTGCTGCACCTTTGGTCAAATAGCCCGCGGCTCCGGCTTGCATCACTTTAGTCGGGAACGGGTTCTCTGTATGAACGGTTAAAACGATGATCTTGACGTCAGGATTGAAGCGCAGGATCTTCTTTGTGGCTTCTAAGCCACCAATACCCGGCATGTTCATATCCATCAGTACGACGTCAGCATGTTGGCTACGACACCACTTCACTGCTTCTTCACCGCTATCAGCTTCCCCTGCTACGTTCATTCCACGGACGTCTTCAATAATACGTCGTATCCCTGTGCGAACCAGCTCGTGATCATCTACAAGGAAAACACTTATCAAACTTGTATCTCCACACTTATTAATTGGCTCTGCACCCACTGAGATAGTGGATAGCAGCTTGGCTGCCTTAGTCTAACTTAAATTCGGAATATTTTCTTACTCTGAATATGTGCTCAAACGCAAAGTTTAGCAAGCACTTATTTTTGCTCACCATCACGGATTGAGAATCGATTATTAAATCAACAAGTTAAGAATTATATCAAACCGTTTGCGTCATTTTTATCGTCATCATTCAATAGTTTGAACGGGATCCGGTAACGAATAAAAATTGACTCATTCTCAGCCACTTGGTGAATATTATTCCGGTTAAAAAGCGTGCCAATATGACGAATTATCATGCTGACAAGGCAGATATTCCTGCCATTAATCTCCCCACTTTCAGAATTTTGATATAGTCTCTGCTCAATGAAACAGAATGTTATTAATATCAATACCGGAATAGCGATTTGAGTATTCAGCAAGGCTTCTTATTAACTCGACAAGCGCGTGATATCCAAGGCCAAACCCAGATTGAACTCTGGCTCGCCACCGACCAAGGTCCCACGCAGTTGATCATTCGTGGTGAGCAACCGGTGTTCTTTATTCGCCAGCAGGACATCGATGCAGCGCAGGCGATCGCCCAACAGCATCAGATCACCGTGGAGATTCGCCCGCTGCCGCTGAAATCATTCGACCAAGAACCGCTGGCTGCGTGTTACTGCATTCAAATCCAACACGCGCAATCTTTGGCCCACCAGTTGGAACAAGCGCAACTGCTGACGCTGGAAGCAGACATTCGCCTTGCCGATCGCTATTTAATGGAGCGCTTTGTCAAAGGCAGCGTTGAATTTACCGGCCACATCACACCTCATGCCGATTACCGTCAAGTGCGCCAGGCAAAATGCCGTCAGGGCGATTACCTGCCCGCGCTGAGTGTGGTGTCATTGGATTTGGAATGTTCCGAGAAAGGTATTCTCTACTCCATCGGGCTCGACAGCCCGCTCGATAGCCGCGTGATCATGATTGGGGAGCCGCAAGAAGCCGACACGCCGATTCAATGGGTTGCCGATGAATACGCCCTATTGCAGGCGCTGATTGAGTGGTTTGAGCGTTTCGACCCCGACGTGATTATCGGCTGGAATGTGATTGATTTTGACTTTCGCTTGCTGCACAAACGCGCTGAATGGCACAAGATGAAGCTGATGTTGGGGCGCGCCAAACAACCGAGTTTCTTTCGCAGTGCCAGCCAAACGCAACAAGGCTTCATCACCATTCCCGGTCGCGTGGTGCTCGATGGCATCGACACGCTGAAAACCGCCACGTATCACTTCCGTTCTTGGTCACTGGAATCGGTGTCGCAAGAATTGCTCGGCGAAGGCAAAGAGATTCACAACGTGCATGACCGAATGGATGAAATCAACCGCATGTACCGTGAAGACAAACCTTCGCTGGCGAAATATAACCTGCAAGATTGCGTGCTGGTGAATAAGATTTTCACCCAGACGCACCTGTTGGATTTCGCCATTGAGCGCTCGCGCCTGACGGGGGTGGAATTGGACCGCATTGGCGGCTCCGTTGCAGCGTTCACCAACCTTTACTTGCCCCAGTTACATCGAGCGGGTTACATCGCACCGAATCTGCACTCCGAAGATTGGCTCGCCAGCCCCGGCGGCTATGTGATGGATTCCATTCCCGGGTTGTACGACTCGGTGTTGGTCCTAGATTTTAAGAGCCTCTATCCGTCGATTATTCGCTCATTTTTGATTGACCCAATGGGGTTGATTGAAGGATTGCAACAACCGCTGGGCAACGCACCCGACCAAGCCGTTCCCGGCTTTCGCGGCGGCCAGTTCCATCGCAGCAAACATTTCCTGCCGCAGATGATCGAAACCTTGTGGGCGGCGCGCGATGTGGCGAAAAAGAACAATGAAAAAGCGTTCTCGCAGGCAATCAAAATCATCATGAACTCGTTTTACGGCGTGCTCGGTTCGTCGGGTTGCCGCTTCTTTGATACCCGTTTGGCGTCCAGTATCACCATGCGCGGACACGAAATCATGAAGCAAACCAAGCAACTGATTGAAGCGCAAGGTTACCAAGTAATTTACGGCGACACCGACTCAACGTTTGTCTCACTGGGTCGTGAACATGCCCAGCACGATGCCGATGCCATTGGCCAAGGTTTGGTTCAGCACATCAACCAATGGTGGACGAATCACCTGCAGCAGGAATACGCGTTAACCTCAATTTTGGAGCTTGAATATGAAACTCACTATCGCAAGTTTCTGATGCCGACCATCCGCGGCGCAGAAACCGGGTCGAAAAAGCGCTACGCGGGTTTGATTGGAGAAGGCGACAAAGAACGCATGGTGTTTAAAGGACTCGAAAGTGCGCGCACCGACTGGACGCCACTGGCACAGCGTTTTCAACACCAACTTTACTGGATGATTTTCCACGGCGAATCGCCGGATGACTACATTCGTACCACGGTGGAAGCAACGCTGGCTGGCGAATACGACAACGAGTTGGTGTATCAAAAACGCCTGCGCCGCAAACTGCACGAATACCAAAAAAATGTGCCGCCGCAAGTCCGCGCGGCGCGCATGGCCGATGACATTAACGCGCGTCTTGGCCGCCCACTGCAATACCAGAATCGTGGCCTGATTGAGTACTGTATCACCGTGAATGGCCCCGAACCGAAAGAGTACATGAACAGCCCGATGGATTATCAACACTACATCGATAAACAGCTCAAACCGGTTGCCGATGCCATTTTACCGTTCATCGGTCGTCAGTTTGAACAGATCAGCGCGCCTCAGCTCGGCTTGTTCTGAGTCAACTCGTCTTGGTTAACCGATACGAAATTCTGTTTTCTCGTACTGTTTCACCAGCCACGGGCCAAAACTATCGAGCAGGCCAATGACCGAGCGTTTGGGAATGACGCGGCCGCTGAGCAGAATCGTCAGCCGTTCCACGTCTTGTTGTTTTTCAGGATGGTAACGTAAAAAATGCGCGCCACACGCCGCCGGATCGTCAAACCACTGCTTGTCGCGGTACATGATCAGCGAATAACTGGCCCGCAGCAGCTTTTTCGCAATCGTCTTTTGTGCCGCACTCTGCTCGGCCGCATTGCCTGCTTTGGCAATTTTATCACGGTAGAAGGTCAGCCAGTCGCCCACATCTTGGTTCCAGTGCTTAGCGATTTCCCAGCTCGGTTCGTAATGGCCAAAACATTCGGCCAGATCGTCACCGTAGACACAGACGCAACAGTGACGCAGCATAAATCCCCACGAGAAAATGCTGTCGAGCGTCGCGACATCACTCACCAAGGCCGTTTTGACGGACACATCAGTAATAAAAGGAAAGCTTTTTTGAAAACGCCAACGAATGGTGTTGAGCAGCGTAGTTTTGTTGTCGTCAAAGCCGCGCTTGGTGATCACCACCACATCGAGGTTAGATTCGCCCGGCCGCGCGGTTTTGCGCGCCACGCTGCCATACAAGTAGATACTGTGTAGACGTTCGCCAAGCCCGGCACGCAGAAACTTCACCAAATCGGCAATCGCCGGTTGGTACTCTGGCTGAAAAGGCTGTTGGGGATCGATCACCGGCAAACTCATGGTCAAAAACAATATCCGTTCATGGGGAGACAGCGTTATGTTCGCCCAAGGCTACCGTTGAATCAATACCTTGCCGAATCCGTTGCTGAAGAATTACACATTAAGCGAAAGAACAGCGAGTTTAGTCTCATCTCAGATATTCCTTTTCCCCCACTGCTTTAGTTATAATGCGCCGAATTTAAGAACGAAGGAAATTATTCCATGCCAAAGGCAAGTGAACTGAAAAAAGGTTTTGCGATCGTATCTAACGGCAAAACACTACTGATCAAAGATATCGAAGTGACCACTCCAGGTGGCCGTGGTGGTTCTAAAATCTACAAACTGCGTTGTACTGACCTAACCACAGGTGCACGTGTAGATGAGCGCTACAAATCGGACGATTTCCTGGATACCGTAGACATGAACAAACGCAACATTTCGTTCTCTTACGTAGACGGTGATGAGTGCATCTTCATGGATAACGAAGATTACTCTCAATTCACATTCAAACAAGCTGACATCGAAGACGAGCTGCTGTTCATCACTGAAGAAATTCAAGGTATGCAAGTGGTTCTGGTTGACGGTAAAGCAGTTGCAATCGAACTGCCATCATCGGTAGAAATGGTGATCGAAGAAACTGACCCATCAATCAAAGGCGCGTCAGCTTCTGCTCGCACTAAACCAGCTCGTTTCGCAACTGGTCTTGTTGTGCAAGTTCCTGAATACATCGCAACGGGTGAACGCGTGATCGTGAACACCACTGAACGTAAATTCATGAGCCGAGCGTAATTGCATGTCTGATTTAATTTCTTACGACGACGCAATCGACGCCGCTTACGATATTTTCCTCGAAATGGCACCCGACAACCTAGAGCCAGCCGACGTGATTCTGTTCACCGCGCAATTTGATGACCGCGGCGCCGCAGAAATCGTTGAAGTGGGCGATGATTGGGATGAACAGGTTGGTTTTGAAGTCGATAAGGAAGTGTTCACGGAAGTACGCATCGGCCTTGTCAACGAAGAGAACGACGTATTAGATGATGTGTTCGCACGAATGCTCATCAGCCGCGACCCGGATCAGAAAGCTTGCCACATGATGTGGAAACGCGATTAATCTGCTTCAAAAACGCCAGCATCACGCTGGCGTTTTCATTTTCGGTCGATTACTCAACCCAGGCTATTCCACCAACTGGTACGTAATCACATACAACGCTTCGATGCCCGGGTAAATATCGCTGATCACTTGCTTCAGTTCATCCAGCGTCATGTTCTCCTGCTCAGCGTGATATGCCGTCAACGCCGAGAACTGAACCGGTTCCACACTCTCAATATGCAGGCGGCAGAACCAACGTCCTTCCTCCAGCGTACTCACATCCACTACCGTGCCCGGCTGATAATCTTTTTCACTGGCATCACGAATCGTGATCACTTTCTTGCCCGCCAGAATGTCGCGCTCAAATCGGGCGAAAAACGTCATGGTTGTTGGAGCTGTCATAACACACCTTTTATTCAAATCATTCACACACTGTGGTCGACACAGCGCTGCACCCTCAATTTGCGTAGATGCAAATATCGAATACCGCAGCGATTATGCGAGATCGCAGGGGGAAAATCACCAGATTCAACGGCCATATTTCACGATCATGCCTGATTTATCTCCTCGACGTGTTCATTTCACCACACGTTGATGAAAACGCGCCCTCAAAAATCAGACCTTGCTAACACCCTGAAGCAAAAACCCTCAGCAGCAATTGCAATTTGTCTTGCAGTTTTAGATTATTTGTATATTCAAATTAATCACGCAGAACACAATGTCCGAATCTCCCCTTTATTTACAGATCAAACACTTCATTCTGGATAACATTGAATCCGGTCGCTGGCCTGTCGGCCATCGCATCGCGACAGAAATGGCATTGACGGAACAGTTCAATGTCAGCCGAATGACGGTCAATAAAGCGATTCGCGACTTGGTGACGGAAGGCAAATTGCAGCGCCGTCCGCGTTTGGGCACCTTCGTTTGCGCGCCGGAAGAGAAAGCTGAATCCCCGCTGCTCGATATTCGCAACATCGCCGATGAAGTGGTCAGCCGGGGGAAGCGCTACCACAGTAAAGTGATACAGCAGCAACAGATGGTTGCCGACGAAAGCGTCGCGACCAAGTTGGGGGTAATGCTCGGCACACCGGTGTTTTACAGCGAAATCCTTCATTACGCCAACGATGCGCCGCTGCAACTGGAAGTGCGCTGGGTCAACGCCCGTTATGCGCCCCACTATCTCCAGCAAGATTTCTCGCGCATCACGCCCAATCAATACCTCTCAGAAAACTGTCCGCTCAGCGCGATAGAACACACCGTAGAAGCCATCGTGCCCGATAGCCACATCAAAGCCACGCTGGCGCTCAATCCAAACGAGCCATGCCTGCTGCTCAACCGCCGCACGTGGAGTGGCGATAAGCTGGTCAGCTCTGCCCTGCTCTATCATCCGGGTTCTAAATACAAGCTCACGTCCAAAGTATTGTTGGACGACAATTAAACCTGAAGACCGAAAGCTGATCACATTTTTGCAACATCAACCTTGCCGGCGCCCCTAGTTTCCACTATTAATTGTATATACATTTAAATAGACAAATACACTTCACGCTGAAGTGCTCATTGAGTCATGACCAATGCATGACTGACCGAGGGAAACATGGAACTGATTCTGACCAACGCACGCATTGTCAGCATGCAAGCCGGAAGCGCTGGCTACCAACCCAGCGAGCCGATGAACGTGTTGATCCAAAACGGTCAAATGACTGCCATCAGCGCAGACGCTATCGACACCGATGCCAAGCCCATTGATTGCAGTGGCAAACTGGTCACGCCCGGGCTGATTGATTGCCACACCCACCTGATTTATGCCGGTAACCGTGCCAATGAGTTTGAAATGCGCTTGCAAGGCATGCCGTATCAAACCATCGCAGCGCAAGGGGGCGGCATTATTTCCACGGTCAAAGCGACGCGTCGTGCCAGCGTGGATGAACTGGTGGAGTTGGCCCTGCCACGGCTCGATGGCCTGCTAAAAAGCGGCGTGACATCGGTCGAAGTCAAATCCGGTTACGGCTTAACGCTCAACGACGAAGTGAAAATGCTGCGCGCCGCGAAAGCGCTGGAAAATCACCGCCGGGTCAAAATCACCACGACGCTGCTGGCTGCCCATGCGCTACCACCGGAATACATCGGCCGCGCGGACGACTACATTCAGCACGTCTGTCAAACCATCATTCCCCAAGTTGCGGAAGAAAAACTGGCCACCAGCGTGGACGTCTTCTGTGAATCGGTTGGGTTTAATCTCGCGCAAACTGAGCGTGTCTTTCAGTGCGCCCAAGCACATGGTTTGCAGATCAAAGGTCATACCGAGCAACTGTCTAATCTGGGTGGCACGGCCTTAACCGCCCGCTATCAAGGCTTGTCAGCGGATCATATTGAATACCTCGACGAAGACGGCGTCAAAGCGCTGGCGAAATCCGGCACCGTCGCCACGCTGTTACCGGGTGCGTTTTATTTCCTGCGTGAAACGCAAAAGCCACCGGTTGCGACATTGCGCGCGTATCAGGTGCCGATGGCACTGGCGACCGACATGAACCCGGGCACATCGCCGTTTGCCGACCTAACCTTAATGATGAACATGGGCTGCACACTGTTCGGCCTGACCCCAGAAGAAACGCTGCGTGGCGTGACCGTTCACGCAGCCAAAGCACTGGGCTTTGCAGAAACACGAGGTCAAGTTGCAACAGGCTTTGATGCCGACCTTGCGATTTGGAACATCGACCACCCGGCGGATCTCAGCTATCAGGTTGGCGTTCCTCGTTTACATGCACGAATTGTGGATGGAGCTTTCTGCCATGACTGATTTTCCTCAAACTTCCCATGATTACCAATGGCTTGGTCGTCACGACGCTGAAGATGGCTCACTGGGCACACGGGTTCACCATGTGATGCAATGCTTGCAAGCCAGTGAACTCAACGGCGAACACCATGCCGTGTCTTTGGTCGGTTTTGAATGTGATGCCGGCGTGGCGCGTAACAAAGGGCGCGTTGGCGCTGCTCAGTCGCCCAACCTCATCAAACAGGCGCTGGCCAACATGGCATGGCATCGCAGCTCAGCGCTCTATGATCTGGGCAACATTCATTGTGATGACGACGCCTTGGAACAGGCTCAATCGCGCTGCGCACAGGTGGTGGCGAAAGCGCTGTCTCATACGCCAGTGATTGTGTTAGGCGGTGGTCACGAAGTCGCATGGGCGACATTTCAAGGCTTGGCTCAGCATCTGCATGCACAGGGCATCACCCAGCCACGCATCGGCATCATCAATTTCGATGCGCACTTTGACCTGCGTGCCTTTGAATCGGCGCTGGCACCAGTCAAACCGAGTTCAGGCACACCATTTAATCAGATTCAACACTACTGCGCCGAGCACAACTGGTGTTTTCACTATGCCTGTCTGGGTGTCAGCCGCGCGAGCAATACCGCCGCCCTGTTTGAACGCGCCGATGAACTGGGCGTGTGGTATGTGGAAGATCGCGCGCTGTCGCAAGCCAACCACATCTATCACATGACGCAGCTGCAACACTTCATCGATGACTGCGATTATCTCTATCTCACCATCGATTTGGACGTGTTCCCCGCCGCGACTGCGCCGGGCGTGAGTGCACCCGCGGCGCGGGGCGTGAGTTTAGAAACGCTGACGCCATATCTCGACCGGATTCTGCACTACAAAAACAAACTCATGATTGCCGATATTGCGGAATACAACCCGACTTACGATATCGACCATCAAACCGCCCGCCTCGCGGCCCGATTGTGTTGGGATATCGCCAACACCATGGCCGAGAAAAATGTGCGCTGATAGTTAGCCACGGGCCAGCCAACGCGAAACAACAAACCCGAAAACGCTCAACGGAAAACGAGCCAAACAAATGAAACGGCGAACCCTGACTCGACACAACGGGGTTCGCCAACCCAAACATAAAGGAGTCGTAACATGACGCAGCACCACGCTCACGGTACCCGTCTGGACACAAGCCGCACCATTCGTGCACCCCACGGAACCACACTACGCGCCAAATCTTGGCTGACTGAAGCACCATTACGTATGCTGATGAACAACCTTGACCCGGACGTTGCTGAACACCCACATTCACTGGTGGTGTATGGCGGTATCGGCCGCGCGGCGCGTAACTGGGAATGTTACGACAAAATCGTCGAAGTGCTGGAGCGTCTGGAAGACGACCAAACGCTGGTGGTTCAATCTGGTAAGCCCGTCGGCGTGTTCCCAACGCATAAAAACGCCCCCCGCGTGCTGATTGCGAACTCCAACCTAGTTCCCCACTGGGCAAACTGGGAACACTTCAACGAGCTGGATAAACAAGGCCTGATGATGTATGGCCAGATGACGGCGGGCTCTTGGATCTACATCGGTTCTCAGGGCATCGTTCAAGGCACTTACGAAACGTTCGTTGCCGTCGCGAAGAAGCATTTCGATGGCAACGCGAAAGGTCGCTGGGTACTGACGGGCGGTTTGGGCGGCATGGGTGGCGCACAGCCGCTGGCCGCGACCATGGCCGGTTTCTCGATGATTGCGGTGGAATGCGACGAATCACGCATCGACTACCGCCTGCGCACCGGTTACGTCGATAAGAAAGCCACCAGCTTGGATGAAGCACTAGCGATCATTTACGAGTCCGATGAACCCGTTTCGGTTGGCCTGCTGGGCAACGCCGCAGACATTTTCCCCCAACTGATTGAACGCAACATCATTCCTGATGTGGTCACAGACCAAACTTCGGCGCACGACCCGCTGAACGGTTATCTGCCACTGGGCTGGAGCATGGAACACGCAGCAGAAATGCGCAAAGTTGACGAAGCGAAAGTCGTTAAAGCAGCGAAAGCGTCGATGGCGATTCAAGTTCGCGCCATGCTCGAACTGCAAGAACGCGGCGCCGCTACCCTCGACTACGGCAACAACATTCGTCAGATGGCGCTGGAAGAAGGCGTTGAGAATGCCTTTGATTTCCCAGGCTTTGTACCAGCATACATTCGCCCCCTGTTCTGTGAGGGCATCGGTCCTTTCCGCTGGGCTGCCCTATCTGGCGATCCAGAGGATATCTACAAAACGGATCAAAAAGTGAAAGAGCTGATCCCAGACAACCCGCATCTGCATAACTGGCTGGACATGGCGCGCGAACGCATTCACTTCCAAGGTCTGCCAGCACGCATCTGTTGGGTCGGTCTGAAAGATCGTGAACGTTTGGGTCAGGCATTCAATGAAATGGTCAAAAATGGCGAACTGAAAGCGCCTGTCGTCATCGGCCGTGATCACTTGGACTCCGGCTCCGTCGCCAGCCCGAACCGTGAAACCGAAGGCATGATGGATGGTTCAGACGCCGTGTCTGACTGGCCACTACTGAATGCGCTGCTCAATACCGCAGGCGGTGCGACTTGGGTGTCGTTGCATCACGGTGGCGGCGTCGGCATGGGCTTCTCCCAACACTCCGGTATGGTGATTTGCTGTGACGGTAGTGATGATGCATCACAACGCATTGCACGGGTCTTGCACAACGATCCAGCCACAGGCGTGATGCGTCATGCGGATGCAGGCTACGACATCGCAAAACGCTGTGCCAAAGAACAAAAGCTCGATCTGCCGATGCTGAACGACGAGCTGGCTCAACTGAAGTAAGGACAATGGACATGTTGAATTTAGTCATTAAACCGGGTTCGCTCACGCTGAACCAACTGCGTCAAATCAGCCGCTCACCTGTGACACTGTCACTCGATTCAGCCGCGATTCCTGCCATTGAACAGAGCACGCAGGTTGTCGAGCAAGTGATTGCGGAAGGTCGTACCGTGTACGGCATCAACACCGGTTTTGGATTGTTGGCAAACACCAAGATTGCACCCGAGGATCTGGAAATCCTGCAACGCAGTATCGTGTTGTCACACGCAGCCGGTATTGGTGAATTCATGGCCGACGAAACTGTTCGTCTGATGATGGTGCTGAAAATCAACAGTCTGGCCCGCGGCTTCTCAGGCATTCGTTTGGAAGTGCTGGAAGCGCTGATGGCACTGGTTAACAGCCAAGTGTACCCGTGCGTCCCTCAAAAAGGGTCGGTAGGTGCATCAGGTGACTTGGCGCCACTGGCTCACATGAGCACCGTACTACTGGGCGAAGGTCAAGCGCGCCACAAAGGTGAAATTGTTTCAGGCTTACAGGCACTCAAAATCGCCGGTCTAGAACCTGTCACGCTGGCGCCCAAAGAAGGCTTGGCATTGCTAAACGGCACGCAGGCATCGACAGCATTCGCCCTCGAAGGCTTGTTTATGGCGGAAGATTTGTTTGCATCAGCGACCGTGTGCGGCGCCATGTCGGTGGAAGCTGCATTGGGCAGCCGCCGCCCGTTTGATCCGCGTATTCATCGCGTGCGCGGCCATCGCAGCCAAATGGATGCTGCCGCGGCCTATCGTCACCTGCTAGATAGCCAGAGCGAGATTGGCAATTCGCACCAAGGGTGTGAAAAAGTACAGGATCCATATTCACTGCGCTGCCAACCTCAAGTCATGGGCGCGTGTCTGCAACAAATCCGCAATGCGGCCGAGACTCTGGAAGTCGAAGCCAACTCGGTATCGGACAACCCATTGGTGTTTGCCGACGATGGCGATATCATCTCCGGCGGCAACTTCCATGCCGAACCGGTTGCGATGGCGGCGGACAATCTGGCATTGGCGATTGCCGAAATCGGCAGCCTGTCTGAGCGTCGTATGGCGCTACTAATCGACAGCGCGCTGAGCAAACTGCCCCCATTCCTGGTTGACAATGGCGGCGTGAACTCCGGCTTTATGATTGCGCAGGTCACTTCAGCGGCGCTGGCGAGCGAAAACAAAACGCTGGCGCATCCCGCGTCGGTGGATAGCCTGCCCACATCCGCCAACCAAGAAGACCACGTTTCCATGGCGACCTTTGCAGGGCGTCGTCTGCGTGAAATGAGCGAAAACACTCGTGGCATTTTGGCGGTGGAATACCTCGCGTCGGCACAGGGGTTAGATTTTCGTGCGCCAAATAAATCGTCCGCGCGTGTGGAAGAAGCGAAGCAAATTCTGCGCAGTAAAGTGCCGTTCTACGACAAAGACCGATACTTTGCGCCAGACATCGCCGATGCCAACGAACTGCTGAAGCAGGCGGTGCATAACCACCTGATGCCAGAGCAGATTCTGCCAAGCTTTCAGTAGGTAAGATCTTGCAGTAAGTCACTTCTTGCAGTAAGTCGCATCTTGCGCATCCATCAGAGCCCTGCGGGGCTCTTTTTTGTGCGTTTATTTCCGCGTTTATTTTGCGCATTGACTACGTCGGCAGCGCTGCGAACAATACTTCACCTCATCCCAGCAACGTGCCCATTTTTTGCGCCATTGAAATGGCCGCGCGCAAACGATGCAAATTTTAGATGGTAAATGCGCTTTGTGATGACCCGCCATCATGGCCGCCTCCGCGTGGACTTTTCAAGAAATACGCAGATAACACAAGCACGATCAATGTCATTTGTCTCTCTTTTGCGCTCAAAGCTAAGATTTCACAATAAGTTGGCACTCATTGGACCATTAAAACTTTTGATGCGGCTATAATCCGAGGCAGTTTTGACGAAATAGCGTAAATTATGTTTCTAGCTCCGTACTTCTCATCTCAAGAACATCAGTTCCAATTCACCCGCGAACAGGCAAGTCACTTTGCCAAAAAAGTGGCGGGCGACTTCAACCCTATCCACGACGAAGACAGCAAACGCTTCTGTGTGCCGGGCGATCTTCTGTTTGCGGTTCTGCTGCAAAAAGAAGGCATTAGCCAGAAAATGCACTTCAACTTCTCGGGGATGGTGAGCGACGGAACAGCGCTTCACATTGAGAACAAGTGCAGCAAAGAAAGCGCCGTCATCGATGCGGCAGGTAAAGAGTACCTGCACATGCGCCATGAAGGCGATGTGAGCCACAACGCCGCATTCATTGAACACGTGGTGACCAACTACGTGCAGTTTTCAGGCATGAACTTCCCACACATCATGGTACCGCTGATGGAAGAGAAGCAGATGATGATCAACTGCCAACGCCCCTTGGTGATTTACGAAAGCATGGAAGTGGAATTCGACCACCTCGACCTCACCCATCCAGAAGTTGCATTTACTGGTGCCACTTTTGATGTTGATGGTAAGCGTGGTCTCGTGACCTTAAACTTCGCCTTTAAAGAAGAAGGCCGTGTGGTCGGTAAAGGCGTGAAACGGATGGTGGCTAGCGGCCTGAAGCCCTACAGCCAAGAAGACATTGACGATTTGGTCAATCGCTTCAACGAGCGAAAGGATGCCTTCCTAGCAAAGTTCGCTAAAGCGGCCTAACGGTTGCTCACATGGCATAAAGAGAAAAAGCTCCCTTGGGAGCTTTTTTCATATCCAGCGGCGCACGCGCGCTTTGTAATCGGTGTAAGCCCGGCCGAACAATCGCGTCAGCACTCGCTCTTCGGGTTGAATCTGAAACCGGTTCATGTAGACCACAAACAGCCCCACCACCAGCAAGCTGACCCCATTTTGATGCCAGTATGCAAAACCCAGCAGAAGCAATAACAACGCCAGATACATCGGATTGCGGCTGTAATGGAAAATGCCGCTATCGACGACCGTCGACGCTTCATGCGGTTTGGTCGGATTCACCGTGGTCTTCGCGCGGCGAAATTGCACCACACCGGCGATCCCAATCACGCCTGACAACACAAAGCACACCGCAAATACCCCGTACTGGTAAGGCAACATCACATCCGCAAATCGACACGCTTGAGCCAGACGATTCACCATCACCAGCGCAATCAGAAACAGCGCCACTGGTGGTATTTTTAACTCCAAATATCGCATAACCGCTCCTTTCGATGTCGCTTTCAGTATACGCAAAACACGCCAGCGTGCTGCCAACTCTACCGCAATTCGCTGCGGCAGAGACAAGAAAGCCCGGCAATACCGGGCTTTCGATTACAGCAGCGTCAGCAGCGCTTGCAGTGGATGCTTCGGCTTCACCTGCTCAAAGCGCTTCACCTGACTGCGGCACGAATAGCCGGTGATCAAACAACGCTCTTTAGGCAACTTGTCTAAGCTGGGCTTCCAGCTCAAGCCGTAAATGTCTTTCGACATTTGCAGTTTATCCACTTCGTGACCAAACGTCCCCGCCATGCCACAACACCCAACGGGCACAGTTTGCAGCGTCGCGCCAAAGTGCGCAAAGATAGCGCCCCACTCTTTCTCCGCGTTTGGCATTTTGGTTTTCTCGGTGCAGTGCGCCAGCAAATACCACGGCTCTTCTTGGCCGGCGTCACGCGCTTCAAACTCACGCAGACGCGGCTGCAACCATTCGTGTACAGTCAGAACTTGATAATCACCGCGCTCAGCGCCCAGCACTTCAACGTATTCATCGCGGTAACACAGCACCAATGCCGGATCGACACCCACCAGAGGAATGTTGAGATCCGCGACTTGAGAGAGAAACGCCGACGTATTGGCCGCCGTGGTGCGGAACTGTTGCAAGAACCCTTTGATGTGCTGCGCTTTCCCGTTCGGTTTAAACGGCAGCAGAATCGGTTTTTTACCCAGTTTGACCGCCAAGGCGATGAAATCTTCCACCACATCCGCATCGTAGTAACTGGTGAACGGGTCTTGCACAATGATCACATGTTGATCGCGATCGGCCTGCGACAAAGAGGCCAAACGCTGCATGTCAAAGTGCGCCACCGGATGACGACGCGTACGCTGTGCCAGCGTCGGCACCGACAGCAGCGGCGCATCAACGTAACCCACGGTTGACGCAGTCAGGCTTTGTACCCATTTCTGCGCGATCACGCCATTGACCAATCTCGGCGCTTTGCCCATCACCGGCAACATGCTTTCAATGTTCGCCACCAAGTAATCCTTCACCGGACGTTGGTAACGGGAGTGATAGATATTGAGGAAGCGCGAACGGAAACTCGGTACATCAACTTTAATCGGACACTGGCTGGCACACGCTTTACACGCCAAACAACCATTCATCGCTTCATATACTTCATGCGAGAAGTCGTATTCGTGACGCTTGTTCATGCGGTTACGCACGCGCTCAATCATGGTTTTGATGGTCGGCGCGGTTTCCAGCGTCTGTTTTTCCAGATCGAGAATATCGATGCCCTGCTCAGTCAGTTGGCGCAGCCATTCACGCACCAGACCCGCGCGGCCTTTGGGTGAGTGGCGGCGATCTGCGGTCACTTTCATCGATGGGCACATTGGCGAGCTGGTGTCGTAGTTAAAGCACAAGCCGTTGCCGTTACACTCCATCGCTTGCTTGAAGCTGTCGCGCACTTGCACGTCGATTTGGCGATCAAAGTAACCACGCTTGGTATCAGACACTTTGACCAATTCAAAGTTGGTGTCGAGCGGCGTACAAATTTTGCCCGGGTTCATCTTGTTGTGCGGGTCAAATGCGGCTTTTACACGGCGCAGTTCAGTAAACAGTTCATCACCGAAAAACTCAGGGCCGTATTCAGAACGGTACCCTTTACCGTGCTCACCCCACATCAAACCGCCATATTTCGCGACCAGTTTGACCACTTCATCCGAGACTTCATGCATCATCAGCTCTTGCTTGGGATCGCACATGTCCAGCGCTGGGCGCACGTGCAATACGCCTGCATCCACGTGACCGAACATGCCGTAAGCCAAGCCTTTGGAATCAAGCAACTGGCGGAACTCTGCAATAAAGTCAGCCAAGTTTTCCGGCGGCACGCAGGTATCTTCGGTAAACGGAACCGGTTTTGCACGGCCTTTCGCCGCGCCCAGCAGGCCCACCGCTTTTTTCCGCATATTGTAGATACGGTTGATGCTTGGCAGATCGTCACACACTTGGAAGCCGATAATGCCCGCTTCCTGATTCGCGACCATTTGCTCTAAGCGAGCGGTCAAGACCGCCACTTGGGATGCCACCAGCGCGTCATCTTGGTCAGCGAATTCGACAATATTGATGCCTTGCATCGTTTTGCCCGGTACGTCAGTGATCAAGTCGCTCACGCTGTGCCAAACGATGTCTTCTTTCGCAAGATTCAACACTTTCGAATCCACGGTTTCTACCGACAACGCATTCGCTTCCACCATCACCGGCGCATTGCGCAGTGCCGAGTCAAAGCTGTCGTATTTGATGTTCACCAACGTGCGCGCTTTCGGAATGCGCGTCAGGTTCAGTTTGGCTTCAGTAATGAACGCCAAAGACCCTTCTGCACCACACAACACACGGGTGATATTAAATTGATCGGTTGCTTCATCAATCGCATTTTTCAGATCGTAGCCGGTCAGAAAACGGTTCAGCGGCGGGAATTTCTCCACAATTTGCGCGCGTTTTTCGCGGCACACCGTTTCGGTCACTTGCATCGCCACGGCAGCATATTCTCCCGCATTCGGCAAACCGCGTGATAAATCGGTTTCCAGCATCGAACCGTCGGCAAACACCGCTTGCAACGACAGCACGTGATCGGAAGTTTTCCCGTATTTCAACGAGCCTTGCCCCGACGCATCAGTATTGATCATGCCGCCGAGCGTGGCGCGGTTGCTGGTGGACAAATCGGGTGAGAAGAAGAACCCATATGGACGAACAGCATCGTTGAGTTGATCTTTGATCACGCCGGCCTGCACACGCACCCAACCCTCTTCGGCATTCACTTCAAGAATTTGGTTCATGTGACGCGACAGATCCACCACCACGCCTTTGGTCAGCGACTGGCCGTTGGTGCCCGTGCCGCCGCCACGCGCTGAAAATGTCACGCGCTCGAATTCCGGTTTAGTGCTAAGTTTACCGATAAGGGTGACGTCGTGAGTCGATTTGGGGTGAATCACCGCTTGCGGCAGCTGTTGATACACGCTGTTATCGGTGGACACGGCCAAACGGCTTGAATACTGCGTTTCAATGTCGCCGCTAAAACCTGCTGCTTCCAGTTCATGCAAAAAGGTTAAAACAACGGGGTCGACATCGGATTGGAGATGAAGTCTTGGTAACATTTGCTTCCTGCCCGTACTGCGCTGATCCGATCAGCTCTGGGTTGAGAGTTAATTTTGGAATTAATCTTTGAATCAGGTCACTTTACAACATTTAAAAAGGTGATCAAATCAGAATCTCAATGCCAGAATGAATTGAAAGGGAATTTATTGTGGGCGACACGCCAAATCGGTCAAGTTGCAGCCAAAACACACATAAATGTGGGTCAAAGCACATACGCAATCGTTTAGCTGAGAAATTTTCTCTTCGCGATTGATGGTTTGAATGGAGGGGAATGTGCACATTGCACTACTCCTTTTCGACCGATAAGGATACGCTGCTTATTCCGCTTTTCGTCTTATTAGCATCTACGGACAAATACATGAAAAAAAATAAAATCGTGACCACCGAAGACATTTTGTTGAAGCTGTGCCAATCAGTTTCAAGCGTGCTTACTTCAGCCACAGGTTCAACCATTTCTTATTCTGCGATGGTGCAGAAGATCAACAAAACCTCATTGAAACCTGATTTTGGTTGCTTCGTTCTGTTCGACGGCGGGTTCACTGGCTTGGTCGTGATTAACTTTACGGCGAAAGCCGCTCTGGAAGTCTACGCGAACTACATGCGTAACATGGGCATGCCGGAAGAAGAACTGGCCGTTCTGCACACCTCCGATGAAGTGGGCGACGTCTTGGGAGAACTGATGAACCAGTTGGTCGGCGATTTCACCAAGAAAGTACGCAAAGAGCTGCAAACCAACATCACGCAAAACCAACCTAAAATGCTGTCGCTGAACAAGCAGGTCATTCTGTCGGTCGACACCAACCTCGATCGCCCGCAAGCACGTCGCGTCACCTTCTCCACCGAAAACAACAACATCTTCTACCTTGAGCTGGCAATGGATAAAACCGAATTCATCCAGTTGGAAGAGTTTGAAGTGCAGGAAGACGAAAGCCCAGATTCGATTCTTGAAGCCACTCAACAGAAAATGGCCACCAAGAAAGAACCGGCGAAAAGCAACGACGTTGACCCTTCTGACCTACTCGACGAACTGGGTTTGTAATCCATTGACGCGCCAATCTTTGAGGAGATTCTTTGAGGAGATTGGCGCTCCGCCTTTAAATTCCATGACAGAAACGTTAAAATAGCCAACTTTTCTTAATGCCGTAGAAACGTTTTTCGCATGTCGATGGATAAACAAAAAGCCCTCAAAAAAATCGCGAAATGCCTAGAGTTAGGCAATTCAGCCAACGTGAACGAAGCTGCGAACGCCATCAAGATGGCGCACCGCCTGATGCTCAAGTATGGCTTGGACAAAGATGACATTGAGTTTATCAAAATGGGGAAAACGCAGTCGACGCACCTGCTGCCGGCTTCGATTTCATCTGCCATTTTGCGTGTCATTCGCGGTATCAACACCAAGTTTGGCGTTGAAGCGGTGCTGCTCAATCACAAAGGCCTGAAACGCGTGGAATTCATCGGCGAAGCGGACCGCGCCATCTTTGCGGCGTTTGCGTTTGATATCGTCTATCGCGAGATGAACGAACAGACCGGTCAATTCCGCAACAGCTTTGCTGGCAGCGGCACATCGAACCCAGAAGTACAGCGTCGCGTGAACTCATTCCTCTCGGGTTGGGTCGAAGGCGCACTGGAAAAATTGCCGATCATTACGCCAGATGAAGAATCTGCAAATAAAATCAATAGTTATATTGATAAAGAATTCAAAAACATAGACCGCGAAACCTTTAAGCAGCAATTGCGTGAAGCGATGAAAAACCTCACCGCCGATTACGAAGTTGGGCTGAAAAAAGGTCGTCGAATTTCGGTCAGCCGCCCCATTGATGGCGCTCAAGCGCCCAAGTTATTGAAGTAAATCCTTCGTCAAACCTGAGTAAAATCGTCTAAGCTTGCATTGACGACAAGGCTGTTTTTTCGTTTATTGCATGCGGAAAAAATAATGACTCATGGAGATGACGTTTTGAAAAAAATAACTCTGGCATTGGCCGTGTTGATCGCACTTTCTGGCTGTGCAGCAACACAGCGACAGAACGCAACCACCGGTGAAACCGAGACAAACTCAGCCACCAAAGGCGCATTGCTCGGCGCACTGGCGGGTGCTGCGGTGGGCCTTGCAAGTGGTGATGATGCCAAAGAGCGTCGTCAGCGTGCACTCATCGGCGCCGCGGGGGGGGCTGCAGTGGGCGGTGGCGTCGGCTACTACTTTGACCAACAAGAAGCTGCGCTTCGTCAAGAGCTGCTGAACTCCGGCGTTCAAGTCGAACGTGTGGGCGAAAACCAATTGGTGCTGCGGATGCAAAACGGCATCGGCTTCCAAACCAACTCATACCAGCTCGACTCGTCTATCCACAACACGCTGCGTGGTGTGGCAAAAATTCTGGTCGAATACCCAGACACCAGCCTTGTGATTGACGGTCACACCGACAGCACAGGCAGCGACACCACCAACCAAATTTTGTCTGAACGTCGCGCGGAATCCGTTCGTTCGTTCTTACTGTCTCAAGGTGTTGCCGCAGGCCGTGCCATTGCGCGTGGCAATGGTGAACGTTACCCACTGTGCACCAACAGCACCGCGGATGGCCGTTCATGTAACCGCCGCGTTGAGATTCAAATTCTCCCGCTAAAATGATTTAATGAGCCAGCCACAATGATGGGATGTGTCTGAACATCAATGACTTAAGCCTGGCATAACGCCGGGCTTTTTTAATAAGGATCGTGATCGGGTATGCGCCACTTCGTTCGAGGATTGCTCGTTGCTCTTACTGCACTGCTGACATTCAGCGCACAAGCCGACATTTCAGATTTGATCACCTTGGCCAATCAGGGCGATCGTAACGCGCAGTATCAGCTCGCCGTTGATTATCAACGTGGCCATAACACGCCTGTCAGTCAGGACGATGCATTCTATTGGTTTCAACAGGCCGCAGAAGCCGGCCACACGCCCGCAATGGTTCAGCTTGCCAACGCCTATGTTGCCGGAGCTGGCACAGACAAAGACATCCACAAAGCGCTCTTTTGGTTGATCAAATCCTTGGTGGACGGCAATCAGAGCGCTGCTGTGCATATCGGGCAGTTGTATCAAAGCTTAACGCAATCACCGAGCCCAGACGCGATGGCGGAGATTTGGTATCACAGCGCCGCCGAACACAACCCACAAGCGGAGCAATTGTACGCGCAATTGCTGGAGCAGAAATTCAACCAGCAGCGTGCGCGACAGGTGTCGTCCATCGAACAATTGGAAAGTGCCATCGACGCCTCCACCGCCCAACCCACACCCGTGGTAACCACCACGACGCAACATCAAACCGAAAGCCTGATGAGCGATTACCTGTTCATCGTTCTGGTGGTGTTGGTGATCGTCTGTTTGCTGTCGGCTTATCGCTATGTCAAACTGGCCAAACGTCGCCAATCCACGCACGAGCAGG
This sequence comes from Vibrio sp. Vf1514, assembly GCF_052076135.1. Lineage (NCBI taxonomy): Bacteria > Pseudomonadati > Pseudomonadota > Gammaproteobacteria > Vibrionales > Vibrionaceae > Vibrio > Vibrio sp. Vf1514. The sequence goes on along the minus strand of NZ_CP197267.1, from coordinate 1,280,948 downwards.
AAGACTATGCCGCCAAACTCAACGCGCAATCCGGCATCGTTAAACAACAAAAGCGCCAGTTAGAAACCCTCTATCGCGAACTGAAATCTCTGCAAAACGCGCAAGCCAATCTAAATCAGGATCATAAGTTATCACTGGCCTGTGCGATGTTTGGTTTTCATCCCAGCCAGCTTCCCGATGAACGCAGCATCAAAGTGCGATACAAACAACTGTCGAAAATCTACCATCCCGACATGAAGGGCAGCGAAGAGGAAATGAAGCGTCTGAACGGCGCCTTAAAGATTATTATTAACCATGTTAATAAATAGTTAATTCAACATTCATTATTCTGATATTAATTTCCCATGATTGCTCGCAGCCCTTATGGCGCAATCGATTACTCTCGCAAGATCCATAACAAACACTTAACTTACCCCAGTTGACTATGCGATAATTCGCCGCGAATTAAACACCTGAATCAGGTGGGGAGAAAACATGTTCACAATCGAAGGCATTTGCGACTGGTGTAAACAACCCAGCCTGCTGACTAAACACGAATATATCGACGGTAAATCACACTACTCTTGTGCTAAATGCAATGAATTTGCGCGTATGGATGTACGACAATTTAATATTGCCGAGCAAGCGTTGCGAGAGCGTCGAGCCCAGCAGGCCGCATTCAGACCTTAACCCGAGAAAAGAGCGCCAGGATGGCGCTTTTTTGATCGCCGTCCTTCCGCATATGTTCTTGTCTTCTTTTTTCGTCTCTTCTTTTATCTCTGCCGATCTCCGTCGTCAAACACGCGCAATGAAGCCTCGTCTCCGTTTTCCTTTGGATTTCTATACAGGGGTTTGCCTGTTGTACAGGTCGTTGAACAGTATTCGCGTCACCATAAAGCACCACCGCGATCACAAAACATCGCACTTAGCGAACAAAAAACACACAACCAAATTCAATAAAATAATAAATATAATCAATAGGATAAATTAAAAACTACGCATCACTGATTTGAATTCGTGCATTCCATAAGCGAATTATCACTTGATCAGTACCGCATTTGATAATACTGTATACACATACAGCATGTATGAAAGGACAGTATTATGCTTCACGCAGATTTCAAGACCACACGTTTTGTAAACCACACTTACAACACCACCCGTTACACCCCACAAGGGGCTAACACCGGCATGATGTCTCGCCTGGCTAATTTATCGCAGCAGCAACAGTGGATTCTTTACACTGCCCAGTGCCCGCGTCCTCAATACGATGAGCTCAATGCACATCACGTACAGTGCGGAAAAATTATTCATATGAAACCTTCTCAGTCTCACTCCGAAATCGAAATCGTGATGAAAGCGATTCAATCCGGCAACGCCAGTGCGATTGTGGCCTCAAGCAACATCGACATCGTCAGCCAAAAATTGCTGGCACAGTTGGCGGCTGAACATCACTGTGAAGTCTTCTTCCTCTCCGGCATGCCGACCGCTTTCCATTAATTGTGCTTTCCATTAAGGATGATTATTACTGTCTTTTCCCTCCGTTTCGGCGGGGGGGCTTTTCTGCCGTGCTTACGGATTCCCCCAAATCTTCACATTCCCCCGCTGTAAAATAGAGTGACCAGACAAAGCACTGAGTTATTTAAGCAAACGTTTGCTTTTTATCTGGCGACAGAAAATAGTTCTGGTATGATGCGCTCAGTATTTGATATCTCATCCCGTTTTTACGCTACGGATATCTTCTCTCAACGACGTTTGAAATAAGATAGGAATGTCTAAATGAGCCTTGCTGACCAAGTTCTTGCCGTCAATGACGACCTCCCCATCCGCACCAACCAACCTGTTCACAGCGGCAAAGTCCGCTCGGTATACTGGCTAACTGAAGACGACAGCCGTCGCCTGATCAAAGAAAAAGGCTACAACGTTGCCGAAGATGCGCCACTGGCCATCATGGTGATCAGTGACCGAATTTCTGCTTTTGACTGTATCTGGCACGCCGAAGGCGGCGTCAACGGGGTTCCGGGCAAAGGTGCGGCACTGAACGCGATTTCAAACCACTGGTTTAAGCTATTTCAAGAAAATGGCCTAGCCGATAGCCATATTCTGGACATCCCTCACCCGTTTGTGTGGATCGTACAAAAAGCCAAACCAATCAAGATTGAAGCGATTTGCCGCCAGTACATCACCGGTTCGATGTGGCGAGCGTACTCAAAAGGCGAACGCGAATTCTGTGGTATTGCGCTGCCAGAAGGTCTGGAAAAAGATAAAGCGCTGCCAGAGCTGCTGATGACGCCATCAACCAAAGGCATTCTGAAAGGCATTCCCGGCGTACCGGAAGCGGATGACGTCAACATCACACGTCAGAACATTGAAGATAACTTTGCAGCATTCAACTTCAGCAAAGCGTCAGACATCGCGCTGTACGAAAAACTGCTGAAAGAAGGCTTTGGCGTGATCAGCGATGCGCTGAAAGCGATTGGTCAGATTTTCGTCGACACCAAGTTTGAATTTGGCTACGTGACCGATGCCAATGGCGTTGAAAAACTGATCTATATGGATGAAGTGGGCACGCCTGACTCATCTCGTATTTGGGATGCGCAGGAATACCAAGCAGGTAAGATTGTCGAAAACTCAAAAGAAGGGTTCCGTCAGTTCCTGCTGAACTACTTCCCAGATCCAGACATTCTGCTCAACAAAGAGCGCATGCCTGAGCGTGAAGCACTCGCACGTGATAACGCGTTGCCTCTAGAATCACTGATGGACATCTCTCGCACTTACCTGGGTATTGCCGAGAAAATCGTCGGCCATCCGATTGAGCTGAGCACGAATCCAAAACAGGAAATCATCGACGTACTGGCAAAAGAGTACGGTTTGATCGATTAAGTGTTTCATCCCGCATGAAATAGAAAAACGGTCCCGCTGATTCAGCCGGACCGTTTTTGTTGGTGTCGAGGCCAAGCGAGCGCGATGGAAACCCACCCATCGCGTTCTTCTGATCATCAGGCCATATCTGCGAACAGCCTCAATGAAATCAACATCGGTTAGATGAGCGTGCTCAGCGCTTGCTTGACTTTGTCTAGGCCTTCACGCAGGACGTCTGCCTCAATCGTCAGTGGTGGCAGGAAGCGAATCACGTTGCCTTTCACGCCACACGAAAGCAGGATGACACCCTGATCGCGCGCCGCAGCCACCAACGATTTCGTCAGTTCGGCCATCGGTTTGCCATCGTTCGGGTCAATAAACTCCATCGCGATCATTGCGCCCAAATTGCGCACATCCCCGATTTGGGGCCAGCGTTGCTGCCACGATTTCAGTTCAGTTGTCATCACTTCACCGATATCCAGCGCTTTTTCACACAAACGCTCTTCTTCGATGATCTTGAGCACTTCCAGACCCGCCACACAGCCCAGCGGAGAACCCGCATAGGTGCCGCCCAAGCCACCCGGCGCTGCCGAATCCATCACTTGTGCTTTCCCCACCACGGCTGAAATCGGGAAACCGCCTGCAATGCCTTTGGCCATGGTCATCAGATCCGGCTCAACGCCCAGATATTCGGTGGCAAACAGTTTACCGGTGCGCGCAAAACCCGTCTGAATTTCGTCGGCGATCAGCATGATACCGTGACGATTACACAGCTCACGCAGTGCATGAGCAAACGCTGGGGGAGCGGCGTAGAAGCCGCCCTCTCCCTGCACAGGTTCAAAGATGATTGCGGCCACACGTGAGGGCTCGATATCACACGCGAACAGATCATCCAGCGCCTGTAAACTTTGCTCAATAGAAATACCGTGCACATCATTTGGGTACGGCACGTGGAAAATTTCGCCCGGGAACGGACCAAAGCTGCTCTTGTAGGGCGCCACTTTACCCGTCAGTCCCATGGTCATGTTGGTGCGGCCATGGAAGCCGCCTTTAAATGCAATCACGCCCGGTCGGCCAGTATGGGCACGCGCGATTTTCACGGCGTTTTCCACCGCTTCAGCGCCAGTGGTCAGAAAGATCGCTTTCTTCTCTGAAGGGCCCGGCGCGCGGCGGGTCAGCGCCTCAGCCAGCTCGATGAATGACGCGTACGGCGTCACCATCGAACAGGTGTGGGAGAAACGCTGCAATTGCGCGGTCACGGCAGCCACAATGCGCGGGTGCGAGTGGCCGGTGTTGTTGACCGCAATCCCCGCAGCGAAATCGATGTAACGATTGCCTTCGATGTCCCACAACTGCGCGTTATTTGCTTTTTCCACGTAAATCGGACTCAGGTTCGCCATACCATTGGCGATCACCTGCTGCTTTCTTTCCTGCCATTGAGAGTTATTCATCGCTATGTTCCTTATCCTTTGAGTCCGCCAAAGCAGAGGTATTTGATGTCCAGATATTCATCGATGCCTTGTTTGGCACCTTCCCGGCCGATGCCGGATTGTTTGACGCCGCCAAATGGAGCGACTTCCGTTGAAATCATGCCGTCGTTGATGCCGACCATGCCGTATTCAAGTGCTTCCGCGACCTGCCAAATGCGGGCAATGTTCTGGCTGTAGAAGTACGCCGCCAAGCCGTAAATGGTGTCGTTGGCCATCTCAATCAGTTCAGCGTCGCTGTGGAAACGAATCACCGGCGCAACCGGGCCGAAGATCTCTTCCTGCACGATGTCCATATCGTGGCGGACATCCGTCAGAATGCACGGCTGAATAAACAGACCATCCAGCGACGCTTTGCCCGTCAATTGAGTCGCACCCTGCTCGACCGCGGTTTCGATCAGCGCCAGAATGTTCTCTTTGGCCTTTTGCTCAATGACCGGGCCGACCGTCACGCCATCATCCAAGCCATTGCCCACGACGAGCTTTTCCACTTCTTGTTTGAAACGATTGACGAACGCGTCATAGACGGAATCATGCACGTAGAAACGGTTTGCGCACACACAGGTTTGCCCGGCATTACGAAACTTCGATGCCATCGCGCCTTTCACTGCTAGTTCAATGTCTGCATCGTCAAACACGATAAACGGCGCGTTGCCGCCAAGTTCCATCGACATGCGTTTTACGCTGCTTGCGCACTGCGCCATCAGCAGTCGACCGACATGCGTCGATCCGGTGAATGACAACTTGCGAATCAGCGGGCTGGTGGTAAACAGCTCACCAATCATGGACGACGATTCATTGACCACCAGCTGCAACACATCGCGCGGTACACCTGCCTGATAAGCCAGCTCTGCAACCGCAAATGCCGACAGCGGCGTCTGATTGGCCGGCTTGCAGATGAACGCGCAGCCGGCAGCCAGTGCTGGCGCCGCTTTTCGGGTGATCATCGCAATCGGGAAATTCCACGGCGTGATGGCGCAAGCCACACCGATCGGCTGTTTGATGGTGACGATGCGTTTGTCGCTGGCCGGTGTGGGAATCGACTCGCCGTACGTGCGTTTGCCCTCTTCAGCAAACCATTGAATGAAACTGGCGCCGTACGCCACTTCACCTTTGGCTTCCGCCAGCGGCTTGCCCTGCTCCAGCGTCATCAGGCGACCGAGGTCATCCTGATTGGCCATGATCAAGTCATACCAACGTTCAAGAATGGCGCCGCGCTCTTTTGCGGTGCGCGTTTGCCATGCTTTTTGTGCCAAATGTGCGCGTTCAATTGCATCCAGAATTTCGCCTTCACTTTGGGTCGGAAGGTAACCTAAAACATCGCCGGTCGCCGGATTTGAGACGGCCAACTCCATGCCGCAGGGTTCACCAAGGAACGCCAGCAGCGCTTTATTTTTTATCTGTTCCATTTTGTTTACCTGAGTGACGTATTAACGAGCGGCGGGAATCTGCTGGGTAATACAGTGTATGTTGCCACCACCGAGCAGGATTTCTCGCGTGGCGACGCCAATGATCTCGTAATCGGGCAGCGCCGTTTGCAGTACCGCGATCGCTTGCTTGTCCATCGTGTCATCCAGCAGCGGCAGAAAAATGCTCTGGTTACACATCAGAAAATTCGCGTATGAGCCGCCGAGTCGTTCACCCGCCGCGCGCTTCATCCCTTGTGAAGCTGCAATGCCCGCAGCTTCATGTTCATCCAGATAGAGCGGCCCGGGAATCGGCAACTTGTGCACCACAATGCGCCGGCCCTCTGCATCGGTTTCACGCTTGAGCACATCGTATGCTTGGCGCGAAATTGCATACTGCGGGTCCGATTCATCGTCGCACCAACTGAGCACCACTTCACCCGGCGCAATCACGTGCATCAGGTTGTCGACGTGGCCGTCGGTTTCGTCGTTAAACAGACCGCGCGGCAGCCAAATCACTTTGCGAATGCCCAGATATTGCGCCAGTTGCGCTTCAATCGCTTCACGGCTCAGATGCGGGTTGCGCCCCGGAGACAACAAACACTCTTCCGTGGTATACAGCGTGCCTTCGCCATCGGTGTGAATCGCGCCGCCTTCCAGCACAAACGGCGCTTGGTAGTGATCGACATTCAGTTGATTGCAGATCTGCCCCGCGACTTGGTCGTCTTCACGCCAGTGTGCATACAAGCCATTGTATTCACCGCCCCACGCATTGAATTGCCAACTGATGCCACGACGTTCGCCGTCGGCGTTCACCACCATCGTCGGGCCGATATCACGCATCCACGCATCGTTGTATGCCATTTCCACCACTGAAATCGGCTCAGGTAGCAAGGCACGCGCCGCCTCAAGATAGTCCGCGGTAACCGCGACGGTGACTTTGGCTTTGCGGCTGATCGCCATCGCGACATCCGCAAAAGCGCGCTGCGCAGGCTCGCCGTTGTCGCGCCAGTTGTCCGGGCGAAACGGCCACGCCATCCACACTTGCTCCTGAGGCGCAAATTCGGCCGGGAAATAAAATCCGTTCTGTTTGGGTGTGCCGGTAAGTTCCATATCCGACCTCCGCGTTATTGTCCGGTCAGCGACTGAATCGCGCCGTAAAGATCCGGACGACGGTCGCGGAACAAGCCCCAGCTATGACGCGCTTGAGCCGTCTGCTCAAGGTCGATGGTCGCATAGAGGATGGTCTCTTCATGGCGCTCCGCTTCCGCCAGTTTCTTACCGGTGTGGTCGGTGATAAATGATGAGCCGTAGAAAGTGGTTTCGATGCCATCATCAGTTTCAACGCCAGTGCGGTTAGACGCAATCACTGGCACCAAATTCGCCGCCGAGTGGCCTTGCATGGTGCGCTGCCAATGGTCGCGTGAATCCAGCGTGGGATCTTGTGGCTCCGAGCCGATGGCAGTCGGGTAGAAAATGGCTTCTGCGCCCGCGAGCGCCAAGCTGCGCGCCAACTCCGGGAACCATTGATCCCAACAGATACCAACACCAAAGCGACCAAAACGGGTATCCCATACTTTGAAACCCGTATCGCCGGGGCTGAAGTAGAATTTTTCACTGTATCCCGGGCCATCCGGAATGTGCGATTTGCGGTAGTTGTCCAGCACGGTGCCGTCCGCATCCACCATCACCAGCGAGTTGAAAAAGCTATTCCCTGCTTTTTCAAAGTAAGACACCGGAATCACCACATTGAACTCTTTCGCCAACAGGCTCATCTCTTTGATCAAGCGGCACTGGTCAGTTTCTTCGGCCAGCGAGAAATATTTCGCTTCCTGCTTTTTGCAGAAATACGGCGCGGCAATCAGCTCCTGCAGCACCACCACATTCGCGCCATGTGACGCGGCTTCCGCCACCGCTAGACGGATCTTGTTGAGGTTCTCTTCCACATCCCAAGAGATCGCCAATTGAACACACGCAAAGGTTACGTTTCTAGACATCGGATTGTTCCTTTTACTCGCAGGCTGATTAAATCGCTAATTTGTCGCGCAGGTTGTAGTACGCCGCGCCGAGCGCAGTGAATGGCACTTGGAAGTGGCGGCCACCCGGGAAGGCGTAATGTTTGAGCGATGCAAAGGCATCGAAACGTTCCGCGTGACCAGTCAATGCTTCTGCCAGCAATTTGCCCGCCAGATGCGTGCACGTCACGCCATGGCCGCTGTAGCCTTGCAGGTAATAGATGTTATCTGCAAAGGCACCGAACTGCGGCATGCGCGAGTACGTGAGCAGGAAGTTGCCCGTCCAAGCAAAATCGATTTTCTTGCCTTTGAGTTGTGGGAACACGGTTTCCATTTTCGGACGAATCAGTTTTTCGATATCGTTTGGATCGCGTGCACCGTACACCACACCACCGCCAAACAACATGCGGTTGTCAGCCGTGAGGCGGAAATAGTCCAGCAGATAGTTACAATCTTCGACACAGTAGCGCTGTGGCAGCAGCTCGCTTGCCAATTCATCACTCAGCACTTCGGTGGTGACAATCTGAGTGCCGCACGGAATCGCCTTGTTACTGATATTGGGCGCCAAACCGCCGAGATACGCGTTGCCGGCCAACACCAGATATTTGGCTTTGACCGACCCGTTCGCCGTGTGCGCAACAGGGTTCGCCCCTTTTTCGATACGTGTGACTGCCGACTGTTCAAAGATCTGCCCCCCAAGAGACAAAATCACTTCAGCTTCACCCAGCGCCAGTTTCAATGGATGAATGTGACCGCCACGCATATCAAGCAAGCCGCCTTCGTAGGCGTCGGTGCCGATCATGGTTTGCAGCTCTTGTTTGTCCAGCAGCGTCAGATCGTGGTTACCATAGCGTTCCCAATGATGTTTGTGCGCGGCCAGCCCAGCTTGTTGCTTCTTGTTGACTGAAGTAAACAGGCCGCCCTGACGGTAATCACAATCGATGTTGTGGTCTTTGATCAGGCCGCGAATGATGTCGCCGCCTTCAAAAATCATATTGCACAGTGATTGCGCCACATCCGGTGAGTACCGTTTTTCAATCACGTCGACATCACGGCTGTAGCTGTTCACAATTTGGCCGCCGTTGCGACCGGTGGCGCCAAAGCCCACTTTGGCACTTTCCAGCACCACGACTTTGAAACCTTTCTGCGCCAGATGCAGCGCTGAAGAGAGGCCACTGAATCCAGCGCCAACAATACAGATATCGCACTCCATGTCGCCTTCAAGCACAGGGAAATCACGATGGTAATTCGCCGTTGCGGCGTAATATGAACTGGTATGATTAATCACAGCTAACTCCTTTTAGTACGAGCCCAGACGTAGCCAGGTCGTCTTCACTTCCGTAAATTTTTCCAATGCGTGCAGCGATTTGTCGCGTCCGTTGCCACTCTGTTTGAACCCACCGAATGGCACCGTCATGTCGCCTTCGTTGTAGTTGTTGATCCACACTGAACCGGCTTCTAGTTTGCGCGCCACGCGGTGAGCACGGTCGAGATCGGAAGTCCACAATGCTGCGCCCAATCCGTATGGGGAGTCATTGGCAATCTGAATCGCTTCTTCTTCGGTTGAGAATGGGATCACACACAACACCGGGCCAAAAATCTCTTCCTGCGCCACGGTCATGTCGTTGGTGACATTGTCGAGAATGACTGGTGACACAAACGCGCCTTTGCATTGCACGCTGCCGCCGCATAATTGAGTTGCGCCCTCGTCCACGCCCTGACGAATGTAGCTCAGCACTTTGTTCTTGTGCTCTTGGTCAATCAGCGCGCCCATGCTGCTGCTTGGGTCGAGTGGATCTTTCGGGGTGAAAGCTTCGCTGGCGGCAATCACTTTGCGGACAAACTCATCTTTGATGCTCTCGTGCACCAGCAAACGAGTCGCCGCTACGCAGACTTCGCCTTGATTGTAGAAACAGCCAGCAGCCGTTTCTTGCGCTGCTTTATCTAAGTTTTTGTAGTCAGCGAACACGATATTGGCGTTCTTACCGCCCGCTTCCGCCCACACGCGCTTCATGTTGGACTCACCCGAGCAGATCATCAGTTGGCGCGCAATGCGAGTGGAACCGGTGAACGCAATACAATCGACGTCATGGTGACGCGCCAGCGCATCGCCCACTTCGTGGCCAAAGCCCGGTAGGACTTGGAAGACGCCGTTCGGCAGCCCGGCTTGTTGCGCCAGTTGACCCAGGAAAATTGCAGTCAGCGGGGATTTTTCGGACGGTTTGAGGATCACGCTATTGCCTGCCGCCAATGCCGGAGCAATTTTCCAGCACGCGAGCCACAACGGGAAGTTCCAAGGCACGATGGCGGTCACAACACCGACCGCCTGATGTGTAATGTAGGCGTGAACATTGTGTTCGGTGGTCGCGACTTCGCCATACACTTTGTCGATGGCCTCCGCATACCAACGGAGGCAGGCAGCCGCGCCCGGAATGTCAGTCTGATAGCTGTGACTGATGGGTTTTCCTGTGTCTAAGGTCTCCAGCAGCGCCAGAGTCTCTCTCTCCTGTTCAATCAGATCGGCCAGTTTCAGCAGAACTTGTTTTCTCGCGGCCGGTGACTGACCGGCCCATTCTCCGCTTCGGAAAGCGCCCTTTGCATACTCAACTGCGGCTATCGCATCCTGATCATTGCATCGTGCCACGTAGGCGATGACTTCTTCAGTGGCGGGGTTGATGACTTCAAACGTCTCGCCGCTGAGTGAATCCTGATATTGACCATTGATGAAGGCTCGTCCTTCAATATTGTGTTGCTGCCGCAAATCCATCCATTGCTGTTGAGTTTTCATCACGCTTCCTTAACAAAGAAAACGTCTAGAAGCTTGGCGGCGTATGAGCACTAATGATCCGGCAAACTCTATCCGTTTTATTGGTAAATTTATGAGGCACGTTGGTATCGAAGAGGTAACACTCACCCTCGCGAATCACATAAGTTTTATCGCCCAGAGTCAGTTCAATTTCACCTTCGAGTACCGTTCCGCTCTCCTCGCCTTCGTGTTTAATACTGATCACACCGGTATCGGTATGAGGTTGAAAACACTCAATCAAGAAACCCATTCGGCGTTTATCACGCCCATCACACACCAATCGCATCGATACCCGTTCGTTACCGATCTCAATTAACTGTTCCGGCGCGATCACCACAGGGCGATCATCGATCTCCTGATCCTGAGTAAAGAACTCGGACAGAGACAGATTGAATACTTTCACAATCTTGTGCAGCGAACTGACAGAAGGACTCACTTTGTTGTTCTCAATCGACGAGATGGCGCTGTGAGTTATATTGGCTTTTTCCGCCAGTTCACGTTGAGATAATTTGTGTTCCTTACGCAGTTGCGCAATTTTTTGACCAATTGAATCCGTTTCCATTTATAAGACTCCGACGTTCCGAAGCGGCTATGATAAACCGATCGAATAGAATTCTGGAAAAGATCCTTTGACGAGATTGCCATTCTGGGTGCCATTGCACACCAATGAAGTACGGATGCCCCTTGAGGCTAAAGGCTTCAACCAATCCATCCGGCGCTTCGGCCTCTTTCGTCAAACGCGGCGCTAATTGATTGACCCCTTGACCATGCAGCGAATTGACGTCGATTTCCTGCGTGGCATTCAGCCAATGTGCAAAGCTGCCGTTGGAAGATATTTTTACCGTATGCACGTCAGCATATTTTTCATTGAAATCCGAACTCGCGCTTTCGCGGTGATCCATAAAACCGTCGGTCTCGTGCACTTTCGGGTGCAGTGTGCCGCCCAAAGCCACATTCATTTCCTGAAAACCGCGGCAGATCCCCAGCAGCGGAATCTCTTGTTCGATGCAGTGATCAATGAGTGAAAACGACAACGCATCACGAGACTCATCCGTTTTCGGTTCATCGTGCGTGGCCGCATAACGATGCGGGGCGACGTTCGAGTGACTGCCGGTGAGTAGCACACCATCCAGCATGGTCAGCAGTTGTTTGAGCTCTTGGGCATCCGCGCCTGCTGGCAGCAGTAGTGGCGAAGCTCCGGCATCACGAACCGCATTCAGATACAACTCATTCACGCTCTGTACGTCATACCCTTCCACTTGCTTACGACAACAAATCACGCCAATCACGGGCTTCGTCATTCCGTTCTCTTTATTCATCGCGACGTCCTACTCGCTTGTTCAATATATTTACCAAACTAAAACCCAAAAACCAAAAGTACAACCTGAAATTAACAAAAAAGACACAAAATATGATCTTCGTTAAAAATTTCTACCAAAAAGGCATTAATTATTGCCAAAAACACAAAGCTTGTTAAATATAAGTTACATATCAGCCATACGGAGTGTCTGAAAATGGACGGATTCACACAAGAAGTTAAAAATTTTAAACAAGAATGGCCCGAGATTCGTTTCATCGATCTCATTTTTCCCGACATCAATGCGCGACCACGCGGCAAACGCATCCCCATTGAAGCGCTCGATAAAGTGGACAAAGGCGTCTATCTGCCACTCTCCACGCTGTCATTGAGTGTGCATGGCAAGGTGGTGGAAGAAGCGGGATTGGGAGAAGCGATTGGCGAACCGGATCATATTTGTTATCCAATTGCAGGCACCTTAACCCCAACCTTTAACCCCGAAGTCGGCCAGATCATGCTCAATATGATGGACCGCAAAGGGGAAAAAGAGACACTGATGTCACCGCGTGTGGTGCTGTCTCAGATGATGGAACGCTTACACGCAAACAACCTCTTCCCAGTCACCGCGATTGAACTTGAGTTCTACCTCATCGATAAAAACCGCAACGACAAAGGCGAAATCCAACCTCCCGTCAACCCGATTCATCAGGGACGCGAATTCAAATCGGATGTGTACAACATCGAAAATCTGGACGATTACGCCGACTTCCTCAGCGACCTCAACATCGCCGCGCAAGCTCAGGGCCTCAATACATCTGGCGCACTGTCTGAATCGGCTCCGGGCCAATTCGAAATCAACTTCAACCATCAAGCTGACGTCATCAATGCCTGCGATCAGGTGATTTATGCTAAGCGTCTGATCCGCCAAGTGGCGCTCAAACATGGGTTTGATGTGACCTTTATGGCAAAGCCGTTCGCCGACGAAGCGGGTAACGGCATGCATATTCACCTGAGTGTATTAGACGAGCACGGCCAGAATCGTTTCTCAGACACCCAAGGTGATTGCAGCCCGTTTTTTTACAAAACATTAACCGCAATGCTTGCCATGATGCCGGAATCTATGGCACTACTTTGTCCGAATGTGAACTCCTACCGACGCTTCTGCCCGATGATGTACACCCCAACCCGAGCAGACTGGGCGGAAAACCATCGTGGTGTGGCCCTTCGAATCCCGATGAGTGACAGCAAAAACCGCCGCATCGAGCACCGGATTGCCGGCGCGGACGTGAACCCTTACCTGCTTGCAGCCGTCGTACTAAGCGGCCTGCTCGCCAGTCAACAATTCGTTCCAGAGCAATGCCCTCCCGCTCTGGATGAGCACGCAGCCTCTTTGCCAACGCGCATGGCGGATGCACTCAGAACACTGAGTTCCAGTGAACTGATTGGCATGTATTTGCCACAAGACTTTGTTTCGCTTTATACCGCATGTAAAGACACGGAGCTGAGGGAGTTTGAACAAGCAGTAACGCCACTGGAAGTGGAATGGATGCTTCATTCAGCCTAATTGAGAAAGGATCTCTATTTATGACGACTAAAAACCCAGCAATCAAGATGCAACCCGCATTCGACTTTAAAAGTCTGATTGCGGTCCTTGGTATCGCAGTGCTCATTGGCATTTTTGCGACCATTGGAACCCACCACCAGCCTGATACGGCATATGGCTGGTACAGCATACTGCCTACGGTCTTCGTTCTGGCCTTCGCCCTGCTAACCCACCGCACGGTGGAAGCGCTGTTCAGTGGTGCGATTGTCGGCTTGATCATGCTTAACCCGACTGAAGTGGTTGGTGGCGTGGTCGACATGTCGATGTCGGTGATGATGGATGAAACCATCGCATGGCTGATTTTGGTGTGTGGCCTGATGGGCGGCCTGATCACGATTCTGGAGAAAGGCGGCAGCATTCTCAGTTTCAGTGAAGTGTTGGTGACGAAAGTAAAAAGCAAGCGTCAGTCCATGCTGCTCACTTTCGTGCTGGGTATTTTGGTCTTCATCGACGATTATCTCAATGCAATCGCGATTTCATCGTCCATGAAGCGCATCACCGACAGCTACCAGATTTCCCGCGAAAAGTTAGCCTATTTGGTTGATTCAACCGCCGCGCCGGTGTGTATCTTGATCCCCATCTCGACTTGGGCGATTTTCTTCGGTTCATTGCTCGAAGCCAACAATGTGGCAGAGACCGGAAAAGGCGTTCAAGCGTACATCGAAGCGATTCCTTACATGGCCTACGGCTGGGTAACGCTGCTGGTGGTGTTCTTGGTGGCGATGAACAAAATTCCAGACCTTGGTCAAATGAAAATTGCCGAGCAGCGCGCGCAAGCGGGTCAGGTTCAGCCGGACGGTGGCGTGGATATTTCGATTGGTGAAGATGTCACGGCGCATCCAAACTCAACCATGGGCGTGATGAACTTCGCGCTGCCGATGGTCGTGTTGGTTGGCGCAAGCTGGTACTTCGACATCGATCTGCTGGCTGGGGTATTTGTAGCGATTATTTTCACCATCTTCCTGTACGGCGTGCAACGCCTGATGCCAGTGAACTCCATGTTCGAAGCGATTTACGACGGCATCAAGATCATGATGCTGCCGCTGGCCACGGTGATCGGCGGCTTCATGCTGAAAAACGTCAACGATCAACTGGGCCTGACTTCTTACGTGATTGAAACCGTGACGCCTTGGATGTCGCCTTCGCTATTCCCAGCGATCATCTTCTTGGTGATGACTGGCCTGGTGTTTGCCACCGCATCGTCTTGGGGTCTGTTTGCGGTTGCAATGCCCATCGTGTTCCCATTGGGCGAGCAAATGGGCGTGCCAGTGGCCCTGACCATCGGTGCATTGCTCTCTGCATCAGCAGCAGGCAGCCACTCGTGTTTCTTTAGTGATTCAACCGTGCTGTCGGCACAAGGCAGTGGCTGTACATCGATGCAACACGCCATCACGCAGTTCCCATATGCGCTGATTGGTATTGTCGCAACCACTCTGTTCTTCCTGTTTATCTGATTCCATCGGTCACCCAAAAGCGAGGCTTCGGCTTCGCTTTTTTGTTTTCACACCCTGAATATACCCAATCAAGCGTGCGTTCCATTTTTTGGGCAGTAGCGTTCCAGTTATTTTTCTCGCCACAAAGCGTACTCGCCAGTACAGTTTCTCCATCTTTTCTCCCTTTTTAAACGAGTGACACGATGAAGAAATCAATCATTGCATTGGCAGCGCTGGGCACCTTAGCGCTTGGCGGCTGGAAATACTGGCAGCAACAACAATGGGTCACCACCGACAACGCGTATGTCAAAGCCGACGTGACACTGGTCTCCCCCGAAGTCAGCGGCCGTGTCACCCACCTGTTTGTGCGCGACAATCAGTGGGTCAAAGCGGGCGATCCGCTGTTCCAAATTGATAATCAGGACTATCAAGCGAACGTCAACATCTCTCAGGCGGCCATTGCGGTTGCTCAGTCTGCGCTCGCCAACAATGACTCACGAATGCAGTTGCAAAAAGTCAGCATTGAACAGGCGAAAACAGCAATCGAAGGCGCGAGCGCCAATGCACAATTTCAACATTCCGAACGCCAGCGCTTTCAGAAACTTTTACGCTCAGCATCGGTAAGCCAGACCGCCTTTGATAACCAGAACACCCAAGCGATCAACGCACAAGCGACGCTGAAAAATACTCGTTTGGCCCTTGATGCCGCCCATCAGCAGCTCAATACGCTGGCGGCTGAACGCGAACAACTGAATGCCCAGCTCAAACAAGCGCAGTCCAAATTGGCGCTGAATACCATTGCGTTACAACGCACCTTGGTCAAAGCACCGGTGGATGGCTTTATCGCCAATCGTCAGGTGCAAGAAGGGAAATTTGTCCAGCCCGGCATGGGCACGATCACGCTCATCCCCGAAACCGTGTGGCTGAATGCTAATTTCAAAGAAACCCAGCTCAGCCATTTGATCGCTGGCCAAACGGTGGATGTGCGATTGGATATGTATCCAGATACCGTGATTGCTGGGTTGATTGATTCAATCACGCCCGCGACTGGCGCGCAATTCAGCATGATTCCGCCGCAAAACGCCACCGGTAACTTTGTCAAAGTGGTCCAGCGCGTGCCGGTAAAAATCACCCTGACCCTGCCCGATTCGCTCAAAGGCCGCGTCTATCCGGGTTTATCCGCCGTGGTCAGTATCGCGCTCCAGCCTTAAAGGAGAGCCGCAATGCAACGTAAAGCTTGGTTAGCCGCGCTGATTCTCGCGGCGATGTTACCGGTTGGCATCACATCAGCACTGTTTAAAGCGTTGGCCGCTGAAATGGCAGCCAGCAACGGCGTGTCGAGTGATGAACTGAGTTACCTCAATATTGCCTTTTCGGCCGCGCAGTTAATTGCGCTGTTAGCGGCCCCTTTTATTGTGCGCTCTATCAGCGTCATGCGCACCTTGCGCGTTAGCTTAATCATGGCCGCATTGTGCCAGGTGGTGTTTGCTTGCGCGCACCAATCCCCGGAGGTGCATGGCGCAACGTGGGTGGTCGTCGGCGTGTGTGCCAGCCTCATCACGTTGAGTATCAACCTGCTGATTTTGGATCAATGCAGCTATCGAGCGATGACGTTGTTTGCTGCGCTGGTGCTCATCTGTTCCACGCTGCTGCCGATGGGCGGCTACCCGTGGTTTTTGACATGGCTCGTCACCCACGTGGAATGGCAATGGCTCACTTATCCACTGGCCGGTTCGTGGCTGTTGGCCGCCGCAATCAGCTATCACTTGACGCTGTGCCAGCCCTTTGCGCGCACGCAAAAGTCACATGTTCTGGCTTACGTCCTGAGCGCCATCGCCTTGGTCGGATTGGTCTATTTGATGATGCGTGGTAGCTACTACAACTGGTTTGATGATCCACGGTTTGACTATGCCATGCTGGGGGTGGTGGTGATTGCGCTGCTCGCGATGGGATGGATGCAAGCCAGCCAGAAAAACGGCCCGACCAGCAGCCGCACGTTGCTGACCAATCTGCACAATAATGTCTTTATGTACAACGGCTTTCTCGCGGGATTCGGCGTGACCGCCAGCGGCGCGCTGATGACGCTGTTTCTCACCAGTGTGCTCAACTATAGCCATGAAACAGCAGGGTTCGTTCAACTACCAGCATTGCTTGCCATGGTGGTGGGAATGATCATCAGCGTAGCGGCCAGCAATCAAGATCGCTTTCCCAGTGACATCATTACCCCCATCGGGGTCGTGATGCTGGTCATTTCAGTGGTGATGTTCAGTCGCTTACCCGCGTATGTGGGGCCGGATGACGTCTTGCTGCCAATTTGCCTGCGCGGCTTGGGGGTTGGCTTACTCAATGTGTCGGTCACCATCGCCATGTTGGCTCATTTTCGTCACGATCAGCGCCCAGAAGGCATCAGCATATTTTATGTGTGTCGCACGCTGGGCGGCGTGCTCGGTTCGGCGCTGTTTACCCGTTTGTTGCAAGTCACGCGCACTGAATCGATGACCGATTTGACACGCGAGCTCGGTGCGGATCCAGCGGCATTCTACACGCAATCGACACAGCAGTTACTGCTGGCTCAAGGCCATTTGCCATCAGGAACCCTCAACGCCACATTGATGCAACAAACCGTCAGCCAACAAGTGATTGTCTCGGCGCTGGGCAATACCTTTCTCTGGTTTGTCATCGCCATCGCGTTCATGGCACCAATCATTTTGGTTGGGAAGAAGATGGTCAAAAAACGGGCGAATGCCAACGCGTCACACAACTAATCCGCTCTGGCTCCGCTCGCTTTTGCGCTGGTCGAAGGATCAGAACAGCAAGTGCTTTTCTGCCTCACGCGCAAAGTGCTGACTGAGGTAATCAATCAATAACCGCACGCGACGCGGAATGTGTTGACGATCGTGATAGACCAAATTGATGGGCACACGTCGGCGGTGTTGCTGGTTAAACAGCGGCACCAACTGCTTTTCTTTAATCGCTTGCGCCAATTGAATGTCCGGTAACAGCGCAATACCAAAACCTTGGGTGGCGAGCGTGAATGTCATCTCCGGCGAATCAACAATCGTCATGTTGGCTCGCCCAAGGTCGAGCTTGCGCGTCGGCGATTCAAACCACCAGAACTTATGCTCGTCTTGCGACATTTCACGGAAGATCAAACGATGTTGCAGCAGATCTTCCGGCAGTTTTGGCGTGCCGAATTCAGCCAAATAGGTCGGGCTGGCGTAGTAGTCGGCGTACATCGCGCCAATTTGCTGCGCCACCAAATTACTGATCACCGGCTGCCCCAATTGCACCAGCAAATCAAAGCGCCGTTTAGGAATGGTGCGCTCCACCACTTCCTGAGCGTGCAGTTCCAACTGAATATGAGGGTATGCTTTGCAAAATTCTCGCAGCAATTCCCCCAAACATTTGATCATCGGTGAGACGCACAACAGGCGAATTTTCCCACTCATTTCCTGCCCGTACGCCGCCATTTCTTGCTCCAACACGTCGACGTGCGTCAACACATCACGGCTGTGAGCATGAAAGATTTCCCCCGCTTCAGTCAGGGTAAAATGGCGAGCACTGCGATTGATCAACTTGACGTTGTAATGCTCTTCCAGTTCTTTGATTTTACGGCTGACACTGGATTTGGGCAGCGAGAGAAAATCGGCAGCTTGCGTGATGCCCCCCAGTTGCACCACATGTTGAAACAGCGTCAATGCCTCTAGTTTTAGCATGAAGTCACTCCTGATTCGTGGCTGATCGGCGCGAGGCCATAACCTTGAAGAAACTGATCCACCACACGCTGAACATGTTGGCGCAGGTGCGCTGTGTCAGGTAATGGGCATCCCAACAACGCTTGATAGAAATAACGCTCACGCAGCAGTGATAACAGATCCTGCGCCGCTTGCTCGGCATCGGAAAACGCTTCCGCTTGAGGATAAGTTTGACGCAAATAATCGGCCAGTTGTTGATGCTTGGCGACGGGGCCATGGCTGAGAAAGAATGCTGGAATGTCTGGGTGATGATGAAAATCGCCAACCACAATGCGAAACAGCCCGAGCAGTGGATTAGAACAGAGGCGTTGAACGTACTGCTCACCAAAAGCCAATAAGCCAGCCCTTAACGAGGTCTGCGACGCTGCAGAGAAATCAAACAATGCCTCCAGCGATTCGAGGTGATACGCCAGCGCGGCCTTAAACATCCCCTCTTTGTTGCCAAAATAACGATAGAGCGTCTGCTTTGAGCCGCCGCATTGCAACACGATCTGATCCAACGTGGTGTTGGTATACCCCTGTTCGATCAGCAACGCCGTCGCGGCTTGCAGTAAATTGGTCTGTTTTTGAACCGTGGAAGGTCGCATCAAGGTCACTCTCAAACTGTACTCATGGGTACGATTTTCAAAGTATAACGCCAACCCACGGGAAAATCTGCGAAAAAAAAGGACGCCTTGAGCGTCCTGATGCGATTACAACGTGATAATAAATTCTTCCGGTGCACACACCTTGATTTGCGCGTCACCACGCGTTTGAATGGCGGCGATTTGCTCCGGATCCAACGAATACGGCATCACCAATTTCAGTTCTTCAATCCCTTCTAGCTTGGCCAGTTTCACCAGCGTCACCAGATTGGACTCATCACTTCTGCGGCTGGACAGTCGCTGCAGCGCCATGTCCCACAGCCTCTCTTCATGACTTTTGCCATCTTTCACTGTGTCATGCCACACCGTTCCGAAAACAGGGGCAAATGAAACGAGCGCATCTGAAAAAGTCCATTTTTTTGTACAAGAGGTGCCTAAGAAGCTGGTGTAATCAAACACGACAGAGATTCGTTCGGTTTTTTCCATGTGTCCTCCGACATCAGTGGTCTCGTTTGATACCCATATTATGCAGGAATTCTTATATAGCAATACGATATATAAAAAGATTCTTTTATGCCCCACATTCCAACCAATGGGGTATATAAAAATCAAACTGGTAACAAATATTGATCAAAGACAAAAAATATTGTGTGTGGCGAATTAATATTTCGCGCCTTAAACAAAACTATTCGTCGTTTATTCACGATTTACAGAATATCCACGATTCGACTCGCCTTTTTGAACTGGATTTTGTAACCACTCCAGCGCGGCAATTCCCAACGTTTCGGCAGTGTTTTTCGCAACCCACTTTTGTACACCACCTGCACCAGCTTGCGTTTGATGTGGTACTCGACCGTCAGTTGCAAATCGCCCAATGCCAGCTCAAACGGATACGCCTGGGCAAAGTCGTCAAGTTCCCAGTACGGAATGCCATCGAACGGCAAATCGCTGGCCTCGAACATCACCAAGTCATCCAACGATTCGACGCCCAATGCCTGCAACTGCTGCTCAAACCAGCGGTCGAACGTGAGGTCATCGTGTTGCTGCGTCTTGGCATCCAGCCCCAACGCCACGTATAACTTCCACCAAGCAATTTCACGCTGGCGTTGCTCAGCAAAGCCCGGTAAACAGGCATTGGTTTTCACAGCGTCCACCAGCGGTTTCAGCGCCAACGCGCCGCTGGCTTGTACGGTGTTGCTTGCCACCACGCGGCCAGCATAATGCAGCGTGAGCACGGTACTGAGCGCGCCGTCGTGCTGCACGGTTTCGCCTTGTTGCCATTCCCCCAGCGCCAGCGTTTCAATCAGCGACAGCGGCACTGGCATCATCACGGTGGCGAGGGTCAGGGTTTGTTTGACGCCTCGACCGGGCAAGCTGTGTTGATCCAGCACCAACGCGGCTTCTGCTCGTTCTGGGAAGCGGCTATGGCGCCCAGTCAGCACTTCCATACGCCCGTTGCCAAGCGCTTCTCTGCGTCGCTCACGGCGTACAAACAGCAGCTCAGGATGCAAACGCGCAATCGCTTCGGCCAAAGCCGCATGTTGATAACGCGAAGCCACTTCCAATTCCGGCAGTTCATAAATATCGCGCATCTGCTCGGATAACCCGCGCGCTTCCCGCAGCGCTTCGTCATCGACCGTGACGCCAGAAAAGGTTTTCCCACGCACCAACTGAATCAGCAATTGCGCGTCGCACCCCAGCGGCTCTTCCTGCTGCAATTGTTCCAGTCGCTCTGCATTCGACGAGAGCGAATAGAGGCTCGCAGGCACCGCGAGCGCCGCCGTGAGATCGATCATCGCCTCTTTGAGTGCCTTGGGCGTGATGCGCGCCACCAAATCGGCGTAGAGCGCATCAACCGGCAGCGGCGCAATGCGGCGACCGTGCTCTGTCAGGTTGAGCTGCTCATCCAGCGCGCCAATGCCTTGGAGCATCTCCGCGGCTTGCGCCAGCGTTTTCTCGGGCAACGTTTCAAGGAAGGTCAATGCGTGCAATGGCGAACCACAACTGCCCGCCGCTAACATCGGTTCGACCAAATCTTCGCGCTGCAATTGTGGCGGCGTCACGGCATCCAACGCGGCATGTTGACCATACAAACGCACCGCCACGCCATTCATCACGCGACCAGCACGGCCAGCGCGCTGCTTGGCGCTCGCTTTGGAAATATGTTTGAGAATGAGGGCGGTGCGGCCATTGCGCTGTTCGTTGCGACGCTCTAAACCGCTGTCGATCACCCAAGCGATGTTGGGAATGGTGAGTGAGGTTTCCGCGACATTGGTCGCCAGCACCACTTTTTGTTGCGCCTGCGGGTTGAGTGCAAGTGTGCGCTCACCTTCGCTGACAGAAGCGTGCAGCGGCACCACCAACAAAGCGTCGATCCCATTGAGCAGTTGCTGACATTGCTGAATCTCTTTTCGCCCCGGCAGAAAGACCAATATATCGTCCTGCGTGGCGAGCATCGCCTGCTGCACTTCGGCTTTAACACGCTCGGCAAGCGAACGTCCATCGGGCAACTGGCGACTATCTGACGCGCGGTATTCCACCTTCACGTCGTACATACGCCCGCTCGCTTGCAGACGCTTGGCCTGTAAATAGGTCGCCAAACGCTCACCTTCCAGCGTCGCAGAGGTCACGACTAAGCGATGACACTGGCGCGCTTTGAGCAGTGCCACCAGCAAATCGGTGTCCCAGCGGCGTTCGTGAAATTCATCCACCATGATGACATCGAATGATTTGAGTCCATCTTCGGCAAACCAACGCAGCGCCACCCCAGGGGTCACAAACACCACCTGTGATTGTTCCGAAGAACGGTTTTCCAATTTGATGGCGTACCCAATGTGCTGCCCCACCGCTTCTTGACGCTGCTGCGCAAGAAATTCAGCCAGCGACGTGCAAGCAATTCGGCGCGGTTCGATGACCAGCACTCGCCCTTGCTCTGCCGCCCAGCACGGCAGGCAAGTTGACTTCCCGGAACCGGTTTCGGCTTCCACAATCACGTGATCATGTTGCAAAGCCTTTAAAAATGTATCTTTGAGGGGCTGAATTGGAAGTAACTGCATATTTTTTAAAAGAAAACTCTAAAGATAAATTCGATAAATAGTAAATCAAAATGGTATTGATTTGACAAAAAACAGCTAAGTTTAGGAAATGTTACTGACTTTAGGCAGAATAATCTCCTGAAGGTTAAGGGTTCTCTATTTACAACCTAGCTGATAAGCCGTTATCATTTTTAGGTTTCCCTTCCACCCTACAAAGGCCGAAAATGAATAACGACAAACGTCCGCTTTATATTCCTTACGCTGGTCCAGCTCTACTCAGTACCCCTCTTCTTAACAAAGGCAGTGCATTCTCCGCTGAAGAGCGTGCATCATTCAACCTGGAAGGTTTATTACCTGAAGCCACGGAAACAATACAGGAACAAGTAGTTCGTGCCTACCAGCAATATCGCAGCTTCGAAAGCGATATGGACAAGCACATTTACCTGCGCAATATGCAAGACACCAACGAGACGCTGTTCTACCGTCTGGTGCAAAACCATATTTCTGAGATGATGCCAATCATCTACACACCGACGGTTGGTGCCGCATGTGAAAACTTCTCGAACATCTACCGCCGTGGTCGCGGTCTGTTCATCTCTTACGCCAACCGCGATCGCATTGACGATCTGCTGAACAACGCCGCCAACCACAACGTGAAAGTGATCGTGGTGACAGATGGCGAACGTATTCTTGGTCTGGGTGACCAAGGCATCGGCGGCATGGGCATTCCAATCGGTAAGTTGTCTCTGTACACCGCGTGTGGCGGTATCAGCCCAGCGTACACTCTGCCTATCGTGCTCGATGTCGGTACCAACAACCCACAACGTCTGGCTGACCCAATGTACATGGGCTGGCGTCATCCGCGCATCACTGGCGCAGAATACGATGCATTCGTCGAAGAAGTGATTCAAGCCATTCAACGCCGCTGGCCTGAAGCGCTGGTACAGTTCGAAGACTTCGCACAGAAAAACGCGATGCCACTGCTTGAGCGCTACAAAAACCGCATCTGCTGCTTCAACGATGACATTCAAGGCACTGCTGCAGTGACCGTGGGTTCGCTACTGGCCGCGTGTAAAGCTGCAGGCAGCAAACTGTCTGAACAGCGCATTACCTTCCTGGGCGCAGGTTCTGCAGGTTGTGGGATCGCAGAAGCGATCATCGCGCAAATGGTTTCAGAAGGCATTTCAGACGAGAAAGCCCGTTCACAAGTGTACATGGTGGATCGCTGGGGTCTGCTGGAAGAAGGCATGCCGAACCTGCTCGACTTCCAACAACGTCTGGTGCAGAAGAAAACCAACACCAAGAAATGGACGACTGAAGGTAACGGTTACTCGCTGCACGATGTCGTTCGCCAAGCGAAACCAACCGTGTTGATCGGCGTTTCTGGCGCGCCGGGCCTATTCAGTGAAGACGTCATCAAAGAGATGCACCAGCACTGCCCTCGCCCGATTATATTCCCACTGTCGAACCCAACCAGCCGCGTGGAAGCAACGCCAAGCGACATCATTCGTTGGACCAACGGTGAAGCGCTGGTCGCAACTGGCAGCCCGTTCGATCCAGTGATCAACGAAGGCAAAACCTACCCAATCGCACAGTGCAACAACAGCTACATCTTCCCAGGCATTGGCTTGGGCGTTCTGGCCGTTGGCGCAAAACGCGTGACTGACGACATGCTGATGGAATCAAGCCGTGCCTTGGCCGAGTGTTCCCCACTGGCGATCAACGGCCACGGCCCACTACTGCCGCCATTGGAATCGATCCACTCAGTATCGAAGAAAATTGCGTATGCCGTTGCGAAAAAAGCGATTGAGCAAGGCGTCGCGCTGGAAATTACCGATGAAGCGCTGGACGTTGCCATTGATCAACACTTCTGGCAACCGGTATACCGCCGCTACAAACGTACATCGTTCTAAGCAATTGAATAGATTAAGCCCCTGTACAGGGGCTTTTTTATGCGCGACGAAAAATACGCCCGCGTTCCGTGCGGATGATATGGTGCGTGCAATCCGTACAGATCCTTAACAGCCGCGCGCCACATACCCCACGGCGTAAAGATCACCTTGTATCGGGCTACGGTTATCAATCTGGCTGAGCCACGTGACACCCAGCGTTTGCCAGGTCGTCACGTTGACGCCGCGAACATCAGCACCGAGCGGCGAAGTATGTTCGATACAGGCAAACAGCACGTTTTCATCTGGAGCGGTTGGAACCTCATCAACAAACCAGACCTGCACTGCCGGGCGACCAAATTGCTCACACAAGCCTTTAAATCCATCACTGTTTAAGAACGCGCGCATTGAGCCGTGATCGCGCCAAACGTAAAACGGCGCGTAACTGTTTACGTCGTTGTGGTACGTCGTGGCATCTTTGCGCGAATAGAGATACGCCTTAAACAGCAAACCGGGATAACCATCCAACAGATGTCCTTTCTCGCGGATTCGGTTTTCAATACGCTCCATTGGGTAGTCGGCGGGTAAAACCATTTTGTATTGCATCGCGATCATTGTATGTCCTCTCCATGTCGTCTTTAGAGCCAGCATAAGTTGATCTTTTGATACAAAAAATCAAAACTATTGAAAGTAACTATTTTGATTTTCAGGATGATGAACGATGCGAACGCTGGATTTGGATGCATTGCGATGTTTTGTATTGGGCATTGAGCTCGGCAGTTTCGCGCTGGCCGCCGAGCGACTGAATCGCTCCCCTTCGGCCGCCAGTGCCCAATTGAAAAAGCTGGAGCAGCAATGCAATACGGCGTTGGTGACCAAATCTGGCCGCCATCTGCAACCAACCGAGGCAGGTGAAATGGTCCTGTCTTATGCCCGACGACTGTTGCAGCTTAATGATGAAGCCTTGCAACGGCTACAAGGCCATGCGCTGGAAGGCAAAGTGAGTTTCGGCATGCAGGAAGATTTTAGTGAAGCACTGCTGCCCCAAGTGCTCGGCTCTTTTTCGCGCGCTCACCCGCAAGTGCAGTTGCAATCTGTGGTCGGCCGCCATAAAGAACTGCTTGAGGGAATTCAATCTGACGACATTGATTTTTCCTTGGGGTGGGAAGGCCCGAAAGCCGCCCCCTATAGTGAACGTTTGGCAGAACTTCCCTTGCACTGGTTTGGCCCTGCCAACGCGCACTTAAGCGACACCATTCAAGCTACGCAGCCTCTCCCTTTGGTGATGTTGGATGGCGCTTGTGCGATTCGCCAGCAAGCCACCGAAGCGTTAGATGCTGCGGGTATTCCGTGGAAAATTAACTTTATCGGTCGCAGCTTGAGTAGCCTGTGGAAAGCGGTGGAAGCTGGCTTGGGCGTCACTGTGCGCTCGGCATTTGGCCAGCCAGATTGTGTGACAAAATTAACCGACCTGCCCGCTTTAGGCAGCCTGACTGTTTGCCTAGATCGCAGTCAGAATCAACTGGATGAGGTACAACAGCAACTGTACAACGCGCTAAAACAGCAGCTTCGACAGCATCTTACTCAATAACCCTGCGCAAAGCGTGTTGTCCGTATCTGGACTGGAGTGAACGTCAATTCCATCTAGGCGGACAGGCAGGCGCGGCGCTGCTCCACTTTTTTGAGCAGCAGCGTTGGATTGAACGTGTGGTTGGTTATCGCGAAGTCACCATCACCGCCAAGGGTAACCACGCGCTGAAAACGCATTTTCATGTCGAATCACGATGACTGTTTACCGCACGGCACACCCGTCATCGCAAAACAATCCCCCAACTGAATCAATCGCGGCTTACCTTAGCGAAAAAAGTTTCATGTTTTCGGTACGGTCCGGTGTTGTTCTCGGGCTCAAACGCTTTCAAACCGTCAGCGTCATGCAACGCGTCTACCATTTGGCGATTAAAGTAGGCATTGTTGTCATCACTTAAAAACGCTGACACATCAAGCCACTTCGCCTCGGCAATTTCGTCGGTATCGTGAATGTTGATCGTTTCCGACAATGCCGTGAGCTTACACACCAAGTACATGTTGGTTTTGCCGAACTGAAACGGATGACGCGTGGTGAACCCCAGAATGGAATCAAATTCAGTTTCAACGCCCGTTTCTTCCAATACCTCACGAATGATGGCCGTTTCGATCTTCTCTCCCAACTCGATATGGCCGCCCGGCAATTTGTAGCCTTTCATACCATGCTCTTTGATCACTAACAGTTGTCCGAGATTGTTTTTGACGATCGCGCCAGCACCCAACGTATGCGTGGGGATAAACGGAACAAACGTGGTCGACGGCGCTTTGTGAATCAGAGTGACTTCGTCCTCAAGGCAATTGTGAAACACAAACCCGAGTTCGGTGGCAATCGGCACCAAGTGTGATAAACCAATCGGCAGCGTCAGCCAAATGATGTTCTTTGCTTCAGCGTGGGCAAGCGCCACAATGTCTGCCAGTTGTGTGTGAAATGAATCAACATCGGCCGGCACATCTTCCCGGCCGATAATGATGCCGTTGAACTTATCCAACTCGAACTTCAAGGTGATCTCCTAAGTGGTGCTATTAGGCCGTCTTAACCACAAGACAACGAAGGAACCATCTTAACCACCTTTTCTCGCTCAATGACAGAACAAATTCACCTTCGCTTTAGCGAACAAGATATTACGCTGCGGTGACCGCCAGATCCGGGGTTTTGTTTAAACGCATCATGGTCAAGACTGCCAACACCATGACTGCCGCGGCGAAGAAGAATCCCCATTGAGTCAGGCCATAGTGGCTCAGCAACGCAATCGACACATAGCTGAGACTCTGCACCAAAGTTGCGAACATTTGCAGCCCACCATCTGCGCGCCCACGTTGGTGGATAGGGATGCTATGATGCATCCAGTTGGTTCGAGCGATACGATTCAAGGCGTTAAATGTGCCAAAGAAGAAAGTAAACACCAGTAACCAGAGTGGCGTCGGCGCAACACTCATGCCTACCAGCATGATGGCCGCAAGCCCCATGGCTCCGATCATCATATTGGGATGAGAACTCAGCCCCAACAGGCGGCTCACGAGCAGCCCTGTGACCAAGGACCCCATGCCAAAAGCGATGTTGTAACCGGCAAACCAATCACCCGACACCCCCGTTTCGGAAAACCAAATCGGCACCAGCTTGGTCAAAAACGTCAGGATGGGATAGCTCAGCGCCGAGAGCATTAAAAATGCATAAAACTGGGGTCTTAATGTCAATATCTCCCGACTCTCTTTCATCTGGTCAATAAACGAAACCAACGTTGCGTGGCGCAACTGGCGTCGGTACGGCGTCATCAGATAGCTGACACACGCAATCGCCGAGGCGATGGTCGCAAAGCTGGCGAATTCAAACATGCCCCACATTTCCAGCAACACCACACCGAGTGCGCCAGAACCCAGCGTTGTGCCCTGCATGATCACTTCCTGCTTGCCGGATATCGTCGCATATTCGTGCTGATGAAAATTCTCCTGCGTAAAGGCGTTGTTGGTCGCCCAAGCCAAGTTACTGGACGTCCAGAACAGCAACTGCGCCACCGCCAGCAGCCCATTCGACTCATACCCGGCCCAATAGACCAAAGCCACCACCCCTGCGGTACTGGCCTGAAGCCATTGCACCAAGATCAGTAAGCGTTTGCGCGAAAATCGGTCGATCAAGGTCGAGAAAAACGGCGTCAGCACAAAAGACGCGGCGGTACATGCCAGCGCCACCATCGCCACAAACGCGCCCATATTGGGTGTCGACAGCATGGCCCACGGCAGAGCCATCATAAACAACCCAGAAGAGATGCCGTCAAAGAAGCGCCCGGTCAGATAGGCGCGCGTGCGGGTTTTATTATTCCATTCCATATTTGTATTCCATATCAAGCCAACTTGGTGTTACGGTAATACCTCAAGTTAACTTTAGGTAAAGCGCTTTTTTATCATTCATCAGAAAAGCGTCGCTGAGCAGGAGTCCGGACGATGGAAATGACCGTTGGTGAAGTGGCCCAACGCGCAGGAGTGAAGGTATCCACCCTACACTTTTACGAGCAGAAAGGATTGATTCATAGTTGGCGTAATGCTGGTAATCAGCGTCGTTACCATCGCAATGTGCTACGTCGGCTTGCGGTGATCAAAGCCGCGCAAATGGTCGGGCTCACCTTAGACGAGGTGGCCGAATCGTTGGCGGATTTACCCAAGCATCAAGCGCCAAGCCGACAAGAATGGGAGCAGATGGCGTCCAACTGGAACTCCATGCTGGAGCATCGCATTGCGCAGCTCAAAGCACTGCAAAGCGATCTCGGCGGCTGTATTGGCTGCGGCTGCTTGTCGATGGAATCTTGCGCCATTTACAACCCGCAAGATATTCGAGCGCAGACCTTTAGCGAAAAAACACGCCTGACGCATCCAGAAGAGTGGTGAAATAACCACCAAACTCACTGCCATGCCGAGTGATGGACGCTGAGTGATGGGCCTCGCCGCACTCATGGGAACACCTCATCCTGTCACGTGAAAACAGGCACATATGCGGGTGCAATGGCGGGCAGACAAGCCATCGCTGCCCGAAACCTCAACGCTAATGGGCAGTCACCATCCCCCAATGAGCGTACGTCAAGGCTGAACCGCCTTAAAACATTCTGCCTCGTCTTCGGTTAAGAGCTTGATCGCTCAGGGTGATTTCACTTATTATTTTTGCCACTGACACGTTCACGCCGTTTGTTGGCGTTCTACTGATAGATCACGGATATGATGAGCTTTTTTGCCCCAGCGGGACATTACATCGCCCCTTACCTCAGCGAAATTTCCACTGCATTGATCGCCTGTTTGCTGGTGATGCTGGGTGGAGAAATCAATGCGCTGCTGCGTCGCTTAATGCGCGATCAACATTTTCTTTTGCGCACCATCGCCTTTATCTTGGTCAATGCGTTTGGTTACGGATTAATCATAATTAAAGCAAGCCCTTACCTCACTCGGACACTCTCCCATTTAGAGCAAGGCATGATGTTTAGTATTGTTTTTATCAGCTTTATTGTGATTGGCCTATGGGCGCAAAGAAACCGTCAAATCTAAATCTCAGAGTGATGTTCACTCGTCTGAAATCCCGGCTTCGACGTCTGAAGCTGGGGCTTTGGCTGCGTCGAATGTCACTGACGCTGCTTGCCTGCATCGCAGGCATTTACGGCATTGATCGTTGGGTGAGCTGGCAAACCCAAGATCACATCATCAGCAACATTTACAATGTGCCAAAGTTTCAAGTTGCCGTGGTGCTGGGCACCAGTAAGTACCTTGGCCGCACGCTGAATGACTACTATGTTCACCGCATCAACGCTGCGATTGATCTGTTTGAACAAGGCAAGGTCAATGGCTTTCTGCTCAGCGGAGACAACGCCCATCGTTCTTACAATGAACCATGGACGATGAAGCGTGATTTGCTCAAAGCGGGCGTTCCCAACGAACAGATCTACCTTGATTATGCAGGGTTTCGCACCCTCGATTCGATCGTGCGTGCCAAGCGGATTTTCGATACCGATAATTTTCTGATCATCACCCAACGCTTCCACTGTGAGCGCGCGCTGTTTATCGCCAATCATCACGACATCAACGCCACGTGTCTCGCGGTTCCGGGGCCGACCAACCATTCCGGTTTTCAAGTCCGCCTGCGCGAAGTGTTTGCACGCACCAAAGCGTTTTTCGATCTCTATATCTTTGATACTCAGCCGAAATTCCTTGGCCCGAAAGAACCCATTATCTTCGACAAGGCTTCATCAACCGAGATTGCCGATGCCAGCGTGAGCGACTCCGATGCGCTGTCGCCCAGTGAATCCGCTGCAACACCAACGAACGAATAACCAACAAACAGCGCCATGTGGTCGGCTTGGCGCTCTTTCTGCTTTTCTTTTCTGTTAAACTCACACCAAACAATAAAACCATAGAGTAATGTCATGTCGATCATCGCAACAGGCGTGCTGGATAAAATGCGCGCCAATTTGGAAGGAACCGTCGCTTACCGACTGCCAATCGGTGAGGACGAAATCGATCTCAACCCACTGATGGGTCACACCATCACGCTGAAACATACAGGCAATATCTATTGCTGCTCATGCGGCAAGAAAACCAAGAAGAGCTATTCACAGGGCCACTGTTTTGTGTGCATGAAGAAACTCGCCAGCTGCGACATGTGCATCATGAAGCCGGAAACCTGCCACTTTGATCAGGGCACCTGCCGTGAACCCGATTGGGCACAAACGCACTGCATGGTGGATCACTACGTGTACCTCTCCAACACATCGAGCCTGAAAGTGGGCATTACCCGCCACACGCAAATTCCAACCCGTTGGATTGACCAAGGCGCGACTCAAGGTTTGCCCATCTACAAAGTGAAGACACGTCAGATCTCAGGCTTGGTTGAAGTGGAATTGGCCAAACACATCGCCGACAAAACCAACTGGCGCGAGCTGCTCAAAGGCGACGGCGAACCGATGTCACTGGAAGAACGCGCGGCTGAGCTGAAACCGTTGTTGGCTGACAAAATTGCCGAGATCAAACAACAATTTGGTGACGATGCGGTCATCGAAGTAAGCGAGCAAACCACGCAGCTTGCCTACCCGGTTGATGTACATCCGAAGAAAATCACCTCGCACAACTTTGATAAAAACCCGGAAGTGACGGGTGTGCTGCAAGGGATCAAAGGCCAGTACCTGATCCTCGACAGCGGTGTGATCAACATCCGCAAGTTCACGTCATACGAAGTGGAAGTGAGCACCGACTAAACGTCAAACGCCTCAGCATACACTCGCCAACGCATAGAGAAAGCCCGCATCACGCGGGCTTTTTGTTGGTAAATCGAGCAATATTACAAACGCTGTAACGCGTCAAACAACGCATCGATTTCCTCCGTGGTGTTGTAGTGCATGCACCCAATACGCACCACGCCACCTTTGTCTGCCAAATCCAGTTGGCGAACCAACCCCAACGCGTAGAAATGACCATTCCAAACGCAGATGTTCTGCTCACCCAGTGCTCTGGCGACCAATTCGGGATGGAAATCATCCAACCGAATGGCAAATGTCGGCGTGCGATTTTCACTCTGATAATCGTCGCGGCCATAAAGCGTGGCGCCTTTTAACTCGGCGAGTCTGGTCAGGAAATGTTTGCTCAGCGTCTGTTCATGCTCGTTGAACTGGGCAAAGCTCTGTTCCAGCCGCTCCCGCAGGCTTAGCCCCGCCTCGCCCCACTGCGCGAGATAGTCAATGGCTGCAATGACGCCAGCCAACCCTTCGAAACTCTGTGTGCCGGTTTCAAAACGGCCCGGACCAATATTGGTCGCCGGTTCGACTTTATAAGGCTTGAGCGCATGCAGCCATTGCGATGAAACGTAAGCTATTCCCACATGCGGGCCAAAGAATTTGTACGCCGAACACGCGAGAAAATCACACCCGAGTTCCTGTACATCAATCAGGTGATGTGGCGCGTAATGCACCGCATCCACGTAAACCATCGCCCCCGCTTGATGCGCCGCTTCGACGATGCGCTTCACATTGACGATCGACCCCGTGGTGTTGGAGGCGTAAGTGAGCGCCACCAGCTTGGTGTTCGGATTGATGAGTGAAATCAGATGCTCTTCATCCAGCGTGCAATCGGCCGGATTAATACGCGCCTGATGCACCATCGCCCCTTTGTCTTCGGCGGCTTGCTGCCAGCTCGAGACATTGGAATAGTGGTCGAGCGCGGTGACGATCACTTCATCGCCCACCTGCCAATCACGACTGATTGCACGGCTGAGCGAAAACGTCAGCGAGGTCATGTTCGCGCCAAAGACAATATTGCCGGAAGACTCAGCATTCAACAGCGCCTGCGCATGTTCACGCGCCTGCTGCATCACATCCGTGGTGATCTGGCTGGAGAAATAGTGCCCGCCAAGGTTGGCGTTGTAATGGCCCAAGTAAGCGGTCATTTTCTCCAGCACCGATTGGGGCACTTGCGATCCCCCCGGGCCATCGAGGAACACCACCGGCTTATCGTGAACACGTTGATGGAGCGCGGAGAACTGCGCGCGCGCTTGATCAGGAGTGAAGCTCATGAGCGTTGCCTTTTGCTGTCAGGACAAACAAGTCCATATAACCTTGTTCATTGCCGCTCAGTGAGCGAATCGGACGGGCGTTATGCCACAACTGGTTGTCTGCCAACATCGCCACTTCCCCATTACCCAGCGCTTTACGGAAAAACGGGTCGTCATGACAATCTTGATAGAGCAGAATTTCACCGCCTTCAATGTTATGGCGGCCAATGCCCACAATGGCGATGTGATCAAAGCCATCCTGATGCACCCCTTCCGGCGCTACTTGTGTTTCATCGAATACGGTGGCGATACGAATCTGATGAATTTCAATTTCCTGACCGTTTGGCAGGCGATTGGTTTCCACGAAGAGCTTGCACAGTTCACGCATGCCATCGCTTTGCAGCGTCGACTTTAAAATGGGTTCAAACTGACGCACGACATTACCCTGAAAATGGTTGAAGTGATCGGTTTGCATGAATTCGTTTTTGCCTGTTTCCAGCACAATTCCGTCCTGAAATTGAACCACCGAGTAGCGGCGTAAACGGTACTGGCCATCGGCGTGTTCCGTGTGTGGCAGGTCGACAAACGACGGCGCGAGCTGGTTGATCGCCTGAAGACTCAGTTGAGTGATATGTAGGGTATTTTGGTGTGCGTGTAACATCATCGACTCCTTAATGAAGACACATTAATTATCAGTTTTATTAACAAATAATTTACACACAGAATACGCAATTATTTTGTCAGATCAAATTTTAACCATAAATAAATCCAACAAATATAAATAAACAATATATATATCCAATAATTTGTAATTTGTTAGTCGTTACGACCAAATTTAACATTACAGGCATTCAAAAATTGAACAGTTTCACTAGCAAATAAAATAACCGATATAAATCAGTTAATTATATTAAACACCTATCGTTAAGCGTGGAAAGAAACGGCTTAATCTCGGCTAAAGACAATGCAGTGAATCATGCTGCCAATCTAGCGCAATGCCAGCGTCTTGAAATCGCCAACCCCGCGTCATCGCAGGCAAAGAAAACCCGGCAGATCGCCGGGTGAGATAAGGAAAAGAGAGACTGCCGAACGGCGTTATGCTGATCATGACGCATTGGATAAAGCCTTCAACACGTTGAGCGCATCATGGGCACGCAGCGTTGGCACAAAAATGTGGTCATGGTAATAAGCAGCAATCACGTTGGCGCTGATCCCCTGCTGCGCCAGTGCGGCAGACACCGCAGCGGTCAAGCCGACCGCTTCTAGGCTTGAGTGGACATTCAGCGTGATCTGTTGAAAACTGCCATCAAACGCCAAGCCGTGCGCTTGCGCTGTAATTTTCGATAGCACCAACGTCAGCCCTTCCCGCTCGTGAAACATCGCCAGCGGCGTTAGCGCGAGATAATCTTGCAAGTCGCCGCTGACACTGCAAAACACCACCTCTTCATCGTGCAGTTCCGGCTGCATACTGCGCAGCAACACTGGTAACTCGGTCATGCCTGTCATTGGGTTTCCTCTCCGTTTGAAGCGATGTCCTTTTTCGGCGGGAAAGCCTAAAACGCCATCGCTTTTACCGCTTGTTCGACCGTTGGGAAGTAAATTTTCGTCACGCACACCTGCGCTGCGGCAAATTCATGCGCTTGAATCAGTTGGCTCACCTCGGCGGCGCTGTACCATTGATGATCCGCCACCAAGGTCAGCGTATTGGCGGCACGATGAATGTGATACCGCTGCCCTTGGCAATCAATCACATGATCCGCAGCGCCCAAGATCATGTCGTCGCACTCATGATGAAATTGTATTTCGGAGGCGAGATAAAGCAGTTCGTCGTCACCATCGAGTTTCAGTAATGCAGGCCAATTCACCATGATTCTTTCCAACTAAATTGATAAGCAAAGCGATAACATACGCCTGAATGAAAACCCTTCGCAACCCCAAACTTTTTGTGGTGGGAATCCAACACGTTGTCGCGAAACTTCGGCGACGCTTTGTTCAATTCTAAGAATTGGAGATGAATTCCTTTATATTCAAAGGGATTTATTGACACGCTAAGTTCTAACTAATAACGAATAATTACAGTTTCTGCGCGCGTTTAGGCTTTAATTGCCCGACTATATTCCCTACAATCGATCCCATTTACTGAGCACATTGAACGTGGAGCAATCATGAGCGACGTTAAACATTGCAAACTTCTTATTCTCGGTTCGGCCCGGCTGGCTACACTGCCGCCGTGTACGCAGCACGCGCGAACTTAAATCCTGTTCTAGTGACAGGGATGCAACAAGGTGGTCAACTGACCACAACCACAGAAGTGGAAAACTGGCCGGGTGATGCAGAAGGGCTGACTGGTCCTGCGCTGATGGAGCGTATGAAAGAGCACGCCGAGCGTTTCGAAACTGAAATCGTGTTTGATCACATCAACCAAGTTGATTTTTCTCAGCGCCCTTACCGCCTGAAAGGCGACAGCGGCGAATACACCTGTGATGCCCTGATCATCACAACCGGTGCCTCAGCGAAATACTTGGGCCTAGACTCGGAAGAAGCATTCAAAGGTCGCGGCGTCTCTGCGTGTGCAACCTGTGATGGTTTCTTCTATCGCAATCAAAAAGTTGCGGTTGTGGGTGGCGGTAACACCGCGGTTGAAGAAGCGCTGTACCTCTCGAACATTGCCGCTGAAGTGCACCTGATCCACCGTCGTGACAGCTTCCGTGCCGAGAAGATTCTGATCAACCGCCTAATGGACAAAGTTGAAAACGGCAACATCGTCCTGCATACCGATCGCACTCTGGACGAAGTACTGGGCGACGAGATGGGTGTGACGGGCGTGCGTCTGAAAGATACCCAATCCGGTGAGACGGAAGAATTCGACGTGATGGGCGTATTTATTGCCATCGGCCACCAGCCAAACACCGCGATTTTCGAAGGTCAACTGGACATGAAAGATGGCTACATCATCGTCAAATCCGGTTTGGAAGGTAACGCGACACAAACCAGCATTGAAGGCATCTTCGCAGCGGGTGATGTGATGGACCATAACTACCGTCAAGCCATCACTTCGGCGGGAACGGGTTGTATGGCCGCGCTAGACGCAGAACGTTTCCTTGATGCGCTGAATGACAAATAACCGTCGTCACTGCCACATGATGCAGTGAGCAACAGACTTGCAACGTCGCGAGCATGCCGCGTACAAGTTTATTTTTCATTTTTGACAAGACAGCAACAAACCCGGCGGTATATCCGCCGGGTTTTCTTTTGTATACTAACGCCTTTCCAAAAACATAATAATTCTCAATAAGCCTTCAACATGGATAAGAAAAAGCAACGTAGCTTGAATATTTGGCTCAAGCAGCAAAGCAAACTCGCCAAGCGTTGGCTGATGCTTGCTGTAGGGCTCGGTGTGTTATCAAGCGTGTTTCTACTCGCCCAAGCCGCCCTTCTCGCCTCGATTCTGCATCAGCTCATTATTGAGCATGTCGACAAACACGAACTGATCCCATATTTCATCGGATTGGTGGTCACCATCGCCATTCGCGCAGGCTGTTCTTGGGCCCGTGAACTGGCTGGTTTTCGCGCCGGTCAGCAAATTCGAATCTACATTCGCCAGCTCATTTTCGACAAACTGCGCGCGCTAGGCCCAGCCTACATCAAAGGCAAACCGGCGGGTGCATGGGCCACATTGACGCTGGAGCAGGTCGAGAATATGCACGACTTCTTCGCGCGTTATCTGCCGCAAATGTCGCTTTCGGTGCTGATCCCGTTTGTCATTCTTATTGTCGTGTTCCCGGTCAACTGGGCTGCGGGTTTGATTTTCCTCATCACCGCACCGCTGGTTCCGCTTTTCATGGCCTTAGTCGGCATTAAAGCCGCTGATGCTGGGCGCAAAAACTTCAAAGCGCTGCAACGCTTATCCGGTCACTTCTACGACCGCCTGCAATCGATGACCACCATTCGTCTGTTTGACCGCACCGGTGCGGAAACGGAGCAGATGAAAGGTGCATCCGAAGTGTTTCGTAAACGCACCATGGATGTGCTGCGCATTGCGTTCTTGTCATCTGCTGTGTTGGAATTTTTCACTTCAATCTCGATTGCGATTACCGCGGTGTACTTCGGCTTTAGCTTTATCGGCGAACTGAATTTCGGCGGTTATGGTGCCAGTGTCACGCTATTTGCTGGTATTTTTGTGCTGGTGCTTGCGCCTGAGTTCTATCAGCCATTGCGCGATCTGGGCACCTTCTACCATGCGAAGCAGCAAGCGGTCGGCGCAGCAGAGAGCATCGTTGAATTTTTGAATATCGATGTCAGTCAGGTACAGTCGGGTTCACAAACCCTGCCGGAGATGCAAGGCGTCGAAATTGTTGCGCGCGATCTGGAAGTGTTCAGCCCAGAAGGCAAACGCCTTGTCGGCCCACTGACCTTTACGTTGAACAGCCAGCAGACGACCGCACTGGTCGGCCCAAGCGGTGCAGGCAAAACCAGTTTGATCAATGCCATTCTGGGTTTCATGCCTTACCGCGGTAGCCTGAGCATGAACGGCATCGAACTGAGTGAACTGGATCATGCGCACTGGCGCAAACAGATCAGTTGGGTGGGACAAAACCCGTTGTTGGTACACGGCACCATCCGTGACAACGTCACTCTCGGTAAATCCAATATCGCGGATGCGCAAGTACAAGCAGTCCTAGACAGCTCCTTTGCAGCTGAGTTTGTCAGCAAGCATGGTCTGGATTACCCAATCAGCGATCGCTCCGGCGGTTTGTCGGTGGGTCAGGCGCAGCGCCTTGCGCTGGCGCGCGCGATGTTGCAAAACGGCCAATTCTGGCTGTTGGATGAACCGACCGCCAGTTTGGATGCCCGCAGCGAACAACTGGTGATGCAAGGCCTCAATCAACAAATCACGCACAAGACGGCGCTGCTGGTGACGCACCAACTGCTGCCACTCAAGTCAGTGAATCAAATCTTGGTGATGCAAGAGGGTCAGTTGGTTCAAGCGGGCGACTTTGCCACGCTCAGCCAACAAGAGGGCTTGTTTGCCACCATGTTAGCGTCTAACCAAGCCCTTCAAGAAGCCAATAAGGGGAACCTCGATGCGTGATTTACTGCCTTATCTGAAACTGTATAAAAAGCATTGGTTCGGCCTAACGCTGGGTATGCTGCTGGCGTTTGTCACGCTATGCGCCTCGATTGGTTTGTTAACGCTGTCTGGCTGGTTCTTGTCTGCCGCAGCGGTGGCCGGGCTAACCATCGCCCGTGAAACATTCAACTACATGTTGCCGGGCGCATTTGTGCGCGGCTTTGCGATGGGTCGTACCGCTGGTCGTTGGGGCGAGCGTGTGGTGAGCCACAATGCAACGTTCAAACTCCTGACCGACCTGCGTATCTTCTTCTTTGAAAAGCTGGCACCGATGATCCCGGGCCGCGTGTCGAACTTGCGCGATGCTGATCTGCTCAACCGCTTGGTGGCAGACATCGATGCGATGGACCACGTTTACCTGCGCCTCATTAGCCCAGTGACCGTAGGCGTCTTAGGCATTGCAGCGCTTACGGCGCTGCTGTGCTGGTTTGACATGGCGTTGGGTTTGACGCTCGGTGGTGTGTTACTGGTACTCCTCTTGGTGTGGCCGGTGATGTTCTACAAGCTAGGGAAACGCAACGGTGCTGAGCTGACACAGCACAAAGCCGAGATGCGCGTTGCCACACTCGACTGGCTGCAAGGCTACAGCGAACTGACCATTTTTGGCGCGGAGTCTCGCTATCGTGACGCGATTTACGCGGCGCAGGAAAAACTGCTGGCAAACCAAAAAGTTAACGCAAGCTTTACCGGCCTTGCCTCTGCCCTGCTTCTGCTGGCAAACGGCTGGACTTTGGTGCTCATGCTGTGGCTGGCGGCCGATGGCGTGAATGGTCAAGCGCCAGATCCGATGATTGCCTTGGTGGTGTTTGCCACCATGGCCAGTGTTGAACTGCTGATGCCAATCGCGGGCGCGTTCCAACACCTGGGTCAAACGCTGACTTCAGCACGTCGCCTGAATGAGATCATCCTTTCTGAGCCGGACGTGAAATTCCCTAGCGAAGAGACACGTCATTCGGGTCAGTTTGATATCACGTTTGAACACCTGACGTTCAACTACAGCGGCGGCGAACAACCAGCCCTAAAAGACGTCAGCCTGACCGTTCCAGCAGGCCACAAAGTGGCGATTGTTGGCCAAACGGGTTCAGGTAAATCGACGCTAATTCAACTGCTGTGCCGCTATTGGGATGCACAACAAGGCGACATCCGCATTGCGGGTACGCGCCTACAAGAGTGGAAAGAGAGCGATCTGCGTGCGGCAATCAGTGTGGTGAGCCAGCGCGTTGATATTCTCAACGGCAGCCTGCGTGACAACCTCAGCATGGCAAAACCTCATGCTGATGACAGCGAACTGAGCGCGATGCTAGAACGTGTCGGTCTGGGTAAGCTCCTCGAAGCGCCGGGGCTAGATACATGGCTCGGTGACGGTGGCCGCCAACTTTCAGGTGGCGAAAAACGTCGTATTGGCATTGCCCGCGCCCTGCTACACGATGGTCCAATCCTGCTACTAGATGAACCAACTGAAGGTTTGGATAAACAGACTGAGCAACAAATCATGGCGCTGTTTCAATCCCATTTCGAGAACAAGACGGTCATCTTCATCACCCACCGCCTAGTCGAATTGGAAACGATGGATGCCGTTTGCCTCATTGAGCAAGGTGAAATCGTGGAGCACGGTAGCCACCAAGCCCTGTTGGCACAGCAAGGTCGCTACTTCCAGCTCAATCAAACACTGTGATGTGATGATCATTAAATAACAAAAAAGCCCCGTCGCCGATTGGCCCGGGGCTTTTCTTTGTCTGCTGTGGGAGAGGAATCAAGTTTCAGATGGTTTGTCTGGCCATCTACTGAAATACGTTGCTGGTTTTGTTTGGTGTGGTTTGCTTTGGTTTGTTGCGCTTTGGATTTAACGAACCACGTGGCTTTGGTTACAGCGCACCAGATACTCTTTGCTGGCACAAAGAGTATCCAGAAAGTGCCTTTTGCTTCGTAGTCGCTGGCCGGGACGGTTTTAGGCGTTCCCGACGCCGAAAACCTAAAAATTCATCCATGAATTTTTCCCTGTTTGTAAGGTACAAATCTAACTCGTCACTGGACAATTCCTTGTCGGTGATTTGGCTTATTTATTAGCTAACGAATTACTCTAGGTATGGTGAAACCTTATCAGCTTTCCAGTTCTGAGCTATATCTTTCAAATTAACTCGACACTGGCGAATCGTATCCACACAAGTATCATCCCATTTTACTTTATGATGTCTTGAATTCATCATAACTTCAACAATAGTGTCTTCATTTGATTCAATAGCTAACATTAACGGAGTATAACCTTGCATTGCTGAATCATGCTTAGCATTGAAGTCTGCACCTTGTTCGATTAGATACTTTGCAATTTCGCGAAAGTTATCTGCTGATGATGCTTTTTTCAACTTAGTTAAATACAGCTGTTGCCCCATATCTTCTAGTGCCATCTGAGTGGGGTTATTCATAACTTGCATTAGATGATTTTTGTCATGAGGCATAATTGAGTTTGAAAACGCACGCCTAGCTTGGATGTTTGTTTCCGAAAATTTTCTCGCATCAATATTCGCTAATATTTTTTGTGGATTTGTGAATTTTTCAATGTAAGAAATAGCTGTAAAAAGTGGCGTCATATTTTCCACGCCGTGCCTTAAATCTATCGAAGCACCCATTTCAACAATTTTCTTTACAATATCTAACCGTCCAGTAGCAACCGCTTGCCCTAACAACGACATTTTCTTTTTAGTCGTAATACTGTTCATAACACTTTGGCGATGAGGTAGCGAACTTAAGAGGTTAAAAATGTTGTCATCCATCCTATTGGCTTTGAAAAGATTATCTAAATCAAGCGTTAAAGAATTGATCGCTAGTAGTAATGCGGAATCATTACTTGACGAAAGTTCATTAACATTAGCACCAACATTGACTAATGCTTCTATTTCTTCGTATTGATCTTGCAATGAGAAATATACAATTTGTGGCATTTTTAACTTCATACCTCTCATTGTTGCTAATTCGAAAAACTTATTTGGTTTTTTCAAATCCAATGCATATTGTTCACCTGAAAAGTTGTTAATAAGGGTCTCCATATTTCTATAAGGATCAACAGGATATTCAGCATCTTTAAAAAATGAGCTCTTAGGGACATATGTATCAAAATATCGACTAAATGCGGAAATCTCCCAGTGTTCTATATCCGACGGTTTTTTCTTATCATTACGCCCTACATCCGGCGGCATATAATCAACCCCTAGAATAACAGCCATTCTTCTTAATCGATTAATAAAAGACCTTGGTGGCTTAGATAATCGACACGCAACAACAAGAGCCTCTCTAATTATTATTTCTGTATTTTCCCCGGCTCTATATATCGCCATTTCAAAGGCTATCTCGTAATTATTTACCGCTTTCTCTAATGCACCAGAATGTAAATGATATCGAGCAGTCATCCAATGATAGAAATAGCGTATGTCGTCTCCAGCGCTCAATGAACATAACATCTCGTCCATTTCAATAAGTAAGCGATTACTTTCATGCTTTGCATCATCTTGCTTCGGAGCCCTTAAACGTAAAAGCTGAGTCAACAATGGAGCGGCAATAGTTTTAGTTATCGAATATTTGTTTCTGCCTTCTAGTTGAAGAGCTTTCAAGCCATCAATAAAAAACCTCAAGCACACTTCCGTCGGCATAATTTTCATATAATTTAGCCTTTCTGCCGAGAGTTCGGAACGATAAAAAGTGTAATCCCACAATCGAGATATGATTAGATTTACCTTGATAACATTCCATCCGCTAAATGCATCATTATCTTTAGGACTTAACTGGGTGATAGTCTCAAATTTAGGGAAATCTTTTGCCTGCCCCCAGGAGCGGATTCGGTCTTTTTGTTCTTTTGTTGCTTGGTTTAAGTACGTTTTCCATTCATCAATAGTGTTCATTCCATCTAATGTATAGGACATCATTGTGAGATCGCTACAAGCCAAAGCTCTCGCATCAAAACCTTCGATTGTTTTTTTACATATATGAGATATTGAAAAAGTCATAAAGCACTTAGCTATATGTCTTTGAGCCTTTTTTTCATCAACCCCTTCCAGTTCAATGTTTTTCATCAATTTTAAATAAAACTTAACTAGATAATTAAACTCATCCATTATTAAGTCAGCGAACTCAAGAGATACCGACATCGTTAAAGGTTGATGAATTAACTCTTGTTTGAGTTCTTCTAAAAAATAGCTGCTTATCTCATTGTTTTTACATGCATCATCAATTTTTTTTGCAGCTAACGATTTAGTACCGAGTGCTTTAGAAAACTCTCGCAGTAAGTGTTGAATTGGGTAATAGGGTGTAATTATTTTTGTCATAACGAACGTTGAATATCTCTATGAAAGTTTATGAATGCTCTTTTATCACTTGGAGTACAAGGAACCGTAAAT
Organism: Vibrio sp. Vf1514; assembly: GCF_052076135.1. NCBI lineage: Bacteria > Pseudomonadati > Pseudomonadota > Gammaproteobacteria > Vibrionales > Vibrionaceae > Vibrio > Vibrio sp. Vf1514. The sequence continues at coordinate 1,239,177 of NZ_CP197267.1, read as the reverse complement.
CTTTGCCCATTTGGAGAGTAGATAGAGCCATGCTTTTTGCGTCGCTTAAATCGCCACTTCTTTTTTATTAATAGGCTGACTAGCTTCTGTATATCTTTGTCATTGCTGTATCTTGCCATAATGAAGAATGAGGAGCCGTAGCCCCTCTAACCTAGTTATTTGCTATTTTTAGCAGCAGCAGATTGAGCTCTAGCACCAAAGCTCCCCTTAGCTACTTGACCTCCGTTTGCCTTTGCTTGGCTAGATTGAATACGGGATGCAGCAGCTGGTGTCATTGGTGTCGATTTTGCTTTTGTCATGTTCATTTCTCCTTCATTCTGTGAACAGAAATAAGTTAGCAACAAGAACAAGAAAAATCAGCGTGGTAAGTGGAGAATTTTTTATTTTCCCTCTATACACGAATAGGTAATTTTTCACATATCAAAAGAATATTGATGAAATGGCACAACACATAGAGCATTTAAATGCCCAATCATTTTAGAACAAATATCAGAATCATTGATTCCCCAGAATTCAACTGTGAAGTGCGACACTCTTAACAAATCTAGCAGACACAAGCATGCCATTAAAAGTAATTGCTAACACCTAAGAGCAGTCGGATAACTTTAGCTAGGGGAAATATCGTGAAGAGAATGTGATTGATCAAAGACTCTAGCTAGGAATGAGGCATAAACGCTTTTGAAAAGACAGCGTACCAATGTGATCGCTGCCTTTTTAGTATGAGACTTGATGACTCACTCTCACCTGCTGCCTCTCTTTTGCCGTTCATTGTTTGGATTTGCGATTTCATGTTGTTTTCTAGGCATAAAAAACCCCGGGACAAGCCCGGGATTTTTATACGTTCTGACGGCGAAAGATTAACGACCTTTACGCGGAGAGCTGTTATTGCCCGCTTTTTGGCGAGATGCAGCGTCTTTGCGACGAGAGCTACCACTGCGGCCTGCCGGAGCCGTGACACGTTCTTCGTGACGGCGCACTGCACGACGAATTTTCTGGCTGCGTGAACGCTCACGTTTACGTGATGTGTTGTCTTTAGACACGTCCAGCATGGTGGTTTTCTCTGGCTTCAGTTCAACCAACTCACGCAGGTAGTTCACATCTTTCAGGTCCAGTTCCATCCAACCGCCACGAGGCAGTTTTTTATCGAGGAAGATGTCACCGTAACGCACACGTTTCAGACGGCTTACTGTGGTTTCTTGCGATTCCCACAGACGACGAACTTCACGGTTACGACCTTCGTTGATCACCACGTAGAACGTATGGTTCATGCCTTCACCGCCCGCGTAGACTACGTCTTCAAAGCGAGCCAGACCATCTTCCAGTTGCACACCGCGAACCAGATTGCGGATTTTATCTTCGGTTACATCACCGAATACACGCACAAGGTATTCACGTTCAACTTGACGGCTTGGGTGCATCAGGCGGTTCGCCAGTTCACCATCAGTTGTGAACAGCAGCAGACCTGAAGTGTTGGCATCCAGACGACCCACCGAAATCCAGCGAGAACCACGAATCTTGGGTAGACGGTCAAATACTGTACGACGACCTTCAGGATCGTGACGAGTACACAGTTCACCTTCTGGCTTGTAGTACGCCAGTACGCGGCAAATGACTTCTTCTTGTGCTTTTGCAGACACAGCATGTCCGTCAATACGCACTACGGCGTTTTCATCTTCCAGGCGCTCGCCCAGTACAGCTACCTTGCCATTAACACTTACGCGCCCAGCTCGAATCAGAGCTTCTAGCTCACGACGAGAACCATGACCAGCACGTGCTAAAACCTTTTGTAACTTTTCGCTCATTTATCTACCTAATTGTGTCGTCTTCTCAGACGTCGAATAACAAGATGCGACCTCAAAATCGCGGTCGCGTAGTATCGCAAATTCTCTCGCAAAAAGCACCCGTTTTATCAGGGGCTTTCACCCACGTAACTTTCCCCGCAACCGGGTTATTGGAATGGGGTTGGATCACCGGCGCCAAAACGAACAACTTGCATCTCATCGTCACTGAAATCCACAACGGTCGTTGGCTGCTCGCCCAAGTAACCCCCGTTCAAAATCACGTCAACCGCATGCTCTAGGCGATCACGAATCTCTTCTGGATCCGACTCTGTGGTTTCGTTGCCCGGCAAGATCAATGACGTCGACATCAACGGTTCGCCCATCGCTTCCAATAAATCCAGTGCAATTTGATTGTTCGGCACACGAATACCGATGGTTTTACGCTTTGCATTCATCAAACGGCGCGGCACTTCTTTGGTCCCTTTAAAAATAAAGGTGTATGGCCCCGGCGTGTTGTTCTTCAACAAACGAAACGCAGTGTTATCCACACGCGCGTACAGCGAGAGTTCAGACAAATCGCGGCACATCAACGTGAAGTTGTGCTTGTCGTCTAAACGTCGAATTTGGCAAATACGCTCCAACGCGTGTTTGTTTTCCAATTGGCAGCCCAGCGCGTAGCCGGAATCGGTCGGGTAAACCACCACACCACCGTTACGAATGATAGCCACCGCTTGGGTGATCAAGCGCGCCTGCGGGTTTTCAGGATGCACATAAAAAAACTGGCTCATTGTCATTCCTCACTTTCGAGTTGGCAGGCTTTTAACGTCGTCCAACCCTGTATATTTTGCAATCAATAGTTTAGATATAGAATAACACGGCACAATAAACTCTGTCCTATTTCATTGGCACTGACATACATTCAAGCGATTTAAAATGGATAGCGATGACTGGACATAGTCGGCACTGAGTGGAACCCATCAAGATGGATGAGGATGACGAAAAGGACTTTGCGCGGCTCGCCCCATAGTAACTTAACGATATCAGGACGAAGCCCCTTGAATCACCGCCCCTGATCGACCATCAGACAGGCGGTGTTCCATGATTAGAGAAGGGTATCGAGTAGCTGCTTTGTCGGTGTCACAATAGCGACGATGGTTTCATCAAAAATAATGGCATTTTCATTGAGGATTCTTTGATACGCTTCCACGTCAGATTCAGCCAGTGCATCGCCGCGTTTCGCTGTATCAATCAAAATCAGCCCCAATTCAGCCACGTTGATTGCCGCTTCTGCAACTCGCACAGTTTCTACCGACGCCACATTGGCCGCAAAAATAGGTTTGGCTTGCTGCGCCGCTAACTTAACGCTTTGATAATGCATCGCTAACGCATCCAACGCTGTTTTATCACCTTGAGCATAAGTCGCGACCAAATCGTTCATCTCATACACTGTTAAGCTTTCTACTGGTAATGCATCCGCAAAGCGATTTAATCGTTCGTACTGGTTGTATAAATCGCCTTTGTTTGGTGTCGCGATCCACTTCTCCCAATGACGAGCGTAGTATTGAGCTGGCTCGATGTACTTGGCTAGCATTTGTAGTGGCGTTTCGTCTGCGCCATTTGCAAGGCGTTTGAGCATCATGTTTGCATCCGCATGATGACGCATCCCAAGCGAAATCTCAGACCATGAATCCATCGCTTTCATACGCTTGTACATACTGCGCTCATCGGTCAAATCTTGACGAGACCAAAGCCGCTCGGCAATCGCGTAGCTTCTTGGCCATAAACGGTGCTCGATGGTCATTGAATTGAGGTTCTCCCCCCAAATGGTGATTTCCCCACCCAAGATTAACTGCTGTTCTTCTTCGGTCAGCTCAGCCGGATAGCCGCCATTCGGCTCAGGAATCATACTCCCTTCCCTATCACTGCTCGCCACCAGTTCTCCAGTCGTAGGCCAACGAACATTGCCAATCAACTGGTAACTACTGTCTTTCAACTTGCCATCCGAAAAATCATAGTTGAATTCGGTGTAAGACATAAAGTTATCAAAGTGCCCTCTAAACTTCACATCCGGTACGTACTCGATGATAAATACCTCTTCACGAGACTTACCATTGTAATCCGTAAATGCGCGATAGCTGCCGTCAGTCGCTTCGATAATCGTTAAATTGCCAGTACGAGGCCCACCTTTGCTGCGAGGTTTCACCCATTTGTAAGTCGCAAATGTCTCGCCTTGATGGCGCTTGTCATCAACTGTAATCCCTTTCGGCATCGGGTCATTTCGATAGTGGTAACTGGTCGGTTGCGGTTGATCTAAATAATAGCCCGTTGAAAGAATACCTTGATAACCCTCTTTTGCCGCACGACCAATGCTGTCATGTCCTTGCCAGCTTTGAATCACGATCGAAGTCGGCAGATCGTTGTGCCAGATTTCATCCCACCCCGTCATCTTCTTGCCGCGCTTCTTGAGCATGTGTTCAACTTGAGTGTTTAGGTATGATTGCAGGCCCCGTTCACCATTCAGATGGTTGTCATGGATAAATTGCTGAATCTTCGGGTTGTCTTTCCATTGTTGGTAATTCGGCTCATCGCCCCCAATATGAACATACTCATCAGGAAATAACTCAACCACTTCGTCAAACACACTCGCCAGCAGCTTGTAAAGTTCAGGATTGGTTGGATCCATCAAAGGCTCGAAAACACCCCAACCGCGTTGATGCGGATAAGATTGGTCTCCCATACCTGACATCAGTTCAGGATACGCATGTGCTACCGCTGAAGCATGTCCCGGCAAAGAAATTTCAGGAATCACTCTAATGCCAAGGTTACGCGCGTAATCCACCACATCACGGATTTCGTCTTTGGTGTAGTAATCACCATCGGCCGTCTCTTGCCATAACTTTTGGTAGTTATCGAGCTGGATACGAATCGCTTGATCGTCCCAAAGATGCCAATGGAAAACATTCATTTTTGCAGATGCCATCGCATCAAGCTGACGAAGAATGACATTGAGTTCAATGAAGTGACGCGATGTATCATAGGAGACACCACGCCAAGGGAAACGCGGTTCGTCTTGAATGAACACCGCGGGTACAAAGTATCCAGCCGCATCCGTCGTCACAAGTTGCAAAAAGGTTTCTAAACCATGGAACGCACCGTAAGGGCGTTCAGAGCGAATGATGATCTGACCATGACGCGAATCAAGTCGGTACGATTCATCGCTGTTGATGTCCTGTACTTCGGATTTCGGCGCATGACGAATATCAATCACTAAAGTTGCGTCTTTTTCCGACTGGGCATGCCAGTTCAGCATGGGCAATCCCGTTTGTCGATACAAACGGGACATGGTGCGTTTTGCATTGAACTGCACGCGTGGAGAATCATAGCCTTTGATATAAATGCTAAAAGATTTATCCAGTGTGATTTTACCTTGCCCTAACTCTACATTGTGTGGGTAGGGCATCAGGTTCAGATCGGTGTTGGGAGTCATCGCCATCGTCGCCGTTGGAATTGTGATTAAGCCTGAAATGAGTAGTGCTAATGTTCCTTTATTCATTCGCGCCATCCTATCGTTGTGATTCAACCTGAGTCATGCGGTTTCAAAGCGTCATGTGACTCAGTCAAAAGACTTTGCTTGCGTTATGCGACAAGCGCCACCGCTTCACGAACTAGCTCGCCAATTTTGTCCCACTGTTCGCTTTCAATTAAGCTCGGTGCAACCATCCACGTGCCGCCGCAACAAACCACACGGTCGATGGCGAGATACTCATTGATGTTGCTTTTACCAATGCCGCCCGTCGGCATCAGGCTCACATCGACGTAGGGCGCCAATAGAGACTTCACCATTGCGATTCCCCCACTCGCTTCTGCTGGGAAGAATTTGAGGAAGTTCAAACCCAACTCAAGTGCTTGTTCAACCTGACTTGGGTTATTCACACCCGGAACGATTGGCATGTTGATTTCTTGGCAGAGACGAATAGTATTTGGGTTCAACCCCGGCGCGACAATAAACTCTGCGCCAGCATCTTTCGCTTGGGAAATTTGCTCTGGCGTTAGCACTGTGCCAGCACCGATACACATTTGCGGATACGCATCACGCATGGCTTTTATCGCATCGGCAGCTGCTGCTGTTCGAAACGTGACTTCCGCGACTGGCAGACCGTTTTCGACTAACACTTTCGCCAGTGGAATTGCGTGCTCAACCTTGTTAATTTGAATCACTGGGATAATTTTAAATTGCTGAAGTTGCTTAATCATGACTTGAGACATAATCGGTTCTCGGAAATTATCGAATAAGATGAATCATGGCTTCGTTTGGAATAATCGCGCCAGGATATTGAATGACGGTCGCCGCTAACGCGTGCCCCTTTTGTGCGGACGCTTCGCAGCTTTGTCCGGTTAATCGCCCTGCAAGGTAACCAGCGGCAAATGAATCCCCAGCAGCACACGTGTCGATCACGTTTGCGACGCTCTCTGCTGCCACATGAGCAAGTTTGTATTCACCATCTTGTTGCCAAATCAATTTGCATGGTTCGCAGCCCCGTTTAATTACGATTTCTTGGCAGCCAAATCGAAGACAACGCTGCGCCACACTTTCCGCTTCTCCCCACACCAATACGTCGTCATCTTCCGTGATAAGCGCAATGTCAACGAATGGTAGAATTTGGCTGTACCAATACTGAGCGTGAGCCGCAGACCAAAGTTGGGGACGAAAGTTATTGTCGAAAACCACCGTTCCCCCAGCGTCTGAGAATTGCTTCAGCGCTGTGCTCAGCCTGATTTTGCTCTCGTCATCTAGAATCGCGATGCTGATCCCGCTTAGATACAAATAATCCAATGCTTTGTTCAAAATAGCGGTTTCTAGCTTATTGAGTGAAGATGTTGAAAAATAGCTTTTCACAGCGGCCTTATCGCGCCAATAAAGAAAGCTGCGTTCACCTGCTTGATCGGTTTGTACCATGTACAACCCAGGGAGCTTCGCTGGGAAAATCTCGATGAAATCAGTCGCAATGCCTTCGTGTTGCCAACGCTCGGTGAGCTCTCGAGAAAGTACGTCATCACCAAGACCCGTCGCATAGAAGACTTGCACAGGATATGAGGCTGTGAGTCGAGAGAGATATAGTGCGGTATTGAGCGTATCCCCACCAAAACCTTTATGGATTGGATCGCCGCTCAGTTCAATCATGCATTCGCCAAAGAAAGCAATCTTAGTTTGGGATGAATTAGTCATCGTTCACCTACTCTGGGTCGCTTTGAATGGTGGCTCAAAAGAGCCACCAGTTTGTCAGACGCTTATTGCGGTTCCTTTTCTTAAAAGAAACTCATTGTTAAGCGTTTTGATTGGCCAATTTACGGTTCTTTATGGCCACGCCACCGTCGAGGAGATCTTCATCAGACCGCTTCATTTCCATCAGCGCACGTTCGTCATCTAAAATCATTTTCGCGGTATCTGGAGAAACTTGGTTCGCCGGAGTCATCAGACTCACTGCCACACCGGCCGTAAGAGCAAACAAGCAAGATGGAATCACTGGATTACCCCAAAAAGCCGTCAAGTCAGGGCTCATCATGACCGCAAATGAAGCAAGAGAAGCACCTGCCAATGTTGCCAATGCACCTTGCCAGTTGTAACGCTTCCAAAAGCGACCCAACATGCCGCACACGAACATACCTGACATCACTGTCGAAATCATTTTCGTGATATAGCTGATAATGTCGTTGGATGTCAGCGCAAACAGCAACGCACAACCGATCACGACAACCAAAGCCCAGCGCGAATAGCTCAACATGGATTCTTTATTGGGAACACGTCCGGTGAACATGACGTACACGTCACGCAGTAGAATAGAAACACCAGCAATCGCATCTGAGCTGGCACTTGACATTGTCGCCGAGAGGCCTGCAATCAGCACGATAAGGCCAATCCCTACTGGCAGTATCGTTGCCGCGATGTACGGGAAAGCAAAGTTTGCGTTGTTCAATTCAGGGTCAATCGCATGTGCAGCCATACCGATCACGGCCGGAATGATTGAGAAGAACAGGTACAGAACACCGGAACCGACAAATGAGCGGCGGATGGTTGATACATCCTTGCCAGAGTAAATACGTTGACGGAATGAAGGCGTTGCTAAAACACCAACACCGATCACCACTGCCAGTGAAATTGCCGGAATCAAACCAAGCTTATCAATCGCAAGGAAGCTAATCGCTTCAGGCTCCATCGCAGAGTAAAGGTTATCTAACCCGCCGATGTGCTGTACAGAAAGCACCGCCATAAGAATAAAACCAACAAAAAGGATGATGGCTTGAATCGTATCGGTCCACACCACTGCGGTATAACCACCGATAACCACATAGATTGTAAATGCTGCCGCGATGATCATTTTCGCAGTACTAAGCTCGATATCCGCAATCCAAGCGAGGTACATACCACCACCAAGAATATGTGCGCCCAGCCATCCGATCGATGCAATAAAAATAAGCAGGCCAACAACGTTTTTAACGGCACGATTTGCACCCACATAATAGGCGAGCTCTTCACTCATCGTCATGAAGTTAAGTTTACGAACAGGCGCAAACCAGAGTGCCAACAGCAAGATACCGATGGCACCACCAATGCCATAAAGCGCACCCGCCCAACCGTTGGAGTACCCAAAGCCAACCGCCCCCATACTTGAACCCGTACCAACCATGGTTGCAACCGTGGTACCCAAAACGAGAAATAGCGGTAAACCTCGCCCCCCGAGTAAAAAGTCTTCACCTGATTTTTGGTTGCGAGAAACAAACCATCCCAACCAAATTAAAAATAAGACATACGCACCAAATCCAGTAAGAAAAAGTGTACTGTTCATTGAACACCTCTATATTAAAATCCATTTCTAGAAATATAATCCCAACAGCAATATTAGATTCAGTTCCAAATTCTCTAATTTTATTGTTATGTTAATCGCCCAATATACAAGGCACAGCTGTATTATGGAATTATATTTATGTAGGGAGTGAGAGTGCCAAATAGATAATGGCAGGAAAGTTATTATTCGACACTCTCATTGATTTAAAGAAGTAAAAAGTGATGTCTATCGACGATCTTCTCGGTAGCAAGTCACATCGACTTCAACTTTCACATCGACGACAAGGTCACATACCATGCAAATACGTGCAGGTGGGTGATCACCGAAAAACTCTCTGAACACTTTATTAAACGATTGGAAATAACGAGAATCCGTTAACACCACTTTCACGTGCACCACGTCAGCAAGTGTGTAACCTGCTTCTTCCATGATATCCACACAGTTTTGAATCGCTAAGCGAGATTGCTCAATGATGCCGCCTTCCACCACTTCACCATCAGTCATTGGCGTTTGACCCGATACGTATAGGAAGCCCCCGGCCTCTGTTGCGCGTGCAAATGGTAAATGTTGACCGCCTGTGCCTACGCCGCCTTCTACGCCATAACGTTTAATTGACATAATATTCTCCAGTGATAATGCTATATAGCATATTTAATCGAATTGATAAGTTATTAATGGGTATTATTTCTATATATAAATACGCCATTTCTATTTTCTGTGACGCGACCTTTAAAATAAGATGGCGCACCATTTACAAATACATATTCAATACCTTGCGCAACAGAAATTGGATGTTCAAATGTCGCAGTATCTTTAATTGTATTTGGGTTAAATAAAACTAGATCAGCGTATGCGCCTACTTTTATTTCGCCCCGATCTTTTAATTGATAACGCGTTGCTGACATCCCCGTCATCTTGTGAATTGCTTCTGCCAATGAGAAAAGTTGTTCTTCTCGGCAATAATGGCCTAACACTTTCGGAAATGTGCCCCACAAACGCGGATGTGGATGTGGATCATTTGGTAAACCGTCAGATCCCACCATGGTCAACTTGTATTTCAGTACACGTTTAACATCGCTTTCATCCATACAGTGATACACGGCACCGGCTGGTTGCAACGCTTTCGCTGCCTCCATCAGAGGGAGTTGCATCTCTTGAGCAATGCTTTTCAGCATCTTGCCAGCATGTTCTGGCTTACTTTCAGACCAGGTAATGAAGATGTCGATGTCTTCAGTCACCTGATTTAAGTCCAACGTTGAAGAACTCGCAGAATAGGGGTAACAGTCACAAGATACGTCTTGATGTTCAGAGACCTTATCCATCAAATCCAGCACTTCTACCGTGCGTCCCCAGTTGCCCGCACCTGCACATTTTAAATGGGATATCACCACGGGCACTTTGGCGTGCTGACCCGTTTCAAATGCTTCTTCCATGGCGCTGATAATTTCTTCGAATTCACTGCGCATATGTGTGGTATAGATGCCGCCATGATGACCCAGAATTTCAGCCAACCGCATCACTTCACTCGCGTTCGCTTGTTTGGCACTCGCATAAGCAAGGCCGGAACTCAACCCCAATGCCCCCTCTGCCATAGCTTGCGCGAGCGTCTGACGCATTTGTTCAATTTCGCTATCTGTCGCCGTACGCAACAAATCGTCCATGACGTTATTGCGTAACGTCGTATGACCAACCAATGCCGCGACATTGACCGCCGGGTTTGCCGCTTGGACCGCTTTGGCGTATGCGGCAAACGTGGGGTATTTAAAATCTTCAAGCTTACCCAATAGGTTCATCGGGTCTGGCGGTGTATCAGTCAGTACCGCAGGGCTTGCACTGATACCGCAATTGCCTACGATGACCGTCGTCACGCCTTGGCTAATCTTGGGTAGGCAATCGGGATGACGAATTACATTCGTGTCATCGTGCGTGTGCACATCAATAAATCCCGGCGCCAAAGCAAGACCCTGACCATTGATAACTTTCTTTGCAGACAGCTCGTCAAGCTGCCCGACTTGCTCAATTCGATTTTGACGAATCGCAACATCAGCAATGAATGGCGCTGCCCCCGTACCGTCAAATACCTCTACGCTTTTGATCATGGTATCGAACAACATACTTCACTCTCTCTGCCCGTCTTTAACATGATTCCATCTTAATAATTCTTGGTATTTAAACAGTGAAGAAACACACAAAAACAACATCAATGTTTGATAGTTTCTAACATTTTACTTATGGTAATTAAGAACAAGTAATTAATATCAACCACTTAAAGCATGTTACAAATAGGATGGCTATGAACAATCATCGACAAAATTTTGATAGAAACTATCATAATGAGTACGTCACAACGCCAGGTTACGGAGAAAAATCTCAACCTGTTGCACGTCATTCGAACGGACGATACAGCTTGATCCATGAAGAGATCACGTTGCCCGCAGCAGTGATCAAAGCTTCTGCATTAAAAAACAACCTTGATTGGATGCAACGTTTTGCTAACCAGCATCATGTGAAACTGTCTCCTCATGGTAAAACCACCATGACACCCGATTTTTTCAAACAGCAATTAAAACATGGGGCTTGGGGAATCACCGTCGCCACACCAGCACAGGCAGAAGTTGCTGTACTCGCAGGGGCTGAAAATATCATCATGGCCAATCAATTAGTGGGGCGAGCGAACATGAACATCATCGCCAACTTAATTGAAGCACACGGCATCAACTTCTATTGCTGTGTCGATTCAAGCCGCAACATCAACGCCCTAGAACGCGTGTTCGCCGAACGTCAGTTATCTCTCAATGTATTCATTGAGTTTGGCGTCGAAGGTGGCCGCTGTGGCTGCCGAAGTCAGAAGGACATTGTGGAGCTCGCAACGCTCATCCACCAACAAACTCACCTCACTTTAAAAGGGATTGAAGTCTATGAAGGCGTGATCCATGGTGACAATGCAGAACAAGACATTCGCAACTTCCTCAACAGCACATTAGAACTCGCGGCGCTGTTACAAAAGAACCAGTTAATTGAGGCAAAACCTATAGTTACCGGAGCTGGTTCTGCTTGGTATGACGTCGTTTCTGAATGCTTTGCCGACCTGAAAGAGTTTGATGCCATCATTCGCCCTGGCTGCTACGCAATTCATGACACCGGCATCTACCTAGATGCACAAAACAAAGTGATGCAGCGAGCAGAAAGGAACCGCGGTGCAGCATGTGAATTAGGAGGGGATTTGGAATCAGCACTAGAACTGTGGGCCTATGTTATTTCTCGCCCTGAACCCACCAAGCTGGTGGTTGGCTTTGGCAAGCGCGACGTTGCCTTTGATGCGGGCTTGCCAACGCCTGAGCGCGCGTACCGCGATGGCGAAGCAATCACGATTGAAAGAGCCGTGACGACCGCAGTGATGGATCAGCACGCATTCATCGAAGTCAACGAAAATAGTGATCTGCAAGTCGGTGATATGATTGCCTTCTCCACCTCTCATCCGTGCTTAACCTTTGATAAGTGGCGCGCAGTGGCCGTTTGTGATGATGAATATCAAGTCACTCATTGGGTCAAAACTCGTTTCTGATGATGAGCTTAGGAAAGCTTTTCGTTATACTTCATGCCAAACCTTTGGAGGCGCAGTCATCGCCTCCATGCAAAACATAGGAAGACAGCTTGAGCTTAGAAGTCGATATTATTTCTCAAATCACGGAACGTTTTAGTGCTTTACGCGATGCCGAAAAGAAAGTCGCAAAGTTGATCATGGACGACATTCAAGCCGCCGCCAATGCCAGCATTACAGAACTGGCAGAAAACGCAGAAGTGAGTGAAGCCACCATCACACGTTTTGCGAAAGCAATTGGCTGCAAAAATGTGCGTGAAATGAAGATCAAACTGGCGCAAACCTTAACGGTAGGACAACGATTCATCCTTGAGCCACCGGATCAAAGTGGCTACCAAGGAATTTATGAGTCGATCAAACAAACCCTCGATATCAATCGAAGTTTGATTGTTGAAGAGGATATCGAGAGCGCCGTGAGTTGGCTGCATGAGGCGAGACAAGTCATTTGTGTCGGCATGGGAGGCGGTTCAACAATTGCTGCCCAAGAAATGCAGCATCGGTTGTTCCGCTTGGGCTACCCAGTTGTTGCCTACAACGATGGATTACTGTCGCGAATGATTGCTGCAACCGCGGATATCAATGATGTTTTGGTGATGATGTCAGCGACAGGTTATACCCCGGCCATCATCGAAACAGCACAGTTGGCAAAGCAATACGGTGTGAAAATTATCGTCATTACTCCCAAAAACACACCACTGACTGAACATGCTGACCTCGTTTTGCCTATCGAGCATCAAGAGACTGATTTCATTTACAAACCATCAGCTTCCCGTTACGCAATGCTGGCTTTAGTAGATGTGCTGTCGATGGCATTGGCAGTCAATCACAAACGGCGTTCGAGAGATAAACTACGTCGACTCAAAGTTGCGCTCGATTCCTATCGTGGTGGTTTAGAAAGACAGCCTTTAGGGGATTAATATCTAAAAACCGTCAATCCATCCCAAACATTATTCAGCTTGTTTCTGCAGATCCCAGTCTTTCCAAACAGGTTCTACGCCAGAAGGCAGCCAAAGATTACGCCCCAATTCCATCCACGGAGACGGGTAATGAAAGTCGCTGCCTTGAGAAGCTAATAGGTTGTATTGTATCGCATAATCGGCCAAGTTGCGTTTTTCTTGTGGCGCTTGCTGCGGCTGTGCAACTTCCATGGCGTCACCGCCCGCGTCTACAAACGCTGCAATGAGGCGCTTTAGCCATTTAGTCGTCAAGTCATATCGGCCGGGATGAGCCAATACCGCCTGACCGCCCGCAGCATGAATCGCGGCAATCGCTTCTTGCATGGTGCACCAGTTCGGTGGCACATAGCCGGGATGATTGCGCGTCAGGTACTTCTTAAAGACCTGCTGCATATTCTTCACATACCCAGCGTCCACCAGCCATTTGGCAAAATGCGCACGCGTGATCGGCGCATCGCCAGCAATCGCTTTCACTTCCTCAAGCACGCCCTCACGCGTCGCCTTTTGCAAACGCTCAGCAATCATCTCAGCGCGAACCATGCGGTGTTGCTTTTGCTGGTCAATAAGCGCACTCAGCTCAGGATGATTCGGGTCGATATTCAAGCCAACAATATGGATGTCTTTGTTCTGCCACACGGTAGAGATTTCAATGCCGTTGATCAGCGTGAGCGAATAGCCGCGCTCGGCAATGTATGCACGCGCCGGCGCCAAGGCATCCACGGTATCGTGATCGGTAATCGCCAGTGCATCTAGATTAAATTCAACTGCTCGGTCAATGAGTTGGTCGACGTTCAGACGGCCATCGGATGCAGTTGTGTGACTGTGTAGGTCAATTTTTAGCATTTTTTTGAATTTGCCTGTTTTTAAGGCTTGACTTTCGCACCTCGCACTAGTTTACTAGTACACAAATACGAGAGCACATGAATAAGGCTTCCTATGTTACAAGAATTTAACCCAAACCATAATGCAAATTTAAGCGCAGCATCTGCTGAGCTGAGCTGGTGGCGCACTTGGGCAAGTTCTTGGTGGGCTCACGTGTACTCTTAAGAAAGGATACGCCTGAAAAAGCCCGCTCACCAGCGGGCTTTTTTTTCAGCCATTTTTATACGAAATTCACCGGCTCGGTTCATCATACAAATTACGCATTCAACATCGATACTGAGCAAGAGCCGCGACGTAAACCGTTTAAAACAGATAAGGAGGTCTTGTGAACAAGGCCATTGAAATCAAAAATCTAGCACAGCTTGAAGTGCTCAACGCAACACTGCCATACACGCAAGACCCAACGGCGCTGTTTCACGCACTGTGTGAAGGAAAGACCGATTGCTTACTGCTGGAATCGGCAGAAATCGATTCGAAACAGAATCTGAAAAGCCTACTGCTGATCGACGCCGCGGTGCGCATTGTCTGTTTCGGTCACCAAGTGACGTTTCAGGCGCTGAGCGACAACGGCCGCGCGCTGATTGAAGTCCTTGCACACAATGTGGTGGCCAATATTCCCGCAACGCGCAGCGACGACGCGCTCACGCTGACGTTCACCACACCATGCGATACGTTGGATGAAGATTCTCGCCTACGTGAAGCCTCATCGTTTGATGCGTTGCGTTTGGTGCAACACAGCTTTGATTTGTCGGGCCACGACAAACACGCGATTTTCCTCGGCGGCCTATTTGCTTACGACATGGTGGCCAACTTCGAACCGCTGGGTGATGCCACCGCGATCAACCAATGTCCAGATTACGTGTTTTACGTCTCTGAGAACCTGATGATTGTCGATCACCAGAGTGAAAGCTGCCTACTTCAAGCCACTGCCTTTACCGCCGACAGCACGGTTAAAGCAACACTGCGTCAGCGTCAGGAAGCGATCCGCGCGCAAGCTTCACAAACCTTGTCTCAGCCGCAAGCGACAAAACTGGCTGAAGTCACCGTCGAAACCAACATCAGCGATGCAGATTTCTGCGACATCGTCAGCGATTTAAAACAGTACGTGGTGAAAGGCGATATTTTCCAAGTGGTACCATCACGCCGCTTCATGCTGCCATGCCCTTCCCCATTAGCAGCTTACCAACGCCTAAAAGAGAGCAACCCAAGCCCTTACATGTTCTACATGCAAGACGAACGCTTTACGCTGTTTGGCGCGTCGCCAGAAAGCGCACTGAAATACGCCACCGATACCAACCAAATTGAAATTTACCCAATTGCGGGTACCCGTCGCCGTGGCAAAAATGCTGATGGTTCAATCAACTTCGACCTCGACAGCCGCCTAGAGCTGGAACTGCGCTGCGATAAAAAAGAGAACGCCGAGCACATGATGCTGGTGGATCTGGCGCGCAACGACGTAGCGCGCATTGCCCAAGCCGGCAGCCGCCATGTGGCGGACTTGCTGAAAGTAGACCGCTATAGCCATGTGATGCATTTGGTGTCCCGCGTGGTGGGTCAACTGCGTGACGATTTGGATGCACTGCACGCTTATCAAGCCTGTATGAATATGGGCACCCTGACCGGCGCACCCAAAATCCGCGCGATGCAACTGATTCGTGATGTGGAAAAAGAGCGTCGTGGTAGCTACGGTGGCGCCGTTGGTTACTTGACTGGCGAAGGCGATTTAGACACCTGTATTGTGATTCGCTCTGCGTATGTTGAAAACGGCATCGCCCAAGTTCAAGCCGGTGCGGGTGTGGTGTACGACTCCGACCCACAAGCCGAAGCCGATGAAACTCGCGGCAAAGCACAAGCGGTTATTTCCGCAATTCAATTTGCTCATCAGGCGTAAGGAATTTCATCATGACACACTCAGCAAATATTGTTTTCATCGATAACTTCGATTCCTTCACCTACAACTTGGTAGACCAATTCCGCTCGTTAGGTCACCGCGTCACGGTATACCGTAACCACATCGCCGCCGATGTGATTGAACACGCCGTGTCACAACTAGACAACCCAGTCGTCATTTTGTCACCCGGCCCGGGCGTGCCGTCTGAAGCAGGTTCGATGCCAGAAATCCTGCAACGCCTGAAAGGCAAAGTACCGATGATTGGCATTTGCCTTGGCCATCAAGCCATGGTGGAAGCCTACGGCGGCACCGTGGCTGGCGCCGGTGAAATTGTGCACGGCAAAGTGTCGATGATGGAACACGACAACCACCCCATTTATGAGGGCCTGCCTTCTCCGCTGGCGATTGCGCGCTATCACTCACTGGTTGCGACCTCAGTGCCCGACAGCCTGAAGGTGACTGCCGAAGTCGATGGTTTGGTGATGTCGATTGTCCATGACGAAGACAAACTGTGCGGGTTCCAGTTCCACCCCGAATCCATCATGACCACCTACGGGGCGACGCTACTGGCGAACGCGATTAACTGGGCGTTGGCGCGATAACAGCACACAGCACACAGCACACAGCACACAGCACACAGCACAACTAAATAGACGAACACACCGGATTCGCAAACACAACGATTAGAGCGGGTCATTCGGGATACGGAGAAAGCATCATGCAACACATCATCACCAAACTTTACGCGCAAGACGCACTGACCCAAGCCGAAAGTCAGGCCTTGTTTGACTACATCATTCGCGGCGAATGTGAACAGCCACTGATGGCCGCAGCGCTGACGGCACTGAAAATCAAAGGCGAAACCCCCGACGAAATCGTGGGTGCCGTGCGCGCCTTACTCGCCAACGCCAGTCCATTCCCACGTCCAGATTACGACTTTGCCGACATCGTTGGCACAGGCGGCGACGGTGCCAACACCATCAACATTTCAACCACGTCGGCGTTTGTTGCTGCGGCATGCGGCGTCAAAGTGGCCAAGCACGGTAACCGCGGCGTATCGAGCAAATCCGGATCGTCTGATGTATTAGATGCGTTTGGCATCAACATGACCATGAGCGCTGAACAATCCCGTCAAGCACTGGACGACTTGGGCGTCGCCTTCCTATTCGCTCCGCAATATCACGGCGGCTTTCGCCATGCGATGCCGGTGCGTCAAAGTTTGAAAACTCGTACGATTTTCAACATTTTAGGTCCACTGATTAACCCAGCGCGTCCCAATATCGAACTGATGGGCGTGTACAGCCAAGATTTGGTTCGTCCTATCGCAGAAACCATGGTACAAATGGGTTTGAAACGAGCCGCTGTGGTTCATGGTTCAGGATTGGACGAAGTGGCAATTCATGGTGTGACCCATGTTGCCGAAATCAAAGATGGCGAAATTACCGAATACACCTTAACGCCGCAGGACTTTGGTTTGGAAACCTACCCGCTGGAAGCGATTAAAGGTGGCGAGCCTCAGGAAAATCGCGCCATCATCGAAAATATTCTGACTGGCAAGGGAACGCCTGCTCAAGTCGCCGCAGTTGCGGTTAACGTTGCCCTGTTGTTGCGCCTATTTGGCTTTGAAGATTTAAAAGCCAACGCACAACGCGCCATTGATGTCATGAACTCAGGCAAAGCGTTTGATCTGGTAAAACAACTAGCAGAGCGAGGTTAAGCCCCTGATGTCTGAAATGAACGTGTCTGAACAAAACGACCAGCTGTCTGAACACATCTCCGTGAAGAATGCGCAGATGGCCGAAGTCTTGGCAAAAATCGTCAACGATAAAATCACTTGGGTTGCAGCGCGCAAGTTAGCGCAACCGGTCGACACCTTTAAACCGCTGCTGACCCCATCAGATCGCGACTTTTACGCCGCGCTAGACAGTGGCAAAACCGCTTTCATCCTTGAGTGCAAAAAGGCGTCACCATCGAAAGGTCTGATTCGTCAGCAGTTTGATCTGGATTACATCGCATCGGTCTACAACCAGTACGCCAGCGCGATCTCAGTGCTGACCGATGAGAAATACTTTCAAGGCAGTTTCGATTTTCTGCCGCGCGTGCGTGCTCAAGTGACTCAACCCATCTTGTGCAAAGATTTCATGATCGATACGTATCAGGTTTACCTCGCCCGTCATTACGGCGCGGATGCGATTCTGCTGATGCTGTCGGTATTAGATGATGACACATACCGCGAGTTGGCCAATGTGGCGCATGAGCTGGGCATGGGGATTCTGACCGAAGTCAGCAACGAGGAAGAACTCGAACGCGCCGTGGCACTAAAAGCACGCGTGGTTGGGATCAACAACCGCAACTTGCGCGATCTCACCACCGATCTGAATCGCACCAAGCAACTGGCTCCTAAACTGCCGCAAGGCACCACGATCATTTCCGAATCGGGCATTTACACCCACCAGCAAGTGCGCGACCTCGCCCGCTTTGCCAAGGGCTTCCTGATTGGTAGCTCTCTGATGAGCCAAGACAACGTGGAGCTGGCGGTTCGCAAAGTCGTGCTGGGTGAAAACAAAGTGTGTGGCTTGACGCATCCCGACGATGCCGTGAAAGCCTATCAATCCGGCGCGGTGTTTGGCGGGTTAATTTTTGCGCAGCACTCCAAACGCTGCGTAGATCTTGAAACCGCTCGCCTCACGATGAGCGGCGCGCCCCTGCAATACGTTGGCGTGTTTCAAAACGACAGCATCGACACCATCGCTCACGCGGTCGAAGAGCTGGGATTGTTTGCGGTGCAACTGCACGGTAATGAAAGCCAAGCAGACATTGATGCGCTCAAAGCGCGTTTACCTGAATCGGTTGAAATCTGGAAAGCTTACGGCGTCACCGATCGCATGCCGGCCCTACTCAACCAAATCGACCGTCACTTATTGGATGCCAAAGTCGGCAATCAAAGCGGCGGCACAGGGACGGTGTTCGACTGGTCGCTGATTGAATCGCCCGAGCGCATCATGCTGGCTGGCGGTCTCAACCCAGACAACGTTCAGCAAGCGGCCAAATTAGGCTGTCTTGGCTTGGATCTCAACTCTGGGGTGGAAAGCGAACCGGGCAAAAAAGACATCACCAAACTCCGTCAAGCATTCAACGAAATTCGTAATTATTAATCACTCGTACTCCCCCCCTTTGAGTCGCTCACGCGAGCTGTTTTCACGCCAAAGGGGACGTACATCGGTTATGGAAGGATAGGACATCATGGCAAAACTTAACGCCTACTTTGGCGAATACGGTGGTCAATTCGTACCACAAATTCTGGTTCCGGCGCTGGATCAACTTGAACAAGCGTTTATTGATGCGCAAGACGATCCGCAATTTCGTGCGGAATTCATGACGCTACTGCAAGAGTACGCCGGTCGCCCAACAGCGCTAACGCTAACGCGCAACATCGTCAAAGGCACCAAAACCAAGCTGTACTTGAAACGTGAAGATCTGCTGCACGGCGGCGCGCACAAAACCAACCAAGTACTCGGTCAAGCGCTACTGGCGTTGCGCATGGGCAAAAGCGAAATCATCGCCGAAACAGGTGCCGGTCAACACGGCGTGGCCACCGCACTGGCGTGTGCGCTGCTCGGCCTGAAATGCCGCGTGTACATGGGCGCTAAAGACGTGGAACGTCAAAGCCCGAACGTTTTCCGAATGCGCTTGATGGGCGCGGAAGTGATTCCGGTTCATTCCGGCTCCGCAACGCTGAAAGATGCATGTAACGAAGCGCTGCGTGACTGGTCTGGCAGCTACGAAACGGCGCACTACCTGCTCGGTACAGCAGCAGGCCCTCACCCCTTCCCAACCATTGTGCGCGAATTCCAACGCATCATTGGGGAAGAAACCAAAAACCAAATTCTGGCTCGCGAAGGTCGCCTGCCTGACGCGGTCGTGGCGTGTGTTGGCGGTGGCTCGAACGCCATTGGCATGTTTGCAGACTTTATTGAAGAAGAGTCAGTGCGTTTGATTGGTGTCGAACCGGCAGGCAAAGGCATTGATACCGATATGCACGGCGCGCCACTCAAACACGGCAAAACCGGCATCTACTTCGGCATGAAATCACCGATGATGCAAGATGAGCACGGCCAGATTGAAGAGTCTTACTCCATTTCTGCCGGCCTTGATTTCCCATCCGTGGGTCCACAGCACGCACACTTGCATGCCATTGGCCGCGCAGAATACGAAAGCATTACCGATGACGAGGCGTTGGACGCGTTCCAAAAACTGGCACGCACCGAAGGGATCATTCCGGCTTTGGAATCGGCCCACGCACTGGCCCACGCGGTGAAAATGGCGTACGCCGAGCCTGAAAAAGAGCAGTTGCTGGTCGTGAACCTATCCGGTCGCGGTGACAAAGATATCTTTACCGTGCATAAGATTTTAGAAGAAAAAGGAGTGCTGTAATGGACCGCTATCAATCGCTTTTTCAGCGTCTGGCTGACAACAACCAAGGTGCCTTCGTGCCATTCGTCACCATGGGCGATCCAAACCCTGAGCAGTCTCTGCGCATCATGCAGACGTTGGTGGAAGCTGGCGCCGATGCACTGGAACTTGGCATTCCGTTCTCGGATCCATTGGCTGACGGACCAACCATTCAAGGGGCGAACCTGCGTGCGCTGAACTCAAAAACGACGCCTGACGTCTGCTTCGAGTTGATCGGCCAGATTCGCGCGCAATATCCTGATTTGCCGATCGGTTTGCTGATGTACGCCAACTTGGTTTACTCACGCGGCGTCGAAAACTTCTACCAACGCTGCCAACAGGCGGGTGTCGATTCCGTGCTGGTTGCCGATGTCCCAACCAACGAAAGTGAAGAATTCGTGGCTGCGGCGCGTAAATTTGGCATTAAGCCCATCTTCATCGCCCCGCCAACCGCCAGCGATGAAACAATGAAAGCCGTGGCCGAACTGGGTGGGGGTTACACCTACCTGCTCTCACGTGCGGGCGTAACCGGCACTGAAACGAAAGCCAACATGCCCGTTCACGCGCAGCTCGACAAGCTGACGCAATACAATGCGCCGCCATCACTGCTGGGTTTTGGGATCTCTGAACCAGCGCAAGTGAAGGAAGCCATCGCATCGGGTGCAGCGGGAGCAATTTCTGGCTCTGCCGTCGTCAAAATCATCGAATCCAACCTCGATAACTTTGACGAAATGTTAAATAAACTCGCTCAATTCACGCAAAACATGAAAGCAGCCACCCACAAATAATCATGCAATTTATGTGTTCGGTTTCTTAACTCATTTAGAAACCGAACATTTTCGCAACAATTCATTTCTTTCGTCATTCATTTATCTTCCACGAAAAATCCGCGCTTCACATTGCCAAAATCAATAGCAAACGTTTTCTTTTGGACAAAAAACCATCTTACGTCAATGAATTCGCTTTTCTACTGACAATTCACTCGATGCACATATTGCCAATTGTGAAAGTTACGTGTAAAAAGTCAGGGCAATATAATTACCCGCCGAACAACTCATGTTCAGTAAGTATCACTGGAAGTTTACATTTAATTAGCACAGAGGTTATGGAAGTGTTAAAAGAAAAGAATTTACTAAGCAACATCGGCGTACAAGTCGTGATTGCCATGATTGTTGGTACTGCCGTTGGTGCCAGCATGGGCCATGATGCAGCGATGTTCGCCCCACTTGGCGCCATCTTCATCAATTTAATTAAAATGCTCGTGATTCCACTGGTTGCCGTGGCACTGATTTCCGGTGCTGCAGGCCTCGGTGATAGCCACTCTGCCGGTAAAGTGGGTTTCGTCACGCTGGGCTACTTCGCCGTTACATCCGCGCTCGCCGTAGCGCTGGCCTTGGTGATGGGCGCTGTGTTCCAACCAGGCATGGGTATCGATGTTTCTGGTGTCGAAGGCATGTTCTCATCGGAATACGCATCAAAAGGTGAACTACCAACTTTCTGGGCGACCATCATTGGTATGATCCCAACTAACGTTTTCCAGTCCCTGAACGATGCAAACATCCTGCAAATTCTGGTGTTCTGCCTATTCCTTGGCGTTGCCATTTCGAAGCAACCTAAAGACAAACGTGATCCTGTCATCAACGGCGTCAACACCATCGTGGATTCCATGGTGTGGATGATCAACAAAGTGATGATCATTGCGCCAATCGGTGTTTTTGGTCTGATGGCAGAAGCCGTAGGCACATTCGGTTTCGGCGCCCTGATGGTGGTCTTCAAACTGTTTTTGGTGTACGTGGCAGCGATTCTGATTTTCGGTTTCGTGGCTTACCCACTGATGATCCAAATCTTCACCAAGACCTCGGCGAAGAAATTTATTATGGCGATGAAAAAGCCGCAAGCCGTGGCGCTGTCGACCGCGTCATCCATGGCTACGCTGCCGGTCACCATGGACACCGTTGAACACGAGCTGGGCGTTCGTAACTCGACTGCATCGTTTGTTCTGCCGCTGGGCGCGACTATCAACATGTCGGGCAACGCGATTTACTACGGTTTGGTGGCGATTTTCTTCGCGCAACTGTTCAACATCGACCTCAGCATGGGCGCTTACGCCGCGATCATCGTGACTGCAACGCTGGGCGCCGTGGGTCAAGCCGGTGTGCCTGGACCATCATTCCTAGTCGTTGCCGTGCTGCTGGCGGCAGGGATTCCAATTGAAGGTCTGCCACTGCTGTTCGCTCTGGACCGTATCTTTGACATGATTCGTACTGCGCTAAACATCACCGGCGATGCGGCGTGTGCTGTGATTGTCGATGCGCTGATCAAAGAAGAAGCGGCTGAGACTGAATACAACAATCAGCAAGCTTAACGCTGAATCTCATGCTCAAACCGCCCAAAGGGGCGGTTTTTTTATCGCCAATATCTGCCCCGCGTGAACAAGGCTCATCACGGGTCATGAAACGCCATCACAGCGCTCAGAATGCAACACTGCACTGGATAAATTTGTTTCAAAATATCATTTACTGTTTAGCTGACCGCCGTATTTCGTTAGACTGTCAACAAGCTATTAATTGGACGTATCCATACAATGAAACAACTGCTCGACTTCATTCCCCTGATTATTTTCTTCGCGTTATTCAAGTTCTACGATATTTACGTTGCGACTGGCGCCTTGATTGCCGCAACGGCGGTTCAAGTGGCGGTCACGTACTTCATGTTCAAGAAAGTCGAAAAAATGCAGCTCATCACATTTGCATTGGTGGCGGTGTTTGGTGGCATGACCATTTTCCTTCACGACGACAACTTCATTAAATGGAAAGTGACCATTGTGTACGTCATTTTCGCGCTGGGCTTGGCCATCAGCCACTTGATGGGTAAATCTGCGATTAAAGGCATGCTGGGGAAAGAAATCACGCTGCCAGAAGCCGTATGGGCCAAAGTGAACTGGGCATGGGTGGCGTTTTTCTCGGTCTGCGCTGTGCTCAATATCTACATTGCTTACCAGCTACCGCTCGATGTTTGGGTGAACTTCAAGGTGTTCGGCCTGCTTGCCGCAACCTTCACTTATACCCTGCTCACCGGGATCTACATTTACAAACATTTGCCGAAAGAACAAAAAAATTCCGGCGAATAAGCCCTCATCCGAGCACTCAAGGATGAACTGGTGACAGAATTATTGTTATAATTCCACCTCTTTTTTGCAGCGACCACTTTGGTCGCTGTTTTGTTTGTTGTGGATGTCAAAACATGAATCAGGACGTAAACTCACCGCGCGGCCAACTCTTGCTGCGCACGCTGGCGATGCCGGCAGATACCAACGCCAATGGCGATATCTTTGGTGGCTGGATTATGTCTCAGCTCGACTTAGCCGGTGGGATTCTGGCGAAAGAGATTTCTTGCGGCCGAATTGTGACGGTTTCCGTGTCCAGCATCACGTTTAAAAAACCGGTGAAAGTGGGTGACGTGGTGTGCTGCTATGGAGAATGTACAAAAATTGGCCGCACGTCGATGTCAATCAATCTCGAAGTGTGGGTCAAACCGATCAAAGAAGACGGCATTTTAGACCGTTTCCAAGTGTGTGAAGCCACCTTCAACTATGTCGCCATTGATGCCGACGGTCGTCCAAGACCGATCAAGCAAGGAAACTGATCACAGAAATATGCGCTTTGTGCTTTAAAAGTCGCTCTGTTTCAGTACATTAAAGCCTACACTTACCGTTACGAAATTTATAAGGATATCAATATGTGGTACGTCATCTTTTCTCAGGATGTTGAAAACTCACTTGAAAAACGCATGAGTGTTCGCCCAGCGCACCTTGAGCGCCTGCAAGCGCTGCATGATGAAGGCCGCCTGTTGACCGCCGGCCCCATGCCCGCAATTGATGCAGAGAACCCAGGCGAAGCGGGCTTCACCGGTTCAACCGTGATTGCAGAATTCGACACTCTGGAAAGTGCCCAAGCATGGGCAGATGCGGACCCTTATGTGGGCGCAGGCGTCTATGCCAACGTGATTGTTAAACCGTTCAAGAAAGTATTCTGATATGAAAAAATCATCTTTGGGTCTGGCACTGCTTTCTCTTGCAGTACTCGCGGGCTGTAGTTCCAATGGCGAGCGTGAGAAGAATCTGGAGCTATTGGCTGCCAACCGTGCCAGCATTCTGGGGACCGAACTTCCGCTGGAATATGGCCCACTCAACATTATGCGCGTGAATGCCAAAGGCAGCACGATTGAGATGATGATGGTTTACAACACCGATCATCCCGGCGCAAAACCGATTGACCAAGTGTTGCAAAGCAGCATTCATTCGTTCTGCAATAACTCGGACATTCGCGCCAACCTCGATGTGGGCATCGGCTACCGAATTAAAATGCGCAACAGCCGTGGCCAACTGATGGTGGACCAGCTGGTGACCAAAGAGAACTGCAAAAAATAACCTTGATCGGCTTTAACCGCCTTGCCTCGTTACGCAGCGGTTAAGGTAGAAAAGGAAACAGGAGGCATTGCCTCCTGTTTTGTCTTTCCCGTTTACTCACAATTTAAAACGACTAATACTCGACACAATCCGCTGGTTGACTTGCGTAATATCGCCCATACCTTGTGACGTTCGTGAACCAATGTCGTCCAATTCTGACACAATGAGATTCAACTCGTTCATGCTCTGACTGACCCCATGGGTGACACTGCTCTGCTCTTCGGCAGCAGTCGCAATCTGCGTGCTGAGATCGTTGATCTCGTTGATGAAATTGACCATGTTTTCCAAGCTTTCCGAAACATTTTTCGAGCTGCTGGCGGTGTCATGACAGCGCTGTTTGGTTTTGCCCATGGAATCGACCACCACCTGATTACCTTGTAGCAGTTTGCCAATCGCGTTTTCAATTTCTTGTGTACTGTCTTTGGTTCGGTTCGCGAGGTTGCGCACTTCATCAGCGACCACCGCAAAGCCCCGCCCCTGCTCACCCGCACGCGCCGCCTCAATCGCCGCATTCAGCGCCAATAAGTTCGTTTGCTCCGCAATTTCACTGATGACCGTCAGCACTGAATGAATGTTTTGCGTCTCGTCGCTCATGCTCTGCACGTTCGAGACCGTCGTATCCACATCTTGAATCAGCGCATCCACCGTCGCCAGCGAGCGCGCCATGATATTGCGTGATTCCACACTGGTGTGATTGGCTTGCTGAGTCAGATTTGACGTGTTCGAAGCATCTGAGGCCGTTGAACTCGCGGTCGCATTCATCTCCTCCAGCGCCGTCACAATTTGCTCGGTTTCCACCACATGATGACGCAGTTTCTCCGCGTTCAGTTGAGACAACTGCTCCACCTCCGCAACATTGGCTTGCAACGTGTCAGAAGCTTGTTTGATGTCCAGCAACATGGTTTGCAAATGGCCGATGAACTGATTCACCCCCTGCGCAATCTGCCCCAAGTCATCTTGCGATTTGACTTCCAGCCGCTGGGTTAAATCGCCGTCGCCGTTGGACAAGCTGATGATGGTCTGTTTCAACGACAAGATGGGGCGATACAGCACTTGAATCACAAAGAAGGCCACCAGCACACTGAGCACCACCGCAATCACACCAATCAAGATTGCCGAGGTTTTGGATGCAGTAAGCGCGGCGAACGCCATGGCTTTGTTTTGGTCGATGACAAAGTACCAAGTTTTATCTGCAACCGGAATTTCGTGAGAAAACAGGATTTTGTCTTCACCATTCACGCTGTAGTTTAAGGTCGCCATCGGGGTCGAGGTGATGGTATTCGCAGTGGCTTTAAACCACGCGGGCTCTTTGCTATTTTCGCCCGGTTTGAGCACGCTGTTTTTTGAGGCCGCTAGCACGGTACCGTCGTGATTGAGAATCATCGCCGACGATCCGGTCAACGCTGTCGCCTTTTCCACCAGCTTGTTCAAAAAGCCCAAGCGCATGTCCACCCCCAACATACCGTCATGGGTTTTCTGCACAATGCTGATCCAGTAGATATCCGCGGTAGCACCATCAGAATACGGATCGGTCACCGCCGGTGTCACCGCTTTACGACCATCTTGATAGTAACTCATGGTTCGAATGTCGCCGTTGAACTTGTGATTCGGCCACGCATCACTGGTCTGGTTCCAGAAGGCATCCCCGTTGGATTCAAAGCCGATGAATGAGCTGCCGGTCGCTAATGAGGTCGCCAGCAGCTCGGCAAATGCGACGTAGTCTTGCGCTGAACTGCCCGGGAAAGACTGGTTTTGGTACAGCGTACCAATGCCTTTCACCCCTTCAATTTTTTCCTGCAAAAACGTCTGCACCAATTCCGCTTTATCGGCGGTGTAGAGCGCCCCAGATTTGGTGATCATCGCGCTGATGACTTCCGATTCTTTGACGTACGACACATAGCTGGAAATGGCAACCGATGCGCCCACCAGCACCATCACCGAGATCAGTAACAGTTGTTTGAGTCCGAGTGTTTTCTTCATATGGGTACTTATCCCTCAGTCTGATGAACGGGCTAGACGACCGATGCTCCCAATTGGAGCGTCCATCCCGGCTCCCCCGCCGACGCCACCTTGGCGATGAATGAACCTATTGAGAATAGCACTCGTGTGTGACGGTAAAAGAAAATAAGGCCTCTTAATGAGACCTTATTGATAATTTTAATCGTTATTCTGCGCTCGGCTGCCATTCGTTGCGCAGCGCTTTGGCCGCCAGCACCATGTGGGTCAGTGCCGCTTCAACTTCGGGCCAGTTACGCGTTTTCAAGCCGCAATCGGGATTCACCCACAGGCGCTGTGCCGGAATTTTCTCCGCCGCTTTACGCAGCAAATCCTCAATCCATGCTTGCGCCGGAATGTTGGGCGAGTGAATGTCATACACGCCCGGGCCAATCGCGTTCGGGTAATTAAACGCTTCGAAGGCTTTCAACAATTCCATGTTTGAGCGCGACGTTTCAATGGTAATCACATCCGCATCCAACGCAGCGACTGAATCAATGATTTCGTTGAACTCGCTGTAACACATGTGGGTGTGAATTTGCGTTTCCGGGCGCGCACTGGCAGCCGAAATCTTAAACGCTTCCACAGCCCAATTGAGATAAGTTTGGTGGTCGCGTTTTTTCAGTGGCAACCCTTCACGAATCGCCGGTTCATCGATCTGAATGATGTTGATGCCCGCATCTTGCAGATCCGCCACTTCATCCCGCAGCGCCAACGCCAATTGCTGCGCGATCTGTTTGCGGGAGATATCTTCGCGTGGGAAGGTCCAGCACAGAATCGTCACCGGCCCCGTCAGCATGCCTTTCATCTGTTTTGACGTCAGCGACTGCGCATAAGTTGACCACGCCACCGTGATGGGCTGCTCGCGTTCAATATCGGCCACCACAATCGCAGGCTTCACGCAGCGTGAACCGTAACTCTGCACCCAACCAAACTGCGTGGTTTGAAACCCTGCCAGATGCTCCGCAAAGTACTCCACCATGTCGTTGCGTTCTGCTTCTCCGTGCACCAGCACATCCAGATCCAACGCTTCCTGACGTTTCACCGCATCGGCAATATGACCTTTCAGCGCGGCGGTGTATTCCGCTTGCGACAAATGTCCCTGACGATAAGCGCTGCGCTGGGTGCGAATTTCACCCGTTTGCGGAAAAGAGCCGATGGTCGTGGTCGGTAAGAAAGGCAAACCCAGCACTTCCGCTTGATGGTGCGCACGCTCAGCGTATGGCGCGCTGCGCTGTGCCCACGCCGCCGTGACCTGATTGAGCCTCGTTTGTACTTGTGGCTTATTCACGTGCGTCGCGGTTTTACGCGCTGCAATCGGCTGGCTGTAAGTATCACACGCCAGAATCGCCGCCGGATCGCCATCCAACGCGCGGCCAAGCAGTGCCACTTCTGTCACTTTTTGTTTAGCAAATGCAAACCAGCTACGCACCTCTTCCGACAGGTTTTGCTCCAATTCGAGATCAACCGGACTGTGTAGCAACGAACACGAACTTGCCACCCACAAACGCTCACCCAGCGCCGCTTTGACCGGTTCCAATGTGTGCAGCAGCGTACTTAAGTCCGCACGCCAAACGTTTCGGCCGTTAACCACCCCCGCCGATAACACCCAGTTGCTTGGCAGTTTGGCAAGCACTTCATCTAGTTGCGCTGGCGCCGCCGACAAATCAATATGCAAACCATTCACTGGCAAGTCGATGATCTTGTTTAGCGTGTCGTGCACTGAATCAAAATAGGTGGTCAGCAGCAGTTTGACATCGCCCTGAATCACTTGGTACGCCAGCTTGAACGCATCCTGCCACGGCTGTTCCAGTTCGAGCGACAGAATCGGCTCGTCGATTTGCACCCAAGTCACGCCCTGCTTGGCGAGTTTCGCCAGAATCGCCTGATACGCCGTGAGAACGCGAGGCAGCAATGTGAGGCGATCAAACCCCGCTTCAACTTCTTTGCCTAAATACAGGTAGCTCACGGGGCCAAGCAGCACAGGTTTGACATCAAAACCTGCCTTGGTCGCTTCATTGATCTCTTCAAACAGTTGCGGCCAACTGACGTCAAAGCTGTCGTCACGGCTAAATTCCGGCACGATGTAGTGATAGTTGGTATTGAACCACTTGGTCATGTCCGATGCAGCGCTGCCGCTACAACCACAATGGGTTTGCGACTGACCGCGCCCCACACGAAACAGCGTGTCCAGATCAGGAAACCCGTGACGATGGCGCTTGGGCACATGTCCCAACAACAGCGTTGTGGTCAACACATGGTCGTACCATGCAAAGTCGCCAGCGGTGGCAAAGCTCAGCCCCGCCTCTTTTTGCAACGTCCAGTTGCGCTGACGAATGTCACGACCAACGGTCTGAAGTTCTGCCTGATTGATTTCGCCGCGCCAGTATTTTTCCAACGCAAATTTCAGTTCGCGTTTTTCGCCGATACGTGGGTAGCCGAGGATGTGTGTGGTAGTCGCCATCGCTGAAGTCCTTCTGATCATGGATTAGGGCAGACATCCGTGTCTTGTGATTTATCAAGATGTCTGGATGGCTAAACTATCTCGCTCGACGGGGTTGAACTCAACGTCCAAATATTCAACTTGTTTATTAAAAATATTCATGCTGGTGGCGAGTTGGATGAGTAGAAATAAAAAAGCCGCCTGTGAAGGCGGCTTGAACATCACGATTAATATTGCGCGGCAACCGAGAACATCGCCAGCAAAATACTGCCCCATAAGGGCGCAACCAAATGGCTGTCTTGACGCGTGCTGAGCGTTCCTTTGGGGAAATTCACCACCACGCGCACGATAAAGTAGTTGTAGCAGAGCAGCAGCATGCCCAGGATAAAGTTGATGATTTCATCCGGGACTGGCATCAACAGGTAGCCAAAGGTCAGCACGAAGTTGATCAGCGTTAACCAAGCCACCCAGCGGCGTTTGTGTTTAATCATAACGTTGGATTCATCCCTTCATGGCGACGCCGTAGCGACACGTCGTTGGGTGGCTGATTCGCCGCGGCCGCACGTCGTGCCTGCTCTTTGCTGTCTTGCACTTTAGACATCGATGCTTGGTCGTTGCTCATCTCACTCGGTGTCGCCAATCCTCGGTACACGGCGCTCAGTTGACGCTGTGCGTCGGAGGTCAACAGAAAAATCTCAATGCGACGGTTCTGACCGCTTTTCGGGTTCTCTGGCAACAAAGGCGCCGACTCTGCCATGCCCGACACTTGGAAAATCTGTGCTCTCGGCACGCCGCCACTATTGAGGAAATATCGAGCCGAGTTGGCTCGGTTGGACGACAGCTCCCAGTTGGTCATACTCGTACCACGAAAGCGCGACGCATCGGTGTGGCCGGTCACAATGATCGCATTTTCCACCCGGCTAAACACGGGCGCCAGATTCAACAGCAGGTCTTGATAATACGGCGTCATCGACGAACCGCCGCGATTAAACATCGGTCCTTTATCGGAATCACTGATGATGATTTTCAGGCCTTGCGGTGTGATCTGTACATTGACACTGCCCGCGCCGTCCAATTCATTCACCTGATCTTCAATCAGGCGACTGAACAGTTCCAACTCTTGGTGTGTATCCACTTCGCCCTCAATCAACGACGCATCACGCATGCGATCAAATTCCGCATCGATGTGAGCAGTGGCGATTTGAGGCAATTTAATCGGGCTGATACTGTTGCCCAGCGCATCCACTGATAACGTGTGCGCCTGCACTTCCCCCGTTTGGAAATATTGAATCAGTTGGCTCCCTTCTTCATCGTCCATCATCGTCAATAGCCACAGGATCAAAAACAGCGCGAACATCGAAATCATCAGGTCGGCCATGGCAACTTTCCAGCCGCCACCATGCCCACCACCGTGTCCGCCACGCTTTTTCTTTTTGATAATGGTAACGCCATCCTGACTCATGATTAGCTCCGCAAACTGTCGATCACTTGCTCAAGCTCAGTGAAGGTTGGCTTGTGATGCAGCTCGATTTGACGTCGTCCCGCATTCACGCACATGTGAGGTGAAAGGTTCTGGCAGTAAGCGGAAATGATGCAGCGCACGCATTGCAGTGGCGCAATTTGTTCTTCAGCGACTTCCTGAATCGCTTGCGACAACGGGCCAAATAGACAGTAGCAGCCAAAAATACCGGTAAACGTCCCCACCAGCGCGCCAGCGATACTTTGACCAATCACGCTCACTTCCGCATCGAGATATTGCATGGTCAAAATGATGCCCATCACCGCAGCCAAGATACCGATGCCCGGCATCGCTTCTGCCATGGCGTGCATTTTTTCAGACGGTTTTTTGTACTCTTCCAGCAGCTTCTCGATCTCTTCTTCCAGCGCGGCTTCGACATCATGCGCCGACATTTTGGAGCTGATGATTTGACGGAACGAGTCGACAATAAACTTCAGCGTGTTTTCATCGCGCGTGATGGCTGGATACTTTGCAAAGATATTACTGCTTTCCGGATTCTCAACGTGCGCATCAAGCGCCTTGAGGTTTTGCATTTTCGCCACATTGATCAGCTCAAACATCAAAGACAACAAGTCCTGATAATACTGACGATCGTATGTGCTCTTACTCAGGCTGATCTTCACCTGTTGTAACATCAACTTGAGCGTGGCGGTCTTGCTAGCGATGATCATGCCGCAAATGGCACACCCAAAAATGATCGCAATTTCAGCCACGCTGATCAGCGCGCCCAATCGGCCGCCATGCAAAACAAATGACACGGCAATAATAATCAGTATGACGACAAACGAAACAATCTGTTTCATATTAATGACCACCTAAACGTGAACGTATTATTTCAATTCCTTTGTGTTTTATTCTGTGAACTTTCATTTCGCTGATCTCGAGAACCTGCGCTGTTTCTTGCGTGCTCAGACCCATCACATAAATAAAATAGAGGACTTTTTGTATACTTGGTGCTAATTGTTTCAGCTCTTTTTCGAGCATAAGGGAAATAAATTCCTTCTGAGAATCCTCTGCGTGATTCACCAACTCAAATAATTCCACATCATCCGACATGGTGAGATCGATGATCGCATTCATATACTCTTCAGAAGAGATATTTAACTGTGAACAAATATCGGCTTGTGTTGGTGAACGACCATATTTCGCCATGAATTTTCGTTCTGTGTCTTTAATTTTATTCGAGAGGCTGCGTTGCTCACGGCTTAAATAATCACGCGCGCGAAGTTCATCAATAATGGCGCCCTTCAACCGCACCGTAACTGATTTTAAGAAGTCATCGTTGATGACGTGATCAAACTTTCTCAGCTCCAAAATAAATGCCATCAAGGCGATTTGTCGCAAGTCGTCCAACGTATCCGGATCGACCACACCGCGATATTTATTGAGCGAACGCTGAATCAAATACAGGTGCGATTCTAACGCCTGCTGCTCCAACACGTTGCGTTGCGTGGCGCTGCTGATGGGCGTTTTTTGATACGCTTGTCTGGAGAGAAACATTATTGATACACCGCTTTGGTGATCAACACTTCGTTCACTCGCCACTGACGCTCGTCTTTAAACAGATCACGCAAATCTTCTTGAATGTTCCACACAAACGCTTCGTCGCGATAATACTCGATCGGTTTAACACTGAAGGTTTTGAGGATCAGGTTCTTGATTTTCGGCGTTTCTTTGCGCAGCATTTTTTCGTTTTCTTCTGCCGTGTACAGGTAGAAATCCAGCATCAGCAGGCTTTGTCGTCTGCCGGTATTGACCGGAATGATCAGCCCCTGCATGGGCACCTGAACGTTGGTTTCCGATAAGGTCGAAATGCGCTGTGCCTGAGTCAGCATCACCTGTTCAATCGAGTGCGGTTTTTCAACGCTCAACAACCCGACCACATCCACCCCCGCGTAACGCAGGCCAAACAAAATGGCTAACGTCGCGGTCACCGACGCAAAAACAGTAATTGCAGTTTTCTTCATGTTAAATTCTCGCAAGCTCGCTCAAAGTCTGTGTCACGTCTGCCTTCTCCTGCTCTTCCGATACCAGGTTAGATGCCACGATCAAGTCGTTGTTGTAGTTCAGTTCTTGATGCGGATCGTGTTGCGTGTGTTCATCAAAAATATGCACATCCACATCAATAAAGTTTTGGTTTAGCAGTTCGTCACGCAGTCGATCGGACGTCAGTTGCAACGACTCACGCGTCATGTGCGAGGACGCTTGTACCTGAATCTGCACTTTTCCCCCATCCACGCGAACCAACAGATCAATCTTGCCCAGATCGGGGGGATCCAAACGAATGGTCGCGGCGGAAGCTTTGGCGTTGTATTGAACCGCCACTTTATCGGCCACCAAGGCGCTCAGTTTCTGGCCCATTTGTTCGGCAGTGAGGTGCTTATCCACCGCAGCCTTAAACACCCAGCCGCGTGCAGCATCTTTGATCTCTGTGGGTGCAGCAGTTTGGAGCAACGTACTCATCTCCACCGTCGGAGTAGATGACTCCGCAGCTCGAACCTCCGCGCCCACCACCATCACCATCGGCATGGCTGATGCGCGTGTATGGCTCACAGACGCAGCCTGCGTTTCCAGCGGCGACAACACGCGAATCGATTCTGGGCCTAGCGCTTCAGAAGTTGACAGAGCAAGGTTCTGAACGCTGTCTTGGCGCACCGAGTCAGGCATCGTGGGGCTGGCTAAACGCTCCGTCACCGTTTCAGGGGTAGCCTGATCCGCGATGTCTGATGTCGACACCGTGTCGATCAATGGCTGAAAGCGATCTGCGCTCAGTTCACTGGCTGCGGGCTGAAAGCCCGGCGCGATCGTGGCCGACACACTCGTTTTGGCGTCCGTCGGGTTGAATTTGGAAAGTGTTATGCTGGCGTTCATAAGGTCTGATTTAACTGCGTCTTCTTGTAAGCGAGATCCCTCACTTTATTGTGTTCAGCGTCATGAAGTTGTGAATGTAAAACGGCGATATCTTTTTTGATGGTGGCCATCGCCAAGCGATGGACGGATTTCAGTTGCATCAGCAGTTTTTGATGGTTCGGATGACTGCGGTCGATGGCATGAATTTTTTCCGGCAGCAACTGAACAATTCTTTCGATCGCATCAATATTGTGGGTTGTCACGGCTTTCTGATAAATCGCAATCAACCGAGCCAGTTCGTGTTCATTCATGAGTAAGTTCTTATTGCTGAGTGAATGCTTATTGCTGATTCATCAAACCTTGCCAGCCTTCTTTGAGGTCAGCCAATGGTTGTTTTAATTCCAATAAATAACTGACATCCAGATCTTTAGAAGCCTTAAATATTTCGCGAATGCTGTATTCATATAAATTATGAATATTGTTAATCAGCTCATTGGAATTATTGAGATCCAGTGATGAATCCAGAGCGGTAAGAATATCGATCGCTTTTTGAGCCGCCAGCGACTTTTTTTCCAGATCATGGTTTTCAATCGCAAAAATCATCACATCGATTTCTTGATCCAAGCGTTCATGCAGCATGAAAATTAATTCAAAGCTGTTCGAGACAGAGGCATTTGCCTGGACTTGTACATTGCTGTACGCCATCTGTTGTTGATTACCCAGTAACATCAAATATTCCTACGAATTAAAATAACGTGTTGATTGAATCCATCGAGGCCATGATGGAGTTCAAACGAGTGTATTGCGCCAGGTAGCGTGAATAGATGACCTGGTATTTATCTTCGAGCTTGTCCAACGCCTCATTGATGCGTTTTTGTTGCAACTCAATGGTTTCTTTCTTGCGTGTCAACGAACCGTCGGCAAAGTCGGTATAGTCATTGACGGACTTTTGCAAGGTAGTGAATAGGCCGCCCTCGGCACGGAACACTTGTTCCATGTCCACACTCTTGGACGCTTCACGAAACTTGTCTTCATCGAGCTCCAATTTGCCCGATTTGTCTAAAGAGAGCCCCACGTCACTCAAGCTGACGCCGTTGTAGCTGTCCCGCATGAGGCTTTTCAGTTGCTGTTCGAGGCTCTTGAACGACGAGTCGGTGGAAAACACGCCGCGTTCACTGCTCTCACCGCTCGACTTGGTCGCCTCGGCAATCACTGACATCATGTCGTTGTAAGCGGTGACAAACTCTTTGAGCAACGTCATGGTGGCATCAGCGTCTGGCCCCACGGTGATGTTGGTGGCGATACCGCCCATTTCGTGCGCCTTTTTCAGTTCCACATCGACACCATTCACGATGTTTTCAAACGTATTAGAACTGTTCGTCAGTTGAACGCCGCTGCCGTAATCCCCCAGCCACACAATCGCGTCGGTGCCGGTTTTGATCGGGTTATCATTCGCCGTGGAAAATGCGTCGCTTAGCCCAGAGTCATCGGAGGCGGAAATCTGAAATTGGTTGTCTTGACCGGTCTCATTCGAGGTAAACAGCATCTTCATTTCGTTCCCCGAGCGCACCATGGTCGCCGTCACTCGGCCGTCCATCACGCGGTTAAAATGGCTGATGAACTCTTGATACGACACCGTGCCATCACCGTTACTTTCTGCATCCGCGAGTTGAATCGTGATGGTCTCGCCGCCATGCTGCACTTCGATACTGCCCGTGGCCGGTGAGAATTCGTCATTGACGTTCATTGCCGACGTGTTCACCACCACCTGATGGGATGACGCCAACTGTTCCACGTAGAGATCCATGTTGACGCTGCTGGCATTGCCCGACGTGGTCACGTTGACATGGTCTTCCGACGACAACGAGGTCGTGTTTTGCACAAACGATGCGCCGGGTTTGGTGAACTTGTAGATCACCGAATCCAAACTGCTCATGGACGAGGTAATTTTGCTCAGCATCGACGATTGGTTTTGAAAAATCTTCAATCGGCTGTTGTAGCGCGTTTCCGCCGGCGAGACATCGTACATCGCCATTTGAGACGCCATACTGGCTGCATCAATGTACATTTATATTCCTTACCCCATAAATCGCCGCCAGATCAGACGGTTTCACTAATACATAATATGATGAAAAAAGGGCGGGCAAACGCCCGCCCCGACTGAAGCGTTTGTAGGAATTAGCCCAACATTGACATCGCCAGCTGTGGCATCATCTTGGTTGCACTCAGCATTTGCGCGCCTGCTTGCATCAGCATTTGGTTTTTCGACATCACGCCAGACTCTTTGGCAAAGTCGGTGTCCATGATGCGACCTTTTGAGGCATCCACGTTTTCCACCATGTTGGCAAGGTTGTTGATGTTGTGCTCTAGGTTATTGATTTGTGCACCGAATGCAGAACGCGCTGCACCGAGGTCACCGATAAAGGAATCTAGACCGTCCATAATATCGCCAATATCAGTATCCAGTTTTGCCGTAGCAAAGTCAGTAATAGAGTCAGACAACGTTTCAAGGGATTCGGATACATCAACCACTAGAACATCAGTTGAACTCGAACCAATTTGGAATGTGACCTTATCGGAAAAAGACCCGCTATCTCCCAGCAACTGTTGACCACCAAAGTTGGTGCTGGTTTGCATTTTGCCCAGTTGGCCAGCCAGCGCTTCGAATTCTGACTGCATCGCAGCGATATCTTCAGCACTGTTGGTGCCGTTCGCCGCTTGCGTGGCCAAATCTTTCATGCGGTACGCCATGTTGGTCATTTCGTCCATAGAGCCTTCAGCAGTTTGCATCATCGAGATGGCGTCTTGTGAGTTACGCATACCGACTGACATGCCGCGCGATTGCGCTTCCAGACGGTTAGCAATTTGCAGGCCCGCCGCATCATCTGCTGCAGAGTTAATCCGCAGGCCGGTCGACAAGCGCTCCATCGAGGTGGTCAGCGCTTTGTTCACCGAGTTCAGGTTGTTTTGTGTCACCAGGTTGGCGTAGTTCGTGTGTAGAGAAATGGCCATAATCAAGTTCCTTGTTAGCCGCTCATTATCGTGAGCTAAAAATTAGTGTGCGATGTTCTCGCGTGTCTAATCATGCTTTACGGCAACTTGGCACATTTTATTTCACTTATTTCGAAAATATTTATAAGTCACTGTTTTTATTGTAAATAAAATCAGAATCATCTCATTCATGCCACTCAAACGATGTAGCCAATCATCACGCGATAGCAGAATCGTCTGACACGCATTCGGCCCCAAAACGCCAATGCCCCGCCCGTCATGACACCGGAAAAAACGTGTACGCCCGAGGAAGATGCGCACGAAGTTGAGCACATAAAAAAGGCGAGCCCATGCTCGCCTTGAAAAAGTGGTGTTGAGATTAACCCAGCATCGACATCGCCAGCTGTGGCATCATCTTGGTTGCACTCAGCATTTGCGCGCCCGCTTGCATCAGCATTTGGTTCTTCGACATCACGCCAGACTCTTTGGCAAAGTCGGTGTCCATGATGCGACCTTTTGAAGCATCTACGTTTTCCACCATGTTGGCAAGGTTGTTGATGTTATGCTCTAGGTTGTTGATTTGCGCACCGAATGCAGAACGCGCGGCACCCAACTCACCGATAAAAGAATCCAATGCATCCATTGCTCCCGTCGCGTTGTCCGCAATGTTCATGCCAGCAATAGGTGCAGGGTCATCATTTCCGTCAACCGCATCAGGGTCACCAGCAAACTGTATTACACTTTCTTCTAGTTTTCCGATAGCTTTAGACACATCAATCGTCAACGTATCACTTGAATTAGCACCAATCTGAAACGTAACACCTGCAGCACCGAATGCACCACCAGTACCTAATAATTGTTGACCACCAAAGTTGGTGCTGGTTTGCATTTTGCCCAGTTGGCCAGCCAGTGCGTCGAATTCTGACTGCATCGCGGCGATATCTTCAGCACTGTTGGTACCGTTTGCCGCTTGCGTGGCCAAATCTTTCATACGGTACGCCATGTTGGTCATCTCATCCATGGAGCCTTCAGCAGTTTGCATCATCGAGATGGCGTCTTGTGAATTGCGCATACCGACTGACATGCCGCGTGATTGCGCTTCCAGACGGTTAGCAATTTGCAGGCCCGCCGCATCATCCGCTGCAGAGTTAATGCGCAGACCGGTCGACAAACGCTCCATCGAGGTGGTCAGCGCTTTGTTCACTGAGTTCAGGTTGTTTTGTGTCACCAGGTTGGCGTAGTTAGTGTGTAAAGAAATTGCCATTTTAGAGTTCCTTGTTATTCGCACCCCGTCGTTATCGTCGACACCATGGTGCGAGGCTATGGGTTTCAACCATGCTTTACGGCAACACTGAAGAATTTATTTCACGGACATTGAATTTTTTTTCGTTTTTTTCTGAAAATGAGGTTGGCGTGGATACACGCCCCATCGACACCACACGCGCTCACGCCATCCGCACCAGCATTAGATAGCAAAAAGGCGAGCCCATGCTCGCCTTGAAAAAGTGGTGTTGAGATTAACCCAGCATCGACATCGCCAGCTGTGGCATCATCTTGGTTGCACTCAGCATTTGCGCGCCTGCTTGCATCAACATTTGGTTTTTCGACATCACGCCAGACTCTTTGGCAAAGTCGGTGTCCATGATGCGACCTTTTGAAGCATCTACGTTTTCCACCATGTTAGCGAGGTTGTTGATGTTGTGCTCTAGGTTGTTGATTTGCGCACCGAATGCAGAACGCGCGGCACCCAAGTCACCGATAAAGGAATCCAGTGCATCCATGGTTGTTGCTGCATTTGTACTCAGCACATCAGCAGCCTGGAAATCACCTACAGCAGTTTCAAGATCAGCAAGTTCAGTTGCAACATTCACTGTCAAGGTATCGGCTGATGAAGAACCAATTTGAAACGTAACATCACCCGCCCCAAAAGCCCCAGTAGAACCCAGAAGTTGCTTGCCACCAAAGTTGGTGCTGGTTTGCATTTTTTCTAGTTGTCCAGCTAGTGCGCTGAATTCTGACTGCATCGCGGCGATATCTTCATCGCTATTGGTGCCGTTCGCCGCTTGCGTCGCCAAATCTTTCATGCGGTACGCCATGTTGGTCATTTCGTCCATGGAGCCTTCGGCAGTTTGCATCATCGAGATGGCGTCTTGTGAGTTACGCATACCGACTGACATGCCGCGTGATTGCGCTTCCAGACGGTTAGCAATTTGCAGGCCCGCCGCATCATCCGCTGCAGAGTTAATCCGCAGACCGGTCGACAAACGCTCCATCGAGGTGGTCAGCGCTTTGTTCACTGAGTTCAGGTTGTTTTGTGTCACCAGGTTGGCGTAGTTCGTGTGTAGAGAAATGGCCATAATCAAGTTCCTTGTTGTCCACTCACATTGTGAGTCAAAATTAGTGATGCGATACGCTCGCGTCTTCAACCCTGCTTTACGACAACACAAAAACTTCCATTTCAATAATTTTAAAATTATTTATAACTCATTGTATTTAAATGCAAAATAACCCGGACATCCACACTAAAAATATGTAGTGTTTTTCCACATCGCTATCAGACTATTCCTATGCGTGATTATTCAAGTTGGCTCTAAAATAGCGCCCTCTTAATCCGGCTGATGAATCATAAGCATCACCCGGTATCACGTAACAATGAAGACCGCACGCAATGATAAAGGGTTTGAAGATATTCAATTCCAAACTGGCCATTCCAGTTGTTCTCCTGATGGTATTAGCAATGGTGATCCTGCCATTGCCCGCAATTCTGCTGGATGCCTTTTTCACCTTTAACATCATGCTCGCCATTGTGGTGCTGCTGGTCAGTAGCACGGTCAAGCGCGTGCTGGACTTCTCCGTTTTCCCGTCGCTGTTGCTGATTGCCACCTTGC
This sequence comes from Vibrio sp. Vf1514, assembly GCF_052076135.1. Classification (NCBI taxonomy): domain Bacteria; kingdom Pseudomonadati; phylum Pseudomonadota; class Gammaproteobacteria; order Vibrionales; family Vibrionaceae; genus Vibrio; species Vibrio sp. Vf1514. The sequence goes on along the minus strand of NZ_CP197267.1, from coordinate 1,199,615 downwards.
TGCGTTTGACCCTCAACGTTGCATCAACACGTATCGTTCTGCTGGAAGGTCACAACGGGGGCGACGCCGCCGGTAAAGTAATTCAGTCGTTTGGTGAAGTGGTGATCGGCGGCAGCTATGTGGTCGGTATCGTGGTGTTTGTCATTCTGATGATCATCAACTTTGTCGTGATCACCAAAGGTGGCGAACGGATCTCGGAAGTGTCGGCGCGCTTTACGCTGGATGCATTGCCAGGGAAACAGATGGCGATCGATGCCGATCTCAACTCAGGCAACATCACGCAAGAACAAGCACGTACCCGCCGCAAAGAAGTGGGCGACGAGGCCGAATTCTACGGTGCGATGGACGGTGCGAGTAAGTTCGTGCGCGGCGATGCGGTCGCCGGCTTGCTGGTTTTGTTCATCAACTTAGCGGGCGGTGTGATGATCGGGATGTTTGAGCACCAATTGCCGTTTGGAGACGCATTTCAAACCTACGCGCTGCTGACCATTGGTGACGGTCTGGTTGCGCAAATTCCGTCGCTGCTGCTGGCGACCTCGGCCGCGATCATCGTGACGCGCATTAGCGACAACGACAACGACATCGCCCAAACCGTGCATCGACAAATTCTGGCCACGCCGTCAATTTTGTACATGACGTCTGCCGTGATGTTCATCATTGGTAGCGTGCCCAACATGCCACACCTCGCCTTCTACAGCTTTAGCTGTGTGGTGGGGTTTGTGGCGTGGCGCCAGAGCAAACGCGACACCACGCCAAGCGATGAAGCCGCCCCAATTGAAGCGCCGATGGAGCAAATCTCCTACAAAGATCAGCCCTTAGATTGGTCGCTGATCCCAAGCGTGGACACCATCGCACTGCGCCTTGGATTTAAGTTGGTGCCTTTGGTCACCAAACAAGAGCAAAACGCCTTGCTGAAAAGCATTCGCGGCTGTCGTAAAACCCTCAGCGAGCAAATTGGTTTTTTGATCCCCGAAGTGGTGGTCCGAGACGACTTGGCGCTGAAACCATCGGAATACGCCATTTATATTGATGGCGACGAAATCGAACGTGGCGATGTCTATCCCGACATGTTGATGGTGGTTGGCCCCGGCGTCACCGCAGCCAATATTGATGGCACCATCGGGGTGGATCCGGCCTATCGCTTGCCCGCCTTATGGGTTCACAAAGATCACAAAAGCAAAGCCATCAACATGGGCTTTCAGGTGATTGACATTCACGACGTCATTGCCACACACGTGAGCAAAGTGTGCGCCGAGCATTTGGAAGGCATTTTTAACTATGATGATGTGAAAGCGCTGAATGAACGACTGGCGTATCACCATCCGGAGCTGGCGGAGACGTTGTCGACCACCATCACCCCCAACTTACAGATGATGGTGATTCGCAAGCTCTTGGCAGAACAGGTGCCCATCATCAACGTGCGCACCATCGCCAACACCTTGATTGAAAGCGCCGACAAGATCAAAGACCCGATTTTGCTGGCTTCCAATATTCGTGTTGCGTTGAAACGCACCATTGCCGGTTTGGTCGCACCCAACTCACGCGCCATTCATGCCTTCACCATCGGCAGTAAAATGGAGCAAGAGATCAAAGCGGCGATCACGTTAACGCAGCAAAGCGATCCGAATGCGCCGCTGGATGGCATTCCGCTCGCTGCTGAGATCCTGCAAACGTTCCAGAATAAAATGCCGTCGATCATGCAGACCATGCAAACACAAGGCATGACACCGGTGTTATTGGTCACGCCGCTGGCAAGGCCCATCCTAAGCAAATTGGCGCACACCTTCGCCAAAGGATTGATTGTGTTGTCGTTCAATGAGATCCCGAACGACTACCAAATCACCCCTCTGGGTCAAATCGATTCCTGATTTTCAGGCCTCACGTCACACCGTGAGGCCTGCCTTTATGCGATTCGCACCGCTCATCCTCCCGCCCTGCCACCACCTCAAATTCAACGCAAAAAAAAGCCTAAGAGAAAACCTCTTAGGCAAAAAAACAAGCACATTCACTGTGAATGTTAGGGGATACACTTATCAGTAACATCGAATACCAATAGCGGAGGAGATGATATGCCTTGGTGTCAGGTGCAGCAACCGCTTGGCGCGACAATCAGATTTAACTGACGCCTAGAGTTCACCATGCCGAAAGCGCGAGGTTAAAACTGTTCCACTTCCCCATCACCCATCACTTTCACCGACAACAATCGGCCAGAATCGCGGCTGCGAACCCAAATGGTGTCGCCAATCAGCCCGTTGCTTTCTGCCGTCGCGACCGTCTCCAAGGTGAAGCCTGCGGTGCGGTAACGCAAGGTCACACTATGCCCCTGCAACACCACATAATTTTGCTCTAAATGGGCACTGGTGATGAGATGAGATGCGCGAATGGGACGCCGCAATTTGCTGCCGATGACCTGCTCACGCTCACGATAAACCGCGCTTTTGCTGCTGAGCGTCACCCGGCTTGGCGCCACATCCTCCCCTTGCAGGCGATGGCCTTTTTTCAACGGGCGAGTGGCCGTCAGCGCTTCAATATCAATGCTGCTCACACTGGTGGCTTTGATTTTCCACTGTGTCGGACACGATACCCACCAAGATTCCGTGCCCAGTACGTCGGGGGATTTTTTATCAGCATGGAGCGAAGTCGAGCACGGCGCAAGGTGTTGCGCGGCAGGTGCGAGGCGAATGTTGATTTTCGGGTTTTCAAACGCAGAAAACTGCCCATAAAGAGCAGTTTCGATGACAGTCGTCAGGTAGGATTCGATTTGCGTGGCCGCACTTATCGTTTGCGCGCGACTTGTGGTGAACGGCTGCAGGCTCAACACGCCCACCGCCAACGCACAGAACGCGCGATTACGCATGCACCTGAATCCTAAGTGATTCGGTTGCCTGCTGGACGATGTGTTGCTGCTGCACCATCAGTTGGGTGTGGCGCTCTGCCTTGTCTTGGCAGGCCGCAATGGCATCGTGCAATGCATCCGATGCGGCTTTGAGTTTCTCGCCGGTCGGGCCACCCACGCGATGCACCAGCTCGGCGGCATACCGGCGTTGGGTACACCCGAGCTGAACCGCCAGCGCTTTGCGTTCTTGATGCAACTGCGCAATCGCGTCACTGACGATCGCCACTTGTTGGTTGCATGCGGTCACATTGTCGTGGTCAAATTTCAGGCTGTATTGGCGAATCAAATCCAGCTGTTCTGACAACTGTCGCGCCAAACGCGCACTTTCTACCGTTTTCTGGTAGTACAGTTTAAACCGTTGTTTATTATCCATCAGTTTGAGTTCACTAACACGTTAGCCAACGCCCTCATGTCGAAGTTGATCTCGCCATTGAGCATCTGTTGACGAATGCTGGCGACATCAACCGTGCGGTTTGTCTCCAATGCCTTGAGTTTTGCACTGCCTTCTGCAATCAGCGTTTGTTCATGCGTGCTCACCGCCACTTCTGGGCTTGACGCCTGTTTCGACAGGGTCGATGGGCTGTCATTCACCGCTTTGGCTTGAGTTTGCTGAACAGAGAAGTAGGCGTTGCTGGCATCAATTTTCATTACGTTATCCTGATGTATCGGTCACTGCGACACAGTTACATTACGACGACTTTTTTAAATTCATTTCACTTTTTTATCAACGAAACGACATTTTCTCGGTTTGGGCGTACGTGTGGCGATGAATGCTGTTCATCGCGGCGCGTTGATCCTGTGCAAACAGCGTTTTGATCGTCTGTCCTAAGTCTTCGGCCGCCGAGTGGCAAAATTCAAGCATTTTCTCGGAGCGAAAACGCTGCGCATCCAACACCGCTTTGCAATGCTGATGCATGGCATTGACCCGCTCAACCACGCTCTCTATCGCACTTAGCGCATCGGCTGCATGCACATCCACCATGGTGATGCGCTCGACGGTTGCCTGTTCAGACTGTACCGCGACGGTAATTGGCACATCCTGCGGATAGCGGCCACCTTGGCCGGAGATATACGCCTGCAAATCCCACAACCGCCACTGCGCATCGGGCATCGCGACCACCAGCTTATTGTGGTCGTCCAAGCGCAGCCGCATGCGGGCAAAGCCAAACGTCAACGCAAATTGTTGAAATAGCGCGTGATCACTAGCCACGCGATCAAAGGCAAGTGGAATCATTTTGTTGTTGATGTACAGCGTGACGATCTCATTCGTCAGGCGTTCACGCACCAAATCCAACCCCGGCACCTGAAACTCAATGTCAGCGCCCGTTTCGGTGCACGGCGCAAACGACGAATCGAGAATATAGCGGCCAAACAACTGCGTGTTCACCGCCGAGGCGATGTCACGTTTGTGCACATCAATTTGGTTAAACCGCTCCGGCGTGTAGTCGCCAGCACGCACCAGATTGCGAATGCTGATCGACGCTTTCGCGATGCGCTTGAGCAGCTCGGCCGCCAACATCAAACTGCTGACCGCGCGATGCGAGTCCGCCAGTTCAGCGATAAGCCGTGGACGCTCTTTCAAGCGATTGAGCGCCTGACGCGAAAGTTGCTGCGTCAGTTGAACTGACTGCACCGACGCGGTTTTTTGTGTTTGCTCTGTGCGCGCACTGGCAACATGAGCGGCGTGCGCCCCGCGCAAGCGCCCGGCAGAACGGTCGATAGCCCCCGATTTCACGCGCGCCCCCTTACGTCAAACGCAGTTCATTGGACAAACTGAGTTGAATCGTGCCCTCTTTTTGCAAGCGACGAACAATCTCCAGAATCTCTTTTCTGGCACCTTCCACTTGGCTGACTGGCACCGCGCCTGAGCGCTCAATGTTTTCGCGCAGTTGCGTCGCCAATCGGGTTGGCATGGTGCTGAAAATGACCTGACGGTTCTCATCCGGCAAGCCTTTCATCGCCATCGCCCATTGCTCGGTCGTCACCTCATTGTTGATGACATCGATGGTCTCCGAGCTTTGTGTAAACAGGGTGTAGAAATCAAACATCGCTTCTTGAATTTCCGTCGCGGTTTTTTCATCGCGCTCGGTCAGGTACGCAAAGATCGACGTTTTATCGCCTTGGAAGCGGTTGATAATGTCGGCCACCACTTTGGTCCCTTTGAGGGTTTGTGGCGCGCCATTGTTGTAATGATCTTTGCAGCGTTGAATCAAATCTTTCAGAGTTTCAGCGATGGCCGCGGTGAGCACCTGCGTTTTGGTGATTTGATAAATCAACTCGTTGCATTCATCAATGCTGTATTGCTCCAGCACCTTCGCCGTGTAATCGACCGGCAAATGGGCGATGAGCAGCGCTTGCATCATGATGTGCTCTTTGCGCAAATCGTCAGCCAAAATATCGGCCGGAATCCACACCAGTTGCTCCGCGTAAGAGCGAATTTCATCGCCGTAAATCTCAGAAACCAAGTCTTTTGCCAAGTTCCCGTTTAGGGTTTTTTCCAACACGTTGGTCAGGTATTGGCGCGTGCCGCCGATGATCCCGGAGTGTTTACGAAAATCATCAAAAAAGCCGATGATTGACTTCAAGGCGTCATCCGCTTTGATGTCTTTCATCTTGCTCATCGCATGGGCGAGCTTTTTGATCTCATCGTGAGAGAATCCTTTCAGAACTTCCGCACTGATGTCTTCCCCCAATGTAAGGATCAGCAAGGCGACCCCTTCAACATTTTGGTAGACGTTCAACGGTGGATTGGGAGTACTGTTCATGCGTTCATCCAAGTTCTTAGAATTTCGGTCACTCGTTGTGGATCATTCTGAGCAATGGTTTTGAGGTGCTGAATTTGGATTTCCAGCGGGCTGTCCGATTCCGGCAAGGTATCGTGCAGCGCTTTAATGCCAGCCGCATCCAACGACAACGTATCCAGCTCTTGCGGGCTGTGGTTTGGCAACGACGGCGCTTGACCCGCTTGGCTTGCCAACAGCGCTTCATCGCCCGCAGTGCCCATCGCACTCTCAGCCGACAGCTCGTTCAGCGCTTTCGCATCGCTGCTCTCGTCATTGTCTGGCTTGGTCAGGAACTGCGCCAACGGACGCAGCACCAACACAATCAGCAGCACCGACATCAAGACACCAAATCCATATTTCGCCGCTTGGAACACGCTTGGATCTTTATACCAAGCCAGCGGTTCGACTTCTTTCATCGCCGACACCACAAACGGGAAGCTGGAGACGTAGATCTGATCGCCGCGCACCGCGTCGTACCCGACTGCGTTTTGAATCACGTTGGTGATGCGCGCAAGGCTCTCATCCGACCAACCTTCTGACGTGGCACTGTGTTCATTGACGATGACGGAAATGGTCAGTTTCTCCAGCACACCTTGTTGATGCTGTACGTGCACCACGCGCCCGCCCACGGCGTATTCGCGTTTGGCTTCATTGCGCACATTGCGCGATTCCGGCGTCGTATTGGTGTCGCCATCGGTCACCGGTGGCGTATTACTCAACGCGCCCGGAATACCGAGTGCCATTGAACCTGAATTTTCGTCATTGAAGATGGTTTCTGAGCGCATCACTGGCGCGCCGTAACTCTCTTCCGTTTCCTGACGTTTCGAGAAATCAACTTTGGCAGCCACTTGAACACGGAAGTTCGCCGCGCCTAGAATCGGCGTCAGCATGTCCGACGCTTGGCTCACCAAACGAGTTTCCAGTGTGCGGCGAAAATCGTTTTGGCGATCGCCCGAATGGCTGATGTCGCCCATCGACCCATCTTTGGACAGCAATCTTCCGTATTGGTCAATCACACGGACGTTTTCCGGTTTCAAACCGATGATCGCACCAGACACCAAGTTCACAATCGATGTGACCTGCGCCGATTTAAGATCCATGCCGTCAATCAGTTGGACCATCACCGAAGCTTGCGCTTGTTCTTGGTCTTTGCGTTTGAACAGCGAGGTTTTCGGAATCGCCAAATGCACCCGGGCCAACGCAATGGACTCCATGGTGACGATACTGCGAGCCAGCTCGCCTTCTAAGGCATGGCGATAGCGCGCCGATTCCATGAACTGACTTTCGCCCAGCGCGCCTTTACTTTCCAAAGCATCAAAGCCGCTTGGCAATTGCTGTTTCAAGCCTTTCGCTGCCAGCATCATGCGCGTGGTGGCCACATCTTTGGCTGGCACCATGATCTGCCCGCTGTCTTTATTTAGCTCATATTTCAGGCCAGATTGATCGAGCAGTTGCAGCACTTGGCTGGAGTCATAGTTGGAAGAGTTACTGTAAAGCGGACGATAATCTTCTGACGATGCCCAAAGCATAATCACAATGATCGCGGCTGAGATCATTGAGAAAATGGTGATAATGACAACGTTGCGTTGAGAACTGCTCCAGAACGATTTCGCGTTCTCCAATGCAGCTTGCAACTTGCCAGAAGTGGCAGAGGTCACGATCGTCACCTCTTTTTCATTCGCCATATATTAATGCCTATATCTTGTTCTAAATTTGCATCTTTATGATGTCATTGAAGTTCGAAACCATCTTGTTCCGAACTTGCATCAACGCCGAAAACGATAGCTGCGCTTTCTGCGCGGCTACCGTGGCACCAATCAAATCATCGCTTTGGCCCAGCTCGACTGCCGTAATTTTGGCTTCTGCCAGTTTTTGGTGGGCGTCAACAGTATCAAAGATTTGCTTGAATGTGCTGCCGACACGCAGATCTGAGTCTTTTCCTACGTGGTTACCGGAAACCGCGTTCACCGACTCAAACGTCGGGTTGCTGATCACGCGGCTGCTGTTCAAACGCTCAAGCATCGCGTGCTCAAGCGGGCTGATTGCGGGGAATTCCATGGTTTATCTCCTGCTGAGTAAAGCGGTCATTAACGTCTGACCAATTCAATTTCAACGCGTCGGTTGGCCAATCGCCCCTCTTCGGTTGCATTGTTGGCCACCGGGTAGCGCCCGCCCTGCCCGCGAATTTCCATCATCTCGGTGGGCACACCCGCCATCATCATCCAATAGGCGACATCGTCCGCGCGGCGACGGGACACGCTCAGGTTCACCACCGTATCGCCATGACTGTCGCTGTGGCCGGTGATGCGCACGGTTTTGATTTTCGGATCAAACAACACCAATTCGCTGATGGCTTCCAATTGGCTGCGCTGGTTTTGGGTCAGCGCCAGAACGCCCGATTGGAAATTGAAGATGGTGGTCTTCGCTTGGCGATAACTGATCGGGGGCAATGCACTGGTACAGGTCTGAAATGCATCCAACGCCGGACGCATGTTCACGGTGGGAAAAGTGACGCTGTGAAAATCGTCACGCACCGTCAGCCACGCGCCAGCGACAATGTCGCGGTAGATAAAGTCTGCGCCTTGCGCCACGGTGATGAGCTTGGGCGTGCGCGTAAACTCATTCACCAAGGTTTCTTCGTAGTCGTGACTGCCCCATCGAGGCATCTCACTTTGCACAATCAGCCCCTGATTAAATGACGCAACGCTGCGCCCAGACAGCGACAGCGCGAGCGGCTTCCCGCCTGCGCTTTCAAACCGCACGTTGACGCCGGAATAACGGTCTTCCACCGTGAGTTCGCAGCCATCATCGGCTTTTTTGCCGTGCCACTGAATCTCGTCAAACGGCACCACGTAATCGGCTGCACCAACACAAAAGGCAGCACTCGACAGTGCTGCTATCACAAGAGAACGGGAGGTCATCGGCGTTACATTAAATCAAACAGCGTTGGGCTGTTCATGACCGTCATGAACGTGGACTGCGCCGCTTTAAGCGTCAGCATGCTTTGTTCCAGTCGCACCGAGGCTTCCACGTAATCCAGCTCTTGAATGCTGCTGTGCAGCGTGGTCGCGTAGTGTTCGGTGTCAATGCTATTTTGCAGCATACGATCCAGCGTGCTGTCGTTGGCGCCCAGCACGGCCACCGAGTTCATCACATCGCGCTGCGTGGACTGAGCCACATCAATCGCAGACGCTAATGTTTGGGTGTAATCACCGGTCGGATTTTTGATTTCCGCAATCGCGGCATCAATGGCATTGAAAAATTCACTGCTGCCCGCAAGCATGTCCTGCGCGGTCACGTTGTTGGCGATGGTGGTGTCGGCATCGACTTTGGTAAAACGCTGCTCATCGTTTCCTAAAAACGCATAAGGCGGCGTGGTTTCAATCGCTGGGGTGTTCACATCGGTGCCGGAGAACAGATACACGCCATCACTTTGCTTATTCAGCAGCGACAACGCTTCGTTTTTCAACGCTTCCAGTTCGGTGACGATGCCTGCCATCGCCTCTGGGTCGAGGGTGCTGTTTTGCGCTTGCAGCAGCAGATCCGATACGTCCATGGCCACGTCGTTGAAACTGGTCATGTAGGTTTCGTACTGCGCATACCCCGACTGCACACTGGCGATGTTTTTCTGGGATTGCAACGCGCTGGCGATGGTTTTCTCCAGCCCTTGTAACTTGTATGACGCAATCGGATCATCAGATAAATGATTGATTTTATTTCCGGTTGCGATCTGTTCGGCCACTTTGTTGATGCTGACATTGTTGTCCATCATCGCGCGGCTCATCATTGAATTGAACTGAGTATCAGTGACTCGCATAAAAATATTCCTGATTAAAACGAATTCAGAACGGTGTCGAACATTTGATTGGCGGTCGCAATCACTTTCATGTTGGCCGAATAGGCGTTCATGTACATCATCAGGTTGGCCGCTTCTTCATTGGAGCTGACCGCGCTGATGCTGTCGCGCGCCGATTGCGCTTCGGTCAAGCCGATCATCGCCGCTTTGTAATCGCCTTGCGCTTTTTGCGACACCACGCCGACCGTGCCGAGCATTTGCGCGTACACGTCGTAGATGTTCACTTGTTCACCGTTGATATCGATCGGTTGATTGGCAAGCTTTGCCAGCTCGGTCGCAATGTCGGCATTGCCCACGCTGCCATTGGATGAAAACGCCAGCTCAGCCGCCGTGATGTTGGACACCGACAAGGTCGACGCCGGATTCGCTGGGTCGTAGGTAAAGAGCGGCTGACCCGGGTTGCCATTGAGATCAGTACCCGTCATCAGCAGCGCATTCACGGCATCGGCAAACCCAGCCGCCATATCATTAAGCTGCGCCATGATCGGCAGATACTGCTCATTTTTGAGTGTGTCGATCGCGCCCAGTTCGCCGCCTTTGGGATCTTTAAACGCAAACGACTCGCCATTAAAACGGACGGTGATCTCGGTGCTGTATTTGTCGCCTGAAGACGTATCAACGGACAATTGCGCCACATGCGAACCCACCACCAGCGGTTGGCCTGACTGCGTTGCCAGCTCAACGGTGCCATCTTGGTTGTAGAGCACGTTGATCCCCATCGATTGAGACACCAAGCTCAGCTCGGTATCGAGGGCGTCTTGATAGGCTGAAATGTCGTGCCCTTTGGCGCTCGCCAAACGGATCTGCTCATTGAGTGTCGCCACGTTTTGCAGTTGGCTGTTCACCTGCGTCAGTGTGGTCGATTGCTGCTGAATCGCGGTATTCAGATGGTTGGACAGTTGATTCATGGTGCCGTTGAAACGGGCACTCAAGCTCTTGGCGTTCGCCAGCACTTGGGTGCGATACACCAAAGATTCGGGGCTTAGCGTGGATTCTTCCAGCGCGGCAAAAAAGTCGTTCAGCCCTAAGCTGACGTTGAGGCCTTCCATCCCCAGCACGCTTTCGATGTTTTTCATGCCCGACATGAACGCCAGATGGTGTTGCAGCTCGGTGTTGGCTGAGCGCAGACGCTCGACCGCCGCTTGGTCTGACACGCGGCGAATGCTGGTCACCGACACGCCGCTGCCCGCACTGTTGGGGCCGGCATTGCCGTAAATCACCGCACTTTGATCCACCACTTTGCGGCTATAGCCTGCCGAGTTGATGTTGGCGGTGTTTTGCGCCGTCACATTCATGGCCACCTGGTTGGCCATGGCGCCGGATAAAGCAATATTGTACATACTCATGGGTTATACATTCCTCATGTGCTGGCCTGAGAGTTGTTGGTAGAGCATCTCTGCAAGGCCAAACGAGCGTTGCTGCGTGACCGACATCGCCAGTTGGTTATCTAACATGCTCTGAAACATCGAGTTTGAATTGTTGGACAGGGGGTTCTCTTCATCGCCCAGCGCTTCAGTTGCCGAGCGCATGCGTTTGAACAGCTCTTGAACAAACAGCGCTTCAAACTGACGCGACACTTCGCGCAGCGCGGCATCTTGGTCCGCGTCATACTTGATGGACGCCAATGCCTGCGGATCGAGATAGAACGCGTTGTTTTGGCCTGCCACCGATTGCCCCTCAAGGCGTGATGCCACCGCCGCCACATCGTCAAACGCTGCCAGTTGCTGCCACGCCATATCGGCTGTGGCGCCGGTTTCTAGTGAGACAGTGTTCGCTGCGGGAGTGTGGCTCGCGGAAGTGCTGATCGCGAAAGTGTCACTCGGCGCTGGCCGATGTGCCGCACTCACGTTCGACGCCGCCGTAGACGGCGTTAAGGCCAATGAATCAGAATGAAGCGGAACATAACATTGCTCCGCCACCCACTGTATCGGGTTGGATCGCACCGGCGCGTCAGTTAATTCTGGTTTCACCGCCGACTCGATACCAAAGATACGTAGAAAATCAGCAAACATCAGATCACCACCAAATTAGCATTGATGGCCCCCACTTCGTCCAGCGCCTGCAGAATCTGCATCAAGGTCATCGGCGAGGCGCCAATGTGGTTGATTGCATCCACGATATCCTGCAGTTGCGTGCCTTCCGGCCACACCATGGCGCCGTTGTTCACTTCCTCAATGTTGATGTTGGAGTCGGCAATCACGGTTGTCTGGCCTGGCGCATTGATCGAACCGCTGCTGTTGGGTTGTGACACCAGTTTGTTCTCTTGAATGCGAACGGTTAAACCGCCTTGCGACACAATCGCCTGCCCCACCGTCACGCCTTGGCTCATCACCACGGTGCCGGTTCTGGAGTTAAACACGATGCGTGGCGGCTCGGCGCCAATATCCACATCCAGCGTTTCAACCATCGACAAAAACATCGAGCGATCTTCACTGTCGAGCGGCGCAGCAATTTCTACCGTGCCTTTGTTGATCACTTTGGCCACGCCACGCCCAAACGTGCGGTTAATGGCTTTGGAAATATTGAGCGCGGTTTGGTAGTTCGGTCGCTTCAGTTGCAGCATCACCATCGGCTCTTCGTCGACGCCTTGGGTGAACGGCACTTCGACAGTTGCGCCGTTGGGAATGCGCGCCACGGTCGGCGTATTGTGTGTCACGCTGGAGCCGTCATTGGCGTCGATGCGAAATCCGCCCACCACCAAATGCCCTTGCGCCACCGCATAAACGTTGCCATCAATGCCGCGCAGCTCGGTGATCAGCAGCGTGCCGCCGCGTAAACTTTTGGCATCGCCGATTGACGCCACCGTCACATCCAGCGTTTGCCCCGGACCTTTGTGTGCATCCACTGTCGCCGTCACACTCACGGCCGCGACGTTTTTCAGTTTCGGCTTGCCGCTTTCTTGTAGCTGAACACCAAACTGCTGCACCATGTTGACGATCGATTGCTGGGTGAATTTCACCTGCGATTTATCACCGGTGCCATCCAGCCCGACCACGACGCCGTAGCCAATCAACTGGTTGTGGCGATCGCCATACACATCGGTGATGTGCGAAATCGGCACCGCCCAGCTCAGCGGGCTCACCGCCACGCACAACACGCCCAAAACCCAGGCAAAAAAACGTTGGTTTCGCATCAGAATGGCATCCATGGTGAATTGAAGAACTGGGTTAACCAGCCCGCCGTGTTGGTGTCGGCAAAGCTGCCACGGCCCGCGTAAGTAATGCGCGCGTCGGCAATGCGTTGGGACGACAGCGTGTTATCGGCGCTGATGTCACTGGCCCTGACGTTGCCCGTCAAACGAATGAATTCATCGCCCTGATTGAGCTTGAGCCATTTTTCGCCGCGCACTCGCAGCACGCCGTTGGGCAACACTTGATACACGGTCACGGTGATCGAACCACTCAGGCTATTGCCCTGTTTCGAGGCAGCGCTGCCAGCAAAATCGCGGTTGCCGCTGGCACTGGCGGACAGGTTGTCGAACACATGCGTGCCCAAGGTTGGCACATTGAGTGACGCGTTGGAGTTCTTGCCATATTTGGTGGTGGCGCTTTTGTCTGACTCGGTTTTTTCATTCAGCAATACGGTCAAAATATCGCCAACGCGATAGGCACGGCGATCCTGAAACAGCGTCATGGCAGCGTTGCCCGTGTAGAGGCTGCCTTTGCTCACGCGCGCCACGTCGTAGTTGATCTCCGGCGGCGCGAAATCCGCATCATCCGGACTGGGCGGCACGAAGTCAGAGGTGCGCCCCGCGCACCCCACCAACGTCATGCTCACCAGCGCCAGTACCACGTACCGCTGGTTAATTCGCCACCAAGCGCTCGCCATCACGTTCACGCTACGCATCATGTGTTATTGGCGATGTATTGCAGCATCTGGTCGGCGGCGCTGACCATTTTGGCACTCATCTCATACGCGCGCTGTGTGGAGATCATATCGACCATCTCTTCCACCACTTGTACGTTCGAGGTTTCCAGCGCGCCTTGTTTGATCACGCCCGCGCCATCGGTGCCAGCCACCAGTTCCATCGCTTCACCCGACGCTTCGGTTTCCGCCAGCAGGTTGGCACCTTTCGCCGTCAAACCCGATGGGTTCATGAACTTCACCAGCGTGATTTCACCCAATTGCTCTGGCTCGACTTGGCCTGAAACCACCGCCGACACTTGGCCGTCTTCGGTAATCGTCACCAACGTGGCGTTATCCGGCACGTTGATTTCTGGTTGCAGTAGGTAACCTTGCGTGTTGACGATGGCACCATCCGCGTTCAGATGAAACTGACCGTTGCGGGTATACAACACTTCCCCTTCCGGGCCTTCGATTTGGAAGAAACCGTCGCCGACGATCGCCAAATCAAACTGCTGGCTGGTGTTGTTGATGTTGCCCTGCGTGAACACTTTTTCCGTGCCCGCCACTCGCACACCATTGCCAAGCTGCACGCCCGTCGGGTGTATATTTAAATCGTTGGTACCCGTACCGGCTTGTTTTTCGACCGAATAGAACAAGTCTTCAAACACCACGCGATCGCGCTTAAAGCCAACGGTATTCACGTTGGCCAAGTTGTTGGAAATTGCCGTCATTTTGGCGTCCTGCGCCGCCATGCCGGTTTTGGAAATCATTAATGCGTTATGCATACGTCACATCTCACTGATTTAGGCTCTCAGCAGTTGATTGCCCATTTTTTCTATTTCACTGGCCGACGCCATGGCTTTCACCTGCATCTCATATTGGCGGGTCAGCGCCATCATGCTCACCAGCTCATCAAGGCTTGATACGTTACTGCCTTCTAGGTAGCCAGAACGCACCGCTACCTCGGGATCAAACGCCAACGTCTCACCCTGCTTTGGCACAAACAGGCCGGAGGTGTGCAGCGTCATGTCGGCATATTCCGGGTTGACGAGCTTGAGTAGGCCAATTTGCATTTCTGCGCCGCCCCCTGGCGGCGTGATGCTGATGGCACCATCGCTGGCGATGTTGATGGCCTGAAATTCCGGCACTTCAATCGGACCGTCTTCGCCCAGCACTTGGCGATCGCCCAGCAGCAACAAACCGTCACTGCTTAAACGAAAGTTGCCCGCGCGGCTGTAGAGTTCTTCTGGCTCGCCCGCTTGGCCTGCCACGGAAAAGAAACCGCGCCCGGGGATCTGTACATCCAGATCGCGCCCAGTGCGCACTTCTGCGCCGGGGGTAAAGTTGGTGGACGCCGAATTGGTTCGCGTGGTGACCGAGGATTGAAATCCCGAGCCAGCCACCGCCATCGCATCGGAGTGTTCCATCAACGACTTGAAACCGACGGTGTTGGCATGTGCAAGGTTATTGGCGCGCACTTCCTGAGCCAACATGACTCGTTCCGCACCTTTCGCGGCCGTGAATAGAATCGGATTCATGATTAAACCGCGTTAAACAGCGACATCATCAATTGATCCGCTGTGGTAATGGTTTTGGTGTTCGCTTGATAGTTGCGCTGCGCGCTCATCAAATGCACCAGTTCAGACGTGAGGTCGACGTTTGAACCTTCCAGCACGCCCGAGGCCAATTCACCAAACTGGCCAGAGCCGGGAATGCCATACACCGGCTGACCAGAGCCGTAAGTCTGCGTCCAAGCGGTGTTGCTGGTTTGCATCAATTCTTGTGGCGCGTTGAAGTTCGCCAGCACCAGTTGCCCTTGCAACAGCGACTGACCGTTGCTGTAAGTGGCGTACACCATGCCGTTGGCTTCCACACGAATGTCGGTGAAACTGCCGGAGGTATAACCGTTTGGATTGTTCTTTGAGACGACAAAATCACTGCCGTATTGGCTCAGGTTCGTCATGTCAACGGTGATGTTCAGGGTATCGGCACCCGCTGCTGACGCGCTGATGGTGTACGCCGTTGCTGAGGTCAAGTTGCCCTTGGAGTCGAATGTCGCTGGCGTGGTCGTCAATGTGCTGGTATCGCCATCAACGATGGAGTGAATCTCCCACGTGTTGTCACCCGTTTTGACGAAGTACTGCGTCAAGGTGTGTTCGTTCCCTTTGGAATCGTAGACCGGTGTGGTGTACGAGTTGTTGTACGAATCCACATTCTTCGGGTCAAACGGATTCTCCTTGGTATCAATCGCATCCACACGGTCGTCGAGGTTGGCGGCGAAGTCGACTTTATTGGTCGCTTTCGCTTCTAGAGACGACATGTCCACCTTGAGCGGCCCCATGGAGCCTGCCAACAAGTTGTTGTTGCCATCCACGGTGTAGCCTTGCAGACTGCCGCCGGTATTGGAAATCACGTTGCCTTGTGAATCGAGGCCAAACACGCCCGAACGGGTGTAACTCAGTTGGCCGTTTTTATCTTGCACGACAAAAAAGCCTGAACCCGTCAGCGCCATGTCCAATGAGCGTCCAGTGGCCGACATGGAGCCGGTCGCTTCGAAGTTCTGGCTGATGCCCATCACCTGCACACCGCCAGCTTGCTGGCCGTTGTATACCGAACCAAATTCCGTGCGTGATTCTTTGAATCCAGTCGTGGATACGTTCGCAATGTTGTTCGAAATCGTATTCAGTTCCTGATTCGATGCATTTAAGCCACTCAGGGCGATGTTAAAACTCATACATCATTCTCTTGATTAGTCTCTTCGCTTTTCTTGCCAAAAGAGGAAATTTCATAAAATGGAATGTCACCGACACCATGAATGGTGAGCACACTCGCGCCGCCGGTTGAAGGCACCGTGACTTTCTGTACTGTGCCTTCCAACGTGATCGCTGGCGTGTAGTTCTGACCCTCATCAACCACCACGGTCATCTCGTATTTGCCTTTCAAGCCCAACTTGTCGGCATCAATCGAGAAATCCACGGTGCCTTCTGGCTGCGCGCCCAGCGGAATACGCGTGACATTGCCCGCTTCATCTACCAGCTCCAGCGTCACCGTGTTGGAGGATGACGTCAGCTCAATAGAGCCGTTGTAAATGCCCTCGCCATCGGCGTGCAGCGTATCGGTTCTGACAGACACGCTCTGCCCCACCAAGCCTGCCGTAGTCAGCACTTGCAAGTTGTCCATCATGATCGCGTTGTTGTTGAGGATCGACACCATGTTGTCCGTGCTTTGCACCTGCGCAAACTGCGCCAGTTGCGTGACGTATTGCGTGCCATCAGTGGGGTTCAACGGATCTTGGTTTTGCACCTGCGCCACCATTAAGGTGATGAATTCGTTGTATAAAGAGCTCGTACTGTTTGCATTGGTGGTGGTTTTGGTCGATGCAGACTGCACCGTCACACGCGTATCCACTCCCGCGACGACTGAAGTCGTTGCCATTTAGAGCTCCCAGATTCGCATCAATGACTGTTGCATTGATTTCACGTTATTGAGCACTTCCACGTTGGCTTCAAAGCTGCGTGTGGAAGACATCATGTCGGCCATTTCATTCACAACGTTGATGCCCGAGTGGTACACGTAACCTTCGTTGTTCGCCAAAGGGTGACCCGGTTCATAGCGACTTTCTGACATGCCCGACACTTCGATCACATCGGCGATGCGCACGGGCACCGAGCCGGATGCAGACTGCGCCGACAGCGAATTAAACACCGACGTAAACACCGGCTTGAGCGGCTTGTAGACATCATTCGGGTTCGACGCAACAGAATCTGCGTTGGCCAAGTTACTGGAGATCGTGTTGAGCCGAATCGTCTGAGCCATCATGGCCGACCCCGACGTTTCATAAATACCGTTAAACGACATAGCGCCTCTTCATTGATTTATTGCCCTTCGATAGCCCGTTTCAAGCCCGAAATTTTTGACTTCAGAAACTGCAAGCTCTGCTGGTATTCCATGTTGTTCTGCGCAAATCGGGCTTGTTCCGATTGCAGTTCCACGGTGTTCCCGTCTCGTGAACGTTGCACCGGAATGCGATACAACGATTCGGTTTGAATACCGATGGCGCTGGTCTCTTTCATCAAACCGGTCATCACGACGTTAAAGCTCACGTCTTTGGCTTTGTAATTGGGGGTATCGGCGTTGGCGATGTTCGAAGCCAGCACAGAGGTTCGCTCTGTTCTGAACTGCAGCATCATCGGATGCACACCCAAGGCCTCATCTAAATTAATCATGTTCTAAACCGTAACAATTGAATTTCAGAACCAATAATTAAAAAGTGTCGGACTGAAAATGGGTCAGCATTATAATTAATATCGATTAAACCAAATGTAAGAATAATCCGATCGGGACGAAAGATGAGGCGTATTGCGGGGTAAAAAATTTATCTTACAATATTCTGACTAATTAAAAATTGAACCCAAAATTCTCTTATGTATAATGCGCCGCCTTATTATATTTATGTGTTTTGGAACATCATATGAAACTAATTTCTATTGTGGAGATAGGCAATCATAAGAGCCTTTTAACGAAACGCGTAATCGATTTCATACAAGCGCAACAAATCCAGATTAAAACGCTTTTTGAGAAATCATTATCCATTAAAAACATAGAGTTAGAAGTTACAGAAGCTGAAAAATTGCCCGCATCGCTGTACACCTGTCACTTTTCAATCGGCGAACTTGGCACCCTCAGTGCCTCCTTATCATGCCGAGGCATCGATAATATTTTTTGCCGACATCTGAATATTCCTACATGGGTGTCAGACGATATTTTAAATTATGAAAAACTCACGTTTTCGCACGTTAATTTCTTTCATCGACAGGTCATAAGTCTTTTAGAGATCTTATTTCCAAAAATAAAAGTCGACCTATTAAAAAGCGAAACAACTCAGCAAACTTCCATTGACATTAATTTGTCTTTGGTTGCGAACGAATGTCAAGAAGAACTATACATCAGCTTTAGTAACGAGCTGCTGGATTATTTCTCGGATGGATTAAAGAAACAAAAAGATTTCAATGTTCACGACGTTCAACACCAGCTGAATGACATACCGTTTAACATTAACGTCGTCCTGATGAAAAGCGAACTTTCCATCAACGATGTCAATGCGATTGCGGTCGGCGACTTCATTGAATTGCAGAAATACGATCTGCTGGACGTGAATGTCGAAAACCAAACTCTGTTCAAAGGCCAACTGATTGTTGGCGAGAATGCTCAATTAGGAGTGAAGTATGCGTGATGATTTAGACGCTTTTGATGAACCGATGGATGACTTGGATCTGCTTAGTGATGATCTGGATTTTGACGGCCCAGCCATGGCCGATGAACTGTCTTCACTCCCCCAAGACACGGCGCTGCCTACGGGCAATAAGTCCAACATGGGGCTGATTCGTGATATTCCGGTCGAAGTCACGGTGGAGGTGTCTCGCCGCCGCTTACCACTCAAAGAGATCATGAGTATCGAACCGGCTTCGGTCATCATGCTCGACAAGCAAGAAGGTGAACCGGTCGATATCAAAATCAACGGTGTGTTGTTTGGCACCGGGAACATCATCATCCAAGACGGCAAATACGGTGTGCAGGTGCTGGCGCTGGTCAACAATGAACACCATGAATAAACGCTGGGCAGGATGGCTAGTCGCCATCCTCTTGGTCGGGCTACCGTCTTGGGCATCTGCGCAAGACATCAGCCTGTTCACAATTCACGATGCGTCGGGAACCAGTGAATACTCTGCCAAGCTGCAAATTTTAATCATGATGACGATGCTGAGTTTTGTGCCAGCATTCATCATCATGTGTACCTGTTTTACGCGTATTATCATTGTGTTATCGATTTTGCGCCAAGCACTCGGCTTGCAACAATCGCCCCCCAACCAAGTGTTGGTCGGCTTGGCCTTGGTCTTCACGCTGCTGATCATGCGCCCGGTGTGGACTGAAATTTACGCCGACGCGTACCAGCCATACATGCAAGAGAAGATCACCTTGAGCGAGGCCATCAGTACCGGGGCCAAGCCGCTGCATCACTACATGCTGGCGCAAACGCAGGTTCAGACGCTGGAGCAAGTGACCAAAATCGCGGGTGAATCACTGGCGGAAAATGACGATGACATTCCGTTTTTGATCCTGTTGCCGGCGTACGTGTTGAGTGAGCTGAAAATCGCCTTTCAAATTGGCTTTATGGTGTTTCTGCCGTTTCTGGTGATCGACCTGGTGGTGGCATCAGTGCTGATGTCGATGGGGATGATGATGCTGTCACCGCTGATCGTGTCACTGCCGTTTAAACTGCTGGTGTTTGTGGTGGTCGATGGCTGGGGCATGCTGGTGAGTAGCCTATCGCAAAGTTTTTGGATGGGAGGCTAAGATGACGCCCGAAATGTCCGTCACGCTGGTTGCTCATGCGTTGTGGGTGATCATCGCCATGGTGTCGGTGTTGATCGTGCCCAGCCTGCTGGTTGGCCTCATCGTCGCGGTGTTCCAAGCCGTGACGCAAATCAACGAACAAACGCTCAGTTTTCTGCCTCGTTTGCTGGTGACCATGGTGTCGATCATCGTGACGGGCCATTGGCTGTTGATGAAGCTGACCACGTTGTTTGAGACCATTTTTCACAGCGTTCCTAGCCTGTCCCAATGATGGATGTCACGTTCACGCAACTGACCGAATGGTTGGGCATTTTGTGGTGGCCTTTCGTTCGATTCAGCGGTTTCTTTTTGGTCGCGCCAGTGTTTGGCGACAGCAAAGTGCCGCTGATGACCAAAGTGCTGCTGGCCCTGTGCTTTTCGCTGCTGTGCGCGGGCATGGTGACGAACGTGCCAAGCTTTAATCCGTTCTCCCTGCAAGCGGTGCTGTTTGGCCTGTACCAATTCAGCTTCGGACTGATTTTTGGGCTTGCGGTGCAGATGTTCATCACCATTTTTACGCTCGCCGGGCAAGCGCTGTCGATGCAAATGGGCTTATCGATGGCGATGATGAACGACCCCAACAGCGGCTCCAGTGTCGCCATCACCGGGCAAATTTTCTCGCTCACCGCGATGCTGCTGTTTTTGTCGATGGATGGGCATTTGATTGTGCTGGATGTGTTTGTCGACAGTTTTACCCTGTGGCCCATGAATCAGCCCTACCCGTTTGAGAGCATCAAGCACCTGATTTCCCTATTCAGCTGGATGTTTTCATCCGCGCTGATCATTTCGATTCCGGCCATCATTACCATGCTGCTCAGTAACGTCACCTTTGGGTTTATGAGCCGCATTGCGCCGTCGCTCAACGTGTTTGTGCTCGGCTTCCCGATGACCATGTTTTTGGGGCTGTTCGCGTTGCTGATTTCGATTTATGGCATCGGCGACATCTTTTTCAATCTGCTCACCGAACTGCACGAGCACTTAAACATCATGTTGAGGATGTCATGAGTAGCGGCGATAAAACCGAACAGGCCAGTAGTCAGAAGCTGGATAAAGCCCGCAAACAGGGGCAGATTGCGCGCTCCAAAGAGTTCTCCAGCGCAATCATGTTGATGGTGTGTATCGGCTACTTTTATGCCAATGCCGATAGTTTGTCTGGTCACCTCATGCAGCTGTTTGAAGTGTCGTTTCGCTTTACGGCCGAATCGCAACGCGATCACGACCACATTCTGCATTTGATCACGCAAAGCTTGTATTTGATGATCAAAGTGTTTGCGCCCCTGATCATCTTTCAGTTCATCGCATCGGCGATTGCCACCTGCTTGCTGGGCGGTTTTCATTTCAACCTCAGCTTGCTGGCGCCGAAGTTTTCCAAAATTAACCCACTCAGCGGGATCAAACGCATCTTCTCGAAGCAGACACTGGTTGAGTTTCTTAAAAACGTAGCCAAGATCAGCCTGATTTTCGCGTTGCTGTATTACATGATCAGCACCAACTTTCACATGATCGGCAGCTTGGTGCGCGCGTCGTTTCAAACCACCATCCACTTCTCATTGCAGTATGTATTGGAATTGCTGGGCATGCTGATTTTGATTGCGATTCTGTTTGGCGTCATCGACATTCCGTACCAAAAAATGACGTTTGGCACACAGATGAAGATGACCAAACAGGAAGTCAAACAAGAGCACAAAGAGCAAGAAGGCCGCCCGGAAATCAAAAGCCGCATTCGTCAGATTCAGATGCAAAATGCGCGTCGCTCAGCCAGCCAAACGGTGCCAACTGCCGACGTGGTTTTGATGAACCCGACGCATTTTGCCGTGGCACTCAAGTACGATTTAACTAAAGCGGAAGCGCCGTTTGTGGTCGCCAAAGGCAAAAACGAGGTCGCCTTTTACATTCGCACACTCGCCGAACAACATCAGGTGGAGGTGTTGGTGGTGCCAGAAATCACCCGTTCGATTTATCACACCACACAATTGAACCAGATGATTCCCAACCAGTTGTTTCTCGCAGTGGCGCAGATTCTAAAATACGTGCAACAACTCAAATCGTGGAAAACCGGTCAACAAGGCAAACCAGCCAAACTGCCGGCCTTCGTGATCCCAGACAACTTGCGTTACTGAGCGTTTGACGTGAAAGGGTCGAATGGCATCGGCCCAGCAAAATGCCAGGGACATGACATAGAAAGCTACATAGAAAGCTGCGTAGAAAGCTGCGTAGAAAGTGCGAAGAAAACTGTGTAGAAAACTGCGGCGAAGAGCATTGCGAAGAAAATCCCCGCGACAGCGATAAAAGCCGACCAAAATAACCGATAAAAAAAACCAGCGATATCGCTGGTTTTTTCTTTAGAACACGCCTTTTTGGCGAATCTTTTGCACCCGCTCTAATCGAGCTTCTACCGGTTCAGCACTGGCATCATTGGAGCTTTCCTGCCCCACCACGGCGCCTTGTTTTAAGCTGCCGATCAACTGATGAATGAGCTGACTTTGTTTGACGATCAGGCGCTTGAGTTCCTGCACCTGCTCACCTTCTGCCGAGCTTGTCGGGGTGGTATGCGAGGTCAGCGTCTCTTCCAATCGCTGTACCTGAGCCAGCACGCTGGCCACGCCGTCGGACATCGCAGACGCATCCGATGGGGCTGCCTCGCTGAGCTGCGCTTGCACCGACGCGGCCACTTTATCCGCCAACGTTTGACACATCGCCTCATCCAGCCCCGCAGCCGACTGCGGTTCGATTTGATGCAACTTGAGCATATCGAGCAGGGACTGCGTGTTGATCGACTCTGTCGACAACGCCGATGCCAAGCTCATCGCCAATTCCGGTTTCAGGCTGTGCAGGTACAACCCGCTCAAATAGATGTGCTTGTGAATGTGCACCAGTTGATGCAACTCCATGGCTGCCGTGGCATCGGCAGCCAGTTCCTGACGCTTCTTCGACCAACCCAACATGGTGTTGAAGGCGAAGTTATCCGCGCTGGATTGTTTGGGATCCAGATAGAGAGCAAAAGAGACGCGCTTAAAGCGGTTACTCATCGCTCATCTCCTCGGCCAGCGGCAGATCGCTCATCTCGGTTTCCGGTTGGTCCGCATGATACAAGCAGATCTCCTGCGCCAGCGCTGACTGAGCATTTTCAATCAGAATCACACGCTCACCCAGTGACGGATACGCCGCACACACCGCCGGATAAATCAGTGACGCACCGCCCCCCACCAAGTAGATGCGATTCGGGTTTTTGGCGAATTTCTTCGCTTCAGTCACGACTTGCTTGCCCAGCTCGTGGATCTTGGCTTCCATTTTTTCGCGCACCATGTCGATTTGCGCTTCGTCATTGATCACTTCCGACACAAATTCATCGTCATTGCGACGGCGGATCAATTCATTCGCCACCAAGTAGCTCGAATCGCTATCGGCGAACGCCAATGCTTTGCGCACAGTGTTGGTCACCATCGACACACCGATTTCATTGTTGCCGTAAACCGCCGAGACTTCGTCAAATTCACCCACCACGATGCCCATGTCCAAGGTGGTACCGCCAAGGTCAATCACCAGCGAGCGCGTGAATTCATTGCAGTTGGAGTTCACCAGCGTCGACAGCACCGCAGGCAAGCTTTCCGGCATCACCTCCACGTCCACAATGTCAAAGGTCTGGCCTTTGTTGAGGGTGATTTGGCGCATCAAATTGTGGCGCTTACGTGCGATGTTCTTTTCGTTCTTCTGGCAATCTTCAAATCGGTAATATTCGGTGATCGGCAAGGTCACCACCAACGCCACCGGGCAAGGTTCAATGCCGGTTTGCAGCAGCGCGTGATGGACAGCCAGCAGGTTCAAATCGTCGTATTGATAGTCGACGTGCGTGGTTTCCAACGCTTTATCCGACGTGGCATCGTAGGTGTACTTAAAGCCATCGATGGTGTAGTTGTAGACTTGTTTGTCCTTTCTTAAGGCCGCACTTTTCCAATCTTTGCGAAAGGAGTTGGGCGAGACTAGGCTCCTAATCTTACCGCCATCCAACCAGCTCACTTTGACGTTTGTGGAACCATCATCGACGGCGAATTTCATTAAAGCTTGAGTCATGTAAATCTAAACCTACTAAGAAAGATGATTAAAATAGAGCCGCGGATCATATCTCAGTCTGGGTCAGTCCCCTAACTTCCCTCACAACAATAAAAACAATACTATCAAAATAACCAATTGTTATTAATGAATAAATTATCTCTCAGTAACGGACTGACATCACGACCGGAATTGCCCTACAGCGAATGTACGCCGCGAAAAACGGCTTCGTCTCTTCGCCCTCGCAAATCCAACACCGCTCGCCGACTCGACGCGAAACGATCGACAGAACACCGGATCGACACTATTGCATTTTCAACAAATAGACGTCTAGATGTTTACAGCTCCAAAAAATCGGCGTAGTTTAAATAAAAATTCATGTTGATCTAGGGAAAGATGAGGAGAACTCATGATCGAGCTCAAACACTTACGCACGTTAGTTTCACTGCGCGACACCGGTTCGCTGACCGCCACCGCCACCGCATTGCACTTGACTCAGTCAGCACTCTCCCATCAGATCAAAGATTTAGAAGCGCGAATTGGCGGGCAACTGTTTTTGCGTAAAACCCGTCCGGTGCGTTTTACCTCGGAAGGTGAGATCTTGCTGAAACTGGCGGATGACATTTTGCCAAAGCTTGCCAAAGCAGAGAACGAACTGGCCAGCCTCAAAGAAGATGTGAATGGCCGCTTGCACATGGCCATTGAGTGCCACTCCTGTTTTCAATGGCTGATGCCTGCACTGCGGGAATATCAAATTTCCTGGCCAAGTGTGGCGCTGGATTTTTCTTCCGGGTTCGGCTTTGAGCCCCTACCGGCCTTGCTGGCAGGTGAGCTGGATTTGGTGATCACCTCCGACATTTTACCGCGCTCTGAAGTACACTATGAGCCGCTGTTCGATTTTGAGATGCGCCTGATCACCGCGACCAATCACCCCTTGGCCGAAAAAGCCGTGATTGCGCCGCAGGATTTGGCGGATCAAACCATGTTGAGTTATCCGGTGCAGAAACAGCGCCTCGATGTGGTCAAACACTTCCTGCAACCCGCAGGCGTTGAACCCGCAAAATGGAAACAAGCGGACAATACCTTGATGTTGGTGCAGATGGTGTCGGCGGGGCTCGGAGTGGCCGCACTGCCAAACTGGGCCATCAGTGAATTCTCCCGTCAGGGACTCATCACCAGCAAACCGTTGGGGAAAGGATTATGGCGCCGTCTGTTTGCGGCAACCCGCAACAGCGAAAAAGACAAACGTTACTTGCAAGCCTTCTTCGCCACAGCGCGCCAACAATGCAAAAGCCACCTCGATGGCATCAAGATGGCTTAAGCGTTGAATGAATAGAATGGGTTAATCAAATGACTGGGGTGAAGGCTTTCGTTTAGCGTTCAACCGCTTTGAACTGGTTGGTCAGCGGGTCATATCGGAAGCCCAGCCCGCTTAGCTTATCGACCACATTGTTCATGTCCATTTCGTAAGTGGTCACCAGCTCATCAAAGCTGTCGCATTCCAAACGCAATTTCTCGTTCACAATCCCCAGCAAAATGACACTGTCTAATTTACCGACGTTACTCAGATCCATCTTGGTACTCCTGTTTCGAAACGCTTTCTCTAAGCTTAGTTCGAAATTGGCCGTAGAACCGTGATTTTGCTCTAGGCAAAGAAAAACGGCGCAAGCGCCGTTTTATCAGGTAGGAAATCACCAAATGGCTTACATCAGATACAAGCCGTGAAACCCCGTGGCCGCCACCAGCATCAAGAGCTGCGCAACGGTCAATTGCACTTTACTCACCGGTTTCGACATCATGATGTGCCAGCTCCACACAATAATCCCGGTCACCATCAGCGCAAAGCTGATCAACAGCGGTTGTGTCAGGGTCGCCAGCACCTCAGCGTCCACGCGATACGCATACGGCACCACGCACAACGTGGTCAGCATGGCCGACAAAATGCCCACCACCGGCAAAATACGGTGAAACGCTTGCAGGCGCGTGCGCGCAATCGTCAGCAGCAGATGCGCAAACATTGCGCCCAACATCGCCACCATCGCTAAAATCGAGAGCGCTGCCGGCCAGCTTGGCGCTTCTCCCATCAAAATAGCGACATACGCGATCGACAAACCGTTGGCCAGATAAAGCACCCACAGCGGCCCTTCATCACGCGTCTTCTTGGTTTGCACCTGCGAATAGAAATAGAACACGGCGGCCACAATCATAAAGGCTTCGATTTTCACCGAAGCGACGGCCAGCCACAGCACTGCGATCGCAGGCAGCACTTTGTGAATCCGGCCACGTTGGCCCGGACAGATCTCCCCTTTCACCAAAACGAGGGTCAGGATGATTTGTGCGCCCAGCAACATCGGCGCAAACACGGAAAGTAATGAATACAGCATAAATCCAACAATCAATGGCGATTAAACTGGCGCGATGATAGCAAACTCCGCCCGCGCATGCCTAGAGTCGGTTGACGCGCGCGGTTGAATGTTCACAATTCATCATTTAAAAACACAAAATGATAACAAACACCGTGCATATTCTTGGGTCACACGCATTTTTCAATCAAATTGATTTTTGATGTTTAATAAATTCGCTGGATACGTATATAGTGACGCCAAAACAAGAACAGAGGTTGTTATGATATACCGTTATTTGGCAGGAATTTTTGCTCTATTATTAGTAGGTTGTGCTGCTCAGCCCACATCTACACCCTTCAAACCGAGTCAGGCTTGGGTCTCCCAAACCCTCGACAACGGGCTCACCTATCACTTGTATCCCGACCAAAACGAAGCGGTGTCGATCCGCTTGTACGTGCACGCGGGATCGTTTCAGGAAACGCTGCGCCAAGCCGGTTACGCACATTATGTGGAACACATGGCCTTCAACGGCAGCGTGCATTACGAACACAACGCCGTGATTGATATGGTGGCGAAAAGTGGTGGCCAGTTTGGCGCTGACCTCAACGCTTACACCAATTACTCGCAAACGGTGTATCAATTGGATTTGCCAGATAACCAGCACATGGACGATGCGCTGCTGTGGATGCGCGACATCGCCGATGGCTTGACGTTTGATCCACAAGAAGTGGAAAAAGAGAAAGGGGTGATTCTGGGCGAGTTTCGTTTTCGTCGTTCAGAGCCGGACATGCTGTATGAGCATTTCACTGAAGGCACCGATTACCTCACCTACGATCCACTCGGCAATCGCAGCAATGTGCAAATGGCGACCGCAGACGGGCTTCGTGAGTTCTACCAAACGTGGTATCAGCCACAACTGACGGAAGTGATCATCACCGGTAACATCACTTTGGAACAAGGCGAGCAATGGGTGCGTCAGTATTTCTCTGACTGGCAGAAAGGCACCACGCCGCGCCCAGCGCGCCCTGCGTTATCACAACAAAACACCAGCGATTTGATTTACACCGCATCACCGGGTGATTCGCCGCGCCTCTCCCTGTTTTACCCGCAGGGTGAAATCCGCATTGCGGATCATGAAGCATTGCTCAACTACCGTTTGAATGAGATCGCCACCCGTTTGATGGAACACCGCTTGCAGAACGCGTTTTACAACGCTGCACTGCCGACGCAAGACTTGGCGGCGTTCAGCTACAACACCGACGATCTGCGCTACACCGAATTGACCATTGCGTTTCCGGTCGAGCAGCGCGCGGCATCGCAATCGCTGTTTCTCAACACGCTGGCCTCGCTGCGTGATCACGGCACCACCCCGCAAGAGCTGGAGATGGTATTGCAAAGCTACCGTGACGATCTGGACAACTTCGATTGGTATCGTTCGCAACTAACGTCAAACACCTTGGCCGATGACCGCGTGTATGCCATCAGCTACGACGAAGTCTTGCCATCGGATTTGGAGTACAAAAAGGCACTGAAAGCCCTACTTTCCGCCGCCACGCTCACACGCGTCAATCAGCATCTCAACGCATTTCTACAAGTGGATCCGATGATTGAGCTCGTCGCCGCCGAGAGCGAAGATCTCAACGCGTTGCAGCGTTCAACCGACCATTTACGTCACACACTCAAGCAGCCGGGTATCAGCCAGCGCATCAGCCAAGTGGAAACACCATTTCTGCCACCCGCTGCGCCAGGGGACATCCTCCGGAGCCAAAGCTTTGATGACCAACCGGAATTAACCCAATGGACACTCTCCAACGGCGTTGAGGTTTATTACTTGCGCAGTGAGCATGCCGGTGACGACGTTTACCTTCACTACGGCAGCATCGGCGGCGCCGTGGCTCTGCCGCGTGCGCTTTATCCGGCGGGCCAATTGGCTGTGAATGTCGCCAGCCGCAGCGGTTTAGGCCAATTGTCTAATGTGCAACTCAACAACTACCTCAAAGAGAAAAACATCTACTTCGCGCCCTACATTAATCTCACCTCACACGGGGTGATGATGCGGGCCAATCAGAAGAATATGGAAGCGCTCTTTGCACTGCTGAATCAAATGACGCGTGACATTCGTGTCGATGACAACCAACTGGCTTCGATTCAATCTGAGACTCTGCAAGCGATTGATGAAGGCCAAGCGTCATCGGACGGTCAATTGGGTCAGGCGATCAACCACGCCACTTACCTCGAAGATTCGGTCCATTGGTTGTTTGATAAAGCTGACTACCAACAAGTCACGCGCGATCAGATTTATCAGGTGCATCACGAACTGTTTCAAAAGCAGCGCAATAACACGCTCGTGATTGTGGCCAACACATCGCCGCTGGGGCTACAAGCCTTGCTGCGCCAATACGTGGCCAATTTGGCCTTCGACAAGGGCAACACCCCTGATTTTCAGGTTGCCTATCGCCAGCCGATCCAACCTCGCATTGAACTGCCGGTCAACACCAAGCCAAACACGCAGTACTACATCCGCATCGTGGCGCCCATCAGCACACCGGATGCCAAAACCGTGTTTATGGATGATTTGTTAACGCGCATTGCCAACCACCGTTTGACGGCCGTGGTGCGTGAACATCAGAGCCTTGATTACTCACCGTTTGCGTTGGCATTGAACATGGACAGTGAACGCAGCGTGGATTGGATGTTGGGCGCGGTGGTTGAACCGGAAGATGCTCAAAAAGTGGAAGCGGCGTTTGATGAGGTGGTTAGCAGCATGGCGACCTCAATCAGCACTGAAGAAACGCAGGTGGTGGCGAAACAGTTGTTGACCGACCTCAACAACATGAAGAAGAACGCGTCGAGCATGGCTTGGTACATCAATCGCTACGTGATTCATCACTTTGGTCTGGAAGCGGCATTGAATATGGAAGCGACCCTGCGCAGCATCAGCGCAGACGACCTAACACAGCGCGCGCGCCAGATCTTTGGCGAATCATCCATGAAACAAAAGATCCTGATGACGCCAGTGCCAGAAACGCACTAAACGCAGAACGAGACGTCATAAAAAAGCGGTGTTAAACACCGCTTTTTTCGTTTTCATCTCCGTTAATAGCGTCCCATACCATGGAACATGCCACCAAAAATCGCCCCCAAGATCGTAAAAAGAACGCCGAGAATGATCATCGCAGGGATCGACGCAATGGCAAATTTGACCATAAAAATCACCATCGACATAAACGGCATTTTAATGTCGACTACCGTCACTTCTTGTTTGTTGTTATCCATATCAGACATCAGTTTCTCCTAGCACAACGTGAATTATTCTTTGCGGCCACCTATTTGGCATCTTCCCAACGCAATGCTTCAACCACCGCATCTTTAGTCAGCGGCCATTCGAGCAAACTTTGTTGGTACTCACCCGCCTTCCCTTCTAGCGCCACGCCGTAACTTTGCAGGCGAAACGCCAACACCGCATAAAACGTATCCACCACGCCCGCCTCTTCAAACATAAACGGCAGTTGCGCCTGAGCAAATACCGCAGTCGCGCGGGCAATGTCAGCTTCCAGCTCCGGCGTCGGCTCGGTGAGGGGCTCAACCGGTTCGAGGCTAAACGGGCACAAGCGACGCAACGCCATAAACCCCGAGTGCATTTCAGCACACAAACTGCGTGCTACCGCCCGTTGCAGTGCATCACGCGGATAGAGCGCGCCATCAGCCAGTTCATTGAAGTATTCGGCAATCGCCAAGGAGTCGTGAATCACAGTACCATCCACAGTCAACGCCGGAACCAATCCAGACGGTGACTGCACCGAGAGCTGCTTTTTGTAATCCGAGCCCGACAAATCGATCACGCTCACATCCAGCTCAACCTTTGCCAAACGGCTGCACATCCACGCGCGCAGCGACCATGTAGACCCCGTACCCACTAACATTTCCATTTGATTTCCTTATGTTCTGGTCAATTTCCACTCACTCAACATACGAGATAAATGGCTTAAAATCCATCGCTTCGCGCTCACCCATCCGCGTCATCGCCATCGCGATTGATTACGATTTACAACGCAACCATAACGCGCGATGATGCTACGCAGTTTTTAATTCGTTTTGATGACGTTATCGATTGAACCGAGAGAAGATTCGTCATGAAGATGACCTCGACATACTTTACTTCGATCACACTTTTTGTGATGAGCGCGCTCTGTAGCACGGAGAACGCACGGAATCAGTTACAGTATGAGTACTTGGGTTGTTTTTCGCGTCCACGCTGTTAAGGAATGAAAAATTTTGTTCAACACGTCTTCGACCAATTATCGCCAGTCCCGATTACACAAAGCGCGTTGGTACACGGGCCTGCTGTTTATCGTTTTGGCGCTCAGTTCAGTGCTGCTGGCTTATCAGTTGGTGGCGCGCCAAATTGCAGTGCAGGCACGAGACGAAGCGACCAATGTGTTGGAGCAATTGGATCATCTGTTTAGCCAACTCGATAGTGCAACGCAACATTTGGTGCCCAACCTCAACGATTCGTGCCAATCGCTCAAACCGTTGTTGATGGAAGAAATCTTAAAGATCCCCGGCGGCCTCACAGCAACCAAACCGCTCCATCTTGGTTACTGCAATTCACTACGCGGTTTTATGGATCGACTGCCGGTAACCGTGAACGGCCCCTCCGTCAGCCTTGATACCGGCGTGATTGAACCCGTGTCAGTGTACTATCGAAGCCAATCCTTGGTGTATGAGCTGTCAATGAACTACTTTCTGTATCAGCTCAAAATCAACCCCGAGTTTATTAAACCGACCCTGCTGCTGGCCGACAAAGAACTCACCACCGGCTACTCGCAATCGCGCCTGATCAAAGGCGAACTCTTCCCCTCGCCCAAATACAATTACGCCATGCGCATTCAGTACGATCAAACCATGTATTTTTGGGAACTGTTGCAGCGCGTGGTGTATTACTTGGTGATTCCGTTCACGCTCTATCTGTTTGCTTGCTATCAGTTTTATCGCTTTCTCTGTCAACCAGACCGCTTGGCGAGTGAGCTCGCGCGCGGCTTGGCCCACCAGCAATTTAAACCGTATATTCAGCCGATTTTTGATTGCGGCGGCAGCTTAGTTGGTGGCGAAATTTTAGTGCGCTGGCATCACCCCACCCGCGGTGTCATTGGCCCGTATGAATTTATATCCATTCTTGAACGCGGCGGTTTATCCCACAAACTGACCGAGTCATTGATGGAGCAAACCGCCTTGCAACTGGCACCGTACACCAAAGCGCTGCCGGATGGCTTTCACCTCTCGTTTAACATCAGTGCCGAGCAGCTCACCGACAGTAAAATTGTCCAATGCTGTCACCGTTTTCGTCAGGTGGTGGACACGCACCACATGCAGCTCATTTTGGAGCTGACTGAACGCGAACAGGCGATTGAAGCGGTGGAGTTGATGGATATCTATCAAGCCTTGAAAGCCGAAAACGTGCTGATTTCCATTGATGATTTTGGCACCGGCCATTCGAGCCTGATCTACTTTCAAATGTTTAAAGCCGACTACCTGAAGATTGATAAGAGCTTTGTCGATTTAATTGGCGAGAATGAACTGTCGAATCACATCGTAAACAACGTGCTCGATCTAGCGCGTCGCTTAAACATTCCGACGGTCGCCGAAGGGGTTGAACGCCCAGAGCAGTTGCAATATCTGACCGTACACGGCGTTGATTTTTTCCAAGGGTATCTGTTTAGCACGCCCATCACCTTGGATGATTTTATTGAAGATTACTGCCAGCCTGACTCCTTCGCTTCGGCAAAACGTTTCCCTGATTTTGAGATTTAAAAAAGGCGCATCATGCGCCTTTTTGCTGAGTTCATACGCCATTAGACTAAGCGAAATTGCCCGACCAGTTTGTCCAACTGCGACGACAGTTTTTGCAGGCTCGCGCTGGATTGATTGAGCTGACCCGCAATGTCCGTGGTTTGCATCGTCAGTTGGTTGATGTCTTCCACGTTGCGGTTAATGTCTTCCACCACACTGGCCTGCTCTTCTGTGGCGGTTGCCACCTGAATATTCTGATCACTGATTTGATCAATATGCCCATTGATTTGCTCGAGTGAATCATTGGCTTTGTTGGCGTACTCGACCACCTGCACGCTTTTTTCTCGGCCTTTTTCCATCACGGTCACAGCCCGTTTCGATTCCGCCTGCAATTTGTCGATCACTTCTTGAATCTCTTCCGTCGATGCCGCCGAGCGGCTCGCCAGCGTGCGCACTTCGTCAGCAACCACCGCAAAACCACGCCCTTGCTCACCGGCACGCGCCGCTTCAATCGCCGCATTCAGCGCCAGCAAATTGGTTTGGTCAGAAATACTGCGAATGGTATCAAGCGTTGAACTGATCGCATTGATTTGACTCGCCAGCGCTTCGACCACGCCAGTGGCTTGTTGCAGCTCATTCGATAGCTCCGTAATACGCAGCTGCGCTTGGTTCACCACGTCACGACCATCTGCCGAGCGATGGGTCGCTTCACGCGCCACTTCTGCCGCTTGTGCAGCGTTTGATGCAATTTCGTTTACCGTCGCGCCCAACTCATGAATGGCGGTGGCGACTTGCACGGTGCGATCTCGCTGCGCAACGCAGTTATTTTGCGTATGATGCGCCTGATCCGCCACGTTATCCGACATGGTGGCCAAGTCACGTGCGCTCTTCGCCACTTGGTCAATCGAGGCGTGTACTTTCTCAATAAACTGGTTAAAGCTCACACCAATGTCAGTCAGCTCATCCTTACCGTCCATGTTGATGCGCGTATTGAGCGACAGATTTTTCGCCGCCTCGCCGATGGTTTCGCGCAGAAACGTGACGCGGTTACGCAGGTTGGCCACGATGAACCAAGAGGTCAAAATCGAAATCACAATCGACCCGATGATGATCAGGATGCTGCTGTTCTGCCCGGCTTTAAAGCTGCTCACACTATTGTCGTTGCGGCGTTCCGCCTGAGCCAACAGCGCATCCAAAATATCATTGGCCCCTTTACGCATCACACCGTAAGTCTTGGCGTATTGATCGCGATAAATGCGTTGTGCGCTGGCCATATCGCCGCGATCAAACGCGTCCAACATGGGGTTGAGATCGGTTTTCACCATGGTTTCGAACTGATCGAGCAACCGCTGCGCCTGCTGTTTCATTTCGGGATTGAGCTGTGCTTCCACCGCCATTTTCATGGTTTGACGCATTTCAGGAATGTCTTCGTTGCGCGCTTCCTGCACGCGGGTTTTCACCCCTTTTTCATCACGCAGCGGCGTCTCTTGCAGCAGCATCATGTCGATGCCTACCCGCATACGCGGAATGCGTGAAGCCGCTTCGGCCATCGCGCGCAGCGGGGCTGCGGTATTGAGGTACAATTTCTGCGATTGAAACTGCATGCTCGACATCGTATTGAGGCTGGTCAATCCGGTGAACACCAACGCGAGGCACGGAATGGCCACCGCGACGATGAGCCGGGTTTTCAGGGTCAGGTTATTGATGAACATAGTGCGTTCCTTTTGTGCAGGCTGATTTTTTGCTCATCCTCAAATGCAGGAGATGGCTGTTATGGATTGTCTAGGCGACCCGATTGAATCAACGCTTGAGTTCAATCCCGTGAACGAAATAACATTGATTCAAACTGAGAGAGCGGTTCCAACACCCCATGAAAACATGGGCATGACTGACAATCGAGGCAGCGACACACCTGACCAGCAGATGGCCTGCCAACCTTTCAAGAATAGACCTGAGTGAGCGTCACGTCGCCCCGACGCAAAAAAACGCGCAGCAAACGTGAGCTAGAGAAGATTTTAGCGGCCGCAACCCTCGCCTTGTGGCGGCGGCATGGGCTTGAATAGCGCGTCCAACCGGCGTGAACGCGTGGTTTTATCGACCTGATTCTGAGGATGGCTCGGACGCTTGACCCTCTCGTTTCGGTTTACGAGGCATAAAGAAGCCACACGCAACACGCTTAGCTTGCGTGGGTTGTTCCCAAGCACCACACATATCCTGCGGATTATTGGCCGTGCGGGTAAACTGACGGCATTGACCACAATATTCACTCATCCTTGATTCTCCTGATTCGATGTCCAAGTGCGGTGACGCGCCATCCAACGTGGTCATCGCTTATCCGCACACCCTTTGATATAGCATGCTGCCCACACAACGATCTTGTTCTGCATCAGGGATTTAGCAGTTGTGCCGACGGGGATTACACACGCATTCCATCGTTTCAGAAGGGACTTCCTAAAGGTGCTTTCTAAAGCGACTTTCTAAAGCTGATAGACCGATGTTGGCTGTTCGGCCGCCGCCACCAGCGCATCAATCACCACCCGTTGTCTCGGTTTCAAGTAACGCGACCGGGGCCATACGGCATGAATCGGCATTTCCGCCCCAGCATAATCGTCAAGAATCGTCACCAATGCGCCCGAAGCAAGGTGTTCATTGATGAGCCACGTCGGCAACTGCGAGACGCCCATACCATCGAGCACCGCCGACAACATGGCATCCCCATCACTGAAGCAATACCGTCCATGTACCACTTGCGTAAAACTGTCGCCATTGGCGCGTCGGAACAACCACGCCGGTTGATTGCTGCGCTGTCCGCCGACAATACAATCGTGCTCTGTCAACTCCGTCACCAGTTTGGGCGTACCTTTCTTTTTCAAGTAATCGGGGCTTGCGCACACAACCAATCGCTGGCGCCCCAAACGGCGGGCTATCAAATCGGCATCATCTGCCAGTGCGCCGATACGCACCACCAGATCCACCCCTTCATCCACCAAATTGATGCGCTTTTCACTAAATGCCACCGACAGATCCAAATTGGGGTGCGCTTTAGTAAGCTCCAACAGCAAAGGCATCACATGTCGGCGACCAAATGCAGCGGGTAAATGAATGTTTAAGTTGCCCGAAACGTGAACGCTCCCGGCCACCACGCCATGTTCCAGGCTGTCAATTTCATCGAGAATCGCAATCCAGCCATCAAAATAACGCTGTCCTTCGGGGGTCGGCGTCAGGCTGCGCGTGGTGCGATGCAGTAACTTGGTTCCGAGTTTTTTCTCCAGTCGGGTGACGCTTTTGCCCACTGCTGAACCAGTTAAGCCAAGGCGCTCCCCTGCTGCGGTAAAGGAACCGGTCCGCAGCGTTTCAACATATTCGATCACGCCCGAAAATTGCGTTTCATTGAGCTTCATTATGGAACCACAGGATGAAATAATTGGAATATAAACTGTATTATCATTTTTCATTAAGTCAATACAATGACCTCCTATGATCAATAATGTTGTGGAGAATCATGATGACAACCCCCGAAAAACGCATCAATGACTTACTTGATCGCGAAGAAATTCGTCAACTAAGATTGCGCTATAGCCAACTGCTAGACGGTGGAGAAGCAGAGAAAATGGGCGAGGTGTTTACTGACGATGCTGAAGTGACGGTCACGGTGGGCTCAATGAAAGGTTTGGACGCCATCAAACGCGGCTTGAGCGAGGCCTATCACACCTTTGACACCCAACACCGTGAACATTTTCCGTTTGTGCATGCCGTGACCAACCACAGTATCACCTTGGTGGATGAGAACCACGCCCACGGCAGTTGCTACTTATTGGACTTCGTCACCGACAGAGCCGCCTCGCAACATCCGTTCTTGCTGTTGGGCCATTACGTCGATCACTATGTGCGCATCCACGGAGAATGGCGCATTGCCCACACCGCGTTGGATGTCGTGTGGCCGCAAGAATCCCGCTAATTTGTTTCACGTGCGCGCGAACATCACCAGCTACATCAAGCGAACATCCCTGTCGATACGCGGTGAGGAATACAGCAAACGCGTGACTTTTCAGTGTGTTTTGGGGCGATTTCAGTTAAGGTGTGGCACCGAAAATCCCACCGCTTAACCCCATAAGGGAATCGCATGAAACAATCGATTATTCACATCAGCTTAGTGGTTCGTGATTACGACGAAGCACTGGATTTCTACCTCAATAAGCTCAAGTTCGAATTGGTGGAAGATACCTATCAACCGGAACAAGACAAACGTTGGGTCGTGGTGTCGCCTCCGGGTTCACAAGGCGCCACGTTGCTGCTGGCCAAAGCGTCGAAACCAGAGCAGCTGCCTTCGATCGGCAACCAAACTGGCGGGCGCGTTTTTCTGTTCCTCAATACCGATGACTTCTGGCGCGATTACCATCGCATGGTCGAAGATGGCATTCAGTTCGTTCGTCCTCCGATGGAAGCCGACTACGGCACCGTGGCGGTGTTTGAAGATTTGTACGGGAATCTATGGGACCTGCTGCAAATGAACGACACGCATCCGATGGCGAAACGTTCTCACTGATTGAAGCGCGTATCGCGACTTACCCATTTGCGCCCTGCGTAAATGGAGAGAGTGCTCGTCCTACACTAGACTTACTCCCGATACTCCGTATTTGTCGCGGTTAACCTTACAGGCAACCCGGCGCCATGATGCGGAGTGCAGACTTGTTGTTCCATCGTCTCATCGCCGCAGTCACATCGCATCAGTCACTTCGCACCGGTGTGCAGTGACTGTGGCTATCAGGAGTTCCTATGACCCAATACAAAATCGGCTATTTCGTCGGGAGTTTGTCGTCGACCTCCATCAATCGCAAACTGGCGCATGCACTCGCCAAGTTGGCGCCCCCCGAGCTCGACTTGGTGGAAATTCCCATCAAAGATTTGCCGTTATATAGCCAAGATTACGATGCCAATTATCCGGACGTGGCCCAAGCCTTCAAACAGGCAATTGCCGATTGCGACGGCTTATTGTTTGTGACCCCCGAGTTCAACCGCTCAATTCCCGGATGCTTGAAAAATGCCATCGACTGGGCAAGCCGCCCGTGGGGGCAAAACTCATTTGCCAGCAAACCTTCCGGCGTTATCGGCACTTCGCCCGGCGCGATTGGCACCGCCGTGGCTCAAAGCCAGTTGCGCAGCGTGCTCTGTTTTTGCAATTCTCCGTTGATGAATACCGTTGAAGCCTATCTGCAATATCACGATGGCATGATCGACGACGATGACAATGTCACCACCGAGCGAACCAAAGCGTTTTTGGAAAACTACATGAACGAACTGCATCAATTTGTGGTGCGCGTGCTCACGGTGTTACCTCGCCAAAAGGGATAGCAAAATCACCGCCCATTCCCAATGCGTGAACGTAATCATCATCGAGTTTGCAGGCCGATTCACGTTAAGTTGAACGATCGTGGGTGATGTTAATCACAAAAACTGTTATCATGCGCGGCTTTGAAAGTTGGCCTCGGCCAACTTTTTACTTATTGACGATGCCCACTCGACCTTGAAGCCATGCCGACTGCCCCGCAGCCGCAGGATCACTTCACGTCGGAACGGGCAGACCAACAACTTGGAATGCCTTGTGTTAACGACTGCAAACATCACCATGCAATTTGGCGATAAGCCATTGTTTGAAAACATCT
The DNA here is from genome assembly GCF_052076135.1 of Vibrio sp. Vf1514. Taxonomy (NCBI): domain Bacteria; kingdom Pseudomonadati; phylum Pseudomonadota; class Gammaproteobacteria; order Vibrionales; family Vibrionaceae; genus Vibrio; species Vibrio sp. Vf1514. Next base: position 1,161,993 of record NZ_CP197267.1, on the reverse strand, counting down.
CGATTAAATTTGGTAATGGCAACCGTTACGGCCTGATTGGTGCCAACGGTTGTGGTAAATCCACATTTATGAAAATTCTTAGCGGCGAACTGGAGCCATCAGCAGGCTCGGTTTCAACCGATCCAAACGAGCGCATGGCTAAACTGGGTCAGGATCAGTTCGCGTTTGAAGAGTTCACGGTGGTGGACACAGTGATCATGGGTCACAAAGAGTTGTGGAAGGTCAAAGAAGAACGTGACCGCATTTACGCGCTGCCAGAAATGACCGACGAAGACGGCATGCGTGTTGGCGACTTGGAAACTGAATTCGCAGAAATGGACGGCTACTCCGCCGAAGCGCGCGCGGGTGAACTGTTGCTGGGCTTGGGCATTCCTGAAGCGCAACATTTCGGCCTGATGAGCGAGATCGCACCGGGTCTGAAACTACGTGTATTGCTGGCGCAGGTGCTGTTCGCAGAACCAGAAATCATGCTGCTCGACGAACCAACCAACAACCTGGACATGCACACCATCGCATGGCTGGAGCAAACGTTGCTGGCACGTAACTGCACCATGATCATTATCTCGCACGACCGTCACTTCCTGAACACCGTGTGTACCCACATGGCAGATTTGGATTACGGTGAACTGCGTCTGTTCCACGGTAACTACGACGAATACATGATCGCAGCTGAACAAGCGCGTGATCGTCTGCAAGCCGACAACGCGAAGAAGAAAGCTCAAATTGCTGAGCTGCAAACCTTCGTTAGCCGCTTCTCTGCAAACGCATCTAAAGCCAAACAGGCCACTTCTCGTCAGAAACAGCTGGATAAAATCCAACTCGAAGAAGTGAAACCGTCAAGCCGTCAGTCACCATTCATCCGTTTCGATCAGAAGAAAGAGCTGTTCCGTAACGCGCTGGAAGTGGAAGGTTTGAAACAGGGTTACGGCGAAAACATCCTGATCAACAACGTCAACCTGATGGTTGAAGTGGGTGAACGTATCGCGATCATCGGCGAGAACGGTATCGGTAAATCCACTACACTCAACACGCTGGCAGGTGTAATGGAGCCGATGGCGGGTATGATCAAATGGTCTGAAAACAACAACATCGGTTTCTACGCTCAGGATCACGCGCATGATTTCGCAGAAGACATGTCGCTGCTAGATTGGATGAGCCAGTGGAAAAACGAAGGCGAAGACGAACAAACCGTGCGCGGTATTCTGGGTCGTATGCTGTTCTCACAAAATGACATCAAGAAATCGGTCAAAGTGATTTCGGGTGGTGAGCAAGGTCGTATGCTGTTTGGTAAACTGATCATGCAAAAACCAAACATCCTACTGATGGACGAACCGACCAACCACATGGATATGGAATCGATCGAAGCCTTGAACTTGGCGCTGGAAAACTACAAAGGCACGCTGCTGTTTGTATCTCACGACCGTCAGTTCGTCTCATCGATTGCGACACGCATCATCGAAATCACCAAAGATGGTGTGAACGACTTCCACGGCACTTACGATGAGTACCTGGCCAAACAAGGCCTGATTGGCTAATTCGCCACTCGGTTTTAAGCCAAAACGCTTGCTTAAAAGCCATCGCCTTTGCGATGGCTTTTTTATGTGCACCAACCGGTGAGAGCCTTCTCCCCCCAACGCGATATTCAACGCGGACGCCCGCTCAACCACGCCGTAAAGTTTTTGGTGATCCATCACAGAAATTGAGCGACACCGCCGAGAACGTGATACACTCCACCGCTATTTTGTTTGGCTGCTTTTTTCACCTAGTATTACTGCAGGCAGAAAGGTCACACAACGACGGTCAACGGTGATGGAACGGCATCGAAGCCAACAAAACGGAGCGGAAAACGGAAGTTGGACGCTCGTCATACGCGTAAATAACGCCAGCGGGAAGCGACAAGCGTGAGGCGAACCTGAGTGATGAAGATCAGGAAGACTCTAGCGCGCAAGCATATCGGGTGTTGAGTGAAAGACCGCACAACAGAAGCCGGGCGTCAGCCTAGGCGAAATAATAATGGTTCGAACGCCACTCAGCCCCTTCAGTAAAGTGAGCACCTTTTTAAACTTATGAATACACCAAAGATTAACGAATACAAGAAATACTGGGCCGAGTGTTTTGGCACTGCCCCATTCCTGCCAACATCGCGTCAAGAGATGCAGGCGCTGGGCTGGGACAGCTGCGACATCATCATCGTCACAGGCGATGCGTATGTCGATCACCCGAGCTTCGGTATGGCGATCATTGGCCGCTTGCTGGAGTCGCAAGGATTCCGCGTCGGCATCATCGCGCAGCCGGAATGGAACAGCAAAGAGGCGTTTACGACGTTAGGGAAACCGAATCTGTTCTTTGGCGTCACCGCTGGCAACATGGACTCCATGATCAACCGTTACACGTCTGATAAAAAGCTGCGCCACGACGATGCGTACACGCCCAACAACGAAGGCGGTAAACGTCCAGACCGTGCCACGCTGGTGTATTCACAACGCTGCCGCGAAGCATACAAAGACGTGCCGATTGTGCTAGGTGGCATTGAAGCCAGCCTGCGTCGCGTCGCGCACTACGATTACTGGTCAGACAAAGTTCGCCGTTCCGTGCTGTTTGATGCCAAAGCCGACATCCTGCTGTTTGGTAACGCCGAGCGCGCACTGGTGGAAGTGGCGCATCGCCTCGCCAACGGGGAAAGCATCAGCGAGATGACCAACGTGCGCGGCACGGCTGTTAACCTGCCTGCGGCGCCAGAAAGCTTCACTATCATCGACTCATCACGCATTGATAAGCCAAGCAAACCGTTCGTCCCTACCAACCCGTACGAAGTGGAAACCCAGTGCGAAACCGGTAAAAAAGACGAAGCAGAAGCCAAACCGATCACCATTCGTCCTTCTCGCCACGATGCCAAGACGACTGCGGTGCGTCTGCCCTCTTACGAGAAGCTACAAAACGACCGGATTCTGTATGCACACGCCAGCCGTGTGTTGCACCTAGAAACCAACCCGTATTCTGGCCGCGCGCTGATTCAAAGCCACGGCAACCGTGAATTGTGGGTAAACCAAGCACCAATTCCACTCTCGACAGAAGAGATGGATTTCGTGTTCGACTTGCCTTACGCCCGTGTACCACACCCGATGTATGGCAAAGCGAAGATCCCGGCTTACGACATGATCAAGACCTCAGTCAACATCATGCGTGGCTGTTTTGGTGGCTGCTCTTTCTGTTCGATCACCGAACACGAAGGCCGCATCATTCAAAACCGTTCGAAAGAGTCGATCATCAACGAACTGAAAGAGATTCGTGACAAGGTTCCGGGCTTTACCGGCACCATTTCAGATTTGGGTGGCCCAACGGCCAACATGTACCGCCTTGGCTGTTCAGATCCGAAAGCAGAAGCGAACTGTCGCCGTCCGTCGTGCGTGTTCCCGGGCATCTGTCACAAGCTCAATACCGATCACAAGCACACCATCGACCTGTATCGTGATGCACGTAAAGTCGACGGTATTAAGAAGATCATGATCGCCTCAGGCGTGCGTTACGATCTGGCCATTGAGTCTCCGGAGTACATCAAAGAACTGGTCACGCACCACGTGGGTGGTTACCTGAAGATTGCACCGGAACATACCGAAAAATCGCCGCTGGATCTGATGATGAAACCGGGCATGGGAACCTACGACCGCTTCAAAGAGCTGTTTGAGAAATACAGCGCCGAAGCGGGCAAGAAGCAGTACCTGATCCCGTACTTCATCTCCGCGCACCCGGGCACAGAAGATGAAGACATGCTCAATCTGGCGCTGTGGCTCAAGAAGAACAACTACGAGTGTGACCAAGTTCAGAACTTCTACCCATCACCGATGTGTAACGCGACCGCGATGTATCACTCCGAAGTGAACCCGCTGAAACGCGTGAAGTACAAAAAACGTGAAGACGTCGCGGTGCCTAAAGGCGACCGTCAGCGCCGCCTGCACAAAGCACTGCTGCGTTACCACGATCCTGCCAACTGGCCGTTGATCCGCGAAGCGCTGATCAACATGGGTAAAAAGCACCTGATCGGCGACAAACCGGGCTGTTTGGTGCCATCAGAAGATGGTGAAAAACTGACGCCGGCCCAACGCCGTAAATCGGGTCGCCATGGTTCGAACCGTTTTGCAACCAAGCATACGATGTCACAGCCGGGCTTTGATGCGCTGCGTGGTGGTAAATCCAATGGCCAACGCTCTGGCCAAGGCAAATCCAATGGTCAATCTGGCGGACAAGCCAAGCCGGGAGCGCATGGAAAACCCGCAAGCAACCCAAACAAGCCAGGCCAAAACGGGAAACCGAATGGCAATGGCCGCCCCAACACCTCAGGACAAGGACAAAATCGCACTCGTCCCGGAGGCAAAGGGAAAGCGCAAGGTCGTCATAGCCAACGCGCATCATGAGATGAAAAAAACCGCCAACACTGGCGGTTTTTTTATCACTATCATTTCTTAATTCAGCACCCTAAATTAAAAACCATAAATTGAACCTATATTTCAAATTGAATTCGTCAGATTTTCATTAAAATTTAAATATGTGACATTGTACGAACGATTGATACTCCCGCCCAGAAAAACACAAAATCTCTCTATAGACCATGGATAATATCGCTACCAGCTTAGCGACAGCCTCAAACCCATGAAGCGCTGGAATAACAACCAAACATAACCAGTTTCGCTAAAGACATGTACAAATCTGCTGGATAATTCTTTTCATGAGAACTCTAACAGCGACCGAAGATGAATCACTTTAAGGTAATTCACAGTTGTTCATCGACGGAAGAGAATACAATGTATAAATATAAGCTGCCTGTATTAGAGAAAGTGGGGTTCGGGGCCGGTGATATGGCCGTTAACGTCGTAATTTCCTCTATGATGTTAATTATTACCTTCTTTTACACCGATATCTTTGGCATCAAACCGCAAGATCTCGCGATGTTGTTCATTGTCGTGCGTCTAATCGATGCGGTGACCGATCCATTGATGGGTATGCTGACTGATAAAATCAAAACGCGTTGGGGACGCTACCGCCCTTACATGCTGTTTTTGGCTGTGCCATTTGGCTTGTCAGTTTACTTGGCGTTCAGCACGCCAGACGCCGACTACAACAGCAAACTGATCTACGCCTACGCGACTTACATTCTGGTCACCATCATGTTTACCGCGGTGACTATTCCGTACATCTCGCTCATCAGCGTGTTGACCGATGACCCGAAAGAACGCTTGTCTGCCAATGGCTACCGCTTGTTCTTCGCCAAGATCGCAGCGTTTCTGGTCACCATCATTGTGCCGCAACTGTCTGCGTATTGGGGCCAAGACAACATTCAGTTAGGTTACCAATACTCCATGGGACTGATGGGCCTCATGGGCACGCTGTTATTCCTGTTCTGCTTTGCGACCACCAAAGAGCGCATCGAACACAAAGTCGAGCAAACTAATTTTGTTCAGCAAGTGAAACTGTTAGTCAAAAATGACCAATGGTTGATCCTGTGTGCGGTGTGTGTCACCGGTACAGTCGGCTACGTGATTCGTGGTTCAGTGGCCGCTTATTATGCCAAATACTATCTTGGCGGTGACGCTGGCACCATCTCAGCCTTCTTGGCGACCGGTGTGGTGGCTGCGATTCTGGCAATGGTTGCATCCACGTGGATCACCAAGTTCTACTGTAAAGTTAAACTGTTCCGCTACAGCCAAATTGCGGTGCTATTTCTGAGCGCACTACTTTATCTGACTGTCGGTCGTGGCGACTTTGCGTTGGCCTTCATCCTCTATTTCTTGGTGTCATTTGTGGTGGACTTGCATGCCCCTGTGTTTTGGTCAGCCATTGCCGAAGCCGTCGATTACGGCACCTACAAAACTGGCCAACGCGTTTCTGGCCTTGCCTTTGGCGGCATCTCTTTCTGCCAAAAATTTGGGATGGGGATCGCGGGGGCCATTGTGGGCTGGCTACTCACCACCTTCGAATACGTCCCCAACCAAGATCAATCTGATTTCACACTGACCGGTATCGCGCTGATGTTGACGGTGATCCCGGGCTTGTTCCACTTCCTGATGGGCGCTTTCATGTTCAAGTACAAAGTGACGGACCGTTACTACCACTCCATCACCGCAACCAACATTCTTGAACAAGAAGAAAACCTCAGCGAAGTGAAGACTCATATACCTGTTAAAGGCCAGGCAAATTAAGGTTAAGTAAGATGCAAGAACTCATCAATCCAATTATTGAACAGCGTGCTGATCCACATATCACCAAGCACAGTGATGGCTACTATTACTTCACGGCGTCTGTCCCCGAGTACGACCGCATTGAAATTCGCCGTGCCAAATCCATTGCTGAGCTGCGCACGACCAGTGAACTCATTAACGCTTGGTACAAACCCGACACAGGCCCATACAGCGACCTCATTTGGGCGCCGGAACTACATTTCATTGATGGCGCTTGGTATGTGTACTTTGCCGCAGCGCCGTCTCGAGCGATCGTTGACGGATTGTTTCAGCACCGCATGTATGCCATCTCCAACCACAACGCCAACCCCATCACCGACAATTGGGTATTTGAAGGGCAAATCGACACCGGCATGGACACATTCTGTCTGGATGCCACGTCGTTTAGCCATCAAGGGCGAAACTACTACGTTTGGGCGCAAAAAGAGAACGGCATTCGAGGCAACTCCAACCTTTACATTGCCGAGTTGGAAACGCCAACACAACTGAAAACCCAACCGCAACGGTTAACCATTCCCGAATTCGATTGGGAACAACGCGGGTTCTGGGTCAATGAAGGGCCATCGATATTGCATCGTCATGGCAAGTTCTGGATGACATATTCCGCCAGTGCAACCGATGAAAACTACTGCATGGGCTTACTCTGGGCCGATGAGAACAGCGACTTGCTCAACCCAGCAAGCTGGCATAAATCTGATCATCCCGTCTTTGCGACCAACTGGGAGAAAAAGGTGTACGGCCCAGGTCACAACAGCTTTACACAAGATGAAAACGGTCACGACTTGTTGGTTTACCACGCTCGTGATTATACCGAAATTGAAGGCGATCCACTGTGGGATCCAAACCGTCACACCCGCATCAAAGTGCTGACGTGGAAAGATGGCTTCCCACAATTTGGCGACGCCATCTAACCGACCGGGCAGAGGCCGCGTTTTACGCGCCCTCTGCTTTTCGATTCAACACATTTCCAACCATCAAGCAAACCATTGGATGAACAACATGAGTGCCCTTACCGATATGCGCGCTGGCGAGCGCTACTGGATCAACGACCCAGAACTGATCGAAATTCGAGATACAACGCGAGATTTGGCAGCTGAATACAATCAGCTGCCTCGACGAGACCGCGACCAACAACGTGCGATTTTGACCCAAATGTTTGCGGCGATTGGTGAAGATGTCCATATCGAAAAACAGATCAACATCGACTACGGCATCAACACCACGTTGGGCAGCCACGTGTTCATCAACTTCAACTTCACCCTACTCGACTGCGCGCCAGTCACCATTGGCAACCACGTGTTTATCGGCCCCAATGTGCAGGTCTACACCGCGCATCATCCGCTCGATTTTACGACCCGAGATGAACACATCGGTTGGGCAGAACCCGTTACGATTGGCAATCATGTGTGGATTGGCGGCAACTGTACCATCATGCCTGGCGTCACCATCGGCAACGGCGCGGTCATTGGTGCCGGCAGCGTTGTTACCAAAGATGTCCCACCCAATAGCCTGGCGTTCGGTCATCCATGCCGAGTCCACAAAACGCTCGGACAAGCACAACGCGAAGCAAACCATTAAACGTAAAAAGCCACCCATGCGGTGGCTTTCGTTTGTTTAACTACATGCAACGCAGATGGCTCGGCTAAGCACATGTCATCACACGAACTCAATCAGCGGCAATCCATCATGTCACACGTGCGCCGCGGTTGGATTCACCAATGCTTGAGCGCCGTTCAGGCACTGCAAAGCACACGCCCGCATTTCCGCTAGCGAATAGGGATTATCCATCTGCATCGGCACTTCCAACCCCATCGGAACGCCTTTTGGCATCGCATCAAGAATCGCTTGTAACGGAATCTGTCCTTGTCCCGGTGGCAATCGATCTTCGCGCGCGGTATGCAGTAATGCCTCGTGTTCGTAATGTTCGAGCCTTAACGCGTCACACAAATGCATAAACGGCAGCTTGTGCACCGGAATCGTGGTAAGTTGTTGCAACGAACTGTTAGAACGATCAAAATGCAGCGTGTCCACCAAAATCCCGACCGAATCGCCAGCGTCTTTTGTCACGGCGTACGCTGTGGCTAAATCAGGCACGTTGGTCCACGGGAAAAACTCAAGCACAACATTTAAATCATAGCTCGATGCTTTCTCCCCCAAATGCGCTAGTGAGTCCGCCAATCTCGAGAGATTTGGATCGTAAGGTGCAGTGATGATCTGCTTTGCACCCAATTGCGCACCAGCTTCAAGAAAAGGTTCCAAATCCTTGATGTCAAAGTTGGGCGTCATGCGAACAAACTCAATGTCATGGACGCCAATGCCCGTATTGGCCAGCGCCGCTTGCGTCGCTCTCATCATTCGCTTGTCCTCCATCAATGGATAGCCAGGCGAGTTATCGGTCACTTTAATGAGCCGTAGCCCCACAGCGTCGTAGCCAATATCGGCAGCCATTTCAATCATTTGATCCGGTGTAAGATGAATCACCGTGAGGTGTGCCAATGAAAACATCAGATTTTCTCCCTTAAATCCACTTCCCATGCCTTGATACCCGCCGCGTGACGCGCGGCCAAATAACCAAAAGTCAATGCCGGACCAAGGTTGATTCCACCCGCCGGATACTGCCCACCCATGACACTTGCCAAGTCACTACCCGCAGCATAAAGCCCAGGGATGATGTGCCCGTGAGCATCAATCACACAGCCGTCGCCATTACTTTTTAACCCGGCAAAAGTTCCGAAACTGCCTGCGATCACTCGCACCGCATAGAATGGCCCTTGCTCAATGGGCGCAATACAGGGATTAGGATGATGATTCGCATCCCCTTGCAATCGTGTATACGGCGTTTCTCCGCGATGAAAATGAGGGTCAACCCCCTGCTTGGCGTGTTGATTCCATTCGGCAATGGTGCGTTCCAATCCTATCGCATCAATACCTGCTTTGTGTGCCAATTCAGCAATACTGTCAGCTTGAATCAAATAACCATTTTTCACGTATTTTCCGACAGGCAACGGCGCCGGACGTGCAATACCCAAGCCATATCGACGCTGAAAGTGATGGTCACAAATCAACCAAGACTGTACCGCCTGCCCTTCTGGCGTGTTATCCATCATCTGCTTAACGTAGTCGTAATACCCCATCCCTTCGTTACAAAATCGGCGACCATCTTGCAAGACACCGATCAGCCCAGGTTTACCGCGATCAATAATGTGGGGGAACACACCTAACGACTCAGTCTTTGGCACCTGAGACACGGGGCACCATGCCCCCGCAGACGGATAATTGGCTTCTACCACTCCCCCTGCTTGTTCACCCAAGTTCAACCCATCTCCCGAGGCGGAAGGCACAGCTAACGATTGATGTTCAATGGCGTTTGGAAACAACTGTGCGATGCGTTGTGGATCATGAGCAAAGCCGCCGGTTGCCAGCACCACACCTTTGCGCGAAGTACAAACCATCCGCGTCCCCTGTGCGGTCACAAACTCAACCCCAGTGACTCGGCCATTGTGTTGAGTCAACGTCATGTCACGACAATCTGTGCAAAACGTCACCCCAAGATCCAGCGCAGAACGTAGTAAACGGGCTGCCAGAGAGAGTCCATTACGCAGTTGCATGCCTCGGCGGTAACACACGAGATCCAGTAAATGTTTGCTCACTCGTCGACTGACATAGATGAAGCTAGTCAATTGGCGGGTCACATTCATAAAATGCTTCAGATCGGTACCAGCTTGAATGGTCAAACCGTGAAACGTGGTCTCAGCCAGTGGCTGACGCAGGCGACGAATCCAGCGTCCGAGCCGACGACCATCGTAAGGTAATGCGATCACGGATCGCCCCCCTGTTCCCGCGCCCTCCTCCGAGCTATAGGTATCAGGGATATGTAACCCTGGCTCAAATTTCAACGCCGTTTTATGATGAAAAAATGCCACCATTTGTGGCGCCCCATGCAAAAAGGCACTCACTCGCTCTTGGTTGAACTGACCTTGAATCACGTTGCGTAAATAGGTTTCAACTTGCGCGTAGGAATAGCGAATACCATGCTCTGCGGCTAAATGGTTGCGTGGTGCCCAGATCCAGCCCCCTGACCATGCGGTTGTGCCACCAATCACATCGGCTTTTTCTACCACCAGCACATGGAGACCGTGATACGCGGCCGTCACCGCCGCCGACAAACCTGCCGCACCAGATCCCAATACAATCAGATCGTAGTTATGTTTCTGTGTCATTCCTCATTCCTCCACCAGCGTTTACGCTGCGATACAGGTGCATGAGGAGTACGGGACTGAGCAGCATCATATACCGCCTCCCTGAATACTCTTCTTTTCACCACTCTTCCTTGAATTGCGATTGCTATGACCGTGTTCGTCTTACGATAAAATGTTAGTGATTCGCACCCAGTGCGCTCACAGTGCATTTTCACTATAAAGGCAACGCAATCACCGCCACCAATTCAAAATCTGGCCATGCTATTGATTTTTGAGAACAACAGAAAAATAAAAAAAGCCCAGTGTCGCCACTGAGCTTTTGTATTGTGATGGGTGAGTTGTGCTTGAGAATTACGCGTATTGCGCTTCGAACTCTTTCATGAAATCAACCAACGCTTGAACGCCTTCCAGCGGCATTGCGTTGTAGATTGAAGCACGCATACCCCCCACGACGCGGTGACCTTTGAGCGAAGTCAAACCACGGGCTTCAGCCAATTCGAGGAAAGTGCCATCCAGTTCTGGTTTTGCCAATTGGAACGGAACGTTCATCAGCGAACGGTTGTCCGCGTGAATTTCGTTGCGGTAGAAGTCAGAAGAATCGATGTAACCGTACAGCAGCGCAGCTTTCTCGCGGTTCACTGCTTCAATCGCTTTGACGCCACCTTGCGCTTTCAGCCATTTGAACACGAGACCAGACAAGTACCACGCGAACGTTGGTGGGGTGTTGAACATCGAATCTTGTTCAGCCAAGATTTTGTAGTTCAGAATACTAGGAATGACATCGTTGGCTAAGCCCAACAGATCGTCACGTACGATAGCAATACAGATGCCCGCAGGACCGATATTTTTCTGAGCGCCCGCGTAAATCACGCCGTATTTCGCTACGTCGATTTCGCGCGAAAGAATCGTAGAAGACATATCAGCAACGATTGGCTTGTCAGTCACTGGCAGGTCGTTGATCTCAATCCCGTCGATGGTTTCGTTTGGACAGAAGTGAACGTAAGCGGAGCCCGCATCAATTTTCCATTCGCTCGCTGGCAGTACGGCCGTTTTGCCGTCTTTGTTGATTTTCGCGTCAAATACATCCGTGGTGCAGTATTTTTTCGCTTCTTTCACAGCGCTTGCTGCCCAGTAACCTGCGTCGATGTACGTCGCCTGAGTTTTGTCGCCCAGTAAGTTCAGTGGCACGGCCGCGAATTGTGCGCGCGCACCACCTTGGCAGAATAGAACTTTGTAGTTATCTGGAATGTTGAGAAGATCGCGTAAGTCTTGCTCCGCTTCTTTCGCAACTTGAATGAAAGGTTTGCTACGGTGACTGATTTCCATCACTGAAACGCCCAGATCGTTCCAGTTTACAAATTCAGCCTGTGCTTGTTGCATCACTGCTTTTGGCAACGCTGCGGGACCAGCACTAAAGTTAAAAACAGTGTCCGTATTCGGCTCCATGTGTTCTTTGCTCCTGCTATCGTAAATTAGTGTGATTAATACCACTTTTTTGACGGGATAAAAAGTGAGAAAAGAGGTCTGAAGACCTCTTTTCTTGAATAACTGATCAATTGAGCAGATTAATAACCTTGTTGCATCATTAACGGCATCAACAGCGCCACCAAGGGGATCTGCTGACCGTTGGCAAACACGAGATTGCCATCCTTCACATCCGCTTTAAGGTGATAGCCTTTTTCATCCTGTGTCGCCATATCCATCATCACCAGCTCGTCCACGCCTTGTTGCACAAACGGGTAATCGGCCGCCAATTGGGACGACACAAACGTGTTCAAATGACCCGTCAGCGCCGACAAAATCACGCTTGGGTCTTGCAGCACGTCATGAGTCCCCTCAGGGATCGCAAGCGCCCAATTCGAGTCAAACTCGCCGTCACCCACATTCAGCGCCATCTTGTTCATGCTGAGCTTAAACCCTTTGGCGAACAGTGTGTCGACGTACGGCAGTGCTTCTGAAATGGCTTGCTGTGACATGTCTGGATGGTTTTGATAGATATTGGACAGTTTTTCAAATGACAAACTGTCGACATCCCCCAAGGTGAAATCAATTTGCAGGTTGTTGACCGTACCGCTGTCGTTGACGAGCTGGCCAGCCATCACCCGGTGTTGGCTACTGAAACGCTGCTCGAGCTCATCTAAAGTAGAGGTAAAATCGTAACTCACGTTGTCCGCAGAAAGCGGCGATGCCCCTTGCGTGTCACGTGTGTCCAATTTTTCTAGCGTCAGTTTTTGTTGACCAATCCAGAATCCATTGACTTGTTTGCCATGGCCTTCACCAGCAAAATTGCTCATCTGCACCTTTTCGCCCGTCGAGAAGTCCATGTCGATCGATGGAATCGAGGCCGAATAGGTGATTTCACCCAGTGTCGTCGCCGTGCCGCTCAACGTCATCGGGGTGACCGACAACGTAAACGGCGTTTCGCCTTGGTTGACGTAATGCCACGCTTCGGTTGTCGCCGTGTACTCGGTATTGCCGTTCAGACGCGTGGTGCTGTTGATCACCATCGGGAAATCGGGGAACTGCGGGAACGTGGAGACAGACGTCAAGCTCAGCAACCCGTGGTGCACATCGCTATCCATGATGATTTCAGTCGGAAAACCTTCCGCTTCCATCTGTTGCTTCATTTTTGGATCCACGACCGTGTAACGGGTTTGTACCTTTGAGGATAAATAGCCGCGATCGTAACTGACTAACTCAGCCGTCACTTTATCGTTGCTGACGTGCGCCACGCCGTCGGTGATCACGCTCTGGCCGATTTGTCCAACGGCCAGCGGCCAACACAGCGCCAACGCAATAGCCCCACCCACTGCACCAATTCGTTTAATAGTTTGCATAATAAAAGGATTTCCTGATTGTTTGGCTCAGTCTACCGTAGTTATTCAACTGAGCTCAAGAGACGAGAGTCTAAACGATGATTGTCCGAGGTTAATGAGGAAAGTATGAGTTAAATCAGAGTATTGACGCCTGCATTGTCAAAGTTTGGTGTCTTCAAACCTAGCTCTCAAATCCGCCACGCGAAGCTTGTTACAGTAATGCTGCCGATCCGTAACCGACAACGAGACTGACGTGAACCGATATGCCCTGCTCTGTTTAGACAATAATCCCATCAGTGTGGAACAGTGGCGCCACGAATTAAGCCCGTTTGCCACCAAGTTCGATCTGCATACGGCCGACTCCGTTGACGATGCACAGCAAACACTGGAATACCTCGAACAACAAAATCAAACCGTCGCGCTGGTGATTGCCAGCCATCACGAAGCATTGAACGGCGCGGATTTCCTCATTCATCTCGATAAGCTGCCTCATACGCGCAACGCGCGTAAAGTATTGGTCAGTTGCGGCCAAGACATTCAAGCCATTCTCAATGCGGTGAACGAAGGGCGATTGGACTACTGCCTGACCAAACCGTTGCAAGATCACGTGCTGCGCAAAACCGCGCAACAGGAATTGACGACCTTCATCCTCGAACACGATAAAGACAATATCCTCAGCTACAGCACACAACTCGATCAACAACGTATTTTACGCGCCCACATCGACAATAAAATGCGCTCTTTTCGCGATGGCTTTATCACCGATTACCACCGCCTGTCAGACACCGAGTTGGCCGAACAAGTCATCGGCGCACTGTACCTGTTTTTCGAAAAAGAGGATGAAACCCGAGCTTGCCGCACCTATTCAGCCGAACACCTGCTCACCAAAGAAGGCGAAGAAAATCGCTTTTTGTGGTTTATCACGGAAGGTGAAGTGGCGCTGTATAAAAAAGATGATTTAGGACAGCAACGCGAAGTGGTACGCCATAAGAAAGGCAATATCGTCGGCGGGATGTCGTTTGTGACCGGAGAACCCTCCTTCTCCACCGCCATCACCTTAACCAAAACGGAAGTGATTAAACTCGATCGCGACGTGTTTGCCAAAGTGATGCATTCCGACAGCAGCTTGTTGCCGCTGTTTACCAATTTGTTACTGCGCCATTTTAACCGTCGTTTACAGCGCAGCATCAACACAAAAATCAAACTGCAAAAGACGCTCGAATCCTTAGAATCCGCCCATCAACAGCTGATCGAGCGTGAAAAAATGGCCATGTTGGGTCAATTGGTGGCCGGGGTCGCTCACGAACTCAATAACCCAGTCGCCGCCATTTTACGCGGTACGGAAACGCTCAGCCGAAATATCGAAACCATTGTTGACAGTTGCAATGCGCCAGCCCCAGCACAGGCCACGCAAGGCGCCCAATTGCTGCGCAGCGCACTGCTGGCCAAACCGATGTCGACATCGGAAGAGCGCGCTCGCGCCAAGCAGTTGGAACAGCAAACGCAGCATCGATTGGTGGCCAAAAAAATGGTCAAACTCGGGTTAGAACAAGACACTGAATTGATCACACTGGCACGGCGCAATCCCGAACACGCGCTGGCCCAAATCGAGACATTGGAATCGTATCATTTGGCGGGCAGTAACTTGCGCTCGATTCATGTCTGCGCGCAACGCATTGCCGATATGGTCAAAAGCCTCAAAGGTTATGCGCGCCCCGATGACGAAACTTTCCATCGTGTCGATATTCACGAAGGGATTGAAGACACCTTAGTGATCTTCGAAAACCGTCTCAAACTGCACCGAGTAGAAAAGGAATACGCCAGCGTTCCACCGATTGATTGTTTGCCGATTGCACTACAGCAGGTGTGGACCAATTTAATTTCGAACGCCATTGATGCCTTCCCCGAACGCGGCGTACTTCACATTCGAACACGAATGGAGGAGAAAAATAATCAAACCTATGCTGTCATAAGCTTCACCGATAACGGTTGTGGGATTCCTGATGAGCTCAAAGCGCAGATTTTTGCACTCAACTACACCACCAAACGTGAAGGCAATTTCGGATTGGGTATTGGCCTTTCCGTCTGCCAACAAATTGTGTTGCAGCACCAAGGTTGGATAGCCGTCGACAGTCAACCGCATCAATACACCACCATGAGCGTTTGGTTGCCGCTCTCACCTCGCTCAATCGATTAGGAGACAAGCATGAATAAATACATGATTTTATGTGTCGATGATGAAAGAGAAGTGCTTGATAGTGTGGTTCAAGACTTGGATTGCTTTGAAGAACATTTCGTGATCGAAGCCGCCGAATCGGTGGCCGAAGCCAAAGAGGTGATTGATGACTATCGCCAACAAGGCATTTCACTGGCGCTGATTTTGTGTGACCACATCATGCCAGAGCAAACAGGAATCAGCTTTTTGATCGAACTCAATGACGATGAAGAGACCGCCAAGACACGTAAAGTCCTGCTGACCGGACAAGCGGGCCTTGAAGACACGGTACAAGCCATCAATCACGCCAGTTTGCACTTTTATGTGGCCAAACCGTGGCGTGGCGACGCATTGCGTGAAACGGTGAAAGATCAATTGACTCAGTATGTTATCGATAACGACGACAACCTGATGCCTTGGATTCAAGTGCTCGACGCCGAGAAAATACTCAATGCCATTGCGGCAAAACGCATGAGTTTCGGTGAATAATGGGCACTCAAAAAATCACAAAGGCTTCATCTATTTGGCACCTAAATTGCTTAATATCACCTTAGACGACAAAACAATGACATTTTTTGGTGGAGCCTGACTGCGCCGATGAATTATGATGTCGACACTTTTGAAGCCTGGTTATCTTTCAAGGCTTTACGTCTTAGCGGATATTCCGCTTTCGACCATGGAATTAATCATAAAGATATAGGTTTATCGTGACTATGCGTAAAACAATCATTGCAACAGCACTTCTTCTTGCTTCAGCGCAATCAATGGCTGCAGTTGACCGTAACAGCCCTTCCGTAATGAGCAACTTCAACTACGACTACATTGAAGCTCGCATCGGCGTAAGCCCTGTCACCTACGGTGCTGCTGTCAGTAAATCTATTCACCCGAACGCGCACGTGATTGCACGTGTCGACTCTGAATTTGAGAGCGACTATGACGTCGCGACTGGCTTTGGGTTCCACGCGCCAGTCAATAACTGGGCAGACTTTACCGGCGAGATGCTGTTCCGTCTGCAAGACAAAAAGAACAATGGCAGCGCAGACACTGGGATGGAATTGAACCTTGGCGTGCGCCAATGGTTGGGGCCTCAATTGGAAGTCGGTGGTAAAGGCGGTTACGTTTCCATTGACAACGATGATCACTGGATTGGTTCTGTGTACGCCCGTTTCCACTCAACAGAGCTGTTCTCTTTGGGTGCAGAAGCGCGCATCAACGACACTTATGATGACCAACTGATGTTCACGGCTCGCTTTAAATACTAAGTGTTCACATCCCGCAGCCGCGATCGTTCATCGAGGCTGCGACTTGCACAAAAAAACCGAGGCCAAAGCCTCGGTTTTTTATTGCCTTTCCCAACAACAGTGTCCATCTCCCCCCACTGCGTCCGTTGTCCTTAACGCGCGTGACAGCTTTCTAACAATTGACGCTTGCGCGGCTCTTGCAGCAGTTTCCAATGGATTCCTTCAATCGCACCCGCGAATTTCCACAGCAATTTCACATCCAAATCACTACCGTAAATGCGACGAACTTTATTGAACACTTCCGGCGCACCCAAACGCATGAAGGTGTCCACGTCTTCAACGCCCGCCTTCTTCACCATACGTTCCAGCGTTAACTGCATATTAGGCAAATCCCTCAGCCGGCGATTCGCATGCGATTTCTGAAAGTACCGTTGTTCAATCGAATACAAGATAGCGCGTTCGATAATTGAATCTAAATCCGAATAATTTTGTTCAAATAGCTGTGTAATATCGTAATAGTTAACCGTTGCGGTTGTTTGCTTCTTCACATGGCGATATTTCTCACACCCCAGATCCGTCAAAATTTTATCAAGGTCTTCACCACCTCGAATAAAGATGCAGTCATCGGTTAGCAAGGCATACATCGCCTCTTGTTGAAACAAACCAATACCACCAAACATAGAGCGTTTTTGGTAGGCACCAAACTTAATTGCATAATCGAAAAATCTATGCTCACACATATCCATTGATCCTTTAATCACGTCCCCGATTAAGAAAGATCACCAGATAGCAGCAAATTTTTAGCGAATAAAATGAATAGGTTAAATAGTAAGCTTTATTTGTATACAGAATGCTTACTTATAAGTTTCATACATCATAGTTAACGAAACGAAATAAGTCTGGGCTTAATTCACATCAACACATTGATTATTTACCAATAATGAGAGCAGCGTCACAAGGCCATCATTTCCATGCGCTTAAATAAACGAACAGGTACGCAAAATGTCTCACAGATCATCGAAATGTAAAGAAATTGACGCTTTCTGCAGGTTTGTGGTTGCTTCTATTTATTAGCGATCGGTAGAATGACACGGAACGAAAACTATCAATAATAAAAAATGAATCATTTATCTTTCTTTTGGCTTCCAGAAAACCGACACAAACTCATTGAAGGGCTAGAGAGTGAGTTTGCTCAGTTGGTTAAAACTTCCATCAGCACCGGCAAAATCTCTCTGCCGCCGATTCCTGACGTCGTGCTCAAAATTCAACGTTTGTGCACACTCGAATCGACGGGTGTTTCAGACATTGCCGACTGCCTCACCGACGATCCCGGCCTCGCCGCGATCGTCATTCGTGTGGCGAACTCCGTGGTCTTCAATCGCCGCAACATTACCTGTACCGATTTGATGACCGCAGTGTCTCGTTTGGGCATCGTGCGCGTGCGTGACATCGTCACCGCTCAAGCGATCGAGCAGCTCAAAAACTCCATCAACCTCAGCAAAGAATGCAACAAGATACTGATCAACAGTGCTTCGGTGTCTCGCGAGCTGGGGGCCACAATGGTGCTTGTCGCTCAGTCGTTCAAAAAGCTTGAGCCGGACAACTACCTGCACCTTGAACAAGACAAAGCCCTGCTGGTTGGCCTGTTGGCTGACATCGGATTGTTCTGTTTGGTCAACGAATACTACCTTTACCTCGAAAACGGTAACTACCTCGATCAAGACATTGCGCTGCAAATTTTCCAGTCCAATTGTTCCAGTACCAGTCAACTGGTGTTGAAACATTGGGGCTTCGATCAAGATTTCCTTGAAGTCGCTTGCAATGAAGAATTAGTAGAACATTGTCAGGAAGTCAGCTACCTTGATGTGGCACGAATTGCACATCACTTACTTATGTATAGAAAACAAGACGATGCGATAGAAGAGCACGAGGTCGAAATCAATGCGACGGGCGCCGAAGTGCTTTACGACCTTAGCAATCTCAGTGATGTGGAATTCAAAACCCAACTCAGCGCGGTGATTAACGCGAGCGGTTTCTAAATCACTTTTCGAGGAATGTATGTTATCAGGGATGATGTTTATCTTTGCCCCACTGGTGGTGGGGTATCTGTTTGCGATTCAAAATAAAGCGTGGCTTGCCCAACTCAACCGAGCCACCGCCTCTCTGGTTTATGTCATTCTATTTTTAATGGGTCTGAGCCTTGCCGCATTGGATAACTTGGGCGACAACCTACAACTGATCCTCAAATATGTGGGCGTGTTCTTTGTGCTGCTTGGCGCCTGTAACCTGCTTGCCTTGCCGCTGGTTGACCGCTTTCTCCCGTTGGAAACGGACACCAGCCACACCAAATTGCCGCTGTCGAGTATGGCATTGGAGTCAGTCAAACTGATTCTGGTCGTCGGGGGTGGTTTGCTCGTGGGCGTGCTGTTCAATTTCGACCTCTCTTGGGTCGATACCGCCAGCGAGTGGATTCTTTTCTTACTGCTGTTTTTTATCGGCATTCAACTGCGCAACAGCGGCCTGACGTTAGGTCAAATCCTGCTAAATAAACATGGCATGATCATCGCCGCAGTGGTGATGGTCACCAGTTGGATTGGGGGCGCGATTGCCGCGTTAGTGCTCGACATTCCGGTGTACAAAGGGCTGGCGATGGCGTCCGGCTTCGGTTGGTATTCATTGGCGGGGATTCTGATGGGCGATGCCTTTGGGCCAGTTTACGGTGGGGCGTCATTTATGATTGAGCTGCTGCGCGAGCTGATCTCACTGGTGCTGATCCCGATGTTCATCAGTCGCAAACCCTGCACCTCGATTGGCTACGCGGGCGCCACAGCCATGGACTTCACGCTGCCCGTCATTCAAACCACCGGCGGTGTGCGTTGTGTGCCCGTGGCGATCGTCAGTGGGTTTATTCTCAGCCTGTTAGTCCCTGTTTTGATGTTATTCTTTGTGTCTCTTGCAGGCTAGATCTCAGGAATCATGTTACACATCCTTTAAAATAGCGTACTTGGCATGTAACCGATTGGTTGCGTGCATCAAATCAAGCCCAACTGGAAGTCTATAAAAACCCCAACCAAGGGGTTACGATAAAAATCGCAAAAGGAACGATTATGAAACGCTTTATTGTCACCATGCTCTTATCGGCCACCTCGATGACCGCAGCAGCCGCCGACAATCAATGTTTTGCGAAAAAATACGATGCCTACATTGATGCTTCTTTGGCGTGGTACCAAGACCTTGCCGAGATGACCACCGAGAAATATCCCGAGCTTGCGAGTGTCAGCCAGTGGTTCCTTGAAGGTCGCCAGCACCACTTCGAACTGAGCCGTGCGGCAGTGCACTACTACCTCGAGCACGATGCTTCTAAAGTGGCGACCGCGCAACCCGTGGAAGCCTGGTTAAAACTCGAACAGCACGACATTAAAGTACTTGCATCGCGCAGCGATGAACTCGGGAAAATCGCCAAAACCACCTTCGATGATCGTCAAGCCAAACCGCATGAAAAAAACTATGAGTTGCGCTCGGCGTTTGCTGAATTGCTGAGCCACCCAAAACAGATTGAAGGCGCGCTGAACAAGTACAACGAAGCGATTGCGAAAACCGAAAAAATCGTGTGTCACTAAGCACTGCTCTTGCGCATTCAGCGCATCAAGCACTGCCCTTTCCACTGGGTAGCAGTCCGAATTAAGGCGGGACTTTGGCCCGTTTTCGTTTAGATTGTCTCGCCTGAAATGTTAGATTAAACCGATAACGACGCTGTATGGTATCTGAACACAAAACCGCGGATGCGAACTTTGACACTCTGCTTCGTATATTCACCGTACCCGAAGGGCCAGACTCAACACTGACCCGAATCGAAGAAGAGCTCTCTCGCAACCTGAATAAGTTTCTGCGCGAACACATCGTGGCAGAAGAGAAGCCATTGAAAGAGATCGAAAAAGATTTCTCCGATGCCCGCATTCCTGATGAGCCGGAATTTGTTTCTGACCATACGCAACATCTGCTCGACACCTTAGTCGCCCAATCAGTGCATACCGCATCCCCCAGTTTTATCGGCCACATGACCTCAGCGCTGCCCTACTTTTTGATGCCGCTGTCAAAAATCATGATCGCCCTGAATCAAAACTTGGTCAAAATCGAAACGTCAAAAGCATTTACACCGCTAGAACGTCAAGTATTGGGAATGCTGCACCGCTTGATCTACGGGCAGGATGATGCTTTCTATCAGCAATGGATGCACAGCGCAGAGCACTCATTGGGTGCATTCTGCTCTGGCGGAACCATTGCCAACATCACGGCCTTATGGGTTGCCCGTAACAACGCATTGAAAGCCGATGGTGATTTCCACGGCGTGGAGAAAGAAGGTCTGTTCAAAGCCATGCGCCACTATGGTTATGACGGTTTGGCGATTCTGGTTTCCGAGCGCGGCCACTACTCACTGAAGAAAGCCGCTGATGTTCTGGGTATTGGTCAAGAAGGCTTGGTTTCAGTCAAAACCGATGAGAACAACCGCATCTGTCCAGATGATCTTCAACGCAAAATTACCGAACTCAAAGCCAACAACATCAAACCATTTGCAGTCGTTGGTGTGGCGGGCACCACGGAAACAGGCAACGTTGACCCGCTGCGGGTAATGGCGGAAATCTCACATCAAGAAGGCTGCCATTTCCATGTCGATGCCGCTTGGGGCGGTGCAACCTTGATGTCGAATCACCATCGCCATGTGTTAGATGGCGTCGAGCTTGCCGATTCAGTCACCATTGATGCCCACAAACAGCTCTACATTCCAATGGGCGCAGGCATGGTGCTGTTTAAAGACCCAAGTGCCATGAATTCGATTGAGCACCATGCGCAGTACATTTTACGCAAAGGCTCAAAAGATCTAGGTAGCCATACGTTAGAAGGCTCCCGCTCCGGCATGGCCATGTTAGTCTATGCCAGCATGCACATCATCAGTCGCGCCGGTTACGAACTGCTCATCGACCAAAGCATTGCCAAAGCGCGTTACTTTGCCGATCTGATAGAAGCGCAAGAGGACTTCGAGTTGGTCTCTCAACCGGAGTTATGCCTGCTCACGTACCGTTATCTGCCCCGAAATGCTCGCCAAGCGCTGCAACAAGCCAACGCCGACGAGCAAGCACTACTCAATGAATTATTGAATGAACTGACCAAGTTTATTCAGAAGAAACAACGGGAAACCGGTAAATCGTTTGTTTCACGGACACGGCTCAACCCGATGGTTTGGAACAAATTGGATACCCTCGTTTTTCGCGTCGTTCTGGCGAACCCGCTAACAACCCATGATATCCTTCAATCGGTGCTGGACGAGCAACGCCAAATTGCCACGTTAGCCCCGAATTTGATGGGCAGAATTGAACATTTAGCACAACAAATACTGGCATAAACCGCCCGGATAAAGTTACAGCGAACTGAAAATTTATTTCTTTTTGCTGTAACTTACACATCAAGTCGATGCATCAGAATTCCTTTTACTGACAAATCTGCGGCTAAAACTGTAGTTTTTATGAAATTTAGTTTGAGGCTTGTCATATTCTCATCATTCGATACGTCGTTTCATTTCTGAAATATCGGTGCTTAGGTTTATACTCATTTAATGGCGTTGGTGAATGTACCTTTTGGAAATGATTTATTTCCCTCCCCTGAAATGGTTACATCGCTTTACCAACGAGTTGTTCTCTATGCCCGCGTGAACACTATGAATACATTAGAAAAAATTCAAAAGAACCTGGAAAACTTTAGCAAGTCGGAACGTAAGGTTGCCGAAGTGATCATGGCGTCGCCGCAAACTGCCATTCACTCGAGCATTGCGACTCTTGCCAAGATGGCTGATGTCAGCGAGCCAACGGTGAACCGCTTCTGTCGTCGCTTGGATACAAAAGGTTTCCCCGATTTTAAACTGCACTTGGCTCAAAGCTTGGCAAACGGTACACCTTATGTGAACCGTAACGTCGAAGAAGATGACGGCCCGGATGCGTATACACACAAGATTTTCGAATCGACCATGGCGTGCCTGGACGTAGCGAAAAACAGCTTAGACCCAATGCAAGTCAACCGTGCGGTTGATCTGCTGACGCAAGCCAAACGAATTTCGTTCTTTGGTTTGGGGGCCTCCTCGGCGGTCGCGCGCGATGCACAAAACAAGTTCATTCGTTTCAACATTCCGATTGCTTGTTTTGAAGACATTGTGATGCAACGTATGAGCTGTATTAACTGCACCGACAACGATGTGATTGTGCTGATCTCACACACTGGTCGCACGAAGAGCCAAGTCGAAATCGCGAATCTGGCCCGCGAAAACGGTGCGACCGTCATTGCGATTACCGCCAAAGATTCTCCGCTGGATAAAGCAGCATCTCTGTCGATTTGTCTGGACGTTCCAGAAGACACTGACGTATACATGCCCATGGCAAGCCGCGTCGTTCAGATGACGGTGATTGATGTACTGGCGACCGGTTTTACACTGCGCCGTGGCTCAGGTTTCAGAGAGAACCTCAAACGCGTGAAAGAGGTCTTGAAAGACTCACGCTACGACAAGCTGTCGCATTTCTAACACTGATTAAAAAAACGGAGCCACACGGCTCCGTTTTTCTATACGCTTGATTCATTCACTCAGTGAACTACGCGCTTCCTGCAGCGCATCATGCACCACAAGCACTTGACCTTTCACGTGCGCTTCATGGTCACTGTCTGCCTCAGCGCAGACGCCACGACACGAACAGACCTGTTCAAGAATATAAATCAGCCGCTCGTAGGTCAAAGGAATGGGATTGCCTTTGATGGCATTGGATTTAAGGGCATCCTGCGCTACCTGATCAAATGACGTACTGCACACACCAAACTCACTAAGCTTGGGGAGCGCCAACTGATCCAACATCATTTGCACCCACAACACCCCATCCTCAACATTGGCGTTTTTACGCCCAGTGAGCAGATGCGATAAACGTTGATAGCGCGACAAAATATCCGGCCTGCCCACCAACTGCGCGGCATGAATGTTTTCTCGCATCACAAATGGCGCGAGCCTCGCCGTGATCACGCTGTGCGGCGCATCCAACTTGCCGCCTAATGCCGAAGCCAAACCGTGCGCGGCGCCAAGTTTAGCATTGGTGATCGCCATGCCACCCAACATGGCCGCAAACGACAAATCGGAACGCGCCTGATGATCATCGCGTTCACACGCAGCCATGACTGAACGCGCGATACGCCGTACGCCTTCTTCACAAATCATATCGGTGAGCGGGTTCGGTTCACCGCACACATAGGCTTCCATCAAGTGAGTAAACGCATCCATCGCGCCGCGAGCGGAAGTTAAACGATCGGTGCCATACGTTAATGTCGGATCGACAATCGCCACATCGGCCAGCATCTCTGGGCTGCGTAAACTGACTTTGACTTGATCTTGCCCGGAGCGCAACACGGCATTGCGAGTGACTTCGGAGCCCGTACTGGCGGTGGTTGGAATGGCGATGAAAGGGAGTGGTTTGGCTTTGAGCGGCACGTTGCGTCCAACGACTTCAACGTAATCATACACGTTGCCTTGATTTGGAATGATGGCGGCTAAGGCTTTCCCCATGTCGAGTACGCTGCCACCGCCCATTGCCACCACCACATCCGGTTGAAAGCGCCGCCCGCCAATGGCCGCTTCTTCGACCATGGTGATGTTGGGTTCACCGCTGACCGCGACATGCTGATAGCGTAGATGTTGTTGCTGAAGATACTCAATCACATGGCTTGCCCGTTCAATTCGCTTTCCTGACACCAACAACACGCTGTAACCATATTGACTGATGACCGATAACGAACTGTCCAGCGCACCTTCGCCGAAGATGATTCGACTTGATGTCATGAACTGAAACATGATCTCTCCCGACCCGAACTCGTTACACTGTGAAACAGCTTGCGCGTATTGCACAAAAAAATGTTTGATGCAGTGCAACTTGCCGCCAATAACCCTAATAAAAATATGAGATTATGGCGAACATCACAGCCAAGGAATGCAAATATCACGCTTTCAATACGTTGCTGCTGGGTCGGTAGCTTAACGATTCAACCGCGACTGAAGTAAATTTGAGCGATAGTTTTTACCTATTGAACGAACAGGTACTTGCCACTTTATTTTCTACTTGGGATCGGGCATAGTGGCACAAACTCAAATAAAGGAGAAAGTTATGTTCGTAGTGATTTTTGGTCGCCCTGGTTGCCCTTACTGTGTTCGTGCAAAAGAGCACGCGGAAACGTTGAAAGCAAAACGTGACGACTTCAACTACCGTTATGTCGATATTCACGCAGAAGGTATCTCAAAAGCTGACCTTGAAAAAACCGTTGGCAAACCAGTTGAAACCGTGCCACAAATCTTCCTCGATCAGCAACACATTGGCGGCTGCACCGAGTTTGAAGCGTACGCCAAAGAGCACCTAGGTCTGTTTGACGAGTAAGCACCCGAATACATTAGAACCCGCTGATATTTGGCGGGTTTTTTATTTGCGGTTTTCCTTCAGAGAAATGTCAAACCACAAAAAATTTCACTTATCTTTTTGCATATTTACGATACAATCCTCACACTTTAACTATTCTATTGTTGCGCGCTTGAATCGAGCTAAATTGTGAATATCGACGTCGTACTTTTGCTAGACCAAAACCCCATCCTGCTGATTTTTGTTGTGCTGGCTATCGGGCTTGCTTTCGGAAAAATCCGTTTTGGCAGCCTGCAGTTGGGCAATTCTATTGGCGTGCTTATCACGTCTCTCATCATGGGACACCTTGGCTTTTCGTTTAATGCGGAAGCCTTAACCATCGGCTTCATGCTGTTCATCTATTGTGTGGGCATCGAAGCGGGACCCAACTTCTTCGGTATTTTCTTTCGCGACGGCAAACACTATCTGATCCTCAGTTTGGTGGTGTTGGTGACGGCGACCACGCTGACCTACTTATCCAGCCATTACTTCAATCTCGATTTTGGTTTGGCGGCCGGTATGATGGCAGGCGCTTTGACGTCGACCCCAGTGTTGGTTGGTGCACAGGATGCATTGAACTCCGGCCTGTCGTCCGTACCACGCAACATGGACTTATCGCTGGTGCTGGAAAATGTCTCCGTCGGTTATGCCATGGCCTATCTGATTGGTCTCATCAGCATGATCATGTTCGCCAAACTGCTGCCCAAAATTCAAAAGCAAAACCTGTCGGATTCAGCGCAGCAGATCGCGCAAGAACGCGGCTTGGGTGGCAGCAGTCAACGCAAAGTGTATCTCCCCATTATTCGCGCCTACCGTGTTGGCCCGGAGCTGATTAACTGGGTGGACGGACGAAACCTACGCGAACTGGGCATTTACCGCCAAACCGGTTGTTACATCGAACGTATTCGTCGCAACGGCATTCTCGCCCATCCTGATGGGGACGCG
The DNA here is from genome assembly GCF_052076135.1 of Vibrio sp. Vf1514. Classification (NCBI taxonomy): domain Bacteria; kingdom Pseudomonadati; phylum Pseudomonadota; class Gammaproteobacteria; order Vibrionales; family Vibrionaceae; genus Vibrio; species Vibrio sp. Vf1514. The sequence continues at coordinate 1,135,873 of NZ_CP197267.1, read as the reverse complement.
ATTTTGCAAGAAGGCGATGAAATTGCGTTGGTGGGTTTCCCGGATAGCCACGCGCGTTTAGACCCAAGCATTCGTAACGGCAAAGAAGTGTTTGACCGTAACTTGCTCGATTTGCGGATTTCGGAAGAAGAGATCGTCGTTAAGAGTGACAGCATCGCGGGCAAGCGCCTGTCGGATCTAAATCTGTCAGAATACGGCTGTTTCCTCAACCGCGTGGTACGCGCACAAATTGAAATGCCGATGGATCTCGACATTGTGCTGGCCAAGGGCGATGTGCTGCAAGTCAGTGGCGAGAAAAGCCGCGTGAAGGGACTGGCCGAGAAAATCGGTTTCATCTCGATTCACAGCCAAATGGCAGACCTGTTGGCATTTTGTAGCTTCTTTATTTTGGGCATTCTGTTTGGTCTGGTCACCATGACCTTCGGTCAGGTGTCGTTTAGCCTCGGTAACGCCGTCGGCCTGCTGTTGTCTGGCATCACGCTCGGTTTCTTGCGTGCCAACCACCCGACTTTCGGGTATGTGCCGCAAGGCGCGTTGAATATGGTCAAAGACCTTGGTCTGATGTTCTTTATGGTCGGCATCGGCCTGAGCGCTGGTGGCAAGATGTTTGAGCACCTATCCGAAGTTGGCCCGCAAGTGATTGGCTTGGCGTTTATTGTCAGTGTGGTGCCCGTGGTGTTTGCGTATCTGGTTGGCGCACACATTCTGAAAATGAACCGTGCCCTGCTGTTTGGTGCCATCATCGGTGCCCGGACGTGCGCGCCCGCAATGGACATTGTGAACGAATACGCTAAATCAACCATCCCTGCACTGGGTTACGCCGGTACATACGCCATCGCCAACATTTTGATGACGCTTGCAGGTACGATTTTGATACTGCTGAGCTAATCACGCAGCGCCGTTCACGCGGCGCTGAATTATCGTTTGGCGAGTGCACATGAGCCAATCATCCATCACGGATGAGAAATAAAGGGTATGAAAAAAGGCGCTGAAATCAGCGCCTTTTTTGTCTCTCAATCGAATTAGATATCGATCACGTCAAACTCAACCGCAGGGTTCACGTCTGCTTCGTAATCCACACCTTCGATACCGAAACCGAACAGTTTCAAGAACTCTTCTTTGTACAGCGCGTAGTCTGTCAGCTCTTTCAGGTTCTCGGTCGTGATTTGTGGCCACAGATCACGGCAGTGCTGTTGAATGTCTTCACGCAGTTCCCAGTCATCCAAACGCAGACGGTTCTTGTCGTCTGTTTCTGGCGCGCTGCCATCTTGCTTGTAAAGACGCTCGTTGAACAGACGGAAGATCTGTTCCATACAGCCTTCGTGAATGCCTTCTTCACGCATTTTCTTGAATACCATCGCAATGTACAACGGCATCACTGGAATGGCAGAACTTGCTTGAGTCACCACAGATTTCAGTACCGCAACGTTCGCTGAGCCGCCTTTGGCTGCTAGCTTCGCATTCAATGCTGCAGAAGCGCGGTCTAGGTCCATTTTTGCACGACCTAACGCACCATCCCAGTAGATAGGCCAAGTCAGTTCAGTACCGATGTAGCTGTAAGCCACGGTCTTGCAACCGTCAGCAAGAACACCAGCGTCTTCTAACGCTTGCATCCACAGTTCCCAGTCCTGACCGCCCATCACGGTGATGGTATCTTCAATTTCTTGCTCGGTAGCCGGCTCAACGCTGGCTTCGATGATCACATCTTTATTGGTATCAACCGCTGTAGATGTGTAAGTCTCACCGATAGGTTTCAGTGCTGAACGAATCAGCTCGCCAGTTTCCGGCATTTTACGCACTGGAGATGCCAGTGAGTATACCACCAGGTCAATCTGACCCAGATCTTGTTTAATCAGTTCAATCGCTTTCTGTTTGGCTTCGTTTGAGAACGCATCACCATTGAGGCTTTTCGCGTACAAACCTTCTTCGTGCGCCAGTTTGTCGAACGCTGCTGCGTTGTAGAAACCAGCTGTGCCAGGCTTCTTGTCTGTGCCTGGTTTTTCAAAGAAGACACCGATAGTCGCTGCGCCGCCGCCAAACGCTGCCGCGATGCGAGAAGACAGACCATATCCACTAGAAGAGCCGACAACAAGCACACGCTTAGGCGCGTTCTTGATTGGACCTTGTGCTTTGGTGTAAGCAATTTGTTCTTTTACATTAGCTTCACAACCCACTGGGTGCGTTGTTGTACAGATAAATCCGCGAATTTTAGGTTTGATGATCATATTCAACTTCCTTCAAAAATCTTCGCTAGGATAAAAGGTTCGCCCGCGGTTCGCATCCTATTTCTGTAAAAATGCCTTCATTTTGCAAGTGGTTGGAGCACTCAACGCCTAAATTGGCGGCAAGTTAGGTCATTTTAAGGGGGTCCGCCACATCTCTCACTCGGGTGTCTGCCTGTGCTTCGTCACGAGCCTCATCGCAAGATGAATCACGACAGAGACGGAGAACGACACGAACCTTCCAACGTTTCTAACGATTCCAGCGACGTTTCAACAATTCCAACGAAAAGAAGGCTTCGATCAGGAAGCCTTCTTGGATAAACGGGAACGAATCAATTAAGCCACGTTATTGAGCTTAGGTTTACTCTCTTTATTGGTCAAAACTTCGGAGAAATCATGACTAAAATGGTCAACCTGAATGGCTTTATAACGCAGTTTGTCGGCGGCTAAAATCGCCTCTACTTCTTCAGCGTTCAGTACACCTGCCGCTTTGGCTTGTTCCAAGCGCTCAGCCAGCACACCTTTACGCGCCACTTTGCCCTCTTTCACGCCTTTATTGAGTTTGCGTTCTAAACCTTTCACGCCATACATCGCAAGGAATGCTTTTTCCATCAACCCAACGCTGTCATTTTCATCTTTACCGATGTAGCACAAGTGCGTCAGACGATCACGATGTGCGCCCGGTGTCATGATGCTTTCCGCAATGTTGACCGTCAACGTATCGCTTGGTGCGTCAAAATGGTTGCCCAATGGGAACAGCAGACCTTTCAGCAACTTGCCGACCGATTTGATCGGGTAGTTGCGATACGCTTCGTTGAGCGACTTCGCCGCATGGTGCAAACAGTACTGCATCGAATAATGAACAAAGTTCAAATCCGCTTGCTGGCGCCCTTCATCTTCATAGCGTTTCAAGACTGCCGATGCCATATACAAGTAGCTCAAACCATCGCCCAAACGCGCGGAAATCATCTCTTTGCGTTTCAGTTCACCGCCCAACGTCAGCATGGCGAAATCCGCACTCACTGCCAATGCGCGGCTCAAACGCGTCATCTGTTGATAATAAGGTTTAGTCGGCCCGCTCATGTCGGCTTTGATAAAGCGAGAGCCCGTCAACGCCGCCCCTAACGCGCCAAAGGTGTTTTTGGTCGCATGGGCGATGTGTTTAAACAGCAGTTCATCGAACGCTTTCGCCGCTTGTTTTTCATCCGGGTTCGCCGCAGCTTCCATCTCTTTCAATACGTATGGATGGCAACGCGTCGCGCCCTGACCGAAGATCATCAGGTTACGCGTCAGGATATTCGCCCCTTCAACGGTGATGGCCACCGGCACACCCAAGTAATGGGTTGAAAGGTAATTCATCGGGCCATCTTGGATCGCACGACCGGAGTGAATATCCATCGCATCATCCAAAATGGTGCGCGCAATTTCAGTCATGTGATACTTGGCTATTGCTGTAACAATCCCCGGTTTCTCTTTGAGATCGAGCGAGGTTGTGGTCAGCGTGCGCGTGGCTTCCAGCAGATAAGTCAGGCCACCGATGCGCCCCATCGCTTCCGCCACACCTTCAAATTTACCGATCGACATGCCAAACTGTTTACGCACATAACCGTAAGCACCCGTAGTACGCGCTGTCAGGTGACCAATGGCCGTACCCAATGCCGGCAGGGAAATACCGCGACCTGCAGATAGACATTCCACCAGCATGCGCCAGCCTTTGCCAGCGTAATCCACGCCGCCAATCAGCCATTCCATGGGAATGAACACCTCGTGGCCACGAGTTGGACCGTTCATGAATGCCAGCCCCAATGGGTCGTGACGTTCACCGATTTCCACCCCGTCGTGATCTGCTGGGATCAACGCACAGGTAATGCCGATGTCGACTTTGTCACCCAGAAGTTGGTCTGGATCGCTCATTTTGAACGCCAAACCCAACACCGTGGCGACCGGCGCCAGCGTAATGTAACGCTTGTTCCAGTTCAGGCGCACACCCAGCACTTCCTTGCCTTCGTGCATGCCGTAACACACCACGCCTTGGTCCGGAATCCCGCCCGCATCAGAACCCGCTTCGGGGCCAGTCAGTGCAAAACATGGAATGTCTGTGCCGTCTGCCAAACGCGGCAGCCAGTAATCTTTTTGCGCCTGAGTCCCATAGTGAGATAGCAGCTCACCCGGGCCCAATGAGTTGGGTACCATCACCGTTACCGCAGCGCTGATACTGCGCGTTGCGATTCGAGTCACGATGGTGGAGTTCGCCAGCGCAGAAAATTGGCGACCACCGTACTCTTTGGCAATGATCAGAGAGAAGAAACGCTCTTTACGTAGATAGTCCCAAACTTCTTTGGGCAAATCACGGTCGTGTTTGATGATCTTGTGTTCATCTAACATCGACAGCAGCGTATCCAACTCATTGTCAATGAAAGATTGCTCTTCCGCGGTCAGAGTTGGTTTTGGATAGTGATGTAGCTTTTTAAAGTCTGGCTTGCCAGAGAACAGCTCACCATCCCACCACACGCTTCCTGCTTCCATCGCTTCCTTTTCAGTATCGGAAAGCGGCGGAAGTACCTGTTTGAACAGTTTGAAAGCCGGGTCACTAATCCATTTTCTTCGTAGAGAGCACATATTCAGATCCTTTTGTTCACTGGTCTTTATACTTATTGTCTTAATTTTAGTGTGCAGCCACGCCGGCTGCTAAGTATGGAATAATTTGATCAACGACCGCTTTTGCATCGACCTTATTTCCAAAATCGTTTTCAGCAATTTGTGCCAAAGCCTGACTTGAAGACATCGTGAAGACACACGTTCCGAGCGTAAAGTGCAGTCGCCAGAACAAGGTTTCACGGGTCAAATCCGGATTGGCTTTCATCACCGATTCAATAAACAGAGACAACGCATCGTTATACCGAGTGGTGATAAACCAACGCAGGTGTCCTTGCACATCGGTATAGCCGCGTCCAATCAACAACATAAAGCGGCTGGTGCCGTTCGGACGAACATCATTGAGTGCTCGCAGCGGGCCACGCAGCGATTCAAACACATCCGCCATGGTGTATTCGTCACGCAAATTCAGGTTGATCAGCGCATCGTGGACTGCAGGCATAAATGCCTCCAGGTAACGATTGAGCACTGCACGCACCAATGTTTTTTTGTCTCCAAAGTGGTAATTCACCGACGCTAAGTTCACGTTCGCCTTGCTGGTAATGGTTCGTAACGAGGTATCGTTAAACCCATGTTCCGCAAATAATCCCTCAGCGACGTCCAGTATCTTTTCCTTAGTACTACTTCTCGGTGCCATTTTAATCACTCGTATCAAACATCTGTTTGAAATATACCGTTGACACAGATCATTAACAAGCAATTAACATCACACTTTTCACTCTTGGTCTGACCAGAATGTATTTTGTACAACTAACAGCTTGATCCAGCTCTAATTCTGAAAAATGTGAATTTTTTTTATCTTTTCTGGGAACTCTTTCTGTGCGGCCCGGTCTGAATTATCGTAGTTGCCAGAGCTTTAAGAGTTTTACAGGCCGTCGAACGTTCTTCTTTCTGCCAACTGACATTTACGCTGCTTTTTCTTATTAACTCCTATGTTTGTATCAGCCCAGATCGTCTTTGTTCTGGGCTTTTTTTCGTCTGCCGTTCAAGGCACACTATGCGTCATCGCCTTTACATATCGCTTAACATGAAGCTTGCCCATAGCCCGATCACTCCACATCATTTTTCCGGCCACGCGTTTTATCTCAAACGGGATGACTGGTTACATCCGCAATTTAGCGGCAACAAAGCGCGCAAATTGATGAGCTTGCTGACGGGGCATTATCCCAACATAACCACCTTGATCAGCTACGGTTCAGCGCAGGCCAATTCGCTCTACTCGTTGGCTGCGCTTGCACACTTACGCGGTTGGCAACTTGAGTTCTACGTTGATCACCTGCCTGCGTGGCTGCAAGCCACGCCCATTGGCAACTATCGGGCAGCATTGGCATTGGGGGCTCGCCTCATTGAAACTCGGCCACTGGGTTTCGCTCATCCGCGTGATTACATTGCACAGGTTCGCCAACCCGATGACGCCTGTTTGTCGGTGGAAGAAGGCGGCCGCAGTGTTCTCGCTGAGCAGGGGGTCACTCAGCTCGCCGAAGAGTTATTGGCATGGATAGCAACGCAACCGGAACAACCCTGGCGTGTGGCGCTCCCGGCCGGCACGGGTACAACCGCGTTGTATTTGCATAAAGCGCTCTCTTCACATCATATCGAGGTGGTCACTTGTCCTTGCGTGGGGGGCGAGACTTATCTGACGCAGCAATTTCTGGCATTGGGCGAAACGGCCCATCCCACCATCATTTCGCCTTCATCCAAGCATCATTTTGGTCGCCTTGATCCACAAGACTATGCGATTTGGCAAGCGCTCCATGCACAGACGGGGGTGGAATTTGAGTTACTTTACGATCCGTTGATGTGGCGTTGTCTGTTAGAATGGTTACCCACTCAACCTGCTAAATCGATGATTTACATTCATCAAGGGGGACTGCTCGGCAATGAGAGTATGCTCCCACGCTATCGGCGCCTCTTGGGTGAGCCGAAGCTGCAACCTTAATCTGGGCGCAAAAGGAGTCCATGTATGATTAAACCCCTCAGCGTATGGGCCGCAATGGCGCTGACCGCCAGTGTGCACGCCGCCAGTATGCAGACCAACACCGTGTCTACATCCAACCAACACAATACCCTGTTGATGGATGGAAACCTTGGCAAGCGCGTGTGTTATTACGACGATAAAGCGTATTCCGAAGGGTCGGTCTTGCAGATCGGGGCCGTGTATATGATTTGTCAGCGAGCCAATGATTTTGAAACCAATGGCCCGCTGAAATGGGTGCTGTTACAACAAGAGCAACCTAAAACGCCTTAAACCTAGGCGTGCGTGATGGGTTAGTTCAAGCCGCCCATTAAGGTGTATTTCACTTCTAGGTATTCTTCCAGTCCGTGCTTGGCACCTTCGCGTCCTAAGCCGGACTCTTTCACACCACCAAACGGGGCCAACGTGGTGGAGATCAGCCCTTCATTGATTCCAACAATGCCACTTTCTAATGCTTCACTCATTCGCCATGCACGCGCCAACGATTGGGTGTAGCAATACGCGGCCAAGCCGAAATCGGTGGCATTGGCACGCGCCACCACTTCCTCTTCCAAACTAAACCGAAACAGTGCCGCCAGCGGGCCAAAGGTTTCTTCGTGAGCCACCAGCATGTCATCGCTCATGTCGGTCAAGACATGGGGAACCAGCAAGCGGCTGCCATGTTGAGGCAATGTCCCAAACGCCACTTTGGCGCCCTTCTCCACCGCATCATTGATGTGACTCAGCACTTTCGATGCCGCCGCATCGTTAATCAGCGGGCCGATGTGTGTTCCGGCGTCTAATCCGTTGCCCACCTTCAGTTTACGCACGCGATCCACCAATTTGGCGGTAAATTGCTCATACACGCTGTCGTGCACGTAGATGCGGTTGGCACACACACACGTTTGACCCGCGTTGCGGAATTTGGCGATCATCGCCCCGTCGACCGCCGCATTGATGTCAGCATCATCAAACACGATGAATGGCGCATTGCCCCCCAGCTCCAGCGACAACTTTTTCACGTTGGAAGCCGATTGTTCCATCAAGATTTTACCCACGCGCGTTGAACCCGTGAACGACAGCTTGCGCACCGTTTTGCTTTTGGTCAGCACCTCACCAATCGAAATCGCATCGCCCGTTACCACTTGCAGCAAACCATCCGGCAAACCGGCACGTTTGGCGAGTTCGGCTAACGCAAGCGCAGTGAATGGCGTATCGGGCGCCGGTTTGAGCACCACCGCGCAACCAGCAGCAAACGCAGGCGCCGCTTTGCGCGTGATCATCGCAGCAGGAAAGTTCCACGGTGTAATGGCGGCCACAACCCCCACCGGTTCGCGAGACACCAAAATGCGCGCATCGGCTTTGTGTGTGGGAATCATTTCCCCGTACGCACGTTTGGCTTCTTCGGCATACCATTCCACAAAGCTCGCGGCGTAGCCAATTTCACCTTTAGCTTCGGACAGCGCTTTGCCCTGTTCACAAGTCATCAAGTAAGCCAAATCATCTTGATGTTGCTCAATCAGATTGAACCAACGACGCAACACACCAGAGCGCGTGGCAGCCGTCTCTTTTGCCCACGCACGCTGCGCGATCTGCGCAGATGCAATCGCACGTTTCACCTGTTCCGCAGTCAATTCAGGCACTGTACCAATCACCGAATCATCAAATGGATTGGTCACGGTCGCGGTTTGACCATCGTCACTGGGCACCCATTGGCCATCAATAAAACATTGCTGTTGGAATAGTGCGGAATCGGATAATTGCATACCTATCTCCTGAATCGTGAGTCGAGCGGGCTGAAAGTATTTTTCAGTGTATGACATCAGTTATATCACTAAACCGGAACGTCGTCTGAATGAAGTGGGCGATTGACGTGTAAGAGCGCAAAGGTGCGCCAGTTTGGGCGTGATCGTCCCCCAATTCGCCTCTCAATGCAGAAGTGAAATGCAAAAGGTCAAGCAGCAGGCTAATACAGAAGGCTCATACTGAAGGCAAGGCAAGAGACATGCCCGCGTGTTTAGTCGCGCAGCAAGGACGGATAAAAAAATCCCCGAGGAAGCCCCGGGGATTTGCAGACAGGATTGGGCCAATTACGCCAATTTTTCAATCACACGCATCAGCAGGCGAATGCGTGGCTCAATCGATGCCAGCAGCAAGTACTCTTGATCGCTGTGGAAACCGGCGCCAATCGGGCCAAGGCCATCGAGAGTCGGTACACCAAGAATGGCGGTATTGTTGGCATCAGAGCCCCCACCAACCGCTTTCCAATTGATGTCAATCGCCAGCTCGCTTGCCGCAGCTTCCACCAGCTGCATCAAACCTTCAGTTTGCGCGCTTGGCATCATCGATGGTTTGTACGCTTCGCGTTCAAGCGTCACGTGAACATCCGCGGTAAATGGCGCGCTTGCCAAACCATTCAGTTTGGTGTCGACGTCATCGTACTCGTCGTTGCTCCAGAAACGAACGTCGACAATGGCTTCTGCATGATCAGGAACGATGTTCGCGCCATCACCACCCGACACAATGCCCACGTTCAATGTGGTGCCGGATTCAAAATTAGTCATCGCATTGATGGCCAGAATCCAGTGCGCCATTTCGGTAATCGCACTACGACCATTCTCCGGATCGTTCCCCGCGTGGGCAGCGACGCCATTAAAGGTGATTTTGTAGCGTGCCATGCCTTTTCGCGCTTTCACCAAACCGCCGTCTGCACGCGCCGCTTCTGCCACCAACACATGCTTGGCGTGTTTGGCCACCGATTGAATCCAATCGACCGAATCCAGCGAGCCCGTTTCTTCATCCGGGTTCATACAGATGCAAACCGACAGGTTGTCCAGCACGGCTGGATCTAGATGACGCATCGCATACACGATGTTCAGCAGGCCAGATTTCATGTCCGATACACCCGGACCATACGCTTTCTCGCCATCCGTCGACATCGGGCGCTGCGCGGCCGTCCCAACAGGGAATACGGTGTCCATATGGCCAATCAGCATCACATCGATATGGGCTGCCTCGGGCTGATTACGGATTTCTAGACCGACACCCGCTTTACCGCAATCGATACGTTTAACTGTCCAACCCGGCAGGGCTTGGAACTTGGCTTCAAACTGCGCCGCAACCACTTCGATGCCGTCGGTGGTGTACGTCCCACAATCGACATTGATCAGCGGACGCAATTCTTCGAGGTATTCGTTAAGAGAAAATTGCATGATGAACTCCTAGACAAACAAATTCATGACCAGCATGGCGCCAAATGCGTTGATGATTGAAATGATGATCATCACTGGAATGTAGCGACCTTCAGTCCCGATAGGGCCCATGATGCGACCCATGTACTGAACCTGAGACCCCATCAGATAGATAGCAGGTGCCAAAATCGCGATGTGAGTACCGTTCAAAATGCCTTGGTCGAACAGCGTGATCACCACGCCCACAGCGCCGCCCATCGACATCCACGCGCCAATCAATACCGCAGCAGCTTCACCCGGCAAACCAAAGACCGCCATGATTGGCGAAAACACCGTGCCCATCAGATCCAGCGCACCAGTGATTTGTAGTGCAGCGATAATCACGAACGCCATCAACACGTTTGGCACTGTTGACGTGGTTGCGATCACCCAACCTTTCTTAGCGCCTTCGACGAAAATATCCGTCACCATCGGCTTACTTGCTTTTGGGTTACTCATTGTGCCGCTTCCTCTGTCAAATGCTTCGCGTCTTTCTTACCTTGTTTGTCTTCTTTGCCTTCCGTGATGTTGAGGTACACACGGAACAGGTTCGCACCCACGATCTTAAAGGCAAACATCACCACCACTGCCAGACCAATCGACGACGACACCGCCAAAGAGCCATCTGCCATGGTGAGCGTAAACAGCACTGCGCCAGAAGAGAAAAAGTTCACAATGGCCGCACCGGCGGTGAATTGGAACATCGTAAACACGTCGGTTTCGCGTTTGGTGAGATGCCCTTCATCTTTCAGTTGGCGAGTCATGGCTGCGCCAGCATCCGTACTTTGCAGCGATGCGATCAGCGCCAAACCGGTATTCCCAGGAATCCCCATGATTGGGCGTAGTAAAGGCGTCAGTAGCTTACGAGCCGCTTCAAGTGCGCCGTAATGCTCTAGCACATTGATCATGCCAAGTGCGAACATCACCGTTGGGATCAGGGTGAGCGCAAAGATAAAGCCATCGCGTGCGCCGCTACCGCCCGTACCACGGAAAGACGTGGTGGCGGCTTGGACGACGCCATCGGCCGTGGTCGTAACGCCGTGCGCCACCTTACCGAAAGAGCCATTTAATGTGGTGAAGTCGAATACGCCATACCACGCATTGGATTGCATTAAACCAGAGAAGAACACCACGGCAAACGCCAGTGCGATATAGCACCCAAACGTCACCTTGCGTTCAGTTGGAACAGGAGTTGTCATAAAATAACCTACACATGAGGAACAGGGCACACATGCTCCTCCTAATATAAAACGGGAAAAATGATCAAAATCAAATCGCTCGTTAAACAGGTTATTCCCTACAATTATGAATTTTTATTTTATGATTTCAATCACACTCGAAATATAATAAGAATTGCGTTAATAATATCGACACATCGCACTAAATGAATCATTCCCGCATAAATAATTCATATTAAAGATGACTTAATGAAATGACACTGACATCGAATTTGTGATTCATTTCTTATTTTGTGCAGCGTAAACCTACTGATAAATCAGCAACATGAATAGATACAACCCAGCGTATTCAAAGCAGGTTGTATTGATGGGATTTTATTTGAAGTCCTCCCAAATGATGCGACTCCAAATCATGGGGTGATTCATCTCCTGCACACCCATGTGTTTTTCTGGGATTGGTCAAAATAAAAACTGAAGAACATTAAAACCACTCATCCGGTCATTGTTTAAATGAACGGCCACGCGTTCAGCTTATTTATAGCCTTGTTATCGACTGCCACTAAAATATTTAGGACGCGCGCATAATGGCGCAATAATATTGATAAAAACAATGACAAGTCACCGTAATGATTCAAGGAATGAAGGCACGCGCGCGTGATCAGAAACGATCGTTAACTCTGGTAAGCACCGATGCCATGACAACACAGCATCGGCTAAACGGAGACGACGAAGCGTCGCGGCTACGACTCTTTTAATTGCAACTGTGGCTTAATCAAATCGTATACGTAATCAAATTCATCCGCGAGTTGATACATGTGGTTAATGATCCCACCCGCCATGTGAGGGTGACCACCACCAAAGCCGATACCGCTGTCGTTCAAGGCTTTGCGCACAATGCGCGCCACGTTGTTGTGTTGGCATTCTGAGCGGAGTGAAAGAAAGGTTTTCTCTTTGCTTCTGGCACTCAAGACCACCATGTCGATCTCATCGACACCCAGCAGGAAGTCCCCCAGTACACCCAGCATGTTTTTGCTGCACCCTTCCGGCAACACCGCGAACGCGCAGTTCTTTTCTCGCTTCATGGACGCAAGCAAGGTGTCGAACAGTTTAAGTTCGTGAAACTCAATTTGATTACGGCAAATGCGATTGACCATCGCCATGTCGGCCTTGGATTGCAGTTGCAGCAAGGCATGAATATCTGCAGGCCCAACAGCGCGCGTGAAATTCGCGGTATCAAATGTAAGTCCCACCAGCAACGCGGTGGCGATTTTAGCCGGGATGTCGACGTCACACTGATTGTAATACTCAACCATCATGGTCGCGGTTGAGCCGTAATCAGGACGAATATCGGCATACCACACAAAGTCAGGAGCGCTGACTTGATGGTGATCGATCACGCCCACTTCCAAACCCGGGAAATCCGTCACGTTCTTTTCACCAATACAGCCATCGACCACAATGATTTTGTCATCGGGCGTCAACCCCAGTTGATGCGGTTTGACGATGGGAATGTGCAACCATTCAATCAGGTTGCGCAGAGAAATGCGGTCGATAAAACCGTGGTAAGTGATGAATGGCTTGAAGCCGAGCTTGCGTAGAAGATAAGCCAACGCAAAGGCCGAGCCTAAAGCGTCGTGGTCTGGAAAATCATGGGCTTGAACGATGATGCGTTCACACTGTTTCAAGCTAGCAAGAAACGTTTCAAAATCGTGGTATTTCATGGAATAGACGTTGTACCGAGATGAAAAGCGGGCGCAAGCGACAAAGAAAACGGGGCTGGCCAATGCAGTTCATTCATTGTTGTTATTGATGAGCCTTCGATTAAACGCTCAAGCCATCAAAAGTACAACACTCAGTCCAAATTCAGACACATTTAATTGACAAAAGTCTCATGTCTACATTTTCTCGCGCTGCAGGGAGACCGCTGCACGCAGCGTCGGTGGCCACAAAAAAAGGGCACTGTCACCAGTGCCCGACTCATACTTAGAGCGTTAGGGGGAAGTATGAGTGAAACACTCAGCGAGACGACAACTGACCTTCACTGCCGCACAGACGGATTTTATCCATCACCACTCGCTTCATGGCCGCTTTCCCTGGTGTGATGTATTTCCTTGGGTCGTTGGCATCAGGATGTTCGGAGAAATGCGTTTTGACCGCGTTAGAAAACGCGATTTTGAGTTCAGTCGCCACGTTCACTTTGCACACGCCAAGCGCAATCGCACGTCTCACCATGTCGTCCGGCACGCCCGATGCGCCATGCAGAACCAGTGGAATGTCCACCACCGACTGGATTTTTTCCAAGCGGTCAAAATCGAGGTGAGGTTCGGCTTTATACAAACCATGCGCCGTACCGATGGCCACCGCCAATGAATCAATGCCAGTTCGACGCACAAATTCAGCCGCAGAAGCGGGATCCGTCATCAATGAATCGGCGCTGTCGACGATCAAATCATCTTCCTGCCCGCCCAAACGCCCCAACTCAGCTTCCACGCTGGCATCAAAGCGGTTACAAAACGCCACCACCGATTTCACCACCTCAATATTTTGTTCAAACGCGTAATGTGAACCATCGATCATCACCGAACGAATGCCGTGTTCCACTTTGCTGCGAATGTCTGGCAGTGCTTCGTGGTGATCCAAATGCAGCACCAACGGAATGGCATGCTTGTGCGCTGCTTCCTTACAAATACTGATGAGGTAATCGGTCCCTGCATATTCGTAAGTGCCCGGCGTCCCCGCGAGGATCACGGGCGACCCCATTTCAGACGCGGTTTCGACGACCACTTGCACCGTCTCGAGGTTATGGATATTGAATGCGGGCACCGCGTAACCGCCCTGTTGAGCGCGCTTTAACATTTCACGAGAAGAAATTAGATACATAGAGCCTCCTGACGGGGTGAGGTCGCGGCATCAAAGACCAGACGCCCTTTCACCCACGTTTTTTCAATTGAGAAATCAGAACTGACAGCGACCATAGAAGCGTATTTCCCCACTTCCAAGCTCCCCAGCTGATGTTGAATGCCTAACGATTCGGCGGGCGTGTACGACGCCATCAGCCACGCTTGCTCAATCGGCACATTGAGCCAACGGTGAATGTTCTTGACGCCACGAAGCAATGTTAATGTGCTGCCAGCCAATCCTCCCGAGGAGGTCATGACCACCCCTTGCTTCATGTCAACTTGGTATTCGCCCAAGGTGTATTGCCCATCTGGCATGCCAGTCGCGCGCATGGCATCGGTGATCAATGTCATGCGCGAGCCACAGCAGCGATGAGCAACATCAATCGCGGCAGGATGCACATGGTGACCATCGGCAATCATTTCCACAAAACAGTGCGGATGTAGCAGCCCCGCGCCCACCACGCCCGGATCGCGATGATGCAGACCGCGCATTCCGTTGTAGCAATGCACAATCCCTTTTGCGCCCGCCGCCAACGCCGCCTTCACTTGCTCGTAGCTGGCGTCGCTGTGGCCCAACATGACGTGAATGCCATGCGCATCGAGATAACGAATGGCGTCCAGCGCGCCAGTTTTTTCCGGCGCTAAGGCCACTTTGAGCAGTTGGTTGTCGCTGTAAGAGATCCAATCTTCCAGCTCTTCTACGGCCAACTCACGAAACCATTGGGTCGGGTGTGCGCCTTTGTTTTTTTCGGTGAAATAGGGCCCTTCCAAATACGCGCCAAGAATCTCCGCCCCATCGACGCCGTCGTGCTTACTTTTGGCCACTTGTGCCAGTGCCGCCCGAATTTTGGCCACAGGCGCCGTCACGGTTGTTGCGACAAACGCGGTCACTCCTAAAGTGGCGAAATAGCGTGACATGGTGTTGAGGCTGTCATGCGTTGCATCCATAACATCGCACCCTTGACTGCCGTGCACATGGCTATCGATCAGCCCCGGCATCAAATCCACAGGGCCAAGAGGAATCGCATCGGCATGACGCTGACCGTCATACGATTCGATGGCGCTGATCGTTCCATTTTCATCGACCGTCACCACAGCGTCTTGCTGCCATTGCTTGCCATGCAGCACTCGCTGAGCGCGAAAACAGTGTGCGTGCGATTTAGATTCCATCGTCTGCTACCATTGTGCTAAGCGGGGCTTTCGCCGCCATTTCTACGGCCAAACAGGTGATGCCACGATGGCCGCATTCCAATGCGAGATTACGAAACTCAAGCAGCGACAGCGCATCCCTTTCGAGCAACATTTCCGCCGTCATCTGCATGTTGGTTCCCGTGATCACTTCAATATCTTGGCGTGCTTGGCTCAGCAGCGATGCGGTGCGAAAAGGCGTCCCGCCAAGTAAATCGGTCAGAAAGACAATGCCTTCGCCACTGTCGATCTCTTCCATAGCTTGGCGCATTGCTGCCTCCAACTGTGGCGTGGTCATCTGCTCAGGAAAATCAATGAATCGAAACTGATCTTGCTCACCAATCACCTGATGCACCGCCTGCGCCATGCCCGAAGCAAACGCGCCATGACCTGATAGTATTACCGCTAACATAGAGGTCTCCTTGATTGGGGCTGACACCTCAGCCCCGTTGCTGTGTGCGATTCGATGTTACAGAACGCCCATAAATCGCCCGGCCACACCCAAAACCATGGTGATGATGATGAGCTTTAACGGACTCCAGCCACGTTTCACCAAGGCATACATCAACAAGGTGTACACCAAGGGCAAGAAGGCAGGCATCAACTTATCAATCACATCGGCTTGCAGTTTGACCACCGCATCCCCGGCTGTAATTTCAGCGGTGGTCGCAAGGCGAACGTATGTCGCGACCAGTGCACCAATGACGGTCATCCCCACCATCGACGCGGCATGACCAACTTTTTTGGTGTTAGCTTTGATCATTGGAATAGCGGCAACCCCCATGCGATAGGCGTAGTGCGCCAAACCAAAGCGCAAGCCAAAATGCACCGCGTTAAATAACACAAAGAAGAACACCGCCCCCATGATGGAACCTTGCAGCGCAAGGTCCGCACCGATACCGCCGCAGATGGGTAGCAGTGTCAGCCAGAACATGGCATCCCCAATGCCGCCCATCGGCGCACCGACAGCAATTTTGGTGCTCTGAATACTGTTGATGTTCTGTTTAGAGCGTTCCATCGCCAGCACAATACCCATCACGAACGTGACCAAAAATGGGTGAGTATTAAAGAACCCCATGTGTCCTTGCATTGCTTTGGATAGATCCGCTTGATTGGTATGAATCTTTTTCAGTGCCGGAAGCAATCCGTAAAGCCAACCTGAGGCTTGCATACGTTCGTAGTTGAAGGACGCTTGCAAAAGCAGCGAACGCCAAGCCATTTTGTTGATGTCGGCTTTGGTGAGCTCGGCCCCAATCGCTTTGTTCTCATATTCGTCGGCAGAAACGCCTGACGCAGGCTGAACGGTGGTCTGACTCTGCGGCACCGCTTGGTTGATTACATTAGATTCCATCTTCAAGATCCTCGGCTGAAGCGTTAACAGGCGTTGGTTCTGACTTGCGCATAAAATCGATAATGGCCATCGCAGTGGCGGCGCAAGCAATTGCCAAAATGGGTAATTGAAGCCAAGCGGCGGCGACAAACCCTAAGATGAAGTACGGAATATAGGCATTCTTCATCATGATTTTCATCAGCACGGCAAACCCAATCGCCGGCATAATGCCCCCCGCAACCCCTAGGCCATCAATCAATGCTTTCGGGAGCGCCGCAACCATCGCACCTGCATGGTCAGCCCCCAGATAGATGGGCAAAAAAGCACACAAGAAGTAAAAACTCCCCAACACCGCCAGCGCGAAATAGTTCACTCGTTCAATGCCACGAGTATCGGCATTCTTGGCGTATTCATCGCACTTCGACATCACCGCTGACATGGCGGAGAACAGTAAGGTGATGCCCATCTGAACCGCGACCGCAAAGGGAACGGCAACCCCAACTGCAACGTTTGGTTCCACGTTGGTCGTGATAGCGAAAGTGGTGCCCACGATGGTGCCAATGATGACATTGGGCGGCTGCGCGCCAGCCAGTGGCGCAAGCCCCATCCAGATCAGTTCTAACGTTCCGCCGACCAAAATCCCGGTGTGTAAATCACCGAGAATCAGGCCAACCAACGGTCCTAAGACCACCGGCCGGTGAAAGTGAGTCAGGCCATTGAAGAGGTCAAGACCGGCCAAGAAGGCCAGTAGGCCCAACATCAACGCCTGAAAGAGTCCTATTTCCATAGTGAATATCCTTAATCAGAGTAGAGTGAAGAGGTCTGTTGCACTTTCTGTCGGGACGCCCTGAATGGTGCAGCGGACGCCGAGTGCTTTGAGTTGTTGAAAATCCGCCACGTCTTCGGCATCCACCGAAACCGTTTTAGAAATTTGTGTTTTGCCATCGATGTAATGCATGTTGCCCACGTTGATCGCGGCGATCGGAACCCCACCTTCCACCAAGCGGCGAAAGTCGTGCGGAGTCTTACACACCAACAAGATGCGCTGACGGTCCGACGCTTTATGGATGGTGTCGATGGTCTTTTGCACCGTCCAAAAACGAATGGCGATTCCATCTGCCAGCACCATCTCCATCAGGTTCTGCTGAATGGTGTCTGCGGCCACCTCATCATTGGCCACCACCACAATGTTGGCGTCGGCAAATCCCACCCATTGCACGCCCACTTGGCCATGCACCAAACGTTCATCAATTCGGCTGAGTACAATATTTGGCATGATCCGGTCCTTACTGATTCACATCAGGTTGTGGTGAATAGGGATAAATGGTGACGCCTTGCACAACGCGATTCACTTCGCCGGTCGGGCACGGATTGTCTGGCCCCAGCCCCAGTTGAAGCGATTTTTCAAACGCCAACATTTGGCAAAACAGGATGTATGGGAAGCAGAGCCAGCGGTCGCCAAGGTTCAAACGCCCCAACTCAAAAACGTCTTCTTCATCGAGGGGCGCTTCGGTCAGCGCCACATGACGCAGCGCCTGATTATCACGGCGAATTTCACGCAGCAGATCCACATCGTATTGACGCGTGTAGTCATCGCTCGACAGTAGTTGAATCACCAAAGCTTGGTGGTTGATGGTAAATTTAGGCCCGTGGCGAAAACCCAATGAAGAGTCAAACGCCGTCATCACGTGGCCTGCACTCAGCTCTAATGACTTGAGCGACGCTTCACGGGCAAGGCCAGAAAATCCGCCACTACCCAACACAATCAAGCGTTCGTAAGGCAGTGCAGCCAGTTGTTTGACGGCGCTTGGCCACTCCGCCAATTTGCGTTCACACAACTCGGCAGTGGCACGCACTGCCGCCATTGATGAAGCGCCCAGCAGCGCCAGCGTGGCCATTAACATGCAACTAAAGCTGGAAGTCATGGCAAAGCTTTTGTCGTTTGAACCTTCTGGCATCAATACGCACAACGCATTCGGAGCGTGTTCGGCGTAACGAGAAAGTTCACCATCGCCATTGCACGTGAGGAACAGGTGATAGCACTCGTTGACTCGCTGATCCGCCAGCTCAACCGCGGCTACACTTTCCGGGCTGTTGCCAGAACGCGCATAAGAAACCAGCAACGTCGGACTGGCGGCATCCAGATACTGCTCTGGGTTAGACACCAGGTCCGTGGTTGGAATCGACGCCACTTGAAAATTCAATTCCGGCTGCAAAAACGGCGCCGCGGCATCCCCAACAAACGCAGAAGTGCCCGCGCCCGTCAAAATAATTCGTAGGTCGTCACGCTGTAACAGTGGCGCAAGAAAGCCGTCGATGCGTTCCGCTTGCAGCGCCAAACTTTGCGCCAACGCACGCCACAACACGGGCTGATGCGAGATCTCTTGAGCCGTATGAATCGCGCGATGTTCGGCAAGCCAAGCGGATGAATAACCTAAATAAGTTGTCATTAAATCGTCTCCTGACACTCAGCCTCATTGCGATAACAAGCATCGGCATACCGCTGAGTCACTTCCATGATTTTGTGAATGATGATCTCCGCGGGATGATTGGCAATCTGTTGCTGCGCAATCGCTCGAGCCTGATTGGGCAAGTATTGGCTTAATAACGTCGTCGGTAAGGGGTTATCAATAAGGTTGGTCAACTGGGTCTGCTGCGCTGCTTGCACATCCGAATGCGCCCAGTAATAACGAATGCGGTCACTCAGGCTGTAGGTGCAATCTAAGAATTGCTGATGCCCTTTGCTTTGATAATGAGAACGCCAGTGATTGGGCTGTTCATGCATCACTTGTTCGATGGTGTTGCGCAGGTGGGAGGCGTGATGCGCGCCCAACCACTCTTTCTCTGCCGCATCTAACGCAAAGAGTGCTTCACGCAATGCAAACGTCAGCGCAGGCCCCACTTTCAAAATCGCAAAATGGTCACGCACGAGCGCATGATAAGCCGAAGGGTTTTGGTAATCGGTCGAGTGGGCTTCAAACACCAAGTGTGGCTGGTGCTCAATCATTTGACTCAGTGGTTGTGCTTTTTGGCTTTGATAGTGATGCACATCATGGTGATCAAACTCCACGCCAGGCTGCACCACCAAGCCAATCACACGTGGCCAGACATACGCCAACCCTAAATCACTGAATGCTTGATGATGCGCATTCAACGTCGCAATGGCTTGCGCTGGCTGCGTCACTTGCATGTCATGCTCGTGCAACGATTCAAGCGCGCCCCCCGGAATTGGTACTTCCGTGCCAATCACATACAACGGCGCTTCGCCACCCCGGCTTTTCCACGCTTGCTCAGCGACCATACACAACTGCGCCGCACGCTCGGCCATCACCGCTTCACAGAGCGGCGTGTCGTCTCCATCGCAAGCCATCGAACAATCGAGATGAATTTTATTGAAACCGGCGGTGACGTAGTCGTGAATCAGCTGCGCGGAATACTCCATCGCTTGTCGTGCAGGCAAATGCTGCCAGCAGTTTGGACCAAGATGATCGCCGCCCAAAACCAAGCGCTCTTTCGGAAAATTCAAGCGCGCCGCCAAAGCAACCACATCATCGGCAAACGCGCGCGGGGTTAGGCCGGTGTAGCCGCCAAACTGGTTCACTTGGTTGGATGTCGCTTCGATCAACACCAGTTGATCATCGCGCGCCGCTTGTTTGATCGCGGCTTCCAACACCAGAGGATGCGCAGAACACACGGAGTAGATCCCCTTGGCTTGTCCTTGTTTATGTTGCTGAATTAACGAGAGTAGCGTTTTCATGGTTTGTCCTAGTTCAACTTACGGTGTGAGGAAATGTGGTCTGCGATGATGACGTCCACCCCCATCTCCAGCAGCGCTTGATGCGTGGCGTGCGGAATGAGGCTGTCGGTCACCAGCACATCGATCTGGTTGGCTGCGCGGATCAGGCAAAAGCTTTTACGGCCAAACTTGCTTGAATCCGTCACCGCAATTACTTGCCTCGCCACATCGCACATGGCGCGATTCACTTGTGCTTCATGGCTATCGGGCGTGGTAATACCGGCGTGTAAATCAAATCCATCCACCCCTAAAAACAACTTGTCGAACAAGTAGGAACGAATGTGTTGTTCGCCATGGTGACCCGTCAGAGAACAAGATGCGCGGCGCAAACTGCCGCCAATAACATGCAGCTCCACATTGTCGTTGTGGCTCAGTTGGTACGCGGTGTTGAGTGCATTCGTCATCACGACTAATTTTTTCTGGGTCAGATGCTGAGGCATCAACGCGATGGTTGAGCCGGAGTCGAGAATGACGGCTTCGCCATCGCTAATTAACTGCGCGGCTGCCAAAGCAATCATCTGTTTGGTCGTGCGATTTAGTTGATCTTTTCGATGTAGCGGTTGGTCAAACGCGAAATTGGGATTGAGGTTTGCGCCGCCATAACAGCGAAAAACACAGCCTTCTTTTTCAAGCACATTGAGGTCATGGCGAATCGTGACGGCAGAGACATTAAAGGTCAGCGCGAAATCATCCACTTTGCCCGAGCCGTGTTGCTGAATGTGAGACATGATTCGTTGTCGACGTTCTGCGCTGGTCATCACTGTTCTCCCCTTTCGTTGCCTTTCAGTTGGCTTTCCACAGCTTTCGCTTCGTTGTGTTTTTATTTAATCAGGGGCTGTTTGAGAAAAATGAAAGCCAGATCACAGCGGAAAACCTTTCGATTTAACGACAAAAAACCTTTCACTTCGCAAAAAGTGAAAGGTTAATCTTTCGATAATTCGACAGTCAAACGAGGGTTAACCGCAGAAATTCAAGGAAATAAGGGAAGTGAAAGTGAAAGGGAAAGCAGTGGTTAAAAAAGCGGCGCAATTTCACATCATGACCTGCGTGAGATCACACTTTGCGAAAGTCAGCTTAAAATTCAGCGGTCACCCTTTGGGGCACATGGTGAAAAGGAGGCAATCATCAGGCCGTTGGCAGCCGGTCCACCAAACGCACATCCACCCCCATCGCCACCAATTCACGGTGATAATCGTCAGGAATGCCACTATCGGTAATCAGCATGTCCAACTGTTCTGGACGCGCGATTAAACAGAAACTTTGCCGGTTAAATTTCGAAGAGTCCGCCACGGCGATCACCATCTGAGCCGCCGCCACCATGCTGCGATTGATGTTGGCCTCGCCCGAATGGGGCGTGGTGATCCCCGCAGACTTATCAAAACCATCCACACCCAAAAACAGTTTATTGAAGCGAAACTGGCCGAGCAGCGCTTCGCCGGACTCGCCATGCAATGAATACGAATTTTTGCGCATCACCCCTCCCGTCACAATCACTTCAATGTCTTCGTGATTGGCCAGGTGGTACGCAATGTTGATGGCATTCGTCATCACCTTCAGCTGCTTTTTATGCGTCAAATGAAATGCAATGTGCTCTGTGGTCGAGCCGGAGTCGAGAATTAAGGTGTCACCGTCTTCCACCAGCGAGGCAGCATACGCACCGAGCTGGCTTTTGATGTCCTGATTTAACTGTTTTTTATCGTGCAATGGTTGGTCAAATGCAAATTGCGCGTTGATCAGCGCGCCGCCATAGCAACGCGTCACACAACCTTGTCGTTCAAGGATGTTCAGATCGTGGCGGATGGTGACTTCGGACACTTGATAGCGCTTTGAGAAATAGCGAACCGTGCCACGCTGATGAAGTTGGATATAACTGAGAATTTCAGCTCTGCGCTCTTTCGACGTCATCAATACATTCTTATAAAACAATGAGGTAGCTTTCAGTCTAACCCATATGCATCGAGGCGTCCTATGAAGCCACTCATAATTTTTAGCTTGTCGCGTTAAACGTGGCGTCACGCCGAAGCGCATCTGATTAAGATTACAGAAACGAAAAAGCCCCAGCATTTCTGCTGGGGCTTAGAATTTGGCGGTGAGCAAGAGATTCGAACTCTCGATACGTTGCCGTATACACACTTTCCAGGCGTGCTCCTTAAGCCACTCGGACAACTCACCGTTGTGTTAACCTTATCGGCTAACGAGGCGCTAATTTAATGATTCTGCTGAAGATGGTCAAGAGCAAAACCTAAAAAAAGCGGACAATGTGGTTTGTTTGCTTACTAATTGGCTAATTCGCACAAAATCACCGCGTTCAGATGTTTTGATAGTAACCTGGCACTTTAAACCAACGGCGACACATGTCGAGGAAGTAACCATACAGCACGCCCATGCCACAAGACACCAATGCGTTACTGGCCACCGCGGTGATGATCTGTTCGCTTGACGCGCCAACGGTGTACAAAATCGCCGCGTAAACCGGTGACTGGAACAAGACATACGCCACCAAATCCGAGATGTTCTTCATCACGCTCCCGGTCGACAGTTTTCGACCTTGACGCAACACGAAATCTCGAAAGACGCCATACGGCCATGCAATGGCGATGTTGACCGGAATCGAGAGCGTACGCGAAGCCAGCGACTGCTCAAACGTCATACCTGAAATAAAGATCTCGATGATCATTCCAGCGACAAAACAGAACACGACCATGGCAAATGTATCCGCGGCTGCGTGTCTGATACAAAACGGACCACGTGGTTTCATTTACACCCTCATCAATGAAATATTTAACTGCAATTTAAATGATTTAATAAAATAGATGACTGGATATTACATTTCATCCAGATTATGGCGCTATTAAATCACACAAATATTAGTTTTAGGTTCCGTTTTTCGTTTCAAATGGTAAATAAACTACCAAAAAGTGAGAGAAAAGTAGCCACTCCCGCTAATATTTACAACTAATTAACAAGACAATCGTTTAACTTTGCGCTCTATTTGTAATTTAATTACAGAATTCAGTCAGTAAGACCGTTAAAAGATCGATCTGATCGTGTGAGGGAACGCGCCCTCTTCTTAACGATTCAAGGGTCTGTTCCAGAACGTGGACAATCTGGTGATCGGCAGGAAGTGGAAGGGTTTGTTGCAATGATTCGGTGATTTCCAGCGCGTCATCAACGGCTTGATTATCCAAAGCAATATAGAGTTTGACCAATAGCTCTTCGGTTGAACCGGAGAACACGGGCTTTCGCTGATGCGTCTGAAATTGATACAGGGCATTGGCATGACGATATAACGCATCGTCTAGTTCATTTTCGTCAATCGGTTTGGCAATAATAAAATCGGCGCCCGCATGGAGCATCTGCTCGCGCGTTTCTTTAAAAACATCTGCGGTGCAGCCAAAGATGAGCACTTTGGCTTTGTCGCTATCCAAGCGTCGAATGCCATCAATCGCTTCAACGCCATCTTTAACTGGCATGTGGTTATCCATCAAGATGAGGTCGTAATGACCATCTTTGACGGCTTTGATCGCTAAAGCGCCATTTTCGACACACGAGCACTCAAAACCTTTGTTTTTCATGAAAGTTTCCAGAATGACGCTGTTGGTGCGATTGTCTTCGACGATCAGTACTCGCAATCCTGTGTAACTGACGTGACGCAGTGGTTTCGTGGTGGTGGTTTGTGACTCCGTCGCATCAATGGCCACGCGAATGGTAAAACTGGTTCCAATGCCCACTTCACTCACCACGTTGACAGAACCGCGCATCAATTCGGTGATCTGCTTGACGATGGCCAGCCCCAACCCAGTGCCACCAAAACGACGTGTGGTAGACGATTCCGCCTGCTCAAACGGTTTGAAGATTTTGTTTTGCGCGTCTTTGGGAATGCCGATGCCGGTGTCACGCACTTGAATGATGAGATACAACTGCTCGCCAACAATTTCTTCTTCAAGAATGACCTCGACCAACCCGCGATAGGTGAACTTAACAGCATTGTTGAGTAGGTTGAATAGGATTTGGCGCAGGCGTGCTTTATCTGAGTAATACCAACGGTTCTCTTCAATTTGCGAATAGACTTTAAATTGCAGCCCTTTTTCGTTACACAACGTGGAGTAAACGCTGGTGACGCTACCAATGATGGAATCCAGCGGAAAACTGCTGCGATCGAGCTCCAAATGGCCCTGCTCTATTTTGGAGAAGTCGAGGATTTCATTCAGCAGCGTCATCATGTGTTCACCGGACTCGTAGAGGCTCTTCATCTGCTGACGTTGTCGCGGTTTGAGGTCGCTTTTTAACAGAATTTGCGCGGTTCCCAACACACCATTCATCGGTGTACGAATCTCATGAGACAAGGTCGCTAAGAACGCACTCTTGGCTTTGGTTGAAGCCTGGGCTTTGACTTTCTCCGCTTCGAGATACACGGTTTTTTGATTGAAGGTATCGATAAGGTAACGGATTTCATCTTGGCTGTGGTACGGCACATCGATGATGCCGCCTTCCATCGACTCATCCACTTTTTGAGCAATCACCACAATCGGCTTAATCAAGTAGCGATTAAGCAGGTAATAACCGAACATGACGCACAGCAATAGCAACGGAATCAGCCCACGCTCCACGCCCGAGATCAACTCATACACTTGCTCGTTGACCAATCGACGCGCATTGACCACTTCCAACTGCCAATGAAAATCGCCAAACGGGTAGCGGCTGACATACGCGCCGCGGCGTAAATGAAAATTGTGCTCACTGATGATCGACCCATAGGCATCATACAGTTTGATCCCAAGTCCATATTCCTCTGCGTGATCAGCAATAAAATCCACAAAGCCTTCGAGCGACAAATCCACCGTAGCCACACCCGCAAAATGTCCATCCACGTAATACGGCGCGGAGGCGGTGATCATCTGCACTTGGGTGTAAGAGTCCACATAGACCGGCGACCACGTCACGCTGCCTTTGGGTTCATCCACCGCCGACAGATACCACGCTTCACGGTCATAACCACCGGCCGCCGGATTGTTCCAAGAGATCAATTGATCAACCTTGCCATCACTGGCGCGGTTGAAGAACAGGCTGGTGTACTGACGATCAGGCACAATGCTGTTGGGCGTTGGCCACAATCCGCCGCTAATCACCACACCGTCAAGAATGGAGAAAAGCGACCGCAGCATTCGGCTTTGCTCCGTCTGCCCTTGCCCACTTTGGCCGATGCTCACAATGCTCTGTAACACGCCGATGGAGCTGTTCAGCGGTTCCCGCACTTGTGTCGCTAACAGCGTCGCGCGCAAATCCAGATTCTGCTGTACCTCTTGGCGAAAAGGGGCTTCCACCACCCAATAGGTCACCGTTCCTATCGTCGCGAGGAAGAAAAACAGGTATACGCCCAGAGCGAGCATACTTTTGCGTTTCAGTGAGGAACGTATTTCCATAAGCCTTTGAAATTTTTCCGTTTGTACAAGTATAGTGAATAAGTTATTGAGTAAAATGTTTTATTCATTGATTTCGTGATTCAGACACCGCTCTCTTTTGTTCGCAAAGCATTCGGTTTTGATGCAACTAATTCGCCTTTGAGGTGCGTTTGAGGGTAAGATGGGCGCTTATTTTCCCCAGATAAGTATGGAACTCTATTTTGACGTTACACGATATTCTTGCCTTACCTGAGTTAGAAGACCGACTGCTAAACGAAGCGAAGACCCGTGGTTTTGTGACAGCGATGGCTTCCGCTCCCAACATTCTGCCACCCGAAGAGTGGCTGCCATTCTTATGGGGCGGAGAAGAAGTTGCGCCATTTACCGACGCCGAAGTGATGGAAAGCTATTTTCAACACATCATCGACATGTGGAACGTCTATCGCCCAGCGCTGTTAAATGGCAGTTGGGCATGGCCAGAAGGCTGTGAACTGGATGAAGAAGAGATCATCAATCAAGCCGCACGCGATTTTTGTGAAGGCACACTGCAAGGCTGGCAGCTCGCGCGCGATGACTGGGAAGTGCTGATGCCGCAAGAGAGCCAGGACAACGCACTGCTCGGTGGTGTGTTGCTCTCGCTGAGCATGCTCTATGATCCGGAAACCTCGCTCGCAACTTTGGCTGAACAAGGTTTAGAAGGCCTTGATCAGTTTGAAGAGATTTACAATGCGATTCCAGTGATGCTATGTGGCCTGACCCAACGTGGGGTGGCACTGGCTGAGCAGCAGTGATCGATATGATGTAAAAAAGCCCGTCCAATGGACGGGCTTTTTCGATGGATTTGCGGTCAATGAAAACTCGCTGACGGCTTACGCGTTGCCTTTGACTTGCATGTTCAGTTGTTCAGCAAAATCCAGCATGCGATTAAGTGGGATCAGTGATTTCACACGGAGCGCTTCATCCACAAAGATTTCATGCGCTTCACCGCCATCACGCAAGGCCTGTTCAATCGCCTTCAAACCATTCATCGCCATCCACGGGCAATGAGCGCAGCTACGACAGGTCGCACCAGCACCAGCGGTTGGTGCTTCGATCAACTCTTTTTCTGGCACCATTTGCTGCATCTTGAAGAAGATGCCTTTGTCCGTCGCCACAATCATTTTTTTCTGTGGCAGCGATTTGGCCGCTTTGATCAGTTGGCTGGTTGAACCGACAGCATCTGCCAATTCCACCACGCTGGAAGGTGATTCCGGATGCACCAAAATGGCAGCATCAGGATACAGCGACTTCATTTTTTTCAGCGCATCGGCAGAGAACTCATCGTGCACGACGCATTCGCCTTGCCACAACAGCATGTCTGCACCCGTTTTATTGGCGATGTATGAACCTAAATGGCGATCCGGCCCCCAGATGATTTTTTTATCATCGGCATCCAGATGTTCCACAATTTCTAACGCAATGCTAGAGGTGACAACCCAGTCTGCCCGTGCTTTGACCGCCGCGGACGTATTGGCATACACCACCACCGTGTGGTCTGGGTGCGCATCGCAAAATTCTGTGAATTTGTCTGCTGGGCAGCCCAAATCAAGCGAACATTCCGCTTCCAGTGTTGGCATCAAAATGCGTTTTTCGGGCGTAAGGATTTTGGCGGATTCCCCCATGAAGCGCACACCGGCAATAATCAGCGTGCTGGCAGGATGGCGGTTACCAAACTTAGCCATTTCAAGGGAATCACCGACAAAGCCGCCCGTTTCTTCAGCCAGTGCCTGAATTTCAGGATCGGTGTAATAGTGGGCAATCAACACTGCATCTTTGTCTTTCAGCAGTTGTTTGATACTTGCGATATACGTTTGTTTTTCTTGTTCTGTTAACGGAATCGGTTTGGGAGGGAACGGGTAAACCGTGTCTATCTTATCCAGTATATGACTCATTGCTCTTGCTCTACGCAACTTCCTTAATCCGGGCATTGTACACTGTAACCTCAGCGATAGGCAAAAGTGATTGGTGCCATAACATGGTATCCAAGCTGTCCATTATCGCAACACACCAGAGACAAAAAAGGCCGCAGAATGCGACCTTTTGACTACTTGAGATTTTCTTTTGCCACTTTGGCAGATGCACTGTCTGGATATTCATCCACAACTTGCTGATAGTATTTCTTTGCCTGTGCTGCGTTGTTATTACGCTTGGCGATATCGCCAAGTTTGACCATCGCATCCGCACGCTTGTTGGAATCTTTGTATGCCAACACAGCCGCGAAGCTCTTCACCGCTTCTGGATCTTGCTTCTTCGCAAAATAGAGCTGGCCTAGCCAGTAATGCGAATTCGAGGCGAAATTTGAATTAGGGTAGTCTTTCTGAAACTGTTGAAACGCAGCGATTGCGCCAGCGTAATCACGTTTTTTCAAGATCAGATCGACGGCATTTTCATAGGCAGCTTGTTCGTCAGCATCACTGCTGAATGTACCAGCCGGAATCTCTTCACTTTGACTGGTATCTGCCACGGCAGCCGCAGCCGGACGTTTTTTCATGTCACTACGAACGTTATCCAGCTCGACAAACAATTCGCGCTGACGCTCCAGCATTTGCTGCATGTCGTAGTTGTTTCGTTCTATCTGCCCACGTAATTCATTAATTTCCAAGGACATATCGTCCAGTTGCTTTTGCATTTGCAACTGCATGCGATTACGGTTTTCTAGCAAGCGTTCGAGACGTGCCACCTCACCTTCTGGCGCACCAGAACGTGTCGCAGACGCGGAATTGTTGCTGTTACTCAGGTCAGATACTGGAGCTGGTGCAGCGAACGAAACGCTCGCTGCACTTGCCAGTAACGTAAGCGTAAACACGCGCTTTAGGTTACTGAACATGAGGTTCATCCTCAATTAGTATACTAGAACAGCACGGCGGTTCTTCGCGTATACTTCTTCAGTTTGACCTAGAAGTAGCGGCTTCTCTTCACCGTAGCTTACGATAGCGATTTGGTCAGCTTGAACACCCAGTGCTTCTAGGTATTTAGCAACAGCTTGCGCACGACGCTCACCCAGTGCGATGTTGTACTCTGGAGTACCACGCTCGTCTGCGTGACCTTCGATAGTCACTTTCAGGCTTGGGTTTTTAGTCAGATATACAGCGTGCGCTGCTAGCATTTCTTCGTAATCGCTTGCGATTGTTGCGTTGTCGAATGCGAAGTAGATGGTTTGAGTTTCACGAAGCGCTTGTTCTTTCAACTCTTGTTCAGAAAGTTGTGCATTCTCGTCCATTGGCGAAACAACGGTTGTATCCACGTTGCCTGCTGTACCTGACGTAGTTTGGTTAGTTTCAGAACCAGAAGCGTTTGCCGCTTCGTCGCTTGAACTACATGCAGTCACTGCTAGTACTGGTAGCGCAATCAGTAGCCCTTTAAGAACCTTGTTAAGTTGCATCTTATTTTCCTTACTATGTAATAGTTAGTTGCTATAAAAACGGAGACCAAGCAGGTGCTCTAACGCGCCCATTAGTTGCCGGTAATCTAGCTTTAAATCGTCCATCTATCGACACCATAGACAATACGTTTGCCTTGTTATAGATAGAACTGTAAATGACCATACCACCATTCGGTGCAATACTTGGAGACTCATCAAGCAAAGTCTTCGTCAGAATTTGCACAGAACCGGTTTCCAAGTCTTGTTTTGCCAAGTTAAAACCAGAGTTACTGCGATTCACCATCACGAGGAATCGGCCATCCGGCGTAATTTGGCCACCTAAATTTTGGCTACCTTGCCAGGTCAGACGTTTGGTCGCACCGTCTGTCAAATTTACTTGATATATCTGTGGTTTACCACCCCGATCCGATGTAAATATCAGGGATTTACCATCAGGATTCCAGAAAGGTTCTGTGTTATTTGACCGACCACTCGTAATTTGCGTCAGCTTGCGGCTGGTCAGATCCAATGTGTAGACCTGCAAACTACCGGTTTTTGATAAAACCAAGGCCAGCGTTTTTCCATCCGGAGAGAATCTTGGCGCCCCATTGTGACGTGGGTATGACGTCACTTTTTCACGCTCACCAGTATAAATGTTCATGATGTAAATTTCTGCCTGGCCGTTTTGAAAGCTCACATAGGCAAGTTTCTTACCGTCTGGAGACCAAGCAGGCGACATCAACGGTTGTTTCGAGCGCAACACCAAACGTTCGTTGTAACCGTCGTAGTCGGCCACACGCAGCTGATAAGGATAAGCATCTTTATCGTTCACCACCACGTAAGCAATGCGCGTTAAGAAAGCGCCACGTTCACCAGTGAGTTCTTCGTACACCAGATCAGCAATACGGTGCGCGTATTCACGCATGCGCTTGGCCGGAACCGTCGCCACTTTATTAAACAGCACATGATCTTTCGACAAGACCAGTTGACCATCAGAACTTAACGCACGGCTTTGGCCTTGGGTTAACTGACCTCGCACCACATCGACCAATTGATAGTTGATGACGTAGTTGCCATCGGCATTTTGGGTAATACTACCGGTCAGTAGCGCATCGACACCAATACTAGTCCATGCGTCGAATTTGACGTCGGCTTCGTTGTATGGCGTTTGAGGCATTTTGTTGGTTGGAATGGGGCTAAATTTACCACTGCGCTGAAGATCCGAGGCAATCACGCCAGAGACATCTTGTGGCAGTTTGGTTTTTCCTTCCCATTTGAAAGGAACAATCGCAATTGGACGCGCGGAATTGATACCGTCGGTGATCACCAGCTCCAACGCCGCATTGGCAAATTGCACGCTGCTTGATACCACAAGCAGGCATCCTAACATTAATCGCTTTAACACAAGCTTTTCCTTTTTACTCTGGTACTACGGTTAAATTGATGTTCTTTAGCTTTTCGATGACGTCAGATTCATCTTTCTTTGGCAGTGGGAAGGTCCCCACTTGGGCCACCGCACGTTTGGTGGCCGCACACAGTCGGCTGTCACCATCAAGAATACGAAGATCGCCTACAATCGCGCCTGTTCCAGTAGGGATGAGGCGCAGATTCACCCTACACTGCTTTCCCTTGAAACTATCTTCCAATAACAAGTTTTGTTGAATCAGCTGCGTGTAGATCGCGCCCCAACGTTGCGCTTCACTGGTAACGTGCTGCGAGCGTGCCGCTGAGTTGTTTTGCGATTCCGTTTCCAAGCCGGCGAAGATATTGTTCAACGCGGCTTCTTGTTCTTTGCGTTCTCGCTCAGCTTGCTGCGCGCGCTCTTTTTCGATACGAGCTTTTTCAGCCGCAGCTTTGGCTGCCTTTTCTTTCGCGATACGTTCTTGTTCCGCTTTGGCAGCCGCTTCGCGCTCTTTACGCGCCTTTTCTTGCGCTTCTTGAGCCGCTTTCTCACGCGCGACTCGCTCTTGTTCTGCTTTCGCTGCCGCCGCGGCTTTAGCTGCTCGTTCTGCTTCAGCTTTCTTCGCTGCTTCTTCTTTCAGCTTACGTTCGGCTTCAGCTTTAGCAGCGCGTGCTTGTTCCTGTTTCGCTTTTTCTGCGGCAACTTTTTGCTCTTGTTCTTTCTGTTGGCGAGCCTTTTCAGCTTCTCGAGCCGCTTTCGCGTCTTTCGCTTGTTGTTCTTTCAACTGGCGAATACGCTCTTCAGCCTCTTTTCGGTTCTTTTCCAACTGCTCGCTTTCGCGGCGCAACTTATCCAGCCGCTCCTGCTCTTGCTTTGCGGCTGCTTCCCGTTGGCTGCGAATCTGCTGTGCCTGCTGCTTGACCAAATTCGGGTCAATCACCACAGCTTCCACCATCCGACCACTGACTTCGGGTTTGGACATCGTAAAGTCCGTGCCCCATAGCAAGGCCACCACCAGCACCACGTGTAAAGCAACCGAGATGACAAGCGGCTTTTTGTAATCGTTTTTCTTCGACTTCTGATCTTTCATGAACAGTATTAAGCCTATTCCTTGATATCCGTTAATAAGCCAACTTTAGGAATACCTGCTCGGCTCAGTTCGTCCAGTACCAGCACCACATCCGCATACGGCGTGGCTCGGTCGCCGCCCACCGCCACAGGGGAATCGGGCTTTAGCGATAATTCCGCTTTGATGCGAACAATCACGTCCTGTAGCGACAGGCCGCGCTGTACTTCTTCATCGTTCACGCTCAAACCGAGGTTCCCCTCTTTATCGATTTCAACGATGATAAAGCTGGCGTCGCTGTCTCCCGCCATATCAGACATCGATTTGGCCGTGGTCGTTTGAGGAAGCTCCACATCCACACCTTGTGTCACAAAAGGCGACGTCACCATAAAGATGATTAACAGTACCAACATGACATCGATGTAAGGTACGACGTTAATCTCAGCCGTCATCTTCCGCTTTTTCGGTTGATAACCTGCCATACGTTATTCCCTACCTGCCATCGCCTGACGATGGAGAATACTGTGAAACTCTTCAGAGAAGGTGGCGTAACCGTGTTCCAGCTTACTGACTTTGTTGCTCAGACGGTTATATGCCATCACCGCAGGAATCGCGGCAAACAGCCCCATCGCGGTCGCGACCAGCGCTTCTGCGATACCTGGGGCAACCATTGCCAGTGTCGCTTGTTTCACCTGACCCAACGCGATAAAGGCGTGCATGATCCCCCAAACGGTACCAAACAGGCCGATGTAAGGGCTGATTGAGCCAACCGTTGCCAGAAATGGCAAGTTGGTTTCTAAATCATCAACTTCACGCGCCACAGACACGCGCATCGCACGGCCAGTGCCTTCCATGACGTAGTCTGGAGAAGCTGCATTGGTTTTGCGTAGGCGGGCAAACTCTGTAAAGCCAGAATAGAAAATCTCTTCTGTGCCGGCGATTTCGTCCTTGCGCTTTTTGACATCTTGATACAGCACCGACAGATCTGTTCCTGACCAGAACTTATCTTCAAATGCTTCCGCACTACGTGCAGCTTGAGACAGCACTTTACTGCGCTTGATGATCATCGCCCACGAGACAATCGACATCCCCAAAAGAATCAGCATCACCACCTTAACGAGGAAGCTGGCTTGCAAAAATAAATCGAGAATAGAAATATCAGCAGTCACTATGGGTAAACTCCAAAAAAATTGATTGAGGCATCGCCTTGGGTTTCATTTTCTCATTGTCGATACATGCTACCTTAACCATTGCTTTACACAATAGTCGCCCATCAGGATTTACCAGCTCCTGACAGAAGGTTAACGACGCCTTTTTAAGCTCTGCGATTGAGGTCACGACCGTCAGTTGATCGTCAAGACGAGCCCCTTGCAAAAAATCGATGTCAGCATGTCGGACAACAAAGCCGATGCTTTGTTCCAGCAACACTTGCTGCGACACACCGATAGAACGCAGCATTTCTGTCCGCGCACGTTCGAAAAATTTGAGGTAATTGGAATGGTAGACCACGCCACCGGCGTCTGTGTCTTCATAGTAAATGGTAATTGGCCAGTTAAAAACTTGCATGATAGTGACGTAACCGTCTCACTAGATGGCTGAATGAGTGGGTTACTATAACGCATCTCATTGATGTTAGTACAAGGTGTCGCAAAGATTTCGCCTGCGACTGACAAAAAATTAGCGCTGCCTCAAAGAGACAGCGCTAATTCGAATAAATCATCATCAATGATGCTGCTTTGTTATCCGATCACGCGGATCGCCAACAAACAAAGCAGAATCGGCAGTGAGATGTAAGGGCTGAATACCAGTTGCCAAATCCATTTACGTGGTTTGAAGCCGACACCGTATACCATGCTTGAGCAAATCGCCCAAATCAGTAACGGTGCCACCACTGCATTAAAACCACCAATGCTCGCGCTGTACGCTTCTGGATCCCACATCACCATTGCAACGTGGTAGAAACCGAGAATCAGGGATAGAACCTTCAATCGGGTTCTATCCATTGGCGCATGTAAATTGGCAATCTGATCAGACCAATTACTCACTATCTTTGTCCATCATTTCTGAGTGCTCTAACCAAAGAGCATTGATGATGCCGAATGCACAGGCGAGCAATACGCCAAGAATCCACGCAAAATACCACATAGTCTGAGCTCCTTAGTACAGTGAGTTTTTGTTGTCTTCGATGAACTTGTCATCCAAGCGGCCGAACATTTTGTAGTAACACCAAGTGGTGTAACCCAGAATGATTGGCACCATGACAAACGCCACACCCGTCATCAGGTTCAGGGTCAGCTCACTTGAGGTTGCATCCCACATGGTCAAGCTGTGGCTAGGCATCAGGCTTGATGGCATCACGAATGGGAACATGGCAAAACCTGCAGTGAAGATAACGCCCGCGTTACCCAAGCTTGAAGCAAGGAACGCAATGCCACCTTTCTCAACGCGAGAAGCAAGCACCGCCAGCAGAGGCATGACAACACCCAGGGCTGGCGCAGCCCAAAGCAGAGGGTACTGCTCAAAGTTATGCATCCAAGCGCCCGCTTCGCGTGCCACTTCTTTGTTCAGTGGGTTCGATGGGCCCATGGTATCAATCGCACTGGTAATCACGTAACCATCGATGTTTTGGACCCAGAAGCCTGCTGCAACAAACAAAATCACAGTCAGCAAACCAGTCAGTTGAGCAATGTTGCGAGCGCGAACATGTACATCACCGGTGGTTTTCATTTGCAGCCATGTTGCACCCTGCATCAGGATCATAAACAGGCTAACTAGGCCACAGACCAAACCAAATGGGTTGAGCAGACCAAAGAATGAACCGTGATAAGTCGGCATTGCGAACTCGCTCAGCTGGAACGGTACGCCTTGCAGCAAGTTACCAAATGCCACACCAAAAATGATTGGCGGCACAAAACCACTGATCGAAATACAGATGTCCCAAGCATTACGCCATTTTGGGTTTTCCAATTTCGAGCGGTAATCCAAGCCAATCGGACGCAACCACAAGGCAGCCAGAGTCACGATCATCGCCAGGTAGAACCCTGAGAATGATGTCGCGTACACCAGAGGCCATGCCGCAAACAGCGCACCACCTGCGGTGATCAACCAAACTTGGTTGCCATCCCAGTGAGGCGCAATCGAGTTAATCATCACACGGCGTTCGTTGTCGTTTTTACCGATAATCGGCACCAACGCACCAACGCCCATATCGAAACCATCAGTGATGGCAAAGCCCACCAGCAGTACGCCAATCAGTACCCACCAAATGAGTCGTAGGATTTCGTAATCAAACATAATCTTCTCTCCCTGCCTTACGCTTCGACCTGACGACTAACTCTGTCTTCCACAGTGTTGCCGTTTTGCTCAAAGTGGTAGCGACCTGTTTTCAGGCTGCTTGGACCTTTGCGAGCAAATTTCACCATCAGATACACTTCAGCAATCAAGAATGCAGTGTACAGCGCAAGAATCGCAAACAGTGATGTCCAGATTTCACCAGCGCTCAGCGCCGATGCTGCAGTATGCACTGGCAGGATTTCACCAACCGCCCATGGCTGACGACCAAACTCGGCAACGAACCAACCCGTTTCAACGGCAATCCATGGTAGTGGAATGCTAAACAGTGCGGCTTTGAGGATCCAACGTTTCTGTTCGATCTTCTGACGACATGTTTGCACGAATGCTGCACCAAATACGAATAGCATGATGAAACCACACGCAACCATGATGCGGAAAGACCAGAACAGCGGCCATACCGTCGGAATAGAATCATCCGCCGCCGCTTGAATTTGATCTTCAGTCGCGTCAGTCACTTTGTCTGTGTAGCGTTTTAGCAACAGGCCGTAACCAAGGTCATTTTTCACTTCGTCAAATGCTGCAACGTTCTCTGCAGATTTATCACCCGCACGTAGTTTTTCCAGCAATTCGTAAGCGTACATACCGTTACGGATACGGTCGACGTGTTCTTCACGCAGGTCGCGCAGACCGGTCACTGGCGTATCAAGAGAACGAGTGGCGATGATGCCCATCACATACGGAATCTTGATTGCGAAATCAGTATTCATGGTTTCCTGATTCGGTAAACCAAACAGCGTAAAGGCCGCAGGAGCAGGCTCGGTGTGCCACTCGGCTTCAATCGCAGCCAGTTTCACTTTTTGCACTTCGCCCACTTCGTAACCAGATTCGTCACCCAGCACGATCACAGACAGAACTGCTGCCATACCGAAAGATGCTGCGATAGCAAAAGAGCGACGTGCAAACGCAATATCGCGACCTTTCAACAGGTAGTATGAGCTGATGCCTAGAATGAACATTGCACCTGTTGTGTAACCGGCAGCGACCGTGTGTACGAATTTAACCTGAGCCACTGGGTTGAACACCACTTCCGCAAAGCTCACCATTTCCATACGCATGGTTTCGAAGTTGAAATCAGCGCCCACTGGGTTTTGCATCCAGCCGTTTGCGATCAAGATCCACAACGCCGAGAAGTTAGAACCCAAAGCCACCAGCCAAGTCACGGCTAAGTGTTGACGTTTTGACAATCGATCCCAGCCAAAGAAGAACAAACCGACAAAGGTGGATTCCAAAAAGAAGGCCACGAGTGCTTCGATAGCGAGAGGGGCGCCAAAAATATCGCCTACATAATGAGAATAGTATGACCAGTTGGTACCAAACTGGAACTCCATGGTCAGGCCGGTCGCCACGCCCAGAGCAAAGTTAATACCGAAAAGCTTACCCCAGAACTTGGTCATGTCCTTATAGATTTGCTTATCAGTCATTACGTATAAAGACTCCATGATGGCAAGCAAGAACGCCATGCCTAGAGTCAATGGAACGAACAAGAAGTGATACATCGCTGTCATTGCGAACTGCAATCGCGATAGATCAACTACGTCAATCATGGTAACTCCTTTGTGTCGGCTGAATGACACTTTCGACATAAATCAACAGAAAAAAGACAGGTTAACAATAACGTTAATTTGTTAGTTTACCGCTATAACTTGTTGCAATTATGTACCATTGTGGTTAGTTAATTGTTAAGCATCAGCTAATATAGCTGGAACTAATACTACTGCCAAAAACCAGATGTTTCAAAAGGTTTATAGGAGAAAACCGCCTTGATTTACATCAAATTATGCTGTCCAAAAATGTATAAAAAAACCACAAAATGATACAGATCAACGAAAGATAAACTTTCTTGTTAGCATTAGGTAAAAAACACAATTAGATACGAGAAAAGGCGTACAAAGGGTTAACAATTCATCGAAATTAGCTAACCCTTTCAGCGTAAGGGAATTTCAAAAAGTGTGATTTAGATCCACAAAAACACTTTTTTATTTGAAGGGAGAATTAATTGTAACGTTATTTTTCTAAACCAAAATGCAAGTAGGCGCGATCGGTCGCAATCCGGCCGCGGGGCGTTCGTTGCAAATAACCCTGCTGAATGAGAAACGGTTCGATCACATCTTCAATCGTATCTTTCTCTTCACCAATCGCAGCTGCCAAGTTATCGAGGCCAACCGGTCCCCCACCAAATTTCTCCATAATGGCCAGTAGCAACTTACGGTCCATGTAATCAAACCCTTGATGGTCCACATCCAGCATATTAAGCGCTTTATCAGCGATGTCAGCACAAATATGACCATTGCCCTTCACTTCTGCAAAATCACGCACTCGGCGCAGCAGACGGTTGGCAATACGGGGTGTACCGCGAGCACGACGCGCCACTTCCAGCGCCCCTTCAGCGTCCATAGAGAGGCCAAGGCAGTCCGCACTGCGCTGCACAATGTGTTGCAGGTCAGCCACTTTATAGTATTCAAGACGCTGCACAATGCCGAAACGATCGCGCAACGGTGAGGTTAACGACCCAGCGCGGGTTGTGGCCCCAATCAAAGTAAAGGGTGGCAAATCAATTTTGATGGAACGCGCAGCTGGTCCTTCACCAATCATAATGTCCAGCTGATAATCTTCCATCGCCGGATAGAGGACCTCTTCCACCATAGGGCTGAGTCGGTGAATTTCATCGATAAACAGCACATCGTTCTCTTCCAAGTTGGTCAGCAGCGCAGCGAGATCGCCTGCTTTTTCCAACACTGGGCCTGACGTGGTGCGAATGCTCACTTCCATCTCATTGGCAACAATATTAGCGAGGGTGGTTTTCCCCAACCCCGGCGGCCCAAAGATCAGCAAATGGTCGAGTGCTTCGCTGCGTTTTTGCGCCGCTTGAATAAAAATTTCCATCTGATCACGGACGTGATCCTGACCTCGGTAATCGGCCAGCTTCTTCGGACGAATCGCACGATCGATCACCTCTTCATCTTTAAATGAAGGGTTGGTCGGAGCAATAAGGCGATCGGCTTCAATCATTCAACAATTCCTGTTCGTTAGCAGGGAGACTATAGGGATAACAACGCTGTATGGGCAGCGAAACCAATCAACACGATACAGCACCGCATCCATTGGCTTGAGAAAAAAACAGACGGCTAAAGTGAGCCGTCTGTTGAGTTTAAACCATCGACTTCAACGCTTCGCGAATCAATTGTTCGCTGGTCATATCCGGTTGTGACACTTGAGACACCGCTTTGGACGCCTGCGCCGGTTTATAACCAAGCGCCAGCAGCGCGCTCACCGCTTCCTCTTCGGCGTTTTGGTCATGAATCGCACCCATCGCATCGAGCGGTGCAGCGTCGGTTGCCGGTGTAAACAAATCACCAGCACCCCACCCTTTGAGGCGGTCTTTCATTTCCACCACCAAACGCTCTGCGGTCTTTTTACCCACACCGGGTAACTTCACCAACGTTGAAATGTCTTCTCGTTCCACACAAGCAACAAATTGACTCGCCGTCATACCAGACAGAATGGCCAAGCCCATTTTCGGCCCAACACCATTGGCTTTAATGACTTCACGGAACAACGCACGTTCGTTTACGGTATTAAACCCGTACAACAATTGTGCATCTTCACGCACCACAAAGTGAGTGTAAATAATAGCTTCATCGCCGATATTCGCGAGTTCATAAAAACAGCTCATCGGCATTTGTACTTCATAACCGATGCCGCCGACTTCAATCAGAACTTGTGGAGGTTGCTTTTCAATCAGTGTGCCGCGAAGACGTCCAATCACTGGGAATCCTTGGTTTTGATGAGTTTAGAATGCTCAAGATGATAATCAATAACTGGATGGATAGCCAGTAAAAGATAGGTCAAACAGGAGGCAGAAAACCTCCCGAACGTTGCGTTAGCGATAGCGGCCGCGTCGGGCACTGGTCGCTTGCCCAGCCAGGGCAATCAGGGTTTTGTTGGTGTTGGCATGACAAATGGCCACGCCAAGCGCATCCGCCGCATCCGCTTGCGGTTTGGCAGGCAGCTTTAACATCTGCTGCACCATGTGCTGCACCTGTGCTTTTTCCGCGCCGCCATTTCCCACTACCGCTTGTTTAATCAGACGCGCCGCGTATTCAAATACCGGCAGATCGGCATTCACGGCGGCCACAATGGCACTTCCGCGAGCTTGGCCAAGTTTCAGCGCGGAGTCGGCATTTTTCGCCATAAACACCTGCTCAATCGCAAACACTTCCGGTTGAAACTGCGTGATGATTTCGCTCACACCGGCATAAATCTGTTTCAGACGCAGCGGCAGATCTTTTTCCGATGTACGAATACATCCACTGCCCAAATACTGCAAATGGCGACCTTGCTGGCGAATCACGCCATATCCGGTGATACGAGAGCCCGGGTCAATGCCCAGAATAATAGACATGAGAGTTCCTCATTGTTGATAAGGAATAAATAGCAATCACGTGTCGCGCTCACCACAAGGCCTCACGCAGACACAAAAAGAAAGTGGGCGATGTCGCCCACTTTACACAATCGTTATTTACGACGCCATGTCGTACCACTTGGACCATCTTCCAGCACGATCCCCATCTCGTTCAGCTTGTCGCGCGCCATGTCCGCATTCGCCCAATCTTTAGAAGCGCGAGAGTCGTTGCGCAGTTTGATCAGCGCTTCGATTTCAGCAACTTCGTCATCGTTGCCCGCATCGCCTTTCAAAAACGCTTCCGGATCCTGATACAAAATACCAATCACATCCGCCAATTCACGCATCAGCGCGCCCAAAGCACTCGCTTTATCGGTGTCTTCCGTTTTCAGGCGGTTCACTTCACGCGCCATATCAAACAGAACCGAATACGCTTCTGGCGTGTTGAAATCGTCATTCATCGCGGTTGTAAAACGAGTTAGGTATTCTTCGCCACCCGCGGCTGGGACGGTCATGTCTAGACCACGCAGTGATGTGTACAGACGTTCCAAAGACGCGCGAGCTTGATTCAAGTTTTCTTCACTGTAGTTTAGTTGGCTACGGTAGTGGCCAGACATCAGGAAGTAACGCACGGTTTCTGCATCGTAGTGATTCAACACATCACGAATGGTGAAGAAGTTGCCCAGTGACTTCGACATTTTTTCTTTGTCGACCATCACCATACCGCTGTGCATCCACGTGTTCACATACTGCGTATCATGCGCGCAGCAAGATTGAGCAATTTCATTTTCATGGTGCGGGAACTGCAGATCAGAACCCCCACCGTGAATATCAAAATGGTTGCCCAAAATCGATGAGTTCATCGCAGAACATTCAATGTGCCAGCCAGGACGACCCGGTCCCCATGGTGATTCCCACGTCGGTTCACCAGGTTTAGACATTTTCCACAGCACGAAATCCAATGGACTGCGTTTCGCCATGTCGATGTCAACGCGCGCACCCGCTTGCAACTGATCCAAGTCTTGCTTCGACAGCTTGCCGTAATCATCAAACTTATTGACTTCAAACATCACATCGCCGTTGTCTGCTACATAAGCAAAACCACGGTCAATCAGACGCTGAACCAATTCAATGATCTCTTGAATATACGCCGTTGCGCGAGGTTCAACATCCGGGCGCTTGATGTTCAGTGCATCAAAATCAGCATACATTTCTTGAATCAAACGCTCCGTCAAGGATTCACAAGATTCCTGATTTTCGGCGGCGCGTTTGATGATTTTGTCATCAATGTCAGTGATATTGCGTACGAAGGTTAAATCGTAACCAAGGTAGCGCAGGTAACGGGCCACGACATCAAACGACACAAAGGTGCGACCGTGGCCGATGTGACAGAGATCGTAAATTGTGACTCCACAGACATACATGCCAACTTTGCCGGCAGTGATGGGTTTGAATTCCTCTTTTTGTCTTGTAAGTGAGTTATAAATCTTCAACATGATCTCTATCTAATTACCGTTAAAACCAAAATAGTGGCACAGTATAACAACTCTGTTATCGCTAGGTCATCCATTTGATGTTTTGAATGAACAAAAAGTTAGGCTAAAATTCGGTATTCATACAAAACAAAGCAAAGGTAATGCACATGATCACCCTTCACACAAATTTTGGTGACATTAAAATTCAGCTGAACGAAGAGAAAGCGCCAGAAACAAGCGCAAACTTCCTACAGTACTGCCGTGACGGTTTCTACGACAACACACTGTTCCACCGTGTTATCGATGGTTTCATGATTCAAGGCGGCGGCATGACGTCTGGCCTGCGTGAAAAAGCAACTCGCTCTCCAATTCGTAACGAAGCGAACAACGGTCTGAGCAACAAAGTCGGTTCAATCGCGATGGCGCGTACCATGGAACCGCATTCAGCAAGCTCTCAGTTCTTCATCAACGTCAACAACAACACCTTCCTGGACTTCCGTTCAGAAAACCGTGACGGTTGGGGTTACTGTGTATTCGGCGAAGTGGTCGAAGGCATGGACATCGTGAATAAGATCAAAGGCGTAAGTACCGGTTCTTACGGCATGCACCAGGACGTACCACTAGACGAAGTGGTCATCACTG
Source organism: Vibrio sp. Vf1514 (assembly GCF_052076135.1). Classification (NCBI taxonomy): domain Bacteria; kingdom Pseudomonadati; phylum Pseudomonadota; class Gammaproteobacteria; order Vibrionales; family Vibrionaceae; genus Vibrio; species Vibrio sp. Vf1514. The sequence continues at coordinate 1,094,277 of NZ_CP197267.1, read as the reverse complement.
GCACCACCATCGAAGAGTAATCGATCAAAGGAGCGCGTTATCGCGCTCCTTATTTCTGAACCTATGCATACACTATTTATCTCTGATCTCCACCTGACCCCAAGTCGCCCCGATATCACTCATTGTTTCACTCAATTCATGCGCAACGAAGCGATCCACGCCGATGCCTTGTATGTGTTGGGCGATTTGTTTGATTTTTGGATTGGCGATGACGACCCGACCCCGTTCGCCAAACAAATTCAGCAAGAATTTAAACACCTAACCGCGCAAGGGGTGCCTTGTTACTTTACTCAAGGGAACCGTGATTTTCTGGTGGGCCGCCGTTTTGCAAAACAAACGGGCGTCACGTTACTGCCCGACGAAACGGTGATTGACCTGTACGGCACTTCGGCTGTTATTTTGCACGGCGACACTTTGTGTACCCAAGACGTACGCTATTTGGCGTTTCGCGCAAAAGTGCATCAGCCTTGGTTGCAATGGCTCTTTAACCGCCTGCCGTTCTTCATCAAACAACGCATCGTGGCCAAAATTCAAACCGACATTCGCTCAGATAAAAGCCAAAAAGCGATGGAAATTATGGATGTGACGCCGGACGAAGTGGTTCATGTGATGGACAAATATCAGGTCCCACTGATGATTCATGGCCACACCCATCGCCCTGCCATTCATCACATCAGTGACGCCCCGCAAAAAACGCGGATTGTTCTGGGCGACTGGTATACCCAAGGCTCGGTATTGGTCTATTCTGAAAGCGGTTATTCATTGGAAAAGCGACGTTTCGAATCGCAATTATGATTTAAATCGCAATCTACCACGCAAACTTTTGCGATGATGCTAAGCAATGAATATGTGTACTGATATTATTCACAATACGAAGCAACCACGATAAGAATCAATCAGCCTTGACGTACTCTTATATTGCACGACAGCCCATTTTAGACAGCGACCGAAAAACCGTGGGTTATGAGTTGCTGTTTCGGGATGGGCCTAAAAATACTTTCCCTGAGATTGACCCAGATCTGGCAACCAGCCGGTTGCTGTCTGATCATTTTCTGTCGACGCATTACAACATGCTCGGGAATCATTTGGGCTTTGTGAATTTTCCCTATCAAAGTTTGATCAACATGATCCCGACCCTGTTTCCCACCAACAGTTTGGTGGTCGAGGTATTGGAAGATTGCGAACCGACTGGGGAGTTGCTTCAGGCAGTGCGAAAAATGGCTCACATGGGGTATAAAATCGCGCTGGATGACTTCGTACCTAGCCCAGAGTGGAAGGCATTTTTGCCGTATGTGTCGATCATTAAGTTCGACATTCGCATCATTCCCATCGAAAAAGCTCGCCTGTTCATCAACAAACTCAAAGGCTCTAAAATTATCTTCCTCGCTGAGAAAGTGGAAACATACGAAGAGTTCGAACAAGCGAAGGCCGCTGGGTTTCGTTACTTTCAAGGGTATTTCTTCAGCAAACCTGAGATTATTCAACGTAAATCGCTCGAACCGGCGTTTCTGACCGTCGTCCAACTGTGTAAAGAGATTGCCAAAGACGAGATCGACTATAAAGAACTCGAAGCCTTGATCGCCAAAGACGTCACGTTATCGTACAAGCTGCTGACGTTTGTCAATTCATCGGCGGTGGTCAGCTCGAAAATTCAGTCATTCAAACAAGCGTTGGTGTATCTGGGCGAGGAACGACTGCGTAAATTCGTGTCGCTGGTTGCGATTGCTTCCACACACAGCGATAAACCCGATTACCTCTATGGCTTGTCGATTCAACGGGCCCGTTACTGCGAACTGGTGTACTCACGTCTGAGTGAAAACAGCGACATGGGCAATGCCTTTTTGACGGGCATGTTCTCGCTGCTTGATAGCCTACTGGATCAATCACTTGAATCGATCATCAACGAAATGCCTGTCGAAGAGAGTGTCAAACAAGCTTTGGTTGCTGAAAGCGGCACACTGGGCGATATTTTGTCGCTGACAAAAGCCTACGAACAGGCCGATTGGGAGAAAGTATCGACCATTGCCACGCGGCTCAACATTAGCGATGAGGTCCTTAGCAGCTGTTATGATGAAGCGGTGAGCTGGACAGCAGACCTGCTCAATCTCAATACCTAAGCAAACCTCTCCAACACTCGACACGCTGCGTGCAAGCCCATAAACTATGGGCGTTTTTATCAGCGTATCCGAGACAACACCATGACCCCTTGTTATTGTGGCAGCGGCGCAGCCTATGCCAACTGCTGTCAACCTATTCATCAGGATCACAAGCACGCACTCACTCCCGAACAACTGATGCGCGCACGCTACAGTGCACACGTCCTCGGCTTGGTCGACTTTGTGGTTGCAACCTATCACCCATCGTGTCATGCCGAATCGCAACGCGGCGCCATTGCAGAGTCCGTCCATAGTGACTGGCAACGATTGGACGTTATCAGCGCTTCAGCGGGTTCACACGATCAAGAGGGTTTCGTGCATTTCAAAGCATACCTGTGCGATCAACAGCAGGAATTGTGCTTAGAAGAGCGCTCGCGATTTTTACGTGAGGAAGGTCTGTGGTACTACGTGGATGGTGAGTTTCCGCAACAGGCACCGGCACACAAAGTCGGCCGCAACGACCCTTGCCCTTGCGGTAGTGGAAAGAAATTTAAGAAGTGTTGTGGTTGAATTTAAAAAGCCAAGTGACGATAGCTTGGCTTTTTGATCCGATACGAAAGAGTTTTAATCCTGATCAACAACCCACTGACGAAACGCTTCGCGCTCCTCCACGCTTGCTTTGGTGTACCACAACTTCAACTGCGCGACGTTTTCAGTGTCCGTCAACTCTCGTTGCTGCGCATTGACAGGCAAGGTTTTTGCGTAGGTAAAGCCAGCCACTGGAATCGACGCCACACCACCCTTTTGGTTGTAATCTAAAACGTCCTGAATATAGTTGCGCCCCAACTGAACACCATTTGAGTCCAACGTGTCACTGATGAGATCAATCGATTTCCCTGACGCATCTTTCAATGCCCACTCGAAGGTTTTGATGTCTTTACGAGCTTGACTCAGTCGGCGATATTTAGGCAGTTCAAAAGTCAGTGATGTATCCGCAGTGGCGAATTTGGTGACCACAACATCGCTATAGACGCGGCGCATACCATCATTATCTTCAACCATAGGTTCAAACTTAAAAACAATTTGGTTTGTTCCATCAGGTAACGTGACGCTTCTGCTGTCGGTGTATGCTTTATCGATAACAGGCTTCATTCCGTTGACAGCGATAAGATCAATAAACTCTGGTAGTTCGAGTTTGGCGTCAGCGTGAGCTGCAACACTGAATGCACTGATACCCAAAATCAGGCAAGACTTCAAAACTTTCATAAATTTACCTTAAAAAAAAACCCGGTCTAGACCGGGTTTATAATAACTTAGGTAATCAAAATTACCAGTATACGCGCATACCCAGAGAGTAGTTGAATTCAGAGTCAACTTGAGTTGGGTCAACAGTGATGTCAGACTCGTTGGTGAAGCCAAGAGTTGTACCATCTGCGTAGTTCGCTTCAGCAAATAGGCGAGCCCATGATGCGAATTTGTATTCTAGACCAACAAAGATGTTAGTACCGTCTTCGTCTTTGTCGTTGTAGATGTTTTTAGCATCTTGTTGAACGAATTCGTAACCACCGTATAGAGAAGTTTTCTCTACGAATGTCCAGTAAGCGCCTAGAGAGTAACCGTTTTGAGTGATTTTCTCGTTGCCAGATTCGTTTTTCAGTTGAGAACCATAGTAAGTACCGCTCAGCTCTAGAGCATCTGTTGCAGTAAATACAGCAGTCAATTCGTAGTAAGTGTTAGACAGGCCGTCTACTTGGTCTTTACCACCACCAACGTGAATTGCTACAGGACCGAAAGAAGAACCAACGAACGCTTCAGCCAGATCGTGACCGTCAGCACCGTCGCCACCAGCAACGCCTACGCTTGCTTTAACCCACAGGTTATCAAGGTCTAGAGCGTATTTGATTTGAGATTCATGCAGCGCACCGTTTAGAGTGCTGTACATGTTAGCAGAGCCACCATATACGTAAGAGTAGTCAGTACCGCCGATGTCATCTGAAGTTGTCCAGTCACGACCAACACGGATTGTGCCGTAGTCAGTTGCAAAACCAACCATGTGAACACGAACTTTCATATCAGTGCTTGAGTTAGCTGGTACACCAAACTCAATCTTACCCAGTGCTTTCACGCTGTCGTTCACTGCGTAAGAAGCATCTACGCCTAGACGAGAAGAACCTGTAGTCAGGTTTGCATCGTAATCAGCGTCATCACGGAAATCTACGCGAGTACGTAGTTGACCGTAAAAATCTACTGAGCCGTCATCAGTCTTCAGAATTTCTGCTGCGTTTACAGAGCTTGCTGCTGAAATAACAGCTAGAGCTAGTAGCGTCTTTTTCATATTAATCCACTGCCTTTTCTTAAATGGGAAGTCCGTTTCGATTCCCTTTTGTTTTTTAGATGACGGTCTCCTAACTCTGCGGTTAGTTACCGTCGACCACTTAATTCGAGGTTTAGATTGCAAAAGATTATGCTGCGTGTCAAATGTGAAAAAAAATATTTCTAAACGACACATAAATCATTTTAAATCATAGACTTACATATAAATTTCACAATATCTCGGCGAAGTTCTAATCAAAAAAATAAGAATAGGTAAATGTTAAATGTTTTAACATAATAGTCTTTCGTGTTGTTAATACTCAAAAAAACAAAATCAAACAGCATTTAATTCAGCAAAATACCCACAAATGGAGTTTTATATTTTTTATCATTCAAATTAAATTTAAGTGTATGAAGGTTCAGTTTTTTTTTGTGAAGGAGATCTAGATTTGTTCTAAAAGCACACGATTTCGTGAACTACGTATCGCTTAGTAAACTGTGCTAACATCCGGGACCCGATACGCAGGTCACATTATGCTTACTACCAAAATTCAACAGTCCATACGCAACAGCTATCAAAACCTTCAAAACCAGCTCGATAACTTTGTTCCTCGTCGAGCTCAAAATTATCTTGTTGCAGAAATTGCAAAAACGCTTTGTGGTAGCTATCACAAGTCTACTCGTATGCTGGTCGCAGAAGCGGGGACCGGAATCGGCAAGTCGTTATCTTATTTAATGGGCGTGATTCCTGTTGCGGTGAGCAACAATCGAAAAATCGTCATTTCTACGGCGACCGTGGCGCTTCAAGAACAGCTTGTGCACAAAGATCTGCCACTGTTTCGCCGCATCACAGACCAAAAATTCTCTTTTATACTCGCGAAAGGTCGACAACGTTATTGTTGCACCGAAAAACTGGCCGCGGCCTCCGGCGCTGATGGCGGACAAATGGCCATGTTTGAGTCCAAACCTGCAGAAAAGGATATACAACAGCTTCAGCAGCTCTACACCGAATTGTCTCAAGGTAAGTGGGATGGTGACCGTGATTCATGGCCAGAGCCTATCTCAGAGACGGTCTGGAACAGTATCGTCAGCGACAAACACAGCTGTAATGGCAGCTTTTCAGCCCATCGTCAGTGCCCGTTTCAAAAGGCGCGCTCAGAGCTTGATAAAGCGGACATCATCATTGCCAACCATAGCTTAGTCATGGCTGATGCCGATCTTGGTGGTGGTGTGATCCTTCCTGAACCAGAAAATACGATTTACGTATTCGATGAAGCACATCATTTACCTCATGTGGCGCGCGAGCACGCCTCCGCGGCAGCGACCATGAAGGGCGCAGCAGCTTGGTTAGAAAAACTCAATCAATCTTTATCTAAGCTCGCAAATCTGGCCGACGAGAAACGTGTCTCCCGCTTTCGAAATGAAGCGCAAGATGCAATACAAGCGCTGATACCGAGCTTGAGCCAACTCCCCAAACAGTTTGATGCCAGCGCATTTGAAGAAAAACGTTATCGATTCGAACACGGCGATTTGCCGACATGGCTTGAAGAACAAGCAAAAGACCTGAAACGACAAAGTCAGAAAGCCAATCAAGCCGTGGCAAAAATCGCCGACTTAATTGGTGAACGGGTTAAAGATGGTGAACTGGCACCACGCCTTGCTGAGCCTGCCTTGGCCGAACTTGGTTTCTTCATCCAACGTTTGGAAAATTTGGCGCAGGTATGGCACTTGATGGCGGAACCCAAGCGCGAAAAAGGAGCCCCGCTCGCTCGCTGGTTGGAGCTCAGCCCTGAACGTGAGGGGGATTACGTCGTGAACGTATCGCCACTTGAAATCGGTTGGCAACTCGATCAACAGATCTGGAGTCGTTGCGTCGGCGCCATTTTGGTCTCGGCAACCATGCGCGCGCTCAACTCATTCAATTTTTTCTGCCGCCAAGCCGGCATCAGCGAAAAAGCCGAGGACGGTGTTCAATTTTTAGCCCTTGCTTCACCATTTGATTATCAAAATCAGGCTGAATTGCTGATTCCTAAGATGCAATACGAACCTCAGGCTCCCGAATACACCGATTATCTGGCCGATAAAGTGGCCGATTACATCCAAGATGGCAAAGCAAACCTCGTTTTATTTGCGTCTTATTGGCAAATGAAAGAAGTTGCGGAGAAATTATCTAAATTATTTATAAAAAAAGGTTGGGCGCTGCAAGTTCAAGGCGAAAAATCCAGAAAAGAAATTCTAAATAAACATAAAACCCTAGTCCAATGCGGAAAAACCAGTGTGTTGTTTGGTACAGGAAGCTTTTCAGAAGGGCTCGACTTACCCGGAGAATTACTGGAAAACCTTATCATCACCAAGATTCCGTTTGCCGTACCAACCTCACCCGTAGAACAGGCACATGCTGAATACATTCAGCATCGCGGCGGCAACCCGTTTCTACAAATCACCGTCCCGGAAGCCAGTAAGAAATTGATTCAATCAGCAGGCCGTTTACTGAGGAAAGAGCGCGATTGTGGTAGAGTCGTGATACTTGACCGCCGCGTGGTGTCAAAACGCTATGGCAAAGCCTTATTGGATTCGCTGCCACCGTTTAAACGCACCATTGAATACTGAGTTTTCTGGACCGTAGAAACATGAGTGATTTATCGAGACTAAACTCGCTATTGGATGAACTAAAGCACCACGCCGCACAAGTCGACCGTGTTCGTGGAGAGCATCATCAGCCCCTGTTTGATGATGTTCTGTTTCACTGTCGCGGGAAGTTGCTCACACCGTGCGTGCAGGAAGCAGAAAGCACACTAAATGCAATTACGCGTGAACAACATGCGGGGAAGCTGACGCAACACCGAGCCGAGTACCTCACCGAACGGCTGCTGGCGCAAGTCGGGGCGATTCAACGTGAATTGTCGACACAATCCATCCGCAAAAATGAACCGAAACACAGTAGCTATTACCGCAAACCCATCAGCGATTTGTATCAAGATCTCGCGCAGCATCAAGATTGGGAACGTCGCTTGATGGAAATGGTGCTCGATAAACAGCAGGCACTTGAACAGGCCTCGGTGTATCACAAACAAGCGGCGCAGCAGGCATTGCTGGCCGTTGAGCAACGCCTGAAACGCTGCCAAGATGCCAAAGCCAAAATTGAAAGACAAATCACCTACCGAGAGAAGCACCAGTAATGACGCAACCATCTGTCCCCCTCAGCGACGCGCCTGATGAAATCAAATTGGCCGTTGATCTGATCTACCTGCTAGAAAGCAACGGCGTTGATCCCAAAGTTGCCTTGGCAGCACTGGCGATCGTCAAAGCCGACCTTCAACAAAAGCTCGACAACCACTGATATGGCATCGTCATCGCATGGGCGAAAATTTCAGTGAAAAAAAGAGCGCCACTGCGCTCTTGTTTCGATTTAGACTTTAAACTGTGACACCAGCCGTTGTTGCTCTTGGCTCAGCTCACTGATCTGCGTTCCGACCGCTTCCGATTCCCCGGCTTGCTCTAGGATTTGCGCGCTGAGATCTCGAATGTTGGCCACACTTTGATTGACTTCTGCCGACACCGTTTGCTGCTCCTCCGCCGCTTTCACAATCTGCGAATTCATGTCATTGATCGAGGCGATGGCATCAAACACCTGTCCCAGTTCAGCCACGGCGTTCTGAACTTGTTGCGCAGTCCCATTGGCCAGTTGATTACTGTCTTGAATTGCGGCAACCACATCTCGCGTGCCTTTGTGAACTTGCTCAATCACCAAACGAATTTCGCCGACGGAATCTTGTGTTCGGCTGGCCAAATTACGCACTTCATCTGCGACTACCGCAAATCCTCGTCCTTGCTCCCCTGCCCGTGCAGCTTCAATTGCCGCATTCAGGGCCAACAAGTTGGTCTGCTCTGAGATACCTTCGATGACTTCCAGAATTTCCGTGATGTTGGCGTTGTTCTGCGCCAATTCTTCCACCACCGGCACGGCTTCGCTCATTTTCTGCACCAGTTTGAGCATTTCTTGCTCCGATGCTTCGATAACATTTTGCCCCAACTGCGCCGAATGATTCGCTTGCTCTGCCGCCTTCACCGCGTTTTCAGCATTATGAACCACCAGACTTGCCGTCTGGGTCATCTCTTCCGACGCCGTCGCCACCAAGTCAACCTCTTTGAACTGCGATTCACTACGTAAGCGAGTTTGCGCGGCCGCCACTTTGGATTGCTCAGAAGTCGCCGCCACGGAATGGGTCGCATCCACCACCTTACGAATGGTCGACTGCAACTTATCCAGAAATTGGTTGAATCCCAATGCCAGTTGGCCGACTTCATCTTGGGAAGCCACCGCCAAACGCTGCGTCAAATCCCCTTCTCCTGAAGCAATGTCTTTCAAACGAACCACGACGGCCCGAATCGGTTTCACAATGCGCGACGCAGTCAGGGCAATAATCAGCAGACCGAGTACAACAAACAACAAGCCGGCGATAAGCTCTGCTTTCACCCCATTTTCCACTTGTGTGGAAATCACGCTATCGAGTTCATTGGCATCTGCCAACACGCTGCTGCGTGGCATCTCAAAGATCACGCCCCACGTTTGATTGGCTACATGAATCGGTGCAAACACCGTTAGCCACGCACGATCATCCGTCCATTGTGTTTTGACTTCATTGCCAAACAACAGATCCGTCACTTGATCGCCGCTTAAGGTCGAACCTGAAAACGGCTGACCGATCGGTAATGCGTTGTCATCACTTGCGATCAACGTCCCATCCAAACTAATGATAAACACTCGGCCATTGCCACCGAACAGGCTGCGATCCGAATCTTGAGCAATTTTCAGTAGCGGATTGAGCTTTAGATCAATCCCGTAAAAACCAACCGCAACATCATCAATTTTGATCGGCACGGAAATCGATGTCGCCAAGAGCCCGCCATTGTCTTGTTCAATCAAACGCGGCGTGGTGACACACGCTTCACCGCTACTGAGCGGACAATAAAATCGCTCGCTGTTGGCTGAATCGGCCAGCGATTTTTCAGTCAGCACATTCGCCACCACATTTTCACCATTGGCAGTCGTCATCCAGTAAGGCGCAAAACGACCTTTTTCATTCGAGCCAACGTAATCCGCATTGATGTAGTTGTCGTCCTCGCTATCAAGCATGTTGGGCTTGAAAACCAGATACGCCCCATCGATGGTCGCAAAGTTCAGCACCGATTTGCGCACCATGTCGTCCAGCGATGTGCGCAGTTCTTCGCTGTCGCCGAAATTTTCTTCAGCATTGGTTTTTAAGAACAGCGCATTGGACGCGAGCATTTCCGCTCGATAAATGGCTTCATTGAGGAATTCAGAAATTTCAGTCGCATTTAACTGAGCACGTGTCTGCAGCAGTTGCTGAGATTTGTTGATCACCGAAGCAGCACTTTGCTGTTTGATGATTTTTTGATTATTGACTGCGTTATAAACCGAAAAGCCAATAAGAGAAAGTGACGTCACGAGAAGGCAGATTCCCGCCATCAGCGTAATTTTCCACTGAACTGATAGTGTTCGCATACAACATCCTTATGCTTGCGCCATTTGCCCTTTAATCGAACAAGGAAGCTTGAAATTAGACCACAATCTATCGATTTATCAACTGAAAGTTTACACCGTTTTTACAACTTCCTGACTCAGACAGTATTGCAGAGGTTTTTCGTCTTGTGATCACTTTTGAAGCTGGTAACATCGTTGATTAAAACCATAAGAAAGGACAAACCATGAAAGTCATCAGCTTTAATATCAACGGCTTGCGTGCTCGACTACACCAACTTCAAGCAGTCATTGATAAACATCAGCCTGACGTAATTGGCCTACAGGAAATCAAAGTTCATGATGAAGCGTTTCCACTCGAAGACGTGGAAGCGATGGGCTATAAGGTTTACTTCCACGGTCAAAAAGCGCATTACGGCGTCGCTATGCTGTGCAAGCAAACGCCCTTGGAGGTCCGCAAAGGCTTTCCAACCGATAATGATGATCATCAAAAACGTATGATCATGGCGACCTTCCTCAATGAACAAGGCCAAAAAGTCACGGTTATGAACGGTTACTTCCCTCAGGGCGACAACATCAGTCATGAGACGAAATTTCCCTATAAGCGCCAGTTCTATGCGGATCTGATGACCTATCTGAATGACTACCACACGAAAGACGATCAACTGATTGTGATGGGCGACATCAACATCAGCCCAATTGACTTGGATATCGGCATTGGTGAGCCGAACCGTCAACGCTGGCTAAAAACGGGCAAATGTTCATTCCAACCTGAAGAGCGTCAGTGGTTAAAAACCCTGCTAGATTGGGGCTTTGAAGATACATTCCGTAAACTGCACCCGGCGGTTAACGATCAGTTTTCGTGGTTCGATTACCGCTCAAAAGGGTTCGATGACAACCGCGGCCTGCGCATAGATGTGATTCTGGCCACGCCATCGTTGGCCGCAACATGTGTCGAAGCTGGAATCGACTACGAACTACGCGGCATTGAGAAACCTTCTGACCACGCACCGATTTGGTCGGTCTTTTCAAATTAAACTGCACCTGCGATAGATCAAAAAGCCCCGAATTCGGGGCTTTTCTCATGGCGTTGTCGCTCCGTCGAGGCGTTCGCCTCAAGACGTTAACTCAGAGGACGTAGATACGCGAGGAAGCGTTTCTCTGCTTTTTTGAAGCAGAAGATAATGATAAACGTGAGCGACATGTAAAACAGACCAGCGGTAAGGAATGACTCAAATGGCGCGTAGTAGCGCGAGTTGACCAAGCGCGCTGCCCCCGTCAAATCCATGATGGTGACGATCCCCGCCACAGCGCTGCCGTGTAACATGAAGATCACTTCATTACTGTAGGCCGGCAATGCACGACGCAATGCGCTTGGCAACACCACTCGGCGATAGGTTTTCCACGTGCTCATGCCATACGCTTTGGCCGCTTCCACTTCACCTTTGGGTAACCCGTTGATGGCGCCACGAATGATTTCAGCGGTGTAAGCCGATGTATTGAGCACGAACGAGACCAACGCACAAAACCATGCATTTTCCCACAAAGTGTCTTTCACTGGGAAAAACTGATCCATGCCGTAATAAATGAGATACAACTGAACCAGCAGCGGCGTTCCACGGAAAAAGTAGATATATGCCCACGCCGGCGTGCTAATCGCATAATTGCGACTGTTGCGCGCAATCGCCAATGGAATCGCAATGCTGAGCCCGATGACCAGTGCAACCCCCACCAGCCAAACCGTCGTCCACAGGCCACTGAAATAAATAGGCAAACTTCCGATAATGAGAGAAAAATCCATAGTCGTTTACCTCGTGTGAATACTGAATTTTCGTTCAACGATCTTCAACAGACCGGTGGAAACACTGGTAAATAAAAGAAAGATGATCGAGACCGCCATGTAGAACGTAAATGGCATTTTGGTGGAACCTGCTGCCAGCGAACTCATCCGCACCATATCTTCCAAACCGATGATCGACACCAACGCCGTGGTTTTCAGCAGCACCAGCCAGTTGTTGCCAAAACCGGGCAACGCGTGACGAATCATTTGCGGTAAGAGAATGCGACGAAACGCGAGTGCGGCACTCATACCATAAGCTTTTGCAGCTTCAAGTTCGCCTTTGTCGACTGCCATAATGGCGCCGCGAAAGGTTTCTGCCATGTACGCGCCGAAGATAAAACCGATGGTCAGCACCCCCGCGATAAACGGGCTGACATCAATGTAATCCGGTAGATAAGAGACCCATTCGTGGTTCGGGTCGCTAGACATAAACCAGTTGTTCAACCATTCGTTGATGGCATACAAACTGTTGTTGAGAAGAATTTGACCACCAAAGAAAATGAGCATCATCAGAACCAAGTCCGGAATACCGCGAATGATGGTGGTATAAACGGTCGCAATGGCTCTCGCCCAACGGTACGGTGCGAGTTTGGCCAACGCACCTAACATGCCTAACAGCATCGCTAGCAGCAGTGAAAGCACGGCAACTTCGATGGTCAGCACGGCTCCTTTGAAAATGGAGGCTTCGTATCCCTGTAAATCCAGCATAACAATGTTCCTAGTCCCTGAAAGCCTGGTTGCTGGGTACTGCTACGAACTAGGAACCAGCAACCAGGAATGCCTTTTATTATCTCAACACGAACGGTCGCGTTGTGTTCGGCTGATTATTCGCCGTAAACATCATATTTGAAGTATTTCGCGGCGATTTGTTGGTATTCGCCTTTCGCACGTAGGGCATCGATCGCAGCATTTAGTTTCTCTGTCAGATCTTTGTCTTGTTTACGTGTTGCGATACCGAAGCCGTCACCGAACCATTTCGGATCGGTCAATGAAGGGCCCACGAATTCATAGCCTTCACCACCCGGTTTGTTCAGTACGCCATCTTCCAGTGCCGACGCATCACCCAGAACGGCTGCAATACGGCCATTCGCCAGATCCAAATACGCTTCATCAAATGAACCATAACGCACGATTTCAACCGCATCGCCATAATTGTCAGTCAGGTATTTATCGTGTGTAGTGGCACGTTGAACACCAATTTTCACCCCTTTCAAACCTTCTTTCGTGAAGTCGAGCTGTGCGCCTTTTTTCGCGATAAATTTATTAGGGATCAGCGCGTATTTGTTGGTGAAATCGACTTTTTTCTTACGCTCTTCAGTGATGGACATCGCCGCGATGATGGCATCATATTTACGTGCCAACAGCGATGGAATGATGCCATCCCAATCCTGTGGAACGATCTTACATTGCACCTGCATCTCTTTACACAAAGCGTTGGCCATATCCACGTCAAAGCCTTTCAGAGAGCCATCTGCTTCTGTCCAGCTAAACGGAGGGTACGCGCCTTCAATGCCGAAGCGAACGGTTTTCCATTCTTTCGCTTGGGCGACGCCCGTTGCTGCTGTTGCTGCCAAAGCCGCCACTAATAACCACTTTTTCATTTCCATACTCCTGTGATTGTATTGTTGTGTTTGTTGTTGCTCTACGCTGCGAGTTCATACTTCGGTGCCACCGCGGCATTCCGACGACAAACCTTGGGCATAAAAATCAATAAATTGATGAAATAAACTGTTTCAGACGTTCTGAATCTGGGTCACTGAACAACTTGGCCGGATTCCCCTGCTCCTCGACACGCCCTTGATGCAAGAACATCACGTGGTTAGAGACATCACGCGCAAACGCCATTTCGTGGGTTACCACCAACATGGTGCGTCCTTCTTCAGCCAGATCACGCATCACGCCAAGCACTTCGCCAACCAATTCAGGGTCAAGCGCGGATGTTGGTTCATCGAACAGCATCACTTCCGGATCCACTGCCAGCGCGCGAGCAATCGCCGCACGTTGTTGCTGACCACCAGATAAGTGACCTGGGTAGTAATCGCGACGCTCGTAAAGACCAACTTTTTTGAGCAGGATCTCTGCGTTCTCGATCGCCTGAGCTTTGGGGACGCCAAGGACGTGCACGGGAGCCTCAATGACATTTTCCAGCACGGTCATGTGCGACCATAAGTTGAAACCTTGAAAAACCATCGCCAGACGCGAACGGATGCGTTGGACTTGCTTTTCATTGGCTGGAGACGATTCCCCCTGTCGGTTTTTCTTCATTTGGATCAGTTCACCTTTGACCCAAATTTCACCTGCAGTGGGTGTTTCCAATAAGTTGATGCATCGAAGAAAGGTACTTTTGCCAGAACCCGATGAACCGATGATCGAAATCACGTCACCTTTGTGAGCCTGAAGTGAAATGCCCTTCAGAACCTCGTTCTGGCCAAACGTTTTGTGCAGGTTTTTGATATCCAGCGCGGCTACATCAGTCATGCGCTCTAACTCCCTGTATTTTTTATCACTGCCGAGCATTCCAGCTCAATTTCGGATACAAACTAGCACTCTCCCCAATAACATGCAACAAATCATTAACCTAAAAAATCGGTATATTTAGTTATTTAATCTGACTAGTAATTCAAGTTTTAGCCAATTCTTCTCCAAACACCGCATAGAATCACACGAAACCAGAAGAAAAATTTACTGACATTTATTAACATTTTTATAAAAGTAAGACCTGCCGCAAGATTTCTGGGCAACATTTGTCACCAAGTGATACATCTCTCAAACTGAACAAATTTTTGGAAAGAATACTTACAATTTGAAATTAAATTTCACACTTAATCGCCAGTATGTGACTGATTTCATTCGTTTAATGTAGCTTAATTTCATATCTATTCTTAAAGTGATCAAGATCAATCACCCTAAGGGGTTAGCACGCTAAACTCGCCAACAAATAAAAGAGTAAATAAAAACTCTGTATTCAATCAGTTGGTTATGCATAGTCATTGCAAAAATGAACACTTATGCAGTTTAAACCGTTTCGCTTCGGCAATTTATTTAGAATTCAATCAAGAATTACTTACTTTTAACATATGAGGAATCTATGTCAGACGTAGTCAATCAAGAGCGCTCAGACATCGACACAAAGAGCTATAAAGAGCTCCACCGTCCAGCATCTGAGTTTGCAAGCCGCTCCGATTACCTAGACCACGAACTGCAGATCATGAAGCCACGTCGCTTCGGCCTGAACCTGCCTGGTCGTGACTTCCGTTTTGAACTTGAAGACTTAGTGCCAGCACTTGCTGGTACCATCGGCATTATCGCGATGTACTCTGCCGTCATGATGTCTTGGGCTGAGGGGCTGACCCAAGCTTGGGATCATGTCTCGCTTGGTAAAGACTTTGCGATTGAAGTGGCACGTGTAGAAATGCTGATCCCAGCACTGCTGTTCTGTATCATTTCTTCAGGCTTTCTCAACCCACGCGCAAACCTTGCGGGGAACCATGGTCCAATGATCCCATTGATCGGAACGATCGCTCTGGCGGGTGCTCACCCACTGGCGCTGGCGATTCTGATCGGTGTGTTTGGCCTGATTCTGAGCTTCTTAAAAGGTGGTTCAAAACTGGTGAACCTCACCTCGGAAGGAACCGCCGGTGGCTTGCTCATCTTCTTAGGATTGACCGGCACCATGAGTCAGATCACCTCCATCCAAGAGTGGGCCGTTGGTCTGCAATCGGCGAGCGTTGAAGCGGGCAGCATGGGTTATGTGGGCTTGATTGTTCTGGGTGTGACTGTCGCTATTTATGCGTACCTTGCCAAAGTGAACAAACGCTGGCTGGCCATCCCGGTGTGTGCCTTTACCGGTCTGGCGATTGCGCTGGTTCTGGGTGCAGGTTTTGACATCAAGTTTGAAACCCAAATGGGCTTACCAAACCTTAACCCTGTTTACTGGTGGGGTAGCACTGAACAAGGTTGGATGCTGGGTCTGCCGAACGTAGAACACTTTATTGCTTC
This sequence comes from Vibrio sp. Vf1514, assembly GCF_052076135.1. Lineage (NCBI taxonomy): Bacteria > Pseudomonadati > Pseudomonadota > Gammaproteobacteria > Vibrionales > Vibrionaceae > Vibrio > Vibrio sp. Vf1514. Next base: position 1,078,526 of record NZ_CP197267.1, on the reverse strand, counting down.
GCTACCGTTCGCGATTCTTGCCGTTGCCATGTGGTCACCTGACTTCCTCGGTCACCGCATCTTCCAAGAACTGAACTACCCGCGCAAAACTGAGAAAGTGCTGATGGATGTCGATGACACCATGACCATGTGTTCTGTACGCCAGATGGTGGGGACTGCCGTTGGTGGCGGTAACATTACGTCGTCTTGGGGGACATACATGATTCCAGCGGCGATCGCGAAGCGTCCGATCCCAGCTGGTGCCATCCTACTTGGTTCATTCTGTATCATTGTTGCGATTCTTGGTTTCCCAATGGACGTTGCGGTATGGCCGCCAGTGATGCGTGTGGCACTATTAGTTGGTGTCTCCCTACCGCTACTTGAAGCGGGTATGCAAATGGTCCGTGACACGAAAGATTCACAAGCAGCTGGTATTTGTATCTTTGCTTCTATTGTTACGAACCCAGTTTTAGCATGGGCGCTGACCATGTTCTTGGATAACAATGGTTTGATTGGTGACAAAGAGCGTGCATCACGCCTGTCATTCGCCGATAAAATCATTATCCCAGTCGGCGTGTTTATTATCTGTTTAGTTGCTATGCTTGCTGTGGGTATGCTGGAAAGCCAATATGGCCTCAAGGCTTGGCTGTAAACCGGCAACTCGGGATTCAACAATACTTTGGGTAGTGCTTAGCACTACCCAAACTTTATTTGAAATTTTTAACTTTTATTGATTTAGTTTAAGGTTTACGAGTTTTTTTTAGCTTACATTGCCAATCAAGGGGAACAAATAACAATATCTATATTCAAACAGATGAGTATAATTTTTGCGTATAGATTGAATATAGATATTGTTATTCAATGAGTGTACTGCCTCCCGCATTACATGCAGGATAGCTGGCTCAACGGCGAAACAGTACGTGTTTTTTCTACTAAAAAGGTAGGTATGTCATGGCAGAGCAATTTGCTAAAGCTTGGGAAGGTTTTGCAGCAGGTGACTGGCAAAACGAAGTCAATGTTCGTGATTTTATTCAAAAGAACTACACTCCTTACGAGGGTGACGAATCTTTCCTAGTTTCTGAAGGCACCGAAGCAACTAACAAGCTTTGGGCACAAGTAATGGAAGGTATCAAACAAGAAAACTCAACTCACGCTCCTGTTGATTTCGATACTTCTGTTATCTCTACCATCACAGCTCACGATGCGGGCTACATCAATAAAGACCTAGAAACAATCGTTGGTCTTCAAACCGAAAAACCTCTGAAACGTGCTCTTATCCCTAACGGTGGTATCCGCATGGTTGAGAGTTCTTGCCACGCTTACGGCCGTGAACTAGACCCTGAAGTTAAAAAAATCTACACCGAGTACCGTAAAACTCACAACCAAGGTGTATTTGACATCTACACACCAGCAATTCTTGCTTGTCGTAAATCAGGCGTACTGACTGGTCTTCCAGACGCATACGGCCGTGGTCGTATCATCGGTGACTACCGTCGTATCGCACTTTACGGTATCGACTTCCTGATGGCTGACAAATTCGCTCAATTCACTTCTCTACAAGAGCAGTTTGAAAACGGCGAAGATCTGCAAATGACCATGCAACTGCGTGAAGAAATCGCAGAGCAACACCGTGCTCTTGGCCAAATCAAAAAAATGGCTGCGAAATACGGTTTTGACATCGGTCGCCCAGCAGAAACTGCACAAGAAGCAATCCAATGGACTTACTTCGGCTACCTAGCTGCAGTTAAATCACAAAACGGTGCTGCAATGTCTCTAGGTCGTACTTCGACTTTCCTAGACGTGTACATCGAACGTGACCTGAAAGCAGGCACAATCACTGAAGAACAAGCGCAAGAAATGATCGACCATTTCGTGATGAAACTGCGTATGGTTCGTTTCCTACGTACTCCTGAGTACGATGAACTGTTCTCTGGCGACCCAATCTGGGCAACTGAATCTATCGGTGGTATGGGTCTTGACGGCCGTACTCTAGTTAGCAAAACTAACTTCCGCTTCCTGAACAGCCTATACACCATGGGTCCTTCTCCAGAGCCAAACATCACTGTACTTTGGTCTGAAAAACTGCCAGAAGGCTTCAAAAAATTCTGTGCAAAAGTTTCAATCGACACGTCTTCTATCCAATACGAAAACGACGATTTGATGCGCCCAGACTTCGATTCTGACGACTACGCGATCGCATGTTGTGTATCTCCAATGGTTGTTGGTAAACAAATGCAGTTCTTCGGTGCTCGTGCAAACTTGGCGAAAACTATGCTTTACACCATCAACGGTGGTGTGGATGAAAAATCTAAAGCACAAGTTGGTCCTAAAATGCCAAAAATCACTTCAGAAGTTCTGGATTACGATGAAGTATGGGACAAAATGGACCACTTCATGGACTGGTTGGCAAAACAATACGTCACTGCATTGAACGCTATCCACTTCATGCACGACAAATACAGCTACGAAGCGTCACTGATGGCACTGCACGATCGTGATGTTAAACGTACAATGGCTTGTGGTATCGCTGGTCTGTCTGTTGCTGCTGACTCTCTGTCTGCAATCAAATACGCAACTGTTAAACCAATCCGTGACGAAGATGGCGTTGCAGTCGATTTCGAAATCGAAGGCGATTACCCTAAATTCGGTAACAACGATGCACGTGTTGATGACATCGCATGTCAACTAGTTGAAGTATTCATGAACAAGATTCGTGAACTGAAAACTTACCGCAACGCGATTCCTACTCAGTCTATCCTGACTATCACTTCAAACGTGGTATACGGTAAAAAAACTGGTAACACACCTGACGGTCGTCGTGCTGGCGCTCCATTCGGTCCTGGTGCAAACCCAATGCACGGCCGTGATGAGAAAGGTGCTGTTGCATCACTGACTTCAGTAGGTAAACTACCATTTGCACACGCTAAAGACGGTATCTCTTACACCTTCTCTATCGTGCCAAACGCACTGGGTAAAGAAGAAGGCTCACAACGCGCTAACCTTGCTGGTCTGATGGATGGTTACTTCCACCACGAATCTGGCATCGAAGGTGGTCAGCACCTAAACGTGAACGTACTGAACCGTGAAACTCTGCTAGACGCAGTGAAACACCCAGAGAAGTACCCACAACTGACTATCCGTGTATCTGGTTACGCAGTACGCTTTAACTCTCTGACTACTGAACAGCAGCAAGACGTTATCGCTCGTACTTTCACTGAATCACTATAAGTTTCAGTCTCGACATAGTCGATGATCAATCCCCGCTCATTGAGCGGGGATTTTCTTTTATTTCAATCTAAAAATCAGTTAAATAAACAAGTTGCATATTAATGTAACCTACACCTCAATTCCACTGCATCAAATCCGCTTTATTCATACTTGAATCGACTTTTACGCTACCATCATCACTCTCTGACGGAATGATGTAGCCTTCTATGAAGTTATTGCGCCTATTACCTCTTACTTTGCTTTGCGGGCCAGCATTGGCTTCCACGCAAGCCACCTTGTCGATGCACTTGGACAATGACGGCATTTTTGGGGTTGATGAAGATTACACCAACGGTATTTTTTTCACCTATACTTCTCAAGGCATTCGTCCCCCTTGGTGGGTAAAGCCCTTAAGCGTGTCCGCTTGGGGAGCCAGCAGCCTTGATAAATGGGAAATCAGCGTGGGCCACAAAATGTGGACTCCAGCCGACATTACCTTGGAAAAACCGCAAGCCAACGAACGTCCTTATGCGGGTTATTTGCATGCGGAGTTCAACTACCTCAGCCTTCACCCGCAACAAGCACAGCGCTTTAACCTGACGATCGGTACCACAGGCGACAGCTCGCTCTCGGAGCGCGCACAAACCCTAGTACATAGCATCACCAACTCCGACGATCCCAACGGTTGGGATTATCAAGTGGAAGATAAAGTCGCAGGCAGCGTCGGTTATCTCGGCCATTTTAATTGGATGCGTTCAAGGACTTGGCATGGCTTGGAGTGGGACGTCTCCAACGTGTCGGAAGTGAATGTAGGTAACTTTCGTAGCGACATCGCCACTGGCATCATGCTGCGCTGGGGACAAGATCTCGCAGGCAACTTTGGCAGCGCGCAAATCTCCGCAGAAAAGCCATTTTTGCCCGGCATGATTGGCGCATCCAGCCAAGGGTGGTTTGTTTACACGGGTATTGAAGCACGATATCGCTTTAACGATTTAACCATTGAAGGGCACCGACCGCTGAACGACTTAGACCACGAACCCAATTACTACGAAGTCACTGTCGAACCGGTTCAAGCGACAGCCGTCTTTGGCGCCGCTTGGTACGGTTCACGAATGGGGGCGAGCCTTGCGGTTGCTGCCAACAGCGCGGAATATAAAGAGAGCCGGGACGCTCTACACAGTACCGGCTCTTTTACACTCTATGGCTTTTTCTGATCGATGATTGCATCGATGAGTCAATTGATGCCAGTTAAATCGTAAAGCGCTGACAATCGCTGTTTAGACTGGTCGAACGCTGATCCACAATCTGGCTGGTTGAACGCAACTGATCGTTGTTTTCTTCCAGCTGTTTCATCGCACTGGAAATCTGCGTCATACTGTCGGCCATCGATTGACTGGTGGTTGCCAGCTCTTTCATCGACGCAAAAATCACCTCTGTTTGATGGGCCGCTTGTTCCGCCTTTTCAGTAATGTGCGTCAGCGCTTCCATCGCTTCCATCCCGCGCTCTTGGCCGGTCTTCATGCTGTGCTCGGACTGACCAATGTACTGAATCACCTCAGCGCTCTCTTTTTTCATCGTTTCAATGGTGCCGGAAATCTCGGTCACCGCATCAACCGTGCGCACCGCTAAGCTGCGAACTTCATCAGCCACCACGGCAAAACCTCTTCCCTGCTCGCCAGCCCGGGCTGCTTCAATCGCCGCGTTGAGCGCCAATAAGTTGGTTTGCTCAGCAATGCCATTGATGATTTCCATTACGGAATCAACTTTCGACGACGCTTGTTCAAGCTGTTGAATGTGCCCTGCTGCCGAGCTCAAAATTTTGCCTACGTCTTCCAGCGAACCAATTGCCGCGGCGATAACTTTCGAACCATCTTCTGCCGCTTGGGTCGAGGATTTACTCACATCCGACACAAACTCCAGTGAATTCGACACTTCTTGCGTGGTGACACTCACCTCTTCTGTGGCGGACGCTAACAATTGTGTCTGCCCCAAGATATCCGACTGACTGCGCGCCAAGTTGTCCACCCCGGCATTGAGCTCAGCCGCATCACCGGACAACGCTTGGCTGCGATCTTGCACCGCTTTGACCAACTCACCCAGGTTCTCACAGCTTTGGTTGATCGCCACCGCCAGTTGATTAAATTCATCGTTGGCATTGCGCGTAATGGTCAAACGTTGCGACAAATCGCCGCCGGATAAACGTTCCAAAATCGCTTTGGTTTGCGACAACGAACGCGACAACGAAAGACTGAGCATCACAAAAATGGAAATGGTGATCACCGCCAACACCGCGCAAGCCACCAGCACCGACCACAACGTATTGCTGCCCGCTCGGTCTGCCGCGCTTTGATAGCGACCACTCATGGTTTCGAGTTTTTCAGAAATCGATTCAATGAGCGACTGCGCTTGCATTTCACTGTTCACCAATGCCGCTTCCTGCACTTTCACCTGCTGAGACAACTCACTGACGCGCGCGAACGTCGCTTTGAACTGCTCAACCTCTTTTTCATACAGCTCTAGCATGGCGTAGGTATTCGACATGTTGACGAATCCAGCCATGGCGCGGTTAAACAACTTGAGGTTTTGATCGTTGGGTTGCAACAGATAATTTTGTTGCGCTTTGATCATCGCTTGAAAGTCCGAGTTCAACGTCACCATGCCGGTTTCTGCAATTTTCTTTTCAATGGTTCCGGCCAGTGATTTCAGTTCCCCGAGTTTGCCTTCTTCAACATTAAAGCCCAGCTCCGATTTGATGTTCATCCAAGGGCGCAGCGCATCACCAAATTCCTGAGTGGCTTGGCCGAGTTGATTGGCTTCATCATTCAATCCGCTCGATTGTAGAAACTGTACATCGTTGGCCACTTCCGACAGCAATTCACTGAGCTGAGTGGTGGTCTCGCTCACTTGGGCGGCGCTGAGATCATCACGTTCGGCAGCCAACGTCAGCAATTTAGCTTGAGTGGCGTGGATAGCGACCGCGCCGGTGGTGATTTTTCGGCTTTGTTGATACTGCGCGCTCATGCTCGACAAGCTGCTGGCGGTGTAAACCCCCAACGCACTAAACCCGATACAAAGAATCACGATAAACGCGATGATTTTCTGTTTTTGAGAGAGATTAAATACTTCCATGCATTCATTCCTTACCACGGTGCAAATGACTGACGACATCAAGGAAAACGTAAATCTTGTGTTTGCTTTTCTTATAATTAATAACAAGTTTATAACATAATTTTATCTATAATCGATTATTTTTATGCCCAACGTTCGTCGCCAACAGATTGGACAAGGAAAACCTATTTAAACCCTACCTTTTGTAATAAAATAACGAACACATTCAGCAAACGAGAGCAGCTTATGTCTACTACTGGTCGTATCCATTCATTTGAATCTTGCGGCACTGTTGATGGCCCCGGCATTCGATTCATTATTTTTCTGCAAGGTTGCTTATTCCGTTGTAAGTACTGCCACAACCGAGACACTTGGGATACCCACACAGGTAAAGAAGTGTCTGTTGAAGAAATCATCGCAGAAGCGAAGTCTTATCGTCACTTTATGAACGCATCTGGCGGCGGCGTGACGTGTTCGGGCGGTGAATCGATGCTGCAACCGGAATTCGTGCGCGACTTTTTCCGCGCTGCACAAGCTGAAGGGATTCATACCTGTCTTGACACCAATGGCTACATTCGTAAATACACCCCTGTAATCGATGAAGTCTTGGACGTGACCGATTTGGTGATGCTTGATATCAAACAGATGCAAGACGAAATTCACCAAGATCTGATTGGCGTATCGAACAAACGCACACTGGATTTTGCCCGCTATCTGCAAAAGATGGGCAAGAAGACGTGGATTCGTTACGTGGTCGTTCCTGGCTACACGGACGATGAAGAATCGGCGCACCTGCTAGGTCAATTTATTCAAGACATGGACAACGTCGAAAAAATCGAATTGTTGCCATACCACAAATTGGGCGCTCACAAATGGGAAGCGATGGGTGAAACGTATCCACTGGAAGGTGTGAACCCACCGAGCAAAGAAACCATGGATAAAATCGTGTCAATCCTTGAGCAGTATCACTCAAACGTAAAATACTGATTCAATCCCACGCGCGAATCGTAAAAAATACCAGCCATAGCGCTGGTATTTTTATGGAAAGGAGTTCGCGTGCAACTGGAAGAATTGGCCTCGCTGGTCGTGATCCTACTGTTTATTGTAGGGACTGCACGTGATGTCCGGACTTCGTTCTGGCCCAAATTCACGCATGAGAAAACATTTCAGCACCTCACCTATTTCGTGATGTTTGCCCTGTTTTTGCTTTGGTCCGCACAAGCCAGCGTCAAAGAAGGGTTACACATTCACTTCCTTGCCCTCACCACCCTGACGATGATGTATGGCTGGCGCTGCGCATTCCTTCTCACCATTCCCGTCACCGCCGCACTGGTCGTGGTGGGGAAACTGGGTGTGTATGACGTGCCCGAATATTTGCTACTTTCTGCGCTGCTGCCCATTCTCATCAGCTACGCAATTTTCGCGCTCAGCTATCACTACCTGCCCCGTAACATCTTTGTGTTCATCTTCGTTGCGGGCTTTTTTAATGGCGGAATGACCGGCAGTTTGCATTTGCTGCTGAACACGCTCTACCAACTGGCATTAGGCGTGCACGATTGGCAAACCATCTACGACAATTATCTGATTCTTGTCCCGTTATTGGCGTTTCCTGAAGGCCTGCTCAACGGCATGGCACTGGCGATTCTTTGTGTGTTTAAGCCCGAATGGTTACGCGTCTTTTCCGATCGAGATTACATCTACAATCACTATCACAAGTAAGTCCCGCAGGCCGCCAACGACGACACGCTGCGCACCGAGCACTGCCTCAACGAAAACGATAAAAGATGCAGATATTTTGTACTTTCTCCATTAAATCCGTGTTGAGATCATGTTTCAGGCCTACCCGTACTGTTAACCTTAACTCAGAAAAAAATGACACAGTTTAACTTTTAGTGAGGCCAGCTATGGAAATGACAAACGCACAACGTCTGATCCTGTCTAACCAATACACATTAATGTCTCAGCTTGATCCGCAGAACGCTGCCAAATACAAACGTCTGCAAACCATCGTTGAACGTGGTTACGAGTTGCAGATGTGCGAACTGAATAAAGAGTTTGGCTGCATCTCTGAAGCGCAATGCCGCGAAGTGATCGACATCATGGAGATGTACCACGCGATGCAAGAGTCGTTCAACATGTTGGAAGAGGATGAGCGCAAAGATGTGGATGTTCGTCGCCTGAACTACCTTGGCTACGACATTGCGTCGGAAGCACAATTGGTGAATTACGTTCGCTTCCTTGTGAACGCTGAAGGCCTCTACCCGCAATTCGATAAAGGCGATCACCACTTCAACAGCCAAATGCCAATGCAGGAGAAATATCGCCGTATGTTGACCACGTGGCGCAACTGCCCACGTCAATACCACTTGTCTGCCAGTGAACTGAGACAGATTTTTAACGCATAAGCGGAACGAAAAAGGCTGGGAATCCCAGCCTTTTGTCATGATTCAAACCTCATCGTGAGCATGCAACGATGTCATCGCCTTTGCTCACCCGCCATTAGAACACGTAAGCGATGCCCAAAGTGCCCATCACGCTGGTATCGCGGCCAACCACGGGGCTGTCAGACAAATCACTGTCGAGGTTAGAGTAACGAATGCCGCCATTGACACGTACGCTGCGCGTAATCGACCAGTAGGCTGACGCACCGATAAAGTACTGCCCATCCCATCCGGCATCATATTCTTGCAAACCGCTGCGTGCCGATTCACTGGCCGAGACGCCGTACAAGTGGTTGTTGAGTTTGTCGGAGTTGTATGAATAACCGATCGCCGGCGTAATGCCCCAGTTCGAGAAACGCAGCGGCAAACGCCAAGCAATTTCACCGTACATCCCGTTGTGACGACCAGCCACATCGGCGCCCACCGAGGCTTCCCACATGCCCACCAAGGTACGGAGCTGATAACTCACACCACCGAGTACCGTCGACTTGCGCTTATCCAACAACCGGATTTGCGGGTCATCCGAATCTTCCGGTTTGAGTGTGCGTGGGTCGTAGGCCAAACGAAACACAATGTTCTGTTCAGAGCCCATCGGCATCAAACGATAACCGGCGGTAAAACCACGCAAAAATAGGTGTTCACCTTCATAGCCAATCACAGGAATGACCGTACGGTTTGACGACGTATCTTTATACACCGCAGGTGAGTATGCCGCAGCAACCCCGACTGACCATTGGTTCATTTCTGCGTGTGCAAAGGATGAAGCCGCGAGAGCCGAAACCGCCCAAGCCGCTTTGAAAATTGGATAGCGCATACTGACCTTGTGAAATTATTGTATAAAAAGGATGAGAGACAAATGATACGACGTGTCCCCCCAGCACACAATCTTTGACCGGAAATTCGCCAATTTTCAGTCAGCGAAGTGCCAATTTCAGCGAAAACGCCTCGCATTCTCCTGCAGAATCAATTGAACATTTCGCTCGTATTCATCGTAAAAATAGATAATAGAAAAGACGTCATTCCAGTCACGAATTTGAAATAAATACATAATCTCTAAGCAAAATCGACAATTGCGAACTAGGCTTAATTTGTTAGGGATTTGTGTTTTTAAGCGGTTGTATGTCATCACGACATTTTCAGAGGGGAATCACTATGAGTATTTTTGACCACTTTCAGGCACGCTATGAAGCAGCCAAGGACGAAGAGCTTTCCATTCAGGAGTTTCTAGCTCTGTGTAAAGAAGACAAAAGTGCTTACGCCAATGCAGCGGAGCGCTTGCTAATGGCCATCGGCGAACCTGAGTTTGTCGATACATCGAAACACCCACGACTTAGCCGAATCTTTTCAAACCGTGTGATTTCTCGCTACAAAACGTTCGAAGACTTCTACGGGATGGAAGACGCTATCGAACAAATCGTCTCTTACCTCAAACACGCGGCCCAAGGATTGGAAGAGCGGAAACAAATTTTGTACTTACTCGGCCCAGTGGGCGGGGGTAAATCATCACTGGCTGAAAAACTCAAAGCCTTGATGCAACAAATGCCGATTTATGTGTTATCCGTCAACGGGGAGCGCAGCCCGGTGAATGACCACCCATTTTGCCTGTTTGACGTCACCGAAGACGGTGACCTATTGAAACAGGAATATGGTATTGAAAAACGCTATCTGCGTTCAATCATGTCGCCTTGGGCAGCCAAACGCCTACACGAATTCGGTGGCGACATCACCAAATTTAAAGTCGTCAAAGTCCGTCCTTCGATTCTCGACCAAATTGCGGTCGCCAAAACCGAACCGGGCGACGAGAACAACCAAGATATTTCATCACTGGTCGGTAAAGTCGACATTCGTAAACTCGAGCACTTCTCACAAGATGATCCAGATGCCTACAGCTACTCCGGCGCATTGTGTCGAGCCAACCAAGGTTTGATGGAATTCGTTGAGATGTTTAAAGCACCGATCAAAGTGCTGCATCCCCTACTAACTGCCACGCAGGAAGGCAACTACAACGGGACCGAAGGCCTCTCTGCCCTGCCGTTTGACGGCATGATTCTGGCGCACTCGAACGAGTCCGAATGGCAAACCTTCCGTAACAACAAAAACAACGAGGCGTTCCTCGACCGTGTATACATCGTCAAAGTGCCTTACTGTCTGCGTGTGTCGGAAGAAGTCAAAATCTACCAAAAACTGCTGGATCACAGTGAGCTGTCGCAAGCCCCTTGCGCGCCAAGCACCTTGGATCTACTGGCCCAGTTCAGCGTACTGTCACGCCTAAAAACCCCCGAGAACTCGTCCGTGTTCTCGAAAATGCGGGTCTACGATGGTGAAACACTCAAAGACACCGACCCGAAAGCAAAAAGCTATCAGGAATATCGTGATTACGCCGGCGTCGATGAAGGGATGTCGGGGCTGTCGACCCGTTTCGCGTTCAAAATTTTGTCTCGCGTGTTTAACTTCGATCACAGTGAAGTGGCCGCCAACCCAGTGCATCTGTTCTACGTCATTGAGCAACAAGTCGAGCGCGAACAGTTCCCACAAGAAACCGCAGAACGCTATCTAGAATTCCTCAAAGGGTATCTGGTACCGCGTTATGTTGAATTCATCGGCAAAGAAATTCAGACCGCTTATCTTGAGTCTTACTCTGAATACGGTCAGAACATCTTTGATCGCTACGTCACCTACGCCGACTTCTGGATTCAAGACCAAGAATACCGCGATCCAGAAACCGGTCAGTTGTTTGACCGTTCGGCACTCAACAGCGAACTGGAAAAAATCGAGAAAACGGCCGGCATCAGTAACCCGAAAGATTTCCGTAACGAAATCGTCAACTTCGTGTTGCGTGCGCGTGCCAACAACAACGGTCAAAACCCGGTTTGGACCAGTTACGAAAAACTACGCACCGTGATCGAGAAAAAAATGTTCTCGAATACCGAAGAGTTACTTCCTGTTATCTCCTTCAATGCGAAAACCTCTTCTGACGATCAGAAGAAACACGACGACTTTGTCGCCCGTATGATGGAGAAGGGCTACACAGAGAAGCAAGTCCGATTGCTGTCTGAGTGGTATTTACGCGTACGTAAATCCTCTTAGCAGTCAATCAGCCCTGGCCTCAGTTGCGGTGGCATTCGGATAGGATGCCACTTCTGCTGGTCTAACACAGGGCAGGCCCGAAGTCGTTTGAGCGAACAACGCTCACTGGGGGACGTATACAGGGAGAATCTCATGGCGCAATTTATCGACAGAAGGTTGAACGGCAAGAACAAGAGCGCAGTCAACAGACAGCGTTTCTTACGCCGTTACAAAGAGCAGATCAAGGAATCGGTCGCTGATGCCGTCAATCGTCGTTCCATCACCAACACGGAAACCGGCGAAGACGTTTCTATTCCGCATCGTGACATTAAAGAGCCCGTTTTCCATCAAGGCAAAGGTGGCCTGCGTGAACGCGTGCACCCGGGAAATGATCAATTCATCCGCGGCGACAAAATCGAACGGCCGAAAGGTGGCCAAGGGGGCGGCTCAGGTGAAGGGGAAGCCAGCCCGGATGGTGAAGGCGAAGACGATTTTGTATTCCAAATCTCCAAAGACGAATATTTAGATATTCTGTTTGAGGATCTGGAACTGCCAAACCTCAAGAAGAATCAAGTCAACAAAATTACGGAATGGAAAACCCACCGTTCCGGCTTCCAAACCACCGGGATTCCAGCCAACATTTCCGTGGTGCGTTCATTGCAACAATCCTTGGCTCGTCGCACGGCAATGACCGCAGGTAAACGCCGCTTAATGAACGAACTGGAAGCCGAACTGGAGCGAATTCAGCACGCCGAACCGGCGCAGCTGCTGGAAGAACGTCGCCTCAAACAGGAAATTGAAGCGTTACGCGCCAAAATTGATAGCGTGCCGTTTATCGATACGTTCGATTTACGCTTCAAGAACTATGAAAAGAGACCCGTCCCTTCTAGCCAAGCCGTGATGTTCTGCTTGATGGACGTATCTGGCTCGATGGATCAAGCCACCAAAGATATCGCCAAACGGTTTTATGTGTTGTTGTATCTATTCCTCACGCGAACGTACGAGAACGTGGAAGTGGTCTTCATTCGTCACCATACCCAAGCCAAAGAAGTCGATGAACATGAGTTCTTCTATTCACAAGAAACCGGGGGCACCATCGTCTCCAGTGCTTTGAAGTTGATGAACGAAATTATTGAAGCGCGATATCCACTTGGAGAATGGAACATTTACGGCGCACAAGCATCTGATGGCGACAACTGGGCCGATGATTCCCCCCGCTGTAAAGAGCTGCTCACCAACAAGCTCTTGCCGTATTGTCAGTACTACGCGTACATCGAGATCACGCGACGTTCGCACCAAACTCTGTGGCACGAATATGAAAAACTGCAGCCTTCATTCGACAACTTCGCGATGAAGAATATTCGCAATGTGGAAGACATTTTCCCTGTGTTCAGGGAGCTATTCCACAAGGAAACAGCATAGGGAGCGCGCACATGACGACAAAGACCAAAGCGACCTCAAAGCGCAAAACCAAAAGCAATATGTTGCCCGATGGACCGGATTGGACGTTCGACCTGCTCGAGCAGTATCACGTTGAAATTAAACGGGTTGCTGAACATTACAAACTCGACACTTACCAGAATCAGATTGAGGTGATCACCGCAGAACAGATGATGGATGCCTACTCCAGCATTGGGATGCCGATTAACTATAACCACTGGTCATTCGGTAAAAAATTCATTCAAACAGAGCAGAACTACAAGCACGGCCAAATGGGCCTTGCCTATGAAATTGTCATCAACTCCGACCCTTGTATTGCCTATTTGATGGAGGAAAACACCGTCACCATGCAAGCGTTGGTGATGGCCCATGCGTGCTACGGACACAACTCGTTTTTTAAAGGCAACTACCTGTTCCAAACGTGGACGGATGCCAGCTCGATCATCGACTACTTGTTGTTTGCCAAGAACTACATTAGCCAGTGTGAAGAGAGGTACGGCGTCGCCGAAGTGGAACAGTTACTCGACTCCTGCCACGCTTTAATGAACTACGGTGTGGATCGCTACAAACGACCCGAAAAAATATCCATTGCGGAAGAGAAAGCTCGCCAGGAAGAACGCGAAGCCTATCTGCAATCGCAGGTGAACGAACTGTGGCGGACCGTGCCGAAAAAAACAGCGGAAACTGAAAATCAGCATCGTTTCCCTAGCGAGCCCCAAGAGAACATTCTCTATTTCATTGAAAAGCACGCCCCCCTGCTTGAACCGTGGCAGCGCGAAATTGTGCGTATTGTGCGTAAAGTGAGTCAGTACTTCTATCCGCAAAAGCAAACGCAAGTGATGAACGAAGGCTGGGCGACCTTCTGGCACTACACCATTCTCAATCATCTGTATGATGAAGGACTGGTGTCTGACAAATTCATTCTTGAGTTTTTGCATAGCCACACCAGCGTTGTGGCACAACCATCCTACAACAGTCAGTATTACAGTGGCATTAACCCCTATGCGTTAGGCTTTGCCATGTTCCGCGACATCAAACGCATCTGTGAAGAGCCGACAGATGAAGACCGTGAATGGTTCCCTGAATTGGCGGGATCCGACTGGTTGGAAGCGCTCCACTTCGCGATGCATAACTTCAAAGACGAGAGCTTCATTAGCCAATACCTGTCACCGAAGATCATTCGTGACTTTAAACTGTTCGCTATCTCCGATGATGACCACAAAAACTTTATCGAAGTAAGCGCAATCCATGATGACTTGGGCTACCGCCAAATCCGGGAGAAACTGGCCGCTCAATACAACCTCAGCAACTTAGAACCGAATATTCAGGTCTACAGCGTCGACGTGCGTGGCGATCGTTCCATCACGCTGCAATACGTACCGCATGATCGTATTCCTTTAGATCCAAGCTACGAGGAGGTGCTGAAACACATGCATCGCCTGTGGGGTTTTGAAGTCAAACTAGAGGAGGTCAAGGAAACAGGAAGAAGAGAGATCCTCGCAACCTGCCCGAAGAGGAATGACTTCGAGAGTCATAATTAAACGGGCAAAACACAACATCTAACATGCAATTTGTAATCAAAAGCCCCGCGATTGCGGGGCTTTTCTTATTTGGTTCGTGCGATGAACTCACACAATTAACCCACGATGCGACGCACCGCTTCTAAATCTTCTGGCGTGTCGACACCCGCTGGCGGCGCTTCAAGCGCAACGGCCACGTGGATTTTCTCGCCGTACCACAGCACGCGCAGCTGTTCGAGGCTTTCAATTTTTTCCAACTGACTTGGCTGCCAATGGATGTAAGTATTGATGAAACCAGCGCGATACGCGTAGATCCCAATATGACGCATCAGGGGTTGAACGATGGTTTTGTCATTGGCAAAGTTGTCGCGATCCCATGGAATCGAAGAGCGGCTAAAATACAGCGCATACCCATCTTTGTCGGTCACCACTTTCACCGCATTGGGGTTAAACACCTCTTCGGCATCGCTAATTTCAACCGCTAGGGTTGCCATCGGCGCTTGGCTCGCGGCCAGATTATCGGCCACTTGACGAATAATGCTCGGCGGGATCAGCGGTTCATCACCTTGTACATTGACGATGATGTGGTCATCTTCGATGCCCATTCGTTTCACCACTTCGGCCAAGCGTTCAGTACCTGACTGGTGGTCCGGCGATGTCATGCATACTGTGCCGCCAAAGGCGTTCACCGCCTGTTCTACTCGCGCATCATCTGTCGCGACAATGACGCGATCCGCGCCCGCTTGCATCGCTTGTTCATAGACCCATTGCACCATTGGCTTGCCTGCGATATCCGCCAGCGGTTTGCCCGGTAAACGCGTCGACTGGTAGCGCGCAGGAATGACAACCGTAAACGACATTAGCGCCCCTCATCCATCGACATGGTGCGAGCTTCATTTTCCAGCAGCACTGGAATCCCTTCTTTAATCGGGTAAGCGAGGCGATCCAATTTACAAATCAGCTCTTGGTGATCTTTATCGTACGTCAGTTTGCCTTTACAGACTGGGCAAGCCACGATTTCAAGCAGACGGTGATCCATACTGTTCCATTACCTCTTTAATTGTTTCCAGAATGCACTGTTTATCTTCGGCGGCAATTTCCGCTGAAACAGGTAAATACCACCAGTTGTTCTCGGCAAAGCCGGTGCATTTGACGGCATCTTTTTCTGTCATGATGACATGGTCTCCGCGACTGGCTAATACGCGCAGTTCAGAGACATCAAATTCTTTATGGTCTGCAAACCCATGCGTCACCACCGGGGTTGCGCCGAGCTGTTCTAATGTGTTGAAGAAGCGAGGTGGGTGTCCAATCCCCGCCCAAGCAACCAGATTGGTCAGTTCACTGACCGACACTTTCTCCCCCGTGACCAAATTGACAGCCCGCTCAGGTTGAAGGCGCATGGCAATTTCACCATCTTGAGCCACACCACCGTTGGTCATGATGAAGTCAACCTCTTTGAGCCGAGCAATCGGTTCACGCAGTGGGCCAAGTGGGATCATCTGTTCATTTCCAAAACGACGAACACCATCGATCACGACAAATTCAATATCGCGCTCTAACGCGTAGTGCTGAAGGCCATCGTCGGTGATCACGACATCGATCGCCTGCGCCAAGAGCGCCTTCACTGCATTAGCACGTATTGGATCGACTGCCACGGGCGCCCCTGTGCGCTGATGAATCAGCTTCGGTTCATCGCCACAATGGGCTGCTGGTGTTTGCGCATCAACCACCAGCGGGTAAGACGGCGCTTTGGCTCCATAACCGCGAGACACCACCCCCGGCTTGTAACCCAACGCTTGCAAGGTTTCCACCAGCCACACCACCACAGGCGTTTTACCGTTGCCTCCGGCGGTGATATTCCCCACCACAAGAACGGGAACTGGCGCTTTGTAACTCTGTTTTAGGCCACGTTGATAACGGTGTCTGCGCGAGCGACTCACCGCAGCGAAGAGCACACTCAGTGGCCACAATAGTGGCCACAGCAGATAAGACATCCAGTGACGCTGAAACCAGATCTTTTCAATCACGAATTATTCACCGAACTGAATGCGGTGCAATTGCGCGTAAGCACCATCTTTAGCCAGCAATTCAGCGTGCTTACCGCGTTCGATAATTTCGCCCTCATCAACCACCAGAATCTCATCGGCTTGTTCGATCGTCGACAGGCGGTGCGCAATCACCAGCACAGTTTTGTTCTTCTGCAGCTCATCGAGAGCCGCTTGAATCGCACGTTCCGATTCGGTGTCCAGCGCAGATGTCGCTTCATCAAGAATCAAGACCGGCGCATCGCGCAGCAAAGCTCGCGCAATCGCAATGCGTTGGCGCTGACCACCAGACAGGCTCGCACCATTTTCACCAATCATGGTATCCAAGCCGTCATCCATGTTCTGCACGAAGTCCATCGCATGCGCCAAACGCGCCGCTTCTTCAATCTGTTCACGCGTGTAGTTGCCTTCCGCCGCATACGCAATGTTGTTGGCAATGGTGTCGTTGAACAGGTGAACGTTTTGCGAAACCAAAGCAAAATGCTGGCGCAGGTTGGTCAGTTTGTAATCGCGAATGTCATGTTCATCAAGCGTGATCGAGCCAGAATCCACATCATAAAAGCGTGTAAACAGATTGGCGATGGTCGACTTACCCGACCCAGAACGCCCAACCAGTGCCACGGTTTTGCCTTGTGGAATGGTAAAACTCACATGCGACAACGCGGGCTTCTCTTTGCCTTGGTAAGTGAACGTCACATCCTTCACTGCAATGTCACCGCGCACTTTATCGGTTTCAAATTTACCGGTGTCGTTTTCGGTTTCTAGCGCCATCAGTTGGAACAACGTTTGGCTTGCAGCCATACCGCGTTGGAAATCAGAAGTCACGTTGGTCAATGCTTTGAGTGGACGCATCAAGCCAAACATGGCCGAGAAAATCACCGTGAACGTCCCAGGAGTCAGTTGGTCACGAATGGAATCAAAGCTTGCTAAGTACAGCACTGCGACCAGCGCCATTGATGCAATCATTTGAATCACTGGGTTGGCAATGGACTGCGCGGAAACCAGCTTCATGGTTTGCTGGCGCATCTTATTACTCACGGTTTCAAAACGCTTTGTTTCCACGTTTTGGCCACCGTAACTCAGCACCACTTTGTGGCCTTTCAACATCTGCTCGGCAGAAGACGTCACATGCCCCATCGTGGTTTGCATGCTTTTGGAGATCTTACGAAAGCGCTTCGACACGACGCTGATCCCCATCGCCACGACAGGCGCGACCACCAAGAGCACCAGCGACAACTGCCAGCTGTTCCAAAACATCAACACGAGGAGGCCGACAATGCTCGCACCTTCACGTACGATGCTCACCAGCGCTTTACTGGTTGCGCCAGCGACTTGTTCGGTATCGTAGGTAATGCGTGAGAGCAATCCGCCCGTAGACTCGCGGTCAAAGAAGCTGACCGGCATGTGCATGAACTGATTGAAAATACGGCGACGCATCAACATCACCACATTCCCCGACACCCAACTGAGGCAATAGGAAGAGACAAAGCTACTGATGCCGCGCACCATCATCAACCCCAGAATGATAAACGGCAGCGTTTTCAGAAAATTGGATTCCGCTTGGCCAAAACCTTCATCCAGCAAAGGCTTCAACAACGAAATCATATAAGTATCAGAAACAGCGTTCACCACCAGTGCGATTACTGCAACCACCAAGCCCGCTTTGTAAAGGCGAATATAGGTCCACAAGCGTTTAAAAGTTTGCCAAGTGGTTTCGTCAGAATTCAGTGACATAAATAAGCTTTATTTTGATGACAATATTGCGGTCATTCTACCCCTTTACGTAGCATCTGCCTATACCAAGGGGGATATCCTGACTGGCGCAATGTTGATAATAGACGAGTTTCTGCGCGATAGCTGAGGGTGATTTGCCCCACCTCTCCCGTATCCAGCCACTTTGCTCCAGTCGCTTGATAGCGTTGAACCACGTCTTGATCGGGCAGATGCCATTGATTGCCTTTGGCCAGCGAGGCGATGGCCACCTGCGGCGCCACGTGTTCGATAAAGCGAGCGGTCGAGGAAGTTTTGCTACCATGATGGGGCACAATCATGATATCGCTCTTGATATCTTTGGCTTGGCGACTGAGTAACCACTCACCGACTGCCGTCACATCGCCAGCCAACAACACGGAATGACCATATTCAGGATCGCTGAGCCTCAGCACGCAGGAGTGCACATTGTGTGCGCGAGAGACCGTTTTCGGCGGCCACAACGCCTGTAATCTCAGCCCCTGCCAATCCCATTGTTGCCCTGCAACACACGTTCGCCATTGGGGCTGACGTTGACTGGCCAGTATCCATGACGGAGACAACCATTGCTGCGCATCCGCCAAACCGCCGGCATGATCACTATCCATATGACTAATAATCAACCCATCCAGTTGATGCACGCCACGTTGGTGAAGCAGTGGCACCACCAGTGAGCGCACGTAACTGCCATCAGGCCAGCCACTGCCGGTGTCATAGAGCAACACGCGCTGCTGGCGCTCAATCAGCACCGCTAGACCATGGCCGACATCAAGCACATCAATGCGCCAGCGATCCTTGGGCGAATTGAATGCCCACATGCCAAGCGCGAGTAGTGCCACAGCGATTCGTGCATCGCGACTCAGTAGTGGACGCAGCACCCAACCGATCCCGCCAGCGCACAACACGAACGTGGTGGCATGGCTGACTGCCACCCAACTGGATTCAGAGAGTGTTAATGCCTGACTCAAAGGCCAAAAGCTGAGATCAATCAGCGTCCATATCCAATCGACTTGCTCAAACAGCGACGTCAGGACCAACCCCAAGAACAGCAGCGGCACAATCACCACACTGAACCACGGAATAAACACCAAGTTGTAGAGCGCCGACGATAGGCTAAAACCAGAGAAAAACAGCGCAGAGATCGGCGTCATCAATAGAACCAACGTGCACTGCGTTATGACAAGCTGTCGCCATCCACGTTGCGTCGATGAACGACTCGCAAGTTGATACAGCACGACCGCGACGGCCAAGAACGACAACCAAAAACTCATCGACAGCGGCGCAAATGGCGACACCAGCAGCAACGCGCCCAGTGTCAACAGAATGCGCTGCACAGCCGTGATGCGCCACCCGCTCATCGTCAATAGTACATTCAGCGTACACATGAGCAACGCGCGCTGTGTCGGCAAGGTAAATCCAGCCAACCACGCGTACACCGTGGCCATCAGCAGACCGACGATCCATGGCAGCCACAGCGCGTTCACGTGGATGCGCATCAACGCGCTTCCCAACAAATAACCCACAGCGAAAGCCATGCCGATGTGCAATCCAGATATCGCAACCAAATGGATTAATCCGCTGTCGCGAAGCGCGCGCCAGTCATCTTCCTGAATGCTATTGCGATCGCCAAACGTCAGCGCCAAAATCATGCCTTGTGCTTGGAGATGTTGCGTAGCAACTTGGATTTTTTGGTGCAAAGTGTCCCGCCAGCTGGGTCGAGAGACGACCGAAAACGCCGACTGCGGTTTGACGGTCGCGCGAGCAACCCAACCTTGGCTGAGATAGTATGCTTCTATATCAAATCCGGTTTCATTGAGGCGTCCATAAATCGGTTTCACCGTGACTGAAAACGTCACCTGATCGCCGATATGGAGAGCGATGGGCGCGATCAATCGAACAATCGGCTGACGAAAGGTGGGCAATTGTTGACCGTTAATTGATCTCACCACGATACTGCCTTCATTCCCGTAACTTATTTGCTTAAAAAAGCTGTCAACCTCACCTTTTATGGTAATATCCTGCCCTGCTTGAAAAATAGTGTTGGATTGAGATCTCATTACGTTGCCATGTGTTACTATCACTAACACGGCAAACGCGAGCCCGCCCCATCCTCTGAGCCGAGTGACTAATACGGTGCCCATCAGAGCGACTAGGCAAATGAATGCAAAACCCCAACTTGGCATCCGCGGCCAATAGGGTGCAGACAAGACGGTGAGCGAGAACGAAATGAGCATCCAATAATTCGAATAGAGAGTCATGTTCCCCTATGCCAAGAAAATTCATTAAGCGGTTTATGCCTGACCACGACGTCATCAAACGTCAAAAGGCATTAAAAGTTTTTGGCAATGTGCTTTATAACCCAAACTTGTGGTGTCTCAATCGACGCTCTGCTGCCGGTGCATTTGCTGTTGGTCTATTCATGGCATTTGTGCCACTGCCAAGCCAAATGATCATGGCTGCCGGTCTCGCGATTCTGTTCGGTGTCAACTTGCCTTTATCCATCGCCTTGGTCTGGATTACCAATCCCATCACGATGCCCGTAATTTTCTACTTCTGTTACAAAGTCGGTGCCTTGCTGATGAACGTGCCGCCTCAACCGTTTCATTTTGAGGCGACGTGGGACTTCATCATGCAACAAATGAGCACCATCGGCCCTCCGTTCTTACTTGGGTGTGCCGTCTGCGGTGTAACCGCTTCGCTACTGGGCTATTTTGGTATTCGCGGTCTATGGCGTTATTCGGTGGTGCGCAGTTGGAAAAAACGTCGTACCAGCAAAGTGGCATCTAAGATAATCTGAACACGTCGGCATGAAGTAAGCTTTGTGCAACGCTGAGAGCGATGAAGAATTCTGGTCTGCAATTCGTTGTAGACTCAGTATGAAAAAAGGACCCGATGGGTCCTTTTTTATTGCGTTGGCATTGACTTCATCGCGGCTACTTGCTGCTCAGAACTCGCGCCGGATTCAGTTTGCTGGCGCGCGCAGCGGGATACCATGTTGCAAGCAAGCTTAAGACAATCGCCGTGCCCGACACCAACAGGACATCCCCACTGTCGACCTGCGACGGTAGAAAATCGACAAAGTAGATGTCCCCCGATAAGAAATGGTGGCCAATCAGCGTTTCCAACCCTTTGACCAATGGCGTCAGGTTAAATGCCACCACAACACCAAACACGCTACCGACAATACTACCCAGTACGCCAGAGAAGACGCCCTGCCAAACAAAAATTCGTTTCACCAACCCATCCGTCGCGCCCATGGTGCGCAGAATAGCGATTTCCGCGGCGCGGTCTTTCACCGCCATCATCAGCGTGGAAACAATATTAAAACTCGCCACCCCAATCACGAGCACCATCACCAAATACATGATGGTGCGCACCATCTGAATGTCGCGATAGAGAAAACCGAATTTCTGCTGCCAGCTGCGCAGGTACACGTACTCGTTCAATGTATTGCCAACAGAACGTACGATCTGATTGGCACGCAGCACATCTGACACTTTGATCGACACGCCCGTCACCGCGTGATCCAAACGCGCGTATTGCTGCGCATCTTCCAAGGGCAACAGGGCCAAGCTGTGGTCTATCTGACCATTGAGCGCAAGCAAGCCCGTGATCTGCACACGAATGCGGCGCGGCGCTTGCACGCGCGACGAACCATCGGCGGTGGGGATCATTAACGTGACATAGTCACCAACTTTGGCGCCCAGTTGATCGGCCACACCTTTGCCCAGAATCACTTGTTGCTCGCCAGGCACAAACCGGGACCACGCCTCATCCGTCACAAACTGCGACAAACGCGACACCGCTTGTTCCATGCTTGGATCAACCCCACGCACTTCAATCGCTTTGAGTTGCGTGCCTCGCTCAGCCAGCGCGGTAAATTTCACGTATGGCGCAGCCGCTAACACTTCAGGATCCTGGGTCGCCTGCGCCACGACGGCTTGCCAGTTTTGCACCGGGCCGCGCACCCCTTCAAACTCCCCATGCGGAATGACCGACAACACGCGATTTTGCAGCTCGCGTTCAAACCCATTCATGGCCGATAAGCCAATGATGATCACCGCCACACCGACAGCAATGCCAATGGTTGACGAGAGGGAAATAAACGACACCATTTTATTGCGCTGTTTCGCGCGACTAAAACGACTGCCGATGAACAGCGACAGAGAAGCCAACACTTACGCTTCCCCCACATTCAGTAGCAGACCATCTTGCATGTGCAATTGACGATCCATTTTCGCCGCCAATTCACCATCGTGCGTCACCACCAAAAAGGCCGTGCCAGACTCACGATTGAGCTCTCGCATTAAATCGTAAATGGACAAGGCGGTGTTGTGGTCAAGGTTGCCCGTCGGTTCATCCGCCAGTACCAAATCCGGCTTATTCACCAACGCGCGCGCAATCGCCACACGCTGACGTTCACCACCAGACAGTTCAGCAGGTCGATGTTCCAGACGATGCGACAAGCCAACTCGAGCCAGCAATGCTGCCGCTTCTTGTTTCGCCTGCGCCACTTTTTGACCGCCAATCAGCAGCGGCATCGCCACGTTTTCCAGCGCACTAAAGTCCGCCAGCAAGTGGTGGAACTGGTACACAAAACCCAAATGCTGATTACGAATTTTGGCTTGCTTGTTTGAGCTGAGTAAACTGAGTTGCTGGCCCAAGAACTCCACATGGCCTTCAGACGCATCATCCAGCGCCCCAAGAATGTGCAGCAGCGTACTTTTGCCCGACCCCGACGTACCAATGATCGATGCGAGTTCGCCTTGTTGCAATTCAAAGCTCACCCCTTTCAACACCTGCGTCTGAAGATCGCCTTCTTGATAAGTTTTACAAACGTGGTGACAACGTAAAAGGTTATTCATAACGGAGAGCCTCAGCGGGTTTGACAGAAGATGCGCGGTAAGAAGGAAACAACGTTGCCAGTAAGCTCAGCACAATCGCTAACAGCACGACAACACAAATTTGCAGCGGATTAATCAGCACCGGCAGTTCGCCGCCCATCGGAAACAGCGCCACACCAAGTGTCGCCATCATGGTATTGAGATACTTTGCCACAAGCACCCCCAACGCGCCGCCGACCATCGCGCCGATCACCCCACTACTGGCGCCCTGAACCATGAAAATCGCCAGCACTTGGCGATCGGTCATGCCTTGGGTTTTCAAAATGGCGACTTCTGCCTGCTTCTCCATCACCACCATGATCAGCGCCGAGATAATATTGAACGCCGCCACACCAACGATGAGACCCAACATCAAACCCATCATGTTCTTTTCCATACGCACGGCTTGAAACAGTTCACCGCGTTGATCGCGCCAGTCGCTCCATTGCCACCCATCAGGCAGGGCCGTTTTCGATAATTCCCCCACCACAAACGGATCGTTAAAGAACAAGCGCCAACCCGAGACCGTTTGATCGTCAAAGCGCAGCAGTTTGCCCGCATCATGAATGTGCGTAATCATTAACTGACCATCCACATCGGAACCGGTGTTGAAAATGCCAGCGACAGTGAAATTGCGCTGACTTGGAATGCGACCCAGCGGTGTAAATTGGCTCGCACTGGTGACCATCAAACGCACTTTGTCGCCCACCGACACATTCAGATTGCGCGCCAGCGTATGGCCGAGAAAGACGCGATATTCCCCTTCCATTAACGATGCCAAACGCCCTGCAATCAAATAGTCGCCAATCGGGTCATGTTGGTTCGGCGCGATGCCGACCATCAATCCGGCCGAAAGTTGAGAGGCACTTTGAATCACAGCTTCACTGCGAACAATGGGTTCGGGTTCACGTTGCGTAGAGAGTGCGCGGATAAAGGCTGGCGCGGTATCGGTCAGCGCCGTTTTGTCCTGCGCTTGGGAAATCACCGCTTGTGGCAATACGCCAAGGATGCGGCTTTTGAGCTGCGCTTCAAAGCCATTCATCACGGAGAGTACCGTGACCAACGCCATCACACCGATGGTGATGCCGGCGGTGGACATGTAAGACACGAATCGACTGAACCGGTCACCGGAACGTCCGCGCAGATAGCGTAGCCCGATGAAGGTAGAAATCGGATGAAACATAATGAAAACCAATCAAATAGGATGGCGCTACTGTAACGAGAATCCAGCCAAGGTTGTAGTTTTTCTTTGCTAAATCTCTGTAAGAGGCGCTTTAATTCACACCGATAACAATGACATACCTTGATTACTTGGTCCGTATGACGATAATCAACACAGAGGTGAGAAGGAACACACTATGATTGACCAAGAATATTTCACGGTGCATCACGCACTGAACATCAATGTTGAGCCGATGCCGGCCGACTTTCTGCTGCCTTCTCCACTGGATTTTGAAGCTGAAATTCCGGCGCCTTTCGTCGTGGCAAGCGAATTCAGCCAACTGGATCAACTCAACGATGCCGCCAGACTCGAACTCAAAAGCAGCGATTTCAAACATGTTATTCAGCTGTTGGAAACACAAAACTCCAAGCTGAATTTGCTCCTGAGCTTTATGCTGTCGCAGCAAGACGATCCGGCCTATCGCACCTTCACGATCAGCTTCGGCGCCAGCCAATTTACCTACCGCGCCAAAAACGCGGTGCAAGCCGGACAACAAGTACGCGCCAAACTGTTTTTGGAACACCCAGCCGCAGCGATTTACTGCTATGGCCAAGTGACGGCTTGCGAAGCTGAAGACAATCAGTTTATCGTGACGGTACGTTACGAACTACTGCGCGATGCCGATCAAGATCTGTTGATCAAAGCCGCGCTCTACCAACAGCAAAAGCTGCTGCGTCAACGCTCTTTAGACCGAGACAAATCATAAGCGTTACCATGACAACACAAACTTTATTCTCTCTGCCTGCCGCCTCTGGTGCGGGAGACAAAAAACACGTTGGTAATCTTCATGGCGCCAGTTTGGCGTTAGCCATTGCCGAGTTGGCCAATCAACATCAAGGCCACACACTGCTTGCCGTGCCGGATCCACAAACGGCGCTCAAACTGTTGCAGGAAATTGAACAGTTCAGTCAAGCAAACGTCGCCCTGTTCCCCGATTGGGAAACATTGCCGTACGATAATTTCTCACCGCATCAAGAAATCATTTCTGAGCGTATTTCGCGCCTGTATCAACTGCCGTCGCTGTCGCAAGGCATTACCATTGTGCCAGTGAGCACACTACTGCAACGTCAAACGCCGCGTGATTATCTGCTGCAACATACCTTGATGGTTAACCGAGGCGATCGGTTCTCATTAGATAAATTACGCGTGCAACTTGAAAATTCTGGCTATCGTCATGTCGACCAAGTTTTTGGCCCGGGTGAATACGCCAGCCGTGGGTCGATTCTGGATCTGTTCCCCATGGGCAGTGCGGATCCGTATCGCATCGACTTCTTCGATGATGAAATCGACACCATTCGCACCTTTGATCCCGAGAACCAACGTTCCATTGATGAGATCGACGCGATCCGCCTGCTGCCTGCGCATGAATTCCCCACCACCGAACAGGCGATTGAGGAATTCCGTACCCGTTGGCGCGGCCGATTTGAAGCGCGTCGCGAGCCAGAATCGGTCTACATGCAAGTGTCCAAAGGCACTTGGCCGGCGGGGATTGAATATTGGCAACCGCTGTTTTTTGACCACACTGAAACTCTTTTTGATTATCTGCCCGCTGGCAGTCAACTGCTGAGTGTCGGCCAGTTAGAGAACGCGATCGACAACTTCCTCAGCGATGTCGACTACCGCTACGATCAACGCAAAATTGATCCGCTGCGTCCGCTGTTGCCGCCCGATGAATTGTGGCTGAAAAAAGATGAGCTGTTTGCGCGCTTTAAAACGCTGCCACAAATCCAACTCAGCTTAGCGCCGGTAGAAGAGAAAGCCGGACGCGTGAACCCTCGCGTGCAACCCCTGCCCGATCTTGCGGTGCAGCATCAGAACAAAGAACCTCTGGCGGCCCTGCGCCAATTTAGCGAAAGCTTTGCCGGTAAAGTGATTTTCTCGGTTGAATCGGAAGGTCGCCGTGAAGCCCTGCTTGAACTGCTGCAACGCATCAAGCTGCGCCCGCAAAGCAAAGCTGATTTTATGCAAGCCTATCAGAGCGACGATAAGTTCTCGCTGATCTTGGGCTCTGCCGAACACGGTTTTATCTTCGGTGATCAGCAACTGGCGCTGATTTGCGAAAGCGACTTGTTGGGCGATCGCGTCATTCAGCGACGCAAGAAAGAACGCAAAGTCACCAACAGCGATGCTGTGATTCGTAACCTGGCAGAGCTGAAACCCGGTCAACCGGTGGTGCATATCGATCACGGCATCGGCCGCTACGTGGGTTTGCAAACCCTTGAAGCGGGCGGCATGACCACCGAATATGTCACGCTGGAATATCAAAATGACGCCAAGCTCTACGTGCCGGTTTCGTCACTAAACCTCATCAGCCGTTACTCTGGCGGTGCCGAAGAAAGCGCGCCGCTGCATAAATTGGGCGGTGAAGCTTGGGTGAAAGCGCGCCGTAAAGCCGCCGAAAAAGTGCGAGATGTGGCCGCCGAGCTGCTGGATGTATACGCCAAACGTGAACTCAAACCGGGTTATAAATTCCAGCTCGATCGCGACCAGTACGCCACATTTAAATCGGGTTTCCCATTTGAAGAAACCGACGATCAAGCAATGGCGATTAACGCCGTGATGTCGGACATGTGTCAGCCCAAAGCGATGGATCGTCTGGTGTGTGGCGATGTGGGCTTTGGGAAAACCGAAGTCGCAATGCGCGCTGCGTTTGTTGCCACTGATAACGGGAAACAAGTGGCGGTGTTGGTCCCGACGACCCTGCTTGCCCAGCAACATTTCGAAAACTTCCGCGACCGTTTTGCCAACCTGCCCATTCGTGTGGAAGTGCTATCGCGCTTTAAATCGGCCAAAGAACAGAAAGCCATTTTGCAAGACGTGGCCGACGGTAAAGTAGACATTGTCGTCGGTACCCACAAACTGCTTTCAAGCGACATCAAGTTTGCTGATTTGGGTTTACTGGTTGTCGATGAAGAACACCGTTTTGGTGTGCGCCAGAAAGAGAAAGTCAAAGCGATGCGTGCGGACGTCGACATTCTCACCCTCACGGCCACACCGATTCCGCGAACGCTGAACATGGCCATGAGTGGCATGCGCGATCTGTCGATCATCGCCACGCCACCCGCGCGCCGTATGGCAATCAAAACCTTTGTTCGTCAAAGCGAAGACAGCGTGATCCGCGAAGCAGTACTGCGTGAGATCATGCGGGGTGGTCAAGTGTACTTCCTGCACAACCAAGTCGAAAGCATCGACAAAGTCGCAGCAGATCTGGAGAAACTGATCCCAGAGGCTCGTATCACAGTGGCCCATGGGCAGATGCGTGAGCGCGAATTGGAACGCGTGATGAACGACTTCTATCACCAGCGTTTTAACCTGTTGGTGTGTACCACCATCATTGAAACCGGAATCGACGTACCAACCGCCAACACCATCATCATGGATCGCGCCGACTCTTTGGGCTTAGCGCAGTTGCACCAGTTGCGTGGGCGTGTGGGTCGTTCGCATCATCAAGCATACGCCTACTTACTGACGCCGCATCCGAAAGCGATGACCAAAGATGCAGTGAAACGCCTTGAAGCAATCGCCTCCCTGGAAGACCTCGGCGCGGGCTTTACTCTCGCGACTCACGATTTGGAAATTCGCGGCGCAGGTGAACTGCTGGGCGATGAGCAAAGCGGTCAAATTCAGTCGATTGGTTTTACACTCTATATGGAGATGCTGGAACAAGCGGTTGAGGCATTGAAGTCCGGCAAAGAGCCATCGTTAGACGACCTGCTGCGCGAGCAAACGGAAGTGGAACTGCGGATTCCTGCGCTGCTGCCAGATGATTACATTCCAGACATCAACACGCGTTTGTCGATGTACAAGCAGATTGCCAGCGTCGCTGACAGCGACGAGCTCACCGAACTGAAAGTTGAGCTCATTGACCGCTTTGGTAAACTGCCGGATGCGGCGCTGAACTTACTGGCCATCGCCGATCTCAAGCTCGATGCGGCGCGTTTGAAAATTCGAAAAATTGAAGCGCACGAGAAAGGGGGTTACATTGAGTTCTATCCAAATGCTGACATTAACCCGATGTTTTTGGTTAAACTACTGCAATCGCAGCCGAAGAAATTCGCAATGGAAGGGCCGACCAAGTTCAAATTTGCCTTACCTCTGGTCGATCGCAGAGAAAGAATTCAATTTGTTGCAGACATGCTGAATGAATTCCAGCAAAATCTACTTCCAGCAGCCTAAGAGCGTGACGCTCTTTTGATATACCTGACTGACTCAGCGTGGCCTCAGGCGCCACGCTCTGTTCAATCGGGACAAGAAGACCGTGCTGTGGCACGAATTACGGAGTCATAATGAAAAAGCTGATCCCACTATTACTTTTGCTGGTGTCCATGCCAAGCTTGGCGCAGCGACAGTTCGATATTGAAGTGATCCTCTTCAAACGCGCAGTGGATGCAGAAAAAGTGAGTGAATCATGGCCAAACAGCCTGCCAGAAATCAACGTCGCGCGCGCGGGCAGCTTCGGTGATACCAGCTACCGTCAATCAAAAGGCGTGCAAATGCTGGCTTACTCTCAATATCAGTTGAACGACGAAGTCCAAAAACTGAAAAACCATGCCGGCTTCCAAGTGTTGTTGCACACCGCATGGCGTCAAGGTGACCAAGGCCGAGCCTCTGCACCCATCTTCCATATTCAAGCGGGCAAAGACTATTCGCAGCAGTATAACCCTGACGGCAGCGAAGTGGGCAAACAGGCAACCACGGATACGCCCGTTAGCGGCGTGGTGGAAGAGAGCATCGCCAAGCCCCTGTATGAACTTGACGGCACACTACAAATTTACGTTCAACACTACTTATATGCCGAAGCCATGCTCGATTTGAAAGAGCCAAGCGTACGTGATGTGGTGATGCAAGATGCGCAACTCAACCTGAATGTCGCGCCAGACGATCAAAACGCCACCGTGCAAGCCGGCAACTTGGAGTCGGTATCGCCAACGGTGGATGTGGAATCCTTCCTCAAGAGCTACCGCATGGATCAAAAGCGTCGCATGCGCAGTGGTGAAACGCACTACTTGGATCACCCACTGATGGGCATGATCATTCAAGTTCGCCGCGTCAATCCGAACTAAATCAACCGAAAAGAAGCGCCCCTTGTGGGCGTTTCTTTTATACCGACAGGTTCTCTATACTTAAGCCAGTCCATCGCCTATCCGTCGAGACTTATGAGCCCTGATTTTCAGATCATCACCCAGCGCCTACAATTACGCTTGATCAGCCTCGATGAAGCCACGGAGCTGAGACGCTGTGTCTGTCACTCCCCTTCCCTTCATCAATGGATTGATTGGTGCTCCGCGCAATTTTCCCTGCAAGAGGCCGAACGCTTTATTCTCGCCACGCGTCTGAACTGGGTCAAAGCCGACGCTTACGGATTCGGGGTGTTTGATAAAAAGCAGCAGACACTGATTGGCATGGTTGCCATCAACGAGTTTTACCACACGTTTAATATGGCCAGCCTCGGCTATTGGATCGCCGATGCATATCAGCATCACGGCATGGGAAAGGAAGCGCTAGATGCGCTGATTGAGTTCTGTTTTAGTCGCCTTGAATTGACGCGGCTGGAGATCGTGTGCGATCCGCTCAACGCAGCCAGTCAGCGCCTTGCCATCGCCTGTGGCGCCGAGCAAGAGAGCATCGCTCGAAATCGTTTTCTGTTCGATGGTGAGCCCAGAGACGGCATTGTCTATTCACTGATTCCGGAATAATAAAAAAGCCCCGAAAGGGGCTTTTTAGAAGCCATTCATGCGATGGCTTAGTGCAACTTCAAGTTTGGACGCAACACGCGGTTAATTCGTCCAACCAACATCATCAAACCCGTTTTGAAGATGCCATGCAGCGCCACTTGGTGCATGCGATAGAGTGAAATGTACACCACGCGCGCGATACGACCTTCCACCATCATCGACCCTTTGGTCAGGTTGCCCATCAGGCTACCCACGGTTGAAAAGCGACTCAGTGACACCAACGACCCGTGATCTTTGTAGACATACGGTTTCATTTCACGTCCAATCAGTTTCGCCACGATGTTCTTAAACGCGAGGCTTGCCATCTGGTGCGCAGCCTGAGCGCGCGGCGGAACAAATGAACCATCCGCTTGTGTGCATTGTGCCAAATCACCAATCACGAAGATGTTCTCATCACGTGTGGTTTGCAGTGTCTCTTTGACCACCAACTGGTTAATGCGGTTGGTTTCTAAACCCGCAATGTCTTTCATGAAATCAGGCGCTTTGATACCTGCAGCCCAAACCATGATTTGTGCGGGAATTTTTTCACCATCTTTGGTGGTCAGGCCATCGGCGTCCGCTTGAGTCACCATAGTCGCGGTGCGAACGTGCACACCCAACTTGGTGAGTTCACTGTGCGCCGCAGCAGAAATGCGTGGTGGCAGAGCAGGTAGAATGCGTTCACCCGCTTCAATCAGGTTCACGTTCAGTTTGCTTGAATCTAAGTCGCCAAAGCCATACGCATGCAGCTCTTTCACAGCATTGTGCAGCTCTGCTGACAACTCAACGCCGGTCGCACCTGCACCCACAATTGCGATGTCCACGGTACCGTTGCCATTTTTGGCATGCAGTTTCAGGAACTCGTTATTCATTTCAGTGCGGAAGCGATTGGCCTGTTCAGGGCTATCTAGGAAGATACAGTGTTCGCGAACACCAGGGGTATTGAAATCATTAGACGTGGAACCAATCGCCAGTACCAGAAGGTCGTATGGCAGCTCACGTTTTGGCATCAACAATTCGCCCTGCTCGTCTTTGAGTTCGCTCAACGTAATGGTTTTGTTGTCGCGATCAATCGACTCAAGGCTACCCAATTGAAACTCAAAGCTGTGGTTTTTGGCGTGGGCACGGTAACTCAGCGCATCCACCCCTTCATCCAAAGAGCCGGTTGCCACTTCGTGCAACAGCGGTTTCCATAGGTGGGAAGATTTACGGTCTACCAGTGTAATGTCTGCGCGGTTTTTGCGGCCCAGTGTGCGGCCCAGTTTGGTCGCAAGTTCAAGACCACCAGCGCCGCCGCCTACTACAATAATGCGTGTCACAACAACAATCCTCAAAACAAATATCAATAACTATGGCTCGGCACGATGACTCGCACCGAAAGAATTCTTTGTAAACTGTCGTCTGGGTATCGATGTCAGTTTTAACTTTTGTTGTTTTTATTTATCGACACGTCAATTGGGCTAAAGCGTGGTTAACGCAAAAATTCGGGCAAGTTTTCTTGCTTGCTCTTTCTGTTTTTTTGATATCTATCAAATTATTTTGTGCGAAAGCACATTATATAGAGGTAAATTCCCGGCGCAACCTAAGAATTCTCTGAATTCGGTACTTTTTTTGCGAAAAAAAACGACCCCAATCAGGGGCCGTTAAAACGTTGATTATTTGTACCGTTTACGCATTTTTGAACGCTTTCATGGTCTGCAAATGCTGTGAAATCTTCTTAAACTTGTGCGATTGCGCTTCATCCCAAACGATCTCGTAGTAGTCTTGAAGTTCGTTCGCCGTGTCCTGATTGTTGAGGAATTCATCCTCACGCGACAAAATCACCAAGCAGCGACCTTTATTCTTCACTCGGTACTGTTCCACACATTTCGTGGCGATGTCGTCGTATTCTTCTGGGCGGTCAATTCGGCCAACCATGTTACGTTCCGGATGCAGGTTCGGATTGAAAATCACCTGCTTGATACCACACAGAAATCCGATTCGCTCAGACCAGTAGCCCCCCAATCCAACGCCACACACAATAGGATGCGGATCATTCGACTGTTCAATCGCTTTATGGACTTCTTTCAATAAGTGTTGCATGTCGTGTTTAGGGTGCAGCGTGCTGTAGTTGATGAAGCGTACATCGTCGTCGATGAATTGAAGCTGTAAGACTTTCTCGTGGTTCCCTGGGCTGGTTGAGTCAAACCCGTGCAAATAAATAATCATAATATCCCCCGATTCCCTTGGATTTCTAATCTACCACGAACCGCATGGTTTCTACGGCTTAGCACTTAATTTACCGCAACAATGCGTGCAAACAGTGATCCTAACTACAGAATGTATCTTTAATATGCAACGCCTGCTGGTAATAGCTGTCATCGCCCCACAACTGATACGCCAACAAGTACCACAGCATCGCCATCATGGTGGTGCGCGGTAACCACGCTTTCACACCATCGACCCACACATCGACATCATCGATGTCTCGCAACTGGCAGTAGCGAAAAACCGAATCCAGTATTTTTTCGCCCGCGACATTGATACTCAGCGCCAAATCCATCCGCGGATCGGCGATAGCGGCATACTCCCAATCGATCACTTTATTGCCGTGCTCCGTCTTCACCATGTTGTAGCCCGCCAAATCGAAATGGCACAGCGCATAAGGTACGTCTTCAATGTTGGGCGGATGACGCCAATCGCGATAGAGCTTTTCGATTTCATCCGTTTTCAGTTCGGCTTTGAGTTGCATCCAATAATGGTCGACCCGTGCAGTGAAGCTAAACGGCGCCACGGGAATGCGTGAGATGGTGAGCTCGTGAATGCGAATCTGCGTACGCAGCAAAGAATCAAATGGCAAGTGATGGGTCAGCGATTCCCCTTCAATCCATTCCACCAATAACCCTTGATCATTGATGGTGACAGGCGCTGGGCCAATCTGGGTGGATTCAATCGATTTGAGAATCTGAAATTCTTGAAAGCGGGAAATAGAAAAGGCTTTTGTGATGGCTGTGGCGGGACGCCACACGTAAGCCAGGCCATGCTGGCACATCACTTTCCAGCACCGATTGGTGAGCCCTCCCGTCAGCGTTTGTGCGTATTCAGGAGGGTACGCAAAGAAATGAGTTAAGGACTGCAGCGTCGGATCGAGCTGACACGCTTCTCGCCATGACATTCTCGCCATAACTCACCTCTTATCGTGGCTGTTTACATTCCAAAGAAACTTTTAGACTGCTGTTTGCGGATTTCAGTTTCATCGGCCCATTCAATGAGACCGGTTTTTAGATCCATCAAACGCATGGTCATTTTGTAATACACGTCAGTGTTGCTGCCCGCATTTTTCACGATGCTCGACAAGTTGCCATACAACATGTATTCCGCGCCCACCATTTTACCAAACTGAATCGCGGTGCTTTGGTTCACAAGCTCGTCGTTGTTCTGGAACTTCAACTGATCGCGAACCGCTTCAACGCGGTCCATATCAACAAAACGGAATTTACCGGAGTTCAGCATTTTGGTGCTGATAGTATCCGTGATGGATTCGGTATCGATGTGTTCACTGGTTTTGTTCTTGATGCGCTCAACAAAGACGATCGGGCGAGAATCACGCGTGATCGCCGACACAGAGCCAGACATCATCATGCTGTCGATCATATCCGCAGCGATTTTCTGCAAGTCGGTCGAACCGAAATCCACCGTGACTGTTTCAACCGCTTGTGCATCACCATAACTGACTTTGTTTGAACAACCGCCAAGGATCACGGCTAGACCCAACAATGCAATAATACTTTTTTTCATTTCAAATCCTCTAAACTTACACAGCTCAATCATTTGATGCACGAATCTGAACACGGAACTGAGTTCCATTCGGATTCACAGAAACTTCAGACAGGGACACGGTCTCTTCGCCACGAATAATCACTTGCTTCCATGGGCTTGGCTGTGTGTTCACTTCGAGCCCTTCATCGTCATACCAATAAAAACGGTATTGCAGATGTTGGTCGCCACGGTAGTTACTCAGCAGACGCACCACACCACGCGTATGGCCATCAAAGGCCGTGGTCGCGATATCTTCAATCTGCAAACGCCCTGCCAGCACATTATCGCCAATCAGAACCCGTTGCGTGTTGCCATCGACTCTCAAGCCGGCGGTATTGTCTGCACACCCCATTAATGCAAGCGCCGTCAATACACTCACGAACCATTTTTTCATCACAATCTTCCCAACTGTTTGTGCCATAACGTAGCATGGTTGCCCTGACGTGATAACCACACCAGAGTTGTGCCGCGTGACGGCACGGAAAACGTATAAGTTTGACCACCAACCTGCAGGCTTTGTTCACCGGCTGTCACCACCGTGCTGGTTGCACTCACGGCGCCCGGCAGCGTTAACCAACTTCGCGTGTCCGGTTGCTCAGTCAACGTATTAAAGATATTGAAGATCAAGCTCCCCACATCATCGCCTTTGGTCGCTTCTTTACGCAATTGATCTTTCGCCACCACACGCAATGCTTGGCGTATCACGATCGTCGGCATACGTTCACGCAAATCGCGCTGCGCCATCAAATCGACATCGGTCAGGCGATCACTCGCCAGTGATTCGCCATTGAGTACCAAGGCGGAAAAACGCGGCGCACTCTGCGTGCCATAGTAAGGCAGCGCCAAAGAATACAATGCCGTATTCCCACGGCTGTCAAAAAGCGGTAAAGAAAGTCGCCAGCTTTCCAACGCTTGCACGACGCCTTGCTCATCGAGCACAATCACGCGCCCTTGTTGATCACTCAGCGATTGGCTTTGGCCATAGCGCTGGGTTAACTGTGCTAAATCCTCACGCATGCCAAGCCGCTGAGCCACGCGAATCGTGCCGTCTATCACCGCGCGGTTATCCGGCGCTACGGCCAGTGCACGGCGATAATCCACGTAGGCACTGTTTAAGTCGTTCGAGGCTTCATACAACAACGCGGAAAGATACAACAAATACCCGTTTTGGACGGCCTGTAAGGTTTTGCCCGCATCGGGATAGCGTGCCAGCACGCTGCCCAAATTCGGCGTCACCCCTTTAGACTGCATCTCTTGCTGCGCCCGTTCCAACTCAGCCTCGCGCGATTTTCTCGCTTGCTCTTGCACCTGATTTGCTCGGCGCATTTCCACCAGCGCACCTTCTAAACTATTGTTTTGAAGATAGTTCAAACCGAGGTAAAGATGCAAAAATCCCAACTCATAATCGGCAGGTGTGTATTCATTGAGGTTGTCGTTCACCGCCAAGGCGCCAACGCTGCTTGCGGTTGAACTGAGGGAGATCACGGCTTGATCCTGTTGACGACGAATTGCCGTGTCAGACAGCTCAAACGCCGATTTGCTCTCGGGGTATTGGCGATTGAGAAAATAGACGCGCCCTTTTTCCAGATTATCCAGAATATCTCCGGCCACGTAATCGGAAAACTCGTCGGTCGCCTGCTGATAATCCCCCGACTTGACCGACTGGTACAAATCAGCGTTCTGCGCACTGTAGTGGCTAAACAGATTTCCGGCGGTAAAATTGGCGCAGGCGCTCAGCCAGACACACGTAAGCGAAATGGTCAGGTGTCGTATATGAAACTTCACTACAAACTCCGCTGAACGGCGATGACAACACAGCCCGGCGTCAACCGAGCTGTGTTAGAAATTAACTCATTAATAGCGGGCCAAGCGGACGGCCGCCGACGAGGTGCATGTGAATGTGGTACACTTCTTGGCCGCCATGCGAGTTGCAGTTCACCAACAAACGGTATCCATCTTCTGCAATGCCTTCCTGCTCAGCGATTTTCTTCGCCACAGTAAACATACGACCCAACGCCAATTCATCTGCTTCTTCAACATCGTTCACGGTAGGGATCAACTTGTTCGGAATGATCAAGACATGACTTGGCGCACGAGGATTGATGTCACGAAATGCGGTGACTAAGTCATCTTGATACAGAATATCAGCAGAGATTTCTTTACGGATAATTTTGCTAAAAATGGTTTCTTCAGACATGAAGGGCTCCATCAGACGTGTTTTGAAATATCGTAGTTTGACTGAGTATGCGACAAGGCGTATGAAAGCTCAATAAAAAACACTGTTCACTTAACAGAAACCCACTTTGGCCACCCACAAAAAAATAGTTTTGCCATATACGTCATAAAATGTGCTTCTCTTGCTCCATACAATAATGATTCTTTTGTTAATTTTTTACGAAAATTTTGTCACCATTATTTTTATATTTGTCATTACTATTCTTATAAAAGAACGATTGTATCAAGGGAGAGAACTATGCAAGGTTCTGTAATCAGGCGCATGTACGCCGGCTTTGCGCTGATCATCATTATGTTTGTCGTCACTGTGGCAACCATGATGCAAGGCATGAGCCAGATCCATTCCAATTTCGAAGGCGTCTCCAACACCGCCTTACCACTCGTCTCACTATCCAACAAAACCAGCGTTCAACTGCTTTCCGCAGACAAATCATTTAAGGACTTTTTGACCACGCAGAACCGTGAACGCATGACCGTCACCCGCAATGAATTTGCCCAAGCCAAGGACGATTTCAGTGCGGTGTTAAACGAACTGGCCAAAGCCAGCACCAGCCATCCCGATTTACAAGAGCGAATCGAGGCGCTCAAGCAACTGGAAGCTCGCTACTTTGATGAAGCCAACGAAGCCATGAACAACTATCAAGCGATGTTCTCGGCGCAAGATCAGGTGCAAAAATCAACCCGTGAATTCCAACGTTTGCACTCTGAGCTAAGTGTTGGCATGAAAGAGTACGTCGACGATCAAAGCAGCATCTCGGTCAAAGTCATGGCCAAGAGCTACTTCATTAAATTGAAAGATGCCGAAGTGATCACGTCCGATGCATTGGCAAGCTCGGATATGGACTTCGTTGAAAAAGCGGTGTTGAAAAACAAAAAAGCGGTGACGCATCTAAACTACGCTTACCGCGGCCTGACAACGCAATTGCCGGCACTGAAAAAAGTGTTTGATGAATCGGTCGAAAAATTCACGCAAGACATTGGCCAAAAAGGCGGCGTACTGGATCAGCACAACGAGTACCTTAAAGCCCGCAACGCACTGTACGACAACATCGCCAACCTCGCCGCGGAAGTCGACAATGCGATGACGATTCTGGACTCGTTCAACCAAACCGCCACCCAAGATTTGGATAACTCGCTGGCGGAAGCTGGCAACGTGTATCAGCAAGGGGTTTATAAAGCCATTGGCATTAGCTTGGTCGTGGTCTTGCTTGCGGCGGGGATCGGGTACCACATCGCCCATAGCGTTCGTTCACCACTTAAGTCGATCTTAACGACCTTAGAAAGCCTGACACAAGGTGACATGACGCCGCGCATTCAGATTACACATCAAAACGAGTTTTCCCGCCTCAGCGGCCACATCAATTCTCTGGCGGATAACCTGCACGACATCCTACGCCAGCTCAATCAAGCATCCGATGATTTGACAGACACCGCGAATCAGAACCAATCGACCTCGCAAGGCGCGCAATCCCAACTGAGTACGCAACGCGAGCAAACCGCCAGCGTGGCCACCGCCATGACGGAGATGGCGCACTCGGTGCAGGAAGTTGCGCACAGCGCGCAAAACTCACTGGAAATGGTTCAACAGGTGGAAAGTGCGTCTGAATCCGGTCGCCAGATCATGAGCAACAACATCAGCACCATTAACCAATTGGAAACCCGCCTCAATGATTCTGTGGATGCAGTCAGTCAGTTGCGCCGAATGAGTAGCCAAATTGGATCGATTTTGGATGTGATTCGTAACATCGCTGAACAAACCAACCTGTTGGCCCTCAATGCGGCCATCGAAGCAGCGCGTGCCGGTGAACAAGGGCGTGGCTTTGCCGTGGTCGCCGATGAAGTGCGCGTGTTGGCGCAGCGGACCACGGAGTCAACGTCTGAAATCGAAACTATGATCAGCAACCTGCAAACCAGCTCCAGCTCGGCCAGTAAAGTGATTGAAAGCTGTATGCAGGACATGGAACAGTCGGTTGAACAAGCATCGCAAGCCAACAGTGCCATGGAAGAGATTCAAGCGTTGATCATTGAGATCAGTCAGATGAGTACGCACATTTCTCAAGCCGCAGCTGAGCAAAGTGAAACCACCACCGCCATTGCGCAAAGCATTGAAGACATTAACCTGATTGCCGACAAGAGCTATCAAGCGATGAGCGAAATTGCACAAACCAGCAGTAACCTGACACAACTGGCGAACCAGCAAAGTCATTTGGTTCACCGATTTAAACTCTAACAGAGATTCGTCTCACACCGCCTGCTGTGTTAGCGCGGTGTCAAATATTGACCTTGGGCGACTTTTATTCGGAGTCGCCCTTGTTTTTTGTGCGCTGCGTCGTTATATGAGTAATACGGCTTGCAACACAACTTCTCCAAACATCTCAATTTTTGCAAGCCAAACATGAGGATAACGTATGGCCGTTCATGTTGGCATCATTGACCAGGATCCGGTTCGCTTGGTCACTCCACTACTGGATAACCGAACCATCAGTCGCCACATTGTGTTCATTGGCGACAGCTCGCAAGAAACGATGTACACCCGTTTGCACACGGTACTCAATGAGCGCGATATTACTTCTGAATTTTTCGAAATTCCTTCCGGCTCAAACATTGCCGACATCAAAGCCTCAATCCGCGAACTCGCAGAAGATCTGAAGCAACGCAACATGGACGTCAAACTCAACGCAAGTTGTGGTCTTCGTCACCGTTTGTTGTCGGTCTATGAAGTTTTTCGGACGTACCATTGGCCTATTTTTGTCGTCGAACCAAACAGCGACCGCTTATGCTGGCTCTATCCTGATGGCAATAAAGACACGCAAGTGCAAGACCGCATCACCATTTCCGATTATCTCACCATCTTTGGCGCGCGCGGCGAGTTCAACCAACAAAGCCTGCCACCACAACTCGATCAAAAATTGTATGAATTGGGTGAACGTTGGGCGAGTAACGCGTTGGAACTTGGCCCAGGCCTTGCCACACTGAACTACTTGGCGACCACTTGCCGCAAAGAGCAGCGACTGGACGTTGAATTGTCAGACAAACAACAAGGCTACCGTGAACTCAACTTGCTACTGAGCGATTTGGTGGAAGCGAACATCGCCACCTATGACAAAGGCATTTTGACCTTCGCGAATGAAGATGCACGACGCTTCTCAAACGGTGAATGGCTTGAAACGCTGGTGCACAGCACCGTACGTCAAATCCAAGACGATATGCCCACCATTCAAGACCGTTCGCTGAACGTGCAAGTGTATCGCCAGTTGGGCGATCGCGAAGTGCGCAACGAACTTGACGTGGCCACCGTGGTGAACAACAAACTGCACATCATTGAATGTAAAACCAAAGGCATGCGAGATGACGGCGATGACACGCTGTATAAGCTGGAATCATTGCGTGATTTATTAGGTGGCCTTCAAGCGCGTGCCATGCTCGTCAGCTTCCGTCCACTGCGCCACAACGACATCACTCGCGCAGAAGACCTTGGTCTGGCCTTGATTGGCCCCGATGAGCTCAAAGATTTGAAAACGCATCTGAAAAACTGGTTTGCCGCTGCCGGTGGTAGCGAAGAAATCTAACCCATGAAAAAAGCCCGCTAAGCGGGCTTTTTAGTATTCGGCGGTAACGACTTAGCAATCGTCTTCGGTGAAGTTCGAAGGCAACGTCGTTTTCATCTGGTTCCAGATGTGCGCACTGGCAATACCATATTGGCGAATGACTGCCGGAATTTGTTCGCGGTCGCCGGTAGAACAGATGTCCAATAACTCACGGTAAAACTTCATCGCGAGTTGGCGCGCTTCTGGGTTGGAGAAGTAGTAGCTTCCCACGCGATCGTATAGCTTTCTCAGACCATTAAAGATCAAACCATAGATTTGGTTACCAGAATGGAACGCCAAACGTTGGAATAGCATGTAATCGTAGAAATTGAAGGTTTTAGCCAACAACAATTGCTGACGCTTCGCTTCATCTTTCTCACCATCATCTTTCACGTGTTGCACAATTTTCTCAGCGTATGGCGATGACGCAATAAATTCATCCCAAGACGTCGCTTCCATCAGTGATTCACACGATTCAATCACGTTCGAAATAGTGCGTTCGCTGTTCTCTTTGTTCACCTTAAATGCATAGCGCATAAAGATAGGACTGATGTTGGTACGCGCCGCCAAAAGATCCTCAACAATGCTGGTTGCATTTTCTGCATCCAACGTCATCAACGTATCCAAAATATGTAAACCGGAGGTTTCCATAAACTGGTTCACTTTCGTTGGCTTGCCATGTTGAATGGTTAACCACCCATCACGAGCTAAGCGTTGTAAGACTTCGCGAAGAGTTGTACGTGTTACACCAATCAGTTCGGAGAGCTCTCGTTCGGCAGGGAGAATGGAGCCTGGTGGAAAACGGCCATTCCAAATGCTTTCAATAATGTATTTTTCTGCAAAACCTGCTGGACTTTTTGCCTTGATGACCATTAAGTACTTTTCCAGTTTTCTATTTTTTTGGGTCGAATGGCACTCATCATACCACTAGTTTTCATTCAGCGGAAACAAACCATTGGTAAACTGGTAACAACCACTCAATTAGAGTTTTAGCTCTATATGAAATTTATTTCTTTGTATTAAGGCTGTTTTATTGTGAAATAAACGTTTCAATATGTTTCAAAGTATTTCAAAATAAATATTCCAGCCATAATAAAACCCAAGATAAAGAGAGATTGCTCACATTATTATTTTGATAAATTTCAAACTTAACTTACCAGAAAGTCATATTTTTCATCGTTAAACTTTCCTTTACTGGCAATGTCATTCCCTATCACCTTCCAAATGAATTTTTTATAAGTTTTATGGTATGCTGGCGCCACTTTGATCGCGTTTCTTCACGAAAAACCGGTGAGTGGTTTGTCAATTGATGCTTCGTTATTGACTAAATCACGTCTCACTGTATTGTTGCGGTCAAAGCACGGAGTGCTTGTTTTTCTCAGGGAGTGACTCAGTAAATCGGTCGGATAACATCCACTTGTTGATTTTCTAAGTCATTGTTGGAAAAGATTTTTGTATAGACGTCCGTCTAATTTCTTGAATTAGATCCAAAACGGGCACATAACTTAGTCTATTAATAACTAAAGTAAGAGTAATCACCATGCCGATGTCGCTAGGAAGCGCATTTATCAAAAACTTCTTAGGTAAAGCGCCAGATTGGTACAAAGTTGCCATTATTGCCTTCCTTATTATCAACCCGATTGTGTTCTTTTTTATTAATCCGTTTGTCGCTGGATGGCTATTAGTCGTTGAATTTATTTTCACGTTGGCTATGGCATTAAAATGTTACCCGCTACAACCTGGTGGTTTATTAGCAATTGAAGCAATCGCAATTGGAATGACTAGTCCTGCGCAAGTTAAGCATGAATTAGTCGCCAACATTGAAGTGTTATTACTGCTGGTTTTTATGGTGGCAGGCATCTACTTCATGAAGCATCTGCTGCTATTTATTTTTACCAAAATTTTACTTGGCATCCGCTCAAAAGCGCTGCTTTCCGTAGCGTTTTGTGTCGCAGCAGCCTTTCTTTCCGCTTTCTTGGATGCATTGACGGTCATCGCGGTCATCATTAGCGTTGCAGTTGGCTTTTACTCGATTTACCACAAAGTCGCCTCAGGACAGTCGTTTCACTCTGCACACGACCACACGCAGGATGAGCATATTCCTGAACTCACACGTGATGACTTAGAGAACTACCGCGCCTTCTTGCGCTCACTGTTAATGCATGCCGGTGTGGGGACAGCACTTGGTGGGGTGACCACCATGGTGGGTGAACCACAAAACCTGATCATTGCAGACCAAGCAGGCTGGTTCTTTGGTGAATTCCTGATCCGCATGGCGCCGGTGACCCTGCCCGTATTCCTGTGTGGTATCGTCACCTGTGTGCTGGTCGAGAAGTTTAAAGTCTTCGGTTATGGCGCTCGTCTGCCAGCCAACGTACGTCAGATTCTGAT
The DNA here is from genome assembly GCF_052076135.1 of Vibrio sp. Vf1514. Classification (NCBI taxonomy): domain Bacteria; kingdom Pseudomonadati; phylum Pseudomonadota; class Gammaproteobacteria; order Vibrionales; family Vibrionaceae; genus Vibrio; species Vibrio sp. Vf1514. The sequence continues at coordinate 1,036,141 of NZ_CP197267.1, read as the reverse complement.
CGACTTTGATATCGAAGAACGCAAAACCCGAACCAACCAAGACGTTGCGAAGCTGTGGATTCAAGGCGCCATCGCGGTTTGGTTGATTGTCGGCTTGGCGATGCATTTGGCCGCTGTTGGTCTGATTGGTTTGTCGGTCATTATTCTTGCGACCGCCTTTACCGGGGTGATTGAAGAGCATTCAATGGGCAAAGCGTTTGAAGAAGCGCTGCCGTTTACAGCCCTGCTGGCCGTCTTTTTCTCGATTGTTGCAGTGATCATCGACCAAGAGCTATTTAAGCCCATCATTGATGCGGTATTGCACATTGAAGATAGCGAAACGCAGCTTGCCTTGTTCTACATTGCCAATGGCGTGCTGTCGATGGTTTCGGATAACGTCTTTGTTGGCACCGTTTACATCAACGAAGTCAAAACGGCCATGATGGAAGGCATCATCACACGCGATCAGTTCGACCTACTGGCCGTGGCGATTAACACTGGCACCAACCTTCCTTCGGTCGCGACACCGAACGGTCAAGCGGCCTTCTTGTTCCTGCTGACGTCGGCGCTGGCACCACTAATTCGTTTGTCATACGGTCGCATGGTTGTGATGGCTCTGCCATACACCGTGGTTCTGACACTGGTTGGCTTGGCGGGCATCGTATTTTTTGTTGACCCAATGACTAGCTATTTCTACGACATGGGATGGATCACACACCACAGTGTACCCGCGATGGGAACAGTCGTGTCTGGCGGTCACTAAAAATGTGTTGAACCGGAAACTTTTCCGAGATAAAAAGCTCTGAGTTATCAGAGCTTTTTTTATGTTGAACCACTAAGGATTGTTACGTGAACTTTCTATCCAGCCTTAACTCTTTTTCTCGATCTCGTCTTTCTTGGGCCTTGCTTCTGGCTTTCGTGGTGTTCTTTGAAGCCTGTGCCTTGTTCTTTCAGCACGTCATGATGCTGGCGCCCTGCGTCATGTGTATCTATGAACGCATTGCGATGCTGGGCATCGGCGGAGCCGCCGTGCTGGGCTTGATTGCGCCACACAACCCACTGTTTCGTTGGCTTGGACTGGCCGCATGGGCTGGCAGCGCTTATAAAGGCTTAACGCTGGCGATGCAGCATGTCGAGTACCAATTTCACCCGTCTCCATTTGCAACGTGTGACCTGTTTGTCATGCTTCCCAGTTGGGCGCCATTGAATCAGTGGTTCCCTTGGATGTTTGAAGCGTATGGTGATTGCAGTAAAGTGGTGTGGCAGTTTTTGAATTTGTCCATGCCCCAATGGTTGGTGGTAATTTTTGCCGCCAACTTAATTGCTCTGGCAGTCATTGTGATTGCGCAGTTTGTTCATGCGAAACGTGCATAAGTCTCGAGCATTCCATCACCCGACCTCAACGTGTCAACTTGATTGAGACCGTTACAAACCTTATTTAGGACAATACAGCGGGTAGAAAAAAGGCGCCATCAGGCGCCTTTTCTTTGGATGTCAGATTAATCTCTTACCGGAGGGGGCGCGAGCACCTCACGGTTACCGTTGTGTCCAGGGGCGCTGACAATGCCCTGAGCTTCAAGCTGCTCCACAATGCGAGCAGCACGGTTATAACCAATCTTAAAGCGGCGTTGGACACCAGAAACCGAACCACGGCGGCTTTCAACCACATGCTCCACCACTTGGTCAAACAGTGGATCCATCTCTTCATCACTTTCCATCTTCTCTCCCGGCAACAAAGCATCTGGACCTTGATCACCGTTGGTGATTTCTGTGATGTAATTCGGTTTACCGCGCGCTTTCCAGTTGTTCACCACCGCATGCACGTCATCATCGGATGCAAATGCACCGTGAACGCGAATGGTATGACTGGAACCCGGTGGCAGATACAACATATCCCCCATCCCCAGCAGCGATTCTGCGCCGCCTTGGTCAAGGATGGTGCGTGAATCCGTTTTGGTTGACACCGTAAACGCGACACGCGTTGGAATGTTCGCCTTGATCAGGCCGGTAATCACATCAACGGATGGGCGTTGTGTCGCCAGAATCAGGTGAATCCCCGCAGCACGCGCTTTTTGCGCCAAACGTGCAATCAGCTCTTCGACTTTCTTACCGACCACCATCATCAGGTCAGCGAATTCATCGACCACCACCACGATATAAGGCAGTTTTTCCAACAGCGGCGGTTCAGGATCCATACTGTCCCCTTCTTGCCACAATGGATCATGAATGGGGTGCCCAGCTTCTGCGGCCATTTTTAGCTTGTCGTTGAAGCCTTTGATGTTCCGCACACCCAAGACGGACATCAATTTGTAGCGACGCTCCATCTCGCCCACACACCAACGCAGGGCATTCGAGGCATCTTTCATGTCCGTCACGACTTCAGACAATAAGTGAGGAATGCCTTCGTATACCGAAAGCTCCAACATTTTCGGGTCAATCATGATGAATCGAACATCTTCCGGCGTCGACTTGTACAACATGCTCAGAATCATCACGTTCACGCCCACGGATTTACCCGACCCCGTGGTACCCGCCACCAGCACGTGCGGCATTTTCGACAAATCAGCCACCACGGCATCGCCCGCAATGTCCTGCCCCAACACCACGGTGGTCGGTGATTTCGATTCTTTAAACTGCGTGCTGCTGATAACATCAGACAAGTAAACCGTCTGGCGACTCATGTTTGGCAGTTCCAGCCCCACATAAGGTTTACCCGGAATCACTTCAACCACACGCACGGCCATCGCAGACAGAGAACGGGCCAAGTCCATCGACAAGCTAGAAATACGGCTCACTTTAACGCCCGGCGCCAAATCAAGTTCAAAACGCGTAATGACAGGCCCAGGGAAGATATCCACCACCTGTGCCTGAATCTTGTAATCGGCCAATTTAGATTCAACCAAACGAGCGATCTGCTCTAACGCATCACGGTCAATGAAGTTTTCACGTTTTTCAGGATGGTACAGCAGCTCCAGTGTTGGCATCGGCTCTGCCGGTTTGGGCAGGTTCACATTTTGCTGCACCAAAAACGGGTTCTGTTTCGCAGCCATATTCGCTTGTGCTTCCGACACCAAATTCTGGAATGCAGCCACATCCTGATCGCCGTCGCCGTCACCTTCATCATCTTCGTCTGCGTCATCGACAGGTTCTACAGAATAGTGTGGCGCATCGTCTATCGCCTCATTCACCGCCGCAGGCACATTCAAGGCAGGCTCTTCTTCCTCATCCAGAATATCAAAATTGGAAATCGTCGGTTCGATGTGTGAGTGATCGTCTTCCACGTCATCAATGGTCTGTGTCAACGCCACCGGATCCACTCGTGGTGGCAGAGGTTCGGAAATCGATGGTTCAGGTTCAAACACCGGCGTTTGCGATACTGGTGGCGATTCTTCCCATGGCAGCGCATCAGCGAAGTCATCTTCTTCTCGCGCGACCATTTCTAACTCTTCAATAGTTGCACCAAGCTGACGACTTCTCGAGTGCTCAAGGTCATCGTCATCTTCTTCCGTATAAGTGTACAGGGGTGCGGTGTTGACCACCGGCTCTGGCTCAACCTGTGGTGGCGTCGTGTGAATCGGCTCTTGGCGCTCTGGGATGTGAATGTTAAAGCGACGCTCTTCAGGCTCAATAGCGGCCTCAAACGCAGGTTGAGGCGCAATCGGTTCCATATCAACCGACGAGTTCAGCACCGGCTCACTCGCTTGCGAAACCTTCGGCTCGGCAACCACAGGGGTTACCAGTTGCGGCGCGACAACTTCCTCTTTTTCACCACGCAGGCGATTGATCAACCAATGGAAGCCACGGATACTGTTTTCACCGAGGCGCTCCACCATGCTCAGCCAAGAGATCCCCGTCAACAGCGTGAAACCAGCGCCCCACAAAAACAGCAGCACTAAGGTGGTTCCCAAGACGTTCAGCGTCGGCAAAGCCAAGCTCGTGAGGACATCCCCAACCACACCACCGGATGAAAAGTACCAAATATCATCGAAGTTGATGTCGGCTAAACCGCAGCTTGTTAGCAGCAGTACCACCAAACCCAGTAGACGAGTCCCCCACAACATGAGGTCAATCGACTCATCTTCATCACGATGACGCAGCAGGATCCACGCAGTTGCGGTCAAGATGATCGGCAAAGGATAAGCCAGCGACCCAAACACAAAAAACAGCGTGTCGGCCACCCAAGCGCCAACAATACCGCCTGCATTTTGAATATCCGATCCCCAAGCCGTTTGCGACCAAGACGGATCGGCGGGATTGAAGGTGAGTAAAGCGACTGCCAGTAGAATGGATGCAAGCACAGCCAGAATAAGACCGCACTCACGGAGACGTTGAGCACCATTCAAACGAGGAGACTGAGGCTCTTCACTCGTTTTGATAATGGTTTCGACTTTATTGTTGTTCTCTTTGAACATAAACCAACTTGATTATGATTATGGCCAATGTGACTCACACTATACGCACATTGGTGGGGTGAAAACAGTCCGAGCGGCAAAAGCCGCTCGGTTTGTTCGAAGATTTAACCATATCAAGGTCAAAAACCCAATTAGCGAAAGTCAGAATGTGGAAAGAAGTACCACTATTCTGACAGATTCTAATTAACGTGTTTTGATCACTAGCTGGTTGGTCTGCTTCACTTCTTCCATTACCACGTAAGTTCGAGTGTCATTCACGCCAGGCAGGCGCAGCAATGTATCACCGAGTAGTTTACGATAGGCACCCATGTCGGATACGCGAGTTTTGAGAAGATAGTCGAAATCACCTGATACAAGATGACATTCTTGGATATCATCCAGTTTCTGAACCGCGGTATTAAACTGTTCAAACACATCAGGAGCACCACGGTTAAGCGTGATTTCCACAAACACCAAAAGCGAAGCGTCAAGATATTGCGGGTTCAACAACGCGGTATACCCCGTGATATAACCCTGACGTTCTAATCGACGAACACGTTCCAAACATGGGGTTGGAGAGAGTCCCACACGCTTAGACAATTCTACGTTCGAAATACGACCGTCTTTCTGCAACTCATTCAAAATGTTGCGGTCGATACGGTCTAAATCCTTGGACGGCCTTTTATAGTTGTCTGCCATTTTTTATTCCACCTTATTACTTCCTTGCAAAAAAATATACTACAACTTTTTAATATTCAGTATCAAATTACTTATTACACTAACTATACTAGCCATAAATTCGATACAAAAACCCTACAATAGTCAATACAACCACACAAACATAAGGAGTCAGGATGATCATTGGCGTACCAAAGGAAATCAAAAACCACGAATACCGTGTGGGTATGATTCCAGCAAGCGTGAGAGAGCTTGCCTCACATGGGCACCAAGTCTTTGTTGAAACAAATGCCGGTGCCGGCATCGGCTTTTCAGACGATGATTACATCGCTGTAGGCGCATCCATTCTTCCTACTGCTGCAGACGTATTTGCGAAAGCAGACATGATTGTAAAGGTTAAGGAACCTCAAGCTGTCGAGCGAGCTATGCTCCGAGAGGGGCAAATTTTATTTACGTATTTACACCTCGCTCCAGATTTTCCACAAACTGAAGAGCTAATCAAGAGCAAAGCTGTCTGCATAGCCTATGAGACTGTAACAGATAATATGGGTCGCTTGCCACTATTAGCACCAATGTCTGAAGTTGCGGGCCGAATGTCGATTCAAGCCGGCGCCCTAACACTGGAAAAATCGCATGGTGGCAGTGGCTTATTACTCGGTGGCGTCCCCGGTGTCGCACCGGCAAAAGTGGCGATCATCGGCGGTGGCGTGGTGGGAGCCAATGCTGCTCGCATGGCGATTGGCTTACGTGCCGATGTCACCATTCTTGATCGCAACATTGATACGCTGCGCAGACTGGATGAAGAATTCCAAGGTCGTGCCAACGTGGTGTATTCCACCGAAGATGCGATTGAACACTACGTGTTGGATGCCGATTTGGTGATTGGCGCCGTATTAATCCCAGGCGCGGCTGCGCCGAAATTGGTCACCAAAGCGCACATTCGTCGCATGAAACCCGGTTCTGCAGTCGTGGATGTGGCGATTGACCAAGGAGGCTGCTTTGAAACCTCGCACGCCACCACACATGCCGACCCGACATATATCGTCGACGATGTGGTGCATTACTGTGTTGCCAATATGCCCGGCGCAGTGGCTCGCACTTCAACCTTTGCGCTCAACAACGCGACCTTGCCTTACATTGTTAAATTGGCAAATGAAGGTTATCAAGCCGCGTTAACATCCGATCCCGGCTTTATGAAAGGGCTGAATGTCATTCACGGCAAAGTAACGTGTAAAGAAGTCGCCGAGAATTTCAATTTGGCGTATGTCGCTCCGGCCGAAGCCATCGCGATGTTCAACTAAATCAGACCGCGTGCAATAGCCGGGCGAATGCCCGGTTATCATGCCTGCCAAGCGTGGATGAGTATATTTCTTGGCGTCACAGTTCGTTCACAAAACTCCGACACTTCAACCTGATAGCCCCGCTCTTGCAAATACATGGCTTTATCCAGGACCAGCCACATTTCGATCAGACGCAGAAACCCCAATTGCACTAAGCTGAGTCGCTCCATTTCCCAAAAACGTTGCTCGCCTTGGTATTGATAATGTGCAAAATCGACCGTCGGCAACGCGATTCCTTTGTGTTGCGCAGCCCAATGGCAGAATGCTGTAAATCCATCACTCAATTGCGATTTTTTGATACTTGGCACGGGTTGATAGGCGGCAATGCCCAATTCCGCCTTCAGCAATGCATCAAAGCCGAGCCGATAGCTCATCTCTTCAAATCGATGCCGCCGCACACGCTCACCGCCCGTGACCGTTTCTTGTAATGGAATTCTCAACTCTTGGCGAGTCAACGACAGAGAAGACGTTTGCGCGAGCTGCGATAAGCATTGATAGTTCGACGACTGGGTGAGATGGTAACAGCAGGGAGAAAAGCTGATCGCTTGCAATGACGCATCGGTCGCGTACTGCATCAAACGAACATGCAAGTCGCCGCACGCATGCAGTGCTACTGCATGCTGCTGCGCAGAAAAACACGCTCGGCTTTGTTCATCAAACGCATCTCCCTGCACAAAGCGCATCGGTAAATGCAACGCGTCGGCGTCTTGCTGCCCTCGTTCGCACAGCTCGGTTTGAAATTCAAAACTGGTGACGTGTTGCCTGGTTTGACTCGCCAACACGCGCCCTAAATAACCTTTGCCCGAGCACCACTCCAACCACGCCTGCCCGCGATGCAAGCTCACAACCGCACCACCGAGTCGACGAATCTGCTCCAACTTTCGCCCCGGGATCCCGCTTTCAATCGCGCTCGTCTGGCAATCCATCAAAGGCGCTGGCGGTAATTGAATACGCTGCCATGTTTCTGCCAAACCGTCGACCAAAGGCGACAGACTCGCTAACAGCTCAGATGGAGAGTTTTTTAGCTGCTCGATTGTTGGCTCGTCTAAATGATGCAGCCACTGGTCAAGTAAAGGATAGGCCTGCGCCCAAGGCGCACAGGCTTGCGCGCTTGCATGAAATGACTCAAACCGCCACAACGGCTGTGTGTGAGTCAGAAAGTGATCCAGATGTAGAAAAAGTTCGCGCATGCGGCCCCCGAATTGAAGGCGCTATTGTAGAGCCAACACGAGGAAGATCAATGCGACAAATCAGCGCACCGGCAACTCGATATCGCGAAACATTTCTTCAATTTCATGGTTAGATTTCAACGAGATCGCGCGTTCAACCACCGGACGCGTTAAGTGCGGCGCAAAACGTTCCATGAAATCATACATATAAGTGCGCAGGAATGTCCCCCGACGAAAACCAATGCTGGTTGTGCTGGCCCCAAAGATATGACTGGCATTGATGGCCACCAGATCGCTGTCTTGAATTGCATCCATCGCCATGCTGGCAATCAAGCCGACCCCAATCCCCATGCGAACATACGTCTTAATCACGTCAGCGTCCGTGGCGGTAAAGACCACGCGCGGCGTCAACCCCACTTGGTGAAACGCAGCGTCCAATTCTGAACGGCCAGAAAAACCAAAGACATAAGTCACCAATGGGTAATTCGCCAGTTCTTCAACACTGATGTGATCTTTCTTTGCTAAAGGGTGATCTTTCGGCACCACAATGGCTCGGTTCCAGTGATAACACGGCAGCATAATCGCGTCGTGATAGAGATGTAGCGCTTCAGTGGCGATGGCAAAGCTCGCCGATCCTTTGGCAATCGATTCTGACATCTGAGCCGGCGTCCCTTGATGCATGTGCAAAGAGACTTTCGGATAACGCGCCGTGAAACCTTTGATCACCTCGGGTAGCGCGTATCGCGCCTGCGTGTGCGTGGTTGAGATATTCAGCATCCCCATTTCAGGATGCGTATGTTCCCCCGCGACCGACTTGATGCTTTCGACCCGCGACAAAATCTCAGTTGCAATGCGAACAATGTCTTCGCCAGCTTGCGTCACCTGCGTTAAGTGCTTCCCACTGCGTTCAAATATCTGAATGCCCAGTTCATCTTCCAGCAAACGAACCTGCTTACTGATGCCGGGTTGTGAGGTATAAAGACTTTCAGCGGTGGCAGAGACGTTTAAGTTGTGATTGACCACTTCAACGATGTATTTCAGCTGCTGCAACTTCATAATTGACCTGTGTATCCTTACGGAGTGCTACATCACGTGTTTATAGTTTATAATTATTAGTTATAACGCGTCGAGAACATAATTCAAAGCACAACCCCGAAATTGTTTTTGAATGTATTCACCTTTTTGCGTATTGAACAAAAAATTGCCACCGAGCACCCAAACTCAGCATTCTGTTGCAGTTTTTTGGTGGTAAAACAGGAATAATGAAAATTATAAAATAGTAGGTGTAGTGAAAAGTTAGGATAGTGTATCCTTCATCATTAGGCCTTGGGAAATGTAGACACGGATTATATGAATATCGGTTTAATTATCGCTCTGATTGCCATTCTGCTGGTTTTGATTCTGGGTTATAACATTATGCTCCAGTATAAAGTCAAAGTAGAAACCGCTAAGAAGCAGGAATCTTCGCGTTACCTGACGATTATTGATGCCACTGAAGATCTGATTGGCAATGCGCATCACATGCCCTTTAGTAAAGATCTCTTGGTGTGTCTGAACAATCGCATTTTGGACGCGCTACAAAGCATGTACGAGCTGGATCCGAAGAACAAGCAGTTGGCGCAGCGTATCGAAAATATGGCCGCGCAAATCAAAAACCTGCAAGACAACCATCCGGGTAATGAAAGCACAACGTTTAAAGTTCCAAGCAGTGATAAACAAGCGATCGTGATGTTGAAGTTGGTGAAGCGCCTACGCGATACCATTCGCAGTGAGCACAACAAAGGCCGCTTTGATACGCAAGCCTACGTCACAGAAAATGCGCGCTTAGAAACCATTCAAATTCGCATCAACATCGAAAACGTCATTAAGCGTTCAAATGATGCCATTGTGCGTGGCCAACCGGGCACCGCCGTGCAGCTTCTGCGCAAAGGGCTAGAAGTGTTAAGCACCAAAAATGACACCTACTCCAACCAAGCACGAGAAAAGCTACAAGGCATGTACGATGAATTACAGCAACGTCGTCAATCCAAAAGTGCGGCAGAACTGCAACAAATCGAAGAGAAAGAGCGCAATAGCGATATGGAAGCGCTCTTTGGTGAAAAGAAAAAATGGTAATATACTCGCACTAAGAGTACCGATTCATTGAAACAAAGGTCGCCAATGCGGCCTTTTTTATTAATAAGATCATGACGAATACCCCAGCAATTCAACAACTTCTAGAGCCGATTAACCAGTTCTTGCACTGCGAAACACCGGACGCGTGGATCGAAGAAGCACGCCAACCACACAACTTACCAACGTTGCTGTTGGATCACCTGCTGTGCGAGCTCAAGGCTGGCCAATCCGCCATGTACCTGATCCGCAAATATGCCGTGGATAAAGAGAGTCAACACTCGCTGTTGGAATGGTTTAAACCCTACGAAGATTTTGCGTATCGCAACACGGGATCCATTGAAACACTGAAAGGCAAAAGCCAGATTTCTAAAGCGATCATGGCGAAGTCTGCATCCCCTTACAGCCAAGACTTAATCGACAAGATGGTGTTGTTGATCAAAGAGGAGTTGCATCACTTCTATCAAGTATTGGAAATCATGGACAGCCGTGGCATCGCTTATGAATCGATTCCTGCCAGCCGTTATGCCAAAGGCTTGCTGTCACACATGAAAACTCATGAGCCACAAACGTTGATCGACAAACTGATCATCGGCGCTTACATCGAAGCCCGTTCTTGTGAACGTTTTGCGCGTCTCGCACCTCATCTTGATGACGACATCGCCAAATTTTATGTGTCCTTATTACGCTCTGAAGCGCGCCACTATCAAGATTATTTGGCCTTGGCGGAGCAAATTGCCGGTTGTGATATCAGCGCACGCATTGCTTACTTTGGCCAACTCGAAGCGGATTTAATCCTGTCAGACGATGAGGATTTCAAATTCCACAGCGGTGTTCCTACTCACCGAACCGAATAGAAAAAGGTCAGCATGTGCTGACCTTTTTGATCATGACGGTCTGGAACGTCCAAAACGTTATAGCAATGATGCGTTAATCGCCGCCAGCACCTTTGCAGGCTCCGCAGCTTGCGTGATTGGGCGGCCAATTACCAAATAGTCGGAACCGGCCTGAATCGCCTCATACGGCGTCATAATGCGGCGTTGGTCGCCGACATCAGAACCAGCAGGACGAATCCCCGGCGTCACCAGCTTAAACGCCTGCCCGAGCGACTGTTTGAGCATGGCCGCTTCCTGCGCCGAGCACACCACTCCATCTAAACCTGAGTTTTTGGTCAGGGTGGCCAGTCGCATCACTTGTTGTTGCGGCACTACATCTAGGCCAATACCAGCCAGATCACGCTGTTCCATGCTGGTCAGCACCGTCACACCGATCAGTAACGGGCGATCATTACCATAAGGCTCAAGGATTTCACGAGATGCAGCCATCATGCGTTCACCACCACTGGCATGCACGTTCACCATCCAAACGCCAAGCTCTGCAGCCGCGCGAACAGCTTTAGAACAGGTGTTCGGAATGTCGTGGAACTTGAGGTCAAGAAAAACGGAAAACCCGCGTTTGTGCAGCTCGCGTACAAACTCTGGACCAAACAAGGTAAACATCTCTTTGCCCACTTTCAATCGACAGCTTGCAGGATCGATTTTATCGACAAATGCCAGCGCATCCGCTTGATTGTCATAATCCAGTGCCACGATCACTTTTTGGTCGTTCATTTCTACTCCTAAGATACGCGTTGAGCCTAAAAAAATGCAGCCTCTACAGCTGCATGTCTTATCAAACCGGCGGTTAGCCAATTCTTTGATTATTCTCCGTCCAAACCACGAATCGGTTTGATCGAGCCCCATCCTTTACAAGATGGACAATGCCAATACAGGGAATGGGTGGAAAACCCACATCGACGACAACGATAGTGTGGTTTTGCTTTCAACTGCTCACCCACGAGCTTTTGCAGCGTCGACAAACTGGCCTTTGCCCGTCCCTCTTCCGCTTCAGCAATATGGTAGTCAATCAGGCGATAGAAGCCTTTCATGGTCGGGTTCTTCACCAACTGTCGAGTCAGTAATTCTTGCGCCGATGCCACCCCTTCATGCTGTGCCACCAATTGAGCCAGCATCAGCTCAGCCGATACACCAGCTTTATCGGAGATGCATTGGCGAAGAAACTGCACCAACTCCTGCTCTTGCCCAAGATGGTGGTAGCACTCCGCCAACGTTGGCAGCACTTCGCCGATAAAGTCGATGTCTTGATCCAACACCATTTCCATGTATTGAATCGTTTTTTTGTAGTCTTCGCTTTCTAGGTACAACTTACCCAATGAAATGCTGGCACGAACGCACTTCGGGTCTTCCTGAAGTGCCTTCTTAAAAAGTTGGATCGCTTTGTTATCGTGGCCGTCGGCTTTTTCTTGCATCGCCAATTCACACCAGAAGTGGGCAATGCTCGCTTTCATACGTTTACGCCCCATTTTGACCAGTGCATGAGCGCAATCAATGGCTTTATGCCACTCACGAGTTTGCTGATAAATTGCGGTCAATTGTTGCAGAGCCGATTCGCGGTGCTCAGGTTCATCGACCAATTGTTCGAAAATGCGTTCAGCGCGATCGAGGAAACCGGAGACCATGTAGTCTTTCGCCAACTGTTGCAGCGCTAAGTTTTTCTGTTCGATGGTTAAACCCGAACGAGAGATCAGGTTTTGGTGGATACGAATTGCGCGGTCAACCTCGCCGCGAGAGCGAAACAGGTTGCCCAATGCCAAGTGGGTATCGATGGTCTCGTTATCCACTTGCAATAGTTCAATGAAGTGATCAACCGCTTTGTCTGATTGATCAGACAAAAGCAAGTTCAACCCCGTCACGTACTGACGGGAGATCTGATGGGAATGTTTCTGCTTGTCTTGCTGGGCACTACGATTACCCATATACCACCCGTAAGCGGCGGCGATTGGCAATAACAAGAAGAGAATTTCTAACATCTAAAAACGACCTTACCCGATATTCGCTTTTTGCTCTGACACATCGTGAGACGATGTTTGTTTTTTCAGTTTTCGGTTCAGCTTGCGAATCTCAAGTTTGGATTTTAGGTGCATACTACCAAAAATGATCCAAGCGATCAGAAAGCCGATCACAAAGACCGATCCGAGCAGCGTTGACAGATGGAATTCACCCTGCGCCAACAGATAATTGAACGTCACGATCTCCTGATTTTGAGATCCTAACGCCAACGCGATCAGAAAGAGAGCAAGTAACACCACGATTTTTATTATTTTCATAATCTATTACCTATTCACGAATTGGCTACCTGATTATGCAGGAAAACCGCCCGACAAACCATGGCTATCGAGCACACACCCGCAAAAAAGCGGCACGCTAAATCAGCATGCCGCTTTATCCAAGAATCTTTACGTAAATCAGATATTTTCGTTTACACGTTCACGGAGTTCTTTGCCTGGTTTGAAGTGTGGAACGAATTTACCTTCCAACTCTACTTTCTCACCAGTTTTCGGGTTGCGCCCGACTCTTGGCTCACGATAGTGCAGGGAAAAACTGCCGAATCCACGAATTTCGATACGGTCTCCTGCCTCTAGGGTGTTTGCCATGTGCTCAAGAATATCTTTTACCGCGTCTTCGATCTCTTTTGCAGACAAATGTGTTTGCTCAGCACAGAGTCTTTCAATCAATTCAGACTTAGTCATAGTTTCCCTCATCGAGTTTTTATCCTGATTATAGTCAGTAATATCAATTCCAACAAACACTTGCTTAATATTGTAGAAAATTTCTACGGCTTAGCTAAATCTTTTTTTTGCTTACAAGATTTATTTTACTTGGCAGTTCGAGATTACAAGTCAGAGGAAAGATAAGAGAGGTGTTGAATGAAACATAAAAAAAGGAGCCTCACGGCTCCTTTTTAATTAGCGATACGGAATTATTCGCCTTTAGCAGCTTTGAAAGCGTCTGCCATTGCGTTACCGAATGCAGCGTCATCTTGTTTGTTGATAGATGCCATTGCTTCTTGCTCTTCAGCTTCGTCTTTCGCTTTGATAGACAGGTTGATTACACGGTTTTTACGGTCAACGCCAGTAAATTTCGCTTCAACTTTGTCGCCAACGCTCAGGATTAGAGAAGCGTCTTCTACGCGGTCACGAGAAACTTCAGAAGCGCGGATGTAACCTTCAACGCCATCTTCTAGCTCGATAGTTGCGCCTTTCGCGTCAACTGCAGTTACAGTACCGTTTACTAGAACGCCTTTCTTGTTGTCTGCAACGTAAGCATTGAATGGGTCATTTTCCATTTGCTTAACGCCTAGAGAAATACGCTCACGCTCTGCGTCTACTGCTAGAACTACTGCAGAGATCTCGTCGCCTTTTTTGTACTCACGTACAGCTTCTTCGCCTGGAACGTTCCAAGAGATGTCAGACAGGTGAACAAGACCATCGATGCCGCCTTCTAGACCGATGAAGATACCGAAGTCAGTGATTGACTTGATCTTACCAGTAACTTTGTCGCCTTTAGCTTGCGCTTCAGCGAATGACTGCCATGGGTTAGCTTTACACTGTTTCAGGCCTAGAGAGATACGACGACGTTCTTCGTCGATATCAAGAACCATAACCTCAACTTCGTCGCCAACATTAACAACTTTAGATGGGTGGATGTTCTTGTTAGTCCAATCCATTTCTGAAACGTGTACCAGACCTTCAACGCCTTCTTCGATTTCAACGAAGCAGCCGTAATCAGTCAGGTTAGTTACACGACCAGTCAGTTTGTGACCTTCTGGGTAACGTTTAGCGATTGCTACCCATGGATCTTCGCCAAGCTGTTTCAGACCTAGTGATACGCGAGTGCGGTCACGGTCGAACTTAAGAACTTTAACTAGGATCTCGTCACCAACGTTCACGATCTCAGATGGGTGTTTAACACGTTTCCACGCCATATCAGTGATGTGCAGAAGACCGTCAACACCGCCAAGATCAACGAATGCACCGTAGTCAGTAAGGTTCTTAACGATACCTTTAACTTCAGTACCTTCTTGTAGAGTCTCAAGAAGTTCGTCACGCTCAACGCTGCTTTCTGATTCGATAACAGCACGACGAGAAACAACAACGTTGTTACGTTTCTGGTCTAGCTTGATTACTTTGAACTCTAGCTCTTTGTTTTCTAGGTGAGCTGTGTCACGGATAGGACGTACGTCAACCAGTGAACCAGGTAGGAACGCACGGATGCCGTTCAGTTCAACAGTGAAACCGCCTTTAACTTTACCGTTGATGATACCAACAACAGTCTCAGCTTCTTCGTAAGCTTTCTCAAGAACGATCCAAGCTTCGTGACGTTTCGCTTTCTCACGAGAAAGTTGAGTTTCACCGAAACCGTCTTCTACAGCGTCTAGAGCTACGTCAACTTCTGAACCAACTTCAACTTCAAGTTCGCCAGCAGCGTTCTTGAACTGTTCAGCAGGGATAGCAGACTCAGACTTAAGACCAGCATCAACAAGAACGTAACCGTTCTCGATCGCTACTACAGTACCTTTAACGATAGTACCTTGTTGGAATTCAGTCTCGTTTAGAAACTCTTCAAAGAGTTGAGCAAAAGATTCAGTCATTTAATTAATCTTCAATAAGTAAACGTCCACGGGTGTCCTACCACATGGGGTTATTAAATTCGCCAGTCATCATCCTTGCGACCGACGCTCTTAACTGACGTGGTTTATTCCGCCAGCTTCGATTCGATATATTGTAGTGCTTTTACCACCACTTCGTCGATAGACATTTCAGTGGAATCCAGCAACAGCGCATCCTCAGCAGGGCGTAGTGGCGCCACTGGGCGGTTACGATCGCGATCGTCACGCTCTTGGATTTCGCTCAAAAGGGCGTCAAATTTAACATCAAGCCCCTTGAGTTGCAACTGCTTGAAACGACGACGGGCGCGTTCCTCCGCACTTGCATCGAGGAAAATTTTGGCTTCAGCCTGAGGGAAGACCACGGTTCCCATATCACGGCCATCGGCAACCAAGCCTTTGCCGTCGGCAAATGCGCGTTGTCTGCGCAGCAGCGCTTCACGAACACGGGGTAAAGCAGCCACTTTCGACGCAGCCATGCCGGTTTCTTCTTTGCGCAGCTCTTTCGAGACATCTTCGCCTTCCAGAATGACTTTCACCAAATCACCCTCAGCGATGAACTGAACATCCAGATGCGTCGCTAGCGGCACAAGTGCGTCTTCGGATTCGGTGTCGACACCATGATGAATTGCAGCAAGCGCAAGCACACGGTAGATGGCTCCAGAATCTAAAAGATGAAAACCGAGTTTGTTAGCCAACAGCATGCAAAGTGTGCCTTTACCCGCTCCGCTTGGTCCATCAACGGTAATCACCGGTGTATGAGAGGACATGTTTTACTCCACTTTATTTTTGTTCGCGACTGACGTTGTCTGCGATTTACCGGCGGCAAATTATAAAGGGATTCGAGGTCAGGCGCTAGGATGGATGTAAAAAAGGACGCATTTTTAAGCAAAAACTACGTAAGAAAAACTCAGATCGAAGACCTGAGTTTTTAACAGTGATAACGGCAACTTATAACAGAATGCGGTCGTTATTTTTGGCCACTATCGAAGGACCGATACCTTTTACCTGAGTCAATTCCTGTTTGGATTGAAAAGCGCCATTGGCTTCACGGTACTCGACGATGGCCTGTGCTTTTTTCAATCCAATGCCTTTGAGTAAGGTTGCCAACTCTTCGGCAGGGGCGGTGTTGATGTTGACCGTGATTTCAATTTCATCACTCACCTGCGCGCTATCAGCGGCCATCGCATGCGTGACGGGCCAACAAATCGCCAGCAGAAAGGCCAGCCAATATGTGTTGAACTTCATCTCATGTGCTCCTTGCAAATCATCAGAGCAGCGATGATAGAGCAAGCACTTTCATTCAGCACAGAGGGTTTAAACAGAAATGAAATGGGCTGCAAACGCAGCCCATTTTGTCAAACATATCAATTACACTCAGAGCAATTACTGGCTCACAGCGTAATATTTGATATCCGCATTTTGGCGCAATACGCTGAGCACACCCGCCAGATCTTGTTGAACGCCCATTCGTGCCAATTGCGCACCAATCTGCTCGTTGTATTGTGGATTCACTTTCGCTTCCACTTTATCCAACTCAACCACCACGATGTTGCCATCAAAGTCTTTCGCCTGCGCGTAAGTCACGGCACCATCAGCAGGTTTAGCCATCGCATACACCGTACCAGCCAGTGGAGAACTGCGGTCGATCATGTTCAGTTCACCGAACGCCAGTTGATGTTGTTCAAGTAATGACAGATCACCTTTTTTCAGACCATCCACCAATTGACTTGCCAACGCCAAAGCTTGTTGTTCACCTTTCAATTTCGACAGCTGCGCAACCACTTGGTCTTTCACTTCGTTCAGTGGCAATACCATTTCAGGACGAGACTCTTCAACACGAACCACAACCACGTGTTCAGGCGCCACTTCAATGGCTTCGGAGTTCAGGCCGTCTTCTTTCACTTCTGGTGATTGAATCGCTTTCAATACATCTGCATTGTTAAGCGCTTTAGGTAGCTGCTGTTCAGAGACGAAGTCCGTGCTGACGATGTGCGCAGAAATCGCTTTGGCTGCATCGTCCAGCGAATCTGGAGATTCAAACGCCACTTTTTCTAGTTCGGTCTGTAACTCATAGAACTTGTCGATCGCCTGTTGGTCTTTTAGCTCAGATTTGATGTCTGCTGCGACCTCTGCATACGGCTTCGCAACGGGCGCTTTCACATCGTCTAGTTTGATGATGTGGTACCCGAAATCTGATTTGACCAAACCACTCACGTCACCCGCTTTCTTGAGTGCAAACGCTGCGCTTTCAAACGCAGGATCCATGGTGTCATGTTCAATCCAACCTAATGAGCCACCCTCTTCTGCACTGCCGATGTCTTGCGATTTTTCTTTCGCGAGTGTTGCGAAGTCGGCACCTGCATTCAACTCGTCAAGAATGGCTTGCGCGGCTTTCTCATCATCACCCTGAATCAGAATGTGGCTCACTTGACGTTGCTCTGCAGATGAGTACTTGTCCATGTGGCTTTCATAGTACTGCTTGGCTTGCTCATCACTAATGGTGATCGCGTTCTTCAGCTGTTCAGCCGACAATTCGATGTAAGACAGTTTGACCTGTTCTGGACGCGTGTAACGTTCAGAATTTTGTTTGTAGTACTGCTCGATTTCGTCATCGCTCAGTTCAATACTTTTTGCAAACTCTGCCGGTGACAGCGTGATGGTGCGAATGTCACGCGTTTGTGTGATCAATTCACCTTGCGCTTCCACTTCACCTTTCAGTGTGAATTCGCTGCCTTGCAATGCAGACAGAAGCTGGTTACGCACGAGGTCACGACGCATGTATTCAGCGAACGAGTCAGGTGAGAAGCCAGCACGGCGTAATGCAGATTGATAGATCTCTTGATCAAATTTGCCATCGGTTTGGAACTGCGGCATATCCAGAATCATTTGGCGAATTTGGGTATCGCTCACACGTAGACCCAGCGCTTGCGCGTGTTGGTCCAATAGCAAATCGTTGATCATGCGATCCAGTACAGATTTACGGAAAGATGCGACGTATTCAGGATCTGCCAATAAATTAGAGAAGTAATCGCCCAGTTGCGATTGCATGCGATTGCGTTCGTTCTGGTAGGCTTGTTCGAATTCACCGCGGCCAATTTCTGTGCCGCCGACTTTGGCTGCTGCGTTATTGCTGCCGCTGATCAGGTAGTTACCTACCCCTGCGAAGATAAAAGAAAGGATGATTAGTCCTAGGATAATTTTTACCGCGATGCTGTTCACGCCTTCGCGTAATCGATCCATCATAGTTTTACTGCTCTCCGGGTTTGAAGTGACACACTTCAGCCAAAATTGAATAGCGCGATAATATCAGAAAAAGAAATGCGCATCAGTATGATGCGCATAATTTCAAAAGGTTCGAATTAATTTTGCCTCAAAGCGGCAAAACCATAATTCTAATTAGTTGCAAGCGTCTTTAAGTGCTTTGCCTGCTTTGAACGCAGGAACTTTAGCTTCTGCGATTTGGATTTCTTCACCAGTCTTCGGGTTACGACCTGTGCGAGCAGCGCGAGTACGGACTGCAAATGTACCAAAGCCAACAAGAGCCACCTGATCGCCAGATTGAAGCGTGTCGCTTACGGCTTCAATGAATGCATCAAGTGCACGGCCAGCTGAAGCTTTAGAGATGTCAGCGTTCGCTGCGATTTGTTCTACTAATTGTGTTTTATTCACTGTGAATTCCCCTTCGGTCACCAATTATTATTTTGTTCGGCGCCTATTTCGTTCCATTAATGTTAAAAACTGGCCTAAAGCCTTGTTACAACTGGGCTGGAGGCCTAGTGAGTAACGTTAGCGCCCAAAAAAAACGCTGACAAGCCTTTTTCAGCCTATCAGCGTAAACTTTTACTTATTTTTGCTGCACATCACTATTTTTTAGCGTCAAACTCGACACCAGTCGGGTCATTTTCAAGTGCAACCTTCAACACTTCATCGATCCAGCGTACTGGGATCACCTTCAGATCAGCGATGACATTGTCCGGAATCTCTTCCAGATCACGTTCATTGTCTTTCGGAATCAGAACCGTTTTGATGCCACCACGGTGTGCGGCCAACAGTTTTTCTTTCAGACCACCAATAGGCAAGACTTCACCACGCAGGGTAATTTCGCCAGTCATCGCCACTTCCGCTTTTACCGGATTCCCCGTCAAACATGAAACCAAAGCAGTACACATCGCGGTACCGGCACTTGGGCCATCTTTCGGTGTTGCTCCTTCCGGCACGTGTACGTGAATATCGCGTTTTTCGTAGAAATCGGGGTTGATACCCAGTTTGTCTGCGCGAGAACGTACCACGGTCATCGCCGCCTGAATCGATTCCTGCATGACATCGCCCAGCGAACCGGTTTGCGTCAGCTTCCCTTTACCCAGCATTGACTGCGTTTCAATGGTCAGCAGATCGCCCCCAACTTCGGTCCAGGCCAAGCCAGTGACCTGACCGATGCGGTTGAATTCATCCGCTTTACCAAAGTCGAAACGCTGCACGCCAAGGAACTCTTTCAAGTTCTCTTGATTCACGGTGACCGTTTTCACGCCGCCATTGAGCAGAATTTTCTTCACGGCCTTGCGACAGATCTTAGAAATCTCACGCTCTAGGCTACGCACGCCCGCTTCGCGTGTGTAGTAACGAATGATGCCAATAATTGCTGAATCTTCAATCACGATTTCGCTAGGTTTCAAACCGTTACGTTCGATCTGTTTGTTCACCAAGTGGCGTTTCGCGATATTCAGTTTCTCATCTTCGGTGTAACCCGACAAACGAATCACTTCCATACGGTCGAGCAAAGGACCTGGAATGTTCATTGAGTTTGAGGTCGCAACAAACATCACATCCGACAAATCGTAGTCCACTTCAAGGTAGTGGTCGTTAAACGAGTTGTTCTGTTCTGGGTCAAGCACTTCCAACAGCGCAGAAGCAGGGTCGCCGCGCATATCAGACGACATCTTGTCGATTTCATCCAACAGGAACAGTGGGTTTTTTACCCCAACTTTAGCCATTTTCTGAATCAATTTACCCGGCAGTGAGCCGATGTATGTACGACGGTGACCACGGATTTCCGCTTCATCACGAACACCACCCAGCGCCATGCGAACGTATTTACGCCCCGTGGCTGCTGCAATTGAGCGACCCAGCGAGGTTTTACCCACACCTGGAGGCCCAACAAGGCACAAGATCGGGCCTTTCAGCTTGTTGATACGGCTTTGTACCGCGAGGTATTCCAGAATACGTTCTTTCACGCGCTCTAGGCCGTAGTGATCAGCGTTCAAAATCTCTTCTGCTTTCGAGAGATCTTTTTTCACTTTGGAACGTTTGTTCCAAGGCACGCTCACCATCCAATCAATGTAACTGCGCACAACTGTCGCTTCGGCTGACATCGGAGACATCATTTTCAGCTTTTGCAGTTCCTGCTCAGTTTTCTCGCGTGCCTCTTTTGGCATCTTCGATTCATCGATTTTCTGTTTCAGCGCTTCGAATTCATCTGGCGCGTCATCCATTTCACCCAGCTCTTTCTGAATCGCCTTCATTTGTTCATTCAGATAGTATTCACGCTGAGATTTCTCCATCTGCTTTTTCACGCGGTTGCGAATGCGCTTTTCAACTTGCAGCAGATCGATTTCAGATTCCATTTGACCCATCAAGAATTCCAAACGCTCAGAGACGTCCAAAATTTCCAGCACTTTTTGCTTGTCGATGAGTTTCAAAGGCATGTGTGCTGCGATGGTATCGGCAAGGCGCGCCGCCTCATCGATGCCGTTCAAAGACGTCAGCACTTCCGGTGGAATTTTTTTGTTCAGCTTGATGAAGCCTTCGAACTGATTGATCGCACTGCGAACGATCACTTCTTGCTCTTTGTCATCAAGTTCTGGGGTGAGCATGTACTCAGCTTCTGCCGAGAAGAACTCACCCTCTTGGATTTGGGTGATTTTCGCGCGCTGCTGACCTTCCACAAGCACTTTCACAGTGCCATCTGGCAGTTTCAGTAGCTGGAGAATGGTTGCAACTGTACCGACATCAAATAGATCGGTGATTTTCGGTTCGTCGGTTTCCGGCTGTTTTTGCGCGACCAGAAGAACCTGTTTGTTGTTGTCCATCGCTGCTTCTAGGCATTGAATCGACTTTTCACGACCAACAAACAGAGGAATTACCATATGTGGATACACCACCACATCGCGCAGAGGTAGTACAGGGATCTCGATACGCTCGGAACGTTCCAAGTTCATATTTATCTCTCTTCCGCTTTTCTATATATCGCAGTATATGGGGGCTAACTAACTGGATTCAATGACAGAATAAAAAAAAGGAGGTATTAAATACCTCCTTTGATGTTTTAACGTTCTGTTTTACTCAGCGCCAGCGGCCTGACTTTCGCTTCCGGTGTAAATCAGCAGCGGCTCAGACTCACCGTTAATCACGGATTCGTCAATCACCACTTTCTCTACTTCGGTCATCGAAGGCAGTTCATACATGGTCTCAAGCAAAACGTTCTCAAGAATAGAACGCAGGCCACGAGCCCCTGTTTTACGCTTCATTGCACGAGCGGCAATGGCGCGAAGTGCATCTTCGCGGAACTCCAGATTCACATTTTCCAACTCAAACAGAGCAGCATATTGCTTGGTCAATGCGTTCTTTGGTTCACACAGAATTTGAATCAGTGCTTCTTGATCCAATTCTGTCAATGTTGCGGTCACAGGCAGACGACCGATGAATTCTGGAATCAAACCATATTTCACCAAATCTTCCGGTTCCACTTGAGTAAACAGCTCACTCAGTGATTTACTTTCATCTTTAGAACGAACTTCAGCACCGAAACCGATACCGGTTCCCGTTGCCACACGTTGTTCAATCACTTTATCTAGGCCAGCGAATGCACCGCCACAGATAAAGAGGATCTTCGAAGTATCTACCTGCAGAAACTCTTGTTGAGGGTGCTTACGACCACCTTGAGGTGGTACAGAAGCGACTGTGCCTTCAACCAGTTTCAAAAGCGCTTGCTGAACCCCTTCACCAGACACGTCACGCGTGATCGATGGGTTTTCAGCTTTACGTGAAATCTTGTCGATTTCATCGATGTAGACGATACCGCGTTCAGCTTTAGCAACGTCGTAATCACATTTCTGGAGCAGTTTCTGGATGATGTTTTCTACATCTTCACCCACGTAACCAGCTTCCGTCAGTGTGGTCGCGTCCGCCATAGTGAACGGTACGTCTAGGAAACGAGCCAGTGTTTCCGCCAGCAGTGTTTTACCACTACCAGTTGGACCGATAAGAAGAATGTTACTCTTACCCAGTTCCACACCTTCACTCGTTGTATCACCGTTACGTAAACGCTTGTAGTGGTTATAAACTGCAACCGCGAGCACTTTTTTCGCGTGTTCTTGGCCAATCACATAGTCATCTAGATGCTCACGAATCTCACGAGGAGTCGGCAGTGCTGAAGATTCTTTCTTCGGCAACACATCTTTGATTTCTTCACGGATAATGTCGTTACATAAGTCGACACATTCGTCACAAATGTAAACAGATGGACCTGCGATTAGCTTGCGAACTTCGTGCTGGCTTTTGCCACAGAAAGAGCAGTACAGCAGTTTACTACTACCACCCTCTTTGCTTTTGTCTGTCATTCGCTAACCTCTTAGCCTTTACTCGTTATGGTTTGAGTGTATAACAATTTGAACCAAATTGCGTTAAACAATTCCCGGAACTGTTACTCGCCGCGATGGGTCAAAAGTGCGTCCACCAAACCATAGTCTACTGCTTGTTGCGCCGACATGAAGTTGTCACGGTCGGTGTCACGTTCGATCACTTCAAGTGGCTGACCGGTGTGGTCTGCCAACAAGCGGTTCAGCTTGTTCTTGATGGTCAGGATTTCCTGAGCGTGGATCTGAATGTCTGAAGCCTGGCCTTGGAAACCACCCAAAGGCTGGTGAATCATCACACGTGAATTCGGCAGCACATAACGCTTACCTGGTGCACCACCAGCCAGCAGGAATGCGCCCATTGAACAAGCTTGTCCGATACACAGCGTGCTCACGTTTGGCTTAATAAACTGCATGGTGTCGTAAATCGACATACCCGCAGTCACGCTACCGCCCGGAGAGTTGATGTATAGGAAAATATCTTTATCAGGGTTTTCAGATTCTAAGAAAAGCAGTTGAGCCACGACAAGGTTTGCCATGTGATCTTCCACTTGACCCGTTAAGAAAATCACGCGGTCTTTTAACAAGCGAGAATAAATGTCGTATGAACGCTCTCCACGAGACGTCTGTTCCACCACCATGGGTACTAGCGCGTCAATAATTGGCGACATTACATTTTTTTCTTGGTAGCTCATAGTCTTATGTCCCTAAAATAAATGGCCCGGATGATGGGTATCACACGGACCATTGTTAGCAGAATAGGCGACGTGTCGTCAACCTTTCTACGTGACAACTTGCTTATTACGCAGCAACTTGTGGGTTCATTAGCTCGTTGAAGCTAATCGCTTTCTCAGTTACTTGTGCTTTAGCAATGATAGCGTCGATCGCTTGCTCTTCAAGAGCAACGTTACGCATGTTGTTCATCATTTGCTCGTTTTGCTCGTAGTAAGCAATCACTTCAGTTGGATCTTCGTAAGCAGTCGCCATCTCTTCGATCAGCGCTTTCACTTTCTCTTCGTCTGCTTTCAGCTCTTCAGCTTTGATCACTTCACCCAGCAGAAGGCCGACAACAACGCGGCGTTTTGCTTGTTCTTCGAACAGTTCACGTGGTAGCTGGCTAGCCGCTTCCATGTTACCGCCGAAACGTTGTGCAGCTTGCTGACGCAGTACGTTGATCTCTTGGTCGATCAGTGCAGAAGGAACGTCGATGTCGTTCTCTTTGACTAGACCTTCAATCGCTTGCTCTTTGATACGCGCTTTGATCGCTTGTTTCAGTTCGCGATCCATGTTCTTACGAACTTCTGCTTTCAGTGCGTCAACGCCGCCGTCAGCAACACCAAATTTAGCAACGAATTCGTCGTTCATTTCTGGCAGTTCACGTGCTTCAACTTTGTTCACTTTGATCGCGAACTTCGCTGCTTTACCTTTCAGGTTTTCAGCGTGGTAATCTTCTGGGAAAGTCACGTCGATTTCGAATTCCATACCTTTGGTTTTACCCGCGATACCGTCTTCAAAACCTGGGATCATGCGGCCTGCGCCCATTTCCAGAGGGAAGTTTTCAGCTTTACCGCCTTCGAATTCAACGCCGTCGATTGAACCAACGAAGTCGATAGAAACGCGTTTGCCTTCTTCTGCAGCTTCGTCAACTTCTTTCCAAGTTGCTTGTTGCTTACGCAGTGTTTCCAGCATTTCAGCCACATCAGCTTCAGTGATTTCTGCAGCTGGTTTTTCAACAGTGATGTTTTCCAGACCTTTCAGTTCAACTTCTGGGTAAACTTCGAAAGTTGCTGTAAAGACTAGATCTGCGTCTTCTTTCGCTTCCACTGGCGCAAATGTTGGTGCGCCAGCTGGGTTGATCTTTTCTTTTACGATCGCTTCGATGAAGTGGCGTTGCATCACTTCACCAAGAACGTCTTGACGTACTGCTTTGCCGTACATCTTAGCAACCATCTTCATTGGCACTTTGCCTTTACGGAAACCATCGAAACGACGGTTTTTCGCGATGTTGCGTAGTTCAGCTGACACTGCATCTTCGATGTTTGCAGCTGGAACAGTAATATTCAGACGGCGCTCTAGGCCTTCTAGCGTTTCAACAGTAACTTGCATTGTTTATAAACCTCAAAACTGGCTCAGGGCTCCTGAGCGTCATGAGCCAAAACTACGTTTCGGCTGCATCCTTGTGTTGCACTCCTAAGAGCACTTTTAACTGTAAATATTGAGCATCGATATTCAAAAGCTCAGTTAGCCTGAATACCGGACTAATGAGTGATATCTTTGTCGATTCACGTCGGATAAAGGTATCTCTGATTAGTCTCAGGACAAAAATTTAGACGCGACATTCTACCGACCTCAAGTTTAGCTGTCGAGCTAATCCCCCGTCAGGGAAAGGTCAATGTCCTAAAAACTCAACCAAGTGCTAAAAATTCCACCAGATAGAAAGTGTGGATGGCTCTGAAATGGGGACAATAAAGGCTTTTTCAAGGGAATCGAGGCTTTTTTTTCCTCAAAAGCTTAAAAAGAGATCTTGCTCTTGTTTTGCACTCTCATTTTGCCATCTTTTTGAGCACGGCAGCGACAACACCCAGTATCATGACTCCTTCAGAAGGATTGTAAATATTGGACACTCAGGATGTTGTCAATTCGTAGGCTTAGCCTGCTGTTTTTTATTGTCTTTATCACGGTAACGGCCATTGCCACGCATTTGGTTTGGCGGTATCAGTACCAGACGTTGCTGCTTGACCATCAATCACAGTTGGATAAATTCTCCAGCTTGATCACCGCCAAGTTGGACAAATACGCCCACATTCCGCGCTTACTGTCCAAAGATAAGGAACTGGTGGATGCACTCATGCACCCCACCAACACCGCTCAAATTGAAGTCACCAATCGGTATCTGGAACAGGTCAACGACGTGATTCAAGCCGCGGACACCTATCTGCTCGATCAATATGGCAACACGCTTGCCGCCAGCAACTGGAACTTAGATCGCTCGTTTATCGGCCGTAATTTCGCTTGGCGTCCCTATTTCTATCAATCGATCGCGGGGGCGAACAGCCAATATTTTGCACTTGGATCCACATCCGGGCAGCGCGGCTACTACTATGCCTACCCGGTAGTTTATGCCGCAGAAATACTCGGTGTGGTGGTGGTCAAAATGGATCTATCTGCCATCGAAGAGAACTGGCAAAACCAGCGCAGTTATTTTGTGGCCACCGACCCCAATCAAGTGGTGTTCATGTCCAGTCAGCCAGAATGGCTGTTTAAAAGCGTGGAAGACTTAAACAACGCAACACGCGATCGCATTCGCAGCAGTCGCCAATACCTCGACAAACCGATCGCCTCGCTAGGCTTAAACGGCGACTTTACCGCGCAAGAAACGGAGTGGTTCAACTATCGACAAGGTTGGATCAAAGGCGACTTTATCGTCTCCAGCCGTAGCTTGAGTAACCCCGATCTCACCATTCGCGTCCTCTCACCTAAGATGAATGTATTCTGGGATGTGTTTGGCTTTGTGATGATTCTGACCATGGTGTTTGCGATTGTCTATCTCGTGCTATTGCTTGCGCACCATCGTCAGGTGCGCCAACGCCAAATTGAGCAATTGCAGGTGGAAGCCAAACAGAAGCTAGAATTTTTGGTGATGGAACGCACCGCCAAACTGCACGCTGAAATCGACGAACGCATTCGAGCCGAACAAGCGTTACGTCAAACGCAAAACGAGCTGATTCAAGCGGCCAAATTGGCGGTACTCGGTCAAATGTCGGCCAGTATCAGTCACGAACTGAATAACCCATTGGCCGCGATTCGTAGCTTTGCCGATAATGGCCGTCGTTTTCTCGCCAGCGGCAAGTCAAAGCGCACCGATGAAAACCTCGCGCGCATTTCTGGCCTCACCGAGCGCATGGCGAAAATCAGTGAGCAGTTGAAATCTTTTGCACGCAAAAGTAGCAGCGATGAAACCGCGGACGTCCAACTCTACCCGATTGTGGTGTATGCCAAAGAGCTGATGCAGCCCCAGTTCAAATCGCACTATATCGACCTCAACATTCAGACGCCGCAAGCGCCTGTGTGGGCCAGTGTCAATCCGATTCAGTTGGAACAGGTTCTGATCAACCTGCTGACCAACGCCATGCAGGCTTTGGACGGGCAAGAATCTCGATGCGTCGCCATCACGCTGCTGAGCGAAGAGGACGGCACGCTGATTCATGTCGATGACAACGGCCCCGGCCTTGGCCAAGACAAAATTGAGCATCTGTTCGAACCGTTTTTTACCACCAAACAGAATGGGTTGGGGCTGGGTTTGTCGATTTCCCAACAAATTATGCAAAGCATGAATGGCAACCTCACCGCATCAACTTCGCCCCTTGGCGGCGCGCGCTTCACCATTCATTTGCCTGCATTGGCCGCCCCCACCACAGAATCAACGCAAGGAACGTAATATGTGCGACGTATTTTTTATCGACGATGAAACCGATATTCGCATTGCCATTGAACAGAGTTTTGAACTGGCAGATATTCGCGCGCGTTTTTTTGCCAGCGCCGAAGAAGCGCTGCTGGCCATCAAACAAGCGGGGTTACCGCTGGTGGTGGTGACCGATATTTGTTTACCGGGATTGAGCGGTCAAAACCTGCTGGCTACCATTCGTCATCAAGACGCGGACGTACCCGTGATTTTAATTACCGGGCACGGCGATATTTCGATGGCAGTACAAGCAATGCACGACGGCGCCTACGACTTCATCGAGAAACCCTTCGCCCCCGAGCGCTTGATGGAAACTGTCAGCCGCGCGATGGAAAAGCGCAAACTGACGATCGAAAACCAACAGCTCAAACGTAGCCTGAAAGCCAGCCAAACACTTGGCCCGCGTATCATCGGCGAAACCGCTAGCATTCAAGAACTGCGCGAGACCATTGCGCATATCGCCGATACCGATGCTGACATTTTGCTGTTTGGCGAAACTGGCACAGGAAAAGAACTCATTGCCCGTTCGCTACATGAACAGAGCTCGCGCCGCGAGCAGAATTTCGTTGCAGTCAACTGCGGCGCAGTGCCGGAAAATCTGATTGAAAGTGAGCTGTACGGCCACGAAAAAGGGGCGTTTACTGGCGCCGATGCCAAACGCATCGGTAAGTTTGAACACGCACAAGGCGGCACCCTGTTTCTGGATGAAATTGAATCCATGCCGATGCAGGCGCAAATCCGTTTGCTGCGTGTGCTGCAAGAGCGCGTGATTGAACGAGTCGGTTCGAACGAGCTCATTCCACTGAATATTCGGGTGATTGCTGCCACCAAAGTCGATCTGCGACAAGCGGCGATGGAAGGGACATTTCGTCAAGATCTTTACTATCGACTCAACATCGTCACGCTCGATTTACCACCGCTTCGCGAGCGCAAAGAAGACATTCCAACCCTGTTTCACCATTTTCTGCTCGTTGCCGCCGCACGCTATGGCAAAGCCGCAACGGCGCTCGCCAGCCAAGATCTACAACATTTGATGAATCACGACTGGCCCGGCAACGTGCGAGAGCTGCGCAATGTGGCCGAGCGATTTGTGCTGCTGGGCAAACTAGCACAATTGGATGACGCACCGACCACCACCCTCAGCCTAAGCCTAACCGACCAAGTGGCCGAATTTGAAAAAGTCGCCATCGAAAAAGCGCTGGTTGAGTGCAACGGCAGCATCAAACACACCATGGAAGTGCTGGCGATTCCGCGTAAAACCCTATACGACAAAATGCAGAAATATCGCATTGATAAAGAGATGTACAAAGCCTGAGCAGGCTTGGCGAACGAAGAACAGGCTTGGCGCCCTCGCGAAGGAGGTCGCACAAGCCTGTGAACAAGGAAGTCTAACTTTTCTAAATCATGCACGGCACGGGATTACTTGGTGATAATTTCCGGTCCCATCAGCATGGTCGGTAACCACGTCGAAACCCAAGGCACGTACGTGACGATAAGCAGGAACAAGAACATCACACCAACCCATGGCAGTGCCGCCTTGACCACATTCATCATCGACATTTTCGCCACCCCGGCGGTGACAAATAAGTTGAGCCCGACCGGCGGCGTGATCATGCCGATTTCCATGTTCACCACCATCATGATGCCAAGGTGAATCGGGTCAATACCCAATGCAATCGCGATAGGGAACACCAGTGGCGCCACGATGATCAGCAGACCGGATGGCTCCATAAACTGGCCACCAATCAGCAGCAACACGTTGACCACAATCAGGAAGGTGATCGGGCCTAAGCCTGCCGACAGCATTGATTCGGTGATCATTTGCGGTACACGCTCTTCCGTAAGCACGTGTTTCAGAATCAGCGCATTGGCGATGATGAACAGCAACATGATGGTCAATTTACCGGCATCAAATAACGTGGCTTTGGTGTCTTTATGGATGAGTGACTCAAACACTTTGACGATCGCCGGTTTGGTGTTGGTCTTGTCGGCAAACGGCCCCATGTCGCGGTAGATAAAGTTGGCGATCAGAAATGAGTACACTGCCGCAACTGCCGCCGCTTCAGTGGGCGTGAAAATCCCCCCGTAAATGCCCCCCAGAATGATGACCACCAGCAGCAAGCCCCAGCTCGCATCTTTCGCGGCTGCTATCGCCTCTTTCCAGCCAACAAACGGCTGTTTAGGCAGATTTTTCACACGCGCCGTGATGTAAATCGCGATGATCAGCATCAAACCCGCCAGCAAGCCCGGAATCACGCCACCGAGGAACATACGGCCAACTGATACGTTGGTCGCCGCCGAGTACACCACCATCACAATCGAGGGCGGGATCAAAATGCCCAACGTACCCGCGTTACAAATCACGCCAGCGGCGAATTCTTTGGTGTAACCATTTTTCACCATGCCCGCAATCACGATACTACCGATCGCCACCACGGTAGCCGGTGACGAACCCGACAGCGCCGCGAACATCATACACGCCACCACGGAAGCGACCGCCAAACCACCACGGAACCAACCCACCATCGCAATCGCAAAGCGAATAATCCGTTTTGCCACACCACCGGTCGACATGAAACTGGATGCCAAAATAAAGAACGGAATCGCCAGCAAGGTGTAGTGCCCTTCAAAGGCGTTAAACAACGTTTGTGCCACCGACGCGAGGGACGCTTCAGAGTGCCACATCAAAAACAGAATACTGGACAATCCCAGTGAGACCGCGATCGGCACGCCTGCAAGCATGAAGCCAACCACCATCAAAAATAACAGCAAAATCGCCATGGTTTACTTCTCCTTCCCATTGTCGCGCGATTCAGGCGTCGCCATCATGGCTTCCCCTGCACCTTTCAGCTCTTCCTTCAGCGCTTCAAGATCTTCTTCTGCTTCGTGACCCGCAATGATGCGATCCAACTCGCCCGTCAGCACCTGATAACCCACTTGCAGAAAACGGAACGTCAGCAGCGCCATGCCCAACGGCAACGCCATGTAAGGAATAAAGCGCGGCATTTTCTCGTACGCTTCGCCTTCGTTTAACCAATCCGCTAGAAACTGCAGCATGTCTGGCATCGGAATATCGTCCGTTTCATACCAAGCGCGCTCAGAAACAAACGGATACCAATAGTTCCAAGACCCAATCAACAGCAAAATGGAGAAAGCAAGACAGCAGCCGACCGCAAACAGGGCCATCAGCTTGCGCCCGCTCTCTGGGACAAGGTTGATCATCACATCAACGCCGATGTGGAAGTGCTTTTTCACGCCATAGGAAGCGCCCACCAGCACCATCCATGCAAACATGAAAACGGTAAGCTCAAGGGCCCAAAGAATATTGTCGTTGAATAGATAACGCATAATAACGTTGACGAAAGTTAACAACGTCATGGCACCGAGGAAGAAGGCGATTAACGTCTCTTCGACCTTATCGGTTATGTTGCCGACTTTAGAAAAGAATGACTGTTCCATGTGATACATCGCTCTATAAGGCTTTCATTATGGTGAGAAATGGCCTCATTGCCCGATACAATGAGGCCCACTTCTATTACTTGTTGTTCGAAGCTAGAGCGGCTTCGATCAAGTCTGAACCGATGTCTTTCTCGAATTTCTTCCACACCGGTTTCAGCGCATCAACCCAAAGCTGGCGCTGCTCTGGCGTCAGTTCACGCACTTTGCCACCCGCTTCGATGACGTATTGCTTGTTCTGCTGTTCCACTTTGTTGGATTCTGCGTTTCGTGTTTGGCTCACTTCTTTCAGGATGGTGGCCAGTTGGTCACGGACGTCTGTTGGTAGGCCGTCCCACCACTTGGTTGACGTCACCACCAAGTAATCCAGAATGCCGTGATTGGTTTCCGTAATGCCGTCCTGTACTTCAAAGAACTTCTGACCGTAGATGTTCGACCACGTGTTTTCCTGTCCATCAATCACTTTGGTCTGCAGGCCGCCATAGACTTCGGCAAACGACATTTTCTGAGGGTTGGCACCCAACTGTTCGAACTGAGCCACCAGCACATCAGACGCCTGAACGCGGAACTTCAGACCTTTCGCGTCAGCTGGCACCAGAATGGGTTTGTTGGCGGAAATCTGCTTCATGCCGTTGTGCCAGAATTCCAGCCCTTTCACGCCACGACGGTTCATCGCATTTTTCAGCTTCTCACCCGCATCCGAGTTCTGGAAACGGTCGACGGCATCGACATCATCAAAAAGGAACGGAAGGTCGAAAAGGCGGAACTTTTTGGTGAATTTTTCAAATTTAGACAGCGATGGCGCAGCCAGTTGAACATCCCCGTTCAACAGCGCTTCCAGTACTTTGTCATCATCGTATAGCGTTGAGTTCGGGAACACCTGCATACAGGCTTTACCGTTCATCTCTTCGTTAACGCGTTTTTCTAGCAGTGAGGCAGCAATCCCTTTCGGGTGTTTGTCTGTGTTGGTCACGTGGCTGAACTTGATCACGATTTCACCCGGATCACAACTGTTCGCAGCAGCATTGAAGCTTGTGACAGCAAGAATAGAGGCAGTTAACAGGGTAAGCGGCTTTAACATTATAATTCTCCTTGGTTGGATGCATCAGTCCCATCTATGGGTACTGCATGTTTCCTAAAGAGCAATTACTAAGCCAGGTGGTTACAAGTTGTTAACAATCCTTATTTAACAGCAAGTTAGAATTATCCATGAGCCGAATGAGTCATCCACGATGAATTCAAGTGACTCAAAATGGGTGGAAAATGACCCATCAAAAATCGGGTGTTGGGTCAATTTCCGCCAAAAATGAATACTGGTTATTGATGAACGATTTATTGATGAACGAGTTATTGATGGACGATAGGATCTGGGTTGCCATCGGGATCACCCTCGGCATAACCGGACATGCTCGGCTGACCGCGCGTAACAAGCAGTACGCCGCACATGTGTGGTGCCGCCATGGACGTTCCATTGTAAGTGACTGTTCCGCCCCCCGCTTTGGTTGATAGCACCGACACCCCAGGCGCGGCATACTCGACGTCAGATCCGTAGTTCGAGAAGTACGCAAAGTTGTCGTTGTTATCGATGGCCGACACCGTATACACGTTGGGATGGACCGTGCTCGCAGGCGTATACAACGAGGCGTCATCTGCTGAATTCCCTGCGGCAATTGAAAACAAGATCCCGGCATCTGCGGCGGTTTTGATCGCGGTATCCAACGCTTGCGAATAGCCTTTCGCGCCCAAGCTTAAGTTGGCACAATCCCCTGAGGCGGCGGCCTCCGCAACGTAATCCACGCCAGCAATCACTCCAGAAATCGTTCCGCTATCAGCATTGTCGAGCACTCGGACGGGCACCACCGTGACGCCCGCAGCCACCCCCACAACATCCATTGCATTGTTGATCGCCCCGACGGTTCCAGCGACATGGGTGCCATGGCCATTTCCATCCGACGTTTGATTGGGCTTGCCGCGTGAGAAATTTCTCCCAGATCGAGCATCCACATTCAAATCCGGATGTTTATCGTCAATGCCGGTATCGATGATCCACGCTCGGGCATCGTCACCACTCATGTCCACAAAACCGCCCACACGCTTAATACCCCAGGGCGTGGTTTGTGGCGGCTCAGTCGACGTTCCGCTATCGCCATTGTTCGGTTTATTGCCCCCACGCGGCATCGCCTGTACGGCCAGATCCGGCTCGATGTAATCAATGTCAGGGAAACGATGTTGAAGTCCTTGTAGCGCTGTCAGTGGCATCTGCACCGCAAACCCTTGCAGGGTATGTTGATAGCGAAACAGCACCGCTCCGCGCTGGTTTTCAATCGCGGCCAACACGTGTTGCGCGGCATTGGGTGAGGCATCCTTCTTCAGCACCACGATGTAACGGTCCGTCAGATCCACGCCGGGATGGACAACCGCCCATGACGCAGATGACACAAGCAGGGAGGCCAGTGTGAAAGAAATCGTAGTTCGGCGCATAACGGTTTTCCATGTGTGATCGCAACATGGTTCAATTATAGCCACTAATGATAGATATGTTATTTAACAATCCATTCGAAGAGGTCAGTCCATTCGAAGAGGTAAGTGCACCCTCCGTCTGAGTCATGCATCGACCCAGCCGCACCCCCGTGCTGGTTGCCCAGACCTCCCCCGAGTCCCTGAGCAGCAGTGGAGAGTGCACTTAAAGCGTTGAAATCATGAGGCATTGGAAACCGAAAGTCCCCGATATGTTCACGATGATTGGTATACAGTCACACAATATTAGACCAAAAACCACGGACCAGTTGTAACAATTTGTCTGCGTGGTTTGACGTCCATCATGGCATACGTCAATCCATGGATATCAAACCCAGACGTGGTTTACCTCGCCGCTTTGACGGCTTTGGCCAGTCGCTGCGCCGCCTCACGCGGATCGGCAGTGCGGTCTGCCGCAAAGTTGCTGACCACATCAAAAATAGCGGCCTGCACGTAGTTGGTGGTTGCCATGTCATGGGCCACACTTGGCACCAGCGATGCGGTTTTTGCCGAGGATTTAAACTCACGCATCGAATCCACGGCACACTGATCAAAGGACGACATATCCATGTCCGTGCGTACCGGAATCGAGCCTTTGTTCAAGTTAAACACCTTTTGAAATTCCGGATCCAGAATGGTTTTCGCCAGCACCTGCTGCGCTTGAATACTGTCGTGATCGTTCAGTTCAAAAAAGACGAAACTATCCACGTTGTAGATAAACGCCCCTGCCGTGCCTAACGCGGGCACGCAAACATAATCTTTGCCCGGTTGTTTGCCCGCAGCCGAAAACTCGCCTTTGGCCCAGTCCCCCATGATCTGCATCGCCGCTTCCCCTTTGATCACCATCGAGGTCGCCACGTTCCAATCTCGTCCCGGTGCGCCGCCGTCAACGTACCGATGCAGCCGCTGAAACTGCGTAAACACCTCAACCATTTGCGTGCTGGACAAGGTCTTCATGTCTAAGTCGACAAACGCCTTAACGTACCCTTGCGCGCCCAGCATATCCAGTGCCAACGTTTCAAACACCGTCACATCCTGCCAAGGCTGTCCCCCATACGCGAGCGGAATATACCCGGCGGCCTGAATTTGATCGGCCGCGACAAAGAACTCATCCAAGTTGGTGGGGATCTTGGCGCCTGCCTGTTGAAACACCTTAGGATTGGCCCAGATCCAGTTCACGCGGTGCACATTCACTGGCACCGCCACGTAATCTTGATGATATTTCATGACATCGGTGATCATCGGCGGAATGAAGGAATCCCACCCTTCAGTTGTTGCCACCTCGTTTAAGTTGGTCAGAAAGCCCAAACTCGCCCATTCCTGAATATCGTGGCCTTTAATTTGTGCCGCAGCTGGCGGATTGCCCGACACAGCCCGCGTTTTCAGCACAGTCATCGCACTTTCGCCGCCCCCGCCCGCGACCGCAAAATCATTCCACGTGTAGCCCTGCTGCTCGAGCATCTCTTTCAACACAGTGATGGATTTCGCCTCGCCGCCGGAAGTCCACCAGTGCAGCACTTCCACTTCGCCAGCCGAAGCATGAGAGACAGACAGCCAGAGTGCCGCGGTGAGTAAACATTTTAGTCGATTCATGATGAGCATCCGTTGCGTCACACGTCGATGGTCGGCGGAATAAACACTTGTACCAATAAACCCCCTTGGAGCGAGTTACTGATGATCAAGTCGCCGCCGTGCCCGTGCAGAATGTTACGACAAATTCCCAGCCCCAAACCGTGTCCTTCCCCATCCTCAGACAGACGGAAATAGGGTTCAAAGACGGCGTCCAATTGGCTCTCCGGAATCCCCGGACCTTGGTCATGAATTGAGATCACCACCCATTCCGGCGTTTCATGGATGCTGACTGTCACGTCATCACCATACTTAACCCCGTTGCCAATCAAATTGGTGAGTACACGTTTCATCGCCAGCGGTTTCGCGACCAAAGGTTCCATCTCAATCGGTTTGAAATGCACCGTTTCACGCACAAAGTTATACCCTTCAGCAATGTTCAAAATCAGTTCGTTCAGGTCGATGTAATCATTGTTTTCGTGCAGCTCGGTGTCGCGCACACATTGCAGCGCACCTTTGACCATCATTTCCAGCTCATCGAGATCGCGGTTAAATTTCTCGCGTTTGACATCACTTTCCAACAGCTCGGCACGCAGTCGCAGACGCGTGATTGGGGTTTTCAGATCGTGTGAAATGGCAGCAAAGAGATGCTCGCGATCTGACACATAACGACGAATGCGCTGCTGCATGCGGTTAAACGCTCGAGTCGCAGTCACCAACTCGCTCGCCCCTTCTTCGCGTAATGGCCGCTGGGCGATATCGAGGCTGAGATCGTTCGCCGCCCGTGCCAGATTTTTCAGCGGCCGGACCTGACGTCGCATCAGCAAATAAGTCAGCAGCAGCAAAATCGTCGTCGAGAAGAACAGGAACAGAATCTGCTCACGCCCGAGAATGTTGTCATCGAGTTTGACATACGGCGCGGGCAGCAAAGCCGCAACGTAAATCCATTCGTGTTCACCGAGTTCAATCTGCACCACCAGCACCGGCGGATTCAGCGGCTCCAGCGTTAAGGTGTGATACGCCCACGATTTCGGCAGATCGCTCAATAAAATATCGTTTTTTAGCAAACGCAGTTTTTCCGGCCGGGTGAAATCCACCAGAATATTGCCAACGTGCGTCAGTTTTTGATGCAAGACGTCCTGCACGGCCTCAACCGACGCCAACTTGAGGCTGGTGTCTTCAATGGGCTCGACGATGAGCTGCTCTTTATTAAACGAAACAAAAAAGCGCGTACCGCCCATATTGCGGATCTGGTCGAGGACAATGTGACGATACTTGACGGGCAGAGACTGGAAAAAAGTCACGGTTGACGCAAACATGCCCGCCATACTGGCGGAAGCCGAACGAATGCCTTCCAACTCATTGGCTTTGGATTGACTGTACCAAATCGATGTGGCGACGCCCTGTGCTAGCATCACGGCCAACAAGGTCAACAATAAGGTTCGCGCCACCAGCGACGTGGGTTTGATGCGTGTCCATACGCGATGTATCGGCATGTCAGTACTCGCGTTGAACCGGTACCGACAAGATGTAGCCATTCCCGCGCATGGTTTTGATGTAGTTCGGGAATTGAGCACTCTCGCCCAGCCGTTGACGCAAACGGCTCAATTGCACGTCGATGCCACGTTCAAAAGGCAGTGCTTCACGCCCACGAGTGGCAAACGAGATAGTGTCGCGATCAATGACTTCATTCGGACGATTGAGAAACAGCATCAACAACAGGTAATCACTGCCCGACAATTCATGCACGTCTTCTCGTTTCAGATGAACGATGCGATGGGTCAGCGTATCCAGTCGCCAATCACCAAACACAATATGAGACGGCGTGGGTTCTTCCGGCTTCTCCTCATTGACTTGCACGCGGCGCAGCAGCGCTTTGATTCGTGCCATCAACTGGCGGGGGCTAAATGGTTTGGCGATGTAATCGTCGGCACCGATGTCCAAACCGATGATTTGATCGGTCTCGTCCGAAACCGCCGTTAACATGATGATTGGCACATTGGAATCGCGTCGTATCTTTTGACACAGGGTAAAGCCATCCTCGCCCGGCAGCATGACATCCAATAACACCAAATCTGGATAGCCATGATCCGTCAGGTATTGTGCCAACGCGCGACCATCGGAAACCGTGGCTACGCTGAAACCAGATTTGCTCAGATATTCATCCAACAGTTCACAGATTTCGATGTCATCATCAACGACTAAAATATGCGTGTTTTCCATTCCCCACCCACTGAAAGCACGATTTGGCACAGTGTAACAATCCAGTTCACTATTCATCATTGATATTTATGTAAAGTTTGAATCCATCCAAGATGGCGATCACATTTTGATGGTGTCTTGAACACGCCGTCTGTTCTGCGATGTTTCGCGCCGTGCGGCGCGCATGGGATAAAAAACCCGGCTCAGGCCGGGTTCTCTCAAGACAATACGCTGCGGTGAAGGCGTGTTTAAGACGAACAGCTGATTTCGAGCTTCTTGCCCCACTCCGGCGGCAGTTTGGCGTACGCTTCGGCGTCCGGTTGTTCATCAAACGGATGCTTCAACACCTGCGCCAATCGCAACACTTCGCTATCGTCGCCCTGCTCCGCTTTGTCGATCGCAATCTGCGCCAAGTAATTACGCAGAATATATTTCGGGTTCACTTGGCGCATTTTGGCGCAGCGCTCATGGGCGCTCACAACCTGACCTTGCTCATCGCGCTCTAATGCACAACGGTTCAAATAGCGCGTGAGCCACGCCAGTGCTGCGTCACGGTCAAGACACAAATCCGCCACATGCTGCGCAGGCTGAGTATCCAGAGCAGACAACTGACGCATAAAGCGCGTGTAATCTACGTGGTGTGTTTCGAGCAGTTCAAACAGATCATGAAACAGCTCACCGTCTCCCTCTAGCCGAGTCGTTAACCCTAATTTGTCACGCATCAAGCCGCTAAAATAGCCGTTGAGCTGCGTTTCATAGGCGCTCAATGCTGCTTCTAAAGCCTCGCGTTCAATCAACGGCGACAGCGCATGCGCCAGCGCCGATAAATTCCACAACGCAACGCGCGGCTGCTGATCGAACGCGTAACGCCCTTGGTAATCGGAGTGATTACAGATATAACCAGGCTCGTAATCGTCTAAGAAGCCGTACGGGCCGTAATCAAACGTCTGACCGAGGATCGACATGTTGTCGGTATTCATCACCCCATGCGCAAACCCAACCGCCTGCCACTGGGCAATCATCTTCGCCGTGCGATCCACGATGTGGTCAAACATCGCCGCATACGGCTGCGCGGTCTTCGCGCAGTGCGGGAGATACCATTCGATGACTTTGTCCGCCAACAATTTCAGTTCGTCATACTGCTCGGTATAAAACAGGTATTCAAAGTGCCCAAAGCGAATGTGACTTTGCGCCACACGCACCAGCAACGCGCCGCGCTCTTGCTTTTCGCGATACACCGGCGTGTCACTGCGCATCAGGGCCAACGCGCGGGTGGTGGCAATGCCCAGCCCCGCCATCGCTTCGCTGCACAAATATTCTCGAATCGACGAACGCAATACCGCGCGACCATCGCCCATTCGCGAATATGGCGTCAGACCCGCGCCTTTCAGATGGATGTCGAACACGTCGCCTTGCCGCGTCGCCATTTCCGCCAGCAATAAACCGCGCCCATCCCCGAGATCCGGATTGTAGACCCCAAACTGGTGACCAGCGTATTTCATCGCTAATGGTGAAAATGCGGCGGGTAAATGCGCGCCAGACAAGCTGTGCAGTAATTCATCATTGGGGGTATGAGGCAGGCCAAATTGCTGCGCCAAATCGTGATTCCACGCGACCCAACGAACATGGCTGAGCGGTTGCGGTTGCACCGGCGTGAAAAACGCATCAGGTAATGTGCTGAAGCGGGTTGTTAATGTGACGCTGTCCCAAACCGACATAACACCATCTCTTGTTCAACTATTTGCGTGCAAGTTAGCAAATACCCGAGTGGAATACTAGGTTTTAACTGAAGCGCCTTCTCGAAGCGAAAGGGAATTTAAACGGCAGTAAAAACCCCAGCAGCAAGCTGGGGTTCTCTTCATTACACTTTTCTTCACTAGACTTTTCTTCACTAGACTAAGCAAAATACGCCGACGACCGTGACCAGGGAGAACACGAGCGTTCTGCCTATCACTCCCAATACACTCGGTTGAATCATTTCTACGTGCATTTGTCTCTCCCCTTTGAATGTGACACTGTTATGACAATATGATGAAGTTTCATCCAATTCTCAAGCGCCAACAATATTAATTTTTTGTTACATCGCAGATGACAAAAGGCAACCAAGACAAAGGTTAACGTCTACGCTTTAAAGGCGCACAATAGCGTTTTGAGGCTGAATACCACGACAGGTGACCGTATGTTATCGATCTTCGATATTTTTAAAATTGGCGTAGGCCCATCCAGTTCACACACGAATGGACCCATGATCGCAGGCTTTCAATTTCTGTCTGTCATACCCGATATCCAGCAGGTTTCGCGTATCCAAATCGACCTGTTTGGGTCGCTGTCTCTGACGGGCAAAGGCCACCACACTGACCGAGCCGTGATCCTCGGCTTGCTCGGGAACCAACCAGACACGATCAAAATGACCAGTGCCACGCAGGCCATGCAACGCGCGATGGACGATGCTGTGTTGCATTTGGGTGCTCAAAAAGAGATTCCATTTCACTACACCAGCGACCTGCTGTTCCACAGTGAGAATTTACCGCTGCACGAAAACGGCATGACGCTGTCCGCGTTTGATGCCCAAGGCGTCATCGTCGCTTTTGAAACCTACTACTCGATTGGCGGCGGCTTCATCGCCACCGCAAAAGAGCTCGAACACGGAACATCGGAATCAGCCATCCACGTCGAGTTTCCGTTCAAATCAGCCGAAGAGCTGTTGAAAAAGGCTGAACGCAATGGCTTGAGCCTTGGCGGGTTGGTGCTGCGCAACGAATCGGCATGGCGCGACATCGATACCATCGACCAAAAGACCGAACAGATTTGGAAAGTGATGTCGCTGTGCATGCAGCGCGGTTTTGATACCGAAGGCATTTTGGAAGGCGGCCTCAACGTGACTCGCCGC
The DNA here is from genome assembly GCF_052076135.1 of Vibrio sp. Vf1514. Lineage (NCBI taxonomy): Bacteria > Pseudomonadati > Pseudomonadota > Gammaproteobacteria > Vibrionales > Vibrionaceae > Vibrio > Vibrio sp. Vf1514. Next base: position 996,237 of record NZ_CP197267.1, on the reverse strand, counting down.
GCGCCTGCGCTACTCAAAAAGCTGGAAGCCAATGCCGCCATTGAGAACGACCCCATGGAAATCATGGATTGGATTAACTTGTTTGCGTTTGCCGTGAGCGAAGAAAATGCTGCTGGCGGGCAAGTCGTGACCTCACCGACCAATGGCGCAGCGGGCGTAATTCCCGCCGTGTTGATGTACTACCACCGCTTTATTCGTCCACTCGACACCAAACAGCTCAAAGATTTTCTCGCCGTCGCAGGCGCGATTGGTATTTTGTACAAAACCAATGCCTCCATTTCCGGTGCCGAAGTGGGCTGTCAGGGGGAAATCGGCGTGTCTTCGTCCATGGCAGCGGCAGGATTGACCTCTTTGCGCGGTGGCAGTAACGAACAGATGTGTATCGCGGCAGAAATTGCAATGGAACACTCGCTGGGCATGACCTGTGACCCCATCGGCGGTTTGGTACAAGTACCATGTATTGAACGCAATGCGATGGGCGCGATGAAGGCGATTAATGCGTCGCGTATGGCGTTGAAACGCACCAGCAAGTGCTTAATTTCTCTCGATAAGGTGATCGATACGATGTATCAGACGGGGAAAGACATGAATAAAAAATACCGGGAAACGTCGCTGGGCGGGCTGGCACTGATTCATCTCGCGCCGCCCTGTGAGTAAACGCCGGCTTCGCGCGCAACCTAGAAAACAATCCTGAACCCCTGAACCGCGCATGACGCGAACAACCTCGCGTCAACCTTGAAATCATTGGCCTGGCAATGACGTCAGGCCAGCAAATTCAAATGCGATTGCTGCAGCAGTTTATCAATGGTTTGACGCTGCACAATCCACTGATAACTCAACGATAAAATACAAATTTCATACATCCAAGCCACATAAGACAAAAGGCCAAATCCCAGCGCCAAAAGCCAGTTGCCGTCGGCCGGAACATTCGAGAACAGAAGGCCCGAACTCATCGGAATGAGGCCCGTTAACACGAACAGAGATCGCTTGTGCTCCTGCGATAAGCGCCACGCAAACCGCAACCCGCGCGGCTCATCATCAATCGCCGTCGCTGGAATGACTAACCCGCAGCGGGAAATCAGCCACACCATCATCAGCACTGTCACTGCCGTGATCAGCATCTGCGTCCAGAATCCACTCTCTTCATGAATTAGCCCAATCGCGCCGCTGACCGACACCCAACTGAGCATCACCACCAACAGCGTCACGCACATCAGCAACCAATACCCGATGATCCGCAGCTCGCGCATGCCGGGCACTGGCGCCACGTCGTTTGCTGCGCTTGAACGGGTCAACAGAATGTCGCGATGCAAGCGTACCGTCGCCCACGCCATAGCCACCAAAAACACCAACCCAAACAGGAGCTGCATCGGTAATGCATCCGTCTCAAAGCCATACACGGGAGCCATTTGCGACACCAGAGTGACGGCCAGATAAGGCCAAGTGCAGCGCACAAAGATCCGCCAACGGTCTCTCATCAAGTGAGCCGAAGTGACTAACGTATACAAAATCGGTAAGGGGTAATGTTTCATGATCCATGCTCGGCGCTTCGCGTCCTTACAATATGACTCAAATTGCCTAGCTTTACAGTGCAAACTGCGTGACGTGACTCAAGGGAACAACACGAGTTACTAATACAATAATGACTAATGCACGGCGAGCCCGCGAATGAAAACAAGCGGTTAAATCTTAGCCCAAACCTTGAATTGACCGCACAAGTTGTCCAGTATGGATCCATGAAGGAAGCCACTGAGGACAGTAAGTGTATGAGTAGTGATACACCGCGTTTGACACTACGTGTGATAGAAAAAAGTGATTATCCCGAATTAGCAGCACTCATGGATCTGGTTTTTCACGATGTAGGCGGCGCTTGGCCACGCATGACCATCATGGATTTAATTCACCAGTTCCCCGACGGCCAGATCTGCATTGAGGACAATGGCAAAATCGTCGGCGCCGCGCTCACCATCAAAGTCGACTACAACCGTTTTTCCCTCCCCCACGTCTACACCGACATCATCAACGAACACAACGTCATTCAACACAAAGCCAACGGCGATGCCTTGTATGGGCTCGATGTGTTCGTCCACCCCGATTATCGCGGGTTACGCTTAGGGCGACGCCTGTATGCCGCTCGCAAAGAGCTGTGTCGTAGCGATAACCTCAAAGCGATTTTGGCTGGTGGCCGCATTCCCGGTTTTGGTCGTTATGCCGACACCATGGACGTGCCGGAGTACATTGAGAAAATCAAGCGCCGCGAGCTGTACGATCCGATCTTGTCGTTCCAACTCTCCAACGATTTCGACGTCAAACGTATCATGCGCCATTATTTGCCCGAAGATGACAGTTCGCGCGGTTACGCCACCTTGCTCGAATGGGACAATTTCTTTTATGAGGAAGACATCCACTCGATTCATGACGTGGAAAAAACCTTGGTGCGCATTGGCATTGTGCAGTGGCAGATGCGCGCCATGCTGAGCGTGGAAGACCTGATCGAACAGGCGGAGTTTTTTGTCGATTCGCTCTCCAACTATCAGGCCGATTTTGCGCTGTTCCCCGAGTTCTTTAACGCGCCATTGATGGGCTTGAAAAAAGACCAGAATACGGTTGAAGCGATTCGCTTTCTGGCGTCATTCAGTGAAGAAATTAAGCTGCGATTCTCCAAGCTGGCCGTGACGTACAACATCAATATCATCGCGGGCAGCATGCCGGTGTTGGAAGATGGCCAGTTGTACAACGTGGCCTATTTGCTTCACCGGGATGGCACCATTGATGAACAGTACAAAATTCACATCACACCGCACGAAAAACGCGATTGGGTGATTGATGGCGGCAATCAAGTTCAAGTGTTTGAGACCGATGCCGGACGTGTGGGCATTTTGATTTGTTACGACAGTGAATTCCCTGAACTGGGGCGGATGCTGGCCGAGCAAGGCGTGCAGATCATCTTCGTGCCGTTCTGGACCGACACCAAAAACGGCTACCAACGCGTGCGTTTGTGCTCGCAAGCACGTGCCATCGAAAACGAATGTTACGTCGCCATTGGCGGCAGTGTCGGCAACTTGCCGCGCGTCGATAACGTTGATATTCAGTACGCGCAATCTGCGGTGTTCTCGCCGTCAGACGTCTTTTTCCCGCACGATGCCACCATCGCAGAAGCCAGTCCCAACACCGAAATGATCATCTTTGCCGATGTGGATCTCGACAAGTTAAAGCAATTGAATACTGAGGGTTCGGTGACCAACTTGCGTCATAGGCGCATGGATTTATATGGCGGTTTCACCCACACCAAGTGATGAAACTTGTTGAGAACCGTCACAATAACTAGTCTGACCAGCATGCGCTCCCCATTTTTTGCGGAGCGCATGCTTTTTCAATTTGGTAATCACGCCACTTTTCCGATCAGCGAGTTACCCCTTCCCACGTCTCGTGTGCAACAAGCATCGCATTTTGCAAATCAACAACCCTTTAAATTTCAATTAATTAACACTCATACTCCTTTAGTATAAGTGGCTTATGCCCCCTCTTGCACTTCGTGCATAAACTTTTTATACCTATAGAGAACCCGCAAATTTTTGCGAGCAATATCCCACTTTATGCCCTAATTACTGGTGAGGACTACGCCATGTTAAACGCCCTTGTTTCCCGTCAATCTGCTGTGTTGCTTCTGTGGTTTACCTCTCTGGCGGCTTTCGCCAGCAGCGATGCGATCCTCACCGTCGACAATCAAGGTCAGAAAGCGTATTTCAGCCTTGAGCAGTTGCTCACGCATGCCGACAAAGAGATCGTCACCAACACGCCATGGACGGACGATTCCACCAAATTCGTTGGCGTTTCAGCCAAAGCGTTACTGCATATGATTGGCGTCGAAAAGGCCGATCTCAAAGTGACGGCACTCAACAACTATTGGTCGACGATTCCCTATGACGACATCGAAAAATACAACCCGCTGTTTGCCGTCAAAAAGAACGATGACGTGATGAGTGTGCGTGACAAAGGGCCGATCTGGGTCATTTACCCGCTCACCGAGTTCAATGAACTCAATAACGAAGTGCTACACAGCCGGATGGTGTGGCAAGTGAGCCAAATCGAAACGTTGCGTTAACCGCAACCAACTGAGTGTGCAGGTGCCCTATGAGTCGCAGCGTCGCTTTCTTCATCTTATGTGTGTTTGGACTGTTCATCTTCTCCATCTGGACGTTGGTGAAGTTCAACGACACCTATAACATGCTGACGAAGCACACTCAGTTGTCGGCGTGGGCTCTGGCACAGCTCGAAATCGAAACGCTGGAGTTTTCCTCGCAACTCGACACCTACCTGGTCAATGACACGCGCTCATCCAGCAAACTCAATTTGAAATACGACATTTTGTGGAACCGTTACGACACCTTCCTCAACAGTGATGAGACGCGTGAAATTCGCTCACAATTTGGCTCTGGCGAAGTGGTTGCCGCTGCGTTTGACGTGCTGCGTCGGTATGAAAATGCGGTACTGAAATCCGACTTAACCGCACTGAAAGACTTTTCTGCAGAACTGAAAACGTTGATGCCGGGCATTCGCAACCTCATGATTGTGAATTTCACCGGCGAAGAATCCGCGCGCAATCGCGCCATCATCGCCCAAAACAAACAAACCGTGCTGTACGACATGCTGCTGATCTTGTTTGTGCTGGCGTACATTTCCTTGCGGGTCTATAGCGATGCGAAGTATCAACAATTTATGGCATGGCACGATCCGCTGACCAAATTGAAGAACCGCAACTACCTGCTCAAGCAGATCGAAGAGTTGAGCAAACGCAACCATCACTACGCGCTGATCTTGCTCGACATCAGCCACTTCAAAGAGATCAACGACATCGTCAGCTATGAATATGGCGATAAAATTCTGATGGAAATCAGCGAGCGCATTCAAGACAAGTGCGATAAGTTTTCCTTTCTGTGCGCGCGAGTCGGCGCGGATGAATTTGCGATTCTGATTAACCGCAGCGAGTTCAACTTTGAGTTTTTCGTCAAGTCACTGCTAAGCGATTTAACCACGGTACTTCACCGACTCGACCCTTCGAAACGCATGACGCTCTCAACCGGGATCGCACTGAGCCATGAGATGAGCGAGCACACCAAACGCTACCTGAAAAAATCCTCCGTGATCCTCAACAACGCCGATTTGGCACTCCATATCGCCAAGCGCCACCCCACGGAATCGGTGGTGTATTACAGCAAAGAGATGGAGATTGAGCATCGCAAGAAACGGAAACTGTCAGAAGAATTGGAAGTGCTGCTCAAAACCAGCCATCAAAAGCAGTTGTACATGGCCTTTCAACCCATCATCTTGCGTCAAAGCGAACGCTTAGGCTGCGAAGCGTTGATCCGCTGGAATCACCCCACTCATGGTTTTATCAATCCGGAATACCTGATTGCGATTGCCGAAGAGTCGGGGCTTGCTAAAGCGCTGGGCCGCTGGATCATGCAGCAAGTTTATCAAGCGCTGTCGGTCGATTGGCTTGCGTTTAATTCGCGCATTGAAGTCGCCATCAACTTGTCCGATTCGCTGTTCGATGAAGAGTTACCGGCGTTGGTGTCCGATATTTTTGCCTCCAACATCAACTATCTCGACGCCATCGTGTTGGAAATCACCGAGACCATGACGCTCGACGAAATCGATCGCAGTGTGAGCATTATTCGTCAGTTGGAAGACATCAACATTCGCTTATCCCTCGACGACTTTGGAACTGGTTGGTCATCGCTGTACAACCTCAACCATCTGCGGTTTAACAAACTGAAAATCGACAAATCGTTTGTACGCGACCTTAATAGTTTGGAGCGACAGAAGTTCTTCATTTCGGCCATTGTGACCCTGTCGCATCAATTGGGCATCAAAGTGGTTGCTGAAGGCGTCGAGGATGAAACGCAGCTTCATCGTCTACAAGAATTAGGCGTCGATGAGTTTCAGGGCTACTACTTTTCTAAACCGGTCACCAAAGAAGAATTTGCCCGCTTTAGCGATCAATATTTCGCGCGTGCCCAGCCGGTTCTGAGCGCTGCTGAATGAGACGGGCTACGTGGGATCGCCAATCGTGTTAGCTGCTCCCAGAACTGGCGTGACCACGCTTCAAAAATACACCAATCCATGTTAATACATCGCCTCTTATAAAACTTGTTTAATAATTAATCTATCAAAAATAACCAATCACACGTCAGAGGCTTTATGACTACCCCAACACCGGAAGAGGCGAACCGTCGACCGCTCGCTGTCCGAGAACTCAAACTCACCAAACGCATCGCCATCTGGCTGAGCCAGAAACAGGTGACGCCCAATCAAATCTCATTACTCAGCATCGCGTTCGCGCTGGTGGGTTTTATCAGTTTGATGCTGCATCATTTCTATCCGTCTGCGCTGTTATTACTCTTGGCCGCAGGCTGTATCCAACTGCGCTTACTGTGCAATTTGTTTGATGGCATGGTCGCCGTTGAAGGCGGGAAAAAAACACCCGCTGGCGAACTGTTTAATGATGTCCCCGACCGCATTGCCGATCCGCTGTTTATCGTCGGAGCAGGCTTTGCCACACACTCACTGTTCGGCATGGATCTGGCTTGGATCTGCGCCATTCTCGCGGTCCTCACGGCGTATGTACGCGTGCTGGGCGTCAGCATGAACGGCCCAGCCGATTTCTGCGGCCCGATGGCCAAACAACATCGCATGGCCTTGCTGACCGCATCCCTGGTGATTTTGTGCGTCTATCAAGGGCTGCACCTACCGCTGCATTTCCTCAGCTATACCCTCGATTTCGCGCTGGCGCTGATGTTGTGCGGCTTGGTGATCACCACGTGGCGCCGCTTGGAGCACATCTATCATTTCCATCACGCACAATTTGCAAAGCAGGACGCCCAGCCACATGTTTAACCTTCCCGTTCACGCTCAACACGTCATGCTGGCGATCGTCGCCGTACTGCTCGTCGGCACGGGCTGCTATTTGTGGTTGTCACGTCGTCATCGAGATCGCGATTATCTCGAGCTAAAACTGCGCATTCGCTCTTGGTGGTGGATGGTGGCCATCGCGTTTGTGGTGTTGGCACTGCCGCTCAACTACACGCTGTTTTTCATGGGATTTTTGAGCTTTTTGGCGCTGAAAGAATTCCTATCTATCGTCCCAACTCGCATGACCGACCGCCGCGTCATTTTCTGGGCTTACCTTTCCATTCCGTTCCAATTTTACTGGTTGTCGATTGGTTGGTACGGCATGTTCATCATCTTCATTCCGGTGTACATCTTTTTGTACCTGCCGATGGTGATGGTGTTGATTGGCGATACCAAAGGGTTTATTCGCTCGGCCGGTATCATTCACTGGGCCATGATGCTGACGGTATTCTGCATCAGCCACATGGCGTATCTGCTGGTGCTGCCGAGCCTGAATCCAAATGCGGGGTCATTAGGCATGTTGCTGTTTTTGCTGGTGATGACTCAGTTTAACGACGTGTGTCAGTACGTGTGGGGCAAGAGCTTTGGCAAACACAAAATCGTGCCGAAAGTCAGTCCGAACAAAACCTGGCAAGGGTTTATCGGTGGCAGTGCGACGGTGATTGTGGTGTCCTATTTCGCCGCCCCGTACCTGACGCCACTGACCCCGATGCAAGGCTTGGTGGCCGGCATGATCATCGCGTTTAGCGGCTTCATTGGCGATTTGGTGATTTCATCGGTTAAGCGGGATCTGCGTATCAAAGACACCAGCCAGTTTATTCCAGGGCACGGCGGCATTTTGGATCGCATCGATAGTCTGATGTTCACGGCGCCGCTGTTCTTCCATTACATCTACTATCTCTATTACTGAGGCCCTCATGGCAAGACTACTCAAACTGCTGTTTGTGCTGCTGATCGTCAAGCCGCTGGTGTTTATTGGTTTGGGGCTCAACATTATACAGCGACACAATCTCCCCGAGCAGGGGCCGATGATCATCGCCGCCAACCACAACAGTCATCTCGATACCTTGGTGTTGCTGGCGCTGTTTCCGATTCATATGGTGCATCGCGTGCGCCCGGTGGCGGCTGCCGATTACTTTCTCGCCAATCGCTTTGTGGCGTGGTTGTCCCTGAATGTGATTGGCATCATTCCGATTCGCCGCGCGCCATCTGCTTCCCAGCGCGACGCCGTTTTTGACGCTTGTCATGCGGCATTAAATAACGATGAAATTCTGATTATTTTCCCCGAGGGCAGCCGCGGGGAGCCGGAGATCATGAGCGGCTTGAAAAAAGGCATTTATCATTTAGTGCGCGAGCACTCCGGCGTCGCTGTGCTTCCGGTGGTGATGCGAGGTCTTGGGCGCTCACTGCCCAAAGGAACTGCAATGCTGGTGCCGTTTAACTGCGATGTGGTGATCGGTGAGCCGCAAACCGGATTTACCAGCGCGCAGCACTTTATCGACGCCATGCAAACCCAATATCAGCAACTCGCGCAGCACTGCATCACGCAGACAGGCAGCGCCGATGCGCTCGATGGGGAAGCGGGATAAGCAGGAAACACAGTAAAATGGAAAAACGCGGCAAAGGCCGCGTTTTTCTTTACCAGTAACGTTCGTGAATGTAGTTCCCACCCGTCGCCTGACGAAATGGCGGCAACCCTTTGTCGCGCAAGGTACTGGCGGTGTCTTTGATCATCTCCGGATTGCCACACATCATTACAAAGCTGCGTTCTGGCGCCAACGCCAACCCCGTCACGTTTTGTAACTCGCCCGACGCAATCAAAGCTGGCATGCGTCCGCTCATCGCATCGTCGACCGCTTCACGGCTCACCACGCTGTGATAACGCAACCGCCCCTGATACTGTTCCACCAGCGTTTGAATCGCTTCGCGATACACGCGGTCACGGTCATAACGCACGCCGTGCACCAATACGATATTCGGTTGGGTCAGGCGCTGATCCGCGAGCAGCGACAGAAATGGGCCAATCCCCGTCCCGGTTGCCAATAACCATAGATCTTGTGTGAACTCAGGAATCGACGGCTGAATCAGATCGCCGTAGGCCGAATCGCCCATCCATAAAGCGTCACCGGCGCGAAGTGATTGCAGGCGCGGCGAGAGCTTGCCTTGTGGATGCGCCACAATCAAAAATTCATGTTCATCCGTTTGAGCCTCTGGCGCATTCACCAACGAATAGGCGCGACTCACGAGGTTTCCCTCCTCATCACTTAACCCCAATTTGGTAAATTGCCCTGCAGCAAATGGCAACGCAGCGCCGCGAACGCGCAACGAAAACTGCTCTGGCGTCCAGTCGATACGTTCGATCACGTGTACGGGGTTAAACCCTGCGAATTGACTCATGACGTTTCTCCTCACCGATTGTCTTTGAGTGACGTTACGCCCCTTCACTCATTAAGTAAAGTTTTTGCCTTACTTATTAGGTTAATGTTTTGTTAACACACTCACCGACAACTCTATGCGATGACGGCTAGAATAATTAGTCTAATCACAGCCCAAACAAGGAATAAAAGAAGATGGAAAACTTACTGCAGGACTTTCCAGTCGTGACCGAAATCCCGGTGGCATGGGGCGAAATGGATGCCTTACAGCACGTCAATAACGTGGTCTATTTCCGTTATTTTGAAACCGCGCGCATCGATTATTTTCGTCATATTCAGTTGATGGAAGACATCGCAATCACGCAAATAGGGCCCGTGCTGAGCGAAACACAATGCCGCTACAAAATCCCGGTGACTTTTCCCGACACGCTGCTAGTCGGCTCACGGGTGAGCGATGTGCAGGCGGACCGTTTCTCGATGGAATACCAAGTCGTGAGTAAAAAGCTCGGCAAAGTGACCACCACCGGCAGTGCCACCGTGGTGATGTTTGATTTTAAAAACGGCACCAAAGCCAAACTGTCAGAGCGTATTCTCGACGCCATTCAAACCCTTCAGGATCTGCCTTCCTGATACGGTTCGACACCTACCTGCAGGCTGCTAGCCACAAGGCAGCCTGAAATACTGCATTCGTGCCGATGTGAGCCATGGCGGCATATACCCAAACAACTTGTGCAGGTAGGCGGCAAATGAGTGAGTCCCCATGAGCATAGATACGCTATGTGATTGGGGTGAATGAATGCAGCCAACACCGCTGCAGCTTCAAGTAGGAAGGGTATAGTGGCTATAACTAATTCTCATGTTGCCAGCGTGTGAATCGTATTGCGCATTCGCGCGGCTGCGCTTATTGTTTGGCCTTTGTCGTCCTCTTTTCATTTGGAGCCCTTCATGAACACCGCACTTCTGGGCATGTTTATTCCCACCTTCTTTTTGGTCTCAATCACGCCGGGCATGTGTATGACACTGGCCCTGACTCTTGGCATGAGCATCGGCTACAAACGCACGCTATGGATGATGATTGGCGAGTTGATTGGCGTGGCATTGGTTGCCGTCGCGGCCGTGGTGGGAATTGCAGCCGTCATGCTCAATTACCCGTGGCTGTTTACCGCCTTCAAAACTGTCGGTGCTTGTTATCTGTTCTACCTTGGCGTGCAAATGTGGCGATCCAAAGGCAAATTGGCGCTCACTTCCGAGTCCGACACGCACTATCAGGGCAGTGATTGGGGCTTAATTGTTCAGGGCTTTGTCACCGCAATAGCCAACCCGAAAGGCTGGGCATTTATGATTTCGTTACTACCGCCATTTATCGATCAATCGGCCAGCCTGACACCGCAATTAATTTTCCTCGTGTCGATCATCATGGTGTCCGAATTTGTCTGTATGACGCTCTACGCCACTGGCGGTAAAGGGTTAAAACGCGCCTTGGGCAAATCGCAAAACGTCCGTGTGATGAATCGCGTTTCCGGTTCCCTGATGATGGCCGTAGGCATTTGGCTCTTTGTCAGCTAAACGTTGTAAGTTAAACAGCCCTTTATAATTTATGACCTATCAAAGCGGCCTTGCGCCGCTTTCTTTACATGATTTTACACAGCTAAAATACTCATTCAATTCAATCATTAATGTAAAAGTTAGCACTCAATCGAAAACTCTATTGGTTCATTTGGTGTTTACAACAGAATTCAAGCGCGTATATTTATGAGCCATAACATCAAATAAACCAAAAGGTGATGAAATGACTATCTATACCTACTCGCGCTTTTCACCCCGCAACCCAGATTTTCAGCAAGATATGGAAGCGCTCAAAGCGGCCTTTCCCGACGCCACACACATTGAAGATTCCGCTCGCGGCCGTATGCCAGCCATGGAACGCCCGGACTTTGTCGCGTTAGTCGACACACTGCAAAGCGGCGACACATTGGCCGTCAACTGGCTGAGCAGCATCAGCAAAGATTTCCAACAGTGCCAACACGTATTGCAACTGCTGATGGAGAAAAACGTCACACTCAAAACCACCAAACCCGCCATAACAGTGACTCCGGGCAGCGAAACAGCCGCGGCAATTGCACTGGTGCTGGAAGGGTATGGACAAGCGGACACGCGCCATCGCTTACACGCCGCAGAAATGGGCCGCCGCGCCCTGCGCGAAGATGGCCGCGCGTGGAAAGAGAAATTCCGCGGCCGCCCGGCCAACAAAGAGAAACACATGAAAATCGCAGGCCTGCTGCTGGAAGGCAAAACTCTGGAAGAAGTCGCACAAATCTGCGATTGCAGCCTGTCGACGGTGAAGCGCGTCAAAAGCCGCGTCAGCGAACACGATGACGAAGGCGCGCTGCGTCGCCGCGGTCATGGCCGCCACGCCCACCACCGTCATGGGATGCATCGCGGCGATCACCGTGGTGAAGGTCGTCGACACCGAGGCCATCCAACGGACAGCGAAAGCCAAGCGTAGTTGCAACTTCAACTGACCCGTGTCCTCCTTACATCAAAGGAGGGCACGAACTACACTCTCACACTCTTCTCCCTCTAGGTTCGGAAAGACCTGAGCACAGCATGCGGCAGGCTCTTTCATCAGCTCAGCGGAATAAACTTGCCTCTTGGATAACAACCCAAGATCGTCGAGCGGAAACAAGCTGCCCAACTGCAACTAATATCGACGTAAATAAATGTAATATGCTGAATTAAATAGAAATAAAACAAGGCATAATTTTTGCTTTATCGTTGTATTATTTGTATCGAGAGAAACGAAATGAATTTCAAATTAACCACAACGAGTTTAGCAATAACCATGCTTCTGACGGCATGTGGCGGCGGCGGGGGTGGCGGTGGAAGTTCCTCATCCTCCACACCAGTAAAATACTTTTCTGTCGACTTTGTTAAACTGTTTTCGACAAGCTATGGCAGCGCGACCAAGTGTCAAACGTTTGGTTATGACGATAATGAAACGCCAACGAATAAAGTGATCGGTTACGCTGCAACTGCAGATTCTGATGAGTATAGTTTCGCGATTGTCATTCACAATGCGGATGGCTCGATCGTGAAAACCATGACGGCAGCCGACTGGGGTTCCAGTAAAACCAGCTATAAGTTCAAACAATCATCAGTGCCTTCTGATGGCTACGTCAGTTTCATTCGCAAAAGTTCTTCAGCGGTTGACTCCTATGAAGTGACGACGTTCTCCAAATCTCTTTTACCCACCAGTTTCGACTTGGCGGTGCGCCGAACAACAACATCTGGCAGCAGTTGTATTGCTTCCACCGAAACCAGCACAAAAGACAAAGAATCGTATATCAGCAACGCTTCTTCTGGCTACTATTTCTATGGTTTCAACACCTACAATCAGGATTTATCCGACCTAACTAACGATTACGCAGAGTACGGCCTCAACGCCGATGGCATCGCTTTCTCTTCGCTATCAAATAAAAGCGTGATGGCTGTACGCTATGGCGATGGGAGTGGGGGTAGCCGCACTGCCATCGGTAGTTTAGAAGCGTATAAAATACTGACACTTTCCCAAGTCGACAGCTACAGTATTTCCAACCCAATTGTATTGACAGAACTCAACAGTTCAGAGACCAATCTCACGTGGACTGCACCCACCGACACAACTTCAGTGACTGATGCCAACATGTATATTTACCAGTCAGGCACTGGCGCATTATTGTGGCAACCCCTTTCCTCAAGCGACGGTGTGTACAGCTACAGTTCAGACATTGATGACGACAATTACTTCCTGAATATGTCGGGTGAGTTCGATAGCTGGGCGTTCTCCCACACCGAATCGTTGGACTCACCGTCTGGAGCACACGATTCATCGACGTCGATGTCTTCTGTCGGACTGCCATCACCAGAAACGGTGTCGATCGTTGGATGCAGCAGCTCCGCACTCGGTACTTGCCTCGACACTACCTCTGACACTACTGCGCACGCCGATACAATCCAGCGCCTATTGATCACCGTCACGAATGGCACCAACAGCGCGACCCAAGTGATTTATTCTGATTACAACACGTCAGTACCAACCATGACGTTTGATGACACAATCGATGACCTCTGGTCTGCTGCAACCGCATCAACGTATGAGATTTCATTGTTGAAAGCAGACTCAAGTGACAGCTACGATGCATTTATCTATGGCCACCTCAATGCATACGCGATTACCAGTAGCAGCATCAACTCAACCTCTTACGCGGATAGACTCGTTCTGCTCAGTTCGGTGCAACAACAAGACGCTTATGACGATATGCTTAGATACCAACCCAATACTTGGTACAAAGCCTCTTTCTAATGTGTCAAACGGCGCCTGATGGCGCCGTTTTTTATTCAAGTCATGCCATTCAAAGAAGGGACACTAACTCATCCGCAGCGAAGCAGTTTCGGTGAACGTTGCCGCGTCGAGTTGCGCTACAGTAAAGGGAATGTCGTGCAGTTGTTTATGGGAAAACTGCTGCAACTGCGTTGTTCTGCCCAGAGATTCAACACCATCGCGCTGGCCGTGACTGAGAATGCCTTGAACAGTGATGCCCTGCTCATCCCACGTTGCCAACTGGATATACGCACTGCCAAACAAAATATGCGGAAAACCGTTTTGTTCAAGCGGAGCGGGCATTTCGCCATTGAGGAGCCCTTCTTGATACGAGCCGCCATGCAAGGCGATTTTGGTGTTATCCGCCGTCTCAAACAGCGCCTCGCCCCACGCGGTATCGAGCGCAAATCCCAACGCATTCAGCTCATCAACGGCATCGGCTAACGCCTGTGTGATGACCGGTCCATTCGCCTCACGGGTGTCCAGCTGAGAGCCCAGTGTCGGATCGCCACTGCTGGGGACGCTCAACACATTGAGTTGCACCATACGGTTCCAGAACAGATGGAATAACAGCGCGCCTTGGCTGGTCGCATTGTTTTTGCGATCCCATCGACTCAGCACTTCGCACGCTTGGCACACCGCGGCGGAAGCAGAAATGCGCCCAACGCTTAAGATCTGATCAAGAAACGTTTCTGCGGCGTAGTTGCGGTTATCAAAGATGATCGGCAACACCTTGTCTGGCGTGATGGAACCTTCGGCCGTGAGTTCATCCAGTCGGCGCGTTGACATGATCAACCTTGGGTCATAACGCAGCCCGGCGGCAATGTGTTTCCCGACTTGATACGCCGCTTTATGCTGGCCAAATACCGACGGAAAGTCCGGTTGAACGGCCCCGTATTCGGAAAATTTGTAGCTGTTGTTGGTGTTTTGAATGATACCGCGCGAGATAACCGTCGGGTAAAACGACGCAGGTGGCAGCAATGGTCGGCCGTCGCTGTCACGCAAAAAAGCATCGGATCGAGTACCATCCAGCACATTAAACGCCGATTCCGCATCGCCAACATGACGCTGGGCCATGGCGTCATCATTCAGCGGCGGCACGTTGCCCGCGACCACATAAGCCACCTCACCGTGGCGGTCGGCCACCACCAACTGGCACAAAATCCCCCGCTGCGATTCGATGGCCGCAACAAAGTCCCGGGTCGACGTGGTTTTCGCTGCTGCCAGAAACTGATCCAGCCCGCGCGCATTCTGCTCTCCGGGGTTGGTGATGGCATACCAACCTTGCGGTTTGCCCGCGCGATGCGGCAGGTGATAGAGCACCCCGAGTTCTGATTCAAGAAACTCATAATGGCGTGTCGCGATTTCGCCTGACGCTTCTAACACCTCGACCGCCACGGCGCGAATCGATAATGGGCGGTTTTCGCCATCGACTCGATAGCTCAGTGTATTGCCTGACGTGTGAATCGCCATTTTCTGCAGCACAAACGGCGTCACCGACGCCGCATCTAAAATGCTCCACGCCACATCGGCGTTATAGCCAGTCATCGGGAGCGGGAAACCAAGAAATGACGTGCCTGCAACGTCTAGCTCGCCGGGAATAGTCAAATGGTATTGATGCATGTAAATGCGTTGCTGATGCGGCGTTCTTTTCCAGGCCGAATGGGGGTTGCCAAGCAAGATCGCACGCTCTCCGGTGACAACATCGCCACCAAATGCCCAGGCGTTACTGCCAAAGCCGCCTTCCACTTCAACCGGTGTCGCATGCGGTGAATCAGCCGTGTCAGGTGCAGATTCCGCACGCCATTGCTGCGCCGACGAAACAAGGTGCGGGCCAATTTCCACCAGTTCTTTCATAATGCCAAAACGCATCGCGGCCCTTACCACGTCTTGCTCGGTAAAGGTCACCAGTGGCTCATCGGCGCGCCAACGCTGTTTCTCCTCTGCTGGCATCTGATCAACATAATGATTCAATCCGCGTACGTAGCCTTGCACGTACTCACGCGTTTGCGTGCCGAGCTTTGCCAGTTCATTTTCGACCCACTCAAGCGGCAGACGTAAACGAAACATCAGATCGGAATTCAGGTTGGTGGTTTTGAGAAAACCGATGGTGGAGAAACGCTCCGCACCATAATGTTTTGAGCGCTCACCCCGCAAGGTGATCACCTGCCCGGAGAGCTCACACAAGCGGTCGCGCGCATGCACGTAACCGTAGCCAAAACCCAAACTTGCATAATTCTGCGCTTCGATGTGCGGAACATCATGATCCGTCCAACGAATATTGACCTGATCCCATTCGTGTTGATTCATACCGTTAAAGCCTGCCTGTCGTATCACATTGTCTTAGAAAATTTAACGAGAATGATAACACATATCATTTGCATAAAATCCCCTGTGCAGATCAACTTTCAGTGCTTTGTTGAGTACGCTTTTCACTAAGAGACTGGGCGAGAGGGAAAGCCCGTAGGTTGCACAACACGAATAGGCAAATAATCGCGCTGTGCAGTACCTCTCGATAACGCAACGCAATACTCGATAGACTGCCAATCATTATTGAGAGTGTTCACAAAAGCTTCATAAATAAACCACAATGATAAAAATAGCTCTGATTGACGACCATACCATCGTACGTTCCGGATTCGCTCAGTTACTGAATCTGGAGCAAGACATTGCTGTTGCCGGCGAATTTGACAGCGCCAGCGACGCCTTTCGCGGATTAACTCAAACGCCTGTGGATGTGGCGGTCATCGACATCTCGATGCCGGACGAAAATGGTTTGAGTCTGTTGGAAAGGCTTCGCCAGCACGATCCAGCGTTCAAAGCCATCATTCTCAGCATTTACGATTCCGCCTCTTTTGTTAAAAAGGCGCTTGATGCCGGCGCTCAAGGCTATCTGTCTAAACGGTGTGGCCCGAGTGAACTGGCGAGCGCCATCCGCACCGTGGCGGCAGGCAAGCGCTATTTGTGTGCCGATGCGCTGGTCAATCTCAGCAACCCAGACATCAACAATGTGCTGGCCGATCTGACCAAACGCGAGCTGGAAGTGTTTGACCAGCTGATACAAGGCAAAGAGGTCAAAGAGATTGCGCAGGCACTGTTTCTCAGCCACAAAACGGTGCATGTGCACCGCGCAAACATCCTCAGCAAACTCAATCTGACCAATAATGTCGACCTGATTCGTTTTGCCATACAGCACCATCTGTTAGCGGAAGGCTGAGTATGCCGGGACTCGTGTTTACGCTGACCTTCAGCTTTCTGCTCTACAGCATCAGTCAGTTCAGTTTGTGGAACATCAGCCAATATCTGAGTCAAGCCCCACTGCACGCGTATCTCTTATTTCCCACGGGCCTGAGATTGGCGGTTTATCTGCTGGTGAAGCCCGCTTACCTCTGGGTACTGATCCTCAGCGATCTGCTACTGGCGGGTGCGATTCTGGTGTATCTGCCCACCGAGGCGGATTCGGTGTTGTTGCTAATGCCGTTTGTCGCCTGGTTTGCGACCTCTTTTGCCCGCAAGCGCTGGCAACACCTCACTCTCTATTGGCAAAAACTGTTGTTGATTGTCGCGTTGGTCATCGTACATAGCGCCGCCACCGGACTGACGTTCGTGCTGCTCGGTAAGCCACTTCGCATCAACGCAGACACCATCACCGCCGTCACGGTCGCATCGTTGACCGGCGGAATTGTGTTGACGCCGTTTCTCTATCTGGTCGCTGACTACCTGCGCCATCAGACCTGGTCGCCCCTGACACCGCAACTCATCCATCAGGATGTAAAACTGAAGCCAAAAATGCTGGTCTGGAGCCTATTTTTCTTCGCCTTAGGGTTGCTGGCTGAACTGACTCTGCTGGATCAAATGAAGCCATTTGCGCTGCTGATCATCATGTTGCCAACCATATTCATGGCCTACCGTTATGGCTGGCAAGGAGGGGTACTGGCGAGCAGCTTGAATTGCATCCTGCTCGCCACTGCACGTCAGATCAGCGGCTCATTTGACTCCGATCAGGAGCTGCTGATTTTCATGTCCAGCCAGGCGTTGGTCGGTCTGGGACTGGGGATCGCAATCAGTCGTCAGCATCAGTTGGCCCTGCTGGTGCAGAAGGTCAACCTTCGGCTGGCACGGGAACTGGAAGAAAAGCAGAATCTGGCTCGCCAACTGGTTTCCGTCGAGGAACAAATTCGCAAATCGGTGGCCAGAGAACTGCACGATGAAATCGGTCAGAACATCACCGCGATACAGATCCAATCCATGCTGGCACAGCGGCTGGCCGAAGATGAACAGGCTCGGAACGCCGCCTCAAGTATTCAGTCTCTGGCGATGCGAATCCACCATTCCACCCGCCAACTGTTAAAGCAGTTGCGACCCCATATCCTTGATGAGCTTGGGCTGGAACATGCCATTCGTCAGTTGATCCAAGAGATGCGTTTCAACGAACAATGCATTCAGGTTAGCCTCAATATTGGTGTGGATCCGCAAAAACTCGACGATACAACCAGCGTGACGCTGTTTCGCATCGTGCAGGAGCTGCTCAACAACGTCTCCAAACACGCCAAAGCACGCACTGTTAACATCAGCCTGTTCCCCGGCAGCGATATGGTATTGGAAGTGAAAGACGACGGCGTTGGCCTGCCAGCGGACTGGCGCATTCGTGGTCAGGGTCTGAAAGGATTGGCTGAGCGGGTGTCCGCGCTGGGTGGCAGTCTCAACGTCACCACGCCATCTTCGCCTACGGGCGGTACGCGCATAATTGTTAACCTGCCCACAAAATCATCACCTACGGACTAAAAACTAGGAATATTTCCTAGATGAATACAACTCCTTCTCATGTTTTTCCTGCTCCTTCTCTCTAGGATCAGATTCAACAAGGACAAACAAGCATGAAGATTGTGCCGACACTCAACAACAGCACAAACATGGACACCAATCAGGCTTACCGCTACTGGCGCATTCAATTGATGGTTTCCATGTATGTCGGATACGCCGTCTTTTACCTGACCCGTAAAAGCTTCAACTTCGCGCTGCCGGGCATGCTGACAGATTTAGGCCTCGACTATTCCGATCTTGGTCTGTTAGGCACCCTGTTTTACCTCACTTACGGCGTCTCCAAGTTTGTGTCCGGGCTGATGATAGACCATTCGCGCTCACGCTACTTTATGGGGCTGGGTTTGCTGGCTACCGGCATCGTCAATATCGCCTTTGGCTTCAGTTCATCCTTGTTGGCGTTTACGTTGCTGTGGACAGTCAACGCTTTCTTTCAGGGTTGGGGCTGGCCAGCCTGCGCCAAGATCCTGACCAGTTGGTACTCGCGCAGTGAGCGGGGCTTCTGGTGGTCCATCTGGAATACCTGCCACAACTTGAGTGGCGCGCTGATCCCGGTTGCGATTGGCTTTATCAGTCTGAATTTTGGCTGGCGTTACGGGTTTATCGTGCCCGGCTGTGTGGCGGTACTGGTTGGCATCTGGCTCTGCTATCGCATTCAGGAAAAGCCGACTGAAATGGGATTGCCCTCGGTCGGACAATGGCGCAACGACGCACTGGAACTCGAACATGAAAAGGAAGGGCAAGGCCTGCCCTTTAATGCTGCGGTCTATCGCTATGTACTGACCAATCGCTACATCTGGCTACTGTGTGGGTCTTATCTGCTGGTGTATGTCGTGCGCATCGCGATTAACGATTGGGGCGCGCTGTATCTGGTTGAGCGCCATTCCTTTGATGTGCTGAGCGCCAACAGTGCCGTTTCGATGTTTGAAGTAGGCGGGTTTCTGGGCTCACTGTTTGGCGGCTGGGGTTCGGACCGATATTTCCATGGTAACCGCGCGCCAATGAATCTGATTTTTGCATTAGGCATTTTTGCTTCGGTCGCGGCGCTGTGGCTGACCCCCGTCGACCACATTGGCTTTCTGGCCGGATGTTTTTTCTGTATCGGCTTTTTCGTCTTCGGCCCACAAATGATGATCGGCATGGCCGCTGCCGAATGCGCCAGAAAAGACCTGGCAGGCACCGCCACCGGATTTATCGGCTTGTTCAGTTATCTGGGCGCCGCACTGGCGAGTTACCCGATGTCTCTGGCTATCGAACATTGGGGCTGGGAAGGCTTTTTCTGTTTGATTACCGCGGCAGCAGCCGTGATCAGTTTGCAACTGCTGCCGTTTATAAAAGCTCAACAACCGAATTCGGACGATGAGCTACCAATATGATGAAAACTCTACCATCCAACAACGTGACAATGCTTCGCTTGGTGACCTGATTGGCATTTTTGCCTGACTGGGGATTCTGGCAGGCATAAACAAGAGGGAAAACCCAATGATTGTTAACGCAAAACGTACGCTGCTCGCACTAAGTATCCTCGGGTCGGTAATGGCTGCGCCTGCTGCTCAGGCGGCCGGTCGTCTGGTTGTCTACTGCAGCGCCACCAACGCCATGTGTGAAGCGGAAACCAAAGCGTTTGCCGACAAATATGATGTGAAAACATCCTTTGTTCGCAACGGCTCAGGCAGCACACTGGCTAAAATCGATGCTGAGAAAAATAACCCTCGTGCCGATGTCTGGTACGGCGGCACACTCGACCCTCAATCTCAAGCGGGTGAAATGGACTTGCTGCAAGCCTATCAGTCTCCTCAGCTTGATAACATCATGACCAACTTCCGCGATCCAGCCAAACGCAAAGGGAACTACTCGTCCGCCGTCTACATGGGCATTCTGGGCTTTGGTGTTAACACCGAGCGTCTGGCTCAAAAAGGCATTCCGGTTCCTCGCTGCTGGAGCGATCTGACCAAACCGGAGTATCAGGGCGAAATTCAGATTGCTGATCCACAAAGTTCAGGCACAGCCTACACAGCGCTGGCCACCTTTATCCAGCTTTGGGATGAGCCAACAGCCTTTGAATACTTCAAACAACTCGACAAAAACGTCTCTCAGTACACCAAATCAGGCGTAACTCCGTCACGTAACTCTGCGCGCGGCGAAATCGCCATCGGCATTGGTTTCCTTCATGACTATTCACTTGAACAAGCCAAAGGTGCGCCACTGGAGCTGATTTCTCCTTGTGAAGGCACTGGCTACGAAATTGGCGGTGTGAGCATTATCAAAGGTGCCCGTAACCAAGACAATGCCAAACTGTTCGTTGACTGGGTGCTATCGAAAGAAGGTCAAGAACTGGCATGGCAACAAGGCGAATCGTTCCAAATTCTGACCAACACCTTGGCAGAGCAATCGCCGAATGCCCTCAATCCGAAAGACCTCAAACTGATTAATTACGACATGGAAACCTACGGTTCTTCCGATGAGCGTAAACGTTTGATCACCAAATGGGTGAACGACGTCAAGATGGGCAACTAATCCATCGGTTCTTTCTGACCGTCCTCTGACGGTTTTCCTCACCTGACACTCAGTCTGCTGGTTCTGGCGGGCAGGATGAGTGCAGCTCAAAAAAAGGTTCCAACATGAACGAGCGAATTCGGGCTTTGAACCTCACGACCAGCCAGCCACGGCGCATCGATGCCGTTTTTTACTGGCTTGGCGTGATGGTGTTTAGCTTTATCCTTCTGCCATCCTTTGCTTTGGACTATGGTCTATTTGAATCGACCGCAGACGAGTTTTACGACGCGATGGGCTGGGGCTCTGTCAACATCTCCTGGCTCTGGTTCAGCCTGCCTCTACTTCTGATTGTTCGCCCACTGCAACCCGCAGGACGCCAGCACAAAGTCCGCCATTATCTGGATATCGGCTATTCCGCGCTGTGCATGCTGGTGATACTGATCAGCTCCTGGCTGACGCATCAGGGTTTGGGTTATGCCACCATCTTGCTGTTTATTGCGCTTGGCGCTGTCATGACCACGGCTTTCGCCCGCCTTGAATATTTGGGCGGCGACCATTTTGTGATTGGGTCGCTCATCAGCATTATTTTGCTGATTGCCATTTTCATTATTTTTCCGAGCATCGCGATTTTCCTGCCGATGTTCAAAGATGAGATGGGCCAATGGACCGCGTGGCAATTTATGGAGATTCTCTCGCAATCCCATACTCTGTCAGTGATCCGCAACTCCATCGTTCTGGGTATTGCGGTGGGAGTGGGTGCCACGTTCTTTGGTTTGATCTTCGCCATTTACACCACGCGCATCGCCAAACGGTCGGCGTTTATTGCCCGCGTGTTTTCCATTCTGCCCATCGTGACCCCGCCGTTCATCGTCGGACTCGGCGTGACCTTAATGCTGGGTCGCTCGGGTTACATCACGGAATTGATGGTGGACTGGTTCGGGCTGCAAAAAACCAACTGGTTATACGGTTTTACCGGCATTTGGCTGGCTCAGGTTCTCGCCTTTGCGCCAATGTCGTTCATGATTCTGGATGGCGCCCTCAAATCCCTCCATCCGTCACTGGAAGAAGCGTCTTACACGCTGAAAGCCAACCGCTATCAGACATTCTTTGGCATCATTATTCCGCTCTTGAAACCGGCGCTCGCTAACTCGTTTCTGATTATTTTCGTGCAGTCGCTGGCCGATTTCAGTAACCCGTTGGTGCTGGGCGGAAGCTTTGACGTTCTGGCGACCCAAATCTACTTCTACATCGCCGGAGCACAGCTCGATTATGCCTCTGCCAGTACGCTGGGTTCTGTCCTGCTGCTGTTCTCACTGGCCATCTTTGTCGTCCAGTATCTGTGGATTGGGCAACGTTCCTACGTCACGATTTCCGGCAAAGCCTATCGTGGCGACGTGCAGGATATGCCAGCGTCACTCAAACTGGGCGTCACCTTGACGCTGTGCGTCTGGATGGTGTTTAACGTCCTTCTGTATGGCAGCATCTTCTTTGGTAGTTTCACCGTGAACTGGGGGGTGGATTACACGCTCACACTGCAAAACTACATCAACCTATTTGGCAACGGCATGTCTGATGGTGCCTGGCCGTCACTGATCACGACCATGATTTACGCAGGTGTCGCTGCGCCAATCACCGCCCTGTTCGGCTTACTGATTGCGTATGTGGTAGTTCGTCAGCAGTTCTACGGCAAAAAGGTCATCGAATTCTCAACCATGCTCTGCTTTGCCGTTCCGGGCACCGTGGCGGGGGTGTCGTATATTCTAGCGTTTAACGATGCGCCTATTTATCTGACAGGCACCGCGGCAATTGTAGTGATCTCGATGGTGATGCGTAACGTGCCGGTGGGCATTCGCTCCGGTATCGCCGGACTTGGTCAGCTTGATAAATCACTCGATGAAGCGTCATTGAGCCTGCGCGCCAGTTCCCTGCAAACCATTCGTCACATCATCCTGCCACTGCTGCGCCCGGCGATTCTGTCGACACTGGTTTACAGCTTTGTGCGTGCGATGACGACGGTGAGCGCGATTATCTTTCTGGTTACCCCGGAAACCCGTGTTGCCACGTCGTACATTCTGAACCGCGTCGAAGATGGCGAATACGGGATCGCCATTGCGTATGGCTCTGTCCTGATTGTGGTGATGTTAGCCATCATTCTGTTGTTTGATTTATTGGTCGGTGAAGCTCGTATTTCCCGCTCCAAAGCCACCAACCAAGATTCCTAGGAGATGTCACCATGGAAAAACAAAACTTCGTTGTACTGAAAAACATCTGCAAGCGATTCGGTAACAATACCGTGATCGGTAATCTGGATTTGGAAATTAAGAAAGGCAGCCTGGTGACCCTGCTCGGTCCGTCGGGTTGCGGTAAAACAACTGTACTGCGTTTGGTGGCAGGACTGGAAAAGCCCACCAGCGGCCAAATCTTTATCGACGGTGAAGATGTGACGGAACGTTCCATTCAGCAGCGCGACATCTGTATGGTGTTTCAGTCGTACGCCCTCTTCCCACATATGTCCTTGTATGAGAACGTGGCATATGGGCTAAAAATGCTCAAACTCCCGGCTGAAGAAATTCGCCAACGGGTCGATGAAGCGTTGAAAATCGTCGACTTGGAAGGCATGGGGGAACGCTTTGTCGATCAGATCTCCGGTGGCCAGCAGCAACGCGTTGCCCTCGCCCGCGCTCTGGTACTCAAACCCAAAGTGCTGTTATTCGACGAACCCTTGAGTAACCTGGACGCTAACTTGCGCCGCAGCATGCGTGAAACCATTCGCGAGTTGCAACAACGTTTCGACATTACCTCGCTGTATGTCACGCACGATCAGGCTGAAGCCTTTGCGGTATCGGATACGGTGATCGTGATGAAAAGCGGTGAGATCATGCAGATTGGCTCGCCGCAAGAGCTCTACAAGTCGCCGAAATCGATGTTTATGGCGAACTTTATGGGTGAAGCCAACCTGTTTCAAGGTCATTTCGACGGCGAGCGTATTCACATTCATGGCTACGCGATCGAGGCCGACCCAGAGGCGACGCAAGACAAAGCGAAGGGAGAATATCAGATTGGTGTTCGCCCGGAAGCCATTACCTTGAATACGCAAGGCGAAAACAGCCAGGCATGTGAAGTGCTCAAATACGCGTACATGGGTTCAATGTATGAAGTCACGGTCAAATGGCACGATCAGGAGCTGCTACTGCAACTCAACTCAGCCCAATTTCGCCAGGAGCTGACCAAACACGCTTATCTCGAGTTCAACCCGAGAGGGCTGTTCTTACTCCCTGCCGACGAGGCCTAGTTCATTTGCAGTAAACCAAATCAACCCCACTTCGGTGGGGTTTCTCTTTCATGCTTAGCCACCCCTACCATACTGAAACATAAACAATCCTCGTTTAGAAACGAGTGTTTGTATGCCATCAAGCTCATTTGTCTGCATTACACCCGTATCATTCTCCGTACTGAGAATGTTGAAAAGCTCTACCAAATAGCTTGAATTCTCGATTGTGAAGTGACAGATCTTTAATCCAAAGATCGCCCTGACTTTGGATTAAAAGAAGCTTAAGCCCTTGAGCTTTTTTACGAACAACTACCTTGCTCTCGCAGTGTCGATTTCTACTTGTAGAGTTCTTGCTGCTGTTCTGGAGAAACACCACCCACATCACTGATAAGTCAGTATCTTTTCTGCTTTTATGCATCCTTTGGTATAGTCATGAAATGCATTTGTACAGAGCTGGCTAATCGCATGGAATCGACAATCAATAAATCAAAGCTATCTGAAACCGACATCATCACAAAATTCATTCTTCCTGCTATCAAAGGTGCGGGATGGGATGATATGTCGCAGATTCGTCAAGAAGTAAAACTACGTGATGGTAAAGTCATTGTTCGTGGTCAGGCAGCAGCGAGGAAAAAGGTCAAATCGGCAGACATTGTTCTTTACCATAAACCGAGCATGCCTCTAGCGGTTGTCGAAGCAAAAGCGAATAAACATGAAATCGGCAAAGGTATGCAACAAGGCCTAGATTACGCCAGCTTACTTGAAGTCCCTTTTATCTTTGCCTCAAATGGTGACGGTTTTATCTTCCACGACAAAACCAACCCAGCTCAACTCGAAACTGAAATTCAGCTTGAAGACTTTCCAACACCTCAGCAACTATGGGACAAGTACTGCGTTTGGAAAGGTTACAAAACCGAGCACCTTCCAGTCATTACTCAAGATTACCATGATGACGGTAGCGGTAAGTCTCCGCGCTACTATCAGCTACAAGCGATAAACAAAACCGTGGAAGCGGTAGCCGCAGGACAAAACCGTGTGTTGCTGGTTATGGCAACGGGTACGGGCAAAACTTACACTGCATTCCAGATTATTTGGCGACTGTGGAAGTCCCGAGCTAAAAAACGCATCCTGTTTTTGGCAGACAGAAACGTTCTGGTCGATCAAACTAAGAGGAACGATTTCCAGCCGTTTGGCCCCGCTATGACCAAAGTCACTGGTCGAACAGTCGATCCCGCTTACGAAATCCACCTAGCTCTGTATCAAGCTCTGACTGGCCCAGAAGAACACCAAAAAGCATACAAACAGGTCGATCCTGATTTCTTTGATCTTATTATCGTTGACGAGTGCCATCGTGGCAGTGCCGCTGAGGACAGCGCATGGCGCGAGATTCTTGAGTATTTCGGTTCAGCGACTCAAATCGGGCTAACCGCGACACCAAAAGAAACCGATATCGTGTCTAACACCGAGTACTTTGGCGACGCCATTTATACCTACTCTCTAAAGCAAGGTATTGAAGACGGTTTCTTAGCCCCTTATAAAGTTGTGCGTGTCGATATCGATGTAGATTTACAAGGTTGGCGACCAACCAAAGGACAAGTCGATAAACATGGTGAAGTCATCGAAGACAGGATCTATAACCAGAAAGACTTCGACAGAACCATGGTCATTGATGAACGTACAGAGCTTGTTGCACAGACCATCACCAGTTACCTCAAGCGCACCGACCCGATGGCGAAGACCATTGTGTTCTGTAATGACATTGACCATGCAGAGCGTATGCGCCGGGCGCTAATAAACTGCAACCCTGAGCAAGTTGCAAAAAATGAAAAATACGTAATGAAAATTACAGGTGATGATGAAATCGGCAAAGCTCAGCTTGATAACTTCATCAACCCCAAAAAGGCTTACCCTGTTATCGCGACCACCTCAGAACTCATGACAACCGGTGTCGATGCAAAAACTTGTAAACTGGTTGTTCTTGACCAGGGTATTCAGTCGATGACCAAGTTTAAGCAGATCATCGGTCGTGGTACTCGTATTGATGATCGTTACGGAAAGCTCTGGTTTACCATTCTCGACTTCAAAAAGGCAACTGAACTGTTCGCGGATGAGCGCTTTGATGGTGTCCCTGAGCGAGTTAAAGAGACAAAACCAGAAGACTTCGATACCGATGAAGGACTCGATGAGATCATCGATGGTGAGGATGAGTTTGAACAAGACGATCCATTTGAAGGGGAAGATATCGACCCTGAAAGCATCCATGAACCAGAAGCTCCATACGACTCAGGTTCATCTCCTTCTGACGGTGGCAATTCCGATGATGATTGGCAGGATGAAAACCGAGTGAGAAAGTTCCATGTCAACGGTGTAACGGTGAAAGCCATTGCCGAACGTGTTCAATACTACGATTCCGACGGTAAACTCGTAACCGAATCGTTCAAAGACTACACCCGTAAGACGATGGCAAAACAGTTCACCTCGATGGATGACTTTGTTAAGCGCTGGCAAGATGCCGATAAAAAGCAAGCAATCATTGATGAACTGGCAGAGGAAGGCATCATCTGGGAAGCATTGGAGCTAGAAGTTGGCAAAGATCTCGACCCATTCGACATGATTTGTCATGTCGTGTATGACCAACCAGCACTCACCAGAAAAGAACGCGCTGACAACGTCAAAAAGCGCAACTACTTCACTAAGTATGGTGATACAGCTCAGCAGGTGTTGAACAACTTACTAGACAAGTACGCAGACGAAGGCGTTCAAGAGCTTGAGAATATTCATGTACTCAAAGTTAAGCCTTTTGACGAGATGGGACGCCCTGCTGAGATCGTCAAAAAGTGCTTTGGCGGCAAAGCGCAGTATTTAGAAGCGATTACTGAGTTGGAAGCTGAAATATATCAATCAGCTTAATCACCATTTAAACCAAGCTAGGGATTCTTTAGCTTGGTTAACGACACCAAGTCACAATGCATATCTATATTTTTGGTAACCTAAATTCAGGCAAAACAACCTTAAGCCAACAAATACAAAGACGTTTGCCTGAGTTCCCTTATTTATCTTTAGATGAGTATCGAATTCGCTTTGGCGATGGAACCGAGCAAGGTGAGCAACTTGCTTGCGAATACTTCCTTGCAGCGGTTAAGCAACAGGAAAACGCGATTGTTGAATTTACTGGATACGGTCAAACAGCGAACCTTCTCACCAATCAATTAGATAGGAAAACAGGTATATCAATCTGTTGCACTAGAGATATTGAGCAGAGCATCAATTCAATTGACGACGAGAAATACTCAGAAACCCCTTACCCATCGTCCTACAAAAAACTGCAAGCTGTTGATGAAGCTATTATATTTTTGAAAGATAAAGTCATGCCGACAGCACTAGAAACTCACTGGCAAAGACAGATTTGGCAGTCTTACTGTTTTGACTTTTCTGATAACTTTGATGCCTTCTGGGCGGCCTTTCCATTATCTCAACACACTTGGGTCAGTAAGCTGAATAAAGTATTGAGCACAGATACAAGCGCATCTACAGCGCTACTTTACGGAAGCTTGGGGGCTAATCAGTTAACAAAGCGCTCTGATATCGATTTATTTATTCAGTCATCGATTTCTGTTTATGGGTGGCATGAAAAACTCCTCAGATTGTTCGGTGAACAATTGACGCATACCGATATTTTGGGGTCGAAAATCACGCTTAGAACACAAGACCGTTTGCTGATAGAAATCGTTGTAGGCCAATCGCTGTCCGACATTTCTCTTTATTATCGTGAATCACAAATCTACAACGTTCACTTCACTATTTTAAAGGGTGAGTTTGGCTTGGCAGAACAGTTAGACGCCGTTACCAAAGCACACACTAGCGAGCAAAAGCAAGCCACAGAGTTGGCTGCTCAGGTTTACTTTTTATTCTGCTCCTTACCGAATCTTATCGCTAACAATGACAGTTACAAGTACCACTTTCACTGCGCTATCATTCAGCATTATTGCGTTCAGCTAGAACATTTATTACTAAGTGAGTTTAAACACAACTACCTTCCCAAACATGCCGCCACCACATTGATTGATTTCCCATGGCAAGCATTTGAGTGCTCAGCAACTCATATTATTACAGAGCAATATGTTGAACTTTATCAGTACCTCATCACACTGTTCGAAAAGCTTAGAACAAAACAACTGATCGAAAGTAATGGCTATTTTTCTATGGAGAGTCGCTTTCTCCACGAGATCCCTAGTGAAGATTACAAGGCTTAAAAATTGAAACATCATCAAATAAAAACAATCAACTACCAACTGTGGCTAGTGCTGATCCTGACAAGCTTAATACCATTAATCTACTCAACGACACGAATCCATTTCTTGGGCAGCATCCCTAGCCCCTGGACTTTTAGTATTGCAGCACAAGTTGCATGGCTCAATGTAGGATATGAAGTCCTCAGCGAAGCATTACTCATCCCTTTAGCATTTATTCTAGGCAGAGTGATTCATCGGAATGAAGCTTTTCGCGACCGAGCCAGCCTATCTCTTTTGGTTACCTTAGTTTGCTACTTTGTGGCGACCTTAATGGTTTTGTGGCTAGCCCCGAACTTTGTTGATGCGATGCAGCAACAGGCTGAATTATTGACCCAAACGATCCAATACATTCGATTGGAATCTGCCGCTATTCTACTTTCCAGCGTCTATGCTTTTTTGTCTTTGGTTCTCGTGCTAAAAAATGAACGCAAGGCGTTGTATGGACTTCTAGTAGTACAAACGCTCATGACAATCCTTTGTGACAGCGTCTTTGTTAGTCAATTCGCCTACTCCCTCCAGTTAGGCGTGAATGGTATTGCGCTGAGTAATATCGTGGTCAACAGTCTTCTCGCGCTGTTTGCCCTAATTTATTTATCTAAATCAGGGATCACGCTGAGCTTCAAGTTTTCTAGAAGAGAGCAATCGCAGTGGCTTAAAGAATGGGCAAAGATTGGATGGAAGTCAGGGCTTGAGTCGCTCGTTCGTAATACTGCCTTTATTGTCATGATTCTTCAGCTTATCAACCAAGTACAACAAGCGGGAACGTTCTGGGTTGCGAATCAATTCATTTGGGGTTGGTTACTCCTTCCCGTTTTGACATTAGGACAACTGGTCAAGCAAGATGCCGCGACCAATGATGGATTAACATCTGAGCGAGTCAATAGCTACCTTTGGATCACGTTAGGAATCGTTGCTGTTTGGATGATCACCGCACCGCTTTGGAACAGCTTTATCGCCAATGTCATGGGGATAGAGAACCCAGAATCAATCACCAGTCTAGTTTGGCTAATGGTTGCGTTCTATGTCATTTTCAGCTTAAACAATGTCATCGACAGTTACTTTTATGGTATTGGACGCACGGATTTAATGCTGTATCAATCACTTATCGTAAACACCTTGTTTTACGGTTGTGCCTTTGTGCTTTATCAAATCGGTGTCTTTGTCCCTACGCTTGAACGAATCGCCATAATGTTCGGCTTGGGCATTACTGCTGATGCGTTCATCACTTGGGTGTTGTACCTTGCCTTAAGGAGCAAAGTGAACATGAATCAACAATCCGTAAGCCATTAATTTATATAGTTCTCATAGATATAAATGCCCACTAACCTCCATCGTTATTGGGCACCGCCTCTCCCCTTTTCAGTACTCACACTGACGTAGCAATGCTATAATCTGCCCCAATTTTTTCAGTCAGTTAGTAGTAGAACTTTATGTCAATCAGTTCAGTGATCAAGTCTATTCAAGACATCATGCGTAAAGATGCAGGTGTGGATGGTGACGCGCAGCGTTTAGGCCAAATGTCGTGGCTTTTATTCCTAAAAGTGTTTGATGCTCAAGAAGAAGAGTTAGAGTTTGAGCAGGATGATTACCGCGAACCCATCACAGCAAAATACTTATGGCGAAACTGGGCGGCAGATAACCAAGGCATTACAGGTGATGAACTGCTGGAATTCGTCAATGATGACCTATTCCCTGGTTTAAAAAACCTAACTGCACCGAAAGACACCAATCCTCGTGGTTTTGTGGTGAAAGAAGCCTTTAGTGATGCTTTCAACTACATGAAAAATGGCACACTGCTGCGCCAAGTGATTAACAAGCTCAACGAGATCGACTTTACTGACTCTAAAGAACGCCACCTGTTCGGTGACATCTACGAGCAAATCCTCCGTGACCTACAAAGCGCAGGTAATGCGGGTGAGTTCTACACCCCTCGCGCGGTGACTCGTTTTATCGTCAACAGACTGGATCCAAAGCTAGGCGAACAAATTATGGATCCCGCCTGCGGTACGGGCGGTTTCTTGGCTTGCGCGTTCGATCACGTCAAAGAGAACTACGTGACCAGCGCAGCCGACCACCAAACTCTGCAAAAGCAAATCCATGGTGTAGAGAAGAAACAACTGCCACATTTGCTGTGTATCACCAATATGATGCTCCACGGCATCGAAGTCCCTGTGCAGATCAAGCACGGCAACACGCTTAACAAGCCCCTTTCAAACTGGGACAGCAATATCAATGTGATTGCAACTAACCCACCGTTTGGCGGCACAGAAGAAGACGGGATTGAAAAGAACTTCCCAGCCGAAATGCAGACTCGTGAAACGGCTGACCTTTTTTTGCAACTTATTGTCGAAGTATTGGATAAAGAGGGTCGCGCTGGTGTGGTATTACCTGATGGCACCTTGTTTGGTGAAGGTGTAAAAACCAAAATCAAAAAGATGCTAACGGAAGAGTGTAACCTGCACACGATTGTTCGCTTACCTAATGGCGTGTTCAACCCATACACGGGTATTAAGACCAACATTCTGTTCTTTACCAAAGGCCAGCCGACCAAAGAAGTGTGGTTCTATGAGCACCCTTACCCAGAAGGCGTGAAGAACTACAGCAAAACCAAACCGATGAAGTTTGAGGAGTTCCAGCAAGAGATCGATTGGTGGGGGAACGAGGCTGACGGGTTTGCTAACCGCATCGAGACCAAGCAAGCTTGGAAAGTGTCGATTGAAGATATTATCGAGCGCAACTTTAACCTTGATATTAAAAACCCGTATCAAGATGAAGTCGTTAGCCATGATCCTGAAGAGTTACTGGCGAGCTATCAGCAGCAGCAACAAGATATAAAAGCACTGCGTGACCAACTGAAAGGCATTCTCGGTGATGCGCTTAGCTCTACCATTCAAGGTAAAAAGCAAGATGGAGAGCAATAATGGCTGTGGACCAATCTCCTATGAATAAGTTAATTACCGAACATATTGATATTTGGACTTCAACAGTAAAGACCAGATCGACCTCTGGTCGTGGTAGCAGCAAGAAACTGGAGCTATACGGTGTTAAGAAGCTGCGTGAGCTAATTTTAGAGTTAGCTGTGCGAGGAAAGCTTGTTCCTCAAGATCCTAATGACGAGCCTGCTTCAGTGTTGCTTGAACGCATTGCGGCTGAAAAAGCACTGTTGGTGAAAGAGAAAAAGATCAAAAATCCAAAGCAATTACCTGCTATTAGTGAAAGCGAAATAATCGAAGGATTACCCAAATCGTGGGAACTTGTTCGAATCGGGTATATGTCAATCTTGGAGAATGGTGATCGTAGCAAAAACTATCCAAATAAATCAGTACTTGTTGAATCAGGCATACCATTTGTAAATGCAGGGCATCTCGTAAATAGTCGTATTAACGAAGCTGAGATGACTTACATTACTCAAGAGCGATTCGACTTACTTAGAGCTGGTAAATTTAATGATGGTGACATTCTGTTCTGCTTGAGAGGTTCACTAGGGAAATGCGCTATTGTTGAGAACTTTGGAATAGGTGCTATTGCATCTTCTTTAGTTATAGTAAAACCAGAAAAGAGCGTTATTCCAGAGTATCTTCTGAAGTTTTTCGAGTCGCCATTATCTCTATCAAATATCAGAAAATATGACAATGGTACTGCTCAACCGAACTTGTCAGCATCAGACTTAGCTAAGTTTGTTATTCCTCTACCTCCGCTAACCGAGCAACACCGCATCGTCGCCAAAGTCGATGAGCTAATGACGCTCTGTGATCAGTTAGAGCAACAAACCGAAGCCAGTATCGAAGCGCATCAAGTGCTGGTAACAACTCTGTTGGACACACTCACCAACTCTGCCGATGCTAACGAGTTAATGCAAAACTGGGCGCGAATCAGTGAGCATTTCGATACCTTATTCACTACTGAAGAAAGCATCGACCAGCTCAAGCAAACCATTCTACAACTGGCGGTGATGGGTAAGCTGGTTCCACAAGATCCAAGTGATGAACCTGCTGCTGAGTTACTGAAAAGAATTGCGGAAGAAAAAGCGCAGCTAGTCAAAGAGAAGAAAATTAAAAAGGAAAAATCGCTACCACCGATTTCTGAAGATGAAAAGCCGTTTGAACTGCCGAATGGGTGGGAGTGGTGTCGATTAGGGGACTTGGAACTAAGCTCGGAAGCGGGATGGAGTCCGAAATGTTTGGACACACCCAGATCTGAAGATAACTGGGGGGTTCTTAAAGTTAGCGCAGTAACTTGGAACCAGTATAATCCTATGGAAAACAAAGAACTACCAAACTCTCTTGCACCACGAGAACACCTTGAGGTTCAAGATGGCGATTTCCTTATTTCACGAGCAAACACCGCTGATTTAGTAGCAAAAGCAGTTATTGTGCCTAACGATTCGCCTACGCACCTAATGATGAGTGATAAAATAATTCGCTTTCGGTTTTCAGATAAAGTTAGCAGCCATTACATTAATTTATTCAACAACTCCCAATTTGCTCGAAATTACTATTCACAAGTAGCTGGCGGCACCAGTAGCTCAATGAAAAATGTATCAAGAGAGCAAATTAAGAACTTATTGATTTGCCTTCCTCCAGTTGCAACTCAAACAGCAATTATTGATATCGTGGGTTGTTTTTTCGATATATGCGAGCAATTAAAGCAAAAGGTTCAAGAAAACCAAATCACTCAATTTCAACTTACCGATGCAATTGTTGAACAAGCAGTATAACCATGAGCCTATACAATATCGCCAATAAAAACCTCACCGCACTGACACCGACTACTTTTGCAGCCGAAGGGCTGCAAGAGCGGCACGATTTACAAGAAGCGCTGAAAGGCTGTATTGATGCCATCGCGCCTGATTGTTTGGTGATATCAGAAGAGTTTTCAGACTGGGAAGACAGCCGTCGCCGTATCGACCTATTAGCTATCGACAAAAATGCCAACTTAGTCGTCATCGAGCTAAAACGGGATGAAATCGGTGCGCACATGGAACTGCAAGCGCTGCGCTATGCCGCAATGATCTCTACCATGACGTTCGACAAAGCTTGTGACTACTATGCCCAGTACCTAAAGAAAGAAGGCCAAGAGATTGAGGCCCGCGAAGCCATTCTGGAGTTTGTCGATCTCGATGAAAACAGCTTGGATGACTTTGGTAACGATGTTCGAATCGTTTTAGCCTCAGCAGACTTCGGTAAAGAACTCACCACTTCTGTCTTGTGGTTGCGTGACAAAGGCATCGATATCAGTTGTGTGCGCCTCACGCCCTATCGCTACAAAGAAGATGTACTGATCAATGCTGAGCAGATCATCCCTGTACCCGAGGTAGAAGAGTACCAGGTGAAGTTCCGCGAGAAGCGTGCCGAGCAGCGCACAAGCGTTCAAAAAGGCGATAAAGATTACTCAGAGTATCGCTATAACGGCCATACCTATAAAAAGCGTCACCTCGCGCTCGCGTTAGTCACTGACTGGATTGAGAAGCATCAGCCACAAAGCTTAAATGATGTACTCAACGCATTTAACGAGCCAGTAAGACGACGCATTGCCATCCTAGCGGATGATATACCTCAAGGTAGAATTCGCCGTTTCCACAGCGATGAAGACGCGCTAATTACGTTGCCTAACGACGAGGTGATAGCCATTACCAACCAGTGGAGCCTCAGCAATATCACTCGATTGATTCACTTTGCAGAGCAAAGTGGCATGGTTGTAGAAAAAGTTAGTCGATGATACCTGCATGAGAAACTAATGGTGCGGATCAGTGTGTGTTTGAAAAGAGGCGGCTAGCCGACTATAAATCCTCAAAACGACAAAGGCCTGACAACTTCATAAGCTGTCAGGCCTTATAGAATAAATGGCACGCCCTGTAGGATTCGAACCTACGACCACATCCTTAGAAGGGACGTGCTCTATCCAGCTGAGCTAAGGGCGCGCTACAGGGACAGGATTATACGAGTTAGAAAGGTGAAATCAACGGCTTTGTCTAACATTATGTTTCAAATGAGCAAAATTTTGTCACTCAATCAATATGTGCTGAAAAACAGAACAAAGCAAACGTTTGCTTATAGATGTTCTTCAAAATATCTGCGACAATGCGCGCAAAAATTTTCACTACGAATGTGTAAGGAAAGTCATGACTGCTCAAAATATTGATGGAACACTCATTTCACAGACAGTACGTTCCGAAGTTGCGGCCCGTGTTAAGGCGCGCACTCAAGCAGGACTGCGTGCGCCTGGTCTGGCTGTGGTTTTAGTGGGTGAAGACCCCGCGTCTCAAGTGTATGTAGGCAGCAAACGCCGCGCTTGTGAGGAAGTCGGATTTGTGTCGAAGTCGTTTGACTTACCCGCCACTGCAACCGAAGAAGAACTGTTAACGCTGGTCGAACAGTTGAACAATGATCCTGAAATCGACGGTATTCTGGTTCAGTTGCCGCTGCCTGCGGGCATCGATTCAACACACGTGTTAGAGCGCATCATTCCCGAAAAAGACGTCGACGGTTTCCACCCATACAACGTGGGTCGTTTGGCGCAGCGCATTCCCAAACTGCGCTCTTGCACACCGAAAGGCATCATCACACTGCTGGATCGTTACAACATTCCACTGCGCGGCAAACACGCGGTCATCGTGGGTGCTTCCAACATTGTCGGTCGCCCGATGACACTGGAACTGTTACTGGCCGGTTGCACCACCACCACCTGTCACCGTTTCACCAAAGATCTCGAACACCACGTTCGTCAAGCCGATGTGCTGGTGGTTGCAGTAGGTAAACCGAACTTCATTCCTGGCGCGTGGATTAAAGAAGGCGCCGTGGTGATCGATGTCGGCATTAACCGTCTTGATACCGGTAAACTGATTGGTGACGTGGAATACGATGTAGCGCGCACGCGCGCCAGCTTCATCACCCCGGTTCCGGGCGGAGTTGGCCCAATGACCGTTGCCAGCCTGATCGAAAACACCATGTTGGCCTGTGAGCAATACCACACCCAAAAGTGATGTCGTTTCTTCAGCGGTAAATGCACAGAACCCCAGCCAAGGCTGGGGTTCTTTTTTATCGGGCGTCGAATAACGCTTGCGATTACAGCGACAAAATCACACCGGCAATCGACGCACTCATCAGGTTGGCCAGAACGCCAGCGGCAATGGCACGAAAACCGTATTTTGAGATAAAGCTGCGGCGCTCAGGCACCAAGCTGCCCAGACCACCAATCAGAATCGCCATGCTGGAAATGTTGGCAAAACCACACAAGGCAAAAGTGACGATCGCTTGTGAGTGAGCGCTCAATTGCGATTGCACGTCCATCAGTTGGATGAAGGCCACAAACTCGTTGACCACGATCTTATTGCCGATCAGAGAACCTGCCGTGATGGCTTCGTTCCATGGAATACCAATCAGCCACGCCAGTGGGGCGAACAGGTAACCCAGAATCAGTTGGAAGCTCAGTTCGATACCAAACAGGCCACCGACCCAACCCAGCATGCCGTTGAGCAGCGCAATCACACTGACAAACGCCAGCAGCGTTCCGCCCACAGCGACCGCGATACGAACCCCCGACATCGCGCCATCAGCCACCGCTTCCACCACGTTGGTCGCTTTTGGCAGATCCAGCTCGTTGGTATCCACGTGCACATCAACAGTGCCTTGCTCTGGTACCAGCAACTTGGCCATCAATAAGCCCGCAGGCGCAGACATAAACGCCGCCGCGATCAGGTAGCTCAAATCCACACCCAGTGAGGCATAGCCCACCAGCGTACCGCCCGCAACCGATGCCAAACCACAGGTCATCACTGCGAAGAATTGTGAATCACTCATCTGCTTCAGGTACGGTTTAACCACCAGCGGCGCTTCGACCATGCCCACAAAGATGTTGGCAGTTGCAGACAGCGACTCCGCACGGCCAGTGCCCAGCAGCTTTTGAATGCCACCGCCAATCAGGTTGATCACTTTCGGCATCAAGCCAATGTGGTACAAGCCCGAGATCAGGGCGGAGAAGAACACGATGATGCCCAGCACGTTCACAGCGAACACAAAACCGACGCTGCCGGTCGCAAGGCCACCAAAAATAAACGCAATGCCTTCCTGGCCGTAGTTGATCAGATTCGACACACTTTCCGTCACGGTATGCAGTACTTCTTTGCCCGCTGGCACATACAGCACCAACAGCGCAAAAATCACTTGCAGCGCAAATGCCCCCGCAACCGTACGCAGATTAATATTTTTTCTATCTGTAGAAAGTAGCCAAGCAATCACCAAGATTGCCACAACACCAATGAGAGAAGACATAACGCCATCCAAATAAAAGGGAAACCGGAAAGGCGTCGGATTGTATAGCAGGAAAACGTGTGCGCAACTCGAGTTTGTTAATTGCGTGTGTTCAGAAAAGAGGAGAAATGAGCGTGAAGATTAACTCATTGATTTTACGTTTATTAAACGTTTGCTTTTACCTTGTTTTTCCATATGGAAAAAATGTTTTGAGACCGAGAAATAATCGCTCACAACATCGGCAAGCGAACATACGGTTCCAGTTTCGTATCCCAATAACACGGTTCGCCAATTTTCTGCTTGAGGAATTCAATCACCGCTGAGGTTTTCTTCGGGAGATGCTGCCGACTTGGATACACCGCATAAAATGGCATGTTTTGACTCGCTTGCCAGTCCGGCAACAGTTGAATCAGTTTACCCGTACGAAATTCATCGCGGATGAGGTAAGTCGCCAAATACGCAATCCCCCACCCAGACACCGCTGCATCACGCACCGCTTCAGCCAAATCGACTGAATAGTTGCCGGAAACTTTGATGCTCAACTGCTGCTCACGGTTACGAAATGCCCAGCGTGTGTAGTCTCGATCCCAACTGCGATAGATCAAGCAATTGTGATCCAACAGATCGTTGGGTAATTGCGGCGTCGAATGATGCAGTAGGTAATCTGGCGACGCTGCCACGACAAATTTGCACTCCGCAAGTCGCTGAGCAATATAACCTTCCGGCAGGTGTTCATTGCTGGTGATCCACAAATCGAGCCCTTCGCTCAACATGTCAATCTTGTAGTCGAACAGGTGCACTTCAACCTGCAAATTCGGATACTGCTGACGCAGCTCTTCCAGCGCAGGCAGCACATGCAGCGAGCCAAATGATTGAGACAAGCCCAGCCGCAGCAGCCCCGAAACTTCTTCGCGCTGGTTCACCAGTTCGTTGTCCGCATCGCTCACCAGCGCTACCAACTGCTCACAATGGCGGTAGAAAGACTCCCCCGCTTCGGTGACGGTAAAACTGCGCGTCGTACGCTGCACCAGTTTAATCCCCACCGACGCTTCCAGTTGCGCCAGTTGCTTACTGACGTGCGACACCGACACGCCCAAATTGCGCGCCGCTGCCGTAAAGCTCTGATGTTTGATTAACGCGGCGAACATCACCATCTGACTGGCTCGGTCGGCTAACACGGCAACTCCTGTTGTGGCTTGCAACACCGAACAGCGCGATGTTGGGAACGGGCTGAAAGCAAAACGCATTCAGTCATAAGTAATCAGTCATAACTAATCAGCGATAAGTAATCGGTAATTAGCAATAAGGGCTCTCGCGAGCCCTTTGAGGTTAAAACTTGATGCGGTCCGCTAAATGGCTCACCGCGAGCGCAAAGTAATACGAGCGGTTCCACTTCATCAGGACATTGTAGTTGTTGTACACCAGATAAATACGACCACTTTCATCATCCGGCATGATCAGCCACGCTTTCACGTCTTCATCGAGTTTCGGCAGAGGCTTACCGTCATAACGTGTGATGCCCAGTTTGCTCCACTCTTGCAAGAACTTGCCTTTTTCAGCCTGACGGCCTTCCAGTGTGTGATCAAACCCTTTGGGAATTTTCACTTGGCGTCCCCACGTGTACTTATCATCCCAGCCGGATTGGCTGAGGTAGTTCGCGGTTGACGCAAAAACGTCTTCTTTGCTGCCCCAGATGTCTTTCTTGCCATCGCCATCACCATCAGCGGCGAACGCTAAAAACGAACTCGGCATGAATTGACATTGCCCCATCGCGCCAGCCCATGAGCCTTTCATGTCCTCGGCATTGATGTGGCCTTGTTGCAGGATCTGCAAAGCAGCCATGGTTTCTTTGCGGAAGAACTCTTCACGGCGACCTTCATACGCCATGGTTGATAAGGCATCAATCACCTTGTAACGCCCCATGTGCGCACCAAAGTTACTTTCTACCCCCCACAGCGCGACAATAAAGCGCGGCTGCACGCCGTACGCCTTGCCAATGCGTTGCAGTTCATCGTAATGCTTTTCGTACAGTGCTTGCGCTTGGTTCACTTTCCACGCAGGCACGGCACGTGGAATGTATTCATCCAAGGTCAGCTTTTTCTCTGGCTGATTGCGGTCAGCCACCACCGCACGAGGTTTAAATTGCACATCGTGAAACGCGTCACTCAATATTTGCTCAGAAATGCCTTCCTGACGCGCTTGCTGTTTGAGGCCTTCGACGTATTGTTCGAAGCTTAAATCGTTCGCCAATACCGGTGCGGAAAGTGTGAATCCCAGAATCACTGACAATAATTTTTTCAAGATGCCCTCCCCGAGTCATCCTTGCTCAGGATTTGCGCTGAGCCTTTTCTTCTTTGTATTTTTCTAACAAATTCTCTGGTGGTGGTGGCAGTTGCAAGAAGAAGCCTTGCTCTTGCAGCGACGCTTTCACTTTATCCACATTCACCTGCGCGAGCTGACGTTTTTCGAGGTTCACCAGCATCACGAACACAGGTTTACCGAACATCTGCATCAGAGTGTCAGGGACCTGTGAAAAATCGTCGCGTTTCGGGATGTAGAGATAGGTACCGTCTTTCTTAGAACTTTTGTAGATAGAACAAAGCATGAGAAGCCTTTTGTTGTCTTGAACCCGCGTCGCGGCTGAATTTGTCTATAAATGATCAACTTTTGATAAAATTGAGTCTAAATCACTCATTTGACCGCAAGATGACTTGCTGCGTCTAGGCGCTGAATATAACATGACTTCCCTAGTCTCGGGCAACGCTCTTTCCTATGTAGCCAAGAGTTTATTGAGGTCAACGTTACGATGTCTAATACACCTGACCTAAAAGGTAGTAGCTTTACTTTGTCAGTTTTGCACCTTTCTGACAACCAAATCGCCAACACGGTCGAATTTCTGAAACAGAAAGTGGCGCAAGCCCCGGCGTTCTTCGCCAACGCACCGGTGGTGATCAATATTTCGAAAGTGGATGGCGACATCGACTTTCTCGCCCTCAAACATGGCATTAGCGACGCGGGTTTGATCCCGGTCGGTGTCACGGGCTGCAAAGATAAACGCTGTCAGTCGTTGGCGTCGGAAGCCGGTTTTGCCGTGATGACCGCCAGCAACAACCCAGCGAAAGCGCCGGCAAAAATGGCGCCAACAACCATCGTCCGTACGCCCATTCGCTCCGGACAGCAGGTGTACGCCAAAGATGGCGATTTAGTGATCCTCAATCACGTGAGCCCCGGTGCTGAAGTGATTGCCGATGGCTCGATTCATATTCATGGCACACTGCGCGGCCGAGCGATTGCCGGCGCCAGTGGTCAAAAAGAAGCAAGAATTATCTGTCATGATTTACAAGCTGAGCTGGTGTCCATCGCGGGTAACTACTGGCTGAGTGAACAGATTGAAAGTGAGTTCTGGCAGAAGAAAGTGATGCTCAGCATGACTGAAGAGTCACTCCATTTTGAACTACTCACCATTTAAAATTCGAAAGGAAATTATTAAATGACACGCATCATTGTCGTTACGTCAGGAAAAGGCGGCGTCGGTAAAACGACCTCCAGCGCAGCCATTGCGTCAGGCTTAGCACTCAAGGGCAAGAAAACTGCGGTGATCGATTTCGATATCGGTCTGCGTAACTTGGATCTCATCATGGGCTGTGAACGCCGCGTGGTGTATGACTTCGTTAACGTTATCAACGGTGAAGCCACCTTAAACCAAGCGCTGATCAAAGATAAACGCAACGAAAACCTGTTCATTCTTCCCGCCTCTCAGACCCGCGACAAAGACGCGCTGACCAAAGATGGCGTGCAGCGTGTGCTCAATGAACTCAAAGCAATGGACTTTGAATTCATCATCTGCGATTCACCCGCAGGCATCGAGCAAGGTGCACTGATGGCGCTGTACTACGCCGATGAAGCGATTGTGACCACCAACCCTGAAGTCTCGTCTGTGCGTGACTCTGACCGCATTCTGGGCATTCTGGATTCGAAATCACTGCGTGCAGAACAAGGGTTAGAGCCCGTCAAACAGCACCTACTGCTGACACGTTACAGCCCAGCGCGTGTGACACAAGGTGACATGCTGAGCGTGGAAGACGTCGAAGAAATTCTACACGTGCCACTGTTGGGTGTGATTCCAGAAAGCCAAGCGGTGCTGAATGCGTCGAACAAAGGCGTACCGGTGATCTTTGACGACCAATCCGATGCAGGCCAAGCTTACGACGACACGGTCGAGCGTTTGCTGGGGCAAACTGTTGAGTTTCGTTTCCTGACCGAAGTGAAAAAAGGCATCTTTAAACGACTTTTTGGGGGCTAAAGCACAATGTCATTACTTGAATTTTTCCGACCACAAAAGAAAACTTCAGCCAGTCTTGCCAAAGAGCGTTTGCAAATCATTGTCGCTGAACGTCGCAGCCAGAACGATCCAGCGCCGACGTATCTGCCTCAGTTGAAAGAAGACATTCTGAAAGTGATCGCCAAATATGTCGCGATTGATCCGAGCATGGTTGAGCTCTCCTTTGAACACAAAGATGACGACATCTCTGTGCTGGAGCTGAACGTCAAGCTACCGGATGACGAAAAGTAAAAAAAGAGCCGACTGAGTCGGCTCTTTTTCATTGTGAGACGGCGTCATTTCGTTAACAGCCGTAGTGCTCAGCAATATATGACTCAAACTGCGCGCACATCTGTTCGTCGGACACCACGTTGCTCGCCAGCTCTTGCGCGCCATCCACGACGCGAATCGTCGCATTGAGTGACGCGACAGGTGCTTGCTGACGCGCAGACAACCCTTCAATTTTCTTGAGCTGACTTTGCCACGCTTGCTCGGCAGATTGATTACACATGTCGGCCAGATACTTGGCGTTAAAGCCTTCCCCTGTAAGACGAATGATCGTCTCGTTGTGCGACACTTGGTTGCCATCATGCCAATAGTGCTGCGCCAATAGCGGACCGATATGCGGGTTGTCGGTTAAGTAACCGAATTGATCCAAGAAATACGCGCGGGTCTGGTAAACCGCCATGTGTGCCAACAAGTAACCGTGATACGCACATGCCGATTCGTCCGACAACAAGTGGGGAATCGCCAGCAGCGGACGCGGACTGCACGCCAAACCAATAATACGTTGCTCCGTCTCACGCATCAGCGCCGTAATGCGCGCTGGCGTCAGCGCCTCATCCGGCAATTGATACAGCGCGCGTTCAAAGTACGGCACCAACAAAATGCTACGCTCTTCGTACGCCTTAAATGGCTGACGGCTGTAAACCATGGCTTTGATGACCTCATCCGGCACCACTTCACCTTGAGCATTGAAGGCGTAGGTTTTCAGCCAGTCGGCATCGGTGAGCAAGCTGTCGCAGAACATCGACTGCGTTTCCGCATACGCCATTGACGTCGGGGCAAACTCCTGTGAAAAACACGGTGCATTCAGTTTCACGTTGGCAAAGTGCGCCGCGTGGCCGCCTTCGTGGAAGAGTGTATTAATACCATCGTAGCCACTGCCGACTTGGTCCGGTTTGGCGTTGCTGGTGAAATTCACTTTCGCCGCCACCCATTGACCTTGGTCGTAAAACGACGGGATCGGGCCGTGGCAGAAACCATTCGGATATTTGCCTTTGCGATCAAGCAGATCCAAGGTGAGTTCTGCACCAGAATAGTCGATATTCAAGCGGCCAAACGACTCAACCCAACGGCGTAGCGAGCGGGAAAATGGCACATACGGGTCCAAATCGCGCATCACATCGCCCGCAAATGAGAAGATGAAATTGTATCCAGTCAGCGCGCTTTCGCCTTTTTCTGCGGCCAATGCGCTCAAGCTGCGCTGATGACTGTCGCGAGTGCGCACTTCAAAATCATCCAAAATGGCAAACAGCACATCGCTGGTCATTTTCTCTTTCTTCGCCACCGAATAGTCAAAGAAAGTGCGGTAGCCCAGCGTCCGGGCAAATTCGTTGCGCATCTTCACCAATTCAATAAAGCCGTTTTGCAGCAGCCATTGCTCGAGTTCAAGCAGCGCTTGATGCGCGCTTTGACGCACCGCTTCCACATCACTGGTGCGGATGGTCGCCGCCAGCGTCACCAGAGAGGCTTCGACCGGTTCACCTTGCTCATTGGTGTAATACAGCGGGTGCTTCTGTTTTTTCTCAAACAGATCCGCTTCAAACTGAATCAGCTTGGCTTTCAGTTGCTGCGCGGCTTCCGATTCCAGCGCATGCGACTCAAACATCGCCAGCCAACCTTCCAACCCGGCCAGCGTGCTGCGTTTTTCCTGCGCGTCCGGAATGGCCTGCGCAGCGTCGATTTGGTCACGAATGGCCTGAATCTGTTCACCGGCACTGAGAAATTGTGTCCACGCTGTCTGCGCCTGAGTCGAACCGTCATGGTCATCACTGATGCCCATGTACGTGTCCCAGAAAAAGTCTTCTTTCACGCGATGAAGATGAAGATAACGATGGTTCAAATCGTTGAGATATTGCGTCGCTGTCATGGGATTCCTTATGTGACGTTGTCCATACCAGTCACGAG
Organism: Vibrio sp. Vf1514; assembly: GCF_052076135.1. Classification (NCBI taxonomy): domain Bacteria; kingdom Pseudomonadati; phylum Pseudomonadota; class Gammaproteobacteria; order Vibrionales; family Vibrionaceae; genus Vibrio; species Vibrio sp. Vf1514. The sequence goes on along the minus strand of NZ_CP197267.1, from coordinate 952,947 downwards.
TATGGCATGCCTTGTTTGCGGCCAAAAATATTCAACCCGAGTCCGATTCAACACGAATGTAAACTCACATGTACTGTGATGTTTCGGCGGGAAAAAAGACAAAACCGGCCCAAGGCCGGTTTCGCAATTACACTAATTTTTCTAGCTTTTCACCGAGCAGAGGCAAACGCCAGTTTTGCATCACATCGGGTAGTTTTTCCGGATCTTTGTCTTTATTCCACACCCAGCTCAGCAGTTGGTTCAGCTGTTTTTTCGAAGCCAAAAACTCGGTCGCCAAACCTGACGATTGCGAGACATTCTTCACTTCGTCTTTGAGCTTTTTGAACAGCTGTTTGTACCCTGGGTAATCCATCAGTGGCACAATTTTTTCGGGGTAGTGTTCAGCCGGAGTTTGCAGCGCGGCTTTGACGATGTTGATCATCTTGGTGCTGTGGCGGCGAATCGCATGTGGATCGATGCCTTCTTCTTCCATGCGTTTCGGGCTGCGCAGCGCCAAACGGGCAATGGTCAGCAGATCGTTTTCACGAATCACAAAGTTGAGGGCCAAATCGCGGTTCATGGCTTCTTGATAACGCCACGTCGCCAGCGGTTTGAGGATCGCAAGCTCTTTCGGTTTCAGTTGCCACGCACCTTTGATGTCGAGATAAACCATCTCCGGATCGGTGGTGCGCGTACGTTTCTCGACTTGCAGTTCCGATTCCTGCTGCGCCGCCTCCCACCAGCCCGCTTGCGTGACTTTTTCCAGCAGTTGCTCATACATAGGCATCAGATAGAACACGTCAGCGGCAGCGTATTCAAGCTGCTTTTGCGACAGCGGACGCGCTAACCAATCGGTGCGCGACTCGCTCTTGTCCAGCTCGACATTGAGCAGATCGTGCGCCAATGCCGCAAAGCCAGTCGACAGGCCGTAGCCCAGAAATGCCGCCATGATCTGGGTGTCGACCATTGGAAATGGCACGCAACCAAAGCTGGTTTTGAACACTTCAATGTCTTCCCCACACGCGTGCAACACTTTCAACACCGAGGTGTCTTGCAGCAGCTCGACAAACGGCGTCATCTCGTCCATGGCGAGCGGGTCGATCAGGGACAGGTTTTCACCATCAAACAACTGGATCAAGCCAAGCTGCGGGTAAAACGTTCGGGTGCGGACAAATTCGGTGTCCAGCATAACTACGTCTGCGTCTCGCGCTAGGCTACACACACGTTCTAAATCGTTGAGTTGATCAATTATCTGATAATTCACAAAAGGCTCGCTTTGTATCTCCCTGATGGGCATTAACAACCCGGGGGAATAAAAAATGCCGACGGTTAAGGTCGGCATTGTAGCATCATTTTTTAGGGAAGTGCGTTACGCGCTTTTCTTCTGCTCAGCCAAAGCCGCATCATTCTCTTCGCGCAGCACGCGACGCAGAATTTTACCGACGTTGGTTTTTGGCAGGTCTTCGCGGAACTCAATCAGTTTCGGTACTTTGTAACCGGTCAGATGTTTACGACAATGCGTGATCACTTCTTCTTTCGTCAGGCTCGGGTCGCGTTTCACGATGTAGATTTTCACCACTTCGCCCGACACTTCATGCGACTGACCAATCGCGGCCACTTCCAGTACTTTGCCGTGCAGCGCCACCACGTCTTCAATCTCATTCGGGTACACGTTAAAGCCCGACACCAGAATCATGTCTTTCTTACGGTCGACGATGTAGATCATACCGTCTTCGTCAAAGCGCACGATGTCACCGGTCGACAACCAACCCTCTTCGTTGATGACTTCTTTCGTCGCTTCCGGACGTTGCCAGTAGCCCTGCATCACCTGCGGACCGCGCACTTGCAATTCGCCCGTTTGGTCGAAATTCAGCACATGGCCTTCATCATCGACGATACGCACTTCGGTCGATGGCACTGGCAAACCAATCGCGCCAGAGTAGTCGGCCAAATCGTATGGGTTACCCGTCACCAGCGGCGAACATTCGGTCAAACCGTAGCCTTCGAGCAAATGGATACCAGTGATCTTTTTCCATTTCTCCGCGACTGCACGTTGCACCGCCATACCACCGCCCACCGACAATGTCATTTTGGAGAAGTCCAGTTCATGGAAATCTTCGTTGTTCACCAGCGCGTTAAACAGCGTATTCACTCCCGTGATAGCGGTAAACTGATGTTTTTGCAGCTCTTTGATAAAGCCTGGAATATCGCGCGGGTTGGTAATCAACAGGTTGCTGCCGCCCATTTCGATAAACAGCAAGCAGTTCACGGTCAGTGCAAAGACGTGATACAGCGGTAATGCAGTTACCACCAATTCGCGGCCTTCACGCAAGACTGCGCCGTACGCCCCTTTGGCTTGTAGTACGTTCGAAACCATGTTGCGGTGCGTGAGGATGGCCCCTTTCGCGACACCTGTCGTTCCGCCGGTGTATTGCAGGAAGGCGATGTCTTCACCCGACATAAACGGTTTCACGTATTGCAAGCGGCGGCCTTTGTGTAGCGCTTTACGCATGGAAATCGCGCCCGGCAGGTCATATTTCGGCACCATGCCTTTGACGTATTTCACCACGAAATCCACCAGCGTGCCTTTCGCACGTGGCAACATTTGGCCCAAACTGGTGAGCACCACGTGCTTCACTTGGGTATTGGCCACAATCTGTTCCAAGGTGTTGGCGAAGTTGGACACAATCACGATGGCACGCACGTCGGCATCATTAAGCTGATGTTCCAATTCGCGAGGCGTGTAGAGCGGGTTCACGTTGACCGCGATCATGCCCGCACGCAGGATACCAAACAGCGCCACAGGGTATTGCAGCAGGTTTGGCATCATCAGTGCGACGCGATCGCCTTTTTTCAGTTTCAGTTCATTCTGCAGGTAAGCCGCAAACGCTCGGCTCCGCTCCTCCAGTTTACGAAACGTCATCACCGAGCCCATATTGATGAAGGCCGGTTGGTCGGCAAATTTGTGTACAGACTGTTCGAACATTTCAACCAATGACAGGTATTGGTCAGGATTAATAGTTTCCGGTACATCGCTTGGATAACGTGAGAGCCAAGGTTTATCCACGGTAATACTCCTCGTAATTGGCTGGCGTATTTTTTATCGTTATGAGTATGAACGCTATTACAGCACAGCCGACGTGCTTGAGCACGAAAGACTCAAACACTTGTTTAAATTTTGTTAACTAAGCCAAAAATTAGTTCTGCGACGCATGAAGGTTGTTCGAGGTGGCAGTGATGACCACCCGGAATGGTAAACATCTCTAGACGATCGTTCGGTGAAATGCGGCGATCGTGCTGCAAATGTTGAAAACCTTGATCCCCCAAGATAATCCGCTGCGGGCAACGTATTTCTGCCAACACGGCTTGGGCGTGTTCCCACGACATGCGATATAACGAGTCACTCTTGAGTTTGCTGTCGTGTCGCCAGCGCCATTGCTCCCCCACCAACGCGATGCCGCGCTCGACGATGGGAGCAAGCAGTTCGGCCGCAATTTGATTGGCCGCGACACGGCGCTCAAGCGCTTGTTCCAAGCTGGCGTAACCCCGTTCGGGTTTGCGTCGAATGCGTTGACGACTCATCACGCCGTGACGTAATCGTTGAACGCTGAGGGCTGGAGATTCCGCGAGTGGGCCGAAGCCTTCGATCTGAACTAATCCTGCGACTTGGTCAGGAAAGGCGGCACTATAGCAACTTGCGATCAAAGCACCAAGAGAGTGGCCGACTAACACCCGTCTGTTTGACGAAAAGTTAACCAAAAGCTGGTAAATATCGTCAATATAGTCATGAAATGGGTAAAAACTGTGGCCAGATTTGTGGTCGGAGTGACCATGACCTGGTAAATCGATTGCGCACAGATGCCAATCGGGATTCAGGCGATGAAGCTCGCGCATCACCGTTTGAAAACTCGCGGCATTATCAAGCCAACCATGGACAAAAATTAATGACGTCTCGGCGGTTTCGGCGCTGCCCATCTCCAAGGCGGCGAGACGGCCTTCCGCGATACGATAACTACGAGCTTGAAGCATTAGTTGACTTCTTGGATCACTCGGCCATTGCGAGGGTAATCATCAAAATGGCGACAATAGAAATTGCGGCATGGGAAAAGATAAGGGCCGGTGTCATCAATGACGACGCGTTCCGTCACGCGCCACAAATAATGGCCGTGCGCATTCATCACCGGAAATAACTGTTCGAAATCGCCCACTTTGCCCCGTTCAGGCTCGCCGGTGGTGCCCACCAGCGTGATCAGACGTCCCTCACCGTAAGTGACCGGATCGAGAAAGCCCTTCACATAAGCGACAAAGCGGCCTTGAGGCTCACTGGTTAAGCTGGGACGACCTGCGTTATCGACGGGTAAATTCACCACTTCCACACGGGTTTGATGGGCCAGATTAGTCACCTTGGCGATCACCCCGCCCAAACGTACTTCATGGTGTTGCGCTGGGTCGAGTTGAGTCCAGGTGGCATAGTCGGTCACCACAGCGTCACTGGTGGCTGTTAATTCCTCAGGCAGGGACGCACAGGCCGACAACAGCAAGGCTGTGAGCGCGACAAAAACCAGTTGGATTGGAGAAGTGTTCATCGTTACGTCCCATTCGATCAGATATAAATATCGACCCCAAGCATCTGAGCAAGTTCCTCTTTTCGCGCTCGGTTCATCACGTCCATGTACTCTTCGAGTGCTTTGCGTGACCGACCTTCCGGCAGATCGTACTGCAATTGCGCTCGATTGATGTCCGCCGGATCGACGTGACGAATCAAATTGGAAACAGCGGTCGCGACTTTGGTGGTTTGCGCCACCTCACTCGATCCCTTGCTTACCTCATTTTTCTTTTTCGCTTTGGAAGCCCGATGGGTATTGGGGATCCGCGAAGGAGGCAGTCCGTTAATTGAAACCATGCTGTTCCTGCTCATTGAAGGCAAGCCTTAACGCCTGCCTTTGCCTAAGATCGCCGGGATTATTCGCGGCCCGGCAGTTTTTTCCATGCCACGGTGTCACGCAAATACACCGGGCTGGCATTTTCCGCCGCCAAAGTCTCGCCATTGGCCAACGCTTGCGCCGCGAGGACAACCATATCCTGCGCTTGCGGATACAACACGCCGCTGTCTTGACGCGTCAAAGGCAGCGCTGCCAGCGCATCGCTGTATGCATCCCAGCCAGTCCCTGCCGTGCCCCACGGGGTGCTGTCGGCATCGATTTTTTCACATAGCGCTTCTGGCGCAATCACGCACTCGTCATCAATGGTCAACCAAGTGCCATCCGCCTGACGCTCGAATCGGCCCCAGTACACTTCGCTCATACGTGCATCAATCGCGGTTGCGACGCGCGTCATGCCGTGTTCACGGTAGGCGCCTTGCGCCATTGCCGCCAATGTCGAGACACCTATCATGGGTAAATCGGCACCAAACGCTAAACCTTGTGCAATTCCGATGCCAATGCGCACACCGGTGAAGCTGCCCGGTCCGCGACCAAAGGCCAATGCATCCAATTCTTGCAGCGTAACACCCGCTTCTTTCAACACCTCATCCACCATCGGCAGAATTTTCTTGGTGTGGTCGCGTGGCGCCACTTCACTGCGGCTGTATAGTGTGTCGCCCACCATTAAAGCAACCGAACAGACTTCTGTTGCGGTATCTAAGGCAAGAATTTTTGCGCTCATGAATATCTCTAATTTATTGCAGTTTCTGATAAATGTTGCAGAAAGTCTTTCACCACCGTCAGATCCCGCGTGCGCGGAATCGGCGGTAGACTGGCGAGGAAAATGCCGCCATAGTCGCGTGTCACCAAGCGGTTGTCGCAGATGATCAACGCCCCTTTGTCTTTCTGATCTCGAATAAGTCGTCCCACACCCTGTTTCAAGGTGATCACCGCTTCAGGCAGTTGCACCTGAGCAAACGGATCGCCACCTCGCAACTTACAGTCTTCGATGCGTGCTTTGAGTAGCGGATCATCGGGGGCAGTAAACGGAAGTTTGTCGATGATAACACAGCTTAACGTGTCGCCTCTAACATCGATGCCTTCCCAGAAGGCGCCCGTGGCCACCAACAGCGCGTTGCCCAGTTCCATAAACTCAGCCAAGGTTTTCTGTTTGCTGGTTTCCCCTTGCATCAGCACTGGCAGCGTCAATTGCTCGCGAAAGCGTTCGCCAAGCTCACGCATCATGCTGTGCGAGGTGCAGAGAAAGAAACAGCGCCCTTGGTTTTGTTCAATCACCGGTGCCAGCATACGCACCAGTTTGTCCGCCAACCCCGGGCTATTGGGCTCTGGAAGATACCGCGGCACGCACAATTTGGCCTGCTGCTCATAATCGAACGGGCTTGGCAGAGAAAACTGCGCGACGGGTTTGAGCCCCAAGCGATGGGTAAAGTGGCCAAAGTCGTCATTTACCGCCAGTGTGGCCGAGGTGAAGATCCACGCCCCCTGCTTCATTTCCATCTGTTCATGGAATTTATCCGCCACGGTAAGCGGCGTGATGTGCAAGCTGAAATGGCGCGGCGTGGTGTCATACCAGTAGGAATAACCCGTGATCGACACATCGCACACGCGCTCGATGCGCCCTTTAATAAGATTGGCTCGTTCAAATGCAGTATCGAGCAGTTGGCTGCGCCCCAGCGCCAGCTTGAGCACCTCAATGGCAAAATTGAGGCTATCCAGCACGCGTTCAATCTCGCGTGAAATCGATGGCGATTGCAGCGCTTCGCGCCAGTTTCCGCGATACCCCGGCTCCCCCAGCACAATGCGCAGATCCATGGCTGACTGCACCAGTTTGTCGCCGACTTTCTGCAATTGGCGCATGTCTTTGGCTTCGGTGCGGTAACCAATCTCGATGTCTTTCGCCAGTTCTTGAATCTGGCGGCTGGACACCGACTGACCAAAATATTGGCTGGCGATATCCGGCAACTGGTGCGCTTCATCGAAAATGAACACATCCGCTTCGGGAATTAACTCGCCAAAACCGGTTTCTTTGATGGCTAAATCGGCCAAAAACAGGTGATGGTTGACCACCACGACGTCAGCATCCATCGCTTTGCGGCGCGCTTTCGAGACAAAACAGTCCTGATAACTCGGACACTCTTTGCCCAAGCAGTTGTCGTTGGTTGAGGTGATGGTCGGAATGACCAAGCTGTCTTCGGGCAAGTCATCGCATTCACCCAAATCGCCGGTTTTGGTTTCCGACGCCCAACTGCGCACTTTGACCAATTGCGTCAACAGCGTCGGGTCTGCTTCGTTGGTATGGCTTTCCACCATTTGGCGGCTGAGGCGATCCAAGCACAAGTAGTTGGCTCGCCCTTTGAGTAGGGCCACATTGCCATGAAACCCCAGCGCACCAACCATCAAGGGTAAATCGCGATGAAATAGCTGCTCTTGTAGGTTCTTGGAACCGGTGCTGATGATCACTTTTTTACCGCTCAACAGCGCAGGCACCAGATAGGCAAAGGTTTTACCCGTTCCGGTTCCGGCTTCCACCACCAGTTGAGAGCTTTGCTTGATGGCGTTGGCGACGGCTTCGGCCATGTCAATTTGTGCCTGACGAGCTTGAAAGCCCGGTATGGCTTTCCCGAGCGCGCCTTGCTGAGAGAACGTTTTTGCAATCATCGAAAGAGCTGACGAAGAATAGAATGACGCGATTATGGCAGGTTTCTGCACAAGGCGCGAATCGGATTACGCACGCGCCGATATGCAGGAATACATCGAAGAAAAACCAATCTAGTGCACGAAGCCAAGATAACGTCACCAGGTTAATGAAGCCAGATTCACGAAGCTAAGTTCATGAAGAGCTAGGTTCACGAAGACAGGTTCACAAAGACAAATTAACGCCGGTTCAGATAACGCGCCATCCAAGGCGGGGCATCGTAGCCGGTGCCCATCTGGGACATCACGCGTGCCGCTTCCGCGGGTGAGGCTTTATTGTCCCATAACGTATCGAGCAACGCTTGATTGATGGGTTGGTCGCCCATCAGTTCAGAAACGCGTTCAACATACAACTTACGCGCAAGCAGTTCTTTATCCATAAACACCACCTTGAAAGCACACAAAAAGCTGGGGGTTAAACCACCGTCAACCCGCAGCACCCCTGATAGTTGTTGAAACCGATGTGAGAATAGATTAATTATAGACGCTATATTTTGGGCTGCCCGACCGTTCTGAGTCGCCCATCTTGTTATGCATCCCAGCGCACTGGACAAATAAACGCCGACAACTTGGGGTTGCAGTGCTCAGCGCACCAACCACAAGTCCACGAGAAGTAGCGTGTCCGGTTGACGAGGGATTTCAGAATAAAAGAAATGCACGGAAGTTGTATTAATGGAAAAGAAAACGCTCCTCACGCATTGTACAGATGCCCCAGGTTTGATCGCTAAAATCACCAATATTTGTTACAAGCACCAACTCAACATCATTCACAACAGCGAGTATGTGGATAACACCAGCGGCCATTTTTTCATGCGCACCGAGCTGGAAGGTTACTTCAACGATGCAACGCTGCTGGCCGATTTAGACCAAGCGCTGCCGCAAGGTGCGAAGCGTAAACTCATCGACTCCAGCCGCAAACGCATCGTGATTCTGGTGACCAAAGAAGCACATTGCCTAGGCGACATTCTGATGAAGAACTTTGACGGCAGTCTGGATGTGGACATCGCTGCTGTCGCGGGGAACTACGACACCCTGCAAGGACTGACGGAGAAGTTTGATATTCCGTATCACTGCGTGTCTCACGAAGGGCTCAACCGCCAAGAGCATGAGCAAAACATGCTGGAAGTGATTGACCAGTACCAACCGGATTACGTGGTGCTGGCGAAGTACATGCGCGTGTTAACGCCGGGCTTTGTGGAAAAATACCACCACAAAATCATCAACATTCACCACAGCTTTCTGCCGGCATTTATTGGGGCGAAACCATACCAACAAGCGTATGAACGCGGCGTGAAGATCATCGGCGCGACAGCCCACTTCGTGACCAACGATCTCGATGAAGGGCCGATCATCAAACAAGACGTGATTCCCGTCGATCACACGTTCAGTGCACAAGACATGGCGCAAGCAGGCCGCGATGTAGAAAAGAGCGTGCTGAGCAAAGCGCTGGGCAAAGTGCTCAACGATCATGTGATTGTCTACGGCAACAAGACCGTCATCCTGTAACTGCAAGGTTGAGGTATAAAAAAGGCGCTCAAGGCGCCTTTTTGTCATGCTCAGTCGTGCTCTACGCTCGTCCGTTTACAGTTTGATGGCTAACGTCACCCCTTGGCGAATCGCACGCACCGCATCCAACTCACCGGCATGATCGGCCCCCCCAATCACATGCAGTTTATCGCCCAGTTGCGCCCATTGGTCTTCAAATGGACGAACCGACTCTTGACCGGCACAGATCACCACGGTATCGACTTCCAATAAGCGTTGCTGCTCATCAATGGCAATGTGCAACCCGTGCGGGTCAATCTTGTCATAACGCACGCCACCAACTAAATGCACGCCGCGTTTTTCCAACGTCCGTTTGTGAATCCAACCGGTGGTTTTGCCCGGGCCACGACCCACGCGACCTTTGCGGCGTTGCAGCAGCCACACTTCTTTGTCGCTGACCGAATCCGGATGAGGATACAAACCGCCGGGGTGCGCAATGTCGGTATCAATGCCCCATTCATGCAACCAATCGTCTAGATGGTGCCCTTGAGGTTCGGTGATCATGGTCGCCACATCCACGCCAATGCCACCAGCACCAACGATAGCGACTTTTTCGCCGACCGGTGTTTTTTCGCGAATCAGCGTTTGGTAATCGACCACTTTCTCTGGGTTATCCACCCCCTCAATCTTCACTTTGCGCGGCGCCACGCCAGACGCCATCACGACCTCGTCGTACCCCGCCAACATGTCATACGTCACTTCGGTGTCGAGGTGCAAACACACGCCCGTTTCATCCAAACGGTTGGCGAAATAGCGAATGGTTTCACGAAATTCTTCCTTGCCCGGGATCTGCATCGCCAAGCGGAATTGGCCGCCAATGCGGTCATTGCGCTCAAACAAATCAACCTCATGCCCCCGCTCTGCAAGCGTCGTTGCACTGGCAAGACCGGCAGGACCGGCGCCAATCACCGCAACTTTCTTCTTCACGCTCGCCGGTTGCACCACAATTTCAGTTTCATAACAGGCACGCGGGTTGACCATGCAGCTTGCCCGTTTGCCACGGAAAATGTTGTCGAGACACGCTTGGTTACAGCCAATACACGTGTTGATCAGCGCCGATTTGCCCTGCTCCGCTTTCGCAACAAATTCTGGGTCTGCCAAGAACGGACGCGCCATCGACACCAGATCCGCCTGCCCGCTGGCGACAATTTTCTCTGCTTCTTCCGGCGTATTGATGCGGTTACACGTCACGACGGGCACGTTCAGGTGCGGTTTGATTTTCTCCGTCACCCACGTGAATGCGGCGCGCGGCACTTGCGTCGCGATGGTCGGAATGCGCGCTTCATGCCAGCCAATGCCCGTGTTGATGATGGTAACACCAGCCGCTTCCAGCGCTTTCGCCAGCATCAGTACTTCTTCAAACGTGCTGCCTTCTTCGACCAAATCGAGCATCGACAAGCGGAAGATAATGATGAATTCTTTGCCAACGGCTTCGCGAATCGCGCGCACCACTTCGAGGGGGAATCGAATGCGGTTTTCGTAGCTACCGCCCCAGTCGTCGTAGCGCATGTTGGTACGCTTACAGATAAATTGGTTGAGCAAATACCCTTCCGAGCCCATCACTTCGACGCCATCGTAGCCCGCCAGTTGGGCCAGTTCCGCGCTGTTGGCAAACGCGTCGATGGTTTTGCGAATCTGACGTGGGCTCATTTCACTCGGTGCAAACTTGGCGATCGGCGCTTTGATGGACGACGCACTTTGAGAAAATGGATGCATGGCGTAGCGCCCTGCATGCAGCAATTGCAGCGCAATTTTACCGCCGTGACGATGAACCGCTTCCGTCACCACCTTGTGCGCTTTGGCATGTTTGGTTTTACTAAATTCGGCACTGAATGGGTGCAGGCGCCCACGTAAGTTGGGCGAGAAACCGCCGGTCACGATAAGCCCAACGCCACCTTTGGCGCGCTCTTCGTAAAAGGCAGCGAGTTTGTGGAGTCCTTCCTTGTGTTCTTCAAGACCGGTATGCATCGATCCCATCAAGACGCGGTTGCGCAGTTGAGTGAATCCTAAGTCTAAAGGCTTTAGCAGATGTGGGTACATGGCGACATCACTTTTATCGTTATCCTTATTGGTCTGACCAGAATATTCTCAGCCCAACGAAAAATCAAACAAGCGTTTACATTTTTGTAACACCGATCAATCTTGCAGTTGTTTGGGTATAATGAATAACGTAGGATGTAACTCATTCATATCTCTCGGGAACTTATCCGAGCTATCCTCAACAAGTCACTCACTTGTTGCATTGGAGACACAATGAAACAACTATTCCGATTTATTGGGCTGATTTTTAAAGGTATTTGGAAGGTCATTACTTTTATTCGTCTTGCCCTCACCAACCTGATATTCCTGCTCAGCATCGCCATCATTTACTTCATCTATATTCATGCTGAGTCGCCTACACCCACCGTCGATAAAGCCTCGGCATTGGTGCTGAATTTATCCGGTCCGATTGTCGAACAACGAACCTACGTGAACCCCATGGACTCGTTTGCTGGCTCGGTCCTGGGGCAGGATTTACCTAAAGAAAACGTCTTGTTTGATATCGTCGATACGCTGCGTTATGCCAAAAATGATCAGCAAGTGACGGGGTTGGTGTTGGCGCTGCGCGATCTGCCTGAAACCAATTTGACCAAACTGCGTTACATCGCCAAAGCGATCAACGAGTTCAAAGCATCCGGGAAACCGGTCTATGCGGTGGGTGATTTCTACAATCAAAGTCAGTATTACCTTGCCAGCTACGCCGACAAAATTTTTCTTTCGCCCGATGGTGCGGTGATGCTGCGCGGCTACAGTGCTTACAATCTGTATTACAAAACGCTGTTGGAAAAACTTGACGTCAACACGCACGTGTTCCGTGTCGGCACTTACAAATCAGCCATTGAGCCGTTCATCCGTGACGACATGTCCGATGCCGCGCGCGAATCCGCGTCTCGCTGGTTGACCCAACTGTGGGGAGCGTATGTGGATGACGTGGCGACCAACCGTCAGATCGATGCGAAAACGCTCACACCGAGTATGGATGAATTTTTGGCACTGCTGAAACAGTCATCGGGCAACCTGGCGGATTTGTCACTCAAAGCCGGTTTAGTCGATGAACTCGCCACACGACAACAAGTGCGTGCCGAGCTGACCGACGTGTTCGGCAGTGACGGCGACGACAGCTACAACGCCATGAGCTATTACGATTACCGCGCGACCGTGTCCCCAACCTTTGACATGGCCGCAGACGACATCGCGGTGGTGGTCGCCAGCGGCGCCATCATGGACGGTGTTCAACCACGGGGTACCGTAGGCGGCGATACACTGGCATCCTTGCTGCGTCAGGCGCGAAACGATGACAAAGTGAAAGCCGTCGTGCTGCGTGTCGACAGCCCAGGGGGCAGCGCGTTTGCCTCTGAAGTGATTCGTAATGAAATCGAGGCGATCAAAGCGGCCGGTAAACCGGTGGTGATTTCTATGTCGAGCTTAGCCGCCTCTGGCGGGTACTGGATCTCGATGAGCGGCGATCAAATCGTTGCGCAGCCCACCACGCTGACTGGCTCCATTGGCATCTTCAGCGTCATTACCACGTTTGAAAAAGGGTTGAATAAACTGGGGATCTACACCGACGGCGTGGGCACGTCACCGTTCTCCGGCGTGGGGGTCACCACCGGCCTGAGCGATGGCATCAAAGATGCGCTGCAAATGGGCATTGAACACGGCTACCACCGCTTCATTTCTCTGGTGGCTGAACACCGCCACATGTCAGAACAAGAGGTCGATAAAGTGGCGCAAGGCCGCGTGTGGACCGCGCAAGATGCGCAAAAATTGGGGTTGGTCGATAAGCTCGGCGACTTCGATGATGCCGTCGCACTGGCAGCCAGTCTCGCGAAACTGGACACATACAACCTGTATTGGGTAGAGGAACCCTTGAGCCCGGCGCAGCAATTCTTGCAAGATCTGTTTGGTCAGGTGCGCGTGGGACTTGGGCTTGATGTCTCCAGCTTGATGCCAGACGCGCTTAAACCGGCGACAAAACAGCTGGTTTCTGATGCCAACCTGTTGAGCAGCTTCAACGATCCGAAAGGGTATTACGCGTTTTGTCTCACCTGTCAGGTGGAATAACAGCGGCAAGCCTTATCCCCACTGCTCTTACCAGCAGGTTCCTAAGCGGCGCTTTGTTAGAAGCGCCTCTTTTTATTGCAGTGGTTTTCGCTATAATCCGCGTTCTGTTCCCCTACAATAAGTGATTTATCCCATGACAAGAAAGCATATCTATATCGCCTACACCGGCGGCACCATCGGTATGAAAAAATCCGATCATGGTTATGTACCTGTCGAAGGCTTTATGGAAAAGCAGTTGGCCAGTATGCCGGAATTCCACCGTGCAGAAATGCCACAGTTCACCATTCACGAATACGAGCCGCTGATCGACTCTTCAGACATGACGCCTGAAGATTGGCAGAAGATTGCCGATGACATTCGCGATAATTACGACAAATACGATGGCTTTGTGATCCTGCATGGCACTGACACCATGGCCTACACCGCCTCGGCGTTGTCTTTCATGCTGGAAAATCTCGGCAAACCTGTGATTGTGACCGGTTCACAAATTCCACTGGCTGAACTGCGTTCAGACGGTCAGGCGAACCTGTTAAACGCCCTGCACATTGCGGCCAATTACCCGATCAACGAAGTGACTTTGTTCTTCAACAATCAGTTGATGCGCGGCAACCGCAGTACCAAATCACATGCGGACGGCTTTAACGCGTTCACCTCCCCCAACCTACCTCCTCTGCTGGAAGCGGGCATCAACATTCAAGTGAGTGGCAACGTCAAGCTTGGTGTACAACCGGAAGGCGAATTCCGCGTTCAAAACATCACGCCGCAGCCAATCGGGGTGATCACCATGTACCCGGGCATTTCACACGAAGTGATTCGTAATACCTTATTGCAGCCCGTCAACGCTATGATTTTGCTGACCTTCGGTGTCGGCAATGCACCGCAAAACCCAGAACTGTTGGCCCAATTGCATGATGCCTCTGAACGTGGCGTGATCGTGATGAACCTGACGCAATGTTTGGCCGGTAAAGTGAACATGGGTGGCTACGCCACAGGCTGCGCGCTGGCGGATGCTGGCGTGATCAGTGGTTACGACATGACGCCGGAAGCGGCGCTAGCAAAATTGCACTATTTACTGAGCCAGAATTTGTCTTACGAAGAAGTGAAAGTGCGCATGCAGCAAGTGCTGCGTGGCGAAATGAGCCTGTAACGCATTCTTTAGACACACAAAACCCCGCCGATGCGGGGTTTTTTATGCCATGTGAGACCAAGGCAAACCGACCACTTACTCTTGGTTCGGATTCACTCGCATGATGTCGTCTTGCCCTGCCTGAAAACGCTTTTTCAGCTCCGCTTTCGACTTAAACACCACATCACCCCCAACGCCCACCGTCATGTGGTCAGCGTTCAGATTGTGCTTGGATTGATACAACATCACAGCTTGCATACAGTAATCTCGCTGCTCCTGAGAAAGTAGTGTACCCTCAGGCCACTTACCCGTTTCTACCGCGAACACCAAACGATCATACGCTTCCGGTGTAATAGCATCGATTAATTGATTTGCATCCATGATTGTTTCCTAATAAACGCTTATAAAAACAGTTCGCGTCACCTTAACTGGCTGGCATTTCGAGTCAAGACCAGCTAAATAAATAAGTGTATCGGATCACAAGCTAACATGATGAACAGCGTAAAAACTTTACTAATTTTGTCTCTGCCACTGCTGCTCAGTGGCTGTTTTGAGAATCGCAAGAATACGGAGAAGCTGTGCGCAGACAATCCAAATTTGCGCTGTGAGCAGCTCAATATGGACGACGGCCAATGCCGTATTCCACGCACCGATCTGATCTGGCACCGCTATGCGGTACTCAAAAATCCGACGGT
This sequence comes from Vibrio sp. Vf1514, assembly GCF_052076135.1. Lineage (NCBI taxonomy): Bacteria > Pseudomonadati > Pseudomonadota > Gammaproteobacteria > Vibrionales > Vibrionaceae > Vibrio > Vibrio sp. Vf1514. Next base: position 937,861 of record NZ_CP197267.1, on the reverse strand, counting down.
CGATAACAAGATTCAAGAATACACCTTGGTGAGTGCCTACCGAAAATGCCTTGAATTGGCTTCGCAAATTCAACCGATTGATCAAACGGCGCTCAAACAAAAACGCTTTGATGCGCTGATCAACTCAGGCAAAGAACAAGAACGATTGGTGAAAGAGCTGCATCAGATGCGCACGCCGCAATCGCTCTATTTCCTGTGGAGCCAAACCGGCGATAACCAAGCACGACGTGAATTTTTGCAGATGGAAGGGACACCAGAACTGGACACCGCCGAGATGCAATTCGCACTCGCCACCTTTTATACCTCGCGCAACCGTGAAAAAACCATTCAGTTGCTGAACCGTGCGTTAGAGCTGAGTGACGCTCAATCGGTCAATATCGAGATTTTCAAATCGCTGGCGAGTACGTATCAAGTCCTCAACGACAAAGAACATGCCTATGTATGGGCCATGGTCGGCAAAGCGTTTGGCGTGCCCTTAGCCACACCGGCCGAACTGGAACGCCTTTACGGCTTCAGCCAAGAAAAGTTCGCTCGTTTACAATCCTTGGCCGATGACGTCACCAAAGCGATCAAATCAGGGCAGTATTCCCGCCGTTTAGTGCCTACCGTTATCGAATGATGTAAAGATTAAACAATAAGCGATGAAAATTTCAGCGCTTATTGTTATTTTTGTTGAAAATTAACGACACTGAATTGACACAATAACGTTCCCCGGTTGTCACAGGACCATCGGGAAAAACGTGCCCTAAGTGGCAATCACACGCCGCGCAGCGAATCTCCGTACGCACCATTCCGTGACTGCGATCATCTAAATAGCGAATCGCCTCTGGGCTCACAGGGGCATCAAAACTTGGCCAACCACAGCCCGAATCATACTTGTTTTCTGAACGGAAAAGGGGCGCTTCACAGCAAGTGCAGTAGTAAATCCCGTCCGCTTTGTTGTGCAACAGTTTGCCACTGAATGGTGCCTCTGTACCTTGCTCGCGACACACACGAAATGCTTCATCACTGAGTCGCTCACGCCAGTATTCATCAGGCTTCGTTACTTTATCTACTTTCTGAACCACGGTACTTCATTTCCTTTTTTACAGCGTATTGATGCGCTTTTTTTGTATAAAAACTTGCGCGTTTTGCGCTTTGTAGCACATACTTTCTCACCATGATGCGGTGGACTTTCGCTTTCTAATTTACCTAAGATAACTCGGGTATTTTACGTCAATTGGTAGAGATAATAAGCAGGCTCGAGTTTAAAAACTAACCGTTTGCAACTGAATGTTAAAAAAAGCGACGCTTTTTTTTGACTTTAAACAAGTTAAGTCCGATTATCTGTTGCAGACTTTTACTGGAATCTGTAATTTTACTACCAGTTATCTTTAATCAGAAATTAAGTTGTGGAGCAACTATAATGACTATCAAAGTAGGTATTAACGGTTTTGGCCGTATCGGTCGTTTCGTATTCCGTGCAGCGCAAGAGCGCAATGACATCGAAGTTGTAGGTATCAACGACCTGATCGACGTAGATTACATGGCATACATGCTGAAATACGACTCAACTCACGGCCGTTTCAACGGTACTGTTGAAGTTGAAGGCGGTAACCTGATCGTTAACGGCAAAACTGTACGTGTAACTGCAGAACGCAACCCAGCGGACCTGAAATGGAACGAAATCGGTGTTGACGTTGTAGCAGAAGCAACTGGTCTATTCCTGACTGACGAAACTGCTCGTAAACACATCGAAGCTGGCGCGAAAAAAGTTGTTCTGACTGGTCCTTCAAAAGACAAAACTCCAATGTTCGTAATGGGTGTTAACCACACTACTTACGCAGGTCAAGACATCGTTTCTAACGCTTCTTGTACTACTAACTGTCTGGCTCCTATCGCTAAAGTTCTTAACGACAACTTCGGCATCGAGTCTGGTCTGATGACTACAGTTCACGCAACAACTGCAACTCAAAAAACTGTTGACGGTCCTTCTGCGAAAGACTGGCGCGGTGGTCGTGGTGCTTCTCAAAACATCATCCCATCTTCAACTGGTGCAGCTAAAGCAGTAGGCGTTGTTCTTCCAGAACTAAACGGCAAACTGACTGGTATGGCTTTCCGCGTACCAACTGCAAACGTATCTGTAGTTGACCTAACTGTTAACCTAGAAAAAGCAGCATCTTACGATGACATCAAAGCAGCAATGAAAGCAGCTTCTGAAGGCGAACTTGCTGGCGTACTAGGCTACACTGAAGATGCAGTAGTATCTACTGACTTCAACGGCGACACTCGCACTTCAATCTTTGATGCTACAGCAGGTATCGCACTGACTGACAAATTCGTTAAAGTTGTATCTTGGTACGACAACGAAATCGGTTACTCAAACAAAGTTCTAGACCTGATTGCTCACATCTCTAAATAATGTAAGCATTCAGCGAAGCTTATCATTTAGATAATGCGCAGAATGAAAAAGGCGGCTCTCGAGTCGCCTTTTTAGTATCTGAATTTTGATCGGCGGATTCGATACCGTCGATTGACCCAAGCGTTCCCCGCTTACCCACGGCGAATAGGTTGAGCCACTCGTCCACTGACTGGACGAAGCCTTGAAAGGCATGCCCGACAAGGTCTTGGAGACGGTAGCCACTCGGTATGCTGGTCCGGAGCGCATTACTCAGGAGCGTTAGATATGGATTTACACTCTCTTCCTGCACTGACTGTATTGTCAGATTGCGTGACCGTCGTTGAACACGACCAAGTCAAAATTGTTCGCGTGATACATGACAAAGCCACTGCGGGTATCGCGCTGCACGGCGGTCATATGGTGTCGTTTCAACCTGCAGGCCAACCCGATCTGATCTGGATGAGCGACGCCGCAGTGTTTGACGGCAAAGCAGCACTACGCGGCGGTATTCCCGTGTGCTGGCCTTGGTTCGGACGCTTGGCCAATCCAGGGCATGGCTTTGCCCGTACCAGCGAATGGCAACTGATTGAACATCGTGAAAACGAGCACGGCGTCATCGTGACACTCGGTTTAGAGTACAACGATGCAACGATGGCGATCTGGCCTTATCACTTCTCTGTGCGTTTGCATGTTGAGGTTTCCGACCAATTGACCGTTTCGTTGGAAATCACCAATACCGATGAGAAAGCTTGGGTCTTCTCTGGCGCCTTACACACCTACCTCAACGTGGCCGACATCACCCACGTCACCACCACCGGGATGGGCTCCGAATACATCGACAGCTTGCAAGACGCCAAAGTCTGCCACGGTGGCGAGACGTTGGTACTGACCGACACCATTGATCGCGTTTACACACAACCCGAAGCACAAGTGCACGTGCAAGATCCCGTGCTGCAACGTACGCTCATCGTTGAAAACAACGGCCATAACGCTGCGGTATTGTGGAACCCTTGGGCGCAAGGTGCGGCATCCTTGAGTGACATGACTGATGAGGGTTACAAAACCATGCTGTGTGTGGAATCCACCCTGCATGCCCCATGTCTAGCCGCGGGTAAAACGCTACAACCCGGCGAACAGCATGTTCTGGCGACCACCTTGTCAGTGAAATAATGCGCAGGACAGCTTCGGCTGTCCTTTTTATTTTGTGAGCTTGCCGCTAAACTGACGCCTTAATTTTTTACGCGAGATCACCATGTCTTATCAGTGCCCTTTATGTCAGCATCCCTTAACGTTAACCGGTCAGGCTTACACCTGCGAAAACCGTCATCAGTTTGATGTCGCCAAAGAAGGCTACGTCAACCTGATGCCTGCGCATCACAAGCGCTCCAAAGAGCCCGGTGACAATAAAGAGATGATGCAGGCGCGTCGCCGTTTTCTCGAAGGCGGGCACTATGACCCCATGCGCGATCAAGTGGCCACCCTGTGCGCCAAGGCGCTAGAAGGCACAGAACATCAGCTACTCGACATTGGCTGCGGCGAAGGCTACTACACCACTTATGTGGCGAACGCACTGCAAGCGCAACATGCCCAGGCCCAAACGTACGGTTTAGACATCTCAAAGGTTGCCGTGCGCTACGCGGCCAAACGCTACACCAATTGCGAATTCACGGTGGCCTCGAGTCATCGTCTGCCGTTTGCTGATCACGCGTTAGATGGTATTTTACGGATCTACGCACCATGCAAAGCAGAAGAGCTGCAACGGTGCGTTCATGACCATGGCGTGGTGATCACGGTTACACCCGCAGCGCGCCACCTCTATCAGTTTAAACAAGGCATTTATCAAGACGTTCGCCTGCACGAAGAGCAGCCTGAACACATTGAGGGCTTTGCGCTGGAAACCGAGCAAAAAATCAACTATATGATGACATTACCCGGTGAAGTGGCCTTTGATCTGTTACAAATGACTCCGTTCGCATGGCGAGCCAGCGACGCATTTAAAGCGCAGATTCGCGCATCCGAACAGTTTGAATGTGAAGCTGACTTTATGTTGCGTGTTTATCGCAAGCTGAGTGCCAACGAATAAACGATAATAATTCTCATTTTATTTGCAACTCAAAAGGCACTCCATTACCATGAGCCGGTTTTCAATGGAGGCCTTTATGCGATTTGCCCTACCCCTACTGCTTTCCGCTGCCATTATGGGCTGCGCTGCGACACCCCCAGTCTCGACCTATTACGACTATCAACTCGCGACGCCGACGGGCGAAGTGCGCTCACTTACGCAATTTCGTCATGCGATTCGCCATGCTGATGTCATTCTGGTTGGGGAATGGCACACTCACACTGGTATTCATCGCTTTCAAACCGATTTATTGCAAACACTCAGCCAAGAAGAGCGCCCGGTTGCACTCTCTATGGAGCAGTTTTCTCGCGACAAGCAAGCGTTGCTCAATGACTATCTGCAAGGCACGATTGGCGAACAGTACCTGATTCAGCAAGCAAACGCATGGTCAAATTACGAGAGTGACTACCGCCCCTTGGTGGAATTGGCAAAGCAACAGCAACTGGATGTGATTGCCGCCAACGCGCCCAAACCGATTGTGCGCTGTATTGGCCGACAAGGGCTCAGTTATCTTTCTCAGTTGGATACGGCCAACCGTTCGTTCGTCGCCCAACAGATCAACACCAACGACTCTCCATACAAACAACAGTTTATGGCCTCCATGCATCACGGCACGCCAGAGCAAACGGAAAACCAATTTGCCGCGCAAGTGACTTGGGATGAAACCATGGCTGAAAGCATCGTCAACTACCTCACAAAACACCCTGAGGCACGCGTGATGCACATTGCAGGTTTGTTCCATACGCAAAATGGGCTCGGAACGGCCGCCGCCATTTTGCGCCGTAACCCAGCGCTCAACGTCGTGGTCGTCACCCCAGTGGCAGAGTGGCAATCCCAAAGCCAAGATTACCAGCTGCGTGTCCTGCCGCCACCGGTTCGCTACGTGCAACCTGAGCACCAGATGGCAGCGTTTCGCCAATTGAAACATCGCAACGCCGATCTCACCTGCGACACCACCACACATCAGGAATGAGGTTATCTCTCAGAAAATCTAAAAACAGGCACAATGTTTGCTTGACGAATTAGCACGCAAAATGTGTAAAAATCGCACAAGTTTTTCACCCCCCTGTCGATATAGTGACTGAGAGACAATTTAGGAGAGATGTATGAACCCAGTAGGCGTAGGATCAGCACAGCTGTATTCCCCCCAAACGGTGAGATCTCAGGCGACGGCAAACAATGACGCCAAGTCAGAATCGGCGCCCCTCAAGGTTGAGCAAAATAAGGTCACCCTCTCTGAAGAAGGCAAAGCATTGCTGGCCGCACTCAAGGAAATTGAAGAGGGAAAAACCCCCAATATTCAAGATAAAAGCTTAGGGGATAAGGTCGAAGCCTTTACCTATGGCGCCTTGGGCATGGGCCATCCAGATGATGTGAAGAAAGAAGATGATTCGTCGTATTCGGCGGGGCAATATCTTTCCGCTGCGGCAACCGTCGGCAGTATTTTGTTACTGCTTTAACCGTTGATGGTCTTTCCGTGGCTCACATAGCAAAAAGCCAACCGGGCATGCGTATCGCATCAGACGGTTGGCTTTTTTGATCCGAGCAGCTTATAGGCTATCTCGTCCGGGATGGTTGATAATGTGGTCTTCCCAGTCGATAACATCAATTTCATACACCACTTTATTACGCACGCTTTCTTGAGCTGCGTGCATCGCTTCTTTTGAACCGGTGATCAACGGGTGCCATGGTGGCAACGTATCGCCTGCCGCCAGCAAACGGTAGGCACAAGTATCCGGCAACCAGTTGAACTCATCAATTTTATCGCGAGTCAGTTTCAGGCACTCTTCACCAGAAGTGAAGCGATTTGGGTAATCTTTACAAGCGCAGGTTTCGCTGTTCAGCCAGCTACAGGCGACGTTGGTGTAATACACCTCATCGGAGTCTTCATCCATTAGCTTGTGCAGGCAGCATTTGCCACAGCCGTCACACAGAGATTCCCACTCTGCTTCTGTCATCTGATCCAGCGTTTTACTTTGCCAAAATGGAGCACTCATCACTTCTGTTTTCCTGTCTTGTTTCAGGGGGACGATTTATACCTTCCTCCCCCACAAAGTTCAAGGATAAATATTCTGCGATTTCGCTGTGATGATCCGATATTTCTGTTAGGATCGGCGGCCTTATTGAGCGGATACACAAATACGAGGTCATGATGGATTGTCGATTAGGTTGCGGCGCCTGCTGCATTGCTCCAAGCATCTCTTCCCCGATCCCGGGCATGCCCAATGGCAAACCGGCCGGAACACGTTGTATTCAGCTCAACGAGAATAATCTGTGTCAGTTATTCGGCAAACCAGAGCGCCCCGCTGTGTGCCACCATTTCAAACCCTGCCCAGTGGTTTGCGGCAAAACCAACCAAGAAGCATTGGCTAATCTCACGGAATTGGAACAACTGACATAAACAACCAGTTTCACAATCTTTGTTTTTGCTAAACGACCTTAGTATTTGCAATATCCTGACTTTGGCTTATTCAATTCGCAGTATTTTCCTACCGAATTTTGGGACTTCCCATACACTTTGTAAGGTTAAAACTCATGAATAAGTATATTGCCGAAATGTTCGGCACCTTTTGGTTGGTTCTCGGTGGTTGTGGTAGCGCTGTATTGGCTGCAGGATTTCCGGATGTCGGCATTGGCTTGCTCGGTGTGGCACTCGCATTTGGTTTAACCGTTTTGACAATGGCATTCGCCATTGGTCACATCTCAGGTTGTCACCTCAACCCAGCCGTGACTGTTGGCCTGTGGGTTGGCGGCCGTTTCTCAACAAAAGACGTGATCCCTTACATCGTATTCCAAGTGATTGGTGGTGTGATTGCGGCAGCGATTCTATATGTCATTGCATCAGGTCAAGCTGGTTTTGATGTGGCTGCATCAGGTTTTGCTGCGAATGGTTTTGGTGAACACTCACCTGGCGGTTACTCTTTGACCGCCGCTTGGGTTTGTGAAGTTGTGATGACAGCTATGTTCCTGTTGGTCATCATGGGCGCCACTGACCGCCGCGCACCACAAGGTTTTGCGCCTATCGCGATCGGCCTGTGTTTGACACTGATCCACCTCATCAGCATTCCTGTAACCAACACATCTGTGAACCCAGCACGTAGTACTGCGGTTGCATTGTTTGTGGGTGACTGGGCGATTTCTCAATTGTGGCTATTCTGGTTGGCACCAATTGTTGGTGGTGCGCTGGGCGCGTTGATTTACCGTTCACTGCTGGCAGAAAAAGTCTCTGCTTAAGTGATTGAATGACACTCTGCTTTATAAAAAACCGCGCTTGAAAGCGCGGTTTTTTTACAACTTTTGTCGGCCGAGTAATGAGTGGGACAGCGTGGTGCCATCCACCAATTCCAGCTCGCCGCCGACCGGGACGCCGTGAGCGATTCGGCTGGCTGACACGTCATGTTCGCGGCACAACTCTGCAATGTAATGTGCGGTTGCTTCGCCTTCCACCGTTGGGTTCGTGGCCAAAATCACTTCGGAAATTCCGCCGCGTTGAAGACGAAAATCCAGCACATCCAAGCCAATGTCACTCGGTCCAATCCCATCCAGTGGTGACAGGTGCCCCATCAACACAAAGTAACGTCCGGAGTACTGGCCGGTCGCTTCCACCGCAGCGATATCTGCTGGGCTTTCCACCACACAAAGTTGGCCGTTTTCCTGACGTTTCGGGTTTTGACAGATGTGACACACCTCTTCTTCAGTGAAGGTGCGACATTCGCTGCAATGGCCGATTTCCACCATCGCCTGACTCAGAGCATCTGCCAGTTGCAAGCCACCTTTGCGGTCTCGTTGCAACAAATGAAAGGCCATACGCTGCGCTGACTTGGGGCCAACCCCAGGCAGACAACGTAAGGCCTCCATCAAATGCTCCAGCATATGACTGGTACGCATTAAATTAACTCGTCGTTAGAACGGCATTTTCATGCCTGGTGGTAGTTGCATACCGCCAGTCACGCCCGCCATTTTTTCTTTCTGAGCTTCTTCAACACGGCGCGCAGCGTCGTTAAACGCAGCAGCAATCAGGTCTTCCAGCATCTCTTTGTCGTCTTCCATCAGACTCTCGTCGATGTCAACACGGCGTACGCTGTGGCTACCAGTGATTGTCACTTTGACCAGACCAGCACCAGATTCACCGGTGATTTCCATGTTTGCGATTTCTTCTTGAAGCTTTTGCATGCGTTCTTGCATTTGTTGGGCTTGCTTCATTAGGTTGCCCATACCGCCTTTACCAAACATCTTTGTCTCTCTGGTTTGTCTTGATTGTTTTACATACTGTGGGGTTGATTGGTGTAAATCTCAAGCCCACAGTTGCCGTTAAATCGGTCTAACGCTGTCTTTATCAAGTTCAGCGCTAAAACGTCGCTCAATAAATTGTACCGTAGGATCAGCCACCAAATGGTCGATGGCTTGTGAGAGTTTGCCTTGGTACAGGCGCTCTCGCAGCTCAAGAGGCGTTTCACCGTCGTCACCAATCGTGACAGACAAATGGCAATCCTCTTGTAATTGGTCATTCAACGCTTGCAGAAGTTCACTCTGCGCTTTATCCGTATTGAGGTGCGCGTGCGAGGGGCGCAATGTCAGCTCAATCGACGCGCCACTCTTCTTATACGTTGAGTTCAATGCGAGCTGTTCCACCAGCTTCGCCGTATGCAAACGCTGGACAATGTTCGCCCACTCATCCAATTCAATCGCTTCATGAATCAGTTTCGCGGTCATTTCCGGCGTTTTTTCGTGTTCTAACGCGCGTTTGATCTGCGTTGGGGTTAACTCGCTTTTTTCCTGCGTGGGAGTCGGCAAGTTTTGCGTTGGTCGCCACTGATACGCTTCATCATCCGGTGTGTCGTCAACAGACGGCGCAGAATAAGGCGACATCTGCGCGGCATGTTGACCACGCTGGGCTACACGCTCAAGAACCGAGACCGGTTTAGCAGATGCCGCTTCAGGCTTTTTTGGATCCGTACCTTTCTGAGCCAAGCCTTGACGTTGAGAGCGCAGTTGATGACGCAATCCCACCACCGGTGATGGCTTATTATCACGCTCCGCCGTTTGTTGCGGCGTTGGTTGTGACGTTGCTTGCGGCGTCGGTTGCACGGGAGTATCAGCGTGTGACGCTCTGGTTGGTTGCGACTGCGGCCCTAGCTGTTGCATTGACGCGGGCTGCTGCATCGGCTCTGGCGCACTCGCGGCAGGATGAACCGGCGCCGAAGGCTGTGGTTTGCTTGGCATGGGTTGCGATGCTTGCGCAGCAGGCGTCGCCACGGGCTGACTCACTTGAGGCTGGCTTGGTGCCATTGCTGCCGACTGAGTCGAAATCACATGCGTGATCGATGCTTGAGACGGTCGAAACGCCATCATTCGCAAGGTAATCATTTCGATCCCGATGCGCGGCGTTGGCGACAACGACAAATCGTCACGCCCTTTCAATGCGATTTGGTAGTAAAGCTGAACATCTTGCGGCGTCAACGCCTTGGCCAGCCATTCAATGGTTTCGGCATCAGGCTGCGCTTTATCAATGCTCGAGGGCAATGCTTGATACATAGCAATGCGGTGCAACTGAGTGGCCAATTGCTGTAGCAATCCATCCCATTCCACTCCGTTTTGCGCCAAAGCTTCGATGCAATCCATCACCGCTTGCGGTTGCTTATTGCTCATCGCTTTCAGTAGGTGCAGCGCCTGATCGGTGTCGAGTGTCCCCAACATGTGAGACACCACATCCGGCTGCACTTGACCATTCCCCAGCGCAATCGCTTGGTCGGTTAAGCTCAGCGCATCTCGCATACTGCCGTCGGCCGCATGCGCAATCATCGCCAGTGCTTTGTGATCGCTATTGACCTGTTCGGCAGCCAGAATGTGTGCCAATTGATGCTGAATGTTTTCAACACTAATCGGTTTGAGATGGAATTGCAGACAGCGCGACAAAATCGTCACAGGCAGTTTCTGTGGATCCGTCGTTGCCAGCAGGAATTTCACGTACTCCGGTGGCTCTTCCAAGGTTTTGAGCAGCGCATTGAAGCTGTGACGAGACAGCATGTGCACTTCATCTATCAGATAAACCTTGAAGCGGCCGCGTGCCGGTTTGTACTGAACGTTATCCAGCAGTTCACGCGTATCTTCAACTTTGGTTCGTGAGGCCGCATCGATCTCCAGCAGGTCGACAAAGCGTCCCTGATCGATCTCTTTACACGTCGCACATTCACCACACGGTGTGGCGGTGATGCCGGTCTCACAGTTCAGCCCTTTGGCAAACAAGCGACCAATGGTCGTTTTACCGACACCGCGCGTCCCGCTAAACAGGTACGCATGGTGCAATCGGTTTTGCGCCAGAGCATTTTCTAAAGCCGTTAATACATGTGCCTGACCCACCACTTCATTAAATTTGGTGGGTCGCCATTTTCGCGCTAAGGCAAGATAACTCATGAAACCTTCCGATATGGGTGCTTAGTGACCTTCAAATTCACAGATGCTGTAAACGTTCAAGCCTAACCCTTCAAGACGCTTGTCACCACCAATTTCTGGCAGGTTAATCACAAATGCCGCGTGCTCCACTTCACCACCCAACTGACGGATCAGTTTGGTTGTGGCTTCAATTGTGCCACCCGTTGCCAGCAAATCATCAACCACGAGAACTTTGTCGCCCGGTTGAATAGCATCAACGTGAATTTCTAGCGTATCCGTGCCGTATTCTAGGTCGTAGGTTTGCGCAATGGTTTTACGTGGCAGTTTGCCTGGCTTACGCACAGGGACAAAACCCACACCCATTTCCAGCGCCAGTGGTGCACCAAATAGGAAACCACGAGCTTCAGTCCCCACAACTTTCGTGAAACCCATCTCTTTGTAACGATCCAAAAAGAGTTGAATCGTCGCCTGATAGGCTTTGGCATCTTCAAGCAGACTGGTCACGTCACGGAACAGGATGCCTGGTTTTGGATAGTCTTGAATGCTTTTGATGCTTGATTTGATCAGTGAAAGAGTTTCGGTTGTCATACTAATTTAACTTCGATTGGCCCGATGCGGTCTACGACCGAATCCGGTATTAAGGGTTCCGCCGGTCAATTTTTACCCTGCAGAAAAAACAAACGCCCACTCGAAGAGCGGGCACACTTCCACATAATGCTAGTGATTTTCTTGTTGGTTAGCAACCAGCTCGTGAGTTGGAAGTCGCAGAAAGCAGGTGATCAACACCACAAGGCCGACAAACAGCAGAGCTTTCAACCACAAATGAGGAACCACACTAATGGAAAATGCGAAACTGAGCAAAATCACGATGCAACCACGTTGCTTCACCCGTTTGGAGACGGCTTTGTGTTGCTGCCAGTTGGTTAATATGGGCCCAAACACGCGATGTTGATGCAGCCAACGATGAAATTTAGGGCTGCTGCGCATAAAGCACGCACTGGCCAATAACAGAAATGGGGTGGTGGGAAGAAGAGGAAGGACGATGCCTAGAATGCCTAAGCCAACACTGAGACCACCAACAATATTTAACAACAGGTGACGAATATTGATGGTGAACCTCACTTAAGCCAAACCCAACGTCGCACACGTGTCGACACTTGGGTTTGTGACTTGATTAAAAACCTGCGTAACCGTTCACAACGCGAATCCACGTCAGGGTCGCTGGAAGGGTTGGGATCAACAGGGCTGCAATAAAACCTAAAAAGTACAGCGCATTGTAAGGTTCTTTAAACTCTTTGTCTGCCATGATTCGCTTCTCTCGTGTAGGTGAGGCTTACTTTCAGTCCGGCTCTGAATACAGAGACGCGGATTCATTATTGTTTTGAGGCGCTGATGATACCTTAAACAATTTGCCACAAATACGGACAAAGACTGAGGTTATTCGAGGGGAGTTAAACCGCTCACACTCTGTAGGCAAGTGTGAGCGATACGGCGCTACGTGGAAGCACCTTGATAGATATCGAGGATAAAGCTACTTGCCCCCAAACAGCTAACCGACAACTGGCAAGCATTGTGAATCAGCAAGTCTTTGGTGATGAAATTTTTCATGCAGTTCTCACCCAGTTTTACGCCTGCGGCGATGTGCTGCGTCATGTAACCATTCGACCATTGGCTATCGAGCCCTGCCGGCAAAATCGACAACGTCCCGTCACTCAAATTAGCGAGGCCAAACACCGCAGCCACCGGCTCCGCGCAATCGGAACACTCAATCGCCCGTTCAACGATCTCCGCCAGATCTTTTAAATCAGCGTTGAAGCTACGCAAGTTGCGCAGGTAATCGTGAAACAGTGCACGCACCAACAGAGTGCTCGCGACACCTTTGTCGTCGTCACTGGCAGAATCAACGATGTAGAATGCAAACTGCCCATTCATGAGCCACGCATAATCAAACACCAAGGGCATGACATCGGTCGATTGCAGCAAACGGTAACTGCATTTCCACGCGCCCTGCGTCGTGTCTTTCTCCGGCAACAATGCGTGCAGTAAATCTCGCGCCGCGCTGGGATTGTCCCGCAGATATTCTAAGTGCCAATGCAGCTCCTGCTCTTCGGGTATGTCTCCCCCCCCGTCGACTCGGAACCATTGGCTTGAGAAGTCACGCTGATCCGTGATGTGATGCGAAGCATCCTCCAACGTGCTTTCAATTGCGCAACCTAAGTGTTCGTGATTTCCAATCGGTTTGGCGAGAAAATCTTTGATGCCGTAGCGCAGCGCCTTGGCGACATCCGACATTTCGTCAGTGCCAGACACCACAATCATGGGTAAGGAGGGGTACTCCAAACTCACTTCTTCTACGAATTCAATGCCATCGAGTACCGGCATCGACAGATCGCACAACACCAAATCGGGCGCTGCGTGTCTCAACTTTCTCAGCCCATCCAGACCGTCTTCCGCCTCCATCACCTTGTAGCCTTGCGCTGACAAGTAGCCGCTGGTGATCCGCCTGAAGATCGGATCATCATCCACCAACATAATCAGCTTTTCAGGCAGGGATTCTGGAGCCGAGAATTCTTTAGCCCTGATGTGAGTTTTATACATAGCTTCTACCTCACTATGCTCTTCCTGTTCACAATCTATTTTATTGTTATAAGATGGTTTCATACGTTACTTAAAAAGTAGTCATGAAATAAGATTTATACAAATATTCCACTTTGCACCGCAGTTGCATACTATATGTATGGAATATCACGAATCGGCCAACAAGTTGACGTGACTCAATCTTTGACAGCTGATATCCGTATAAATTACTCAAATTCGTAAAATAATGTGTCAGGAACAATGAAATTAGATGACCTAAACCTCTTTCGACTGGTTGTCGAAAATGGAAGCTACACCGCCACTTCCCGCAAGACGATGATTCCTGTAGCGACCATCACCCGACGCATTCAAGCGCTTGAAGATTCACTGAATCTACGACTTTTGAATCGCCACGCTCGCAAGCTATCACTGACTGAAGCCGGAGAACGTTTTTTTAGTGACTGTTCACCGTTATTGCAACGTCTGGCTTCAATGGCCGAAGAAATTACCGACGAATGTCGCGGTGCATCTGGCAAAATCAAAATCTCGTCACCGTACAATTTGACGAAGCGCATGATGATGCCGATGTTCAATGAGTTTATGAAGCAATACCCAGAAATCAACATTGAACTCACCACCAGCAACCACGCGGATCAACTGGACCCAACCGAATGGGATGTCATTTTTCGCGTCGGCCCACAACGCGATTCCAGCCTGATTGCGAGAAAAATCAGTGAAGTCAAAGACATCCTGGTCGCAAGCCCTGACTACCTCACCAAACACCCTGCCCCAACGCACGCTGAAGAACTGAGTAGACATTCCCTGTTAAAGGGCTATCCATTGCTGAAATGGCAATTGAGCAATTCCAAAGGGGAAACAGTTATCAACGGTGACAAAGGCCGTTTTCAAGCCAATGCGCTGAACGTGGTTCGAAGTGCTTGTTCAGAAGGTTTGGGCATTACGCTAATGCCGGATGTGATGCTGCGTGAATTCATTGCAGATGGCAGTTTGGTCAGAGTCCTGAGTGATTGGAGCGCCAACCCGCGCGACATTTACATGCTCTACAACCACAAAGACCATCTACCTGAGAAAGTGCGCCTGTTTATCGACTTCGTGATTGCCTACCACATTCACTAAGTCATCGTGACTCAGCAGAGAGTCACGAAGAAAACAAACCGATAGAAAAGAGGGCCACAAGGCCCTCTCTGTTTAAGATCTCAACCGCAGTCAGTGAGACCGTCTGTTAGAACGCGCGTAGTATTGCAGTAGTGCGATTAGAGAAACTCCACAAACTGGCTCAGTTCGCGCTCTGGTACTTTCATCGGCGTCGTCGCTGGCGTACCTAAATAGAGAAAACCGACGATTTGATCGTCACCTTCCAGCCCAAATGCCTGATGCACTTGTGGGTGGAACATCCAGTTTCCAGAGCGCCAGATGCCTTGATACCCTTGCGCAATCGCAGCCATCTGCATCGCCTGCACCGCACAACCAGCCGATAAATGCTGCTCAAACGCGGGCACCTTCTCATGCGGCGTGACTTTCGCAATCACAGTAATGACCATGGGCGCGCGAAACGGCGCATTCTTCACTTTGGTCACCACCGCATCATCGCTGTGATCGCTTAAGGCCGCATTGACCAAAATATTCGACAGCTTCTGCAAACCGCTTCCTTGAGCGATCACAAATCGCCAAGGCATTAAGTTGGCGTGGTCAGGCGCACGCAGCCCCGCACGAATGATGTTTTCCAAAGCCTTTCCTTCCGGCGCAGGCACCTCAAGTTTGGCAACTGAGCGACGGTGTAACAGCAGTTCAAGCGCATCCATGTTGAATCCTTCTTACTTCTTGATATTGCAAATTATGCTAGCACACTCCACGGCAAGACACGCAAGACCAATGTGCAAGACGGCGATAAAAAAACGGGGCCAATGCCCCGTTATTTGTCGATGCGCTCACTGCGTGGTTTAGGCTGGATAGAAACGCTCATCCAAGCCTGCACGGGTCAACAAGCCATCGCACGGCGCAAAACGATCGCCATATTTCTCGGCATGTTGGTTCATCAGCTCGACCAGCTTTTTCATGCCAATGTGGTCCATGTAACGGAACGGGCCACCGAGAAACGGCGGGAAACCGATGCCGAAAATCGCCCCAATATCGCCATCACGCGGGCTGCGAATAATGCCTTCGTCCAAGCAGCGCACCGCTTCATTGAGCATCGGCAAAATGCAGCGCAGCGCAATGTCTTGGTCGCTGAACTTCGATTCCGGCGTCAATTTCAGCAATTTATACACGGACTTATCGACTTCCTTCTTCTTACTGCCTTTGTAACTGTAGAAGCCTTTGCCTGATTTGCGCCCTTTGCGGCCATCGTTGAGCAACGTATCAAACACATCTGGCCCTTGGAAACGTGGCCCCAGTTCGTTGACCAAAATCGGCATGATCTTCGCGCCAATATCAACGCCCACTTCATCGAGTAGCGTAATCGGCCCGACCGGGAAGCCGAAGTCAAGCAGCGCACGGTCTAGGTTTTCAATCGGTTCACCCGCCATCAGGATCTGCGCCGATTCATTCATGTAGGGCGCCAGAATGCGGTTGACGTAAAAACCCGCGCAGTCTTTGACCACGATGGGCGTTTTCCCTTGTTTGCGCGCCAAAGCCACCACGGTCGAGATGGTTTCATCTGACGTGGTATCGTGCGGAATCACTTCCACCAGCGGCATTTTCTCCACCGGGCTGAAGTAATGTAGGCCGACGATATTCTCAGGGCGCGCGGCCTTCGCGGCAATGTGATGAATCGGCAGCGACGACGTGTTCGTCGCAAAAATGGTGCTCGCTTTCGCGTTGGCTTCAATGTCCGCCACCATGTTCTGTTTCAGAGCCAGATCTTCAAATACCGCTTCGATGACCACATCGGTGTGATTGAAGCTGGTGAAATCGATACCGCCAGACAGCTGGCTCATTTGTGCCTGCAATTGCGCTTTGCTAAGAATGCGACGCTTGCGCTGCTTATCAAACAGTTTGTAGTTGTAATTCAGTGCATTGAGAATGCCGTCGTTGGACACATCTTTAATACGTACCGGCACTTTGGCTTTTGCTACGCTGACATGGCTAATCCCCGCGCCCATCAATCCGCCGCCCAGCACGCCAATACGATTGACAGTCAGCGGGGTCGCATCGGTGCCGTTCTCTTTCTTCATCTCGGTGGTGGCAAAGAAAATCGACCGCAGCGCTTTCGATTCCGGTGTCATCACCAGTTCGCCAAAACGTTTGGCTTCCAGCTCTAGCCCGGCCTTCATGCCCTTCTCAAGGCCATGTTGAATCACTTCCAAAATCGCTTTTGCCGCTGGGTAATTTCCGCGCGTCTTTTGTTCCGTTTTCTTGCTCGCCTGATCAAAGATCACTTTGCGGCCAAACCCGGTCTGAGACATCAGCTTTTCTTTGGTCGTCAGTTTGACTTTGCCTTTCTTCTTGCCGTTTTCGTCGATGAAACGTTTTGCCACATCAAGCAACACGGTATGTGGTACAAACGCATCCACCACGCCCAGTTTCTTGGCCTTTTTGGCGCGCAATTGCTTGCCCGTCAAAATCAAATCCAGTGAAGGCAACAAACCAATCAGGCGCGGCAAACGTTGCGTCCCACCAGAGCCTGGCAGTAGACCCAACATCACTTCCGGCAAACCGAGACGCGTTTTATCGTCATCAGTACACACGCGATAATCACAGGCCAGCGCCAATTCCAGACCGCCGCCCAAACAAGGGCCATGAATCGCGGCCACCACGGGGAATGGTAGATCGGACAACTGCTGGAACATCGCTTGGCCTTGCGTGGCCAACGCTTGAGCTTCCGGTGCAGACGTACACGCTTCCAGCATGCGCACGTCAGCGCCCGCAATGAAGTTGTCCGGTTTGAGCGAATGCACAATCAACCCTTTGAGCTGACTTTTTTGCGCGTCGAGCTGTTTGAACACGGCCTGCATGTCGTCGGCAAATGCCGCCTGCAAGGTATTCATTTTTTCTCCCGGCACATCAATGGCCAGCCACGCAATGTTCTGCTCATCCACACTCAGATGAAATGCTTTCGATTGGCTCATTACTCCACCTCCAGAATCATTGCTGCGCCCAATCCACCCGCGGCACACGCGGTATTCAAGGCCAAACCGCCACCACGACGTTTCAATTCACGCAATGTTTGCGTGATCATGCGCGCGCCCGTTGCCGCAAAGGGATGGCCATACGCCAGCGACCCGCCCAACACATTAAATTTATCCATATCCACTTCGCCAATCGCTTGGCTGCGACCCAAACACGCCTGCGCAAATTTGTCGCTGGCAAACATTTTCAGGTTGGCCAACGTCTGCGCGGCAAACGCTTCATGCATGTCAATCAGCGTCAGGTCGGCAAGTGTAATGCCAGCGCGATCCAGCGCCAGAGGCGTGGCGTAAGACGGCCCCATCAGCATGTCTTTTTCCACACCGATGGCAGAGAATGCATAGGAGCGAATGTACCCAAGGATCTCAAGCCCCAGCTCTTTCGCACGGCCTTCACGCATCAACATGATGGCCGCAGCACCATCGGTCAGCGGCGTACTGTTTGCAGCCGTCACGCTACCGTATTGGCGATCAAACGCCGGACGCAATTTGGCGTAGCCTTCTAGCGTGGAATCCTGACGAATGTTGTTGTCGGTATCGATCCATTTTTTGTACGGTTCTGGAAACGCGGTCATCACTTCATCGCGAATCTTGCCGTCTTTCCAAGCTTGCGCCGCCAGTGTGTGCGACCGATGCGCCAAGGCATCTTGATCCTGACGCGAAATACCATGCGATTTCGCCATTTGTTCAGCCGTTTGGCCCATGGACAAACCGGTGGAATACTCGGCCACCGCAGGCGGCACTGGCATCAGATCTTTGAGTGACAAGGATTTCAGTACGCTCAATTTCTGGCCCAAGGTTTTGGTTTTGCTCAACGCCAGCAAGCTCGACGCCAGTTTCTTAGACACACCAATGGGTAAAACAGAGGAAGAATCCGCACCACCTGCGATACCGATATCAATGGTACCGGCCATAATGCTTTCTGCGACGTTCACCGCCGACTGAAAACTGGTGGCACAAGCACGAGTGACACTGTACGCATCGGTATGAATGCTCATCCCAGTACCCAGTACAATTTCACGCGCAATGTTCGGCGCTTCGGGCATCTGTACCACCTGACCAAACACCACTTGTTCAATCAACGCGGGATCGATATCCGTTCTCGCCAGCATTTCGCTCACGACCATTTTGCCCAAATCAACAGCTGGCACCTGGCCAAATTCTGTACTTTGACGCGCAAAGGGAGTTCGTAGACCCGCTACGATCGCCACACGTTCACCGGAGCGTGTTCTCACTTCCTGTTTGCCCATTGTTTCTCCTTAGAATAAGAGGTCTGACCTGACGCATTGTAACGAGATTGTTAAGACAATCAAACAACTGTTTAAATAAACGTGATATTTGCAGCGAATCACTTGTTAAGTGTAGAAGAATCAAAGAGTTTATGGGTTTGGCTTTTGTCAAAGTAGGTCGAGGGTGTGGGAAACAAAAATCGGAGGCAAAAAAAAACCACACAAAGTTGTGTGGTCGGAATGTTTTTAAAGCAATTAACTTGCGCCAATTGAAAATAATCAGTTTCCTGATTAGGAGAAAGTAAAGTCAGCCTTCAAAAGGAAGTGTCATCTTGCTCAACACGTTAGCCGCAAAGACTAACTAGATGACAGGAGCTACTATAACCGTATCAAGGCATGAGATTTTGGCTTAGATCAATTTTATCGTGGTTTTGTAACCCCAACGCCGCCTAAACTTGATTCAAAACAATCTCTGAGCACATTTCGAAACTGAATAGTATTTGTGCATTCCTCCTTCTGAACGGATCTGGCGTGATCAACTGGAGACTTTTGTGTCGCTACTCAAAATATTTGGAAAGAAAAGTTCCAACCGTCCGGTCAATAGCGGTATGGACAGACAAAGAAAATATGAAGCACTGGTTCGTGCTTACCATCGCGATCTCTATCGCTACGCTTACTGGCTGTGTAAAGACCAAAGCGTGGCGCAAGATCTGGTGCAAGAAACCTGCTTACGGGCGTGGAAATCGCTCGACAGTTTACAAGATGAGAAAGCCGCAAAGTCGTGGCTGATTACCATATTGCGGCGCGAAAACGCACGGCGGTTTGAACGCAAACAGTTTGACTTGGTGGACATCGATGACCACAGCAACGAAGCCAACGTTTCAGATGATGCACATCATCAACAGGAATGGCTGCACGCACAAATCATGAAACTGGATGTGGATTACCGAGAGCCGCTGTTTTTGCAAGTGATTGGGGGCTTTAGTGGCGAGGAGATTGCTGAGATACTGGAGCTGAATAAAAACACCGTGATGACCCGACTATTTCGGGCACGCAACCAACTCAAAGAGATGTTAGATTCTTCAGAGAATTACAGGGGGCAGCAAAATGGATGATTTAGAATTTCGCCGCCGCATGTTGTCGGATCCAAAGCATCGCGACAAAGCGATGCAAGAGGCCATTGCTGCGCATGAAGCAAACAGCAAATTTGCCGACGACGTGTTGAACCTGGATGCAAGAATTGCTGAAGTAATGCGAGTCGAGGTGCCCGATGGTTTGGCAGATCGTATCTTGTTCAGCCACAGTTCGGCTGCCGATAACGTTGTGCGTCCGCGCTTTGTACGCCGAGCCATGGCGATGGCTGCATCCGTGGCGTTTGTCGTCGGTTTAGCGGTAGGACAAGTCAATTGGGGCAACCTGCTCGTGACGCCAGCACAGGCGAGTCTTGCAGATATCGCCGTTAAGCACGTTTTAGACGAAGAAGTGTTTGTTTCTGTATTAGATGAAGCGGTTAGCTCCCGCCAAATTAATGCGAAGATGCAACCTTTCGCCTATCACCTCAACGGGACCTTCCCGTATCACGTGTACTACCTCAACCATTGCGGATTTGGTCATGCCAATGCTGTTCACATGGTTTTTCAAGGTGAAAAAGGCAAAGTCACGCTGTTTTTGACCGCCATGGCCAGTGAGCAAAATGTCCAGTTCGATAAGGCTGGCATGTCCGGTATCATTGAGCCCATCGGCCACATGAGTTTGATACTCGTCGGTAATCAAGGCGAAAATGTTGCGAAAATAGCCGAACATCTGATGCCGATGATAAAACCAGCAAAATAACCCCAACCCGCTCCTTGAGCGGGTTTTTTAATTGTTAAAATAGAGTTAAAACTCTAAAAAATCACATATCCGAGCATTTTCATGCCAAATGGTCATCATTTCTATAACTTTATCATCCAATTAGACAATGGTCGGATTTCTATACTCTATACTTGCGTCTAGTATCAGCCACCAACTGAGCAATTGCTCAAAACAAACGCCCAAAGAGGCGAATAATAAGGAAAAGTCCAAATGAACAAGACGCGTCTGTTTAAACAGTCACTCTTAGCAGTGACCGTCTCTCTCGCTACGCAGCAAGCAATGGCTGCGGGCTTCCAGCTCAACGCTCAATCTGCCACAGGCCTTGGCCGTGCATTCGCCGGTGATGCCGTTATCGCAGATAACGCAGCGGTGATGTCACGTAACGCCGCTGCCATGGCTCTATTTGACAAAACATCGATGTCTTTGGGTTTTGAAACCATCACGTCGATGATTGAAGTTAAAGATGGCACTTACACCAATGCTGCAGGCCAATCTTCAAACGCTGATTATGATGATGCAGGCACGACTTCTGTTGCACCGAACATACACCTGATTGTTCCAATAAACGAAAAGTTTGCATGGGGTGCTGATGCATACACCAACTTTGGTACCAAAACCAAGTACAGCAGCTCTTACGCTGGTGGTGAGTTTGGCGGTGAAACTGAAGTTTTAAGCGTAAACTTCGGCTTAGCCGGTTCATATCGTCTGAATAAACAATGGAGCTTTGGTGCCGGTATTGATGTCATTTACGGTCAAGGCACCTTAAAACGTAGCTTTAGTGATAATTATTATACTGGACCTGTCGTTGATGCAACCACGGGTATGCTCAACGCGTTAAACGGTTACGACGCTGTAAATGTTGACAAAGCTGACGGATGGGGCGTGGGCTTCAATGTGGGTACAGTATGGGAGCTGGATGAAAACAACCGTTTCGGTTTAGCCTATCGTTATAGCCCAGAGATCACAGCAAAAGATGGCGACAAAGAAGTAAAACTGCCTCTACCAGATATCGCTGAATTTTCTGGTTATCACCGAATTGAAAACACCAGCTTCGCGCTACACTACAGCATCCAATATATTGGTTGGAACCGATTCGATAAGATTGAATTTAAAAATGAAAACGTTGACGAAAAACTCTACGAGTGGCAAGACGGCTGGCATTATGCCATTGGAGGTACCTACTACCTAAATAAAACTTGGACGCTACGCGCAGGCTATATGTATGACACTAGCGCTCAAGATAAGATCACGTCAATTTCAGTTCCTGATTCAGATCGTCAATGGTTCTCGACAGGTTTCACTTATCAAGTTGATGAACAGTCTAATGTAGATTTTGGCTTTACCTACCTATTGGGTAAAGATGTTGACGTATCTGAGTCAACCACCGTTTCTGGCACAACTGTTTCGACCTTTACTGGTACAACGCACGCTGATGCGATCCTATTGGGCTTACAATACAGCCGTACATTCTAAGCAAAATAGTCGATAGACAACTCACTTTAAGGGCTGGATTTCCAGCCCTTTTTATTTCTGGAATGCTTTCACCCGATTGAATTTTGGCGAACACTTGTGTTCCCAAAGGCGCCCCCCGCCCTACAGTTGTACGCCGAAAGAAGAATAACCGTACGGTTTAAATCAGTTACTTTCGCTATTTATCCATCAATTAGCAGATTTTATATCCAAACAAGTCCAATACAGTGTTTTTTATTGTTAAAGCAAAAGCTCTAGTTTTAGACTTTACGGTCATCCATTCAGATAAATTCAGCGAACAATATAATGAAAACCAATAAGAAATTTCTTTCTATTGCAGTAGCATGTGGTCTAGCAAGTGTCTCAACTCTCTCTCAAGCAGCTGGTTTCCAGTTAGCAGAATACTCTGCAACCGGCCTTGGCCGAGCGTACGCTGGTGAAGCTGCCATGGCTGACAACGCAGGCGCACAATGGCGTAACCCTGCCATGCTTACTTATCTGAAAGGCACCCAATTTTCAGCAGGCGCACTGTACGTGAACCCCAATGTGGACGTCGAAGGCGATGTGAACTTTTACGACAAGACCTCAAGCGCCAGCTCTTCTGATTACGCCAATGATGCTGTCATTCCAAACTTTTATCTGTCTCACCAACTGAGTGACACACTGGCTGTTGGCCTGGCATTTGGCACCAACTACGGCATGGAAACCGAATTAGATTCTGGGTTCGCCGCGAGCCATTTTGGTAATGAAGCCATGGTGAAAACCATGGAAGCCAACGCCAACATCGCCTACAAACTGACAGAAACCGTTAGCGTGGGTGGTGGTGTTCGTTTTGTGAAAGGTGAAGGCCACTTTGGCGCCAAATCACCCGCACAAACTGAAGCGCTTGGCCTTGCTCAAGGCACAACGTTGAAATACATGGAAGGCGATGACACCAGCTGGGGCTGGCAAGCAGGCGCTGCATGGCAAGTGACGCCGAGCAACCGCATTGGCTTTGCGTATAAATCTGAAGTCGATTTGAAACTGACAGGCTCAGCAAACATGTATGTTCAAGCATACAATGCCGTGCTGTCTGATACCGGCCATATGATGCTGACACTGCCTGCAACGGCTGAGCTGTCAACCTACCACCAAATCACCGATCAGTTTGCGCTGCATACCAGCATCAACTGGACGGACTGGAGCAGCTTTGAAAAGCTGCAAGCAGAACTCGATACCATGGGTTCGGTGATGGTGAAAGAAGAAAACTGGAAAGACAACTACCGCTTTGCCGTTGGTGCGACCTATCAACTTGATCCGAAACTAGCGCTACGCACGGGTGTCGCCTACGACACCGCTGCGGTGAGCACTAAAAACCGTACAATCACCATTCCAGAAACTGATCGTATTTGGCTAAGTATCGGTGCAGGTTACGACATCACCGAACAGCTCACCCTAGACGCTGCATTTACCTACATTTTCGCTAAAGATGCCGACATTTTGGAATCTCGTGGCTATGCTTCCGATGACAAAGCCGAGGCGGTGGGTGGCCAATTTGACGGTCAAATGAGCGGCAACGTATGGATCGCCGGTATCCAAGCCAGCTACCGTTTCTAATTATCCTTGATACCCAAAAGGCCAGTGTTCAACACTGGCCTTCTTGTTTGAGTTGAAAAAGCAATTGCTCGGACGCTTCTTCAATCAGATCCAACACCATTTCAAAACCGTGCTCTCCGCCGTAATAAGGGTCGGGAATTTCATCATATTCCGAATGGCCAAAACTCAAAAATAGCGCCAATTTATGTTGATATTCAGATGGGCAGCGCTGTTTTAAATCCGACAAGTTGTCGCGATCTGCAGCCAAAACAAGGTCAAAATGAGCGAAGTCATCATTCGTCACTTGACGAGCGCGCATCCCAGAAAATGAATAACCACGTTTTTCTCCCGCCGCTCTTGCGCGTGCATCGGGCAGGTTCCCTTGGTGATAGCCAATGGTGCCCGCAGAATCGACCTCGATCTCAAGCCCCAATTGCTGCGCTTTGTGTTTCAGCACCGCTTCTCCCGTTGGAGAACGACAAATATTTCCCATACACACAACCAATATGGCAGTTTTACGTTTCATCCACTCATTCCAGTTTGTTTTTAAAAAGTGTACGCGCCATCTGATCGTATTGCAGTAAAAGTTGCATTAACTCATTCACTTTGCTTTGCCAAGTCGGCCACTGGTGGCGGTAGTATGCTCGGCGCTCCTGTTTATACGCCTCACAACGTTCTCCAGACGCCAAGCTGTCTGCCTCCACCAGCGCGTTGATCAAATAGACACGCGTAAACGTCGGGAATGCCTGTCGACGCCCCACACGTGACATCAATTCGGCATGGCCGCCTCGTGTCAGCGCAAAACCATCAACAAGAACAGGGATCAGCGATCGGAAAGAAGGAGCAAGGACACGATCCAAGTGTTGCTGTTGCCACTCGGCATCAATAGCATCAAACAGACGGCGACGGCATACGTCTTGCGTCGCGGTATGGTCAAGATAAACGTAGCTGAGCCAATCTGCCAAGCATTGCGATTCTCGTGCCACGCGCTCAACCGCCAAGTGGATGCGTTGTGTCCGCGCTTCACACTCCATCATCACGCCATCCGTGTCGGCGCGGGGAAAGCGTGGGTTTGTCTGCACTGCACATTCCATTCTCGTTCTCCATCGGTGTAGATGAATCCGCAGTATAAAAGATACCTGTATATAATTACAGTATAAATTCACACACTGACGTTATGAACGAATCACACGACTTGATGGGTGGGTGGATGCATCACACAAAAAGAAAGGGCTAAGCAACAGCTCAGCCCTTTAAGCAAGCGAAGTGTATCGTGGAGATATTGTCATTGGTTTCATGACTGACTATAGATGACCCGTGGCAAATGAGTGACCCATTGGACGAAAAACGCGCAATATTGTCAACAACTTCAAATAAATTTGTGTAATTGACAGACTTATCACGTTGAGTAAATGCGATTCACACAACACATGACAGGTGACGCAATCTGGCGTTGATATCGCATCCCTCCGAATT
The DNA here is from genome assembly GCF_052076135.1 of Vibrio sp. Vf1514. Classification (NCBI taxonomy): domain Bacteria; kingdom Pseudomonadati; phylum Pseudomonadota; class Gammaproteobacteria; order Vibrionales; family Vibrionaceae; genus Vibrio; species Vibrio sp. Vf1514. The sequence continues at coordinate 912,640 of NZ_CP197267.1, read as the reverse complement.
TGAACTAAACTCATTGCATATCAAAAGAATAAGATCACAGAATCCATGCCATCATACATTCGAGTTGCAGTTGATGTTGTTGAAACGCATGTTGAATACATCGGCTCACACACTTCCGCCAAAAAGCGGTTCATGCGGCTTGTAATCATCCGCTATTACGACTAAATAACTGATGGTTTGACCTAGTTTTATTTGTTGAGGGAATGACATGTTTGGGTCCAAGAAAACTCGCCACACCATGGAAGCATTGCAACAAGAACGGTTTCAGTTCGAATGCTTTAAAAACGCCATCAGAGAACAAGTACCGTACATCGAATTTACGCCTGACGGCCACATCCGCTTTGCCAACGCACTCTTTTTGAGTGTGGTCGGATATACCCTAGAGGAAGTTCAAGGCAAACATCACAGCATACTTTGTTTTCCTGAAGACACCGCCAAAGCGGACTATCAACAGTTATGGCACGACTTAAAAAGCGGCCACCCCGTTCGAGGTCGATTCATTCGCAAAGACCGCCACGACAACGCCGTTTGGGTGGCTGCGACGTACTTTCCGGTACTTGAGCATGGCCACGTCGCCTACGTGGCCAAAGTGGCGTCGAACGTCACTCAAGAGCAAGTGGAATTAGAGCGAAATCAGGCACTGCTCAAAGCAATGGACAAGTCACTGGCGGTGATTGATTTTACGCCCGATGGCACGGTTCTCAGCGCCAACCGAAACTTTCTCGCCTGTTTGGATTATCAGCTCAACGACATTGTCGGTCAGCATCATCGCCTATTTTGCGAAGATGATTTTTACCAAAACAATCCCAATTTCTGGGCCGATCTCGCCAGCGGAAAAATTCAATCTGGTCTGTTTAAACGCCGGGACAAGCACGGGCGCGTGATCTGGTTGGAAGCCACCTACAACCCCATTTTCAATCACGAAAACAAGGTGGTGAAGATCATCAAGTTGGCGAGCGACATCACCGAACGGGTTGAACAAGCCATGGTCGTACGCGATGCCGCGAAAAAGTCCTGTCAAATTGCCGAAGACACCGTCTCCATAGCTCGTCAGGGGCAAGGCTCCATTGCATCGATGTTGTCGAATTCCAAAGAGATCAATGCTGCGGTCGATGTCGTCAGTGGGTTGATTGAAGAACTCAATCGCCAATCGAAGAACGTCGAGGCCATCGTGTCTACCATCAGCGACATCGCCGAACAGACCAACTTGTTGGCACTCAATGCGGCGATTGAAGCGGCGCGAGCAGGCGATCAAGGACGCGGATTTGCCGTGGTCGCCGACGAAGTCCGTAAACTGGCCTCTCGCACCTCAGCATCCACGTCTGAAATCGCATCCGTGATCGACAAAAACTCGCAAATCATTGGCAATATCGATCACACCATCAAAGTCGTGTTTGATAAAGCCTCACACGGCGAGAATCAAGCCAACACCGTCTCACGTGTGATTGAAGAGATCATCTACGACGCAGATCTGGTGTCGGAAACCGTGCAAAAACTCTCCATTTAGCGCTCGGCAGGCTGCGCCGCCACCGGTTGGCAGCCTTCGCCCGCGTCAACACACGTATCTTGCCTATATCTCCATGCTTTTCGTTGGTGTTTGCCATTCACGAGTTGGGCTATCATAGCGGGAATATCACAACAACAAGGATTGCGCATGTCCAGCGAAGAGATCAAACAAGAACGCCATCAAGCACGACAACAGAAAGTCAAAGAACAAGTTGATGCGCGCGTTGCGGCCGCACAGGAAGTGAAAGGCTTATTGCTGATCATCACTGGCAACGGTAAAGGAAAATCCACCTCAGGTTTTGGCACCGTTGCGCGTGCAGTGGGCCACGGTAAACAGTGTGCCGTGGCACAATTTATTAAAGGCACTTGGGACAACGGTGAACGCAACCTGCTGGAAAAACTCGGCGTTGAATTTCAGGTCATGGCAACGGGCTTTACTTGGGAAACGCAAAATAAAGAGAGCGACACGGCAGCCGCACAACTGGTGTGGCAAGAGTGCAAACGCATGCTGCAAGATGAGTCGCTGGATGTGGTGCTGTTTGACGAACTGACTTACATGGTGAGTTACGGCTACATCGACCTCGATGAAGTGGTTGAGTCGCTCAAGAATCGCCCGTACATGCAATCGGTCATCATCACGGGCCGTGGCGCCCATCGTACGCTGATTGACATGGCCGATACCGTGTCTGAAGTGAAAAACGTGAAGCACGCGTTCGAGTCCGGCGTGAAAGCGTTACAAGGCGTGGATTGGTAAACCCGCACTGCGCCGCCGCTTCTCTTCTTCACCATTGCGTAAGGAAGACCCTGCGCATCTCATCACCACCATAAAAAAGGGCTGGATATGCCAGCCCTAGATTGGTTCAGTACGTCAACTGATTGAGGTGTCGAACGCTTATTTGAATAGCCCTTTGAGTAAGCCATCCACCGCTTTCTTGGTATTCTCGTCTTTGATCTTGTCGTTGAGTTTCTCAAGGCCACGATCTATCTCTTTTTGTGCTTTCTGTTTCAGCACATCATCAAATACCAGTTTGAATTTCGGATCTGCCCATTGACCAGAGACGTTGATTGGAATGGTCACGTCGCGAAGTTCATCAATGTTCTTGCCTCCCTGCCCTTCCAAGGTTCCGACGATTGAGGTGCGCACCAGAAAATCGACAGTTTCCTGCAGATAGTTCGCTTTGCCTTCACCATGAATGCGCAGCAAAGGCGATTGCATGTTGAGGTTATCGGTGGTCATTTCGCCTTTGTTCAGCTTCAGGGTCGCGGTCATCGCGCTGAAATCGGTTTTCTGCACGGAATCGACATCCGTCACGGTCTGGCCTTTGATCTTGGCGTAATTGGTACGAATGAGCTGCGCCACGTTGATCCCGTTGACGGCCCCATCGGCAAAATTAATCGCCACCGTACCCGCGAGATTCTGTTTGATCCCCGTTGGCGTCAGGCTTTTCCCTTGCACGTTGACATCGATGTTCCCGGTGCCTTCCAGTTTGTCGTTATCCAACACATCTTTCAGCAGCGGCTGAACCTTGATGCCAATAGCAGTTTTCTTCACAGTGTATGTGGCTGGTGTTTTGCGCGCGTCAATTTGCGCGGTTGCTTTCACACTGCCGTCATACAGATTGGCGGTAAACGATTTGAGATCGATCACGCCCCGGTTCACCGTAAAGCTGGTTTTCACGTTCTGCATTTTTGCGTTGCTGGCTTTAAATTTATCGATGGCGATATCACCCGCGACATCCAACGTTTTCAGTGCCGACAAATCCGGTTCAACCTCAGCTTTGTCTGAAGAACTCTTGCCTGCAGAACCACCAGCGGCTGGCTTGCTTTCAGCCGTTGCTGTTGACTGATTGAGCCCGAGGAATTCATCCAAATCGATATCTGGGCTGTGCAGATTAAAGCGGACTTTGGGAATATCCCCCAACACCACGTTGGCTTTTCCATCGAACTGCAATGCGTTGGCGGTGAGTTTATCTAAAACCACACTCAGCGCATTTTTGGTCATATCAAACGCGACTGAAGATTGCATGGTCACCTTCATCGGTGATTGTGGCAACGCCGCACCATCAAGGTTGGCGGTTAAATCCAGCTTCTCAACGCTCACGTGACTGATTGCCTGATCAACGGTCACCGAGGCACTGCCGTTGGCGTCCAGTTTCATCTGCGAGGCGGTGCCTTTGGCTGAGAATGTCAGCGCGTTGGCTTTATCAAACTCAAAGGTTGCCAAAGCCAGTTTGGCTGAATCAATACGCGTGCTTGGATCGCTGAAATTCGCATCAAGCGTGATATTGCGCAGCGCATATTGTTTGAAATCTTTCGACAGCTTGATTTCCGCGTTACCACTGGCGCCAAACTGCTGTTGGTTGTTGCTGCCTTTGGCTGCAAAATCCACACGAGTCCAAGCGTCAGCAGCAAATTCAGACACTTGCAACTGCACATCGTACAACTTGGTTTGTGTGCCCGCTTTGCGATCCTGTATTTCAAGCAACGCATTGTTGATGGAAACACCAGCGAGGTTGATTGACCAATCCTGCGCCGCAGAAGCCGAGTCATTGGCGGTCGGTGTTTCTGCTGCCGGAGCGGTCTCTTTCGCATCGTTCGATGGGGTCGAGGTCTGCGCTTTGGTCAGGCTGTCTAAGTTCGAGCGGCCATCTTTGAGCGTTTCCAGATGCACTTCGGCACCGTCTAGGCGGATGTTGCCGATCTGCAACTGTTTATCAAACAGCGGCATCACCGACACATCAATCCCGACGCTGTCGACTTTAAATAGATTCGGGCTACTAAAGCCTGATGGGTTTTTCAGTTCGGTTTTGCCCAACTCAAACCCAATGGAGGGAAAGAATTGCCAACCGATATCGCCTTCGATCACCAGATCAAGGCCAGTTTGCTTCTTGGTTTGCTCAACCAACAAGGGCTTAAATTGGTTGGGATTGACCAAAATAACGAGGGCTGCGATCGCGCCTAGCACGACGATCAACAATGCAGCAACGCACAGGAACAGTTTTTTCATCTGCTTTTTTCCTTGCTTGACGGATAAAGAAAGTGGCACCTAAAGTGCCACTTATACGAAGAAAAATAAAGTCAGCTAATGCTAAGCATTGGTTAAATTTACGATTTTAGCAACTTCGCAATATGCGCTTTTAACACGTCAATCGCGATGCGGTTTTTACCGCCACGCGGCACGATGATGTCTGCGTACTGTTTAGACGGTTCAATAAACTGCATGAACATAGGGCGTACCGTCTTTTGGTACTGAGCCAACACCGATTCCATGGTACGACCCCGTTCTTCTACATCGCGTTTCACGCGGCGCAGCAGGCAGATGTCCAGTGGGGTGTCCATAAAGATGCTTGCGTGCATCAAATCACGCAGACGCGGATCCGTCAGCAGCAGAATGCCTTCTAAAATGATCACCTTCTTTGGTGTCATCGTGGCCGTATTTGAGGTGCGAGTATGTTCAGTGTAGCTGTATTCAGGGACGTCAACCGCTTCACCACGGGTCAGCTTTTGCAGGTGTTCACAAAGCAGATCGTGGTCTAGCGCACTCGGGTGGTCATAATTGGTTTTGACACGTTCTTCCATGCTCAGATGGCTTTGGTCTTTGTAATAGCAATCTTCCGTGATCACACCAATTTGATGGTCGCCTACTTTCGCACGCAGTTCATTGTAAATGGTACTGGCGATGAGGCTTTTCCCAGAAGCAGAAGCGCCAGCGATACCGACGATGACGCATTGATTATTATCAGACATGTATGTGCACCCGATACGTGAAGATGAGGAAACTAAGATAAACCGCCTGATTATAGGGAGTTCACAAGGTAGATACCAGTTTGCAGTGGAGCAAAGTATCAATAATTTCCCTGATCGAACAACATTAAAACAGAGCAAACGATTACATTCACTCTGCAAATATTTGTGATCTAGATTACTCCACCAAAGCGAAGCTGATCGGGTCCGGTTTCGCTTTGCCTTGCCAATATAACTGAGCGCAAATTCGCTCCGCCAAATCTAAATACAGCGCGGTATGTTCACTGTCTGGATGTGCCACGACAGTTGGATTGCCCGCATCAATATCTTCACGCATCTGAATGTGCAGCGGAATTTGCGCAAGTAGCGACAAACCATATTCCGCCGCCAGCGTCTGCGCGCCACCGACACCAAAGATGTGCTCTTTTTCGCCACAATGGCTGCAAATATGGTAGCTCATGTTCTCCACCAGCCCCACCACCGGCACATCGACTTTTTCGAACATCGCCGCGCCTTTACGAGCATCCGCCAGCGCCAAGTCTTGCGGTGTGGTCACAATCACCGCGCCCGTCACCGGAATTTGCTGCGCCAACGTCAATTGGATGTCACCCGTGCCCGGTGGCATGTCGAGCACCAGATAATCCAGATCGGGCCATTCGGTTTCATTGAGTAACTGGGCTAACGCTTTGGACGCCATCGGGCCACGCCAAATCGTTGCATCGGATTTATCCACCAGATACCCAATCGATTGAGTGGCAATACCATGAGCCATTACCGGCTGCATCCATTTGTTGTCGCGCACCGTTGGTTTGGCATCCGGCTGACCAAACATCATGGGCACAGATGGCCCATAAATGTCGGCATCCAAAATCCCGACTTGGGCTCCGCAAGCGGCAATCGCCAAGGCTAAGTTCCCGGCGGTGGTTGATTTACCCACCCCGCCTTTAGCTGAGGTGACCGCGATGATGTTCTTCACCCCTTTCAGTGGATGAGTGACCTGCGTTTCCAGCGCTTTGGGTTTGACTTGAATCGCGTATTCAAACGGCGCAACCGCGTGTGACGCTTGTTGCGTGGTCAGCCACGCGTCGAGCGCTGCGACAACACCGCGGCAAGCAAATGGCAGCGCAATCACAAACGCGCCCGTCGGGGCCACAGACACAATACCAGCGGTTGATGCCCAATCGGCCACCAAATTCGGATGGGTAAATTGACTTAACCAGGAACAGAAATCCTGTTTGGACGTAAACGTAAGCATAAGTCCTCCTTTTGAGGTCATGCTATCACTCTCATGCATCAGACAGAACCCTTAAAAAGTTAAGGCTTTGCCCCTACTCACGCCTTGGCGTTAACAGCGTCATCAGGTAGTATTATCTATCACATTAAATACCTATCAAACAAAGCGAATAATTAAGTATGGCAACTGAACCAAGAAAACTTTTGGTAACTTGTGCCCTTCCGTACGCTAACGGTTCGATCCACTTAGGTCATATGCTTGAGCATATCCAAGCGGATATTTGGGTTCGTTACCAGCGCCTACGCGGCAATATTGTAAACTTCATCTGTGCTGACGATGCTCACGGCACGCCAATCATGCTTAAAGCGCAACAGATGGGTATGACTCCGGAAGAGATGATTGCTGCGGTCAGTGAAGAGCACCAAAAAGACTTCGCAGGTTTTGATATCAGCTTTGATAACTACCACAGCACACACAGCGAAGAAAACCGTGAACTGGCTTCGCACATTTATCTGGAACTGAAAAAGAACGGCTTTATTTCCAGCCGCACCATTTCTCAGCTGTTTGACCCTGAGAAAGAGATGTTCCTGCCAGACCGTTTTGTGAAAGGCACCTGCCCGAAATGTAAATCAGAAAACCAATACGGCGACAACTGTGATGCCTGTGGCGAGACGTACAGCCCGACTGAACTGATCAATCCAAAATCAGCGGTTTCTGGCGCAACACCAATCATGAAAGATTCTGAGCACTTCTTCTTCGATCTGCCTCAGTTTGAAAGCATGCTGAAAGAGTGGACACGTTCTGGCTCACTGCAATCTGAAACGGCTAACAAAATGCAGGAGTGGTTTGAATCTGGCCTGCAACAGTGGGACATTTCCCGCGATGCGCCTTACTTCGGTTTTGAAATCCCGGGCGAGAAGAACAAATTCTTCTACGTGTGGCTGGATGCGCCTGTCGGCTACATGGCGTCGTTCAAAAACCTATGTAATAAGACAGACGGTCTAGACTTCGATGAGTACTGGAAGAAAGACAGTACCGCAGAGCTGTATCACTTCATCGGTAAAGACATCGTTTACTTCCACAGCTTGTTCTGGCCAGCGATGCTGGAAGGCAGCGGCTTCCGCAAACCTAACAACGTGTTTGTGCATGGCTACGTGACGGTAAACGGCGCGAAGATGTCGAAGTCGAAAGGGACGTTCGTGAAAGCGAGCACTTACCTAAACCATTTGGATCCAGAGTGTCTGCGTTACTACTACGCAGCAAAACTAAACAGTCGCATTGATGACTTGGATCTGAACTTGGAAGACTTCACGCAACGTGTCAACGCAGACGTCGTGAACAAGATTGTCAACCTGGCATCACGTAACGCAGGCTTCATCACCAAACGTTTCGACGGCAAACTGTCTGACAGCTTCGCCGAGCCTGAGCTGTACAACGAATTTGTCGCAGCAGCCGATCGCATCGCTGAGCTGTATGAAGCGCGTGAATTTGGCCGCGCCATTCGTGAAATCACAGCGCTGGCAGACAAAGCCAACCAATACGTTGATGAAAAAGCACCTTGGGTGGTCGCAAAACAGGAAGGACAAGATCAAGCGCTGCAGGATATCTGTACCGTGGGCATCAACCTGTTCCGCGTGCTGCTGACTTACCTGAAACCGGTGATGCCGGGCCTTGCCGCGCGCACAGAAGCTTTCCTGAACCAAGAACTGACTTGGGACGGCGTGGCTCAACCGCTCACTGGCCACACCATCAGCGCGTTCAAAGCCCTGTTCAATCGTATCGATCCAAAACACATCGAAGCGATGATTGAAGCGTCACGCGAAGAAGCGGCTGCCGAGAAAGCCGCCGCGGAAGCAGCAGCGCCAAAAGCACAAGAAACTGAACTGAGCAAAGACCCGATCGCAGCAGAAATCGAGTTTGATGATTTCGCGAAAGTGGATCTGCGTATTGCCAAGATCGTGTCGTGTGAATCGGTACCGAAAGCAGACAAACTGCTGAAATTCCAATTGGATATCGGTGGCGAAATGCGTCAAGTGTTCTCAGGCATCAAAGCGGCGTACAACCCAGAAGATCTGGTGGGTAAATACACCGTAGTCGTTGCCAACTTGAAACCACGTAAGATGAAGTTCGGCATGTCTGAAGGCATGATCCTCGCCGCAGGCCCCGGTGGCAGCGAGCTGTGGATTCTGGAACCCCACGACGGTGCACAGCCGGGTATGCGTGTGATGTAATCACCCCATCCGCGAACACCATCTGACCATCAAAAGCTCTCGGCGCCCACCAGCCCGAGGGCTTTTTTATTGAACCAGCTCACACTTTTAGTTCACATTGCACAATTCGAGTGCAAATCATTTGTTTTATTTTTGTTAAACTATTGATTTATAAAAATAAAAAACTTGGCATCAAGACTGCTAACTCCTTCGTAGTATAAACACTAACAAGGAGTTGGTTATGTTTGTCTTTATCTCGATGCTCATTTCAATCGGCATACTGTGCCTGATGTTCTTCTTTGCCAAACAAAGAGAATCGACCCTTCAGCGCAAATACGAACTGCTCGTCGACCTGCGCCAATTGCTCTATTTATGTCGCCAACACCGCAGTGCGACGCATCATGCACTGATGTTTGGTGAACACCGCGAGACGGAACTGAGTCACCTGCACGACTTGATGCACGAAAAATCCAACCATTTGATCGCCACGGCTCACTTTGACAACAAACCCATGTATCGCATTTTACAGTTGAAGCTCAAAGCATTGATGAAAGAATGGTCTGATCGCACCATTGCGCGCAACCAAATGATCCACGGCAAAGCAATTCGTCACTGCATGTTCTTGATGGATGAAGTCATGCTGGCGTGGCTAGTGGAATCTAGCCGTGAAGATTTGAGCGATGAGTACCACATGAACTGGCAGCAAGTCATCGACACCATGGACGCCCTGACGCAACTGCGCATCTGCATTGAAGACATGCACACGCACGACGGTCGTTCACGTATGCAACACTACTGCGATTTGGTCCGCCGCAAATTAAACCAATTGGCGCTGATCAGCCCGCTGTCGATCGCATCACCAGCGTGCTCCAAAGCCATGCACACACTGGCCGAATTGCATGACAATCCGATGTATGACATCGATGCCGAACAGCTCTACCAATTGACGTCCGATGTATCGCTGAGCATTGCCCATGTGTATGACCAGATGCTGGCTGATTTAACTGAAAGCCTGTATCTACCGCTCCCCAAGCTGGTGATTGCGTAAAGGCCAAACGCCAGACATAAAAAAACGCCACCCGGAGGTGGCGTTTTTGATGAAATTTGATGAAGCTTATTTCAGCATTTTACGTGCAGCTTCAACCACAACTTTGATAGAGCGCGCTTCGGTTTCTTTCAGCGTTGAATGGTCTGGGATCTCTTTCTGCGTGCGGTTGATGATCACACCTGCCACACAGCCCGCTTTCAGGCCTGAACTTGCACACATGGTCAGCAGCGTGGCTGATTCCATTTCAAAGTTCAGCACGCCCATTTCTTGCCACTCTTTCATCGAGCCTTGGAAACGACGTACCACACGACCTGTGAACGTGTCGTAACGCTCTTGGCCTGGGTAGAACGTATCGCTGGATGCCGTCACGCCCATGTGAACGGTCGCACCGCTCTCTTCTGACGCCTGTTTCATCGCAGTTGCCACTTCAAAGTCAGGCACTGCAGGGAACTCCATTGGCGCAAAGTGCAGGCTTGCACCGTCAAGACGTACAGAGCCCGTAGTCACAATCATGTCACCCACGTTCACGTGAGGCTGAATCGCACCAGTGGTGCCCACACGAAGGAATGTACGAACACCCAATTGCGCCAGTTCTTCAACCGCAATCGAAGTTGATGGGCCACCGATACCTGTTGAACACACCACAACGGATTGGCCATCTAGCTCAGCGCGGTACAGCGTGTATTCACGATGGCTTGCCAGGAACACAGGGTTTTCCATCAGTTCCGCGATCTTTTGCACGCGTGCAGGGTCACCCGGAATGATCGCCAATGTTGCACCATTCAGATCGGCTTCAGTAACACCAAGGTGGAATACGGCTTGAGACATAAGTTACTCCTTCATTGTGGCTTATTCAGCTCATAAATATGTTTGGGTACCGTGCTACTTTAACGGAGCAGACCCAAACAGTAAGTGATAGCAATCACAAGATTTAACGCAATAAATAGTTACATTTCAATAAAAATAGATCTTAATCACATAAAATCATGATTCTGATGCAACTATGCGCAATATCACTACCAACGCTGAATACCGTGACATGGCAAGGCCCACCCTTGCCATGAGTCAGTATAGACACAAACATCGCTACTTCTTGAACTTTAACAACCGCAGCGCATTTAATGTCACCAGCGCTGTCGCGCCACTGTCAGCAAGGACCGCCACCCACAATCCCGTCACGCCCAGTAAACTGGTGACTAAGAAAATGCCCTTTAGTCCCAATGCAATGGTGACGTTTTGGCGAATGTTGCTCAAGGTCGCTCGGGAGAGCGCAATCATACTGGCCAGCTCGGTCAGTCGGTTGTGCGTAATCGCTGCATCTGCGGTTTCCAGCGCAACATCCGTTCCGCCGCCCATCGCGATGCCAATATTCGCTTCTTTCATTGCGGGCGCGTCGTTGATGCCATCGCCCACCATCGCGACGTGATGCTGCTGCGCCAGTTGGCGCACAAACTCCACTTTGTCTTCCGGCATTAAGCTGGCCTCAAAATCCATATTGAGCTGGCTGGCGATCGCTGCGGCACTGCGCGGGTTATCCCCGGTTAACATGGTGGTCGTAATGCCCATGCGATGCAGATCCGCGATGGCTTGCTGCGCGTCGTCTCGCAACGTATCTTGCCAAGCCACCAAGCCAATCACGTGCTCGTCCTCAAACGCAACGACCACGGTTTTTCCCTGTGCTTCAAGCGTGGCAATGGATTGGGCCACCGAAGCTTCCAGCGTGACATCGACCTTGCTTGGCGCCAACACGCGATACTGCTGCTCACCAATACGTCCGCTCACACCGCGGCCAACTAAGGCTTGTTTATCCTCCGCGGGCGGTAACACAACGCCGCGTTGCTGCGCGGTGTCCACCAGCGACATCGCCAGTGGATGACGAGAGCCCTGCTCGATGGCCGCAGTCATCGTCAACAATCGTGCTTCCGACCAACCGGAAAACGCAACAAGGTCGGTCACCTGTGGTTTACCTTGGGTCAACGTGCCGGTTTTATCAAACGCCACGGTTTGAATACGGCCGAGTTGCTCCAGCGCCGCGCCGCCTTTAATCAGCGCGCCACGACGCGCCCCTGCAGCCAACCCCGACGTTATCGCAGCCGGTGTGGAAATGACCAGCGCACACGGACAGGCAATCAGCAGCATCGCTAAGCCGCGGTAGACCCACGTTTCCCAAGGCTGGGCAAATAACAGTGGCGGCACCGTGACCACCAACAGCGCCACGACCATCATCAGCGGCGTGTACCAACGGCTGAATTGGTCTAAGAAACGCTCCATGGGGGCTTGGCGGGCATCCGCCTCTTCGATCAGATGCAGAATGCGGTCAATTGCATTCTCGCCCTGACGGGAGGTAATTTTCAGTTGAATGACTCGGTCAACCACCACAGCACCCGCGACCAACTGATCGCCTTGATGGTGGTCAACCGGCAGAGATTCACCGGTCAGCGCACTTTCATCCAGACTGGCTGCGCGCTCCAGCAGCACGCCATCAGCGGGCAAACGACCACCGGGGGCCACTTCCACAATATCGCCCGGGTTCAACGTGCTGACCGGGACTTCCACTCGCTGGCCTGAGACCAAACGAACGGCTGTTTCCGGCACCAGTTCCATCAACGATTGCACGCCGCTGCGCGCTTTTGAGGCGGCAAAGGCTTCCAAGCGTTCACCGATCAAGAACAGCAGCAAGACCATCGCCGCTTCAACGGTTTCACCCAAGTACAATGCGCCCAATGCGGCCACCGTCATCAGGGTTTCGATGGCAAACGGCGTGCCTGATTTAGCCAATTTCCACGCTTTGCTGGCAATGGGGATCAAACCGGCCAGACAGCTCACGACGAATATCCAATGCCCACTTTCTGCAGACCATAAGCTCACCAAGGCACCTACTGCCATCAGGGCGGCCAGCACGATGATGCGTAGCGTTTCGGTTTCAAGCAGTGGATGACGCGGCGAGGTTTGCTCGGCAGTTGATGCCGCTTGATCGCTGTAAATCTTAAAGCCCGTATTGGTCACGGCCTGCTCGATCGCGGTTGCTGTGGCCGCGCTGTTAAACTGCACCACCAACTTCTCGGTCGCAAACAACACCCGCGCATCAACGATATCGCTCAATTGATTCACTGCGGTTTCGATTTTACGCGCGCACGATGGGCAATCCATGCCGGCCACGCGCCAGCTCTGTTTGAATGTTGACGTGCCCTTGGCGGGGTCGTCTTCGTCAGGGCCATCGGGCCCGCTGCCTGTGTCAGACGAGCAACAGCTTCCTTCGGGGGCGCGCACGCCCGCAGGATGAATAGATTGGATTTTTGGACTTGCCGCGCAGCAAGACACAGATTGGATCGCTGGCGCTGCTGATTTTTCTGAGCGACAACCTTCATGTTTGGTACACATAACCGATCTCCTTTTATCAGGCTTGGCTCAATGCTACACCTTGGAGTCTACTCCAAGGTCAAGCGTTATTTCGCATTCTCGCGCTCGGACGCTGAAACAACCGCAGAAACAACAAAAGGCACCGCAGTGCCCTTTGTCCCACATTGTCGCCGTCGCTTAAACCGGATGCTGAAAACACGCGGAGAGGTATTTCCCAATCGCCTGAAGCACGTCACGTCGCGTAATGATGCCCACCAGCTTGCCTTCATCCACCACGGGGTACACCTTCGGTTTGCCCACTTTCATCATTTCGGCCAACTCGATGATCGACATTTCCGGCGAGACCGACAGCACCTCTTGATGCATGCAATCGCTGACAATATGGGTGTCCTGACAGTGGTAACTCACTTTGATCAGCTTTTCCAACAAGTCCTGTTCAGACAAAAAGCCAATCACGCGTTCTTGATCATCAATCACCGGGCCGCCCAAGTGGTTAGAATTCATCACCCGTTCCAACGCTGCCGACATCGACATATCGGGTTTGAAGGTCACGGCTTTCACGGTCATGTAGTCTCTTACTTTCAACGAATCCATCGCGCTTCTCCTTAATCGCTCGCAAACTCATGTTGCGTATTTAGTAAGTGTTGACTAATTTCTTGATTTTACTAAATGGAAAACCCCAATTTTGTTGATAGTTTTTTTCGATGAATCCCCGTCCCGTGCACACCACTCGCCTCACGTTTTAACGTCAACACGATAAAATCCGTCTTATTTTTTGTTCCTGCGTGACGAAGCAAGCTTTTCCCTGCGTTTTCATCTATATGTTAATTATTGACTCAACCATCAATAGAGCCAACTATGGTGAATTCTGTCTTCTACTCAGTGATTACGGCCAACCCGGATCTACTGCATGTGGTGTTTGAAGCCTTGCCCGAGCCCACATTTTTGATAAACCATGACGGCGTGTATGTCGAAGCATGGGGTGGTACCGACACCCAACGTCACCATGATCCCACCAGCATTATCGGCATGAATCAGCACCAAGTGCTCCCACCGGATAAAGCCGCTTGGTTTACACAAGTGATCGCACACGCCATTCACAGCGGTGAAGCGACCGAGCTGGAATACGATTTAGATCCCAAACAGATGCCGTGCTTTGAGGGGTTAGAAGGCCCGACAGACGTGCAGTTTTTTACCGCACTTGTGGTGCCGTTGCCAAACACCGAATACGTACTTTGGATTGTTCGCAACATCACGGAATACAAGCGAACAGTCGACAAGCTGGCGCGTCACCAACTGGAGTTGGAACACCTGACGCACATCGACCATTTAACGCAGGTGTACAACCGTTACGCCATGGATTCGCTGTTGCCACAGGCGCTCGATGTCGCCAAGCTCGAACAGGTGTCCAGCGCGCTGTTTATGATTGATATTGACTGTTTTAAGGAGTTCAACGATCGCTACGGACACCTGCAAGGCGATGAAGCCCTCAAGCAAGTGAGCCAAGCGTTGAATCATTGGAAGCGAAAAGGCGATCTCTGTTTTCGTTATGGGGGGGACGAATTTTTGTTGTTTATTCCTGACATCAGCATCGAACAGTGCGAACACAAAGCACGTCAACTGTTGCAAGACATTCAAGCCTTGCATATTCCCCACCACGCCTCGCGAGTCGGTGACGTGCTGTCGGTGACCATCGGCATTCAGCACTGCCTGCGGCTCGAACCGAACATGACTGCTGAAAAATTGGTCGCGATTGCCGACAAAGCACTGTTTCATGCCAAACACCAGCAGCGCGGCACACTGCACATTTACTGACGCAGGCAGAATCAAAAAAGCAGAGCCATTCGACTCTGCTTTTGGGTTCATCAGCGGCTTATTGCTGCCAACGTTCTGCTGCTTTGGCGTCCGACTCACGGGAATCGACCCAACGCGTGGCTTCGGTCGTGCGTTCTTTCTTCCAGAACGGCGCTTTGGTTTTGAGGTAATCCATCACAAACTCGCACGCTTCAAACGAAGCACTGCGATGCGCACTGCTCACGCCCACAAACACAATTTGATCGCCAATGTCCATGTCACCAACACGGTGAATAACACGCACATTCTGCAATGGCCAGCGGCGCGCCGCTTCATCACAAATCTCAAGCAAGGCTTTTTCGGTCATGCCCGGGTAGTGCTCCAAATGCAATCCCGTCACATTGTCGCCAAGGTTCATGTCGCGCACTTTTCCAACAAAGGTCACCACTGCACCGGCTTGTGTGCCCGCAGAAAGTTGCGCGTACTCATCGGCAACGGAAAAATCCTGTGTTTGAACAGAAACTCGATTGTCCATATTAACCTCCGGTCACAGGGGGGAAGAACGCCACTTCATCGCCATCATTCAGCGCGAAGTCCATCGGCACGATCGCCTGATTCACAGCCGCCAGCAGCTTGCCGGGTTCCAGTGCCAGCGACCACTTCCCTGGCTGCGCAGCCAAATGCGCACGTAAGGCTTCAACGGTGGCAAATGACGCGTCCAACGTCAGCGCGTCGCAGCCGACCAACTCGCGGGTTTGCGCGAAAAACAGTACTTTGATCATGCATCCACCTTAAAGTGACCCGATTTGCCGCCGGTTTTTTCCAACAGACGAACCTGTTCAATCACCATGTCTTTTTGCACGGCTTTACACATGTCGTAAATGGTCAATGCAGCAACGGAAGCCGCGGTCAGCGCCTCCATTTCCACGCCGGTTTTTCCCGCCAATTTGCACACAGATTCAATACGCACGCGGTTTTCCGCTTCAATTGCTTCCAATTGCACTTCGACTTTCGACAGCAGCAGTGGATGGCACAGTGGAATCAACTCCCAAGTGCGTTTCGCCGCTTGAATCCCCGCGATACGAGCCGTCGCAAAGACGTCCCCTTTGTGATGTTGTCCCGAGAGGATCAGTTGCAACGTTTCCGGTGCCATCTGCACAAAAGCTTCAGCACGCGCTTCACGAACGGTGTCGCTTTTCGCGGAAACATCCACCATGTTCGCTTCACCGGACGCGTTGATGTGGGTCAGTTGACTCATGACGCCCCCTTACACCGACAGGTGCGGCATAAAGTTACATGGGCGATGGCTGGCATCCATTTGTTGGCGAATGATCTTCGTCCAACCAGTGCGACAGGCGCCGGTTGAACCCGGCATCGCGAAAATCACCGTGTGGTTGGCAAAACCGGCAACCGCGCGAGACTGAATGGTCGAGGTGCCAATTTCTTCATAAGACACCATGCGGAATAATTCGCCAAAGCCTTCCACTTCTTTATCAAACAGCGGTTTCAGCGCTTCTGGCGTGCTGTCACGTGATGTAAAGCCAGTACCGCCTGTGATCATAATCGCTTGTACGTTTTCATCGGCGATCCACTGAGACACCACCGCGCGAATTTTGTACATGTCATCGATCACGATTTGTTTGTCGATCAAGTGATGACCGGCTTCCTGAAGTTGTTCGGCGAGGTAACGACCAGATGTGTCGTTCTCTTCTGTGCGCGTGTCAGATACCGTCAGAACGGCAATATTAGCAGGCTGAAATTTGCTTTCTGCGTGACCCATGAGTCCACCTTTATCAATAATCGTTGAATGTGTTGTCGGCCAGGCCCGTGAGCCCAGCAGAAAAAGAGAGTTAACCGCCAATTGACGCCAGATGCGGCGTCATTCCGGTATTGCCATCATGCAGGAAGTGGCTGACCGATTTGGTTTGCAGTTGGGCTTGAATACGCTCAATCAAGGCTTGGTGTTGTCCGTCATCTTGCATGAGATCGCGCAGCTCAACACCGTGCTCGCCAAACAGACACAGGTGCAGCTTGCCAAGCGCAGAGATGCGCAGGCGATTGCAACTGGTACAGAAGTTTTTCTCGTACGGCATGATGAGGCCAATTTCACCTTGGTAATTGGCATGCACAAACACTTGCGCCGGACCATCGTTGTTGGCGCGCGCTTTGAGGATCCACCCATCAGCAATCAGTTGATTGCGAATCGCCGTGCCTGACACGTGATGGCGGTTGAACAGATCGTCCATTTCGCCGGTCTGCATTAATTCGATAAAACGCAGTTGAATCGGACGATGTTTAATCCAGTTGAGAAATTGAGGCAGTTCCAGCGCGTTCAGGTCCTTCATCAACACCACGTTGACTTTGACCTGCTCATAGCCGACTTCAAATGCACGGTCGATGCCTTGCATCACCTGATGAAAACGGTTTTCGCCGGTAATTTGGTGAAACATGCGCGGGTCTAAGCTGTCGACACTGACATTGATATGGGTTAAGCCCGCCGCTTGCCACTCTTCAACACTTTTCGCCATGCGATAACCGTTGGTGGTCGTCGCCACTTTTTGAATACCCGGGGTCGATGCCACCGTATGAATAATGTCAGTAAAGTCTTTGCGTAGAGAGGGCTCACCGCCCGTAATGCGCACTTTGGAGGTCCCACACGTAGCAAACGCATTCACAACACGTTTGATCTCCGGCAGGGTTAAAAAAGAGGAATTCTTATTCCCCGACGGGTGATACCCATCAGGTAAGCAATAAGTGCATTTAAAGTTACAGACATCTGTAACCGATAAGCGTAAATAGTAGAACTTACGCTGAAAACTATCTTCAAATTGTTGCGCCACGTCACACCTTTCCAAACACGGGAGGCATAACCATTTCCAACTATGCCCTTGTGGCTCGAAACCACTGGCTTATTCACCATATCCTACCGCAGGACTTAGCTGAATAAGCTCGGAGTAATGGCAACTAATGCGCCCACGTTATGGGTTACTCATTAGCAGCTGCTTGGTAAAATACTTAAAAAGAGTGCGGGATTCCAGTGTAAACGCGAAAAAAACTTGCGTGTTACTCAAATTACCCCGAAATCATTATGAGATATAAATCGTATCCTCTAAATTGTAGCGGATTGTAAAAATATAAGAAGAAGAGAGATGACTCTGTATCAAAACAAAAAAGTGGTCGCAATTGGCGGTGGCCACGGTTTAGGACGCATGTTGGCTGCGTTAAAAGTGTTTGGTGCCAATGCCACAGGCATCGTCACCACCACCGACAACGGCGGATCCACCGGGCGCATTCGTCATTGCCAAGGCGGTATTGCGTGGGGCGACACCCGTAACTGCATCAATCAGCTCATCACCGAACCGTCGATCAGTTCGATGATGTTCGAATATCGCTTCAAAGGCGCCGGCGAGCTGGATGGCCATAATTTGGGCAACTTGATGCTCACGGCGTTGGATCATCTGTCCGTTCGCCCGCTGGAAGCGATCAATTTGATCCGCAGCATGCTGAAAGTGGATGTGAATATCGTCCCGATGTCCGAGCACCCGTCTGATCTCAAAGCGCTGTCGATGGATGGCAAATGGGTGACCGGCGAAACCAGCGTGGATGAAATGCAGCAGGATTTACGTCGTCTGGATCTTGAACCTGAAGTTCCGGCCACGCGTGAAGGGATCGTCGCGCTGTCTGAAGCTGATGCGATCATTCTGGGCCCTGGTAGTTTTCTCACCAGTATTATGCCGCCGCTGCTGCTCCCTGAACTCGGTCAGGCCATCGAAAACAATCGCCACGCGAAACTGATTTTCGTGGAAAACTTATCGCCTGAATATGGCCCCGCAGGTCGCATGACGCTGCGCCAAAAGCTCGAGTGGTGCGAGCGTGCCTGTCATGGTCGAAAAATTGATGTGGTTCTGGGGGATGAAGCGCATGCGGATTTAGACAGTGACTGGAATTGCGTCACCCGTGATTTAGCATCACCCAACCGCGACTGGCGTCACGACCGGGTGAAACTGCGTAAAGCCATTGAAGAGCAGTTAAGCAATTAACTGCGCATAGCTCTGGCGTGTATGCTGGATAAGGTCAATCATCATGGCCGTATCCAGCGTTGCATCAATGGTACTTCCCAGCTTCGCGCGACTGTCAATATCAATCGCTTTCGCACACAATTGATCCGCACCAAAACTGGCGGCACTGCTCTTCAGAGCGTGGCTAATTTCTTTGAGATATTCCAGCTTATCGCCAAAGGTGACATCACTGAGATTGTTGCGATAAGTATCGAGTTCACCTAAGAAAATCTCCACCAATACCGGGACGTTTTCTTCACCAATTTCTTGGGCCAGATTATCAATCTTGCTGAGATTCATCAGTTCCATGTGCGCTTACTTTTCCTTTTCCTGCACCTTTTCATTCCAGGTTTGCAGCTTGCGGTAGATGGTAGATGGACTGACATCCAAATAGCCCGCAGCACGCGGAATATTGCCATCACAGGCCTCGATTGCTTTTTCGATCGCCTGCTTTTCTGTCATCCATAACGGGAAAATTTCATGCACCGACACCGGCGCCGGGCTGGCTTTCGGGACATTGATGCGTGAGTCACTCAATTGGTTCAGCGGTGGCGGCAGCATTGTCAGCGCAATTTCACGCCCTTCATTAAGCACCACCACGTTGCGCAGCACGTTCTGCAGCTGGCGCACGTTCCCCGGCCATTCGTACTGTTTGAAGCGCTCAACGACATCTGGCGCCAAACGTACAAAGCCTTTACCTTCTTCTTTCGACATGTACCCCAGTAGTGAATACGCGATTTCAATCACATCATCGCCGCGCTCACGCAAAGGGGGCAAATGCAACGGAATCACGTACAGACGGTAATACAAGTCTTCACGAAAACGCCCTTCTTGCACTTCTTTCCAAGGGTCACGGTTGGTCGCACACACAAAACGCACGTCCACACTCTTCATTTTAGACGATCCGACTTTCTGGAAGGTCCCGGTCTGAATAAAGCGCAGCAGCTTGGTTTGCAGATCCAAATCCATTTCACACAGCTCGTCCAAGAACAAGGTGCCGCCATCGGCCAGTTCTGCCGCGCCCTGACGATCCGTCGCCGCGCCAGTAAACGCGCCTTTGACGTGACCAAACAGCTCACTTTCAATCAGATCTTTGGGAATGGCCGCACAGTTAATGGCAATGAACGGCTTGTCGCCGCGCTTGCTGGCCGCATGGATGGCTTCGGCGCACACCTCTTTGCCGGTACCACTTTCGCCTGTAATGAAAATACTCGCTTTACTGGTGGCCGCAGAGTCGATGGTGCGATACACCGCCAACATGGTCTGGCTGCTGCCAATGAACCCTTGGTAATTCTGATTACCTGGATTGTCGGTCTCGTTTTTGAGTTTGTTTGCCTTGCGAATGGCGTTGTTGACCGTCACACGCAAACGGTCGGCTTCGCACGGTTTGATGAGGAAATCTTGCGCGCCGTGGCGCATGGCTTCGACGGCGGTATCAATAGAGCCGTGAGCCGTCATAAAAATCACCGGCACATCCGGTGAACGCTGTTTCACCGCGTGCAAGACGTCCATACCCGTCATGTCTGGCAGGCGCAGATCGAGGAGGATCAGATCCGGCTCGCGATGGGCGATACTCTCGATCGCTTCACGTCCCGTTCCGACAATGTTGATATCGATCTCGAGCGGTGTCAGGTACGAACGATACAACGCCGCAACCGACGCCGTGTCTTCGACCATCAGCAAATATTTCGCTTTATGATGAATATCATTTAATTGCATAACCTAGCCATTTATCGTTTGCATTTTGCTTAATAGTCGCATTTGAAGTTGCATTTTGCAAATTCAAAGCCATATTACCGTAAAAATAATGTCAGAATTTTCTTAGAATCACACAGATACAAACTGGCACAGAATATGCTTTTATTGAATTGACCCGAGAGGGTCACCTAGCCAACTGACGTTGTTAGTGAATATGATATTCACGATATAACAGCCAATAGAACCGTTTCTATTGGCTATTTTTTTAGCTGTTGACGATGAACTGCTGGCGCAATGCCTCAAGTTGGTCACGTTTTTCCGCTGCCAATTCAAACTCCAAATCCTGTGCATGTTTGTACATCTGAGCTTCGAGTTTGTTGATCTCTTTTTCCAACTGCTGTGGTGTCATAGTATCGTAGCTGGCTGACGTTTCCGCAACTTTCGCCAATGGCACAACTTTGCTGGTGCGCTGTTTACGCGATTTCGTGATATCCCCCAACTCCATGATATCTTTCACATTACGTTTCAATGCTTGGGGTTGAATGCCCATGGATTCATTGTACGCTTGTTGTTTTTCACGACGGCGGTTCGTCTCATCCATCGCTTTTTTCATCGACTTGGTGATGTTGTCCGCGTACAAAATCGCTCGACCTTCTAAGTTACGTGCTGCTCGGCCGATGGTCTGAATCAATGACCGCTCCGAACGCAAGAAACCCTCTTTATCGGCATCCAGAATCGCCACCAGCGACACTTCTGGCATATCCAGACCTTCACGCAGTAAGTTAATGCCCACTAACACGTCAAACAGCCCTAAACGCAGGTCACGAATAATTTCCACCCGCTCCACAGTATCGATGTCTGAGTGCAGGTAACGTACTTTCACATCGTGTTCATGCAGGTATTCGGTTAAATCTTCCGCCATGCGTTTGGTCAGCGTCGTCACCAGCACTCGCTCATCTTTCGCGGCACGAATACGAATCTCAGACAACAGATCATCAACCTGAGTCGCCACTGGGCGAACTTCCAATTCAGGGTCAAGCAAACCAGTCGGACGCACCACTTGATCGGCGATGTCGTTGCCCGATTTTTCCAACTCGTAATTGCCTGGCGTCGCCGAGACAAAAATGGTTTGCGGCGCTAACGCCTCGAACTCTTCAAATTTCAGGGGGCGGTTGTCCAGTGCCGATGGCAGACGAAAACCATATTCCACCAACGTCTCTTTCCGGGAACGGTCACCTTTATACATCGCGCCAATTTGTGGCACCGTCACGTGGGATTCATCGATCACCAATAACCCATCGTGAGGTAGGTAATCAAATAGAGTCGGAGGCGGCTCGCCTTCCGAACGGCCACTGAGATATCGCGAGTAGTTTTCAATCCCCGAGCAGAATCCCAGCTCGTTCATCATTTCGATATCAAACTGAGTGCGCTGCGAAATACGTTGCTCTTCCAACAGCTTATTATTGTCGAGCAAGTATTGGCGACGTGATGCCAGCTCCACTTTGATGTGCTCAATCGCCTCCAGAATACGCTCACGCGGGGTGACATAGTGGGTTTTAGGATAAACCGTAAAACGAGGCAGATCGCGCTGCTTAATCGCCCCCGTCAGCGGGTCAAAAATACTGATGCACTCCACTTCATCATCAAACATCTCCACGCGCACGGCATCTTGGTCTGACTCTGCCGGGAAGATGTCAATCACTTCGCCGCGTACACGGAACTGACCGCGTTCAAATGCCACATCGTTGCGTGAATACTGCAACTCCGCCAGCCGACGCAGCATGTCACGCTGATTAATCACATCACCACGGCGCAAATGCAGCATCATTTTCAGATAAGAATCCGGGTCACCCAGACCATAAATCGCCGACACTGACGCCACGATAATCGCATCTTTCCGTTCTAACAGTGCTTTGGTGGCCGACAGACGCATCTGCTCAATGTGGGCGTTGACCGCCGCATCTTTCTCGATAAAGGTATCGGTGGTGGGCACATACGCTTCAGGCTGGTAATAGTCGTAATAAGAGACGAAATACTCCACCGCATTGTTCGGAAAGAAACTTTTCATCTCGCCATACAACTGGGCAGCCAAGGTTTTATTCGGTGCCAGCAAAATCGTCGGACGCTGCGCTTTCGCGATCACATTCGCTAAGGTAAATGTTTTCCCTGAACCCGTTACCCCAAGTAGCGTCTGGTGAGCCAAACCCGCATCGACGCCGTCTAACAGTTGTCGAATGGCTTCGGGCTGATCACCAGAAGGTTGATACTCGGAGACCAATTCAAATGCTTTGCTCATGTCGTCCTCATTATGCCTGGGTATCTATACAGTTTATTGTCGCTTTACGTCCCCACCAAAGGCAAGCAAATATTCCGCTTGTGGCGACGAATCGACCAATCCTCAATGCCTTCATCAACATACGGTCAGCTTGTGCTTTCGATCGCGTAAAAAATTGAAATAGTATTGGCTTCTAAAAAATGACTTTGGTATTATTCTCAGCCCTATCTGCCGTCCGGCTCCTTTTCTCCTAAAAAATAATCCACGGGTTTTCCCCAGTTTTTCTAAATTTAACCTCAATTTAACATCCATTACCATTCAATTACTCAGTTAGATCTTCTGTGGATAATTAAGAAAAAACCAATAAAACCAACCCAATAGCCACAAATGGAAATCGATTGCATCGTGCAATTTAGTCACACGTGGTCTAAAAAATATAATTGCTCAAGATTCATTAACACACTTATCCACAAATTTAGTGGATAAGTAAATCAAGCGCATATCCTGTAAGGGGTACAGAAAAGTAAAGCGTTTCGAAGAAATTTTTTTCGCCGATTTTTCAGCCGCAAAGGTTGACACACCAATCTCAGCTCGCTACCATCCGCCCCGCATTCAGCAATTCCCCCTTAGTTCAGTCGGTAGAACGGCGGACTGTTAATCCGTATGTCGCAAGTTCAAGTCTTGCAGGGGGAGCCAAATTCGAAAGCCCAGCGAATCAATCGCTGGGCTTTCTTCGTTTTATCTCGTCGAAAACAGAGAGCATGTCTCGATGACATTTTCCGCCCCCGAGTCAATCCCAGCTGAATCCCGCTGACACTAACCATACGGCCACGTGCCCTCACCCATCTTGTCTTGTCACCCAGCCATCATTTTTTGCATAAAAACGAATATAACCATCTGTTTTTAAGATTAATGCACAAAAATCATTTAAAAAATGAAAAGCATTCATTTTACTCATACCGATTAAATCCATACGATTTTAGTGGTTAAGAATGGTTCCGTCCACTCGTCGCCTCCATTCTATTTATCAATAACTTAGGGATTTATTTATGACTATTCCGACCACTGATATGCTCGACGCATGGGCTGGGTTTACTGCCGGTGAATGGCAGCACTCGGTCAATACCCGTGATTTCATTCAGAGCAACTACACCCCGTACGAAGGAGACGAGTCCTTCTTGGCTGATGTGAGCCACTCAACCTCAACACTCTGGAACCAAATCCTCGAAGGCATCAAAGAAGAAAGCCGAACGCACGCTCCAATCGATTTCGATACAGATTTACCGTCAACCATCACCTCTCACGACGCCGGTTATATCAATAAAGCGCTCGAAAAGATTGTCGGCTTGCAAACCGACCAACCGCTCAAACGCGCCATCATTGCCAATGGTGGTATTCGTATGGTGAAAAAATCGTGCGAAGTGTATGGCCGTGAACTGGATCCGACCGTTGAGAAAATCTTTACCGACTATCGCAAAACGCACAACACCGCGTGTTTCGATCTCTATACCAAAGACATTCTCGCTTGCCGTAAATCTGGCATCATCACGGGCCTGCCCGATGCCTATGGTCGTGGCCGCATCATTGGTGACTACCGCCGCCTTGCTTTGTACGGTATCGACTTCCTAAAAGCCGACAAGAAAGCGCAGTTCGATTCCACACAAACGTTTCTTGAACACAGTGCTGATTTAGAAAAAATGTTGCGTTTGCGCGAAGAACTTGCCGACCAAATTCATGCGCTGGAAGACATTCGCCAGATGGGGCTGAAATACGGCATCGACATGTCTTTGCCAGCTAAAAACGCGCAACAAGCCATTCAGTTTACCTATTTTGGTTACCTCGCTGCCGTGAAATCACAAAATGGCGCGGCGATGTCTCTGGGACGGACATCCACATTCTTAGACGTCTATTTGGAACGCGATTTGGCGTCAGGGGTGATCACTGAAGCACAAGCGCAAGAACTGATTGACCACTTTATTATGAAGTTGCGCATGGTGCGTTTCTTACGTACGCCAGAATATGATTCCCTTTTCTCAGGCGATCCGATTTGGGCGACAGAAGCCATGGCGGGAATGGGCGTTGATGGCCGCACATTGGTGACAAAAACGACATTCCGTTATCTGCATACGCTGCACACCATGGGGCCTGCACCTGAACCTAACATGACGATTTTGTGGTCAGAGCAACTGCCAGCGGCATTCAAACATTACGCGGCCAAGATTTCGATTGAAACCTCTTCTGTTCAATACGAAAACGACGATTTAATGCGACCTGATTTTAACAACGATGATTACGCCATCGCCTGTTGCGTCAGCCCGCAAATCGTGGGCAAGCACATGCAATTCTTTGGCGCTCGTGCAAACCTTGCCAAAGCGTTGCTGTACACCATCAACGGCGGTGTGGATGAAAAATCCAAAGCGCAAGTCGCGCCAGCCACCGAGAAAATGCTAGACGCCACGTTGGATTTTGATGCAGTGATGACCCGCTTTGACAGCACATTGGATTGGCTCGCCACCCAATACGTCACCGCCTTAAACATCATTCACTATTCCCACGACCGCTACAGCTACGAAGCATCTCTCATGGCACTGATGGATCGCGATGTGTATCGCACCATGGCCTGTGGCATTGCTGGACTCTCAGTTGTGGCAGACTCTCTCGCGGCCATCAAGTACGCCACCGTGACGCCGATTCGTGATGAAGAAGGTATTGCGGTCGATTTCGACATCCAAGGCGACTATCCAAAATTTGGCAACAACGACGCACGTGTCGATGACATCGCATGCGACTTGGTGGAACGCTTTATGAAGAAAATTCAGCGGATGCACACCTATCGCGAAGCCGTTCCGACCCAATCGATCCTGACCATCACGTCCAACGTCGTCTACGGTAAAAAAACCGGCAACACACCGGATGGCCGCCGTGCAGGCATGCCGTTTGGCCCCGGCGCTAACCCGATGCATGGTCGAGATGAAAAAGGCGCAGTCGCATCATTGAGCTCAGTGGCAAAACTGCCATTTGCTTACGCAAAAGATGGTATTTCCTACACCTTCTCCATTGTGCCCAATGCGCTTGGCAAACATGAAGCCGCACAGAAGCAGAACTTGGCAGCATTGATGGATGGTTACTTCCACCACGAAGCCCATGGTGACGCTGCGATGGTGGAAGGTGGACAACACCTGAATGTCAACGTCATGAATCGTGAGATGTTGTTGGATGCGGTTGAACACCCAGACAAATACCCGCAGTTAACTATCCGCGTGTCAGGGTATGCCGTGCGTTTCAACTCACTGACCCGTGAACAACAACAAGACGTCATCACTCGAACGTTCACGAACAAGCTTTAACCGCCTGTTCGCGATCGGCCACACACATCACGGATAACAAGACCGATCGTCAAACGCTTTGCTCGCATCCCTGTCCTACCTGGCGGATGCGAGCTTTTTTGCCTTGCCACATAACCTCATCGCCACAAACACCCCTCCAGCGCTTCCCTCAGCCCTGCTCAAATCACAATATCAACGGGTCGACATTCGACGACGATACGCGCCAAAACCGATGTTTTTCGTCGGTGAAGCTAAAACCACACCGTTCACTGGTTGTTATTGGTGTCACAAAACACGATAATATCGGGATCGGATTTTAAGAACGTAATAACTATGACCGAATATCTTTTGTTGTTGGTCGGCACCGTGCTAGTCAACAACTTTGTACTGGTAAAGTTTCTGGGCTTGTGTCCTTTCATGGGCGTCTCAAAGAAGCTGGAAACTGCAATTGGCATGGGGTTAGCAACGACTTTCGTTCTAACGCTCGCGTCTGTGTGCGCGTATCTGGTTGAAAGCTATATCCTTCGCCCTCTCGGCATTGAATACTTACGCACCATGAGTTTCATCCTCGTGATCGCAGTGGTCGTTCAATTCACCGAAATGGTGGTGCACAAAACCAGCCCAACGCTGTATCGCTTACTCGGTATCTTCTTGCCCCTCATCACCACCAACTGTGCCGTGTTGGGTGTGGCGCTGCTGAACATCAACGAAAACCACAACTTTATTCAGTCGATCATCTATGGTTTCGGCGCCGCCGTGGGCTTCTCTCTGGTTCTGATTCTCTTCGCATCGATGCGTGAACGCATTCACGTTGCCGATGTGCCTGCGCCGTTCAAAGGCGCTTCGATTGCGATGATCACCGCAGGTCTGATGTCGCTGGCCTTTATGGGCTTTACCGGTCTGGTGAAACTGTAATGAGTACGATTTTAATCGCCGTCCTCGTGTTGGCTGCACTGGCTGCCGTCTTTGGTGCCATACTCGGTTTCGCGTCCATTCGCTTTAAAGTGGAAGCGGATCCCATCGTCGATCAAATTGATTCCATTTTGCCACAAACCCAATGCGGTCAGTGTGGTTACCCGGGTTGTCGCCCATACGCCGAAGCGATTGCCAATGGCGACGCCATCAACAAATGCCCGCCCGGTGGCCAAGCGACCATCGAAAAACTGGCGGATTTGATGGGCGTTGAGGTTCAAGAATCGGCGCACGATCTGGACGACAACGTCAAAACCGTGGCCTTTATTCATGAAGACATGTGCATCGGCTGCACCAAATGTATTCAGGCCTGTCCGGTCGACGCCATTGTCGGCGGCAACAAAGCACTGCATACCGTCATTAAGGATGAATGTACCGGTTGCGATTTATGTGTGGCACCGTGCCCGACCGATTGTATTGAAATGATTCCCATAAAAACCACGACGGATACCTGGAAGTGGCAAATGAACGCGATTCCTGTTGTTGATGTTACCCATTCTTCATCGGCCAATGCCGAGACTTCTCAGAAGAGTGCGAGTTAAGGACTGGTATGTTGTCATTAATCGATAAAATTCGAACCGGCTATCTCTGGGACTTCCCGGGAGGCATTCATCCGCCGGAAAATAAAGTTCAGTCGACTCAAACGCCGCTCGTCGAAGCCCGCTTAGCGCATGAGTATGTACTGCCACTGAAACAACACATCGGTAAATCGGGTGATTTGTTGGTACAGGTCGGCGACAATGTGCTGAAAGGTCAACCCCTGACCTCATTTTCAACCACATTCATGCTGCCGGTGCATGCGCCCACGTCTGGCGTCGTCAGCGCGATTGAACCTCGCACCGTCGCGCATCCATCAGGGTTAAGCGAGCTGTGCGTGGTGATCACCCCAGATGGCAAAGACCAATGGTGTGAACGCCATCCGGTTGCCGACTACACCCAAACCCAACCCGAAGAGCTGATCGACATCATCCGCAATGCGGGGATCGCGGGCCTCGGCGGAGCGGGTTTCCCCACGGCAAAGAAGATTCAGTCTGGCCTCTCCCGCGTTGAGATTTTTATCGTCAACGCCGCGGAGTGTGAACCGTACATTACCGCCGATGACGCGCTGATGCGCGAACACGCGCAAGAGATTATCGATGGCATCGGGATTGTCGAACACATTCTGCAACCGAAGCTGACCGTGATTGGCGTCGAAGACAACAAACCGGAAGCCATTCGAGCATTGCAACTGGCCGCGGAAGGCAAAGACATTGTGATTCGCGCCATTCCGACCAAGTATCCGTCCGGCGGTGCGAAACAACTGATTAAACTGCTGACCGATCTGGAAGTGCCCGCCGGTAAGCACTCCGCCGACATTGGTGTCATCGTGCAAAACGTCGGCTCCATTCAGGCCATCAAACGTGCTGTGGTCGACGGTGAACCGTTGATTCGCCGCGTGGTAACGCTGACAGGAAAGACCTTCACTCAACCACGGAACGTTTGGGTTCGCCTCGGCACGCCCGTGCAATCGCTGCTCGATGAATTTGGTTATCAAGCGGACAAAAAGTTACCGCGTTTGATCCTTGGCGGTTCGATGATGGGCTTTACGCTGCCCCACGCCAACGTGCCGATCGTGAAGATTGCCAACTGCATTCTGGCGCCAAGCCGCAACGAAATTCCTCAGCACGATTACGAGATGGCCTGCATTCGCTGCGGCCAATGCGCGGACGCTTGTCCGGCGTCTCTGCTGCCGCAGCAGTTGTACTGGCATTCAAAGGCCGAAGAATATGACAAATGCGAAGAGCTCAACCTCAAAGATTGCATTGAGTGTGGCGCTTGCGCTTACGTGTGTCCAAGTGAAATTCCACTGGTTCAGTACTACCGTCAATCCAAAGCAGAAATCAAAAACCGTCAATGGGAAGCGGAAGCCGCTGAACGGGCCAAACTGCGCTTTGAAGAGAAAAAAGCGCGCATGGAACGTGAAAAAGCCGAACGTGAAAACCGCTTTAAGAAAGCCGCAGACGATCGCCGCAAAGAGATGCAACAAAGTGGTGGCGAAGACGCAATTGCCGCCGCCATCGCCCGCGTCAAAGCGCAAAAAGCACAAAACGAAACCAGCGATGCGCCCGTCAAACCTGCGGTAGCCGCAGCGATTGCCAAAGCCAAAGCCAAACAGGCTGAAGCGGCGAAGGCTGGCGCAACTGAACCCGACAATAGCGACATGGCGAAGCTGCGTGAAGAACGCAAACGTCAGGCGCGCGAACGGAAAGCAGAAAAAGCCGACACCGGTGATGTGGCAAACTCGGGCGACGAGAAAAAAGCCGCTGTATCCGCCGCGATTGCTCGCGCCAAAGCGCGTAAAGCCGCGCAGCCTGAGTCCAGTGAGACGCCGATGACGCAAGACCCAGCGACTCACGAACCTGCAGACGATCCAAAGAAAGCTGCCGTAGCCGCTGCCATTGCTCGCGCTAAAGCGCGTAAAGCCGCGCAGCCTGAGGCCAGCGACAAGCCTTCGGTTGACAATGCGCCAGCGACTGAAGAACCTACCGGCGATCCGAAGAAAGCCGCCGTGGCCGCCGCGATTGCTCGCGCCAAAGCGCGCAAATCCGCCCAGCAAGAGACCAGCGACAAGCCTGCGGTTGACAATGCGCCCGCTGAAGCGCCAGCGGTTGAAGAACCTACCGGCGATCCAAAGAAAGCCGCCGTGGCCGCTGCCATTGCTCGCGCCAAAGCGCGCAAAGCCGCGCAGCCTGAGGCCAGCGACAAGCCTGCGGTTGACAATGCGCCCGCTGAAGCGCCAGCGGCTGAAGAACCTACCGGCGATCCAAAGAAAGCCGCCGTGGCCGCTGCCATTGCTCGCGCCAAAGCGCGCAAAGCTGCCCAGCAAGAGACCAGCGACAAGCCTGCGGTTGACAACGCGCCCGTTGAAGCGCCAGCGGCTGAAGAACCTACCGGCGATCCAAAGAAAGCTGCCGTGGCCGCTGCCATTGCTCGCGCCAAAGCGCGCAAAGCTGCACAGCAAGAGGCCAGCGACAAGCCTGCGGTTGACCACGCGCCCGTTGAAGCGCCAGCGGTTGAAGAACCTACCGGCGATCCAAAGAAAGCCGCCGTGGCTGCCGCCATTGCTCGTGCCAAGGCGCGCAAAGCCGCGCAGCAAGCCGAGAATCAAACCCCAAATAACGTTGAGGAGAACGACTAGTGGCGTTTTTCATTGCCAGCTCCCCACATGCGCGGACGAAACGCAGTACTGCCGATATGATGAAATGGGTCGCAATCTGCGCCCTGCCCGGTCTGTTGGCCCAAAGTTATTTCTTTGGTTTTGGTACCTTGATTCAATTACTCTTGGCGATAGTGGTCGCCATGGCGTTTGAAGCAGGCGTCATGCTCTTGCGCCGCCGACCGGTGCGTTTTGCGCTGCGTGATTACAGCGCGATTGTGACAGCCTGGCTGTTGGCTGTCGCGATTCCACCGCTTTCACCATGGTGGGTCGTGGTGATTGGGTTGGTTTTTGCGATTTTAATCGCCAAACACCTCTACGGCGGTTTGGGACAAAACCCGTTTAACCCGGCGATGATTGCTTATGTGGTGTTGCTGATCTCCTTCCCAGTGCAGATGACCAGCTGGATTGCGCCGTCGGAATTGGCACCGGAACCCATTTCATTGGTGGACTCATTTTCACTGATCTTCACTGGGTTTAATGTTGATGGTTTGTCCTTGCAACAAATTCGGACTGGCATCGATGGCATGACCATGGCAACGCCATTGGATTCGATTAAAACGTCACTGCGTGCCGGACACACGATGTCTGAAGCCATGGCGAAACCACAATTCAGCGGCATTGCCGGTCTGGGTTGGGAATGGGTGAACTTGGCGTATTTAGTCGGTGGTCTGATTCTGGTTAAACTGCGCGTGATCAACTGGCACATTCCTGCCGCATTTTTGGGCGGCTTGGTTGTGACTAGCCTGCTCATGGCGTTGTTCGCACCCGGCACCACCGCTTCGCCACTCATGCACCTGTTGTCAGGCGCAACCATGTTAGGCGCATTCTTCATCGCCACCGACCCGGTCACCGCATCGACCACCACCAAAGGACGCCTGATTTACGGCGCATTCATTGGTGCCATGGTGTTTATTATTCGCAGTTGGGGCGGCTTCCCTGATGGCGTCGCGTTTGCGGTGCTGCTCGCGAACATGTGCGTTCCACTGATCGACTACTACACCAAACCTCGTACTTACGGACACTAAGGAGCATTATGTTAGCCGCTATTCGAAAAAACGGTCTGGTCCTTGCTGTGTTTGCCTGTGCGTCCACCGGCGTGGTTGCGCTCACGCACTACCTGACCGAAAGTCAGATCAAAGTGCAAGAAAATAAACAGCTATTGTCGGTGCTCAATCAGGTCGTCCCGCCGAAGCTGCATGACAATGCCCTGTCTCAAACGTGTACACTGGTGAGTGATCCGCTGCTCGGCAGCAACAAACCCATGCCAGTGTATCTCGGCACGCTGGGCGGTGAACCCAACGTATTAGCCATTGAATCCATCGCACCGGATGGCTACAACGGCGCGATTAAGATCATCGTCGGGATTCGCAACGACGGCACGATTACGGGAACGCGCGTGCTCGCGCATCAGGAAACACCGGGGTTGGGTGACAAAATCGACTTGCGAATTACCAACTGGATTCTTGGTTTTACTGGCAAACAAGTGACAGAAGATAATGAAGGTCAATGGCGTGTACGCAAAGACGGCGGCCAATTCGACCAATTCACTGGGGCGACGATCACCCCGCGTGCCGTGGTGAAAGCTGTGAAGCAGACCACGCAGTACGTGAACCAGCACCGTGACGACATCTTCAAGCAACCATTAAACTGCGGAGGTGAACACAATGAGTGATCATAAAACGCTGATTAAAAATGGCATGTGGAATAACAACCCGGCGTTGGTACAGCTGTTGGGCTTGTGTCCGCTGCTCGCCGTCTCCTCCACCGTGACCAACGCACTCGGTTTAGGAATCGCGACCCTGCTGGTTTTGGTCAGCTCCAACGTGACCGTTTCTCTGGTGCGCGACTACGTCCCCAAAGAGGTGCGTATTCCAGTCTTTGTGATGATCATTGCGGCACTGGTGACCTGCGTACAATTGTTGATGAACGCTTACGCCTACGGTTTGTACTTGTCCCTGGGTATCTTCATTCCACTGATTGTGACCAACTGCATCATCATTGGCCGCGCTGAAGCGTATGCGTCGAAAAACGACGTCCTGCCCTCTGCGCAAGATGGCTTCTGGATGGGCCTTGGCATGACTTCCGTGTTGGTCGTTTTAGGATCACTCCGTGAAGTGATCGGCAATGGTACCCTGTTTGACGGCGCAGATTTGCTCCTCGGAGATTGGGCGAAAGTGCTGCGAATCGAAATTTTTCACTTTGATAACAGCTTCCTGCTGGCACTGCTGCCACCAGGCGCCTTCATCGGTGTCGGCTTTTTGATTGCCGCCAAAAACATCATTGATAAACAGCTGGCATCTCGCCAGCCAAAACAAGAAAAGCCCGCGATCGAACGGGTGCGCGTGACCAACGTATAAAAAAGCCAACAGCCGCAGCATCCCCTGCGGCTGCGGTTTCAAGGAAGTAATGAATCACCATGAATAACAGCAAGCGTGTCGAAATACTGCAGCGATTAAGGGAAAACAATCCCCATCCGCAGACCGAGCTCAACTGGAACACACCGTTTGAACTGCTGATTGCGGTGTTGCTGTCAGCGCAGGCCACCGATGTCAGCGTCAATAAAGCCACCGACAAACTTTATGCCGTCGCCAACACCCCTCAAGCGATGTGGGATTTGGGCGTTGACGGGGTCAAGGAATACATCAAAACCATCGGTTTGTTTAACTCCAAAGCAGAAAACGTCATCAAAACCTGCCGCATTCTGCTTGACCAACACCAAGGCGAAGTGCCGGAAAACCGCGAAGCGCTAGAAGCCCTACCCGGTGTGGGACGCAAAACCGCCAACGTGGTACTCAACACCGCCTTTGGCTGGCCAACCATCGCCGTCGATACACATATTTTTCGCGTGTCCAATCGCACCAAGTTTGCGGTCGGAAAAAACGTCGATGAAGTGGAAGCGAAGCTACTGAAAGTGGTTCCGAAAGAGTTCAAACTCGATGTCCATCACTGGTTAATTCTGCATGGCCGTTATACCTGCGTGGCACGTAAGCCTCGTTGTGGCAGCTGCATTATTGAAGACCTGTGCGAATTTAAAGAGAAAGTTTACCCGGAAAGCTAGGAGTCCATTATGTCAAACAATCGTATTCTTCATACCATGCTGCGCGTTGGCGACCTTGACCGTTCGATCGCGTTCTACACACAAGTGATGGGCATGAAATTGCTACGTCAAAACGAAAATGCCGAATACAAATACACACTGGCATTTTTGGGCTACGGTGACGAATCAGAAGCAGCCGTGATCGAGCTGACGTATAACTGGGGCGTTGAAAGCTACGACCTCGGCAACGCGTATGGCCATATCGCCATCGGTGCAGACGACATTTACGCCACTTGCGACGCCATCAAAGCCGCCGGTGGTAATGTGACGCGTGAACCGGGCCCAGTCAAAGGCGGTTCGACACACATCGCGTTTGTAAAAGATCCTGACGGTTACATGGTTGAGCTGCTCCAAAACAAACAAGCTAACGCGGGCCTAGAGGGTTAATTCTCCCTACGCGCACACCTTTCAAAACCGCCGCTCTGGCGGTTTTGTTGTATTTCCCCGCAATTCACATGGTTTACATGATAATAATTATCATTTAAATTAAACCTATTCAGGCGCATGAGGATTGACCGATGACCATCAAAGAGTGGGAAAAACACACCTTACTAGCAGATATCGCGATGCAACAAGCGGATCATCTGCGCAGCATTCTCCATTACCAACAAGCCCTGACACTGAGCGATCGCATTGGCGTGGCAGAAGAGATTGAGCTGGAAGACCGACTGATGATCTCGGTGATTTCGTGCCATAACATGGCCGGATTCTGGCGCACGATCGGCGATGACCAATACGAGTTGAAATACCTCGAACTGGCGTCGGAACGTATCCTGACGCTAATCCCGCAATGTGGAAACCCGAGCTGCGAAGCGTTTGTGGATTCACTTGGCTGCTGCAAGAAAGCGCTGGTTGAATTTATGAAACGTCACCCGAATCCCGAGCTGGCCAGGCTGGTGAAAGACATCGACTCCGCCTCGACCTGCAACTTGATTGCCAAGTTTCGCTTGCACTAAGGCAGTGTCATCCCCCGATTCACGGGGGATGTACCACACGGTTTAGACTTGTGTGCGACCGAGCGAAATCACCACGCGGCGGTTCTTGTCTTTACCGATAGGCGATGCATTGTCGGCAATCGGGCGGCGCTTGCCATACCCTTGCACTTGAATGCGATCAGACGGCAATCCGAGCGATTCAAAATACTTCTGCAATGACTCTGCACGTTTGTCAGATAAACTCTGACTCTCATTTCTGCCATCCGTCGAATCGGTATAAGTTGATACCAAGACCAAATCGATATCTGGGTTATAACGAATGTATTCGGCAATCTGCGCTAAACGTTTTTGTGATGCTTTGTTGAGCTCCACGCTGTCGCCGCGATCGTAATGTAAAATGGTGAATGAAATATCTTCAAAGCTGTAGGGCAGCAGGCTCGCTACACAATCGCTGAACGCATTGTATTGCGGCTGAAACAGCACCGCAGACAGCGCCACTTCAATGCGCTGATCACGGCTTTGCCAATCCTGATAACTGAACGTCGGGTAACGCCCTTGCTCCAACTCACTCAGCAAGGCCCACGCCGTTTGACCACCGACATAACCATCAAACTGTTTAAAGAACTGGATGTTGGTGATTCGATCGGCGCTTTCACCCGGTCGCCATACAGGCGGCATCGACACCAAACTCACATTGCGGGTTTCCCCCATCGGGCGACGCATTTTGAGTTCGAAATCGAGGTTAATTTTTTTGCTGGCGTGCGAGGTAAACACCGCCTCACCATAATTTGGAATGGGATGCACCAGTCGGCATTCGAGCGGCGTATTGGTCGCCATTTGCCAACTTGACTGTTGTGGTGTTGCCACGTAGCGCTTTTCCAGTGCCGAAGCGGCAAATGAGGAACAGGCACTCAGTACAACAAAACTGCTTACAACCCATTTATTCATAAGGATTTACTTCTCTTCACGCGTTCAGCGGCAATGACGATATTTTGCCGCCTTATTGATTTCTAACTCGAAGATGCAAAAACCTCGCCAAGGTGACATCCATCGAGGCATACTTCGTGCATTTCCACTCGATAGTACGCTGATTTTCTGTCAAATCAGAGACGTGCACCCTGCGTTTCCCGCCTTTTCTCATTCAACGCATAAATCCGCACGAAATATGAATGAATCGGCTTGAATATCACCCGTCAAAGCACAAATTTAATTGCGCTTTAATCCACCTATTTGGTTTTGCTCACGATGAGAATCTGCAATAATGCTGCCCCTATCACATAAGCTAGGGATCACATGACAGACATTAATGAAGCTCTGACTCTGAAAAAGCGCTTTCGCGGCTATTTTCCAGTCGTAATCGATGTAGAAACCGCAGGATTCAACCCTCAAACTGATGCTCTGCTTGAGATTTGCGCAGTGACATTGGCCATGGATGAAAACGGCGATTTACACCCTGCTTCGACAATTCACTTTCATGTCGAACCTTTCGAAGGCGCCAACCTTGAAAAAGCGGCGCTGGAATTCAACGGCATTTATGACCCTTTCAGCCCGCTACGCGGCGCCGTCAGCGAAGAACACGCCCTGAAAGAGATCTATAAACAAGTTCGTAAAGAACAGAAGGCCGCCGATTGCAGCCGTGCCATTATTGTGGCGCACAACGCAGCGTTCGACCATGGGTTTGTGATGGCCGCCAGCGAACGTTGTAAACTCAAACGAGTCCCTTTCCATCCATTTGCTACTTTTGATACCGCAACTTTGAGCGGTCTTGCTTATGGTCAGACCGTACTGGCTAAAGCCTGCAAAGCAGCAGGGATGGCGTTCGACAATCGTGAAGCCCATTCTGCACTTTACGATACTCAGCAAACCGCAGAGCTGTTCTGCGGCATCGTCAATCAATGGAAAGCTCTTGGCGGCTGGCCATTGGCCGACGACCATAACCTTAATAATAAGTAAACACAACTGACCGAGAAGTATATGAACCCTGTAGTCATTTCTGTCTGTGTCATGCTGGTCCTGGCCCTGATGCGCGTAAACGTCGTCGTTGCACTGACGTTTAGTGCCATCGTTGGGGGTCTGGTTGCTGGTATGAGCCTCAACGACACCGTTGCCGCATTTGAAAGTGGTTTAGGTGGTGGCGCCACCATCGCACTAAGCTACGCAATGCTAGGTACTTTTGCTGTGGCCATCTCGAAATCGGGTGTCACCGATTTGCTGGCTCAAAGCGTCATCAAACGCATTCATGGCCGACACAGTGCGGCAGCCTCAACCGGAATGAAGTATGTTGTGATCGTGGCTTTGCTGCTGATGGCGATGTCTTCCCAAAACATTATTCCGGTCCACATTGCTTTCATTCCAATTCTGATCCCGCCGCTGCTGAGCGTGTTTGCACGTCTGGGCATTGACCGTCGTATGATCGCGTGTGTACTGACCTTTGGTTTGATCACCCCATACATGGTGTTACCCGTGGGTTTCGGCGGTATTTTCTTAAACAACATTTTGCTGAAAAACCTACGCGACAACGGCCTAGAAAGCGTCACCGCGAGCCAAGTTCCGATGGCGATGCTACTGCCGGGCTTGGGCATGGTATTTGGCCTGCTCGTAGCGGTCTTTTTCTCTTACCGCAAACCACGCGTATACAAAGAGACCGAGCTAACCGTCGTCAATGAATCAACCACGGCGATCAACAAGAAGCACATCCTCGTTGCTGGCCTAGGTATTTTGGCGGCACTGGCCGTGCAGTTGACCACCGGCTCGATGATCATCGGTGCGCTGGCCGGTTTCATGGTGTTTACGTTTGGTGGCGTGATTGCTTGGAAA
The DNA here is from genome assembly GCF_052076135.1 of Vibrio sp. Vf1514. NCBI lineage: Bacteria > Pseudomonadati > Pseudomonadota > Gammaproteobacteria > Vibrionales > Vibrionaceae > Vibrio > Vibrio sp. Vf1514. The sequence continues at coordinate 875,367 of NZ_CP197267.1, read as the reverse complement.
GAAACGCACGACGTCTTTACCAAAGGCGTACACATGATGGCGATGATCGGCTTCATCATGATTTCAGCCGCAGGGTTTGCCGCAGTCATGAAACAGACTGGCGGCGTGGAAACCTTGGTGTCGTCTCTGTCCACCAGCATTGGGGATAACAAGCCACTGGCGGCGCTGCTGATGCTGGTTGTTGGCCTGTTGGTGACCATGGGGATTGGTTCGTCATTCTCGACTATTCCAATTATCGCGACTATTTACGTCCCGCTCTGTCTGGCATTTGGCTTCTCACCGATGGCGACCATCGCCTTGGTTGGTACCGCCGCTGCACTCGGTGATGCGGGCTCGCCAGCATCGGATTCCACCCTCGGTCCAACGTCGGGCTTGAATGCCGACGGGCAACACGAGCACATATGGGAAACCGTGGTTCCGACCTTTATTCACTACAACTTGCCATTAATCGCATTTGGCTGGTTGGCCGCTATGGTGCTGTAGTTTCCAGCGAACCATGAGATACAAAAAAGGCTTCCCTCGGGAAGCCTTTTTCATGTTCAAAACGAATGTTAAGCAGACAACGAATTACGCGCCTTCGTTGTGCAATTCGAGGTTAGCCAGCTCTTGCTGAATTTCACGTTCCGTCTTCGCGTCATCGCTGCGCATTGACTCGAGGAAGTCCAGATATTGCTGATCGATGTCGCCCGTCACGTACTCGCCGTTAAACACCGAGGTTTCAAACTTGGCGATGTCCTGATTGCCTGCGCGCACAGCGTCAACCAAATCATCCAACGTTTGGAAGATCAGTGCATCCGCACCGATTTGTTTACAGATGGCTTCGTTGTCACGACCGTGTGCAATCAGTTCATTCGCACTTGGCATGTCGATGCCGTAAACGTTCGGGAAGCGAATCTCAGGCGCCGCAGACACCATGTACACTTTCTTCGCACCGGCATCACGCGCCATCTCAATGATCTGCTCTGAGGTTGTGCCGCGAACAATCGAGTCATCCACCAGCAGAACGTTTTTGTCTTTAAACTCTGAACGAATGGTGTTGAGTTTACGACGCACTGATTTCTTACGCTGTTGTTGGCCCGGCATGATAAACGTACGACCCACGTAACGGTTTTTCACGTAACCTTGGCGGTAGGGCTTATCCAGCGCCTGAGCGATTTGCAGCGCGATATCGCATGATGTTTCTGGAATTGGAATCACCACATCGATGTCGAGTTCTGGGAAGTTGGCTTTGATGCGATCGCCGAGCTTCTTACCCATTTCAACACGTGCGCTATACACGGAAATTTTGTCAATGAACGAATCAGGACGCGCGAAGTAAACGAATTCAAAAATACATGGATTCAGCACGGGGTGGTCCGCACACTGCTTGGTAAACAGTTCACCGTCAAACGTCGCATACACGGCTTCACCCGGCGCAACATCACGCATGAAATCAAAACCAACGGCATCGAGTGCTACCGATTCAGAAGCAACCATGTACTCCGTACGTCCGTTGATTTCACGTTTACCTAGGCAGAGCGGGCGAATACCGTGTGGGTCGCGAAATGCAATCATGCCGTGGCCGATGATCATCGCAGTCACCGCGTAAGCACCACGAATCGCACGGTGTACATTGGCCACCGCGCGGAAGACGTCTTCTGCTGTCACGTTGCCTTTCACGGTGTCAATCTCGTGCGCCAAGACGTTCAGCAGCACTTCTGAGTCAGAAGTCGTGTTGACGTGGCGACGGTCTTTTTCAAACAGTTTCTGGCGAACTTCGTTGGCATTGGTGAGGTTGCCGTTGTGAGCGAGGGTGATACCAAATGGCGAGTTGACGTAGAAAGGTTGAGCTTCTGAGGCGCTTGAGCTGCCTGCGGTTGGGTAACGAACGTGTCCGATCCCGACGGAGCCCTGAAGGCGCTGCATGTGTTTCGCTTCAAAGACATCCTTCACTAAACCGTTCGCTTTACGCAGACGGAAACGATTGCTTTCTATGGTACAAATACCAGCGGCATCTTGGCCACGATGCTGCAATACCGTTAACGCGTCATAAATTGACTGGTTTACAGGCGTTGTACCCACGATTCCAACAATACCACACATGTCCTAATCCTCGATTTGCGACAATAGCTGGCGCTTAAATCGCGCCAGACAGAAAACTTGATGTTGCTTGTAAGTGCTCGAAGAACGGCGCAATGATTCGGCTAAATTCCGGTACCAATTGCGAACTCTTCCACCACTCAGAGCTTGGGAATGCGGTAAACGCATCCATAAAAAATAAGGCCGCTGCCACAATCAGAACCCCACGCAGTGCGCCAAAGACGACGCCGAGAATTCTGTCTGTACCTGATAGCCCGGTTTTCTGCACCAACTGCGAAATCACGTAGTTCACGATCGCGCCCACAATCAATGTTGCGACAAACAGCGCGGCAATCGCCGTTCCGTTGCGAAACATGTCATCCTTAATGTTAGTAAAGTATACCGCCAGCTTGGCGTAGTATTCCGAAGCGATGTAAAACGCTCCAAACCATATCACTAAGGACAAGGCTTCTTTCGCAAAGCCACGAACCAGACTGATCAGTGCAGACAAACCAATCACACTTAAAATGACAATATCTAACCAATTCATGAGTTCTTACATTCTAAGTTGGCGCGCATTTTAACAGAAAAATACGCGACGCAAACGTTTTCTTAAGGGTTTAGTGGTTTAAATTTGAGCAATTGACCTTTCGCGCCGGTAATTTTCTCTAATTCCAGTAACTGTTTTTCCAGCTTACTTTTCGAAACGTCCGGACCGATAATCACTCGAGTAAAACCATTTTCTTGTTTGGTATGAGCCTGATAGCCCCGCTTTTGCAGATCGGCCACCACATTCTTCGCATTCTCAGAATTTTTCAGTGCCATGAGCTGAATAATCCACGCGCTGTCCTGATAATCATTTTTCTCAGGGACATTTCGCACCGCCGTCGCCAGCGGTTTGCTCGGTTGTGGTGTCGTTGACGACGCCGGATTCGCTGGCGCGGTATCCACCGCAGTCACCGGCGAATCCGGCAAGGCGACTTGATCTTCCACCGGGTCCAACACTTCAAATTTTTCCACTTCGCTCTCAAGCTCAGGCTTGATCGGAATACTGGCCATTTCTTCTTTGTAGTGTAGTTTTTTACCATCCAGCACATCCGGTAGCACGATGACCCCGATGGCAACAAGAATGATGGTACCAACCAAACGGCTTTGAAATTTACTCGCCATCGATACTCCCTAGGATTTAAGACGGATTGCTGTTTTGCCAATGCTCCAACACTTCACCCACCGTGTGGAAAGAGCCGGCCACGACTATGACATCGTCCGCTTGCGCTTGTGTCAACGCCGCTTCAAATGCCGCAACCGGATTGGCGTAGCGCGTTTGCGACGCCTCAAGGTATTGGCACAACTCCTCGGCGCTGGCGGCACGCGGGCCACTCAAGGAGGCGGGATACCATTGTTTGACCACGGGCTTCAAAATCGCAAGGGTCGACTTCACGTCTTTGTCATGCAACATGCCGACCACCAAATGCACGCTTTGGCCGGGGAAACGCAGCTTGAGCTGAGACACCAGGTATTCAGCCGAATGTGGGTTGTGGGCAACATCCAGTAAAATGGTGGGCGCATCGCTGATTTTCTGCATGCGTCCTGCCAGCGTCGCTTTTTTCAGCCCATCAACAATATTGACGTCACTGATTTCAAGCCCAGAGCAGCCCAGCGCCATCAATGCCGTCGCTGCGTTTGGCAGAGGCAAGGTGGGCAACGGCAGATCCGTCAGTTCAAACGAGCCGCTGCGCCATTGCCAGCGCGCCTCGCTCACTTTGTCATACGTAAATTGAATACCGACTTGATGGAATTCCGCGCCGATGTCATCGGCATGCGCTGCCACAGTGGCTGGCGGTTTCGGTTGACCACAGATCGCCGGTTTTCCCGAACGGTAAATACCGGCTTTCTCAAAGCCAATGACATTGATGTCACTGCCCAACCAGTCGACGTGATCTATGGCTAAGCTGGTAATCACAGAAACATCGTGATCAACCACGTTGGTTGCATCGAGGCGACCGCCAAGGCCGACTTCCAGCAGCACCACATCGACCTGCTCGGTTTGGAAAATGCGCAGGGCCGCTAAGGTGCCAAACTCAAAGAGACTCAGTGTGATATCGCCACGTTGCTGCTCGACAAAATCAAACGCTTGCGTGTGTTGCTCATCCGGTACATCTTGGCCGTTGATACGTACTCGCTCATTGTAGCGAATCAGGTGAGGCGAACTGTACACACCCACCGAATAGCCTGCTTCGAGCAGAATGGCTTCCATGAGCGCGCAAGTGGAGCCTTTGCCATTGGTGCCGGCTACCGTAATCACGGTCGGTGCGGGTTTGGTTAGGTTGGCTTTTTGAGCGACCGCTTGAACGCGATCAAGACCGAGGTCGATGGCAGAGGAATGAATATGGGTTAAATAATCAAGCCACACCGAAAGAGGCGATGTGGCTTGAGGAATTGGGTTTTGACTCATCTAACGTAGAACCATTATTTTGCTTGGTTTAGTTAGAGCCTACTTTACCCTTTTTTGTTCGCTTCTGGTACAGAATATGCGGCTTCATTTGGCGCATCGTTCACAGAAACCACCAGCGGCGACTCCTGACGTGTCATTTTCGCCAGCAGGCCAGCCACACGCTGACGCATTTCACGACGGTCAACGATCATATCAATCGCACCGTGCTCCAGCAGGAATTCGCTGCGTTGGAAACCTTCCGGCAGCTCTTCGCGCACGGTCTGCTCGATCACGCGACGACCCGCGAAACCGATCAGTGCTTTCGGCTCACCGATGTTGATGTCGCCCAGCATTGCCAGACTCGCAGACACCCCACCCATGGTTGGGTCTGTCATCACGGAGATAAACGGGAGACCTTTCGCCGTCAGACGCTCGAGCGCTGCACTGGTTTTGGCCATCTGCATCAGCGACATCAGCGCTTCTTGCATACGTGCGCCACCACTGGCAGAGAAACAGACCAGACCACAGTTCGCTTCAATCGCCGCTTCAACTGCACGCACGAAACGCGCACCGACAACCGACCCCATTGAACCGCCCATGAACGAGAATTCAAACGCACACGCCACGACTGGAATCGTCATCAACTCGCCTTTCATCACAATCAGCGCATCTTTTTCGCCACTGCTCTTCTGCGCAGTCGCAAGACGCTCTTTGTAACGTTTGGAGTCTTTAAATTTCAGTTTATCTTGCGGTTCGAGTTCGTCCGCGATTTCGTAACGGTTTGCTTCGTCCAAGAACGTTTCAAGACGACGGCGCGCCTTCATACGCATGTGATGATTACACTTCGGACAAACTTCAAGATTGCGCTCTAGTTCAGCGTAATAAAGCACCTGTTCACACGATGTACATTTGGTCCAAACCCCTTCAGGGATAGACGCTTTACGTGAACTTCCGATGTTGCTTTTTTCTAAAATCTTCTCAAGCCAGCTCATGCAAGACCTTTTACTCTCTCATCTGCCGCTGTATTGCGACAGATTCTAATTCGACATTAACGCGTGTGGATTAAAGCATAGAAAATGCCAACTGTGGACAAAAAACTGGTTGTACCTATTTCTTGTACGGGCATCCCACGCACAATATTGTTCATTTTTGAACCGATTACTGCCAATTAGTTCAAATTCTCAGGTAAGAATAGCGGACCAAGCGGCGCTTTGGGTAAATCAAACACTGCTGGGTAGTCCACATCAACCAGATATAAGCCTTCCGCCTTGGCTGTCGCCCCCGCCAGTTTGCGGTCTTTGGCTTCCAGCAGCCACTGAATCCACTCGGGCTCCTGCTCACCACGACCCACGGCAATTAAACTGCCGGTAATATTACGCACCATATGGTGGACAAACGCATTCGCTTTAATATCAATCACAACGTAGCGCTCGTGGCGAGTTACATTTAAGTGCATTATGTTACGCCAAGGACTACGTGACTGACAATGCACGGCACGAAATGACGTGAAGTCATTCTCACCCAGCAAGAATTGACCCGCTTGATGCATACGTGCCACATCAAGCTCACCGTGATAATGGCTGACACCCGTTGCCAGAATTCCCGGACGGAACATGTGATTGTATATCACGTAGCGATACCGGCGTGCCGTAGCACTAAAACGAGCATGAAACTCATCCGGCACTTCTTTTGCCCAGCGCACCGCAATATTTTTCGGCAAATTGGCATTGGCACCCATTGTCCACGCGATCATTTTACGCGTTGCCGTCGTGTCAAAATGAACCACTTGTCCGGTTCCGTGCACACCTGCATCGGTGCGACCAGCACACTGGACTTCAACCGGATGGTTTGCGATAACCGACAAGGCTTTTTCCAGTTCTTCCTGGACACTATTGACTTCGCGTTGGCGCTGCCAGCCATAATATTGAGTGCCGTCATACTCGATACCCAGAGCGATTCTCATGTTCTCTTTCTCTTAAAAACGAAGGCGTTGAAAATGGGTCGGGCAGTATAAACCCTAACGGGGTTAATTTCTAATGAGGTAAAAAAAGAGGTAACTCAGTTACCTCTTTTTTTACCTCGATGTGCTTATGCGCGTCCGTTAATCACATCAATCAAGCGTTTTGCTTGTTGACGAATATCGTCGCTGCCATCCACGATGGCTTCTTCCAGCAACTTAACCGCACCTTTCTCATCGTTCATTTCCATATAGATTTTGGCCAGATCCAACTTGCCTGCGGCTTCGGAGTTGTTATCCACGTCCACATCCGAGATATCACCGATCACATCAGGAAACTCATTGAGCCCCACATCCAGCTTCAACGCTTCATCATCAGGGTTAAACGCCGGATCGTCGCGTTCCACTTGCGCCATCAGCTCGTCAATGGTCATAAACTGGTTCTGTGTCGGATCGAAATCAGCGATATCTTCCTGCGTTCCCCAGTTTTCTGTTTCCACTTCCGGCTGCTGATTTTGAATGTCCTGTTGCCATACCGCTTGCTCATCTTCCGGCACTTCATCGGGAATGATCGCTTGTTGATCCGGCGTCAAACTGAAGCCGTTCCAATCTTCGCCACCCATTTGCAACATGGCATCAATGTCCATGCCTGCGCTATCAATGGTTTTCGCGTCCATCGGTTGGTCAAAGGCGAATCCATCAGCGGATTCATTGTCATTCAGCAGTGAGTCGAGGGCTTGCTCATCAAATTCTTGATGCGCCATCGATTCAAAATCAATGCCCTGCTCTGCTTTCGGCTCAATCGCTTCACTCACTTCGTCCGCTTGCGACGAAGCCGTTGAGGCTTCTGACACCTCCGGTTCGGCGATGGCATCAGCTAAGGCGTCCGATTCGCTGTACTCCGGTAGCTCGAGATCATCAAACTCAAACTCGTCGTCAGCTTCAGCTTGTGGCGACTCAATCTCTGCATCGTCTTGAACTGGTTCTGCCAGTTCACCCGATATATCCGGTTCAGCAATCGCATCGGCTAAGGCGTCCGCTTCGCTGTACTCCGGCAATTCGACATCATCGAAATCAAACTCGTCGTCAGCTTCAGCTTGTGGCGGCTCAATCTCTAAATTGTCTTGAACGAATGCTTCCGGTTCACCCGATACATTCGGTTCAGCAATCGCATCGGCTAAGGCGTCCGCTTCGCTGTACTCCGGCAATTCGACATCATCGAAATCAAACTCGTCGTCAGCTTCAGCTTGTGGCGGCTCAATCTCTAAATTGTCTTGAACGAATGCTTCCGGTTCACCCGATACATTCGGTTCAGCAATCGCATCGGCTAAGGCGTCCGATTCGCTGTACTCCGGCAGCTCGAGATCATCGAACTCAAACTCGTCGTCAGCTTCAGCTTGTGGTGACTCAATGACTGCGTCGTCTTGAACTGGTTCTGCCGGTTCTCCCGACACATTCGCTTCGGCAATCGCATCGGCTAAGGCGTCCGCTTCGTTGTACTCCGGCAGCTCGAGATCATCGAACTCAAACTCGTCGTCAGCTTCTGCTTGTGGCGGCTCAATCACTGCGTCGTCTTGAACTGGTTCTGCCGACACATTCGGTTCGGCAATCGCATCGGCTAAGGCGTCCGCTTCGCTGTACTCCGGCAGCTCGACATCATCGAACTCAAACTCGTCGTCAGCTTCCGCTTGTGGTGACTCAATGACTGCGTCGTCTTGAACTGGTTCTGCCGGTTCTCCCGATACATCCGGTTCAACAATCGCATCAGCTAAGGCGTCGGCTTCGCTGTACTCCGGTAGCTCGAGATCATCGAACTCAAACTCGTCGTCAGCTTCTGCTTGTGGTGGTTCAATCTCTGAATCGTCTTGAACTGGCGCTTCGAGTTCACCCAACACATCAGGCTCGGCCATGGCATCCGCGAGTGCATCAGCTTCGCTGTATTCTGGCAACGCCGCGTCATCGAAGCCAAACTCATCTTCTGCTTCTGCATCTAAAAATTCAGCAGCCAGTGCGTCTTCGCTCACATCCGTTTCAGCCGGTAATTCGGCTTCGGCCATCGCGTCAGCAAAAGCAGCTGCGTCGGTTTCTTTTGGCTGTTCAATATCGTTGAACCCAAATGCTTCTTCGGCCTCAGCGTCTAAGAATTCCGCCGCCAGAGCGTCTTCACTCGCCTCAACATCCGCTAACGGTTCCGATTCAAGCTGCGCTTCAGCGATCATGTCATCGATGGCGTTCTCTTCTGGCACTGGCAGTTCACCCGCAGTGTCTTGAACGCGATCCTGAGATACCGGCTCCTGAGTCTCATCCAGTTCCGCCATAAAATCAGCTGAGGAAAGCGGCGCATCGTCCGCCATGGATGCTGGAGGCAATTCGCTTTCGGCAGGCTGTTCCATTGCGTCGTCGAGCAACCAATCGTCATCTTGAGGCACGCCAAATTCATTGGCGACTTCAGTCGACTTGTCTTCCGGCTGCGACGTCACGTCGGGCTCGCTTTGCGGCTCTGGCTCTGGCGTCGTGTCTAAACCTTCGATTTCGGGATTAAAGTCAAATTCATCGTCGTCAAACGACAACGCATCATCGTCATCGAGTTTAAACTCATCCAGTAAAGGATCGTGTTCTGGTGCCGAACTCAGCAGATCGTCTTTAAAGTTCGCACTATTAAATTCTTCGGCAGGCCCCTGCGCTTGTTGCTCGATCTCCAGCAGCTCGTCCAGGAATCCAGTCCCATCATCCAGCGATGAAGCCTCGACCTCGTCTTCGTCGGTCGCCGCATCACTCGGTTGATTTTCTTGCTCAACCCATTCATCCAGCAAGGTCGCGCTGTCGTGATCAAACGCGTCCTCGTCTGTGGTTGCAGATTCCTCCAACAGCTCATTGAGGAACTTGTCACTTTCCGCATCGAAGTCATCATCCAGATGAATGCTGTCCTCGTCCGCTTCGGAAAGTAACTCGTCGAGCAAATCCGTGCTGTCGCTGTCAAACGACACGTCATCGTCATCTAGCAATTCATCCAACAAGGCGGTTTCTTCGTCATTGTCGGCTTGCGCTTCAAGCTCATCCAAATCGGCTTGAGATTCAATTGAGTTAAACAGGTTTTCAAGATCTTCGTCGGACGTCATTTTAACGTCAGATGCTGCCTGTTCACCCGTGTTTGACATCAACTCATCGAGGTTGTCGTCCAACAACGTATCAAAGTCGAGATCATCCGTCTCGTCGTCATCCAAACCGCCTAATAGCTCGTCTAGCATGGATTGATCGATAGCCTCGGATTCCAGATCTTCCGCTTCACCATCACTAGCAAGCAGCGACTCGATCTCTTCCTGCGACATGTCACCATCATCAGACAGATCAAACGCCGTTTCGTCATCATCGTCAGAGTCATGCGTTGCTTCATCCAACGCGCGTTCCATCTCTTCCAGGCCCAGCGCTTTCTCATCGCCGCTGACGCTGATGCCACTGTTGCTGCCAAAGTCAGTGTCGAGATCGCCGTCGTCATCAATACCAGCAAACGGATCTTGACCATCTTCTCCTTCGAGGTTGAAATCGAGATCGCTTTCGTCCAAGTCGGCGAAGATGTCGGCTTCATCCTTACTGTCCATTTCATCGCTGAACAGTTTCTCACTGTCATCGCTATCGCCAAACAAGTCATCGTCGAGCAGCAATTCATCGTCCAGACCATCAATTTCTGGCTCACCCACCGTGATCGGTGCCACGGTGGTTTCTGGCGTGGCCGTCTGGGTTTGTGATTCAGCTTGCTGCGCATCAGACGCTTTGGAACGACGGTTGAGCAACATCAAGACCAGCGCACCAATGAGCAATCCGGGGATCAGCGCTAACAATCCGACCATCCAACCGTTGGATAGCCAATCGTCAGCCGGCGCCATTTTCGCTGCTTCTTCGCGTTTCACGCGCTCTTCTTGCAGCAGCTTTTCAACTTCTGAGCGAATACGATTCTCATCACCCAGTTCGTGCTTGAGGTTATCGACTTCAGACTGCATCTGCGCAACCATCAGGCGCAAACGGTGGTTTTTCTCTTCCAACGCGTCCAGTTCGGTATCGGATGCTGTCAGTTGTTTCTCAACTTTGGCCACATCCGCTTGAACTGGCGCAACCACAGGCGCGGGCGGAGCGGCTTCTTCGACCACGCTTGGTGCTGGCTTTTTCACCTCAACAACAGGTTGTGGCTTCGCGGGCTGACTCGGGGTCGTGACTGGGGTTTGATTGAGGCGCGCTTGATGCGCTGCCATGACATTCACCGCTTCTTGGGTCGAGACACGGCTCACTTGTGCCAGTGACGGCACCCGCAGCGTACTACCCGGCATCAAACTGTGAATATTTTGGTTTTCAAAAGCCTGCGGATTCAGGCGATAAATGGCAAGCAAGGTTTGTTGAACAGAGACATTCGCGGAAGGCTTAAGGCGCGTTGCAATCGACCATAAGGTATCTTGCTCGGTTGTCGGGCCGAAGAATGTGGAAGGCTCGCTATTGGCAGAAGGGGTTGGCGTGTTGCGTACAACCTCACTGCTAAACTGCGGTGATGATTGTACTTCTCCGCCAGGGCCGATAAGGCGAATGCCCTCTGCATGAACGATAGAAGTCTGAGACACGGCGGCCACTGCCAGAGGCAACAGCAATCGCTTGAAAAATTGACGCATAAAAGGCTCAGCTGAATGCTTTATCTAAAGGAATACGATGATCTGTTAAATATATCGGATCAGATGAGCAAAACTATAGGCTATAAGGCAAAAAATGTGTCTCGACCACAATAATCGCAGGAATCTCACACAAAATTTGCCACCTAACGCAAGTCCGCTCATGTCATTGGGTATCATTGATAAAAATAAAGCCAGCTGAATGCTGGCTCTATTTCTTCGTTCGACAAGGCGAAACGCTTATTCAGCTTCGATTTTTGCCCAAGTATCACGTAGGCCAACCGTGCGGTTGAATACCAATGCTTCAGGCTTAGAATCTTTACCGTCGGCACAGAAGTAGCCCATGCGCTCGAACTGGTAACCAAATTCAGCCTCAGCAGACACCAAACTTGGTTCGATAAAGCCGTTGAGCTTCACCAGCGAATCTGGGTTGATGGTTGCTGCGAAGTTTTCCGCCGCTGCTGGGTTTGGCACAGTGAATAAACGATCGTACAAACGGAATTCCGCAGGCACGCCTTTGTCTGCTGAAACCCAGTGAATCACGCCTTTGACTTTACGGCCATCGGCAGGGTTCTTGCCCAGTGTATCCGCATCGTAAGTACAGTAAATGGTGGTGATATTGCCTTGCTCATCTTTTTCGATGCGCTCGGCTTTGATCACGTACGCGCCACGCAGACGCACTTCTTTACCCAAAACAAGACGCTTGTACTTTTTATTGCCTTCTTCACGGAAGTCTTCACGTTCAATCCATAGCTCACGCGTAAATGGCACTTCGCGTTCGCCCATTTCTGGTTTGTTCGGATGATTTGCCACGTTCAACAGCTCCACGCTGTCTGCCGCAAAGTTTTCGATCACAACTTTCACAGGATCCAGAACGGCCATCGCACGCGGTGCGTTTTCGTTCAAGTCGTCGCGAATACAAGACTCCAGCACACCAAATTCGATCAGGTTATCTTGCTTGGTGACACCGATGCGTTTGCAGAATTCGCGGATAGAACCGGGTGTAAAGCCGCGGCGACGCAGGCCTGAAATGGTTGGCATGCGTGGGTCGTCCCAGCCTTCTACCAATTTTTCAGTCACCAGTTGGTTCAGCTTACGCTTAGACATCACGGTGTATTCAAGATTCAGGCGACTGAATTCGTACTGACGTGGGTGACACGCGATGGTGATGTTGTCCAGAACCCAGTCGTACAGACGGCGGTTGTCTTGGAATTCCAGTGTGCACAGTGAGTGTGTAATGCCTTCCAGCGCATCTGAAATGCAGTGCGTGAAGTCGTACATTGGGTAAATGCACCACTTGTCACCCGTTTGATGGTGCTCAGCAAAACGCACGCGGTACAGTACAGGATCGCGCAACACAATGAACGACGATGCCATGTCGATCTTCGCGCGCAAGCACGCTGTGCCTTCTTTGAACTCACCAGCACGCATTTTTTCAAACAGCGCCAAGTTCTCTTCCACGCTACGATCACGGTACGGGCTGTGTTTGCCCGGCTCAGTCAACGTACCACGGTATTCGCGGATCTGCTCAGGACTTAGCTCTTCAACGTACGCTAAGCCTTTATTGATCAGTTCCACCGCATATTCATAAAGCTTGTCGAAGTAATCAGATGAGTAACATACGTCGCCAGACCATTCGAAGCCTAACCAGTTCACATCTTTCTTAATCGACTCAACGTATTCGAGATCTTCTTTTTCTGGGTTTGTGTCGTCAAAACGTAAGTTACACTGACCCTGATAGTCCTGAGCAATACCAAAGTTCAAACAGATCGACTTCGCGTGCCCGATATGCAGATAACCGTTGGGTTCTGGTGGGAAACGAGTATGCACGCTAGTGTGTTTACCATCCGCTAAATCTTTATCAATGATTTGGCGAATGAAGTTCGATGGACGAGCCTCAGCTTCACTCATCTATAGCACCTCAAGTTTATTTAGTATTGTCAGAAAAGTTTTTCTGCATTTAAAAGCTACAAAAGCCCGGCAGAGCAGAAATTATTGTCGGCCATGATCCACAATTCTGAACGAATTCACAATAAAAACTGCCGTTTTCTTGTGATTATTTCTGGTGTACGGCGGATATATCGCCAAACCGATCAGACGAAAAAGCCTTCGCACTAGGCGAAGGCTTTGGTAAGGACTCGCGTTTGAAGCGACTTATGACTGTTTTGCTTCTGTCACGTGCTCTTCAGTGCGAATGTTCTTCATTTGACCCGCGATGATTTCAGCTAGTGGGCCAAGGATAACTTGAAGGTTGTTTGAACCCAGTTTCACAACACCCATTGCGCCCAGCGCTTTCAGCTCTTTCTCATCGATGATAGACATGTCTTTCACGGTCAGACGAAGACGAGTGATACACGCGTCGATGTTAGACAGGTTGTCGTGACCACCCAGAACTTGCAGATATTGTTTAGCCAGTTCAGACGACTCAGTCGAACCTTTTGTCGCAGACGTTGTTTCTTCATCATCTTCACGACCCGGTGTTTTCAGACCGAATTTCACGATAACGGTACGGAAAATCACGTAGTACAGCGTAAAGAACACCAGACCTTGAACAATCAGCATGTACCAGTTCACCGCCAGTGGGTTACGTGATGACAGTACCATATCCACAAGACCAGCTGAGAAACCGAAACCTGCAATCCAGTGCATTGATGCAGCGATGAATACAGAGATACCAGTCAGCAATGCGTGCAGAACGTAAAGCATTGGTGCTAGGAACATGAATGAGAATTCTAGCGGTTCAGTCACACCGGTAAAGAACGCAGCGAATGCAGCAGCGATCATGATACCAGCAACTTTCTCTTTGTTTTTCGCCGTTGACGTGTGGTACATCGCTAGCGCAGCGCCTGGCAGACCAAACATCATGATTGGGAAGAAGCCCGCTTGGTACATCCCCGTCACACCGACAATACCAGTACCTTCTGCGATAGATTTAGCACCACCGAGGAAGTTCGGAATATCGTTAATGCCCGCCACGTCGAACCAGAATACTGAGTTCAGTGCGTGGTGTAGGCCAACAGGAATCAATAGGCGGTTAAAGAATGCGTAGATACCTGCACCGGTTGCGCCCATGCCTTGAATTGATTCACCAAAGTGCACCAGACCACCGTAGATTGCTGGCCAGATGTACATCAGTACAAAAGACAGCACGATACCGACGAATGATGTCAAAATCGGAACCAAACGTTTACCCGAGAAGAACGCCAATGCTTTGTGCAGTTCGACGGCAGAGTAACGGTTGTAAATTTCAGCAGAGATGATACCGACAAGGATACCAACAAACTGGTTTTGAATTTTGCTAAATGCTGCTGGAACTTCAGAGGCGGCGATACCTTGAATCTGAGCAACCGCGCCAGGTGACAGTAGCGTTGTCACAACATACATACATACGAGACCAGCCAGTGCCGCTGCGCCGTCTTTGTCTTTCGACATACCGTACGCGACACCCACTGCAAACAACCATGACATATTGTCGATAATTGCTGCACCCGCTTTAATCAGGAAGCCTGCTAATGCAGAGTTTGCACCCCAACCATTCGGGTCAATCCAGTAGCCGACACCCATAAGAATGGCCGCGGCAGGCAAAGTAGCAACAGGCACCATCAGGGCCTTACCTACTTTTTGAAAATATCCAAGAATATTCACCTTAAGTTCCCCCTATAGGATTTTGGTATTATTGGACTGGACGACTTATTTTAGTCGCTCAATTTAGTCAGGCTCAGTTTATGATATTAATTTTGCTCCGCAAATTAAAAGCTTATCAATTGTGATCATAATCACCAGAAACGGCCAAAAAACGACTATTTTGCTAGCGAGATCATAAAACTTATTTTACAATATAAAAAAACGAAAATTTAACGATACTATCTTCAGCATTGTTACTCTAAAGATTGAAACGCTCAATCGATGCTCAGTTGTCATTTTGAACGTGCTCGCAGTTGAAAGCCATTGAGTAATAATGCTGTTTAACACTTATTTTTAGCCACGACATTTGTGGACGTTGGCCCGAAAGATAATTCGCGACCTAATTGAAGTCAGCAAAGTAAGTTCTGCCCAATCACTGCTTCGCTGCCAAACCGTCGCCAAGTAAATTGATAAAATCTCGATAGATAAGGATTCGCTGATATGTACGCGCTAACTAACTGCAAAATCTACACAGGTAACGACGTGTTAAGTGGACATGCTGTCATTGTGGATGGCGACTTGATTCAAGCTGTGTGCCCCGTCGAGCAACTGCCGGAAAATGTGAAAACCGTTGACCTGAATGGCGCGAACGTGAGCCCAGGTTTTATCGACGTGCAATTGAATGGCTGTGGTGGCGTCATGTTTAATGATGAAATTACCGCAGACACGATTCAAATCATGCATGAAGCGAACCTTAAATCAGGCTGCACCAGCTTCCTTCCAACGCTGATCACCTCATCTGACGAAAACATGCGTCAAGCGATCGCCGCCCAACGTGAATATCAGCAAAAATATAACAACCAATCCTTGGGTCTGCACCTGGAAGGTCCTTATCTGAACGTGATGAAAAAAGGCATCCATTGTGTCGACTTCATCCGCACTTCTGACGATGCCATGATCGATTTCATTTGTGACAACAGTGATGTGGTCACCAAAGTGACACTGGCACCAGAGAACAACAAAGCAGAACACATCGCGAAATTGGCGAAGGCTGGCATCATTGTCTCGATCGGCCACACCAACGCGACCTACGCCGAAGCGCGCCAAGGTTTCGAAGCGGGCATCACCTTCGCAACGCATCTCTTCAACGCAATGACCCCAATGGTTGGCCGTGAGCCGGGCGTCGTGGGTGCTATTTACGATACGCAAGATGTCTACACCGGTGTGATTGCTGATGGCTTCCACGTGGATTACGCCAACATTCGAATCGCGCACAAAATTAAGGGCGAAAAGCTCGTATTAGTGACCGATGCCACAGCTCCTGCAGGTGCTGAAATGGATTACTTTATTTTTGTCGGTAAGAAAGTATATTACCGAGATGGCAAATGTGTCGACGAAAATGGCACACTTGGCGGCTCAGCCCTTACCATGATTGAAGCAGTTCAAAACACGGTTGAGCATGTCGGCATCGCTTTAGATGAAGCTCTACGGATGGCTACTCTGTATCCAGCGAAAGCAATTGGGGTTGATCACAAACTCGGTCGTGTCAAACAAGGCATGGTCGCCAACCTGACTGTTTTTGACCGTGACTTCAACGTAAAAGCGACTGTGGTTAACGGACAATACGAGCAAAAGTAAGAATGAATGGCGGACAAATAGGTAACGTAGATCTAGTTAAACAGCTAAATAGCGCAGCGGTTTATCGATTAATTGACCAACAAGGGCCAATTTCTCGAATCCAAGTTGCCGATGTGAGTCAGCTTGCGCCAGCCAGCGTGACCAAAATTACCCGCCAACTTCTGGAACGCGGCCTCATTAAAGAGGTCGCGCAACAAGCTTCTACGGGAGGACGCCGTGCGATCTCCCTGACGACGGAAGTGGAACCCTTTCACTCCGTCGCCGTACGTTTAGGGCGCGACTACATTCAGCTCAGCCTCTACAATTTGGGTGGCAAAGAGCTGGCTTCAGCGTCACACGAATTTCATTACACCCACCAGCCACAACTAATTGAAGGGCTGGTCACTCACCTAAAAGATTTCATTGAGCAGCAAAGCCAACTGATCGATCAACTGATCGCCATTGGTGTTGCGCTGCCCGGTCTGGTCAACCCAGAAAATGGCGTGGTGGAATACATTCCAAACGTCGACGTCGATGCCTTGGCACTGGGTGACATCATTCGCGATCACTTCCACGTGGAATGTTTCGTCGGCAACGACGTGCGCGGCATGGCACTCGCTGAACACTATTTTGGCGCTAGCCAAGACTGCCAAGACTCCATTTTGGTCAGCGTCCACCGCGGGACGGGGGCTGGGATCATCGTCAATGGCCAAGTGTTTCTAGGCTCCAACCGCAACGTTGGTGAAATCGGCCACATTCAAATCGATCCACTGGGCGAACAATGTCAATGCGGTAACTTTGGCTGTTTAGAAACAGTCGCCACCAACCCCGCCATCGTTGCGCGAGTCAAAAAGCTGATCGCCCAAGGATATGAATCCAGCCTTGCTGATTTAAAGACCATCACCATCGACGACATTTGCCAGCACGCCAATGCCGGCGATGAGCTGGCGAAACAAGCCTTAGTGCGTGTGGGCAACCAACTCGGTAAAGCCATTGCCATCACCATTAACCTGTTTAACCCACAGAAAGTCGTGATTGCCGGTGAAGTCACCGAATCACCAGACATCATTTTCCCGGCAATTTTGCGTAACGTGGAAAACCAATCGCTCAAAACATTCCATCGTCAATTGCCTATTGTGACCTCTCAAATCGATAAGCAACCGACCCTCGGTGCGTTTGCGATGATCAAGCGGGCGATGTTAAATGGCGTACTGTTGCAAAAATTGCTTGAAGATTAACCAAGCGAATGTTCTATAATATTGGGCCGTATCTCACTGATGATACGGCCCTTTTTTATTACATCAATTATAAGAAATATTATGGATTTGATTCTTATCTCTGCAGCGTTCATCGTCGGCTTTGTGGCGCTGAAATGCCACCTCCCACCCCTCGTCGGTTTCCTCATCGCAGGTTTTGGACTAAACCTGTATGGCTTCGAATCCAACGAGACCATCGCCCTGTTGGCCGATCTCGGCGTCACCCTGATGCTGTTTACCATCGGCCTGAAATTGGATGTAAAAACTCTGCTTGAGAAAGAGATTTGGGCAGGCGCCACCCTGCACAACATCGTCTCAACCGCTATCTTTACGTTGGCGTTACTCGCCTTCAAGTTCCTTGGCTTAGATAGCTTGGCATCCGTACCATTAAGCAGTTTATTGCTCCTGGGGTTTGCGCTCTCCTTCTCCAGTACCGTGTTTGCCGTGAAGTCATTGCAAGAAAAGGGCGAAATGAACTCCACCTACGGCACGTTGGCTATCGGTATTTTGGTGATGCAGGACATCTTTGCGGTGGTTTTCTTAACCGCTTCAACTGGGAAGCTCCCTGAATGGTACGCGATTGGCTTGTTTATCCTGCCATTTTTGCGCCCACTCTTCTTTGAATTGCTTGATTGGGTTGGCCACGGCGAAATGCTGATTCTGTTTGGCATTTTCCTCGCGTTGGTCGTCGGCGCAGGCTCCTTTGAACTGGTCGGAATGAAACCAGATCTAGGTGCCTTGATCCTTGGTATGATGCTGGCGAAGCATCGTAAGTCTTCTGAGCTATCAAAAGCACTCTTCAATCTCAAAGAACTCTTTCTGGTGTGCTTTTTCCTCAATATTGGCCTGTCCGAAGAGCCGACCGCAACTGGGTTTATGCTGGCGCTGTTGCTGCTGATTTTGCTCCCCATCAAGGGCGCGATCTATTTCTGGGTGATCAACAAATTCCATTTTCGCGTACGCACCTCGCTACTTGCATCTCTGTCGCTGTTTAACTTCAGCGAATTTGGCCTCATCGTTGGTGGGCTGGCATTTAAGATGGGTTGGATCCCCGGTGATATTCTGGTTGCTTTGGCGATTTCCGTACCCCTGTCGTTTATTTTGGCCGCCCCGCTGGGCCGTAAAGGCCACGCGATTTATCAGCACTCCTCTCAATGGTTCCAAGAACAGCTGCCAGAAGAACTCAATCAGCGCGACAAACTGATCAATCCAGGCAACGCCCAAGTGTTGATTTTAGGCATGGGGCGTATCGGAACCGGCGCCTATGAAGAACTACGTCATCGCTATGGTCATATTTGTCTTGGCATTGAACTGCGAGAAGAGGCTGCCAGCGGCCATCGCGATGAAGGCCGCAACGTGATCAGCGGCGATGCCACAGATCCAGATTTTTGGGAGCGCATTTTAGATACCGGACAGGTCAAAATGATTCTGCTCGCCATGCCGCACCACCAAGCCAACCAGATCGCCTTGTCCTTGGTGAAAAAGCGCCAGTTTAAAGGCCAAATTGCAGCCATTGCTGAATATCCAGATCAAATGGACAACTTAATTGAAGAAGGCGCTCATGCCGCGTTCAACATTTATAGTGAGGCGGGCACGGGCTTCGCACGCCACGTCTGTGAACAGCTCAAACCTACCTTTATTCGCTATTAATCAAACACAAACAGGGGCTTCGGCCCCTGTTCTTCTTTGTCTTTCGCTTATATTTACGCCAGAAACTAGAAAACATTCACTCATTTATGGTTATTTTTAAATAATATTTAATAGACAACGATTTCTTTAAATTTTTTAATAGTTATGGGTTGCCTTTTTTAATCAAAATGGCAAATTGGAGTCATCTGATTAAAACTCGTCTAATTAAGGAAAGTTGTATGTGTTCTATCTTTGGCATTTTAGACATTAAAAGTGACGCCGCCGCACTTCGCCCTGTGGCTTTGGAAATGTCTAAAAAACTTCGTCACCGTGGCCCGGACTGGTCAGGTATCTACACATCAGACCGCGCGATTCTTGCTCACGAACGTCTGGCTATCGTAGGCCTGAATAGCGGCGCGCAGCCTCTGTACAGCCCAGATAGAAAACTCATCCTTGCTGTGAATGGCGAGATTTACAACCACAAAGAGATTCGTGCACGTTACGCGGGCAAATACGAGTTCCAAACCGATTCAGACTGTGAAGTGATTCTGGCCCTGTATCAAGATAAAGGTGCTGACCTTTTAGAAGAGTTGAACGGTATTTTCGCTTTCGTTCTCTACGATGAAGAAAAAGACGAGTATCTGATCGGCCGCGACCACATTGGGATTATTCCGCTGTACCAAGGCCACGACGAGCACGGCAACTACTACGTCGCATCCGAGATGAAAGCACTGGTTCCGGTTTGTAAAACCATCAGCGAATTTCCTCCAGGTTGTTCATTCAGTTCGAAAGATGCAGAACCAACGCGTTACTACACCCGTGATTGGTACGAATTCGATGCGGTGAAAGACAACGTCACCAGCAAAGAAGAACTGACCAAAGCATTGGAAGATGCGGTGAAGCGTCAATTGATGACTGACGTACCTTACGGTGTTTTGTTGTCAGGTGGCTTGGACTCATCCATTACCTCTGCGATTGCAAAACGCTTTGCGGCGATGCGTATTGAAGATGACGAGAAATCAGCGGCCTGGTGGCCACAATTGCACTCGTTTGCCATTGGCTTGGAAGGCGCACCCGATCTGAAAGCGGCACGTGAAGTCGCAGACAAACTGGGCACGGTTCACCACGAGATGACCTACACCGTCCAAGAAGGTCTGGATGCGATTCGCGACGTGATTTACCACATCGAAACGTACGACGTGACCACGATTCGCGCATCCACGCCGATGTTCCTGATGGGGCGTAAGATCAAAGCGATGGGGATCAAAATGGTTCTTTCTGGCGAAGGCGCGGATGAAATCTTCGGAGGCTACCTGTACTTCCACAAAGCACCAAACGCAAAAGAGTTCCACGAAGAGACAGTACGTAAACTGTTGGCTTTGAACATGTTCGACTGTGCTCGTGCGAACAAATCTCTCGCAGCTTGGGGCGTTGAAGGTCGCGTCCCATTCCTTGACAAAGAGTTCATTGATGTCGCAATGCGTCTCAACCCAGCAGACAAAATGTGCGGTAACGGGAAGATGGAAAAACACGTGCTGCGTGAATGCTTCCAACACTACCTGCCAGACTCCATCGCATGGCGTCAAAAAGAGCAGTTCTCTGACGGCGTTGGCTACAACTGGATTGACACACTAAAAGCAACCGCAGAAGCGAAAGTCACTGACCAGCAAATGGAAACGGCGAAATTCCGTTTCCCTTACAACACGCCAACCACCAAAGAAGGTTACGTGTACCGTGAGATTTTTGAAGAACTATTCCCGCTGGAATCAGCAGCGCGCTGTGTCCCTGGCGGCCCTTCAGTGGCTTGCTCGTCCGCAAAAGCCATTGAGTGGGATGAATCATTCCAAAACTGCATCGACCCATCAGGCCGCGCAGTCAAAGCGGTTCACAACGAAGCATACTAACTGAACGCAAACCATCACGAAAAAGGCGCATCAAGCGCCTTTTTTCATATTTTTCACATTTTTCATCTGCCATGATCGTGCGCAGGAAGCTCACTGAACCTACGTTTCAATCATTGAGATCCAAGTGCTTATTCTCAATACTCATCGGAACAGATTGGCTGAGCATTTTCACCAGCATAATCGAACGCGTTTCGCCATCAGGCTGTTGATAAATCGCCTTCAAACCACAAAACTGACCACTCTTGACTTCGACTTCCTGCCCGCGAACCGGCATTTTCGCATCAGAGACGTCATCAAGATGTGTACTGAGCTGTTTCAGCTCGTAAATCAAATCCCCTTGCAACTCCTTCGGCTCGGCACCAAAACGGATGAAGTCGGTCACACCTCGTGTCGAGCGCACCGTGGTAAAAGTCGGCCCCTGATTAAAATCAAAACGCACAAACATATAAGAGGGAAACAACGGTTCTTTGACCATTTGGCGTTTTCCGCGCAATATCTTTTCCACCTCAATTTCAGGATAAAAGCATTCAACCCCTTGATTCTCAAGGTGTGCTTTCGCTCTGCGCTGTTCTCCTCGTTTACAATACAGCAAATACCAACGTTTCATTTTCCATCAACTCTTTTCTAATCCAGCAGCCATTCTTGGGCAAAATGAGCTGCATAAAATCCACTTCGAGATCTGTAACATGCATAACGCAAATTGTAACCAATTATGAAAAATTAGATTTCACAAACAATTAACGCATTTCCATTTGATCAATGTCTTGTTTTTCAATCAGTTATAACAATAAGTTTAATAAACAACCAAATCGTCCTATTGCAGGCTTATCACCTTGGATGTATACGTAACTGCCGAATAAAAAACCTTAATGCATTGCATTAACCAAAATAATACTCTTAACGAGAATTTATAACATACAACCCGGCCTCGTCAGGCACATCGTATTCAATCACGGTCAACAGATCCGAACGTCACGCCGACACGGGTTAGATTACAGGAAGCTCTTTATGTCAGACTTGAATATATTCAAGCAACCTAAATCATTCTATCTGATTTTCTCTATCGAATTCTGGGAACGTTTCGGTTTTTACGGGATGCAAGCCATTCTGACCGTTTACCTCGTAAAAATCTTGGGAATGGATGAATCGTCGTCCTTTGTGCTGTTTGGTGCTTTTTCTGCGCTTGTGTATGGTTTCGTTGCAGCAGGCGGCTGGATTGGTGACAAAGTCATTGGGACCAAGCGTGCCATTACTTTAGGCGCAATTATCCTGATGGTTGGCTACGTGCTACTGGGCATTTCCACCTCTGGCGCGCATCTGGGCGGAAAAACGCTGATTTATGTCGCAATGGGCTTTATCACCGTGGGTAACGGCCTATTTAAAGCAAACCCATCGAGCTTACTGGCTAAAGTTTACCCTGAGAACGACCCTCGCCTTGATGGTGCCTTCACCATGTACTACATGGCCGTCAACCTCGGATCATTCTTCTCGATGATCATCACCCCGATTGTGGCTGAGCGTGCGGGTTACGGTTTGGCGTTTGGCGTCAGTGCGATTGGTCTCGCCATTACTGTGGTGAACTTCATGATCTGCCAACGCATGTTAAAAAATGTCGGCTCACCGGCTGACCTGAAACCAGTCAACAAAGGTTACCTGCTGGCGGTTGCAGTGGGTTCCGTGATTGTGAGCTTTGTCTGCAGCTACCTACTACAAAACTTGATGCTGGCACACGCCATTCTGGTTGTGGCAGGTCTTATCATTGTGAGCTTCTACTTTAAAGAAGCGTTCTCGATTAGCGGCATCGAACGTCAGAAGATGTTGGTGGCCTTTATCCTGATGCTGCAAGGGATTGTGTTCTTCGTCCTGTACTTCCAAATGCCAACCTCACTGAACTTCTTTGCGATTCACAACGTGAGCCATGACATTTTCGGCATCAACGTCGAACCTGAGCAGTTCCAAGCGTTGAACCCATTCTGGATCATGCTGGCCAGCCCAGTATTGGCGATGGTGTACGGCCGATTGGGCGAACGCCTAGCAATGCCGTTCAAATTTGCTATCGGTATGGGCCTGTGTGCGCTGTCATTCCTGATCCTGTCTTGGGGCGCCAATTTTGCCAATGCCGAAGGCATCATCAGTTCAAACTGGCTGATCCTATGCTACGCCTTCCAATCTATCGGCGAACTGCTGGTTTCTGGTTTAGGCCTAGCCATGGTTGCTCAACTGGTTCCACAACGCATGATGGGCTTCGCGATGGGGATGTGGTTCCTGACTTCAGCCACTGCAGCGGTTATCGCAGGCTGGGTTGCAAGTTTGACGTCCGTACCGTCACACATTGCCTCATCAACAGAGTCACTGGCCATTTACAGTGACGTGTTTGGTAAGATTGGTTACGCAACAGCGATCATTACCGTGCTGACCTTCATCATTGCGCCAAAACTGACCAAGATTTGTCGCGGTGAAAACAGTGACGCGGTACTGGAAACAGCGCAAGCGTAATTGGCAATAAGACATGACGAAAAAGCCTCAGCAATCGCTGAGGCTTTTTTATGGGTCGAGAACCGCGTGATGCGATGCTAAAGCATCTCTTCCACCAGCGCCGCCATCATCTGAATGTGGCTTGCAGAATCGTTCAGACATTCGATGTAATGAAACGCTTCACCCCCAGCATGCAGGAAGATCTCCTGATTTTGTTCCGAAATTTCCTCGAGCGTTTCTAAACAATCGACAGAGAATGCCGGGCAGAGAATATCGAGTTTTTTGATCCCTTTCGCCGGTAAAGCTGCCATGGTTTTGTCCGTGTACGGCTGTAACCACTCTTCTTTCCCAAATTGAGATTGATAGGTCATCATCACCTGTTCGTCGCTCAGCCCCAACTCTGCGGCCAGCAGGCGCGTGGTCTCTGCACAGTGCTGCGGATACACATCGCCATTCTCAGCGTAACGTTGAGGAATGCCGTGATAAGAACACACTAACAAGTCGCCCTGCCCGTTTTGCTGCCATGAATAACGAACTTTTTCTGCCAACGCTTGGATGTACAGTGGATGATTATGGTAATCACGCACAAAATGCAATTCAGGCACCAAAGCAACGCGCTTCATTGCTTTGGCCAAACCATCAAACACCGCCGCGGTCGTGGTGCCGGAATACTGCGGATAGAGCGGTAATACAATGATCGATTCCACGCCCTGTTGTTGTAGCCGTTCAACGCCCTGTTGCAGGCTCGGCTCACCATAAGTCATCCCCAATTCAACCGGCTGATTGAGCAGTTGCGCCAATCCGGCTTGTTGCCGTTTGGAATACACCATCAACGGCGATCCCTCATCCATCCAAATGCTTTGGTACAGTTTGGCGACTTTGGGCGAACGAATGGGCAGAATGATGCCATGCAGAATTGGACACCATAACCAACGGCTCATGTCGACCACACGCGGGTCGTGAAGAAATTCACCAAGAAAGCGTTTAACCGCTGGCGCCGTCGGCGCGTCTGGGGTGCCGAGGTTGGCTAACAAGACACCGTATTTTTTGTTTTTTTGCATAGTTTCCTGTCGGATTGTTGTCATCGGCTGCGAGAGCATGCAGCAAAGAGGCGCACGGCTGAATCAGGCCGCGCATCACCTCATCATCAAAGGATGGTTCTTTTACGCGAACATCACGGAAAAAGTTCATAAAAAAAGCGACCTTACGGTCGCTTCACTATAACAAAATTATTGAAAATTTTGATAATAGGTATTGTCTATTATGCTAATGCCTTCTCGATATCAGCACTCACTTCAGCCACCTGTTTGGTGCCGTCAAATTTCAGGTAAGTCGTGTGACCTGCTGCCGCTTCTTTACCGTAGTATTCGATCAGCGGTGCAGTTTGAGTGTGGTAAACGTCCAGACGAGCACGAACCGTTTCTTCTTTGTCGTCATCACGAACCACAAGGTCTTCACCCGTGATATCGTCTTTACCTTCCACTTTTGGCGGGTTGTAAACCACGTGGTAAGTACGACCTGAGGCTAAGTGAGCACGACGGCCAGCCATGCGCTCAACGATCACATCGTCAGCCACATCGAATTCGATCACGTAGTCCACGTTGACACCCATTTCTTTCAGGCCATCCGCTTGTGGGATTGTGCGAGGGAAACCATCCAATAGGAAACCCTGTTTGCAATCTTCTTCAGCAATACGCTCTTTGATCAGGCCCAGAATGATTTCATCTGAAACAAGCTGACCCGCGTCGATAACAGCTTTAGCTTGTTTGCCTAGTTCTGTACCCGCTTTGATCGCCGCACGCAGCATGTCACCAGTAGAGATTTGCGGAATACCGTATTTCTCCATGATGAATTGAGCTTGTGTGCCTTTACCTGCACCTGGAGCACCTAGAAGAATGATGCGCATGTTTAATCCTCTTTAGAAATGATATTTATACCGAAGCTCACAGTTTCCCTCTGCTTCGAGACGGTAAGTTTCGGTATAAGGAGACCAATACAGTTTGCGCCGGCAAACTGGCGTGCAAAAATACACGGGTTGGTAGTGACATTCAAGTTTGCGATTCTATCATAGAAAATCGCCGTTCCGACGAAACTAAGACTAAAGAATGCCCACCTGAGCGAAATTTCTCAGCATTTGCACGAAAGAACGCGTCAGTTCACATCGTGCAAAACAAAGCCCAAGAAAAAAGCTCGCATGATGCGAGCTTTTTCATCGTGTTATTCCACCTTCGTCAAAAGCTGGTTGATGGCAGTAACAAACTGCGATGGATCTTCCATCGAGCCGCGTTCCGCCAACATTGCCTGACCGAGTAAAACTTCAACCCAACGACCAAACGCCGCTTGATCCGGCTCATCAGCCATGTGTTTAACCATCGCGTGCTCTGGGTTAATTTCCAGAATGTACTTCACTTCCGGTACCGCCTGACCCGCTGCCGCCAGCAGTTTGGCCATTTGCGTCCCCATTTCAAAGTCATCGGTGACCACAACGGCCGGCGTTGAAGCCAACTTGAATGTGGTGCGCACATCTTTCACTCGGTCGCCCAAGTAGGTTTTCACGCGCTCCACCACCGATTCAAATTCCTGTTCGGTTTCTTTGTGTTTCTCTTTTTCCGCTTCGTCTTCAAACTTGCTTAGATCCAAGCCCGCTTTGGTGATGGACTGGAACTGTTTGCCATCAAACTCGGTCAGGTAGTTCATCAACCACTCATCGATGCGATCGTACATCAGGATCACTTCAATGCCTTTGGCTTTAAACTGCTCCAAGTGCGGGCTGTTTTTCGCCGCGTTGTAGCTGTCGGCAGTAAGATAGTAAATTTTCTCTTGGCCTTCTTTCATGCGCTCAACATACGCACTCAAGCTCACATTTTGTTCGGCAGCATCGTTGTGGGTTGACGCAAAACGCAGCAAACCTGCGACTTTCTCACGATTGGCAAAATCTTCCGCCGGGCCTTCTTTTAGCACCATGCCGAACTCTTTCCAAAAGCCCAGATATTTCTCGGCATCGTTCGAGGCCATGCGTTCAAGCATGGTCAATACGCGCTTGGTGCACGCATTGCGCAGCGATTGCGTGATCTTGTTGTCTTGCAGAATTTCACGTGACACGTTGAGCGGCAAATCGTTCGAATCGATCAAGCCACGCACGAAACGCAGGTAAGACGGCATAAACTGTTCCGCGTCATCCATGATGAACACACGTTGCACATACAGTTTTAAACCATGTTTATGATCGCGGTTGTACATGTCCCACGGCGCTTTGGCGGGAATGTACAACAAGCTGGTGTAATCGTTTTTACCTTCGACTTTGTTGTGGCTCCACGCCAGTGGTTCTGCAAAGTCATGCGACACGTGTTTGTAGAACTCTTGGTACTCTTCATCGGTGATGTCAGATTTCGAACGCGTCCACAATGCCTGTGCTTTGTTGATCTGCTCCCATCGGGTCTCACCGGTCTCTTTCCCTTCGTCATCCAATACGTTGGATTGAATGTAAACCGGAATCCCGATGTGATCGGAGTACTTTGAAATCACATCACGTAAACGCCATTCGGACAGGAATTCTTTGCCTTCTTCACGCAGGTGCAAAATGATATCGGTCCCGCGTGATGCCTTAGAAATGGTCTCAATCGTGTACTCCCCTTCACCTTGAGAGAACCATTGCACGGCTTCATCGGTTGCTAAACCTGCGGCACGCGTGCGCACGGTGACGGCATCCGCCACGATGAATGCCGAGTAGAAACCCACCCCGAACTGACCAATCAGTTGCGAATCTTTAGACTGTTCTTCGGACAATTTTGAGAAAAATTCAGCCGTCCCCGACTTCGCAATCGTCCCCAGATGCTCAATGACATCGTCTCGGCTCATTCCGATACCGTTGTCAGAAATGGTGATGGTGTTGGCTTCGGCATCAAACGACAGTTTCACGCCCAAATCGGCATCACCGTCATACAATTCAGGGGCCGACAACGCTTGAAAACGCAACTTGTCCGCCGCGTCTGAGGCGTTAGATATCAACTCGCGCAGAAAGATTTCTTTGTTGGAATACAGCGAGTGAATCATCAGATGAAGTAGTTGCTTAACTTCAGATTGAAAACCACGCGTTTCTTTGTTTGTCATTGCAGTTTCGCTCATATTAGCTCCATAACATCAATTCAGTTCCCCATGTCAAACAACAAAAGGGGTTTGAGGAATATCGATTTGGTATTAACATGAGGTTCATGAATGTAAATTCAAGGTCAAAAACCATAAAAACACTGTTTTTTGTGTTTTTTTTGATTATCCTCTATCCGTATTTTTATCAAGGAAGATAAAAGCCCGTCAGTTCGAATCGTTTTTTAATTTGTCAACAAGGAAGATAATCTGGGTAGTTGATAGTCCAAGCGCTAATACTAATTAAAAAAGAAGATATCGATGAGTAACACAGGCACAAAGTTTATTCTTGCTGATAGATTTACTTTCGACCCAACGAGCAATTCGCTAGTAGACAAAGACGCTGATAACGAGAACGTTCGTCTTGGAAGTAATGAAAGCCGCATTCTATTAATGCTTTCTCAACGTCCAAATGAAGTCATTACTCGCAATGAACTTCACGATTTCGTGTGGCGTGAACAAGGCTTTGAAGTGGATGATTCCAGCCTCACTCAAGCCATTTCCACCCTGCGTAAAATGCTAAAAGATTCCACCAAGTCGCCTCAGTTCGTGAAAACGGTGCCAAAACGCGGCTATCAATTGATCGCCAAAGTGGAAGTTGTACAGCCGGACATCAGCAAAGACGCTGATCTCGAACCACAGCTGGCGGACGCAAACACGGTAACTACCCCGTCAGGTGACCAAAGCGCCATGATGTCGGATTTTATCATTCAACCGACCGCGACCGTCGCAGCGCCAGAAGTAACACCGGAGGCTCCCAAAACCAAGTTCGATTTGTACACCAAATTGATTTTACTGGTTGCGGTTATACTCCCCATTTGTGTCATTTTGTTTACCACGCCATCGCAATCGACATTTCGTCGTCTGGCGGTCTTTGACAATGTGGTGGTCAGCACCCCCATTAACCACCCAGACTTAACGTCTTGGTTGCCGCTCATTGAAAGCTGCGTGAAGAAATATGGCGAAATGCACACGGGCGAACTGGCTCCCAAGGAAGTCATCGCCACCGGTGGCCACAACGCCCAATTGGTGCTGAATTACATTCATGCTCCTCAATTCTCGGGTGAAAACATCACATTGAGAATCTTTGCTAACCAAGAAGACATCGCTAAGATCTGTCAATGAGGAACTCAACCATGACCCGTAAATTTGCCAGCATTTTGTTGCTCATTTCTGTTGCCTTCAGCGCTTGGTTCTACTGGGGCAGCGACATCAAACTGGAACAAGTTCTCTCGTCACGAGAATGGCAATCCAAGATGGTCACGCTGATTGAAAGCAAACATCAGAACCAATCGGTCGGCCCATTGCGCCGTGTTGATGTGGCGTCAAACGTCAAGTATTTGCCCAACGGCACGTACCTGCGTGTTTCCGTCGTCAAGCTGTACGCGGTGGATAAAACCGTCCCCGAAAATGTCATCAACATTTCCGAGTCTGGAGACTGGGACGTGAGTGCGAATTACCTGCTGGTCTCGCCAACCGAATTTAAAGATGTCTCTTCTGCGCAGAGCAAAGATTTTACGCAAGAGCAGCTCGATTTGATTACACAACTGTTTAAGATGGACTCCGAGCAGAGCCGCCGTGTCGACATCGTCAACGACAAGACATTGCTGCTGACCAGTTTGAATCACGGTTCAACAGTCCTGTTTGGAAATGGCTAAATAAAGGGGGCTGGTTCTCGTGAGGAACTGACAGCCTCTTTCTTTAGCCAAACCGTAACATAGGGAAATGAATCCATGGAAAAAGCGCAAATTGACATCTACTACTGTCGTCAATGCAATTGGATGCTGCGTTCAACTTGGCTGACGCAAGAACTACTGCATACGTTCAGCGAAGAGATCGAGACCGTCACGTTGCACCCGGACACCGGTGGACGCTTTGAGATCTGGTGCAATGGCATACAAATTTGGGAACGCAAACACGATGGCGGTTTTCCTGAGGCCAAAGAACTCAAACAGCGCGTGCGTGATCTGATTGACCCTGAGCGCGATCTGGGTCATGTCGACCGTTAATCACGACCAAACAAAAGGGCACCGTCAAGTGCCCTTTTGCGTCTCTTTTCGATGCTCGAACACGACGTTACTCGTGGATCGCCACGCCAGCAATCACATCCCCAACAAAACTGCAGACTTCAAGTTTCCCTTGATGAAAACGACCAAAACTGGCAACAAATCCATCGCGCGGGAACGTCACTGAGCCCGGATTAAATAGATAATTGTACGTGTGTTTTTCCGCCACCGGAATATGCGTATGCCCATGGACCAACACATCCCCTTCACGCAGCGGTGGTTGCTGATTTTGATGATACAGATGCCCATGCGTCAGAAACATGCGTTGGCCGGATTCCAGTAACACCCAAGCGTAATCAGCCATCATCGGAAATGACAACAACATCTGATCCACTTCACTGTCACAGTTGCCTCGCACCGCAATGATGCGATCGGCGAATTCATTGAGTCGCGCCGCAACCGCCGGCGGATTGTACCCTTCAGGAATCGGGTTTCTCGGCCCATGATTCAAGATGTCACCAAGTAACACCAGCGTCTCAGCACCCGATTGCTGATACGCCTGCAAAACGCGTTCGGTGGCTGGCAGTGAACCGTGTAAATCTGAAGCAAAAAATAATTCCATTGCACACCTCTTGAATTAAACCCTCAGATTGTACGGTTTCTGCGGTTAATCGTCATCTCTTGCCATGCCGTTAATCACGATGTTGTTGTAGCTCACCATGCCAATCACGTTGCCCGCTTCAATGACCGGAGCGCGGCTGATGCCAAAACGCTCAAACAGGCGGGCACAATATTTGACATTCATCTCCGGCGACACGGTTAACGCAGGCTTGGTCATGATCTCGTAGATGTTGGTGCGTTTGGGCGACCGGTTCTTGGCCAATACTTTTTTGGCGATGTCATTCATGAGGACGATGCCAAATTCATCGTCCTCGTGCCGTTTGTTCACAATCAATGCTTTGACGTCGTGTTTTTTCGCCAAGCAAATGCCTTCATGCACCGTGGTTAACCCATCAACCATGACGTAAGTGTTGGCCATTACATCGCGCACGTGGATTTTGTCATCTCGGTTCATAGATTGTCCTCCACCACTTTGGTTAACGTCGCCACTTGATGAGCCACGCCTACCGCATCTTCAATATCAATCTGAATCGCAATCCCCTGCCCGGATTCCTGATCAAACTCACCCACCTCACAAATGGTTTCTAAAATATGCCGAGACAAATGCTCTTCCACCATCAGCAACACCACGTCTTTTTGCACATCGAGTGTCAAGCCGAAAAACGTGCGTTTTTTATTCAACCCTTCCCCACGAGCATTGTTGATCACGGTCGCGCCCGTCGCCCCGGCATCACGCGCGGCATCAAGTACGAGATCGGTTTTGCTGTCTTCTACAAACGCGAGTATCAGTTTAAACCTCATCATCTTGCTCCTTCAGATTGGCTTTTTGAGTCAGCCAGTGAGTGATTTGTGCATACCCCATGACCGACATCATGGGAAACAAGCTGGCAAAGGCAATTAAGCCAAAGCCATCGATCATCGGATTTCGTCCCGGTACCGTCGAGGCCAGCCCCAGCCCTAGCGCTGCAACGATGGGCACCGTCACGGTGGACGTGGTTACGCCGCCGGAATCATAGGCTAGCGGCACAATGAATTTGGGGGTGTAAAATGTTTGAATCACCACCACCACGTACCCGGCAATGATGTAGTAATGAATCGGGTCACCCACCACAATGCGGTAACTGCCCAGCGCGATGCCACAAGCCACGCCCAAGGCGACCGCAATGCGCAGGCCATGCACGCTAATGCTTCCCCCCGACACCTGATTGGCTTTGATCGCCACCGCAATCAAGGAGGGTTCTGCCACCGTGGTGCTAAATCCGATCAGAAACGCGAACAAGTAGACCCAGTAATAATCTATCCATTCGAGGCTTTGGCCGACGCTCAAACGAAATTCCGCTAAAAATTGCGGATCCGTCAATTGACGCGCCATGGTTTTCCCCAGCGGAAACAGCGCCAATTCCAACCCAAGTAGAAACAGCGATAAACCCAGAATCACATACCCGAACCCCATCACGATCTTGACCGGATGCGTCAGCGGTTTTCGCAATACCGCGAACTGAAAACCGAAGATGATGACAGCGATCGGAAACACATCCAGAACCGTCGACACGAGGGTATTGAAAAAATCAACGCTGCTGATCATGCCACCACCATGCCAAAGACCATGACAAACATCATCGGTAACAACGAAGCAAAGGCGATCAAGCCAAATCCATCCAACATCGGATTGCGCCCTTTAATCGACGAGGCTAACCCCACCCCCAAGGCCGTGACCAATGGCACAGTGATGGTGGATGTTGTAACGCCCCCCGAATCGTAAGCGATGCCAATAATCGAAGCTGGCGCAAACGCCGTCAGGATCACAACCCCCACGTACCCAAACGCGATCATGTAATGCATTGGCCAGCCGCGCAGAATGCGCAGCACGCCAATGACAATCGCGAACCCGACCGACAACGCCACCGTGAGGCGTAACCCCTGCGCATAATCGTGCCGAGCGTTGAGGGAATCGGCAATCATGCCGCCTTGTGCCGCCACATTGGCCGCTTCCTCTGCCACAGCAGTGAGTGCAGGCTCGGCAATGGTGGTTCCAAAGCCGAGGCAAAACGCAAACACCAACAACCAAAACAGGCTGCCTTTGCGAGCAAACGCCTGCGCCATGGATTCCCCAATCGGGAACAGCCCCATTTCCAAACCAAAAATAAAAAACGTCAACCCCAAGACCACCAGTACTAATCCGCTCAACACGTTCAGCAGATGGGGCAAAGGTTCTTGCAGAACACACAACTGAAAGAATGCAATGACCAACACGATCGGCATCAAATCGCGCAAACTGTTCAACATCGCTTTGAGTAACGCCAACGCTCCGGTCATAGTCGCTCCGATACATTTCCTTACACTTATCATGGCAAAGGATAATCAGGCGTGATGTGACGTGGTTTACGAGGTGGGCAAAAAGTCATCAAAGGTTAAAAAACAGAATGTTGGCAGTTGTCGTAGATTCCCTTAAGCTGAACGGCAGACCACGGCGGCTATACTTAAGCCAAGTAAGGAGGCGGCATGAAAATATTGATCACGGGTGGAACTGGCTTTATCGGGCGTGAGCTGATCAAGTTACTGATGACGCATGATTTGGTCGTCCTGACTCGCAATCGCGCTCAAGCCAAGGCAACGCTGGCACATGTGCACAATGAGAAGTTGGCATTTATCGACACACTGGATGATCTGCATGATCTCAACCCTTATGATGCGGTGATTAACTTGGCGGGCGAACCCATTGCCGACAAACGTTGGACGTCACGTCAAAAGCAACGCATCTGCGATAGCCGCTGGATCCTCACCGAACGACTGGTAGAACTGATTCACGCCAGCACTAAACCGCCTCACGTGTTGATCAGCGGTTCCGCGGTCGGTTATTACGGCGATCAGCAAGGCCACCCATTTGATGAAAGCCTGCAGGTGAAATCGAGCCGATTTTCTCATCACGTCTGTGAAACTTGGGAGCAAATCGCCCTGCGAGCCCAATCCGATCGCACGCGCGTGTGCTTATTGCGCACAGGGGTGGTACTTGCGCCAGAAGGTGGCGCATTGAAAAAGATGTTACCGCCCTACCGCCTAGGTTTGGGGGGGCCTATCGGAACTGGCGATCAATACATGCCTTGGATACATATGAACGATATGGTGAAAGGCATTGTCTATGTGTTG
This sequence comes from Vibrio sp. Vf1514, assembly GCF_052076135.1. Taxonomy (NCBI): domain Bacteria; kingdom Pseudomonadati; phylum Pseudomonadota; class Gammaproteobacteria; order Vibrionales; family Vibrionaceae; genus Vibrio; species Vibrio sp. Vf1514. The sequence goes on along the minus strand of NZ_CP197267.1, from coordinate 841,844 downwards.
GAAACGGAACATGCGCAAGGGCCATTTAATCTGTGTGCGCCGCATCCCGTGACCAATCGAGTTTTCAGCCGCAGCTTGGCGGCAACGCTCAAAAAACCACACCTATTGACCACGCCGAAGTGGGCCATCACGCTATTGATGGGGGAAGCCAGTGAACTGCTGTTTGACAGCATGCGCGCCAAACCCAAAAAGCTGACCGAATTGGGTTTTCAATTCTCCTATTCACGCATCGAACCCGCACTCCGGCACTTACTACAACATCAGGCTTAACGCTTTTCACTTGGATATATGATGACGCACTCAATTTTGATCACCGGCTGCTCCTCCGGCATTGGTTATATGGCGGCCACCGAGTTGCACCAACGCGGCTATCAGGTCATCGCCTCTTGCCGCAAAGCAGAAGACGTTGCCCGCCTTCAAGCGCAAGGGCTGACGTGCATTCAACTCGATTTAAACGATGAACACAGCATTCGTGAAGGTGTTCAACAGGCACTAGAACTCTCTCATCATCAACTCTACGCCGTATTCAATAATGGCGCTTATGGGCAACCGGGCGCCTTGGAAGATTTACCAACCGATGCATTACGTGCGCAGTTTGAAACCAATTTCTTTGGCTGGCACACCTTAACAACCGCGCTCTTGCCGCATTTTCGCCAGCAAGGTCATGGTCGCATCATCCAAAACAGTTCCATCCTAGGGTTTGCCGCCATGAAATACCGCGGTGCGTATAATGCATCCAAGTTCGCGCTTGAAGGTTGGACGGACACCGTGCGCCTCGAACTCAAAGACAGCGGCATACACATCAGTTTAATTGAACCCGGCCCCATCGAAACACGATTTCGCGCCAATGCGCTGGCTGCATTTCAGCGCTGGATCCCCATTGAACACTCCGTGCATAGTGCGCAGTATCGCGCGCAATTGGCGCGATTGGGCAACGAGAAATCCGGTAACGCATTTGTGTTACCAGCAGAAGCCTGCCTCGCTCCCCTGCTGCATGCACTGGAATCACCACGGCCTCGACTACGCTATCGCGTCACAACGCCGACCAAAGTGTTTGCGGTGCTCAAGCGGCTCCTTCCGGGTCGAACCTTAGACAAACTGCTCAACAAAGCAGCATAAATTTATAATCTTGTCATTAATGCGTAACAATTCGATGTCATGCTTCAACTCACAGTGAAACCATTCACGACGAACGACTTTGGCATTGCATTGGGTACCACCGTTATGACATTAAACCAATGGAATTGGCTCAGTGTTAGCGTAACGCTGACGCTCTTGATCCTTTTATAGCATCTTTGCTTGCTGGCTCTTCGGAGCACCCAAAAGCCGCCACTAGGCGGCTTTTGGGTTTTCTGGCTGTGACGGACGTCCACACCTTGTGTTTTGAAATCATGCCCCCATTTATGAGGAAAAGCGCAAGCGTAAAAGGAATCATCATGCAATCACCTCATATGACTGACGTCACCCAACACAACTTTCGCGAAGTTCTTGAACGTTCGGCATCCACACCGATCCTGTTCTATTTCTGGGCTCCCATGAGTGAAGAAAGTGCTCAAATGATCCCAGCACTGCAACAACTCACTCAGCAATATGAGGGGGCGTTTCAGTTGGCACAATTGAATTGCCAAGAAGAACAAGCCATTGCGGGTCAATTTGGTATTCAAGCACTGCCCACCATCGCCCTGTTCATCAACGGTCAGCCGGTCGACGGTTTGGGCGGTCCACAACCTATTGCTGCCATTCAGGCCATGCTGGATCGTCATTTGCCCAGTCAAGATGAGCGCACATTGCAACACGCCTTAATGCTGGTTCAAAACCAGCAACACGCAGAAGCCTTGCCGCTGCTGTTATCGCTCAGTGAGGAGTGGAAACGAAAAGGGGACGCCAAACTGGCGCTGGCCGATTGCTTCCTTGCCACGCAGCAGTTTGATGCCGCCAAAGTGGAACTGTCTGCCATTCCACTGGAATACCAAGATGGCTACTACAAGAGCCTGATGGCGAAACTGGAACTGCATGAACAAGCGGCGGACAGCCCTGAAATTCAAGCCTTAGAAACCGCATTTGCCCAAAACGACAGTGACGCGAAAGTGGCGGTTGAACTCGCCACACAATATCATCAAGTCCAACGCGATGAAGAAGCACTGGAGCTGCTGTGGTCGTTCCTTAAACGCGACCTAAATACACTCGATGGCGACATGAAAAAAATCTTCATGGATATTCTCAATGCGCTTGGCCAAGGCAATAGCATCGCGAGCCGCTACCGCCGCCAGTTGTATTCACTCCTCTACTGATAATTTTATCTTAAACATCATATTCTTAAGGCAGGTATTTCCTGCCTTATTTTTTGCGACAACTCCAATCATTCATCACAATACGTTGTGAGTCTTGCGGTTATCATTCACACTTTAGCCATTCATCAACACTCAGAAAGGAAACGTCATGGCCGTAGATTCATTCGTCGCAATCGGTATTTTTGTCTTCGTGGTGATCGCGTTCATCGCCTCCGCCGTGAAGACCGTCCCCCAAGGGAACAACTGGACCGTGGAGCGATTTGGACGCTACACCCACTCACTCAAGCCGGGCCTGAATGTCATCATGCCGTTTATCGATCGCGTCGGTAAAAAGATCAACATGATGGAACGTGTCCTCGACATTCCCGCTCAAGAAGTCATCAGTAAAGACAATGCCAATGTGGTCATCGATGCAGTCTGTTTTGTGCAAGTGATTGATGCCGCCAAAGCAGCATATGAAGTGAACGATTTGGAAAACGCCATTCGTAATCTGACCTTGACCAACATGCGGACCGTTTTGGGGTCCATGGAGCTTGATGAGATGCTCAGCCAACGTGACATGATCAATACCAAGCTTCTATCGATTGTCGACCAAGCGACCAACCCTTGGGGGGTCAAAGTCACTCGGATTGAAATCAAAGATGTACAGCCCCCCGCAGACCTCACCTCCGCCATGAATGCCCAAATGAAAGCCGAACGTGAAAAGCGCGCCTCAATCTTGGCTGCAGAAGGGGTTCGTCAAGCAGAAATTCTTCGTGCCGAGGGACAAAAGCAGTCAGAAATCCTGCGTGCTGAAGGTGAAAAACAAGCCGCGATTTTGCAAGCTGAAGCGCGCGAACGTGCCGCCGAAGCGGAAGCAAAAGCGACAGAGATGGTGTCCAATGCCATCGCCAAAGGTGACATGCAAGCCGTGAATTACTTTATTGCTCAAGGTTACACCGATGCGTTGAAGTCCATCGGGCAGGCAGAAAATGGAAAAATCATCATGCTCCCGTTAGAAGCCACCGGATTAATGGGATCGGTTGCCGGAATTGCAGAAATGTTTAAACAAACCAACACGAAGAAGGTGGACCATTGATCGACTGGATATTGGCATTGAACCACTGGCATTGGCTCGCGCTCGGGCTCGTACTGCTTGCCGCAGAGCTACTGGGCACGGCAGGTTACTGCTTATGGCTTGGGCTTTCCGCCCTGCTGGTGAGTGCACTTTTAATTTGGATTCCGATCAGTTGGCAGCTGCAATGGTCGGCGTTTGCCGCATTCTCGCTGATCACCACTTGGCTTTGGTGGCGCCGTCAACTCAGCCGCGATACACAAGGAGATGCGCAGCGAAACTTAAACCAAAAGCAAAAGCAACTGATCGGTCAAAGTGCAACCGTCTCCGATGCTGTGCCAGCCGGTCAATTTCGACTGCCATTGGGCGATACCACGTGGATTGCTGAATGTGAACAGGCCCTTGAAGCCGGCCAGCGTGTGGTGGTGGTCGATGTGGATGGCACGATTCTTAAGGTCGAACCGAAATAGAAGCACCAATGCTCGACGTTGTACGGAGACGAGTCAACACGCAAAAAACAAAAGGCCCGCTGGGCCTTTTGTCATGAATGGTGGCAACAGTGTCCTTTCAAATCATCAATGATCGGACATTCACTATTTTCATCGCCAGGGCATTCTCGAATCCACGCTTCCAGTTGCTCTTTAATCAGCGTTAATTCCTGCAATTTGAGTGTCACTTGCTTCAATTTTACCTGCGCTCGCTCTTTGACTGCCGAGCTACTGCGCTCCGGATCATTGGCCAATGCCAACATCGCTTTGCACTCATCGAGCGTAAAACCAACACGCTTGCAGCGAGCGATCAATAACAAATCATCGACATGACTCTGACCATAGTTGCGGTAACCATTCTCTGAACGCAGCGGCGGTTGTATCAATCCCTTCTCTTCATAAAGACGGACCGATTTCGCTGTCAACCCAGTGCGTTTGGCCACTTCACTAATGTTCATCATTGCTTTCTCTCGACAATAAAAAAGGCATGGTCAACACCATGCCTCTTCTTGACTTCGTTGGCAATTATTCTTGGCTGATCAACCAAGATAAAATACCCGCTTTCTGGGTTTTATCCGCTTTTTCGTACCAGTAAGCCATCATGTCCAACGCTTTGCTTTCGCTATTCATGGCTTGTTTCACTTCAGCACGGTTGCTAAACGCCCAGTCGGCAAACTGTTTGCGTTCTGCATCGGAGCCTTCATTGAACCAGTATTGCACCATTTCCTCTGGCTTGCTGACTGGTGCCGCCACGACCACAGGGGCCGGCGTAGCAACTTGCACGGTCGCTTGTGGCGCCACTTGGTTTAACGAGCCTTGCAGCTGTGCTTCACGCTGCACGGCATTCACATATCCAGACGCGATCGTAAAACCCGTCACGACGCGAGAGGCGCCTGAGCGCAGTTCGAATTGCAGATCAGCGCTGGTTGCAAGATCATCATTGGAAATAGGGAAGCTGATATATTGTGTCACCACGCAGTGCTCAGAGCACATACTTTTGGAAGGTTGGTCCACGCGCAGCTTTTGCGTCTGGCCATTGAACAATACGGACGCATATTCATCGTATGATTCAAACGTCGTGACTTCGACATAAACAAACGTCTCAGGCGCCTTTTGCTCAAGACGTGGGTAATTTGCCACGATAGCGACCGACGCCTGAACCACATCCGGTCCTTTAATCGCCTGTGTCGCTGGTGTGTATGATTTACTTTTAACCTGAACAAAATTGTATCGCTGATTCACCGAATCAACGACATCATCAAAATTGCTGCTGGAATCCAAAGCTGAACAGGCCGAAAGAATGAATGGAGCAGCGACAAGTAATAATTTACGCATAATTATCTACAACCTTATGTTTAGTCAGCACTGAATTAAAATTTTTGTGATGAAAACGCTGGCATGAGCCAGCGTTTTATCAGTGTGAGACAAAATACGAATTAGAAACCGTACTCTAGACCTACGCGAGTCACGATATCAGTGTCTTTGTCTGAAGTGAAGTCAGAGCGAGCGGCAACACGTACGTAAGGAACGAAACCGTTAATCACACCCATCACCTGACCAGACAGAATGTTATTTGCATCATCCTGTTTTACGCCATCGATTTTAGAATCCAGGTTCGCGGCATAACCGATTTTGATCCCAAGAGGACCATTCCAGTATTGACCCACGATAGAGAATGAATCTTGCTTGTGCTTACGAATGCCGTTGTCTAGTTCTTCACCTTTAAATGCCGCTGCCAGACCAAAGCCTGCAGGTAGGCTCGCTTCAAAACCAACTAGGTAAGCAAAGGTGTCGTCATCGTAACCGGCAACAACTGGGTTTTGAACGGCAGTCCCTGTATTATCAAGTTCCCAGTCACCACCTGTCTCTGCAACCACACGCGTACCGGATTCAACTGCACCCAAAAGCGTGATTTTTTCGAAGCTGTAACGAGCATTGGCACCAAAGAAGTTTGCATCACGAGTTGCTGCACCGCCGCCGTTGTCATTGTCATCACGACCAACCGATGCCGCAAATGAGAAGCCACCAAATTTAGGTGAATCGTAGCGAATTTGGTTTGATTGACGATCGTAGTGAGCGTTGATACCGCCCCAGTCAAAGGCTGCACCCAGACCTGGGTTCGAGAAAGGCCAGTCAACGATTTCGTATAAAGGAGTCAGAACACGACCAACACGAACGTTACCCCAATCGCCTGAAGCGCCGATGTAAGTATCACGGAAACCTAGCACACCGCCAGATACGCCGCCGTGGCCCCAGTCAGTACTATCAACATAACCAGATTCGATCTGCATGGTTACTGTAAAGTTTTCAAACATCTCTTTGTGTGCACGGAAACCGATACGAGATTCGTTTTCTAACACATAACCTGAACTATCATCACGATTGTCTGTTGTGTTGTAGTTCACAACCGACATTGCTGCCACACCGTAAACATCAACGTTAAAGTCAGAGTTCACACCAACTTCTTTAGCCATCAGACCAGTAGAAGCAAGAGCAACTGCCGCACCGATTACAGTGCGTTTAAACATTTTGTCCATGGAAAACTCCTAAAAAATAGATATAGCTGTTTTGTCATTTTCTCCCCCAAAGTTGGCCGCCGAGGGGAAGTCAAATTTCCTTACCAGAGTCTCAATCCGAGTCTCTCAAGTATCTGCATACACTGGGTGTATCCATGGTGATAAGACTAACTTCACCGAGTAAAACATCAACGAGAACTTAATTTTCGACTAAAAAAATATGAGCCACGACAAACTTTGCTCCAGTAAGTGATCAAGATCTAAATCTTATTTTTATTTTTATGAATGAAAATAAATCAAGTTAAATCAATGACTTAAATTTTTAGACAAGTTAATTTTATTGAAGTGCGTCGCATTGATGCGACAATGAAGATGACAAGACGAGAGATTGCTGCATTCAGGTGTAGGAAAAATGAATCAAATTCATTCGATATAGATTAGTTATTTCTCCTTAATAAAAAACCCCAAGCCTCACGACCTGGGGTTCATATAATGATGTAAAATTGTTCAGCGGATCATCGCGATCAAATCTTGTTCGTCGCGAATTTCAATCCCCAGCTCTTGCGCTTTAGCGAGTTTCGAGCCAGCAGCTTCCCCCGCAAACAAAATGTCCGTATTTTTGGAAACGCTGCCAGTCACTTTGGCACCCAGTGCTTGTAATGCAGCCTTCGCATCACTCCGTGAAAGCTGAGACAACGTTCCGGTCAACACCACGACTTTCCCCGCCAGTGGTTGTGGTTCATCGTCTGTTTTAGGCGCAATCGCCTGCCAGTGAATTCCCAGAGCGATCAGCTCTTCGACAACTTTTTGGTTCCGTTCTTGCGCAAAAAAAGCATGAACATGACTGGCCACGATGGTGCCCACGTCTGGCACTACTATCAGTTGTTCAATCGTCGCTTCGCGAATGGCATCCAGCGTTAGAAAATGGTGTGCTAAGTTCATCGCCGTGGCTTCCCCAACCTCACGAATCCCCAAAGAATATAAGAAGCGCGGCAATGTGGTGGCTTTTGCAGTGTTTAACGCATTGACAATATTCTGCGCCGATTTCGGCCCCATACGCTCCAAAACCGTCAGCTCACCAGCACGTAATCGGAACAAATCCGCCGGCGTCGACACCATCTCTTTGTCCACCAGTTGTTCAATCACTTTGTCTCCCAACCCATCCACATCCAGGGCTTTTCGAGAAACAAAATGCTTCAGGGCTTCTTTGCGCTGCGCCTGACACACCAATCCACCACTACAACGCGCGACAGCTTCGCCTTCGACCCGTTCAACATCCGATTGGCAAACTGGACACTGTGCTGGAAAAAGAATCTCACGCACGGTCTCCGGGCGCAGTTCATTGACGACAGAAACGATCTGCGGAATGACATCACCAGCACGGCGGATCACCACCGTATCACCGATTTTTACGCCCAAACGCTCAATTTCATCCGCATTGTGCAGTGTCGCATTGCTGACAGTGACCCCACCAACAAACACGGGTTCGAGTTTGGCCACCGGCGTGATGGCGCCAGTACGACCCACCTGAAATTCCACATCATTGAGCACCGTCATCTCTTCTTGTGCGGGGAATTTGTAAGCGATCGCCCAACGCGGCGCACGCGCCACAAAGCCCAGTTGTTCTTGCAGCGCAATGTCATCCACTTTGATCACCACGCCATCAATTTCATACGGCAGTTCGCTGCGACGCGTCATGATGTCTTGGTAATACGCTTTTACCTCGTCTAGAGATGCAACGCGTTTTGTCTCTGGACTCATTGGAAGCCCCCAGCCTTTCAGCTGTAAGAAACGCTCATAATGGCTATCGACCAGTGTGCCGCCTTGAATCACACCCACGCTGTAGGCATAGAACGCTAACGGGCGTTTCGCAGTGATACGAGAATCCAACTGGCGCAGGCTGCCTGCCGCGGCATTTCGTGGGTTCACAAACACTTTTTCGCCTTTTTTGAGCGCTTCCGCATTCATTTTCTCAAACCCAGCTTTGGGCATGAAAACTTCACCACGCACTTCAATACGCGTCGGCCAACCGGTGCCTTGCAACCGCAACGGAATCGATTTGATGGTACGCACGTTCTCAGTAATATTTTCACCCGTGGTGCCATCGCCACGTGTTGCCGCCTGCACAAGGACACCATCCACATACAGTAAGCTGACCGCGAGACCATCCAATTTCGGCTCACAGCAAAACTTAGCCGTTTTCGCCGCCAAAACGCGATCGCCCATGCGGCGATGGAAGCTGTTCAATTCATCATCATCAAACGCGTTGTCCAGCGACAACATGGGGATTTCATGCGTCACTTGTTCGAAACCGGCCAGCGGTGCACCGCCGACGCGCTGGCTTGGTGAGTCCGGCGTCACCAGCTCTGGATGTTGCGCTTCTAAATCCAGTAATTCACGCATCAAACGGTCATATTCCGCATCAGGAATCGTAGGGTCGTCTTCGACGTAGTAACGTATCGCATGGTAATGCAGTGTATCTTTGAGTTCGGTTAATCGTTGCTCTACGTTTTGCATGGTTGGTGTATCTCTCGAATCAAGAAAAAAGGCTCCGACATGGAGCCTTTGTTAAATCAATTTTATTACGCGTGTGCTTTTTTGGCGCGAAAATCGGTGATCTGCTTTCGGTATGCCGCAAGGCGATCAGGCGTCATCAAGTTACGTGCATCATCCAGCACATTGGCCCCTAAATCGTCAGCCACTTGCTGAGCGGTTCTGAGCATCATCTTGAAGTTCTGATCGGGTTCACCGAAACATGGCAAAGTCATAAAGAAAGAAATGCCTTTGGTGGTGAAGTCTGCCGGATCGTCGTGCTTTAGCGTCCCCGGATGCATCATATTCGCCACACTGAACAACACTTTGCCAGTGCCCGATAGATCCGAATGACGATGGAAGATATCCATTTCACCGTACAACAAGCCGTTTTGTTGCAAGCTATCAAATAACTTCGTGCCCACAAACGGCTCATTGCCTGCACAGTGCACATTGAGCACAATCACCTGCATTTCATCTTCTGCTGGCTCTTGCGCTACCGCTGCTTGCGGTGGCTCAACGCTGGCCTCTTCCACAACATCGTGCTGCGGCGCTTCATCTTTCACTGCCGAAAACGCAGGGACATCATCCACTTCGCGTTCATCCACTTGAACGACGGGCTCTTCAGCAACCGGCGTTTCATAACCGGCAATCAACGGATCCACTTCTGGAGACTCGTTCAGGCCGAAGTCGGGTTCTTTACGATCTTTGCGAATAATTTCGTAATCGTCTTCTGGCGCAAATGCGCGTGAAGTCGTGACCTCATCCTCTTCCCGTTCAACGTCTATTCGACCCAGCGGTTTATCACCAAACTTAGATTTCCCTTCTTTTTTACTGGTCCACAGACCATGAAATAGCAAAGCGGCTATCGCTAGCGCGCCAACAATAATGAGTACGAATCGCAATTCCTGCATCTTAAACTCTCAGTTTCTCGATTTTTGATGTCTGAGCTTCAACGCTTGTCGTGACGTTTGCCAAGGTAGGTTTTATCGGCTTATCCGGCTACTTTACCAAAAGTCTTACCCTATTTAGAACAACTTAATGTTAGAAGTTGCGCTTATGATGTGATTTTTACCACGCTTTTATTCCTCAATGGCTTCGATACAATAGACAATCACTTAAGTTCAATCAGCCCATTGCTCACGGAATATACTATGCAAGCTCAACCACGCTCAGGCTTAGGCTACTTCTTTTACGGGTTCGATATCGCCGTATCCCCCGGAATTCGCCGATTTGTCCTGATGCCCTTACTGGCCAACATTCTGTTGGTTGGTGGCGCGCTTTACTACCTGTTTTCACACCTTGATAGCTGGATCAACAACTGGATGGGACAGATTCCCGACTGGCTATCTTGGCTCAGTTATCTCTTATGGCCCTTGTTGGTCATCACGATTTTGGCCACTTTCTCCTACTTTTTCAGTACCCTCGCTAACTTCATTGCAGCGCCGTTCAATGGCCTCCTCGCCGAGAAAGTCGAAGAAAAACTCACCGGGCAAAAAGTTAATGATGATGGCGTAATGGCCGTGGTGAAAGACGTGCCAAGAATCATGTCACGTGAATGGCGTAAGCTGGTTTACGTACTGCCAAAAGCCATTGGTCTGTTTATCCTGCTGCTGATCCCCGCGCTCGGTCAAACGTTAGGTCCGATTCTGTGGTTTATTTTCACCGCTTGGATGTTAGCCATTCAATATTGTGACTACCCGTTCGACAACCATAAAGTCAGCTTCAACGACATGCGTAACAGTTTGAAACAAAAACAGGGGAAGGCGTACACCTTTGGCATGTTGGTGTCTGTGTTGACCACCATTCCCATCATTAACCTGTTTGTGATGCCTGTTGCCGTGTGTGGTGCAACTGCGATGTGGGTCCACGAATTCAGAGGGCAATATGTGAGCCGATAGGCATTTCAGCAGCGCAAGTTGCTGAAATCTATTTCAATACCTATAAGTTATAACTTTTTAATCCTTTTACCTTTTTCACCGAGCACATATGCTCTATCGGTATCCACTAATGTATCGCTTTATCGATACCAAAACGTGCGTAATGAAGGAACATCACAATGAGCAAAATTTACGAAGACAACTCTTTAACCATTGGTAACACACCACTGGTTCGCCTGAACAAAGTCAGCAAAGGCAAAGTCCTAGCAAAAATCGAAGCACGTAACCCTAGCTTCAGCGTGAAATGCCGTATCGGCGCCAACATGATTTGGGATGCTGAAAAACAAGGCAAACTAAAACCAGGTATCGAACTTGTTGAGCCAACCAGTGGCAACACCGGTATTGCACTCGCCTTCGTTGCTGCAGCGCGCGGTTACAAACTCACGCTAACCATGCCGGAGTCCATGAGCCTTGAACGTCGTAAACTGCTGAAAGCGCTGGGCGCGAACCTTGTGCTGACAGAAGCGGCAAAAGGGATGAAGGGCGCCATTTCAAAAGCAGAAGAAATCGTCGCAAGCAACCCAGAAAAATACCTACTACTTCAACAGTTCGACAACCCTGCCAACCCAGCGATTCACGAAAAAACCACCGGTCCTGAAATTTGGGATGCTACCGATGGCCAAGTGGACGTTTTCGTTGCCGGTGTCGGTACTGGTGGTACGCTGACGGGCACAAGCCGTTACATCAAAGGCGAAAAAGGCAAAGCCATTGTCTCTGTGGCGGTTGAACCAGCAGAATCTCCAGTCATCAGCCAAGCACTGGCTGGCGACGAAATTAAACCGGCGCCACACAAAATTCAGGGCATCGGTGCAGGTTTCATCCCTGGCAACCTTGATTTAGAGCTGATTGACCGCGTAGAAACCGTTACGTCCGATGAAGCAATTGAAATGGCTCGTCGCCTGATGGAAGAAGAAGGCATCCTGGCTGGCATCTCATCTGGCGCTGCCGTCGTTGCCGCAAACCGTCTTGCAGAACTTCCTGAATTTGAAGGAAAAACTATCGTAACTATCCTGCCAAGTTCAGGTGAACGTTACTTGAGTACCGCACTGTTTGCCGGCATTTTTACTGAGAAAGAAAACCAACAGTAACCTGTGGTGAAATCAATTTTTCGTTTAAAAAAGCCCCATACAGGGGCTTTTTTGTTGATCCTAGCCTCACCTTTGGTAATATCAGGCATGTTTTATTTCTAGCTTCAAAATAAAGAAGCGGACAAGATTAGATTCGATGGCTCACGTTCGCAGTTGCGTATGAAAGCGATTGATTATTTTTAGATCAGTATCAGTTCTGACACGAAAAGCCCGTTACTGAACTAGCAGAAACGAGCGGTTGCGGTTAAGCTAATTCTGGTTAACAAACTTACAAAAAATAAATTAATTGGGGTATAAAACATGTACGAGAAGCAAGTAGAAATCACTGCAGAAAACGGTCTTCACACTCGTCCAGCTGCACAGTTCGTTAAAGAAGCAAAAGCATTCGACGCGGACATCACTGTGACTTCTAACGGTAAAAGCGCTAGTGCAAAAAGCCTATTCAAACTTCAAACTCTAGGCCTAGTTAAAGGCACTGTAGTGACTATCTCAGCAGAAGGTGCGCAAGCGAAAGAAGCGGTTGATCACCTCGTTGCTCTAATGGACCAACTTCACTAATTCGGTTCTTCCTTCGTCAAAGCCATTTTGCCCTGCAAAGTGGCTTTGTTGGAAATAACCCGAAGAATACGCTACAAATAATCGTTAGCGACGTCCATTTATCTCCCGTTTACAGTTGACCAATTTAAGGTAAGGCTATGATTTCAGGCATCCTAGCATCTCCTGGTATTGCTATTGGTAAAGCACTACTACTTCAAGAAGATGAAATTGTCCTAAACACTAACACCATTTCTGATGCTCAAGTTGACGCTGAAGTTCAGCGCTTCTACGACGCGCGCAACAAATCTGCAGCGCAACTGGAAGTGATCAAACAAAAAGCACTTGAAACATTTGGTGAAGAAAAAGAAGCCATCTTCGAAGGCCACATCATGCTGCTTGAAGATGAAGAGCTAGAAGAAGAAATTTTAGCGCTCATCAAAGATGAAAAGCTGACAGCAGACAACGCGATTCACACCGTGATTGAAGAGCAAGCAATGGCTCTTGAGTCTCTGGACGATGAATACCTTAAAGAACGTGCAACAGATATCCGCGATATCGGTTCTCGTTTCGTGAAAAATGCCCTTGGCATCAACATTGTGTCTCTCAGCGACATCAATGAAGAAGTGATTCTAGTTGCGAACGACTTGACCCCATCTGAAACAGCGCAAATCAACCTGACTTACGTTCTGGGTTTTGCATGTGACATCGGCGGTCGTACGTCTCACACTTCAATCATGGCTCGTTCTCTGGAACTGCCAGCGATCGTTGGTACCAACGATATCACTGCAAAAGTGAAGAATGGCGATATGCTGATTCTTGACGCAATGAACAACAAAATCATTGTGAACCCAACTGCAGAAGCGCTGGAAGAAGCGAAAGCGGTGAAAGCAGCTTTCCTTGCAGAAAAAGAAGAGCTGGCAAAACTGAAAGATCTGCACGCAGAAACACTAGACGGTCACCGTGTAGAAGTTTGCGGCAACATCGGTACCGTGAAAGACTGTGACGGCATCACTCGCAATGGCGGTGAAGGCGTTGGTCTGTACCGTACAGAATTCCTGTTCATGGATCGCGACGCGCTACCAACTGAAGAAGAACAGTACCAAGCGTACAAAGAAGTCGCAGAAGCCATGGCCGATCAAGCAGTGATTATCCGTACTATGGATATCGGCGGCGACAAAGAGCTGCCATACATGGACCTACCAAAAGAAATGAACCCGTTCCTAGGCTGGCGTGCTGTACGTATCAGCTTGGATCGTCGTGAAATTCTACGTGATCAGCTACGTGGTATCCTACGTGCATCAGCACACGGCAAACTGCGTATCATGTTCCCAATGATTATCTCTGTTGAAGAAATTCGTGCGCTGAAAGCAGCAATCGAAGAGTACAAAGCAGAACTGCGTTCAGAAGGTCTGGCATTCGACGAAAACATCGAAATCGGTGTGATGGTTGAAACGCCAGCAGCAGCTGCAATCGCTCACCACCTTGCGAAAGAAGTGTCATTCTTCTCCATCGGTACGAACGACCTGACTCAGTACACACTGGCAGTCGACCGCGGTAACGAAATGATTTCGCACCTGTACAACCCACTGTCTCCAGCAGTGCTGACGGTTATCAAACAAGTGATTGATGCGTCACACGCAGAAGGCAAATGGACAGGGATGTGTGGCGAACTCGCAGGTGATGAGCGCGCAACCCTTCTCCTGTTGGGTATGGGTCTAGATGAGTTCTCAATGAGCGGCATCTCTATCCCTAAAGTGAAGAAAGTCATCCGTAACTCTAACTTCGCTGAAGTGAAAGCGATGGCAGAAGAAGCACTTTCTCTACCGACGGCAGCAGAAATTGAAGCTTGCGTTGAAAAATTCATCGCAGCAAAAGCTTAATAATCTGTGAATACCAATGACATAGACGACTAAAAGTAGTCGTCTATTGTTTTTGATTGGTATACTATACTTCGACAGAATAAATCTAAACGTTAGGAGCATGACACAATGGGTCTGTTTGACAAACTTAAGAAGCTAGTCTCTGACGACAGCGCTGACGCGGGTGCAATTGAAATCATCGCACCACTTTCCGGTGAAATTGTAAACATCGAAGACGTGCCAGATGTCGTGTTTGCTGAGAAAATCGTTGGTGATGGTATCGCTATCAAACCAGCGGGCAACAAAATGGTAGCTCCTGTAAACGGTACTATCGGTAAGATCTTCGAAACGAACCACGCGTTCTCAATCGAATCTGACGATGGCGTTGAGCTTTTTGTTCACTTCGGTATCGACACCGTTGAACTGAAAGGCGAAGGCTTCAAACGTATCGCTGAAGAAGGTCAATCAGTGAAAGTGGGCGACACTATCATTGAATTCGATCTGGCTCTGCTGGAAGAGAAAGCGAAATCAACTCTGACTCCTGTTGTTATTTCTAACATGGACGAAATCAAAGAGCTGAACAAACTGTCTGGTTCTGTGACAGTGGGTGAAACTCCAGTTCTGCGTGTAACTAAATAATTTAGTCTGCATTCATAAAAAACGCTGCGATATCGCAGCGTTTTTTGTTTGTGTTCGATGCACCAGGCTATAACCCCAACGCATAGCGCAGCACCTGCTCTTTCACAGGGCCCGCATGTTCAGCAAGTTTCAATGCTGCATTGCGCACCAGTTTCAAAGGTGCCATATCATTGCTAAACGCTTTATAGAAAACATCCATCCCCGTTTGCATCAACAGATTGTCCGGACGTCGACGGCGCTCGTAACGCTGGAACTGCGCCAGAGTCAGCGCGTCTTGCCCTTGCGTTACATCCAACAAAGCGGCCACATCTTTGAACCCCAAGTTAACGCCCTGCCCTGCCAGCGGATTAATGGTGTGCGCAGAATCGCCAACCAAAACACAGCGATGTTGCACATAACGTTGCGCGTGACGGCGTGTGAGCGGAAAAGCGCCATGCTGCAGCACGGTGACATCGCCCAGCTCTGCGGGAAAGTGCGTGACAATCTCGTGTTTGAGTTGCACCGAATTCATTTGGCTCAACTGTTTGATACGCTGCGGCGCGTCATACCACACCAGCGATGCCTGATGGCCGCTCAACGGCAAGAAAGAACGCGGACCCGAAGGAAAGAACTGCTGCCAAGTGACATCTTGTTGTGGCTTTTCGGTCTCAACGTTAATCAGCATACAATGCTGACGATAATCCCACGCCGTGACGCCAATACCAGCCACATCGCGCACGCGTGAATTCGCGCCATCGGCGCCAATAATCCATTCGCAATGCAAAACCACGCCCGATTGCAACGTCACCGCATGGGTTTCACCCAAAGTGATGTCTTTGAGCGTATCGGGACAAAACAGTGTCACATTGGGGTAATTCGCAAACTGTTCCCACAACCCCAGTTGGATCAAGCGGTTTTCCACCATGTAACCCAATTGCGCCAACCCCAGCGATTCACTGGAAAATCGAGTGCGACACTCCGGGTGCTCCCACGTTTCCAAACCACGATACGGACAGACACGCTTGGCGACAATTGCATCCCAAGCGCCCAATGAGGTCAACAAATCCACCGACGTTTGAGAGATGGCGGAAATACGAACATCCATCGGCTGTGATGGGTCATAGGGCTGAGGCTCATAGCCTTCGACCACGGCCACTCGGCGACCTTGTTTAGCAAATCCAATCGCGGCCGCAGCACCAACCATGCCGCCACCAATCACCACGATGTCAAAATCATTCATCATTACTACTTCTGTTTTGGCTGAGTTACACGCAAGTTATTGTACGTAGCGGGACTTTTTTTGCGAACGATTTTGTTGAAAAACCTTGGCCCAAGCAGGGTAAAAATCCAGAAGCCACAATGGTTACAAGAGATTTAGTGCGATCACTGGTCACTGATAAGTGAAAGCAGTACAATACGCCGCTTACCGCCGTGAGGGCGGCTAAAATTTAGTCATCAGAAACCCATTTCCGATGACATTCTGGAAACACTGGGCGATTTGCTCCCTTAATTTAAACTAACGATCGAGCGAACAACATGAGTAAAAAACTGCTAATCAAAACCTGGGGCTGCCAGATGAACGAATACGATTCATCAAAAATGGCCGACCTGCTTAACGCTACAAACGGCTATGAGCTGACTGAAGAGCCAGAGGAAGCAGACGTACTACTACTGAACACCTGTTCGATTCGCGAAAAAGCGCAAGAAAAAGTCTTCCACCAGCTTGGCCGTTGGAAAACACTGAAAGACAAAAAGCCAGGCGTGGTGATCGGCGTAGGCGGCTGTGTGGCCACTCAAGAAGGTGACCACATTCGTGATCGTGCCCCTTTTGTCGACGTCATCTTTGGCCCACAGACGCTACACCGTCTGCCAGAAATGATTAAACAGTCACAATCTGACGATGCGCCGGTGATGGATATTTCTTTCCCGGAAATCGAAAAATTCGACCGTCTGCCGGAACCACGCGCAGAAGGTCCAACAGCCTTTGTCTCTATTATGGAAGGCTGTTCAAAATACTGCACATACTGCGTCGTGCCGTACACACGTGGTGAAGAAGTCAGCCGTCCAATGGACGACGTGCTGTTTGAAATTGCACAACTGGCTGAACAAGGCGTCCGTGAAGTCAACCTGCTGGGTCAAAACGTGAACGCTTACCGTGGTCCAATGCACGATGGTACCATCTGCTCATTTGCAGAATTGTTGCGTCTCGTGGCCTCAATCGATGGCATCGACCGAATTCGCTTTACCACCAGCCACCCGCTGGAGTTCACTGACGACATCATCGCCGTGTACGAAGACACGCCAGAATTGGTGAGCTTCCTGCACTTGCCAGTTCAAAGCGGCAGTGACCGCATTCTGACCATGATGAAGCGCCCGCACACAGGCATCGAGTACAAGTCGATCATCCGTAAGCTGCGTAAAGCGCGCCCTGACATTCAGATCAGCTCTGACTTCATCGTTGGCTTCCCTGGCGAGTCGGATAAAGACTTCCAAGACACCATGAAGCTGATCCGCGATGTGGATTTCGACATGAGCTTTAGCTTTATCTTCTCTCCTCGCCCGGGAACACCGGCGGCTGATTACCCATGTGATCTGACCGAGGAAACCAAGAAAGAGCGCCTGTACGAACTGCAACAGCAAATCAACGCTCAAGCGATGCGTTTCTCGCGCTTGATGATGGGAACCGAGCAACGTATTTTGGTGGAAGGCCCTTCGAAGAAAAACCTGATGGAACTTCGTGGTCGTACAGAAAACAACCGTGTAGTAAACTTTGAAGGACCGGCCGAACTCATCGGTCAGTTCGTCGATGTGAACATTGTTGATGTATTCCCGAACTCTTTGCGTGGTGAACTCGTACGAACAGAACAAGAGATGAACCTACGTGTGGTCACTTCCCCAACGGAAATGATGGCCAAAACGCGACGCGAAGATGAGCTGGGAGTCGCTACTTTTACTCCATAAGCTCGTATAAACTGTCATGGATGCCCGGTCGAAATCGGGCATCTGGATGACACACTGAGAGGCTAATTTGAGCAATAAAATCGTTACTTTAGAGATCAATCTCGAACCTTCAGATAACCGCCGTCTAGCCAGTCTGTGCGGCCCATTCGATGACAACATCAAGCATTTAGAACGTCGTTTAGGCGTTGAAATCAACCATCGCAGCAACTATTTTACCATCGTCGGCAAAGCCCATACTGCCGCCGCTGCGCTTGAGATCATCAAAACTCTGTACGTCGATACGGCGCCCGTGCGCGGTCAAATCCCGGATATTGAACCCGATCAAATTCATTTGGCGATCAAAGAAACGGGCGTACTGGAACAGAACACCGAATCAGCCATCGCACATGGCAAAGAAGTATTCGTCAAAACCAAAAAAGGCGTGATCAAACCGCGGACACCGAACCAAGCACAATACCTGGTGAACATGGTGACGCACGACATCACCTTTGGGATTGGCCCTGCAGGGACCGGTAAAACGTATCTGGCCGTTGCCGCAGCTGTTGATGCATTGGAGCGTCAAGAAATTCGCCGCATTCTGCTGACTCGTCCTGCGGTCGAAGCCGGTGAAAAACTGGGCTTCCTACCCGGAGATCTGAGCCAGAAAGTGGACCCTTACTTGCGCCCGTTGTACGACGCGCTGTTTGAAATGCTCGGTTTTGAACGCGTGGAAAAACTGATTGAGCGCAACGTGATTGAAGTGGCTCCGCTGGCGTACATGCGTGGTCGTACGTTGAACGATGCTTTCATCATTCTCGACGAAAGCCAAAACACCACCGTCGAACAGATGAAAATGTTCCTGACGCGTATTGGCTTTAACTCGCGTGCCGTGATTACGGGTGACGTCACTCAGATTGACTTGCCACGCGGCGCGAAATCAGGCCTGCGTCATGCAATTGAAGTGCTGAGCGATGTGGATGAAATCAGCTTCAACTTCTTCCAAGCCGACGACGTTGTGCGCCACCCTGTGGTTGCCCGTATCGTCAATGCGTACGAAAAATGGGAAGCACAAGACCAGAAAGAGCGCAAAGAGTACGAGAAGCGTCGCCGTGAAGAACGCGAATCCAAACTGCTTGAAATGCAAAAAGCCGAATTCACAGCGCCACAAACGAATGCCTTAGAGGAATCGGGTGAATCATGAGTATTGAACTCGATTTACAACTGGCGGCCGCCAGCGAAGACGGTCTGCCAACACGCGAACAATTTGCCACTTGGCTGCAAACGGCCATCGTGCCTTTTCAGCCTCAGGCAGAAGTGACCATTCGCATTGTTGATGAACCAGAAAGTCATCAACTCAATCTCGAATATCGCGGCAAAGACAAGTCAACCAACGTGCTGTCTTTCCCGTTTGAAGCGCCTCCGGGCATCGAGATGGACCTGCTGGGCGACTTGGTAATTTGCCGTCAAGTGGTTGAGCGAGAAGCCGTTGAACAAAATAAGCCGCTGCTAGCACACTGGGCGCATATGGTTGTACATGGTAGTCTTCATCTGCTAGGTTATGACCATATCGAGGATGACGAAGCTGAAGAAATGGAGTCCCTCGAAACCGAAATCATGCAAACGATGGGGTTTGAAGACCCCTATTTAGCGGAGAAAATCTAGTTCACGCACCACCGTGCCGTGAACTGACATGTGAGCTATCACACATCTGATAGCGTTATTGAATAGAGAAACAATGAACGAAGATAATTCGCAGAATTCTGACGGTCCGAGTAGAAAGTCCTTCTTTGAACGCCTAGGTCAGTTATTTCAGGGAGAACCCAAGGATCGCCAAGAGCTGGTTGATGTGATCCGCGACTCTGAAGTCAATGACCTGATTGACCACGACACCCGCGACATGCTGGAAGGGGTCATGGAAATTGCTGAGATGCGCGTCCGGGATATCATGATCCCGCGCTCTCAGATGGTCACCATCGAACGTACAGATAATCTGGACGCGCTGGTTGCACTGATTACCGATGCTCAGCATTCACGCTACCCGGTGATCAGCGAAGACAAAGACCATGTCGAAGGCATTCTGCTTGCGAAGGACTTACTTAAATACTTGGGTTCCAACAGCTCCCCGTTCGATATTGAAGAAGTGATCCGCCCAGCCGTGGTGGTTCCGGAAAGCAAACGCGTCGATCGCCTGTTAAAAGAGTTCCGTGAGGAACGATATCACATGGCGATTGTCGTAGATGAGTTCGGGGGTGTCTCTGGTCTGGTGACCATTGAAGACATTCTGGAAGAAATCGTTGGCGATATCGAAGATGAATTCGACGACGAAGAACAACTCGACATCCGTAAACTCAGCAAACACACCTACGCGGTGAAAGCGCTGACCACCATCGAAGAGTTTAACAACACCTTCGGCACACGCTTTAGTGATGAAGAAGTGGATACGGTGGGCGGATTGGTGATGACCGCATTTGGTCACTTACCAGCACGGGGTGAAGTGGTTGAAATTGATCGTTACAATTTTAAAGTCACTGCCGCGGACAACCGTCGAGTGGTTCAACTTCAAGTCACCATTCCCGATATGGAAGCTCTTCCGGAGATCGCCGAAGAGTAGTTCGAATCCCCTCTTACTCCGTAAGAGCATCAGAAAAGTTGCAGATGACGAATATTTTCAATCATCGCCTCATGCGGCCGCTTGCGGCCGCTTTTGTTGGCGCGCTGACCACCCTAGCGTTTGCTCCCTATCAGATCTGGCCACTGGCCATTCTCAGCCCATGCTTGTTACTCCTGTTGTTACATGGTCAATCCACCAAGCGGTCGGCTTGGATCGGGTATGCCTGGGGATTGGGTCAGTTTGGGTTTGGCATCAGTTGGGTCCACGTCAGCATCGACACTTTTGGCGGCATGCCCAAGATTGCCAGCCTGTTTTTGATGGCGCTGCTGGTTGGTTATCTGGCCATTTACTCAGCCCTGTTTGCTTGGTCACTCAATCGATTTTTCCCCACCTCAAACCGTAGCAAACTGTTGCTGGCGGCACCGGTGCTGTGGCTGATTTGCGATTGGCTGCGCGGCTGGGTCATGACGGGCTTTCCGTGGCTATGGCTGGGCTACAGCCAAATCGACAGCCCACTGGCTAACTTCGCACCACTTGGTGGCGTAGAACTGCTGACGCTGGTCGTCCTACTGTGCGCAGGCAGTTTGGCGCTGGCGTGGCAGAAAAAAAGCGTGCTGTTGCTGGTGATTCCCGCGGTGCTGTTTGCAGTGGGATACGGCCTGAATGCCGCACAATGGGTGACCCCTCAGCCACAGCGCACCACCAAGGTGGCCTTGATTCAAGGCAACATCGATCAAGCGCTCAAGTGGTTACCCAGCCAACGCTGGCCCACCATCATGAAGTACACCGATCTAACGCGTGAAAACTGGGATGCCGATATCGTCATCTGGCCCGAAGCGGCGATTCCAGCGTTTGAATTTGAAATTCCGGCCTTTTTACGTAATCTCGATTCCGCTGCGCGCATGAACCACAGCGCGTTGCTGACCGGCATCCTCAATCAAGATGACAACAAACGCTACTTCAACAGCATCTTGGCGCTCGGCGAAACACCAAACGGCGATTATCACTACGATTTAGCGCAACGTTTCCACAAGCACCATCTGCTGCCATTTGGCGAATTTGTGCCGTTTGAAAGCATTCTACGCCCATTGGCTCCGTTCTTTAACTTGCCCATGTCTTCGTTCAGCGAAGGGGATTACGTTCAGCCAAACATCATGGCCAACGGCCATGCATTGGCACCGGCACTGTGCTACGAAATCATCTTCAATGAACAGGTACGCGCCAACGTCGCCGATGAGACCGATTTTCTACTCACCTTGTCAAATGACGCTTGGTTTGGTCGTTCAATAGGCCCGCTACAACACATGGAAATCGCACGAATGCGCGCGCTGGAGTTAGGCAAACCGCTGATTCGTTCCACCAACAATGGCCTGACGGCAGTCACCGACTACCAAGGCCGCATTACTGCGCAGTTGCCGCAGTTTGAAACCGGTGTGCTACGTGCCGAGATGGTGCCAACACGAGGTCAGACGCCGTATCACACACTGGGCAGTTGGCCGCTGTATCTCTGGACGCTGTTTGGTTTGGTTGCCGCGCTGGTGATTCAACGTCGCACCCCGAATCAATCCGCATCGGCATGAGTCAACGCATCCATGCTGATGAAAAAAGAGTCCCTTGGGACTCTTTTTTTGTGGTTGTTCAACCGGTCCTCGACTACGGTTTCAGCACCACCGTTTCAGCATTACGGTTTCAACGGTAAGCGACTAAAAGCAGTCTTGCCACAACGAATGCACGGCACAATTTCGGTCGCATGGTTGTAGTCGACTCGATGGCCGCAGTTTTCACACACCAGCGTTCCAAGGCCAATCATATCGCCCGCTTTGTACAAGCCTTGATGTTCCAGATCCTGAAACAGCTCCACCCACTCCACTTTGGTTTTATCCGTGATCTCCAGCAGCCCTTGCCAAATGGAGTTCGCAATCATCACATAAAACGGACTGCTTTTTTCCTCTTCATAGCTCTCTGCAAACTCTTTGAGATCCGATTTAACGTAAGCTGAAATCAGCGCCAGTTCATCTTTGGTCAGATCATTTGCAGCGGCCACAACCTTGCCCGATGTTTCCAGAATATGGTCCACTTCTTCAGGACTCTGTTTGAGGGTTTCGACCACCTCTTCGAGTAAAGCTTCATAACCCGTTTTTTGTTTTGGCATAAGTCACCTCTCTCAAACCCGATTGGCTATTGTTGTGCTCCCTTGCTTTAGGTATTCTATGACGATCTATTAGTATCTGTTCAAACTGAACTCACAAATTCCAAGATAACCGGATATATCGATGCAAGAGCAATACAACCCGCAAGACATTGAACAAAAAGTTCAAGAGCATTGGGAAAGCAACAAGACTTTCGTTGTAAGTGAAGACCCAAATAAAGAAAAATTCTACTGTCTTTCTATGTTCCCGTACCCAAGCGGCCGACTGCACATGGGTCACGTGCGTAACTACACCATCGGTGATGTGGTTGCTCGCTTTCAGCGTCTGCAAGGCAAAAACGTCATGCAGCCAATCGGCTGGGATGCATTCGGTCTACCGGCAGAAAACGCCGCGGTAAAAAATAACACCGCGCCGGCGCCTTGGACTTACGAAAACATCGAATACATGAAAAACCAGCTGAAACTGCTGGGTTTTGGCTACGACTGGAATCGTGAGTTCGCAACTTGCCGTCCAGAATACTACCGTTGGGAACAAGAGTTCTTCACCAAACTGTACGAGAAAGGTCTGGTTTACAAGAAAACCTCTTCTGTGAACTGGTGTCCGAACGACCAAACCGTTCTGGCCAACGAACAGGTGGAAGACGGTTGCTGCTGGCGCTGTGATACGCCGGTTGAGCAGAAAGAAATTCCGCAGTGGTTCATCAAGATCACGGCTTACGCACAAGAACTGCTCGACGACCTCGACAACCTTGACGGCTGGCCTGAGATGGTCAAAACCATGCAGCGCAACTGGATTGGCCGTTCTGAAGGTGTGGAACTGAAATTTGCCGTGAAAGACCACGCGCAAGACTTGGAAGTGTACACCACGCGTCCAGATACCCTGATGGGTGTGACTTACGTGGGGATCGCAGCGGGCCACCCTCTGGCAACCGAAGCCGCGAAATCAAACCCTGCGCTGGCCGCTTTCATCGACGAGTGTAAAAACACCAAAGTGGCAGAAGCCGAACTGGCGACTATGGAGAAGAAAGGCATGGCCACTGGCCTGACCGCGATTCATCCTTTGAATGGCCGTGAAGTGCCAATCTTTGTCGCGAACTTCGTACTGATGGATTACGGCACAGGTGCGGTGATGGCCGTTCCTGCGCACGACCAACGTGACTTCGAATTTGCCACCAAATACAACCTCGACATCATTCCGGTCATCAAGCCACTTGATGGCAGCGAACTGGATATCTCAGAAGCGGCATACACCGAAAAAGGCGTCCTGTTCGATTCAGGTGAATTCGACGGTCTGGAATTCCAAGCCGCTTTCGATGCCATTGCAGCGAAACTGGAAGCAGAAGGCAAAGGCGTGAAAACCGTCAACTTCCGTCTACGTGACTGGGGCGTGTCTCGTCAACGTTACTGGGGCGCACCAATTCCAATGGTGACCACAGAAGACGGAGTTGTGCACCCAGTGCCCGCCGACCAACTGCCTGTGATTCTGCCAGAAGATGTGGTCATGGATGGCGTGACCAGCCCAATCAAAGCCGATAAAGCGTGGGCAGAAACCACCTTTAATGGCGAACCAGCACTGCGTGAAACCGATACTTTCGATACCTTCATGGAATCGTCTTGGTACTACGCACGCTACTGTTCTCCACAAGCAGACGACATTCTGGATCCAGAAAAAGCCAACTACTGGCTGCCCGTAGACCAATACATCGGCGGTATCGAGCACGCGTGTATGCACCTGCTTTACTCACGCTTCTTCCACAAATTGCTGCGTGATGCTGGTTATGTGACGTCTGACGAACCGTTCAAGCAACTGCTGTGTCAAGGTATGGTTCTGGCTGACGCCTTCTACTACACCAACGACAAAGGCGGGAAAGAGTGGGTATCTCCGACCGAAGTGAAAGTTGAGCGTGACGGTAAAGGCCGTATCAGCACAGCGGTTGATTCACACGGTCGCTGCGTTGAACACTCAGGCATGATCAAAATGTCTAAGTCGAAAAACAACGGGATCGACCCACAAGAGATGGTCGACAAATACGGTGCCGACACCGTCCGTCTGTTCATGATGTTTGCATCACCAGCCGATATGACGCTGGAATGGCAAGAGTCTGGCGTGGAAGGAGCAAACCGCTTCCTGAAACGTGTGTGGAAACTGGTTCGTGAACATACCGAAAAAGGTGAAGCAACCGCAGTGGATACTGCTGCCCTGACTGGCGATCAAAAAGCGCTACGTCGTGACGTTCACAAAACCATCGCGAAAGTGACCGATGACATTGCTCGTCGTCAAACCTTCAACACCGCGATCGCGGCTGTGATGGAACTGATGAACAAACTAGGCAAAGCACCACAAGACGATGCGCAAGATCGTGCGATTTTGGACGAAGCCCTGAAAGCGATCACCGTGATGCTCTACCCAATCGCGCCACACATCTGTTTTGAAATGTGGAACGCGCTGGGTCAAGCCGACATCGACAGCGCAAGCTGGCCAATGTTTGATGAAGCCGCACTGGTTGAAGATGAGAAGCTGATCGTCCTTCAAGTGAACGGCAAGCTACGTGGTAAACTGACTGTCGCAGCGGACGCAACCAAAGAACAGGTTGAAGCGCTGGGTCTGAACGATGAAAACGTGCTGAAATTCACCGATGGTCTCACCATCCGCAAAGTCATCTATGTTCCAGGAAAACTGCTGAACATCGTGGCGAACTAATTCCGTATTTTACGGTCAGTAAACAGGGCCTTGTGCCCTGTTTACTTATCTCAGTTTATCGCTGTGGTGAACTGAGATAAGTAAACCCAATTCATGAGAACAGAGCCCCATGCGTTTGACACTGCCTTCCACGTTCCAATTATCACTGGTTATCCTGACCGCCACCCTACTTAGTGCCTGCGGTTTCCATCTCCGTGGTGATTATGATATCCCGGAAGAGTTGAGCACCATGTCGCTCACCAGTTACGACCAATACAGCAGCTTCACCCGTTTTGTGAAAGGCCAACTGCGCCTCAACGAAATCAAATTGGTTGAACCTGCGGAAAATGTACCTAACCTGCATCTGGTGAGCGAAAGCATCAGCGAACGCACCCTGTCGTTGTATCAAAATGCGCGCGCCGCAGAAAAAGAACTGACATTCCGCGCGTCTTACCGAGTGACCATTCCCGAGTTGGGCGATAAAACTTTCTCCACCAGCGTGACGCGCAGTTACTTGGACAACCCACTGACAGCACTGGCAAAATCCGTGGAACGTGACATGATTGAAGACGAAATGCGCAAACTGGCTGCAAGCCAAATCATTCGTCAAATGGCCCGTCTAAAAGCCTCCATTCAAGAAGGAACCATGGACAGCGCCGACGCTCTTCAGCCAAACAACACGAAATCTGGCTACAAAATCGACACCATTGAAGAGCGCGTTGCACCTTCCTCCAACAGCATCGAGACGCAGTAGGCCTTGCGATGAGACTCTATGCTGACAAACTGGTCGAAGCGCTCAACCGAGCGCTGCAGCCCGTTTACCTAGTGTTTGGTAATGAGCCCCTGCTGATCCAAGAATCGCGCAGCGCCATTGAGCGTAAAGCGCGTGAACAGGGCTTTGAAGAAAAACACCATTTCAATGTGGATGCCAGCCTCGATTGGCATGAGGTCTATGACTGCTGCCAGTCCATGAGCCTGTTTTCCAGCCGTCAAGTGATCGAGCTGGAAATTCCAGAAGCGGGCATCAATGCCGCTATCGGCAAAGAACTGACCAAGCTCGCGCAAACCCTCAATCCGGACATTTTGCTGCTGATCGTTGGCGCCAAACTGACCAAGGCGCAAGAAAACACCGCATGGTTTAAAGCCCTGATGGCTGAAGGGTGTCTGGTCAACTGCTTAACCCCCGACATCAGTCGCCTGCCACAATTTGTCGCCGCGCGTTGCCGCGCGCTGGGGCTCTCCCCTGATGCCGAAGCGATTCAAATGCTGGCACAGTGGCATGAAGGTAACCTGTTTGCCCTCGCCCAGAGCTTAGAAAAGCTCGCACTGCTTTATCCCGATGGTCAACTGACGTTGATTCGACTGGAAGAGTCACTGAGTCGCAACAACCACTACACGCCATTTCATTGGGTCGATGCCCTACTCGAAGGCAAAGCCAATCGCGCGCAACGCATTTTACGTCAACTGGCTGCCGAGGATGTGGAACCGATTATTCTGATGCGCACCGCGCAAAAAGAGCTGGTGCAACTGCTACATATGCGCGTGGCAATGAATCATCAACCGCTGGGCGCCATCTTTGAAAAACACCGCGTCTGGCAGAACAAACGCCCACTCTATTCCGCAGCGTTACAACGCCTGTCCATTCAGCGCTTACACCACTTAGTGCAATTGCTTGCTCAAAGTGAAATTGTGGCAAAAACTCAGTATGAGCAATCGCCTTGGCCATTGCTGCAGCAGTTAAGCCTCGAATGTTGTGTGGCACAGGCAAACTTACCGTTGCCAGCCTAAAAGCGTGATATACTGCCGCGCTTTGACCCAATCATTTTTATATTAGATATCTCAGAGGACATCCCCTTGCAACGCGAAGAATTAAAAGACTTTCTTGCAGACAAAGCCGACGACATGAAAGCGGTAGACATCGTCACCCTAGACGTTCAAGGCAAATCCAGCGTCACCGATTACATGATCATCTGTACTGGCACGTCCAAGCGACACGTTTCATCGATTGCCGATCATGTTGCGAGTGAAGCGAAAAAAGCCGGTGTGGATCCACTGGGCATGAATGGCGAAAACGAAGGTGAATGGGTTGTGGTCGATCTCGGCACCACCATGCTGCACGTGATGCAGGAAGAACATCGCGCGATGTACCAGCTGGAAAAACTCTGGGGCTAAGCGTGAAAATTCAACTGATTGCCGTCGGCACGAAAATGCCAAAGTGGGTGGAAGAAGGTTTTCAGGAATACCGTCGCCGCTTTCCACATGATATGCCACTGGAGCTGATTGAAATTTCGGCCGGCAAACGCGGTAAAAACGCCGACATTGCAAGAATTCTGCAAAAAGAAGGCGAAGCCATGCTGGCTGCCGTGCCCAAAGGCAACCGAATTGTGACGCTCGATATTCCTGGCAAACGTTGGGATACCGAACAGCTTGCCGAACAGCTGGAAAGCTGGAAAATGGATGCACGTGATGTGTCCATTTTGATTGGTGAACCGGAAGGTCTGGCACCGGCTTGTAAAGCGGCCGCGGAACAGAGCTGGTCGCTGTCACCGCTGACACTGCCTCATCCGTTGGTGCGCGTCGTGATGGCAGAGAGCCTATACCGAGCGTGGAGCATTACAGCCAATCACCCTTATCACCGAGAATAGACCCTGATGTTACGTAAGCGTAGCCCCATTCGAGACTACTTGGCTGAAGCGCGGTTATTCCGTAACCGCGCTGTGGTGTCTTTTATCGCCATTGTTTTGATGATGGGCATTCTGCTCGCCAACCTGTACAACATTCAGGTGAACCAGTATCAAGACTACAAAACCCGTTCAAACGACAACCGAATTAAAGTCGTCCCTATCGCGCCCAATCGCGGCCTCATCTATGATCGAAACGGGATTCTTCTGGCCGAAAACCGCCCGGTTTTTAACTTAGAAATCACACCAGAAAAAGTTAAAAACATGGACGAGACCATCGCCCGTTTACAACAAATTTTAACCATCACGCCAGAGCAAATTGCTGCCTTTGATAAAGAACGCCGCCAAACCCGTCGCTTCAATTCTGTGCCGATTCTCACGCAGTTGAATGAAGAAGACGTCGCCAAGTTCTCCGTCCAGCAACACAAGTTTCCCGGCGTCTCGGTCACTGCCAACCTCAAGCGCTACTACCCATATGGCGAGGTGTTGACCCACGTGATCGGCTACGTGTCGCGCATCAATGACCGCGATATCGAACGCTTGGTGCGTGAAGGCAAAGAAGCCAATTACCAAGCCACACGCGACATCGGCAAACTGGGTATCGAACGCTACTACGAAGATTTATTGCACGGTGAAGCTGGCTACCAAGAAGTGGAAGTCAACAGCCGCGGGCGCGTGATCCGTACGCTGAAATACGTGCCGCCCACTCCGGGCAAAGACATCGTGCTCAACCTCGACATCAACCTGCAGCTGTACGTGCACAACCTACTCAATGGTCGCCGAGGTTCGGCGGTGGTGCTCGATCCAAAAGATAACGGCGTACTGGCGATGGTATCGAGCCCAAGCTACGATCCCAATGCCTTTGTGCACGGTATTTCTGGCAAAGATTACAATGCACTGCTCAACGACAAAGATCGCCCACTGGTTAACCGGACCACGCTGGGTATTTACCCTCCGGGTTCAACGGTAAAACCATTTATTGCGGTCTCCGCACTGGAAGAAGGCGTCATTACGCCCAACACCACGCGTAACGATCCGGGCTACTGGCGCATTCCAAATTCCAAAACCCGACCATTCCGCGACTGGTTGCGTTGGGGCCATGGCCGAGTCGACATCATCAAAGCGCTGGAAGAATCGGTGGATACCTTCTTCTATCAAATCGCTTATGACATGGGCATCGACCGCTTGTCGGAATGGATGATGAAGTTTGGCTTTGGAGATTACACCGGCATTGATATTTCGGAAGAGAGCAAAGCCAACATGCCAACCCGCGACTGGAAAATGGCGCGTCACCGCACCCCTTGGTATCAGGGCGATACCATTCCGGTCGGTATCGGCCAAGGGTACTGGACGGCCACACCAATGCAGCTTGCCAAGGCAACATCGGTTCTGGTGCATCACGGCCAAGTGATTGCGCCGCACTTGTTGCGCTCTACCATTAACAACGGTGAAGAATTCTCCACCCAAAAAGAGACCGAATACGTAACGTACCCGCCGATCACAGGCGTGCCCGACAAGTACTGGGACATGGCGATCGAAGGGATGTATCTGGTGAACCATGGTAAACGCGGCACCGCGCGACGCGCATTCCAAGGGCTGCAATACAAAAGCGCCGGTAAATCCGGTACAGCGCAGGTGTTTGGCTTGGCTGAAGGACAGGAATACAACGCCGAAGAACTGGCGGAACACCTACGTGACCACGCGCTGTTTACCGGGTTTGCACCGGTGGATGATCCGCAAGCGATTGTCACCATCGTGCTGGAAAACGCCGGTGGTGGGTCGAGCAACGGCGCACCCGTGGTCAGACAAATCTTTGACCGCGTCATTCTGGGCAAAAAAGAGGCTGACAAATAATGAAAATGGATCCCTCTACCGGTCAGAACCGGGCGTTCTTTGAACGTTTACACATCGACCTGCCGCTGCTACTTGGTTTATTGGTTGTAATGGGCTTTGGTCTGGTGGTGATGTACAGCGCCAGTGGCCAAAGTTTAGCGATGATGGATCGCCAAGCGATGCGCATGGTTTTGGCGCTCGCGGTCATGATTGGCTTGGCGCAGTTGCCACCACGCACTTATGAACGCTTGGCGCCCGCCCTATTTTTCGTCGGTGTCGCGCTGTTGCTGGGCGTGCTGCTGTTTGGTGAAATCTCAAAAGGCGCGCAGCGCTGGTTGAACTTGGGCTTTGTCCGTTTTCAGCCATCGGAACTGTTGAAACTGGCGGTACCGCTGATGGTGGCGCGCTACATTGGTAAGCGCCCACTGCCACCGAGTTTCCAAACCTTGGTTATTTCTTTGGTGATGGTGTTCGTCCCGACCATTTTGATTGCCAAGCAGCCTGACCTCGGTACCTCCATTCTGATTGCCGCATCAGGGATTTTCGTAATTTTCTTGGCCGGCATCAGCTGGAAGATTATCATCGCCGCCGCCATGGCGGTTGGCGCCTTTATTCCGGTGCTGTGGTATTTCCTGATGCACGAATACCAAAAAACGCGTGTGCGCACCCTGTTCAATCCGGAATCGGATCCCTTGGGCGCCGGATATCACATCATTCAGAGTAAAATTGCCATTGGTTCAGGCGGTATCGCCGGCAAAGGGTGGTTACACGGCACGCAATCCAACCTAGAATTTCTTCCAGAGCGACATACTGACTTTATCTTTGCAGTCATCGCGGAAGAATGGGGCATGATAGGCATTCTTGCACTGCTGGCAGTGTATCTGTTTATCATTGGCCGGGGCTTGTACCTCGCCAGCAACGCACAAACTGCATTTGGCCGCATGATGGCGGGCAGTATCGTGCTGAGTTTCTTTGTTTACGTGTTTGTTAACATTGGGATGGTGAGCGGTATTTTGCCGGTAGTGGGTGTGCCACTTCCATTGATCAGTTATGGCGGTACGTCTATGGTTACCCTCATGGCCGGGTTTGGCATTCTGATGTCTATCCACACCCATAGAAAAGCGTTTTCAAAGGCAAACTAATTCATGAAGCAATCCACGCTCCTATTCAGCGTATGCACCGTTGCCATTCTGGCCGGGTGTAGTTCGTCTTCCGGTCGCTATGATATCAAAGATGATGTGGCGCCGAAGGCTCCGATTTCGGTTGAACACATTGAAGATGCGCATCCGCAGTACGAACCTTATAGTTTGGGTGGAAACAAAGATTACACGTTACGCGGCCAGAATTACCAAATCGTCAAAAACACCACGGATTTCAAAGAGCGTGGTCAAGCGTCTTGGTATGGCAAGAAGTTTCATGGCCATCTGACGTCTAACGGCGAAATCTACGACATGTACTCGATGACCGCCGCTCACAAAACATTGCCGCTGCCGTCTTACGTCAAAGTCACCAACTTGGATAATGGCAAATCAACCGTAGTTCGCGTCAACGACCGCGGGCCATTCCATGATGGACGCATCATTGATTTAAGTTATGCAGCGGCGTATAAACTGGGCGTCGTTCAGACCGGAACGGCCAACGTTGAAATCGAAGCCATTCAGGTCACACAACCGACCAACGTCAAGCCTAAAGCCGGCGCGCCTCAATACATCATTCAGGTGGCATCTTCGCAACATGAAGAAAGAGTTCGAACTTTAGCGCAAAACCTTGGTCAAAGCTTATCGGTGCAAAGTTTTGTTGAGAGTGTTAACCGTAGTCACCGGCTCTTTCTAGGGCCATTCAGTGATTACACCCTGACGCAGGACACCTTGGAAAAGGTGAAAGCGATGGGATATGACACCGCTTTTATAAAAAAGCACCCCGTCACGCAATGATGACCACTCAAACCCGACCAGCCAAGCATTCGGGTCTGGTTTGAGAAGTCGTTTCTGTTAAGATATTGGACAATTAAATACACTATTCGCATTCATCATGAAAAAAAGCATCCTAAATTCTGTTTTAGCGTCTTCCATTGCGCTTTCCGCTACTTTCTCAACCGCGGCCTTCGCTTCTCCTGTCGTAATTCCAGATGCGCCACAGATCGCTGCGAAAGGTTTTGTACTGATTGACTACCATTCAGGCAAAGTTCTTGCCGAGAAAGAAATGCACACCAAACTGTCGCCAGCCAGCTTGACCAAAATGATGACCAGCTATGTCATCGGTCAGGAACTGAAGCGCGGCAACATCACGAACGATGACGACGTGACCATCAGCCGCAACGCATGGGCGAAGAACTTCCCTGATTCTTCAAAAATGTTCATCGAAGTGGGCACCACGGTGAAAGTGCGTGACCTGAACCAAGGCATCATCGTCCAATCCGGTAACGATGCGTGTGTGGCCATGGCTGAACACATTGCCGGTTCTGAAGACGCCTTTGTTGATCTAATGAACGCATGGGCCGACACGCTGGGCATGCAAGAAACGCATTTTGCAAACGTCCACGGGCTTGATGACCCGAACTTGTACTCAACGCCATACGACATGGCACTGCTGGGCCAAGCGCTGATCCGCGACGTGCCAGACGAGTATAAGATTTACTCACAACAAAAATTCACCTACAACGGCATTACGCAATACAACCGTAACGGACTGCTGTGGGATAAAAGCATGAACGTGGACGGCATCAAAACCGGTCACACCAGCAATGCTGGTTACAGCTTGGTGAGCTCTGCCACTGAAGGGAAGATGCGTTTGATCGCGGTTGTGATGGGCACCAAAGACATGAACGCGCGTAAATCAGAAAGCAAAAAACTGCTGAGTTACGGCTTCCGTTTCTTTGAAACCGTGGCGCCACACAAAGCGGGTGAAACCTTCGTTGATGAGAAAATCTGGATGGGCGACAAGTCAACAGTTGCTCTGGGTGTAGACGAAGACACCTATGTGACACTGCCTCGCGGCCAAGCCAAAGATCTAACCGCAAGCTTTGTCCTTGAAAAAGAGCTAAAAGCCCCAATTAAGAAAGGTGATGTGGTTGGTAAACTGTATTACCAGCTGAACGGTGAAGATGTGGCTCAATACCCGCTAATGGCATTAGAGGATGTTGAAGAAGGCAGCATGTTCAGCCGTCTGTGGGACTACATTGTTCTACTGTTCAAAGGCTTATTCTGATCCCTATCCGATCAGTAAAAAAAGCCGCCTTGTGCGGCTTTTTTGTTCACTTGAGATCCCATTCGATTGACTGTACTATTCGTCACCGTTTGATCGAATGCCCAACTTGGAGTTTCCAATATGTTAACCATCAACTCTGATGCAAAATTGAAAGACCTGCTTGAGTTCCCGTGCTCGTTCACTTACAAAGTGATGGGCCACGCGAAACCGGAATTGCCAGAGCTTGTGTTGGAAGTGATTCAGCGCCATGCTCCAGGTGACTACAGCCCACGCGTGAAACCTAGTGGCAAAGGGAACTACCACTCGGTATCCATCACCATTACTGCAACGTCGATTGACCAGGTCGAAGTCCTTTACAAAGAGCTCGGCGATATCGAAATCGTTCGCATGGTGTTGTAAGTCTCGTTTATCTACAAATATTTGATTTATTCAAAATTTTTTGAAAGCAGCCTTGTGCTGCTTTTTGTTTATTTATCAAAAAGTTAAAATAGTGACACAAAACTTAAGGACAAAAAGTTAACCGCCATGAGTAGTTCAAATAGCTCAAGACGTTTATAATCCAAACACTTTATATATCACTGACGGACTTTGATGATGGATAACCAGCTTGTTGTCAGACGATTAGGTCGACAGGATTACCATCCTGTTTGGCAAGCCATGCACGACTTTACCGACCAGCGTGATGACACCACACGCGATGAAGTGTGGCTTGTGGAACATAATCCCGTATTTACTCAGGGTCAGGCCGGTAAAGCGGAGCACCTTCTCAATACGGGCGACATTCCGGTGGTACAAAGTGACCGGGGCGGGCAAGTCACCTATCATGGTTCAGGTCAGATCGTGGCCTACTTTCTGATTAATCTGCGCCGCAAAAAACTCGGCGTTCGCGAGCTTGTCACGGATATTGAGAACCTCGTAATTAACACGCTAAACGCTTACAATATCGACGCTGCCGCACGCCCGGACGCGCCAGGCGTTTATGTCGAAGGAAAGAAAATCTGCTCACTCGGCCTGCGAATTCGCAAAGGCTGCTCATTCCATGGTTTAGCGCTCAACGTCAACATGGATCTTTCCCCATTCCTGCGCATCAACCCATGCGGTTATCAAGGAATGGAGATGGTACAAGTGAGCGATTTAGGCGGCCCGGCACGTATAGAAGATGTCGAGCAACAACTCATAAAAGAACTCGTCAGCCTGTTTGGTTACGAGGAAGTAGAATTCAGCACAGAAGCACCTGTCATAGGTAAATAGAGCATGAGCAAACCGATCCAAATGGAAAAAGGCGTGAAATACCGTGACGCCGATAAAATGGCATTAATTCCTGTAAAAAATATGCCTGCAGAACAGAAACAAGTGCTGCGTAAGCCGGAATGGATGAAAATCAAACTGCCAGCAGACAGCCAACGCATTCAAGACATCAAATCGGCAATGCGTAAAAACAACCTGCACTCCGTGTGTGAGGAGGCGTCTTGCCCGAACCTGGCCGAATGTTTCAACCACGGCACTGCAACCTTTATGATTCTGGGTGCCATCTGTACCCGCCGCTGCCCATTCTGTGACGTTGCCCATGGTCGCCCACTGACACCCGATGCCCAAGAGCCACAAAAACTGGCGCAAACCATCAAAGACATGAAATTGAAATACGTGGTGATCACCTCGGTTGACCGTGATGACCTGCGTGATGGTGGTGCGCAGCACTTCGCCGACTGTAACCGCGAAATTCGTGCCCTGAACCCAGAGATTCGTATCGAAACCTTGGTGCCAGATTTCCGTGGTCGTATGGACGTGGCGTTGGATCTGCTCAAAGACAACCCGCCAGACGTATTTAACCACAACTTGGAAACAGCGCCGCGCTTGTACCGCAAAGCTCGCCCGGGTGCGAACTACAAATGGTCACTGGAACTGCTACAAAAATTTAAAGAGATGCACCCAAATGTTCCCACCAAGTCAGGCCTGATGATGGGCTTGGGTGAAACCAAAGAAGAGATTGTGGAAGTGTTGAAAGATCTACGCGCGCATGGCGTAACCATGCTGACGCTGGGTCAATACTTGGCACCAAGCCGTCACCACTTGCCCGTTGAGCGCTACGTGCCACCTTCAGAATTCGATGAACTGAAAGACATCGCGCTGGAACTCGGCTTCACTCACGCCGCTTGTGGTCCTTTTGTGCGTTCGTCTTACCATGCCGATTTGCAAGCCAAAGGGATGGAAGTGAAGTAATCACGCCCAACAAGACAAAGCCGGCCCAGTGCCGGCTTTGTTTTTATGTACCCTGCCAAAACGAAAGGTCTCGGTCATATCGGGTGTCGCTCTGTCAGAAATACGCAACCTGATGCAATTACGACGCCGATGGGCTTGAGCTTGCTAGGCAAAATAGTCTAAACTTTCCGCTATCTATTTCCGAACTATTTGCTTGAAGAACAATTTGCTTGAACAGGTAGCGCGGTCATATGCTCCCGCATCATAAGGATCACTCGAATGAAAAAACTGAGCCTACTGGCCATGATGGCAGTGGCGATCGCGTCAGGTTGTGCATCGAACACCAAACAGGATAATTTCCGCGAAGCCTCTTTTGAACTGTGCAACACCGAAGTGAACATTTACTCGGTCAGCGACGATGGCAAAGTCCGCATCGTGTGCGCCGACGGGTCGAAATTCGCCCTGCAAAGTGAAAGCACACTGCAAACCATGCGCGATATCAACATCGATTACTGTGACGGTGAAGGATTGGGCAAATTCAGTGAGAGCAACAGCTACTACCTGTTTAAATGCAAATCAGGCACTTTGCTCAGCATCGCTAAATAATCAGATTTGATGACATTCTTATAAACGGTCATCCATTAAAAAGGCCTGCAATCTATGCAGGCCTTTTTCGTCACAAGAGAACGCTTATGCGTACACTGGCAGACGTTTACAGATATCCAGAACTTTCTGTTTGGTTGCATCAATCACCGCTTGATCATTGATGTTGTCCAGAACGTCACACATCCAGTTCGCCAGCGTTTTCGCATCGTCTTCAGTGAAGCCACGACGCGTGATCGCAGGAGTACCGACACGAATACCAGACGTCACGAATGGGCTACGTGGATCGTTCGGTACTGAGTTTTTATTCACGGTAATGTTCGCAGCACCCAGCGCGGCATCCGCTTCTTTACCGGTGATGTCTTTGTCGATCAGGTCAACCAAGAACAGGTGGTTTTCAGTACCGTTGGAAACAATTTTGTAGCCGCGTTCTTGGAACTGAGCCACCATCGCTTTGGCGTTCTTCACCACGCGCTCTTGATACGCTTTGAATTCAGGCTCCATCGCTTCTTTGAACGCCACCGCTTTACCCGCGATCACGTGCATCAGAGGACCACCTTGGCCGCCAGGGAATACAGCTGAGTTCAGCTTTTTGTACATCTCTTCGCCAGCGTTCGACAGGATCAGGCCACCGCGTGGACCGGCCAACGTTTTGTGCGTGGTTGTCGTAACAACGTGTGCGTGTGGGATTGGCGTTGGGTAAACACCCGCAGCGATCAGGCCCGCAACGTGCGCCATGTCAACGAACAGGTACGCGTCTACTTTGTCTGCGATTTCACGCATGCGTTTCCAATCAACGATTTGCGAGTACGCTGAGAAACCACCGATGATCATCTTTGGTTTGTGCTCAAGTGCCAGCGCTTCCATTTCGTCGTAGTTGATTTGGCCCGCTTCATCGATGCCGTAAGGAATCACATTGTAGTGTTTACCAGAGAAGTTCACTGGTGAACCGTGCGTCAGGTGACCACCGTGTGCCAGGCTCATACCCAGAACCGTGTCGCCAGGATTCAGCAGTGCCATGTACACAGCGCTGTTTGCTTGAGAGCCAGAGTGTGGCTGTACGTTTGCGTATTCACAACCAAACAGTTGGCACGCACGGTCGATTGCCAGAGATTCAGCTTTGTCGACGTACTCACAGCCGCCGTAGTAACGCTTGCCTGGGTAACCTTCAGCGTATTTGTTGGTCAGCTGAGAGCCTTGCGCTTCCATCACACGTGGGCTGGTGTAGTTTTCTGAAGCGATAAGCTCAATGTGTTCCTCTTGGCGAAGAGTTTCTTCTTGGATTGCTGCGAATAGCTCCGCATCGTAATCAGCGATGTTCATATCACGCTTTAGCATCTGTATCTCCTGACTCAGATTTATCTGAAATTAGCAAAAAACCACACAATGACCCAACGCAAACGTTTTCGTCACCTCTTTGGCGCGCATTCTACATAATTTGATCTTTATCATAAAGCCCAAATTGAAGAAAATATCATGCAGTTTTTTCATAGTGACTGACGAAGTATTTCATCCCGAAGGGTTCAGGCTGATCCGACCTCATCTTGGTGTCAATTTGATGCTTTACACCCTGTAAAGCGGCAATTACATAGGTTTACCTCAAATTCGCCTCGCGAGCTACCGAAAATGTCCGCTTTTCATTACTATGCGCGCCATTCTCAGCCTTTAAAATATTGATTGATGGAAAAACACACACGCAAAGAGGACTGGATTGCGATCCTGACCGGAACCTTCTTAGTCGCACAAGGCGTCTTCTTTCTTCAGGCCGGTCAATTACTGACGGGCGGTACAGCGGGCCTCGCGCTGCTGATGACTCATTTTCTGCCTTGGTCTTTTGGTTGGCTCTATTTTATTGCCAACTGCCCGTTCTATTTATTGGCGTGGAAACGCTTTGGGCATCATTTCGCGATCAACAGTGCAATTTCCGGCGCTTTAGTCTCGCTGTTTACCGATCATCTGGCGATGTTCATCACTTTTGACAACGTCAATGACGTGTATTGCGCGTTGGCCGGAGGTCTGTTGATGGGATTAGGGATGCTGATCCTATTCCGCCATCGCTCCAGTTTAGGCGGTTTCAACGTATTGTGTCTGTTCATTCAGGACAAATTCGGCCTCTCCGTGGGCAAAAGCCAAATGGCCATCGATTGCTTGATCCTGTTGGTGTCGTTCTTTTTTGTATCCCCGTGGACGATTCTGCTGTCGATTTTTGGGGCCATCGCGCTCAATCTGGTATTGGCGATGAACCATAAACCCACCCGCTATACCGTCACCTATCATCGCTGAGCCGCGAACAAGACACAAAAAAGCCCGCCGAAGCGGGCTTTTTGCTATTCGTGAGTCTGTCGCGACTGAACATCGTAGCCCAGTTCGCGATGCAGCTCGGCTTCGACGTGACCCGGCGCCTGCGTCGAGCGCGAGATCAACTGATACATCGCCGGAATCACAAACAGCGTGACCAAGGTCGAAAAGCCCATGCCAAAGAAAATCACTGTCCCGACTGACACGCGGCTTTCATAGCCCGCGCCCGTGGAGAGGATCAGCGGCACTGACCCGGCCAGCGTGGTAAACGCCGTCATCAGAATCGGACGCAACCGGCGCGCGGACGCATCGACAATCGCAGTTTCAAACGCCAAGCCGCGGTCACGTAACTGGTTGGCAAACTCGACGATCAAAATGCCGTTTTTGGTCACCATCCCAATCAACATGATCATGCCAATTTGGCTGTAGATGTTCATGCCTTGCCCCATCAAGTACAAGCCAATAAACCCGCCAAATACACCCATGGGTACGGTAAACATCACCACCAAAGGGTTAATGAAGCTTTCAAACTGCGCCGCCAACACCAAATAAGCCACCAGCAATGCGAGCGCAAACACAATCGCCACACTCGACTGGTTCTCTTTGAAATCTTTCGACTCACCGGAATAGCTCACCGACACATCACTCGGCAGCATCTCCAGCGCTTTCTGATCCAAGAAATCCAGCGCTTGCCCTAAGGTGTACCCATCCGCAAGGCTGGCGGTAATGGTGATCGCCTTTTGCTTGTTGTAGTGTGCCAAACGAATCGACGAGGCCACTTCCTCAATCTTGGTTACCGTATCAAGCGTCACCAGATCGCCAGACGACGTGCGCATGTATATCTGCGTCAGATCCGCAGCATTATTAAAGCTGTTTTCATCTCCGCGCAGGTACACATCGTACTCTTCCCCTCGGTCAACGAATGTCGTCACGCTTTTACCGCCTAGCATCACTTCCAACGTATCAGAGATATCTTGCACGCTGATGCCGAGTTCCGCTGCGCGCTGACGGTCCACCGTCACCACCAACTCTGGCGTTTTTTCCGAGTAGTTGATATCCACACCCGTCATCATCGGCGATTGAGCGGCTTCCGCTTCCAACAGTTCTGCCCAATGTCTCAACTCCGCATAATCCGAGCCCCCCAGCACAAACTGCACCGGTTCATTGGATCCGCCACGGAAACCGGGCATAAACGGAATCACACGCACATCAGGAATGCCCGTCAGCACTTTGCGCACTTGTCCCAGCGCATCCTGAGCGGTGATGCTGCGATCGTTCCAGTCGTCGAGAATCATGATCACAAAGCCGGTTTGGTCGCCCGCACTGCCTCCAAACGCAGGCGACTGAATGCTGAACGACTTCAAAAAGCCTTGCCCCAGCAGCGGCATCAAACGCTCTTCCACCAAATCCATATTGGCCGACATGCGGTTGTAACTGGTTGCATCAGCGCCACGCACAAACGCAAAGATCACGCCGCGGTCTTCCGATGGCGTAAGTTGCGCCGGCACACTTTGATTCAAACCGTAACTGCCACCGATACATGCCAAAATCACCACGGGCGCCGCCCATTTCCAATGCAGCGCTTTTTTCAGCGCCGCGCGATAGCCGCTTTCTAATTTGCCGAATAGAAAATCGACCGCGTTGTTGAAACGGTTCGGTTTCACATGGGCTTTGAGAATTTTGCTACTCAGCACAGGCGTTAGCGTCAGCGCAATCAAGGATGAGAAAATCACCGCCATCGCCAGCAATACCGAGAACTCGGTAAACAACAAGCCGACCATGCCGTCCATAAACGAAATCGGCAGAAACACCATCACCAACACCAAGGTGGTGGCAATCACGGCAAAGCCTACTTCGCGCGCGCCTTTATAGGCTGCCATCAGTGGCTTTTCACCGTGTTCGATATGGTGATAAATGTTTTCCATCACCACAATGGCATCATCGACCACCAAACCAATCGACAGGATCAACGCCATCAGCGTGATCAGGTTGATGGAAAATCCAAGGTAATACGCGGCAATAAAGGAGGAAATCAGGGACACCGGCACCGTAATCGCCGGGATGATGGTGGCGCGGGCTTGACCGATAAAAATATACAACACCAAAATCACCAGACCGCCAGTGATAAACAGCGTGCTGTAGACCTCTTTGATCGAACGTTCAATAAACACAGTGGAATCGTAGTCGATCGCCAGACGCGTCCCCTCAGGCAAGAATTTTTGAATCTGATCCACTTCCTGATGCACGCGTTTCGCCACATCCAATGGGTTTGCATCCGACTGCGGCACAATGCCCATGCTCACGTTGACCACGCCATCACTTTTGAAGGTCGAGTTCTCGTTCTCAGCCCCAATGAAGACATCAGCCACATCTTTGAGATAAATCGGCGTGCGATCGCTGGCGTGTTTCACCACCAGATATTGAAAATCCTCAGGTGTGCGATAGGTGCGTGCGGTGCGCACGGACATCACGGTGGAATCGTTGCGCACTTCTCCGCCTGGGCTTTCGATGTTTTCACGGCGCAACGCATCGGAAATATCCGATGTGGTCACGCCCCGCCCCGCCATCAACTCCGGCTTGAGGCGCACGTACATCACTTTGTACAAACCGCCAGAAATATCAACCGAGCTCACGCCGGAAATCAGGCTAAACCGGTCTGAAAGCACACGTTCGATGTAATCGGTGAGCTGCGTGCGGTCCATGACCGAAGAGCTGAGGTTGATGTACACCGACGCTTCACCCGATCCATTGTTTTTGAATACCTGCGGATCGTCCGCCGCATCAGGCAGGTTGCGCTGCGCTCTTGCGACCGCATCACGCACATCACTCACCCCTGTATTAAGGTCATAACCGAGCTCAAAGGTAATGGTGATCCGCGAACTGCCGTTTCGAGTGACGGAGGTGATCTCATCAATGCCACTGATCCCGGCCAGTTGGTCTTCCAACACCGAGGTGATCTGGTTTTCGATGATGGTTGCGGATGCACCATCGTAACGCGTGGTGACCGAGACCACCGGACTTTCAATGTCCGGCATTTCGCGTACCGACAATTTAGAAAAAGAGACGAAGCCAAACACACACAGCAACAAACTGAGCACGACAGCGGCCACCGGCCTTTTGACCGAGACATCAGACAACCACATTATTGCGCACCTTGTTCAATCGGCTGACCCGACGCGTTCACTTCTGTCACAGCCACACCGTCGCGCATATTCACAATGCCCTGCACCACAATACGTTGACCAATTGCGAGGCCATCCTCAATCACAACTTCGTTCTCAATCCGGGCGCCCAAATGCACTTCCGTTCGCTGGGCGATACGATCGTCATTGACCACATAAACAAAACGCTTGGTGCCTGAGTATTCCAACGCTTGCACGGGAATGATGGGCGCGCTGATCGGCTCAAAGTCGAGTTTGGCGGAAATCAACATGCCCGGTTTGAGCAAACGCTCTTGATTACTAAAGTGAATACGGACGCGCAAGTTGAGCGTTTCTTGATTGATGCGCGAATCGATGCCAACCACTTTGCCTTCAAAGCTACGACCGGGCCATGCACCGGTTTGGCCGATCACCGTCATGCCGCGTTTAATCTTTGATAGATAGCGCTCTGGCACTTGCAAATCCAACTGCATTAAAGACAGGTTATCTAGTGTCAGCAAGTCATTGCCCGCGCTGACCATTTTGCCGCGGCTAAAATCGATGAATCCG
Organism: Vibrio sp. Vf1514; assembly: GCF_052076135.1. Classification (NCBI taxonomy): domain Bacteria; kingdom Pseudomonadati; phylum Pseudomonadota; class Gammaproteobacteria; order Vibrionales; family Vibrionaceae; genus Vibrio; species Vibrio sp. Vf1514. The sequence goes on along the minus strand of NZ_CP197267.1, from coordinate 800,010 downwards.
ACCGTGCCATCAAATGGTGCGGTAATCCGTAAATCGCCTAGATTGGCTTTGGCAGCATCGAGACGGGCTTGGGCAATTTCCACACTGGCTTTTTGTGCGTCGATTTCAGTTTGCGTGATCGCGTTGCGTTTCACCAACCGTTCAAACTCAGTCAGCTTGCGCTGCTCATCTCGCAGATAAGCATTGGCCTCATTCACCGCGGCGCGAATTTTGTCATCATTTAACTGCACGAGCAGTTGGCCTTTTTTCACCTGTTGATTGGCCTTGACCGCAATCACATCCACTTTACCGGAAACTTCCGAAGCGATATAAACCGATTGATCGGCTTTCAATTTGCCCACCAAAGACAGGGTTTGCGAAACTTGATGATTTTGTACAGGTTCGATCACCACGGGAATCGCTTTCGCAGCACCAGCGGCAAACGCCGACGGATAATAGAACGTTGCCGCCAGCGTCAAACAAAGAAGAGTCGTTTTTTTCATAATAAGGGTCAGAGAATAGGTCACTTTTTACATTGTAACCGTTAATCATTTTTTTGAACGTCAAGGAACGTAAAGATCAGAATGAAACTGTAAGTAACACTGTGATTTATTCCTACAAAACGGTAATTTATTGGCTTCTTTGACGAAAAAGACAGCATTCAATTCAAAAAGACAAAAAAAGGGTTTACAGAGGGAGCGAGTTTGATAAGATGCGCTCCGCACTTGAGTGATGCGTTGGGAAAACATCAGTTAAGTATAAAAAGCCCTGGAGGGGTTCCCGAGTGGCCAAAGGGAGCAGACTGTAAATCTGCCGGCTCCGCCTTCGATGGTTCGAATCCGTCCCCCTCCACCATATTCTTCTCGTGAGAGCATTAGCTGTCGTGAGAAACACTTGATTGATGCGTTGGGAAAACGTCAGTTAAGTATAAAAACCCCTTGGAGGGGTTCCCGAGTGGCCAAAGGGAGCAGACTGTAAATCTGCCGGCTCCGCCTTCGATGGTTCGAATCCGTCCCCCTCCACCATATTATTTCTTGTGACATGCTCATAAGAAAGCACTTGGAAAGCTGTGTTGGGAAAACACTTTCTAAGTATAAAAATCCCCTGGAGGGGTTCCCGAGTGGCCAAAGGGAGCAGACTGTAAATCTGCCGGCTCCGCCTTCGATGGTTCGAATCCGTCCCCCTCCACCATATTATTTCTTGTGACATTCTCATAAGAAAGCACTTGGAAAGCCGTGTTGGGAAAACACTTTCTAAGTATAAAAATCCCCTGGAGGGGTTCCCGAGTGGCCAAAGGGAGCAGACTGTAAATCTGCCGGCTCCGCCTTCGATGGTTCGAATCCGTCCCCCTCCACCATACACGAAAAGCCAGCTCATTGAGCTGGCTTTTTTGTTGCCTGTGATTTGACCATTTCAAACGCTTGAGATGTCTCCAACGTCATAGCAACCGCCCCATTACCCCTGCCGCTCCTGTGTGATTACATTCACGTTTTGATAGTCATATTAGCTAATCTAGGAATATTTCCTATTCGGCTTAAGACAAGCTCTCATGTGACACACCAAGGCAATCCCTAGAATGATTTTCAGACAGTCAGTTCCTGTACTACCCCCTTTTTATTTTTGTACTTTCTGAAACGAGAATCTTCTATGCTAAATTTCCTCGAACAGGTACGTAAGCCAACTTTGGACTTACCCGTCGACGTCAGAAGAAAAATGTGGTTCAAACCGTTCATGCAATCTTATCTGGTTGTATTTATCGGTTACATGACCATGTATCTGATTCGTAAAAACTTCAACGTTGCACAAAACGACATGATTTCAACCTACGGTCTCTCCATGACTGAGCTGGGGTTGATCGGTTTGGGCTTCTCCATCACATACGGCATTGGTAAAACTGTGGTGTCCTATTACGCCGATGGCAAAAACACCAAACAGTTCCTGCCGTTCATGCTGATCTTATCTGGCCTTGCGATGCTGGGCTTTAGCTTCAGCATGGGTGGCGGCAGCGTCAGTCTCTTCTTGATGATCGCGTTTTACGGCTTAAGTGGCTTTTTCCAAAGTACTGGCGGCCCATCAAGTTACTCAACCATCACCAAATGGACCCCGCGTAACAAGCGTGGCTCCTACCTTGGCTTGTGGAACATGTCACACAACGTTGGGGGCGCAGGCGCAGCAGGTGTCGCCTTATTCGGTGCCAACTATCTGTTTAATGGCCACGTGATCGGCATGTTTATTTTCCCATCAATCATTGCATTGATCGTCGGCTTCATCGGTTTACGCTACGGTAGTGACTCACCAGAGTCTTATGGTTTGGGTAAAGTAGAAGAGTTATTTGATGAAGCGATCAGCGAAGAAGACACCGCTGCAGAAGAAAACCACATGACCAAGCGCGAAATCTTTGTGGAATACGTCCTGAAAAACAAAGTGATCTGGTTACTGTGCTTTGCCAACATTTTCCTCTACATCGTACGTATCGGTATAGACCAGTGGTCAACCGTGTACGCTTATCAAGAGCTGGGCTTGTCCAAAGAAGCGGCTATTTCCGGTTTTACGTTGTTCGAAGTCGGTGCTTTGGTCGGCACCTTGATGTGGGGTTATCTGTCTGATCTCGCCAATGGACGTCGCGCTTTGGTTGCCTGTATTTCATTGGGATTAATCATCGTCTCGTTGGAATTCTACCAACACGCCACCAGCGAGTTTATGTATCTGGCATCGCTGTTTGTGCTTGGCTTCTTGGTCTTTGGCCCTCAACTTCTGATTGGTGTTGCTGCAGTGGGCTTCGTACCGAAGAAAGCCATCTCTGTCGCCGATGGCGTGAAAGGGACATTTGCTTACCTGATCGGTGACAGCTTCGCGAAACTAGGTTTGGGCATGATCGCCGATGGCACCCCCATTTTTGGCCTGACGGGCTGGAAAGGTACCTTCGCCGCTTTGGATACATCAGCCTTTATCTGTATTGCGTTGCTGGTCTTCGTTGCCATTGCGGAAGAAAAGAAAATCCGCAAGCAGAAAAAACTATCTCTAGCGAACGCCGACGCTTAACGACATCATGCGCGCTCACAATGGGCGCGCATAACAACTCTTCTTTTTATCGTAAAAAAGCATACTCATTGTGCTTCTTGTCATTTCTCGTAAACTTACCCGCCTCTCTGTTCTGACCCACACTGGTGGCTACCATGATTAATGTTGTGCTTGTTGATGATCACGTCATCGTTCGTTCTGGCTTTGCTCAGCTTCTCAATTTGGAAAGTGACATTCAGATCGTCGGTGAATATGGCTCTGTCGCAGAAGCGCGTCGCCACCTTCCCGGATGCCATGCTGATGTTGTCATTCTGGATATATCAATGCCCGACGAGAGCGGTTTAACGCTGATGGCCGAGATCCCATCCGCCATAGCTGTGGTGATGCTTAGCGTGCATGATTCGCCAGCGATGGTGGAAAAAGCATTGGAACTTGGCGCCCGAGGTTACCTTAGCAAACGCTGCAGCCCAGAAGAGTTGGTACAAGCCGTCAGAACCAGTGCCAATGGCGGCTGCTATCTCACCCCAGACATTGCCCTTCGTCTTGCCACCCCGAAGAAAGCCGCCGTCCAAGCCGATCAATTGACCAAACGCGAAAAAGAAGTCTGCCGCATGCTGGCTGAAGGATTGGACGTTAAAACAGTCGCCGCTCAATTGGGACTCAGCTACAAAACGGTTCACGTTCATCGCGCCAATGCCATGGACAAGCTTGGGGTCAAAAACAATGTCGAGTTGGCCAAACTATTCCCGGATGAACTCGTTTAATGCGTCACTATCTGCTGACTTCACTATGCGGCTTTTTCATGAGCTGCTGTGCTTGGTTCTGTTTGTGGGTGATCGCTTACTACTTTGTCAACGACCCTGAACTGGCAATTGTCTTTTTCCCCTTCGCGCTGCGTTTGGGTTTAGCCCTGCACACTCGCAATTCATATTGGCCCGCGCTGTACGCTTCGGAATGGGTGTTAACCATTGCTCTGGCCGTGTTATTGGAACAACCTCAATGGTCGATGGTTCTATTTGCCAGTGTATCTAGCCTGCCCGTCACTTGGTTTTTCAAACGCTATTATTATGGCGAACAGTGGCGTCGTTTGAGCGTCATGGGCGCGTTGATCCTACTCACGAGCCTGATTAACGTGCTTGCCATCAGTGCGCATGTGAGCTCGATTTACATGACTGGACTCGTCAGCATCACGGGGGGATTGATGCTAGTCCCCAGTTGTTATCTGCTCTGGAACTACCTCTTTCAGAGTGTCTGGATGCCACTGACCTCCAATTTGGTGACGCGCAAAATCGAATTTAAAGTTCGTCATATTCTACTGTATAGCTCGTTGTTTATTGCCAGTATTTTGCTTCAAACCAGCTTACCCGATGAACTGCGGCGCTTCGCACCGTTTTGCCTCGCCATACCGATTATCCTGCTCGCGTTTCGATACGGTTGGCAAGGCGCGCTGTTGGCAACCCTACTCAACAGTGTGGCACTGATCGCAGCAAGAAGCGGTGTGTCCAATTTGGAGATTACCGATCTATTGTTGTCGTTAACCGCTCAAAGCCTGACCGGTATCCTGCTTGGCATGGCCGTTCAAAGGCAAAAAGATCTTAACCTGAAGCTACGCAGTGAGTTGACTCGCAACCAAAATTTGGCCCGTCAATTAATTACTGCTGAAGAGTCCGTACGTAAAGAGATTGCACGTGAATTGCACGATGAAATCGGTCAAAACATTACTGCAATTCGCACGCAAGCCAGCATCATCAAGCGCAGCGAGCCAGAAGCGCTCAGCTTTCATTGCGCTGACACGATTGAAAACTTATCACTCAATGTGTATGACACCACCAAAAGCTTGCTGACCAAACTCAGGCCCAAAACACTCGATGATTTAAACCTTACAGATGCCGTCGAGCAACTGGTACGCGAGATGGAGTTTGATGTGCAAGGCGTGGACATTCGCTTTGACTGGCAAGGTGACATTCACACCCTTAGCGACACCCTCAATGTCACACTGTTTCGACTGTGTCAGGAATCGCTCAACAATGCTTGCAAATATGCTCACGCAACTCGCATTCAAATACGTTTGGAAGTCCATGAGCATGTCAAGTTGACCATTGCAGACAATGGTGTTGGCTTCAAACTCGAAGAGTGCATGAAGGGCATGGGGCTGCGTGGTATGAAAGAACGAGTCCAAGCCCTTGGAGGCCGATTCCAGCTTCAGTCGATTCACGAACAATATCGAGGCACCCGTATCGATATTCAATTGCCGGTATTGTGAGGTTCTATGTTCGGATTTTTAAGTGCTAAAACATCACCGCGCCCCCTGAGCCAAACGCAGGTGAACCAAACCTATCACTATTGGCGATGGCATATCATGCTGGGGATGTATATCGGCTATGCTGGTTTCTACTTCACACGAAAGACCTTCAACTATGCGGCACCGGCGATTGTTGCCGATTTGGGACTGGATAAAGGCGATTTAGGCCTCATTGGCACGCTGTTTTACATCACATACGGCTGCTCTAAGTTTCTGTCCGGCACGATCTCTGACCGTTCCAACCCACGTTTTTTTATGGGATTGGGCTTAATTGCAACAGGTCTGATTAACATCGCCTTTGGCTTTGCCAGTTCAGTGACAATATTTATGCTGCTGTGGATCCTCAACGCTTGGTTTCAAGGTTGGGGATGGCCCTCGTGCTCCAAATTGTTGACCACTTGGTATTCCCGCTCAGAACGCGGCTTTTGCTGGGCGCTGTGGAATACCGCCCATAACGTGGGTGGCGCGCTGATTCCCATCGTGGTCGGTTATCTTACGCTGCATTACAGTTGGCGACATGGCTTTGTTGTTCCTGGCATCACCGGCGTGGTGATCGGTCTGTTTCTCTGTTGGCGGCTGCGAGATCGCCCGACCACATTGGGGCTGCCAAGTATTGGTCAGTGGCGCAATGATCCGCTAGAGAAAGCTCAGGAAAACGAAGGCCGTGGTCTCAGTTATCGCGAGATACTCAAAACCTATGTATTCAACAACAAATACATCTGGTTACTCGCCTTCAGTTATGTACTGGTTTACATCGTGCGTACCGCCATCAATGACTGGGGCAACCTCTATCTCACCGAACAACACCATTACACATTGATTGATGCCAATACGGCCGTATCACTGTTTGAAGTCGGCGGGTTTATCGGTTCACTAGTCGCGGGATGGGGGTCAGACCGTTTATTTGCCGGAAACCGTGGCCCCATGAACCTGTTGTTTGCTATCGGCATTTTTTTATCGGTCGCCGCCTTATGGCTGATGCCCGTGACCAATTTTGCATTTCAGGCGGCGGGCTTGTTTGCGATCGGCTTCTTTGTGTTTGGACCACAAATGCTGATCGGCATGGCGGCGGCAGAGTGCTCGCATAAAGACTCTGCGGGCGCAGCAACCGGATTTGTAGGCCTGTTTGCTTATATGGGCGCAGCGTTGGCGGGTTACCCACTGGCCTTAGTGCTCGAGGCCTTTCATTGGAAAGGATTCTTCATTGTGATTTCCGTCTGCGCAGCCATCATCGGCTTACTGCTGCTGCCTTTCCTTCAAGCGCAGTTTCCCAAGGAAAGCACCTCGGCAACCCCCGAACATCCTCACTAAAAAGCCCCGCATTGCGGGGCGTATCTCGGTTACATTTTATTGAGAAGATTCAATCAGGATGATGCGGGTTTCGTACGGCCGAAGGATCTGATGAACTGACACATGTTGCTCTGTGATGCCGGCATAGTTGCCGAGTAGATAACGGGCTTGGCTGACATCCAGCTCAGCGGGCAGCACGCATTCACTCTCTTGTCCGTAATAGTTGTTCAGACAGACTAAAGTTTGCGTCGCGGATTGGCGCTGATAGGCAAAGATCTCGCGATGCTCGGGCAACAGATCGCGATAATCACCGTGCGTAATCACCGCCACTTCTTTTCTCAACGCAATCAGGCGTTGGTAAAAATAAAATACCGATTCGGGATCAGCGACCGCCTGCTCAGCGTTAATGTCGCGATAGTTGTCTGCCACCGCAAGCCAAGGCGTGCCTTGCGTAAAGCCCGCTTGAGACTTGGCATTCCACTGCATCGGCGTGCGTGAATTATCCCGCGATTTCTGCGCCAAAATCGCCATCATCTCTTCATGGGAAGTCGTGCCCTGATTGACCATGATGTCGTACATGTTGATGCTTTCCACATCGCGATACTGCTCAATGGACGTGTAACCGGGGTTGGTCATGCCAATTTCTTCCCCCTGATAGATGTATGGCGTGCCTTGCATCATGTGCACGGACGCTGCCAGCATTTTGGCCGACAGTTCACGGTAGGCTTTGTCATTGCCCAAGCGGCTGACCACACGAGGCTGATCGTGGTTACACCAGAACAATGCGCCCCACCCTTTCCCATGAAGGCCCGTCTGCCAATGATTGAAAATCTGCTTAAGCTGCAGAAAATCAAATGGCGCACGAGTCCACTTATCACCGTGGGTATAGTCGACTTTGAGATGGTGGAAGTTAAACACCATCGACAGCTCTTTGCCGTCCAGCGACGAATATTGCTGGCAGTGTGCTAAGGTGGTTGACGACATTTCTCCCACCGTCACGCTGCCGTAACGCTGGAACACATCGCGGCTGATCTCTTGCAGATACTCATGTACGCGCGGGCCATCGGTGTAAAAACGGCGGCCATCACCAAGGTCATCGTTGGCAAAATCTTGTTGCTTGGAAATCAGGTTAATCACATCGAGGCGAAACCCGTCCACGCCTTTTTCCGCCCAGAATGAAATAATGTCTTTCACTTCCTGACGAACTTGCGGGTTTTCCCAGTTCAGATCCGCCTGCTCTTTGGCAAACAGATGCAGATAATATTCGTTGGTCGCTTCATCCAGCGCCCAAGCACTGCCGCCAAACTTGGACTGCCAATTGTTCGGCTCGGCACCATTGACCGGTGATTTCCAAATGTAGTAATCGCGATACGGACTGGCTTTATCCCCCAGCGCCGACTGGAACCAGGCGTGCTCGGTTGACGTGTGGTTGACCACAATGTCCATGATGATGCGAATGCCACGAGCGTGCGCTTGCGCCAGCAGGCAGTCAAAATCCGCCATGGTGCCAAACTCAGGATTAATCGCGTAATAGTCGGAAATATCATAGCCATTGTCGATCATCGGCGACTGGTATACCGGCGTCAGCCAAATCGCGTCAATGCCCAGCGTTTTGAGGTAATCCAGCTTGCTGATGATGCCCGGAAGATCACCCGTGCCTTTGTCTGCACTGTCACAGAAACTTTTCGGATAAATTTGATAAATCGCCGCGGTCTTCCACCAGTTGGCGTCCGTTAATTGTGTCGTCATGACGTAAACTCACTTACCTGAAATCAGAAATCGCAGAGCGGCCAACGGCCACTCTGAAAAAGAAAGGGTTAGGCTTCAGCCGCGGTCAGCTGGCCTTTGGCTTGCGCGCGCTTGTACATGAACAGCGTCAGCACAATCGGTACAACCATCGCCACCAACATCGCCATCAAAAACACCATCCAGTACTGCGGTTGAATCGACAAAATCCCCGGCAGACCACCGACCCCGATCCCGTTCGCCATCACGCCAAAGCTGCCACAGATGGCCGCCGCCAGCGCGCTACCAATCATGGCGCTCAGCATCGGGAATTTGTATTTGAGGTTGATGCCGTACATCGCCGGTTCCGTCACGCCTAAATACGCAGAAATCGCCGCCGGAACCGAGATATCGCGCTCGCCTGCCTTTTTACTGATCAAGATGATGCCAACCACCGCCGATGCCTGCGCAATATTCGACAGCGCAATCAGTGGCCAAATCGGCGTGCCGCCCAAATCCTGCATCAATTGCAGATCCACCGCGTTGGTGGTGTGGTGAATCCCGGTAATGACCAGTGGCGCATACAGGAAACCAAACACCATCGAACCCAGCACCGCAAAGTCACCGGTCATGGCCGCTTTCGCCGCAAACGCCACGCCATCACCCAGCACGCGACCAAATGGCCCGATAAAAGCATGGGCGAGAATGACTGAAAGAATGATGGACACAAACGGCACCACCACCAGATATAAATAGGCCGGAACGATGCGCTTCAGGTTGGTCTCGATAAACGCCAATACCACACCCGCCAAAATGGCCGGAATCACCTGCGCCTGATAGCCGACTTTTTCAATCACGAACCAGCCGAAATCCCACGCTTCTGGCACCTGCTTACCAATCAGGTAAGCATTCATCAGTTGTGGTGACACCAAAGTAATCCCCAGCGTGATACCCAGAATGGGCGTTCCGCCGAGCTTTTTCACCGTCGACCAACACACGCCGACCGGCAGGAAGAAGAAGATCGCTTCCCCAATCAACCACAGGAAGGAATGGACACTGGCCCAAAACTGGCTGATTTCCACCAGCGTTTTGCCATCGAACATGCGAATGTCGCCGATGACGTTCCGAAAACCGAGAATCAACCCCCCGGTAATGATGGCAGGCAGCAGCGGCACAAAAATTTCAGCCAAATGGGAAATGCCACGCTCCAGCATGTTCATGTTCTGACGCGCCGCGAGCTTGGCTTCATCTTTAGACGCACCACTTTTCCCCGTCAGTTCAAGCAGTACCTTGTAGACGGCATCGACTTCGGTGCCAATCACCACCTGAAACTGGCCAGCATTGGTAAAGCAGCCTTTCACCAAACTCATCGCTTCCAGTTGCTTGATGTCTGCTTTGCTCGGCTCATTCAGCACAAAACGCAGCCGTGTCAGGCAGTGCGTTACGCTGGCAATGTTCTCATTGCCACCGACCAGCTCAATAAGACGCGCAACGTCTTGCTTCGCTATCTTACTCATATCCTCGTCCACCCTATTGATCCATTTATTATCATAGTTCATTTAAAATGGGAACATTCCCATACAATTGCGAGCATACTGACATACTTCATCATGACGAAAAATGGGAACAGTCCCACAAGTTGAAAATGATCACAAAGCGCGCAGTGATCCGAGTGAAAAATGCGATCTTGGCAACGTCCGCTGAATGAAACAACCCACGGACGACCAAGACAGAAAGGAAGACGAAAGAACGCCGCGGTTTGCGACCTTACTTATCTAGGTTGTGCTCGCCCGCTCACGACGCGAGCACAACCGCATCGCGGATTAACCCGCAGTCGCGGGGCTTTGGGTCAGATGCACGCATTCGTCAATTTCACCGCACAAATGCTGAATAAGGAGTTTCGCGGCCTGTTCGCCCGCTTGGCGATATCCGGGATCGACACTGTAGACATTGGGAAACAGAAACGACAACAGTTCATTACCGCCGACACCAGTCACCATCACATCTTCGCGTTGGCGTTCCTGTAATCGTTTGATGACGCCCATAGCGATGGTATCGCTGGCACACACAATCGCTTGAGTGCTGTCGGTCAGCACCTCGTCCACCAAACGATAGGCGCTCTCATGGTGCAGTTCACCCGTTTGATAAATCGGCGTTTTTCCTTGTTCCTCACACCAATCTAAGTAGGCTTGCAGGCGCATCTCACCGGTGGTTTTATCTCTCGGATTGACGCCGATAAACGCGATATTCACTCGATGTTGCTGCTGCAAAAACGCAATCGCCTGACGAATCACCCCTCGGTTATCGTAGTTGATGGATGACACCGACGCCGAGTCCATCGCAATCACCACCGCGCGGTGTTGCCACGGCACCAACGCCGCCATATCAAGGCCAGTAAAACCGAACACAATCACCCCATCGACATGGCGTTTCGCCAACACATCGAGGTGATCGCGAGTTTTATCGCGATCAAACTGGCTCTCCATGATCACCACGTCATACCCCTGGCTGTAGAGCACTTGCAGCATGCTGCTGACCGAACGGTTTTCTGAGGGAGAATCAAGACGTGAGATGATGACGCCCACCACTTTCTGGCTGCCCCCGCGCATCGACTGGGCCGATTTCGATGGCACGTAGCCATGCTCGGCAATCACTTGCTCGACTCTGGCGCGCGTTTCTGGTTTGACTTTGGGATCGTTGGTCAGCACCCGTGAAACCGTCGATTTACCGACTCCCGAGAGCTTTGCAATATCCAGAATAGTGAGTTTCTTACCCATAACGACTACTAATGTTGAGAGCGGGTGCGGCAGCGTCGCCGCACACCGAAAAGTGGCACTGACCAGCGAGCGTTATCGCCAGCAGTTTTTGTATATGACCCCATTGGCCTCTAACCTTGCCGCATCACCTTTGGTAAACAGCGTGATGGGGTTGGCCTCGGTCGAATGGTCATCCAGAATGTACTTGGTGCCGGAGCCTGCCGCAACCTCCATCAGACGATAACTGTGATCCGACAACCGCAACATGGCACTTTGTTTGGCGGCGTAAGCCACATCAAACGATGCGGCGTCATCACATTGATAATGAAAGAAAGCCCCATAGGTGTCATCGTTTGCCCTGCCGCTTGAGGAAGAACATCCGGTCAGCAGCGCACTCAAACCAAGTAATACGAACGTCAATCGAACCAACATATCCCTCTCCTTTTCATCACGTGAGGCCATACGTCAGTCGCGCGCAGGTGGCGCGGTGCTTCTGACGCACAGGTGGTTAAGTCGTTCTTACAAGCATAGACAGCCGATTGATAGAAAGGAAAAAGGCCGCCGATGGCGACCTTTTGAAGACATTAACGATGTGCGCTCAAATAGGCGGGCACATCACGCAGGCTCTCTAATATCGTCGTCGCCAGCGCTTCGCCTTTTTCGGTGATCGGTTTGCCAGTACGAACCAGAATCTTGGTGCCCACGCCCGCAGCGTCTGCCGCCATCAAATCTTCGGCTTTATCACCGACCATCACCGATTTGGCCATGTCGATTTTGAGGAAGTCACGCGCCGAGATAAACATCCCCGGTTTTGGCTTACGGCAGTCACAATCTTCTTTGTACTTGCCCACACCGTGCTCTGCGTGGTGCGGACAATAGTAAATGCCATCAAACTCAACGCCATTGTCTTCAAAATTCCAGTCCATCCATTGTGTCAGAGATAGAAAGCGATCCTCACTGAAAATGCCGCGAGCAATGCCGGATTGGTTGGTCACCAGAACCAACAGGTAACCCATCTCCTGCAGCTTTTTCGTCGCTTCAAAAACGCCTTCGATAAACTCAAAATCGTGCTCATCGTGCACATAGCCGTGGTCAACGTTGATCACGCCGTCACGGTCCAAAAACACAGCAGGTTTAGCCAAAATAATGCTCTCAAATAACGTAGTGTGCCGAGAATTATTGCACGCTTTATTTCTTTCATCACTATCTAATTACTTAACCGCCTCATCACTTAACCCGTTTAGACGTCTAGACGTAAAAATATCTATTGACTTGCCCATCGATAACCCATAGCATCCTCTACTAAGTGAGAGAGAGTTCAAAATTTTATACTGCTATCCCTGCACAGGTTATTACATGATTGAAATTAGTCACGTCAATAAGGTGTTCTTGCAAGGCCACAAAGAAATTCATGCCCTGAAAGACATCAATCTTCATATTCCACAAGGTACGATTTTCGGTGTTATCGGTTCTTCTGGTGCAGGGAAAAGTACGCTCATTCGTTGTGTCAACATGTTGGAAACGCCAACCAGCGGTAGCGTGATTGTTGATGGGGTTGACCTGACGCAACTGACGTCCAAACAATTGTCGGAAACTCGCCGTAATATTGGCATGATTTTCCAACACTTTAACTTGCTCTCGTCTCGCACCGTATTTGGCAATATTGCGCTGCCATTGGAATTGGCAGGCAAAGATGATCAACACATTGAACGTAAAGTCTCTGAGCTGCTAACGCTGGTAGGCCTGACCGACAAACGCGACACCTACCCGGCCAATTTGAGTGGCGGCCAGAAACAACGCGTGGCGATTGCGCGCGCCTTGGCGTCTGACCCCAAAGTGTTGCTGTGTGATGAAGCCACCAGTGCGCTGGATCCTGCAACCACACAATCGATTTTGGAACTGCTCAAAGAGATCAACCGCAAGCTGAACATCACCATGCTGTTGATCACGCACGAAATGGACGTGGTGAAGAGCATCTGTCACGAAGTGGCGATCATCGGTGACGGTGAGTTGGTGGAAAAAGGCAGCGTAGGCGACATTTTTGCGCACCCGAAAACACAACTGGCGCATCAATTCATTCGTTCAACCTTGGATCTGTCGATTCCCGATGATTACCAAGCGCGCCTGAATGCAGAACGTGTCGAAGGCAGCTACCCGCTGGTGCGCCTTGAGTTTACTGGCGCCACCGTTGATGCGCCGCTCATGTCGCAAATCGCGCGTAAATTCAATATTGATGTCAGCATTCTGAGTTCTGATCTCGATTACGCCGGCGGCGTGAAATTCGGGATGATGGTGGCCGAAATCTACGGCAATCAAAATGATGACGTCGCAGCAATGCAATATCTCCGTGACCACAATGTAAAAGTCGAGGTGCTTGGTTATGTCCTTTAATACGATCAGCAGCTGGTTATCACTCAACAGCGACCTACTTTTGATGGCCACATGGCAAACCGTTTACATGGTTGCCGTCGCTGGTATTGTCGGCTTTGCGTTAGGCATTCCGTTGGGCGTGATTCTACACACCACCAAAAAAGGTGGCTTGTTGGAGAACACTCAACTGAATAACGTATTGGGCGCGATTGTGAACATTGGTCGCTCCGTGCCGTTCCTGGTTTTGATGGTGGCCATTATTCCTGTCACCAAAATGTTGGTGGGCACCTTTATCGGGACAACCGCCGCGATCGTACCGCTGACTATTGGCGCCATCCCATTTGTGGCGCGTCTCATTGAAGGGGCGTTGTTGGAAGTCCCAACCGGCTTGATTGAAGCGGCGCAATCGATGGGCGCAACCCCAATGCAAATCATCACCAAAGTGCTGCTCCCAGAAGCAATGCCAACCATTTTGAACTCCGTAACCATCACCTTGGTGACCCTCGTGAGTTACTCAGCCATGGCGGGAACCGTTGGTGGCGGCGGCCTAGGGGATGTGGCAATTCGTTACGGTTTCCACCGTTATGATGTCACCATCATGGCTGTGACCGTGGTGATGCTGATTGTACTGGTACAAATTATTCAATCGATCGGCGATGCGTTTGTTCGTCGCGTCGATCACAAATAACCCGTTCATTATCTTTAAAAAATACAACACAGATACGTTAGAAGTTTGATAACAAGGAGAATATCATGAAATTGAGCCTGAAAGGTTTACTAACCATTGCCGCTGCTGCCTCTGCACTTGTGCTGGCTGGCTGTGGTGACAAAGCCGTTGACAACAGCAAAGTAAAAATTGGTGTGATCGCCGGTGCTGAAGCGCAGGTTGCTGAAGTCGCAGCGAAAGTTGCGAAAGAGAAATACAACCTGAATGTGGAACTGGTGACGTTCACGGATTACGTTACACCGAACGCCGCGCTGGATGATGGTTCAATTGATGCTAACGCATTCCAACACAAACCTTACCTCGATCAGCAAATCGTTGACCGTGGCTACAAACTGGCGATCGTGGGCAACACCTTCGTGTACCCAATCGCAGGTTACTCCAAACAGATCAAATCAGTTGATGAGCTGCAAGATGGCGCGCGCATCGCAGTACCAAACGATCCAACCAACCTTGGTCGTTCTCTGATCCTGCTGGAAAAACAAGGCCTGATCAAACTGCGTGCTGATGCTGGCCTGCTGGCTACCGTTCGTGACATCGTCGAAAACCCAAAGAAAATCCAAATTGTTGAACTGGATGCAGCGCAACTGCCACGTTCTCTGGATGACGTTGCTCTATCAATCATCAACACCACGTACGCCAGCTCACTCAACCTGACGCCAGAAAAAGACGGCATCTTCGTTGAAGACAAAGAGTCACCATACGTGAACCTGCTGGTTGCGCGTCAAGACAACGTGAACGCCGAAAACGTACAAAACTTCCTGAAAGCGTACCAAACGGATGAAGTGGCAAATGCCGCGGCAGACATCTTCCAAGGTGGCGCAGTTAAAGGTTGGTAATCCCATCCTTGACACGGTGAAACCCATAAAAAAGGTTGGCTTAGGCCAACCTTTTTTGTTGCGGTCATTTTAGGCGTATGCCCTGCCGAATACCGCGGCTATTTCAAATGATCCCAAGAGATGTTTGAGACAATTCGGCACGTATCGCATTTGAAATGGAAGATGTCATGCAGCGGCTCATCTAGTAACCATTCACCACCGCATTTCGGGCATTTGCGCGCTTGCTCATCCGCCAAGCTGGTACCGCCGACGCGGTATTGATAGTAGTAGGTCGGAATCTTGGTCAAATATTCCACCCGACCACGCAAGTCCCAGCCACGACGAAACAAGTCGCTATCGACATCGCAAATTTCATGCAGCGCCGCGAACTCGGCCTTGCAGCCGCCCGCCATCTGAATTTCGTCACAGGCTTGCCACTCGGTTTGCCATTTAATAACGGATTTATGGTCGCCGTTGAGCGTCGGTTCATTGCGATAGAGCGGAATAGGCAGCAGCGTCTCACCACTGCGCAGCGGCGAACAGGTGTGCACGTAAGTGGTGTACAGCACTTGCCAGCTTGGTGTTTCCACTTCAGCCGCTTCTTCAGAGTTAATATCACGCCCCAGCAAACGCACTTTCGGCGCCAGCAGACTCGCATCGGCTAAACGATTGATGCACACCTGAACAAAATCGGAGTGATGGCTTGGGTGCAAGCTCTCTTTTTCCGGGCACACAGCGCGCACATAAAACTCGCCCTCCCCCAAAATGATCGGAAACTCGCGTCCCAGTACTTGACCGTTGTAACGCAGCGCGTCCATCAACCCATTGATGGCTTTGTCGACGGCACTGATGGTGGTGTTGTCAAAACACTCAAATTGAAGTTCAACCACGTACATCGATTACACCACCGGTTCCAATTGATTCAAAAACTCGACCACATCGGCGGTCAGCACTTCACGTTGCGTGGTGCCTAATTTTTCCAGAATCACGTTGCCCGTCAGGTTGCAGATCGAGATCACCGTCATCTCATCGGCCGTTGTCGCAATAAACACGGTGGGTTTGTGTTTGAGGCGGCGCTGCATCACCAAATGGCCAAGAATGTTCTCTTGCAGGCGTTGAAAATCCGCATCACTCCACACTTGTAACAAGGTCAACTCACGGCCGCGCCAACGCGCGGGCATGTCTGCCGAAAATTGTGCGCCATAAAACGGGGCAATGTCTTGCTGCAACGTCAGCTCAATCCCTTGTTCCACATTGGCCAAATCAGCAGCAGGGGTACGCGGCACAGATTGCCAAAACACGCGGTCCTCCAGCGCCTCGACCACACATGGTGATGGCCAGTCGATCAACTCATCGTTATACGGCAATTGTTGATGGGCATGCTGAACCGCATCTAAGTAGCGCTGGCTGAATGAGAATAAGGCTTCAACCACTGAGTGAGCCATGACGTTCTCCATAGTTAGGTTAGTCGCGCCTGCCAGATGACACACGCGACGGTATTGCGTAGAATTCCGGTTATTCTAATCGAATTCACTGTAAAGTATGAGCAAATATTCTGACGCAAAAGAGCTGGCGGGTTTAACCCTGGGGAAAAAAACCGAGTACGCAAACCAGTACGATCCTTCCCTTTTGCAGCCGGTTCCACGTAGCCTAAACCGCAACGATCTGCACTTGGGAGACACATTGCCGTTTTTGGGCTGTGACCTCTGGACGCTGTATGAGCTGTCGTGGCTCAACGACAATGGCCTGCCACAAGTGGCGATCGGCGAAGTCGCGATTCCAGCCACCAGCGCCAACCTGATCGAGTCGAAATCGTTCAAACTTTACCTCAATAGTTTTAACCAGACGCGCTTCTCAACCTGGGCAGACGTTCAGGCTCGCCTGCAACACGATTTGTCCGCGTGCGCCGGTGAAACCGTGCATGTCGAGGTCAAGCCGCTAGCGGCCTATACCGCGCAGCCGATTGTGACCATGCAAGGAGACTGCATCGACGATCAGGACATCACCATCACCAGCTACGCATTTGACGACACCTTACTTGCCGATGCCACCAGCGATGACGTTGTTGAAGAGACGCTGCACAGCCACCTGCTGAAGTCCAACTGCCTGATAACCAATCAGCCCGACTGGGGCAGCGTAGAAATCACTTACCGTGGGCCGAAAATTAATCGCGAAGCGCTGCTGCGCTACATTGTGTCATTCCGTGAGCACAACGAGTTCCATGAGCAGTGCGTTGAGCGTATCTTTACCGACATCACCCGCTACTGCCACCCAGAGCACTTAACGGTGCTGGCTCGCTACACCCGTCGCGGCGGTCTGGATATCAACCCGTATCGCTCAACTGAGCAGGCGGCTCCGAGCCACAATCAACGTATGGCTCGTCAATAACAAGGATGCTCGACAGGATGACATTTCTTCGCTGGAAGCACTGGCTTGGTTTGGCTCTGCTCTCATTTTCAACCTGGACCTACGCCACCATCTATTCGTCACCTACCCTGAACGAAGCCGATGGTTTGATTGAGATTTCTCCAGCGCAAGCCAAAGCGCTGGCCACGGAATATCTCTCCCAACGCAAGTTGGCCGATAAAGCCGAGACCAGTCCAACCACCATTTCACGCGATGAAACCGACAGCCGGGTGCGCACGCCCGGCAGTACGATTGATGCGTTGAAGATTCTTGCCAAAGCCGAGTTTAACCTCGGGTATCAACAAACAGCGTTCAAGTTGCTGGATGAAGCGCAGGAATTGGCGGAGAAATACCAGTTGCCGTATTTGGAACTGGAAGTCGAGATCCTTGATGTGCGCTTGCAATGGCGCTACAACGGCAACACCAGCGAAGCACGCGAAGCGCTACGCAACATTGCCAAAGAATACGAAGCGATCAAAAATTCCGACCACCTCGCCAAAGGCATCGATTACAAAATGACGATGCTGCGCGCCGAGATTGCCTCCCAAGCCAATGACCTCGAATTGGCCAATCGCCTATTTGCGCAAGTCAAACCCTACATCGATGCCTTGCAATCGAAAAAGCCGCAAATTGAATACCACTTGGTGGTCGGCAAACATTACCTCAATCACGAACTCTACAACCTTGCCTTGTCCGAACTTTTGATGTCTTACTGGGGCGCGGTGGAAAGTAACGCCAGCGCCCTGCTGGCCAAAACCAATACCCTGCTGGCCCAACTGTTCTTTGAACGCCGCGTGCTGGACAAAGCGCTGGTTCATCTCTCGCAGGCCGCCGATTTTTACGATAACTACGACAAGTCACCGGCACTGGCAGCGGTGTTAAAACGCATGGGCGATGTCTATTACCAGCAAGGCAAGTACAATTTGGCGCTGGTACACTACTTCAACGTGATTGACCACGAGAGCAGCAGCAACGACATTGAAAGCGTGATCGAAGTGCGCCTCAGCCTTGCCGCGACCTATTTGCAACTGTTCAACTACCCACTGACCGAGCAGTATTTGGCGCGCGCAGAAGAGCTGCTCAGCTACACCGACATTCCGCGTCTCAAAGGGCGAGCTAGCTTGTTGAACGCTGGATTGGCTTACCATCAGAATCAGGGCCAGCAAGTGATTTCCCAAGCGCAACAAGCCCTCAGCATCGGCCAAGCAACGGGCGATTTAGCAATTGAAGAGAACGCCTACCGGCTGCTGTCGCTCGGCTATGAACAGACAGGCCGTTATGCCAATGCGCTGGAAAACGTCAAACAGAGCAATGCCATTGCGCAGATCCGCCAAGAAAAACTCAATCAGATCAGTGAAGATGCATTCCGCCAGCAAAAAGAGTTCGTAGAGCAGACACTGCATTTGGTCGGTCAGGAAAAAGAGCTGCAAGAGACTCAGCGTGAATACAGCAAGTTCCAAAAAATCGCGTTTGCGCTGTTCGTGGCCAGTTCGATCTTCTTCTTACTGCTACTGCGTCGCGGTTACGTGATTCAGCGCCAGCGCGATGAAATCGATGAACTCAGCAGTAACCTTTACACTCACTCGCGCTCGCGCCTACACAACCTGCGTATGCTCAACTCCAAGCTGCTCTCTTCACTAGAACGCAGCAGTCAAAACTACGAACAGTGGCACGTGGGGGAATTGATCCATGAACCACTCAACGATCGATTGCGCTTTGCGATGATCGACATTCCGTTCCTGCGCAACATGTACTTGCAACACGGCTACAGCGCTGGTCTGGAACTGGAACACGACTTTGGCGCCTTCCTCAAATCGAAAATCGATGACGACAAAGCGCGTCTGTACCATTTCTCCGATGCCAACCTGCTCTACATTGAACCGTGTCCGGATCGCGAACGTCCGCCAGAAGATCTGTTCAATAAAGTACAGTCATGGATTGAAGAGTTTCAGCCCGAACGTCGCCTCAACCGCATCATTCGCATGGGCATCGCTGATTATCCGTTCCTGCCTCGCGCATACACGGCAATCAACGACAAAGAGTTACTGGACATTCTGCTCATGGCCGCCAGTGTGGCGCGCGATCTGAGCATCAAAGAGAACAGCAGCCACTGGGTTTACCTGCGCGCGATCGACAATGCGCCAGCGGCCAGTTTTGCGTCCAACAACATTCGCAAATCGTGCAAACATGCCATCAATCAGGGATTGATCAAGGTGCATTCCTCATACAAGAATGAGGAGAACATCAAAAAACTTTTAAAAGATGGGTAAAAGCTATACGGTTAACGCACTGAAATCGTGACGAATAATTTTTTTTTGTTATTATCGATAAATCACTAAATAGGATCAGGGTTGATCCGAAGCTGTAGTTTGTTGTCGATGGGCGTTCTCGAGCAAGATATCCAAAATCAGTTAAACCAGCTGCGTAGTCAGTTGGAACAGACACGTTTGACACAACGGGATACTTCGTTCAAATTTAATCGAGAACAGAAAGTCCTGAAACGTATCGTCGCATCTTTAAGTCTTGCTTGCCAAGGCGAGAACCATCGATTGAATGGGTATTTAGCTGAACTGCGTCAAGCCATCGAGCAACAAAAAGATGTAAGCTCGCTCATACCTCGTCTGGCCGTACTGGAGCGCATGTTGAAGCAACACACGTTGATTAAGGAAAAGCAGAGTTCCCATTTGGACTCACAAATCAAACACAGTGGCGAAATATTGCTGCGTGTTCCCGGCCTGCCTTCAAAATTAAAACGCGATCTGCGTGATTTACTCAGTTTTTCTGCGGCCCAACAACTACCCAAAGCGGACCAAGCCATGCGCTTACTGGGCATTTACGAACGCTCGGTAAAAATCATCACCGCCAATCCGCAGTCGGTGACCGACGAACTCAGCCAAAGCGCCGACAACGAATTGTTGGCACGCCTGAGTGACGATCTGCAAAACTTGATTTGCGAACTGGATTTCGATGGGGAATCGGGCGATCTGCTGACCGATATTCGCACCAAGCTGTTAAACGGCGTGACGACTCAGACCTTATTGGAACTGACGCTGGACGTGTTAAAGCTGGTGATTGCCGGCACTCACTTCGAGCGCAAAAGTTCAGAAAAATTCCTGGAGCAAGTCAACAGCTCCTTGGCGAACAACATCAAAAGCGTCAATCAAAACGTCGACCAAAGCCTCAATTATCAAACGCATCGTCAAGAGATGCATCAAGAGCTAAACACCCTGGTGGGTCGTAGCCAAACCGCCCTGAAAGATGGTGAAGAGCTCAGCAGCACCAAAGCCAAGCTTGAACCGATGTTGGCGGATCTGGCCTCGCTGTCGGAGCGACTCACGCACGCTGAGCAGCGTGAACAGGCGCTGATTGAACGCATGCAATACACGCGCACTCAAATGGAAGCCCTGTTTGAACTCACCCAAGATTACCGCCGTCGTTTGGAAGATCAGGCGCAGCGCATGCTGCAAGATCCACTGACCAAAGTGTACAACCGCACCGCGTTTAATGATCGGTTGGAACTCGAATACCGCCGTTGGATCCGTACTCAGCACACGCTGCGTGTGGTGATGCTGGATATCGATAAGTTCAAAACCATCAACGACAGCTTCGGCTACATGGCCGGTGATAAAGCGCTGAAAATCATCGCGCGCACCATCAGTAAAGAGATTGAAGACACCGACACTGTGGCGCGTTTTTCCGGTGAAGAGTTCATTCTGCTGCTGCCAGAACACGCCGACAACGCGTGTTATCAAATCATTCAACAAATCCAACGGAATATCTCCAAACTGCCGTTCAAGTTCCGCGATAAAAGCATCACCATCACCATGACGGCAGCCAGTACCTGTTTCAAAGAATCAGACACGCCAGAAACGGTGCTGGAGCGCGTTCACCGCGCCTTGGTCGAAGTGAAAAAATACGGGCCAAACCAAATCGCTTGGAAGTAACCCCGCCGGATCGCGGCCCCGCGGTCCGTTTCCCATGCCTCATTCGGTTATTTTTTAATCTGACACACCTGTTTTTAGTGACTCATCTCACATCTGATGTCGCACAACATTTCCCATTTCAGCAGAACCGAACAAGATTGAAACTGGAATATCAATTAGTTAAACGTTCAGACTCGTGAACGTTGCGCCAAACATGCCCGCAACGCACGAGCCTGATGCATCCGGTTTTGCCTCAGGTTCATCCCATCAGAATCTGTGTTCACGCCGGACGATTGCCCCACCTCTGCGACGCGAGCGACCAATAACGCCAACCATTCATCAACCAACCGCGCAGGTGGACTATCATTAACCTCTCAAGCAAGGAGGTCAGCATGATCACTCAAGTCAGCCCTGCCGGCAGTATGGATCTGTTGTCGCAGCTCGAAGTCGAACGATTGAAAAAAACCGCGTCCAGTGATCTATATCAGCTGTACCGCAACTGCACCCTCGCGGTGCTGAACTCAGGCAGCCATACCGACAACTCCAAAGAGTTGCTCGATTTATATAAGAATTTTGACGTCACCGTGCTGCGCCGTGAACGCGGCATTAAGCTGGAACTGACCAACCCACCCGAGCATGCATTTGTCGATGGACACATCATCAAAGGGATTCAGGAACACCTGTTTTCGGTATTGCGTGACATCGTCTACGTCAATATGCACTTGGCAGACAGCCAACGCCTGAATCTGACCAACGCCACACACATTACCAACTTGGTGTTTGGCATTTTGCGTAACGCAGGCACACTGATCCCGGGCATCATTCCGAATTTGGTGGTGTGCTGGGGAGGTCACTCGATCAATGAAATCGAGTACCAATACACCCGCGAAGTGGGCCACGAACTGGGCCTGCGTGAACTCAATATCTGTACCGGCTGTGGCCCGGGCGCGATGGAAGGCCCAATGAAAGGGGCAGCGATTGGTCACGCGAAACAGCGCTACCACGAGCAGCGCTACCTTGGCCTGACCGAACCGTCGATCATTGCCGCTGAGCCGCCAAACCCAATCGTGAACGAATTGGTGATCATGCCCGACATCGAAAAACGTCTGGAAGCGTTTGTCCGCTTGGCGCACGGCATCATCATTTTCCCGGGCGGTCCGGGGACTGCAGAAGAGTTGCTGTACATTCTGGGCATTAAGATGCACCCAGAAAATGCCAACCAACCGATGCCAATCGTCCTGACCGGGCCGAAAGAGAGCGAAGCGTACTTCCGCTCCATCGATCAATTCATTGCCGACACACTCGGTGACGAAGCGCGTCAGCATTACACCATCGTAATCGACAACCCCGCTGAAGCAGCGCGCATCATGAAAAATGCCATGCCAGCGGTTCGTCAGCATCGCAAAGACAACGATGACGCCTACAGCTTCAACTGGTCACTCAAAATCGAGCCGGAATTCCAACTGCCGTTTGAGCCGAACCACGAAAGCATGGCCAATTTGGACTTGCATCTCAATCAGCGTCCGGAAGTGCTGGCCGCGAACCTGCGCCGCGCCTTCTCAGGCATTGTGGCCGGGAACGTGAAAGCCGAAGGCATTCATGAGATTGAACGCAATGGCCCGTTTGAGATTCATGGCGACCCGATCTTGATGAAGAAAATGGACCGCCTGCTGAAAGATTTCGTTGAACAGCATCGCATGAAACTACCGGGCGGCTCGGCTTATGTGCCGTGTTATCGCATCGTCACCTGACGCTTGGTAGCAATCCCATTGAATTTCATTACAATAAGGGCCTAACAGCCCTTATTTTTTGAATTGCTATGTCTATCCATCTCGTCATTATCGATGCTCTGAACCTCATTCGCCGCGTGCATTCCGCTCAGCCGGATGAAACCGATATTGCCCGAACCATAGACACCACCAGCCGTACGCTGCAACGTATCATTGGTGAAGCCGACCCCACCCACATCATCGCGGTGTTTGATCACCACCTGCAAGATCGAGGCTGGCGCGCCGAGGTGCTGCCTGGCTACAAAGCCGGACGTAAACCCATGCCGCAGCCGCTACAACAAGGGCTCGACCAGATTCAGCAAGCATGGTGGGAATTGGGCATCGATTCCCTGCTCTCCGAGGGCGATGAAGCCGATGACTTGGTCGCGACACTGGCCACCAAAGTGGCCGCGCATCAGGAAAAGGTCACCATCATTTCCACCGACAAAGGCTACTGCCAACTGCTCTCGCCCACGCTACAAATTCGCGATTACTTCCAACAGCGTTGGTTGGATGCACCATTTATCGAAAATGAGTTTGGCGTCAAACCGACACAGCTGGCCGATTACTGGGGATTAACGGGGATCAGCTCCAGCCAAGTGCCGGGTGTCCCGGGGATTGGCCCCAAAGCGGCCAAAGAGATACTGACGCAATATCCGGACATCGACAGCGCATACGCCAGTGACGACCTGCCAGCGAAATATCGCAAAAAGCTCGATGAACACATTGAACTGGCGCGGGTGTGTAAGCAGGTAGCCGGACTGAAAACCGACATCGAACTCGGTTTTAATCTGCAGGACATTCGTTTCAGCGGATCGCCGGCATAAAAAAACGCTCCTTAAGGAGCGTTTTTTTCGACATCACATCGGTCACGGTTCATCGCGTGGCACATTTAGTGCGGCGAGATGTTACTCAGTGATTGAACGTGCACCGTGATCTCTTCGCGATCGTGGTACAAATGTTTTGCTTGCAGACGGAACTTGACGTGATTCTCTTTGAGGAAAACCTTCAGGTTTTCGATATCTTCCAACACTTCATCGTAGCGGCCTTTCATCGGCAGTTTCAGGTTGAAAATCGCCTCTTTCGCCCAGCCACTGATGATCCATTCGCCCATCAGTTGTGCCACGCGTGATGGCTTTTCAATCATGTCACACACCAGCCAGGTCACGTTCTTACGCGGCGGTTCAAACTTAAACCCGTCGACCATGTGGTGTTTCACCTGACCGGTTTCCATCAGGCTGTCTGCCATCATGCCGTTATCAATCGCGTGCACGAACATCGAGCGTTTCACCAACTGATACGTCCAACCGCCCGGACAAGCACCCAGATCGACCGCCCACATGCCAGACGCCAAACGCGTGTCCCACTCCTCGCGCGGAATAAACACGTGGAACGCTTCTTCCAGTTTGAGGGTTGAACGGCTTGGCGCATCGGTAGGAAACTTCAGGCGTGGAATGCCCATAAAGAACTGCGAGTTATTGGAACTCAGTGAGTAACCGGCAAAACAGTGGCCCGGCGCGACAAAGCACACGTGCAGCACAGGTTTTTTCGGATGCTCTTTCGCAAACAACACCCCTTTGCCACGCAGCGCTTGACGCAATGGCACGGTGAATTTACGGCAGAACTTGAGCAGCTCTTTCGCTTCGTTAGTATCCGGCGTTTCCACGCGCAGATCGCCGCAGCGCGGAAAATCTTCGTATTCAGACAACTGCGCCAAAATCGGCGAAATACGGTCATCTTTTGGCAGTTCAGTGAACTCTGCCGCCACCGCAAACATCTGGCGGGCAAAAATCAAGGCCTGAAAATCCAGCTCTTTGATCAGCTTTTGCGCATCGCCTTCCTGATAGCATTCAAACAGTACATAGCCGCTGTTCTTCTGCATCCGCGGGAAACCATACACTTCCAGTTGCGTGGCTTTGTCCTGAATCTCACCGGCGCACTCTTTTTCAAAGCCTGCGCGGCAATAGAGCATGACTTGTTTCACTGCTTGACCTCTTTAATATTCATGGCCGCGAAGGTAAATAATCCCCAGCCGATCATAAACAGCAGACCGCCCATCGGCGTGATGGGACCAAACCATTTCACACCCGTCAGTGCTAAGGCGTACAGGCTGCCGCTAAAACAAAAGATGCCGATGATAAAGCAAATCGCCGCGCGGCTAAAATAGTTTCGCGCTTTTTCTGTCCCCGACAGCTGCAATAAAATGCCACAGGCAATCAGCGCTGCCGCATGAATGAATTGATACTGCACACCCGTTTGAAAGACACCCAGCAAATAGGGACTCAACGTGGCTTTTAAACCGTGCGCCGCAAACGCGCCGAGCGCCACGGCAACCCCGGAAAACAGGCCGCCTAAGGTAAGTAATAACTTACTTTGCATCGTACACCTCGAGAATAAACTGACTCAATTGTTCCACCGCCAAGGCGATGTTTTGTGTTTCGGCATGCCCTGACGATTTGCGCGGTTTGAAGCTGTGATCGCCATCTGGCAAAAATGCAAGCGAAACGCTTGGGCTGAATGAGAATGTGGCACACTCCAACTGCGTACCAAACGTGTCACGTTCGCCTTGCAGGATCAGCGTGGGCGTGTCGATGTCTGCCAAGTGATCCCCTTTGAATTTTTCCGGCTTGCCGGGCGGGTGAAAGGGAAAGCCCAAACACGCAATACCCGCCACTTGCGGGTGCGCACTCAGCAGCGACGCCATTCGCCCGCCCATCGATTTGCCCCCAATGACCACCGGCCCCGTTACGTGTTCGGCAATCACCGCTTCAAACGCTTCCAGCAGTTTCGGCGCGCGATCCGGCGGACGGCGCTTGCCATCTTCGGCACGCTTGACCATGTACGGAAAGTTAAATCGCACCACACGAATGCCGCGCTCAGCCACGCCCTTGGCGACCGCCGCCATAAACTCGTGGTCCATATCAGCTCCGGCACCATGGGCAAAAATAAACGTCAGCGGCTGCGAGCCGCCATCAATGCGCACGGGGGTTGAGACTGTTGTCATCCAGTATATCCTCCTGTTCGCGGCGAGCTTTTTTCAGCATCCAATCACGAAACGTTGCAATCCGTCCCATGTCCGCCTGTTTCTCGTGGCACACCACGTAGAACGCATTTTTAGTCATCAGCACTTCATCGAACGGCGCGACCAAACGCCCCGCATCAAGCTCGGGTTGTGCCAACACGTTATTGCCCAGCGCGACGCCTTGACCATGCGCGGCAGCTTGCAACACCATGGTCGAGTGACTGAAGATCGGCCCGTGATTCACATTGACACTCTCTAAGCCATTTTCTTTGGCGAACTGTTTCCAGTCTTTGCGCGAGGTGTCGTGCAGCAACGTGTGATACGACAAGTCACTCAGCGTCGCCAGCGGTTTACTGCCCAGCAGCAACGACGGCGAACAGAGCGGGATCAAAAACTCTTGATACAACTTGTCGGCGCGCAGCCCCGGCCAATTGCCTCGGCCGTAGTAAATGGCGACATCGACATCATCCGTCAGCGAGCCTTCTTCCATATCAACCGCTTTGATGCGCACATCGATATCTGGCTCTTGCTGGTTAAAGTCCGCCAAGCGCGGCACCAACCATTGAATCGCAAAGCTGGGTGGCAAACTGATGGTTAACGCACCTTTCTCGCTGCGTTCCAATAACTTGTCGGTCGCTTCCGCCAACGAACCAAAGATGTCTTTGATGTCGAGGAAGTAGCTTTGCCCCTCTTCAGTGAGCAGCAGCGAACGGTTTCGACGACGAAATAGTTTCAACCCGAGAAACTCTTCCAACGCTTTAATTTGGTGACTCACCGCAGCCTGAGTCACGAACAGCTCTTCTGCCGCCCGAGTAAAACTCAGGTGGCGAGCCGCGGCTTCAAAGACTTTCAGCGAGTTTAAGGGTGGCAATCTTCTGGACATGAGCACACTCTATAACAGATTAGTTTTTTTAATCTGAAACATTATAAATTGTCCGTTGCTAACCAGCCAGAGAAAATCTATATTTCACCCCGCAATGCGGGCCTGAACGGCTTGATTCTCATTGAGAATCAATGGGCTTAGTTATTGCGATGTTGTGTTTGCAAACTCGATTTTCGAGTGAGGTAGTTTTTCTACCATCCTGTTTTGTGCAGTTATCCCCTGCCGCAAAACATATACTTCCTGTATTTATTTTTTGACCTGTCTGTCAAATTTTTAGCACCGCCCAAGGGCGGTGTTTTTTTATGCCTGCGATTGCGCATTGTGACCTTGCTCGCATTCTCGAACACGCGCCGCAAGTGTGTAACAAAAGGTAAATAAATCTAATGCTGCGCCGAGGCAAAAAAAAACGCAAACCGACCAGCGATTTGCGTTTCTTCATTCAGTGCGCGCTCAATTATGGGCGATACACTTTAATGTTATCGAAGCCCTGCTCTTTCAGATACAGCGCTTGTAGTCGGCTCATCACACCGCGTTCGCAGTACAACAAGTAGGTCTTTGACTGATCCAGATCGCCAAACTGAGTCGCCAGTTTGTAGAACGGCACGTGTTTCACTTCCACGCCGTCAATCACCAGCGGCTTTTCATCTTCTTCATCCGGGCTACGAATATCCAGCACCACCGCTTGGTCTTGCACCGCGGTCACCAGTTCCACTTCTGGTGCTTGTTGCTGTGATTCTTTTTCGATATCACGAATGTCCATCTGACGCGCGTCGTACACCACTTGATCCAGAATCGAGAAGTCGAACTTGGCTTCTTCTGCTTCCAGTTTGCCTTTGACCGCTTTTACGGTTGGACTCTTTGAGATCACGCCGCAGTATTCCGGCATGGTCTTGGCAAAATCTTCCGTACCGATTTCACGAGCGACGTTGATGATGTCATCTTTGTCCCAGTTGATCAGTGGACGCAAGATCAGCGTATCCGTCACGTTGTCGATATGACGCAGGTTGGTCAGCGTTTGGCTAGACACCTGGCCGAGCGCTTCGCCCGTCACCAAAGCTTGAATGCCAAATTTCTCCGCAACCTGACCCGCAGCACGCATAAACATGCGCTTGAGGATCACGCCCATTTGGCCGTCGTCAACTTTCTCAAGGATTTCTGCCACCACAGGAGCGAAATCAACTGAGATAAAGCGCACTTTGGCCGAAGAACCGTATTTGTGCCACAAGTAGTAAGCGACCTGTTTAACGCCGATTTCGTGTGCCGGACCGCCGAGGTTAAAGAAGCAGTAATGCACCTTTGAACCCCGTTTGATGTGCAGGTAGCTGGACACGCCCGAATCGAAACCACCGGAAATCAGGCTCAACACATCTTCTTGCGTTCCCAATGGGAAGCCGCCTAAGCCTTTGTGGCGCGCGATCACTTGGTTCAGCAAGCCATCGTTCACTTCGACGTTAATGGTCACGTCTGGGTTTTTCAGGCGCACTTTTGCGCTGGCAACCGCTTGGTTGAGGCCGCCACCCACATAACGTTCCAATTCAATCGAGGTAAATTCGTGTTTACCGCGACGTTTTGCGCGCACAACGAAGGTTTTGTCTTCGATCAGATGACGGCTTTGCAGCAGCACCTGTTCGTAAATATCATGCAGATCTTTAAATTCAGACTGCTTCACTTCCAGCACTTGTTGAATGCCCGGTGTGGTGGTCAGAATCTCAAGCGTTTCGGCAAAGAAGTCGCGGCTGTTGGCCGACACTTCAATGTGATCGCGACGGTTGAACACCGCGACGCCTGTCGTGCGACTTTTGATGATATTGCGAATGTTGCTTTCAAGAATTTTAGTGAAGCGCTTACGCACCGATTCACTTTTAATGAAAATTTCTGGATGGGGCTTAACTATAAATTTCATAAGGTTATTCGCAATTTAATTAGAACATTCACTGGCAGGCACGACTGTGTGGCGCTCAGCACCGCTAAGGGGGCGGGATTATACACGATCTCTCGCCACAGAGAAAAGCTTATGAAAAAGGCAAGCCGGTTGGCTTGCCTTGGGAGTCACTTCGACGGCGCGTTATTGGACGTTCGCAGGCTGCGCGGACGGCACTTCATCGCTGTACAGCGGTTCGCCCTGCATAATGCTGATTTCAACACGGCGGTTGCGCGAGCGTTGCGCTTCGGTATCGTTCGGCCCGAGCGGATCGGTATCGGCCATGCCACGCACTTGCAGGCGTTGGTGATTGAAGCCTTTCACTTTTTCCATCTCTTGCGCCACGGACACCGCCCGCTGCGCCGATAAATCCCAGTTTGAACGATACAGTTCAGAATCCAGACGTTGGTTATCGGTGTGACCCGAGACGCGCACGATCCCCGGCACATCTTTCACTAAATCAGCAATCTGGCGCACCAATGGGCGGAATTTCGGTTGCAAGAACGCCGAGCCTTCAGGGAAAGCGCCCTTCTCACGAATGCGAATGACGATTTGCTGGCCGAGGTTTTCAACTTCAATCGCCCCTTGCTCAATTTCTCGTTGTAGCGCTTTCTTGATGCTTTCCAGCACAGTTTCCATCTCTTCCGACATCGATTGAGATTGGGCCTGCTGCTGTTGCATTTCCGTTTCGGTATTTTGGTTATCTTGCGTCGCGGTTTCTGGCGATTGACCGCCCGTCAACTGGCCCGCATCACGCTGCGTGCCCCCGGCGCGATCGGCATCGCCTTCATGAAATTCCAGCGTTTGCTGAGTGATGTCCATGGTTTGCTGCATGATGACGTCAATCGGGGTCGGCTCAGGGCGACCGGGACGAAATTCTTGCGCAATGATGCTGGTGCCTTTGGGAATGTCTTTGACCTCAAGGCGGTTTTGTACCCCGAATGCAAATTTCATCGACCCGGCGATCTGCTTGAACTTCAGAACGTCCATTTCCGAAAACGACAGCAGCAGGACGAAGAAGCACATCAGGAGCGACATCAGGTCAGCAAAAGTCCCTAACCAGGCGGGAAGCCCAGGTGGCGGACATTTGCACTTTTGCTCTTCCATCACTCACTCCGCTTATTCGTTGTCGACATCAAGCACACGTTTACCTTCATTGAGGTAGTTTTTCAGGTAACTATCAATGACACGTGGGTTCTGACCATCTTGAATGGCCAAGACGCCGTCCATGATCAGGCGACGGTTCAATGTTTCTTGTTCACGGCGCAGCGACAGCTTGTCGGCAATCGGGAAAAACACCATGTTGGAAAGCACCGCACCGTACAAGGTCGTCAACAACGCCACCGCCATCGCCGGACCGATCGCTTTTGGATCGTCCATGTTCGACAGCATCGCCACCAGACCAACCAGTGTCCCGATCATCCCCATCGCGGGAGCCACGTCACCAAACGCACGAAAGACGCCCGTCCCGGCTTCATGACGTTCATCGGTCAGGGAAATATCTTTTTGTAGTGTTGCACGTACCACATCGGCGTCGTGACCATCCACCAGCAAATCGATGCCTTTTTGCATGAAGGAGTTGGAGATCTCCATCTCTTCAAGGGCGAGGAAACCACCTTTACGCGCTGCATCCGCCATTTCCACGATTTTCGCGATCAAATCTTCCGGCTCATCGGCTTTGAACATGAACGCTTTCCCCGCAATTTTAGCGGCGCCGAAGAACTGTCCCATGGTGAATTTCATCAGGACAACGAACAGTGAACCACCCACTACGATCAAAATAGAGGTGACGTCGACGAACATCATAATGCTGCCGCCCAAGACCATCGCCATCACGACAAATGCTAAGCCACCAATCAGACCTATTAGCGTTGCTAAATCCACGAAGCGCTCCTCTGCTGTTCATTCGCGATTAGAGATTACTCTCGTTATCGGCAAGAGAATAAATTCTTTAACTTTTTTCTCAATCCGGATGACACATCACCCTGCCCGAGCCAAACGGTGATGAGCCGATGATTGCTCAGCCCGCGGCGACGTCTGCCCGAAAGCGCGCGCCAGCCGCAAGCGGCCATCCCCCACGGCTTGACCCGATCCGGTGCGCAAAAATGCGCTTGAAACGTCTGCATGCCTTGTCAGGCAGTGATATGCTTTTCCCAGTGTATACTCAAATCCTGTTAAGATGCACCTGCGGGCAGCACAGAAATCCAAGTCAAGTTTCAGACTCCGGTGCCATTTTTACGTTTCGTTATCCGTATCCAGTAAAAAGCGCCGTATTTCTGACAAAATTGCTTGGTTAAATTTGACCATCACTACGCCCTAAGGTAACTTTCGTGCATCTTTCCCAAGGCAAAATGATTATGGCGAGTAAGAAACCTGAAAACATGTCCTTCGAAGCAACCATTCAAGAGTTAGATGAACTGGTTGATCAACTGGAAAATGGTGATTTGGCACTGGATGACGCCCTCAAAAAATTTGAGCGCGGCATTGCCCTTGCTCGCTCTGGACAAACTAAGCTCGATGAAGCGGAACAACGTGTTAGCATTTTGCTAAGCAACAGCGACGATGCGCCGCTGAGCGAATTTACCGATCTGCCTGAATAAATGATGACTAAAGAGTGCCCTATGATTGAGGCTCTATCCTCTTTTCAACACCGAAACAATGAGCAGCTTGACCTGTGGTTAAATCGTCTGCCCAACCAGAATCTGCCTCTGATTGAAGCCATGCGGTATGGCTTGCTCCTGGGTGGCAAACGCGCTCGCCCGTATCTGGTGT
This sequence comes from Vibrio sp. Vf1514, assembly GCF_052076135.1. NCBI lineage: Bacteria > Pseudomonadati > Pseudomonadota > Gammaproteobacteria > Vibrionales > Vibrionaceae > Vibrio > Vibrio sp. Vf1514. Next base: position 768,329 of record NZ_CP197267.1, on the reverse strand, counting down.
ACATCACCGGGCAAATGCTCGGTTGTGAACCCAGCGACCTTGATACCCCGGCTTCGGCCATTGAATGCATTCACGCCTATTCGCTTATTCACGACGATCTGCCGGCCATGGATGACGATGAGCTGCGCCGTGGCAAACCCACCTGTCACATCAAGTTTGATGAAGCGACCGCGATTTTAACCGGCGATGCCCTGCAAACGCTGGCATTCACGATTCTCGCCGAAGGCACGTTGTCTGACGCGGGTGAGATGAACCGCGTGAAGATGATTCAAGCACTGGCAGAAGCGTCAGGCGCGCAAGGCATGTGTTTGGGTCAGGCTTTAGATTTAGCGGCGGAGAACCGCTTGGTGGCTCTCGACGAGCTGGAAAACATTCATCGCAACAAAACCGGCGCACTGATGCGCTGCGCCATTCGAATGGGTGCGATGGCTGCCGGTCACAAAGGGTTGGATGTGCTGCCACATCTCGACCGATACGCTGACGCGGTTGGGCTGGCTTTCCAAGTTCAAGATGACATTCTCGATATCATCAGTGACACCGAAACGTTGGGCAAACCGCAAGGTTCTGATCAACAACTCAATAAAAGCACCTACCCAGCGCTCCTGGGCCTAGAAGGTGCGATGAATAAAGCTCAACTGCTGTATGAAGAAGCGCTTCAGGCACTGCAAGCGATTCCTTACAACACTGAGCATCTCGAAGAGTTCGCCCGATACGTCATCGAGCGCAAAAACTAACACTATAAGCGCGCATAACTATGACTCTTGATATTTCAAAATATCCGACACTGGCTCTGGCAAATTCGCCGGATGAATTACGCAGCATGCCAAAAGAAGTGCTGCCGACGCTTTGTGATGAACTGAGAACCTATTTGCTCAACTCAGTCAGTCAATCCAGCGGCCACTTGGCTTCTGGTCTTGGCACCGTTGAACTGACCGTTGCGTTGCATTACGTCTATAACACCCCGTTCGATCAACTGATCTGGGATGTCGGCCATCAGGCTTATCCGCACAAAATTCTGACGGGGCGTCGCGAACAGATGCCAACCATTCGTCAGAAAGGCGGCCTGCACCCGTTCCCTTGGCGTGAAGAGAGTGAATACGACACTTTATCGGTCGGCCACTCCTCCACGTCGATCAGCGCGGCACTGGGCATGGCGATTTGCGCAGGCCAAGAGGGTGAAAACCGTAAAGTGGTGAGCGTGATTGGCGATGGCGCGATTACCGCCGGCATGGCGTTTGAAGCCATGAACCACGCCGGTGATGTCCACCCTGACATGCTGGTGATTCTGAACGACAACGAAATGTCGATTTCAGAAAACGTCGGCGCACTGAACAACCATTTGGCGCAATTGTTGTCGGGTAATCTCTACACCTCGATTCGCGAAGGCGGCAAGAAAGTGCTCTCCGGCGTTCCACCCATCAAAGAGTTGGTTCGCCGCACCGAAGAACACCTCAAAGGCATGGTGGCTCCGGGCACTCTGTTTGAAGAGCTGGGCTTTAACTACATTGGCCCAGTGGATGGCCATGACGTTCTGGAACTGACCAAGACGCTGAAAAACATGCGTGAGCTGAAAGGCCCGCAGTTCCTGCACGTGATGACCAAAAAAGGCAAAGGGTATGAGCCTGCGGAAAAAGATCCGATTGGTTACCATGGCGTGCCAAAATTCGACCCAAGCCACGACTGCCTGCCAAAAAGCACCAGTACTAAACCGACTTTTTCGAAAATTTTCGGTGACTTTTTGTGCGACATGGCCGCGCAAGATCCCAAGTTGATGGCGATCACGCCTGCCATGCGCGAAGGCTCGGGCATGGTGCGGTTCTCAAAAGAGTATCCATCGCAATACTTTGATGTGGCGATTGCTGAGCAACATGCGGTGACCTTAGCGACTGGCATGGCGATTGCTGGCCATCACCCCATTGTGGCGATTTACTCCACCTTCCTACAACGTGGTTATGATCAACTGATCCACGATGTGGCGATCATGAACCTGCCGGTGATGTTTGCCATTGACCGCGCGGGCCTAGTGGGAGCCGATGGTCAAACGCACCAAGGTGCCTTTGATCTGAGCTTTATGCGCTGCATTCCGAATATGGTGATCATGGCGCCTGCCGATGAAAATGAGTGTCGTCAAATGCTCTACACCGGCCACCAGCATCAAGGCCCAAGCGCCGTGCGTTACCCTCGTGGCAATGGCATGGGCGTCGCGCTGGAAGAGACATTCACCGCGCTTGAGCTGGGCAAAGGTCGCCTCATGCGCCAAGGTGAAAAAGTGGCGATTCTGAGCTTTGGCACCCTGCTGCCCCACGCGCTGCAAGCCGCCGAAGCGCTCGATGCTACCGTGGCGGACATGCGTTTTGTGAAACCGCTGGATGAAGCCCTCATCACCGAACTGGCCAACACGCACGATGTGCTGGTCACGCTGGAAGAGAACGTGGTTGCGGGCGGCGCCGGTGCTGGCGTGGTGGAGTGGATGATGAAAAACAAGCTCATCAAGCCTGTGCTCAACTTAGGGTTGCCGGATCAATTTGTTCCGCAAGGCACTCAAGACGAGATGCATCACGAACTGGGCTTAGATGCCGAAGGCATTGAACGCGCGGTGCGCGATTACCTCGCAAAATAAAATGCGGACTGCATGAAAAAAGCCTTCTCCAAGAGAAGGCTTTTTTATGGCTGAAACGACATCAATGACGTCGCTGACAAAACCTTGCTAGGCGGATGGCTGCGGCGCACACCAGTCAAACAGGGCAAACAAGCGCTGCCAAGTGGCATCAAACCCCGCGCGCAGTACCAGTTCTTGTTCGGTATACGGATGCACGAAACGCAGTTCGCTGGCGTGTAGCATCAAGCGATGCGCGTCATACACCTCGCGGTACAGGCGGTTGTGTTTGCCATCACCATGGGTGGTATCGCCAACAATTGGATGACGCAAATGCGCCATGTGGCGACGCAACTGGTGCTTGCGCCCAGTTTTCGGCTTCATTTCCATCAGACAATAGCGCGTGGTGGGAAACTTGCCCGTCGAATGTGGCACTTCCACTTTAGCAAGCGGTTGATAGGCTGTGACCGCGTCTTGCGGCGCTTTATCTTGCTTGGCAAATTTGTCGGCGATTTTATCCAGCTCTTCTTTGAGTGGGTAATCCAACACATCCCCTGCTTCAATCCAGCCACGCACAATCGCATGATAGGTTTTTTCCATTTCATGGTTGGCGAACATGGGCATCATATTCGCCGCTATCTCACTGGACAAGGCAAACACCAACACCCCAGAGGTAGGGCGATCCAAACGATGCAACGGGAACACATGCTGACCAATCTGATCGCGCAGCGTTTGCATCACAAATTGCGTTTCGTGTTTATCCAACCAACTGCGATGCACCAACATACCCGCAGGCTTGTTGACGGCAACGATGTAGTCGTCCTGATAAATAATCTCCAGCATTACTGCGATACCTTATCGAGTTGATATAAGACCTGCATCACGGCAGCAAACTCTTGGCGCTCTTTCCACGCCTCTTCAAAATAGGGCGACAACGTAAAACCTGCGGGCAACGTCATCTGCTGCTCAATCATCTGCTGCATACGCGGCACAAAAATCCACTGTAGCCATTCGTGCGGCGCCAGCGTATCGATCGCAAACGGCTGAGTGCTTTGCAACGCCTGCACATCGGGCGCCGAATCTTGCCAAGCTCCGGATGCACGCAGTGCCTCTTCCAGTTGCTGCAACAGTGTAAAAATTGTGGCGGCGGTCATTATCTTTACTTCCTGGCCTTGAATTAGCGGCGAATGATACCATCTATTGAACAAAGAAAGTTAGGACCAATTTGCTCCCATGGATACCATTCATACTCTCAGTGAGCTGCTAAAAAATAGCGGCTGCCAATATCAGGTGTTCGACTTAGGACGCCGCATTCAAGCGATTGATACCGCGCAATTTGAACAAGTGGAACTCGGCCACCAACCTTACCCTTACCCGCTAAAACGCACGGCGCATTTGGCGATTGTGTATTGGAACGAATCCAACCAACCTTGGATCTGGTTTTTGAAGTTCACGCTGGATGAGCGTGGCTTGTTGGCGCAAGCCGATGTGGGTCAATTCATCAAATACGTGATTGAAGCCATGGGCACGCGACTCAATCAGGAGATGAGCGACGAGCAGCAACAAAAGCTGGCCAACAACCCTTACACCTTCAAACCTGCCGATGACAAAATGGCGGTGTTCCACAGCCAAATTCGCGCCCAATTGGGGCTACCATGCAGCCAGTACTATGAACATGCACAGCACTATTTTACTGGCGATTTGGGATGGGAGAATTGGCAAACCGTTGGCTTACAAGGAATCACCGATATTTGTGCCCGCTTAGGCCAAGAGCAAAATGGTGTTTTGCTGCGCAAAGCGCTCAACCACCTGCCGCCTCAGCCGCTGTATGCATTGCTCGGTGCGTTGGAGCACATCGCGCTGCCAGAAAAACTGGCTGCACGCCTTCAAGAGCATGCCGAGGCACAAATCGCTGCTCACGAGCCAGATCTGTTTTTGCTTTCAGCCCTCGTACGTGCCTTGTCCGGTGCTCCGGCGGCAATACAAAGTCAAGTATTGGATGCAGTGTTAAACAGTCCGCGCTTGAGCCACCCAGAAGTGCTGATTGGGATTGCTGGCCGCAGTTGGTCGATGCTTGCCGACAGCGGCCGCGCTCAGCGCTTTTTACTGCGTTTGGCACAAAGCGGAAATCAGTCGTTGTTCAACCAGTTGTTTGCGGATTTGGTGATGCTGCCTGAGCTGCGCCTCGTGCTCCTGCCGTTGCTGCACACCAGCCCGTCCCCAGAACTGGCCCAAGCTTTGATGAACCTGCAACAGTCGACGAAAGGGTAAATGCATGATTGGTGACCTGTTGAGCATTGTGCTGTTTAGCCTTGTCTGCTTTGCATTCTGGCAACAGCGTCGCCAGTCCGAACTCGCCAAAGCCCGCATTGCGCGCAAGTGCGACGAACTCGAGCTGCAACTGCTGAGTGTTTCGTTTGGGCACCACAAATGGAAAACGCCCGATCATCGCTGGCGTTGGCATACCGTGTATTATTTTGAGTTTTCAGCGCTCGGTGACGACTGCTATCAGGGCCATTTGATCATGCGCGGTTTTACGCCGCAGGCATTCCATGTGCCACCGCATCGTATGGTGTAGCCGTTTCTTCTTTCAGCCACGCAAACTCGTAATACGGGCCAAATGCGTCTTCATTCACCCCCAGCAGGTGAAAACCGAGCTTGTGTAAAATCGCAATCGAGGGGTAATGCTGCAAATTCACGGTCGCAGAGACTTTCTCTAAATGGAGTCGTTGACATATTTTGGGGAAAAACGCCAACAGCGCTTCACTGGCTAAACCTTGCCCCCAATACGCTTTGTCAAAGATATACCCCAGTTCAGCCTGCCCGTCTTCTATGGAAACAAACACATGGCCCATGTATTCGCGGTTGTAATTGTCCAGGACCGCCATGGCATGGAGCGTGGGGTCGTGCAGCACACGTTGAAAGAGTTGTTTTGCGGAGGCGACCGTTTTCGGGCCGTTCATCTGAGCGCGGTTTTTCGCACAGCAGTTGAGCATGAGGAAATCAGACTCAAACGATTCTGTGTAAGGAATAACAAGCGTTCTGCGTGTCACTATTGTCACTGACAATCCTTGTTTACAGCAATTCCGAATAACCAAATTGGCCCTTCCTAGCCCTAGGAAAGTAGCCGAAAATTAAACCAACTGAGATGACATCGTATTGATCTGGATTGCGATTTGTTCGTTATTTTATAAATTGATTCGCACGAATCGCATGGCCTGACGTCAACCGTCAGGATAGCGCGTGGCACATCACGCTTGGAAAGATTAAGAAAAGCCCCGATACACGAGGTATCGGGGCTTAAGTCTTACTCGCAGCAGTCCGGCTACTGATGATTGCTCCATGCATCATCCATAATAGTGACAGAATCCTTCTGCCTCGTCCTCGCATCGCCGTCCTAGCGGTGTCCGTTATTCCCTATTGCCAACCCTTCCTGATCAGCACACATCACTTGTTCCCTGAGCGGTGTCCTTGCCATCATCCTGATGGGGTTCCGACCTCATCCCGAGGTGTCCTGTGCAGTCCTTGCCAGTTTACTCCGTGTAAACCGTCGATTCCGTTCGAAATCCTGCCATCCGTGTGACGATGTATCCGTTATCGCCATCTTCATCCTGAAACCACCGTCCAGTGGTGAATCCAAATCCGTGTCAGTTCCCTTCCGACAGGGTTCAATTTACGCCACTGCGTTTTTTTCGCAATGCCCCCCAAAACATTATTTTCATCCTGAAAGAGAGCGCATAAAAACAAACACTAAAAATCAAACACTTAAAACGATTACATCGCATTTTTCTCGTCACAAAAATCCATTATCTTACACATCATGTAAGAGATCTCTTACAACGCATTCCCTCTTTTGCTCGCCATGAAATATCAGTAAGATCACCCCAATGACTCAAAAGGGACAAACAATGCTCACCAAAGACGTAACTCAAGAGCTGGAAGCGATTCTGACCAGTCTCCACCACGAAGGCAAAGAGCCCAGCGTGGCCTTAGTGAAAGCCCGCTTGTCGACCTCGGTGCCGATGCCCGCGCTGATCACCATCATCAAAAGCTGGAAAAGCGCCCATCGCGTGCCCAAAGTGGAAGTGGCTGCACCGTCGACGGCGGAAAACGATCGTCTTAGCGCACTGGAACAACAAGTGGCCGAACTGACGCAGCGTGTGCACGCGTTGGAAGCACAATTGGCAGGTCAATCATGATGAAATTATGGGTCGATGCGGACGCCTGTCCGAAAGTGATTCGCGAGACGCTGGTTCGCGCCGCAGAACGCACGGGGATTGAATGTACGTTTGTGGCCAACCATTTGGTGCCGGTGCCCAAGCGCGACAACATTCGTAGCCTACAAGTGGCGAGCGGATTTGATGTGGCCGACAACGAAATCGTGCAACGCGTCGCGGCGGGCGATTTGGTGATCACATCCGACATTCCGCTGGCCGATGAAGTGATTACCAAAGGCGCGCTGGCACTCAGCCCTCGCGGTGAGCTTTATACCAGCGAAACCATCAAAGCGCGCCTCAATATTCGTGACTTTATGGACACCATGCGCTCCAGCGGTATTCAAACCGGCGGCCCGGCCGCACTGTCGCAAACGGAACGACGTGAATTCGCTAACCACCTCGACCGCATTTTGGCCAAGCACCAGACGCGCTAAGCGGAATTAAAAAAACCTGCGCTGAGCGCAGGTTTTCGTTGTCATTGACCGTCATTTGTTTATGGTCAATCGCTTATGGCGTGTAGTACGTCGCGGCACCCGGGCCCACCGGCAAACCGAACACAAAAACCCACACGTAGAACAGCAGACTCCAGCCAACAATAAACATCACAGAGTACGGCAGCATGGTGGCGATCAACGTACCAATGCCCAAGTTCTTCATGTAGCGCGTAGCGACCGCCAAAATCAAGCCGAAGTAGCTCATCATCGGCGTGATGATGTTGGTGGTCGAGTCTCCAATGCGGTACGCCGCTTGAATCACTTCGGGTGCGTACCCCACCAGCATCAGCATCGGCACGAAGATCGGTGCGGTCACCGCCCACTGGGCCGACGCAGAACCAATCATCAAGTTAATGAAGCCACACATCAAAATGAAAGCAAAGAACAGCATCGGCCCCGTCAAGCCAATGTCTTGCAGGAATTCAGCGCCAGCAACCGCAAACACTTGACCGAAATTGGTCCACTTGAAAAACGCAACAAACTGCGCCGCAAAGAACACCAACACGATGTACATGCCCATCGATGACATCGACTTCGCCATCGCATCAATCACATCACGGTCGGTTTTCATCGTGCCCACAATCTTGCCGTACACAAAACCAGGAATCGCGAAGAAGACGAAGATGAATGCCACGATACTTTTCAGAAACGGAGAACCGGCAATTTGACCCTCTGCCGAACGCAGAATGCCATCGGCTGGTACCACGGTCCACGCCAGCAACGCGCTGACCACCAATACCGCCACGCCAGCCCACTTCAGCGCTTTTTTCTCTAGCGCTGTCAGGGTGCCCATTTTGTCGTGCGACAGATCTTCCGCCGCTTCTTCATCGTTGTATGCGCCCAGTTTCGGCTCAACGATTTTCTCGGTCACAAATGCGCCCATCGCGGCAATGAAGAAGGTCGACACAAACATGAAGTACCAGTTCACTTCAGGCCCTACGGTGTATGTCGGGTCAATCATCTGCGCCGCGGTTTCGGTGATCCCCGACAGCAGCGGATCCACCGTGCCGATCAGCAAGTTGGCCGAATAGCCGCCAGACACCCCTGCAAACGCCGCCGCCAAACCGGCCAACGGGTGGCGACCCAAAGAGTGAAACAGCATCGCCGCAAGAGGAATCAACACCACATAACCAAGCTCCGATGCAGTATTGGAAATGATACCGGCAAATACCACCGTCACGGTGACCATGCGCTGAGACGCGCCCATCACCAAGCCACGCATGGCCGCAGAAAGCAGACCAGAGTACTCCGCAATCGCCACGCCCAACATGGCCACCAACACAGTACCCAACGGCGCAAAGCCAACAAAGTTTTTCACCAGATTGGTGACAATCAGCTGCAAGCCTTCCGCATTGAGCAAGCTGACCACGTGAATCATGCCATCCGCCGCGCGCCCTTTGGCGCCTTCCGGACGCGGATCCATGACTGACAATTCAAAGTAACCGGCCACACCAGATGCCAGCAAAATGGCTAAGCAGAACAGCGCAAACAGCGTAATGGGATGGGGCAATAGGTTCCCCAAATATTCAACACCATCTAAGAAGCGGGTAAAAAAGGGCTTTTTTGGTGCAGGTTGGTTTATTGAAGCAGATGAACTCATCCGTTCCCTCCTTGTAGTAATTCCTGAGCAAATGTGACGGAAATGTCAAAAGCTGGCGCAGAGTACTTGAGGAAGGGAACAGATTAAAATCACAAATGTTACAAATGATTTCAAAACAAGAATAATGTAACGTAAACAAGCTAATTAATCAGATTATAAAACCATTAACAACACATAAGATAAAATAATATCAATGGGCGTCATTATTAAATATGCCAATCACTTAGCGTTGCACGGCTTTAAACCTCGGATTAGTTTTGCAAATGACATACAAACGCCCGCGACGCTTGACGATCTGGCAATCTGGATGGCGATTTTTTGCGCTTTTGAGTGAACTCAGTACTTTCATTTATTGCTCCTTCGCCCCAAAACGGGAAAAACGACGATTGAAGTTAGCGATTCGGCCCTCTTGCTGTACCGCTCGCTGTTTACCGGTGTAAAACGAATGCGATTCCGACGACACATCGATCGCCATGTAGGGATAGGTTTTACCTTGCCATTCGATGGTTTGATCGGTTTGCAGCGCAGAACCAATCACAAAATAGTGATCGATGCTGGTGTCGTGGAACACCACCGGTCGATAGTTCGGATGAATGCCTGCTTTCATACTTTTCTCCTTGGTTAAATTGTTATGTTATAACATTTTAAATAATAGTAATTCTCACCTATGCAGTTTTGCAAGCGATTTGTCGAGAGGAATATGCTATTTTTTGCCAAGTTCATCGGCATACCAGCCCTCCGCTTCGGTAAAACAGCCACTTAGCGCGCTGGTACGATGTGATTTTTTTCGGCGCGTGACGCGCAAAATTTGCCGCCCATCATCGGTCGGCGTGAAGTAGGAAGTTATGTACACCATCGATCCGATTGCGGTTATCGAAAGCCCGTATCAAGAAAAGTTTGCCGTGCCCCGTCAGCCACGTTTGGTGCCGAGCGCCCGTGCCCGCGTCAAACTGTTGGGCGAAATCAACTGCCCAGAAGCCGTGCGCGGCATTGAGCAATTCAGCCATCTGTGGTTGTTGTTCTTGTTTGATCAGAACCTGCAAGCGGGTTGGAAACCGACCGTACGCCCGCCGCGTCTCGGAGGCAATGAGCGTATTGGGGTGTTGGCCTCACGCTCAACATTTCGCCCCAATGGCATTGGCATGTCCGCGGTTGCCTTGCGTGGCGTCAGCAAACAGGGCGATCAGATCTATCTCGATCTCGGCAGCGTCGATCTGGTGAATGGCACACCGATCATCGACATCAAACCGTATATTCCCTACGCCGATGCGATTGCTGATGCGCAAGGCGGCTATGCGGAAGCCGAGCCCGAGCTCGCGCAAGTGACCTTTTCCCCGGCCGCGCTAGAGGTGTTGCATCGCTCGCCTCATGGCGTAGAACAGCAAGCCGTGATTCACGAAGTGCTGGCTCAAGATCCACGTCCGGCGTACAAAAAAAACAAACCGGACATGAAGGAATATGCGGTCAATTTGTACGATTTGAACGTGAAATTCACGGTGAACGGTAACTTAGTGACAGTGACCGCAATAGAACGCTTTTGACAAAAGCAATAGGCTGATATTATGAGCCGCTAATTTATTTTTAGTCGCGACCGATACCCTTGTGAATCCATTCAGCGGCCCGAAAGGCCGACTTGAACACTCCAAGGCGTTGCGATTCCTTAAAACTTTGAAAAACGGATACTTAAATGCGTACCAGTAACTATCTTCTTTCTACTCTGAAGGAGACTCCAAACGACGCAGAAATCGTGAGCCACCAGCTCATGCTACGTGCAGGTATGATCCGTAAGCTAGCTTCAGGTCTTTACACCTGGCTACCTACTGGTCTGCGCGTATTGCGTAAAGTCGAAAACATCGTTCGTCAAGAAATCGATCGCGCAGGTGCTATCGAAACGTTGATGCCCGTTGTTCAGCCGTTTGAACTTTGGGAAGAGACAGGGCGCAGCGAGAAGATGGGTCCTGAGCTGCTTCGCTTTACTGACCGTCACGTTCGTCCGTTTGTTCTTAGCCCAACAGCAGAAGAAGTGATCACTGCGCTCGTACGTAACGAAGTGAGCTCTTACAAACAGTTGCCGCTGAACCTGTACCAAATCCAAACCAAATTCCGTGATGAACGCCGCCCACGTTTCGGCGTGATGCGTGCTCGTGAATTCTCCATGATGGATGCGTACAGCTTCGACCTTGACAAACAAGGCCTGCAAAAATCTTACGACGCCATGCATGCCGCTTACTGCAAAGCGTTTGATCGCATGGGTCTGGATTACCGCCCAGTGCTGGCAGACAGCGGCGCGATTGGTGGTAACGGTTCGCAAGAATTCCACGTCCTCGCGGAAAGCGGCGAAGATTTGATCGTGTTCTCAACAGAATCCGATTACGCAGCCAACATCGAAAAAGCAGAAGCCTTAGCGCCAGCCGCCGCAGCTGACGCACCAACCCAAGCGATGACGCTGGTTGACACGCCAAACGCGAAAACCATCGCGGAATTGGTTGAGCAACACGGTCTGCCAATCGAGAAAACCGTTAAAACCCTGTTTGTAAAAGCGTCTGACGAGGTCGATGCTGCGATCATTGCGTTGATCGTACGCGGTGACCACGAACTGAACGAAATCAAAGCAGAAAATCTGCCTGAAGTGGCCGCGCCGCTAGAAATGGCTGGCGAAGAAGAAATTCGCGCCCTGATCGGTGCAGGCCCTGGTTCACTGGGTCCTGTCGGTCTGGAACTGCCATTCATCGTTGACCGCACTGTCGCGGTCATGAGCGACTTTGGCGCTGGCGCCAACATCGACGGCAAACACTACTTCGGCATCAACTGGGGTCGTGACGTCGCACTGGGTAAAGTGGCGGACCTACGTAACGTCGTGGAAGGCGATCCAAGCCCATGTGGCAAAGGCACCCTGATGCTAAAACGTGGTATCGAAGTGGGTCACATCTTCCAACTGGGCACCAACTACTCTGAAAAAATGAACTGTAGCGTGCTTGGTCCAGACGGCAAAAACGTGATTCTGGAAATGGGCTGTTACGGCATCGGTGTTTCACGTGTGGTTGCTGCAGCGATTGAACAGAACAACGACAAATACGGCATCATCTGGCCAGATGCGATTGCACCGTTCCAAGTGGCGATCGTGCCAATGAACATGCACAAATCAGAGCGCGTTCAACAAGCAGCAGAAAAACTGTACGCTGAATTGAGTGCCGCTGGCATCGACGTACTGTTTGATGATCGTAAAGAGCGCCCAGGCGTGATGTTCTCAGATATGGAGCTGATCGGTGTTCCTCACACCATCGTGATCGGTGACCGCAGCATGGACGAAGGCAACTTCGAATACAAAAACCGTCGCAACGGTGAAAAAACTGCGATTGCCATCGACCAGATCGTTGAGCACATCAAAGCGCAACTGGCTTAATCGCCAACTGAGTTTGAAAAGCTGCCTTCGGGCAGCTTTTTTTATGCGATTAATCGTGGGTTCATCTGCCCCTTTCTAGACTGTCTAGACACTCAAGGAGGTGACTTATGGATCTGAAAGCGTTACTCAATCAAGCGCTGAATTCAGAATGGGGGCAAAAAGGCACCCAGCACGCGCAATCCCTCACCCGCGATAAAAGCACACTCGCCACGTTCGGCGCCGGCGCACTTGGTGGCGGCCTGCTTGGCGTATTGATGGGCTCGAAGAAAAGCAAGAAGTTGGGCAAAAACGCACTGAAAATCGGCGGCGCAGCGGCTTTGGGTGCCTTGGCGTACAAGGTATATAACGATTGGCAAGCCAAACAGCCAGCTTCTGCCCCACCGGCAGCCACCTTCGATGAACACAATCCCCGCCATGAGTTACTGATCCTCAAAGCAATGATCGCGGCGGCCAAAGCCGACGGCCATGTCGATGAGCACGAAATGGCACACATCAATCAAGCCGTGCAGCAATTGGGCGCCGACGCTGGCGTGCAAACCTTGATTGAGCTGGAATTGAAGAAACCGCTCGATCCGGCGGACATCGCCCGCCTCGCGCAAACGCCGGCTCAAGCCGCCGAACTCTACCTCGCATCGTGCTTAATCGTCGATGAGCAGAGCTTTATGGAAAAAGCGTACTTAAGCGAATTAGCGAAACAGCTTCGCTTGGACGACGCGCTGGTCGCCAAACTCCATCAACAAGTCCGCGAAGAATAAATCGCCAATTGCACGCGGAATTTGCGCCAACGCAAACCGCAGTTTTGTCAGCGGGGAGCGGTGTGTGTATATTGGACGCAGAGACTTTTTTAGAGGATAAAATCATGCAAGTTTATGCGTGTTGTGATTTGGTGCGTGAGCTGTACGCACAAATTGGCAGTGGCGACCAAGGGTACGTGCCGCAGGCGATTTCTTGTGCCGTACGTGCGCTCAATGACATCGCTGCAGACACTTCCCTTCCCAAGGAAGCCCGCGAAAAAGCGGCGTTTGCCGCGGCGAACTTATTGATTTCTGATTTCGAGGACTAAACATGAATTTGGCGAACTTTGCCACCATGGATCCCGTGATGCTGATGAGCATCGTGAATATGAAGCTGCGTGATGATTTCGGCGGCGATCTGAACCAATTGGTGGCCTATTTTGAGATTGATCGTGCAGCGCTAGAAGCTCGCTTGGCGACGGCCGGGTTTGAGTTTTTGCCAGAAGCTGGCCAATTTCGTTAAGCGCGCTTTTCCACCAAGCCGCCCGATCCCCCCAAGCTTCATCGAGCGGGGAAGCATCGAAACAGCAACGAGCCCGTCATGACGGGCTCGTTGTGTATTTAGACGCAGCACTTGCCGCCTTTCATGGCTTAGCTCAAATGCACGTCGTACTCGGTGGCATAGCGGCGCAATTTACACTGATTACCCTCATGACAACCACAACTCATACAGCGCCGTGCCTCGTGGTATGCTTGCTCCGCGCTAAACCCAGTCTCAACTTCGTCGAACGAGGTCACCCGGCGCGCCATGTCGATTTCGGGCATTTTGGCGCGAAAGATCCCCTGCATCGCCCACTGATAATGCTGCGCTTTGACCGCATCACTGTTTCCGCGTGCCATGGTTTTCAAGCTCTCTTTCACGCGCTGCGCATGATCAGGGCGCACCAAATGTGCGGAGCGTGACGCATTGCGTGAGCGGAAAGAGCGCGTATACAAAGGCACCATGTCACCACCGAGCGACGCATCAATGCTCTGCGCAGCCACGCGCGCATCGGCAATCGCTTCAATCGCCGTCGCCGGTCCGCGGCGCACATCACCAATCGCAAAAATATTCCCCACGCCTGAAAACATGGTGTGTTCATCCACGTCAATGGTGTTGTGGCGGCTGAGATTCAACGCCATCGCCTCGCCTTCTAAAAAGCGAGTATCGGTCTGCTGCGAGACAGCAGCGATGACAGTATCAAACGCCAATGTCTCCGTTTCGCCAGTCGGGGTTGGTGAACGTCGGCCGCTCGCATCGGGTTCACCCAAGGCCATTTTCTCTAACACCACCTGTTTGACTCGGCCATGCTCATCGGCGATGTTTTCAATCGGGTTGGTGAGAAAACGAAACGCGATGCCTTCATGCTCCGCTTCTTCGACTTCGTAAGGTTCGGCAGGCATTGCCTCCCGCGTGCGGCGATAAATTAACGTCACCTCCGCGCCACGACGCAACGCAGTGCGTGCACAGTCGATCGCCGTGTTCCCACCGCCAATCACGGCCACTTTCTTGCCCAGCGCCAGTTTGCGCTCCAGCACATGGTCTTTTAGAAAATCCACACCCAGAAAACACCCGGCCAAATCGCTGCCTGCATACGCCATCGCACTGGCTTGAGAAGCACCGACAGCCAAACAGACCGCGCTGTACTGCTGACTTAATGCCGACAACGTGAAATCCTCGCCCAACACTTGGCCGGTATGCAGCGTCACCCCATGCTGACACAGCAACTCAATCTCTTGATCCAAAATGGCTTTGGGCAACCGAAACTCCGGAATACCGTAACGCAACCACCCGCCCGCTTGTGGCATGGCCTCAAAAATATCGACCTCATACCCTTCGCGACCAAGAAAATAACCGCAGCTCAGCCCCCCCGGGCCAGCACCGACAATGGCAATTTTCTGCCCTTTGGCCGGTTTGCGTTCGGGCTGCAGGGATGGCGCCGCCGTGACATCGTAGTCGGCGGCATATCGTTTTAACTGGCGAATGGCTAGAGGTTCATCCACATTGCGGCGCAAGCATTTGTGCTCGCAAAACGCCGGACACACGCGGCCTATCGACAGCGGCATGGGCAAGGTGTTTTTAATCACGTCAACAGCCTGTTGCAGCTCATTGTTGGCAATCAGAGACAGATACAACTGAACGTCGACTTTGGCTGGGCACGCCACCTGACACGGCGGCAGACTACAAGTGATATTGGGGTTATCCAACAACGTTTCGAGGCGATGTTTGCGGCGCAGCTCCAGTGCCGTGCTGTTGGTGGTCACCACCATTCCATCACGCGGCTTGCAGTCACGGGCGCTCACGATCCCTGCGCCGTCCACCTCGACGTCACACAAACCGCAATGGTGTTGAATGCCTTCCGAACCACATAAACAGGGAATGATCACGCCACACTGCTGCGCAGCAAGCCATAAGCTTTGATGGGGGTCAACGTGGCAAGGCTTTCCATTCAGGGTAATTAAGACCATAACAATCCTCAACTTAGACTGACAGTGGGAAATACAGCCGCAGTCCGTATCGACCTAAGGACTGATATGATTTTCGCGAGAACAAGAATCCTTTCTTTTCATCTTGGGATGGCTCCCTTTAGGCGTTATTTTTCGGTATTTCCCATCAACAACTGCATAGTGAGAGACATGATGTGATTTGCTATGCAGACTGAGACTCAAATTTTTTGATCCGAGCATTCTTGCACAGCAAGGACGGATTACTTTGACTTTGCGCAAGAAAGTGAAATTCGCGAATTCGCCATGCAGAAGAAAAATTTTAACGTCTTGTTTATCAAGCAATAAAATTTCACATGAATTCATTCGCTCTCAAGGGAGGCCTGATAAATGGCATGCATAAATAAAAAAGGCCCTGCCGAAGCAGAGCCTTTGTGTCGTCATGGTTTGGGATTAACCCAAGTTCTTACGCGCGTTTTGGAACATACGCATCCAAGCACCATTTTCGCCCCAGTGGTCTGGGTGCCATGAGTTCGCCACAGTGCGGAAGACACGCTCTGGGTGCGGCATCATGATGGTGACACGGCCATCTTGCGTTGTCAGACCGGTAATCGCATTTGGTGAACCGTTCGGGTTGTTCGGATATTGCTGCGTCGGCTGACCGAAGTTATCCACGAAACGCACGGCAACCGTACCAGATTGTTCAATCGCATTGAGGTGCGCTTCATCGCGAACTTCCACACGACCTTCACCGTGAGAGACCGCAATCGGCATACGCGAGCCCGCCATGCCATCGAAGAATACAGAATCCGACTTCTGCACTTCAACCAGGCTAAAGCGCGCTTCAAAACGCTCCGATTCGTTGCGTACGAAACGTGGCCACAAGTCTGCACCTGGGATCAGATCTTTCAGGTTAGACAACATTTGACAGCCGTTACACACACCCAGCGAGAAGGTGTCCTGACGGTTGAAGAACTGCTCGAACTGTTCGCGAGCTTGCACGTTGAACAGCACCGATTTCGCCCAACCTTCACCCGCGCCCAGCACGTCACCGTAGGAGAAGCCACCACACGCGACCAGACCTTGGTAGGCATCCAGTACCGCTTGACCGGTCAGAATGTCGCTCATGTGAATGTCGACTGCGTCAAAGCCGGCGCGGTCAAAGGCTGCCGCCATTTCAACGTGTGAGTTCACGCCCTGCTCACGCAGAATCGCCATCTTCGGCTTCGCGCCGGTATTGACCATAGGCGCAGCGATGTAAGGTGCCGCAACATCTTCGTTGACATCAAAGCTCAGTGACACGTTCAGACCTGGGTCTGAGTTGTCTTTTTTCGCTGCAAATTCTTGATCGGCACATGCTGGGTTGTCGCGCATGGCTTGCATCTTGTGCGTCGTTTCCGCCCAGAGGGTACGCAGTTCGGTACGTGAACGCTGCAGAAGAACTTGTTCACCCGAAGTCACCACGAAGTCATCCGATGCATCAACGTCACCAATCACGTGTGAACACGCTGCTAGGCCATGGGCCGCCAGTGTCGCCAAGACCGCATTCAGTTCATCGTTCTTAACCTGAATCACCGCGCCCAACTCTTCGTTGAACAGCGCTGCCAGTGCGTCATCACCCAAGGTTTCAATGTTGGCTTTTACGCCACAGTGACCCGCAAACGCCATTTCAGCCAGCGTGACAAACAGACCGCCGTCGCCTTTATCGTGGTAAGCCAACAGCTTGTCGTTGCGAACCAGCGTTTGCATCGCATCGAAGAAACCTTTCAGTTGCTCGGCGTTATCCACGTCAGCCGGCTTATCACCCAACTGCTTGTACACTTGCGCCAAAGCCGTCGCACCCAGACGATTCTGACCGTTACCCAGATCCACCAGCACCAGAGACGTTTCACCCAGTCCTTCCATGGTCGCTGGCGTACGTAGTTGTGGTGTGATGGTCTTACGCACATCTTCCACACGCGCAAACGCGGTAATGACGAGCGACAGCGGCGAAGTCACTTCTTTGTTTTCACCATTCTCGTGCCATTTGGTCTTCATCGACATCGAGTCTTTACCAACCGGAATAGTCAGACCCAGCGCTGGACACAGCTCTTCACCGACAGCTTTCACCGCTTCGTACAGACCCGCATCTTCACCCGGGTGACCGGCTGGAGACATCCAGTTCGCTGACAGTTTGATGTGTTTGATATCGCCGATATCGGTGGCCGCGATGTTGGTCAGTGACTCACCCACCGCCAGACGTGCCGATGCGCCGAAGTCCAGCAGAGCAACCGGTGTGCGCTCGCCCATCGACATCGCTTCACCGTGGTACGTGTCGTAGCTTGCAGCTGTGACCGCGCAGTTGGCTACAGGCACCTGCCAAGGACCCACCATCTGGTCACGCGCCACCAGCCCCGTCACGGTGCGGTCACCGATGGTGATCAGGAAGGTTTTCTCCGCCACAGCCGGCAGACGCAGCACGCGATCCACCGCGTCATTGAGTTCGATACCGCTGCGGTCAATCGCCGGGCTGGTCACTTTCAGCGTGGTCGCTTCACGGTGCATTTTCGGCGGCTTGCCAAGCAGAATGTCCATCGGCATGTCGATTGGCGTGTTGTCAAAGTGGCTGTCTTCCAGCGTCAGATGACGCTCTTCCGTTGCCACCCCGACGACGGCATAAGGTGCGCGCTCACGCTGACAAATAGCATCAAATTCCGCCATGTGCTCCGGCGCAACCGCCAGTACATAACGCTCTTGCGATTCATTACACCAGATTTCCAGCGGGCTCATGCCCGGTTCATCGTTTGGCACGTCACGCAGTTGGAAAATACCACCGCGATCACCATCGTTCACCAGCTCAGGCAGCGCGTTGGAGATGCCGCCCGCGCCCACATCGTGGATAAACGCAATCGGGTTGTCGTCGCCCATTTGCCAACAGCGGTCAATCACTTCTTGACAGCGGCGTTCCATTTCTGGGTTTTCACGCTGCACGGAAGCAAAATCCAAATCTTCTGCCGACTGACCCGACGCCATAGAAGACGCTGCGCCACCGCCCAGACCGATGTTCATCGCCGGGCCGCCCAGCACGATCAGTTTCGCGCCAACCGGGATTTCTTTTTTCTGGACGTGTTCGTCACGAATGTTACCCATGCCGCCAGCAATCATGATGGGCTTGTGGTAACCGCGGATCTCTTCACCCGCGTGTGAGGTCACTTTCTCTTCATAAGTACGGAAGTAACCCAGCAGATTTGGACGACCAAATTCGTTGTTAAATGCCGCGCCGCCCAGAGGGCCTTCCAGCATAATATCCAGCGCGCTCACGATGCGGCTGGGTTTACCAAAATCACTTTCCCAAGGCTGAACAAAGTCTGGAATGCGCAGGTTCGAGACCGTAAAGCCAACCAGACCCGCTTTTGGTTTACCGCCGATACCGGTTGCGCCTTCATCACGAATTTCGCCGCCGCTCCCGGTTGACGCACCAGGCCATGGTGAAATCGCCGTCGGGTGGTTGTGCGTTTCCACTTTCATCAGAATGTGAGCATCTTCGTGGTGGTAGGTGTATTGACGAGACTCTGGATTGGGGAAGAAACGGCCCACTTTCGAACCCGTCATGACTGCCGCGTTGTCTTTGTAGGCAGACAGCACGTGATCCGGTGTGGTTTCAAAGGTGTTCTTGATCATCTTGAACAGCGATTTGTCCTGATCCACACCGTCGATGGTCCAATCCGCATTGAAAATTTTGTGACGGCAGTGCTCAGAGTTCGCCTGAGCAAACATCATTAGCTCGATGTCATTGGGGTTGCGACCCAGCTTGATGAAACTCTCCACCAAGTAATCAATTTCATCTTCCGCCAGCGCAAGGCCAAGGGAAACGTTTGCTTCTTCTAGCGCAGTTCGGCCACCTGCCAAGATATCCACTTGCGTCAGCGGCGCTGGCTCAGCCACGCTAAACAGCGCTTGTGCCGCATCAAGTTCCGCAAATACCACTTCCATCATGCGATCGTGCAACAGAGCTTTCAGAGTCGTCACTTGCGCGTCCGTCAGCGCAGTTTCGCTCTCGACGTAGTACGCCGTGCCGCGTTCCAGACGTTTGATCGACGCCAGACCACAGTTGTGCGCAATATCAGTCGCTTTGGATGACCAAGGGGAAATGGTGCCCGGACGAGGCGTGACCAGCAGGAGGAATCCCTGAGGTTCATGTTCTTGAATGGTTGGACCGTAAGTCAGCAGCTTCTCTAACTTTTCCAGTTCCTGGCTGTCCAAGTCTGCTTTGAGATCTGCAAAGTGCATGAACTCAGCATAGATGCCGGTTACAGGCAGGTGTTGTTCACGACAAGTTTCAAGTAGTTTGTTTACACGAAACTCGGAAAGAGCTGGGGAGCCACGCAAAATTCTCATGTGCTTAGGTCTCTATATACAAGTGATTAAGATGTAATTGGAATAAATTCACATAAATAACAGCAATTTATATGGTCATTTGCGAACTTATACCGATTTCACCTCTCCATTGCGTGCGCATTATAGATGATTTTTTTTTGTGACGTAACACCAAAAGCAACCGTTTGCGTCATTTTTTTCGTTAAATTTGAATTACAACTCATTTGCTCAAAGATTCAACAACACGCCTCACATGCAGCCGCAAAACTTTGCCAAGTGTGTGGGGTTTGATATAAAGACACTACTTGATGTAAGAGATCCCGAATTAATGACCAAGCTTTCTTTCGCTGCTGCGAGTCGCGCCCTCTTTTTGGCTGCGCTGGCTCTACTGCTTGCTGGGTGCCAAATCGACTCTGAGCCGAAAAGTGAACTCGAGCAAATCCGCGCGCGCGGTGTCTTGCGTGTCGGCACCCTCAACAACCAACTCTCCTATTACATCGGTCCAGACGGCCCCTCAGGTCTGGACTACGAACTGGCACGTGAATTTGCCCGCGAGCTGGGCGTCAAACTCGAAATGAAGCCGGCTTACCGATTGTCGAGCCTGTTTCCCGCGTTGAAAAATGGCGAAATCGACATCATTGCCGCCGGTTTAAGCCAATCCGAACAGCGCTTGAAAGATTACCGAGCGGGTCCGGCTTACTACTACGTGTCACAGCAAGTGGTGTACAAGAAAGGCCAATGGCGCCCACGCAATATCGAACAGCTGATCGCCAAACAGGATGAACTGTATTTGGAAAGCGGCGACGCGCCGATTTTCAGTGTGGTCAACGATTCTCATTTTGAAAACACCCTCGACTCGTTGAAAAGCACGTATCCGGAATTTCGCTATTACGTCGATAACAATGCCGACGTCAACGACCTACTCAAGTTGGTTTCTCAAGGCGAACTCAAATTCACCATGGCCGATTCCGTGGAGATTTCCCTGTCACAACGCATCTATCCCGACATCGCCACCGCATTTGAGATGACCGAAGATCAGCCGATCTCGTGGTTTATGCGCCGCTCCGATGATGAAAGCCTGTATGCGATGATGATTGAATTTTTCGGCAATCTGAAACAGTCCGGCAGCCTCGCGTCTCTGGAAGAGAAATACATTGGTCATATCGGCACCTTTGATTATGTCGACACACGCGCCTTTATTCGCGCGCTCGATTCCCGTTTGCCAAAATGGATGCCTCTGTTCCAGAAATATTCGGAGGAGTTTGACTGGCGCCTGATTGCGGCCTTGGCGTATCAAGAATCGCACTGGAATCCGAATGCCAAATCACCCACTGGGGTGCGCGGCATGATGATGCTGACGCTTCCTACCGCGCGCAGCGTGGATG
Source organism: Vibrio sp. Vf1514 (assembly GCF_052076135.1). NCBI lineage: Bacteria > Pseudomonadati > Pseudomonadota > Gammaproteobacteria > Vibrionales > Vibrionaceae > Vibrio > Vibrio sp. Vf1514. The sequence goes on along the minus strand of NZ_CP197267.1, from coordinate 747,060 downwards.
TCACCAACCGCCTGAATCCAGAGCAATCGGTGCGTGGCGGGGTGGAATATCTGCGCCGCATGATGGAACGCATTCCTGATTCGATTCCCGATCACGAGAAAATCTGGTTTGCGCTGGCATCGTACAACGTCGGCTACGGCCATATGATGGATGCCCGCCGCCTGACCAAACTGCAAGGCGGTTCGCCGGATGCGTGGGCAGATGTGAAAGATCGTCTGCCGCAGTTGCGTCAGAAAAAATACTTCACGCAAACGCGCTACGGCTACGCACGAGGTGATGAAGCGCTGTCGTACGTGGAAAACATTCGTCGTTACTATCAGAGCATCATCGGCCACATGGAACAAAAACAGGTGACCAGTGTGGACTCAGGCACCGATGATCTACTGGTGATCACGCCAGAAGAGGAGATCATCGACGACAATAGCGATCTTGATGAGTCACTGGCGTCGAGCGAAGAAACCGTGTCCTCGGCCAGTTCAGCGCAAAATGTGAGCAATAAATAACCACTTGATTTTCAGTTGGGAAACCCAAAGATAGATGTGTGAACTTGATCGCTTGCGTGATTTCTCAAAGCAGTGACAATCAAGTGCAATCAAAACACGATAAGCTGTTATTTTTTGGGTTCCCTGCTGAAGAACATCCTCACGCACGATGATGCGCTGGGATGACAGACCCAACAGAACGGACGTATTCAACCCACTGGACAGACGACATTCTGGTCGCTGACCGCAAAGGAGAAGGCGGCCCTCTGTTCGGTCCGGAAAGGGGTTCTTCTTTGTCGTCCGTTGTAGGAGGGTGTTTTATGCTGAAACGTAAACGGCACTCAAAACTCCTAAGTAAAGCCGTCTCAGCCAACCGTCGCCGCCGTATGCTCGCCAATACCAAGAAAAAAGTGCTGGCTCGCCATCGTGCGTTCGTACAGTTATCGGACTGAAACATTCACGCGGCAAACATCTACCTCATGGGGATGTTTGCTCATCGTTGCCATTCCTCGTTACCTTATTTCCTCGTTACCCCATTTACTCGTTGAACCATTTACTCGCGACCCATACCTCGCTGACCGAGTGTTGGTTTCGCTGCCCGCTCACCTTTCACGTCGCATCGTCACGCACCACGACTCGCACTCGCTAGACGCAGCACGGGATTGTTCTCGACGGGTTACTGCGCGTCGTCTTGATTCTGAGCAGAACCGGGGGGACACGAATCATCTTGAGTCGCCCGTAATTTCTCAGCCTCTTTTCGCGCTTTGATCTCTTTGCGGCGCCGTTGGAAAAATGCCTGCAACTGCTGGCGACACTCGTCTTCCAGCAAGCCTTTCTCCACCGTGGCGTAATGATAAGCCGCTTGGCTGCTAAACAGGTCGAGCACCGTACCGGCCGCGCCTGCTTTGAGATCTGGCGCGCCATACACAATCCGTTTCACGCGGCTGTGCAGCAACGCCCCTGCGCACATCGGGCATGGCTCTAAAGTCACGTACAGTGTGGTCTCTAGCAGGCGATAGTTGTGCAGCGCTTCGCCCGCTTGACGCAAGACTTGAATTTCAGCATGTGCGGTGGCATCGCAGGCGCCAATCGAACGGTTCCACCCTTCGGCAATGATGTGGCCATCTTTCACCAGCACCGCACCGACGGGCACTTCCCCTTCCGCTTCAGCTTGCTCGGCCAGCGCCATCGCGCGGCGCATGAATTGTTCATCTTCGGGAGAAAATGGGGCGCGTGTGTCTGTCATGGAAACCTCATTCAATTGGGGGCGGCATTATAACGGCATCGACGGCGCAGATAAATGCTGGGCCAGATAATCCACCAGCAGGCGTACTTTGGGCGACAAGTGGCGGTTTTGCGGATAGAGCGCCCACACCCCTTCCCGCTCATCGCGATAGGCGGGCAACACTTCGACCAAACGGCCGCTGGCCAAATGCGCTTCCACGTAATAATCCGGCAATTGCACCAATCCCATGTCTTTGAGCGCCGCATCAAGTAGCACCACGCCACTGGCGCAATGCACACGGCCGCGCACGCGAATGGCACGCGACTGCTGATTCTCTTTAAACCGCCAATGATCGTGAGTGCCCACCAAACAGCTGTGTTGCGTCAATTCAGACAAAGTATGAGGCGTGCCGTATTGCGCCAGATAGTGCGGCGTGGCACACACGTACAGGTTGCGATTGCTCAAGCGGCGCGCGATGAAGCTGGAATCACCCAACTGCCCCAAGCGCACGGCCACATCCACGCCTTGCTCAATCAAATCGAGTTTTTGGTTGGTGAGCACAAACTCCAATTCCAATTGAGGATGCTGCAATAGAAAGTCATGCAGTAGCGGCGCGATTTTCTGCTCGCCATACGTCACCGGCGCGGTCACTTTGAGTTTGCCTTTGGGCGTTTGTTGCATCTGCGTGACTGTCAGTTCGGCCTGTTCCAACCCTTCGAGCAACGCGCGACATTGTTGGTAATACACCTGCCCCGCTTCCGTCAACGACACTTTGCGCGTGGTGCGCAGCAATAATTTCACCCCCAAACGCTCTTCCAGCAGCGCGATGCGGCGGCTGACATTTGCCACCGACGTCGCCAAGCGCTGCGCTGCGCGCGTAAAGCTGCCCGTTTCGGCAACGGCCACAAACTCGCTTACCCCTTCCCAACTTGCCATATCGCCTCATTCACTGCGTTATTATTACAATATCGTAAAAGTTATTCTCATTTTGACTCAATTATCACGCAGAGTAAAAGGACTATACTGAAACTCTTGGTAGAAAGCGCATTCAACGGCCTTTCTTCACACGAACCCTGTATCAATCAAAAGGAACCACTTCATGTCTCAAGACAAATTCATCAAATCTCGCGCCGCCGTCGCTTGGGGCCCGAATCAACCCCTGAAAATGGAAGAAGTCGACGTCATGCTGCCGCGCAAAGGCGAAGTGCTGGTGCGCATCGTGGCTACGGGCGTGTGTCACACCGACGCGTTTACCCTATCGGGCGATGATCCAGAAGGCGTCTTTCCAGCGATCTTGGGTCACGAAGGTGGCGGCATCGTGGAAATGGTTGGCGAAGGTGTGACCAGCGTGGCCGTGGGCGATCACGTCATTCCACTGTACACCGCTGAATGTGGTGAGTGTAAATTCTGTAAATCAGGCAAAACCAACTTGTGTAGCGCCGTGCGCGCCACCCAAGGCAAAGGTTTGATGCCAGACGGCACCACACGTTTCTACAAAGATGGTGAGCCAATTTTCCACTACATGGGCTGCTCAACCTTCTCTGAATACACCGTGCTGCCAGAAATTTCACTGGCGAAAGTGAACAAAGAAGCGCCATTGGAAGAGATTTGTCTATTGGGTTGTGGCGTCACCACGGGAATGGGCGCGGTCATGAACACCGCCAAAGTGAAAGAAGGCGACACCGTGGCGATCTTTGGTCTGGGCGGCATCGGCCTGTCTGCGATCATTGGCGCACGCATGGCGGGCGCAAGCCGCATCATCGGCGTTGATATCAACGAAAGCAAATTCGAGCTCGCCAAACAACTGGGCGCGACCGATTGCATTAACCCACAGAAATTCGACCAACCGATTCAAGACGTGATCGTCGAGATGACCGACGGCGGCGTGGATTTCTCATTTGAATGTATCGGCAACGTCAACGTGATGCGCCAAGCGCTGGAATGCTGTCATAAAGGTTGGGGCGAATCCGTCATCATCGGTGTAGCCGGTGCAGGCCAAGAAATCTCAACCCGTCCATTCCAATTGGTAACCGGCCGCGTATGGCGTGGTAGTGCCTTTGGCGGCGTGAAAGGTCGCTCACAGTTGCCGGGCATCGTGGAACAATACATGGCTGGAGAGTTCGGCCTGCAAGAGTTCATCACGCACACCATGCCACTGGAGCAAATCAACGACGCATTTGATTTGATGCACAAAGGCGAAAGCATTCGCACGGTCATCCATTTCAAATAATCGCTCACCCCATCCATGCGGGGCAAACCACATCACGTTGACGCAGTTGCCTTACGCGGCAGCGTCAACGGTTTGAGTGACCGTTTGTCCCCCATCAAGGAGTCTTCATGAGTTTAACCCACCTGACGCAGGCAAAAGTCTTTGATGGCTGGCACAAGCAGTACCAGCATTCGTCGGACGTGCTGAACTGTGACATGCGGTTTGCGATTTATCTGCCACCGCAAGCCTCCGCCAGCGCGCCGGTGCCCGTGCTGTACTGGTTATCGGGGCTGACCTGCACCGATGAAAACTTTATGCAGAAAGCGGCCGCGTTTCAAAAAGCGGCAGAGCTTGGCATCGCGATCGTCGCACCGGATACCAGCCCGCGTGGCGACCATGTACCGGATGATGCGCAGGGCGCGTACGACTTTGGCTTGGGCGCAGGCTTTTACCTCAACGCGACGCAGGAGCCGTGGTCGGCCAACTACCAAATGTATAGCTACATCGTAGATGAGTTGCCGCAATTAATTGAAGCGCACTTTCCAGTCAATCAACGTAAAGCGATTGCTGGTCACAGCATGGGCGGCCATGGCGCGCTGACCATTGGCGCGAAAAACCAGAACCACTACACCTCGATCTCAGCGTTCAGCCCTATCTGTCACCCGATGGCAGTGCCATGGGGCCAGAAAGCATTTCGTCATTATCTCGGCGACGACAAATCAGCGTGGGCGCAGTACGACGCGGTCGAACTGTTTCAGTCGCATGCTGTACGCACGCCAATTTTGATTGATCAGGGCGAAGCGGATAGCTTCCTGCACGAGCAGCTCCAACCGGAAACCTTGGCCCAAGTCGCCAAGGAGAAAGGCCTTGATCTCACCCTGCGCATGCAGCCCGGTTACGATCATAGCTACTTCTTCATTCAGAGCTTTATCGGCGAACATTTGGAATTTCACGCGCAATACCTCAAAGTGTAAATCGCCGATGTTCAACGTCAAAAAGCCCGCAATTGCGGGCTTTTTTGTACCGATGATGGATTAAAGCGTGTACGTGTACGGCGCTTGGATGCCCAGAGGAATCCCCATCGCCCAATACGCCAATAGGAACAGCGTCCAACCAATCAACATCGCGATCGAGAATGGCATCATCAAAGAGGCCAATGTGCCGATCCCGGTCGACTTCACGTAGCGTTGGCAGTACACCACCACCAGCGGGAAGAACACCATCAACGGAGAAATGATGTTTGACACGGAGTCACCCACGCGGTACGCCGCTTGAGACAACTCAGGAGAAATCCCCACCGCCATCAGCATTGGCACCAAAATAGGACCAATCAGCGCCCACTTCGCCGACGCCGACCCGACCAATAGGTTCACCATCGCAGTCAGTAAAATCATGCCGACAATGGTCGCTTCACCCGGAAGATTCAGAGTTTTCAGCCCTTCAGCACCGTACAGCGCCAGCATTGTACCAATGTTGGATTGACCAAAAGCAGACAGGAACTGCGCGCAGAAAAACGACATCACAATGTACGCGCCCATGGTCGACATGGTGCCCGACATCGCCTTGATCACGTCATTGCTGTTTTTAAACGTACCGGACACACGGCCATAGACGATGCCAGGGATGATAAACAGAATGAAAATCAGCGGCACGATCGACTTCATGATCGGTGCTGAAAACGCCGTAATTTCACCGTCTGGGGAACGCAGCGCTGAGTTTTCTGGCCATAAGGCCGCGACCAAAAGTGCAATACCCAGCAGCATCGCACTGCCAGCGTAACGAAAAGCTTTTGATTCGATGGCGCTAAACGAGCCTAAATCTGGCGCGTCTTCGGCATCTTCATCCACGGGCATGCGTTTTAGGCGCGGTTCAATCACGCGCTCAGTCACATACCAGCCAATGGCCACGATGATAATCGACGACAGACCGGTGAAGAAAATGTTCGCCAGCGGGTTCACTTGATACGTTGCGTCCAGTACCTGGGCTGACGTTTGAGTAAAGCCTGCGAGCAGCGGGTCGATCCCCGACGGAATAAAGTTGGCAGAAAAACCACCCGAGACACCGGCAAATGCCGCCGCAATGCCCGCCAAAGGATGACGCCCGGCAGCGTGGAAGATGATACCGCCCAATGGAATCACCAACACATACCCCGCATCAGCGGCGGTATGCGACACGATGGCCACCAAGATCAGCATCGGCGTCAGCAGTTTCGCCGGCGTGTAGTTGAGCATTTTCTTCAGGCCCGTGGTAATAAAGCCTGAGGAATCCGCAACGCCAACCCCAAGCATGGCGACCAGAACAATGCCAAGCGGAGCAAAACTGGTAAAGGTGCTCACCATGTTGGCGAGAAAATGAGCCAGTGATTGCCCGGTCAACAAGTTGTTGATCTCAAGGACTTCACCCGTACGTGGGTTCACCAGATCAAAACTGACATTCGACAGCAGTGCAGAGGCAACCCAAACGATCACCAACGCCCAGAAAAACAGAATCGCCGGGTCTGGGATTTTATTGCCGGCACGTTCGATAAAATTAAGAAAACCATCCATGCGACTCGAATTCGCCGGTGGTGTAGAGTTTACGGCTTGGTTACTCATCGGTAACTCCTGACAGATGTTGTTGCTTACGGCCTTAGTAATAGATGTCGGCTTGGCCTGCCCACGTCACACAATTCGTGTGTGCATGCGATCCATTCACACGCGAACACATAACGCTACTAAGCATTCTATTAGACCGTCCTTTAACAAGCACAAAATTCCAAACCGATTGAAACATCTAGAGACACATTTTGTATATTAGCTATATTTTAGCAACATAATTCAAACAACAGCTCAGCAAATGAGAAAACAAAATGCTAAAAAAGTGGCCAAAATCAATCTATCGAAAAGAGTTATTGATGGTATTGATTGTATCGTGATACGGCAGTTTGCAGCTCAATGCTTTGTGACTGGCCTTGTCGATCCAACCAAGACGCCGTGATGACAACCGTTTTTAACGAACCCGACACCGTCGCAGCGGGCACCTGCCAACTCAGCGCGTATCCCGGATGAGAGAAGTCCTCTCCACTGACAATATCAGTGTCAAAATCAGCCTGCGCCCATGACGGTGAAGCCGAAGAGGCACCGTGGGTGCGAAACCATTCCAGTTGCTGCTCTGCAAGGTTAAGCGCCTGCACGCTGTGCAGCGCAAAATCAGCGCGCTGCTCAATATACGCTTGCAGTTTCACTAATCCCAATGCCCCCACGCCGATCAAGACAAACGCGATCATCACTTCAATTAAACTAAATCCCCGGTGTTTACTGCCCATGCCACGATCCTTGTTGCCATTTGAATTGACGAATTTTATTGAGCGGCACCTCGATCGCATCACGGTTAAACGAGAAGTTCATCGACGCCGTGAACACCGCATACGTACCCGGCGCATCCATTACATAGCCTCCGGTGGGGAAAAACGCACCATTTTGAAAATATGCTGTGTTTGACACTGACACGGCCGGCACAACATCAGGATCGTGATCCACTACACCCGCAAGGTTTGTGGTTTGGGTCGTATTGAGCGACTTCCACGCATCTTCACTGGGTGTGAAATCCGGCGAGCCATCATCAGCGGCCGAGATAAAGTGATAAATCATGCCTTTGAACGTGAGTGAACCATGCGTCGACAGCAAGCCGTTGTGCACCACCAGAATCACACCGTCCAACGTTGAACTAGCCCCATCAATGGCCGTACTGACCGCTTCGAGGTCATCATCATCCATGTGACAACTGCCATATATCCACAAGAGATCGTGACCAGCACTAATCTGCTGCGCAATTTTATCGCCACAGTCACTCACGATCTCGGGAGTGGGAAGCGCACTTTGATCCATCAGCATTTGACCATTGCCGTCAACTAAACTCTCATTGGCAATTTTTTGAAAATGGCTATCGGCCATCACTTCAAACCAATCACTGCGCGGCGCACCAAATAAGTCTTCAAATGGGGTTTGACCGCTATCTTTGACAAAATCACGCTTCAGCCCTGTGGGCGTCGAAGCCCCTGTCGCAGTGAGTTCAGTCAGATAATCAGGGTGGCAAGATTGTCCAAGTGGATACCCTTCATAAGGCAAATCCGAATTCAACAAGCCATCATTTTTTAGGGCACCATTCACCAGAAAATCTTGGCTGTAACGCAACATGGTGCAGCCCCATTGACTCTCCCCCAGACTCAAGCCAGGGTCGGGGCGCATCGCCATCCCGCCTGCAAAGTAGAGATTGGAGGTCGCTTTCAACACGCCAGAGGCCGGCGCTGGATAACGAATCGTTTTACTCAGTTGGCTGTAGCCATAGGTTGCGGTGACGGCCAACTGCCCCGGTGCGGGCGTGTGATACCCAAAGGCCACGTCGGGACAATCGGCATAACTGATGGCCGATGGCAACGCGTGCTGAGTCTGCGTCAGACTATACACACACTCCAATCCACCTTCGGCGCGCCAAAATTGTTGTTTGGCTTTGACTTCGTTCTGCGCACGTTTGATTTGGAAAAACAGATGTTTATACATGCCGAGCGTCACCACTAACGCCACCGACAGGAGAATCGATGTCAGTAACAGTGTGGCAACACCGCGTTGAGAATGGCTTGTCATTGCCAGTTCCTCTGCTGAATGTGAAAGGAAAGGGATTGGCTGACGCTGGGATTCTGAGTTAACGCCGCCGTGAGTGAAACCGTCGTCACGGCGCCACTCGCGCGGTCGGAAACTAACGTTTCGGTGCGTGCGCGAAACGCTATAACGGAGATCTGGCGCGCATCAAACAGGGAATAACAATTCCCGCTAAATCCAGAATCTGCTGCTGATGCCACACTCAATGGCGCGGGCTGCTGTTTTTCACACAGCTTCAACTCCATCGTGCCGCCTGCGGCACTTTGCTGACGATAGACCACATTGCGATACGCTGATGATGCACCAGACATCACTTGATACACGTAACCCAGCAGAGGCGGCGCCGCTTCGGTGTGCACGACACGAGTAGCACCAGACAGTAAGACCGATTTGCGCTGCACGCCACCGTAACCGGCTTGATACAGATCTTCCTTCATCACTTGCAACACGTTGGTCATGTTTTGCAGCAACAAAATTTCCTGACTGCGTTGCGCGGCACTACGCTGGCTGGAGATAAACACCGAACCGACAATGCCAAGCGCCATCGCACCAACCAGTGCTGCAATCATAAACTCAATCAGCGACGCGCCGCCAAGGCGCCTAGTTGCATTTCGGATAGCCATACACCGCTCCTTGTTCACCGCACACGATAATGCGGCTGGCACCAAATGACGTGCTGAGTTTCAATTGCTGAGTGGCATCGGCGACGGGCGAAAAAAACAGACTGCCGTTTTTGACCTTGCCGCGCACGCCATCAAATTTCACTTGATCAGAGCTGAAATCCGACGTGACCTTGATATGGCGAAATGGCTGCCCACTCATCACCAGCAGCGCGCTGCCCGCGCTCACCGAATCACTGTCGTTGAGGATGATTTGCCATAATCCGGTGCTAGATGGATTGCGGTCCATCACGATGTGCGCCCATAAATCCTGATTTCGAAACACCGCTTCGGATTTTGCTTGCTGTAGGAAGCCTTGCAATTCAGACGCTAAGGTTTGCATCTGATGTTGCTGCGAAAAGCGCTGAAAATTTGGCGCAGCAAAGGCCAACATCGCCGACAATACCGCCACCGTGATCAGCAGTTCCAATAAAGTAAACCCGCGAACCATTTCCCAAAACCTTTTGCAAACAATGAGATGAATGTGAATCAACTTGCACCGATGCTAGCAGTATCCACAATAGAGGCAGGCAGATTCAGGGAAGTAATGGAAATGATTCGAACAAATCGTTGCAACAGGCGGCAATCCCATTCGTTGGGTATGACACTGATCGAATTAATGATCGCGGTTGTGATCGTCGGGGTGTTGGCCAGCATCGCCTACCCGGCCTATACCCACCATGTCAAAGAAGGTCATCGCAAACAGGCCATGGCCAATATGGCGCGGATTCAGCTTTATCTAGAAGAGCACTACAATGGTGCTTACAGTACCAGCGGAGTGATCTCGGCGGGTACGTGTACCTTGTGTGATGGGGATAGCGATCGCTACACTTGGTCGGTGACACTCAGCAGCACAGGTTATGTGATCACAGCAACGCCGCAAGCTGCGAAAGGGCAAGATCAGGACCAATGTGGCGACCTTGGGTACAGCAAACTGGAACTCAGTAGCAACGGCACCCGTTCACCGGACGCATGCTGGCACTGATCCCCAGGCACAAAAAAGCCTGCGAACGCAGGCTTTTCTCATTCAATGTGAATGGCGCATCATTAGCTGGTTAAGTCATCAAAGAACTTCTTCACGCCATTGAAGAAACCTTCAGATTTCGGCTTGTGCTTGTTCGCCGCTTCGCCGCCGCACGATTCTTCCAATTCACGCAGCAACTCTTTCTGACGCGCGCTCAGTTTCACCGGAGTTTCTACCACCAGTTTGACGATCAGATCGCCGATGGCGCCGCCGCGAACACTTTTCACGCCTTTACCACGCATACGGAACATGCGGCCCGTTTGCGTTTCTTCCGGCACTTTCAGATTCACACGGCCATCAAGTGTTGGCACTTCCACTTCACCACCCAATGCCGCCATCGCAAAGCTCACTGGCACTTCACAGTACAAGTTGTTGCCGTCGCGTTCAAAAATGTGGTGCTCTTTGACGTGCACTTGTACGTACAAGTCGCCCGCTGGTGCGCCCATTTCTCCGGCTTCGCCTTCACCCGCAAGGCGAATACGGTCACCCGTATCCACACCGGCGGGAATTTTCACGTTGAGCGTTTTGCTCTTCTGTTTACGGCCTTGACCATGACACTCGTTACAAGGGTCTTTAATGATCTTGCCTTTACCGTGACAGGTTGGACAGGTTTGCTGAACCGCGAAGAAGCCTTGACGCATCTGCACTTGACCGTGGCCATGACAGGTGCCACAAGTTTGCGCCGACGTGCCTTTCTTCGCACCGCTACCATCACATGCTTCACAGTGCACCAGTGTTGGGACTTCAATCTCTTTCGAGCAGCCGCGTACCGCTTCTTCCAGCGACAGTTCCATGTTGTAGCGTAGATCGGCACCACGTTGTGGGCGCGGCGCACCGCCACCACGACGACCACCACCGAAAATGTCGCCAAACACATCACCAAAGATGTCGCCAAAATCCGCACCGCCGCCGCCAAAGCCGCCACCACCGAAACCACCGCCGCCTTGTTCAAAGGCTGCGTGGCCGTATTGGTCATAAGCGGCTTTTTTCTGCGGATCCGTCAGAATTTCATACGCTTCTTTTACTTCTTTAAACTTATCCGCAGCGCTGGCATCACCCTGATTGCGGTCTGGGTGGAATTTCATCGCCAGGCGTTTGTACGCCTTCTTAATATCACGCTCAGAGGCATCACGGCTAACGCCTAATACTTCGTAAAAATCACGTTTTGACATGTTCTAGATCACCAATCTGTTACTGCAAACGGTTCTCGCTGTACTTAGCGCCGCTTGGTGTTTTGTATCGATATAGATAAAAAGTGCATCTTTCTTAGCTATAGCGATAAAGCTGACAAACAGACGGGCGTAAGAGTTTCCCCCAACGCCCGCATCAAACTTCGAGTGTCCTTTTCAACAAAGGACGAAGGTGAAGGGCTTGAATTCTCTCAAATTCAAGCCTTCGATGACAATCAATTATTTCTTGTCGTCTTTCACTTCTTCAAACTCTGCGTCGACCACGTCATCTTCTGGAGAAGCAGACTGTTGGCCAGCGTCAGCACCTTGTGCTTGAGCTTTCTGCTGAGCGATTTCCATCAACTTTTGAGAGGCCGTCATCAATGCTTGAACTTTCGCATCGATTTCTGCTTTATCTTCGCCGCGTTTCGCTGTTTCCAGCTCACTGATTGCCGCTTCGATTTTCTCTTTTTCGTCTGCTGGCAGTGCGTCACCCGCTTCTTCAACCTGCTTACGAGTTGCGTGGATCATCTGGTCAGCTTGGTTACGTGCAGTCGCTAACTCTTCGAACTTTTTGTCCGCTTCTTTGTTCGCTTCTGCTTCTTGAACCATTTTTTCGATTTCTTCGTCGCTCAGGCCACCCGATGCTTGGATCGTGATGTTCTGCTCTTTACCAGTTTGTTTGTCTTTCGCTGATACGTGCAGGATACCATCCGCATCCAGGTCGAAAGTTACTTCGATCTGAGGCATACCACGTGGTGCAGGCTGAATGCCTTCTAGGTTGAACTGACCCAGCGACTTGTTGTAGTTCGCTTGTTTACGTTCACCTTGCAGAACGTGGATCGTTACTGCGTTTTGGTTGTCTTCTGCAGTTGAGAACACTTGATTCGCTTTGGTTGGAATCGTGGTGTTTTTCTCAATCAGTTTGGTCATCACACCGCCCATGGTCTCGATACCCAGAGACAGCGGTGTTACGTCCAGCAGCAGCACGTCTTTCACGTCGCCTGACAGTACGCCACCTTGAACCGCAGCCCCCACAGCGACCGCTTCATCAGGGTTCACGTCACGACGCGCTTCTTTACCAAAGAACTCAGCCACTTTTTTCTGAACCATTGGCATACGAGTCTGACCACCCACCAAGATAACGTCAGTGATGTCGTTTACTGATAGGTCAGCGTCAGCCAAGGCGACTTTCAATGGTTCCAGAGAACGTTGAACCAAGTCTTCAACCAACGATTCCAGTTTCGCACGAGTCACTTTGATGTTCATGTGCTTAGGACCAGTTGCATCCGCAGTGATGTAAGGCAAGTTCACATCAGTTTGCTGTGCTGAAGACAGTTCGATTTTCGCTTTCTCTGCCGCTTCTTTCAGACGCTGCATCGCCAGTGGATCGCTCTTCAGGTTGATGCCTTGTTCTTTGTTGAACTCGTCAACCAAGTAGTTGATCATGCGGTTATCGAAGTCTTCACCACCCAAGTGAGTGTCACCGTTGGTTGCCAGTACTTCGAAGGTTTTCTCGCCTTCAACTTCATCGATTTCGATGATTGAAATATCAAATGTACCACCACCCAGGTCGTATACTGCGATCACGCGGTCGCCGCCCTGTTTGTCCAAACCATAAGCCAGTGCAGCTGCAGTTGGTTCGTTGATGATACGTTTTACTTCAAGACCTGCGATACGGCCGGCATCTTTCGTTGCCTGACGTTGTGCATCGTTGAAGTAAGCTGGCACTGTAATAACCGCGCCAGTGACTTTCTCGCCCAGGTAATCTTCTGCAGTTTTCTTCATTTTTTTCAGAACTTCTGCTGAAACCTGAGGCGCAGCCATTTTTTGGCCTTTCGCTTCTACCCACGCATCGCCATTGTCTGCACGCACGATTTTGTAAGGCATGATTGAAATGTCACGCTGTACTTCTTCGTCTTCATAACGACGACCGATAAGACGCTTAATTGCAAATAGCGTGTTTTCCGGGTTGGTTACAGCTTGACGTTTTGCTGGCTGACCAACTAGCGTTTCACCATCTGTGTACGCAATTACAGAAGGGGTTGTACGCTCACCCTCTGCGTTCTCGATTACGCGAGGTTTGTCGCCGTCTAGCACAGCAACACATGAGTTAGTAGTACCTAAGTCAATACCAATGATTCTACCCATCAGGCTATCTCCGAATAAATTCTATGTTCGTTTTGCTATACCCCTAATGTGGGGATGGAGAATCGGGTTTCAATCCCCGCTCACAAACAAAACTGTGTATGTTTGCTTCTCGTATGCCCCATAGATAAGGGCGACAAATACCTTTTCAAGGGTAAAAACAAAAAAAGTTTGAATTTTTAGTAAGAAAAAAGCGAAGCCTTGGCTTCGCTTGGATAAATAGAGGTCAATTTCTGCCTTAACGCGATTCTGTCGCCAGCTCAGCTTGCGCGTCATCTGCGGTTGCCAGTTCCCCTTCACTCTTCGCCACGATGGTGTTCACAGCGGTATCTCCCACCACGTTTGACGAAGTACAGAACATGTCATTGATACGGTCAACCGCCGCAATGATCGCCAATCCTTCAGGTGGCAGACCCAGTTGGTGCAGCAGCACGCCCACCATCACCACGCCACCACCCGGAACACCGCCGGCACCAATTGACAGCAACAGAATGGTTAAACCGAGGGTAAAGATGTCTGCCGAGTTGATCGGCTGACCAAAGGCGTTCGCAACAAAAATCGTTGCCAGCGCAATATAGATAGACACACCAGACATGTTCATGGTCGCGCCCAGCGGCACACCAAAACCCGCGACAGACTTAGACACTTGCAGCTTTTCAGTCAGCGTGCGCATGGTCACCGGAATGGTTGCATTCGAGCTGGCCGTCGACAGAGAGAACAGCACCTGTTCACGAGTCGCGCGCAAGAATTGTTTGGGTGAAACGCTCGTCGTCATCCCCACAACCATTGGGTAGAAAACGAAGATCCAGAACACCAACATCGCCACCACCAAGGCCACGTATCCCGCCACCGACATCAGCGTGTGTGCATTTAAAGTTGCACCCAGTTGCGTCATCAGCGCGAACACACCGTAAGGCGCGAGGCTCATCACCAAGCCCACCAGCTTCATCATGATTTCGTTGGCTAATTTAAAGGTACGAATCGCAGGGCCACCACGTGAATCCAGCGCCTGAATCGCTAACCCCGTCAAAATAGCCATAAAGATGATTTGCAGCATGTCGCCATTAGCAAACGCTTGTACTGGGTTGCTTGGCACAATGTTGACCACCAGCGAGAAAATATCCGGCGTTTCGGTCGTTGTGAGTTTCACCGCTTGAGACACAGTCCCAGCCAAGTTCGCATCCGCACCCGGTTGGAAGATCATGCCGACGGTCAGTGCCGCTGCAATCGCAATGACGGTGTTGATGATATAAAGTGCAAAAGTTTTAGTGCCTAAACGGCCAAAAGCGGAGATGTCTTTTAGATCAACGATGCCACACACGATGGACACATACACCAGTGGCACCACCAGTAACTTGATGAGCGAGACGAACATGCCGCCTGCACCTTCTGCGGCACCTAATAGATACACGTCGAACAGGGAAACACCCTGAAACAGGTATTGAATGGCGGTCCCGAGAACCAGGCCAGCAAACAAGCCTAAAAAGATTTTCGATGAGAGCGATTTATCCATCGTTCTACTCCAGTTTGTTGTGTTGAGTATTTATCGTTATAAAGTCGTTTATGTCACCAAAGGTGCTAAACGTCCGCGCATCATACACACAGCGATAACAATCAGAAGTATTTATTTACAAAAATGTTACATGGCGCAAATTAGAACATTTACTAAAAAACAACGATCTCAACAGGATTTATCTCTAACCAGCTGTTTCATAAGCTATTCAGGAATACCTAACAACACTAATTAAGCCATCCCTGATACACCAAGCATTCCAACGTGTTTTTCAAACAAAAAAAGAGAGGCATAAGCCTCTCTTTTCATACACAGCCGGTAGATTATTTCGCTACCATCACCATCGCAGGGCGTACGACGCGACCATTCAGCTCATAGCCCTTTTGCATCACAAACATCACGGTGTTTGATGCGTGATCGGGACTTTCCTGAATCGACATCGCTTGATGGAATTCTGGGTTGAATGCTTCGCCTTCTGGGTTGATCTCTTTGAGGCCAAATTTCGCGACCGCATCCACAAATGTTTTATGTGTCAGCTCCACACCTTCCAGAATCGGTTTCACCACCTCGTTCTCACCATCCGCAGCTTGAATCGCACGTTCCATATTGTCCAGCACGGGCAGCAGCTCTTCAATAAAACGGCTCAGCGCATATTTACGCGCTTTGTCGATCTCTTGTTCGCTACGGCGGCGCATGTTTTCAACATCAGCACGAGCACGCAGTACCGCATCCTGTTGCTCCTTCACGCGCTCTTCACTCGTTAGCAGTGCAGCTTCTAACTGAGCAATTTTCGCTTCCTTTTCATCAAGCTCGTCTGCGTCTTGATTCCAATCGATATCAGCATCAGTGCCAACGGCTTCCGCTTCTACTTCAACCGCACCTTGTTGCAGCTCTTCGTCTTTGATCTTATTTTCTTCGTTGCTCATGATATCTCCAAAACTCTCGACACTTAATGTGCTTAGGAGTTGAAATCTCTTAGTTTCCTGACACAAAAATTCGCATAAAAGCGTAACTTGCCTTTATTATGGGGATGAAGAATTCTGATTCAAGCCTAATTCGGTTGGAAAACTTATGAAAAACCCGTTTGACGTGATCGCCATCATCGGAAAACCGAGAGATCAACAAGCGATTCAGACACATAAAGATCTTTATGATTGGTTAACGTCTCTTGGTAAGGCCGTGTTCATTGATGAGCGACTGCGCGAAATTTTGACCGAGATCCCATCAGACCATTTCGGCAGCCTGATTGAACTGGGAAAAAAAGCCGATCTCGCCATCGTGGTTGGCGGCGACGGCAACATGCTTGGCGCTGCTCGCGTGCTATCGCGCTTTGACATTTCGGTGATCGGCGTGAACCGAGGCAATCTTGGCTTTCTCACCGATCTCAATCCGGAAGATTTCCAAACGCGGCTGGCCGATGTCCTAAACGGCAACTACATGGAAGAAGAACGCTTTCTGCTCGAAGCCGAAATTCATCGCCATGGCCAAGTCAAAAGCCACAATGCAGCGCTCAATGAAGCAGTGCTGCACCCGGGCAAGATTGCGCGCATGATTGAATTTGAAGTTTACATCGACAACAACTTCGCGTTCTCTCAGCGTTCCGATGGCATCATCGTCTCAACCCCGACCGGTTCGACGGCGTATTCGCTCTCCGGCGGCGGCCCCATTTTGTCGCCAAGTCTCAATGCCATTACCTTAGTCCCCATGTTCCCTCACACCTTGTCTTGCCGCCCATTGGTGGTCGATGGCAAACGACGCATCAAGCTCATCGTGTCTCCAGACAACCGGGGAACGCAGGAAATCAGCTGTGATGGTCAGGTGTCGTTGTCGGTCTCTCCGGGGGATGAAATTCATATTTATCAAAGCCCGAACGTACTGCGACTGATCCATCCTGAGGACTACAGCTACTACCATGTCCTGCGGAATAAACTGGGGTGGTCGAGCAAGCTATTTTGAGTTTGCTCACACTTTATTTCGCCACCTAAAAATTTTCACCTGGGCAACTTTACTGTATAAAGAAACAGTATATACTGTTTTCTTATACAGTATTGTTCAATTATACAGGTGCAAAAATGCTGGCCCATTTAAGTGTGAATAACTTTGCGATTGTGAAATCTCTGCAGCTTGAGCTGTCAAAAGGAATGACCACGATTACCGGAGAAACCGGTGCAGGTAAATCCATTGCGATAGACGCGCTGAGTCTGTGTTTGGGTGGCCGCGCAGAAGCCAGCATGGTGCGACAAGGGGAAGAAAAAACCGAAGTCAGCGCCGCCTTTGTTCTGGATAACAATATTCACGCCACTCGTTGGTTAGAAGATAACGATCTCTTGGATGGCAAAGATTGCATTCTGCGTCGTACCATCACCAAAGATGGCCGCTCACGAGCATTCATCAATGGCAGCCCGGTGCCCCTGTCGCAACTCAAATCCCTCGGTCAACTGCTGATCAACATTCACGGTCAGCATGCGCATCAACAACTGATGAAACCGGAATATCAGCTCGCGATGCTGGATCAATACGCCGGCCACATCGACCTACTGAAAAAGACCCGCCTCAGCTATCAAGGGTGGCGTCAAGCCAATAACCAGCTCAAGCAAATGAGAGAAAATAGCCAGCAGAACCTGGCGCAATTGCAGTTGCTGGAGTATCAGATCAAAGAGCTCAATGAGCTGGCGATTGGCGAAGACGAATACGCCGAACTCGAACAAGAGCACAAACGTTTGGCCAATAGCGGTGATCTGGCGATCAACTGCCAAAAAGCCATCGACCTTTTGTACGAAGGCGACGAAGTGAATGCACTCAGTCTGTTGCAGTCCACCAGTGCCACGTTGATTGAACTGGCAGAATTGGACAGCAAACTCGGCACGCTGCCAAACATGATTTCAGATGCCATAATTCAACTCGAAGAAGCCAACAGTGAGCTGCGTGGCTACCTCGACAGTATTGATGTTGACCCTGAGCGCATGGCGTTTGTGGAAGAGCGTTATTCACGCATCATGTCACTGTCGCGCAAACATCACGTTTTACCCAATGCGCTGTATCAACATCACCAAGATTTGCTGCAACAAATTGCGCAGCTCGATTGCTCAGAAGAGAAAATGGATGCATTGGCTGATGAAGTGGACGCGAAGTATCAGTTGTTTGTGACCGCAGCAGAGAAACTGAACAAATCGCGCAGCCGCTACGCCAAAGAGCTTGATAAGCTCATCAGCCAAAGCATGCACGAACTCAGCATGGAACATGCGCAGTTTAAAATTGACGTATGTAACCAAGGGGGGCCTTCTCCGCTTGGCTTTGATGCCATCACCTTCTTGGTCTCCACCAACCCCGGCCAGCCTTTGCAGCCAATTGCCAAAGTGGCCTCTGGTGGTGAACTGTCACGGATGTCACTTGCCATTCAGGTGATCACCGCACAGAAAGTCGATACACCAAGCCTCATTTTCGATGAAGTGGATGTGGGGATTTCAGGCCCAACCGCCGCTGTCGTCGGGAAAATGCTGCGCACGCTGGGCGAGTCCACGCAGGTCTTGTGTGTCACGCACTTACCCCAAGTGGCAGGCTGTGGTCACAACCAATTGTTCGTGGCAAAACAGACCAAAGGCGGCAAAACCGAAACACAGATGGTCAAACTCGATCACGAACAACGAGTGGCAGAGTTGGCTCGTTTACTAGGCGGTAGCCAAATCACCGAATCGACTCTGGCGAATGCTAAAGAGCTGCTGGTTGCTGCCTAGCGCACAAAAAATGAATTTTTTGTTCACGCTTTGCAACCTAATTCAAAATTCGTAGTCTCAACAAGCTCAGAGGACACGGGATGTTTTTACATCTGCCCTGAGCTTGTTTATTATCACCCCAGTTTTGAGTTTCATCAGCTATAGAATTTTAAATATGCAGTTTACCAAGTGGCTTGTCGCCCTTCCTCTGGCCTTGACGATGTTGTCTGGCTGTAGCGTTCTAGAACGTCTGGTTTATCGTATCGACATTAACCAAGGCAACTACATCGAACAACAGGCCGTTGACCAGTTGAAATTCGGTATGTCGAAAGAACAGGTCCGTTTTGTACTGGGTTCACCCATGTTGGTTGAAAACGGTTATCCGGATACCTGGTACTACATTTATCACCACACCGCAGGGCACGAAGCATCCATTCAGAAAAATCTGGTGGTCAACTTCAACAATGGCGGCACCTTGGTCAATATCGCGGGTGACTTCCAGCAAAGTGACAATTTCTTTGAAAGCTTGAACTGATCAGGCATGAAAAAAGCTCGCCAAGGCGAGCTTTTTTGTATGTGGCTTAATCTGCGTCTGATTTACGCGAGGCATTGGGTTTGCCTCCCGTAACCGGATCCGCCTTGCCGGCCGCTTTCGCTTGCTCGGCACGCTTACGACGAATCTCTTTTGGATCCGCCAGTAGCGGTCGGTAAATTTCAATGCGATCACGATCGCGTACCGTCGCATCCAACTTCACGTTGCGGCTAAATACACCCACTTTATTTTTGCTCAGATCAATTTCCGGATACATCTGCAAAATGCCGGATGTTTCGATGATCTCTTCAACCGTCATCGCTTTATTCACCACCAGCGTGAGGACGCGCTGTTCCTGTGGAAGTGCATATACCACCTCTACGTGAATCATGTCTGACTCAATACTCATAGCGCATACACCTGCTTGGCTCGCTTGGTAAAAGCGTTCACCATATTCCCGGTCAACTCGTTGAACACCTTACCAAACGCCATCTCAATCATCTTGCTAGAAAATTCAAATTCCAGCTTCAATTCCACTTTACACGCTTGCTCATCCAACGGCGTAAAATACCAACCACCGCGCAACGTTCGAAACGGGCCATCAACCAAATTCATGATGATAGACTCGCCGTGATTCAATTCATTGGATGTCGTAAATGTCTTGCTGATACCCGCTTTTGACACATCTACCGACGCAACCATCTTATCGTTCGATGCTTCAATCACACGCGAACCGGAACATCCCGGTAAAAACTCCGGATAACGAGCCACATCATTCACTAAATGAAACATCTGATCTGCACTGAAAGACACCAGAGCAGAACGACTGACTTGCTTCATCTTTTCTCCTCACATTACCCAGAATTCTTGTTCAACTCATCATTTGTACGGATGATCCCACCGCAATCGGTCCGTTGGGAATATCACATTGCAGCGATTGTACGTTTATCCCCGCACGACCTCAAGTTACTGCATCAATCCCTCTTGAGCTCTGTTGCCGTTAACCTTATGCTACGCAAAGAAAAGCATTTCCTAACCTTTCACCAATCCGTATAATGCGCCCACTATGGTAAAGAAAAAATCAAACACAAAAGCGGGTAGCAACACTATCGCGCTGAACAAAAAAGCTCGCCATGAGTATTTCATTGAAGATGAAATCGAAGCTGGTATGGAGCTCCAAGGCTGGGAAGTTAAATCTCTACGCCAAGGCAAAGCCAATATCGCAGAAAGCTACGTTTTCTTGCGTGACGGAGAAGCGTTTATCTCCGGTATGACGATTACACCACTGCAGCAAGCATCCACGCACGTCGTCGCAAACCCGACCCGTGTACGCAAGCTGCTCTTGTCACGTCGTGAACTCGACAACCTGTTTGGTCGTATCAACCGTGAAGGCATGACTCTGATCGCCACTGCGCTTTACTGGTCTCGCTCATGGGTGAAAATCAAAATCGGTGTCGCGAAAGGTAAAAAACTGCACGACAAACGTGACGATTTGAAAGAAAAAGATTGGCAGCGTCAGAAAGCTCGTGTCATGAAGAGCAACAACCTGCGCTAATCTTAACCACTTGAACGCATATGGCTGGACAGCAAAAGCTTTTCTGGTAGTATGCGAACAATACCTTGGGGCTGATTCAGGATTCGACGGGAATTTTGAAGTCTAAGGTGCATGCCGAGGTGCGGTAGGCCTCGTTAACAAACCGCAAAAAAATAGTCGCAAACGACGAAAACTACGCACTAGCAGCTTAATACCCTGCTCAGAGCCCTTCCTCCCTAGCTTCCGCTTGTAAGACGGGGAAATCAGGAAGGTCAAACCCAATCAAGCTGGCGTGGATTCCCCCACCTGAGGGATGAAGCGCGAGAATTAATTCAGGTTAGCCATTCGTTAGCGTGTCGGTTCGCAGACGGTGGTGAAATTAAAGATCGACTAAGCATGTAGTACCAAAGATGAATGGTTTTCGGACGCGGGTTCAACTCCCGCCAGCTCCACCAAATCATAGTTTAAAGACGTCCTAGGGCGTCTTTTTTCTTATCAGTAATAAATAGAAATCAATAAACCAAAAGATTCTTGCAAAATGTAGAAAACTACAGCTGCTCTTAAATACTATTTGAATACAGATACCTCTGGTAAGTTTATACTATTTTTATCAATTACATATAGTATGACGCTTTAGTTCAAAAGGACTTAAGTTCAAATTATGAGCACTAAAACTTGAACTGCGATGAACATTAAAAGACAATGCATATGCCCATTCCGCTTTTTATCTAGTTCGGTGCTAATTTAAGGTGGAATCGGGCCTTAAGCTCCAAACTAACTTCCTAATACTCTACCGGCAGTACCTATAAACTTTAATGACCTAAACAATTGCCCATCTGGATAGACCATTCCCATTGAAATCTTAATGTATACTTTCGCCTAGTTTTAGCCATATTGATCACACTATGTTTCTCGTTCCTTATTTCTCAACTAATAACCATCAGTTCCAGTTCACAAAGCAACAAGCAAGCCATTTTGCAAAAAAGGTAGCTGGAGATTTCAACCCAATACACGATGAAGATAGCAAACGGTTTTGTGTTCCTGGCGATTTGCTATTTGCAGTTCTTCTGAGTCAAGAAGGGATCAGTCAGCGTATGCGCTTCGAGTTCTCAGGGATGGTTGGAGACAATAAAGCTCTTAGCATTAACAACAAGTGCGATAAGCAGAGTTCTGTCGTTGACGAAAGTGGCAAAGAGTATCTTCACATGACTCGTGAAGGAGAAGTAAGTAAAGATCCTGAATTTATTGAACATGTTGTCACGAACTACGTTCAATTTTCCGGAATGAACTTCCCACATATCATGGTTCCTCTAATGCAGGAGAAGCAAATGATGATTAATTGCCAACGGCCGCTGGTAATTTACGAAAGCATGGAAGTTGAGTTTTCAAAATTAAACCTAAAGCACCCAGAGGTTAGCTTTACCGAAGCAACATTTGAGGTAGAGGGTAAAAGAGGGATTGTCACTCTTAACTTTGCATTCAAAGAAGATGGCCAAAACGTTGGTTATGGAAAGAAACGTATGGTTGCAACAGGTTTAAAACCTTATGAGCAGACCGCTGTAGACGATCTTGTAGAACGTTTTAATGCTAGAAAAGATGCATTTCTACAAGGATTATCGAACGCAGCGTAGATATCTAGGCCGAAACACATTATAGTGATTCCGATCTATTTCAACCTGCCCGGATGATGAGATCATTAAAAAGAGCTCTTTGGAGCTCTTTTTTACTTTCAGGGAATAAGAAAAATTATGACAATAAGCAAAACACAAACATCTTTTTATCGGCGCCTATTGCTAGCATACCTCATAGATCGTGGGGTCAATACACTTCCTAAGATTCAGGCTGAAATCAATATCCCGAGAAGAACTGCGCAAGATACCATTACTGCACTGCAAGAGTTGGATATTGAATGCACATTTGTTGGTGCATCAAAAAATGGCCACTACCAAATCGAGTCTTGGGGGCCATTTGATAAAAATTGGGTTAATGAAAATATAGAGCGAATTAGAGAGACTCTTAGTTATTAAGATGTGCTATCGCATTCTTTTTTAAGCTCTAGCTTTTGGCGTAATTTGACATCGTCCCACGTTTCGCCAGGAGAACGGTTAGTCACTCTCTCAGCATATTTATCAACAGATCGCTGAAAAACTCTTTCTTTGTCGACTTTACCTTCTAATTCTAAATGTTCAATTAGACACACGAAGTCCCAAAGTAGATCTCCTAATTCATCCTCTAGAAAACACTGCCTGCCTGATACCAGTTCTTCTTTTACCTCAGAAATCTCTTCTACAAGAGCATCTAAATAGGTGGAACTACCTTTAAACCAAGAGCCTTTCAAATCTCGTTGGGATTTAAGTGCCGCTATTTTCTGAAGCTCTCCCAATAATCGCCCTGATTTACTTTCCATAAGGTTTTTCAAAATTAAAGTCGAATGCTGCTGATGAGGTCACTAGTTCAGAATTCAATTCTGTACCAAATTCTTCATTGATAATTTCAGCTGTCAGCTCAGGTAACAACGAGTATGCTTCTTTTAAGGCATTACTATCCTCAGTTAGCAACGTGTAAAACGAATTGCCATCTATCTTTCTAATATCCTCTCGAGATGGTAATCTTTTTTTAGTCTGATTATCTGACGGGGTGTATGGCACGTCATAGGACTTACCATTAACGGGTAACACTTCTACATAATATCCTGTATAGCCCGGCCTATCTTCTAGAGCGGAAGCTAAGTCTCTATAAACTTGAGTTTTATGGTTACCCTTGGTTGTGTTGTACTTGTTTTTGATCTCAGCAATAATTTTTTTCTCTTCGCAAACAATGTCGATCAAATTACCGACATCTAGGTTTACGACTCCGGGTAATGACCCCATTACCTGTTCATGTAAAGAACCTATGGCATTTTGCTTAGTTTTCTGAACTTGACGTTCTTTCTCTTGTTTCATCCAATCGTCCAGGCTAATCCCCTGAGCAGTCGAATCAATAGCAGCAGAAAAACAATCTAAAGTGTTTCGATACAAATCTAAATCAGCTGTTTGAGCTTCATAGACTCGTTTAATACTTACACGTATAGCTCGTTTTAACTCATTTCTATCAAATTTTTTCATCATAAACCCCTAATATAGTTAGATATTATTGATCGAAACTTGAAGGGATAGTAGATGTAAAAAAAAACAGTTAAAATGGTGGACCTTCACATTCAAATACTGTATATTTGTACACATAAATTCACAACAACTGGAAGCGTCATACATGTTTGATGTCCAAACTGAACAACAAGATATTTCTTACAGCATTGAAGTATTAGCAGATATTCTTTCCCAATCTAAATCGACGATCAATGCAAGAATCAATCGCGGTGAACTGACTAAGTGTCCAAAAACAAACAAAGTCCCACTTTGTGCAGTTAAGGAGCTTCCCGAAATCAAGACCATGCTGAAAAGCCCTTGGGACGAGGAACACGCGATCAAACCTCATCGCAAATATAACCTTGTGGAGCTCTTTGCTGGCGGAGGGGGTCTAGCGATTGGTATGGAGCAAGCTGGTTTAGAAAGTATCTTGCTCAATGAGATGGATAAACATGCTTGTGCAACATTACGCCACAACCGTCCAAACTGGAATGTCATCGAGGGTGACATTGCTAAAGTGGATTTTACTCAAATAGAGGAAGATGTTGATATCCTTACTGGAGGATTCCCATGCCAAGCTTTCTCCTATGCAGGCAAAAGCCTAGGTTTTGAAGATACTCGCGGCACGTTGTTCTTTGAGATGGCAAGAGCCATTAAGGAAACGCAGCCCAAAGTGTTTTTAGCGGAAAACGTGAAAGCCCTGTTTACCCATGATGAAGGTAGAACGCTGGAAACCATTAAAGGTGTGATTGACGAGCTTGGTTATGAGTTAGTTGAACCACGAGTCTTGAAAGCTATCTTCTACAAGGTACCGCAAAAGCGTGAACGCCTTATTTTAGTGGGGATCCGCAAGGATCTGGCTCAAAGTGTAAAATTTCATTGGCCATCCCCGTACAAACGTGTAATGACGTTACGTGATGCATTTTATGCTGGCGAGTTGTATGACACTGACGTGCCCGAATCGGAAGGCCAAGCCTATCCCCAGCGTAAGAAAGAGATCATGGCCGAAGTGCCACAAGGGGGCTACTGGCGTGATCTTTCTGATGAACTGCAGCGTGAGTACATGGGTGGTAGCTACTTTTTGGGTGGTGGTAAAACCGGAATGGCAAGACGCTTATCTCTGGATGAACCAAGCCTGACGTTGACGACATCCCCAGCGCAAAAGCAAACTGAGCGTTGTCATCCTCTTGAGACGCGTCCATTGCAAGTGCGTGAATATGCTCGCATCCAGACTTTCCCAGACAACTGGGAGTTTAAAGGATCAAAAAACGCGGCTTACAAGCAGATTGGGAATGCAGTGCCAGTAAACATGGCGAGGGCATTAGGGCATTCGTTGGTTCGGTTATTGAATGATATTGAAGCGCTAGATACTAGTGACACAAGCAACCTGAACAAAGTTAAACTAGCAGAACAAAATTGGTTTAATGGTATTCATCGAAAAGTTTTAGTCTCGACTAAAAAATAACTAAGAATATAAAAAGGAGCTTTAACTAGCTCCTTTTTAAGTCGATTTATTCAAAGTGGTAAGAAAATTTCTCCCCAAATCTCTCACTACCTAGCTTCTTAAACGTAGATTCAATGATTTCGGTCGTACCTTGTATTCCGGTCAAATCATCCCAAAATTCGTCGCCAACGAATGCTTCTTCTTTTGGTATTAAGGGGGATACTTTTCCAGCCTCACGCTTCCAAAAGTTACCTTTGTGCGGATCGAAAGGGAAAGCCAAAAAACATACAGCATCATCAGCCCAGTTCATAAGTGCTAAGTAGGCATACCAATTCAAGAAATTTTTTAAAAACTTAGGCCCACTACCTGCGTTTATCTGTGTCGTCTTAATATCACACAGAATTAGCTCCCCCTCTCTTGCAAGAAGGATATCAACCCCTTGTCCTTTCGGCATAGACTGAAATATAAGTTCAGAACGATTGACATTCTGTGAGACAAATTCTTTCAACTCTAACCAGTAGTTAGATAAAGTCAGCTCCTTGTCCTCTAGCTTTTTCTTTTCCCACAACGAAATAAACTCTGTTACGTTATCTGGGATTACAGGTACCCTCCTGTTGAAAGCTTTCTCATCGAGAACTTCGAACCCATTACTCTCAGCAAACGCTTTGGCAAGAGGCTCCCAGACCGTAGTCCCCATTGATGTCTCTAAACCACCAATAAGCGAGCGAATTCTCCTCTCTCTCGGAAAAATATGATCAAGCATATGCGTAGTTTTTACTTCTTTCCCTTGAAAAAAGTTATGGATACTCACGCTAACAGTATCTGCTATAAGTTTTTGAATTTGTTGGTTAGTTAACACTGCATTTATCGTAAATAAGGAGAAGGTATGGTAAAAGTATCATATTAATATACTGAGATCACCGAAACGCGTTAGCCCATTTCAATGACTGAACAATATAATGCTGGTGCCATTGAAGTACTGAATGGCTTAGAGCCAGTACGTCGCCGACCAGGGATGTATACGGATACAGCGCGCCCAAACCATTTGGGTCAAGAAGTTATCGACAACAGTGTCGATGAAGCGCTAGCCGGACATGCCTCAAAAGTACAAGTCATCCTACATGCTGACCAATCACTCGAAGTGATCGATGATGGTCGAGGCATGCCTGTTGATATCCACCCAGAAGAGAAAGTGTCAGGCGTAGAGTTAATCCTATGCAAGCTGCACGCAGGTGGTAAGTTCTCTAACAAAAACTACCAATTCTCTGGTGGTTTGCACGGGGTAGGTATATCTGTAGTAAACGCGTTGTCAAAACGCGTTGAAGTAACAGTTCGTCGTGATGGTCAAGTGTATGAAATTGCATTTGAACACGGCGAGAAAGTGTCTGATCTGACCGTAACTGGCACATGTGGTCGTCGCAATCGCGGTACCAGCGTGCATTTCTGGCCTGATGCAAAGTACTTCGATTCGGCTAACTTCTCTGTGACGCGCTTAGTCAACAACCTGCGCGCAAAAGCGGTTTTGTGTCCGGGCTTAGAAATCACATTAACCGACAAAGTTAATGGCAAAGACTATAAGTGGTACTACGAAGACGGTCTTAAAGACTATCTTGCGGAAGGTGTAAAAGGCTATCCAGTTATTCCTGAAGAACCATTTACTGGTGAGTTCTTGGCGGATACTGAAGCGGCAAACTGGGCGGTAATTTGGCAGCCAGAAGGCGGTGAGATGATCACCGAAAGCTACGTTAACCTGCTCCCAACCGCTCAAGGTGGTACGCACGTTAATGGTTTACGCCAAGGCTTGTTGGAAGCGATGTGCGAATTCTGTGAGTTCCGTAATCTATTACCTCGTGGTGTGAAGCTAACGGGTGATGACGTTTTCGACCGCTGTTCTTACGTGCTGTCGGTTAAGATTCAAGACCCGCAATTTGTAGGCCAGACCAAGGAACGTCTCTCTTCTCGTCAAACCGCGGCATTTGTCTCTGGCGTAGTCAAAGATGCGTTCAGTCTTTGGTTGAACGAAAAGCCTCAGCTCGCAGAGCAATTGGCAGAAGTCTGTATTGCTAACGCGCACCGTCGTATGAGAGCGGCGAAAAAAGTCGTACGTAAGAAAGTGGCTTCTGGCCCGGCACTGCCAGGTAAGTTGACCGACTGTTCAGCACAGGACTTAAGTCGCACGGAAATCTTCTTCGTGGAGGGTGACTCGGCGGGAGGATCGGCAAAACAGGCACGTGACCGTGAGTTCCAAGCCGTGATGCCACTGCGTGGTAAGATCTTGAATACTTGGGAAGTCTCTGCTGACGAAGTATTAGCATCTCAAGAAGTACACGATATCTCAGTGGCTTTGGGGATTGATCCTAACAGCGACAGCCTAGACAGCCTTCGCTACGGTAAGATCTGTATCCTTGCCGATGCGGACTCGGATGGTCTTCACATCGCAACCCTTCTATGTGCTCTGTTTACTCGTCACTTCCGTGCGCTGGTTGAAGCTGGTCATATCTACGTGGCGATGCCGCCTCTGTATCGAATCGATTGCGGCAAAGAAGTATTTTACGCCCTTGATGACGATGAAAAAGATGGCATTTTAGAGCGCTTGTCGAAGAAGAAAGCAAAAATCAACGTGCAACGATTCAAAGGTCTGGGTGAGATGAACCCAATTCAGCTACGCGAGACCACAATGGATCCGAACACGCGTCGTTTGGTTCAACTTACGATCGACGACTCTACGGCGACCATGGAAATGATGGACATGCTGCTAGGTAAAAAGCGTGCAGATGACCGTCGTTCTTGGCTACAAAATAACGGTGATTTAGCTGACGCAACTCCTAATAGTAACTATCCAAGCACAACGAAGAAGCCATATGACTCCATGTATAGCACACCAACAGTTGGGACTAAAATAATGGACGAACATTTAAGACAAGTAAAAGATCTTTTAAGTACAAAATACTCAAGTTACGAAAGGCCTGATGGCCTAGAGTACGTGCTGAAAGCGGCAACATATTATGATGCTCTCGCATTAAGCGATATAGATAAGTGGTTAAACAAATACCTAAACGGATACAAAAATAGAAAATCAGTTACCCAAGGCAACCCAACTAATACATGTGATGATGACATAAACGATACCATTATAAATGCCATCAAACCCGATATTAATATGAATACTATCAATGAGGCTAGTAAACTCTTGAAAAGGTCACAAATGGCTATCGGGAACCTTCTAGAAGAATACTTAGCAGAGGAGTTGGCTATCCATGGATGGTATATGGCTTGGGGGGAAACCGTTAAAAGTACAGATCTAGTATCAAATAAAAATGAACGTCTTCAAGTAAAAAATAGGAACAATACCGAAAACAGCTCTAGCTCACAGGTTAGAAATGGCACAGATATCATCAAGTGGCATCGATTAAATGCTAGCAATGGTACTAAATACTGGTCACAGTTGATCGATATAACTGGCTGTAATTCACTATCAGAAGAAAACTTTAAGCTCTTTATTAAACGGGTAGTAATAAATAACAACAAAGTACTATTTATTCCTGAGTGCCTATGACCAAGCTAACACCCGACATATTTGACAAACAAAGTAAAACTGAAGCATTTCATTACAGCGTGGAAGTACTCGCTGATATTCTTTCCCAATCAAAAGCGACATTGAGCGCTAGAATCAAGCGTGGAGATTTAACGCCTTGTCCAGATACTGGAAAGATACCTTTTCAACAAGTGGCACATCATCCAGAGATTCAAACTATGGTACAAAGTCCTTGGGATGAAGAGCACGCTATCAAACCCAAACGAAAATATAACCTAGTGGAACTCTTTGCAGGCGGTGGCGGCTTAGCCATCGGTATGGAACAGGCTGGTTTAGAAAGTATCTTGCTCAATGAGATGGATAAACATGCTTGTGCAACATTACGCCACAACCGTCCAAACTGGAATGTCATCGAGGGTGACATTGCTAAATTGGATTTTACTCAAATAGAGGAAGATGTTGATATCCTTACTGGAGGATTCCCATGCCAAGCTTTCTCCTATGCAGGTAAAAGCTTAGGTTTTGAAGATACCCGTGGGACACTATTCTTTGAAATGGCGCGCGCTATTAAAGAAACGCAACCTAAAGTTTTCTTAGCGGAAAACGTAAAAGCATTGTTTACGCATGATGATGGTAGAACATTGGAAACCATTAAAGGTGTGATTGACGAACTCGGCTACGAACTGGTTGAACCTCGTGTACTGAAAGCCATTTTTTACAAAGTCCCACAAAAGCGTGAACGCCTGATTTTGGTGGGGATCCGTAAAGATCTGGCCCAAAATGTAAAGTTTCATTGGCCATCACCATATAAACGTATCATGACGTTGCGTGATGCGTTTTATGCCGGTGAATTGTATGAAACGGACGTACCTGAGTCAGAAGGACAAACCTACCCACAGCGTAAAAAAGAAATCATGGCCGAAGTCCCTCAAGGCGGTTACTGGCGTGATCTTTCTGATGAACTGCAACGTGAATACATGGGTGGCAGCTACTTCCTAGGCGGTGGTAAAACCGGGATGGCAAGACGCTTATCTCTGGATGAGCCAAGCCTGACGTTGACCACATCTCCGGCACAAAAACAAACTGAACGTTGCCACC
Source organism: Vibrio sp. Vf1514 (assembly GCF_052076135.1). Taxonomy (NCBI): domain Bacteria; kingdom Pseudomonadati; phylum Pseudomonadota; class Gammaproteobacteria; order Vibrionales; family Vibrionaceae; genus Vibrio; species Vibrio sp. Vf1514. The sequence continues at coordinate 717,013 of NZ_CP197267.1, read as the reverse complement.
CTCTTGAGACACGTCCGTTGCAAGTACGCGAATATGCTCGTATCCAGACTTTCCCAGATAACTGGGAGTTCAAAGGGTCAAAGAATGCGGCTTACAAACAGATTGGCAATGCAATACCTGTAAATATGGCTCGTGCTCTTGGACATTCTTTGGTTCAGTTACTCAATGATATAGAAGGTAAAAATACAATGACCCCATTGGATGAAAAAGTAAAAGTTCAATTAGAAAAAATCTTAAACCTAGACTCACGAATCAGCGATAAGCTCAGCGACATATTAAACGGTGATGTTAGCCCGTACTTCCTAAATCTAATGGGACTCGAAACAACTTTGATTGCAAAAGTATCGCACTCATTAAGTACCACCTTTGGTATGAGTTTCTATGAACAAGTATGTGAAATATTGGCGAAAGAAGCTGGTTATAAAGTAGCTCGCCAGCATAAAATCCTCGGAGAAGTAAGTCGAGAAGTTAATGAATACTTACAAGACACGTTAGATCTCAAAGGCTACGTTCCGAATAGAGAAGAAGAATTAAAAAAGATAGCTGAACTAGCGGGAACAGGAACTGAAAAAGAGCACCCTGATAGCACTGCTGATGTTTTTATTACAACTCCTGATGGCACTGAAATATATATAGATATTACTACTGTCAAGCCAAATAAAAAGGAGTTTAGAACAATGAAACGAAAACTCCTAACCTGGACAGCTATGCGGTTAAGCGTGAAACCTGACGCTAAAGTTCAAACCTATATAGCTATACCTTACAACCCTGAAAGTGGAGATTATTCTCGATTCTCGGACTGTTATGATAGAGCAGACTTACTCGTTGAAGATGAGTTATGGGAACTGGTTTCTGCAGGAAAATATAATTCCAATAGAATTCAGGAAGTATTCAAATCACTCAACACAGAGGTAACCGAAAAAGTTAAAAATAAACTTGATGAGGCTTTAAAAAGATAAGAGCCACTACGACACGACCACCGCTACGCCATTAATTTACAAGTGAAAACCTAATAATGGTTTAGCACCGAACTAATCGCATCTAAAGAACGTGTGAAGCATCAGGTTGACGCAGATGATGTGATATGATTTACCCGCCCTCAATCTGCGCTTTCAGCCAATCGCGGAAGATGCGGGTGGTGTCGTTGGCGGTGTGGGTGATGAGGAAATAACCAGCGTTGGCGGAGATGGGGTTAAATGGCGTGACCAGTTTGCCGCTGTCGAGTTCGTTGGTGATAAGCGCCATACGTGCCATGGCAATACCCACGCCCGCTTCGGCGGCAGACATCGCCATGTCGGTACGGTTGAAGAAATGGCCGCGCTGGGTCGCGAGTTCCAAGCCCATCTCGGATGCCCAGTACAACCATTCAAAATCGCGTGGCGCTTTGGCCCACGGCATGGCATCGTGCAGCAACACCACATCCTGCCAGCCAGCGGCATGGCTTAATTGCGGGTGCGCTGCCAGATAAGCCGGGCTCATCACCGGCAGCAACGATTCTTCCATCAACATTTCTGCATTTGATTTGGGGTATGGCAGCGGGCCGTAGTCAATTGCAAGATCGAAATCTCGGCGGTCACTGTCCACCAGCGCGCCTTCGGCAAACATTTGAATCTGAATGTCCGGGTTATGGCGATAGAAATCATCCAAGCGCGGCACTAACCATTTGAAGGCCAGCGAAGGCGTCAGCTTGAGGCGAATCTCTTTGCGATTGTCACGCTGGCTAAGGCTTTGTATTGCTGAATCAATTTCCTGAAAGCTACGTTGCAACACCGTGAGCAGCGTCTGCCCCGCTTCGGTTAAACGTACGCCTCGTGAATGTCGTTCAAACAGACTAAAACCTAGTTGCCCTTCCAATTGCAACAATTGCTGGCTAATCGCCCCCGTAGTCAGGTGCAGTGCTTTCGCTGCACTACTGAAACTCGGGTGCTGCGCGACCTGCATAAAGGTATGTAACGCGGAGACATTGTGGCTTTTTAACATGGCTTGCTTAATACCGCTTGCTTATAGAAAAACTAAACACTGGTGATAAATATTATCGATTGTTAAGAAAAGGTAAAGCAAAGAAACTACTCCCCACAAACAAGAAGTCGCCCTATTGATATCGCGGCTTCATAAAACAGTCAGTCGCTTTAAGCAATCAACAGCCTTTGTCATAGGAAGTCGTTATGGAAGTTATCGTATTAGGTAGTGGTGTGGTCGGCCTCACTTCAGCATGGTACTTGTCTCAGGCAGGACACAGCGTCACGGTCGTCGACCGACAGCCGCGCAGCGCTGAAGAAACCAGTTTCGCCAACGCCGGACAGATCTCTTACGGCTACTCTTCTCCATGGGCGGCGCCAGGCATTCCGCAAAAAGCGGTCAAATGGCTGTTTGAAAAACACGCGCCCCTGAAAATTAAACCGTCGCTGGATCCCAAATTGCTGGGTTGGATGACGCAAATGCTGGCCAACTGCCAACTGTCGCGCTACCAAGTCAACAAAGCGCGCATGCTGGCGATTGCCAACCACAGCCGTGCGTGTCTGACCCAACTGAACAAAGAGCACAACGTGCAATATCAGGGTCGTCAGCAAGGCACGCTGCAAGTGTTCCGTGATGAAAAGCAGCTGGTCTCGATTGAAAAAGACATGCGTTTGCTGGAAGAGAGCGGCGTACGTTTTGAATTGATGAACGTCGACTCATGTATCGCGCAGGAGCCGGGCTTGGCCCCAGTGAAAGACAAACTGGTGGGCGGCTTGTACCTGCCGGATGATGAAACGGGCGACTGCTACCTGTTCTGTCAGCAAATGACGGAACTGGCGAAAGCTCACGGTGTGCGTTTTGAGTTCGATACCCAAATCAAATCGCTGGCGACGGAAGGCAAAAAGATCGTCGGTGTCCAAACCGATAAAGGCCTACTGAAAGCCGATGCGTACGTGGTGGCGCTGGGCAGCTTCTCCACAGCGATGCTGAAACCGCTGGGCATTGATATTCCGGTTTACCCCGTGAAAGGTTACTCACTGACTGTGCCAATCGTGAATCCAGAGCTGTCACCACAATCGACCGTCATGGATGAAACATACAAAGTGGCGCTGACCCGCTTTGATGACCGCATTCGTGTGGCGGGCACTGCAGAGCTGGCGGGCTTTGACCCATCGATTCCAACTGCACGTAAAGAGACGATTGAAATGGTGGTGCGCGATCTATTCCCACAAGGGGGCGATTTCGACCAAGCGCAATTCTGGACTGGCTTCCGCCCGATGACACCTGATGGCACGCCCATCATCGGCGCGACGCAGTTCGATAACCTGTTCACCAACACTGGTCACGGGACGCTGGGTTGGACCATGGCTTGTGGTTCCGCGCATCTGCTGGCAGACATCATGACCCGCGGCAAAGCGGAGATCGACACCAGCGGCCTGAACGTGTTCCGCTATCAAAACGCCTCTTAACAGAGCACGTTTGAACGCAACAAACTGCGCCAGCGTGATGCACTCATGCTGGCGCGGTGGTTTTATTGATAAGCCACTTTCAGCAGCGCCCAAGATTGCGCGCGACCGACCGTGACGGGCGAGGTGATCACATCCGTGTTGGCTTCATAGGCGGCGGCAAAGTGCGTGACGTTCTCGCCATCGGCCAGTGTTTTCATGGTCGCGACAGCACCATTATCCAGCGGCTGATGATTGTAGAAAAGGCGCACCCCGATGCCCTGAGCGCCGCCATCGACCTGAAATAGCTTACCGCTGCTATCTGGGTTGGCATAAAAGGTAAAGCTGGCGATCTGGGCAATATTGGTATCGCAATCGGTGAGACGGATCGTGAACGGCACGGGCTGCGTGCGATCACCTTTGGCTTTAAACACATGGGTTGGGTATTGGCCCAATTGAACGGTTTGATGAACGCTGTCGGAAGCGAGGCCGCACGCCGATTCAACAATCTCGCCTGTGAAATAGACTTTGGTGACGTTGTCGGCAAGCACTGAAGAGGAAGAAAAGACACCCAAAGCCGTGAATAACGATGGGGCCACCACACGCAAAAGACTTTTGTTTATTTGAATCAACATAATGTTACTCCATTAAAAGAATCAAAGCCTTACATCAAATTTAGGTGAGATTTTTCCACAATACAATCTTCGCTTCAGAGTTTGGGAAGCGGATCGAACTCCGCATTTGAATGCTGTTTAATTTTTAATCAGAACAATCATCTAATCTTTACCCCGCTTTCAGCACAGCACTTTATAACGAATAGTTATTCATACCTAGACGTATTGTTTACGTACTCAATGCGATAAGACACAAAACGCTCACTAATTAATCAAATGCTAATAAAGCCAGCCAAAATTTAACATTCCTCCAGAGTTTTGTGTTCCATATCACGCTCCTGCGCATTACCAGACAAATCAATTAACATTTGAGTTACAAAAAGATTAATATGTTGAACGCAAAACAAACACAACTATCTTTAAACAGGGAAAATACTCATGCAGTCATTTGTTGATTTTCTAAATGGAATTATCTGGAGCCCGGTATTGATTTACCTTTGCTTGGGTGCCGGTTTGTTTTATTCCATTTTGACCCGTTTCGTTCAGGTCCGTCATTTCTTTGAAATGTGGCGCTTGCTGCTATCTGGCAAAAGCTCATCCAAAGGGATTTCATCGTTTCAAGCCCTAGCCGTCTCACTGTCAGGCCGTGTGGGGACAGGTAACATCGCTGGCGTTGCAGCAGCGATCGGCTTTGGTGGCCCAGGCGCCATCTTCTGGATGTGGGTGGTCGCCTTCTTTGGCGCAGCAACCGCATACGCAGAATCGACACTGGCACAGATTTATAAAGAAGAAGACGACGGCGAATTCCGCGGCGGCCCGGCATACTACATCGAAAAAGCGATGGGTCAGAAATGGTACGCTTGGATTTTCGCGATCGCGACCATCTTCGCATGTGGCGTGCTCCTGCCGGGTGTACAGTCGAACAGTATCGGCAACGCCGTGGAAGCCGCATTTGGTGCAGGCCCAATGATTGATACCGGGATCGGTACTTACAGTTTCGCAAAAATCTTTACTGGTACGGTTGTCTCTATCTTGTTGGGTTTCATCATCTTTGGTGGTGTGAAACGAATCGCTAACTTCACGCAAATCGTGGTGCCATTCATGGCGCTGGCGTACGTGATCACCGCATTCGTGATCATTCTGCTCAACATCGGTGAAGTGCCACGCATCTTCGCCATGATCGTGGGTGACGCATTCACGCCAATGGCGGGGATCGGTGCAGCCATCGGCTGGGGTGTAAAACGTGGTGTGTACTCCAACGAAGCGGGCCAGGGGGAACGGCCCACACGCAGCAGCGGCGGCCAGTGTTGAGCACCCTGCTCAGCAAGGTCTGGTTCAGTCGTTCTCGATCTACATCGATACGCTGCTGGTCTGTTCTGCAACCGCGTTTATGATTCTGATCACCGGTGCGTACAACGTACACGGCGGCGCAGAAGGTGCATTCTTGGTGCAAAACATCGCCGCAGACATCAGCGCCAACGGCCCAGTGTTTACCCAAATGGCGATTGAAAGTGCGCTACCTGGCGTGGGTAAACCCTTCGTCGCTTTTGCGCTGTTCTTCTTCGCCTTTACCACGATTCTGGCGTACTACTACATCGCAGAAACCAACATTGCTTACATCCGTCGTACCTTCAAAGTGGACGGCCTGATGTTCATCCTGAAACTGGCGATCATGGCGGCCGTGTTCTACGGCACAGTTAAAACCGCAAACCTTGCGTGGGCCATGGGTGACGTCGGTGTTGGCCTGATGGCTTGGCTGAACATCGTGGGTATTCTGATCATCTTCTTTATGGCGAAACCCACCATGGCGGCGCTGAAAGATTATGAAGATCAGCAAAAACAAGGCGTGAGCGAATACATTTTCAACCCGGTGAAACTGGGCATTAAAAACGCCACGTACTGGGAAGAGAAGTACAAGCGCAAAACCGGCAAAGAACCGAGCGCTGAGGTGGAAGACACTCAAACTGTTGAGCAGCCTTCAACCTAATAACTTAGAAAAAAGCAGTGGATAACACCAAACCAAAGGGCCAACAATGTTGGCCCTTTTCTTTTCCGGCTCGTGACTGTTTACACGGCTCGAGTTGATGATGAGCGCACTTATTGAGTGTCTGATGTGCTCACGGAGGATGTCGCCCCTGCGCGATGGTCTAACGGACGCTTGGCCCAATATCCCGCCAATAACGAGCCTGACAAGTTGTGCCAAATCGAGAAAATGGTGCCGGCAACCGCAGAAGCGGACGTAAAGAATTTCATCGCCAGCGCCGTCGCTAAACCGGAGTTTTGTAGGCCCACTTCAAACGCCACTGTGCGGCAAATGCTCTCATGGAACCCTAAAGCGCGGCAGATCGCGTAACCGGCAGCGAGGCCAATGCTATTGTGCAAAATAACCGCCACCGCAACAATCGGCCCAATAGTGGTCAATTGCTCGGCATTCAACGCCACCACAATCGCAATGATCAGCACAATCGCCACCATGGAGACCAAGGGCAAAATCGGCTCCAGCTTTTCCGTCACGCTATGCAAGAAGACATTCAGCAGCAACCCCACACCAACCGGCACGAGCACAATTTTCACCAAGCTCATCAGCATGCTGAGCGCTGGCACATCCACGCTTTGACCCGCGAGTAATTCCACCAACAACGGCGTGAGCGCCACGCCCAATAAGGTTGAAATCGACGTCATGGTGATCGAGAGCGCCACATCGCCTTTGGCGAGATAACACATCACGTTCGATGACGTGCCCCCTGCCACACTGCCCACCAGCACCATGCCGATGGTCAGCATCGGGTCGAAGCCGAGCAGCACGCTGATCAGCAACGCCGCAAGCGGCATCACCGAGAATTGCAGCACAAGGCCAATGCCAATCGCTTTTTTATTGGCGACCACATTGAGAAAGTCTTTCGGTCGTAACGTCAGCCCCATGGCCAGCATAATGATGGTCAGGAGCGGCACGATCTGGCTTTTCAGCGACACGAAGGTCGCGGGAAATACGTAGGCGCAGACGGAGAACAGCACCGCCCACAGCGGAAACAGCTGAGTAATTGTCCTTAACATGGTTATACATTCCTGTTGTGTGTTGTGTTTTTTATAGTGTGTGAAATATCACCAACTAAGCTAACTCAGCTCTTTGTCTTGAAACAACCTGTTTTTCATTAAGGACTTATCTTGTTTTACGCCCCAATAGGCATCAACGTGGGCAGCAAAGCGGTCAGCAACGTCAGTACGAAACCAGTCGTTGCTGGGGCACGCCTTCACGTGACGCATTTGCTCCATGCGTCACGTGGGCGCTAAGCATCACGAGGTTTGATTAACGGGAGGACACCTCGGCGGAGCGGCGCACATCGATAGTCACTTTGCGCGCGGCCGGATTGTCTGCCTCTCCTTGCGCCAGATGGGTCAGCGATGCCGCCACCACAATCTGCGCGGGCTTGACGCCGTGTTGCATGAGGTAAGTTTGCGCTGCTTGCGCTCGGCGCAGCGCCAATTGGTGGTTATAGCGACGATACGCCATGCGTGAATCCGCGCCGCCCGTAATATGAATCACATAATCGGGCTGCGTCACCAGCGCGGCGATGATCGTATTTAACTGCGCTTTCACCGCAGGCGTCAGCTGATATGAGTTGTACACATAATCATCACTGGCCCAGACGTGTTCAAAACGTAATTCCTCCGGTTCGACAAGGGGTGGCGGCACCTCAGCGACAACTTCTACTGGGCGCGGCGTGAGGATCGGCGCCGCATAGGTGTTGCTCGCCCAAGGTTTGACCACCACCGAAAGACTAATTTGGTCGAGATCGGCATGCGTTTTACGATCGTACATCGGACTCACCAACGCCAGATTGAACACGCGCTCATACTGCACCCGCACGTCAATATTTTCATGCAACTGGTAATCCCCGCCCACCGTGAGCATGGGCGCCACGCCGGTAAAGCGCGTGTTGCTGTCATAGAGGGCATTGTCGGTCTGTGAGTGATACACATAACCGCCCACTCCAGCGCGAAGGCCCAGTGCTTGCCATTGCAACAGGGTTTGGCTCGCCACCACGTCCCAACCTCGAACGGTCAAGTCTTTGCCATCTGAATAATCGCGATAGCCAATTTCAGTGCTCAGCGACGGAAAGGCATATCCAACCCCATAGCGCAGCTGCGTGATGTTGTCGCTCGCGGCCACATCGCTGCCGCGCAGTTCGGCTTTCCCGCCACCGGCAAAAAAATACACCCCCGATCGATCCCAAGACTCATGGGCTGCTTCGGCGGCCAGTAAGCTGTAGGAGACCAGCACCGTGATGATGGTCATCCACACAAAAAATGTTTTGCTCATCCTGTTCCTTCCTACAAGTAAGACACGGAATACACCACCATGCCCTCAAAGCTGCCCTTGTCGATGGCATTGGCATCACGCGCATACAACACCGCGCGGTAACGTTCATAGCCGATTTGTTCAATTTCAAACCCAGCACCAATCGGCTCATTGAGTTCGACTGGTTGACCGTTCTGATCTTCAATTCGAATCGCCACTCCCTGCATCGGCTGACCATCCGAACCAAACACCGGCACGTATTGGTTGTTGCCCGTATCGCGAATGTTGCTGAAATAGCCGCGCAGCTTCACGGCCTGACAATCCGAGCCATATTTGACATTGCGCACCACAATATTCAGTGGCTGAGTGACGCTGTTGCGCACATCATTTTCGGTCAACAAGCCAAAGTCGATATCGTCATTTTGCAGTTCAATTTCGACCTCGCATTTGGATGGCTGCAACACATCCATGTTTTCAATCACACTGAAATAGTTGGCGTAACGGTTGTTGTAGCCCTTCTCGCCATCGACCTGAAAAATGTTCAACGCCGAGCTGTAGCCCGTAAATGTTCCCGATGCGGTCACGATGATCGGTTGAAAGGTGATCACTTTGGTGATCTGGGTGCGCGCCTCACACGCCGAGTTTGATTCGCCCGTTTTACACCGCTCAACCACAAAGCCGCTGACGGGCGTTTTGGCTCCGTAAATATCCATGCCCTGATAACGAAAACCGATTTTGATCCCCGGAATATCCGGCACACCGATGTCGCCCGTTTTGCCCGGCCAGAAATAGACTTGCTCATCATTCTTTTTCAACGTTGGGTGATTGGACGCGTCTTTGTAACAGGTGATGCTGACGGTCTGAGTCGCGCCGCGCCACACGATTTGATCATTGGGCGCACTCTCCGGCACCGACGCCGATGGGTCGATATAAAACCGGCTCGAACCGCCAGGCCCGCTGCCGCCAAAGACGCCGCCTGCATCGCTGCTATAACAGGCAAGCGCCCATGCCGACGACCCACCCAAAGAGCATCCCAAGGCAAACATGAAAAGTAGAACCACGCGAATCGCTTGCATGTCACAACACTCCTATTTCACACGATCAACAAACTGACACCGCTGATTGCCGCATTGATATCGATTGGTGATCAGCGCGCCGTAATCGTTGATGTGAGTGATGAAGTATTCCCCCTTCACCGCCATGGTTAGTTTTTCGCGGCTGAACGGTTTTAGCATGATCGACTCAAACCCTTTGACCGGGTTCGATTGGTTGTCGGTGATCGAAAAGTAAGTGGCATAAAACGGTGAGTTGTTTTCCAGCCAGATCTCCTCCTGCACCATCTCTATCGAGGTCGCTTTGGCCTGCGCCAAATCGATGTTCTTGATTTGACTCAGCGCGGCCGGGCGATAAAACAGTTTGATGACCGATTCAATGGCAAACTGAATCGAGCCGCCGGTTTGCCCCACTCGGCTCTGCGCGCTTGACGCCATCTCTTTCGGTGGCACTTCACGCACGTGGAAATAGAACACGCTTTCGCGATCGCTTGGCAATTCATCCAGCCCCGACACTTTTTCAATCCGCAATACGGCATAATCGTCGCTGTTAATGCGCACCAGCGGCGGCACGACCATAAACGGTTCAAGTATTTCATTGCCCTGTTCATCACTGATCCAAGCCTGTGACAAGTACGGCTGTTCAGCCGGATTTTTCACCCGCACGGTTTCCAATGCGCTCTGCTGCGGAAAAATGATCCGCGTGCGATCGAGCGCTAACGCCGCGTGCGCACTGGCAGCCAACACGCTCCAAAGCAGCGCGGCCCAAGTGAGATGTGTTTTCATATCGCCTCAAACATTTAATGACAGTTCAGTAAGCGAATCGAACGCTCACCGTGTTGTGAAGTTTCCATTGCGATGCGACAGGATTGGCCTTGCCCCCAAATCACCATCAATTCGCTCTCTTGATTAACGCCAGAGAGATAAACCGCTTGCGCCGTGCCGACGAGGCCGACCTCTTCTTGATTGCGTTCGTCGATCACCGATGCGCCAAACGGAATGGGTTCACGCGAGACCAAGCGCGCCAAAAAGCTTTCGCCCTGACGAGCACGAACCGACTGATAGCCGATCGCCCCTTCCGTCAGCACCACGCTTTTGACTGAATCCAGCACCTCAACGTGTTTCGGCAGCGCCTTGTAATCGACCGTGTTCTGGCTTTTTTGATACGGCGTGATCCCGTTGACCAACGCTAAACCAAACGCATTCGATTCCTGTTTGCCCGTGCCTTGAATCGTCACATCAGGCACGCTGGTGTCGAGTAGCAGGCGTGTGTCTCCGGCCGTTAAATTGCTGTAAGCCAAGCCATGTTGAGTCATCAATACCGTGCCGGACGCACTGGCGTTGACCTGCTTGTACGCATCACTTTGTACGCTGCCGCCGAGCGACGTCGAGACATACGCAAAGTTGCGCTGATAGTTGCCGCTCACGCCAACCGACTCGCCTTCATACTCATCAAATGCGAGGCGATAGTTGGCATTGCGCGCATTATCACGCCCCGCATAAGACAGGGTTTGCGCGTAACGATCGCCCGTGTGGCGCGACTGCATCGACACGGTGTGGCTGTTGCCAAGGGGAATGGAAATCCCCACCGACCACCCGTTCTCATCCTGACTGGCGTCGGTGCTTTGCCAACCTTGAGTGTCGCTGTAACTGACGTGACGACTCTGCGCGCGATACACGTTGGCATTGAGATAAAACATCAACCCATTGACCGACAACGGTTGCGATACGGTAAGGTCGTAGCGTTCCGAGCTGCGGCGCGAATCCCAGTAATTGCGCGCGTTGTACGAGAAAAACAAATTGGTGTTGGCGATGCTTTGCGTCAGCGTGATGTACTGTTCATCTTTCTTGTTATTGTTGGCCTGATACAACAAAGCCTGATTTCGCGCATCAAAGCTGTGCAGGTACTCATCGAACTCGTAGAATTTCTCCTGAGAAAAGCGATAGCCCGCAACGCGCATCCCCAATCCCCAATCGGTGAGTGTGTTGTTGTAACTCACGCCGATCGAGGTGCCCGATAACGATTCACCATCCGGCAATTCAGTGTTGGCAAACGACACATCCGCAGACAGCGCCCCCATGCTGCCAAAGTTCACCCCAGAACCGAGGGTGTAAACCTGATAGTCGCTGGAGAGTAACGTGCCGCCAAACAGCGACCATTGGTTATTCAGGCCATACGAACCTTCCGCCGAGACGAAGCCGGGCCGATGTGCATAGATGTCGCGATCCGGCGCGCCAGCCGACAGGCTGTAACGAATGTGCCCGGGGCGCGTCAAATACTGCACCGATGCGCCGTTAACCTGATACCGCTGCACACTGCCATCTGCCAGCCGAATTTCGACATCGATTTCGCCTTGGCTCGACTGCGACAGATCGTCAATCACATACGGGCCGGGATTTACATTGACCACTTTCAGCACGCGCCCTTGCTGAGAAAGAGTAATGACCGCAGGGGCTTCAACGGTTCCGGAAATCACCGGCGAGTAGCCACGCAGGTAAGCGGGCAACATCTGATCGTCACTTTGCAGCCGCACACCATTCATGCGAAACGACGCGTAGATCTCCGAACCAAACGCGGTGTTGCCAAAACTCAATTTGGATTTTATGTGGCGCAATGGCAGGTAGCCGTAGTATGAGGTGAGCTCGCCTCGGGTTTGCGACGATTGCTGATAATTGGCACGCAAACGCACAGGCCCCGCGTTGACACCGACCACGCCAAAGGTCGTCCAGTCATCAAACCAATCGCTGTCCTGATTTTGTTTGGTGGCAAAATAATTGGAGTGATAATCAAAGAACACACCGCCGATGCCGTCGTTCCATAGATTTGAATTCACAAAACCATTTTTATATTCTTCCGCCAAATATTCCTGCGGCAAGGTAATATCCATTCGACCTTTGGTTAAATCGGTCTGAATATTTGAAAATGCCACTTGTGAGAGCTGATAACATTCCTTATTTTCAGGCATGAATGTCGACAAATATTTTCCCAAACCAAGTGAATTAAGTGGCATACGTTCAATCATTGCTTGGGTCACACACACCTGTTCAGAGACAACGGATATTCTTTCGGTATAGAGATAATCCTGATTAAAGAAAATATCGAACTGATATATTCCATCTGGAATATAGTTCGCTTGATTAAATTTACTCAGATCGACCACACTGGATGATTTAATAAAATGGCTATTAAATTCAGCACCCGATGTAGAAAATGAAGCAATAGTCATACTGCCCAAGAGCATAATTGTTAACTCTAAGCGCATTGGGAATATCCAGATTAAACGGCAGGTACACAGCCTCGAGCGCCGCCCGAAGCTGTGGCAATCTTATTATTGGTAGCTCACGCGAAGCAGCGCCCACGATTCCGCATTACCGGCGGTCACCGGATTAGCCGTGACATCGACGTTCGCTTCATACGCAGCCGAGAACGACGCAATGTTGGTGCCATCTAGCAGGGTGTTGCTCGCCGCAACTGCGCCGTTATCGACCGGTTTGCCATTGTGCAGAATACGCACGCCGATACCGGTGGCGCCGCCTTCCACGCTAAACAGTTTGCCGGTGGTATCTTGGTTCGATAGGAAGGTAAAGCTCGCCGTTTTGGAGATGGTGGTATCACAATCCGTCAACTTGATGTTGAACGATACCGGTGTTGAACGGTCGCCTTTCGCTTTAAAAATGTGCGTTGGGTGCTGACCCAATTCGATGGTTTGATCGATGCTGTCAGGTGCCAAACCACAAGCCGCCTCCACAATTTCTCCCTTGAAATAAACGTTGGTGGCGTTGTCTGCAAGCGCAGGCGCAGACAACGTCGCACCAACCATTGAAACCGATGCTGTGGCGACCATTAACAGGTTTCTTTTCGTTTTAAAAAGCATGAATTAACTCCGTTATAAATATTATTTCTATCTATTTTAAATAATCATTAACCCACTCAATTAATCAATTCATTCATTATTCATTGATCAATTCAATGGAACTCATTGTTTATTAAACTACGCTCATGACTGATAGCGTCATACGACACAAAAGCCGCAACAAACGCAGCGAATGAATTACAACAAGAAACGGACAATCAACCCAATGAAACACCCTTTTTCACAGTGATTCATATAAAAAAACATAAATTAATGACATGTAATATGCAAAAACAAGAAAATATAAATAGAATCCATGCGAATGCTGTGGATAACAATATTTAATTCTGTGACATTCAAATAGACCAAACCTTTCCATACATAGATAACAAGGGATTATAATGAAAGAGTTTGAAGGCTATATATATCAGCCGACTTTCAACATATGTCAGTACGAGTTCAGCGATGGAAGTGTATTTTTGCCTGAGCAATTCAGCATCTTCTCCACCGATGGGGAACGATACCTGATCAGTTACAATGAGTGCGTCGCACTGTGCACCTTGCTCGAATATCAGAACACATTTGTGATGCGCAAAACCCTGCTTCATGCCATCTGGGGCAACCGAGGGTTATTGGTGGATGAAAACAGCCTCAATCAGTGTATCTCTCGCCTTAGAAAGCAAATCAATCACAGTTGTTTAAAGCAGGTCGTTCAAATCGAAACCCTGCCTAAAATTGGCTACAAAATCGTGACGGAGACCAAACGAAAGCACGCCACTAACCGCCCCAAAAAGCCCCGCCCCCCTATCACCAAGCCTCATCACGAGTATCGTAAAAAGTTACTGCTGGTGAGTGCGCTCTCTTTTTCATCCATGATTGGCGCTGTGGCTTATCTGACGATCAGCCCATCAGGGCATCGAATCTCTAATCTATTGAGCGATGAACTGAGTCTGTTATTTGATGACGACGAACGGGAATATGTTGAAAAGACGCAGTCGATTGATGGGGAGAGTAAAACCATTTACTGCTTTAACAATACCAAGGGAAAGGCGATGGAAGTCAGTGGCTCGGCGCGCACCATTTGCCTGTTTAAAGATGAATCCGCCATCCCGATCCAGGAATAACGTCTCCACGCTCAAACCGCATGCTCGGAGGTGGGCCACTTAAAGTTCAATTGGGGTACAAAAAAGGCTGGCACCTGGCCAGCCTTTTCCTGATACGTTTAATTACGCAGCGATTTCTTGTGCAACCGGAGCCGCTTTTTTCTTCTCACCGATTGGTAGAACCACGCGGCCGTACTCGTTGTTAATCACTTGCGCCATCGCGAAGTATACTGCGCTTGCGCCACAGAAGATGCCTTCGAAACCTGCGATCATGCCGATGAATTCGCTACCAGTAAAATCACGAATCGCTAGCAGTGCAAACAGGATGGTCAGTGAACCGAACACCACTTGTTTTGCCACTGGGTAGCACAGTGAACCGATAAACATGAAGCCTGTGAAGATGCCCCACAATGCGAGGTACCAACCCATGAACGGTGCAGGACTTGCTGGCAGACCCATTTTTGGCATCACCAACAGGCCAACCAGCGTCAGCCAGAACAGACCGTAAGAAGTAAACGCCGTTGTACCGAATGTATCACCGCGCTTAAAGCACATGATGCCTACAATCACTTGGCTCAAACCGCCGTAGAAAATACCCATCGCAAGAATCATCGAATCGATTGGGAAGAAACCTGCGTTGTGAATATTCAGCAGAATAGTCGTCATACCGAAACCCATGAGACCAAGCGGCGCAGGGTTGGCTAATTTAGTAGACATTCAAGTTACCTTACAAAAGTGTTGATAAAAAATACGCGCGGATTTTAATCACGCATAAATAAAAGTATAGGACTCAAAAATGAGATCTAAGATTACCAAAACAACAACGCCATAAGCCCGAACGATAGATAACGCCAATCGACTGATAAATAATAACTTTTATAAAAACAAAAAGGGCCTTCCACATAAGAAAGGCCCGAGAGCGATAAAAAATAAATTATTTACAAGATATTTCATCCCAAAACAACATCAGCTCGAGGTTTGTACCTGCGAGATCAGGCGGCCATCTGCCACCATGTTATTTTCCAGTTCATGTACGGTTGCGATTCGGCAACGCTGATCTGGAGCCAGCTTCTCATACTCCGTGAGATAAATATCACTGTGGATATGCTCTGCCATCATTTTGATGATTAGGCGGTTATTAGAGTAGAGCCCCTGCGTTTCCTCACGGTGCGAAAAAATCATGGCCTGTTTCATGTCTATCACCATCATGAAACGGTGCGACGGATAACGTTGTTCCGGGTTTTCAGAGCGCGAATAGTGCTCAATTTTTGGATGTGGCAGTGTCAGTCGGTTGAAGGAAAAGACGATCACTCGAACGCCTCGTTCTATCGCCTGAGAGATTTCGTCGGCGAGTAAATCAAGATGAAAATCTGTATTCAGATACACTTCGACTTGCGCCAAATTGAGCAGCTCTCTGGCTTTCTGCAGCAGATTCTCGAATCCGGAGACATTGTAAATAAACTCTTTCTCTTCCTGGAGCATCATACGTGACAGCTCCTTTTTCAGGATATGAATGTCCTCTATAGTCTTTTTCTCAATCTGATTGAAGATCAAATCGGGAGACTTTGCTTCATATTCTTTGGTTTCACCGTCGGATAAGAAAATACAACCATTTTTGTATAAGTTGTCGATCGATGAATATACCGAAGAGCGGGAAAGAGAAATTTCTTTGGCTATCTTGTAGCCACTGGCACGGCCATTTTTCAATAAATTGATGTAAACCAATGCATCGGTCTTGGTAAAACCAAAGCCCATCAGTTTTGTTACCAGTTCGGTCACGGGGGTTCCTCGGTGATGCTTCACACTATTTTTCCTGTCAAGGTTAGCACTCCTCGTGATTCGAATGTAGGGCGTTTTAACGTTTTTACGCTATGTATCGAGCTTGCACCCTGTGCAAAGCGGAATTCATCACCGCACAAACACACGATCTCAGGCAAAACCTCACAGGGGCAATAGCGACTCAGAGAACTTTTTAGTGTCAACGCCAGATCCCTCCGCAGTATCAGACTGCCGCTGAGGATAAGTAGCGCAGGCCGAAAGCACGTCACCGGATCACATAAGGCCCGGGCAAGCTGATCGACCCAGATCCGGTATATTCGAGCAGACCAGCCGTGAGTATCCTCAATTCCGTTGAGAATATGACTGGCTGAGTCGCTCTGCAACGAAAGCTGATGATACTGACGTTCGACCCCTTTTTGAGACACATATTGCCGTACACACTCATCACTGCCACACCAACAAAGCGGCGTAATACCATCGATGAGACTCTCATACCCTTTGAGTGGCTGGTGTGCCCAACACAAATCGAGCACATTACCCTCTGGATCACGGTGCCAAAGTTCATCGGCGACACACAAATCACAACCGTCGTCCAACACCGCACTCAGAATGTTTCCCTTTGGGAGGTCCCCAACCTGAGTTAATGCGATCACCGCGGGCTCAAACAGATGGCAAGGGATCGCAAGCTGGGCGGTTATCGACTGAGCCAATTCTGCCTTTGACTCCTTATGGTCGGCTTGCCAGCAATCGGGCATAACCGTGAGCCCAATCTGTGTAAAAGGACCAAACATGCGCTGCATGCTCCGCGCCATTTTTATGATCAAATCCGTTGTTGATTGCGGGCTATGCAACGTCTTTTGTTGGTTACGATAGATAAGATTTTTATTACTGTCGAACAGAACACTACGAACCCACTCTGAATCAACAGACAGTCCAAGTTTCATAATACTTCCTGTGATACAAGGTTACGCAATTCGAATCCAAAGGCTGGCAGGATAATGTCAACGCCGTTGACGCGACACGCACTCGGCTGGCCACTATTATTCATGACCACCTGCAAAGACCCTTTGCAAAACGCAATCACATGCGAATGCTCAACCGGGATCCATTCCAAATAGGGCTGATTGCACTCAGGGTAGCGCTTTCGCAACAAAATCAGCTTTTGAATAAACGCTTTAAATTCAAGATCCTGATATTTTTCCTCCCAAATCATACATTTTCGGTTAAGTTCCAACCCCATGCCCTTCTTCCCATCCATACCTATCTCTCCACCGTAATAAATACATGGAGACCCCACTTGAGTGAACATGAACAAGTAAGATAGCTTCGCCTTACGTTTGTCGTTTTGACACAGCGTCAATAGGCGAGTGGTGTCATGACTTTCCAGCAAATTAAACATCGCCTCATTGACATTGCGCGGATAGGCAAGATACGACTTTGTAACCGCATGCATAAAGGCGCTCTTTTCGATGGCTCCAAGAGCAAAAAAATCAGTGACGGCCTGCGTCAGCGGATAATTCATCAGCGAATCATATTGATCCCCGCGCAACCAGGGAATCCCTTCATGCCAGATTTCACCGAGGATATAGCAATCCGGTTTGATGCTTTTAACTAAGCGGCGAAAGTCTCGCCAGAATTCATGATCGACCTCATTGGCGACATCGAGACGCCAGCCATCAATATCAAACTCTTCCAGCCAATGACGGGCAACATCAAGTAAGTACGCGCGACACGCTGGATTTTCAGTCTTGAGCTTGGGCATTTCAGCCACATTCGCAAAGGTTTCGTAGTTGAGGTTGCTGTAGTCCCATTCTGATCGCGGCTTCTCGGGGTAAACAGGAAAGCGTTTGATCCAAAACCAATCGGCATACGGCGATTTTTCGCCTTTTTCAACCACATCCAACCACAAGGGCGACTGATGACCAATATGGTTAAACACCGCATCCAGCATCACTTTCATGCCTCGCTGATGAGCCTCTCTCACCAGCGCCCGAAATGCTTCATTACCACCGAAATGGGGATCAACATTGTAGTAATCGACCGTGTCATACTTATGGTTCGCTGGTGCAGTAAAGATCGGACAGAAATAGAGACCGTTGACCCCGAGATCCTGCAAATAGTCCAGCTTCTCAATGACGCCCCATAAATCGCCCCCCATAAAGTTACGACTGGTTGGCTGGTTACCCCAAGGTTCAACACCAGTCGGAGAAATATCGGGGCGCCCGTTATGGAAACGTTCAGGGAAAATCTGATACCAAACGGTATCACGGACCCACGTCGGTGTTTTCAACACATCGACTGGGTTAATGTAAGGGAAACAGAAAAAATTGCTTAAGTTACTGAGTTCCACTTCGGCCTGTAAGACTTCGCGAATATCTACACAGTGCTTTTCACCGAACAGCAGTTTTTCACCATCTTTCCCATGAAGAATGAAACCATACCGGGCGCGTTTTTTAGGCGGAACATATGAGGCAAACCAGTGATCATGATGCTCGCTGCATCCCTCCCGAAGCATGGGCACTTCAGTTCCCCCTATCCAGCCGTGCGCGTCGCTGCCGCCTAAGTTCCCCCCATCTAACCCCCCCTCAGCCCAGGTGTAAGGATCGCCGATCCACAAAGTGACTTTATCCACCTCACCTTTTGCACTGCGGAATCGAATGTGTAATGTCTGGTCATCATAGGCGTAACTGTCTGCACTTTTTGCCAAGTGTGTCAGTGAGCTTCTTGTAATCATAATGCTTCCTGTAAATTATTCTTTTACCGCACCACTGACCAAACCGGTCGTGATGTGTTTCTGAGTCGCGATAAACAACAGGGTTATGGGGATGGCAACCAGCAACGAACCAGCCGCAAAAAGTGTAAAGTTTTCTGAAGAGTTGGACGTGATCCAGCTGAAGATCCCAATGGCCAGCGTCATCTTTTCTTCACTGCGTAGAATGAGTGTCGGTAGGATGAAATCCATCCATGGCCCGGTGAAAGAGACCAATGCAACAAACACTAAAATCGGCTTCGCCAAAGGCAATATAATTTCGATGAATATAGTCATGTGCCCTGCACCATCAATCTTGGCAGCTTCATCTAACGACGTCGGTATCGCGTCAAAATAGCCTTTCACTAACCAGGTCATAAATGGCAGAGACCCCGTGACATAAACAAATAGTAAACCGAGGTAAGTATCGATCAGCCCCATTTTAGACAGCAGGATGTAAATGGCGGTCATCGACAGAAAAGCAGGAAACATTTGCAACACTAAAATGCTCATCAACACATTCCGTTTGCCCTGAAAGCGATAACGAGAAAAAACAAACGCAGTCATGGTGACAACCACCAATGAAATCAACATATTTGCGGTCGCCAGAATAAAGGTGTTTTTGTACCACTCTAAGTAAGGGGTATCGTTAAACAACGTCATGTAGTGGTCCAGCGTAAAACTGAAGTCCGTAAATGATGAACTGAAAAGGTTATTTCCGGGTTTAAACGATGCAAGCACAGTCCAAATAACCGGCCCGAGAACCAACAAAGCATTCAGTGTCAGAAACAGATAAACAATGCCAGTCGCAAGTTTGTTCAGCAACGAATTCATCATCACACCCCTACATCATCTTTAAACGAATTCATTCGCCGGAATTGCCAAACCGCAATCACCGATAGAAACAGGAAAATCACAATAGAAATCACCGAAGCAATTTGGTATTGCTGAAAATCCAAAGTGAGTTTGTAAATCCAGGTAATTAATATGTCGGTATGACCCGCGAAACGATATTCCGGATTAATCGGCCCCCCTTCCGTCAACAGAAAGATCGCACCGAAGTTATTAAAGTTATGTGCGAAGGTCATCACTAAAGACGGCGCGACTTGATGCAATACCATCGGCAATGTTATCTCACGAAACTGCTGGAATTTATTCGCACCGTCAACTTCACTGGCTTCGTACAAATCGCGTGGAATATTGGTCAGAGCACCGGAAATCAACAACATAAAATATGGCGCCCCCACCCAGACGCTGACAGCAATGACCGTCATCTTGGCTAAATAAGGATCAGAAAGAAAAGCAACCGATTCAATGCCCCAAGAATTGAGCAGAGCGTTCACGGGCCCGATGCCATTGAGCAATAAACGAAACATCAACAAAGTGACAAAGGCAGGAACCGCATAAGGAAGAATAAAAACGAATCGCCATAATTTCTTAGCTCTGATGTTTCGGTTTTCCAGTGCCAATGCGAGGACAAAACCAAAACCACAAGTTAATACGGTGGCCGATATTGCCCAGATAACCGTCCAGCAAGCCACGCCCAAAAAAGTACTGGACCAAATTTTTAATTCAAACAGTGTCTGGAAGTTTTTTAACCCGACCCAATCAACTAAATTTTTGGGCGGAATGTGGTGAGGAGCAGAATAGTTGGTAAACGACACCAAGACCGTAATCGCGATCGGCATGATGATGAATGCCAGACTGGCTATCAATGCTGGCGATAACACAATAAGCGCAAACTTATCGTCATAAATAGCTTTGGCTTGCTCACGGAGAGTGAGCGTACACCATGAGCAATCTTGTGCATGACGAACATTAACGACATACGTGGTGATGGTTAACACCACAAGCACCAGAGCTATCACCCCTTCCACCAGCATAAAAATTGAATTGTCGCCAGCAATCACTTGAAAGCCCTGACGTGTTTGTGCAACATCCCCCAGCGAAATCAACCCTTTAAGCGCACTGGCCATCTCTGGCGCAAAGGATAAAAACAAGACTTGCACCAAGAGGAAAATCCCCCCGGTGATCCAATGTCCACGAGCGAACTGAGTTGATCCCATAATGATCCAAGAGAGTCTCATTTTCGGGTCCTTAACAGTTTGAGACAAAAGCATAACTACTCCTGATACGCGATCTGCTCTTCAATGATCGATTTCGCATGGTCAAGAGCCTGATTGACCGGCTGATCGTTGACCCACATCGCCGTGATTGCACTCGCCATCGGTGACCACAGGTAGCCCATTTCAGGAATCGATGGCATTGCGTCGGAATGGAAACCTTGCGCAATAATGGCATAGGTGGCCTCATCCGCATCGACAATGATTTTCTCCATCAGTGATTCAACGGGTGGAATAGATTTGGTCATTTGGTAGCGTTTCAGCAGCATTTTTTCTGAGGACAGATAATCGGCAAACAGTTGGGAAGCTTTGGGATATTCACTGTAAGAGGACACCACCGCCAGACGCACGGTCGAAAATGTTCTGGGTTGCTTCCCTTTTAGAGTGGGGATTGGAACAACACCATAATTGACACCACTGTTGTCGTAACCTTGTATCGCCCAAGGTCCATCAATAATCGCCGCGACTTTCCCTTCGCCAAATAATCCTCGTCTTACCTGAGCATTACGCATATCAACCGGGTTAGAACGATTGGCTGCTTTTAGCATTTTCATCGCATTCATTCCTTGCTGTGCCAATGGTGAATCAATGCCAAGATCTTTGGCATCAGTTCCCTGGTTTCCAAATTCGTAAGCGCCATACAAGGTCAGGAACATTCGTGATTCATAGTAGTTCTGGATATCCCATAACAATGCATAGCGATTCGCCTTAGCGTCATTAAAACCATTGCCAAATTGGATGATTTCTTCAAAAGTCTTGGGAGCGGCTGGTAATAATTCTTTGTTGTAAAAAAGCGCTAATGTGGCGTAGCTGACGGGAAAACCGTAATTGCTGCCAGCGTATTGGGCCGCTGCAGTCGCATTCGGTAAGAAAGTCGACAAAATACGTTCAGAGGAGACTAAGTTTTCCATCGCTCCCCCCGCAACAACCAAACGACCAAGTAAATCATGCTCAATCTCGGCGACATCTGCGACACGAGCTGAACCACCATCTTGAATCAAGCGGCTTGCAGCATCAATCGGCGCCAACCCGCGAAAGGAAAACGTAACGTCGTAACCAAAATCCCGGTTAAAAGACTCCGCAGCATACTTCATGTAATCCAACGTAGAGCTATCCGTCCATATCAGTAGATCCGATCCCGCTTCAGGTTGAATGTCTTCAGCCTGACTCCACAGAGGCAAACTGACGCATGCGCTTAGCAAAACGGTTTTTATCCATGTATTTCTCATCACAACACCATGTAGTAGTTCAACTAATACTACTATGTGTATTGCGACTATTTTAAGTCAACTACTATCGAAATTGCCGTGCAATTAATTGTGACAAACATCAACAAAACCTTGTCTAATCAAGGTAAACAGCGTCACGAACTGGCATCAACGACGACGAGTGATCACCGAGCAAAAAACGAACTCAAAAGACAAAAAGACGCGACAATAAAATTAAATTTGTGACCAAAATCAACAAGTCAAGGACGTAACAGTGATGGAGTTCTCAATTGAAGAATTGCGAAGAGGAAAAACCGGTTCATATCAAGAAGAATGAGTAGGCGTTCACAGTGAACTACTATGAATTCATTTAAATTATATTAACGACTAACAACCAAGTGGTTGATAAGGACCTATCGTGAAAAGAACCTTACTCTCTGCCTCTATCGCTGCTGCACTGACTCTTTCTGTCCCCACTTTTGCGGCTAGTGAACGAGGCATAGACCCCAGTGACAGCTTTTTCAATGAAGCATTACAATTTGGCGGGCATGTCGGTACATCATTAGAATATGAATATAAAGTGACGGATGGTTTCAATGGCAACAAGAAGAAAGAGAAAACAACCACCCATGAAGTCTTTGGTGTCTATTACAACAATTCCCGCTGGAATTTCAGTGCGCTATATGGACTAAAAATAGAAAATCGCGAACAAAAAGAACCCGGATATCATGAAAATGAAGATGGCCTTAAACACCTCTTCTCATTAAATAAAGGCTTCTATCTCGCCGACGGCTGGACGACCGGGCTTATCTACGAACTTGAATACACACGCAGCAAGGTTTTTTCTCCTTATGTCAGTGGACTGCACAAAGATTTGGCAGAACACAGCGTTCGACCTTATCTCACCTATTTCAGCAATGAGTATAATTGGGGTTTTTACTCTAATCTCGAATATCTCTACAGTAAAGAAGACAAAAGCGAATGGGGAGAGCGTGTCGAAGAGGGTTACAGCCTGCTGTTCAAACCATACAAGCGTTTTGGGAACTGGGAGTTAGGCGTCGAGCTGTACTATCAGATCAAAGACAACAAAGATCATCAAGCGAATGGTGCCATCAATGAAATCAGCGATTTCACCGAAAAGTATATTGAACCAATCGTGCAATATAGCTTCGATGATGCCGGTGTTCTCTACGCTCGCTTCCGCCTCGGAGAAAACGAAACGAAAAACTCTGCCAGTAGCGGAGGCGGCAATGCCAATGTCGACTACTTCAAAGATATTCGTAAAGCAACTCTAGGCTACGAACAAGCTGTGGGAGATAACTGGTTGCTGAAAGGCGAATATGAATACGCCAATGAAGTGGAAGAAAAAAGTCAACTGGCCGGTTGGGAAGCGAAGAATGAAAGCGAGCTTTCACAACATACCGTTTACTTACAAGCTTTATATCGGTTCTAACATCATTGAGAGGCCATCATGCTAAGTGTTGCTGAGATTGCACATCGTCTATCAGGCAAAATTGTTGGGGATCCGTCGATTATCATCGACACCATTCGTCCTGTGGTCAGTGACCGGCAAGGCGGCCTCGCCATCGTCTTCGCCAAATCGGAACTTAAACAGATTGCACAAACCAGCGCAGATGTTCTGGTGGGGCCTAGTGAAATTATGCAAAGTCCTGCGAAAGCGCATGTCGTAATAGAACAGTTGGATGTCATGAAAATTAACCAACTGCTGCGCTATTACAAAGTCAATAAGTATCGCGTATTCGAGCAATCAAATACGTCAACCCTTGAGGGAGTATACATCGGTGAGCACTGCCAAATTGGCAAAGGTTGCCATTTCATGCCAGGCGTTAAAATTATGAACGCTGTAACTATTGGTGACAATGTGGCGATTCATGCCAATACAGTCATCAAAGAAGGCACAGTGATTGGCAATAACGTGACCATTGATTCGAATAATTCAATCGGTAACTACAGCTTCGAATACATGTCAGGTCATGATGGCAGCTATCAACGTGTCGAAAGTATTGGGCGGGTAATTATTGAAGATGATGTGGAAATCGGTAGCAACAATACCATCGATCGGGGCACGTTTGGTGACACTGTGATAGGCCGGGGCAGCAAGATTGATAACCAGGTACAAATTGGTCACGACTGCCGAATTGGCAGCCACTGCCTGATTGTTTCTCAATGTGGCTTTTCCGGCCATACCATTTTAGGTGATCACGTCATTGTTCATGGTCAGGTTGGTACAGCTGGACACATTACAATTGGCAGCCATTCCGTGATTAAAGCAAAATCCGGGGTCAGCCACTCTTTTCCACCGGGCAGCGATTTGTTTGGCTATCCAGCCAAAGATGCCAAAGCCTATTACCTTAATCTGGCGGTGCTCAACAAACTCACCCACCACCACGAACGGACAAAAAAATCTCCAACTAAAACCAAACATTGGTATTCCCGATTTTTTGACAAACACGTCAATGAATAGGATATCTGATTAATCCCAATACAGCGCTGACTTTCCGCACTGTATAACTGAAACAAGACGAAATGATCAAGGACTTGATATGAAACTTACACTTCTGTTTGCCGCTACCTTAACAACCCTGATAACCGGTTGTGCCAGTACCACGTCTGACTCATCAAAACTGGCCACTGACATCGACACCCGTTTCTTCAGTTGTGATTTACCAACGCTTGCCAATGATCGCGGCCCAATTAGCCCTTCTCTGTTTGTTGTTGGTACCTTCTCCGAAGGTCAGTGGATTCATATGGATAACCATAAAATGGCTTACAAAGGCGATGGTATTTACCAGGTTGTATCGCAAGAAAAAGCCGGTAATGTCAGCCTGCAATTTGCCACCATGAGCTGGACGCCGCAGTTTACCGTTTCCGGTATGGCGTTATCAGTCGGCGAAGTCAAAGAGCTGAAACGCGGCGGATTTGCTAAGAATACGGTCGTAGCCATCCCTTCCGATGGCCGTTATGTCTGGACAATACAAATTGCCCCAGACAAGAAACCTCTTCTGGCAGCAATCGCGGAATGCCAATAACAACCGAAGCAGTGATCGGGTAGCATAATAGCTGCCCATTCTTCCCGAATTGGATAACGTCAAATCCAGTGGAATATTTCAATCCCCTTTTAGACCCAGCGGGTCAGTGGAGATAGTCGTGGCAACAGTAAGCCTACGTAAAGTAGAAAAGAAATATGATAACGGCTTTAAAGCAGTACATGGTATCGACTTAGATATTCGCGAAGGCGAGTTTATGGTGTTTGTTGGGCCATCAGGGTGCGCAAAATCAACCACACTGCGAATGATTGCTGGGCTGGAGAGTATCTCTGACGGTGAAATACGTATTGGTCAGCAAGTGGTCAACGATCTGCCGCCCAAAGATCGGGGAATTGCCATGGTGTTTCAAAACTATGCGCTCTATCCCCATAAAACTGTCTTCGACAACATGGCTTTTGGCCTCAAAATGCAGAAACGGCCAAAAGACGAAATTAAACGCCGAGTCGAAGAAGCCGCCGAAAAATTAGAAATCACCGATTTACTCTATCGGAAACCGAAAGAAATGTCTGGTGGTCAGCGTCAGCGTGTCGCAGTTGGCCGGGCCATCGTTCGTAAACCCGATGTCTTTTTATTTGATGAACCGTTATCGAATCTTGATGCCAAACTTCGCGTCTCTATGCGAGTAAAAATAGCGCAACTGCATAAATCGCTAAAAGAGGAAGGCAACCCTGCCACCATGATTTATGTCACTCACGATCAAACCGAAGCGCTCACCCTCGGAGATCGAATCTGCGTGCTCAATCAGGGCAAAATTATGCAGGTAGACACCCCTAGTAATTTATATAACAAACCGGCGAACAAATTTGTTGCCAGTTTTATTGGTTCGCCGGCAATGAATCTCGTCGATACAGTGATCCGAGAGGATAATGGACAACTCTATATCGATATTGCCAACGACATTCGAATTCTTATTCCACTCGAAAAACAACAAGCGCTGTGGCGATATATTAACAAGCCCGTTTGCTTTGGCATCCGACCGGAGCATATCAATATTGCCACGACGGATGACGCGCTCAATGTAGTGACCGGACAATTAACGGTTGTTGAAAATATGGGCAATGAAAAATATCTCTATTTTCAGGTGGGCAGTAAA
Organism: Vibrio sp. Vf1514; assembly: GCF_052076135.1. Classification (NCBI taxonomy): domain Bacteria; kingdom Pseudomonadati; phylum Pseudomonadota; class Gammaproteobacteria; order Vibrionales; family Vibrionaceae; genus Vibrio; species Vibrio sp. Vf1514. The sequence goes on along the minus strand of NZ_CP197267.1, from coordinate 690,666 downwards.
GAACTAATTGCTCGCGTCAATGATCAAACCATCTCAACCTCAGATATCGGTAAATCAATTCGTTTTAATCTCAATACAGAGTTCTGCCATATTTTCGATTTCTACAGTGAAAAGAGTTTAACCAACGACCGGGAATGATCACCGGTTAATATTCACCACGACAAGGAAATCTCCAATGAAAAAACGCACCTTGCTTTGCAGTGCGCTGCTGACTGCTATTGCCTTAAATGGGCTGACATTAAGTTCACCGCTCTTTGCTGAGACAAACATACAAGCTGAAACAGACAGCTTTCTCGACTTTCGAAAAGAGACTATTTATTTTGTGTTTCTTGATCGCTTCAGCGATGGAGATTCAAGTAATAATACAGGGAATAACTCAGCAACATATGACCCCAACAATTTAAAGAAATATATAGGGGGTGATCTGCGTGGTTTAATTAATCAATTACCTTACTTAAAATCACTCGGCGTAACGGCTATTTGGATTACGCCACCGATCGATAATGCAGATAACGTCGATGTCAATGGTGGTGCTGGTTACCATGGTTACTGGGGGCGTGACTTCTTCCGGGTAGATGAACACTTTGGGACACTGGAAGATTTCAAAGAGTTGACCGCAACAATGCATAGTGCGGAATACGGCATGAAGTTAGTACTCGATTATGCCCCAAATCATTCCAATGGGAATGACGAAAACGAATTCGGCGCGTTATACCGCGACGGTCAGTTCATCACAGATTACAACACCGACGTTGCTGCCGGAACGAACTGGTATCACCATAATGGTGGCGTTTCCGACTGGAACGACTGGTACCAAGTACGCAACCATAACTTGTTCAACCTCTCGGATTTTAATCAGTCGAATAGCGAGGTATATCAATACTTACTAGATGGTTCAAAATTCTGGATCGATGCTGGTGTTGACGCGATTCGTATTGATGCGATTAAACATATGGATAAGTCTTTTATCCAGCAATGGACAACTGAGATTTATGACTACAGCCAAACGCTTGGTCGGGAAGGATTTTACTTCTTCGGTGAATGGTTCGGCGCCAGTGCCAATACCACTTCGGGTATTGACGGCTATGCTATCGATTATGCCAATACCTCGGGCTCTGCACTGCTTGATTTTGGTTTTAGGGATACCTTGGAACGCGTGTTGGCAAACCGTTCGGGTAATACGATGCAGACACTAAACAATTACCTCAACACCCGAAAAACCGTGTTTTCCAGTGATGACTGGCAAGTTGTCTTTATGGATAACCACGATATGGCGCGGATTTCGACTGCGTTACGCTCCAGTGAATCAACGTTTGGCCCAGGAAACAACGAAGCAGGCGGAAGTCAAAACGAAGAATTCGCCCAACAGCGAGTTGACTTAGGGCTGGTCGCAACAATGACCGTACGCGGAATCCCCGCCATATACTATGGAACTGAGCAGTACGCGGCAAATTTCACCCAAAACGACTTTGGTCAAGTGGGTAGCGATCCTTATAACCGTGAAAAAATGCCAAGCTTCACTCAGAATACCCAAGCATTCAAAATCATTCAGACATTGACCGACCTACGCCAAAACAGTCTCGCCATTCAGCGTGGCAGCTATACGTCACGTTGGGTCAATGATGACATATTAGTGTATGAGCGTCAGGAAGATAACGATGTGGTCACTGTTGCACTCAACCGTGGCACAGCAAATTCTATTACCGTAAGCAATTTAGCATTGTCAGACGGTAGTCATAGCAATTTACTTGGTGATGACAATGTATCCGTCAGTGGTGGACAGGCTACACTTCATCTGGCACAGAACCAAGCGATTGTGCTGCATGGGCAAAGCAGCGGTGATAGCGATCCAACCTCGATAGCGATCTCTTTTAGTTGCTACAATGGTTATACCACACTTGGCCAAAGTGTTTATGCCGTTGGAAGCGTTGCCCAACTTGGCAACTGGGCCGTGGAAAGTGCTGTAAAACTGGATCCTTCTCAATATCCCACCTGGAGCGCAACGATTACCGTACCTGCGCAACAGGATGTAGAGTGGAAATGCATCAAACGCGATGAATCGGATCCTACTGCAAATCTCGTTTGGCAATCCGGTTCAAACAACCAGTTTAATAGTGATAATCAAACTACGACACAGGGCAGCTTTTGATTCCCCTTATTCCCTGAACAAAAAAGCCCCGGCGTTCATCCGGGGCTTTTGAAGTTGATGACTCACTGACTAGCGAGGCGGGATTATTCCCACTCGATAGTTGCTGGCGGCTTACCTGAAATATCGTAAACCACGCGAGAGATACCGTTCACTTCGTTGATGATGCGGTTTGACACTTTGCCAAGGAAGTCGTATGGCAGGTGTGCCCAATGCGCGGTCATGAAATCGATGGTTTCAACAGCACGCAGTGAAACAACCCAGTCATACTTACGGCCATCGCCCATTACACCCACTGAGCGTACAGGGAGGAACACGGTGAATGCTTGAGACACTTTGTCGTATAGGTCAGCCGCATGAAGTTCTTCAATGAAGATCGCGTCTGCGCGACGTAGCAAGTCACAGTATTCTTTCTTGATTTCGCCCAGCACACGAACGCCAAGGCCTGGCCCTGGGAATGGGTGGCGGTAAAGCATGTTGTACGGCAGACCAAGCTCTAGGCCAATCTTACGCACTTCATCTTTAAACAGCTCACGCAATGGTTCAACCAAGCCCATTTCCATGTCGTCAGGCAGACCGCCCACGTTGTGGTGTGATTTAATCACGTGCGCTTTACCAGTTTTTGACGCGGCAGATTCGATCACGTCTGGGTAGATGGTGCCTTGCGCCAACCATTTCGCGTTTTTCAGTTTCTTCGACTCTTCATCGAATACGTCGACAAACACGTGACCGATCGTTTTACGTTTGTCTTCTGGATCAGACTTGCCTTTCAGTGCATCAAGGAAGCGCTCTTCTGCGTCCACTTTGATGATGTTCAGACCGAATTTATCGCCGAACATATCCATCACTTGCTGACCTTCATTCAAGCGTAGCAGACCGTTGTCAACAAACACACAGGTCAGTTTGTCGCCAATGGCACGGTGAACCAGCATCGCCACAACTGACGAATCCACACCGCCAGACAGGCCAAGGATCACTTCATCATCGCCCACTTGTTCTTTGATGCGAGCAACCGCGTCTTCAATGATCGATTCAGACGTCCATAGACGCTCACAACCACAAACACCCAGCACAAAGTTTTCCAGCATTTGCAGGCCGCCTTTGGTGTGTGTCACTTCTGGGTGGAACTGTACGCCGTAGTATTTTTTCTCTTCGTTTGCCATCGCCGCGTAAGGACAAGTGTCTGTCTCACCGACTTTGACGAAATCAGCAGGAATCTCGACAACTTTGTCGCCGTGGCTCATCCAAACGTCTTGTGTGGTTTCAAGATTTTTGAACAGCGCAGACTCACCAGACACTTTCACTTGTGCGTAGCCAAACTCACGCTCGTCAGAGCCCGAAACTTTACCACCCAGCTGTTCAGCCATGGTTTGCATGCCGTAACATACACCCAGCACAGGCACGCCTGAGTCAAAAACGTATTGCGGTGCACGGGGAGAGTTCGCTTCCGTTACGCTTTCCGGACCACCAGATAGAATGATGCCGTCTGGATTGAATTCGCGAATATCCGCTTCTTCAACATCCCAGCTCCACAGTTCGCAATAAACGCCGATTTCACGGACGCGACGCGCCACAAGTTGAGTGTACTGAGAACCGAAGTCCAGGATCAGAATACGTTGGTCATGGATATTTTTAGTCATTTTGAGCAGTCTTTTAGGGCTAAGTGATTAAAACCGAGGCGAGTGTACTCGCCTCTTATTAATGCTTCAAGGAAAAAGCAAACGTTTACGTTGTTTTCTCGTTCGAGAAAAATCAATGCGACGTTGATTAACCCAAACGATAGTTTGGTGCTTCTTTCGTGATTTGAACGTCGTGTACGTGAGACTCTGCCATACCCGCGCCAGAGATACGTACAAATTCTGCTTTCGTACGCATATCTTCAATGGTCGCAGAACCAGTCAGACCCATGCTTGAACGTAAACCACCCATTTGTTGGTGAACGATCTCTTTCAGGCGACCTTTGTACGCGATACGGCCTTCGATACCTTCAGGAACCAGTTTGTCCGCTGCATTATCGGATTGGAAGTAACGGTCAGAAGAACCTTGAGACATCGCGCCCAGAGAACCCATACCGCGGTAAGCTTTGTAAGAACGACCGTTGTACAGAATCACTTCGCCCGGAGCTTCTTCAGTCCCTGCGAACATTGAGCCAACCATCACACAAGATGCGCCAGCTGCAATCGCTTTACAGATGTCGCCAGAGAAACGGATACCGCCGTCCGCAATGACAGGAATACCGTATTGACCCGCCACTTCAGCCGCATCAGAAATCGCAGTGATTTGAGGTACACCAACGCCTGTCACGATACGAGTTGTACAGATAGAACCAGGGCCGATACCCACTTTCACAGCACTCACACCTGCTTCGATCAGCGCTTTAGCGCCTGCGCCAGTTGCAACGTTACCGCCGATGATATCTAGATCTGGGTAAGCCGCGCGCGTTTCACGAATGCGGTTAAGAACACCTTCAGAGTGACCGTGTGAAGAGTCAATCAGCAGAACGTCTACGCCCGCTTCAACAAGAGCAGCGACACGCGCTTCGTTGCCAGCACCAGCGCCAACCGCAGCACCAACACGTAGGCGACCACGTGCATCTTTACATGCGTTAGGTTTACGTTCAGCTTTATGGAAGTCTTTGGCGGTGATCATACCGGTCAGTTGGAACTCATCGTTCACGACCAATACTTTTTCAACGCGTGCTTCGTGCATTTTTTCTTGAACTTCAGTGCGAGTCGCACCTTCTTTGACCGATGCAAGACGCTCTTTCGGCGTCATAACCACAGAAACTTTCTTCGACAAATCCGTCACAAAACGAACGTCACGACCCGTGATGATCCCCACCAGCTCGTGGCTTTCAGTCACTACAGGGAAACCCGCAAAACCGTGCTTTTCAGTCAGGGCGATCACATCAGCGATAGTTGCATCAGGGCTTACGGTGACCGGATCGGTAACCACGCCAGCTTCAAATTTCTTCACCTGACGAACTTCAGCAGCCTGTTGCTCAATAGACATGTTTTTGTGGATAAAGCCAATGCCACCTTCCTGCGCAAGAGCGATAGCCAGACGGGCTTCCGTCACGGTATCCATCGACGCAGAGATCATTGGGATGTTCAGTTGGATGTTTTTCGTCAGCTGAGTGCGAAGATCAGCGGTATTTGGGAGAACGGTGGAGTGTGCTGGCACAAGTAGGACGTCATCGAATGTCAGCGCTTCTTTGGCAATTCTTAGCATTTGCAATATCTCACAATATAAGGAGTAAAAAGAACAATCCAAGCCTCATCGTTTCGCATAATGAGTGCAGCGATGCTGCATTTGGATTAGATATTGCGGACGGATTATACGCCCAGAGCAATCGCTTGACCACTCATTTTTTCATTTTTTATTTGCAATTACCCCCTTGATATGTATTATATTGCCGCTAATTTCCATACCCACGTCTGAGCAAATTAGCGAGTCCTCTTTGACCAATCCAAACATCTATACGGTTTCCCGTCTCAATGCTGAAGTCCGGTTGTTACTGGAAAATGAAATGGGCATTGTGTGGTTGATTGGCGAAATCTCGAACTTCTCCGCGCCCGTCTCCGGACACTGGTACCTCACCCTCAAAGACTCCCGTGCACAAGTCAAATGTGCGATGTTCAAGGGCAGTAATCGCTTCGTTCACTTTAAGCCGCAAAATGGTCAGCAAGTACTGGTCAAAGCCCGCTTGTCGCTTTACGAGCCGCGTGGGGATTATCAGATCATCATTGAGAGCATGCAGCCGGAAGGCGACGGTCGTCTTCAACAAGAATTCGATCAGCTCAAAATGCAACTGGCCGCAGAAGGCCTGTTTGCCCAGACACTCAAACACCCCCTGCCGGAACACCCGCGCTGCGTGGGTGTGATTACCTCAAAAACCGGCGCTGCTCTGCACGACATTCTGCAGGTGCTTAAACGCCGAGATCCCAGCTTGCCCATCATCATTTATCCGACCCTCGTCCAAGGGGAAGATGCCGCAATTCAGATTGCGCAAGCCATTGGCCGCGCCAATGCCCGCGAAGAATGTGATGTGTTGATTGTTGGACGGGGCGGTGGCTCGTTGGAAGATTTATGGTGTTTTAACCATGAGATCGTGGCGCGCACCATTGCGGCCAGTCAAATCCCGATCATCAGCGCAGTTGGCCATGAAATCGATGTGACCATCGCTGATTTTGTCGCTGACGTCCGCGCGCCAACGCCATCGGCGGCGGCAGAACTGGTTAGCCGAGACAACAGTCATAAAAAACAAGCATTTCAGGGATACGAGCACAAGCTGTCCAGCGCGATGCGCCATTACGTTTCTGAACAAAAAGGGGCGCTGAAGCAATTACAGTATCGCTTGGACAAGCAGCACCCGATGTACCGGTTGCAACGTCAGCAGCAGCAACTTGATGAGTTGAGTATGCGTCTCGAACGCGCGATTCAGAAACAGCTCAACCAAACACGTCAACACGTGGCCAAACAACAGCATCGCCTGCAATTGCAATCGCCAGAGAAAACCCTACGCGAGCAGCATTACACCCTCGCCTTGCGCGAACGAAGTTTGATTGATGCCATGCAGCGCCAACTGGTTTCGTCTCGTCACCGCTTTACGCGGCTTATCGACAAACTCGACACCGTCAGCCCACTCGCTACCCTATCGCGCGGTTATTCGATTACCCAAACGTCACAAGGTGAGATTGTGCGCCAAGCTTCAGATGTCAAAACGGGCGACCAACTCGTCACCCGTTTAGCCGATGGTGAGATTCACTCCACCGTTCAATGATCCTGCTTGTGAAATTCAAATCGGACTCGCGATTTGGATTTCAATTCATTGCAGTGATGACAAAAGTAATTCGCCGCACCACACGCTTGCAGCTTTTCCAGTTCTGCACCGCAATCCGGGCAAAAGCCCACTTTCTTAAAGTGTTCGTCGCACTGCGTGCAGTGATACTGACCATCCCACACCAATGGCTGCTGGCAGGTCGGGCAAGGGTTATTCATCGCGTTTCTCTCATGCATGCTATTTGTCATTTGATGATCCAAAACAAACGGATACATCACCTTGATCTTTATCACAGCATCTTCAACCTCATCGGCCTTCCTCAGGCGATGCTGCTATCCTTGCTTTAAAAGATCGTCGTCCGATCATCTGCTTTATTCACGTTGATCAGCGATCTCCCCTTAAAAGAACATTTATATAACCACACACCGAAAGCATAAGTTACATATCCTGTTTTTGGATTTTAAACAGACTTAAAATCTAATGGACATTTAAATAAGCCAAACTGTCAGAATTTAATAAAAAGATCATTCTTCCGAGGCTGGTGTTACATGCGTGTGCATTTCGATGTGTTGGTCATCCCGTATTTGCAAGTTCACAACGATGCTTTGGTAATCACGCAAACTCGTTGCATGCGTTCCGCCACAAGGGATACGTGCGATTTCGCCTTCATGTAAATCACACTCCCAGTAACGAGAATCGGTGAGCGCATCCCCATCGCGCGATACCATCATTGGCGATCGCAACGCTAACCAATCCGCCAACTGCTGATTCACTTGCTTTTCGATGCTCGCAAGGTCATTTAGCATATCATCACTGTTTAACCCTCTTTTACGGAGTGTTTTACCAAGTCGATAGGTATCGACACAGCGATCTTCTGTTACAAAGCTAGTGACCTGTGCGTAGCTATTAAAATCACAATGGCCGTGCGGGTCTTTTCGATCGGCGTCTTTCCGCCAATATCCTTTCGCCAGCACCTTGTTGAGCGCTAAATAAGCCAGATGTCCGGCGCTGTGACCACGACTAAGGCGTTGCTGATAGGCTGCGTTCACGGTGAGTGTCACGGCCTCTCCTAAAGCCACAGCGTTGACTTCGGCCTCAAGCACATGAACCACCACAAACACCCACCCCGGTGCGTCGCGCTTCACCGGAATCGCCTGCCCAACCGAGAGATGGCCTGTTGCCAATTCAATCGCACCGACTTGGCAATCAACAACGGCAAACGCTCCGTGCTCAGAATGGAGCGTTCCTTGGTCAGCCGGGTGATCCGGCCAAATATGACTCACGGGATGAAACGGCGTGCTGTGCGTGACCACATACAGCTTGTCCGAGGATGATTGAACCAATTGTACTTGGCTGGTGAGCGTGTGGCACGATTGCGTAAACATCACGATCGTTGGTGTGTAAGACATACAAACTTCTCAGTGAGATTGATTTCGTGGGCACAGAATAGCAAAAAGCCCGGGCTAAACCCGGGCTTTGTTTTTATTTTTTGCGATCTTTCATCATGGTCATCAGACGCTTGCGTTTGCGTTCTTGAGACAGGGTCATCTTATTGGTTTTACCCTCAAATGGGTTTTCACTGTTCTGGAACTGAATGCGAATTGGCGTTCCCATGATATCCAATGACTTACGGTAGTAGTTCATCAGATAACGTTTGTAAGAATCCGGCAGTTCATTCACCTGGTTACCGTGAATGACGATGATTGGCGGGTTGTAACCCCCAGCGTGCGCATATTTCAGTTTTACGCGACGACCACGCACCAAAGGTGGCTGGTGATCTTCGGTTGCCATTTTCATAATACGCGTCAGTACTGAAGTCCCCACACGAGTGGTTGCAGAGCGGTAAGCCTCCTGAACCGATTCGAACAGGTGACCGACACCCGTACCGTGCAGCGCGGAAATAAAGTGAATACGTGCGAAGTCAACAAAGCCCAGACGACGGTCTAGCTCTTTCTTCACGCGCTCTTTCACGTCAGTATCCAGACCATCCCACTTGTTCACAGCAATCACGATCGAGCGACCCGCGTTCAGTGCAAAGCCCAGCAGGCTCAAATCTTGGTCGGAGATGTTCTCACGCGCGTCCACCACCAGCAGCACGACGTTTGCATCTTCAATCGCTTTGAGGGTTTTCACCACCGAGAATTTTTCAACGGTTTCGTTGATGCGTTTACGACGACGAACACCTGCGGTGTCGATCAAGACGTATTCACGCTCATCACGTTGCATCGGAATGTAAATGGAGTCGCGCGTCGTGCCCGGCATGTCGTACACAACCACGCGTTCTTCACCCAGAATGCGGTTTGTCAGCGTTGATTTACCTACGTTCGGACGACCGATAATCGCCAGCTTGATTGGTTGATCTTGCAGACGTTTGTACGCTTCTTCCGCTTCTTCTTCGGTGTAATCCAGCTTCTCTTCTTGCTCAGCATCCACGAAACCGGTTAAGTCTTCCAGTGCCGCTTCTTCTTGCTGCATTTGTTCCGCCAGTGGGTTTAGCGCACGATCAATCAACGCGCCCACACCACGGCCATGTGCCGCCGCGATTTGGAACATCTGAACAACGCCAAGCTGCCAGAATTCAGCACTGGCGGTTTCCGCATCAATGCCGTCAACTTTGTTCACCACCAAAATCGCGTTTTTCTCAACACGGCGCAAGTGGTTCGCAATCGCTTCATCCGCAACGGTCAGGCCAGCACGGCCATCCACCATAAACAGCACCACATCCGCTTCATCAATCGCGGCAAGCGATTGTGCCGCCATTTTGGTTTCAACGCCTTCTTCGCTGCCATCAATACCGCCGGTATCGATCACGATGAATTCATGTTCGCCCAGTTTTGCCTGACCGTATTTACGGTCACGAGTCAAACCTGGGAAGTCCGCTACCAGTGCATCTCGTGTGCGGGTGAGTCGGTTAAATAGCGTCGATTTACCTACGTTCGGACGCCCAACAAGAGCAACTACAGGTATCATAACAACCTCTACAATGATTCTTTTCTTATGTAGTTATAGGTAAACACTCTTTCACAAGCGCTAAATTTTTACCTATAACCACAAGGTGAATGCCAATGACTTCACGCCGTTGAGTTACGAGCAGGCAACTTCTATGGGCGAAAAGTATAAAACGGCTCCTAACTGTTACCAGCTAGGAGCCGTTTGTGAATTATATCACGAAATATTACTGGATCGTCAGTTTCTTTATTTTGCCATCACGTGTGATCACCAGATAACCGTCGGATAATGCCAATGGACTCACGGCGAAACCGCTGTCATTGACCAGTTGCTGAGCAACAAACTCGCCCGTGCTGCGGTCAATCCAATGCAAGTATCCTTCGCTGTCACCGACCACCACAAAACCATTGATCAGCACAGGTGCTGTCAACAAACGGTTTTGTAACTGATCGTTGCTCCACAGCTCCGTGCCACTGCGAGCATCCACAGCAATCACGTGATCTTTATCGGTAATCACAAACAGACGACCACCATCGCTGGCAATGTCCGTTGACGACGAGTAATTGCGTTTCCACATCGGGTTACCCGAACGCAGATCGATAGCAATTAGCTGACCATTGAAACCCACGGTATACAGGGTTGCGCCAATAATCAGCGGAGACGAATCAACATCGACCAGACGGTCGATTTCCGTGGCGCCTTTCGGCTGCCCAACGGGTTGTTGCCAAATCAGCTGACCACGCTCAGAAATCGCCGCAGCCAAACGGCCACCGGATGTACCCCAGAATACGCCACCCGATGCCGCCACTGGGCGACTGTCGCCACGCAAGGTCAGGTTCGGAACTTCGGTACTGATGGTCCACTTTTGCTCGCCAGTTTTCTCATCCAGCGCGATCAAAGCGCCACGGCTGGTGTTCACAATCACCAAACTGCTATCTGCAACTGGGGCTGCCAACACTTCACCTTCAACGTTCGCACGCCAAGCTTCTTCACCGGTTTCTGCGTTCAGTGCAATCACTTCACCGTTTTCACTGCCGATGTAAATCTGACCATATGCCGACGCAATGCCGCCTGATAAACGCGCGGGCGTGTCTTGCTCCAGATCCACATTCCACAACGTTTTACCGTTACTTGGATCAAGCGCTTTCACTTCGCCATCACGACTGGCCACGTAAATCTTGCCGTAGGCCGATTCCGGAGACAGTTTAGAGAAGTAATGACCAACACCGCCACCGACGGAAGCACTCCAATCAGATTTTGGCGTAAACTCACTTTTCACCACAGGCACTGGTGCCATGATGACGTTCTCTTCTTCGCCCGCACATCCAGCTAGCAGCCCGAGAACTGCGGCAGACAAGAGCACTTTGTTGAACATCTTTTTCATCAAGGTGTGCCCTTATTTGGCCAGATCATCCAGTTTCATTTGCAGCGTTTGACTCGCATCATCCGCTTGCTGCGCTTCAGCGTAGGCAGCATAAGCGGCCTCTTTGTCGCCTTTACGCAGAGAAATATCGCCACGCAATTCAGCCACACGGCCCGTCCAGCTTTGCTCTTTGATGGTTGCCAATTCGCTCAACGCCGCATCAAAGTTGCCTTGTTCTGCTTGCAGACGTGCCACGCGGTACGTGATCACGGGTTTCAGCGCCGCATCACCGGTCGCATTTTTCGCCCACTCAAGCTGAGCCAGCGCTTCATCGAGTTGACCGGCTTGCACTTGTGCTTTCGCCAGTTGCATTGCCGCCAAAACAGCGTATTCAGATTTCGAATTGCTGTCGATAAAGCTTTGTACGTCGGCTTCACCATCAACGCCTTTGGTTGTCAGCGTTTGAATTGCCTTGGTGTAACTTGCTGAAGCGGCTTCTTGTCCTGACGTCACAGAATCTTGATAAAAACGCCAGCCAAACAAACCACCCAAGCCGATCACAGCGCCAAAGATCACGGCTTTGCCGTTCTCTTTCCACCAATCTTTGATCGCTTCAACTTGTTGTTCTTCAGTATCGTAGAGTTCCACTTCCTGTCCTCTTAGTATGACATCTCAAAATTTGCGTTTAGACGAGGTGAGCCAGTTTGCTCGCAACTTCAGTTTGAGAAATCGTTTCTTGTTCACCACCAGCCAGGTCTTTGAGAACTACGGTGTGCTCTGCCACTTCGTTTTCACCCAGTACCAGAGCAACGGCTGCACCGACTTTGTCCGCGCGTTTAAATTGTTTCTTAAAGTTACCACCACCAAAGTGCGTCATCACGCGCAGGCCAGGGATCTGCTCGCGTAGCTGTTCCGCTAGCTTCATACCCGCCGTCAGCGTGCCTTCACCGGCAGTCACCATGTACACATCAACGTTACGACGTACGTCGGTGTTGCCCAAGGTTTCCATCATCAGCACAAGACGCTCAAGGCCCATTGCGAAACCCACCGCTGGTGTGGCTTTACCGCCCAACTGCTCAACCAGACCATCGTAACGACCGCCGCCACACACAGTGCCCTGTGCGCCTAGGCTGTCAGTCATCCACTCAAATACGGTGCGGTTGTAGTAATCCAAACCACGGACTAAACGCTCATTAATGGTGTATTCGATACCTGCGGCGTCAAGAAGTTCACACAAACCTGCGAAATGTTGTTTAGATTCAGTATCTAAATAATCAGAAAGCTTCGGTGCATCACCCAGTACAGCCTGCACATCTGGGTTTTTGGTGTCCAGCACGCGCAGTGGGTTGGTGTACATACGGCGTTTGCAGTCTTCATCCAGAACGTCTTGGTATTGCTCAAGGTATTCAATCAGCGCGGTGCGGTAGTTTGCGCGCGCTTCCAAAGAACCGATCGAGTTGAGCTCAAGACGCACGTAATCCGCGATGCCCAATTCACGCCACAGGCGTGCGGTCATCATGATCAATTCAGCATCAACGTCTGGACCATCAATGCCGAACACTTCGACACCACATTGGTGGAATTGGCGGTAGCGACCTTTTTGTGGGCGCTCGTGACGGAACATCGGGCCCATGTACCACAGGCGCTGCTCTTGGTTGTACAACAAACCGTTTTCGATGCCTGAACGGACACAGCCCGCCGTGCCTTCTGGACGCAGAGTCAGGCTATCGCCATTGCGGTCTTCAAAGGTGTACATCTCTTTTTCAACCACGTCAGTGACTTCACCGATCGCGCGGCTGAACAGATGAGTCATCTCAACGATTGGCATGCGCACTTCGTTGTAGCCGTATGCGCTAATCACGTTTTTCACAATGCCTTCCACTTTTTGCCAAAGCGGAGACTGAGTAGGGAGGCAATCGTTCATGCCTCGAATTGCTTGAATAGTCTTTGCCACAGTACTTACCGTAATATCGTTGAGATTAATCTTGTTGCTGAATATCGATGCGATTTTTCACATCCAGCTGAGCGGCTTTGGCGCGAATCTTCGCTTCCAGCTGATCGACCAAATCATCGTTGTCGAAACGCTCTTTCTGACGCACACCATCTTCATAGAATGCGCTCTTTTTATTGCTGCCAGCCAACCCAAGATGAGACACTTCCGCTTCACCCGGACCGTTGACGACACAGCCGATGATGGAGACGTCCATTGGCGTCAGCACATCTTCCAGGCGCTGTTCCAGTGCGTTCACCGTCGCGATCACATCAAATTCCTGACGCGAGCAGCTTGGGCAAGCAATGAAGTTGATGCCGCGGGAACGAATGCGCAGTGACTTCAGAATGTCAAAGCCCACTTTGATCTCTTCCACCGGGTTCGCCGCCAAGGAAATACGCAGTGTATCGCCAATGCCTTCCGCCAGCAGCATGCCTAGACCGACCGCAGATTTCACCGACCCCGCACGCGCACCACCAGCTTCGGTGATCCCAAGGTGCAAGGGTTGATCAATTTTTTGCGCCAGTAGGCGATAAGAGTCGACCGCAAGGAACACGTCAGACGCTTTCACACTGACTTTAAATTGGTCGAAGTTCAGGCGATCCAAGATGTCGACATGGCGCATCGCCGATTCCACCAGCGCGGCTGGGGTCGGTTCGCCATATTTCATTTGGATGTCTTTTTCCAGCGAGCCACCATTGACACCAATACGAATTGGAATGCCCTTGTCACGTGCGCAATCCACCACCGAACGGATTCGGTCTTCATTACCGATGTTTCCGGGGTTAATTCGCAGACAGTCAACGCCATATTCCGCCACTTTCAGCGCAATACGGTAGTCAAAATGGATATCGGCCACCAGAGGGACAGAAACCTGTTGCTTGATGAGTTTAAACGCTTCTGCGGCATCCATGGTTGGAACCGAGACACGTACGATATCTGCACCCACATTTTCCAACGCGCGAATTTGCGCCACGGTTGCTTCCACATCGGTGGTGCGCGTGTTGGTCATGGATTGGACGGCGATCGGTGCACCATCGCCAATTGGCACGTCACCCACGTAAATGCGTGTCGATGGGCGACGTTTGATAGGAGACTCGTGTTGCATAGTATTGTCTAAGGTAAGGTGAATCGTGCTACTTTACCGGAAGTATACCCAGAAAGGTCGACAGGTTCACTCGCAAATGTGACTGAAACCCCTTCCGGAGCACCGAGAATCACTTGTAACGGCTTCTGACCACGTAAATTTAGTGTCTGGCCGGCTTTCTTAATGCCTGTTGAGAGCGTTTTACCCGCTGCATCTTTCACCTGAATCCAGCAATCAGAACTGAAATTCATCGTCAGCAAATCCCCTGCCTTAGCATCGTCTGCCGCTTGGGGTGCCACTGGCGCCACTTCAGGCTCAGTCACGGTGTTTACGGGTGCTGGCTCGTCCATCATCATCTCTTCGTCGCTTGGCTCTTCGGTCGCTTGCGCGCCAGACGCCTCGTTTTGCAGCGCATCAATGGTGTTGAATTCAGGTTGCGGTTCATCCGCACTTGGCGCGGCCGCTTGATCCGCCACAGCAGACACGGCTTCCGCATTGTGATCCGGTTTTAACGTATCTTGTTCATTGTTCTGCCACCACCACAGCGACGACATCCCAATGATCACCAACAAAATGATCCACGTAATGGTCATGATGCGGCTGTCATGCTTCTCACGTTTGGTTTTCTTTGAGAAGCTCTGCATGGTCTGCTCTTGAGGTTCAGTGCTGACGCTTGCTTCAAATGCATCCAAAATTTGGTGGTCGGGCACCCCAACCGCTTTGGCGTAAGAACGCAGGTAGCCACGCGTAAACGTGGCCACTAAATCAGAATCAAAATTGTTTTCTTCAATATTTTGAATAATGGTAACGCGCAGTCTCAGTCGGTCAGCGACTTGCTTTTGAGTCAGGCCTAACGCTTCACGTTTTTCTTTAAGAAGCGTGCCGGGTTGTACTGTTGATGTGCTTTCTGTGATGTTGTCTTGTTCTGTATTCATCCGCGATATCAATCTCGTGTTTTGTGCTCAAGCCTGTTTCCATTCGCCTTTGTTCTTCATTGTTAGTAGCGAATTCGTCACCGACTTCAACATAAGGAATGTGGTAGCGTCAATTGTATCAGTAATTTCAATCGACTTTGATAACAGAGAATCATTCTAATAGATATTAGGCGGTAAACAACATGGATTTGGGAAAGAAATTACAGACACGTCAAGGTTTTTCGTTAAATTGACATTGAAAATGGTCCAAAGGGATGAAAAAACGCCCAAAAGCAAAAAGCCAGAGCAAGCTCTGGCTTTTTTGAAACATCAATAAATTACAGCGTCTTGACTGGAATTGCGTTTTCGTCCGCCTGTTTCATCTTGGTGCGTTTGGTGCGGTCAATCACATCACCGACCAATTGACCACACGCCGCATCGATATCATCACCACGCGTTTTACGCACGGTCACGGTGTGATCGTATTGCATCAGTGTTTTTTGGAAACGGTCGATGCGCGAGTTGCTTGGTTTTTTATACGGCGAACCCGGGTATGGGTTAAACGGAATCAAGTTGATTTTACACGGCGTGTCTTTCATCAACTGCGCCAGTTCATGCGCGTGTTCAGTGCCATCGTTCACATGATCGAGCAGCACATATTCCACGGTCACTTTGCCACGGTTGGCGTTTGATGAGGCGATGTAACGACGCACCGAGGCAAGGAAGTCTTGAATGTCCCAACGATCGTTGATAGGCATGATTTCGCTACGCAGCGTGTCGTTCGGCGCATGCAATGAGATCGCCAATGCCACGTCAATTTGGCCGGTCATCTGATCCAAGCCGGACACCACCCCGGAAGTCGATACCGTCACGCGGCGTTTCGACAAACCAAAGCCGAGATCATCCAACATGATTTCCAAAGCTGGGATCAGGTTTTTCATGTTCAGCAACGGTTCGCCCATTCCCATCATCACCACGTTGGTGATCGGACGACGGCCAGTCTCTTTTTCCAGACCAATTTCGCGAGCCGCACGCCATACCTGACCAATGATTTCAGACACACGCAGGTTACGGTTAAAGCCTTGCTGAGCAGTGGAGCAGAATTTACATTCCAGCGCACAACCAACTTGAGATGACACACACAGCGTGGCACGGTCATCTTCCGGAATGTACACAGTTTCGACGTCTTGGTCGCCGACACGCATCGCCCATTTAATGGTGCCATCACTGGAATGCTGCGCTTCAGAAACGTACGGCGCACGAATTTCACAACGTTCTTTCAGTTGTTCACGCAGTTTCTTGTTGATGTTCGTCATCTTGTCGAAATCATCACAACCAAAGTGATAGATCCACTTCATGATTTGATCCGCGCGGAACGCTTTCTCACCCAATTCATCAGCGAAATATGCGCGTAAGCCTTTGCGATCAAAATCGAGCAGATTGACTTTTTCTGTGGTCATGTAGCCTCTCAGAGATGGAACAAGAATTAAGGGCGCGAATTGTACAGCCTTTACGCAATGACAACAAGAGCCGCAAATCCATGACTTTACTAAGGCATTAATATTATTGTGATTAAAAAATAGCCACCCAGAACGAGTGTGACTGAGCGTCGTTTCAGGCACAAAAAAGCCCTCATTTCGAGGGCTTTTTCACACCAAATCGAGCTTATTTGCTACGTGGACAAAGCTCAGACTCTGGGAAGAAAAATTCAATTTCGCGGGCTGCAGACGCCGGGCTGTCACTGCCATGCACCGAGTTCAAACGCATGCTGATGGCATAATCTGCACGCAGCGTGCCACACGCCGCCTCTTCTGGGTTGGTTTTCCCCATCAGTTCGCGGTAACGGGCAATTGCATTTTCCCCTTCCAACACCTGAACCATGATCGGGCCAGAGGTCATGAATTCTTTCAGTCCTGGGAAGAATTCTTTGCCTTCGTGTTCAGCATAGAAACCGCTCGCCTGCGCTTCCGTCAGGTGCAGCATTTTGGCAGCAACGATGCGCATCCCAGCTTTTTCGATACGATGGTAAATTTCACCAATCAAGTTACGTTCCACTGCATCGGGCTTAATAATCGAAAATGTTCTTTCAAGAGCCATAAGATGTCCTTTTACTTCTATTGTAGTTATAAAGGGCAGCAGCACGCTGCCCGCGATTTTTCGCTATTATTTCGCGTGATCCAACAGGATACGGGCAACAGTTTTCACGCCCATGCCGGTTGCGCCAGCCGCCCATTTGTCACTGGGCGATTTGCGGTAAGTGCCGGCACAGTCAAGGTGCAGCCAACCGGTTTTGTAGTCGGTGACAAAGTAAGACAAGAAGGCCGCCGCGGTGCTCGCACCCGGCGAGTAATCTCCGGAGCTGATGTTCGACAAATCGGCAAAGCTCGATGGCAGCATTTCACGGTGGAAATCCACCAACGGCAGCGGCCACAAGCCTTCATGCTCTTCTTTCGCGGCGTTCAGCGCATCTTGCGACAATGCGTGATCAAAACTCAGTAGCGCGTGGAAATCGTTACCCAGCGCATTCTTCGCCGCGCCTGTCAGGGTCGCACAATCAATAATCAGTTCCGGGTTTTGCTCTGAAGCGTAAATCAGACCATCTGCCAAGACCAAACGGCCTTCCGCATCCGTGTTCATGATCTCCACGGTTTTCCCGTTTTTATAGGTGATCACATCACCCAATTTCAACGCACGGCCAGACACCATGTTTTCAGCGCAGCACAGGATCAGTTTCACGCGTTTGTTCAGGCCACGCAGGATAGCCAGCCCCAATGCACCGGTGACCATGGCCGAACCGCCCATGTCCGATTTCATCGCAGACATAAAATTAGACGGCTTCAAGCTGTAACCGCCTGAGTCAAACGTGATGCCTTTACCCACCAAGCACGCGTACACAGGAGCGTTTTCATCGCCAGTTGGGTTGAAATCCAGTTGTAGCATGGCTGACGTGCGCTCGGAGCCACGGCCTACCGCAAAGATGCCTTCCCACCCTTCAGTGAGCAGATCTTTGTCTTTCACGATGCGGTAAGAGACGTGCTCAGGTGCCACCGATTTGATGAATTCCGCGGCCATGGTTGCCAGTTGACGTGGCGCCACTTCTTCAGCACTTTTGTTAATGATATCGCGTGCCCAATCTGTCGCTTTGATGCGAGCTTCCAGCTCCGCTTGTTCCGCCTGAGGTAACGCTTTCCATTCCAGCGTATTCAGTTTCTTCGGATCGCGGTAGCCTTGGTAAAACGCCCAAATCGCTTCTAGCGTCCAACCGTCGCCATCCAGCATGAGCGAACGCAACCCTTGGTTATCCAATTTGCGCGCTGCGCGCTGAATCGCGCCTAAATCATGAGATTGCTCAAGGTGAATCACTGCACCTTGTTCTGAAAACGAAAGTAACGCCTTTTCTCCCCACTGAGGCTGAGCAGAATCTTGGCTAATCAATACAGACATCTGTGTAGACATGGTTTCTCCTTGTCCTTGTCGTGGCGTGATCTTGGCCACGTCGAATAATTAACGTTCGGATGTTAGCATTTTGTCAGGTAAAAATGTCAACTTGATAAAAAAACGGACCATCAGGCCCGCTTTTTTTAGTAAAAACTGTTAACTTGGCTCCGTTTTGGAGCAGCACGTCCAGCGGACTAGTCGCGTTCGTCCATCCAACACAGGATGATCGCTTCCAAAATCTTTTCGTTCGAGCGATTTGGCTCATCGTCAAACTCTTCCAGATCCAGAATCCACTGGTGCAGATCGGTAAAACGTACGTTTTGCGGATCAACATCCGGGTATTGGTCACACAGCTCAATCGCGATATCGCGCGAATCTGTCCATTTCATGTCAACGTTCCTAATGCAAAGTGGCCTCGGCTACAGTGTAGGCGAGGCACACGAATTAATGATCTTCCGATGCGTGGTTCAGAGAGTACTTAGGAATTTCAACCACTAAGTCTTCATCTGTCACACGAGCCTGACAGCTCAGTCGGGATTCCGGCTCTAGGCCCCACGCTTTGTCGAGCATATCGTCTTCCAGTTCATCACTCTCTTCCAGAGAATCAAAACCTTCGCGAACGATGCAGTGACAGGTGGTGCATGCGCACGATTTCTCACACGCATGATCAATACCGATACCGTTTTTCAATGCCACATCAAGAATCGTTTCCCCGGGTTGCGCTTCTAGGACCGCGCCCTCCGGACAAAGGGTTTCATGAGGCAGAACAATAATCTTTGGCATGTTGGTTATCTCTTCAAATCTCGTCAACAGAATGACCGGCCAGTGCAGCACGAATGGACTTATCCATACGACGCGATGCAAATTCCTGACTGGCTTTGTCGGTATCTTTAATGCCCTGTTCAATGGCATCAGCGTTGTCGCCATTGCGCAGTTCAATTAGTTTTTCAATCGCTTGCAGCAGCGCTTGGCGCTCTTCTTCCGTCAGCAAATCATCGCCATCGGCTTGCATCGCAGAAATCAGACCTTCAATCACGCGGTCCGCTTCAACACGCTGTTCCACCAACGCACGCGCCTGCATGTCATCTTTGGCGTATGCCATCGAATCTTTCAGCATGTTGGCCACTTCGTCGTCGCTCAGACCATAAGATGGTTTGACCTGAATTTCAGACTGAACACCGGTGCTCTTTTCCATCGCCGTCACCGACAACAATCCGTCTGCGTCCACTTGGTAAGTCACACGAATGTGCGCCGCACCAGCAGCCATTGGCGGAATGCCTTTGAGTGAGAAACGAGCCAGCGAACGACAATCGTCCACCAATTCACGCTCTCCTTGCACCACGTGCACGCTCATCGCCGTTTGACCATCTTTGAAGGTGGTAAACTCTTGCGCGCGCGCAACTGGAATCGTGGTATTGCGTGGAATGATTTTCTCCACCAGACCACCCATGGTTTCAATGCCCAGCGACAGCGGAATGACATCCAACAGCAGCATTTCGGAATCCGGCTTGTTGCCCGCCAGAATGTCGGCTTGAATCGCCGCCCCAATCGCAACCACTTCGTCTGGGTTGATGCTAGTCAGGGGCGTACGTCCAAAGAACTCGCCAACCATCTCACGTACAAATGGTGTGCGCGTTGAACCACCGACCATCACCACATCAAGCACATCTTCTGCTGTAACGTCTGCGTCTTTCAGGGCACGACGACACGCCATTAAGGTTTTTTTCACCAGAGGTTGAATCAGTTCGTTCAACGTCTCGCGGCGCAATGAACCTTGCCAACCCAGCACGCTGACGTCGGCAACATCCGCATCAGTTAGCGCAATTTTAGCTTGGGTCGCAGCGTTGATCAGCGCGCGATAGTTCTCGGCACTGAGTTTACCTTCCACGCCGATTTGAGCTTGCAGATAGTCAGCAATCAAGTGGTCAAAATCGTCGCCACCCAACGCAGAATCGCCGCCAGTTGCCAGCACTTCAAACACGCCTTTTGACAGACGCAGAATCGAAATATCAAACGTACCGCCGCCGAGATCGTAGACTGCAATCACACCTTCTTGACCAGAATCGAGGCCATAGGCAATTGCGGCCGCCGTCGGTTCGTTCAGCAAACGCAGCACATGTAGCCCAGCCAGATTCGCGGCATCTTTGGTGCCTGCGCGCTGCGCATCATCAAAATAAGCCGGTACCGTGATCACCACGCCAGCCAGTTCACCGCCCAGCGTGTTTTCAGCACGTTTGGCCAGTGATTTGAGAATATCGGCGGAAACTTGAATCGGGTTTTTGTCACCCTGTTCGGTTTGTAGAATTGGCAGGCCGTTGTCGCTCGCTTTGAAACGGTAAGGCAAGTTGGTGTAGCGAGTTTGGATGTCGTGCAGGGAACGACCGATCAGGCGTTTGACCGAAATGATGGTATTTTCAGGATCAGCCTGCGCTTTATCGCGTGCGTCGTAGCCAACCACACTCTCTTCGCCAGAGTAGTTCACGACCGAAGGCAGGATGCTTCGACCTTGCTCATCTAGCAAAGTGTCTGCGCTCCCGCTACGCACGGAAGCAACCAGTGAGTTGGTGGTGCCTAGATCGATGCCCGCGGCTAGCTTTTGCTCATGGGGCGCCGAGCTTTGACCAGGCTCTGCAATCTGAAGTAATGCCATGGATGGGTCCTTTTATTTGAACTAGCCGAGCAGCTTGTCTTCCACTCGTTCTATTTCAGTTTTTAATTTGGCAATAAATTTAAGTTTACGTACGGTGTCAGCAGCAGTTTCCCATTGCCCGTCATTGAGCTCATGTTCAACCTGAACCAAATGTTGTTTGTACATTTTGCTGACTTTGCCATCAAAATCAAACAAGGTACTTTCTGGATCAGTACTGCGTTCGACCGCTTCAAGTTCTTCACGCAATTCCATCTGTTCCATCAGGAACATGGGATCCTGCAGCGTTTGTTGCTCACCACGAAGCTCAACGCCATTGAGTGACAGCAGGTATTCTGCGCGATTGATTGGGCTTTTCAAAATTTGGTGGGCGTCATTAATTTGCGCCGCTTTCTGGACCGCTAACAGGCGATCCCGCTCAGACGCGGTGGCAAAATTATCCGGATGGAAACGCTTTTGCAACTCACGGAACTGAGAAGAAAGAAGGCTACCATCCAGATCAAACTGAGTTGGTAGCCCAAATAATTCAAAGTAATTCATGTAAAACCGGTCCTTCATATTCGGCGACAGGCAGCAACAACCGCCTGCAACACCGAGATTTAACCGTTAAACGTTGAAGCTTTCACCACAACCACATTCACTTTTCGCATTTGGGTTGTTGAACTCAAAACCTTCGTTTAACCCTTCTTTCTTGTAATCGAGCTGAGTGCCGTCGAGGTAGACTAGGCTTTTGCTGTCGATGATCACTTTCACGCCGTGATCTTCAAACACCTCATCTTCTTCGTTGAGTTCATCCACGAATTCCAACACGTAAGCCATACCCGAGCAGCCTGTGGTTTTTACACCCAGACGTAAACCAACCCCTTTTCCCCGGTTATCCAGGTAAGATTTGACTCGGCTTGCTGCGGTTTCGGTTAAGGTAATGGCCATACTACAACCTTTGATTCTCAATTAATTAAAGGGGGGAGCAGCGTGTGCTCCCTTATGAATTACAGTTCGTGTTTTTTCTTGTAATCAGCAACAGCCGCTTTGATTGCATCTTCTGCCAGAATTGAACAGTGAACTTTCACTGGTGGCAACTCAAGCTCTTCTGCAATTTCAGAGTTCTTGATGGATGCGGCTTCATCGATAGATTTGCCTTTCACCCACTCGGTTACCAATGAACTGGATGCGATTGCGCTACCGCAGCCGTAAGTTTTGAACTTCGCATCTTCAATAATGCCTTCTGGAGACACCTTGATTTGCAGACGCATCACGTCACCACATGCTGGCGCACCAACCATGCCGCTACCGATGGATGGATCTTCTTTATCGAAAGAACCAACGTTACGTGGGTTCTCGTAGTGATCAATTACTTTTTCGCTGTATGCCATGATAGTTACCTCAAATCCTCTATATCCCTGGAACGATTAGTGGTGAGCCCATTCAACAGAACTCAGATCCACACCCTCTTTATACATATCCCATAGAGGAGACATGTCGCGTAGTTTGTTTACCGCTACACGAATCAGTTCGATTGCGTAGTCGACTTCTTCTTCTGTCGTGAAACGACCGAAAGAGAAACGAATAGAGCTGTGCGCCAGTTCGTCATTCAGACCCAGTGCACGCAAAACGTAAGATGGCTCCAAGCTTGCCGATGTACACGCACTGCCTGACGATACCGCGATGTCTTTCAGAGACATCAGCAGCGACTCACCTTCAACAAATGCAAAGCTGATGTTGAGGTTGTTTGGCAGACGTTGTTTCAAATCACCGTTGATGGTGACTGCTTCCATATCGCTGATGCCATTCAGCATGCGATCGCGCAACGCAACAGCGTGCTCGTAGTCTTTTTGCATCTCTTCTTTCGCGATGCGGAACGCTTCGCCCATACCCACGATTTGGTGAGTCGCCAGAGTACCAGAACGGAAACCGCGCTCATGGCCGCCACCGTGCATCTGAGCTTCCAGACGAATACGGGGTTTACGACGCACGTACAGTGCACCGATGCCTTTAGGACCGTAAATTTTGTGAGCCGATAGAGAGATGAGGTCCACTTTCATGGCCTGAACGTCGATTGGTAGCTTACCCGCAGATTGCGCTGCATCAACGTGGAATACGATTTTACGTGCGCGGCATAGTTCGCCAATCGCCGTGATGTCTTGAATCACACCAATTTCGTTGTTCACGTGCATGATAGAAACCAGAACTGTGTCATCACGCATCGCGGCTTCCAGCTTGTTCAGGTCAATCAGGCCGTTAGTTTCTGGCTCAAGGTAAGTCACTTCAAACCCTTCACGCTCCAGCTGGCGCATGGTATCCAGCACCGCTTTGTGTTCGGTTTTGCAAGTAATAACGTGCTTGCCTTGTTTTTGATAGAAGTGCGCAGCACCTTTGATCGCCAGGTTGTCTGACTCTGTGGCACCCGAAGTGAAGACAATTTCACGTGGGTCTGCATTGAGAAGATCCGCAATTTGCTCACGCGCGGTGTCTACCGCTTCTTCTGCCTGCCAGCCATAACGGTGGGAGCGCGAGGCCGGGTTACCGAAGTTACCGTCCATCGTCATACACTGAACCATCTTTTCAGCAACACGCGGATCGACTGGACAAGTTGCTGAATAGTCTAAATAAATTGGCAGTTTCATTTTTTACTCCAATGTAAACATTGCCGCTACGAGCGAACGTTAATACCAACGGGTGCCGCACCAACGGTGACTGTGTTTGAATTTTTGTGTGCAAGCCCTTGGCTAACCGCGAGATCAATATCTTGGCGGTCTGAAATTTCTAAGACTTCGTTGTCAATCATCAACTCACCTAAGGTGATGTTGTTCAGGAAGTCGCTGATGCGTGAACTGAGATCACGCCACAGAGTGTGCGTTAAACAACGCGTGCCACCCTGACAATCGCCCTTGCCATTGCACTTGGTTGCATCAACAGATTCGTCAACTGCAGCAATGACCGTACCGATTGAAATCGTATTCGCGTCAGAACCCAGACGGTAACCGCCCCCAGGTCCGCGTACGCTCGCCACTAGGCCAGCTTTACGCAGCTTAGAAAACAGCTGCTCTAAATATGAAAGCGAAATACCTTGGCGCTCTGAAATGTCCGCCAGGGGTACCGGGGTTTGTTGCGAATGCAGAGCCACATCTAACATGGCTGTCACTGCATATCTTCCTTTAGATGTAAGTCTCATATCACACCGTATCCACATTGTTTCTGTGGATAGAAGTTTTTCATACCTGACAAAATTGGTCAAGTATTTATTTGACTAATTTAGTCGGGTATTTAACCCCGACCGAAATGTGGTCATTTTTTATGCAGCGCTTGTTTTTCTATGGCGGTGAGCACACCGCGCAGAATATTTAATTCCTGCTCTTCCGGACGCGCACGGCTAAACAGGCGACGCAATTTATTCATCACCTGGCCAGGCTTCTCTTCAGAGATAAACTGGGTCTGCACCAACACTTTTTCAAGGTGGGTGTAGAATAATTCCAATTCGTTGTGACGGGGATACGCCGCTTCGGACATTGTTGGAAACTGAGATTGCTGTCGATTCAGATGCGCCACGCGAATTTCATAGCACAGCGTCTGCACGGCCATCGCCAGATTCAAGGAACTGTATTCCGGGTTGGCTGGAATACTCACGTGGTAATGGCACTTTTGCAGCTCATCGTTGGTGAGGCCGGTTCGTTCGCGACCAAACACAATTGCCACAGGATGCTGCTCGCCTTCGACGGCGAACTTTTCACCGCATTCGCGAGGATCGAGCATTGGCCATTCCAGCGTACGAGAACGCGCACTGGTCCCCACCACTAAGCCACAATCGGCAATGGCACTGTCCAACGTGTCAACAATCTGCGCGTTGAGCGCAATATCGCTCGCGCCCGCTGCCAGTGCAATCGCTTGGGCGTCCACTTCACATTGTGGGTCCACCAATACCATCTGCTTGAGCCCCATGACTTTCATCGCACGGGCGGCAGAACCGATATTTCCTGAATGTGAAGTTCCGACTAAAACGACTTTAACATTGTCTAACATTGACTTATTGCACCACTCAATTTATAGCCGCAGAATCTTAACATAAACCTGAGTAAAATGGTCGACCCTTTGTTCGCATCATTCTTAAGTGAGCAAAAAATAACCACTTCCCTTTTGCAAAAGTTTTGATATACTGCCCGCCGCTTTTTCGTTCTTTAACATCCTTTGGGAAATTCGTATGCATCCAATGCTAAACATTGCTATTCGCGCAGCGCGAAAAGCAGGCAACCATATTGCCAAATCTCTAGAAAACGCTGAGAAAATTGAATCAACTCAGAAAGGCACGAACGACTTTGTCACCAACGTCGACAAAGAAGCAGAAGCTATCATTATTTCAACGATCAAAAGCTCATACCCAGAGCACTGCATCGTTGCCGAAGAAGGCGGTCTTATCGAAGGAAAAGATAAGGACGTACAATGGATCATCGACCCTCTGGATGGCACCACTAACTTTGTGAAAGGTCTTCCTCACTTCGCGGTTTCTATCGCGGTTCGCTTCAAAGGCAAAACTGAAGTTGCCTGTGTTTACGATCCAATGCTCAATGAACTGTTTACCGCACAACGTGGTTCTGGCGCACAGCTGAACAACGCGCGTATTCGTGTTCAACCGATTAAAGATCTGCAAGGCGCCGTTCTCGCAACAGGTTTCCCATTCAAACAGAAGCAGCATTCTGAATCTTTCATGAAGATCATCTCTGCGCTGTTCATTGAGTGTGCAGACTTCCGTCGCACTGGCTCTGCCGCGCTGGACCTGTGCTACCTCGCGTCTAACCGTGTTGACGGTTACTTTGAGTTGGGTCTGAAACCTTGGGACATGGCTGCAGGTGAACTGATTGCTCGTGAAGCTGGCGCTATCCTGACAGACTTCGCTGGCGGCACTGATTACATGAAATCTGGCAACATCGTTGGCTCAAGCCCACGCGGTGTGAAAGCCATTCTGAAACACATCCGTGAAAACGGCAACAGCGCGATTCTGAAATAAGAACGCCCTGACAATGCCAGCCCGTCACAGCTGATAAAAAGCCCCGCATCCGCGGGGCTTTTTTATACCTGAGGGTTAGCACTCACTTTGATGTCAACAGTGCCAACACATCTTGCGTACTGCCGGTTTCCGCCAAGCGGGGGAAAATCGCCTGAATCGCATGCTGGTGATTCTCGAGGTTCAAATCCGTCATCGCATCGGTGCAGAGCGTGACATGGTAGCCGAGTTCAAACGCCTGACGCGCAGTCGATTCCACGCCAATACTGGTTGCGATACCCACAATGACCACTTGCGTTACGCCCAACGCTTGCAACTGCTGATGCAAGTCGGTGTGCATGAACGCGCCCCACGTACGTTTGGTGATTCGAATGTCATCGTCTTGGTCATGCAGTTCCTTCACCAACATCGCCCAGTTGTCGGGCAATGCATGCGCTCCCAATTGCTGGTCAGTCCGCCCCGGCGCGCTGCCAGCCACATTCACCAACACCACCGGCCGCGCCTGTTGATGAAAGGCATCAATCAAACGATTGGCCTGCTCAATCACACCCGGCACGGTCTGTTGAGGCGGCAACGCCACAATACCGCATTGCAAATCAATCACAATCAAAGCGGTGTGAGAATCGAGTTGAGTAATCGCCATAAAAGCATCCTGTGAGTTGCGGGAGTCCTAGAGACGCCGAGATAAGAAAAAAGCCACTGAATCATCAGTGGCTTTCGCGTCGTTAAGGCAGTTGGTCGAGGTCTGCACCTTCTTTTTCCACTTGTTGTGGAAGTAGGTGTTCTCGAGTAATGCCGAGTTTCAGCGCCAATGCCGATGCAACGTAGATAGAGGAGTAAGTACCGACGGTAATCCCCAACAACAAAGCCGTCGCAAAACCATGAATGTTCGCACCGCCCTGAACAAACAGAGCAATCACCACGAACAAGGTGGTCCCGGAGGTGATCAACGTACGGCTCAGCGTTTGCGTGATAGAGCTGTTGATGATCTCTGTCGATTCACCCTTACGCAGTTTGCGGAAGTTTTCACGAATCCGGTCAAACACCACGATGGTATCGTTGAGCGAGTAACCGACCACCGTCAGCAGCGCTGCCACAATGGTCAAGTCCACTTCGATTTGCATCAGCGAGAACACGCCAAGCGTAATGATGACGTCGTGCGCCAAAGACATCACGGCACCAGCAGCCAAACGCCATTCAAAACGCACGGAGACGTAAATCAGAATACAGATCAGAGACGCAATGATCGCCAGACCGCCTGCTTCTGTCAGTTCGTCACCCACGTTTGGGCCCACGAATTCAATTCGGCGCATTTCAACCGCTTTGCCCGTGCCGTCTTTGATGGCTTCCAGAATCTGGTTACCCAGCACCTGACCGGCCATGTCGTCACGTGGACGCAGGCGCACCATCACTTCACGCGCAGAACCAAAGTTTTGCACCGTTGCATCACCAAAACCTTTGGCTTCAAGGGATGAACGAATCTCTTCCAAGTTCGCTGGCTGTTCAAAGCCAACTTCAATCAGCGTACCGCCGGTGAAGTCTAAGCCCCAGTTCAACCATTTGGTCGACAGCGTAAAGATCGATGCACCGATCATCAGCAGCGACAGCATGAAGGTGACCTTCGACCAACGCATGAAGTCGATCGTTTTCTCTGCTTTCAGAATTTGAAACATAATAATTCCTGGCCTTAGATCGACAATTTGTTGATACGTTTACCACCGTACAGCAGGTTGACGATGCAACGCGTGCCGATAATCGCAGTAAACATGGAGGTCAAAATACCGATCGACAGCGTGACCGCGAAGCCTTTAATCGCCCCCGTCCCCACAGCAAACAGAATGATTGCGGTGATGAGCGTGGTGATGTTGGCATCGGCGATGGTGCTGAACGCGTTGGCATATCCTTGGTGAATCGCTTGTTGTGGGTTGCGTCCTTCACGGAGTTCTTCACGAATACGCTCGAAGATCAGGACGTTGGCGTCGACCGCCATCCCCACCGTCAGCACGATACCCGCAATACCCGGTAGCGTCATGGTCGCGCCTGGAATCATCGACATCACACCGATAATCAACACCAAGTTAGCGGCAAGCGCCACGTTGGCGATCAGACCAAACTTACGGTAATACAACGCCGTGAAGATCATCACCGCCAGCAAGCCCCAGATACACGCTTGAATCCCCATGTCGATGTTTTGCTGACCCATTGATGGACCAATGGTGCGCTCTTCGACAATCGAGATCGGTGCAATCAACGCACCAGCACGCAGTAGCAGTGCCAAGTTGTGCGCTTCGGCAACCGAGTTAATCCCCGTGATGCGGAAGTTACGACCCAACGCCGATTGAATCGTCGCTTGGTTGATCACTTCTTCATGCTTGGCCAGAATCACTTTGCCTTCTGCGGTTTTCTCGCCACTGTCTTTGTACTCAGCAAACACGGTCGCCATCAACTTGCCAATGTTCTTTTTCGAGAACGCTGACATTTTGCTGCCACCTTCGCTGTCCAGTGAGATATTCACCTGCGGACGACCATATTCATCCGTGCTTGAACTTGCATCTGTGATGCTTGAACCGCCCAGAATCACACGTTTTTTCAGCACAACCGGACGGCCAGAGCGATCCAGTTTGATTTCGCTGCCCGCAGGTACACGACCGGCTGCTGCTGCGGCTAAATCGGCTTGATCATCCACTTCACGGAATTCAAGCGTCGCCGTTGCGCCTAAGATTTCTTTAGCACGTGCCGTATCTTGAACACCCGGCAGTTCAACCACAATACGGGTTGCGCCTTGACGTTGAACCAGTGGCTCCGCCACACCCAATTCGTTCACACGGTTACGCAGAATGGTAATGTTCTGCTCAACAGCGTAATTGCGAATCTCTTGCAGGCGAGCCTCAGTAAAGGTGGCAGTCAGAGTGAAACGACCTTCGGTGCCTGAAGGAACAAACGTCATGTCACGGTGCTTCGATTCCAGGGCTTTACGCGCTTGCTCAACCTGTTCGGCATCGCGCAGCGTAATTTCCACAGAGTTCGCCAGCGGGCGAATCGCACGGTAACGGATTTTTTCTTCACGCAGTTCACTGCGGAAAGCTTCTTCTTGTTGGCCAATCAGCTTTTCCATCGCCGCATCCATGTCCACTTCCATCAGGAAGTGCACACCACCTCGCAAGTCGAGACCGAGTTTCATTGGCGCAGCGCCAATCGATTCCAACCAACTTGGTGTTGAAGCAGCAAGGTTTAACGCCACAATCTTGTCACTGCCTAACGCTTCGCTGATTACGTCGCGGGCACTGATTTGCGTATCGGTGTCGTTAAATCGAACAAGAATGGATCCATCTTCGAGAGCAATGGATTTATGAGAAAGGTGCGCCGTATCGAGCGCTTTGGTGACAGCATCCAGCGTTGACATATCTACAGAGGCGCCACGCGCCCCTGTAACTTGAATAGCCGGATCTTCACCGTAGATATTTGGAAGTGCATACAAGGCAGAGATGGCAATGGCGAACACCACCATCAGGTACTTCCACAATGGATAACGGTTTAACACAGCGAGGATCCTCTAGCTGTTTTTATAGAGATTTCAGTGTACCTTTTGGCAGCACTGCAGTGACGAAGTCTTTTTTGATCACAACTTCATTGTTTGTGTTCAATTCGATGGAGATGTAGTCGTTGTCTTCAGCAATCTTCGTGATTTTGCCAACCAGACCACCGCTCGTCAGAACTTCGTCGCCTTTGCCCATGGAAGCCATCAGGCTCTTGTGCTCTTTCACACGCTTTGACTGTGGGCGGTAGATCATGAAGTAGAAGATCACCGCGAACATGCCCAGCATGATCAGCATTTCAAAACCACCACCTTGTGGGGCACCTTCACCTGCTGCATGTGCTACAGAAATTAGACTCATTGAGAAACGTCCTCTAAGTTATTGTTGTGTAATTTTCGATTCTATTGGGCTACGCCAGGTTAAATTCAAGCACCTCGGTGCACAAATCCAACCTGGCGCACGAAATCACGCCTTTTCTTTTTGCAGCGGTGGCACGTCGCGGTCGCGGCGCGCGTAGAATTCCGTTACAAATTCATCAAAGCGGTCTTCATCAATCGCGCGACGAATGCTCTCCATCAAACGCTGGTAGTAGCGCAGGTTATGGATCGTATTCAAGCGTGCACCCAGGATTTCGTTACAGCGATCCAAGTGGTGCAGGTACGATTTAGAATAATTTTTGCAAGTGTAACAGTCACACTGCGGATCCAGAGGTGATGTATCCGTTTTATGTGTTGCATTACGGATCTTGATCACACCGCCAGTCACAAACAGGTGGCCGTTACGTGCGTTACGCGTTGGCATCACGCAGTCAAACATGTCGATACCGCGGCGAACACCTTCCACCAGGTCTTCCGGTTTGCCCACGCCCATCAGGTAACGGGGTTTATCTTCCGGCAGTTGTGGACAGGTGTGTTCCAGAATGCGGTGCATATCTTCTTTCGGTTCACCCACGGCCAAACCACCGACCGCGTAACCGTCAAAACCAATTTCAGTCAGGCCTTTGACCGACACATCACGCAAATCTTCATACACGCCGCCCTGAACGATACCAAATAGGTTGTTCGGGTTTTCTAGCTTGTCGAAGTGATCGCGTGAACGACGAGCCCAGCGCAGTGACATCTCCATTGATTTCTTCGCTTCGTCGTGTGTCGCCGGGTAAGGCGTACATTCGTCGAAGATCATCACGATGTCCGAGCCAAGGTCTTTCTGAATTTCCATCGACTTTTCTGCGTCCATGAAAATTTTGTCACCGTTCACCGGGTTGCGGAAATGCACCCCTTCTTCGGTGATTTTGCGAATGTCGCCTAAACTGAAGACCTGAAAACCGCCTGAGTCGGTCAGAATTGGGCCTTGCCAGTTCATAAAGTCATGCAAGTCGCCGTGCATTTTCATCACTTCTTGACCCGGGCGAAGCCACAGGTGGAACGTGTTGCCCAGCAGGATTTGCGCGCCCGTCGCGGCCACTTCTTCCGGCGTCATGCCTTTTACCGTACCGTAAGTGCCCACTGGCATAAATGCCGGCGTTTGTACTGTGCCACGCTCAAAGGTCAATTGACCACGACGAGCGGTGCCGTTTTTCTTTTTCAGTTCGAACTTAAGTTTCACTAAAGCCTCCAAATGTCAGAGAAACAGTCTGACGGATTATGTATTTTCGCCGCGTCACGCTGGCGTCAATACCACATCGCCCGGAGAAGTGTCCTGACGAGTCATTGTTCATGGTGTTTATGACGAAACGCCTGTCGACTTATGCGTCAACGGTTCGTTTACGAATAAACATCGCATCACCATAACTAAAGAAGCGATATTGCTGCTTCACCGCATGATCGTATGCGGCCATGGTGTGTGCATAACCGGCAAAGGCGCTCACCAACATGATGAGGGTCGATTCCGGCAAATGGAAATTGGTGATCAAACAATCCACCAGTTGGTATTCATACCCCGGGTAGATGAAGATTTCGGTATCGCCAAAGAACGGGACCAGTTCAGTGCCCTTTTTCAGCGCATCTTGTGCTGCGCTTTCCAGCGAACGCACAGACGTGGTACCCACCGCAATAATGCGGCCACCACGGGCTTTGGTCGCGGCAATCGCGTCCACCACCTCTTGCGGCACTTCAACGTATTCCGCATGCATGTGGTGATCGTTGATGTTGTCCACGCGCACAGGCTGGAATGTGCCGGCGCCCACGTGAAGCGTCACGTAAGCAAATTCGACACCTTTCGCCTTGATTTGTTCAAGCAACGCTTGATCAAAATGCAGGCCGGCCGTTGGCGCAGCCACGGCACCTGGCTTCTGGTTGTAGACGGTCTGATACCGCTCTTTGTCCGCATCCTCGTCAGGACGATCGATGTACGGGGGAAGCGGCATGTGACCAATCTGGTTCAGAATGTCCAGCACAACGGTTTCAGCCGTAAAACGAATCTCAAACAGCGCATCGTGGCGCGCGTCCATGACGGCATGAAATTCATCGTTTTCGCCTAAAAACAGTTCGGTGCCTGGCTTGGGAGGCTTCGAGCAACGCACGTGCGCCAAAATCGAATGCTCATCCAGCATACGTTCCACCAGCACTTCCAGCTTACCGCCAGAGGCTTTACGGCCAAACATACGTGCTGGAATCACGCGTGTGTTGTTAAACACCAGTAAATCACCCGGTTCAACACAGTTGAGAACATCCTTAAAGGTGCCATCAACCAGCTCACCGGTGTTGCCGTCTAGCTGCAGCAGACGGCTGGCGGTTCGTTCCGCCATCGGATAGCGAGCAATCAGCTCGTCCGGGAGTTCAAAATGAAAATCTGAAACTTGCATGACTCTTTCTTGATTCTCTTGGCTTTCGCCTTTCTCAGGATAGGTGCGACGGTTTATTTCGCGGCGCGATAGTATATACCCAAGTCATCACAAGATACAGGATTGTGCACGTTTAAAGGCGGGGTTGAAAAGCAAAGGATTGTAATGAAAAGTGACACTTCCTTGACTTGTTACACGCGCACTTACAACAAAAACTGACTGAACTCTCAGATATTTACCCACAAAAAAACTATAGTGATAGACACAAGGTCTGAAGGGCTGACCCCACGGCGTGACTCGCTTCAACGCCTCAGCGTTTCTGATACAAAACTCGATATCAACAAACAGGAGTTGGTTATGATCAAGGTCGAAGACATGATGACTCGCAGTCCCCACACTTTATTGCGTTCGCATACCTTGGCTGATGCCCGTCATATGATGGAGGCGCTGGACATTCGCCATATTCCGATTGTCGATGCCAATCGCAAATTGCTTGGCATTGTGACCCAGCGTGACATTCTCGCCGCACAGGAATCAAGCTTGCAAAAACTCTCTGCCGAGCACTCCTACACCGCCGACACACCGCTGTACGAAATGATGCACACCGAAGTGATGAGTGTGGCGCCGCAAGCTGGGCTCAAAGAGAGTGCGCTGTACATGCAAAAACACAAAGTGGGTTGCTTACCTGTAGTGGCCAAAGGGGAACTTGTCGGCATCATCACGGACAGTGATTTTGTCTCCATCGCCATCAATTTGCTGGAATTGGCCGAAGAGAGTGAACCCGATGAAGTGGAGCAAGACGCCGATTTAGATACCACGGAACTGTGATTCATCCGTGCGATGAATCGAAAGAAGCCAAAAATACATTCGCCAAGCCATCCGAGTCAGTAATGACTAAACTTGGCGTAAGAAATAACTGACACTGAAAATTTCACTTAAATAACAATAAATTAGAAAATATAAGCTACTGAGGCATTTTTGTTCAAACGCCGTATTGCGTCTAATATCGCGCGCAAATCAACTCATGCAAAAGCGAACAAACAATGTTTCACCGACTTCGGAAAATATCGCACAAGATATTCATGATCATCACGGTCAGTAGCTTATCAGCGCTCATCCTTGCAGCCTCCAGCTACCTGTCTATTTCCGGCATCAGCCACAACTTCGAGTACTTTACTGCCAACAACTTGGCCAACAACAACGCTTCCCTCATGCAAGAAGAGATGTTGATGACGCGCATCGGCGTACTCACATATCGCACCACACAAAACAGTCAAGATCTGCGCGAGGCCATGCTGCATTTGGATAAGTCTGAGCAACTGATTCAAAACCAGTTGCGCGACTATCCCGACAGCCGGACCCAAACGGCAATGAATCGAACGCTCAGAGAGGTTCAGGAGTATCGCAATGCGCTCACCGAAGTGAGCAACGTGATGCAACAGCGTGACGATGTCATTCAAAACTTTAACCGCCGACATGAACAGATTCGAACTTACTTCTCTCAACACAATTCTCGATTCGCGCAAGTCCGCCAGTTGAACGAACGTTACACGCTGGCGCACAACATCACGCTGCGTTTTCTGCTGACGAATGCACTCAAAGATTATGAAGAAGCCGATGAGACTTACAGCCAAGTGGAAACCTTGATCGATCAATCCGACGCCAATTTCTCTGCGCCACTGATCGAATTGATTCAAGGACAACGGGGAATTTTGCAAGAAATCGAACGCAT
The DNA here is from genome assembly GCF_052076135.1 of Vibrio sp. Vf1514. Lineage (NCBI taxonomy): Bacteria > Pseudomonadati > Pseudomonadota > Gammaproteobacteria > Vibrionales > Vibrionaceae > Vibrio > Vibrio sp. Vf1514. Next base: position 656,303 of record NZ_CP197267.1, on the reverse strand, counting down.
CATCGTTCATCGCAACCACTTGTGGGATACCCAAATGGCCAACCAAGGCAACGACATCGTCAACACCATCAATCAGGTGCGTAGCGATGCCTTGCAAGCCCAAATCGAGTCACGGGAAAGTATTCGCGAGCAAATTGATGAATCCGTCATCGTGGTTCTGACCACGTTTCTCATCTCAACACCGCTGGTGATTTTGCTGTCGATCGTGGTGGCACGCAGCATTACGACGCCGGTTCAGCAAGCAAAAGAACAAGCCGAACGTTTGGCTAACGGCGACATCAAAGCGTGGTATGAGATCAGCGGCAACGATGAAATTTCGCAAATGCAGTCATCGCTGCGCGACATGGAACACAAGTTCCATAACACGCTGACCGAAATTGCAACGTGCAGCAGTTTGCTCTCGGCATCGTCGGAAGAGCTGTCGGTCATCAACCAAGACATTTTGCGTGGCTCAAAGCAGCAGAAAGTAGAAACCGATCAAGTGGCCACTGCGATTCATCAAATGGCAGCCGCGATCACCGAGGTGTCGACCAACGCCAGCGAAGCGTCGAGTAAATCGATCGCCACCAGCGCAGAAGCCAAAGAAGGCCAACTATTGATTGGCACGACCATGGATAAAGTCAGCGAACTGGCCAACACCATGGGGCAACTAAGCCACGACATTTCTGAGCTCAAAACGGGCACAGAAGAAGTCAGCGACGTGATGAACGTGATTCAGAAAATTGCCGAGCAAACCAACTTGTTGGCATTGAACGCCGCCATTGAAGCCGCGCGCGCTGGTGAACAAGGTCGCGGCTTTGCAGTGGTCGCCGACGAAGTGCGTCAACTTGCTCAGCAGACTCAAAATGCCATCGAGACCATTGAACATCAAATTGTCTCCCTGCAACGCAACACCACCACCGTGGTGAAATCGATTGATCACAGCCAAGTGATGCTGGAAGAGACCGTGTCGCAAGCAAAACATGCACAGCTCGCCTTTACCAACATCAGCGAACGCGTGCGTGAGAGCAATGATTTGAACGCTCATATCGCCACCGCCACGGAAGAGCAAAACTACACCGCAGAGTTGATCAACCAAAGTTTGAGTACCATGCGCTCACATGTTGATGAAACGTCAGACATGATTGAACATTGTCACCAAGCGACCAATGAATTGGCGCAAATGTCTGTGACCTTGAACGAACAACTGAGCTTCTTCAAATTGAATGCATAAAATCAATACATAAACGCTATGCAGGCGGCCAATGTGCCGCCTCTTTTTTTTTGGAAAAAAAAGGGAGCTTGATGCGCTCTGTAGTCACTCAAAGCCCCACAAAAAAAGAGCGACCGAAGCCGCTCAAAAGGTGTTGCACAGATTATCGTTGTAACGTACTGAGGTAAGGGAACTCAGTTAAAACTGGTCTTCTTCGGTCGAACCAGTCAGGGCAGTGACCGATGACTGACCACCTTGAATGGTGTTGGTCATCTTGTCAAAGTAGCCGGTGCCCACTTCTTGTTGGTGAGCCACGAAGGTGTAGCCTTTTTCTGCCGCTTGGAATTCACGGCGCTGAACCATTTCCACGTAGTGACGCATGCCTTCGCCCTGCGCGTACGCGTGTGCCAGTTCGAACATGTTGAACCACATGTTGTGAATGCCCGCCAGCGTAATGAACTGGTATTTGTAGCCCATGTCGGCCAGCTCTTGCTGGAATTTCGCGATAGTTTCCGCGTCTAGGTTTTTCTCCCAGTTAAACGATGGCGAGCAGTTATACGCCAGCAGTTGATCAGGGTACTGCGCGTGAATCGCTTCTGCGAACTTACGCGCCTCTTCCAGATCCGGTTTTGCCGTTTCACACCACACCAAGTCCGCGTAAGGTGAATATGCCAGACCACGCGCTATCGCTTGGTCAATGCCAGCACGCACACGGTAGAAGCCTTCAGACGTACGCTCACCAACGATGAAATCCGCATCGTATGGGTCACAATCCGACGTCAGTAGGTCAGCCGCGTTGGCATCGGTACGTGCAATCACCAACGTGGTGGTGCCAGAAACGTCAGCCGCCAATCGCGCCGCCACCAATTTTTGCACCGCTTCTTGTGTCGGAACCAGTACTTTCCCGCCCATGTGGCCACATTTTTTCACGGAGGCCAATTGGTCTTCAAAGTGCACGCCCGCAGCGCCTGCATCGATCATCGATTTCATCAGCTCATAGGCATTCAACACCCCGCCAAAGCCCGCTTCCGCATCCGCCACGATCGGCAGGTAGTAATCAATTCCACCTTCATCTTCTGGTGATTTGCCGCCAGACCACTGAATTTGGTCAGCACGGCGGAATGCATTGTTGATGCGCTTCACCACGCTTGGCACGGAGTCCACTGGGTAAAGCGATTGGTCTGGATACATGGTGCCTGCGGTATTGTTGTCCGCCGCCACCTGCCAGCCCGACAGGTAAATCGCTTCGATACCGGCTTTCGCCTGCTGCACCGCCTGACCACCCGTCAGCGCGCCCAGACAGTTCACGTAACCTTTTTTCGCGTCGCCATTCACCAGCGACCACAGTTTGTCAGCACCGCGCTGGGCGATTGTATTGGCCGGCGTGACCGAACCACGCAGGTTCACCACTTCTTCGGCAGTATAGGTACGTTTTACGTTTTTCCAGCGTGGGTTGGTTGCCCAATCTTTTTCCAGCGCTTCAATTTGTTGGCGGCGAGTCAGTGTCATAATCTATCCCTTCTTGTAATGCGCAGCGCTCGGCATGCGCATGGTCGTCCTTTTCGCTATCAGTACAACAGGCGCTGATATTGAATCGTTAGTTTCACGTTACTGTTGTTATCAGTGGTATTACGCTAAGTAGTCGTAACCCGGTATGGTTAAGAAATTGGTCAGTTCATCGCTGGTGGTCAGCGTTTCCATCAGTTGCGCGGCTTCTTCAAAGCGGCCTGCGTTGAAGCGTGGCTCACCGACTTCCGCTTTCACCACCTCGATTTCCTCCGCCAGATAATCGCGGAACAGTTGTTTCGTGACTTGCTGGCCGTTGTCGAGCGATTTGCCATGTTGAATCCATTGCCAAATCGAGGCGCGAGAAATTTCTGCCGTGGCGGCATCTTCCATCAGGCCATAGATCGGCACACACCCATTGCCGGAGATCCAAGCTTCGATGTATTGCAGCGCAACGCGAATGTTGTGGCGCATGCCCGCTTCCGTGCGCGGGCCGTCACACGGCGCCAGCAGCTCATCAGCGTAAATCGGCGCATCCGACATGCGGCTCACGTCCAATTGGTTACTGCGCTCGCCCAATACGTGGTTAAACACGTCCATCGCGGTACTGGCTAAGCCCGGGTGCGCCACCCAAGTACCATCGTGACCATTGGTCGCTTCCAACATTTTGTCGTTGCGAATTTTTTCTAGCACCTTGGCGTTCTCCGCCGGATCTTTGGCTGGAATGAAAGCCGCCATGCCGCCCATCGCAAACGCGCCGCGCTTGTGGCAGGTGTAGATCAGCAGACGTGAGTATGCGTTGAGGAACGGCTTGTCCATCGTCACGACTTGGCGATCCGGCAGCACGCGATCGCTATGTTTTTTCAAGGTTTTGATGTAGCTAAAGATGTAATCCCAGCGGCCGCAGTTCAGGCCGACGATATGCTCTTTGAGGGAGAACAGAATCTCATCCATCTGGAACACGGCGGGCAAAGTTTCAATCAGCACCGTGGCCTTGATGGTGCCCGTTTCCAAACCAAAGTAATCTTCGGTGAAATGGAACACATCGCTCCACCACTGCGCTTCTTGGTATGCTTGCAGTTTAGGCAGGTAGAAATACGGACCACTGCCCTTTTTCAGCAATGCTTTGTAGTTGTTGAAGAAATAAAGTGCGAAATCGAACAACGCGCCGGGAATGATCTGACCACCAAAAGTGACGTGTTTTTCTTTAAGGTGCAAACCTCGTACGCGGCAGATCAGCACGGCAGGGTCATCAGCCAACTCGTAACGTTTGCCGTTGTCCGGATTGGTGTAACTGATGGTGCCATTCACCGCATCGCGCAAGTTGATTTGGCCATCTAACACTTTGTCCCACGCAGGCGCCATCGAGTCTTCGAAGTCCGCCATAAACACTTTCACGTTCGCATTCAGGGCATTAATCACCATTTTGCGATCAGTTGGGCCGGTAATTTCTACGCGGCGGTCTTGCAGATCTTGCGGAATCCCCAAGATTTTCCAACTGCCCTCACGAATGTCTTGCGTCTCGGGAAGGAAGTCTGGCAGTTGACCGTGGTCGATTTGACTCTGTTTTTCTTCTCGCGCTGCCAGCAGCGTGTCGACTCGCGGAGCAAACTGAGCACACAACTCAGATAAAAAGGTTTGGGCTTCAACAGGGAAAATCGCCTGATGTGCCGAAGCAAGTGCTCCGGTCACCTCAAGCAGGCCTTCGCGACGGGTCGATTGGGGGTGTGCTAAATCTTTGTCTGGCGTTTGAGCAAGCATAACGTCCTTCCTTAGAATCGTGTCCATATCTCATTTGTAATTTTCAGACTACAAAATTCATCGTGTGTTGATCGGGCTAATTTCGTCATCCGGTGTCCATACATTCCCCAATTCCGGGGATAAGTTCAAGACTTTCGAAGCTAGACATAAGTCTTACAACACTTAATTAAACCTTACCCGATAAGGCATTAAGCGAAAAGACCAAAAGTTAACCCATGGTGAAATTCGAAGTTTTATTCCGTTTCAAACTCGCGCTTGAAATGACAGGCTAAAGTGTAAGTAATTACGTAATTTAATTACACAAACAAAACCGCGTAAAAACGATTTAAAACGGTGTGTGAAGCCACAGACAAGGGAAGGAACGGTTGATGAAACAAGGCAGCGCGTCAAAGCCGCACCGATTTTTGAAACAGGGCTTGCGGTAGAATCTGTAAAATTTACTTTGTGAATTTTTACGATTTTATGAAAGGTTCAAAAATTAGTTTCTGTAAAATTTTACAATTAAAAAGTAACCAACAGAGGAATAAACCAGAAAACACGCCAAAGTCAGCGTGTTTTCACTAGTATTTTTTCAGCTCTCCGGTACGACTATTCGCTAAAGCAGTTCAGAAACCACATCCGCCAAGCGTTCAAAAGTGTGACTGCGCGACGAACTGGGTCGCCATACCAAGCCAATTTCACGATAAGCCTTCTGCCCGGGTGGGTCGATCACCACCAGATTTTGGTTATCGATCAGGCCATGTTCGATCGCCATTTGCGGAATAAAGGTGGTGCCGAGACCATTGGCCACCATTTGCACCAGAGTATGTAAACTGGTTGCCGTGAACGGGTTAATCTTCTCTTTATCCGTGAGTTTACATGCAGACACCGCGTGCTCCGTCAGGCAGTGTTCCTTCTCCAACAGAAACACGGACTCGTCCGGCAAATCGTCATATTTGATCGGCACACGAATGCCATCGGCCTGATGACGGCTCATCACCATGCGAAACGGATCCTGCCCGACAATGCGACGTTCCAGATTGCCAATCTCCATCGGCAACGCCAGAATCAACACGTCCAACTCCCCCGTGCGCAGCGCCGCAAGCAGATTGGCGGTGGTATCTTCCCGTAATAGAAGATGCAAATTGGGGTAACGGACGTTCACTTCCTGCACCAAATCGCACAATAAAAAAGGCGCGATGGTGGGAATGCAGCCCAGTTTCAACTGGCCCTCCATTTCGCCGCCCTGGCACTGTTTCCCCAACTCAATCAGATCCTGACCACGCGCCAGCAGCTCACGTCCACGCTTGACCACTTGCTCGCCAGCATAGGTAAAGACCAGCGGGCTCTTTTTGTCTTTCTTCTCATACAGCGGGCAGCCAATCAGCTCTTCTAAATTTTGAATGCCTTTACTTAAGGTTGACTGACTCACATAGCAACGTTCCGCGGCTTCACTAAAGTGACGCGTTTCATTGAGCGTCACCAAATAATGCAGTTGCTTTAAACTTGGCCATTTATTCATAATTCGGTTATTCTTTGTGCAGTTTTTCGAGTCTGGCCGACGGTTTTTATCATCGCTTTTTTCGATTAACTTAATCTATTTATTTCGCTTTTTTTCAAAACCAAAACTGTACTATAGTTCGTCTCGTTATTACACGGACCAAGTTGCAAATTCTATGTCAACTCGGAACAAACCATTAATCTTAGGAGCAAAAAAATGGTACTAGTAGGTCGTCAAGCCCCTGATTTTACAGCTGCAGCTGTTCTAGGTAACGGTGAAATCGTTGATAACTTCAACTTCGCAGAATTCACTAAAGGTAAGAAAGCGGTTGTTTTCTTCTACCCACTAGATTTCACTTTCGTTTGCCCATCTGAACTGATCGCATTCGACAAACGTTTCGAAGACTTCAAAGCGAAAGGCGTTGAAGTGATCGGCGTATCGATCGATTCACAGTTCTCTCACAACGCATGGCGTAACACTGCCGTTGAAAATGGCGGTATCGGTGAAGTGCAATACCCACTGGTTGCTGACGTGAAACACGAAATCGTTAAAGCATACGATGTAGAGCACCCAGAAGCGGGCGTTGCTTTCCGTGGTTCATTCCTGATCGACGAAGAAGGCGTTGTCCGTCACCAAGTCGTGAACGACCTGCCACTTGGCCGTAACATTGACGAAATGCTACGCATGGTTGACGCGCTGAACTTCCACCAAACTCACGGTGAAGTATGTCCAGCACAGTGGGAAGAAGGTAAAGCCGGTATGAAAGATTCGCCAGCAGGCGTTGCGGCTTACCTGTCTGAGCACACTGCAGACCTTGGTAAAAAGTAATTGAAAAACTTAAACACCCGCGCTCAATTCGGGTTTGTGGTTGGAATCTTATAAGCGAAAAACGCAACGCCAATCAGTTTAAGTAAAGTCATCATCAAGCCCCGGACACTGTCCGGGGCTTTTTTGTGCGCAAAGCCGCCCATTTGAGGAAATCCGCCCCGCAAAGTTTACCCCTATTTCTCACGCCCAGCAGACAGACGAAGCCGCTCTGGCTTGCTACACTTCGCGCACTGTTTCTCATCGGTGATCTGACATGACTTATCAACTTGAAGTGTGTATCGACAACATTGAATCATTGCACAACGCGATCGCGGGCGGCGCCACGCGCATCGAGCTGTGTTCGGCTTTGGCGCTCGGCGGGTTAACCCCCAGCGTTGGCTTGATGCAGCAAGCCGCGAAGGCCGCCACCATTCCGGTGTACGCCATGATTCGTCCTCGTCAGGGCGATTTCTTTTACAGCGATGAAGAGGTGGCGATCATGACCTCAGACATTCACGCGGCGCACCAAGCGGGGCTGCAAGGTGTGGTATTGGGACTCCTCAATCAAGATGGCAGCATTGATGCGGGTCGCAGCCAAACGTTGGTCTCATTGGCGCAATCGTTGGGGTTGGGCGTCACCTTTCACCGCGCGTTTGATCAGTGCAGCGATGCCTTTGCCGCGCTGGAAACGGTCATTTCACTGGGGTGCGAACGCATTCTCACCTCCGGTTTGGCGCGCACTGCACCGCTTGGCACCGAGATGCTGACTGCGCTGGTTCAACGCAGCGCCGGACGCATTGCGATCATGGCGGGTGCCGGTGTCAACGCCGAAAACGTCAGCCAACTGGCGCAAGCAACGGGCGTGACCGAACTGCACTTGTCGGGCAAAACCACTCGGGCCAGCCACATGCAGTTTGTGGCGCACGAAAGCAAAATGGGCGCCAGCGACCAAGATGACTTCATTGTGCCGATCACCGATACCGAGGCGATTCGCCGCACGGCATTCGCACTCAAATCCATCCGCTAGCGCAGTTTGTCCCCTCCCTTGGTGCTATGATTTTGCTATCAACGGAGGGAACCATGGCTAAATTAAAACGCAAATTTTATGAACACGAGCTCGAACGCCTGCAAGTTGAGCTGGTGAAACTGCAAGAGTGGGTGAAGCACGAAAAGCTCAAAGTCATCGTCATTTTCGAAGGCCGTGATGCGGCTGGCAAAGGCGGTGTCATCAAACGCATCACCGAAAAACTCAACCCGCGGGTGTGTCGCGTGGCTGCCTTGCCAGCTCCCACTGAGAAAGAGAAAACCCAATGGTATTTTCAGCGCTATGTCGCGCATTTGCCGGCGGGCGGTGAAATGGTGCTATTTGACCGCAGCTGGTACAACCGCGCTGGGGTTGAGAAGGTGATGGGCTTTTGCACCGATGAGGAATACGAAGAGTTTCTTCGAGCGTGCCCGGAATTTGAGCGTATGCTGCAACGTTCCGGCATTATCCTGCTCAAATACTGGTTTTCCGTCTCCGATGAAGAGCAAGAAAAACGCTTTCTGGAACGGATCAAAACCCCAATCAAACGCTGGAAGTTCAGCCCAATGGATTTGGAATCCCGCCATCGCTGGGTCGATTACTCCAAAGCCAAAGACAAGATGTTCGCCTACACTGACACCAAACATTGCCCGTGGTGGGTGGTACCATCGGACGATAAACGCCGCGCACGCCTCAACTGCATCAGCCACCTGCTAAGCCAGATTGACTACCGCAATGTTGAATATCCGCCAGTCACACTGCCAGCGTTGAATCAAGAGGGCTACGTTCGCGCCCCCGTCGATGAACAGACGTTTGTGCCGTTCACGTACTGATGAGAGCAGTATTAGCGCAGGGCGTCGTTGATGCCCTGATCGCCTAAATGACGCACGTCTTTGCCTTTGACAAAATAGATGATGTATTCGCAGATGTTCTGGCAGCGATCCCCCACTCGTTCAATCGAGCGTGCTGACCACATGACTTGCAGAATGTGCGGAATATTTTTCGGGTCTTCCATCATGTAAGTCATCAACTGACGGATCACCGCTTCGTACTCTTTATCCAGCTTGTCATCAAGCTTGTACACTTCCGCCGCCGATTCCACATCCATGCGCGCAAATGCGTCCAGTACTTGATGCAGCATCGCAATCGCCTGACGGCACAACGGCTCCAATGACACCTGAAACTTGCTCTCTTTGGTCGACGGACTTTCAATGGCCACATACGCCATTTTGGTCGCCACATCGCCGATACGTTCAAGATCCGTAATGGTTTTGATGATCGCCATGATCAGGCGCAGATCTTTGGCCGTGGGCTGACGCTTGGCAATGATGCGTGTGCAAGCTTCATCGATCGACACTTCCATCGCATTGACTTTGTGATCATCGCGCACCACTTTGCGGGCCAGTTCAATGTCATCTTTATTGAGTGCCTGCATGGCAAACGACAACTGCTGCTCCACCAATCCCCCCATGGTTAAGACATGAGTTCGAATAGACTCCAGCTCAACGTTAAACTGCCCTGAGATATGTCGTCCTAATTGCATGATGAATCCTTTGCTGTTGCCGGTTAACCGTATCGCCCAGTAATGTAGTCTTCGGTCTGTTTTTTCAATGGGGAGGTGAAAATAGAATCGGTATCTGAGTACTCGATCAATTTTCCCATATGGATGAAAGCGGTGTGGTCGCTGACCCGCGCTGCCTGTTGCATATTGTGCGTTACAATCACTACAGTGTACTTGGTTTTCAGATCGTGAATCAGCTCTTCAATCGTAAGCGTCGAAATCGGATCCAGTGCCGACGTCGGTTCATCGAGCAACAACACTTCCGGCTCAATCGCGATCGCGCGCGCAATCACCAGTCGCTGCTGCTGACCGCCCGACAAGCCAAACGCATTTTCATGCAAGCGGTTTTTGACCTCATCCCACAAGGCCGCCGCGCGCAGTGAATGCTCCACGGCATCGTCTAGCGTGCGACTGTTTTTGATCCCTTGCAAGCGCAATCCATACACCACGTTTTCATAAATGGATTTCGGAAACGGGTTCGGACGCTGAAACACCATGCCGACACGGCGACGCAGCGTCGGTACATCCACCTCCGGCAGGTAAACATTCTTGCCATGTAGCTTCACCTCACCTTCCACACGGCAGCCTTCCACCAGATCGTTCATTCGATTGATGCAGCGCAGCAGGGTCGATTTACCACAGCCCGACGGACCGATAAAAGCGGTCACCTGACCTTTGGGAATTCGCATCGAAATATCGTTTAGCGCACGGGTCTGGTTGTAGTACAGATTTAACCCTTCGATCGCGATGGCGGTCTGTTTATCGGTTAAATTGTTGACGTCCAGAGGCGATTGGTACCCCAGTGTTTGGTTGACAGAAAACATGTTTAATCTTGTCCTAAGGTTCGATATTTCTCTCGTAAGTTATTACGAATGCTGATGGCGGTGAGGTTCAATGCCACAATCACCGTCACCAGTAAGAAAGAGGTGGCGTACACCAACGGCCGCGCGGCCTCAATGTTGGTGGTTTGAAACCCGACGTCATAGATGTGAAATCCCAAGTGCATGAACTTGCGCTCTAGGTGCACAAACGGAAACTCACCATCCACTGGCAAGCTCGACGCCAGTTTCACTGCGCCCACCAGCATCAGCGGCGCCACTTCGCCAGCGGCGCGTGCAATCGCCAGAATTAATCCTGTAATCATAGCAGGACTCGCCATCGGCAGAACAATGCGCCAGATGGTTTCAAATTGAGTAGCGCCAAGCGCCAATGACCCATGACGGACGGATAGCGGAATGCGGGTTAACCCCTCTTCGGTCGCCACAATCACCACCGGCAACGTCAACACCGCCAGCGTTAATGCCGACCACAACAGGCCCGGCGTCCCAAACGTTGGAGCAGGCAAACGCTCGGCATAAAACAGGCTATCGATGGAGGCGCCGATGGTATAGACAAAAAAGCCCAAACCAAACACACCGTACACAATCGACGGCACCCCAGCGAGGTTGATCACCGCCACCCGAATGATGCGAGTCAACGCGTTATCTTTGGCGTATTCATGCAAGTACACAGCCGCCACAACGCCCAGCGGCATGACAATAATCGACATGATCAGCACCAAAAACACGGTGCCAAAAATGGCGGGGAACACGCCCCCTTCGGAGTTCGACTCGCGCGGGTCCTCCGACAAAAACGCCCATGCTTGTTTGCCCCACTGGCCAATTTTCTGCAGCACACTCATGTCGTTCGGAAACCAGTAATCCAAGATCTGGCTGAGCGGAATGCGCACCCTATCGCCTTTCATATCTTGCGCAATCAGCGCCTGGCGTTCCATCTGAGTGCGCAGCAAATCGAGATGTTCTTCCGCTTTGGCCAATTGCTGTTCCAACTGACCTTTGCGCGTTTGGTACAAGGCCAGATACGCCTCATCCAAGCGATGATTCAATTCACGGCGGCGCTTCTCCAGCCGCAGTTTTTCAATACTGCTGCCGATCACTCGAATCTGTTCATTGACCACCCGATCGATCTGCTCACGCAGCGCATTGGCTTGTTCAATCCCTTGCGCGAGCAAAATGTCCACGTGTTCACTGACATGACCGTTCACTTGTTCATAGCCAATCGGTTTGCCATAGAACTGACCATCGCGCGCGCGTTCAATGACCATCCAACCCTGGGGTTTGGTCGGCTCCGACAACTCGAGGCTGAGCATCGAGACAAAATCCGCGCCATACAATTCCCGGTTGGCAACTTTGATGCTCAAACGCTTTGCACTGCCTTTTGCTTCCACCGCATCAGGTAAATCTACGCCCATTTCGATGAGGTGACTCACGGGCACCGACTCGGTCGCATACAATCGCCCCACCAAGCGTTGGCCATGATTATCTTGCCATTGATACAGTGGCCCCGGCCAAAAATAGGTCAGCCCTTTCCAACCAATCAGCAGCAGCAGGCCAAGCACGGAGATCAAACTGATACTGACCGCACCGCCGGTTAACCATATCCAAGGGGCTCCGGAACGGACCCAATTCATTGTTTTCATCGCAGACGCCCCACTACAACGCCCGGTACTTGGCTCGCAGGCGCTGACGCACCCATTCAGCCAAGGAGTTCACGGCAAACGTGAAGATAAACAGCAGCAAAGCTGCCAAGAAAAGCAGACGGAAATGCGAGCTGCCCACTTCGGATTCCGGCAATTCCACCGCAATGGTCGCCGAAAGCGTGCGCATGCCTTCCAAAATGTTCCAATCGAGAATCGGGGTGTTCCCGGTCGCCATCAACACGATCATGGTTTCCCCGACCGCGCGGCCCAGCCCCATCATCACCGCCGAAAATATACCCGGGCTTGCGGTGAGGAGCACCACATGCGTCAAGGTCTGCCACGGCGTGGCGCCCAGCGCCAACGACCCATCCGACAGGTGTTTGGGTACCGAGAAAATCGCATCTTCGGCAATGGTAAAAATGGTGGGGATCACCGCAAAGCCCATCGCAAAGCCGACCACCAACGCATTGCGCTGATCAAAGTCGATGCCGTGCTGCGCCAGATACACGCGCACATCGCCATGAAAGAGCCACTGCTCAATCTCAGCGCTGTAGGACAAAATGGTCACCGACAGCATCAGCAGCACCGGGATTAAAATCAGCGCATGCCAGCCGCCAGCCATTTTACGTAGCCACGCCTTGGGCAGTTGCGACCACAGCAGGCCAACGACCATGGTCGACAAGGGCAAGCACACCATCAGCGCCACAATCGAGGTCAGATGATTTTCCACCAGCGGCGCAAACCACAAGCCCGCCAAAAAGCCGATGATCACTGTCGGCAATGCTTCCATCAATTCAATGCTGGGTTTCACCACGCGGCGCATTTTCGGCGCCATAAAATAGGCCGTATAAATCGCGCCAAACACCGCCACCGGCACCGCAAAAAGCATGGCGTAAAAGGCCGCTTTCAGCGTGCCAAAGGCAATTGGCACCAAGCTGAACTTGGCTTCAAACTCGTCACTGGCCGATGTCGATTGCCACACGTACTGCGGCTCGGGGTAACTCTCGTACCACACCTTTTGCCACAACGACGAAAACGACACTTCCGGGTAGCCGCTATCCACTTTCGCCACGCTGATGGTGCCGCGATCATAGCTTGCCAAATAGCGCTCATTTTTGGACATCGCCGCCAGCACCGGCGCTTGTTGATACGCACGTTCAAAGATCACCAACTTTTCACTGGTGGTGTAATGACTTTGTACCGTGCCGTTGCGATAGAAACTGAAAAAGCCTTTGCGATAGGTATCGGGCAACAAAAACTGCACTTCGGAAGCGAGTTTAAAGTCACGAATCAACGTAAAATGGCGCTCGCCCTGTTTGAGCACGTCAAACCATTGCGTCACCAAGCCATCACGATGTGTCACCAACAGTGAATAGGCGCCCGACAGCAAATTGATGTTCTCCACCGCGTGTTTTTGCTGACCTTGGCTGAGATCGACAATCTCGCGCACCTGATAGCGGTCATGCACTCGTTGCGAAATCACCAGTTCAGAACCACTGCGCAGATACAAGGTTTGACCATCCGGCGTCAGCAGGAGCTGGTCGAGCTGTTCAAACGGTGAGGGAAAAGTAAATTGCTGCGTCACGTGCGGCGCATCCAAGCTGACCCAATGCACCGACACCTGTTTGTCTGATTGATACACGGCGAAAAATGCGTGCGTATCGCCAACCGCGACACTCAAGCGCGAAATGGTCAGCGGACGTGAAATCAATGCCCATTGGGCGGGTAGCGGTAAGATCTCTAATTCCGGCGTAAAGGCGCGCCCTTTTGCGGTCACCGAGTAGGTAAATTGTGGGCGAGCGACATAGACATGATTGTCGGCATCGGTTGCCGCAAACCAACCGCTGTCAGGCGAGGTTGTGGCGATGTGCACCGGCTCAAACGGCAACTGCTGGCTCCAACGCGGCAGGCTGCGCTCATGATTCAGCGCCCAAAACTCGGCTTTGCCGTGTTCGCCCACCACAAAAGCATTTTCGCCATATTCATCAATCGCCAGCATTTGCGGCGCGATCGTGGTGATCGGCTGGCTGGCAAAACCGGTCTCTAATTTGGCGTCGGAAAACAGCGGAAAAACCACCATCGCCAAGTAGACAAAAATGAGGATCAAAGCGCCAAGCACACTCACGCCACCGGCAGTCACTGCAAAACGAACAAGGCGATCTTTGATTAGTCGCTTGCGATCTCGTTCTTTCAATGAAAACTCGGCCTGTGCCATGAATCACTCTACCTTTTTAGTCCAAATAACATAATATTTCGAATAGGTGACAATTATATTACAAGTCACATTAAACAACTGAAAATAAAACAACTCTGCATACTAATCTGTTTTGCAATAAAAGTGTCACATTAAAACCCTAGTTTGCAGTGGTTCATAATTAAAATGTCACTAAACGTCGGAAGGTATGCCATGAGCGCGGAAAAGTTGTACATCGATAAGGAATTGAGTTGGCTTTCGTTCAATGAGCGGGTTTTGCAAGAAGCCGCCGATAAGACCGTGCCACTGGTCGAACGGATTCGATTTCTGGGGATTTTTTCCAACAACCTCGATGAGTTTTACAAAGTCCGCTTTTCGGATGTCAAACGACGCATTTTGATTAACCGCGAGCGTGGCGGCAACGACAGCTCTAAACATTTGCTCACCCGTATGCAGAGCAAAGCGTTCAAGCTCAATCAGGACTTTGACAACCTCTACGGGGAGATCATCCTCGAGATGGCGCGCCGCCGCATTTTTCTGGTCAACGAAACCCAATTGGATGAAGCGCAGCAACGCTGGATCGTCAAATATTTTCATAAGGAAGTGCTGCCGCACATCACCCCATTGTTGATGAAAGATGACATCGACGTACTGCAATTTCTCAAAGACGAATACGCTTACATCGCGGTTGATTTGAAAAAAGGCGACGATTCCCATTACGCGCTGATTGAGATCCCCACCGATCACCTGCCACGCTTTGTGATGGTGCCTGAGCAAAAAGGCAAACGACGCAAAACCATCATTCTGCTCGACAACATCATTCGCCACTGCCTAGACGACATTTTCCGCGGCTTTTTCGACTATGACACACTGGCCGGATACGCAATGAAGATGACCCGTGACGCGGAATATGACCTCAGCCACGAAGTCGAATACAGCCTGCTAGAACAGATGTCGGAAGGCTTGAGCCAGCGCCTGACGGCGATGCCGGTGCGCTTTGTCTATGAACACGACATGCCACAAGAGATGCTGCAATTCTTGTGCGAGAAACTCAAAATCTCCCACTACGACAGCTTGCTGCCGGGCGGTCGTTACCACAATTTCAAAGACTTCATCGGTTTTCCCAACGTCGGACGTGAATATCTCGAAAACCGCCCCTTGCCGCCGATGAAATGTGCCGATTTTGAAGGCTTTCCCAACGCTTTTGATGCCATTCGCGCCCAAGACATTTTGCTGCACTACCCGTACCACAGCTTTGAGCACATCACCGAACTGGTACGCCAAGCCGCATTCGATCCCAAAGTGGTCAGCATCAAAATCAACATCTACCGCGTGGCGAAAGATTCACGTCTGATGAATTCGTTGGTCGATGCAGTGCACAACGGCAAACGCGTGGTGGTGGTGGTGGAGCTGCAAGCACGCTTTGACGAGGAAGCCAACATCGAATGGTCGCGCGTGCTCACCGAAGCCGGTGTGCATGTGGTCTTTGGGACACCCGGCATGAAGATTCACGCCAAACTGCTGCTAATCACTCGCCGTGAAGCGGGCGAATTTATCCGCTACGCGCATATCGGCACCGGCAACTTTCACGAAAAAACGGCGCGCATTTATACCGATTTTTCTCTGCTGACCGCAGACCGCGAACTGACCACCGAAGTGCGCAATGTGTTTGGCTACATTGAAAACCCGTTCCGCCCAGTCAAATTCAATCACTTGATTGTGTCGCCACGCAACTCGCGCACCCAACTCTATCGCTTAATCGACACCGAAATCGCCAATGCCAAAGCAGGCAAAAAAGGCGCCATCACCCTCAAAGTGAATAACCTCGTCGACCGCGGCTTGGTGAATAAACTCTACGGCGCCAGCACCGCTGGCGTGCAAATCAAAATGATCATTCGCGGCATGTGTTCGCTGGTGCCGGGCATTGAAGGATTGAGCGACAACATTCGCATCATCAGCATCGTCGACCGCTTTCTGGAGCACCCGCGCGTTCTCATCACCCACAACGACGGCAATCCGCAGGTCTACATCTCTTCGGCCGACTGGATGACGCGAAACATCGATCACCGCATTGAAGTCACCGCGCCCGTACGTGACGAACGTCTGAAACAGCGTATGATAGACATCATCAATCTGCAGTTTACCGATACGGTCAAAGCGCGCGTGATCGACAAAGAGATGAGTAACCGCTACGTCAAACGCGGGAACCGCAAGAAAGTCCGTTCGCAACTCGCCATTTATGACTATCTTAAAAACGTAGAAAAACAAACGCGAACTCGGATTAAGGGGCAAACAGACATCCATGAACCAACCCAACATAACTCGTGACAATGTTGCGCGTGAAATTGCGGCCATCGATTTAGGGTCCAACAGTTTTCACATGGTGGTGGCCAAGGTGGTGGATCAGGATTTACAACTGATCAGTCGCCACAAACAGCGCGTGCGCATGGCCTCAGGACTCGATGCACAGAAGAACCTCGATCACGCAGCCATTGAACGGGGGTTGGAGTGTTTGGCCATGTTTGCCGAACGCCTGCAAGGGTTTGAACCCGAGAACGTGCGCATCGCGGCCACGCACACACTGCGTCAGGCCAACAACGCACATATTTTCATTCAACGCGCCCGCGAGGTGATGCCGTTTCCGATCGAAATCATTCCCGGCACTGAAGAAGCGCGCTTGATCTACTTGGGCGTGGCGCATACGCAGCCCCAAGCAGAATCGATGCTGGTGGTCGATATTGGCGGTGGCAGCACGGAAATGATCATCGGTAAAGGGTTTGAAGCGGAGCTGGTCAACAGCAAACAGATGGGCTGCGTGAGCTACACCGACCGCTACTTCGCCAACGGCAAACTGTCGAAAAAGAATTTTGCTCATGCCATTCTCGCCGCCGAACAAAAGCTGGAATCCATCGCCAGCAAATACCGCAAACTGGGCTGGCAAACCGCGTTTGGCTCATCCGGCACCGTGAAGGCAATTCACGAAGTGTTGGTTGGTCTGGGTCATGACGATGGCATCATCAATGCCGAACGGCTGCAAAAACTCATCGACAAACTGTGCGAATGGGATTCGATTGACGACATTCAGCTCGCCGGACTCACCGACGATCGCAAACCCGTGTTTGCCGCTGGCGTGGCGATTTTGGCTGCCATCTTCAAAGATTTCAAAATCAAAGAGATGTTCTTTTCCGACGGCGCCCTGCGTGAAGGCTTGCTGTACGAAATGGAAGAACGTTTCAAGTATTCCGATATTCGCCTGCGCACCACGGAAAATCTCGCCACTAAACATCTGGTCGATCTCGAACATGCGGCCAAAGTGAAAGGCCATGCGCGTGAGTTTCTCGATCAAGTCGCCGATGAGCTGGGGCTGAAAAAGAACAGCGAGCTGTTTGATCTGCTGGAATGGAGCGCGCTGCTACATGAAGTAGGCCTGAGCATCAGCTTGCAGGCGTTTCATCGTCACTCGGCCTACATTCTGCGCCACACCAACATGCCCGGCTTTAACAGCGAACAGCAACTGGTATTGTCCACGCTGGCGCGTTTTCAGCGCAAATCACTTAAGCTCAATGAAATGGCCGATTTTTCGCTGTTTAAGAAAAAGCACATTATCGGCCTGATTCGTGTGCTGCGCTTGTCGATTCTGCTCAATAGCCAGCGCAATGATGATCCGCTACCGGAGCTGAGCCTTACCGCGCACGATGATGAATGGAAACTCAAATGCGCCGATCACGAGTGGCTGGACAACAACAAGCTGCTGCATGCCGATTTGCTGACTGAGCAAGAATATTGGCGCAGTGTGGGCTGGCAACTGGATTTTTAATGTCATCCGTTCAAATCAGCCAATCTGTTCAACATGAAAAAGCCAGCGCGATGCTGGCTTTTTCATGTCATTCAATCCCAACTTTGGCAAGCTCTTCACGAGCAAACTCGGGCGAGATCGGAAGATAACCATCTTTGGCCACCAACGATTGCCCTTGTTGGGAGAAGATAAAGCGAATGAATTCGCGCTCAATGGGCGTCAGCGGCCGTGTCGGATGTTTGTTGACGTAGACATACAAATAACGCGACAACGGGTACTTGCCCGACAGAATATTGGCATGACTCGGTTCGACATAGTCGGTGCCTCGGCGCGCAATGGGGATCAATTTCACACCCGAAACGCGATACCCGACGCCGGAATAGCCTAGCGTGGTGATGGATGACGCCACCGACTGCACCACCGATGCCGACCCCGGTTGCTCGTTGACGTTGCGTTTGAAATCGCCGCCACACAGCGCATTTTGTTTAAAGTAACCGTAAGTTCCGGACACCGAGTTGCGCCCAAAGAGTTGAATGCCCCGCCGCGCCCATTCATAGGGCAAACCAAGTTCCGCCCACGTGGTCACAGAGTGGTTCGCGCCGCAGCGCAGTGTGGAAGAAAAAATGCTGTCGAGCTGAGTAAAGTTGAGCCCTTGGATGGGATTGTCTCGATGGACGAAAATGCCGATCGCATCAATCGCGACGCGCAGCGCGGTTGGTTTGTAGCCATGTGTGCGTTCAAACGCTTCAATTTCTCGCGTGCGCATCGGGCGGCTCATCGGCCCAAACTGCGCGGTGCCTTCAGCCAGCGCGGGAGGAGCGGTGGCCGAACCGGACGCTTGCACTTGACCGTTGACGTTCGGATAAATCGATTTAAATTCTTCGACCCACAGCGTCGTCATGCCCGCCAGCGTGTCGGACCCCACCGAGAGCAAACTGCCCGCCACACCAGTGTGTTTGTGATACTCCGGCAGCTCATCGGCCTGCGCTTGCGAAACCCAACCCAGCCACGCGGCAAGTACGAGGGTGAGACGCCACATCATTTCACCACCAGACGCTTAGGCAGCACAAACGAGAAGCGGCTCCCCACGCCCACGGTACTGTTAATCTCGAGATGCGAATCATGGTGGGACAAGGCGTGTTTCACAATCGCCAGCCCCAAGCCACTGCCGCCGGTATCGCGCGAGCGCGCTTTATCGACGCGATAAAAACGTTCGGTAAGGCGATGCAGGTGCTGCGGCTCAATGCCATCGCCTTTGTCTTCCACTTCCAAACAGGCGCCCTGCGGCGTTTGGAACCAGCGCACGTTAATTTCTGCGCCCGGCGGCGTGTATTTGACCGCGTTATAGACCAAGTTGGAAATGGCGCTGCGCAGTTGATCTTCATCGGCCAGCACGCGCAGCTGCTTATCGATGTCAAACTTGAGCTGATGCTGATCGTCACCGCTAAGGCTCACCGCCTCTTTTTCCAACACTTCGAGCATAGCCGGTACATCGACCACATCTTCCAATTCATGCATCGGCGCCGCTTCAATCTTCGACAGCGTGAGCAGTTGATTGACCAAGCTGTTCATGCGGTTGAGCTGCTCGGTCATCACGCCGTGCGCTTTGCCCCACATCGGCCCTACCAGCATGTCCGGATCTTCGGTCATTTCCAGATAACCTTGCAGCACCGTCATCGGTGTGCGTAGCTCGTGCGACACGTTCGCAAAGAAGTTACGGCGCATGCCTTCCAACTGTTTCAGTTGGGTCACGTCGCGCACCACCATCAGGTGTTCGCCTTCGGTGTACGGCACGATACGCAGTTCAAGGGAGCGCTCCACATTGAGCGGAGAACGCATCTCCAACGGCTCAGTGAAGTCATCTTTTTGCAGATATTTGATGAAATCCGGTGTGCGGATCAAGTTGGAAATCGGCTGCCCGGCATCGTCCGGCCAACGAAACCCCAGCAGATGCTGCGCCAGACGGTTGCACCACACGATATTGCCTTCACCGCGAAACACCACCACCGCATCGGGCAGCGATTCCGCCCCATTGCGAAAGCGGCGAATCAGGTTGGTTAACTCTTTGCGCTTTTTGCGCTGACGCTGCTGCAAACGATAAATGCCGTTAAACAGGTATTCCCAATTGCCGGACCCCGACGGCGGTGTCAGTCGCTTTTCATCCCACAACCACGCCGAGAGGCGCATTTGGTTGTGCAGATGCCACACAAGCTGCAACGCCGTGGCTGCCAACAGCAACCACGGCATGTATCCAAATATCCACCCGACCACAATCCATGGCAGGTAAAAAAAAGCCAGCTCCCAGGCCAGCTTTTTCCAAGTTAACCGTTCAACCATAATACTTCGCAGTGGATCCTCTTACGCTTTGGTTGAGAAACGATAGCCCGCGCCGCGCACGGTCTGAATCAGCTTGTCGTGACCCGCTTCTTCGAGGGCTTTACGCAGGCGACGAATGTGCACATCGACCGTGCGGTCTTCCACATACACATTGGTGCCCCATACGTTGTTCAGCAGTTGTTCGCGGCTGTACACACGCTCTTGGTGGGTCATAAAGAAGTGCAGCATTTTAAATTCGGTTGGGCCCATATCGAGTGGTGCGTCGTTGGCCGTGACACGGTGCGACACGGGATCCAGTTTCAGACCTTGCACATCAATGACATCTTCGAGTGCCGTGGGGGTCACGCGGCGAATCACCGCTTTGAGGCGAGCCACCAGCTCTTTAGGCGAGAAAGGTTTGGTAATGTAGTCGTCTGCACCCACTTCAAGGCCGCGGACTTTGTCTTCTTCTTCACCCCGCGCCGTGAGCATCACTACCGGAATGTTGCGTGTCAGCTCTTCGCGTTTCATATGTTTGATGAAGTTGATGCCACTACCGCCAGGTAACATCCAATCTAACAGAACGAGATCAGGGAAGGGTTCAGCCAGTTTGTTGACGGCAGTATCATAATCCTCTGCTTCCACGGCCTGGTAACCTTTTTGCTCAAGCACGAAACACAGCATTTCACGAATCGGCGCTTCGTCTTCAACAACCAGAATCCTTCTAGACATAATTGAATAACCTTTATTTTTAATCAACGCTACGCATTATGAGAAATGATTATGACACTTTTGTGACCATTGAAAACAATTTTTAATATAACTTTCTTATCAAATTCATCGTTCTATCTCAGTTGTATCAATCACGGAATTTTGAATTTGAGGTAAGACTTTAGCGCTGAAATCCCCTATGATGTGGGGCTTTCGAACAAGGAAAAGAAATAGATATGTGGTTTAAAAACTGTATGGTTTATCGCGTGAACCGCGAGATTGACTTCAATGCCGATCAGCTGGAAACACAACTGGCTGAGTTCCGTTTCACGCCATGTGGCAGCCAGGATAAACAGAAGTTTGGCTGGGTGCATGCGATGGGCAGACATGGCGACATGATGACTCACGTCAGCGAAGACCGCATTCTCATCTGTGCCAAGAAAGAAGAAAAAATGTTGCCAGCGTCGGTGATCAAAGACTCACTGAACGCCAAAGTGGAAGCGATGGAAGCCGAAGAAGGTCGCCCGCTGAAAAAGAAAGAAAAAGACAATATCAAAGAAGACATCATTGTCGATCTGCTGCCACGTGCGTTTAGCCGCAGCCACTTGACCCCAGTGCTGATCATGCCCAAACAGGGCCTGATTCTGGTCGATGCCAGCAGCTACAAAAAAGCCGAAGACGTCCTAGCGCTGCTGCGTAAAACCATGGGTAGCCTGCCTGTTGTCCCTGCGATTCCAGAAGTCGCAGTCGAAACCACACTGACCGAATGGGTCAAAGAAGGCAATCTGCCACAAGGCTTTAACTTGCTGGACGAAGCAGAGCTGAAATCGATTCTCGATGATGGCGCTACCGTACGTTGCAAGAAACAAGAGCTGTCGAGCGATGAGATTCTGAGCCACATCGCCGCCAACAAGGTGGTGACCAAGCTGTCCATCAACTGGCAAGATCGCATCAGCTTTATTCTGGCGGAAGATTGCAGCCTGAAACGTCTGGCATTCAGCGATGAACTCAAAGATCAAAACGAAGACATTCCTCGTGAAGATCAAGCTGCGCGTTTCGATGCCGATTTCTCACTAATGTGTGGTGAATTTGCGGTGTTCCTGCCGGATCTGTTCAACGCGCTTGGTGGCCTGCCACACGCTGACGCGTAACCCCTTCCCTCATCAGGCTTGCGTCTCACGACCAAGCCTGATGTTTGCTTGCAATCTCAACTGGTCATGCGCCCTCTTTTGGCGTAAAATTTGCGCCCCTTCCAATACCATCAGGTGGTATTGGCCTGACTTGAGATCAGATTGAGAATACAAGCAATGTCTACTGAAAAAACTTTCGTCCCTGAACTGCTGTCACCAGCAGGCAGCCTGAAAAACATGCGTTACGCGTTCGCATACGGTGCCGATGCCGTTTACGCTGGCCAGCCGCGTTACAGCCTTCGCGTGCGTAACAACGAATTCAACCACGAAAACCTGCAAATCGGTATTAACGAAGCGCATGCCTTGGGCAAAAAGTTTTACGTGGTGTGCAACATTCAACCGCACAACTCAAAACTCAAAACCTTCATTCGCGATCTGAAACCTGTGGTTGACATGGGCCCGGATGCGCTGATCATGTCAGACCCTGGCCTCATCATGATGGTGCGTGAAGCGTTCCCGGATATGGCGATTCACCTGTCAGTACAGGCGAACGCAGTGAACTGGGCGACCGTCAAATTCTGGGCAGCAAACGGCGTAGAGCGCGTGATCGTGTCTCGTGAGCTGTCACTGGAAGAGATCGAAGAGATCCGCGAGCACTGCCCAGAAACGGAACTGGAAGTGTTTGTACACGGCGCACTGTGCATGGCGTACTCAGGTCGTTGCCTGCTGTCTGGCTACATCAACAAACGTGACCCGAACCAAGGCACGTGCACCAACGCTTGCCGTTGGGAATACAAAGTTGAGAAAGGCAAAGAAGACGACGCAGGTCAGATCGTGGAAGAGTTCGATCCAAATGCGCCACAAGCGATTGAAGTGCAGGAAGAGCGCCCTGAAACCACCATCGGTCGTGGCAAGCCAATCGACGACGTGGTGCTATTGTCTGAAAGCCATCGTCCAGAAGAAAAAATGGCCGCGTTTGAAGATGAGCACTGCACTTACATCATGAACTCGAAAGACCTGCGTGCGGTTCAACACGTGGAACGTCTGACGAAGATGGGTGTGCACTCGCTGAAAATCGAAGGTCGAACTAAATCGTTCTACTACTGCGCACGTACCGCGCAGGTTTACCGTAAAGCGATTGATGACGCTGTCGCTGGCAAACCATTTGATGACACGCTGATGGGCACGCTGGAAAGCTTGGCGCACCGTGGTTACACCGAAGGTTTCCTTCGTCGTCACACGCACGACGCATACCAAAACTACGATTACGGCTACTCTGTATCCGACGCGCAGCAGTTCGTGGGTGAGTTCACGGGCAAACGCCGTGGCGACATGGTCGAAGTCGAAGTGAAGAACAAGTTCATCATTGGCGATAGCCTCGAGCTGATGACACCAAAAGGCAACGTGGTGTTCACGCTAGAAGCGATGGAAAACCGCAAAGGCGAAGCAACCGACGACGCGAAAGGCAATGGCCACTTCGTGTTCATCCCCGTTCCTCAGGACATGGATCTGGAATACGGCCTGCTGATGCGCAACCTTAATGCTGGTCAGGATACCCGTAACCCAACAGGCAAATAATTATGGCACTGCTAATCACAGGTAAATGCACCAACTGTGACATGTGCGAGCCGGAGTGCCCGAACGGCGCGATCTCGATGGGTGACAGCATCTACGAGATCAACCCGGATTTGTGTACCGAGTGCAAAGGCCACTACGACAAGCCCACGTGTGAGTCAGTGTGCCCGATCACCAACTGTATCATCACCGATCCAGCGCACATTGAAACGGACGAACAGCTGTTAGAAAAGTTCGTCATCATTCAGGGACTCGCCTGAGACAAAAAAACGGCCTCACCGGGCCGTTTTTTTATTGCTCTATTTTTATATAGCTGCATTTTTCATGGTTGCATTGTTGATGACGGCACTGTTGATGGCAGCACTCAGTTTATGGCTAGATGAGCGCCGTATTCACCACCAGCGCTTAGCTGTAGTCATCCAACTGAATCCGTGGCGCACGCAGGGCATTGAGCAGACACAAGAACGCCAATCCTGCCGCCAGCAAATAGCCGGTTTGGAACGCATCAATAATCACATCGCGTGGCGTGTCGAGCAGGGCCGTCAGCGAGCTTTGCGCATTGAATCCCGGGATCTGCGAATAGATCTGCGTGCCAAACACCGCCGTCCCCACCGACGCTCCCAACGAACGCGACAACCCGGCCATTGACGTAATGCGCCCCAAACTCGCTTTGCCAGCAATGGTTTGAATCGTAATTTGTGTCGAAGGCATGATGCTGCCGAGCCCCAAACAGCAGAAAAAGCCGATGGCGCTGACAATCGATGGGCTTAAATCCAACATTGCCAAAGCAAAAAATGCACTTGAACTGATCGACATTCCGCACACCGGCACCCACTTCGGCACACCAGTACGGGCAATCACTTTACCGGTGATAAACGAGCCACAAATCACCCCAGCCGAAAGCGGAATCATCAACATGCCCGATTGCGCCACGCTAACGCCCAACCCCACCTGCAAGAAAATTGGCAAGAAAAACACCAGCGCAAACAGACACGACGCAAACAAAAACGTGGAGATGAGCGGAATATGGATTTCTCGTTTTGCCAGCAACGCCAACGGCAGAAACGACTGCTTCACCCGTTTCTGCTGAATCAAAAACAGCACCACCAAGACGGCAAAAAGCCCAAGCAATCCAAAGCTCATGCGAGAATCCCAAGCAAAGTAATGCCCACCGGCCGACAGCCAGTAGATGATCACCGTCATCAAGCTCGGAAATAGCACCAGCCCGAGAATATCAATGCGCGTTTTGCTGGCGTGCTCTTGCGTCGATTGCAGTTTCGATAAGCGATAGAGCGCAAAGCCGACCAGCGGCAAGTTAATCCAGAACAACCAATGCCATGTCAAATAGGTCACGATGACCCCGCCAAGCACCGGCCCGCCGATGCTCGCCAGAGCAAACAGCGCTGAAAAATAGCCTTGGAAGCGTGCTCGTTGACGCGGCGGTACCAGCTCACCGATCAAGGCTTGCGACAGACTCATCAACCCGCCGCTGCCCAAGCCCTGCACAATGCGGCCTGCGACCAACAGCGGCATATTGACCGCCAACGCACACACGATGGAGCCGATGCCAAAAATACTCAGCGCAATGGCCAGCATTTTTTTGCGCCCATATTGGTCACCGAGCCAGCCATACACCGGCACAGACGCGGCGCCCGCCAACATGTAGCCGACCGCAATCCAAGAAGAGAGCTGCATATCGCCCAGATCGCGCACCATCGCAGGCGTCGCGGTGGCGAGCAGCGTTTGATCCACCGCAGCCAAAAACATCGGCAAAAAGACGGTAGTAAAAATCGTCAGAAAGGTTTTTTTATCAACGGGCTGTGACATAACGGCATCTAAGTGGTGAAAACGTCGCCATCATACACTGAACGCCTCCTCCCCATGCCAGAAAAGTGTTGTCCTGTGTAAAAAAAGGCCACCGAAGGTGGCCGAAAGAAAGCACTCAGTAAGGTAGAACCATTGAGCGTTCGATTAGGGATACAGCCCCTTACCGAACAGATTGAAGATGCGCGCCACCCCTTGAGTAAATACCATCGGCTGCGTCAGCACCGTCAAACACAAACAATCTTGCTGCAACGCGGTTTGCGGTGAATGACGAATCGAGGCATCACGCTGCAAGAAATCGCCTGCATCATAATGACCATCTTCATCACTGAACGCCCCGTGCAGCACCAATGTGGATTCCAACCCGCGATGGGTGTGCTGAGGAATACTGACACCAGCGCTGATGTACATCAGGTTCATGTGAACATCGTCATCATGATGCAGGGGCAAACTAAACACCTTTCCGCCATAACTGCGCCATTTGGCGTGTGGCGACACCAGTCGCTTGAGCGAACGCGGCACCGGAATGCGGCGGCCATTCACCGACACCACCACCGGTTTGCTGCGCAGCGGCTTGGCGGCTGGATGGACGTCGCTTGCCGTGATCTGGCTCAGCATGTGCTGCCAATTCGATTCGTCGTTCGGTATCGCTTCGGTGCTCAGTAGCGCCTCGCCATGTTGTTCCTCCAACTGCCTTGCCTGATGGCGACAATGGGGGCACATTTCCAAATGAGTGGCCACAGCCAAGCCGTGGGTTGCGTCAATTGAGCCTTCCGCATAGGCTTCGAGCAATTGAAGATCAGGATGGTAGCTCATAACCGCTCCGCATCGATTGAAGTTCTAAGTTTTTCTACCGCTAAACGCAGGCGAGATTTCACCGTACCCAAAGGAATGTTAAACATCTCCGCCACCTGCTGATGAGGTAGCTCCTCCAAATACACCGCTCGCACCACTTTCTGCTGCGCTTCCGGTAGCGTATCCAAAAATTTCAGCACCTGTTCTTTCAGCATTTCATGCTCCGGTGCGTAATGTTCCACCAGATCCGGCGGGCAAAAATCACTGGGCCAGATGTCCTCCGCCAGTACATGGGGCTCTTTGCCTTTCTGCTTGCGCAGCAGGTCAAAACACAAATTGCGCGCAATCGTGTAGATCCAAGTTGATAACGAACTTTTGTGACCGTCAAATAGATGCGACTTTTGCCACACCGTGGCCATCGTCTCTTGCACCAATTCCAACGCCACTTGTTCATTGCCCAGATGCTTATAAACAAATTGTTTCAGGCGCGGCGAGAAAAAGTGAAACACGAGCGCAAACGCCTCTTTGTCATGCAGCTTCACTTTGTCCATACACACAGTCCAGTCCTGCCGGCTGAAAGTTTGTGGATTCACACTCGTCATAGGATGTCCTGTCCTTCGCGACCCAATATTGGGCCGTCTGTCACCTCACGTCACCTTGTACGGGCGTGCAGCAGATTCGATCACTGTTATCAGTATAGATAGTGCGCCCCAATCGATCGTACGCCAAACGCCCCATCGGGAGTTCAAGTTCCCTGTGAGGGTTCAAGCGTCTCACTTATTCGTCATAGGCCTCAATGGTCTGCGTTAAAAACGACAACGCATGACGACAATCGGCAAATTGAGCCAGTGAATCAAACTGCTGATTCGACAGCGGCAGCAGTTCCAGCCAGCGCTGCGCCACCCAGCTGGCATCATCAAAAAAGCAATGGGGATACAGTTCACCAATCTGCGGAAACTCCTGATACAATTTTTGCAAATGATGGCTGAGGAACAGGTCGTCTTCGTCCAGCGCCTGTGTTGGCCAGCTTGGCTGCCACTCCACCTTCGCGCGGCGCAAGCCGTCGTACTCGACGCGCACCTTATGAATTGAGAAGCGCTTAATGCCCACCACCGTAACCCCCAGCAAGCCATCACCAAGTGTTTCAAAATCAACAATTTTTACCCACGTACCAAATTCAGAAAGTGGATTTGCATTTCCTTTCACTTTGCTATCAAACAAACACATGCCAAATCCGCTGTTTGCTTTGCTGCACTCCGCCACCATGCGTTTGTATCTGGGCTCAAAAATGCGCAGTTTCATCTTCCCTTCGGGCAAAACAATCGAACTAAGCGGGAATAACATAATCTCTTCCATGCCAAATACCTGTCTCCAAGTGTTTTTTCTGTCTACGAAATTGGCGTTTTCTGCGATCACTTACTAATTTTGTTGGTTAATCGATCGGCTTAAAACTCTGACACAGGCTGAAAATTAACGATCTAAATCACAATAAAAATGCAACAAAATGAAACCCCAAAAAGTTCCGTAATATTTATTTGAACATGTGAAGTAGATCACCAAGTTTGATTATTTTTGCACCCTTTATCACTTTTAATTGAGAATTTAGTCGCTATCATTCCGGCCAATTGGAAGCAGCAAGGAATCATTGCTCTTCTGAATTAATACAACCATAGAGAGTCCCCTAATGCGTAAATCACTTTTAGCTCTTAGCCTTCTAGCGGCTACTTCAGCGCCAGTAATGGCAGCAGACTATTCAGATGGCGATATCCACAAAAACGATTACAAGTGGATGCAATTCAACTTGATGGGTGCGTTTGACGAACTGCCAGGCGAGTCTAGCCACGACTACATGGAGATGGAGTTTGGTGGTCGCTCGGGAATTTTCGACCTGTACGGCTACGTTGACGTATTCAACCTAGCAAGCAAATCAAGCAGCGACAAAGCGACTGCAGGCAGCAAAATCTTCATGAAATTTGCTCCACGTATGTCTCTGGACGCACTGACTGGTAAAGACCTGTCTTTCGGTCCAGTACAAGAGCTGTACATTGCGTCTCTGATCGAGTGGGACGGCGCAACTAACCACTCAGATTCATACGCAGTAAACAACCAAAAAATCGGTCTGGGTTCAGACGTGATGGTTCCTTGGTTGGGCAAAATTGGCGTAAACCTGTACGCAACTTGGGATGGCGACGGTAAAGAGTGGAACGGTTACCACTTTGCTACTAACTGGTTCAAACCTTTCTACTTCTTTGAAAACGGTTCATTCATCTCTTACCAAGGTTACATCGATTACCAATTCGGCATGAAAAATGAGTTCGCATCTTCAAGCAACGGCGGCGCGATGTTCAACGGTATCTACTGGCACTCAGACCGCTTTGCAGTGGGTTACGGCCTGAAAGGCTACAAAGATGTTTACGGTATCAAAGACTCTGACTCTCTGAAGTCAACTGGCTTTGGTCACTACGTATCTGTAACTTACAAGTTCTAATTCTGACTTGCAGTTACGCAGAAAAGGCGCCGATGGGCGCCTTTTTTATTGCTTTCAGCAAGCTGCGCATTATCCTTAGCGCAAACCCTCAACCAAAGCAGATTCAATGAATATCGTGGTCGTCGGCCCGGGTGCTATCGGCAGCTTATGGGCTTGCGCTTTGCACCAAGCCGGACATCAGGTGTCCCTGTGGGGCACAGGCAACAACGCTCACTGGGCACTTCAGCTCGATGAAGCGCCTTGTATCGAGTTTGCCTACAACCAAGTCAGCGCTTTGCGCGACGCCGATGTATTACTGGTCACCGTCAAAGCATGGCAAGTGGCCGCCGCGCTGCACCCCATCTGGGCACACATCGCCCCCGAAACGCTGCTGCTGTTTATGCACAATGGCATGGGCGCCTTGGATGATCTTGCTGAGCACTTGAGCACGTTCCCTGTCCTGCTGGCCACCACCACACACGGCGCGTTGAAGACTTCCGCTCACACAGTGAAACACACCGGCATGGGACAAACGCAACTCGGCGCTTTGAATCCGCTCGGCGCGCAGTGCCGCTTTATGGCCGATGTGCTCCATCACGCACTGCCGTCTGCCGTCTGGCACCCACACATTGAACACGCACTGTGGCAAAAATTGGCGGTCAACTGCGCCATCAATCCGCTCACCGCGATTCATCACATCACCAATGGTGAGCTGGCGCAGCCTGAATTTCGTCACACCTTAGACGCAATCATCGCCGAAGTGGTGTGCGTGATGCAGGCCGAACAGATCCCGGTAGAAAGCGCCGCACTCAAATCGACGGTCGACCGCGTGATCCATGCAACCGCCGCCAATCGCTCCTCGATGCATCAGGACATTGTTCATCAGCGGCGAACCGAGATAGACTTTATTATCGGCTACGTGGTGCGCAAAGCGCAGCACCACGGCATCGCCGTTCCAGCCAATCAGGCACTTTATCAACACATTCAATCAATCGAACAAAGTTGGACACAATCATGACAAAACGAATTCTGGTCCCGATCGCACCGGGCACTGAAGAGATGGAAGCCGTGACCATTATTGATATTCTGGTCCGCGCGGGCTATCAGGTGGTTGTCGCCAGCGCTGATTTCGACGGCCAATTGAGCATGACTGCGTCACGCGGCGTCATCTTAACCGCAGCACACAAGCTGGTGGATGTCGCCGACGACGAATTCGACGCCGTGGTTTTAGCCGGCGGCGTGGGCGGCGCAGAAAACTTTCGCGACAGCCCCCTGTTGATGGAAGTAATCAAACAGCAAAAATACGATGGTCGCTTGGTGGCCGCGATCTGCGCTTCTCCGGCCGTGGTGCTACAACACCACGATATCTACCCGGGCGCACTGATGACGTGTCACCCCAATTTTCAAAGTCATATTCCGCAAGACCTGTGGCGCAACCGTCGTGTGACCTTTGACGTCAACAACAACCTGCTCACCAGCCAAGGGCCGGGCACCGCGTTGGAGTTTGCCGTCGAAATCATCGTGCAATTGTCCGGCAAAGCCCTGGCCCGCGAAGTGGCGCTACCATTAGTGGCGCTGCCGCAGCTCAATTACGAAAAGCTGGGTGAAGAGTAACATGTTAGATATCGCCGCCATTCGCGCGCAATTTCCCGCCCTCGATCAATCGGTCAATGAGCAGCCGCTGGTCTATCTCGACAGCGCCGCGACCACGCAAAAACCGCAAGTCGTGATTGATGCGATCGCCCATTACTACAGCGCGCACAATGCCAACGTACACCGCGGCAGTCACAGCCTGACGGCGCAAGCCACCAGCCAGTTTGAAGCGGCGCGCGACCGAGTGGCGCAGTTCATTGGCGCGCAGAGCAGTCACAGTATTGTCTGGACACGCGGCGCGACTGAAGCGCTGAACTTGATCGCACAAACCTACGCGCGCAGCACGCTTCAAGCGGGCGATGAGATTTTGGTCAGCGAAACCGAGCACCACGCCAACATCGTGCCGTGGCAAATGGTCGCCGAGCAAACCGGCGCCCGCGTCGTCAAAGTACCGATGACCGACCATGGTGGATTTGGCCTCGACGCATTCCATGCATTGCTCTCACCACGCTGTAAAATAGTTGCGCTGGCCCACATCACCAATGTCACGGGTACCCGTCAGCCAATTGAAGCGGTGATCGCTGCCGCGCATCAAGTGGGCGCCGTTGTGGTGGTCGATGGCGCGCAAGGCATTGTGCATGAAGCGGTGGACGTCACCGCGCTGGATGCCGACTTTTATGTTTTCTCTGGTCACAAACTGTATGCGCCCGCCGGCATTGGCGTGTTGTACGGCAAGCCAGCATTACTGGAGGCGATGCCACCGTGGCACGGTGGTGGCAAAATGGTCGAGAAAGTGTCGTTCAGCGGCACCACATACGCGGGCTTACCTGGGAAATTTGAAGCGGGCACTCCCAACGTGGCTGGCGCGATTGCACTCAAAGCCGCGATTGATTGGTACAGCCAATTTGCGCGCCAAGACGTGGAAGCGCATCTACATCACTTGCAGACGCTTACCTATCAAGCCCTGAGCCAAATGGACGACATTCGCGTGTTGGGTTATCAGCCTCAGGCGAGCATTCTGAGTCTGGTGATGGATGGGGTGCACCATCAGGATTTGGCCACCTTGCTCGATCAACAAGGCATCGCCGTGCGCGCAGGGCATCATTGTGCGCACCCATTAATGGATGCGTTTGGCGTCTCGGGGACCGTGCGAATTTCGTTTGGTATTTATAATTCAGCGCAGGACGTTGAACGCTTGATTGCCGCCATCGAAAAAGCGGTCGATATTCTGTAAGTCGTGAGGGCATGGCCTCACGGACTAAAATAGCCGCATCACGATGCGGCTATTTTGATGGGATCGATTAAAAAAACATGACGTGAGGAAAGCGAGTTCAAGCGATAAAAGGTGCTTTGAACGCGCTGAGGGGCAACATCGGTTATGCGTGCGTCATGGTTTGAATCTGCTCGACGATGGCGCGCAGACCGTTGCCGCGTGATGGGCTCAAATGGGCAATTAACCCCAGTCGGTCAAAATAATCATTGATGTCGAACGCCTGAATCTCAGCCGCTGTTTTTCCGTCAAACGCCGCCATGACAATCGCAATCAAACCGCGCACGATGCGCGCGTCCGAATCTGCGCAGAAATGCCAGACGCCCTCGCGCGGCTCCCCCACCAGCCACACCAGACTCTCGCAGCCCGAGACCGTCACCTGTTCACTTTTCAGCTCATCAGGCATCTGAGGCAGTTTTTTCCCCCACTGCACTACCTGACGATAGCGATCTTCCCAGCCATGCAGCGACTGCATGGTTGCGGCGATCTGTTCACTGGTGATTTCACGGCCAAACGGAGATGTGGGATAGCGAGACATAACAACCCTGCCTATTTATTTTCTGTGTTTCTGAATCAGTTTTTCAACAATGCGTGAGACCGCCACAAAGCCAAAGGTTGCCGTCACGACAGTGGCTGCGCCAAAACCGCTGGCACAATCCATGCGTTTCGGACCTTCTGCGGTCGATTTCACCGCGCACACGCTGCCATCCGCTTGCGGGTATTTGAGCTGCTCAGTTGAAAAGACGCAGTCAATCCCAAACTTACGCGCCGGATTGGTCGGGAAGTTATGGAAACGACGCAGGCGATCTTTGATTTTCTTCGCCAGCGGATCCTGAATGGTTTTGGTCAAATCCGCGACCATGATTTGAGTGGGATCGGTCTGACCGCCCGCACCACCGGTGGTGATCACTTTGATTTTATTGCTGCGACAGTACGCCAGCAACGACGCTTTGGCTTTCACGCTGTCAATGGCATCCAGCACGTAATCGAACTCTTTGCTCAGGTATTCATGCTGATTGTCCGGCGTGATGAAATCGTCAATCAAATTGACTTTGCATTCTGGGTTAATCAGTTTCACCCGTTCTGCCATCACTTCAATCTTGCTCTTGCCGACGTTGCCGCTCAGCGCATGGATCTGGCGATTGATGTTGGTCACACACACGTCGTCCATATCAATCAGCGTCAGTTCGCCAATGCCGGTACGCGCCAGTGCTTCCACCGCCCAAGACCCGACCCCGCCGATGCCGATGACACACACATGCGCCGCTCGCAAAATATCGACTTCAGAATGGCCGTATAAACGGCGGGTACCACCAAAACGCTGGTTGTAACTGTCTGAGGCTGGAGTATCGAGTTCACGCATGTTCATCATCCAAAATCGGGATCGTTAATCCGCAATGATAAGGTTCACAAAAAGAAAGAGTGCGATTTATACGCACTCTTTTCGAAAAAGTCTAGCTGACCGCGGGCTATTGTAACTTCTCTGGCGGCAGAGCCCAAGGCGCTTGTGTCGGAGAGTTTTCCAGCCCCAGTTTCCACACGCGGCCGAAATGCTTGTAGTGACCCGCTTCAGTGCCCGCGCGCGGCCCCATGCCGTGGTACAAATCAAGATGGTTCTGTTTCACCGCGCCGCCGGTATCGAGCACAATCAGCAGACGCAGCTGATGCGCGCCCGACCACGTGCCATCAGCGTTGAGCAGCGGCACTTCGGCCAGAATCGGCGTGCCCATCGGGAACAGCGAACGGTCGCCAGCGACAGAAGCCATTGGCAATAGCGGAATACCGGCGCTGCCTGTCACGGGCGCTGCGGCGCGCGGTTGGAAAAACACGTACGACGGGTTTTGTTCCAGCAGCTCTCGCACTGTCTCGTCATCGTTGGCCAGCACCCAGTCTTTGATCGCTTTCAGCGACATATGTTCACGCGCCACCAACCCGCGTTCAATCAGAATGCGGCCGATGCTGACATAAGCCTTGTTGTTCTTCCCAGCGTAGGCAAAGTATTCCAGCGTGTCATCATCGCCAAAATGAACAAAGCCACTGCCCTGCACTTCCATAATAAATGGGTCAATGCGATTGGCCGCATATCCCAGCTCCAGTCCTTCACCATACAATGCGCCGTCATAAATCTGCGCGCGCGTCGGGCAATCCACATCACACGCGGGCATACCATACACCGGGAAATGGAATTCTGGGTCTGGCGTATGGCGCAATTCAATCACGGGCGAAAAGTAACCGGTAAACAGCACGTTGCCTTTTTTGTCACCGCCGCCCAACTGCGCCGCCTGAACGCCAAACTGCGCCAGTTCCGCCGGATCTCCACTTTGCATCACCCATTCGTTGAGTTGCTCATACAGCGGGCCATAAATCGCCGCCATCGATGGCGACTTCTCGACCACTTGCTCACTCTGCTTGGCAAATGCGGTGAAATCGCGTGGTGTGTTGGAGGCCACTTGTGTCACTTGATTGAGCGTCTGCGGAAATTCATGGTCGAGGTATTGTTGCGCGCGGTCGGTCGGCTGCGCACAACCAAACAGGACTGTCAAAGGCAGCGCCACGGTGGCGAAGGGGAAAAGGCGTTTCATCACTGGAGTTGATCCGTTGTCTAATTTGCGAAAAGGATGACAAACTCCAGTGCGAAGCGCAATTGTCGAATTGTTAACGGAGGTTTTTTTGATGTTTTCCTGACAATTGGAAGGTCGGGTTGTAATGCGACGCAGGTTTCACGCGCTGCATTTCGGTGTTCTCTTCATTGAGCATTCTGTATTGAAACTCACGCGTGCCAATGGTGTATTCAAGCGTGCGGCCATTAAAATCAAACGACGTGGCCACCACGCGCCCCTCAATCACCACCCCTTTAGCGTCCAAACGAATTTTTTTTGCTGCATAAGGCGCAACGTGCTGCTCCACCCAAAGCCCGTACACATCGCTTTTGGGCGGCAATAACATGTCCGCGACGCGGCTGAATAAATTGCTGTACATCATGATGGCGAGTGCCGTCCCGATGACCGCAATGGCTAACAGAATCCGTTCGACGGCTTTGCGTTTACGCTGACGAAGTTCATCATTCACAGGCACGATCGCCCCTCTTTTTTGCATGGTCTGTTCATCTGAATGGTCGGTTTGTGGCCCCGTGGCCATCCCATCACTCATCATCGAAATCAACGCGGTCATACCGCTGAAACGTCAGGACGATAATTTACATCAAACCCGAAAAAACCGCTTGTCTCCAGATGAATAAAAAGTCATTATTTGGACATATTTAAACAAACAAGTTGGATATCAGGCCGTGAAAATTCGTAGTACCGCCCTCGTCAAAGGATTTCGACAATCAGCGCCCTATGTTAACGCTCACCGCGGCAAGATCATGGTGGTGATGGTTGGCGGTGAGGCAATTGCTGATAAAAATTTCGCAAACATTATCAGCGACCTCGCTTTGCTACACAGCCTTGGCGTCAAAATAGTGCTGGTTCACGGTGCTCGCCCACAGATCAATCAGATTCTAGCTACACACAACCGTTCCACGCCCTACCACAAAGGCATTCGCGTGACGGATGAAGAGGCGTTAAGTTTAGTCATGCAGGCCGCCGGCCAGTTGCAACTCGCAATTACGGCCCGCCTGTCGATGAGCCTCAATAACACGCCCATGGCGGGGACTCAGCTTAACGTCGTCAGTGGTAACTTTGTTATCTCTCAACCTCTAGGTATAGATGACGGCATTGATTATTGCCATAGCGGACGCATTCGCCGCATTGACATCGATGGCATCAACCGCACGCTCGATCAAGGCTCCATTGTGGTGCTTGGCCCTATCGCAAGTTCGGTCACGGGTGAATGTTTTAATCTGCTCTCTGAAGAAGTGGCGACCCAAGTGGCGATAAGATTAAAAGCCGATAAGCTGATCGGCTTTTGTTCCGCACAAGGCATCATCGATGAAAACGGCAACTCCATCGCAGAACTGTTCCCCGCCGAGGTCGAGAAAATCGTGACCCGTTTGGAATCGGAAAGCAGCCCGACGGCCGATGACACCACAGGGACGTTGCGCTTTTTACGCGCCGCGATTGCTGCCTGCCGCGCGGGCGTGCCGCGTAGCCATTTAGTCAGCTACAAAGAAGACGGCGCGCTGATCCAAGAGCTGTTCTCGTTTGACGGCATCGGCACGCAAATCGTCATGGCGAGTGCCGAACAAGTGCGCCAAGCCCAAATCGATGACATCGGCGGCATCTTCGATCTGATTCGCCCGCTGGAAGAGCAAGGCATTCTGGTGCGCCGCTCACGCGAACAACTCGAGCAAGAGATCCACAAGTTCACCATCATTGATAAAGATGGCCTGCTGATTGGCTGCGCCGCTTTGTACCCGTATCAAGATGAGAGCATGGCCGAAATGGCATGTGTGGCGATTCATCCTGAATACCGCGACGGCAACCGCGGCTTGCTGCTGCTCAATCACATGAAACATCAAGCCAAGCAAATGGGGATTCAACGCCTGTTTGTGCTCACCACCCACAGTTTGCACTGGTTTCGAGAGCAAGGCTTTACCGAAGTGGGCGTCGACAAACTGCCGATCGCCAAGCAGAGCTTATACAACTACCAACGCCGCTCAAAAATTCTTACTTTGAACCTCTAAGTTCTGTCATGCTGCTTGTTTTTAGCCAACAAGCAGCATGAATCACTAAAATTAAGCCACTCAGAACTGTGCAATCCTTTTCATTAAAATGATTACAAAATAACCACTTTGCAACACCCCATGATCTGTGTAAAATTCGCCCACTTGTGACTTAGATCGCTTTTTTGAGTCACTGGCAACAGGACGCATCCTAAGCTCTGGCTGGCTTAGACATCGCATGGATTGCTTTTATTACTAAAACAAGTACTTAAGAGCAAATTCTCTATGAAAACCGTTATTTGTAACTCTCTGCAAAGCTTTTGGGACATGGCCGACAACCAGTTTCTTGAAGGATTGGATGTACATTGCGTGTTTCCCGTCAGTGAAAATCTCAAGGCGTTTATCCTTGGCTCACAAGAGCGCTACCGCATTCGTCGCATCACGTTCACGAAAGCGTTTATCTGACCTCATTACTTCTGGCAGCCTCTTGGCTGCCAGATGAATATCAACACACTCAATCTTCATATCGCACACCGATGGCATCACGAACGGATCACATCACGCACTCCATCACATCACTGACTCGGAGCATCACAGACTCAGAGCATCACGCAACCGGTTCGTCCGCATCCCGCAATCGTTCCACCAAGCCACTCGCCCGCTGCGTTTTGAGCTTAATGCCACGTTTGAGCACGCCCATATCGCAATACAGTGCAAGCTGCGTTTTGGCGCGGGTGATGCCAGTGTATATCAGCTCACGGGTGAGGATCGGGCTGAATTCCGGCGGCAGAATCATCACGGTGAAATCAAATTCACTGCCCTGCGATTTGTGAATCGTCATCGCATAGGCGGTTTCATGTTGCGGTACTCGGCTTGGCAACACCGCTTTGACGCTACCATCGGGCAGTTCAAAGTAAACTTTCAGCCGCTGCTGCTCATCTTGTTCATCGCGCAGACAAATTCCGATATCGCCGTTATACAGGCCAAGGCCATGATCGTTGCGCGTCACCATCACCGGGCGTCCGGCATACCAGATTTCATCCTGCACTTTAATTTTCTTGCGCGCCGCCAGCGCCCGTTCCATGCGATAGTTGAGGCCGCTGACACCAAAATCGCCTTCTCGCACCGCGCACAATAAACGCGCGCGGCCAAAGGCTTGCAACGCATCGCGCGCCTTCTCCGCCATGCTTTGCGACGGCGTGAGTGGCGTTGCCATCAACGCCAAATACGGCGAATAGGCGCCCACTAGAGATTGCAACATCTGGTTGTAGTGCTCGCTGCTGAGCGCAAAATGTTGAATGTCGCTAAATGCGTCCTGCCATACTTTATCCACCCACACCGCCTGACCGCTGTTGACGGCTTTCGCCAACTGACCAATGCCGGAGCGCGCATCAAACCGGTAACTCTTTTGCAGCATGCACAAGCTATCGGCAATGCGATGATCGGCATAGCGCGGGCTGAGCGCCGCCGGCTGAAAGCCAGTCAACTCCGACAACACACGGCTCTGTTCTTTGCTGTAGCCTTGATAAAGAAACGAGCAGATATCGCCCAGCACGGCGCCCGCTTCCACCGATGCCAACTGATCTTTATCACCGAGTAGAATCAGCCGCGCGCTGTCTGGCAGCGCATCGACCAATTTGACCATCATCGGCAAATCGACCATCGACGCTTCATCGACCACCAGCACATCAAGGTGCAGGCGATTGCCTGCGTGATGGCGAAACTCAGCGCTGTCGGGAATCGCACCCAACAAGCGGTGAATGGTGCTCGATTCGGTGGGGATCAGCGCTTTGAGCTCAGGTTCGACGGCTAAGCTTGCCACTGCTTTTCCGATCGATTCAGTCAGTCGCGCGGCCGCTTTGCCCGTCGGTGCCACCAGCTTGATGGTCGGCGTGTGCTGCGCTTGTTGCGCCTGACTGATCAGCGCCGCCAGCAATTTGGTCACGGTGGTCGTTTTGCCCGTGCCGGGACCGCCAGAAATCACCGCAAAGCGGCGCGTCAGTGCAATCGCGGCTGCCACTTTCTGCCAGTTCAAGCAGTGCGCTTGGGGCACCAAGGTCTCCAGCGGCGCAAAATCCTCGCTGCGTTTGGCCTGTTGTAACACACTATCAATCGCTTCCCAATCGAGCCCAGACTCGTCGACCACATCAAGCATATCGCACACCAGACGCTGACGACCAACCTGATTCAATGCCGACGTGTCTCCCTTACGCTGCAAGGCTTGCTGTAAAAAACGATAGTCGCGGGCAAACAACGTATCCAGACGCTGGCGAAGGTTTTGGACTGCCATAGGCTTTAAGATCATGGGTGTCCCAAAGCACTGCAAACGCGCCGCCAAGGTCACTTCATAATGCCAATAGCGATGCAGGTACAAGCGCTGACCATCAAACATCAGCGGCACCGCTTCACCACGTGCGCCAATCAGCGGCGTGCGCGCTACCAGCGCCGTCCAATCCACAGACAACCACAGCTGATTTAACGGCAGGGCAGCCTCGCCATACACCCCCAATTTGCTCGCCAGTTCAACCCAGTTGCCCTGTTCATCAACCAGCGGCAAACAGATATGACCGCGCCCCAGTTCGGCACTGACCGCCGCAGCGGCCAACATCAACGCCGCGCGCTCGTGATCGCTCAGCGTCTCCACGTCGCTTTGTTGTGCGAGGAAATGCGCAAACTGGTAATCGAGCTGGCGCAGTGCGCCCTGCGCCGCCAGTTGCTTTAACTGCGCGCTCAGCTGCGCGAAATCCAAACGGACATCCATCATAAATCCAACTCCATCTGTCCGGCGGACGTGGTGCGCGCCGTCACCACTTTGCCCTGAATCAGTTCATCCAGCTCTTCCAACATCGCCTGACTCGGCTTGGCGCTGAAAATGCCGTGTTGCGACGAGCCATCCATACCGCGTAAAAACAGGTAATAGACGCCGCCAAAGTGCTGCTGATAGTCATAGCCCGCCAAACGGCTTCGTAGAAAACGGTGCAGCGCCAGCGCATAGAGCTGATACTGCAAATCGTAGCGGTGCTCAGCCATCGCCTGCGCTAATCGCTCGCCCTGATACGCGGCGACTTCATCGCCCAGATGGTTGGATTTCCAGTCCAGCACGTAATATTTGCCCTGATGTTCAAACACCAAGTCGATAAAGCCTTTCAGCATGCCCTGTACGGTGTAGAAGCCGAGATCGCCCGCTTTGGCCGACAGCGGATCGTGGCGCTGCACCACACGGTTCAGGGCGGGCGCACTGAGCACCTCGATGGGCAGTAAAAACTCCATCTCGGTCAGGCGCTGATGCGGCGCTTTTTGGTTCAGGCACAAATCTTTGCCGTTGAGTGGCGTGCGCAGCACGGTATCCACTAGCGATTGCAGCACAGGCAGCCACTCGGCGTCTATCTGCTCGCGCTCCATCAAGTCGGCAATGATACGCGTGTTGTGTTCATCGCTGGCGGGTTGGGTGAACTCAACTTCTTCAAACAGGCTGTGCAGAAATGTGCCGGGCTGCGCGCCGCGCGGGAAGGTGAAAATCGAGCGCTCGGGTTCAGCCAATGCCGCCTCATCGTGCTCATCCGCCGAGTCGACATCAAAGCCACCGATTTCAAAGCTCGCATCATGCTGATGACTGCCCTGTTTGACCAAGCCAGAATAACTGGTGATGCGCCACAGGCGATCAATCTCGTGGCTCAGCGAACGCGCGCTCAGCGGTGGCAATGGCTCTGCCAACGGCACAAACACCGATTCAGGCACAGCGGGTGGCTCCGTGACCGCAACACACGCCAACGCCGTGTGTTGATGCAGTGATTCTGCGAGCAGCGCCAGGCCGCCTTGCTGGGCATTTTGCAGCAGATAACCCAGTGCGCTGTGATGCACGCCGGTCGGTTCTTTGCTGGAACGGCCGTTGCGCAGCGGCGCCACGCCAATAAAGCAGCCGTACACGGCGCGGGTCAGCGCCACATAAATCAGACGTAGATCTTCCGCCAGACGCTCTTTGTCCGCCTGTTGAATTGAGGCATCCTGACCGCTGATGTCCAGCAAGGTCTGGCCGCTGCTGGCATCGTAATACTTGCCTTCGCTCGCTTCGCGATAGCTGAGTACAAACGGTAAAAACACCAGCTCATACTCCAGACCTTTGGATTTGTGGATAGTGACGATCTGTACCAGATTACGCTCAGATTCCAAGCGCTGAATCGCTTCATCGCTGCCGCCCAGCCCTTGCTCGGCATCAGCGATCGACTGCGCCAACCAGCGTAGCAGACCATGATCGCTGTCGATCTCTTGCGTCGCTTGTTGCAGCAATTCACTCAGGTGCATGAAATCCGTCAGTTGGCGTTCGCCATCGGGCTCTTCCAGCCAA
Organism: Vibrio sp. Vf1514; assembly: GCF_052076135.1. Classification (NCBI taxonomy): domain Bacteria; kingdom Pseudomonadati; phylum Pseudomonadota; class Gammaproteobacteria; order Vibrionales; family Vibrionaceae; genus Vibrio; species Vibrio sp. Vf1514. Next base: position 615,874 of record NZ_CP197267.1, on the reverse strand, counting down.
CGCTCAGCAATGTGGCGCAAGCTCAGCACCGCACGCAGCATCGGCAACACGCCGCGATCGAGCCACAACTGACGATACTGTTTGAATTCGTTCAGCGCGTTTTCCCACTCATTTTCATCGTTATTGAGCGCATCCAACTGCTGCGCATTGAGCGCAAACAAGGGGGAAGCGAGCGCCGCGCGCATGGCGCGATCGTTGTCCGGGGTCAGCACCGCTTGCAGCAGACGCTGCATATCCGGCGCAATCGTGCTGGTAAACACGCTGTCGCGGTTCGAGAGATACACGCTGGCAATGCCTTGCTGAGCCAACGCATCTTTGATCAGGCGCCCTTCATTTCCGGTGCGCACCAGCACTGCGATGTCACCCGCCTGAATGCTGTCGCCCGCTTGAATACTGTCGCTGGCTTGAATAGCTCCGCCGTGACGAAACTGCGCCTGCCCTTGCTGCGCCGCCGTCAGAATGGTTTGAATCTGGCTTGCGGTCGCCGCCGCCATGGTGTCGAGATACGCGCCTTTGGTCACCGGCGCGTCAGCTGCCATTGACCAGTAGGTCAGCGCAGGTTGCACCTCTCCGTTCAGCAGCCAAGCACGGCCACCCGCTTTCGGGCTAGCGCTGACCGGCAAAAACGGAATGTCGTTGTCGTATATAAACGGGCTGTCTGGCAGGGTAAATACCTGATTCACCGCCGCCACCATGTCGGCGCTGGAGCGCCAGTTGGTGCCAAGCGTGTAGTGCGCGCTCACCTGATTGCGCGCCTTAATATAGGTAAAAATGTCCGCGCCACGAAAGCCGTAAATCGCCTGTTTCGGGTCGCCGATCATAAACAGACCGCACTGCGGATGCGGCAGATAAATGCGGCTAAAAATGCTGTATTGCAGCGGGTCGGTATCTTGGAATTCGTCGATCATCGCCACCGGATAGAGCGTGCGAATGCGCGCCGCCAGTGTGCCTTCGTCGTCACCATCCAGCGATGCGGATAGTTGAGTCAGCAGGTCATCGAACGACAGCCACTGCTTGCTGGCTTTGGCTTTCGCCAGCAGCGTGCGACAGTGCGTGATCGCGTGCGCCAGCAGCGGCGCTTCCAAGCTGACCGGCTCCGCCAAAAACGCCTGCACGGCCTCAAACACGGCATGACGCGGCGCATCGCCCGATGGCGTTTTCTCTACCAGCACATCCTGAGCAAAACGCACCAGCTTGTCCGACACCTCGTAACCATGGGTTGGCTGCGCCGCCCAGTCCGACACCGCGGCGATCCACTCCGGCAATGATTTCTTGGTGTAGCTGCGCTTGTTAATGCCGGAATTGGCGATGCAATCGTGAATGTCATCAGCCGTCGCCAGCCACGCCGCTTTCATCGCCTCAATGCGAGTCAGGTTGTGTTGATGCAGCGCTGCGAGGTCGCCCTCCATCACCGGCGTTGTCAGCGACAGCGGCGCACCCGTCAGATAGCCGCCGATTTTTTCCAGCAGCGCCGCCGGCGATGCCCACAAGCGGCGCACTTCCGCAGCCAGATTGAGCGGCAACGGATAAAACTGACGGCGCCAGTAATCGGCCACCACTTGCGCTTTCAGATGGCTTTCATCGGTGACAAATTCGTTGTTGAAACGGCTGCCGGACTCAAATGCGTTTTGCGTCAGCATGCGCTGGCAAAAACCGTGAATGGTGTAGACCGCCGCTTCATCCATTTGGCGCTCCGCGTTGAGCAAGAGCCGTGTCGCCAGTGGGTGATCGGCAAATTCCGCCAGCAGCGGCTGAATCACCGGATCATCACTTTGCCCGCGGCTGAACGCCAGACGCGCATCGTGAATGCGGGCGCGAATTCGGTCTCGCAACTCAGCGGTCGCCGCTTCGGTAAAGGTCACCACCAGAATCTGATCGACCGTCAACGCGCTGGCGTGACGGGTGTGTTCACTCCCGTGGCCAAGCAGCAAACGTAGATACAATCCGGCGATGGTAAAGGTTTTACCCGTACCCGCCGACGCTTCAATCAGACGCGCGCCGTGCAGCGGAAACGTCATCGTTTCCAGTGGCGTCGCAGTGATGTTGGCAGTGACACTCATATTTCCAGTTGCCTTTGGGTCATTATTCGAAAATTTATGTGATCCGAATTAAATAATTCTATGAATCTGTGCAAAAACTTGCCCAGACAGGAGGTTATGGGATCGGACTCACAGCGCGCACCATATTGGATCATTACACTGCACCCCATTGAAGCAAGCCCCGCTTGCCATCTACCGAATCATGGTCCCTCTGACCTGTGGCCGTACAGCGAACGCCCTACACCAATAATGATTTTCTGGCGGCCACTCTACTCTCTTCCCGATATTCGATGCTTCCCATCATGCCTGACTGGCCTTCTCGATTGAGATGTGGTCGGCGTAATCACGCAACTGTAAACGCGGTGCCTGCAAGACCAAACTCGCCAACACACGCACCTGATGCGCCAGTTCGTCCGTCCATTGCGGCCACAAACGCGCGATGTAATGGTTATTGCCTTCGCCGCTGGTCATGAAACCGTCATTAAATGTCTCGGCCATCTTCTTGAGCGATTTTTCTTCATCGTCGCCCCATTGCCCGCGGCTAAATCCGGCTTCAATACTGGCCAATGCTGTTTTCGGGAAATAAGCCAGCGGCGCAGTCATGCCTTGGTAATAAAGGCGCGCCAATTCGTTCAGTTGCGCGAGTGCCAGCGCTGCGCTCTCACTGGCGTTGCCGTTCAATGGCGGCAGCACCTGATGCACCACGCCGTCTTTGCGATCGTAGCCAATCACATGCGTGATCAAGTTAGCGCCCGATGCCGCTGCCGCCAGATGGTCGATCCACGCCGCCAGCATATCTTCCGAGCGAATCGCACCGCTGCGATAGCGCACCAGCCCCGATTGATAGCGCCGTGTCAGCCAGCCACTTAAATGCACCGGGCGTGACTGTCCGAGCGCCGTGAGGGTCAGGTTGACATCGAGATCATCGAGCGGCGCCTGACAGAGAAACTGGACTTTTTCGACCAGCTCTTCGGCTTGCACACGGTTGGTTTCAAATTCCAACTCACCAAATGCGCCGACCGGCAGCTTGCCTTGCGCACGCTGCTGCTTATTGAATTGCGCCAACACTTCGTCACGTGCCTGCGCCGAGGGTGCGTTGAGCAAGCCGTCCAACAGCGCGTCACGCAGCTGATAGCTGGCAAGGCCACCGAGCGCGAACGGCTCATCGTCTTCCATCACCGGCAAAGGCGGCTCAAACACCACTTTCAGGCGGCGATTGAAGAAATATTGCACCGGTAAGCGCCAAAAACGTTGCAGCTCAACCAGATCCAATTCCAACGGATAAACCGCATCGAGCAGATAATCATCCAACGCGCGGTGGAACGTGCCACTCGGAGTGCCTTGGCGCAGCGCAGCAGGCAGCCACTCTTTGGCATAGCTGCCGACATCGGTCAAAAACGCTTGTGGACTGAAGGGCACCATGGCGTGAGTGAACTGCAACTGCTTAATCAGGCGCGCGCCAGAGTCATCACTCGGCAGCGCTTCATCGCCGGCCAAGCAATAGTTCTGCTGGCAATATTCCAGCAATTCAGTCACCAACACCGACGGCACGCGCTCCGTGTTATCCTGAATCGAGCGGCCCACGTAGCTGATATACAAGGTATGCTGCGCGGAAAGCATCGCTTCGAGGAACAGATAACGGTCGTCATCGCGGCGCGAGCGATCGCCCGGACGCGTGCGGCCGTTCATTAAATCAAACCCTTCCGGCGGCATGGAACGCGGGTAAACCCCATCATTCATCCCCAACAGGCAGACGACGTTAAACGGAATCGAACGCATCGGCATCAGGGTACAGAAGTTGACCTGACCAGCGAGAAAACGCTGGCTGACGCGCGTTCCAGACAGCTTGTCATGCAGGTACTGCCCCATGATGGCGGGCGATATCGCGTCGGCGTATCCGGCGTCAGCAAGCTGCTCTTTAAGCGCCGCAAGCGTGTCGCGAATCGATTTGAGTGCCATCTCACCATCCAGATCGACGCTGAAACAGTCATCAAGCAGCGACGACAGTAGCTCACGCCACGCCTCAATGGGCTGCGTTTGCGCCAGTCGCTGACGGTAATCGCTGATGGTGTCGATGAAATGCGCCAGTTTGCCAGCGAGTTCCGCGCTCATGCCCTGCACTTCGTTGTACGGTGCCATGGCGTGACCGCCCGCTTCAAACAAGCCAACCGATGACGGCATCGCATAGCCCAGCAACATGCGGGCGATGCCGAACTGCCATGTGTTCTGATGGGTCTGCGGCAGCTCAAACTCTTGCGCGGTCGCGTCGTTGAGCCCCCAGCGAATGCCCGACTCTTCGACCCAGCGTTTGGCGGTGTCAAATTCGCTCGCATCAAGCGCAAAGCGCGCCATCATCGCTGGCGTTTCCAGAAGTTCCAGTAATTCCGACGCCAGACAGCGCGATTGTGGTAAAGCAACCAACTGCATAAACGCATTGAGAATCGGACTTTCCTGATCAGCGGTGCGGTCGGAAATCGAATACGGGATAAAACGTTCCCCCGGCGCGTTACCAAACACCGCCTGAATATAAGGGCTGTAGGCGTTGATGTCGGCCACCATCACAATGATGTCGCGCGGTTTGAGTTCCGGATCGCGGTCAAACATCGCCAGCAATTCGTCATGCAGTACTTCCACTTCCCGCATCGGGCTATGGCAGGCATGCAGCGTCAGTGAGCGATCGCCGTGAGGCAGTGCGGGTTTGTGCGCGCTGCTGTCCAGCAACGTGTCGTCTTGATGTTCTTCGAGATGCAGAATGTCGGCCTGCAACTGATGCAGCAGCGAATCCCGCGGCACATCAATAAACAGTTCATGCTCTTCGTTGTCGCTTTGCGCCAGCAAATAGAGATTATCGCGCCCGAGTTTGCCCATCGAGGCCAACAAGCTGTTACCGACGGCTTGCGCGGTGTGCAGCTCATCGCCCGCGTAATCGTCCAGCTCACCTTTCAGTGGCGACACTTCCCCCGCCACCGTGAAGGTGTGTGTCTCCGCGTTGGGATGGAGGACCAGTTGTTTGCGGCGCTGACTTTCCACCCGCGCCAGATATTTACGGTCGCGAATATCGCCCCAGTAATGCTGACATGGGTTGGTAAACATCAAATGCACGTCAATGTGTTCGCCGAGCGCTTTGAGGGCGTCCATGTAACGAGGAGGCAACGACGAGATGCCAAAGATAAACAGGCGTTTTGGCAGCGCTGCACGCAGCGCCTCATCGTGTGTCAGATCGATGTGCGCTAAGGCGTCGATGAAGCTTTGGTAGAGGTTGGCACGGTGATAATGCGATTGGCCTTGCGCCAGCGTGTAATCGTAGAGGGCTTTCCACAACACCGGCTGCCACGGGTGCTCCCCGTCGATTTCGGCCACGCTTTCCCCCGCTTCCCAATGAGCGATCCAGTCAGGGCGATACACCAAGTAACCATCAAAAATATCGGCGATTTTTTCTGCCAGTTGATAGAGCTTCGACTGGTCGGTATCGTCTTGCAGGTAGCGGCGCAGCGGCGCGAATACATCCTGATCCAACTGCGAGGGCAGCAGTTCCATCAGTTTCCAGGTCATCGCTTCTTTGTTGAAGGCACTGCGTTTGGGCACGTTCGGCAATACCTGAGTGAACATCTCCCAGATGAAAGTTGCCGGCAGCGGAAAATCGAGATTGGCCGCAACACCGAGCTCTTGCGCCAGCGCCATTTTCAGCCACTGCGACATCCCCGGGCTTTGTACCAGAATCTGCTCTTTCTCAAACGGATTGGCCAGTGGATCGTTTTTAATCAGATGCACCAGCAGAATCTTCAGCGTATCAACTTTGTTGGCGTGGTAAACGGTAAACACAATGCACTCATGCTGCTCTAGCTTTCATAGCCACTGAGATTAGCATAAGTGCATTTGAGGAATGACAATTTTGCGGTTTTCGATGCGCAAAGGGTTACGCATTGCTCATAATTCGAGGCGCTGGCTGATAATACATCACATAACGCAGCGCCACGTAACTGACCACCACGGTAGCGACCAGCAATTCCACCATCGCCAACGCGTGAATTTGGTGCACATCTTGTGCCGCCATACCGATGCTGTCCATCCAGTGCGCCATTTTGAACAGCGCGGTGGCACCAATCACCATCGGGAAGGTGAATGCCGCATAGCCCGGGCTAAATGGCAGGCGCAGCAAGCGAGTGAACGCCAAGTAGATGATCGCAGTCATCAGCACCGCAATCCCAAACAGCAGCGCAATCACCACTGGCGATGGGGTGGCAGTTACTGTCAAGTAACCGGCCATCGACAGGCTGGCTGGCGCGGCCAGAATTGCCATGGTGGGTTTAGCCGCATCCGGCACTTCTTGGGTGAACATAAAGCGATAGATCATCACCGGCAGCATCACCGCGTAAGCCAGCATGCCAAACAGCAGCGCGCCATGAGCAATCGGAGCCAGCGCCGGGTTGCCGGAAAACGCCACGTCAGCGACGATAATGCCCACCGGCGGCACAAACCAGCTTGGCACCATGTGGTGCAGTTCGAACGCTTTGGCGCGGTGGTACACAAAACTCGCCAGAAAAATCACATGCAGCACCACAGCCATCAGCCACAATGCATCGCCCGCGACAGGGAAAAACTGGCCGACGGAATGGCTGACAACCATGGTCGCCATCGCATAAGTGGGCACCACGCTGCCGACCACCGGATGGGCCAAATCTTGGCGCAATAGATGGCCGTGACACAGAAACTTCACGGTCAGGATCAGCAGCAGTACGCTGGCCAGTGCCGCGCCAGTCCATTGACCGACGCCATGCAAATCAGCGGCATTTTCCCAGCACCAGCCCAAACTGGCGATACCGAGCGCCAAACCCGCCATCGGTGTTGGCGCGCCCATCACTTTGTTTTTCGCAGTTCGAATCATAACCACCTCATCACTCGGTTACTTCAACAACACGACGAAACCGGCCGTCAACCGCGTCGTATTCGGGAATGAGGGCATAATACGCTTGCACTACGTTTGAATATATCTAATTATTCCTAACAGACGTTCAATCTAACTTAACGAAAATGGCATCTAATATTTCCCTCAAACAGTTGCGCGTGTTCACCACCATCACGCAGCACAAAACCCTGACGGCGGCGGCCGAGGTACTGTTCCTCTCCAAAGCGGCGGTCAGCATGGCGCTCTCGGAATTGGAGAAGCAGCTCGGGCACGCGCTGTTTGATCGGGTCAACAACCGGCTGATCCTCAATCAAGAAGGGCAAAAGCTCTTGCCGTTGGCCGATGAACTGCTCAGCCGCGCCAAAGATCTCGATCACCTGTTTGAAGATAACCAAACCCTTTCCGGCCAACTGCGCATCGGCGCCAGTGACACCATCGGCAATCAGGTCGCACCCTATTTGCTCAGCGCCTTTCGCGCCCAATTTCAGCATCAGTCGCAAAGCCTGTTTATTTCTAACTCGGCGCTGATCTGTCAAAAACTGGTCGACTACGAGCTTGATATTGCGCTGATTGAAGGCAAAACCTTGCACCCACAATTGATGTCGACTCAATTCAGCCAGGACGAAATGTGCATCGTGTGCGCGCCGAATCATCCGCTGGCGAGCAAAGACAAAATTGTGCTCAGCGACTTTGAGCACAGTGAATGGGTGCTGCGCGAAGCCGGTTCCGGCTCACGAGAGTTTTTCCTGCGCGTGATGGCGCCGCGCATTGAGCAGTGGCACGAAGCGTTTGAGCTCAACACCACGGAAGCGCTGATCAACAGCGTTTCCGCCGGGCTGGGCTTTGGCTGCCTGTCGCGCCTTGCGGCGCAAACCGCGATTCATGACGGGCGCGTGCACGTGCTCAATGTGCCGCTCGACATGAAGCGCCGCTTTTGGGTTCTGGTGCATAAAGAGAAATATCAAAGCCCGCTGCTCAAGCGTTTTATTGAATTCTGTCACCACTGGCCAGCGTGATGCCGTAGCTCTCAGTTTGACGTCGCTGGCTGGACTTTTGCATTTGAAAACTGTATAAACAGCCAGTAATTTTTTAGCAAAATAATGTAGAGGATGAACCATGGCTGTCATCGTTAAGTACGTGGTGGAACGCAACGGAGAAGAGAAAATGACTTTTACCTCGAAGGCCGAAGCTGACGCTTATGACAAAATGCTGGACACAGCAGATGAGCTGTTCGAGCTACTGGGTAAAAGTGAACTGATCGAAGACGAAGCGAAACAGGAAGAGCTGGCCATGTTCCTGGCACAGAACAAAGAAGAGATTCTTTATGCTCTGGGCGCGAAGCGCAAGCCAACCCCAAAAAAGCCTAAAGCGGTCAAAACCGAAGACGCGGTTGACGACGCAGCTTAATTCGACACGAAACCGCTGCCTGAGCAGCGGTTTTTTTATCTCTGGCGTTCAGATCGGTCGGCACAGCGGCAGATCAAGCTCCACTTCCATCTAAAGAGATGTGTCTCTCAAAAGACAAAAAGTATCGTTCGATGGACGGATCCTTTTTTTACCCTTTCTTCTCTGAAAGAGTCTCTCTATGATGATTTCAACCCAATGACTGGATGACGCTCAACCCATCACTGTCACACAATAATTTTAAAGCTTAACGATTAATGGAGACCAACATGGCAAACTTTGCACTGGGCTTTGGTACTGCAACCAAAAACCGCGACGGAAAAATCATTGAAGTATTCTTCCCGACGCCGATCCTCAACCCAAGCGACCAGCTGGTTGCTGATTTGGCAGCAGTGGCTGGCTACAGCGAAGGCAACCAAGCGTTGGAGATCACCGCAGCGCAAAGCGCTGAGCTGGCCAAAGCGTTTGCAGCGAACGATCAAGCGGCAAGCGCAGCGTTTGCCGAGAAAGCAGCCGCTTCAGCACAGCCATTGGTGTTGGTGATTCTGGCATCAGATGACAAACCACAAAGCGTGGCAGAAGGCTTTTTGAAACTGCAACTGATCTCAAACCGTCTGGTTCAGCCTCACGGCACCGTACTCGATGGCATTTTTGGTCTGCTACACAACATTGCTTGGACCAACGAAGGCCCAATCGACCTGCCTGAACTGGCCGATCGCCAAATCGAAGCGCGTCTGGCTGGCCGCGCATTGAGCGTCGATTGTGTCGACAAATTCCCAAAAATGGTGGACTACGTGGTCCCAACAGGCGTACGTATCGCTGATACCTCGCGCGTTCGTCTGGGCGCACACGTGGGCGAAGGCACCACCGTGATGCACGAAGGTTTCATCAACTTCAACGCAGGCACAACCGGCGTGAGCATGGTTGAAGGCCGTATTTCTGCAGGTGTTCTGGTAGGCAACGGTTCTGACATCGGCGGCGGCGCATCGATCATGGGTACGCTGTCTGGCGGCGGTAAAGTCGTGGTGTCTATCGGTGAAAACTCACTGCTGGGCGCAAACGCCGGTCTGGGCTTCCCACTGGGCGACCGTTGTACGGTGGAATCAGGCTTGTACGTCACCGCGGGCACCAAAGTGCGCATGCTGGACAAAGATGGCAACGAAGTCGAAATCGTCAAAGCGCGCGACTTGGCTGGCGTGTCCGACCTACTGTTCCGTCGCAACTCTCAAACCGGTCAGGTTGAGTGTCTGGCGAACAAATCTGCAGTTGAACTGAACAGCGAACTGCACAGCAACAACTAAGTCAGCCCGATTGAATCAGCGCTAAAAATAGAGCGAACTTGCCGCGAACATGTCGGCAACATTCAAAAGGAATCAAAAACAAGGTCAGCCTGCGGGTTGGCCTTTTTTGTCACTCCAATTCAGCGGGTTGAAAAAGGATTTTGCTCAATAGTGGCGTTTTGATTCAATTCAGTTATCATTTAATGAATTTCCGCACGCCATTGAATGCCACTCTGGTGACGAAACTCGTCAGCCATGAGAGCGGAAATCCACATTGTTGCTTCGTATAACCCCACTGATAGGGTGTGGGGGTCTCTACCAGAATCCGTAAAATTCTGATTACGAAGAGTTAAGCGCACGATCGCTTTTCTCTTTGTATGGCCCAACACAACCACCCAAGGTGAAAAGCGATTAATCTCAACTTTTTGATTAAGAGCCGATATATGAAAGAATTTATTCAGCAACTCCCTAAGGTGGAACTGCACCTACACATTGAAGGGTCACTCGAACCGGAACTGATGTTCGACCTCGCCCAACGGAACCAGATTGCGATTCCCTTTACTTCCCCGGATGAAGTGCGCGCGGCCTACCAATTTTCCAATCTGCAATCGTTCCTCGATATTTACTACCAAGGCGCCAACGTGCTGATCCACGAACAAGACTTTTTCGATCTCACGTGGGCTTACTTGCTGCGTTGCCAGCAAGACAACGTGATGCACACCGAAATCTTCTTCGATCCGCAAACGCACACCGCGCGCGGCATCGCGTTTGACACCGTGATTCGCGGCATCACGCAGGCGCTGGACAAAGCGCAGCAAGAGCTGGGCATCTCCAGCCAACTGATCATGTGTTTCCTGCGCCATCTCAGCGAAGATGATGCCATGCTCACCCTGCAGCAAGCACTGCCGTACAAAGACAAGATTGTCGGTGTCGGTCTCGATTCGTCTGAAGCGGGGCATCCGCCGGAAAAATTTTCACGCGTGTTTCACCAAGCCCGTGAAGCTGGCTTTCTAGCCGTGGCACACGCGGGGGAAGAAGGGCCGGCGCTGAACATTCGCAACGCGATTGATTTGCTTGGCGTGCAACGTGTCGATCATGGCGTGCGCTGCGTGGAAGATGCTGAGCTGGTTCAAGTGCTGCAAGAGACGCGCATGCCGCTGACTGTTTGCCCGCTCTCGAACCTAAAACTGAAAGTGTTTAGCGAGATGGATGAGCACAACGTGGTTGAACTGCTGCGCCAAGGGCTATGCGTGACCATTAACTCTGACGATCCAGCTTACTTTGGCGGCTACATGACCGATAACTTTATGGCGGTCGCCAACGCACACCCGATGTCGCACCAAGAGCTGGCGCAATTCACCCTCAATGCGATTGAAGCGAGCTTCATCTCCGCTGAAGACAAGGCGCGTATGAGCGCGCAAGTGCATGAGGTGCTGGCGCGCTTTGCGTAATACGAGGAACTGACGCCCCCACCAACACAAAAGCTGCGCATGGCGCAGCTTTTCTTTTCTTCGCCCGATTAACCGGGGTGCCCATCGACTCTGGGCGTGAGTAACATCGCGCCAAATCGCAACACAAACAAACCAAACGCCAGCGCCCACAATCCGGCACTGAGGTTAATCCATTCCATCATGTGCGCCGGCCAAAACGCCACGCCCAAGCTGCGCACCAACGCCGCCAAGAGCAGCGCGGCAAATGCCAGCGCCATGTTCGGCCCTTGGTAAATGGCTCGGCCAGTATGTCCCATCGTCACACGTGCGATCATCGCTAAAATCAGCCCGGCAAGCGCCCCGATCGCAAACAGGTGTAGTAGGGTATGCGACACAAAACCGGGATTGACGAACCCGCGCACCAGCAGGCTCAGCGGAATACACGCATACGCCCCATGCAGCGACCACACCAAAGGTTCACTGAGCGTACGCCACGGTTGCCAACGCAACCAGCGAACCCATTGCGCGGCGCCTGCCAGCAACATCAGCGGCTGCGCCAATTGCGCTTCAGCAATCGGGAAAAAACTGACAATAAACAGCGCCACCAGCGGCCCGTTAGCCAGTACATCCAACCACAGTTTGGGCGCAGCTTTCTCAAACTGAAAACGGCGCGCGGTGAAAAACGGAATCACCCGCCCGCCCATTACTGACAACAGCAACATGAACCACCACAACATCGCCTGCCACACCGCAGAGGAAGGAAACGGCGGCATGCCTTTGATGGTGGCATAACTGGCAAAGTTGGCCACCATCGCTAGTGCAAACAGCGGCACAAAAAACAGATTACGCCAGCCTTTGGCTTTCACCACGCGCATACCGATTTCGTACGCCGTCAGCGCCAAAAACAGCGCTTCAATACTCGACGTTAACCACAATGGAACTGGCGTCCAAAACAGCACGCGCACCAGCAGCCACAACGTGACCAACAACGCTAAACGTCTGCTTTTGGTGCCGGGAATGCCAGTCCAGTTTTGGACAGCAGTGATCAAAAACCCCACCACAATCGCCATCGCAAACCCAAACAACATCTCATGCACGTGCCACCACAATGCAGGCACACGCAGTACATTCGGCTGCCCCTGCTGGAACATCCACACCCAAGCGACCACGGCAATCACCGCGTACACGCTGCCCAATAAAAAGAACGGTCGAAACCCCAACCGCAAGTAAGCCGGAATGCGCTCTTCAACCCGTTTATCGACAATATTTAACACGCTGACCTCTTCTGCCTCGTTCAGGGAGTATGACTTAGCCTAGGCATAAAGCGAGCCAGAAAATTATTCATTAAATATCAATCAATTAAAAATAAACCTTTCATTTTCGAGTCAAAAAAACACAACAAAAAAGGAGTCATTAAGACTCCTTTGATTGATGATGACTCACTATGATGACACTGGGTCGCGGCGGCTAATCACCACACAAGCAATTTGCTTTTGTTTGCCAAAGCCGATGATCTGCGACAACGCTTTTTTGCCCACCGGCACGTAAGCCGATGCCACAGCGTGATCTTCTGATTCCGCATGTGGATCATGAAAGAAAAAGAACTTGTCGCTCATGCCACTCAAGACGATCCAGTGCGGCTCTTTCTTGCCATCAAAACGATAGGTGCTAATGAGCAGTAGCACGCACGAACCCTGCGTGACCCACATTTCGAGCTGCGCTTGGCTTGGCGGCGCGTCAATGATCTCAACATCTTCTTGCGCCAATTGACGACAAAAGTCCTGATGCACCAGCTCAATCACCTGTTTCTTGTTCGGATCGCGCACGCTGTCGATGAATGGTGTGCTGCGTGACTGGTTCCACAGCTCGACATGAAAACCGCGCCGCGCTGCCGAGAGCGCGAGGCCCTGTCCGCTGCATCCACCATGGCCAGCCGCCATGAAAATGGTGGTCGCTTCACGCCACAATTGCAGCTCTTGCGTGCGGCTGGGTTCAAAGTGCTCATCGAGGCATGAAAAGCTCATCATCAGACATGCGGCACCGCAGGTAAACGGCGTGGTTTGCACGTACAACGGCATGGGTAGCAGCACTTTCTGACCATGGGGCGTCAACCGTTTCTGCATGCGACGTCCATCACATAAATCGTCATAGTAATGGATGAGCAGCTTCAAAGTTTTGTAGCCCATTTTTTCATATAAATTTATCGCTGCTATATTGTCTTCACGTACTTCTAGCCGTAATGTAGTAGAGCCTTGATCAAGAGCTGCACGCTCGCATTGCTCGACTAATGTCTGAGCAATCCTCCGTCCTCTGAAATCAGGTTTAACGGCAATCGAATACAACCTTGATAGCTGTGTACCTTGATGAAATAGTAGCAATGCATATCCAGCCAGTTCCTCACCGGCGTCCGCCACGAAAATAATCGCCTGGTTGGAGTGTAAAAAACGCTTCATTTGACGCGGAGAAATTTTATCCCCATCAAATAGCTGTTGTTCTAACGCATTAAGCGCATTGAGATCAGCACTGTTCGCAAGACGAAAGTCCATACGATGTCCTTACTGAATTTACAGGATAGTGGTTGGCAAGATTGCGATTTAGATTACCCAAAACACTTGGCGTCACCGCCATACAAACTGTCGAGAACGCTTTCTCCACCGGAGAAAAGAAGTTGGGCAGTCTGACGTGGGGTGTCAAGTCTAGGGCTATGATACACCTATTGTGATAGGAAAAAATTAACTATGGCAAACCTTTTAATCGTGACAGATCAAGCCAGTGACTGGCAGCAATACTTCCCATCCGAACAAGTGATCAGTGTCGATCAATACCTCGACGCTGATTGGAAAGACAGTCACCGCAGCTTGCAAGTGGTCAACCTGTGTCGCGATTACGACTACATGAGCACTGGCTATTACTGCTCCCTGATGGCGGAAGCTCGTGGTCACCGTGTGATTCCTCGCGTCATGGCGATCAATGACATCAACCAACCGTTTTTGCTCTCCAGCGGCTTACTCAAACTGCATAAGTTGTGCAAAGACACCGACTCGATTCACTGCAAAATTTACTTTGGCCGTACACCGGAACCCGGGTTAGAAAAATTGGCCCGCCATCTGTTTGAACAGTTTATGGTGCCGGTGATTGAGCTCAGCATGACCAAACACCAAGGCCATTGGCAAATCAGCAAGATCGCGCCGTTCTCTTTCCAGAACCTAGACGATCCAGAGCAAGATTTCTTCATTGAGTCACTGGAACAGTTCTCCACCAAAATCTGGCGTAAACCCAAACAAGAGAAAAAGTATCGCTACGACATGGCGATGTTGGTCGACGACGAGGAAAAAATGCCGCCATCCGATGCGTCTGCATTGAAGCGTTTTCGCCGTGCAGCCAACCGTTTGGGCATGAACTTGGAAACCATTTCTCCCGACGATTTGTCCCGTTTGGGCGAATTTGATGGCCTGTTTATTCGTGCGACCACCAACATCAGCAACTTCACCTACCGTTTCGCCAAAACGGCCGAGAAGATGGGCTTGGTGGTGATGGACGATTCCGAATCGATCATGAAATGCACCAACAAAGTGTTCCTGACTGAGCTGCTGCAACGCCATAACATTCCGGCTCCGCGCAGTGTGATCGTGCAAAGTTTCGATCCCAACTGGAAATCTTACCTGATGGAGCATTTAGAGTTCCCGATGGTGTTGAAGATTCCTGATGGCGCTTTCTCACGTGGCGTGGTCAAAGTTCGCAACGAACAAGAGCTGGAAAACGAAGCCAACGCACTGTTTGAAAAAAGTGCGCTGATCTTGGCGCAGGCGTTTATGCCAACCGACTTTGACTGGCGCATCGGCGTGCTGAACCACCAACCGATTTTCGCGTGTAAATACATGATGAGCCGTGGCCACTGGCAGATTTACCAACACCACAGCAGCGGCCGTGTGTCTTCCGGCGGTTTTGAAACATTAGACTTGAAACAGGTGCCCAAACACGTGGTGGATGTGGCACTCAAAGCGGCCAATCTCATCGGAGGTGGGCTATATGGTGTTGACTTAAAAGAGATTGACGGTCAAGTTTATGTTATCGAAGTCAATGATAACCCGAGCATTGACCACCATGTCGAAGACGCCTTCCTCGGCGATCTGTTGTACGACCGGGTGATGACCGAGTTTCTCCGTCGCATTCAGATGCGCGGATTCTAAACTGAAAGCCAGGGTAACCCCTGGCTTTTTCGCATAAGAGGATTGTTATGGATTTTCTCATTGACCACTGGCGTTTTAGTGACGATCAGGCAACGCAACCTGAAGGGTCACCGCAACACATTGAAGCCGGTCACTGGTATCACTGCCAACGCGATGCTGCGGGCGTTCGAGACTGGTTGATCGCCAATACCATTCCCGCCTCCATCGTCGACAGCTTACTGGCTGAGGACACCCGTCCGCTGTTTGAACAGTATGACGAACAAAACTTTTTGCTGATTCTGCGTGGCGTCAATCTGAACGACAACTCCGACCCAGCCGATATGCTCAGCGTGCGCATTCTGTACTACAACGGTGCGTTGATTTCGAGCCGGAAGATTCCCTCCAAAACCATCAATACCTTGCGCAATGCCTTGCTTGACGGCAATGGCGCCAAGAACTTAGCGGAATTGGTACTGGGCATCATCGATGGCTTAAACCGCAACATCGATTACTACCTCGATTTGGTTGAAGATAAAGTCAGTGCCTTTGATGATGAAATCGAACTGAGTGAAGAGCTGATGGACACCCACAAAGCGCTGCTGAAAATCAAACGCTTCATTAAGCCGCAGCAATACGCCATCGACGATTACCTCAACTCCAGCGTGCCACTGGCAGGCAGCAAGCACCTGCGCTTACGCCACAGTGTCAACACCATCACGCGCATCAACGAAACACTGGATTTCTACCTCAGCGAGCTGGAAATCATCAAAGGCGAACTGCGTCAGTACCACGCTGAGAAGATGAACCAGAACACCTATTTGTTCTCGGTTATCGCGGCGATTTTCCTACCCACCAGCTTTTTAACCGGCCTGCTTGGTGTTAACGTGGGAGGCATTCCCGGCACTGAATCCCCACTGGCCTTTGGCTTCTTCTGTGCCGGCTTGGTGGCAATTTTTGCGCTGGAGTTCTGGATTCTGCGTCGTTTGCAGTTTTTCAGCAATCAGCCTTAACCCCGTTTCGCTCGGGCTGCAGCATGATGTCACGCACAACGCATAGCGCGTAGCCCGAACCCACTTTCTCGTCGAACTGCTCGACGTTCAACCGGAGTCATGGAGACACTATGTACATTTTCGGCTACGGAAGCCTGATGAATTCTGCATCCCGACAACTCACCGGCAACACCGGGCGTGCGCTGCCCGCCACGGTGCATGGTTTGGTACGGTATTGGGGAAAAATCGATGATAGCTACGTCATTTCACCGCTGGTCGTCAATCCGGGCGATGGCCAAGTGAACGGCGTATTGCTGGAGATTGATGAGGCAGCCTTGGCGGAATTTGATCGCCGCGAACGCGGGTATCAGCGCATTGCGTTGACCGCAGAACAAATCGAAACCGATGCCGAGTTTGACGCGAGCCAAGCGATTTGGGTGTACGTCACCGCGCAGCATCAACCGCCGTGTGAACGTAGCCCGATTGTGCAAACCTACGTGGACACCGTCTTGGCAGGCTGCTTGGAAGTTTCTGAAGCGTTTGCGCGTCATTTTGTGGAGCACACCGTTGGCTGGCAGCACCCCTTGGAAAATGATCGCCATGCGCCCAAATATGGCAATTTAGCCGGCGTGACCCCAGCGCATCAATCGGTGATCGACGCACTGATAGCACACGTGCGTTAAACAATCCGAACCCCTGAGGCAATCGGGCGCTCGGGGGTTAACAACACACTCTCTTCCCCATCAACCGTTTCGGCACACAGCAACATACATTCCGACAACTCACCGCGCATGGTGACCGGTTCAAGATTACACAGCACCACCACTTGACGGTTCATCAGCTCATCGGCCTGATAATATGGAACCAAACTGGTGACCGTTTGCAGCGTCTGTTCCCCCACTTCGATTTGCACAATGTAAAGCTTGTCGGCGTTCTCGTGGCGTTTCACCGCGCGAATGATGCCAACGCGTAAATCAAGTTTGGCAAACGCGTCATAACCGACGGTATGAAAGGTTGAGTCCATGGCTGAGTTCCGAAAGTGAATAATCGCTCACACTAGCAAGCCCTTGCGAAAGCACAAGTCACATTGAGCGGAATTATGAACACTCGCACGTCATTCACTTGACAAAAAAATGCCCTCGTCACATGGCGAGGGCAAACATCGCTTCACCGTGAAACGTTACAGTTTCTCCCCCATCAGTTGAAACTGATACACGGTTGAGTAAGCGTATTCTTGTTCAGGAAGCAGCATGCAACTCGCCTGTTGCCATTCTGGATGGTTGGGTGAATCGGGCAGGAATTGGGTTTCTAACGCCAGCCCTTGATAATTCTGATAGACCGAACCGTGACGCCCCGGATTCCCTTGCAGCCAGTTGCCGCTATACAGTTGCAGCGCGGGCTTGTCGGTGTACACGTGCAGAGTGACCAATTCATCATCGGAAATGAGCGTCGCCGCACAGGCGCCGTGGCGACAGGCCTCGTTGAGCCAATAGCTGTGATCGTAACCGTTGGCCGGCACTTGCTGCTCATCAAGCATCAGATCCTGACCGACAGGTTTAATGCGGCGAAAATCGAACCCGGTGTCGGTAACGCTATGCAACTCGCCAAGCGGAATCGCCGTTTCATCCGTCGGCAAATAATCATCGGCGTTGATTTGTAGTTTATGGTGCAGCACGCTCGCGCCAGAATCGGCGCCCATGAGGTTAAAGTAACCGTGGTTAGTTAAGTTGACGGGCGTTGCTTTGTCGGTAACCGCGTGATAACGGATGCAGACTTCATTGTTGTCCGTCAGTTCATAGGTCACGGATGCCTCGACATGGCCCGGAAAGCCCTGCTCGCCATCCGCTGAGGCGATTGAAAATACCGCTTGATTCTCGGAGTGACGGGTCAATGTCCAACGGCGATGACTCCAGCCCGGCTGTCCACCGTGCAGGCAGTTTTCACCCTGACTGGCCGTCACGTGCACGGTTTGGCCTTGGTATTGGTATTGCGCTTTGGCAATGCGGTTGGCATAACGCCCCACCGTGGCACCAAAAAAGCAGCCTTGCGCTTCAAACGCAGCCATGGTGTCGACACCAAGCAGCACTTCACGCACTTCGTTTTCCAGCGGCAACTGACAACTCAACCACGTCGCACCGATATCCATCAGCACAATGCGCATACCATGACGGTTGGTCAGTTCAACCAACGTCGCCACGTTTCCGTCTTGAAACGGTTCGCGAGTCATCGACTCAAACAACGGACTAACCACCCAACACCTCCGTTGCCGTGCCATTCGATTTCACGGCACGTCGCCATCTAGTAAATACTTTTTTCATGTCATTCATTCTCTACATCGACATCAATGAATGGATGGCAGTGTAGCAACCGACCCCAACGGCATACTGTGATTGAATTGGCATTAATGGAAACGTTTACATGGATATTCCCGCTATCTTTTTGCACAAAATCTGCATCCATACAGACCTCAGCAACGAGGCATGCTGAGCCAAGTCGTTTTGAGCAGCGATGACTCGAAACACACCAAGTCATGTCGATTCAATAATTTGCACTAAACTAATATGACAGAAAGTCAGTCGAGTGACGCAATGGAATGTCGAATCCCACGCCCTCATTGGCGTGAAGAATGGCGCAGCCTGAAACAGATGCTTGCCGAAGATAAGCTCATCTATCTTTACGTGCTGATTCTGATTGTCAGTATTTATGGGGTGATTTCATGGGGTGGCATTGAGACCAAACTACATTACCGGCTCACCACTTATTGGGGATCCATCGTGCACACGACCAGTGTGACATTTGTACTCTGGTGCACGTACTTTTATGGCTATATGCTCAAAAACCGTATTGCTCACCCCACGCTTTATCTGCTCAAAACCGTGCTCTCTTTCTGTTCGCCACTCTCTCGCCCGTTGGCCTGCTTGCTGACACTGTTGTGTCTTAGTGTGGTCCTGTCCAGCTACACCTACATGAAATCCATCATTCCAGATATTCAATTCTATCAATACGATGCGCTGTTTTATCAGTGGGACAAAGTACTCCATGCGGGTATGTCGCCTTGGAAAATCACCCACGCCATCTTTGCCCATCCATTGGCCACGATGGTGATTAACTTCTTTTACAATCTGTGGTTTTTCGTCATTTGGGGCATCTTGGTGTTTTTCATTTTATACCGACACAAACCCGCCCTCCGGCTACGTTTTTTTCTCTCCTTCATCACGTGTTGGATACTGCTGGGCTGCGTGTTTGCCACGCTGTTGTCCTCGGCGGGCCCTTGTTTCACCGAATTGCTGAATGCTTCACACGATGAATACGCCCCGCTGATGCAGCGCCTTCAGGATCAAAATGACTGGTTACAGCAAAACCATTTCCCCTCGATTTGGGCTTTGAATATTCAGGACGTACTCTGGCATCAGTTCGAAACGCGCGACCAAGGCATTGGCTCGGGAATATCAGCAATGCCCAGCATGCACGTCTCAATGGCGGTTCTACTCGCACTTGCGGTTTCTACATTGCATCGTCAATGGGGAATATTGGCATGGTGCTACGCACTCATGATCCAAATTGGTTCCGTTCATCTCGCATGGCATTACGCCATCGATGGCTATGTAAGTGCTCTGGTGACCGTCATCATTTGGTTTGTATTTAAAGTCATCACGATTGATAAGCAACATTCCTAACTTAGTTGATCATTAATCTCATCCATGCATTTTAATACATGCATGAACGTGACATTGTTCTAATTATTCAAAAACGAAAAAATCACAGATAAACTATAATGTAAGAAAACATTGTTTGTAGGGCTGGGCATGGATACAATTCTAATAATAAATAAATACGTAAACTCTGAATTAATACATTTTAAAACACTGATAAAACAGGATAAATATATACATTACATAGCATTGTTATTGATTCTATTCATTTATACCTTAGAGTTCTCCAACAATATATCATCATTAAAATACTCAAGTTTAATATATGCATCTTCTTTATTTAAAATATCATATTTAACATTCATAAGTTGGTGCGTATACTTTTATTTTCTTATGTTAGCAACTAAAAACCCTCACCCTATAATAGCATGGTTAAATGCCATAAAAAATGCTTTTAAAACCCCATCAAAAACGTTAGCATTAATTTTTTTCATTATTTCCATTAGCCTCGTATTTTCTACGTACACATATTTAAAAACAATTATTCCAGATGTAAATTATTTCTATAGTGACAATACATTAAGTTATATTGATAGTTACATTCATTTTGGCTCAACCCCTTGGAAAATAACTCACGGACTATTTAAACATGCTATATTCACTTTAATTTTTGATTTGAACTATAAGTTTTGGTTTATTGTAACGTGGGCGTCATTACTTTACTTTATTGTCCATAGAGAAAATAATACATTAAGAAACCAATTTATATTAACATTTATATTTTGTTGGTTGATAATCGGCACATTCATGGCGACATTATTTTCATCTTCTGGCCCATGCTTTGTTCATCTCATTAATCAAAGTTCAGACTACTTGCCATTGCTAGATAAATTAAATACCCAAAATAGAGAACTAATATCACTTGGCTTGCCAATGCTAAGTTCACTTGAGATCCAGAATAATCTTTGGTTAATGTATGAAAATCGGCAACAAGGCATTGGTTCGGGAATATCAGCAATGCCCAGCATGCACGTCTCAATGGCGGTTCTACTCGCACTGGCGGTTTCTACATTGCATCGTCAATGGGGAATATTGGCATGGTGCTACGCACTCATGATCCAAATTGGTTCAGTTCATCTCGCGTGGCATTACGCCATCGATGGCTATGTAAGCGCTCTGGTGACCGTCATCATTTGGCAAACCATGGGTTGGTTGATGAAGAGAACAACGCCCTCATCGTAATGTCACAAACCTGCTGTATTTTCTTACAACTTTTTCGTTGAGCTCGATGCTATCTCTCCCTACATTGCGGGCGGAAGACGGGCGACAAACAAGCAGGATGAGATGGTCAACATATTCAGAATCTTCTTTACGTTGGGGTGGGTCTGCTTTGGCGGACCGGCAGCGCACATCGGGTATTTCAGACAAACATTCGTGCACAAGCATCGCTGGTTGAGTGATGAAGAATACGCACAAATTGTCGCGCTGAGCCAGTTTCTACCCGGCCCGGGGTCAAGCCAAGTCGGCTTTGCGATTGGCTACCGACAAGGCGGCCTAAGCGGTGCCTGCGCTGCTTTTCTCGGCTTTACATTACCATCAGTACTGCTGATGTTACTTGTGGCGATGATCAGCAGCCAATTGCTCGAACAACCGCTATTTTTACACATCGTGCATGGCTTGAAGTTACTGGCTGTGCTGGTCGTAGCCGATGCGGCTTGGGGCATGTATCACAACTTTTGCCGTCAAAAGCTGACGGTGATGATCTGCTTTCTGACCGCCATTGCGTTGCTCTGCCTGCCAACCCTGTCGACACAAATGCTGGTGCTGCTGGTCGCCGCTCTCGTGGGTGCCGTGCGCTTGAAAGCGACACCACCCGCAGCGAACTCAGACAGGATAAAATGCAACGGGGCTTTCTTCGCTTGGCAGCCGCTGAGTCTTTTTGTCGCCCTCTTGATTGGCTTGCCACTGCTGGCCGCTTATGCTCCGCTATTGAGTCTATTCAACCATTTTTATCAAGCGGGCAGTTTGGTGTTTGGTGGTGGCCATGTCGTGCTGCCGTTATTGCAAAACTCACTCGGCGCCCAACTCACGACCGATACCTTTCTGACGGGATACGCCGCAGCGCAAGCTGTGCCTGGCCCCATGTTTACACTCGCGACCTACCTCGGTTACGCACTCGCTCCTGATTTCCCGGTCAGTGCTGCACTGCTCGCCACGCTGGCAATTTTCCTACCGGGATTCTTGTTGTTACTGGCGGTCTTGAAGCAGTGGCGCGCGCTCGCAGCAATACCAGCGGTTCATGGTGCGCTAGCGGGCGTGAATGCGTCGGTGGTCGGTTTGCTCGTGGCAGCGCTATACCAACCGGTGTTTGTGAGCGCGGTCAGTCAGCCCTTAGACATCGCTTGTCTCTTGTTAGGGTTCGTGCTGCTCAAAATACTGCGTCTGCCCATTTTACTGATGGTGGTTTATTTCGCCGCAGCGGGAGTGTGCTTGGGGTTCATCTAGATCAAGATTTGGTTGGATTTGTTGGCGATCCGTTGGTGGTTTCTCTTGGCAATGACCTAAACTTAAGTTCGGGGTAAGCACCGTGAGCAAGGAGGCGCCGACATGAATACCCACAGCAAATCAGGTGAACATAGTTTCTTTCCCACTGCGGGCACATTGAATAATCAGTTGGCCGATATTCATCATCGATTGTTGGTGACCGAACCCAACATCGACCGCATCTCATTTGCGCTCTATGATCATGAACATGATTTGCTCAAAACATACGCCGACAGTACGTTTCATGGCTTTGAACTGATGCATTACGAGTTTCCGCTCAGCGAATTACCCGCGCTCAAACTCTGCGCTCAATCCGGTGAGTGCCGCTATGTGAACGATATTCCCTTAGAGCTGAAACCCACTTACCCGCACACAAAATGGTTAATTGAGCAAGGTTTTCGCTCATCGTTAGCCATCCCGGTTTATCACGAGAAAGCCTTCATTGGATTTTTATTTCTCAACTCCTGCCAACGGGAATTCTTCAATGAAATCAAAACATCCAGCTTAAAACCTTACATTGAAATTTTACGTTTTGTCGTTTCATCCGAATACGATCTGGTCCATACGCTGCTGGATTCGGCCAACCACCTTAACGCAAACTCTCCTGAGCATTTAAAAGAGTCACGTGAGCATCGTGAACGCATCAGCCGATTTGCAAAAGTGATTGCCGTGGAAGTGGCACCGATCTATCAGCTCGACGATGAAACCATCGAGAACATCAGCCAATTTTCACGCTGTCACGACATCGGCAAGCTGTCCGTGCCAACGAGCGTGCTGACCAAGCCCAGTCATTTGGAAGAGGACGAACGAGCGCAGCTCAACGGCCATGTGGAAAAGGGCGTCGAGATCATCAATCACATCATTGACGACATGGGGGCGCCCAACCATCCGTGCGTGTCGGTCTTAAAAGAAATCGTGGCTTACCATCACGAATTTCTCGATGGCAGTGGCTATCCGTATGGCTTGACGCAAGATGACATCCCGGTGTCCGCTCGCATCATTTCGGTTGCCAACGTGTTTGATGCGCTAACTAGCCATCGCCCTTATAAACAAGCGTGGTCAGTGCCATTTGCGTTACTGGAATTGGAGAAAATGGTGTTGTCTGGCAAGCTGGATAAACACTGCGTCAATGCGCTGCGTTACCACCAAGAATTTCTGAAGAAAGTGATTGAAGCCTATCCTGAGCCAGACCCCAAAGATAGGCTAGATACACATCACTGACCTCGGCCATGCCATCACTGCGTTGTGACTGTCGTTACTGCAGCAGCGCCTGAATTTGCAGCAGAGCCTGAATTGGCGTCTGAGGTGTTGGCGCGAACTTCCAACAACGCACGCTCCAAGTTTTCATTTGCCACTTTGTAGTAAGAGGGTTTCTTGTCAATCGCTTGTTGCAAGTACGGAATCGCTTTCTCCGGTTTGCCCTGCAACATCAAGAAATAGCCCACGTTGTTTAACGCTTCGGGCGCATCCATAAAGCGCATGAACACGTTCAATGCCCGCTGCTCTTCGCCAGTGGCGAGGTAAATCAAGGCGAGATTGTTCTGCGCCCGTTCATTGGTTTTGTCTTGCTCTAACGCTGCCACGGTGTAGCGCTTAGCGTTGTCGTACTCGCCACTCATGTAATAAGAGTACCCCATGTTCATCAGGGCCTTGCTCGACTTCGGTTCAATTTTCAAAGCGTGTTGATAAAACGCTTTGGCAACGTGATGTTTGGCTTTCACATCATACAGAATCCCCAAGCCCATATATGCCAGCGCGGGCGACTGATTGTCACTGCTGAGCTGTTCAATCGCGGTGATCGAGACACTGTTGAGCGCAAGTTTCTCACGGCTGGCCAAACGCAGTTGGTCTGCATTGATCGCACGAATAAAGTAACTTTCCCCCTGCTCAACATCCCCTTGTTTGGTGTAGTTGGAACCCAGTTGTTGCAACACTTTGATGTTGTTCGGGTTGGCATCTAAAGCCAGAAGATACGCCTTTTCCGACAGTTCCAGATTGCCCCGCGATTGATGAATACGCCCAATGGTGTACAAGGTTTTATCGCGATATTGCGCATCAGGAAAATCCAACGAACGAATGTACTCATACAGTGCCAAGTCAGTGTTGTTACCTTTTAATGCGTAATCACCGCGTTTAATCGCCTCCACTTCAGTCAACGGCGCAGCGTCAGAGTTAAACGTTTCAACCGGACGACCATCATAAAGCTCATTTTCAAAAGGTTTGGGTTGATCGGTTTGACTGGCACAACCACCCAGCGTGATCAGCATCAGCAACGTCGCGTAACGTCTTCTCATAAATACCTCATCGTCCGAAATGCGCCGTCAAAGACAGCATGGAAGGACCAACTGCTACGATAAAAAAGCAGGGCCAAACAAACAGAAGCAGCGGAAAAATCATTTTGGTCGGAATTTTAGCGGCAATTTCTTCAACTTCCTGATTCCGTTTATCACGAAAATCTTCCGTGTAATCACGCAAGGTTTGCGAAATACTGCCACCGATACGCGAGGCATGCGCCAGCATACTCACCAAGCCGCTGATTTCAGTAAGGCCAGTACGCTCGACCAACTGCGCCATCGCTTCAGACATCTCAACACCCGCTTTTATCTTTGCGCACACGGTATCCAACTCATCCGCCAGATCCGGATGGGAGATCATCAACTCGTCAGCAACACGGCGCAGTGCGGCATTAAACCCCAACCCCGATTCCGTACACACCACCAGCAAATCCAACGCATCCGGAATACCACCTTTGATTCTCGATTTGCGTTTTTTAACCATTCGATCCAAGAGGAAATTGGGTAGAAACAGCCCCATGGCCACACTAAAAATCACGATTAATTTGAGATTTTTCATGTCTGGATAGAGAAAATACATCAGCGCACTGATGGACACCCCAGCGAGTGTTGACAGTACCTTCAGTGCATAAAACGTCGTCAGAGCACTGGCTTCATGGTAGCCCGCGTGCATCAATTGATGACGTACGCTCTCTCGCTCTTTGATGTTTTTGGGCGACATAATTGGCGCAATGGATTCCAAGGTGTTATGAATTTTGTCGCGTTTTTTAGCCAAAGTACTGGGCGTTTTCACCGCACCCGCTTTGCGAATTTCTTCGAGTTGACGTTGAATCGGCGCTTTGGTCCCTACCACAATCAGCGCCACCGACATGATCAACAACACTGTGGCGATCAAAATCAACCCCAGAAACACGGTCTGTTCAGTCAGTTGAAATGAGGATAATGCAGTCAGTAAATCGTCCATATTACACCTCGAAATTGATAATTTTTCTCATCCATAAAGAGCCCAGAAATAGGCTGACAACGCCATAGCTGATCAACCCCATACCTCTCGGATCTTCATACAACGGCGCGACGTAATCGGGTCGCATAAAAGACATCACCACAAACAAAACGAAGGGTGACAACACCAAAATCCAAGCAGACATGCGGCTTTCGGCAGAAATGGTTTTGATTTTTCGAGCCAACTTAAACCGAGCCCGCAACACCTTCGAGACTTTGTCTAGGTTCTCAGACAAATTACCGCCCGTCTCTTTTTGCAGTAACACGGCACTGGAAAATGCCAGCATTGATACCGTGGGCGTTCTGTCCGCCATCTGCATAATCGCGAGGCGCAAGTCATAGCCGTAATTCAGCAAGTTAAAGGTATTTTTGAATTCAACCCCAATGGGCGCGGGCATTTCATTCCCGACCTCATTGAATGATTGCGTGAGCGGCTGACCTGCTTGTAGCATGCGACGAATGATGTCCAACGCGTCCGGCAGTTGTTCTTCAAACTTTGATAAGCGGTCAGATATTTTTTTCTGTAACGTCATGTGTAGGCATACCCACACAAAGGCGACAGAAGCGAGGCACAAGTACCAGACTTGCCCGAGAATGAGTAAAAGTAGCCCCAGCCCCAAACTCAAAACCGTTGTGACGCCAAGCGTCTGCGAGAGCGACCAATCAAACCCGGACAACTCAATGCTTTTTTTCAGCGAAGCGAACGCCTTCACTTGCACCAAACGACGATCCAATGGCGTCAGGCTTTTCAGATAGTGCTCTTGCAACAATGAGCGACTTTCTTCATCCAGATTAGATTGTGTTTCTTTGAGCCGATTCGCCAGCTCTTTGTGTTTCGCCTTACTCCCAGCCGCCGGGAGAATCAACGCCTGTGAAATAAACACCACCGCAAAAAACAGCAGCACAAAAAACATCGTGATATCTTGCATAGAGACCTCCTACTGGTACGTCTCATTGAAAATTTCATACGGCAAATGGAAGCCTCGTTTTGACAACGAATCATGGCACTGAGGAATCACCCCGGTTGCCGTGTAGTGCCCCACCACATTGCCTTCATCATCCATCCCTTGACGTTGGAACTTAAAAATTTCCGACATGGTGATGATGTCTCCTTCCATGCCATTAATTTCTGAAACGCTCACCATACGACGCTTCCCGTCTTCCTGACGCTCCATTTGCACCACCAAATGAATCGCAGAAGCGATTTGAGCACGCAAGTTCTTGGTCGAGATATTCCAGCCTGCCATCGCAAACATATTCTCTACCCGGCTCAATGCATCACGTGGTGTATTGGCGTGAATGGTCGCCAACGAACCATCGTGACCAGTATTCATGGCGGCAAGCATATCCACCGCTTCACTACCACGGACCTCCCCCAGCACAATGCGATCCGGTCGCATACGCAGTGAGTTTTTGACCAAATCACGCTGCGTGATTTCCCCTTTGCCTTCCAAATTCGCCGGACGGGTTTCCAAACGCACCACATGAGGTTGTTGCAGTTGCAGCTCCGCTGAGTCTTCAATGGTGATGATGCGATCTTCTTTGGGAATGAAACCGGAAAAAATGTTGAGCGTGGTGGTTTTACCAGAGCCGGTACCGCCCGAGATCAGGATGTTCAATTCACCTTTCACTGCCGCTTCGACAAATTTAGCCATTTGCTCAGACAGGGAATTAAAAGACAGCAGGTTATCCATGGTGAGCTTGTCGACCGCAAAACGACGAATGGAAACGGATGGGCCATCCAATGCGAGGGGGGGAATAATGGCATTCACACGTGAGCCATCTGCGAGTCGCGCGTCCACCATCGGTGAAGCTTCATCGATACGACGCCCGACTTGGCTCACGATACGGTCGATGATATTGCGCAGATGGCGGTCATCCAAAAAGGTGTAGGGGGTTCGTTCCAGTTTACCGCGGCGTTCAACGAACACACTTTTAGGGCCATTCACCAAGATGTCCGAGACGGTGGAATCATGTAGCAAAGGTTCTAAGGGGCCGAGGCCAAACACTTCATCCTCGATCTGTTTGATCACACGCTTGCGGCCTTCTGCACTCAGCGCATGCGTTTGATCATCAGCCATCAATTGCACGATCGCATCATGCAGATCTTTCTTGGCGCGATCTTTTTCCAAGCTTGAAAGCAGTGCCAAATCTAACGTTTCCAACAAGCGCTGATGATAATAGTGCTTCACGGCCAGCTCTTGCTCTAGTTGCTTACGCGCATCATCGATTTCGCGGTTTTTAGCATCCGATTCGCGAAGTTTTCTCTCCAAAGGACTTTCATCCTGCTTGGGGCCAGATGCTGAAAGCGTTGATTTGGGTTCTACATGGGGTAAATCCTCAACTTTGAGCACCTGGTCTTGAAACTCGGTATTGATGTTTTTTCTTTTGAAGAACATGCAACCCTCCTAATCCGTCAGGAAAATAAACGCTTAATCCAACCTTTTTTCTCTTTGACTTCAGGCGCTAACGTTTGAGATAACTCAATCACTGATTTAGTAATCGAGCTGTTTTTCTTCGATTCAACCACGGGTTTGCCTAAGTTGGCACTTTCAATCGCCGCCTTAAAATCATTCGGAATCATATGTACGTTGACCCCCGTGATCGTCTGTTCAATATCCTTCATCTTAATTTGCTGACGCTTTTCATAGCGATTCACAATCAGCTCGATCTGTTCTTTGGCAATCCCATACTCCAGCATCAATGACTTGGCGATGCGCGAGGTATTTTTGATCCCCACTAAGTTTTGTTGCGTCACCAAAAACACTTTGGATGAATGAGACAACACCGGGGCAAACATGCGATCAACCCCCATCGACAGATCCACAAAAACATAGGGATAGTATTCCATCAACGTCGGCAGCAACTTGCCCAGTTGCATTGCTTTGTCAAAATTCTCGTTGTGATTTTCATGCTTAAAGCTTAGTACATGTAAGCCCGATGGATGCTTGGAAACCAAACTATGCAGCGAAATTTCGTCCAAATCAGCCACGTTCGCAATGGCATCATTGATGCTGTAAGTCGGGTTTAAATTGAGGTAATCCATGATCACCCCAAAGTGAATGTCTAAATCCAGTAACAACACTTTATTTTTGTGCTGCAATGCCACTTCAACGGCAGTATTCAACGCGATCGTCGTCGCGCCAGAGCCGCCTTTGGTATTAATAAAGACGAAAAGCTGCCCTAATTTTCTTGCTGCAATTTTCTCTTCGGCCGTGTTTTTTAGTAACGGGACCAGTTCCTCTAATGTGGCTTGATCCGACACAAAATCAGCCGCGCCAATACGCAGGGCAATTTTGAGCGCGCCATTATCACTCTCATCACCAAACACAATCAGAGAGGTATTGACCTCTTCTTCATCCACTTCTGGACTTTCGTAATTTTGTAGTTCAATGACTTTCTGCGCCCAATTGGGGCCGGTTTCGACAAAAATTAAATCTGGTGGCGAAAAATGCTTAAAGCTGTCAGACATCACACCATGCAGCGAAATGACTTCAAAACTGATGCTATGGCATTTCGATAACTCGCTCATCATATGGAGCTTGAACCGGTCGCTAGAATACAGAACCCATACCGATAAACTGGTTTTGAGCCTCAAATTACTGCTGTCACCTCGTGATAACTTCACGGCCTCTCCCATAGCAATCCCTCTTAGCAATCGGTCTTATCATCAGGATCTGAAGAACCAGGGCGCAGAACGCCCAAAGACTCTGAAGGTAAAGTGGTTTCAAAATCAGGAACGGAAACCACGCCACTTGAACCTAAAAAACTCAGCAACCCTGAAAACTGGTAGCTATAACCGGTAACGCGAGCCCTCACGTAATAAATGTCCGCTTGATAACTGGTTGGCGGGTCCGTGACTTTACTGCCATCCGCGCCCAAATACTCAATCACCAAATTGGCCGAAGTAAATCCATCCGGCGCCCCATCGTTCAATGCCAACGATGGTATATCCGGATCGGATACCACACACACGGTGGCAAAACGAGCCGCTTTTCGCGTGATGTTGTTGATGCTCTGAATTGAATAGGCGTACATCCCGATTTCCATAATCGCAAACAGAATCATCAACAGGACCGATGCCAAAAAGGTGAATTCGATCAGGGTCATGCCCCGCTGCATACGACGAAATGATTTCATAGCGTCGTCCTCATCACCGCTGACGAACTCAGTACGATATTGGCCAGCAAGGCATCCGGTAAAATATTCAACAATGGTACGTAGTCATAACTGGCTGACACCACCACAAACTTATCCGCATGAGTCACCGTGACATCGTCCACAGTCAAGGTCGTGAGCAATGGCGTTCCGGTCCCTGCTTTGTTGCCATACACCACCATATTTTTGATATCCGCCACCTGCGCAATCGAGTCGGAATTGGATGTACCATAAATATCAGTGACCGCATATCGGCAGCCATTCTGGACGGTTTTGCTGAGCGTGTTATACCGTACGAAGGCATTACCAAATTCAACAATCCCCCCCAATAACACCAGCAACAACGGCACGGTAATAATGAACTCCACCGCGGCTAAACCAGCTTGCTTTTTCATGAGGCGTTTCATCATTACGACTCCTCACTATTGGGGTCCTTGTATAGGACAATTCGATGAGGACCATTGGACGTACTGGTGCCATTGTTACGGGTATTTTTCACGGTGCAATCTTCCAAAAACTCACCGTAAATCGACGTATGTCCACCGTTGGAGGTCGGGGCTTTTTGTAGCAAGAAAAAGCAACCAATTGCTGTGACCGGAAAGCTTGTCGTCCCACCACTGGCTGAACTGCAATCGACGACAGGTATCGCTAAAATTCTCCGTTCGGCATCCCCATTCGATCGACAGTTTGAATCTGACGGGCAGACACCACCAGCGAGGTCAGATTGATAATCATCATATCCCCATGCCGGCGTAGAACCGACATCTGAATCTGTTAACGTCGGAGACGCTTCTTTGACATACAGATCAGGAGGATAATCACTCGAACTCAGTCCTCCTCCAGAGTAAACGCCAAATCGGGTATTGAGCCCTTGCCCCACCGGCCCAACCGTATTCCCTGGTTTGGTGGTGACCGTTTCCCCGGCATCAAGATCGATACACCCCGCGTAACCTCCCGCCAATGAGGTTCTCACGGTGCTCGCACCTGAACCAAAGTCGAGCAATTGAAAGTTCCCTGAGCCCATGGTTGGGTCACTCTGACTGGATATCTTCAACGCATATACCACACCAGAATCGTATCCGTTGGTTCCTGCATCATCGCCTTCACACACCGCCATCGGCACAATATTACACGCATTCCCGCCCGGGCTAGGCCCTGCGACAGCGCTGGCTGTTAAGCGTTTAGTCACCCCCATGACTCGAGCGAAAAAAAAGCTTTCTAAATCCAATTGATTGATCACCACGCGAACATAGCGATCACCGTCAGGCGAACTCGAATAACCTGAATCAGGAAAAACCGTCGGATCGTTGGAAAACTGCACCTCAACGTTCACCACATTCGAGACATCCAGAGTCAACTCAGCGTTACCTGCGGCGGTCGACATTTTGGTTAATGTCGACCGCGCAATCGTGTCGGCTTGCGCCTCTGTCCCATCTTTATCCAATACAATTGCCGCTGCCAGAGCCGCTGCATCCACGCTATTTTGCAACTTGGTCCGATTCATCATTGCGTGGTTGATATCAATGGCAAAGGCGGCAACTGCGATGAGCACCAACATTGCTATGGTAACAATCACAACAACCAGACCTCGCTGCTTACGAATTCCACGAAGTGGGCGTTGTGTATTCATAACGACCTCGACTATTTAAAGCCCTCAAGAATCTGACTGGTTGAGCCCCCTTTGAGCTCTTCCCCTTTCTTACCAGTATAGGTGTTGTAAACACCTTCCATACGTTCCCCAGTACCATCAGGCAAAACCTCTAGGTTTTCTTTCGTGGCATTGGGGTTATAAGTTTGTAACTGTTTCACCTGCGCGACATGGGTCCCTAATCGAGGCTCGTTGGCACATCCACTCAGCAGCATCAACGGTAGCAACAAACTCAAAACAACATATTTCATAAGATGCTCCTTACAGATCATGACCAAAAGAACCTTCCGAACCACCCTTACCCGTCGTCGCCATTTCGTCGTAGCTATCTGACGCTTTGGTGCGTTTCACATCACGAGGCCCTGCGATATAAGCCCCTTGTCCCAACAAGTAGTATTTCAGATCGGTCGGCTCGACAAACGCATCCGTCGGCAACACCACTTTGCTACGATCAATCGGTTTTGCCAGACGCGGGGTGACCAAAATCACCAGCTCGGTTTCACCCGAAACATATTCTTGGCTATTGAACAGTTGTCCGAGAACCGGAATATCCCCAATGCCCGGAAACTTGCTCACCGAGTCGCGCACATTCTCACTCAATAGCCCGGCAATCCCGATGGTCTGTCCATCAGCAAGTTCCAAGGTGGAAGCCGCACTTCGACGCGTGATCGGTGGAATGTAATAGGCCGCATTGGTGCCCGATGGCGAAACCGTTAAGGTGGTTGAACTGGCGATTTCACTCACATCGACAGCCAGATTCAGGTTGATTTTTTTGTCACTCAACACGGTCGGAATGAATTTCAACCCAACCCCGTACTCTTTGTATTCGATGGTGATGCCGTCTCGATTAGGGACAGGAATAGGAAATTCCCCACCCGCTAAGAACTCAGCTTTAGCCCCACTTAATGCAGTGAGGTTAGGCTCGGCCAAGACTTTGGCCACCCCGTTCTCTTTGGCAACATCTAACGCCAACGTAAATAGAGTATCGCCATCAATAAAGGTTGATAACAACCCGGTGCTGTCGATGCCGGGGGCATTAAATACCGGCCCCGCAACTCCCGTGATGTCATCAATGTAGCCCCCCGCAGATGTTGCACCCCACGAGAACTTGCCGTTCCCTTCGAAGAAATGGAAATTGGAGTCAAAACGGCGAACTAAGCTGCGTTGTACTTCCGCAACCGTGACTTCAATCATCACTTGCTGCGCACCACCAATCGACATCAAATTCACCACGCCTGTTTTTTCCGCCTCTTTATTTCTTGAATCCGTCGCCTTATCCGCGGTATCGCCTGACGCGTAGGTTTCCGCGAGTCGTAATGCCAAATTCATTTTTTCTTGTGAACTGACCTGCCCGCTCAAAATCAAACGATTTTGCGCGCTGTGTACAGAGATTGTTTCGTTGGGTAAAAATTCATACAGTTTGGCTTTCAGGCTATTCACGTCGTGCGTGACCTCAATGTTGATCGACTCCAGCAATTGGCCTCGTCTATCCCAAGCCATTAAGTTGGTCGACCCTAATCGCTTCCCGATCAAAAACAGTTCATCAGCTTTCAGCATCACAATATCCAGAACCTCTGGATCCCCAAGCGAAACTCGGCTCGCAGCCCCTTGAAGTTTCACGTAAGTTGATTTGTGATGAGGAACTGTCACCACTTTGCCACTCTGATTCGCGGCATAGACCCATTGACTGCACGTCATGAAAAGGATCAGTGTTGTCATTATCGTTTTCATCTTTCACCTCACTCTTTTACACGAACATTCGATGAGTTCGTTCCTTTGATGATGGTGACACTAGGTGGCGGCACATAACGACGCACCACTTTTTCCTCAACCGCATGCGGATTACGCAACACCAGCTGAATGTCTCCCTTACTTTTGGCACTCAATAGTTTTTCTGCCTCTTTGGGAGAGACTTCCAACGTCACGGCTCGAACAATAATCGGCTTGTTTTCTTGCGTCTTTGCGGTTTGGTCAACGGCTAACACACGAATGTCTTTCAAAATGGTGGTCGTGTTGGCAGACGTTTTGCTGTACTGAATCGTGTTCAACACATCGACTTTATTCCCCGGCAGCAAGAAGCCCGCGACACCAATCACGTCATTCACGCGAATGGTGACCGCTCGTTTATCTTCAGGAATCAACGCGGCGAGCGTGGCTCCTTCACCGGGAATACTAAGACGTTGCGCGACGATAATTTCATTGGGGTAGATATCGGATTCGGCGATCTTTCCAATCACTTCCGTGGGCTCAGAAAATTGATTTTCGGTCATCCATGATTTTTCCAGCAGACGGGTAGTTAAGTATTGCTCTTCAATCACCGTACTGGCTGGAATATCACGGGATGCCACCACGACAGGCACCCGCTCAACCACTTCCACTTCGGTTTGTGGTTGTACTTGCCGGTCCATCCATTGTTTGGCAAAAAACACCGCGCCAAGCCCAAACAGTACAGACAGCAGAAATAACAAAATCACTTGATTACGACTCATCGAGCACCTCCTCCTTTGCCATCCGCAGTGAAGTAAACTTCCCAAGCTCGCTCCATAATGACCGGAGTGATGAGGGGATCACTTTCTTCAAATGCAATGATGTCTCGACTGATTCCGATTAAGTCTTTCGGTAAACAGGGATAAAAGCCCACTGCGTGTTGTCTGTGCAAACTGTACAGAACCTCAAAAGACGAAGCATGAACCTGTAAATTTCGATTAGAAGCCATTTCTTCCCACAATGCGTGGTATTCAGATTGCTCCAGAGGATGAAACTGAACTTTGTAACCTAGTCGACGCAAGAATGCTGGGTCACTGATTTTTTCCGGATCCAAGTTGGTCGAAAACGCCAGTGTTAATATAAAAGGAATGGTAATTTGTTGACCGTTGGGCAATGACAGATAGTCATAGAAGTATTCCATCGGAACGATCCAACGGTTAAGTAAAGTAGCCACTGGCATGGGCTGTCGCCCTAAATCATCGATGATGAAAATGCCGTTATTGGCCATCATTTGTAGTGGCGCCATCCAAACACGGTTATGCTCCGTGTGGTTCACTTCCAACATATCCATGGTGAGCTCCCCACCCACTTGAATACTTGGTCGTTCACACAACACCCAGCGGCGGTCATATTGATCTTTGTACGACAGCGATTGATTCTGGTTGTTGGCATCCACCGCACGATGATGCTGCCGCGAGTACACCTTAATGATGTTCCCCATGGCATACACCGAATAAGGCACGAATACCGATGTATTGAGAGAATTGAGAATGCGGGTGGCAACGAAGGTTTTCCCAGTCCCAGCATCGCCATAAAGGAGCAGCGCTCGACCCGAGTTGATCGCCGGCCCAAGCACCGAAACCAACCGCTCCGAACCAAAAACATCTTTCAGCGCAAATTCGACATCAGGACGCGTAATGATTTTAGAGCGAACATCTTGCGCCTGAACCATGGCATTGTAGTCTTCAAGAGAAACAGGCGCCGGCCCGAGATAAGCATCTTTCGCAAATGCCACGTCGGCTTCCCGCATACCGCTTTCCGATAGGCCGTATCTCACGTGCCCTGATGTAGGATTGAGGTAGGAGGAGAGTTCCGCTTGAAAGACTTCAACCAGTGATTTTTGCCTTAAAACAGCAATCAAATCCTCAATCATATGACTGTTGATCGCCATGTGCCGAGTCAACTGCAACACGTCCGATTTGGGATAAGCGGCCAGATGCTTTAACAGCAGGTTTTCTAACACGGCTTTCGGAACTTTGAGATCCTCAAATGATGTCGGAACCTTCGGCGCAGTTGCTTGAGGCGTCAGGGCGGATCGGTGAAGATCGTTGGATACCGCTGTTGCCATAATGACTCCTTGTCATGGTCGCGCTGTTTAAAAGTAGGCTTGTGCATATTGTGCTAAGGCAACACCGACAACGATGACCGGTGCCAAAGGCATCACGAGATCTGAGCCCTTGGGCCTTTTTAAACTTTCACGATTTAGCTTCGTGCGTAGCGGTCCAGACAGATGAACTTGACTCCAAATACCGCCGATGCTGACCGCCTCTTTGTGTATCAACAAGTAATTCAACACGCCATACATTACACCGATAAAAATCGCGCTAATGCCGATGTAGAAAAACGTATCCGCAAGATGAACAAAACCGGTCAGAAATCCAACGACTGCCAACAGTTTCACGTCCCCAGGCGCCATCCATCCAGCCATGTGACACAACAAGGCAAGCACAAACACCATCAGCATAGCCCCAATCTGCCCCACAAACAGTCCAAACGCTTGGTCAATCAACACGGTTTGAATTGCGCCAGCCAGCATCAACAAAGCAAGTAAATAATTGGGTATACGATGCTGACGCGCATCGTATACACCAACCACAAATAACATCGTCCAAATAATCAGGCTCATAAGTCGTTTTTCGCCGATGAAGACAACAAAACTATGAGAAGATGTCGTTCAACTCAGATTGTAGGGTCGAACCCCAACCGGAGAAGATCACGCCCAGTGCCGTAACCAGCAGGCCTGCGCCCACAACGTATTCAACAACAGACAAACCTTCTTCATCTTTCCAGAATGCTTTGCAGCGATTAATTAATTGATCCATATCGTGGTCTCCTTCCTGAATGGTTCTCTTAGAATCTAGATAGTTCTATCAATAGTAGTTAGGATTTTTTTGACCTCTTTTGGTACTTTTTTATTCACAAAACAACCAAAACATTGAAACAACTATCAACATAATGAATGAATAGACCGTAATGATTTGGCATGATCCGTTACTTTCACTCGGTTTCATGCGTTGGTAATGGGGTGTTTTTGAGGATGTTTCAGATTTAAATCGCGAATTGAAGTATCAGGCTAAATTTTCCGACAACACACATTCTCATGGATGAAACATTGTTCAGTGATTTACATTCCAGACTTGATTGAACGTCACTGCGAAACCGCGCCAAAACGCGTGATTTGACCTCATACCTTTGGGGGGAAACTTGCACTTTTTGGTCGTGATTCTAGGCTTACTACAAAACCCGGCTTTCCAACGGGTTATTCATGAAAACAATGTGAGCACGACGATGACAGGGAAACACGAGGGGCACTGGCTGGGAAGCCCGGTAAACTTTTTACCTAGGCGAGTTCAAGACGTGTGTCGACATCATTTTGATTTAGTGGAGCATGGGAACGACGTGTCCATTCTCAGTGAACCGGATATTCACTATGCGCTCTTTTTCTATCAAAAGGATCGCGGACAAGAATTACTCCTCACCGCATTGAAAATGTGCGCCAATCTTCATAAGTATCTGATTATCATTCATGACGGTTCGTATAAAAATGCGATTGGTCGCCACGAAGCCATTTTTGGTTTGATGGATATTTCGCGCGATGATCCCTCGATCATTCTGGTCTCTTTGTGTGAGAAATTGGAGCTCAGTTTTGATCAGCAAGTGTTTGACCCCAAGCTGCCCCACAGCCCAACATCACCCACAAGCATGAGCAAAGAAATGCTGGACATTCTTCGCTACATCGACCTCAACATTACCAAAGAAATTCGTGAGGAAGACATCGCCAATTATTGCCATTACTCCGTCTCTTACTTCTCGAAATTGTTCCACAAAGTCATCGGTGTCAGTTTCCGCGATTACATTTGCAACAAGCGAATTGCCATGGCGAAGCGTTTACTGGTAGATGAGAAAAACGCGAAAATCGCCTTCATCGCGTATCAATGCGGCTATCGGGATGTGTCCTATTTTTCGCGCATTTTTAAAAAGAAAACCGGCATTAGCCCTGGCGTATTCCGTCAGCTTCACGCGTCATAAATTCTGTAACTGGGTGTGAGTAATGCTTCCCCAGGGCAAAACAAACTGCTAGAGTTAACAATAAATTAACATAACAATAACGTACCTAATCTGGGCGGTTTTAATGATGAACTCACAGACCGTGAACCATCGTGAAACACTGCGCAGCAAAGGTATCACTGTTTTGCCAATAACATGGAGTTAGAGAATGATTCAGCCTAACGAGTTACGCAAACCGACCTGTGCTCTCCCCCCACCCAACGAGATGATTTTAAAATGGGCCAAGGAACGCCCTAATGAAGTCTATCTCAAGCAAGTCATTAATCGCCAATTTGTCGAGTTTACCTACGCCGAAGTGGCCGATCAGGCATTGCGTCTTGCCTCTGCGCTAAGCGATTTAGGCGCGCAGCCTGGAGATAAAATCGCGTTGGTCTCAAAAAACTGTGCCGAATGGTTCATCTGCGATCTGGCGATGATGCTGGGTGATTTTGTCAGTGTCCCGATTTTTCCAACCGCGGGTGCTGAGACCATCGAATACTGTGTGACGCACAGTGAAAGTAAGATTCTCATTGCTGGCAAGCTCGACGATGCCAACCCTACGGCGCAGGTTCTGGCCGAGATGCCGGATCTCATCAGTATTGCTTTGCCCTACGATTCAGCGCCGCAGTGTCAGCATCACTATCATGATTTGATTGCGCACTACCCGCCGAGCGAAAAGCGTCCTCAACATGACGATGAAAAAGTGATGTCTTTGGTTTACACCTCTGGCACTTCGGGCCTCCCCAAAGGCGCAATGCTGACCTTTGGCGCGTTCAGTTGGTCAGTGCAGCAACTGATTCGTCATATCGGTATCCAAGAGGGGGACCGCCTGTTCTCGTATCTGCCTTTGGCGCACATCACTGAACGAGTTTATATTTTTGGTTCATCGATCCAAGGCGGCGTGCCAACCGCGTTCCCCGAATCACTCGATACCTTTATCGAAGATGTGAAGATGCAGCGTCCGACGCTGTTTATTTCGGTGCCAAGGCTCTGGACGTTGTTCCAGCAACGCATTCAAGATAAATTGCCGCAGAAGAAGCTCGATATTCTGCTCAAAATCCCGTTGATCAACACGCTGATCAAACGTAAGTTAGCTGATGGGCTTGGATTGGATCAAGCGCGCGTACTGGGGTGTGGTTCAGCCCCTGTCTCCCCTGCATTATTGCATTGGTATCACCGCTTAGGACTGAATATCACGGAAGCGTGGGGCATGACCGAATCTTTTGCATACAGCACCATCAACTACCCATTCCGCGCGGATAAAATCGGCACCGTCGGACAAGCCGGCCCCGGCATCAATCTGAAAATTGCCCCTGATGGTGAGATCATGGTGCTCGGCAAAGGGTTATTTTCTGGTTACTACAAAAACGACATTGCGACGCAGGAGTCTTTCGATAAAGAAGGCTGGCTGCACACGGGTGATATCGGCTCACTTGACGCCGATGGGTATCTGACGATTCAAGGGCGTAAGAAAGATACTTTCAAAACCGCCAAAGGTAAATTCGTGTCTCCGGTTCCGATAGAGAACAAATTGTTTGAGTACAGCCGAGTGGAGATGATGTGCCTGATTGGTCTCGGCTTACCGGCTCCAATTCTGCTGGTGGTGCCGCATCATTTTACCAACTTTGATCGCGCCCGCTATGAACGTACGACCCATAAAGTGATCGCTAAGATCAACCAGGAGCTGGAGTCGCATGAACAGATCAAAGGCGTCTTGATGATCAAAACGCCATGGAGCATCGAAAACGGGATTTTGACCCCCACGCTGAAGATCAAACGCCACGTGCTGGAACAGAAATACCACGACGTCGGCCAAAACTGGCCCAAAGGGCAATTGGTGGTGTGGGAAGAGTAACCATTCCTTCATCATTGCTATCAACACCACAAGGGAGCTATTGCTCCCTTTTTGATGTCATGACTATAAGTAACGCTGATAGTCGTATGAAGTGTTGTGTGACGGCTCCAAACCCATGTCTTTTTGCAAATGGGCACTCTCTGGCAATGAAGCAACTTTTCGACGAGATGGCCTGCTCAACCACACAGCCTTCATAAAGCTTGATAAAAGGTTAATCCACGTCTTTTTCTGGGTGAGTTTGATCGCTCGTTCCATTGATTTACTCCTGTATCCTGTACTCTCTTATGCGTATTATGGAAAGCACGACCTCGTGACACGAACGATCATTTCCATCACCGACTATAAGCAGAGATTATGGACAATCGACTGAAGCACTTAGCTGGTCTGCGTTATTTTGAAGCCGCCGCTCGCCTGCGCAGTTACAGCGCTGCCGCGGCGGAATTATTTATCTCTCAAGCTGCGGTCAGTCAAAAGATCCGGCAATTGGAAGACGCATTAGGCTGTCAGCTTTTTGTGCGCCAAGGGCGCGAAATGCACCTCACCAAACCGGGCGAAACGCTCTACCAACAAGTCAGTAGTGGCTTTGAAAAAATCATCACCGGACTCAATCAAATTCAGAGTGAACCCGTTGAAGGGGTGCTGTGTGTGCGAACACCACCATCATTTGCGTCACGTTGGTTAATGCCCCGCCTATGGAAGTTCACCATGGAGCATCCTTATATTCCGATTCGTCTCATCACTGATTGCGACACTCCCAATATTCGCCACAGCGCGATTGATGTCGCGATCTGGCAAGGCAATGAAACGGTCACCGACAGCGAACTGGATCAAGAAATATTGTTCGAAGAACCCGTCTATCCGTTTTGTTCCCCCGAGCTGGCTCAATCAATGCAGTTCTCCCAACCCGAACAACTGCTGAACTGCTGGTTAATTCACTTCGACTCACAGAGTTTCCCCTGGTCGCACTGGTTTCAAGCTGCACACGTCGCCATGAAGAAGGAGGCGGTGCAGTGGATGGAAGTCAGCACCTTCGACATGGCATTGAATGCCGTCATTGCCGGGCACGGTGCCTGCTTGGCCACCGATAGCTTAGCGGGTGATTTTGTCGCCCGAGGTTTATTGGTGAAACCGTTTGCCATCGGTCTCACGCCCGGCGTCCGCTATAGCTTAATCAGCGATCCCGCCTCGTCCCGCGCAGCCCGCATTCATGCGTTTAGTGATTGGCTGCGACGAGAGCTGAAACAACAAGCACCGCTTTAACGCCAAAAATATTTATTGGCTTCAGCTTGTACCTGATCCTGTTCAAGGCCTAAGTCTTTGAGTAAGTGTGGTGGTAGCTCACGTAACTGGCGACGCGTCCGGTAGTTGTGGCGCCACAGCATGAGTTGACTCAAGAATGCGTTAAGTGAATCACGTGGTATTTCATGGTGAGTGCTGGATGTTTCAGTGTGAGTTACGTTCATAAGTCCCCCTTGAACCCTGATTTGTTATGGCTAATAATCGTCATTAATCATTCAGGCGACAAACGATAGATTTTGCTATTGAGTTAAGGAAAACTAATGTGAGTGAACGTATCCCGCCTTTTCAAGGACTGTTCTATTTTTATACGGCTGCGGAAACGGGCAGTTTTAAACTGGCGGCCGAACGGTTATTTGTGACGCCAGCGGCGATCAGCCAACAGATCCGTTTACTGGAAGAGTGGTTGGGCGCTGAACTCTTCATTCGCCAGCACCGCAAGATCCTGCTGACCCATGAAGGCACCATTTTGTATCACCAAGCGCAAAAAGGCTTTGCTCACTTGCAGGAAGGGATTCGGCTGATCAACCAAGATCCGGCGCCGCATCAGCTATCCATTTCCACCCTACCCTCGTTTGCTCAACACTGGCTGGTGCCACGGATTGGTGATTTTCGCGCGCAACATCCGGAAATCTCGCTGCTGATCGAACCCACCAGCGATTTGGTCAATTTTCAAGATTCTAGTGTGGATGTTTGCATTCGCTACGGCAGTGGCGATTATAAGAACGTGCGTTCAGAATGGTTGATGGACGAAGTGCTCTATCCTGTTTGCCACCCGATTTATCAGCAGCAGCACAAGATTTATCAACTCGATGATCTGGTGCGTGCCGACCTGATTGAGGATATCTGGCCCGACATGGATTGGGGCGTGTGGCTTCGTAACCTTGGCTATGACAGCAGTAAACCGACGCTGCAATACAACGGCTCGCAGTTTGTGCTCGAAGGTGCACTCGCCGTTCAAGGCGTTGCGTTGGTGAAGCACGCGACGGTCTGTCGCTACATCGAAGAAGGGAAGTTGGTGCAGATTGGCAATGTGGCGTTAAAGCCGCGTTTTCAGTTCTATTTATGTGCGCCAAATGGTTATTTCAAGCGTCCAAAGATTCAAGCGTTTCATCAATGGTTGCGTTCAGAAATTACTCAGTTTCAGCAGCGTTATCCCTACACTGGCGAAGTTCGTGACACACAGTTTGATCGCTAAGTGCTGAGGTACTGCTGGCAACGCAGTCACTGCGCATCACACCGTCCGTCCTCTCAAATGGCGCCAAAAGAAAAAGCCCCGTCAGCTTTCGCTCACGGGGCTTTGTTGTTAAGTGCTTCGCTTAAGAATTACTTCTTAGCGTTACGCTCTTTAACTTCAGCAATTACTTTCTCAGCAACGTTTGCTGGACATGGTGCGTATTTTTCGAACTCCATAGAGAACTGACCACGACCTGAAGTCATAGTACGTAGCGTACCGATGTAGCCGAACATTTCTGATAGAGGAACGTCTGCTTTAATACGAACGCCAGTTGCACCAGCTTGTTGGTCTTTGATCATACCACGACGACGGTTCAAGTCACCGATAACGTCACCAACGTGATCTTCTGGAGTGAACACGTCAACTTTCATGATAGGTTCTAGAAGTTGCGCGCCCGCTTTTGGCATTGATTGACGGAATGCGCCTTTCGCTGCGATTTCAAATGCGATTGCAGATGAGTCAACTGCGTGGAAGCCACCGTCGAACAGTTCAACTTCAACGTCAAGCGTTGGGAAGCCTGCAAGCACACCGTGCGCCATCATGCTCTCAAAACCTTTCTCAACTGCTGGCCAGAATTCCTTAGGAACGTTACCACCAACTACAGTTGATTTGAAAGTGAAGCCTGAGTTTGGCTCACCTGGTTTGATGCGGTAGTCGATCTTACCGAACTGACCTGAACCACCAGACTGTTTCTTGTGGGTGTAGCTGTCTTCGATTGCTTTCGTGATAGTTTCACGGTAAGCAACCTGAGGAGCACCTACTTCCAGTTCAACACCGTAAGTACGTTTCAGGATGTCCACTTTGATGTCTAGGTGAAGTTCGCCCATACCTTTCAGAATGGTTTCGCCTGAATCTTCGTCAGTTTCAACTTGGAATGATGGATCTTCTGCAACCATTTTACCGATCGCGATACCCATTTTCTCAGTTGAACCTTTGTCTTTAGGAGCAACAGCGATAGAGATTACTGGCTCTGGGAAGATCATTGGTTCTAGCGTACATTCGTGTTTTGGATCACACAGCGTGTGACCAGTTTGAACGTTTTTCATACCAACAACAGCAATGATGTCACCTGCTTGCGCTTCAGTGATCTCAGTACGGTCGTTCGCTTGCATCTCAACCATACGGCCGATACGTTCAGTTTTACCAGTCGCAGAGTTAAGGACAGTGTCGCCTTTCTTCATGCGGCCAGAGTAGATACGGATGAAAGTCAGAGCACCGAAACGGTCATCCATGATCTTGAATGCTAGCGCTTTCAGTGGCTGATCAGCATCAACGATTGCTTTTTCGCCAGTTGGTTCACCAGTTGCAGGATCAGTCAGATCTTGTGGTTCAACTTCTGTTGGGCTTGGTAGGTAATCAACAACTGCGTCAAGAACAAGTTGCATACCTTTGTTTTTGAACGCTGAACCACAGAATGTTGGGAAGAACGCTAGATCA
This sequence comes from Vibrio sp. Vf1514, assembly GCF_052076135.1. NCBI lineage: Bacteria > Pseudomonadati > Pseudomonadota > Gammaproteobacteria > Vibrionales > Vibrionaceae > Vibrio > Vibrio sp. Vf1514. Next base: position 572,719 of record NZ_CP197267.1, on the reverse strand, counting down.
CGAGTACCTTTACGGATACATGCTTTGATTTGCTCAACAGTTGGTTCTTCACCTTCCATGTAAGCCATCATCAGCTCGTCGTCTTGCTCTACAGCAGATTCGATCAGAAGCTCACGGTACTCTTCTACTTGATCAACCATGTCTGCAGGAACGTCTTTAACTTCGTAGTTTTCTGGAAGACCTGAATCATCCCATACGTAAGCTTGACGGTTCAGTACGTCAACAACACCCACGAAATCGTCTTCACGACCGATTGGAAGCGTCATCACCAGTGGGTTCGCTGCCAGTACGTTCTTCACTTGTTCTACAACGCGGAAGAAGTCTGCACCCATACGGTCCAGTTTGTTAACGAAGATGATACGTGCAACTTCTGATTCGTTCGCGTAGCGCCAGTTAGTTTCTGACTGAGGTTCAACACCGCCAGAACCACAGAATACACCGATACCGCCATCAAGAACTTTCAGTGAACGGTATACTTCTACTGTAAAGTCAACGTGTCCAGGAGTATCGATAACGTTTAGTCGGTGTTTTTTCCACTCACAAGTTACCGCAGCTGATTGGATAGTAATACCGCGCTCTGCTTCCTGCTCCATGAAGTCTGTAGTCGATTCACCATCGTGAACCTCACCAGTTTTATGGATTTTACCAGTAAGCTTAAGAATACGCTCAGTGGTAGTGGTTTTACCCGCGTCAACGTGCGCGAAAATACCAATGTTTCTGTATTTCGATAAATCTGCCATTGTCTTACTCTGTTAATAAGGTATAAAGTGCGCGCAGAGTATATCACAATCCGTCAAGACTGATACCCCTGCGTACACTTGCTGAAAAAAAATAGTTTACGGCTGTCTACTGCTGATGAAATATAGGCGATCCGCCTTCAAGACGCGAGCCGATAAGCGAAATATTTACCGAGCGTTTACCATTCACTTCCTCACAGTTCATCAAAGGCCGTAATGGCTTCCGACAACTTTCGAACCCCATGAATTTGCATTCCAGGGATGCCACCTTTCGGCATATTCGCCATCGGGACAACGGCTTTTTTGAAGCCGTGTTTGAACGCTTCGTTCAATCGTTCCTGACCGCTCGGGACCGGACGAATTTCGCCGGCCAGCCCCACTTCGCCGAATACTACCACATCTTTTGGCAGTGGTTTGTCACGAAAACTAGACAAAAGCGCCATCAATAGGGCGAGGTCTGCACTGGTTTCGGTGACTTTCACGCCACCAACCACATTGACGAACACATCTTGGTCCGCCATCTGCAACCCACCGTGTTTGTGCAACACGGCCAGCAGCAACGATAAACGGTTTTGTTCCAAACCGACCGCCACACGGCGAGGATTCGCCAACTGTGAGTAATCCACCAGCGCCTGAATTTCAACCAATAAAGGCCGTGTACCTTCCCACACCACCATCACGGAACTGCCAGACGTGGCCTCTTCTCCGCGCGACAAGAAAATCGCCGATGGATTGCTCACTTCGCGCAGCCCTTGTCCGGTCATCGCAAAAACGCCCAATTCATTCACCGCGCCAAAACGGTTTTTGTGACTGCGCAGTGTGCGAAAACGACTGTCAGCCCCGCCATCGAGCAGCACCGAACAGTCGATGATGTGTTCGAGAACTTTAGGGCCCGCCAAGGTACCGTCTTTCGTCACGTGACCGACGATAAACACCGCGACATTGTTTTGTTTGGCGTAACGCGTCAGGGCCGTGGCCGCTTCACGCACCTGCGCGACACTGCCCGGCGACGATTGCACATCGGCAACATGCATCACTTGAATCGAGTCAATGACCATAATGCGTGGTTGCTCTTTTTCCGCAATTTGGCAAATGCGATCGACGTTAGTTTCCGACAGCATTTGCAAATGCTCTTTCGGCAATCCAAGGCGAGAGGCACGCATCGCCACTTGCTGGAGCGACTCTTCCCCCGTGACGTACAGGGTTTTCATTTGTGACGAAAGCAGACACATGGTTTGCAGCAGCAAGGTTGATTTACCGGCGCCTGGGCTGCCCCCGATCAGGATCGCCGCCCCCGGCACCACGCCGCCGCCCAGCACACGGTCGAGTTCTTTAAAACCACTGCTAAAACGCGGCACTTCCTGCAAATCAATCTCAGACAGCGTTTGCACCACCGCTTCCGTTGCACTGCCAGCGTAACCGCTCAAGCGTTCATTGCGCGCTACCTGCGGCGATGCCGCCAAACGCACTTCAGAAATGGTGTTCCACGCGCCGCAGGCATTACATTGCCCTTGCCAACGCGGAAAATCCGCACCACAGTCATTGCAGACATACGCTCGTTTTGCTTTAACCATGAATCCTCAAAAATCGTCTAAGTTGTGACTACACAGCTTTAATAAATTATTGAATCACTGCAACATACCGCTAAAGATTTTGCGTCTAAAGCCGATGTATCATGAATGAGAACTACACTCTAACAGAAAAATATGCAGCAATCTGAAATTCTCTCTTTCGCTGAACAATTAATTCCGGTGTTTCACTCACCCGATTTCGAGCGCCTGCTGAACCAGCTCACCAGCAGTCATCCGCCATCAGTCAAACTGTTGGTGAAGATGGAGCTCAACCGCGTGATGGCGCCGTGTAGCAAGAGCATCGACCTACGCGGTCGCGTGCAAGGCGAGTGCCGAGAATACGATCTGGATGGCCGCAAACATTGGCTCGATGACGTCGCGTTTAACGCCTACCACAAAGGGCTAAAGAAGTACGGTAGCTACACCGAAGGCGTGTGGGAAATCCTATACAACACACGCAATAATTTCCGCGTGATGAAACAGCGCGGCACGCTCAATCAATCCAAACTCACCAGTGCCGATAGCCCGTTTGAAGTCGAACCGGTGAAATTGGGGTATGACCTCAAACGTCAGGAAAACCGCTTAAAAATAGCCTCGCAGGTGAAAATCCATCTGCGCCCAAATCAGCAAGTCGTGCATGGTTTGAGCGTTGACTTATCGGCCTCGGGCGCAAAATTCAAAGTGCCGTCCGCATTCGATTACAAACTCGGCGACGTGATTTCAGTGTTTTTTACTGAACTGGCACAATCGTCTGAAATCGGTGGCCTCAGCGCCGCCATCGAATACCGGATTCTGGCGATTGACGATTCGTACGACAACGATGCCGTTAAGTTTCTACGCACTCTGAAACTGACAGATACCACCGTCATTGAACGCGTGATCGACGAATCGCTGCGCAATAACGCGCAAAAAGCCAAGCATGATAACCAAGACAAAATCATTCGTGCCCGCACGCGCGGTTTTGAACATAGCTACCTCAAACACACCGCCAATTTGCCGGTGTTCTTTAGCGGCAGCGAACTCAAATTGGTATTGATGACCGAAAACAACCAACCGATTTGGCAATATTGGCAAGACGAACGCAACCAACAAGCGCTCGGTAGCCTGTTTAACAGCGCTCGTATGGAACAGCTGACCAAACCGGGCATGCGTGGCAGCAACAACGTGTTGTATTCGTTCAAACACGATCATCAAGGCAAAACCCTGTTCTTTTCGATGATGATGCCGGAAGCATCTCGCGAACAGCGCAAACTGTTCTGGCACATCGGCGCACGTAAAAACAGTTGGAAAGCATTTCGCCTGTCGGTGTTTGAACTCTCCGAGGAGGAGCGTTCCGAGCTGGCCACCCATGCAAAGGAGTTGACCAATCACTCCAGCGAACTGACCCATTGTGGCATTTTGCAGGAAGTGAGTGACCTCAGCGCCGCCAAAGATTATCTGCTGGTCGACAAACCCACGATGGCCAGCAGTGAACTCAACCCGTTTCGCCATCCGCGGAAAGTGGAAGGCGCGCCGCTCAACATCTACTTTGATGCCAAAACCCGCCGCAAAGAGCCGCGCTATAAATTCCGCACCCCCATGCAGCTGATGAATGACGCGCAGGCGGTGGCCGAAGGATTTACCGTCGACTTGTCCAAACGCGGGCTGAGTTTGGTTCTGGCCTCGCCCGTCGACCTCAAAGCCGGAGACATGGTGACGGTCAATTTTCAGGAACTCAAACTGTACGACAAAAAGCTGCCGCTGGATGCCCTACCGTATCAAGTGGTGCGTGTCGGGCCGGAAGGCCGTCGTTTGCAACTGATGATTGAAGAAAACGCGCAGACGATGAAGAGCATCGCCTTTTTTAACAGCATCATCGAAAACAATCAGGACAAGTTGCTGCGTAAAGAAGAGATCCTGCCAAGCCCGACGTTGCTGGAAGGTCTGCACAATATTTTGCTGGATAAGATTGTCAGCTCGCCGATTTTTGTCGAAAAAGTGGGGGCAAATTTACGCCCACGTGTGATTGGCGTGAATTACCCATTACCGCCCCATTTGGCTTTGCTGGCGAAGCTCGGACACGAGAATCGCATCTCGCTGGAGCCCATTTTCAAAGGCCACACCAATTCGTTACTGGCCACCCCGATGCGTCGCATCGATGGGGCTGAGCCACAATACAATGACGTGTACATTGCGGCGATGAAGTTTGGCTCTCGTATTCAATCCATTGAATCACGTTTGGTGAGCGATTTCGTCAACACCAAAGAGCGCATTCAGTTCATTCAGCGCGCGCAACACATGGGCGAAATTTATGTGCTACGAGTCAGTGGCGTGCCGGTGTTTGACCCCATCACCACGTTAATGCGCAGCGACCTCAACGAACTGGCGCAGATCAGCATGCCACACGCCAAAGCGTTGGAAAAAGAGTTGACCGCGATGTCGGGATTCGGCGAAATCATCGACATCACCGAAGAAGTGTTGATTCGCTTGGAATTGACCCAATAAAAAACGAGGCGAAACGCCTCGTTTTTTTTCATTCAAAGTTCTGCTTACGGCTGCGCTTTCCAGCTCAATTTTTGCTGTTTCACCAACCCGGCCGACAAAATACACAACACGCCGCCCAAAGCAGAAAAACGCACTGCGGTTTGCGCCTTGGCTTCGACTTTCGGCTTGGCATGATATGCTACGCCCAAGCCGGCCGCCGACATCATCACCAAATCATTGGCTCCGTCACCCACCGCCACGGTGTTGTGCATTTCAATATCAAACTGCTGCGCCAGATCCACCAAAATATCGGCTTTGGTTTGCGCCGACACCACATCGCCCAACACTTGCCCGGTCAGTTTGCCCTCGATGATCTCCAGTGTGTTGGACTGCGCGTGATCCAGCGACAACATCTGTTGCAGATGATCAGAGAAGTACGTAAACCCGCCAGATGCGATCGCGGTTTTCCAGCCAAACGACTGCAACGTGCCAATCAATTCGGCCAGTTCAGGCATCAGCGGCAGCTCGCGGCGCACCGCATCTAGAATCGCGGCATCAGCATTTTTAAGTTTGCCGACACGCTGGCGCAAGCTTTGTTCAAAATCGAGTTCGCCCTGCATCGCGCGTTCAGTGACTTCCGCCACTTCATCGCCCACGCCAGCCAACTTCGCAATCTCATCAATACATTCAATCTGAATCGCCGTTGAGTCCATATCCAGCACAATCAGACCGGGCTTCGAGAGATCCGGAACTTCCGTGATGCGCGCAAAATCCAGCGCGAGGCCTTTGAGAATGGTTTCATGCTCCGGCGTTAACTCGCCCGCCATCAATGCGACGTCGTAATGCCCCACTTTCCAGGTGTCCAAGATGGTGTTGTACTGACCAGTAAAGAAGTCGATGTCGTCAAATTGCTGCGGCGACAGAAACTCGCCAAAGATAATCCAGCTGGCTTTGGCCTTGTCTAACTGGCTCGCAAAACGGGTTTCAGGCAGGCGGTTGAGCAAAGTCGTATGTTTTTTAATAGGTAAGGTTTTCAAAGCGTCCATGTCCACTTTCCTTTGTTGGGATTCCCTGACGTTACCCTATTGCAATTTAAAAACGCAAGTCTCAATATGAGCCCAGTCTTATTTTTCTTAGGGTGAACGGTCTATGGACGGCTCCTTATTCTCCTTCCGAATGGTGGTTCGTGCGGTGGCAATGATCCTGCTGGCGACGATGTTTTTCATCACCATCAAAAACAGTGTGGTGATCAGTAAAGGCAATGAACGCATTCAAGCCAATCAGTTGGAAACGCTGACCAAAGTACTGATCACGCAGGCCTCGTTGTCAGCAAGCAGCATGATTGCCGATCAAGATCAGGAACGCTTATTGGCATTAACCAATCAACTGGCCCAAGAGCGTTTGGTGTTTGATGCCACCATTTACGATGCTGAAGGGGTGAAACTGGCCGCCAGCGACGCCGCGCTCAGTGTGCGCGAAGTGTTGGGATTGGATACGCCATTGCAAACTGCCGCCATTGGCCGTCAACAACTGGTCGAGCCGGTGATGCACGATGGCAGTTTGATTGGCTTTGTACGCATCACGTTTGAAACCGGCAAAGTGACCGCAATTTCTGATCATCACTATCGCAAAAGCGATCGTTACATGTATTTGATGCTATTGATGAGCTTTATCAGTGGCATGTTGCTGACACTGCTGCTGCGTCGCCAACCCAAAAGCAAAGGGGAAAACTTGCTGCTGAAAAACGTCGGCTAACCTCATGGGTCATGCACAAAAAAACCTCAGCCTAGGCTGAGGTTTTTGTTTTTTATCGCTTCGAACGACTTAGTAACCAGCTTGATCGCCAATCAGCACAGAATCCAACGCGATTTCAATCATTTCGTTGAACGTGTTTTGACGCTCTTCTGATGTGGTTTGCTCACCGGTTTTGATGTGGTCAGACACGGTACAGATCGCCAGTGCTTTCGCGCCATATTCTGCGGCAACACCGTAGATACCTGCCGCTTCCATTTCCACGCCCACAATGCCGTATTTATCCATCACATCGAACATTGATGGATCTGGTGTGTAGAACAGTTCTGCAGAGAACAGGTTGCCCACTTTCACGTCAATACCGCGTGCTTTCGCCGCTTCTTCTGCCGCTTTCACCATTTTGTAATCGGCGATTGCAGAGAAATCGTGGTCTTTGAAACGGATACGGTTCACTTTAGAGTCGGTACAAGCACCCATACCAATCACCACATCACGCACTTTGATGTCTTCGTTGACCGCGCCGCAGCTACCAACACGGATGATTTTCTTCACGCCGAAGTCTTTCACCAGCTCAGTCACGTAGATTGAGCAAGATGGAATGCCCATGCCGTGACCCATGACTGACACTTTGCGGCCTTTGTAAGTCCCTGTGTAACCATACATATTGCGCACGTCGCAAACCTGAACAACATCGTCTAAGAAAGTTTCTGCGATGTACTTCGCGCGCAGCGGGTCACCCGGCATCAGTACAACATCAGCAAAATCGCCCATCTCAGCATTGATATGTGGAGTAGCCATGTGTGTTTTCCTTTGTTTCGTTTACCCAATCATCGGGTAAATCTTAATCGTTGATTCTTGTTTCTGCCTACAAGCATTGAAAGAGTTGCCTACAGGCAGTGAAATAGTTGCCCGCAGACGTGACACGTTCATGACGCGCTCCGGCCTGCGGCGCGGGATTACAGAAAGTTTTTACCGTAGTCCATTGCTGAAGTACCGAAGTAGCTCGCCAGCGTTTGGCCGATGTCAGCAAAGGTGTCACGTTGGCCCAGAGAGCCCGGTTTCACTTTTTTGCCGTACACAATCACGGGAATGTGTTCACGCGTGTGGTCAGTGCCCGGCCAAGTTGGATCGCAGCCATGGTCAGCGGTCAGGATCAACAGGTCATCGTCTTGCATCAGCTCCAGCACTTGTGGCAGGCGCTTGTCGAAGTATTCCAATGCCGCTGCATAGCCAGCAACATCACGGCGGTGGCCGTATGCAGAATCGAAATCAACGAAGTTGGTGAACACGATGGTGTTGTCACCGGCTGCAGAAATCTGCTCCAACGTCGCATCAAACAGCGCAGGAATGCCAGTTGCTTTCACTTTCTTGGTGATGCCGCAGTTGGCGTAGATATCAGCAATCTTGCCAATCGATACCACGTGGCCCTGTTTCTCATCCACCAGTTTTTGCAGCACGGTCGCTGAAGGCGGCTCAACGGACAAGTCGCGACGGTTACCGGTTCGTTCAAAGTGACCTTTGCCCGGGCCAATAAATGGACGCGCGATCACGCGGCCAATGTTGTAATCTTCCAGCTCTTCACGCGCGATCTGGCACAGTTCCAGCAAGCGATCGAGACCAAACGTCTCTTCGTGACACGCAATTTGGAAGACGGAGTCTGCTGACGTGTAGAAAATCGGACGACCAGTTTTCATGTGCTCTTCGCCCAGATCATCTAGCACTTGCGTGCCCGATGCGTGGCAGTTGCCCAAGAATCCGTCGAGACCCGCGCGCGCCAGAATGCGATCGGTTAGCGCTTTCGGGAAGCTGTTTTGTTTGTCGCTGAAGTAGCCCCATTCAAACAGAACCGGCACCCCAGCAATTTCCCAGTGACCGGACGGAGTGTCTTTACCAGACGACAGTTCCGACGCATGACCGTAAGCACCGATGATGTCTGCACGCTCATCCAAGCCCGGCGCAAAACGACCCGTTGACTCTTTGTGGGCCATCGCCAGACCCAACTTAGACAAGTTAGGTAGCGTAAGTGGGCCTTTGCGATTGGCGTTGTCCGCGTCGCCAGCGGCACACTGATCGGCGATGTGACCGAGTGTGTCTGCACCCACATCACCAAATGCTTCTGCATCCGGTGCCGCGCCAATACCGAAAGAATCTAAAACTAAAATAAATGCTCTTTTCATTGCTCACTCCTCGCCGAAACTACACGTCTTCTTCACGAATCTGACGGTACACTTCCGGAGTTGGTACATACTCTCCGCCCACTTTAATTGCACGTTGTAATGCGTTGGCAGCGTCTTGCCACTGCGCTTCCGTGCGGGCGTGAATCATTGCTAAAGGTTTATTGCTGTCGGCCACCTCACCCAGACGAATAAACTGGTCAAAGCCGACCGCGTAATCGATCTTGTCTGTCGCCACACGGCGTCCGCCGCCCATGCCGACCACCGCCATACCGATCGCGCGCGTGTCCATCGCAGACACCACGCCGCTTTGCTCGGCATAGACAGGTTTAATAATCTCTGCTTTGTCGAGGTAGTTGTCGTAGTTCGCCACAAAATCAGCAGGGCCACCAAGACCGGCCACCATTTTGCCAAAGCGTTCCGCCGCTTGGCCGTTATCCAACACCGCTTGCAGTTTAGCGCGCGCATCGGTGGTGTCTTGGGCCAATTTACCCAGCACCAGCATTTCAGCGCACGACGCCATGGTCACTTCAAACAAGCGTGGGTTACGGTATTCCCCGGTGAGGAAGCGCACCGCTTCGCGCACTTCCACGGCATTCCCCGCCGATGAAGCCAACACTTGGTTCATATCGGTCAGAATTGCGGTGGTTTTGGTGCCCGCACCGTTGGCCACAGCCACGATAGATTTCGCCAGCTCTTCCGACGCTTCGTAAGTCGGCATGAACGCGCCAGAACCCACCTTGACGTCCATCACCAGCGATTCCAAACCTGCCGCTAATTTTTTCGACAAAATGGAAGCCGTGATGAGCGAAATGTTGTCGACGGTGGCGGTGATATCGCGCGTCGCGTAAACACGTTTATCCGCGGGTGCCAAATCGCCGGTTTGACCGATGATGGCCACGCCAGCCTCTTTGGTGACTTTGCCGAACACGTCGTTGGTTGGGGTAATGTTGTAGCCTGGAATCGATTCCAGTTTATCCAGCGTACCACCGGTGTGGCCAAGGCCACGGCCAGAGATCATCGGCACATACCCCCCACATGCTGCCACCATCGGGCCAAGCATCAGTGAGGTCACATCGCCCACACCGCCAGTAGAGTGTTTGTCGACGATCGGGCCATCAAAATTCATGTGACTCCAGTCGATCACCATACCGGAATCGCGCATTGCACAAGTCAGCGCAATTCGTTCTGGCATGGTCATTTCACGAAAGAACACCGCCATCGCAAAGGCTGCGATTTGGCCTTCAGAAACCGTATTGTTTGCGACCCCCTGAATAAAGAAGTTGATCTCTTCTGCGGTCAGGACTTCCCCATCACGTTTTCTGCGAATAATTTCTTGAGGTAAATACATGAGTGCCTCCCAAGCTCTGAATCAGAGCCATGGTCTAGTCGTGTAGAGTGAATTGTTGGTGGCGCAGCGCGCCACCTCAGACGCAAAACGAATTAGTACGCTGCAGGGTCTGCAGTTTCGTTGGTCACTTCTAATGTATTTAGGAGATTGGTCAGTAGGCTTGATGCACCAAAACGGTAGTGACGGCTGTCGACCCAGTTGTCACCCAGCAGTTCATCCGCCATAGCCAGATACAGCGCTGCATCTTCTGCAGTACGAACGCCGCCCGCAGGTTTGAAACCGACGCTTTTCGCAACACCCATGTCACGAATCACTTCCAGCATCATGCGCGCGTATTCAGGCGTTGCATTCACTGGCACTTTACCGGTTGATGTTTTGATGAAGTCGGCACCCGCTTCAATACAGATTTGAGAGGCTTTTTTGATCAGCGCTTCTTCTTTCAGTTCACCGGTTTCGATGATCACTTTCAAAAGCACAGTGTCGCCACAAGCCGCTTTACATTGTTTCACCAGGTCAAAACCAACCTGTTCATTGCCTGCCATCAGAGCACGGTATGGAAACACCACGTCAACTTCGTCTGCACCGTAAGCCACAGCAGCTTTGGTTTCAGCGACTGCAATTTCCACATCGTCATTCCCGTGTGGGAAGTTAGTCACGGTTGCAATACGAACGTCAGGTGTACCTTGCTCACGAAGGGTCTTCTTAGCAATAGGAATAAAGCGAGGGTAGATGCAGATCGCAGCGGTGTTACCGACTGGGCTCTTCGCATCATGACAAAGCTGGATCACTTTCGCATCCGTGTCATCATCATTCAGCGTGGTCAGGTCCATCAGTTTAAGTGCACGTAGTGCTGCTGCTTTTAAATCGCTCATTTCTATCTCCGATCAATAGTTTCAAATAGTTCACCGTCTAACCACCAGCGTTTGCTTCGTGGCGGACAGTCACAAATGAACGGACTTGGTTCCTTGAAGACTCGGTGCGACGCACCAATTGCTATCCCTGTCACCGCACAGTACCAAATTTGGTCTATGGCACAACAATCTGCGATTGTGGTGTCTAACGTATACAGACAACTCGCGTTGCCACAGCGTGAATAATACTCCATGTATTCATTCATGCTAGCTAAAAAACTTCTCAATCAACCATTGATAAGTTACACCACCGATGTAGACACCGACGATCCCCATGACACCCGGTAACACCGGTGGCGCAGGAATCGGAAGTTTGATGGCAGAAAACAGGATTCCAACCACAACCCCAGCCAGGGTTGCAAGGACAACATCATTCATGAGGTTTACCCTATTTTCTCTAGATGTATACAGTATAGATATTCGTCGCAAAACTGTAGTGCCGTTGCTAGAGCAAACGGTTTGTATCTCAAAATAATTCCCCATCGAAACGAGGTTCAGCCCTTGTCGGCGCTAGATTTTGCATGCAATCCATTACACGCACCCTCTTCATTTTCGATGGTCAGAAAACAAAAAACCCCGCAGCAATCTCTTGCTACGGGGTGATGTTAAACGGCGTCTATATAATCTTTCTCTACAAACTTAGAAAGACAGGAAGAAGCCAGCAATGGTTGCTGCCATCAGGTTAGATAGCGTACCAGCAGCCACAGCTTTCATACCGAAACGTGCGATGTCGTGACGACGGTTTGGTGCAATACCACCTAGGCCACCCAGCAGAATCGCGATTGAAGATAGGTTCGCGAAACCACACAGAGCGAAGGAGATGATTGCTTGCGTCTTCTCAGACATCACTGCACCTGTTGATGCCAGTACCTGAGCGTTTTCGCCCACGTATGGTACAAAGTTCAGGTAAGCAACGAATTCGTTCACAACAATTTTCTGACCGATGAACGAGCCTGCCAATGTCGCTTCAGACCAAGGCACACCGATAACGAATGCCAGAGGAGAGAAGATCCAACCCAGAATCAGTTCCAGAGTCAGTTGAGGCATGCCGAACCAACCACCGATACCACCCAGAAGGCCGTTGATCAGTGCGATCAGACCGATGAACGCCAGCAGCATTGCGCCGATGTTCAGCGCCAGTTGTAGACCCATAGACGCACCGCCCGCCGCAGCGTCGATCACGTTTGCAGGTTTGTCATCACCACCGTCGATGTCTACTGTGCCCAGTTCTTCATCTGGAGCCTCAGTTTCAGGTTTGATGATTTTCGCGAACAACAGACCGCCTGGTGCCGCCATGAATGATGCTGCAACCAAGTATTCTAGAGGCACACCCATCGATGCGTAACCCGCCAGTACACCACCAGCAACCGATGCCAAACCACCACACATAACGGCGAATAGTTCAGACTGAGTCATTTTTGGAACAAACGGACGTACAACCAGTGGCGCTTCAGTTTGACCGACGAAGATGTTTGCTGCAGCAGACATCGATTCAGCACGTGAAGTACCCAGTGCTTTTTGCAGGCCACCACCCAGAATCTTGATAACCCACTGCATCACACCCAGGTAGTAAAGAACTGAGATCAGTGCAGAGAAGAAGATTACGGTTGGTAGAACTTGGAATGCAAAGATGAAACCGATACCGTCAACAGAGAAGTTAACAAGGCTGCCGAATAGGAAACCAATACCGTCTTTACCATAGTCGATAACGCTCTGAACACCAGCAGAGAAACCTGCCAGTAGATCACGACCCCAAGGGACGTAAAGAACGAAACCACCGAGTGCGAATTGGATAGCGAATGCGCCACCCACGGTTCTAATTTTAATAGCTTTACGGTTATCAGACAGTAGTACTGCGATTGCAATAAGTACTGCCATACCGACTAGGCTCATAAACAGGCTCATAGTTTATGACTTCCTTCTATGTTTAATGTTGGCGTGTTACAAATTGGAGCTGAAAAGCGGGGCAATTATACTCACCCCTAAACCCTTAAAGTAATGCACCCCTCACACTTTCTAATAAGATTAACTTTGCGTTCATTCATTTGTGTGAATCCGGTCACCCTTTAATGGCGCAATTCGCATTCACCCTACAAATGATTTAGTAATCTTTCACAAATAGAAAACACAGAATTGCTATTTTTCCAAACTGCACTAGCAACCGATTGCTTATCCATATTTTGCAGAAAAACGAGCGCATCGAGCACTTTTGGCAGTTGGCTTGGGTGATTGGCTTGCCCTTGATAGCCATGTAACGGCATATCAGGGGCGTCCGTTTCGAGCACTAAATGCTCGATGGGTAGTGCCGCAATCGCACGGCGCGTCTTGTTGGCTCGGGGGTATGTGATGCCGCCACCGACGCCGATTTTGAAACCCAAATCGATAAATTGCCGCGCTTGCTGCTCGCTGCCAGAAAACGCATGCAACACGCCGCCGCCCGAAAATTTTGATTGCTTGAGCAATTGCAGTAGGCGGTTGTGCGTTTGACGACTGTGCAAAATCACGGGCAATTGCGCGGCCTGAGCCAAGGCCAACTGCCCCAACAAGAGGCGTTCTTGAATGCGCGCATCGACATCAACCACACCGTCGAGCCCAATCTCGCCGACGGCCACACACGCGGCGCTACGCTCTGTGAGCGCCTGTTCCAGATGCATTAACGGTTGCTCGCCGAGCGACGCCAAGAAATAAGGATGGAAACCGAGCGCGTAGTAAAGCATTGCGGGGAAATCGGCCGCGAGTTGCTGCACTCGCGACCAGTTTTGCGGCCCGATGGCGGGGATCAGAATGCGTTCAACCCCCTGACTTTGCGCTTTGGCGAGTTCGCCGGCTACATCGCCGCGAAACTCGTCAAAATCAAAGTGGCAATGGGTATCGAACAGCGGAAAATCAGGCTTGGTCGCGGTCTTGTTCATGCACCGGATCTTTACGGTAAGGCACACAGCACCGTTTTTGTTCCGGCGTCAGCCCCATCGACTGACACCAAGCGTCATAGCGCGCGATCATTGCTTTCATCCATGCCCACATAGCACTCTCCTGCTGCGTCTGATATTTACTGCTCTTCGCGTTTGAAGACCAATTCCGTTGCGCTCGATTCGTCAGGGACGAAGTAGTACCCCGCGGTATCAAACGCTTCCAATTGTTTCACCGAAGCAATCCGGTTCTCAATGATATACCGAGCCATCATGCCCCGCGCTTTTTTGGCGTAGAAACTGATCACTTTGTATTGGCCGTTCTTGCAGTCTTTAAACACTGGTGTGATCACCTGAGCATCCAACTGTTTGGTGTTGACCGCTTTGAAGTATTCATTGGATGCCAGATTGACCAGCACGTTGTCGCCTTGCGCTGCAATCGCTTCATTGAGCGTGTCAGTGATGATGTTGCCCCAGAACTGGTACAAGTTGGCTCCGCGCGCATTGGCAAGCTTGGTGCCCATTTCAAGGCGATACGGCTGCATTAAATCAAGCGGCTTGAGCAAACCATACAAACCCGACAGCATACGCAGGTGATCTTGCGCGAAACTTAAATCATCGTCCGTGAGGGTCTCGGCTTCTAGCCCTGTGTAAACATCGCCTTTAAACGCAAAAATCGCCTGACGCGCGTTGTCGAAAGTGAAGGTTTCACACCACTCAGCAAAGCGGGCAACGTTGAGGCCGGCAATTTTGTCGCTGACCTTCATCAGTGCTGAAATGTCCGCAGGCGTCAACTGACGACACACATCAATCAGCACTTTGGCATGTTGAGTCAGTTCCGGTTGCGTGTGGCGCTCACTTGGCAGTGGCGAGTCATAGTCCAGTGTCTTTGCAGGGGAAACTACAATCAGCATCGTTTTATCCTAATTCTTTGATGGGTTGAGCTGACAATAGCCTACAAAAAAAGCCATGCATTGTCTGCATGGCTTTTCCAATCTCTGATATTGATGCTATCTATTAAGACTTCTTGGTGTTGTCCCAAATGCCCTCTTCCAGCTGAGATTTCAGCTCAGGGTATTCGTTCGCATCAAAGGTCGGCACTTTGCCGGCTTTCAACTGGCGGTTGTAGTCTTTCGCCAGCTTAATCACGATGCCAGACAGCAGCAGAATCGCCACCAAGTTGACAATCGCCATCAAGCCCATCGACACATCTGCCATCGACCATACGGTCGGCAGCGTGGCCAGTGAACCGAACATCACCATGCCAAGGAACACCAAACGGAAGATCACCAGACCGCGTTTGTTGTTGTGCTCCAAGAAAATTAGGTTGGTTTCAGCATATGAGTAGTTGGCAATAATCGAGGTAAATGCGAAGAAGAAAATCGCAAAGGCCACGAAAATAGAGCCCCAACTGCCCACTTGCGAACTGAGCGCACGCTGAGTCAGCTCGATGCCGGTAATTTCACCGTGTGGCACGTACTCACCCGACATCAAAATGATGGCAACAGTCGCAGAACAGATCACGATGGTATCCACAAACACGCCCAGCATTTGCACATAACCTTGAGACGCCGGGTGTGGCGGATACGGCGTTGCCGATGCTGCCGCGTTTGGCGCAGAACCCATACCCGCTTCGTTCGAGAACAAACCGCGTTTCACACCGTTGATCATCGCTTGTGCAATGGCGTAGCCCAAACCACCCGCGGCGGCTTGTTGGAAGCCAAACGCGCTCTTGATCACCAAGCTAAATACTTCAGGCAATTTCTCAAGGTTCATGAATACCACAAACAGCGCAATCGCAATGTACGCCAGCGCCATAAACGGCACGATGATTTCTGCGGTACGGGCAATCTTACGGATACCACCGAAGATCACAAACGCCGACAAACACACAATCGCGATGCCCACATACATTGGCTCGTAGCCAAATGCAGTGTTCATTGCGCTGGAAATGGAGTTCGCTTGTACCGCGTTAAACACCAAGCCAAACGCAATGATCAGGAAGATAGAGAATAGGATGCCCATCCAGCGCATGCCCAAACCTTTTTCCATGTAGTACGCCGGACCACCACGGTAGTTGCCGTCTTTATCTCGTGTTTTGTACAGCTGAGCCAGTGTACTTTCCGCAAATGAAGTCGCCATCCCGAGGCACGCCGTCATCCACATCCAGAAAATCGCACCAGGACCACCAGCGGTTAACGCCACAGCCACACCGGCCATGTTACCGGTGCCCACGCGAGCAGCAAGACTGGTACAAAGGGCTTGGAAAGAAGAAATACCAGCGTTGTCCTCTTTTCGGCTGTTCTTCAACACGCTGAACATGTGGCCGAAATGACGGAATTGGATAAAGCCTAAACGTAGAGTGAAGTAAATACCCACACCCACTAAAAGATAAACCAGAATCGATCCCCAAAGCAGATCGTTCATTAAGTTAATTAAGTCTGTCACAAGAACCTCTCGTAGAGTGATTGCGCTGATCTGAGTGTCACTCAGCATGACAAATGCACTTTCGCATCCCGCGAAGTTATCTGAATTGTGGTTACATTTGATGCCATTAAGCCAGCCGAAAAGGCTGTCCAAATAAACCAGCGTATTTTTTGACGGGCGGATAATGCAACCTGAGGTGGCAAAAATCAATATGCAATGTATTGCTTTTGATTGTTATTTTTTACTATAAAATCACCATTCATTAACACGCAACCAATCAAACAAGCTACAACAACAGAGCAAAATACTATCTTTTTCGCAACATTTTAGAGCAAAAAGCAACCATAAAAACCTTATTGCATAAAGTTAATCTCACCCCCTGAGAATAAAGGGGTTCGACGTTCAGGCAGGGAAATTTGTCAGTAAAAAGTCATATTTTGAAATCAATTGGATATTTATTAACCACTCAATCATTCCACCGCGAACTCGTCAACACCTTTTTAACAACCGCTTGAACGCAATAAAAACGTTTGCGCGATTCAACTGCTGCTTTTTCGCTCAAAAATTTGGCCTAAAAACTGTGAATCACAGTAAAAAAACTCATCAAAGCTTCATCCAAACGAAACAAATGAGAAACAAATCAAAGTTACGCTTCGGCTAACTGTGCTATTTAGACAGCACTCATGAAATGATGACAACGACAATGAGGCTAGATTATGGATGACTTGCACTTCGATGAACTGTTGGATAGGGAAATCACGAAGATCCGCGCGAACCGAGCCAAACCGGTCAAGCGTATGTGGAGAGAAATCGAAGCCATTCGTGATAAGAAGCGACTGGAAAAAGAGCTTCTCGATATGGATATTTGTCTGGAGATCAACGACATCAAATTATGAAATAAAAAGGCACCTTCGGGTGCCTTTTTATTACCGTGCATTGACTGGCATCAGGTGCATTCAGATTCGCTTTTACGGACACGACGCGCCAATTGCGCGAACCGCTCGGCGATGGTTTCCCCAAACACCGGATCGTCTTCATTCTCATTCCATTGTGATTCGACGTTCTGCCAATCGCTGACCGTAAAGGTACGGTTGATCAGCGGTAGAATGGACTGTTCTTCCATCTCCAAGTGGCGGCGCTGCGCATCGATAAACGCTTCCAGCTTCTCAATAATCACCGCTTGAGGCACCACGGCATCTTGCAAAATCATCTCCACGATATCGAGAAACGCATGCGTCTGCTCAGACAACGTCACGTGTTCCTTCTCCAAATCGGCCACGGTTTGAAGCTCACCATAATGCGCCATATAGTAGCGGTAGATGATGTCCTCTTTCGGGTGATGGACCGTTTCGGAGTGACTGCCCAGGTAATCCACGATTTCTTTTACCAAGGTATAATTGATGGCCTGTTCGGATTTGAGCAATTTCAGCTTGTCACGCAGAATCGCCAGTAACCGAGTCATATAGCCATGCTCGCGTCTGATTCTCTCAATCATCATCGTGTTTCTCCCTTACACATACTTTCTGTAAGTGTATATAAGGTTTCAAAAACACGCTTTGATTCTGGTCGAAAAAACGCCAATCTATCGGTTAATCGAGGTGCGGTTGCCAATCGATCGGGGCTTTGCCTTGCGCCTCAAGCAACTGATTGGTTTGCGAAAAGTGGCGACACCCTAAAAAGCCACGATGCGCTGATAACGGGGACGGGTGCGGCGCCATCAGCACATGATGACGCTGACGATCAATCATACGACCTTTCTTCTGAGCATGTGCTCCCCACAACAAGAACACGATGCCTTCGCCATTCTGATTGAGCGCATCGATCACACGATCCGTAAAGGTTTCCCAGCCCGTGTTGGCATGCGAATGGGCTTTGCCCTGCTCCACCGTCAAGACGGTGTTGAGTAAGAGAACGCCTTGGTCAGCCCAGCTTTTAAGGTAACCGTGATTGGGGATTTGAAAACCGGGAATATCTTGCGCCAGCTCTTTATACATGTTGACTAAAGAGGGCGGTGTTTTGATGCCGGGTTGCACAGAAAAGCACAGCCCGTGTGCCTGATTCGGCCCATGGTAAGGATCTTGGCCCAGAATCACCACTTTGACTTGGTCAAATTCGGTGTAGCGAAAGGCGTTAAACACATCTTTGGCCGGCGGAAAGATCACCTTCCCCGCGTGTCGCTCCGCTTCCACAAATGCCAGTGTGTGCTGAAAATAGTCTTGCTGTTTCTCGGTGCCAATAACGTCATGCCAAGTCAGTGACTGAGTCATAAAAGATCCTTATTCCTTGAACAATAAGGGCGATTGTACCCTGATTTGCTCTTCGTCGTCAGGCGTCTATGATGACTCAGTGTTTGACGGGCATCGCACCAACTAATGGTGGGGACGACTGCGTTGTGGTGAACGATGATGCCCTTGCCCATGTACATGGCGGTTTGGCACCGGCATGCGAGGAACAGCGCGAGCAATGGCGTGAATTGCAACAGGGTGAGCTGAGTTCATATTGACATCCTTACTGACATGACACTTACACGAAAATGTAATGAAAGAAAGATGCCAATAGTGTGAATCTGCTTGAAATTATGACACCTGACGATGAAATTCGCGCAATGTGTTGATCTCATCCGCCCAAATATCCGGATCAATCGTTTCTAAAATCAATGGGATACCATTGAAGCGCGGATCTTTGGCAATGTATTCAAAGCAGTGCCAGCCGATCTCCCCTTTCCCCAGCGAATGATGACGGTCGACGCGGCTGCCATGGGCCGACTTTGAATCATTAATATGCATTGCCCTTAAATAGTGCATGCCCACAATGCGGTCGAATTCGGCAAATGTGGCTTCACACGCTTCAGGGGTGCGCAGGTCGTAACCGGCGGCAAAGGTGTGGCAAGTATCCAGACACACGCCGACGCGCGATTTATCTTCAACCTGATCAATGATTTCCGCTAAGTGTTCAAAACGCCACCCGAGGTTAGTCCCCTGCCCAGCGGTGTTCTCAATCACCGCAATCACGTCAGGAACCGCCTGATGCGCAAGGTTGATTGATTCCGCGATCGTACGCAGGCATTCGCTTTCGCTCACTTGCTTTAAATGACTGCCGGGATGGAAATTCAACAACGTGAGCCCCAATTGCTGACAACGTTCCATCTCATCAATAAAGGCTTCACGTGATTTTGCTAGCTTGTCAGTTTCCGGCGCGCCGAGGTTAATCAGGTAGGAGTCATGCGGCAAAATATGTTCTGCGGCAAAGCCCAAACGCTGGCAATTGGCTTTAAAGGCACGAATGGTTGCCGCTTCAAGCGGTTTGGCCACCCATTGACGCTGGTTTTTGGTAAACAGCGCAAACGCATTGGCGCCAATCTCTTTGGCACGCAATGGCGCCTGATCAACCCCACCCGAGGCGGATACATGGGCGCCAATAAACTTGTTTTCAGAATCGATTTTACTGTTTGTCATTTAATCACTTCACACTTTCAGTTTGGCCGCCTAACTGCCTGATCTCATGTCATCGCCGACGGGTTATAGGTGTATTTTGTAGTAAAATTACAACAAAATACAAATTAAACTATGTTTTAAACTTTAAACTAAATTGTAAATACTTTGTTTTTAAACAACTTATTGACCAAAATCAAAGTATTCCCCTTGAAGAAAATAAGGTTTTTTGTTGTTTTTTGACCTAAATCAATACTATCATTATGGATATTGGCTATATAATACGAAGCTCAATAAAATTTGAAAATTAACACCAATAAATGCCACGTTTGTGGACTAGGAGATAGTGATGATCCAAGGTATTCAAATTACTAAAGCCGCTAATGATGACCTACTTAACTCCATTTGGCTAATCGACAGTGAAGCCAATGAAGCACGTTGTGTTGCCGCCGTTGCCGGTTACGACGCTGATCAGGTTGTTGCGATCAATGAACTGGGTGAATTCGAAAGCCGTGAAGTGGCGATTGAAACCACACCTCGCATTGAAGGTGGTCAACACCTGAACGTGAACGTGCTAAAACGTGAAACGTTGGAAGATGCGGTTGCGAACCCAGAAAAATACCCACAGCTGACCATTCGCGTGTCAGGCTACGCGGTACGTTTTAACTCGCTGACGCCAGAGCAGCAACGTGACGTGATCGCACGTACATTTACAGAATCTCTGTAATCTCAGATGCATGAAAAAAGCGGCGCCGATGAGGGCGCCGCTTTTTTTATTCTCTTTAGCCACTCACGTGAGCCAATTAAGGCTGCACTTTGACCAGCAAGGCTTTCAGTGCGTCAAAGTCATTGTCGAGATCAACCGACAGCAACTCCATGACCGCATGTTTGGCAAGCGGCGCTGGCAGTTCGATATCCGTTCCTAAAATCTCATCGACGACTTCTTTAAATTTCGCCGGATGCGCCGTACACAAGAACAGACCGGTTTCGCCCGGTTGCAGTTGCTCGTTGAGCACGCGGTACGCAATCGCGCCGTGTGGCTCACACAAATAGCCGAGCGCATTAAGCTCTTGCACCGATTGCGCGCTTTCGTGGTCAAGCACCGCCCCTTTGCCCAATGTTTCCAGGCCCCAATCTTTCAGGCGGCATAGCTCTTCAATGCGTGGCCAGTTGTTTGGCTGACTCACATCCATTGCATTTGACGTGGTCGCGACCGTCGGTTTCGGATCCCATTGACCGGTTTCCAGATAACGAGGTACCGTATCGTTGGCGTTCGTTGCGGCAATGAACCGTTTGATCGGCAGACCCAGCGCTTTGGCCAGCAGGCCCGCCGTCAGGTTACCAAAGTTACCACTCGGGACCGAGATCACTAGATTCTCGCGCTCTGCCTTGCTCATCTGCGATGCTGCTTCAAAGTAGTAACAGATTTGCGCCATCAGGCGGCTGATGTTGATCGAGTTCGCGGAGTTGAGGCCGATCTGCTGACGCAGCTCAGCGTCATCAAACGCTTTTTTCACTAGCGCCTGACAAGCATCGAAGTCGCCATTAATGGCCACGGTATGAATGTTTTGACCCAGCGTACAGAACAGCTTCTCTTGTAGTGGGCTGATCTTGCCTTTCGGATACAGAATCACCACGTTGATGTCTTCCATGCCGTAGAAGGCGTGGGCCACCGCCGCACCGGTATCGCCCGATGTTGCGGTCAGAATGGTGATTTTACCGCCGTTCGACACCGCTGCCAGAGATTGGGCCATAAAGCGCCCCCCGAAGTCTTTAAACGCCAGGGTTGGACCGTGGAACAGCTCCAGCGCATAGACGCCATCTTTGACTGACTGAATCGGCGCAGGGAATTGGAATGCCGCATCCACCATCGCATTCACTTTGTCTTCCGGTAGCTCATCGCCAATCAGCGCAGACAGAATCTTGGTGCTGCGAGAGACGAAATCTTCCGCCAGCAGCGCATCAATATCGTCAAACTTGGGTAATTCCGACGGGAAAAACAGACCTTGGTTGCGGCCTAACCCTTGGCGCACGGCTTGGCCAAAGGAGACTTGTTCATCATTTTCTTTTATGTTGTAAAGCTTCATAGCTCACTTCCTGTAACTTTCGAACCGTTCTTGTCGAGGCGACAAATGTGCACGAATCCTTCTTCATTTTGGACGTAGTTTTGTTCAAGCCAACGAGCGACACGCTCTGCGACATCTTTATCTTTGCATACGCTAAACAGCGTTGGACCACTGCCTGATATCCCGGTCGCCAGTGCCCCTGCAGACGCCGCGTATTTACGCGCATCGGCAAAGCCCGGCAGCAGTTTCTCACGATATGGTTCTGCGATCACGTCTTTGATCATTTTCGCCGCCAGCTCCGGCTGGTTGGTATGACACGCATGAATAAAGCCCGCCAGATAACGGCCGTGTGCGATGATGTCCTGACGACGATATTGCGACGGCAGAATCGCGCGCGCTTCCGCGGTCGAGACTTTGATGCCCGGATACGCCATCACCCAGTACCACTCATCAAAACAAGGCACTTCCTGGCTGATGATACCGAGCTCTTCCAACATCAGTTGCACGCCGCCCAAATAGCATGGCGCCACGTTGTCGTAATGCACACCGCCGGAAATTTTACCTTCCATTTCTCCCATCAGTGCCAGCAACTCAGTGTCGTTCAGCGGTTGGCCATGGAAACGGTTCAGTGCATCGAGTGCAGCCACAATCGAGCAGGCACTGGAACCCAGTCCTGAGCCGATCGGCATGTTTTTCTCCAGCGTCATGTCCAGCGGTTTGAGGGCAATCTGCTTTTTATCCAGCTCGCGCGCAAACACGGTCCAACAGTCGTACACGATGTTTTCTTTAGGATCCGTGGGCAGCTTAGAGACGAAGCTGCCCGCTGTTTTCAGTGTGAATGGTTCGCTGCCCAACTTGACCTGCACGCGGTCACCCAACAGAGTGCCGTCGACTGGGGACACCGCGGCCCCCAGCACGTCGAACCCCACACTGACGTTACCAATGGATGCCGGCGCATAAACAACGACACTCATATCACTTGAACTCATGGATTAAACCCCTAATTTCCAGCCTAACGTACGCATCACATCCGCGAATACGCCTGCGGCAGTTACTTCTGTCCCGGCGCCATAACCGCGCAGCACCAGAGGAATTGGTTGATAGTAGCGGCTGTAGAACGCCAGCGCGTTCTCGCCATCTTTAATTTTGAACATTGGGTCATTTTCATCGACCATCGCCAGACGCACGCGGCATTGACCATCGGCAATTTCACCCACGTAGCGCAGGACTTTGCCCTCTTGAGCCGCTTGATCGCCCAAGGACTTAAAGTACGCATCGGCCTGTGGCAGACGTGCCATAAACTCATCCACACTGCCCGACGCATCAAAACCCGGCGGCAGTGCCTGTTCCACGATCACGTCGTCTAGCTCCAACACCATGCCTGATTCACGCGCCAAGATCAGCAGCTTACGTGCCACATCCATGCCCGACAGGTCATCGCGCGGATCCGGTTCCGTAAAGCCTTTGTCTTTGGCAACCGAGGTCGCTTGGCTGAACGACAGCCCTTCATCGAGTTTGCCGAAGATAAACGACAGTGAACCCGACAAAATACCGTTGAATTTTTCCAGCTCATCGCCTGCGGCAATGAGGTTTTGCAGGTTCTCAATCACCGGCAAACCCGCACCAACAGTTGTTTCATACATCAGCTTACGGCGAGAGTGACGCGCCACTTCACGCAACTGGTAGTAATACGCCATGCTGGCGGTATTGGCTTTCTTGTTGGGGGTGACCACATGGAAACCCGCGGCCAAGAAATCGGCGTATTGGCGCGCGATGTCATCGCTTGACGTGCAGTCCACCAACACCGGGTTGATGATGTGGTTGCGTTGTACAAGGGCAATCAAACGTGCCAATGAAAACTCTTCGGTGGCAGCGGTCATGCGATCGCGCCAATGATCCAGCGGCAGGCCTTCGCTATCAAGCAGCAACCCTTTGCTGTTGGCAAGGCCACATACACGGATCACGATGCCTTTATCGGCCAGTTTGCTTTGTTGACGGTGGATCTGATCGACCAGCTCACCGCCCACACCACCCACGCCGACCACAAACACATCAAGGAAGTGTTTGGAATTGAAGAGGTTCTCGTGACACGCTTTGATCGCCGAAGAGACTTTGTCTTCTGGGATCACCGCGGAGATCGCGCGCTCAGATGAGCCCTGCGCAATCGCAACAATATTGACGTGCGCTTCTGTCAGTGATGCAAAGAACTGCGATGCAACGCCACGCGAAGTCCGCATTCCGTCACCCACCAGCGTGATGATCGATAGATCTTCCATGAATTCAACCGGCTCGAGCAGGCCATCTTTGAGTTCAAGCTCAAAGGTTTCCGCCAACGCTTGTTGCGCCAGTTGTTTGTGCTCTGCTTCAATACAGAAGCTGATGCTGTATTCCGACGACGACTGTGTAATCAGCACAATGGAGACGCCCGCAGCAGACATGGAGCCAAACACGCGGCTGGCCATCCCGACCATGCCTTTCATGCCTGGGCCAGACACGTTCACCATGGTCAGGTTGTTGAGTGTGGTGATGCCTTTGATGGCCAGCTTATCTTCGCCAGTATCTTGGCCAATCAGAGTACCTGGGCCTTGTGGATTGAAGCTGTTTTTAATTAAGCAAGGAATGTGGAATTGAGCAATCGGCGCGATGGTTTTCGGATGCAGAACGGACGCACCGAAGTACGAGAGTTCCATCGCTTCTTGATAACTGAGGGATTTCAGCAGACGCGCATCGTCCACCAAACGCGGATCACAGTTGTAGACGCCATCCACATCGGTCCAGATTTCGCAGCACTCGGCGCGCAGACACGCGGCCAAAACCGCCGCTGAATAGTCGGAACCGTTGCGGCCAAGGCAAACGAGCTCGCCTTTTTTGTTCCCCGCGGTAAAGCCCGGCATGATGTTGACGTGATGCGCTGGCAGTGGATTTTGCTTGAACAGCTGTGTCGACGCGTCGACATCCACCATGGCTTCTAAGTAATCGCCTTTGGCCAGTAAGTACTTCACGGGGTCAATCAGGTTGGCAGCCAGCCCTTTGGCTTCCATCACCGCTTTCATCAGTTGAATGGAAATACGTTCCCCTTTACTGATGATGCGCGCATTCACGTTGTCGGGACACATGCCCAGCAAGCTAATGCCGTGCACGTACTGACGCAGTTTCGACATCGACGTACGCACTTGGTTGTCAAAACCGCTGCCGTCCAGATGAGGCAACACCGCTTTGATCGCGTCAAACAGCGCTTGGAATGATGCTTCCAGCTCGGCGATCTGTAATTCCGCCTCACCATTGCGCAGTGCATTCTCAATCACAGCCACTAACTTATTGGTTGTTTTCCCTGGCGCGGACAGTACAACGGCCACTTCTTCCTGCTGTGCATTGTTGGCAATGATGTCAGCCGCTCTTAAAAAACGGTCAGCATCTGCTAACGATGAACCTCCAAACTTTAATACTCGCATCCCTTCCTCCAAACTCTCTGAAAATTGGTATAAAAAAAGGCCTGTATCGGTTGGGATACAGGCCTTTTTTGTGAATTTTTTACGCTCAGCAGCCTGCCCCAACATGCGTCATGTCGGTAATAATAATGGTCGTGGTCATTACTACTAGGCTGTTATTAATCATAGGAATCTTGCGTAACTCGTGTGTTTGCGTGCCTTTACGTTTAACCCATTTTTGCGCAAAGAGTCAACGAAAAATTTGCTTTTTTTCGCTTCTCTTTCAATTCTTACGTCTAAATCGCTAAATCATCAGGATTCATATGCTAGGGTGACATGCAGATAACCGAACCATCATTCCGACATAACCAATCGCTATAACAATTTGAGCAGCAACCGGTGATATTTTGTGCTTAAATTGGGGTTGCCGCAGTGGAAAGCGAACACCCAATCATCACAACAAGGAGGGTATCATGAAGCACATTCTTGGTATGGTATGCCTCGTGATGGGTTGTGCCGCGCACGCCGTAGAACTCCCCGCCTTGCCTTCCGAACAAAACCGGTCTTCACACAGTATGTTCTTGTACAGCGAACCGGGTAATCAGGGGTTTGACAGTTGGGTGGTCGATGGCGGGTACATGTATAACGTATTTCGCAATGTGGATTTGTATGTCGGCGCGCGCGTCAACTCATCGATCAACGGCGGCGAAAATGGGTTTCTCAGTGGCGTCAGCTACAAGGTGAGCGAGCGCTTCTCACTCAAAAGCACTCTCTATTCGGTGAACAAACTTAGTGAAGACAATAAACGCGTTGACGTCTTATCGGCCGAAGTCTCCAGCCGCTTGCACCTGACCGAAAATCTCGATTTGCACGCCACTCTCGACTATCAGGAGTGGCAGCAAGGCATCGAGTTTGGTCTCGGCTTTCGGTTCTAACTCAGCGTCAGCTCGACAGGCGACAGGAGAACTCCATTCCAGTCGGCGTAGAGGTAATCGCCCGGCTGAATCATCTGGTTATGAATCGTCAATGTGACATTGACATCCCCCGCACCACGCTTCTCTGTTTTGAACGGGCAAGCCCCCAGCGCTTTAATGCCGAGATCCATCTGGGACATCGCCACCACATCGCGCACCGCACCATTGATGATCACGCCTTCCCATTCATTCTCAATGGCGGAAATGGCAATTTGGTCGCCCATCAGCGCTTTTTGGCAAGAGCCATGACCATCGACCACTAACACTTTCCCTTTGCCGTTTTGGCTGAGTATTTCTTTCACTTTCGAATTGTCGTGATAACAGCGTACGGTGACGATTTGTCCCCAGAAGGCACTGCGCATACCGAAATTTTGTAACGGCAGCTCCAACAATGTCACTTGCGATTCATATTGATCACAAATATCCGGTGTAATATCTCTCATCATTCCTCCATGATTCTTGTTGTGCTTGTTATTTAAGTTTTTCTTGTAACGAGCCTAACGACACCGCCCTCCCGTCAATACAAGAGTGCAACATCAGCTCATCGTTCATAACGTAATAAATCGCATTCTGGTCAAAGTCTCTGGCCAGCTGCAGCGCCGTGTCTAAAGGCATGACCACGGCAAAACTCTCTTCAAACCAGTCGAAATGGTCATCTCCGACCACCACTTCAGACCAATCATAATTCATCAACTTCTGTTGTAAACGTTGATTATTTACGCAATTCTCATTATTCGACAACCTTTGGCTTTTCGGGTTCCATGCCGTGATGATGGCGAACGATCGCTTGCGCAACGGGGATTCAAAGGCAAATCGGACACGGGAGTAGGCTTGCCACAGTTTTTTATCTATCGTCATTGTTCTCGTATTTTTACAACTCGTTATTACTATTCATATCTGTTACATTCCAACTCTTGATGTAAAACAACAAAGTTGTTGGAATTAACAACAGGCCGTTGTTAGCATGCTGTTAACATTATAGAATTCGCTGCAAAGCCTAGTAGAACTGTCGAGGTATTGGATCTCAATCGCTAGTGTTATCCATGGATGGCGGGCAATCAAAGTCGAGACTTTGTCTAAAAACTTTGGTTTATTATCAACATAATTTTACTTGTATGTTATGTTTTTGCCTAGAATGAGTTCTATTAGCACATTTTTTTCACAAGTTTAGGTACCGCCAATGCAAACCCCGCAGATTCTAATCGTTGAAGACGAGCAGGTAACTCGTAACACTCTTAAGAGTATTTTTGAAGCAGAGGGATACGCTGTTTTTGAGGCCAGTAACGGTGAAGAGATGCACCATGTGCTGTCCGACAACCCAATCAATTTGGTGATCATGGATATCAACCTGCCAGGTAAAAACGGCTTGCTGCTGGCTCGCGAACTTCGCGAACAAGCAGATGTAGCGCTGATGTTCCTGACTGGTCGCGACAATGAAGTAGACAAGATTCTGGGTCTGGAAATCGGTGCAGATGATTACATCACGAAGCCATTTAACCCACGTGAGCTCACCATTCGTGCACGTAACCTGCTTAGCCGTTCAATGAACGCAAGCACAACACACGAAGAGAAACGTTCTGTTGAGAAATACGAATTCAACGGTTGGGTACTGGACATCAACAGTCGTTCACTGGTTAGCCCTGACGGCGACAGCTACAAGCTGCCGCGTTCAGAGTTCCGTGCACTGCTGCACTTCTGTGAAAACCCAGGCAAGATCCAGACTCGTGCGGATCTGCTGAAGAAAATGACTGGCCGTGAGCTCAAACCTCATGACCGCACCGTAGACGTGACCATTCGCCGCATTCGTAAACACTTCGAATCTGTGTCTGGCACACCGGAAATCATCGCAACGATTCACGGCGAAGGTTACCGTTTCTGTGGTGATCTGGAAGAGTAATTTTCCAAATCAACGAACACAAAAAAGCCTCTGCATGCAGAGGCTTTTTTATGCTTTACCGATCAGTACACTTTGTCGATCGTGACTTTGTGTTCTACCAGCCAAGTTTCGCCTTGGCTGTCACTTAAGCCCAACGCCACGCTGACTGGCTTGTTCAGATCGATTTCAATGTCACTCTGGAACACCACTTCCCACATGTTTTCACTTTGGGTACGCAGTTCCACGTCATCACCGTCAATGGTCCACATCTCATCGCCCTGCTTAATCACCACCATGCTGACATTCAGATCCGCCGGAAGCTGACCGGACGTTTCCAGAGTCAAGGTGCCGTTGAGATTCTGCGAATCAACATCCTCTCCGACCTTGGGCATTTGATCGGTCCAGAGGTTACTTTTGAGCTGAATCGCCGTGTCTGAGAACATGGCCAAATTGCTGTGCTGCCAGTTGACGGTATGCGTCGCACACGCGGCCAAGACTGTACTCGCTAAAACCAAAAGCCACTTTTTCATGTTATTTCCTCTGCGCTAACCACTGTTTCAGCACCAGAATATCATTCTGGTATTCATTTTTAATTTCATCGACCCAATCGGTGATGTTTTCCCACCATGCCGGCGCATCCGGCGATTGCGCTTTCTGGGCCACACTCTGAATGTGTTTCAAACCAATCGAGCCTGCCGCCCCTTTAATTTTGTGCGCTTCCGACGCAATCCCCGCCTGATCTTTGGCCACCATATTGGAATCAAGAACCTCGATATAGCTTGGCATCATCTCGGCAAACATTTCAATACTGTCGAGCACCGGCTGCGGCCCCACAATGTCAATGTAGGACTCCAACATGGGCAAATCGAGTAAACGTTGATACAACTCATCTTGCGCATCCAGCAGCTCTGGCTGCGGCGAAATGGCCTGCACACTCGGTTTGTCGATGTGATGCACCACTTTGTTAATCACATCCTGCACGGCTTGTACGGACAGCGGTTTGCTGATCACATCATCCATGCCTTTACGTTGATATTCGCCTTTGTCTTTCAGCACGTTGGCCGTCAAAGCCACCAATGGCGGCAGATGCGGATACGTGTCTCGGTAGTACTGAGCAATGTCAAAGCCGGTCATGTCCGGCAATTGAATATCGAGGAACACCAAATCGTATTGATCCGGTTCGAAGACGGCTTTGGCCTCTTCCCCGGTCATCGCGACCGACACGGTATGGCCTAAGCTTTCCAGCAGCGAGCGAGCCACGGTGACGTTGAGTTCAATATCTTCCACCATAAAGATATTTAAGCTCTGTTGCTGTATAGGTTGCGGCTCAGCCACGCTCCCGTGTGACAATGGCACGCATATGGTGACGGTGAAGGTGCTGCCAAATCCCTCTTCACTGCTAACACTGATATCGCCGCCCATCAGATTGATCAACTGGCGAGACACCGCCAGCCCAATGCCGGTGCCGACCGCGTGTAAGTTATCTTTGCCTGATTTAACCTGATAATACATGGCGAAGATCTTATCGAGCTCCGATTCTGGAATGCCGATCCCGGTATCTTCAATGTCCATCACGATATTGGCGAAATCCCCCTCAACCTCAGCGCTGACCGACATTACCACGCCACCTTCTTTGGTGAATTTCATCGCGTTGCTGATCAAGTTCCACAGCACCTGACGCAGGCGCGTCGCATCCACTTCCACCAGCGCTGGTAAATCCGTCAACCGTTCGAGATCAAAACGCAGTCCTTTCTGCTCGGCCATTAACGCCGAGAGGCTTTCGAGCTCAGCAACAAACTCCTCGAAATTGAGCGGCGCCGGGAATAACTCCAGTTTGCGACGGTCAAATTTATCCATGTCGATGATGTCGTTGAAGATATTGCCCAGCGTCACCGCACTGACATTGATGGTCTGCATGTGTTTACGCTGCTCGGGATCAAGCTGGGTATCCAGCAGCATACGGCTTAGCCCCACAATGCCGTTGAGCGGGGTGCGCAATTCATGGCTGATGGTCGAAATAAAGGTGGTTTTGTCACGGCTGGCTTTTTCCAAAGACTCTTCATGACGCTTACGTTCCGTGATATCGCGCCCAAAGCCCACCAAACCCAAATGACGACCATCTTTGCTGTAAAATGGCACTTTGCGCAGCTCGAAATAACTTTTACGCCCATCCGGGTATTCCAACCACTGCTCATACGTCAGCGAACGGTTGTTATCAAACACTTGCTGGTCGGTTTCAACGATCGACTGCGCGATCTCTTTGCGATACACATCCCATGGCGTCAACCCAACCAGATCACTTTCGCGCTTGCCGGTCAGCTCTTCCATCGCGCGGTTACAGCCGGAGAATTCACATTTGGAGTTGCGGTAGTAGATCAGATCCGGTGACGCATCGATGAACGAGCGCAGCAGCGCAGTCCGTTCTGCCAATTCAACCTGGGTTTTTTCACGCTGATAGACTTCGTTCTCCAGATCCACCATCGCTTCTTCACGCGCTTCTTCGGCCTTGATCCGCTCTTCAATTTCTTGATTGAGCTTGACGATGTTCTGTTGCAGCTTCTGATTGAGTTCCTGATCGCGTGAGCGCATGTCCTTGAGCTTAGAGACCAGTTTGGATAAGCGTTGACGTGACTCTTCCAACTGATCGACCACCACCGACAGGAAATAGACCGCCCAGGGCGTGATCAACAAACCAAAGAACACCGAGCGAACAATATCGATGTCGTCGACAAAACCTTTCAGCGCCAGCGTGATACCAACTTGCACCACCACGGCCAAAGCCACTAAGGCCAGCGCCAGCAAAATTGAAAAACGGAGGATGCCCAGCTTGACCAGCAGATCGACATAATACTGGGCGAGATTTTTCATGGGTTTCATGCAAAGCTCCAGGATAAACGTTGGCGTTAGTCTAGCGTGTTTGGCCTATGAACGTCAGCCATAACCGTGACAAGTCGTGGATGAATCCCCCCACGCATGCTCAAAGTGAGATGGGGTGCACGCTGGTTTGATTGCGGCCATTGGCTTTGGCTTGGTATAGCGCGCTGTCGGCCCAAGCCAACATGGTTTCTGGGGTATCCTCGGGTTGAGGAATGCAGGTCACCACACCAATACTGATGGTGATATAAGGCGACACAGTAGAACTCTGGTGCGGGATGGCCAGTTCTGCCAAACGATCGTGAATGCGCTGCGCCACCAATTGAACGCCCGCCAACTCGGTGTTGGGCAAAATGATGGCAAACTCTTCCCCACCATATCGGGCGACGCAATCGGACGAACGGTTAATCACGTCATTGAACGCCTGCGCCACCAAGCGAAGAATATCGTCCCCTTGTAAATGGCCATAGCGATCGTTATACCCTTTAAAGTAATCGACATCGCACAGCATCACGCTCAGTGGACGCTTTTCACGGGCATGTAGGTGCCACAGCGCTTGCATCTGCGCATCAAAACGGCGTCTGTTTGCCACTTGCGTCAAGCTATCTAAGTAACTCAACCGCTCTAACTCTTGGTTGGCCGCTTCCAGTTTCTGCTCGCTGAGATAGCGCTCCGACACATCTCGCGCCATGATCAGCACGCCTCGCGTCCCGGAAATGGGATCACGAAAAGGCGATTTCACCACGTCGTACCATACTTGACGCCCGTTGGCATAGTCCACTTTATCCAGATAACGCAGCGAGTGACCACTTTCCAGCACGCTGCTGTCGGTTTCCGACAAACGGGCATACACACTTTCTGGCACCACATCTTGCAAGCGCTTGCCGATCAATTCCCGCACATCATGCAGCCCCAGCGCGTCAATAAACGGTTCATTACACGCTTGATAAACCATGTTCTCGTTGAAAATGCCGATGGAATCCGGGCTGGCGTCCAAAATGCTTTGCAAAATCGTATCGCGCTGCGCCAGTGCCACTTCCGTATCTTTGCGCTTTTCCATTTCATCACGCAGATTGCGCTCAATGTTGTGCCAGTCCGTCACATCATGACTGATACCCAACACGCCCAAGTTCTCGCCACTGGGCGACATCAGCACCGTTTGATGGGTTTCCAGCAGACAACTGCGCCCATCCGGCGTGGTGGTCCAGCGCTGCTGACTGGCGCGCCCTTTCATCACGCCTGAAAATGCTTCACTGCCTTCGGCTTCACGGCCATGCCAGAATTGATCAAACGCGCGGTTGGTGGCGATGCGTTGCCCATCTAAGTCTTTGACGTAAATCAGTTCCGACAGAGAATCGAAGGCGGTTTTAGAAATGGTCAACGTATTGAGTTCATGGTGGTGTTCAGAGGCAGCATGGTGGTAAGCGACCGCATTGACCAGCCAGACTTGCTGACCACGATAATGAGTCGCGCGCGCGGTCAGTTCAATTTTGTGTTCACCGCCACTGGACAGTGGCCAGTCAATCACCGCCGCAACGTGTGTTTCAGCGCAGCCCGCCACGGTTTGCAGCAGCGATTCTAGCGCCTGCGTTGGTAATGTATGAGGAAAGAAAAAGTTTTTGCCCACGCGGCGAATGCCAAACAGCGAGAACGCGGCTAAATTGGCAAACACCAATTCGCCTTTTTGTGCTTGAAATAGCAGCAGCGCCGCCGGTGAACTGGCCATCAGCAACACCAAATGCCGCTGCAAACGACGATACAGGTAGAGGAAACCGGCGCCGATCACAGCGATCAGCGAGACAAACCATCCCCAGTGTTCCATAAATCCTGTCGCTGCCCACTGCAGTTGATCCATGCTGATGAAAACCTTCAAACACTACCGTTTATTGAGAGGGCAAAAGATAACAGTTTCTCTGGGTTTGATCCGCAACTATTCGATTGGGTGATATTGAAATGGCCGTGCGATGAAGGATCCTTGAGCGCCGTCACGATCCAGTCGGCGTCCAATCTCCGTCATCGCCAGCCAGCGGTTCTCACACCACAACGGTGACAGCAGGGTTGGCCGACGTGCCGACGAAGCCACGCGATGAAAGACCACCTCTGGCGGTGTGCGCTGAATCATTTCACACGCAATCGCGACGTATTCGTCTAGCGTCGGCGCTTCCAATTTGCCCGCACGCCATGCTTTGGCCATGGTGCTGCCTTCAACAATGTGCAGACCGTGCAATTTGATGCCGTCGGTGCCCACGGCAAGCACTTGCTCTAAGGTGGCGAGATTATCGTCTCGCCCCTCTTTCGGTAGCCCGACGATCAGGTGCGTACAAACCTTGATACCCAGCGCGCGGGCTCGACGAGTGATTTCAGCGTAACAGGCAAAATCGTGGCCGCGGTTGATGCGTTTGAGTGTTTGGTCGTTGGCCGTTTGCAGCCCCAATTCAAGCCAAATCTCAAACCCTTGCTGCGCGTATTCAGCCAGCAGTTCCAACACGGCATCCGGCACACAGTCCGGGCGCGTTCCAACACACAAGCCAACAATATCCGCCGCTTTGAGCGCCTGTTCATACATCGATTTCAGCACCTGAACCTCGGCATAGGTACTGGTATAAGCCTGAAAATAGGCCAGATATTTCTTCGCCCGCTGCACTTCACCCGCGCGATCAGTCAGCTGGTCTTCAATGCTTTTGGCCTGGCTCGCTTCATCGGCAAACGACGCCACATTGCAAAAAGTACAACCGCCGCGGCCAATGGTGCCATCGCGATTCGGGCAACTGAATCCGCCATGTAAGGTCAACTTATGTACACGCTCTCCGTAGCGGCGCTGGAGATCTTGTCCAATCGTGTTCACTAACTCATGTAACTGCATGGCGACACCCAAAATAAATACAAATAATTCTCAATTACAAAATGTAATTAAATTACATAATTACACTATTTAGTCACAAATTTTAGGTGTATGAAACGCAGACATCTCTAACCAAAATCAATAAACATTCATAAAAACAGCATTTAACCCTTAATGTTTTACAAATGTTAAACAAGTTATGCATTTGCAAACAAAAAAAGCCCGTAAAAATCCCAGACTTTTCGTTGCATTTTTGCACGACAAAATTGTAGGATACTTACAGTTTTACGCTGTTTTTTGATTATTTTATTACAAGAAACGCTGCGAAACGTCGGTGATATTCCGCTCCTACCTATATAAACCACTACAAAAGTGGCCTGACAAAAGGGATATCACTAAGGATTGTTTTTCTCACAAAATTTTTCCTGTGAGAGACGGAAAGGAAGCGAACCCGCCACCACTGGCAGGTTTAGATTCATAACAATAAGGACAGGATACAGCGCTGGGGCTTGCCTTGGCTTGCTTGTGTCCGCTTGAACTGGAAGGATGTATCTATGGTAGATCGAGAGCAACGTTCGCGAGGTCTTTACACGCCGGAACTCGAGCATGATGCTTGTGGTATCGGTTTTGTTGCCCACCTCAAGAACCGCAAATCTCACCAAGTTGTGACTCAAGCACTGGATATGCTGGCACGCATGGAGCACCGCGGTGGTCAAGGTTGTGACCCTTGCAGTGGCGACGGCGCGGGCATTCTGCTGCAAAAACCACACGAATTTCTATTGGAAGAAGCCGTGAAGCTGGGCATCAAATTGCCAGCATTCGATAAATACGGCGTCGGTGTGGTGCTGTTTCCCCAAGATGAGCACAAACGCGCGCAATGTCGCGATATTTTAGAACGTAACGCCAAGCGTCTGGATCTGGACGTGATTGGTTACCGCGTATTGCCAACCGACAACAGCATGCTGGGTGCAGATCCGTTAAGCACCGAGCCTCAATTTGAGCACGTATTTATTTCCGGCGGTCCGGGCATGAGTGCCGACGAGCTGGAACGTAAACTGTACGTCTTGCGTAATTACACCGTCCGCGTTTGTCTCGAAAGCGTGTCGAACATCGGTGATGACTTCTACATCAACTCGCTGTCGTACAAAACGCTGGTCTACAAAGGCCAGTTGACGACCGAGCAAGTACCGCAATACTTCCTAGATCTACAGAATCCGACCATGGTGACGGCGCTGGCGCTGGTGCACTCGCGTTTCTCCACCAACACATTCCCGAAATGGCGTCTGGCTCAGCCTTTCCGTTACATTGCGCACAACGGTGAAATCAACACGGTACGCGGCAACCTGAACTGGATGAAGGCGCGCGAGGCGATTCTGCAATCGAATTTATTTACGCAAGCCGAAATCGACATGTTACTGCCGGTGTGCCAAGAAGGCGCGTCTGACTCTGCCAACTTCGACATGGTGCTTGAGCTTTTGGTGCTCTCTGGCCGCAGCCTGCCACATGCCCTGATGATGATGATTCCGGAAGCGTGGCAAGAAAACAAAGCCATGGATCCGAAACGTCGTGCGTTCTACCAATACCACGCCAACGTGATGGAACCGTGGGATGGCCCAGCCTCGGTCTGCTTTACCGATGGCGTGCAAGTGGGTGCGACGCTTGACCGCAACGGCCTGCGTCCGTCTCGCTACACCGTGACGAAAGACGACTTCCTCATCATGGCGTCCGAGTCGGGCGTGGTGGAAATTGCACCGGAAAACGTTGAATACCGTGGCCGTTTGCAACCGGGTCGTATCTTTGTGGCCGATTTGGAACAAGGCCGCATCATTTCGGATGAAGAAGTGAAAGATGGCATTGCCAACGCCCAGCCCTATGAACAGTGGGTAGAAGAAAACCTGCTGAGCCTGAAGAAGCTGCCGGATGCCGACAACGTGCACAGCCAGCCTTCGCCAGAACGCCTGCTGCACCGTCAGCAAGCCTTTGGGGTCAGCAGCGAAGAAGTGAACGACATCATTCTGACACTGGCGCAAACCGGTTATGAACCGCTCGGTTCGATGGGCGCCGACTGGCCAGTCGCCGTGCTGTCGCATCAGTCCCAGCATCTGTCAAACTACTTCAAGCAGCTGTTTGCTCAGGTGACCAACCCACCGATCGACCCGATTCGTGAACGCATGGTGATGTCACTCAACACCTACATCGGCCGCGATCAAAACCTGCTCGCTGAAACGCCTGCGCACTGTCGTAAAGTGGAACTTGAATCGCCCGTGATTTCCAACGCTGAGCTGGAAAAACTGCGCGCGATCGATAACGAACACCTGCAAGCCAAAACGCTGGATATCGTATTCCAGGCCAGCGGCGAACCGGGCAAACTCGAACGCGCGCTGAAACGCATCTGCCAATATGCAGAAGACGCAGTCATCGACGGTTACTCGATCATTCTGCTGACCGACCGTGCCGTGAACTCCAACCACGCCGCAATTCCTGCCATGCTGGCCGTGGGCGCGGTGCACCATCACTTAATCCGCAAAGGACTGCGCTCGAAGTGTGGCATTGTGGTTGAAACTGGGGATGCACGTGAAACGCACCACTTCGCGACCCTGGTCGGTTACGGGGCCAACGCAGTCAACCCATATCTGGTCACAGAAACCATTTTCGATCTGAAACGCCGCAACAAGCTGGATGCCGAGATTCCGGTCGACAAATATTTCGAAAACTACCGCAAAGGCATCAATGCCGGCCTGCTGAAAATCTTCTCAAAAATGGGGATTTCAACCCTGCAGTCCTACCATGGTGCGCAAATTTTTGAAGCGCTGGGGATCAGCAAAGCGGTGGTCGATAAATACTTTACCGGCACTATCACCCGTATTCAGGGTATGACGCTGGATGACATCGCCAAAGAAGTGGGCGTGCGTCACCGCATCGGTTACCCAACGCGTGAAATCCCGCTGCAAGTGCTGGATGTCGGCGGTGTGTATCAGTGGAAACAACGGGGTGAAAAACACCTGTTCAACCCAGAAACGATTCACCTGCTGCAACACTCGACGCGCAACAAAGACTTTGAAGAGTTCAAGAAGTACGCCGCAGAAGTGGACAGCCAAGGCGACAAAGCCGTCACCCTGCGTAGTCAGCTCGACTTTGTGAAAAACCCAGCCGGTTCCATTCCTATTGAAGATGTGGAATCGATTGAGAGTATCGTCAAACGCTTTGCCACGGGCGCAATGTCGTTTGGTTCGATTTCATACGAAGCGCACTCCACACTGGCAGTTGCGATGAACCGTCTGGGCGCGAAATCAAACTCGGGTGAAGGCGGCGAAGATCCAATGCGCTTCCTGCCAAAAGAGAATGGCGACTGGGAACGTTCGGCGATCAAACAGGTGGCGTCTGGCCGCTTTGGGGTGACGTCGTACTACCTGACCAACTCGGAAGAGATTCAGATCAAGATGGCGCAAGGCGCGAAACCGGGTGAAGGCGGTCAATTGCCGGGCGATAAAGTCGATGACTGGATCGGCGCAACGCGTCACTCGACCCCGGGGGTCGGCCTGATTTCGCCACCACCACACCACGACATCTACTCCATTGAAGACTTGGCGCAGCTGATCTTTGACCTGAAAAACGCCAACCGCAAAGGCCGCGTGAACGTCAAACTGGTCTCGGAAGCGGGTGTTGGCACCATCGCATCTGGCGTCGCCAAAGCGAAAGCGGATGTGGTCCTGATTGCTGGCCACGATGGTGGCACGGGCGCATCTCCAGTGTCGTCGATTCGTCACACCGGTCTGCCGTGGGAACTGGGTCTGGCCGAAACGCATCAAACCCTGCTGAAAAACGGCCTGCGTAACCGTATCGTCGTGCAAGCCGATGGTCAGATGAAAACCCCACGCGACATCGCGATTGCGACGCTGCTGGGCGCTGAAGAATGGGGCGTGGCTACCGCCGCACTGGTGGTTGAAGGCTGTATCATGATGCGTAAGTGTCATAAGAACACCTGCCCGGTTGGCATCGCGACACAAAACAAAACGCTACGTGAACGCTTTGACGGCCGCGTCGATGACGTGGTGACCTTCTTCCAATACATGGCGCAAGGTCTGCGTGAAATCATGGCAGAGCTGGGTTTCCGCACCATCAATGAGATGGTGGGTCAGGCGCACAAACTGAAACTGCGCGACGATGTTGGCCATTGGAAATACAAAAATCTGGATCTGTCTCCGGTACTGTTCCTTGAGCCGCCGCGTGAAGCCGATGGCATCTACTGTCAAACGCAGCAGAACCACAATCTGGAAAGCGTGCTGGATCGCCAGTTGATCGAGGTCGCTAAACCGGCGCTGGAGAAAGGCGAAGCGGTGCAAGCACGATTCCCGATCATCAACACCGACCGCAGCACCGGCACCATGCTGTCGAACGAGATCTCCAAAGTCTACCAAGATCAAGGTCTACCGCAGCCGATGCAGGTCAAATTCAACGGCAGCGCAGGTCAATCGTTTGGCGCATTCTTGGCCAAAGGCGTGACATTTGAAGTGGAAGGTGATGCGAATGACTACTGGGGTAAAGGGTTGTCCGGCGGCACGCTGGTGCTCTATCCGAACCGCGATTCCAGTCTGATTGCCGAAGACAACATCGTGGTCGGAAACGTCTGTTTCTACGGTGCGACGTCTGGCGAATCTTACATTCGTGGCCTTGCGGGCGAGCGTTTCTGTGTCCGTAACTCCGGCGCTAAAGTCGTGGTTGAAGGCGTGGGCGACCACGGCTGTGAATACATGACCGGCGGCGTGGCCGTGATCCTTGGCGCAACCGGTCGCAACTTTGCGGCAGGCATGAGCGGCGGAACCGCCTATGTCTGGAATAAGTCGGGTGACTTCGAATCGAAACTCAACCCTGAACTGGTGGATCTCGATCCAATTGAAGCAGAAGACAAAGCGCTGCTGAAAGCGATGCTCACCAAACACGTTCAGTTCACAGGAAGTGAAGTGGCACAGTCCTTCCTCGACAACTTTGAAGCCAGCCTTGCCGATATGGTGAAGGTGATGCCGCGTGATTACAAAGCGGTACTTCAAAAACGTCAGGAAGCAGCAGCGGCAGAAGTGGAGGCAGTGTAATGGGTAAGCCTACTGGATTTTTAGAATTTGGTCGTGAACTACCGAAGAAGATCGACCCGAAAGAACGCATCAAGAACAACAAAGAGTTTGTGTTGAACGCCGAATTTGGCAACAAGATCAACCAACAAGCGTCACGTTGTATGGATTGTGGCGTGCCGTTTTGTCATAACGGCTGCCCGATTGGCAACATCATTCCAGAGTTCAACGATGCGGTGTATCGTGAAAGCTGGGAAGAAGCGTGGCACATCCTGAGCTCGACCAACAACTTCCCGGAATTTACCGGTCGTGTGTGTCCTGCGCCGTGTGAAAGCGCGTGTGTGCTGGGCATCAATCAGGATCCGATCACCATTTGTAATATCGAGAAAACCATCGTTGAACGCGCGTATCAAGACGGCTATGCCAAGCCCAAAACGCCGCGCACTCGCACCGGTAAATCGATCGCCATTATTGGCTCTGGCCCAGCAGGGTTAGCTGCCGCAGAGCAGCTCAACAGCGCGGGTCATACTGTGACCGTGTTTGAGCGCGATGAGAAAGTCGGCGGCCTGCTGCGTTTTGGGATTCCTGATTTCAAACTGAGCATGGATGTGATTGATCGCAAGATCAACCTGATGGCCGAAGCGGGCGTGAAATTTGAAGTCAATGCGCATGTCGGCGTCGACATCAACGCCCAGCAACTGCGTCAGGAGTTCGATGCCGTATTGCTGACGGGCGGATCCACCGTCCCACGCAACCTGCCGATTCCGGGCCGCGAGCTCAGTGGTGTGTATTTTGCGATGCAGTTCCTGGCGCAAAACAACCGCCGTGCCAACAACATGGATCTCAAAACCGACGAGATCCATGCCAAAGGCAAACACGTGGTAGTGATTGGCGGTGGTGACACCGGGTCTGACTGTGTCGGCACTTCAAACCGTCACGGCGCGGCAAGCATCACTCAGGTGGAAATCATGCCCATGCCAGCGGACAAACGTCCGGCGAACATGCCTTGGCCGCAATACCCCATGATTCTGCGTACGTCGACTTCCCACGAAGAAGGCTGCGAGCGTCATTGGAACATTCTGACCAAAGAGTTCATTGGCAACGCCAACGGTGAGGTCACCGGCCTGCGCATTGCTGATATCGTTTGGAAAGAAGCCGCAGCGGGCGAGCGTCCGAGTTTCGAAGAAGTGGCAGGCAGCGAGCGAGTGATTCCATGTGACATGGCGTTTCTGGCGATGGGCTTCCTGCATCCGGAACCGCATGGCGTATTGGCTCAGCTCAACATCAAACTGGATGAACGCGGGAATGTGGCTACACAACACTTCGCGACCAACCAAAAAGGGGTGTTTGCTGCGGGGGATATGCGTACGGGCCAATCGTTGGTGGTTCGTTGCATCAACGAAGGTCGCGAGTCTGCGCGTGCCGTCGATGAATACCTGATGGGCAATACGCATCTCGAAGCCAAAGCCGACTCTTTGATGCTTTCAGCATAAAGGTCTATTCAACAAGGTTCTTAGAGAGTATCTCCCTAGGAACCTTGCTGTAAACACAACAAATTCCTTCCAAACAGTTCCTATTTGGCTAGCCCTCCCGCTAGCCTTTTTTCTTTGTTTCTCATCTGGCGAGATTTAAATGTTAAAAAGTCGTAACATTTAAAAACCTATCATATTGAATTTATTGATATTAATTAGAGTAATGCTTGGTAAATCGCTGACACACATGATTAATCACCAAAAACTTGACCTTTTTCACAATAAGCTATAGGTTGTGAATTCAGTGCAAATTAAACTGTCCGAAATTGTTAAATTTTTAATCAGTTTTAATTAATAATTATCTAAATAATAACAATATAAACGAATAGTTAGTCATTTACTGTCTGGATGACAGAGAAGCAAAGGGAGAATTGCAATGGCTCTATATGATCCAAGTCTTGAGAAAGACAACTGTGGATTCGGCTTGATCGCGCATATGGAAGGTCAAGCCAGTCATAAATTGGTTCGCACCGCGATTTCTGCTCTCGACCGCATGACCCACCGTGGCGGTATTGCCGCCGATGGAAAAACCGGTGATGGTTGCGGTCTTCTACTCCAAAAACCCGATACTTACTTGCGCCTGATTGCTGAAGAACAGCACTGGAAGCTGGGTAAGCAATACGCGGTTGGGATGATATTTCTTAGCCGAGATCCGGTCAAAGCGCAGTCTGCGCGCGACATCATCAATAAAGAGCTAGCGCAAGAAACACTCACGGTCTCCGGCTGGCGTACCGTGCCAACCAATCCGAAGGTGCTGGGGCCGATCGCCGCAGCTTCACTACCGGATATTCAACAAGTCTTCATTTCTGCTCCCGCGGGCTGGCGTGAACGCGACATTGAACGTCGCCTATACATCGCGCGCCGCCGCATCGAAAAGCAAATCTCCGAAGACAAAGATTTCTACATCTGTTCGCTGTCGACGCAGGTTATTGTTTACAAAGGCCTGTGCATGCCTGCGGACTTACCGCGTTTTTATCTCGACTTGGCCGACCTGCGTATGGAATCGGCGATCTGTCTGTTCCACCAGCGTTTTTCAACCAACACGCAACCCCGTTGGCCATTGGCGCAGCCGTTCCGCTACTTAGCGCACAACGGTGAGATCAACACCATTGAGGGGAACCGTCAGTGGGCGCGCGCGCGTGCTTACAAATTCTCGTCGCCGCTGCTGCCTGACTTACAAACGGCTGCACCTTTTGTGAACGAAACCGGTTCAGACTCGTCCAGCCTCGATAACATGTTGGATCTGTTCCTCGCGGGCGGTATGGATATCTTCCGTGCCATGCGGATGCTGGTGCCGCCTGCGTGGCAAAACCACCCGGATATGGACGACGAACTACGCGCCTTCTACGACTTCAACTCCAAACACATGGAGCCGTGGGATGGCCCGGCGGGTATCGTGTTATCCGATGGCCGCTACGCCGCGTGTAACCTTGACCGCAACGGTCTACGCCCTGCCCGCTACGTGATCACCAAAGATAAGCTGATCACGCTGGCCTCGGAAGTCGGTATTTGGGACTACGCCCCGGATGAAGTGGCAGAGAAAGGCCGCGTGGGTCCGGGTGAACTGCTGGTGATCGATACGCGCAAAGGCAAGTTATGGCAATCGGCCGAGATCGACAACGATCTTAAGAGCCGCCACCCCTACCGTGAGTGGATGCAAAACAACGTTTATCCGTTAACCTCGTTTGCTGAACTGCCAGACGATCAGGTGGGCGAGCGCAGCTTTGATGCGGATCAGCTCAACACCTATCAAAAGCAGTTTGCAATGACCAATGAAGAAGTGGATCAAGTGCTGCGCGTCATGGCCGACATGGGTCAGGAAGCGGTTGGTTCAATGGGCGATGATACGCCGATGGCCGTCCTCTCATCGAAAGAGCGCCTAATCACGGACTACTTCCGTCAGAAATTTGCACAAGTGACCAACCCGCCGATCGATCCGCTGCGTGAAAAACACGTCATGTCGCTGGCCACCAGTATCGGTCAGGAGATGAACGTTTTCTGCGAAACCGATGGTCACGCACACCGAGTCACGTTTGAATCGCCGGTGCTGCTCTACTCGGACATGCAACAGTTGCTGACCCTGAGCGATCAGCACTATCGCAATACGATCCTCGACATCAACTACGATCCGCAGGAACACGATCTCAAGCAAGCGGTCTTGGCGCTGTGCGATCAAGCCGAACAAGTGGTGCGCGAAGGCACCGTGCTGATCGTGCTGTCGGATCGTGCGCTGACCAAAGGCAAGCTGCCGATCCCAGCGGCGATGGCCGTTGGCGCCGTGCAAACGCGCCTCGTGGAATCCAACCTGCGTTGTGATGCCAACATCATCGTCGAAACCGCCACCGCGCGCGACCCGCATCAATTCGCGGTGCTGATCGGCTTTGGGGCCACGGCGGTTTACCCTTACCTCGCATATGAAGTGGTCGGTAAATTGGTCGATGACGGCGTATTGGAGAAGAGCTATCGCGATGCGATGCAAAACTACCAGTACGGCATCAACAAAGGCCTGTACAAAATTATGTCTAAAATGGGCATCTCAACCGTGGCCTCTTACCGCTGTTCACAGCTGTTTGAAGCGGTGGGTCTACATAGCGACATCGTCGAACTGTGCTTTAAAGGGGTCACCACCCGCATTCAGGGCGCCAACTTTGACGACTTCCAGCAGGACTTGTTTAACCTATCGCGCAAAGCATGGACCAAACGCAAGTCAATGGAACATGGTGGTCTGCTGAAATACGTGCACGGCGGTGAATACCACGCCTACAACCCTGATGTGGTTGGTACGCTGCAAACGGCGGTGAAATCCGGTGAAACATCAGACTACGCTCAGTTTGCCAAACAGGTGAACGAGCGTCCGGTGGCGATGCTGCGCGATTTGCTCAAACTGAAAAAATCAGACAACCCGCTGGCTCTAGAACAAATTGAGCCGACCACTGAGCTGTTCAAACGCTTTGACTCGGCCGCCATGTCTATCGGCGCACTGAGCCCGGAAGCGCACGAAGCGCTGGCGACCGCGATGAACCGAATTGGCGGTCACTCGAACTCCGGTGAAGGGGGCGAAGATCCGCGCCGTTTTGGCACCGAACGTAACTCGCGCATCAAGCAGGTTGCTTCGGGTCGTTTCGGTGTGACGCCACATTACCTGACCAACGCTGACGTGCTGCAAATCAAAGTCGCGCAAGGGGCAAAACCGGGTGAAGGGGGTCAGTTGCCGGGTCACAAAGTGACGGCGGAAATCGCGAAGTTACGTTACTCCGTGCAAGGCGTGACGTTGATTTCTCCGCCTCCGCACCACGACATTTACTCGATTGAAGACTTAGCCCAGCTGATCTTCGACCTAAAACAGGTCAACCCGAAAGCGCTGGTGTCTGTCAAACTGGTTTCTGAACCGGGCGTCGGCACGATCGCGACCGGTGTGGCCAAAGCTTACGCCGACCTTATCACCATTTCCGGCTATGACGGCGGCACAGCGGCGAGCCCACTGACCTCAGTAAAATACGCGGGCAGTCCTTGGGAACTGGGGCTGGCGGAAACTCAGCAAGCCTTGGTGGCGAACGGTCTGCGTCATAAGATTCGCCTGCAAGTCGATGGCGGTCTGAAAACCGGCCTCGATGTCATCAAAGGTGCCATTCTGGGTGCAGAAAGCTTTGGTTTTGGCGCCGCGCCCATGGTAGCCATGGGCTGTAAATTCCTGCGCATCTGTCACCTCAATAACTGTGCAACCGGGGTGGCGACTCAGGATGAAACCCTGCGCCGCGAGTACTTCAAAGGTCTGCCTGAGATGGTGATTAACTACTTCACCGGCTTGGCTGAAGAAGTGCGTGGTTATCTGGCCGAATTGGGCGTAGAAAAACTCACCGACCTGATTGGCCGAACCGATCTGCTGGAA
Organism: Vibrio sp. Vf1514; assembly: GCF_052076135.1. Lineage (NCBI taxonomy): Bacteria > Pseudomonadati > Pseudomonadota > Gammaproteobacteria > Vibrionales > Vibrionaceae > Vibrio > Vibrio sp. Vf1514. The sequence continues at coordinate 528,446 of NZ_CP197267.1, read as the reverse complement.
GCGGTACAAGGCATGACGGCGAAACAGAGCAAGCTGGATCTGTCTGGCATCCTCGAAGCACCGGTATCACCGGAAGGTTTGCCACTGTTCTGTACTCAACCAAACACCCCGTTTGATAAAGCGGCGCTGAACCAGAAAATCGTGGATGACGCACTGGAAGCGATTGAAAACCAGTACTCAACCGAACTGTACTACGACGTGATCAACACCGACCGCTCCGTCGGGGCGCGGTTGTCGGGTGAAATCGCGAAACGCTACGGCAACGCAGGCCTCTCCGCCACGCCGATCAAAGTGGTGTTACAAGGCACTGCGGGTCAATCGTTTGGCGTATGGAACGCGGGCGGTGTCGAGCTGTACCTGACAGGCGATGCCAACGACTACGTCGGTAAAGGCATGGCGGGCGGTAAGATTGTCATCAAACCGCATCTGGGAACGGCATTTACCTGTAACGAAGCCACCATCATCGGGAACACCTGTTTGTACGGTGCCACTGGCGGCAAACTGTTTGCAGCCGGCAAAGCAGGCGAACGTTTTGGCGTGCGAAACTCTGGCACCATTGCCGTGATTGAAGGGGCTGGTGACAACGCGTGTGAATACATGACAGGCGGCATCGTGGCGATTCTCGGGGCAACGGGCGTCAACTTCGGCGCGGGGATGACGGGCGGTTTTGCTTACGTCCTTGACGAAAATGGCGATTTCCAAGGCCGCGTGAACGAGGAATCTGTCGAAGCGATTGCGCTGAACGATCTCTACATCCATCAAGAACACCTGCGTGGCTTGATTGCAGAACATCTGGAAGAAACTGGCTCTGTTCATGCTGAACATATCTTAGCGAACTTTGATGAATGGATTCCGAAGTTCTACCTTGTTAAACCTCAGGCAGCGGACCTGCAGACTCTATTGGGTCACCAAAGCCGCAGCGCTGCTGAACTGCGCGTTCAAGCACAATAATTGGAAGGAGCCGAAGTCATGAGCCAGAACGTATACCAATTTATTGATGTCAACCGAGTGGATCCGGCAAAAAAGCCGCTCACCATTCGTAAGATTGAATTCGTAGAGATTTATGAACCATTTACCAAACAGCAAGCCACCGCTCAGGCGGATCGCTGTCTGGATTGCGGCAACCCGTACTGTGAATGGAAATGTCCGGTACACAACTACATTCCTCAGTGGCTGAAACTGGCCAATGAGGGCCGCATTCTCGAGGCAGTGGAGTTGTCACACCAAACCAACAGCCTGCCCGAAGTATGTGGCCGCGTGTGCCCGCAGGATCGTTTGTGTGAGGGGTCGTGTACGCTGAACGCCGATTTCGGCGCCGTGACCATTGGGAACGTTGAAAAATACATCACCGATACAGCCTTTGAGATGGGTTGGAAACCGGACATGTCCAACGTGGAATGGACGGATAAGAAAGTCGCCATCATCGGGGCTGGCCCGGCAGGGCTTGCCGCGGCTGACGTCCTCGTTCGCAACGGTGTGAAACCGGTAGTGTACGATCGTTATCCTGAAATCGGCGGCCTGCTGACATTTGGTATTCCGTCATTCAAACTGGAAAAAGGCGTGATGGAAAACCGCCGCCGCGTATTTAGCGAAATGGGGGTCGAATTCCGCCTCAATGTTGAAGTGGGCAAAGATGTTCAACTGCAACAACTGATTGACGAATACGATGCGGTGTTCCTTGGCGTGGGCACCTACAAATACATGCGTGCGGGTCTGGACAACGAAGACGCGCAAGGCGTGTACGATTCGCTGCCATTTCTGATCTCCAACACTTACAAAGTGATGGATCTGCCGTCGCCAGAGCGCTTCATCGACATGGCCGGCCAGAAAGTCGTGGTACTCGGTGGCGGTGACACCGCGATGGACTGTGTGCGCACGTCGATTCGTCAAGGAGCCTCACGCGTCGTGTGTGCTTACCGACGCGACGAAGAGAACATGCCTGGTTCCCGCCGTGAAGTGAAGAACGCCAAAGAAGAAGGTGTGGAGTTCATGTTCAACCTGCAACCGCTGGGCATTGAAGTGGATGCATCCGGTCAAGTGACGGGCGTGAAAGTGGTGCAAACCGCCTTGGGTGAGCCGGATGATGCAGGTCGCCGCCGCCCAGAACCGGTCGCAGGCAGTGAACACGTGCTAGAAGCCGATGCGGTGATCATGGCATTTGGTTTCCAACCACACCACATGAGTTGGCTGGAACCGTTTGGCGTCGAGCTGGATCAATGGGGCCGCATTAAAGCGCCGCTCAGTCAGGCATTTAAGTTCCAAACCAGCAATGAGAAAATTTTTGCTGGCGGTGATGCCGTGCGCGGTTCAGATTTGGTGGTGACCGCCATCGATGAAGGACGCAAAGCAGCGGAAGGCATCATGGATTACCTCGAGGTATAAAATCCGTGACCTAACTTCACGGTTGAGCAAAAGGATTCATCAACGATGAATCCTTTTTTCATTTTCGGCCTATAATTGTCACCAGTTGTAACGTATTGACATGACAGAGGAATAAATCGATATGCTGACCACCTCTGCTCACTCTGAATTCCATAAGGCAGCATGCATGTTAAAAACTGTAACCCTATCGATGGCTGTGGTCCTGCTGAGCGGCTGTAGTCAGGGAGTGGCTCCGATGACTGACCGCACCAACACCCTTTGTGGCGACAAGCCCAACTGCGTGTCGACCCAAGACAATCGTGAGAAATTCACCCTCGCGCCGTTTATTCTGCGCCCCGGCGTGACATTAGAGCAAATTGAGCGCGTGGCGCTGACCCTGCCCGGCGCGAAAACCGCCGATAAAGATGGCCCGTACTTACGCATCGAATGCACCACGCGCATTCTGCGTTTTGTCGACGATCTGGAGCTGAAATTGACCGATGATCACCTACTCGTCCGCTCAGAATCGCGCGTCGGCTACAGCGACTTTGGCGTCAACCGCCGCCGTGCAGAAAGCCTGCGTGAAAAACTGGCCGAAGCAGGCATGCTGCGTCAACCATAACGCACACCGAACCTCGCGCAAACGACTCGGGTCGTGATAAACTTCGCCCTGATTTTTCGTAATTCAAAAAGAGACACTGCATGAAAATTGGCATCATCGGCGCAATGCAACAAGAAGTCGCCATTCTGAAAGACGCACTGAACAACTGTCAGGAAGTCAGCAAAGGCGGCTGTACTTACTATTCTGGCCAGCTGCATGGCGTTGACGTTGTGCTCCTGCAATCGGGGATCGGCAAAGTCGCCGCAGCCATTGGCACCGCGATCTTGCTCGATGAATACCAACCAGATGTGGTGATCAATACCGGGTCTGCGGGCGGTTTCGATGCAACCCTCAACGTGGGTGATGTCGTAATTTCAACCGAAGTGCGCCACCACGATGCCGATGTGACCGCGTTTGGTTACGAAATCGGCCAAATGGCAGGTCAACCTGCGGCCTTCCAAGCCGACGAAAAACTGATGGCTGTGGCAGAAAAGGCGCTGGAATCCATGGTCGGCAAACACGCGGTTCGCGGTCTGATCTGTACCGGCGATGCGTTTGTCTGCACTGCAGAGCGCCAAGCGTTCATCCGCGCAAACTTCCCATCCGTGATTGCGGTAGAAATGGAAGCCTCTGCGATTGCACAAACCTGTCACCAATTCCAAGTGCCGTTTGTGGTCGTGCGTGCGATCTCCGACGTGGCGGATAAAGAGTCCCCGATGTCGTTCGATGAGTTCCTGCCGCTGGCTGCACAAAGTTCATCAGAAATGGTGAGCAAAATGGTTGAATTGTTGAAGTAACCGATACGCCCTCATGGACGAGATTTTTCACACGATCTATGCCAACGGTGCGCTCCTCGTCATGTGGGGCGCATTGTTGTTTCATCTGATTCTGCCAATCCCGCGCACTGCGCATCCTGTCACGTTATGGCATAAGTTTGCGGAAATACTGGCGGACAAGGTCAATACCAACGCCAGTTATGCGCAAAGCCAGCTCTCTGGCACACTCGCTTGGCTACTGATGATATTGCCGGCACTGGTGGTATGCATTGCGCTGAAACCATTGGTGTGGCAACCGCAATTATTTGAGCTGGCACTGCTGTTGCTGGCGCTGGATTGGCGTAGCCAAGAGCAATTGGCCAATCGCATGGCCGCTGCACTGGCCAAAGAAGACAAAAAACTCGCGCGCAGCTTGTTGATGCCATACGTCAATCGCGACACCGCGACGCTTTCACCACTGGGCCTTGGCAAAGCGGGTGCCGAAACCATCATTATGGGCTTTGGCCGCAATGTGGTTTGCGTGTTGTTTTGGTATGCGCTGCTGGGAGGAATTGGGGCATTGATCTATCGATTGATGGTGGAATTGGCGCGCGCTTGGTCGCCATCGCGCCCACGTTTTCAACCATTTGGTCTGCCTGTAGTGCGAGCGGTCGCGGTGCTTGAATTCATTCCACTGCGCCTGTTTAGCATGCTGATCATTGCTGGGCACCACGCGGCACAAACGCTGCACCGAACGCTGCAACAGAGCCGCTCATGGCCACTGCCTGGCCCCGCTTGGCTGCTATGCGCCGTGGGCAACAAACTCGAACTGTCACTCGGTGGTCCGGCAATTTACGGCGAACAAAAAGCCGTTCGCGTCAAAATCGGTGGCCGCATCGCCCCTTCTGCTATTCATTTATCCCAACTGCACAGGCTACTGGCTTGGCGAATTTTCGCTTGGATCCTGATTGAAAGCCTGTTGCTGGTTGTGATTTATCGAGGAGTTTAAATGCGCCTTTGGACGCTGACGCTACTATGCTTCACCTCTATCTCCTATGCGGCGCACCCCGTGCAACGAGTCATCAGCCTCGCGCCACATGCCACCGAACTGGCTTTTGCTGCCGGGCTGGGTGACAAGCTGGTCGCGGTGAGCGAATACAGCGATTACCCGCCGCAAGCGCGTCAGATCGAAAAGGTATCCAACTACCAAGGCGTCAAAGTTGAACGCATTGTGGCGCTGAAACCAGACTTAGTGATCGTCTGGCCTGGAGGCAACCCGGCACGTGAATTAGACAAACTGAAACAACTTGGTTTGCCTCTGTATGAGTCCAACACGCGCACGCTGGACGACATTGCCACCAACATCGAACAGCTCAGCCAATACGCCGACGATCCAACCATCGGACAGCGTGCCGCCGACGACTTTCGCCACCAATTGACAACGTTGCGTGCGCAATACGCCGATGCCAAGCCCGTGCGTTACTTTTACCAGTTGAGTGAAAAACCGATCATTACACTTGCGCAAGGCAGCTGGCCCAGCGAGGTCTTTCGTTTTTGTGGCGGAGAGAACGTGTTTGAGCGCAGCCCAAGCCCTTATCCGCAAGTCGGGTTGGAGCAAGTTCTGCTCGCGCAACCCGAGGTGATCTTCACCTCCGAGCATGCCATCGACAACGGCAACATGTGGCAGCGCTGGCAAGCACAGCTTCCAGCGGTCAAACAGAACCACGTCTGGGCCTTAACATCGGATTGGTTAAACCGCCCCACCCCCCGTACACTCAATGCGATTCAACAAGTGTGTCATTACTTCGATCAGGTGCGAAAATAAGTAACAGATCGAACAAAAATCTCGTACAATTTGCGGCCAATTTTGCCCATGACTGACTTAACTGAGCGATACACACTTTGGATACTTCACTGCTCTATCTGATCGATATGTTCGGTACCGCTGTTTTTGCTATCTCCGGCGTTTTGCTTGCTGGCCGTCTAAAAATGGACCCATTCGGCGTCATCGTTCTGGCCAGCGTCACCGCGATCGGCGGCGGAACCATTCGTGACATGTCGCTTGGTGCCACCCCCGTATTCTGGATTAAAGATCCCACCTATCTGTGGGTCATTTTCATCACTTGTATTCTGACCATGCTGATCGTGCGCCGCCCTAAACGGCTGGCGTGGTGGATCCTGCCGGTGTGTGACGCAATTGGTTTGGCGGTATTTGTCGGCATCGGTGTCGAAAAGGCACTTATTTATCAAGAATCATCGCTGATCGCGATCATCATGGGCGTCATTACTGGGTGTGGTGGCGGGATCATTCGCGACGTATTGGCCCGTGAAATTCCGATGGTACTGCGCAGCGAAGTTTACGCAACAGCCTGCATCATTGGCGGCGTGTTCCATACCACGGCATTGGCGATGGGGTATGACAGCTCGACCGCATTTATTTCTGGCGTGTTATCCACGCTGATCATTCGCCTGGGCGCCATTCGTTGGCATTTATCACTGCCCACCTTTGCCATTACTCGCTAAGTTTGATTCAGGCCGCTCCATGCGGCCTTTTTTATATCTCCCCACGCATTCCTCTCCTGCTTTCAGCCTTCTTTCTCTGGTTGGCACTTTGTCGACGACCTTCGCCTGTTGCACGAAAAATACACCACAATGAGATCATTGATCACAGAAATACGATCACTAAACAGATAAATAAAGTTTTATGTTTACTTAATGGCATTTTGAACTAGTTTAATAAATAAATAACTTTACTTAGTAGCCATGGAGGCAACGATGCAAGCTTATGTCGAACACGCCAACATTACGGTCGCCGATATCGATCAGGCGATTACGTTTCTACAAACCGCGCTGCCCGATTTCAAGATTCGCCATCAGGGGAAGCAGGACTATCGCTGGTGCCATATTGGCACAGAGCAGACGTACATCGCGCTACAGGAAGTGCAAAACCGTACAGAGGTGGATCGTATGCCTTACCGGGATGTGGGCATCAATCATGTTGGTATCGTGGTCGATGATGCCGAAGCGGTGAAGCAGCGCCTGTTGGCAGCGGGGTATCAACTCAATGAGCTATCCGAGAACAACGAGTATCGTCATCGGGTCTATTTTTTTGATCCGAGCGGGACGGAGTGGGAATTCATTGAGTATTTTTCTGACGATCCTGCCCAACGAAACCATTATCCCGCTTAATCATTCATCAATATCAGGACCAACTATGAAACGCATTGCAATTGTTTATTTTTCTCAAGATGGTGCGACTCGCTTGCTGGCTCAGCACGTCGCGGAAGGCGCTCAACACCAGGGCGTAGAAAGTATCACGTTAGAGATCAAAGCCACTGACATCGTGGCCGGCCGATACCAGAATGACGCGTTATTTCGCCAGTTGTTGGCATGTGATGCCATCGTCTTCGCGAGCCCAACCTATATGGGCGGACCCGCCGCTCAGTTCAAAGCATTTATGGATACCAGCAGTGACGGTTACGCCAACAAGTTGTGGCGCAACAAACTGGCGGGCGGCTTAACCATGGGTGGCAGCGTCAATGGTGAGCAACAGCAGACGCTGTACAGTTTCGTCACGCTTGCCTGCCAACACGGCATGATTTGGGTCGGGCTGGATGTCTCCAAACACACCGATTCCCGTGGTTTGAATCATACAGGTTCAAGTATTGGTGTAGTGGCGAGCTACCTTGATAACACCTCTCAGGTGAACCCGAACGATCTGGCCACGGCATTTTATTATGGTGAACGCATGGCCTCACTGCTCAATCAATAGGAGGGCCTATGTTACAAATCCTGATTTATCGACTGGTGCTGGCGCTGCTGGCACTCAACCAACGTCAGCAACATCAGCTCTGCCAGCGCAAGTTTCATCACTGGCTCAGCACCCGCGATCATCTGCCCGCGTATCTGCAGCATGATATAGCGCTGAATGCGGCCAGTGCTCTCGATGAGTGTCAGCAGCAAAGCACAGCGCGCCATCGCCGGCAGTTACGCGCCGTGATTCGAAACCTCAAACCGTGTGGCTGTTAAATGGGCAGGAGTGAAGTACAATGACTGTCATCTATTCCCATTTGTCATTGGAACGCCATGCTACTGGAAGGCATTGAGACCCTGCTGGTTCTCAGTAAAGAAAAAACCATGAGCCGCACAGGCAGCCAGCTGTACATCAGCCAGTCTGCGGTCAGCAAACGCATTGCGAATCTGGAAAAGAAACTGGGCAAGAAACTGATCGTTCCGTCAGGGCGCCACATTAAGCTCACCGCGGAAGCTGAGCAGTTAATTGCCAACATCGGACCGACATTCAATGAACTACGCGGCCTGATCTTTGAGCAGCAAACGCTGGAGGATGATACGCTGATTCGCCTCGACTGCTCAGAGACTCTGGTCGCGGGTTATCTGACTCAGGTGATGGGTGACTATCGCCAGCGCGATCCGCATTTCACCATCACCACTCACCATACGCCGCGTATTGTGGAACACGTTCAATCGGGCAAAGCCACGCTGGGATTTTGCGCAGGCTATCTGCCGGGTAACCATGGTTTGATGACGCTGCATCTGTTCGATGAACCGTTTTATATTGTCAGTCGCCAGCCACTGTCCAGCTTGCCCGACGAAGTGGTGACCAACGACTTGGCCAACCCGGCTAACACCTATCAGGCCGCTATCCTCGCCAAACTTGGCATCAATCCGGTGATGGAAATGGACTCCTACACCGCATCGGCGCAGTTGGCATTGGGTGGAATGGCCCCAGCCCTCGTGCCCCTCTCCATCGTTAATGCGCTCAAAATCGAACCGCAATATTGCTTTGACTTTGCCGAATTAGCGCCGCTGTTTCGCCCGATCCACATTTGTGTCCGGGCGACTAGCTACCGCTCACCGCGTGTCAGAATATTGATAGAAACGATTGTGAATGCTGTTCCCACAGCAGTTTAAGTGCCATCAGCATCGACATGGTGATCACCAACGGGCGAATCCATTTGTGGCCTTTGGTGACCACGACTTTCGCGCCCATGCGAGCACCGATAAAACCACCGACCGCCATCGTCAGACCAATTTGCCAAATCGGCAGGCCAGCAATCAAAAAGAAAGTCAGTGCTGCGATATTGGAGGTGAAGTTCAACACTTTGGTACGCGCGGTCGCATCCACCAGACTGAAATGGCCTAACACCACAAAACAAACGGTAAAAATGGAGCCGGTTCCTGGCCCGAAAAAGCCATCATAAAAACCGATACCACCACCAATACATAACGCGAACAGCGCTTCCGGCAGTGGCTTTTTACCCGAGTCGGCACGGGTTTGCGGGGCCAGTAGAAAATAGAGAGAAATGGCGATCAGCAGCAAGGGAATCAAGCTGGTCAGTAGTGAGGCATCAAACTGTTGCACCAACTCAGCACCAATTGCTGAGCCAATAAAGGTGCACACGATCGCTAGGCGCATCTCTTTGAGGCTGACAATGCCATTGCGCACAAAATACCATGTGGCCGAAAAGCTACCAAAAGAGCTTTGCAATTTATTGGTCGCCAGCGCCTGAGTCGGTGGCACGCCTGCGGCTAACAGGGCCGGTAGCGTTAACAAGCCCCCGCCGCCTGCCATCGCATCAATAAACCCGGCCACACCGGCAACCAAAAACAACAATCCTAAAACTTCTATTGAGACTTCCATGAACGTCCACATCACCCACAACTAAAAAACACAAACTAGCATTGGCTTTGCGGTGATAACAGTGAATTGAAAGAAAACAATTCATTCCAATTATTCATCAATAAAAAAGAGCAAACCACCTCGGCGGCGGTTTGCTCGTTCAGACAGTCGATCGTAAGGACTTAATTTACGTTGGACTACAGATTATTTGGGAAATCGGCTGGCAACTCGCTGGCTGCACAGTTGATCACCTCGTCATTGTCACGGCCACAATCACGCACGAAGGTGATGGTCGCGAACTCGTCGATCACTTCAGTTGGGTACGCTGGACCGGCATCGCGGTACGCTTCCATTTGAGGAATGTGATCGTTTTGGAAACAAACGGTTTTTTTCGGATCGTTGATAATCCAACGTGGGAAGAAAATCGTACCGTGGAACACGTTGTCAGCCAGGTTGATGATCAAACTCACATCCGTACCGGTTGGCTCTGTCCACGAAATTTTGTAAACATCTTGGGCCACTGGCACCAGATAGATGCGTTGTGATTTCACCCAACGATTGCCGACGATACCACTGTGGATACGGTAATCCATGGTTGTTTCGTTTTTCACGTAAACTTCGTAATTCCAACCATTGTCATAAGTGTACACCAAGTGTTTACCAACGATGCCGCTCAAATCATTTTTATCAAACATCTTAATTTCTCCTGTATCTTGTCAACACAGACACTATAACCTATGATTTTTTTATTAAAAAACGCGTAATTTTGATATTAACTATCCAATAATTTTATATGTTTAAAACCAACCTAGAACAATGGGCATTGCTGAGAGCCGTCGTCGAACACGGCAGCATTGCCAAGGCGGCTGAGCAGCATTTTCGTAGCCAACCCGCCGTCAGCTATCAACTCAACCAATTGCAAGACAAGTTGGGATTTCCACTGTTGGAACTCAAAGGACGCAAACTGGAGTTAACGCAATCAGGTCAGGTGCTGCTCGAGCAAGCAAGCGTGCTGCTCGACAACTGGCAATTGCTAGAGGAAAAAGCAGTCGCAGTGAAAAACGGCGAACGCACCGTCATCAGTTTGGTGGTGGATAGTTTGTTTCCCAAATCCTGCCTGTTTGACGCCTTTGAGCAGTTCCATCAACGGTATCCTCACACGCACATTCACTTGAAAGAGACCGTTCGAGATGAAGGCATCGTCCACATCCATCAGCAAGAGGATGAGTTGTACGTCATCAGTTTGAGTCAAGATATTGCATTGCCGAAAGAGAAAATGTTGGACGTGCCCGTCATGCTGGTTGCCCACCGTGACCATCCGATCTTTTCCTATCGCGAGGAGCTGCGCGCAATGAAGCTGGCAGACTACCCCACCATACAAGTGGTGGATAAACACCATCAACAGGGTGAACGCCCAACGCATTATCAGGAATCGTGGTACTTTACCTCGATCACCTCAGCCGTTGCCGCAATCACCAACAAACTCGGATGTGGCTGGCTGCCAGCCAGTGAGATTCAACAACAACTCAGCGATCAAACCCTTCGCCCGATTACTGAACATGAATCTTACCGCCGCATCACCTCCATCTATGCGGTCAAAAATCCGAAGGTCGAACACGATGCCTGTATTCAGGCGTTAGCGGAAATGCTCAAAACGGCCGTCAGCTCACGCCAGTAGAAGATGTAAGCCGAGCAAAACACAGCCGGCGGAGAACAGAGCATAAAAAAGCCCGCTCAAATTGAGCGGGCAATGAGGTTGTCAGATAAGCCGAAGGCTTTCCGATCGTAATGTGTTACGCCAAACTTGCTTTCACTTGCGCGTGCAGCTCTTGCACTGACGTCACGCTCGCTTTTGCATCGGCAGTATGTGACATACAGGTTGCAAACGCCGCGTTCAGCGTCGTGGTATAGTTCACTTTCTCAGCCAGTGCGCCGCGGCGCAGAACTTTCGAGTCTTCAATCGCCTGACGGCCAGCTGCCGTATTGACGATGTAGGTGTACTCGTTGTTCTTGATGCGGTCAAGAATATGCGGACGACCTTCGTGTACCTTGTTCACCAGACGTGGGTTAATACCCGCTTCGCCCAGAATCACAGCGGTGCCGTGCGTCGCATCCAGTTTGTAACCCAGTTTCACCAGTTTAGAAGCCAGGTCAACCACACGCTCTTTGTCACCTTCGCGAACCGACAGCAGTGCACGACCACCTTCAGGGTAGACGTTGCCACAGCCCAGTTCCGCTTTCGCGTAAGCTTCTGCAAATGTGGCACCCACGCCCATCACTTCACCGGTTGAGCGCATTTCAGGGCCAAGCAGCGGGTCAACACCCGGGAACTTGTTGAATGGCAGCACCACTTCTTTAACCGAGTAGTATGGTGGAATGATTTCTTTGGTAAAGCCTTGCTGTTCTAGCGTTTGACCTGCCATCACGCGCGCAGCGATTTTCGCCAGCGGCGCGCCAGTCGCTTTCGACACAAACGGTACGGTACGCGCAGCACGAGGGTTCACTTCAATCAGGTAAACTTCGTTGTCTTTAACCGCAAACTGCGTGTTCATCAGGCCGCGAACGCCCAATTCCATCGCCAGTTTCTCAACCTGCTCACGCATCTTGTCCTGAATTTCCTGACTGAGCGTGTAAGCAGGTAGCGAACAGGCGGAGTCACCCGAGTGAACACCTGCTTGTTCGATGTGTTCCATGATGCCGCCAATCACGACGCGTTCGCCGTCACAGATAGCATCCACATCCACTTCCGTGGCGTCATCTAGGAAACGGTCCAGCAGAACCGGAGATTCATTCGATACGCTCACCGCTTCGTTAAAGTAACGGCGCAGGTCAGATTCGTCATAAACGATTTCCATCGCACGACCGCCCAGCACGTATGAAGGACGAACCACCAGCGGGAAGCCGATTTCACGCGATTTTTCAATCGCTTGTTCAATCGCCGTCACGGTCGCGTTTTGTGGCTGTAGCAGACCCAGACGGTCGACCGCTTGTTGGAAGCGCTCACGGTCTTCAGCACGGTCAATCGCATCAGGGCTGGTCCCAATGATTGGCACACCTGCCGCTTCCAGCGCACGCGCCAGTTTCAGCGGCGTCTGACCGCCGTATTGCACGATGACACCTTTTGGCTTTTCAACGCGCACGATAGACAGGACATCTTCCAGAGTCACTGGTTCGAAGTACAGACGGTCTGACGTGTCGTAGTCGGTCGAAACGGTTTCAGGGTTACAGTTCACCATGATGGTTTCGTAACCGTCTTCACGCAGTGCAAGTGACGCGTGTACACAGCAGTAGTCGAATTCGATACCCTGACCGATACGGTTTGGACCACCGCCCAGAACCATGATTTTGTCTTTATCGGTTGGATTGGCTTCACACTCGTCATCGTAAGATGAGTACATGTACGCGGTGTCAGAAGAGAATTCTGCCGCACAGGTATCCACGCGTTTGTAAACTGGGTGAATGTTGAACTGGTCACGCAGACGGCGGATTTCGCTTTCAGACACGCCCAGCAGTTTAGACAGACGAGCATCCGAGAAACCTTTGCGTTTCATGGCGCGCAGCACGTTTTCGTTCAAGCCCGCAAAACCGCCCAGCTTCACCTGCTCTTCCATTTTCACCAGTTCTTCAATTTGAACCAGGAACCAACGGTCGATGTTGGTGAGGTTGAAGATGCCATCAATCGACATCCCAGCACGGAATGCATCCGCGATGTACCAAATACGCTCTGCACCAGCTTCTTTCAGTTCGTAACGAATTTTGGTCAGCGCATCTGGTGCGTCTAAATCCACCATTTCGTCAAAACCGGTCGCGCCTACTTCCAAACCGCGCAGTGCTTTTTGCAGCGATTCTTGTTGGTTACGACCAATGGCCATCACTTCACCCACTGACTTCATTTGCGTGGTCAAGCGGTTGTTCGCGCCAGCAAATTTCTCGAAGTTAAAGCGAGGAATCTTCGTCACAACGTAGTCAATCGTCGGTTCGAATGATGCTGGTGTTGCGCCGCCCGTGATGTCATTCATCAGCTCATCAAGGGTAAAGCCAACCGCCAGTTTCGCTGCCACTTTGGCAATTGGGAAACCCGTTGCCTTAGAAGCCAAAGCCGAAGAACGAGATACACGTGGGTTCATCTCGATGATCACCATGCGGCCATCTTTCGGGTTGATACCGAACTGCACGTTCGAACCACCGGTTTCGACGCCGATTTCACGCAGAACCGCAAGAGACGCGTTACGCATCAGTTGGTATTCTTTGTCCGTCAGCGTTTGAGCTGGCGCCACGGTGATCGAGTCACCGGTGTGGATACCCATTGGGTCAAAGTTTTCAATCGCACATACGATGATACAGTTGTCCGCTTTATCGCGAACCACTTCCATTTCGTACTCTTTCCAGCCGATCAGCGATTCATCAATCAGCAGTTCGTTGGTTGGTGATAAGTCCAGACCACGGCGACAGATTTCTTCAAATTCTTCTTTGTTGTACGCGATGCCACCGCCGGTCCCGCCCATAGTAAAGGAAGGACGGATGATACAAGGGAAGCCCACCATATCCAGCACGCGGTACGCTTCTTCCATGGTTTTTGCTGTATCAGCACGTGGACACGCCAGGCCAATCGACTTCATTGCTTTATCAAAGCGTGAACGGTCTTCTGCTTTATCAATCGCGTCAGCGGTTGCGCCGATCATCTCCACGCCGAATTCAGCCAGTACGCCATGTTTTTCCAGCGCCAGAGCACAGTTCAGTGCTGTCTGACCGCCCATGGTTGGTAGGACGGCATCCGGACGCTCTTTTTCGATGATCTTGCGGACCACTTCCCAATGAATAGGCTCGATGTAAGTCGCATCTGCCATTTCTGGGTCAGTCATGATGGTCGCTGGGTTTGAGTTGACCAGAATAACGCGGTAACCCTCTTCACGCAGCGCTTTACACGCTTGCGCGCCTGAGTAGTCAAACTCACAAGCCTGACCGATAACAATCGGACCCGCACCCAGGATAAGAATGCTTTTAATGTCAGTACGTTTTGGCATTGTTTACTACTCCAAATTAAGCGCGGTGTTGTTTAATCAGTTCAATGAAGTGGTCGAATAGCGGAGCCGCATCGTGTGGACCCGGGCTTGCTTCAGGGTGGCCCTGGAAGCTGAATGCCGGTTTGTCCGTGCGGTGAATCCCTTGCAGCGAGCCATCAAACAGAGATTTGTGCGTCGCACGCAGGTTCTCTGGCAACGTCTCTTCATCTGCGGCAAAACCGTGGTTTTGCGAGGTAATCATCACAACATTACGATCCAGGTCTTTCACTGGGTGGTTTGCACCGTGGTGACCAAACTTCATTTTCACCGTCTTCGCGCCAGAAGCGAGCGCCAGAATTTGGTGGCCAAGACAGATACCAAATACCGGAATATTTTTCTCGAGGAAGGTTTGGGTCGCTTCAATCGCATAAGTACATGGTTCTGGGTCGCCCGGGCCGTTTGACAGGAAGATGCCATCCGGATTCATCGCCAACACGTCTTCTGCAGACGTTTGGGCTGGAACCACCGTCAGACGACAGCCGCGGTCCACCAGCATACGCAGGATGTTACGCTTCGCACCGAAGTCGTAAGCCACCACGTGGTATGGCAGTTCGCTCTCGTCTTTCACTTCAGGCAGGCCGCCTTCCAGCGTCCATGAACCTTGTTTCCATTCGTACGCTTCTTTGGTCGTTACCACTTTCGCCAAATCCATCCCTTTCAAACCAGGGAATTCTTTCGCTTTCGCCAGCGCCAACGCTTCGTCCAGATTGTCACCGGCCATGATGCAGCCGTTTTGTGCACCTTTTTCACGCAGGATACGAGTGAGCTTACGCGTATCGATGTCAGCAATGCCGACAATGTTTTGTGATTGAAGGTAATCGGAGAGAGAACGTTCACTACGGAAGTTAGAAGCGAGAAGAGGAAGATCGCGAATCACAAGGCCTTGAGCATGAATCGATGATGATTCTTCGTCTTCGGCGTTGGTGCCGGTATTGCCAATGTGAGGATAAGTCAGGGTAACGATTTGCTGGGAATAGGAAGGATCAGTGAGGATTTCTTGGTACCCCGTCATCGAGGTATTAAAAACGACTTCACCGACGGAAGAACCATCTGAACCAATGGACACTCCGCGGAACACTGTCCCATCTTCTAGGACTAACAGTGCTGATTTACTCAAGACAACCTCCAGAATAAAAATGCAAAAATATTAAATTAAACTGCAAATTTGCCTTCCTTTTCGCGTTTATAGTTTGCTCTAGGGGGTTTCAGACAAATTGGCGGTATTCTAATGAGCGCCGTGACTTCTGTCAACATTCGTTCAAAAATAAAATTATTTTTTGGTAGGTTACAACTAAAAAAGCACGTAAAGGCACTAAAACTGCATGTTTTAGGCACTTTCAAACGATAGTTATGAATGCGCGAATAAAAAACAGTCAGTTTGGAAATTTTTTCCAGACAAATTCATTATTAAAAATCAGGCAAACGATAATCTGAGAAATTAAACTAAAAAAATATCGATTACATTTCAAATCACAAGCCAACGGCTAGAAAACCAAACAAAAGTCAGGGTTAAGTGGTGATATTTTACGAATAGATTTTTGAGGGGTTGGGACGAGATTTATAGAAACGCCGGAGTCACCCGGCGCATAATTATGTATTTATAGCTCATTAAGTCCGAGGACATCGGTCATGGTATAAAACCCAGCCGGTTTTTCGGCAAGCCAGATCGCAGCTTTGACCGCACCATTCGCAAAGGTCATGCGGTCAGTGGCTTTGTGGGTAATCTCCACGCGCTCACCGATGTCGGCAAACATGGCGGTGTGTTCGCCCACAATGTCACCGGCACGAATGGTCGCAAAACCAATCTCATCACGCGTCCGTTCACCGGTGATGCCTTCACGGGCGTATACCGCAACGTCGCTGAGCTTGTTGCCCATCGCATGCGCGATGGCTTCTCCCATACCAATGGCAGTGCCTGACGGCGCATCCACTTTATGGCGGTGGTGCGCTTCGACGATCTCGATGTCGCAGTAATCCCCCATCACTTTGGCCGCTTTTTCGAGTAGCTTAAAGACCAAGTTGACGCCTACGCTGTAGTTTGGCGCCATGACGATTGGCATCGTTTTCGCAGCTTCATCAATCAGCACGCGTTCGGCGTCGCTGAAGCCCGTGGTACCGATCACCAGTTTCTTACCGTGTTTTTGACACAGTTCGATGTTCGCCAGTGTACTGACGGGGGCGGTAAAATCGATGATGACATCAAATTGATCAATCGCTTGTTCTAGGTTATCAACCAGCGCGACATCAAAACGGCCTTCGCCACACAGTTCACCGACATCAACACCAACCAGTGATGATTCGGGGCGCTCAGAGCCTGCACCCACGGTCGCTTTAGGGTGATGGTGGGCAGCTTTAACCAGATTACGGCCCATTCGACCCGCCGCACCTGCAATCGCAATTCTTACCATTGCGTCTTCTCCATTTTCTTTTCGCACGTGCTTTCGCACGGAGTGTCCAACTTGTGTGTTTAAACTACCAACTATAAAGGGCTGTGGCTAGCACTTACGCGAACTCTTTCAGTACGCGCTCTAGCACCGGCACATTGGCTTCGGGGAAGGTGTAGTGCGCAAGATCTGCGATATTGACCCACTCGCCCTGTTGACCTTCACGTCCGTAGGGTTGATGGTTGAAATCGGTCACTAAAATGAAGTCGAACGTCAGCGACTTCTCGGGGTAATCGTATTCCAGATGTTGAAATGGCGTTTGTTGTGTCACTTCAATGCCAATTTCTTCGTCGAGCTCGCGTGCCATCGCTTGTTCAATCGACTCGCCCGCTTCGACTTTGCCACCGGGAAATTCCCAGAAACCACCTTTATGCAGGTTATCCGGACGCTTGGTGATGAAGATCTGCGACTTGTCCTGATTAAAAATAATGCCTGCCACAATGTGAATACGTTTCATAGTTAGGTCCTGTTGACTGAAATCTGTTTGTTTCTAATCGCAAGCCGACACAATGTCCAGATACTTGCGATAAAAAAAGAGCCGCCAGCGGCGACTCTTCTCTCAAGGTAACGGGATCAATCGATCTTACCGTGACACTGTTTGTATTTCTTACCGCTGCCACATGGACACGGTTCATTCCGACCCACTTTACGCTCGTCGCGCACCATCGGCTGGTGATCGTCGTCTTGCTCAGGTGAACCGTCGGCATTGGCGTGTTGCGCTTGCGCGTGGCGAGCAGCCTCTTCCGCTTGTGCACGGCGCTGCGCTTCCATACGCTCCACTTCTTCTTGTTGTTGGACGCGAACTTTTGACAGGATGGTGATCACGTCAGTTTTCAGCGACTCCAACAGGCCCTCAAACAGTTCAAACGACTCGCGCTTGTACTCCTGTTTCGGGTTCTTCTGTGCGTAACCACGCAAGTGAATACCTTGACGCAGGTGATCCATAGCCGCCAAGTGTTCTTTCCACAACGTATCCAGCGTTTGCAGCATGACCGATTTTTCAAAGTTACGCATGACGGTTTCACCCACCGCCTCTTCTTTCGCTTTGTAGACCGTAACCGCTTGCTCAAGAATGCGTTCACGCAGCGCTTCTTCGTAAAGTTTGTCGTCTTCGTCGAGCCAAGTTTGCACTGGCAGCGGTAAATCGAAGTCGTTTTTCAGTCGCTCTTCCAAGCCCTGAATGTCCCACATGTCTTCCAGCGATTGCGGTGGAATGTATTCATCCATCACAGCTGTCAGCACGTCGATGCGGTTCTGTTCAATCATGTCGCTGATGTTTTCTGCGCTCATCAACTCATCACGCAGCTCATACACCACTTTACGTTGATCGTTGGCCACATCATCGTATTCCAACAGTTGCTTACGAATATCGAAGTTACGACCTTCGACTTTACGTTGCGCTTTTTCGATCGAACGTGACAACATCTTACTTTCAATCGCTTCACCTTCGTCCATACCGCTTTGGATCAGACTCGCCATGCGATCAGAGGTAAAGATGCGCAGCAGCGTATCTTCCATCGACAGGTAGAAACGTGAAGAACCCGCATCCCCCTGACGACCCGCACGACCACGCAACTGGTTATCGATACGACGTGATTCGTGACGCTCTGTACCAATGATGTGTAGACCACCAGATTCCAAAACGGCATCGTGCACTTGACGCCATTCCGCTTTGATCGCATCAATTTGCTCTTGCGTTGGGTTGTCGAGGCCTTCGACTTTCGTCTGCCAGCTACCCCCCAGCACGATATCCGTACCACGACCCGCCATGTTGGTTGCGATGGTCACCGAACCTGGTTTACCCGCTTCAGCAACGATTTCCGCTTCTTTCTCGTGGAATTTGGCGTTCAGAACGTTGTGTTTGATCTTGGCTTGTTTCAGGGCGTTCGACAGCAGTTCCGATTTTTCAATCGACACAGTACCGACCAGCACTGGTTGGCCTTTCACCACGCGCTCTTTGATGTCTTCAATGATCGCCGCAAATTTCTCCGCTTCGGTGCGGTAAACCACATCCGGCATATCATTACGAATCATCGGTTTGTTGGTTGGAATCACCACCGTTTCCAAGCCGTAGATCGACTGGAATTCAAACGCTTCAGTGTCCGCTGTCCCTGTCATACCAGACAGTTTTTCATACAGACGGAAGTAGTTCTGGAAGGTGATCGATGCCAGCGTTTGGTTTTCGTTTTGAATCTTCACGCCTTCTTTGGCTTCCACCGCTTGGTGCAAACCGTCAGACCAGCGACGACCCGGCATCGTACGGCCGGTGTGTTCATCCACGATGACCACTTCACCATCATCCGTCACAATGTAATCGACGTTTTTCTCAAACAGCACGTGTGCACGCAGCGCGGCATTCACATGGTGCAGCAAGCTGATGTTGGTCGGTGAATACAGTGTATCGCCTTCCTCCATCAGACCGTTTTTCACCAACAGCTCTTCGACGAACTCCTGACCCGTTTCCGTCAGGTAAACTTGCTTAGATTTTTCGTCAACGGTGTAGTGACCGTCACCGCGGTACTCTTCTGAATCTTCTTTGTCTTGTTTTTGCAGATGTGGAATCAGAGTATTGATGCGAGTGTACAGCTCTGAACTGTCTTCCGCCGGGCCAGAAATGATCAGCGGCGTACGCGCCTCATCGATCAGGATCGAGTCCACTTCATCGACCACGGCAAAGAAACGCGCGCGTTGCACCCGATCTTCTGTGCGGAATGCCATGTTGTCGCGCAGGTAATCGAAACCAAATTCGTTGTTGGTGCCGTACAAAATGTCCGCTTGATAAGCTTCTTTTTTCTCTTGAGGTGGCATGTTTGGCACGTTCACGCCCACAGTCATGCCCAAGAATTCAAACAACGCGCGGTTCGTTTCGGCGTCGCGTTTTGCCAAGTAATCGTTCACTGTGACGATGTGAACCCCTTTACCTGGCAGTGCATTCAGATAAGCAGGTAGAGTTGCGGTTAAGGTTTTACCTTCACCCGTACGCATTTCCGCGATTTGGCCTGCGTTTAGCACCATACCACCGATCAGCTGTACGTCGAAGTGACGCATACCAAACACACGTTTCGAAGCTTCACGTACAGTGGCAAAGGCTTCTGGAAGAAGTTGGTCGAGTGTTTCGCCTTGCTCAATACGTTGACGGAATTCAACGGTTTTGGCTTTCAGTTCTTCGTCAGAAAGCGCTTCAAATGCCGGCTCGTAGTTGTTGATCTCTTTTACAATCTTTCTCAAGCGGCGCAGTGTGCGGTCATTGCGACTGCCAATCACTTTTGTCAGTAGCTTAGTTATCATCTGTTGTGAATCTCTCTTTACTTAGATCTTCCCGATCTACTTTTACTGCCTTAAGTCTCTACCTAATTTCAACTAAGGATACTGAGGTAAGTCATGTATCTAGGGATATTGTGATGGTGATATTTATTTTCAAGGCACTAAATGAATTTAAGTGGCGCCTAGTTTAAGGAATTTTTGATGGAACAACCAATAACAATCCGGTTTGTTTGCATTCGGCTTAACATTTTGTGCGCTTCGCCGGATGTTGAGTGATTAAAAAAGCATCATTGGCCACCTTTTGCGTCCCACGAGGCCTCACCATCAACGTTTTCGTCGCCGTGATTTGTGTATAGAATAGAGTCAGGACACACAGCCGATGAGCATTATGCGAGATCACCGACCCACCAATACCGAAGCGCTGATCGAGTCATCACGACTCAGTCAACTGCAGGAACACGCCAAAGAAATTTTGCAGCTCAATCAGCTCCTCAAAACCCTGCTCCCTCGAGGGACCGAACAGCACGTACGCGCCGCCAATATTCGCGGCGGCCACTTGGTTTTGGAAGCAGCCAGCGCGGCGATCAAAATGAAGATCGATTACGATCGTCTATCCTTGCTCAACCAGCTTCGCGCGCATGGATTCGGTCGTTTGATCAGCATTGACATCAAGATCAACCCGGATCTTTATCGTCATCAGCCCCGTTCAACGGCAAAGCAGGAAGAGGCAAAAGCTCGCCCTCCCCTGACAGAACATGCCGCCCAAGTGTTGATGACCATTGCCGATAGAGCCTCACCCAAAGTGCGTCAGCGGTTAGAGAACCTCGCGAAACTCGCGAAAAAGTGACATAAAAAAAGCCAGACCGAAGTCTGGCTTTTTTCAATAATCTGTTCGCTTATGCGATAACCATGTTGGGTTCTGCGAATGCCACTGGCGAACCAGCTTCTTCTTCAAACGTTGCCCATTCCCAAGCTTCTTGATCTGCCAGCACTGCGCGCAGCAACTGGTTGTTCAGACCATGGCCTGATTTGTAAGCACAGAATTCACCCACAATCGCATGACCACACATGTATAGGTCACCAATTGCATCCAGAACTTTATGCGTCACAAATTCGTTGGCAAAGCGTAGGCCTTCTTCGTTCAGGATACGGTAGTCATCCAAAACGATGGCACAGTCGAAGCTACCACCCAGACACAGGTTTTGTGACTGAAGGTATTCAATATCACGCATGAAACCAAAGGTACGAGCACGAGAGATTTCTTTCACAAAACCTTGTGAAGAAAAATCAAACACTAAGTGTTGCTCATCGCCGTCGATCGCTGGGTGGTTAAATTCGATTTCGAAATCCATTTTGAAGCCGTTGTGCGGGCGCAATTCTGCCCACTTATCACCATCTTCAAAACGCACCGGTTTCTTAATACGAATAAAACGTTTCGGAGTGTTCAACGTTTCGATGCCGGCTTGTTGCAGCAGGTATACAAATGGGCTAGCACTGCCATCCATAATTGGAATTTCAGGCGCATCCACTTCAACAATAACGTTGTCGATCCCCATCCCCGCCAATGCCGCATTCAGGTGTTCAACCGTTGAGATGCGAATGCCTTCATCATTCACCAGAGCGGTACACAACATGGTGTCGCGTACAGATTCTGGGTCTGCTGGAAAGTCCACAGGTGGGTTTACGTCGGTACGACGGTAAATAATACCAGTGTTTGCAGCAGCTGGGCGAAGAGTTAACGTGACCTTACGACCAGAGTGAAGGCCCACCCCAGTTGTTTTCACTATTTCTTTCAGTGTACGTTGTCTGATCATCTACTTGCCTCTAAATCGATGCCACAAAGCTCGGCCGGTAAAGTTACCGACCGACATCCTACCAGAATTTTGAACAGTGTCAAATTGTGGCGAGATCTTAATCAGCCTGACGACGCAAGAAAGCAGGGATGTCAAGGTATCCACTCTCTTTCTCTTGCTTAGGCGCAGTGCTTTGGCTTGCAGAGGAAGAGCTGCTTGACGCGGCCGGTGCTGGCTGTGTTTTCACTTCAACTCTTTCTTGCAAAGGTTGTGCCGCTTTCTCTTCCACTTTGGCTGCCGGAGCAACGGTTTGTTGTGGTTGAGTTGCTTGCACTGGCTTCGCTTTACCGCCTGCCACCAACGTAATATCTGGTTTGCGTTCGTTACCGATACCCGTTGCAACAACCGTTACGCGAATCTCGTCTGCCATGTCTGGATCCAGAGATGTACCGATTACCACGGTCGCATTGTCAGAAGCAAACGCTTTAACAGTATTACCGACAGTTTCGAATTCATCCAGGCGCATATCCAAGCCAGCCGTGATGTTCACCAGTACGCCGCGAGCGCCAGCGAGGTCGATGTCTTCCAAAAGTGGACTTGAAATCGCCATTTCTGCCGCTTCTTCAGCACGGTCTTCACCCTTCGCAACACCGCTACCCATCATGGCATGACCCATTTCCGACATCACAGTACGTACGTCTGCAAAGTCGACGTTGATCATGCCCGGACGAGTAATCAGTTCTGCGATACCTTGTACTGCGTTCTTAAGCACGTCGTTCGCGCTGGCAAAGGCTTCAAGCAAAGTGATACCACGACCCAGTACTTTCAGCAGTTTTTCGTTCGGGATGGTGATCAAAGAGTCGACATGTTTCGACAGCTCTTCAATACCTTGTTCCGCAAACGAAAGACGTTTTTTACCTTCGAAGCTGAATGGCTTAGTGACAACAGCAACCGTCAGGATACCGAGTTCTTTAGCCACTTCCGCAATCACAGGAGCAGCACCAGTACCGGTACCACCACCCATACCAGCGGCGACAAATACCATATCGGCACCCATCAGCACTTCTTTAATTCGATCTTTATCTTCGAGAGCTGCGTCACGTCCAACTTGCGGATTCGCACCCGCACCTAAACCTTTAGTAATATCACCGCCGATTTGAATGACTGTGCTTACGCTGGTTTTACGAAGTGCTTGCGCATCTGTATTGATACTGATGAATTCCACGCCTTCGATGGATTCACGCACCATGTGTTCTACGGCGTTACCGCCGCCACCACCAACCCCAACGACTTTAATTACAGCATCGTCAGACATTTCCATCATCGGTTCAAACATGTGTTATCTCCGTTTTTCCTGCAACTCAGGTTAAAACTCTTTTTGTATCCAGTTACGCAAACGACCCAATAAGCCCGACATTGATTGGCGCTTTGGCTCTTGATATTCAGTATCGTCGTTAATTTGACTGTCTCTTGCGTAATGAAGTAAACCAACTGCCGTAGAATGATACGGCTCTTTAACGTAATCCGTCAGACCACTCACCTCAAGAGGTTTGCCAACTCTGACTTGGTTGCGGAACACACGCTCCGCACACTCAACTAATCCTTCAATCTGCGCTGCACCGCCGGTTAAGACAATGCCGGCAGCCAAGTGGTGCTTGATGCCGTCTTTACGCAGTGTTTCCTGTACCGAGTCAATGGTCTGATTCACCAGCCCCATTAACTCAGTGTAGCGAGGCTCAATCACTTCCGACAAGGTTTGTCGTTGCAAACTGCGTGATGGGCGCCCACCCACACTCGGAACATTAACCGTATCATCCTTGCTTACTAACTCACTCAGCGCGCAGCCATATTTCACTTTGATCTCTTCGGCGTCGCTCACGGGAGTTCCGAAAGCAAACGCGATGTCACTGGTGACGGCATTGCCCGCATAAGAGAAGACTTCGGTATGTCGCAGTGCGCCACCAGTCCAGACGGCAATATCCATTGTCCCTGCACCAATATCGATCACGCACACACCAAGTTCGCGCTCATCTTCAGTGATCACGGCATTACTTGCCGCCAACCCTGAATACACTAACTGTTCAACTTTTAATCCGCAACGTTCTACG
Organism: Vibrio sp. Vf1514; assembly: GCF_052076135.1. Classification (NCBI taxonomy): domain Bacteria; kingdom Pseudomonadati; phylum Pseudomonadota; class Gammaproteobacteria; order Vibrionales; family Vibrionaceae; genus Vibrio; species Vibrio sp. Vf1514. Next base: position 504,416 of record NZ_CP197267.1, on the reverse strand, counting down.
GCTTTAATGATGTTTCTTGCCATATCGTTGTGGCAAGTAATCAAATGTACGCTGACTTCCATTCGCACACCTGATAATCCTAAAGGATTTTTAATGCCTTCTTGATAATCAATCGTAAATTCTTGAGGAATCACATGCAAAATTCGCTGCTCTTCACCAATTTTGATTGATTTTGCGGTATGAATCGCCCGATCCATGTCGTCTTGCGACACTTCTTCATCGGAAATAGTTCCCATACCTTTTTCAATTCGGCTCGCAATGTGACGGCCGGAAATCGACAGAAACACATTGCTGATTTGGCATTCCGCCATCAATTCTGCTTGGTCAATGGCACGCTGAACCGATTTCACAACCGATTCCAGATCGTTTACGCCACCTTTATCCATGCCTCGGGAAGGACTGGTGCCCGCACCGATAATGTTTATCTGACCGTCAGGGAGAACTTCTCCCACTAAAGCTGATACGGTGGCGGTGCCGATATCCAGACCAACAATGATGTTGTCATTAGCAGTTTTAGTCATCTTTATTCTCTTGTGCTAACTCTTGTTCTGAGATCCAACCTACTGCGGCGCCTGTATCGTATCTGAGGTCAATGTAGCTGACTTTATCAGCGTCATTGCCCAACTGCTTATACAGTAGAAAAAACCGTGCTATCCGTTCGTCCAACGACTCTTTACCCAGTTCCAAGCGAATGCCGTTATCCAGAATAATCTGCCAGGCACGACGCTCATTCAGCAGTAACGACGAGATGTTACGACCGATGTTCTGAAACTGTGCGTTATATTCTCGCCAGACGTTTAACACTTCCGGAGCACTGCCATCTGGGCCATACAACTTCACGTGCTCGCCTTTCACCACGCCGATATCACCGTCAAAAACGATGCCATCGTCATCAAGTAAGGCATTGCCATTCCAAATCGCCTGCACTTGGTGCTCCGTTAAGAACACTTTTATCGTGTCAGGCCACTGTTTCCGAATAGATGCATGTGCAACCCAAGGAATGGACTGCACACTGCTTTGCAGCGCATCGATATCCTGAGACATAAAGGTGCCGATGTGCTCTAAGCGAGCAAACGAGCGCTGAACATCCCGCGTTGACACGTATTGTAAGTCACCTTGCAAAACGATTTTAGAGAGTGGCAGACGCTGCTCATCCCACATCCAACTGATCGTCGAATACAACAAAAAACCAATCAACAACAACACCACCAGGAAAAAGCTGCCTCCAACGGCATGCTGTTTGACTAGTGGTGAACTGGATATTCGACGGCCTTCGGCTAACACGCTGTTTATCAAAGTCCGTTGATCCTGTTGGCGACTGGCAAATTGTTTCCCTATTTCATTTCGCAATAGAGGCAAAAGCACTGACTTTAACCTTTGGATTATACTGAGGTGTTAAAAAGTATCAAATACTCAAATACAGAAATTCGGTATTCAAACAGACTTAATTCACCATGAGACACAGGAATGCAACGCGATTACGCATTTTGCATACGCTCAATGTTCAGCTCGAACGCCGCCAATTCTCTTGCTACTTTGCCGATATCGCCCGCACCTTGCGTCAGCACCAGGTCACCATCTTGTAGGACATTGGCTAAAACTGACGGTAAGGTCTTGCTATCTGGCACAAAAATCGGATCCAGCTTGCCTCGGCTGCGAATGGTACGACACAGCGAGCGGCCATCAGCACCGGCAATGGGCTTCTCACCCGCCGAATACACATCCAACATCAGCAACACATCCACTTGCTCCAGAACGTTCGCAAAGTCATCGTACAGATCACGAGTTCGCGTATAACGGTGTGGTTGGAAGATCATCACCAACCGTTTGTCCGCCCAGCCATTGCGCGCGGCGGCAATGGTCACGCCCACTTCGGTTGGGTGGTGGCCGTAATCGTCGACCAGCATCACGTCGCCGTTGCCGGTGTCAAACTCGCCCAGATGATCGAAACGGCGTCCCGTGCCTTGCGTATTCGCCATCGCACGCAAAATGACGTCGTCGTGAATGTCATCCTCGGTGGCAACCGCAATGGCCGCCGACGCATTGAGCGCATTATGGCGCCCCGGAATGTTCAAGGTGATATCGAGATTCGCGCGCCCTTGGCGTACGACCGTAAATTTACCTTGTTGCCCTTCCTGACGATAATTCTCGATGCGAACATCGGCATCTTCAGAGAAGCCGTAGGTGATCACGTGGCGGCTGATGCGCGGAATAAGTTCACGCACCACCGGATCGTCAACGCACAAAATCGCCTGGCCATAAAAAGGCAGATTATGTAGAAAATCGACAAATGTCTGTTTCAGCGTTTCAAAATCACCGCCGTAGGTGTCCATGTGATCCGCTTCGATGTTCGTGACAATCGTCGCCATCGGTTGCAGGTGCAAAAACGACGCATCGCTTTCATCGGCTTCGGCAATCAAAATGCGGCTCGAGCCCAAACGCGCATTGGTGCCAGCGCTTTTCACCAAGCCACCATTAACAAACGTTGGATCTAAACCTGCTTCAGAATAGATTTGAGTCACTAAGGCTGTCGTGGTGGTTTTACCGTGCGTCCCCGCAACAGCAATACCATGGCGAAAACGCATCAGTTCGGCCAGCATCTCTGCACGGCGTACCACCGGAATTCGTTTTTCACGCGCGGCTTTGATTTCTGGGTTCTCTTCATTGATTGCGGTGGACACCACAACCACGCTTGCCTGCGCGACGTTTGATGCCGAGTGGCCGATATACACCGTCGCCCCTTTGTTAGTTAGACGCTCGGTCACTGCATTCGACGCAATGTCAGACCCGGTAATTTGGTAACCTTCGTTGAGTAACACTTCCGCGATCCCGCTCATGCCCGCCCCACCAATTCCGATGAAGTGAATGCATTTCACGCGGCGCATTTCCGGCACCACGGCGCGAATTTGTGCTAAATCTTGTGTGTGTTTGATCGTCATAAAGTGGTTCTCATTCTTGGTCGACACGGGACTGCGTGACGGAGACGATGGCATCCGCCACGACTTTATCCGCGTCCAGTTTGGCTGCATGGCGAGCTTTTCGCGCCATCTCCAGCAGAGCAGGTCTATCTAACTGCTTAATTGCAGCAGCCAATGTCTCTGCCGTCAGCTCAGGTTGTTCAATCATTAGGGCTGCGCCACACGCCACCAAATGGTCGGCATTGAGCGCTTGTTGACGATCTTTATGCATGAAAGGCACAAAGATCGCGGCCACGCCAGCGGCTGAAATTTCGGAAACCGTCAAGGCGCCAGAGCGGCAAACTAAGAGATCCGCCCAAGCATACGCCTGTGCGACATCATCGATGAATTCAGTCACCTCAGCCGTGTGCACACCCCGTTCCGCATAGGCTTGTTGAACGTCTTGTTGGTTATTTTTCCCAGCCTGATGACGCACTTGGTAACCGTCACCCAACAACGCCAACGTTGCCGGCACGGTTTGATTGAGAATCCGCGCGCCTTGGCTGCCACCCATCACCAGAATACGCAGCGGACCTGTGCGCTCCGCCATTCGAACATCCGGCTCCGGCAGCGCAACAACATCACCACGAACTGGATTTCCTACCACAGGGACGCCCGCAAACGCGCCGTCAAAAGCCTGAAAGACTTTGGTGGCAATTTTAGACAACCATTGGTTGGTCAGACCGGCCACCGCATTTTGCTCATGCAAAATCACCGGAATGCCGAGCGTCCACGCCGCGATCCCGCCCGGGCCACTGACATAGCCACCCATGCCCAAGACTGCATCCGGTTGCCACGCTTTCATGTGGCGGCGTGCCTGTAAAATGGCATTCACGATTTGAAATGGCGCCTTCAACAGACGAGCAATGCCCTGACCACGCAGACCTTTTACCCGAATAAAATCGATCGCGATGCCATGTTTGGGCACCAGATCCGCTTCCATTCGATCCGCCGTTCCCAACCAGCGAATGTCCCAGCCTTGATGCTGCAACTGTTTTGCAACCGCTAAGCCGGGGAACACGTGACCGCCGGTTCCCCCAGCCATCACCATTAATCGTTTAGTTTTCTTCATTGGTTATTTCTTTTGTTCTGCGATTGTCTGCCATGCGGCATTCATGGTCGATGCGCAGCAGTATCGACACAGCCACCGACATAATGATTAAACTCGAACCACCGTAACTGATCAGCGGTAATGTCAGACCTTTGGTTGGCACCATCCCTGCGGCTGCGCCCACGTTGACCAAGGTCTGGAACGCAAACCAGATCCCGATGCCAAACGCCAGATAACCGCCAAACTGCTGATCGTGCTCAAACGCTTTCTTGCCGATCAGAATGGCTTTGAACACCAAGCTAAAAATCAGCATCAACACCAGTGTCACGCCAACAAAGCCAAGCTCTTCCGCCATCACGGCGAAAACAAAGTCCGTATGCGCTTCAGGCAGGTATTCCAGTTTTTGAATGGAATTGCCCAAGCCTTGACCAAACCATTCACCACGACCAAAGGCCATCAGCGACTGCGTGAGCTGGTAACCGCTGCCAAATGGGTCTTCCCACGGGTCGAGAAACGAGGTTACCCGGCGAATCCGGTAGGGTTCAGCGGCGATCAACGCCACCACCGCGAGAATACCGGCCACCATCAAGGCGAGAAACTGCGACAGCTTTGCCCCAGCGATAAACAGCATGCCAAATAGCGTCACCAGCATCACGATAACCGTCCCTAAGTCTGGCTGGCCAAGCAGCAAGACCGCCAGCGTGCCAAACACCATGATCGGTTTGAGAAAGCCGCCAAAGAAAGTTTGTCGCACTTCATCGTGTTTGCGCACCAGATAGCCGGACATAAAGATAAACAGCGATAACTTGGCCACTTCCGCAGGCTGAAGGTTAAATAGACCGAGGGGAATCCAGCGCGAAGCACCGTTGACCGATTTACCCGCTAACAACACGATGATGAGCAACACAAAGGAGATCGCGAGCAACACGGAGCTGTATTGCATCCAGCGTTGCAGCGGCACTTGAAGCACCACCGCAGAGGTGATGAGCGCCAGCATCAAGAAGATCGCATGGCGGAACATAAAGTGAAACGGTTGGTCGGTGAGACGCGAGCTGATGGGAAACGAGGCCGAGGTCACCATCACCAAACCAATCAGCATCAACCCCAGCGCGATCCAGACCAACTGACGATCGAACAATGCGTCAGGCGACGCAGTGCGCAGCCAGCGGTTGAGTGCATGAAATGGTTTGGACAATAACAAAGTCGTTCCTTTTGTCTCTAGGCGTAGCGCTGAGCCAGCTCAGCGAACACGTCACCGCGTGCCATAAAGTTTTTAAATTGATCGAAGCTGGCACATGCGGGCGACAGCAGCACCATATCCCCCGCTTTCAATTGCGGACGAATTGAGGCAACGATGGCTTCCATGGTGTCAAAACGTTGTGCAGAAGCATGCAGAGGCATGAATTGATCGCCATCGCGGCCAAAACAGCACAGCGTTAGCGGCAACGTCTCCAGCACTGGTTTTAGCGGCGTAAAGTCCGCCCCTTTGCCAACCCCGCCCACCAGCAGATACAAGGTGCCATTCAAGGTCAGGCCAGACAGCGCCGCCAATGTGCTAGCCACATTGGTCGCTTTCGAATCATTGACCCATTTGATACCCTGATTATCGGCAACCACCTGACAGCGATGTGTCAGTCCCGTGTAAGACTTCAATGCAGGCAACGCGTTTGTATAATTCACACCCGCCGCATCGAGTAAAGCCAGCACAGTCAGCACGTTAGCCACGTTGTGACGACCAACCAGACTCAGCTCCGAGGTTGGCAGCACCACTTCGCCATTGGCGAGCAACACTTCCTTACCGTCGTGTTGCGCCGTGGTAAATTCGGCAGATTGCTCCAGACCAAAACGCACCGTGCGACCCGAGTAGGCATCCGGATAGGTTTGAGTATCGTCAGCGTTCACGACCGCCGTTTGTGCATGTTCAAAAATGCGCAGCTTAGCCTGGCGATATCCTGCCATGCCGTCGTAACGGTCCATGTGATCTTCCGACAGATTAAGAAATGCCGCGGCTTTTAGCGCCAAAGATGAGGTGGTTTCCAATTGGAAGCTCGACAATTCGAGCACATACAGTTCCGCTGGCTGCGCCAGCAGATCCAGCGCAGGCACGCCGATATTCCCGCCCACGGCTGTCGCAATCCCCGCCGCATTGGCCATCACGCCAGTCAGGTCCGTCACGGTGCTTTTGCCGTTCGAACCGGTAATCGCAATCACGGGTTTATCCACGTGCCAAGCGAACAATTCAATGTCACCAACCACTGGAATGTTCGCCGCCAACGCCTGCTGAATTTCTGGCGTGGCAAGCGCAATGCCCGGGTTGGCTACAATTAAATCCGCCGCCAACAACCACGCAACGTTCCAACTGCCGCTGTGCAGTGCCACACCGGCTGGCAATTGCTCTTGCCCCGGTGGCGTTTCGCGGGTGTCGATGACGCGAACGTTCACCGACGGATGATATTTTTGCAGATAATTAACGACAGAGAGCCCGGTGATACCGAGCCCCACGACCACTACATGCTGAATGCCTTGCCAACGGTCCATTTTATCTCTTTTCCACTCAACGGATTAACGCACTTTCAGCGTCGCTAAACCAATCAAAACCAAAACGATCGAGATGATCCAAAAACGCACGATCACACGTGGTTCCGGCCAACCTTTTAATTCATAGTGATGGTGAATTGGCGCCATACGGAAGATGCGTTGACCACGCAGTTTGTATGAGCCCACCTGCAAAATCACCGACAGCGTTTCCATCACAAACACACCGCCCATGATCACCAAGACAAATTCCTGGCGAACCAGCACCGCGATCGTACCCAGTGCGCCGCCCAGAGCCAATGAGCCGACATCGCCCATGAAAACTTGCGCTGGGTAGGTGTTAAACCACAGAAAACCAAGCCCTGCCCCGACAATCGCGGTACACACCACCACCAATTCAGAGGTATACGGAATATAAGGAATATGCAGATAGTTGGCGAAGTTGACGTTTCCGGTCGCCCAAGCAATCACACCAAAACCTGCAGCCACGAGCACGGTCGGCAAGATTGCCAAACCATCCAAACCATCCGTCAGGTTCACGGCGTTACTGGTACCGACAATCACAAAATAAGTCAGAATGATGTAGAACAAGCCTAACTGAGGCATCACATCTTTAAAGAAGGGGACCACCAACTGAGTGGCAGCGGTGTCGTGGCCGTGCGCGTACAGTGCAAATGCCACCACCAATGCAATCGCTGACTGCCAGAAGTATTTCCAGCGCGCAATCAAACCATCGGTGTTTTTACGCACCACTTTACGATAATCATCAACAAAGCCGACAGCGCCATACCCCATTAGCACGGCTAGCACCGCCCAGACATACGGGTTCGACAGATCCGTCCACAACAACACGGTGACGATAATCGAGGCCAGAATCATGATACCACCCATCGTTGGGGTACCACGTTTACTGAAATGAGATTCCGGACCGTCGTTACGCACCACTTGACCAATCTGCAGCAATTGCAGGCGCTTGATCAAACGCGGGCCCATCCACAATGACAAGCCCAGAGCCGTCAGAATGCTGACAATCGCTCGAAATGAAAGGTATTCGAACAAACGGAAAAACGAAAAATATGGCTGGAGTAACTCCGCAAGCCAAATAATCATGAGTATTTCTCCTTAAGAGCAGCGACAATCTTACTCATACCCGCACTGTTGGCGCCTTTGACGATCAGGACGTGAGTGCGATCGGGTTGTTGTTCTAGGTGCTGCTCGATAAACATAATCATGTCCTGATGGGACGCAAAATGACGGCCGTGACAGACATCGCTGATCACTTTCGCATCGTGGCCATATGTCAGAACATAGTCAAACTGGAATGGTGCAGCATGTTCACCGACTTGTTGGTGAAGTGCAAGGCTTTCCTCGCCCAACTCGGCCATATTGCCCAAAATTAGCCAACGGGTGGCAGAAAAACCGCCAAGCAAGTCCACCGCCGCTTTCATCGCGGGAACGCTGGCATTGTAGCTGTCATCGATCAAGGTAATGTGGTCGGTCAGCTCGGTCACATCCACGCGGCCTTTCACTTTCGACAGATGCGCTAAGCCGTGCTGAATATCCGCAAGCGTTGCGCCCATCTCAATCGCCAGCGCACTGGCAGCCAAGGCATTTCCCACATTGTGTTTGCCGATGATGCCCAGTTTTACGGCCACGTCACCGATTGGCGTCACCAACACAAAGCTGGCTTCTCCTGCTGCATTCAACACGATATCCCGTGGGTAAAAGTCAGCGCTGTGCTCTGTGACGGAAAAAGTTTTCACGCTTTTGTCAGCCAGCACCGATTGCCACAACGCGCCGCCCTGACTATCCAAATTCACTACCGCGGTGTTGCCTGCACTCAGCCCTTGGTAAATTTCACCTTTCGCGCGTTTGACACCGTCAATCGACCCAAAACCTTCTAAGTGTGCGGCGGCGACGTTGTTAACCAAAGCCACATCCGGTTTCACCAAGCCCACGGTATAAGCAATCTCGCCAATGTGGTTGGCGCCGAGTTCAATCACGGCATAGTCATCTTGCGGCGTCGAGCGTAGCAACGTCAGCGGCACACCGATGTCGTTGTTAAAGTTACCCGCGGTGAACAGGACCTGGCCTTTGGCCGATAAAATGCTGGCAACCATCTCTTTTACGGTCGTCTTGCCGCAACTGCCCGTGATCGCCACGGTTGGCGTGTGGCACTGCTGATGCACCCAGTTCCCCAGTTGGCCCAACGCCGTTTTGGTATTACTCACCACCAGCTGAGGCACGTTGACGTCGAGCGCTCGTTCAACCAGCAGCGCTTTGGCGCCCGCAGCCACCGCTTGCGCGGCAAATTCATGCGCATCAAAACGCTCACCGACTAAAGCCACAAACAGCGCATCTTGTGCAATCGAGCGTGTGTCAGTCGACACGGCCGCAATGTCCGTATCATCCCCGACTAATTGAGCATCTAAAACCGTTGTGAGCTGTGACAAAGAAAGACGAATCATGCTGATAGCTCCAATAAGGTTTGTGCGGATTCGCGATCCGAATAGTGAATCGTGTCGTGGGCCAAAACTTGATAATCTTCGTGGCCTTTACCGGCCAACAGAATGATATCTTGTTCCCCGGCTTGCGACAGCGCAGTACGCAGCGCGTCAAAACGGTTGTGTTCCACATTCGCGTATTGCGGGGCTTTGAGTCCGGCCAGCATGTCATTGACAATCGCCTGCGGATCTTCGCTGCGTGGGTTGTCGTCAGTCAGGATCACGCGATCAGCAAAGGCTTCGGCAATCGCCGCCATCATCGGACGTTTCCCTGTATCACGGTCCCCACCGCACCCAAAAATCGCCCACAGCTGACCTTGGCAATGCACACGCAGGGCGCGTAGCGCTTTTTCTAGCGCGTCTGGCGTATGAGCGTAATCGACCACCACTTTGGCTTTGCCGGGGGCCTGAAACAGTTCCATGCGACCTAACACCGGTTGAAGTTGCGGTGCCGCCGCTAATAAAGCATCGAGCTCAAAGCCCAGGCTAAGCAGCGTGGCCAGAGCCAGCATCAGGTTTGAGGCGTTGAATTCGCCGATCAGCGGCGCACGCAGTTGCCCTGCGCCCCAACTGCCATCGACATCAATCGTGATGCCACTTTCTGCGTAACTCACCTGCACCGCCCACAACGCTTGTTCAGCATTGGGCTTCGCTTTCAGTGATACGCCCACGGCATGCTGAAGTTGCTGCGCCCAGCGCGCGCCGACTTCATCGTCGACATTGATGATGGCTTGGCGCGTCTCATGCTCGGTAAACAGCGACAACTTTGCGTCCGCGTAGGCATCCATCGTGCCGTGATAATCCAAATGGTCACGGCTGAGGTTAGAAAATACGCCCGCATCAAACGGCACACATTTCACTCGCCCTTGCACCAAGCCGTGTGAAGAGACTTCCATGGCCGTATATTCCGCACCTTGCTGCGCGAGTTCAAACAGCGTCGACTGCACTTCAACTGCGTTGCCCGTGGTGTTGGCCGCAGGCTGCAAATGACTCAGAAAACCGTTGCCCGTGGTTCCCATCACCGCGGCGCGATGGCCCAGTAAATCAATCCATTGCGCGATCAGTTGAGAAATCGTGGTTTTGCCGTTGGTGCCTGTCACCGCAATCACATGATTGCGATGACCGCCATACAAGCGCCCAGCCAGCTCTGAAAGGTGTTTATCCAACTGTTCGAGGTACACAACCGGCACCGCATGGCGCTCTTCGACGCTGCTATGGGGATGCTGTGAACACGCTTGCGCCAACACAAGATTGGCCCCTTGGGTGATGGCTTTATCGATGAATCGACGTCCATCGGTGGCGTGGCCGATAATCGCGACAAAGGTGTCGCCCGCTTGGATGTGGCGACTGTCGAGTTCCAGATGCGTCACGGTCAACGCTGCCAGTGACGGCGCACTGATGGTCAGCCATGGAGAGATAAGTTGTTGTAAAGCCTTGCTAGTGTTCATGGAGTTCTCACACTATGTTCTGCCCGCCGCGTGAACGGGCTTTGTTATTTTTGAAATCGGTTCTCGTCCGGTGCGATGTTCAGGATCTGCAGTGCCCCTTTCATGATTTCCGAGAACACTGGCCCTGCTACCGCACCGCCATAATAAGAGTCGCCTTGCGGTTCGTTGACCATCACCACCAGCGAAATGCGCGGATCGCTCACCGGCGCCACACCGGCGGTGTAGGCAAAATATTCATCACTGTAACCGCCCGCGACTGCTTTACGTGATGTCCCGGATTTCGCCGCAATGCGATAGCCCGGCACCGCGGCTTGCACGGCCGTGCCGCCCGGTTGGGTGACGGTTTCCAGCATATCCAACACTTTCTTCGCGTATTGCTCATCCACCACTTGGTGAGAGAGATCCTGTTGGTTGCTTTCAATCAGATGCACGGGTTGATATTTACCGAAGTTGCCCAGCGTCGCGTAAGCATGCGCCAATTGAATCGGCGTGATCGACAAACCGTACCCAAAGGCCAACGTGGCAATTTCAAACTGCGACCAGCGGCGACGGTTCGGGAAAATCCCCGTCGTTTCACCCACCAAGTTCAGACCGGAGACTTCCCCCAGACCAACTGAATTGTACATCCCCAACATCGCTTCAAGCGGCATACCCAGCGCCAAGTGCGCCACACCGACGTTACTCGATTTTTTCAGGATCATTTGGAGCGTGGCTTTGCCGACTCTCGAGGTATCTCGCACGCGGCTGCCACCAATACGCATGACGCCATCGCCGGTATCAATGATGGTATGCTCATCGGCCGTGCCATTAGCCAGAGCGGCCAAGACCACAAACGGTTTCACCGTCGACCCCGGTTCGAACGCATCGGTAATCACGCGGTTACGCATTTTGAAACTTTGCCAATCCGCGCGATTGTTTGGGTTATAGGATGGCGCATTTACCATCGCCAGCACGGCACCCGTTTTCACATCCAGCATCACCGCGGATGCGGACGTGGCACGATAATCCGCCATCGCCTGCTTCACCGCGCGAAACGCGATCGCTTGCAGGCGCTGATCAATCGTCAATTGCAGCGGTTTACCTTCTTCTCGCTCTTCCAGCGAGATATTTTCCACCACGCGGCCGTAGCGGTCTTTACGAATAATGCTCTTGCCCGCTTCACCCGTCAGCCATTTGTCGTAACTGCGCTCAACGCCTTCCAGACCATGACCATCAATGCCGGTGACTCCGATCAAGTGCGCGCTGACCTCTCCCGCCGGATAATAGCGACGGGATTCTGATTTAAGCCCCACACCAGACAGCTTCAGCTCGCGAATGTATTTCGCCATCGCTGGGCTAACCTGACGTTGCAGATAGATAAAGCGACGCGTGCGGTTGTCTTCCAGCTTGGTCATCATCTCTTGACGATCCAGATTCAGCACATCCGCCAGCGCGTACCAACGATCCTTTTCAACCAAGCCGCCTTGTTTGAAAATCGTCGCCGGATCGGCCCAGACGGCTTCCACCGGCACACTCACCGCAAGCGCCTCGCCATTGCGATCCGAAATGATGCCGCGAGCCGATTGCAAGGTTTTGGCGCGAATGGAACGCATGTCCCCTTCACGAATGAGGTTATCGGGTTCAATGATTTGAATAAAGGCAAGGCGCCCAACCAGCAGCGCAAATGCCAACAGGACAAATAGGATGATCAGATAGAAACGCCAGCGAATCAGCACCGGGCTGTCTGGGCCGGCTGCTTTGACGCTCGCTTTAGGTTTGGCGGGAGTTTTCTCTTTGGCTTTCGCTGGCTTCTTCGTCATTTGAGTTCAATCACTACTTCTTTGTCAGCATCCGGACGTTTCATCTCGAGATCTTTGCGTGCTAAGTCTTGTACTCGACTGTGCTCCGCCAACGCCGTTTCTTCCAAAATCAAGTTACGCCACTCGTTGTCGAGGTGATCGCGATCTTGCAACGCCAGATCCTTTTGCGTGATCGATTGGCGCGTGTGGTGGGTGGTAAACACCACCCCCATCGCGGTCGCAAAGATCAACATCAGCATGATCAGCGGAATACGACCCACCGTGAGTAGGTCGAACGCTATCAGTTTGGCGAGATTAGGCTTGGTTTGAGACATAACAGCAATCGAGTTTCAGGCCACTCAGAGTTTTTCAGCAATGCGCAGCACGGAGCTACGAGAACGTGGGTTCATCGCCACTTCATGCTCAGACGGTTTGATGGCTTTGCCGACCGTTTTCAGATCAGCGCTGCCCAGCGCGCGAATTTGTTCTTGCGTCAACGGAATGCCGTGAGGCACTTCCGGTCCTTTGCTCTCTTTACGCATGAAGCGCTTCACCATGCGATCTTCCAGCGAATGGAAGCTGATCACCGACAAGCGGCCTTGCGGGGCCAAAATCGACGCAGCCCCTTTGAGCGCGGTATCGATCTCTTCTAATTCACTGTTGATGTAAATGCGAAAGGCTTGGAATGCGCGCGTCGCCGGGTGTTTTTTCTCTTTGAAGCTCTTTGGCGCCGCATCCGAGATCAGCTTCGCTAGCTGACTCGTGCGCGTCAGGGGTTCGTTTTCTTCATTCTCACGGTACGCCACAATGGCTTTGGCAATGCGGCGCGCATGTTTGTCTTCACCAAACTCGCGAATCACCCACGTGATGTCGTCCAGATCCGCCTGTGCCAACCACGCCGACACCGGCATGCCAGAGGTCGGATCCATGCGCATGTCCAACGGGCCATCTTTCATAAAGCTGAAACCACGCTCGGCATCATCCAATTGCGGTGAAGACACACCGAGATCGAACAACACGCCATCGACTTTGCCGACCAATTCGTAACGCGCAGCGTATTCGGCAATTCCGGAAAACGGGCCATGAACGATGGTAAAACGCGGATCATCAATTTTCTGCGCTTCAGCAATCGCCTGCGGATCGCGGTCGATGCTGTACAAGCGGCCATTGGGGCCAAGCTGAGACAAGATAGTGCGGCTGTGTCCGCCACGACCAAAGGTGCCATCGATGTAAATCCCATCCGGCTTAATCGCCAGACCGTCGATCGATTCATGAAGTAGCACAGAAATATGTTGGAAAGATTCAGTCATAAGGGTCTCGTTCAGCACAAACGTCCGTCAGTTTGATTGTGTAGTGTACCGTTTTCCTACACGACTGCTACCCATAAAAACACTTACGGGACGTGACATTGCGCTAAGTTTAATGGTTTTACTATCGTCTAAGTCAATAAAAAGCAAAAAACCCATCATAACCGCGAAGTTATGATGGGTCTGAATAGGTGGAGCCGACATGTAAGCCGGGTTCTGTTCCGCTTGCGCGGTAGTAGCCATTCGTCTAGGCCAGCAATCGCTCACTGGCTCAAGCAACCTACCCGCCTCCTAACGCGAGCAACGCTATGTGGAGGCCTATTTGGTCTTGCTCCGGGTGGAGTTTACCTTGCTACGAACTGTTGCCAGTCGCACGGTGCGCTCTTACCGCACCCTTTCACCCTTACCTGATCCCTTGCGGGCCATCGGCGGTCTTCTCTCTGCTGCACTTGTCGTAGGCTTGCGCCCCCCAGGCGTTACCTGGCACCCTGCTCTACGGAGCCCGGACTTTCCTCCCCCTTATCAGTCTCCCTAACACAAGGTTAAGGGACGTCAATAAGGCAGCGACTACCCAGTCAACTCCAGGCGCGAATTCTATCGGCATCGCAGGTCACTGTCTAGGAAGAATCGTCCTCCACACCGATTTTCGACGCAACTGGTCAGAAGTTCATCAGTTAGCCGAGATTCTCCAATCCCCATTTGTAGAGCGCGTTCTTTTTCAGGTTGTAAATTTCTGCCGTCATCGCCGCCGCTTTCTTCAGTGGCAGTTCTTGGGTCAAAATACCAAGCGTGCGTAGCGCCTCTTCCGGCAATGTGTCTTCTGCACTGTCACGGTAGCCGTGAATCAGCAGGACCATCTCACCGCGTTTGCGGTTTTCGTCAGCATCAATCCACTCAATCAGTTCGCCCAGCGGCATGCCCTGAATGGTTTCAAAGGTTTTGGTCAGCTCACGAGCCAGCACCACTTCACGCTCTGGCCCCAAGATGGCCAGCATATCCTGCAGCGATTCCGTAATGCGATGCGGCGATTCATAAAAAATACATGTGCGCTCAACTTTGGCGATTTCCATAAACTTGTCTTTGCGCCCTTTGCTTTTGGCGGGCAAAAAGCCTTCGAAACTAAAACGATCGGACGGCAAACCAGAGGCACTCAATGCTGTGATCACCGCACACGCACCAGGAAGTGGCACAACTTTAACACCCGCTTGACGACATTGAGTGACTAAATGATAACCTGGATCACTAATGAGTGGTGTACCGGCATCCGATACCAACGCGATCGACTGTCCGGACAACAATTTCTCAACTAAGACTTGAGCTTTTTGCTGTTCATTGTGATCATGCAGAGCGAACGTCTTCGTTTGAATATTGAAGTGCGACAGCAGTTTGCCTGAATGGCGTGTATCTTCTGCGGCGATAACATCAACACTTGAAAGCACATCGAGGGCACGTTGGGTGATATCCCCTAAGTTGCCAATCGGAGTCGGAACAATGTACAAAGTTGGGACTTCGGCAGGCAAGGTTTTGTTATCTGTCATTTGTTTACCATCACTTCAACGATTAATATAGAGACAATTTTACACGGATTAACGAAAGAACTCATGGCTATGAAAAACCATCAGAGACGCAGTGTACCACGCTTACTCACTCCCGTTGCATTAGCAATTACCCTAGCCGCCTGTACCTCGACACCGACATCGCCACTTTTGGTGGACATTACCGGTGAACCGAGCCTGCCTGCACAGACGTACCTGATGCAAGCAGACAGCAGTCAAGGCAGCCTGCAAAATGACTGGTTAATCATGGCACTCAAAGCCGCGATTGCTGAAAACAATACCGAGCAAGCGGACTTGCTGATTCGCCGCCTGGCGAAACAAAAGCTGAGTGAAAGCCAGCAGGCGGAATGGCAACTGGCACGTGCCCAGTTGTTGGTCAATGCAGAAAAATACCAAGACGCCCTTGGCCTGCTCAACTTTAAGCCCAACTGGAAACTGCCGACGCTGCAATGGCAGGAATACCACCAGATGCGCGCCGATATTTTTACCGCGCTCGACCGTTCATTTGATTCCAGTCGCGAATTGGTCGCCCTGTATGATCTGGCCGACAGCGATCAACAAGAAGCGTTAGCCGACCAAATCTGGGCCAACCTCAATCACTACTCGGGATATGCGATCACCAAGCTGTCCGCCGAACGTAACGAGGCGACTCTCGACGGTTGGCTGCAATTGGCGGTGTACGTCAAAACCATGGGGAGCGACCTGCCTCAGCTCAAAAACACGCTGGAAAAATGGCTTGCTGAAAACCCGGATCATCCCGCCGCAATCTACACGCCTAAAGCGATTCAAGACATCCTTGCTCTGGAAATCGTCAAACCGAAGAATACGGCCCTGCTGCTGCCACTGACTGGCAAGTTCTCAAGCCCAGCGCAAAAGATTCGTGACGGTTTTATCATGGCGATGATGAACGATGACGATCGCGATCCTGAAGCAACATTAACCATCATCGACACCAACGCAGAAACGTTGGAATCAGTCGACGCCACATTGACGGCGAAGCACATCGATTTCGTGGTGGGCCCACTGATTAAAGGCAACATTGAAAAACTGCAACAGTTCCAGCAAGCACGGGGGCAATCAATTCCGACGCTGGCGCTGAACATTCCCGATCAAGTGATTGATGGCTCCGACACCTGCTACTTGGCTTTGTCTCCAGAACAAGAAGTTGCGCAAGCGGCTAAACATCTCTTTACGCAAGGCTACCGTTACCCGTTGGTTTTGGCTCCGCAAGGCAGTTATGGCGAGCGTGTGGTGGAAGCATTTGATGAAGAGTGGCACAAATTCAGCAAGAACAAAGTCGCTGTGAACCAATACGGCGATCGTCGGCAGCTGCAACGCAACATCAACAGCGTCTTCGGCTTACAAGATAGCCAACAAAATATTGCCCAGATGGAAGCGCTGACCGGACTGAAAATGGAAAGCCAGCCACGCAGCCGTCGTGACATCGATGCGGTATACATCGTGGCCAACAGCGCTGACCTCACGCTGATCAAGCCGTTTATCGAAGTCGCCATCAACCCAGATACCCAACCACCGAAACTGTTTTCTAACTCCGCCAGCAACAGCGGTGGCCGCCAGTATGAAGATTTAACGGGCGTGACTTACAGTGACATTCCGCTGTTGATTCACCCAACGCCAGCCATTTCGGAACAGATGGAAAAACTGTGGCCGAAATCCAGCAACGCGGAACGCCGCCTGCAAGCCATGGGGATGGATGCATACAACCTGATGGTCGAACTGCCACAGATGAAAGTCGTCGAAGGGTATACCATTGATGGTCAAACCGGCGTGCTGGGCATTGACGAACAATGTGTCGTGCAACGTGAAATCAGTTGGGCGGAGCATGGGGCTCTTTAATCGCCGCCAAACTGGACAACACTACGAAGCCACAGCGGCGGATTATTTGCGCCGCCGTGGCTTGTCACTGATTGCCCAAAACTTCCAGATTCGCGGTGGTGAACTGGATTTAATCATGCGAGAAAAACAGACTTTGGTGTTTGTCGAAGTGAAGTATCGTCAGAACCAACGTCACGGCCATGCTGCTGAAATGGTCACCAGACAGAAGCAAGCACGCTTGATCAAAGCGGCAAATTGGTGGATGCTCAAGCAAGGCCTGAGTGCCGACACGACCGATTTTCGTTTCGATGTGGTGGCAATCCATGATGAAGGCCGCCAGATTGACTGGATAAAAAACGCAATCACTGAAGGATAATCGATGCTCGATAGCATTAAAGATAGTTTTACCGAAAGTATTCAAATTCAGATCGCCGCAGCCGAAGCGTTGCCAGATGCGATCATGCACGGGGCCCAAGCCATGGTGGCCAGCCTGCTGAACGGCAGCAAAATTCTCTGTTGTGGCAACGGCGGATCGGCCTCGAATGCGCAACAGTTCACCTCCTGTTTAGTGAACCGTTTTGAAACTGAACGCCCGAGCCTGCCTGCACTCGCACTGACCGCCGATAACACCACATTGACAGCGGTGGCTAACGACTATCACTATCAGGAAATTTTCTCCAAGCAAGTGCGTGCCTTTGGTCAGCCGGGTGACATTCTGCTGGCCATCTCCACCAGTGGTAACAGCAAGAACATCATCAAAGCGATGGAGGCTGCGGTAACACGCGACATGACCATCATTGCCTTGACCGGCAAAGATGGCGGCGAAATGGCCGGCCTGCTGGGTGAAAACGATGTTGAAATTCGCATTCCGTCTCAGCGCACCGCGCGGATTCAAGAAGTTCACATGGTGACCTTGCACTGCCTGTGCGATTTGATCGATCAGGTTCTGTTTCCCGCTCATGAAGAGTAATTGATGAAGACTTTACGCCTTTTTGCCGTTGTTGCGATGCTGATGACTTTGTCCGGGTGTGCCGGGCTGTTTATCGCAGGCGCGGCGACCACCGTGAACATCGCCACCGACCCACGAACCACGCAAGAGATCTGGCGCGATAGCAACTTGCAACTGGAAATTACCGGCCTGAGTAATAAAGCGCCGTATCAAAACCAAATGCGAATTACTGCCAATTCGTATCGCGGCACCGTGATTTTGATTGGTCAGTCACGCACTGCCGAATTGCTCGAGCAGTTTATTGCGCAAGTCCAGCAAATCAAGGGCGTTAAAGAACTGCACAACCAAGTCAATATCAAAGCCCCGCTTTCCCTCGGCGAAGTCAGTAATGACAGTTGGATCACTACCAAAGTGAAATCTGCACTGCTCGCCAAATCAGAACTCAACGGGGTGAAGGTTTCGGTGATCACCGAAGATCGAGAAGTGTACTTACTGGGGTATGTCTCTCGTGAACACGCCAACATTGCGACCGAGGTTGCCCGCAATATTTCCGGCGTCAAACAAGTGATTCGCGCCTTCCAATACGCAGACTAAGTTCGATAAGCCACATATAAAAAAAGCAGCGCTTCAGCGCTGCTTTTTATTGAAACTTACGAGCTTATTTTACCACTCGTAAACTTGGTTTACCTTTTGGACGAGGGGCATCTTCCGGTTCAGAATCCTCCACAGTTGGCAGTTCGGACGTCACTTCGCTCAATCCGCTTTCTGTGGTCTCTTCATCATCCTCTTCGAAAATACCGACTTCATGTTCATCCATATAAGCCGCTTCAGGCTCAAACATCGTCCCAGCACCGTTTTCACGCGCGTAGATCGCTTGAACGGCATACATCGGCACCACAACCAGATGTGGGCGACCACCAAAGCGCGCGTTAAACGTCACTTCGTCATTGCCCAATTCCAGATTGCCAACCGCACGTGGAGCGACGTTCAGAATGATTTGACCATCCTGCACATATTCCATTGGCACTCGAACACCCTGCATTGTGGCGTCGACAACCAAATGTGGCGTCAGGTCATTGTCCAACAGCCAATCATAAAATGCGCGTAGCATAAATGGTCGGCGTGGCGTCATGTGATCAATATCCATCAAACAACCATTAACGAACGAGACGCATCTCACGCTCAGCTTCAGTCAAAGAAGCCAGGAATGAATCACGTTCAAAGACGCGATTCATGTAGATTTTTAGTTCTTTAGAACCCGGGCCGATCAGTTCGATACCCAGAACAGGCAAACGCCACAATAGCGGAGCCAAGTAACAATCGATCAGGCTGAATTCTTCACTCATGAAGTATTCGTATTCCGCGAATACCGGAGCCAACGTCAGCAAATCGTTACGCAGTTTCGTACGAGCAGATTCTGCTTCATCGGCAGAACCGTTGATGATTTTGTTCGCTAGTGAGTACCAGTTTCTTTCGATACGGTAGATCATCAGACGGCTGTTACCACGGGCAACAGGATACACTGGCATCAATGGTGGATGGGGAAAACGCTCATCAAGGTATTCCATGATGATTTTAGAGTCATAAAGCGCAAGCTCACGGTCAACCAGCGTTGGTACCGTCTTGTATGGGTTCAGCTCGATGAGATCCGCAGGTAGGTTATCTTCATCAACCAGCTCAACTTCAACACTGACACCCTTTTCGGCCAGCACAATACGAACCTGATGGCTATACATATCAGACGCACTTGAAAATAGAGTCATCACAGAACGTTTATTGGCAGCTACAGCCATGGAGCCCTCCAGCACACACTTACAGATATAAAAAACAATGGAGGCTAAGCCTCCATTGATGATTCGATAAATCGAGAATTAGCGCGATATGATAGCACAATTAGTGCACATCACGCCAATACTCTTTCTTGAGCGCGACGACCACGATGGTAAGCAGTACAAGGAAGGCCATCACCCACCAGCCCATGCTTTGACGTTCGAGTTTTACCGGCTCACCGGAATACTCGAGGAAGTTGACCAGATCACGCACCGCTTGATCGTATTCACCGGTACTCAACTCGCCATTACCACGAGACTTCGTAGAGACCACGGTTTTCACTTCTTCGCCATTCACCAGGTGCGTTCCAAACACGGGATCAGGAGTGCCTTGCAGCTCTTCAAGCACATGAGGCATACCAACACTTGGGAACACGATGTTGTTCACACCAAACGGGCGGCTTGGGTCAGCATAGAATGAACGGAGATATGTATATAACCAGTCCACACCACGCACGCGAGCAACCAACGTCAGATCCGGTGGTGGCGCGCCAAACCATTTCGCCGCAGATTTGTCCGGAATGGCATTCTCCATCAACTGACCAATCTTGGTTTGCGGATCGAAAATCAAGTTCTCTTTCATCAGATCCGCGGGAATGCCAAGATCCGTCGCGACACGCTCATAACGCTGATATTGCGTCGAGTGACAGCCAAAACAGTAGTTCATGAACAGCTGGGCACCACGTTGCAACGACGCAGTATCGGTCAGGTCATTGCCCGCTTTGTCCAGATGGACGTTTCCGCCCGCAGCCATCGCCAATGAAGGCAACATGGCAAACAAAATTACAATCCATTTTTTCATTTGAATGTCACCCTCTTTGGTAGTGGCTTGGTTGCTTCGTTTTTGCTGTAGAAGAACAGCAAGACGAAGAACATGAAGTAACCCAAACTAAAGATTCGAGCCAGTAAGGTGTATGTTGGTGTGGCTGGAAGCGCCCCCAGAATACCTAAGGCAATGAAACAAATGGTAAATTGAATGATGTTCACCAGGTGCAGTTTACTGCGGTAACGGTACGAACGGACTTTACAACGATCCAACCATGGCAGCAAAAACAGCACAACAATCGACGCACCCATCGCGATAACACCGACCAACTTGTCCGGAACTGCACGCAAAATGGCGTAGAACGGCGTGAAGTACCACACTGGCGCAATGTGCTCAGGTGTTTTCAGTGGGTTCGCGGCTTCAAAGTTAGGCGGCTCAAGGAAATAGCCTCCCATCTCTGGGTTAAAGAACAGTACATAACAGAATAAGAACAAGAAGCCAGCAACACCCACGAGATCCTTCACGGTCCCGTAAGGGTGGAAAGGAATCGAATCGATGATGTCGTATTTCTTCGTGTAGTACTCATGGAACTTGAACTGACTTTGGTAATCGTCGCCCATCTCACCTTTTGGCAGTTTGGTTTCGATCCCATCCGGGTTGTTCGATCCCACCTCGTGCAGCGCAAGAATGTGCAGTACGATCAACAGCAGCAGCACGATAGGTAACGCAATCACGTGCAGCGCAAAGAAGCGGTTCAGCGTCGCACCTGAAATGACGTAGTCACCCCGAATCCATAGCGTCAGGTCATCCCCGATCACCGGAATCGCACCGAATAGCGAAATGATAACCTGAGCACCCCAGTAAGACATCTGTCCCCAAGGTAGTAGGTAACCCATAAAGGCTTCAGCCATCAGCGCCAAGAAGATCAACATACCGAAGATCCACAGCAACTCACGAGGCTTCTGGTATGAACCGTAAATCAGACCACGGAACATGTGCAGATAAACCACCACAAAGAATGCCGATGCGCCCGTGGAGTGCATATAACGCAGCAACCAACCGTAATCGACATCACGCATGATGTATTCCACTGAAGCAAACGCACCATCACCAGATGGCACATAGTTCATCGTCAGCCAAATCCCGGTGAGGATCTGATTCACCAAGACCAACATTGCCAAGGAACCGAAAAGGTACCAAAAGTTAAAGTTCTTCGGCATTGGGTATTCAGATAGGTGTTTCTTGTACGCATTCATTGCGGGCAGGCGTTTTTCCACCCAATCAAGTAGAGCTTGCATTATGCCTCCCCGGTTTCGTCAAGGCCGATAACAATTCTGGTATCGCTCAGGTACATGTATTTCGGAATCACCAAGTTGAGTGGTGCGGGTACCCCTTGGAATACACGACCAGCCATGTCGAACTTCGAACCATGACATGGACAGAAGAAGCCTGATTTCACCCCTTGAACTTGTTCGTTAAAGGAGTCAGGCAAATAGGTTGGTGAACACCCTAAGTGAGTACAAATCCCCACCGCAATAAAGTATTCAGGCTTTATTGAACGATAGGTATTTTGAGCGTAGTTCGGTTGTTGTTCTTCACTAGAGTTCGGGTCGCGAAGTTGGTTGTCGTGCTCTTTTAAAGCATCCACAACAGACTGAGCACGACGGACAACCCAGACAGGTTTACCTCGCCACTCCACACGAACCATCTGCCCTTCTTCGAGTTTACTGATGTCAACTTCGACAGGGGCACCGGCCGCTTTCGCTTTCGCACTTGGGTTCCACGATTTGATAAAAGGTACGGCAACCGCAGCCGCTCCTAAACCACCCACAACAGCTGTTGTAGCGGTTAAGAAACGTCTGCGACCGTTGTTCAAAGGCGCATTGCTCATCCAGACATTCTCCCATTTGCTCCTTGTGGATTCCTGTTATTCCGCTTAAAGAGCATGGCTAACAAAATACGGGTTTTCGTTGTATTTATTTGATATGAAATGATAAATAAAACCCTACTTTTTGACAAGATAAAGCTACCTTTTCATAACATTCGTGAAGCAATTCGCACGCGAGGTCACAAAAGGGACATTATTGAAAGAAAGGGAGATGAAGCGACTTGTGAGAAAGGACTTTCTTTTGGAGAAGTGCACAAAAACTTTTGTGCAGAAAAACAAAAAGCCCGGCAAATGCCGAGCTTTTGAACCACATTCCAGTAACACTGGAAAGCGAGATTCTTTTCGTAAAGAAAAGATTAACGCTTAGAGAACTGTGGACGACGACGTGCTTTACGTAGACCAACTTTCTTACGTTCAACGCGACGAGCGTCACGAGTAACGTAGCCAGCTGCACGTAGAACAGGACGTAGAGATTCATCGTATTCCATAAGAGCGCGAGTGATACCGTGACGGATAGCACCTGCTTGACCAGAAATACCACCACCTTTAACAGTGATGTATAGGTCTAGTTTCTCAACCATCTCAACTAGCTCTAGAGGTTGTTTAACAACCATGCGAGAAGTTGGACGACCGAAGTACTCATCAAGGCTACGCTTGTTGATTACGATGTTGCCGCTGCCTGGTTTGATAAAAACACGTGCAGCTGAGCTTTTGCGACGGCCAGTGCCGTAGTATTGATTCTCTGCCATTTCCGAAATCCCCGATTAGATGTCTAGTACTTTAGGTTGTTGAGCAGTATGGTTGTGCTCAGCGCCTGCGTAAACTTTCAGCTTACGGTACATAGCACGGCCTAGAGGGCCTTTTGGAAGCATACCTTTAACCGCTAGCTCAAGTACCATCTCAGGCTTACGCTCAATCAGCTTCTCGAAGCTGAAAGATTTCAGGCCACCTGGGAATTCAGTGTGACGGTGGTACATTTTGTCTTTAGCTTTGTTACCAGTTACAGCAACTTTCTCCGCGTTTACAACGATGATGTAATCACCAGTGTCAACGTGTGGAGTGTATTCAGCTTTGTGTTTGCCACGTAGGCGAGATGCAATTTCACTTGCTAGACGGCCAAGAGTTTTACCTTCAGCGTCTACAACGTACCAGTCGCGTTTTACAGTTTCTGGTTTAGCAACGAAAGTTTTCATGCTAATAATAACCCGTTTAATCAAATTTACACTTAAAGGAGCATACGCTCCCACTGTCTAAGAGCCCAGTCATCACCCCTTCGAGTGGGTGGCACTCTCGGCCTTAAAAAAGACCTGCAGTAACGGTGGGTCGCAGGATTATAGAGAAGAGCGCGGAAAAAATCACCTCTTTTTGCATAAATTCACAAATTTTTTCGCCCGTGATTGATGACAAAAATTTTGTGGTTACACCAGATGCTCTTTGGCGAGATAATCGCGGCTCTGCATTTCAATCAGCCTTGACTGACAACGTCTAAACTCAAATTCCAACTGACCGTGGGTATAAAGCGATTCCAGTGCTACTTCTGCGGAAATAATCAGTTTCACGTGTCGCTCATAAAATTCATCGACTAATGCTATAAAACGACGCGCTGCGTCATCTAAGGTGCGATCCATTTGTTTCACATCCGCCAAGAGCACGGTGTGGTACAAACGCGACATTTCGATATAGTCATTTTGACTGCGCGCAGTTTGACACAACTGAGCAAATGACGCGTGCAGCACGCCATCACTGGCTTCAATCACACTGAGCTTGCGACGATTCACCTCGATTTCATTGACGTTCGGTTTCTCATGCCCCACCAACTGACTGTAGTACTGACTCAAATTCGCCCGCGCCTGCTCATCAAGTGGATAATGGTAAATTTCCGCTTGCTCAAGCGTGCGTAATCGGTAGTCGACACCACTATCGACATTCAGAATATGGCAGTTGGCTTCAATTAAGGCGATAGCCGGTAGAAAACGCGCCCGTTGCAACCCGTTGCGATAGAGGTCGTGCGGTGGAATGTTTGATGTCGCCACCAACACCACGCCACGACGGAATAAGGCTTGAAACAACGTGCCCAAAATCATCGCATCGGTAATATCAGACACAAAAAATTCATCGAAACAGATGATCACCGCTTCGCGGCTGAACTTGTCGGCCACCACCTCAAGCGGATCACTGGTTTCGCCCAGTAATCTGAGTTCATCGTGCACGCGATACATAAAACGGTGAAAATCGACCCGCATCTTACGTTCCGTGGGCAGTGCGTCATAAAAGGTATCCATGAGATACGTTTTGCCACGCCCCACGCCGCCCCAAAAATACAGTCCTTTGGGCGGGATAGGACGCTCCACCTTTTTCCCGAGTAATTTTTGCCAGCGAGAAGGTCGTACCACTGGTGTGTCGAGGAATTCGATCAGTTGATGATACAGCGCATCCAACCCATCGACGGCTCGCGCCTGAGCGTCATCTCTTTGAAAATCCGATCGTTTTAAATCTTGTTCGTATCGTTGCTTCGGTGTCATGAGTGTCTACTGCAAAAATGAAGGGCAAAAAACTGACGTTGAAAGCACATGCTTTTTGCTTTATCCGCCAACAGTCTCATAGTAACATGTCCCTTGAACATGTGTAACCAACCAGTAAAAAACATGTTAAATAACAACAATAAGGAGCAGTTATGCCTTGGATTTACGCCATTGTGGGCTTGCTAGTGGGGATTGTTGCAGGGATCGTTATTGCTCGCCTGACCACCCCGCAGTACAAGACGCAAAAGTCCCTACAAAAAGACTTGGACAGCGCCAAATTTGAAATTGAACAGCATCGCCAAGAGCTGGCTGATCATTTCGCTCAGGCGGCTGAAATGCTGGATACACTCGGTAAGGATTACACCAAACTTTACCAACACATGGCCCAAACCTCGTCTGAGCTATTACCGAATTTGCCAGAGCAAGATAATCCGTTTGTGAAGAAAATTGCTCAGCACAAAGAAAATGAAGCCGCAGGCAACGCAGACGAATCGTTCGAACAGCCACCGAAAGACTACGCGCTGGGTGCAACAGGTCTGCTGAAAACAGAAGAGAAAGCGATCATTCACTCTTCCGAAGTGGTCAACGCGAAAGCGAGTTAATTTAATCTACGGTTGAATCATCGACCACTGAACTTTGCAAAGGTTTTTGAGTCATAACTCTCACTGAGTCTGTTGAAATTTATATTTTGTAACAAATATATCTGTAACCAGGCGTTAATCTATGAGGAGTTTTATGATGAAAAAACCTTTGCTTGTCTTAACCGCTCTGTCTCTAAGCTTAAGTTCCATCATCACCCCCTTGCCGGCCTCTGCCGCGCTACCTCTCTCCGTGAGTGGAGAGCAAGTTCCGAGTTTGGCACCCATGCTGGAAAAGGTCACCCCGGCCGTGGTCAGCATTGCGGTTGAAGGTACTCAAGTCTCTCGTCAACGTATTCCCGATCAATTCCGGTTCTTCTTTGGCCCGGATTTTCCAACGGAGCAACTGCAAGAACGTCCGTTCCGTGGCTTGGGCTCAGGCGTTGTGATTAATGCTAAAAAAGGCTACGTCGTGACCAACTATCACGTCATCAACGGCGCGGAAAAAATCCGAGTTCAGTTGCATGATGGTCGTGAATACGACGCAGAACTGGTTGGCGGCGACCAAATGTCCGACATCGCCCTGCTCAAACTGGAAAAGGCGAAAAATCTCACGGAAATTAAGATTGCAGATTCGGATCAACTGCGCGTCGGCGATTTTGCCGTAGCGATCGGTAACCCATTTGGCCTTGGCCAAACCGTCACTTCCGGGATCGTTTCTGCGCTCGGTCGCAGCGGCCTGAATATCGAAAACTTTGAGAACTTCATTCAAACGGATGCAGCCATCAACAGCGGTAACTCCGGTGGTGCCTTAGTCAACCTCAACGGCGAACTCATCGGGATCAACACCGCCATTCTGGGCCCCAATGGCGGTAACGTCGGTATCGGTTTTGCGATCCCATCCAACATGATGAAAAACCTCGCCGATCAGATTCTGGAATTCGGTGAAGTGAAACGCGGCATGCTTGGTGTTCAAGGGGGCGAAATTACTTCTGAGCTGGCGGACGCACTGGGTTATGAATCCAGCAAAGGCGCATTTGTCAGTCAGGTCCTCCCTGACAGCGCCGCAGATAAAGCCGGGCTCAAAGCTGGCGATATCATCATTTCCGTGAACGGTAAGAAAGTCGAAACCTTTGCCGAATTACGCGCCAAAGTGGCCACATTGGGCGCAGGTAAAACCGTGACACTGGGTGTGATTCGCGACGGAAAAGAGAAGAACTACGAAGTGACTTTGGGCGAGCAAAGTAACAACAAGACCAAGGCCGATAAACTGCACCAAGGTCTGAGCGGAGCTG
This sequence comes from Vibrio sp. Vf1514, assembly GCF_052076135.1. Lineage (NCBI taxonomy): Bacteria > Pseudomonadati > Pseudomonadota > Gammaproteobacteria > Vibrionales > Vibrionaceae > Vibrio > Vibrio sp. Vf1514. Next base: position 477,617 of record NZ_CP197267.1, on the reverse strand, counting down.
AACTGAGTAACACTACCGACAGCGATGTGATTCAAGGCGTGAAGGTCACCAGCGTAGCGAAAGACTCTCCCGCAGAAGGTTATCAACTGCAAAAAGACGACATCATTATTGGCGTGAACCGTAAACGCGTGAAAAACATCGCCGATTTACGCGCCATTTTGGAGAAAAGTCCGAACGTGCTGGCGTTGAATATTCAACGAGGTGACCGCACCATTTATCTGGTTGTGCGATAAACACGAGACTCGTCGCTTGAGAAAAGGGCAGCATTGTTACGCTGCCCTTTTGTTATTCGGTAAGGTAATGCTATTCTTCGAACTCGTTACAGATTCGTATCACCCTAAGTTATCGATGCGTAACGTTCATTCGTCGGTTCGTTGAGTAAGTGGTTGGAAACTATATGCTGAAATTTCTGGTTCGTTCAGTCGGACTTGGGCTGGTCACGGCAGCGGTCGTGATTGCGGCCGTGCCATCGTTGCGCAGCCATGTGATGCCCGAAAAAAGCGCGCAACCAGCCAATTTCGCCTCTCTTCAGATCTCATTTAATGAGGCCGTCCGCCGCGCAGCACCTGCGGTGGTGAACATCTATAGCCGCAAATATTCAGAAAGTGATAAAACCAAACTGTCGACACAGGGGCTGGGCTCTGGCGTAATCGTCAGTGAAAAAGGCTACATCATTACCAACTATCACGTGGTCGCGCAGGCGGATCAAATCATCGTGGCGTTACAAGATGGGCGCGTTGCCGCTGCGCAATTGGTGGGCAAAGATCGCCGTACCGACATCGCAGTGCTGCGCGTGGAAGGGACAAACCTGCCCATCATTCCACAAAACCCGAACTATCAAGCCAAAGTCGGTGATGTTGTGCTTGCGATCGGGAACCCATATAACCTCGGTCAAACCACTACTTTTGGTATCATTTCCGCAACCGGCCGCTCATCGATCAGTGCCGATGGTCGCCAAGCGTTTATTCAAACCGATGCAGCCATCAACGAAGGGAACTCCGGCGGGGCACTGGTGAATACGCAAGGGGAATTGGTAGGCATTAATACCGCCTCATTTCAACAAGCAACGGAAATGGAAACCTATGGAATTTCCTTTGCGATCCCGTTCACTTTGGCCAGTAAAATCATGGATAAAATCATCGCCGATGGCCGTGTGATTCGCGGGTACATTGGCGTCGATGGCCAAGACATCAACGCAGTCACCTCACGCCTGCTTGGCAGTGAACACATTGGTGGCATTGTGGTGTTGGGTATCGACCCGAATGGGCCAGCATCGCGTGCAGGCTTCCAAGCAAGAGACATTATCCTGAAAATTGATGGACAGAAGATCAACGGCCGTCAAAGCGTGATGGATACGGTCACAGATCTGCGTCCAGGAACCGTGGTGAACTTCACGCTGCTGCGTAAAGGCGAAGAGATCACGTTACCCGTGACCATTGCGGAAGATTCGCGCGAGTAGTCGGTTCGCTTCACAACCAACAGCCCCGTAACCACGCATGACTCTCAATCCCAATTGAAGACACGGTTCTAATTCAAAACACCATGCTTAATTGAAAACACCATCATTCAGACACAAAAAAGCGGAGCCCATGGGCTCCGCTTTTTCATGAGAACGCGAGTTCTAGCATTATTTCTTAGCAAGCTTCTCTTTGATACGAGCTGCTTTACCAGATAGTTCGCGTAGGTAGTACAGTTTGGCACGACGTACTGCACCACGGCGTTTAACTTCGATGCTAGCCACTACTGGAGAGTGAGTTTGGAACGTACGCTCAACACCTTCACCGTTCGAGATTTTACGAACTGTGAATGCTGAGTGTAGGCCACGGTTACGAATTGCGATTACAACGCCTTCAAAAGCCTGTAGACGCTCACGGTCACCTTCTTTTACCTTAACTTGTACAACAACAGTGTCACCTGGTGCAAATTGAGGTAGGTCTTGCTTCATTTGCTCTTCTTCAAGAGCCTTGATGATGTTACTCATTGTCTAAATTCCTAGAATAAACTGATACTAAATTTAATAGGTTACTGGGTCTGGGTCTCTTTAATGTACTCAGCCAGTAATTGTTCCTGTTCGTCAGTCAGAGCTAGGTTTTCCAGGAGCTCTGGTCTTCTCAGCCAAGTTCGGCCTAGCGACTGTTTCAGTCGCCAACGACGAATGTCCTCGTGGTTTCCAGATTTCAGCACCTGAGGCACCTCTTTTCCATCCAACACTTCTGGACGCGTATAGTGCGGACAATCCAACAAGCCATTGGCAAAAGAATCTTCTTCTGCCGACGCAAAATCACCGAGTACCCCCGGAATAAACCGAGAGACCGAATCAATCAACGTCATGGCTGGGAGCTCCCCACCCGTCATCACAAAGTCGCCAATTGACCATTCTTCGTCAACTTCAGACTCAATGATGCGCTCATCTACCCCTTCGTAGCGGCCACAAATGAGAAGCAGGTTCTCATGTGTTGCCAGCTCTTCGACCCCTTGCTGATCGAGTTTTCGACCTTGAGGAGAAAGATAAATGACTTTCGTCTTTCCCGGTGCCGCCTGTTTGGCTGTCTGAATGGCATCCCTTAAAGGTTGAACCATCATTAACATGCCAGGACCGCCACCGTAGGGTTTGTCATCGACAGTGCGACGTTTGTCATGAGTGAAATCACGAGGATTCCAAGTCTCAATGGACAACACCCCTTTTTTTACCGCTTGACCTGTTACTCCGAAATCGGTAACGCTGCGGAACATTTCAGGAAATAGGCTAATGACGCCAACCCACATGTGTTCTCTGCCTTATCGATTCAGAATTAAAACGCAGGATCCCAGTCAACTTCGATCCGTTGAGCCGTGCGATCAATGTTTTTGATCACTTGCTCTTCAAGGAACGGAATCAATCGTTCCTTTTGGCCAAAAGCATCTTTTAGATTCGCCTTCACCACGAGAACATCGTTCGAGCCAGTTTCTAACATGTCGACAACTTCACCAAGGTTGTAGCCTTGTGTTGTCACCACTTGCATACCGAACAATTCACGCCAGTAGAACTCATCTTCTGACAATTCAGGTAGTGATGCAGGGTCAATCGCGATTTCAAAGTTAGTCATCAGGTTCGCATCTTCTCGAACATCAAGTCCTTGAAGTTTTGCCACCATACCTTTGTTATGGCGTTTCCAGCTTTCTACTTTGTACTCGACCCATTCGCCTTTATGGTTCACAAACCATGGGCTGTAATCAAAAATGCTCTCAGCATCGTCTGTATAGGAAAAAACCTTAAGCCAACCACGAATGCCATAAGAAGCACCAAACTTACCTACAACAATTTTTTCGTCTTGCTTGCTCATTGTTTCTTTACCTTTCATCGACATAAACTAGTGCTACTTACTAAGTAAGAATTAAGCCGCTTTTTGAGCGTCTTTAACTAGCTTAGCTACGCGATCTGATACAGATGCGCCTTGTGAAACCCAGTGGTTCACGCGCGCTAGATCTAGGCGTAGGCCTTCTTCTTGACCTTGAGCAGTTGGGTTAAAGAAACCAACTTTCTCAATGAAACGGCCAGTTGAAGAGTTGCGGCTGTCAGCAACAACGATTTGATAGAATGGACGCTTTTTAGCGCCGTGACGTGCCAAACGAATGGTTACCATGTCGTCCTCTTTGCTTTCTCAAAAATAAAATTAACCCCAAAAACCGTTGTTCTAAAACAGTTTGGGGTCTCGTGCCAAAATAAAGCCTCGGAATTTTACTCTTATTCCGAGGCATTGCAAGGGTTTTAGCTATTTTTTCACCACCAAAAGTGGGGGCAAATTACCGTGAGCATGTTAACAGTTTGAAAACTTAGTCATCAAAACTTTCGGTGCTCACCTGCATGCTTAACGACCGAAAAATCCGCCGCCGAAGCCGCCACCGCCGCCCATCATGCCTTGCATGTTTCGCATCATGCCTTTCATGCCGCCTTTTTGCATTTTCTTCATCATCTTCTGCATCTGCGTAAATTGCTTCAGCAGGCGGTTGACGTCTTGAACTTGCGTGCCTGAACCAGCGGCAATGCGTTTTTTACGCGAGCCTTTGATGAGGTCGGGGTTTTGGCGCTCTTTCATGGTCATGGAGCTGATGATGGCTTCCATCTGCTTAAACATGCGGTCATCAACTTTGTCTTTGATGTCCGATGGCAGTTGCGACATGCCAGGCAGTTTATCCAACATGCCCATCATGCCACCCATGTTTTGCATCTGGCCCAGTTGTTCGCGGAAGTCTTCCAAATCGAAGCCTTTCTTCTCTTTGAATTTCTTCGCCAGTTTCTCGGCTTTTTCTTGGTCGACATTGCGTTGCAGATCTTCAATCAGCGACAGAACGTCACCCATGCCCAGAATACGTGACGCCACGCGATCCGGGTGGAATGGTTCCAGGGCGTCGGTTTTCTCACCCACACCAAGGAATTTGATCGGTTTGCCCGTGATATAACGCACAGACAGCGCAGCACCGCCACGGGCGTCACCATCGACTTTCGTCAGAATCACACCGGTTAAAGGCAGCGCGTCGCCAAACGCTTTCGCAGTATTGGCCGCATCCTGACCGGTCATCGCATCGACCACAAACAGCGTTTCAACTGGGTTGATCGCTTTGTGCAGATCTTGGATTTCGCCCATCATCTGCTCGTCAATCGCCAGACGACCCGCGGTATCGACAATCAGTACGTCAAAGAATTTTTTCTTCGCGTGATCAATCGCTGCATTGGCAATATCAATTGGTTTTTGATCCGGCGAAGAGGGGAAGAAATCCACGTCTAAATCGTTCGCCAGGGTTTCCAACTGTTTGATTGCCGCAGGGCGATAAACGTCGGCAGAAACCACCAGCACTTTTTTCTTATCGCGCTCTTTCAGCAATTTTGACAGTTTGCCGACCGATGTGGTTTTACCCGCACCCTGCAAACCCGCCATCAGAATCACGGCCGGTGGCTGAGCCGCTAGGTTCAGCGCTTCATTCGACTCCCCCATCACCGCTTCAAGTTCACCGCGAACGATCTTGATGAATTCCTGGCCAGGTGTCAGGGATTTCGAAACTTCAACACCAACCGCTTTCTCTTTGACGCGGCTGACAAATTCACGTACGACCGGTAACGCGACGTCTGCTTCCAGCAGCGCCATACGCACTTCGCGTAACGTCTCTTTAATGTTGTCTTCTGTAAGACGACCTTTACCGCTGATATTTTTCAGCGTTTTGGACAATCGATCCGTTAAATTTTCAAACATCTTTTTCTCTTCGCGATAAGGCGATTCATATCGGTGAGTATACCTTAGCCAAATGAATAGGCATACCCATTGCGCGGTTGCATCCACGTTTCTTTGTTAGATTGGGCTTCATCGCGATATCTCAACTCTCGAAATCGATCACGATCCGGCATAGCTCATTGGGGTTATGCAGGGTATAATTCGCCACTTCAATCACCATTTATGTGAGAAGCATGGATAACTTAATCGCTATCGTTGCCGCCATCTTGTATGCACTGTCCATTGCGACGATCGTACCGGGCTTGGCCAACCAAACAGGGATCAAAGCTAAAACGGTATTTATCAGTGCCGCGCTGGCGCTGCTTTTTCATGCCTGGCTATTGAGTGACCTCATTTTGCACGGCAGCGGTCAAAACTTAAGTATTCTGAACGTGGCCTCGCTGATCAGCTTTATCATTGCGCTGGTCATGAGCGTGGCGATGTTCAAAGCGCGTTTGTGGTTTCTGCTGCCGGTGGTGTACAGCTTCTCCGCCATTAACCTCTCTGCGGCGGCGTTTCTACCTGGGACGTTCATGACCCATCTGGAAAATGATCCCAAGCTGATGTTTCATATTTCTTTAGCACTCTTCTCCTACTCTACCTTGTCGATAGGCGCGTTGTACGCCTTGCAACTGGCTTGGTTGGATTACAAGTTAAAGAAGAAAAAAGGACTTACCATCAACCCGAACCTGCCGCCCTTGCTAATGGTTGAACGTCACCTGTTCAAAATTATTTTGATCGGTAACCTGCTCCTCACCGGCACCCTGATCACCGGTTTTGTGTTTGTTCAGGATATGTTCGCCCAAGGCAAAGCGCACAAAGGCATTCTCTCGTTTATTGCTTGGGTCGTGTATTCCATTTTGTTGTGGGGACACTATCAGAAAGGCTGGCGCGGACGTAAAGTCACGTGGTTCGCCGTGGCCGGGGCAACCTTGCTCACGCTGGCGTACTTCGGCAGCCGATTTGTCAGAGAGATTATTCTGCGCTAAGGTCAACGAATTAGACCTGAATCAACATGAACACCCCCGCCTGGGATAGGCCTTTATTTACCGAAAACTGTTATAAGGAAAACAAGCGTTTTGGACGACATATCAACGGGTATCTTATTTGCGCTACTCGCGTGTCTTATTATTATTTCCGCCTATTTCTCGGGTTCAGAAACCGGCATGATGTCGCTGAACCGCTACCGCCTGAAACACTTGGCGAACACGGGACACAAAGGCGCCAAACGCGTTGAAAAACTCCTTGGCCGCCCCGACCGTTTGATCGGCTTGATTCTGATCGGTAATAACCTCGTTAACATTTTAGCGTCGGCGATTGCGACCATTTTGGGGATGCGTCTGTACGGGGATATCGGCGTGGCCATTGCCACCGGTGTGCTCACCTTAGTGATTTTGGTGTTTGCCGAAGTCACGCCCAAAACGCTGGCCGCGCTGTATCCAGAACGCGTCTCTTACGCCAGCAGCGTCCTGCTCTCGATTTTGATGAAGGTGTTGTCGCCACTGGTGGTGTTCGTCAACTTCATTACCAATGGATTTATTCGCCTACTGGGGCTCTCTGCACAACACGGGGGCGATGATCCGCTCAGCTCGGAAGAACTACGCACGGTGGTGAATGAAGCCGGTGGGTTGATCCCACGTCGCCACCAAGACATGTTGCTATCAATCCTCGATTTGGAACACGTCACCGTGAACGACATCATGATTCCCCGCAACGAGATCACCGGCATCAACATCAATGATGACTGGAAATCCATTGTGCGTCAGCTAACACACTCGCCGCATGGCCGCGTGGTGCTGTATCGCGATCACATTGATGAAGTGGTTGGCATGTTGCGTCTGCGTGAAGCAGCGCGCTTCGTGTTGGAGAAAAACGAATTCACCAAAGAGACCTTATTGCGGGCCGCCGATGAAGTGTACTTCATTCCAGAAAGTACCCCACTCAACGTGCAATTGCTCAAGTTCCAGCGCAATAAAGAGCGGATTGGCCTCATCGTCGACGAGTATGGCGACATCATTGGTCTCATCACGCTAGAAGACATTCTGGAAGAAATTGTCGGCGAGTTCACCACATCGATTGCGCCAAGTTTAGCGGAAGAGATTACCCCGCAAGGCGATGGCAGCTTCCTGATGGAAGGCAGTGCCAACATCCGCGACATCAACAAGAGCTTGAAGTGGAAATTGCCGACCGATGGTCCTCGCACACTCAACGGGTTGATTTTGGAACATCTGGAAGAGATTCCAGCCAGTCACCTGAGTGTCAAAGTTGCCGGTCACCCGATGGAGATCGTCGAACTCGAAGAAAACCGCATCAAACTGGTTCGAGTCTACCCGCGTAAAACGAAGAAAGCGTAAGCGCCCACATTCAGCATCCACAAAAAAGGCTTGGTCATCCCAAGCCTTTTTTATTACTCGAATTTTCACTCGCAATGGTTACGTGCAGTAATCGTTACGCGCAGCTTTAGTGCACTTTCAGCTCATTGAGCATCGATTCGGGCAACGCCAGTTCATCATTCTTGTTGACCTGAATGCCTGCGGCAATCACGGTTTCAGCAATCGCTTTGGCTTCATTCAGGGAGTGCATCGCTGCGGTGCCGCACTGGTATTCGTTCAGCTCAGGAATTTGATCCTGGCTTTCGACACTCAATACGTCTTGCATCGACGCCAACCAAGCGGCAGCGACTTGCTCTTCGCTTGGCGCACCAATCAGGCTCATGTAAAACCCGGTGCGACATCCCATCGGCGAGATGTCGATAATTTCCACGTTCGCGCCATTGAGGTGCGCACGCATAAAGCCGGCGTACAGATGCTCCAGCGTATGAATCCCTTTCTCGGACAGAATGTCTTTGTTTGGCATGGTGAAACGCAGGTCAAACACCGTAATGGTGTCGCCTTTCGGCGTTTGCATGGTTTTCGCAACACGCACAGCCGGTGCGTTCATGCGAGTGTGGTCGACGGTAAAACTGTCTAATAATGGCATTGTCCTTTCTCCATTGCATGCCAGTTCAGAAAAACCAGCTTCGATTGTCTTCTAATTCCTGACGGCACTGTTTGAGCTGCCATCCATAGTCTTTTGCCTGTTGCTCGACTTTCCGAGCCACCTTGATCAAGGCCGGTTTTGACTGGTAGCTTTTACGCTTAAAGCCGCCTCGACCTTCATGATAGGCGAGATATTGATGATAGGTATCCCATTTCGAGATCCCAAGCGTTTTTTGTGTTTCGCTGGTATACCAGCCAATAAACATTAACGAATCATCAAAATTGGTCCGCGAGCCACCGTGGTCGGTTGCGCGTTGAAAATCTTCCCAAGCAGGATCCTGCGCCTGCGCATAGCCATACGCACTGCTGACTCGGCCCCAGGGAATAAACCCTAATAGGTAATCTTTGGGCGGTTTGGCATCGTGGCGAAAACTGCTCTCCTGCTTGATGATCGCCATCGCAATCTGAATCGGCGTGCCCCACGCGTCATTCATCGCCACCGCATCGTCATACCATTGCGGCTTTTCTCGAAAAATGTCACACAGATTGCTTTGTTGGCTTGGTGGTGTGGTCGCACACCCCGCCAAAAGCAGGAGTGTGCTCACCGAAAGCCATGTCGCCTTTGTTGCCATGTTATTTCAGATAGGCAAAGTAGTGTTCAAGAAACGCATCAAAGCTCTGTTGGTCTTGCTGCTCAAGCTGCTGCTGAGCGGCAACCGAGCGCACAACTTCCTCTTCCATGAGCGTCGCGGAGTACACTTTGTATTGATGGTTCAAGTTCTGTTCGCGGTATTTCAAGCCCAGTGCACAGCCCGTTTTTCCAAGACCGCCATGTTCTTTGGTTAGCGCCAACGTCTGTGCTGACAACGTCCGTTCCGGATGATCGATCCAGCTTTCAAGCTCGCGACACACATCCTGATACGCGCTGCCACCATGCACGGAATCCATCAGTTCAGCAATCAGAGACAAATCAGCAAATACGCGTTTGGCCCAAGCTTGCAGCGACAATTTCTCGCCGTGACAACCAATTTGCAGCTCCAGCCCTGGCTTGCGCCCTTCCAGCACCACTTTGCTCCAGTTATCACGCCAGCAAGCCAATTCGCAATCGTCCATTGGATCCGAATCGGTCAATGCGGTCCACGTGAGGAACAGATCGAGGAAGCGGACTTGCTGCTCGCTGATGCCAATCGGACTAAATGGGTTCACATCCAGTGAGCGCACTTCAATGTATTCCACGCCGCCACGCGCCAGCGCTTCAGACGGTTTCTCGCCACTTTTCGCCACACGTTTTGGACGAATGGGCGCGTAGAGTTCATTCTCAATCTGCAGCACATTACTGTTGAGCTGACGGTATTCGCCCGCCACTTTCACGCCAATCTCGGCAAACTCGTCAGACGGGGTGCGAATCGCCGCATTGAGTCCGGCGAGGTATTGCTCAATGCCATTAAATCCAATTTTAAGCACGCTTTGTGCGTGGTTGGTGTAACCCAAATCACTCAAACGCAAAGAGGTAGCGTGCGGCAGATACAGGGTCTGCCCGATGTTCTCAAACGCCAGCGACGTTTCACGCCCTTGAATGAATGACGAGCACAATGCCGGTGACGCCCCAAAAAAGTAAGGAATTAACCAGCCAAAGCGGTAATAGTTGCGGATCAGCGCAAAATAGGCATCCGATTTTGTGGCCTGACGTTGTTCTTCTGATTGTTCGCCATACAGGGCGTCCCAAAATGAGTCCGGGAAAGAAAAGTTGAAATGAACACCAGAAATGATTTGCATCAGGCTACCGTAGCGACGCTTCAGGCCGGTACGATAAAGGGTTTTCATGCGGCCAGAATTGGACGAGCCGTATTGAGCCAGCGTGATGTCATCTTCATTGCCGACATAGCATGGCATCGACAATGGCCACAGTTTTTCTTCACCGATTTTGCTTTGTGCAAAGTGGTGAATGTCGGCCAACTGCGACATTAGCGTCGGAACATCATGCGAAACCGGAGTAATAAACTCCAGCAGAGATTCAGCGAAATCCGTTGTGATCCAGCGATTGGTCAGTGCCGAACCCAGCGCGGTTGGATGAGGTGTTTGGGCAATCACCCCCTCAGGAGTGTAACGCAGCGTTTCACGTTCAACACCTCGGCCAAACTGTTGAAACACTTCAGGTTGATGAGCAACTCGTTCAAGTCGCGCGGCAAAATTAGTCAAAATGAGATTCGCTTATAAATGTTATAAATCCAATGAAGCTGAGCTTAACCCGCCACGATAGAAGCAGGAGGCGGAACTTCGCCTCCTCTTTAATGTGTACTCTAGCGGATGATTTCAAGCTCTTCTACGGGAATAGTTAACTTTTCTAGCTGGGGTTTGAGCGATTTGGCATCACCCACAACAATGATTTGGTAGTCCGTTGGCACAAACCATTTTGCGGCCAGTTCATCCAATGTCGACTTATCCACGCTTTTGACGATGTCATTGCGCTGCTGCAGATAATCCTTATCCAAGCTGTAAGTCAGGATACTACTTAGGAGCTGCGCTTTCTGTGATGGCGTTTCATAACTGAGCGCATCTTGCTGGCCCACCGCCAAACGCAAGAACGTCATCTCTTCTTTCGTCAGCCCTTGCTGGCTAAATCGATCCATCTCTTTTTCCATTTCGACAATCGAAGGCACTGTGGCATCGGCGCGTACCTGCGCATTGAACACAATCGCCCCCACTTCTCGATTGCTGGCAAAGTAACTGCTGGCGCCGTAGGTGTAGCCTTTATCTTCACGCAGATTCTGGTTGATGCGACTGTTGAAATTCCCGGCCAAGTTAAAGTTGGCCAGTTGACTTAAATACAGCTCGCCAGTCGCGTCAAACGGCAGACCTCGACGCACCAAACGGACGATGGTTTGCGGCGCTCCCGGTTTATCAACGAGGTAGATTTTCTGCCCCGTCAGATTCGGCACCACTTGCGGGCGCAGCAATGGAGACGCTTCCCCTTGCCACTGAGCAAAGAATTGCAGCTGTTTACGCACGTCCCGTTTACCGATGTCGCCCACAACCACAATTTGCGCACCATGCGGTGTGTAGTATTGGTGATAGAAGTGCTTCACATCCTCAAGCGTCAACGCCGCAATGGATGCCTGCGTCCCATCACTGGCGCGCGCAAAAATCGAATCGCCGAACAGCACCTGACGCGTGGCTTGCGAAGCCAACCACCCCGGTTGCTGGTGTTGATACACGGTGCCTTGAATCATTTGCTGTTTGATGCGGTTGAAATCGTCTTTTCGAAATCCGGGTTTAAACAGCACTTCTTCAACCACAGCCATGGTTTCGGCTAGGTTCTTTTTCAAACTCGAAATCACAATGCTGGTTGAGTAAGCATTGGCACTGACACTCACTTGAGAGCCCAATTGATCCAATTGGGCTTGAATCTGCTCAACGGTTCGCGTCGTCGACCCTTCTTCCAGCATGGCTGCCGTCAGATTCGCCAATCCTTCTTTCCCCGGTGCCACATGGCGCTCCCCTGCAGGCAGCTTGATCTCGACCAGCACGGTAGGTGTTTCGGTGGTCTGCGTGCCGAGAAGTTCTGCACCATTGTCGAAATAGATGTCATACAGCGGTGGCATGTGTGCTTGCACCGCTTCAGCCACTTTCGGCATCAATGAACGATCGAAATTGTCCTTCACTGCACGATAATGAAGATCACTGTCGCTGATCTTATGATACGTCGGCAAGGTGCGTGCTGGCGGCGTGAAGTTATCCGCTTGAACCGCCAGTTGCGTTTGACCTTTCGGCACGACGCTCAAGGTCACTTTATGCTGCCCTTCAAGGTAACGCTGATACGCCTGCGACACCGATTGTGGCGACACTGCACGTAGTTCCGCAAGTTGCGTTTCGATGCGATCCGGTTGGCCGTAGAACGTTTGGTTACTGGCCAGTTGAGTCACTTTGCCTTGCACGCTTTCCAGCGCAAACACCGCATTGGCTTCCGCCATGCCGGTGATCTGCTCAAGGCGCGCTTTATCAACTCCCGACTGTTTGAACTGTTGCAACGTCTGCATCAACTCGTGATACAACGGTTGAAGCTGCGCTTTGTCCCCCGAAGGCGCCATGGCATAAACGTAAAAATTACACGCCAATTCCGCACAATCTTGGAACGCGCCGGCATCGACCGCTTTTTGTGTTTTGACCAGATTCTGATACAACAAGCTGTTTGAACCACTGCCCAACACTTTTGCCAGCGCATCCAGTGAGGCCTGATCGCTCGCGCCGCGATAAGCCGTTGGCCAACCAATCACCACCATCGGTTGCTGAATGCGATCTTGCAGCGTCACAAAACGATCTTCAGTTAAAGTAGCAGGTTGTTTGGGCGCATTGTCGACTTCAGGGCCTTGTGGAATCGAGCCAAAGTATTTGCTCACCCACGCCAGCGTTTTATCCACATCGATGTCACCACCAATGGTGAGCACCGCATTGTTCGGACCATACCAGCGTAGGAAAAACGCTTTCAGATCATTCACGTCGACTCGGTCGAGATCGTCAACATAGCCAATAGTTTGCCATGAATACGGATGACCTTCTGGGTACATGGCTTCACCCATTTTCTCCCAGATCAAACCATATGGACGGTTGTCGTAGTTTTGCGCGCGCTCGTTTTTCACCGTATCGCGCTGAATTTCAAATTTACGCTGCGACACCGCATCGAGCAAAAAGCCCATGCGATCCGATTCCAACCACAACACTTTTTCCAACTGATTCGACGGTACGGTTTCGTAGTAGTTGGTCCGGTCGCGGTTGGTGGTGCCATTCAGCGACCCGCCCGCTTCGGTGATAATGCGAAAATGTTGCTGATCGCCAACGTGCTTTGAGCCTTGAAACATCATGTGCTCAAAGAAATGCGCGAAACCCGATTTCCCGGCCACTTCGCGAGCAGATCCCACGTGATAAGTCACGTCCACATGCACTAGCGGATCGGAGTGATCCGGCGATAGAATCACCGTCAACCCATTATCAAGACGGTATTTGGAATACGGGATCATCACTTTTCCCGGTTGTGCGTCGACGGTTTCGACCAGCGACACTCCGGAAGGCAGAGAGGAGAAAAGCGACACCGGTGCCGATGTGGATGAGCAGCCATACAAGGCGATAAGAGAAACAGCACCAAACCAAAGTTTTCTCATGACTTCTCCTTAGAAAAAACCATAAAAGAGAGCAGCCAGCAGTGAATAACGTAATGCTTTACCAATCAGGATGAGTGTAAAGACGGGAAACCAATTCATGCGAAGCCAGCCAGCTGCCAGACAGAGCGGATCACCAATGATGGGTAACCAGCTCAACAGTAATGCCCAATAGCCGTGTTTATTCAGCCAGGCTAATGCTTTATGACCTTGTTTTTCGTGTTCAGTTCGATTAGGCAGCCACAAACCTAACCAATAGTTGGTTACGCCACCGAGGGTATTGCCCACGGTCGCGACCACGATCACCATCAACACGGAATATTGTTGCAGAGACAGCGTTGCCACTAACGCCGCTTCCGAGCCGCCCGGAAGCAACGTTGCACTCAAAAAGCCCCCGAGGAACAAAACCCAGAGGGCGGAGTTAGAAAACAGCAGTGCCAGTTCGGTAAAGCCAGAGTTAAACCACTCTAGCATTGCATATCAAGCAACACCTTGCCCCGCGTGTGTCCGGACTCAATTTGAGTGTGCGCTTGCTGCACGTCGCTCATTGGATACACTTGCTGAATTTCGGTCTTCAAGAGCCCAACACTCACCATGTAAAGCATGGTGTTGAGTTGTTCTGGGTTGGGGTCAACCAGCATGCCAGTCGCCTCAAAGCCGAGCATTTTGGCTTTCTCGCAGATCAGTTCCGCACTCAAAGTCGGTACCGTCACCACGCGGGCATGATCGTTCAGACATTTGAGTGCATCCAACGCTGCATCACCGCCAACCAAATCGATCAGCACGTCTACTTGCTCTAAGCGCTGAGACACTGGCGCAAAGTTATAATTGATCGCGTGCGCGCCCAAGGTCGCCAGATAATCGAGGTTGCTTTCGCTGCATGTGGTATAGACTTCGGCTTTCGCCGCAATCGCGATTTGCACCGCCAAATGCCCCACACCACCGGCGCCTGCGAGGATCAACACTCGATCGCCCTCTTTCACTTGGGCTTTATTGAGCGCCTGTGCCGCGGTCTGCCCCGCCAGAGGCAGCACCGCCGCCGCTTCAAGGGTCACGGCATCAGGAACAATGCTGAGCTCTTTTTCCGGCACGCACACATATTGGCTGTACCCACCGCCCCGCAGTGGAAAACCAATAAAACCGGCCACATGAACCCCAGCTTTGAGTTCGCGAACGCCGTCGCCCACGCTGACCACGGTGCCTGCAATATCGTAGCCCGGCACCCAAGGTAGATTGTCTTTGTTCTGCGCAGCTGCCCAGCCAAGACCGGCACGGGTTTTTACATCAATAGGGTTGATGCCTGAAAATGCCACTTTGACTAACACTTCGCCAGCCTGAGGTTCAGGTATCGCGGTGGTTTGAATCGCGAGCACTTCTGGCCCGCCAAACTGGGTGATTGCAATCTGCTTGTTGTCCATTTCCAAGGTCCCTATTGAGGCAAATAAAAAGGGATGCCGAAGCATCCCTTTGAATATATACCATTTTATTAGTAACCGTTAACTCTCAGTTCGCAATTTAACCAGAGATTAACCGACCAGCGCCAACAGCACCCCGGCCGCAACTGCCGACCCCAGCACCCCGGCCACGTTGGGCCCCATGGCATGCATCAGCAAGAAGTTCTGTGGATTGGCTTCCAAACCCACTTTGTTCACCACGCGCGCCGCCATTGGCACCGCCGACACACCGGCCGCACCAATCAGTGGGTTGATGTCTTCTTTGGAGAACTTGTTGAGGATCTTCGCCATGATCACACCGCCAGCCGTCCCGATGCTGAACGCGACCGCGCCCAGCGCCAGAATGCCCAACGTTTCAAGGTTTAGGAATTTATCAGCCTGCAATTTTGAACCGACCCCTAAGCCCAAGAAAATCGTCACGATGTTGATCAGCTCGTTTTGCGCCGTCTTCGACAAACGCTCCACGACGCCGGCTTCGCGCATCAAGTTACCGAGACAGAACATGCCCACCAAAGGTGTCGCCGCGGGCAAGAACAAAATCGTCATCAATAACACCACCAAAGGAAAGATGATTTTTTCGGTTTTGCCGACGTGGCGCAATTGCGCCATTTTGATCTGACGTTCTTCTGGTGTGGTTAACGCTTTCATGATGGGCGGCTGAATGATCGGCACCAACGCCATGTAGCTATAGGCCGCCACCGCAATCGCGCCCAACAGATCAGGCGAAAGCTGACTGGCAAGGAATATCGCCGTTGGGCCATCCGCGCCTCCGATAATCGCGATGGAGGAAGCGTCTGCCATGGTGAATTCCATGCCCGGCACGTAGTTCAACAAAATAGCGCCAAACAGGGTCGCAAAAATCCCCAACTGCGCTGCCGCACCTAACCATAACGTTTTCGGATTCGCAATCAATGCCCCGAAATCCGTCATCGCCCCAACCCCCATGAAGATCAAGAGTGGGAAGACCCCTGACTCAATCCCCACGTGATAGACGTAGTACAGCAGACCACCCGGTTCAGTAAAACCAGCATTGGGAATGTTGGCCAACACAGCACCAAACCCGATGGGCAATAGCAGCAAAGGTTCAAACCCTTTACGAATCGCCAAAAACAGCAGCAAGCCGCCCACCATGATCATGATGATCTGGCCGAGTTCGAAGTTTGCAATGCCCGTTTCAGACCATAAGGTGATTAATCCGTCCATGGTTCTTCCTTATGCCAAACTCAACAGAGGCGCACCAACCGTCACAGAATCCCCTTCTTTAACATGAAGATCCTGCACGACACCGCCGCGCGCCGCGCGAATTTCGGTTTCCATCTTCATCGCTTCCAGCACGATCAAAATGTCACCTTCGGCCACTTCGCTCCCGCTTTGCACATTGATTTTGAAGATATTCCCCGCCAGCGGCGCTGGCACCGATTCCGCATTTGCGCTGACGGCCGCCGGAGCCGCAGTCGGCACCGCTTGGCCTGCGGATGCTGGCGTCACGGAGGTCAGTTGACCTTGCGGTCCCACTTCGACGTCATACACTTGGCCATCCACACGTACGCTGTAAGTTTCAACGCCGCCAGCCAATGTTGGATCAGCCGCCACGACGGGTGCCGGTTCATTGCCCGGCGCCGGTTCAAACGCTTCCGGATTATGACGGTTTTTGAGGAATTTAAGGCCCACTTGTGGGAACAAGGCATAAGTCAGCACGTCATCGACTGTATCTTCAGCCAGTGAAATGCCGTCCGCTTTCGCTTTTTCCAGCAATTCAGTGGTCAAATGATCCATTTCGGCATTCAGCAGATCCGCAGGACGACAAGTGATAGCGGCTTTCCCTTCAAGCACTTTGGCTTGCAGCTCCGCATTGACTGAGGCTGGTGCCGCACCATATTCCCCTTTGAGAACACCTGCAGTTTCTTTGGTAATGCTCTTATAGCGCTCACCGGTCAAGACGTTGATCACCGCTTGCGTGCCCACAATTTGCGAGGTCGGCGTCACCAAAGGAATAAAGCCCAAGTCTTCACGCACGCGAGGGATCTCTTTTAGAACCTCATCCAAGCGATCCGCGGCTCCTTGCTCTTTCAACTGACTTTCCATATTCGTCAGCATGCCGCCCGGCACCTGAGCAATCAGAATGCGTGAATCCACCCCTTTCAACTGACCTTCAAACTTCGCGTACTTCTTGCGTACGTCACGGAAATAAGCAGCAATCGGTTCCAGTTGTTCCAGCTGCAAATGTGTATCACGCGCCGTACCTTGCAGCATCGCCACCACGGTTTCCGTAGGGGTATGCCCGTATGTTTGACTCATCGAAGAGATGGCGGTGTCAAGAATATCAATGCCCGCTTCCACCGCTTTGATTGCTGTTGCGGTCGATAAACCTGTAGTGGCATGGCAATGCAACGCTAGGGGTACAGCACAGGATGCTTTGATACGCGTGATCAGCTCTTCTGCCTCATACGGCTTCAACAGCCCTGACATGTCTTTGATACACAGCGAATGGCAGCCGAGATCTTCCAAACGTTTCGCCAAATCAACCCACGTATCCGCGTTGTGCACGGGACTGGTGGTGTAAGAGAGCGTGCCTTGAGCGTGCGCGCCGACATCAATCGTCGCTTTGACCGCTTGTTCGAAGTTGCGGACATCATTCATGGCATCAAAGATACGGAACACATCCATCCCGTTGGTATGCGCACGTTCCACGAATTTTGCCACCACATCATCAGCGTAATGGCGATAACCCAGCAAGTTTTGCCCACGCAACAGCATTTGCATCGGTGTGTTCGGCATGGCCTGTTTGAGCGCGCGTAGACGTTCCCATGGGTCTTCCCCGAGATAACGAATGCAAGCGTCAAAGGTCGCGCCACCCCAAGTTTCCAGCGACCAGTAACCCACTTTATCCAGTTCAGCCGCAATCGGCAGCATATCGTCCAGACGCAGACGCGTCGCAAACAGTGATTGATGCGCGTCACGAAGGACGACATCGGTAATAGCGAGAGGTTTAGACATGTGTATAACTCCTTTTAATCCGGACTACTTCGACGCTGAAGTACGATACTGATGTACGGCAGCGGAAATAGCGGCGACAACCTGAGGACTCACAGCCGCAGAGGTGGGTTGCACTTTTTTCGCTGGGGTTGGTGCGGCGAACGATGGTGGCACTTCTTGTGGTACCCATTTAGACATGCATCGAACGAGATAAACCAGAATGGTGAGGAATAGAAATACGACCGACATCCCCGTGATCATGAGGGTGGCCGCATCCACTAGCAGGCTTCCAATATTAGTCATGTTGCTTCCTTTCTTTGTCATCCTGACAACATATGTTGAGCATGAGCGACCATCTCACGCCAACATGTGAAACGAAATTATCAATTTTGGTGAAAAATTGTCAATTTTGTTCACTACACAGTTGTGCTCGGCACACACAATCGGTTGAAAATTCGTCACACAAATCACAAAACGTCGTGAAATGACCGACAAACGTTCTAACTTTTGTGGCGAATATGCCCAGATTAAAGAAGATTCAAAACGAAAATTGAGATGCAGTTAATAAAGTGGAAAAAATCCCTTTAAAACAATGAGTTGTAAAATATAGATAAACAAGATGATAATGAAATGTAAATAAAAAAGCCTCGCGAATGCGAGGCTTTGTAAGGATGGCGCGCTCGAGAGGATTCGAACCTCTGACCGCCTGGTTCGTAGCCAGGTACTCTATCCAGCTGAGCTACGAGCGCGCTATTTTCGATACCAAACAAGGTTGTTCAGGATCAGGGCATTACCCTTATTCACAGTATTCTTTCAAGAAGAAAGAATGGCGCGTCCGAGAGGATTCGAACCTCTGACCGCCTGGTTCGTAGCCAGGTACTCTATCCAGCTGAGCTACGGACGCGCAGGCTTGATTGTTTTCACAATCGACTCTTGAAAAATCAAGAACTTATTAATAATGGCGCGCTCGAGAGGATTCGAACCTCTGACCGCCTGGTTCGTAGCCAGGTACTCTATCCAGCTGAGCTACGAGCGCGCTGTTTTCGATGCTAAACAAAACTGTTCAGGATCAGGGCGTTACCCTTATTCACTGTATTCTTTCAAGAAGAAAGAATGGCGCGTCCGAGAGGATTCGAACCTCTGACCGCCTGGTTCGTAGCCAGGTACTCTATCCAGCTGAGCTACGGACGCGCAGGCTTGATTGTTTTCACAATCGACTCCTGATAAATCAAGAGCTTATTAATAATGGCGCGCTCGAGAGGATTCGAA
The DNA here is from genome assembly GCF_052076135.1 of Vibrio sp. Vf1514. Taxonomy (NCBI): domain Bacteria; kingdom Pseudomonadati; phylum Pseudomonadota; class Gammaproteobacteria; order Vibrionales; family Vibrionaceae; genus Vibrio; species Vibrio sp. Vf1514. Next base: position 458,541 of record NZ_CP197267.1, on the reverse strand, counting down.
CCTCTGACCGCCTGGTTCGTAGCCAGGTACTCTATCCAGCTGAGCTACGAGCGCGCAGGTTGTGAAGTATATCACGTTTTTGTTGTTTGAAAACAAAAATTTGCCCGAAGGCGAAGAAATGGCGGTGAGGGAGGGATTCGAACCCTCGATGCGGCTACAAACCGCATACTCCCTTAGCAGGGGAGCGCCTTCGGCCTCTCGGCCACCTCACCACGTTTCTTTTCCAAAACTTACGTTTCAGAATCTTCATATTCCCGAGAGAATATGGCGCGTCCGAGAGGATTCGAACCTCTGACCGCCTGGTTCGTAGCCAGGTACTCTATCCAGCTGAGCTACGGACGCGCATTTCACTTAATGTGCTAAATTAAGCGTCGCAAGAAATGGCGGTGAGGGAGGGATTCGAACCCTCGATGCGGCTACAAACCGCATACTCCCTTAGCAGGGGAGCGCCTTCGGCCTCTCGGCCACCTCACCGTCTTGCGGAGGCACATATTACGATTTACCAAAAATATGTCAAACACTTTCTTGGCAAAAATTGGAAAAAACTGCTTAACCGTTGGCTATTTAATCAAAGCGGTGTGAAATTACACTTTTATTAAAAACGGACACATGAAGCACAAAAAAGGCTGACAAAATTGCCAGCCTTTTCGTTGATAATTAGTAGTTGCCTGACGCAACGTTACCATTACCTTTTTCAGCTTGAATGCGCATGTAGATTTCTTCACGGTGCACAGAAACTTCTTTCGGTGCGTTCACACCGATACGTACTTGGTTACCTTTTACGCCCAGTACAGTTACTGTTACTTCGTCACCGATCATGAGTGTTTCGCCAACGCGGCGAGTCAAAATTAGCATTCTTTGCTCCTTGAGTAATCTCTGTATTATCTTGCAACTACGTTATTATCCACTAAAAGTTATATTTTCGTAAACTCTCTATTGCAGTCAAATCAGCCTAAAAATGCATGTTTAGGCTGAAAGTCCACGAGTGTTTCAGAATCGATATAAGCTTCGTGCAAAATATTTGCCGCTTCCTCAACGCAGTGCGGCGCAAGCATTAACATCAATGATTGTGAAGTCGTGGAGACATAATGTACATCGATGCCCTGTTCTGACAACAATGCACAAGAATGCTCCGCTAAGTCAGGCGCTTGCAGACCGACCGTAGTCAGTAAACTCACATGTTCACTATTACGGATTTTGTCGCTGAACACCAGATCCAACTTGGCACAGGCATCGCGTTTTATCACAACACCTGCCCATTCTGTCTTTTCGATCACATTCCAGACTTCTACACCTAACATCTGACACTGTTTCATCAGGCTGGCTAATGAATCCTGTTCAACGGTCACCAAAGACATGTCACGTTGGATTGCCAGGCCACATACAGCTTGCGAACCTTGTTCGCCTTTAATCAAGCTGCCGTCGTTTACATCAAACGTCGACAGCACGCGCAGTGGAACCTGATTTTCCCAAGCATACTGAACACACGGCAGGTGCAGCACTTTCGCGCCTTTACGAGCCATTTCTTCCATCGATGGAAAATCAATGATGTCCAGTTTCTTTGCTTTGGGTACAACACGAGGGTCACATGTATAAACCCCATCAACATCAGTGAAGATTTGACATTCATCTGCGTTGAGCGCTCCGGCCAATGTCACTGCACTGGTATCCGAGCCACCACGACCTAAAGTGGTGATATCCCCATTTTCATTGATACCCTGAAAACCGGCTACAACAACAATCTGGTCTTGTGCCAGCAGTTCCGTAATCGTTCGTGTATCAATCGTTTTAATCGTCGCGTCATTGTGTTGATTATCCGTCACAATGTTCGCTTGAGCTCCGGTTAGAGAGCGAGCAGCATAACCCAGTTTATTCAGAGTCATCGCTACCAGTGCCATAGACACCTGCTCACCAGCAGAGAGCAAAACATCAAGTTCCCTAGCGGTTGGTACGCTATCCACTTGTTGGGCTAAACCCAGCAGTCGGTTGGTTTCTCCTGACATGGCAGAAACAACAACAACAACTTGATTACCATCATTTTTCGCTTTAATGATGTGTTCGGCGACAGTATGCATGCGCTCAATTGAGCCAACGGAAGTTCCACCGAACTTTTGCACGATAAGGGGCTTTTTCACCAGTATTCACCTTCCCAAGACCAAAGTCTCATTCGGACTAAACTGTTGCTCACCAACGAGTTGTCTATCAGTTTAGTAGTTACAAAAACAAAACCAAGCGGTTAATCGACTGTATGAAACTCACGCCAATTAAACCACTTGGTTGACCAGATAAAGTTACGCTCAATCAAAATTTGTCTTGATTGAGCGCTAATTATTTCAGTTTGTTATAGACGCTCAGCAATCCAAGCGTCTACAGACCCCAAGGCGGATGGCAATGCCGCTGCATCGCTACCACCGGCTTGAGCCATATCTGGGCGACCACCGCCTTTACCACCCACTTGCTGCGCAACCATGTTCACCAGTTCTCCGGCTTTCACTTTCGACGTCAGGTCTTTGGTTACACCAGCAATCAGGCCAACTTTATCGTCTGCCACGTTACCCAGCATGATGATGCCACTACCCAGTTGGTTTTTCAGTTCATCAACCATACCGCGCAGTGCTTTGTTATCCGCACCGTCAAGCTGTGCCACCAGCACTTTGACGCCAGCAATGTCTTTCACTTTGCTCGTCAGGCTGGCACTTTCTTTCGCTGCCAGTTTGTCTTTCAGGTGCTGAATTTCTTTTTCCAGACCTTTGGCTTTCGAGGCCATGTCAGCCACTTTGCTTTCAAACTGAGCGTGCTGAGCGTCAAGATAATCCAGCGCAGCTTCACCCGTAACCGCTTCAATACGGCGAATGCCCGCCGCGATGCCGCTTTCCGAGGTGATCTTGAATAGACCGATATCACCGGTGCTGCTGGCGTGAATACCGCCACACAGTTCAGTCGAGAAATCGCCCATCGACAGCACTCGCACCTGTTCGTCGTATTTCTCACCAAATAGAGCCATCGCGCCTTTTGCTTTCGCAGCGTCGATATCCATGATGTTGGTTTCAATACGGTGGTTGGTACGCACTTGTTCGTTCACCAGACGCTCAACTTCTTTCAGCTCAGCCGCAGAAACAGCTTCCAAATGAGAAAAGTCAAAACGCAGGCCTTCGGCGCGAACCAGCGAACCTTTTTGCATGACGTGCTCGCCCAGAACGCGGCGCAGCGCAGCGTGCAGCAAGTGCGTCGCAGAGTGGTTCAGAGAAATCGCAGCGCGACGTTTCGCGTCAACGATCGCATGAACGGTATCGCCTTGAGCAAATACGCCTTCGGCCATCACGCCGTGATGCGCAATCGCGTTACCCAGTTTCTGAGTGTCGACCACATGGAACACACCGGCGTCAGTTTTCAGCACGCCCGCATCGCCACATTGGCCACCCGATTCCGCGTAGAATGGCGTTTCATTCAGCACGATGATGGCTTTATCGCCCGCAGACAAAGACGCCGCAGCTTGGCCTTCCACAAACATTTCTGTGATGGTGCTTTCACCTTGAGTCGCGCTGTAACCGCAGAACTCCGTTACACCTTCCACTTTAATCAACTGGTTGTAGTCGGTACCGAAATGACCCGCTTCACGTGCACGTTGACGCTGCTCTTCCATCGCCGCTTCAAAACCAGCTTCATCAATGGTAAAGCCACGTTCACGTGCCACATCATTGGTCAAGTCTGCTGGGAAGCCGTACGTGTCGTACAGTTTGAAAACGGTTTCGCCATCCAGCTCAGTGCCTGACAGTGCATCAAGCGCTTCGTTCAGAATTGCCATGCCGCGATCCAGCGTACGGCCGAAGTTTTCTTCTTCGATACGCAGAACTTTTTCCACAATCGCGTGCTGTTTCTTCAGCTCTTCACCCGCAGAACCCATCACGTCTGCCAGTGGGCCAACCAGTTTGTAGAAGAATGCGCCTTTCGCGCCCAGTTTGTTCCCGTGACGAACGGCGCGACGAATGATACGACGCAGCACGTAACCACGGCCTTCGTTTGACGGCATCACACCATCAACAATCAAGAAAGCACAAGAACGAATGTGGTCTGCAACCACGCGTAGCGATTGGTTCGACAGATCGTCGTAGCCAATCACATCAGCCGCAGCTTTGATCAGTGTTTGGAAAACGTCGATTTCATAGTTGGAGTGCACACCCTGCATGATGGCAGAGATACGCTCGATGCCCATACCGGTATCTACAGACGGCTTCGGCAGTGGTTCCATCTTGCCATCGGCATGACGGTTGAACTGCATAAAGACGTTGTTCCAGATTTCGATGAAACGGTCACCGTCTTCTTCTGGTGAGCCAGGACGACCACCCCAGATGTGTTCGCCGTGATCGTAGAAGATCTCGGTACATGGACCACAAGGCCCCGTGTCACCCATCTGCCAGAAGTTATCGGACTCGTACGCTTTACCGCCTGGCTTGTCACCAATGCGAACAATACGATCCGCCGGAATACCAACCTGCTTGTTCCAGATATCAAACGCTTCGTCGTCAGTTTGGTAAACCGTGACCAGCAGGCGCTCTTTTGGTAGCTGCAGTACTTCAGTCAGAAATTCCCATGCAAACTTGATGGCATCTTCTTTGAAATAATCACCAAAGCTGAAGTTACCCAACATTTCGAAGAATGTGTGGTGACGTGCGGTGAAACCGACGTTTTCCAGGTCATTGTGCTTACCACCGGCACGCACACAACGTTGCGCCGTGGTCGCGCGCGTATAGGCGCGCTTTTCCAAACCTAGGAAACAATCTTTAAACTGGTTCATACCTGCGTTGGTGAACAGCAGGGTCGGGTCATTAGCAGGCACCAACGACGAACTGTCGACGATTTGGTGACCTTTGCTTTCAAAGAATGAGAGGAACGCGCGGCGAACCTCATCCGTGCTCATGTACATGCAGCTCTTCCTGAAATACTCAAGTTAGAATTTTGCGATATTGTAAAGCATGGATAAGAGTTCGCCTAGTTTTCTTAAAGAAAAGACGAAAATGAATTGAAACCTAAATTGAAACCTCATGTGACGCAGCGCATTCGATTTCAGGCAGCGAGAAATATCCGTTGTAAGTGTGAAAAATTATCCCATTGAGGGATCATCGTCGTCACTGAGGGCGTACTGAATTTGATCGAAACTAAAGCCGCGGTACTGCAAAAAACGTACTCGTTTGGCATATTCTTTGTTGTCACGGGTCGCGAGTGAAGAAAACTTTTTTTGCGCAGTCTGTTTGGCCAGTTCAAACCAATCGGCACCTTCCTCGTCGAGCGCCTCAGACACCACATCCGCCGCCACTCGCTTCTGTTGTAATTCCTGACGAATGCGTCGTTCACCATGCCCTTTGGCAACGTGCTGACGAACCTGACTTTGTGCGTAGCGCAAATCATCGAGGTAGCCCTGCTCTTGGCAATACAACACGGCTTGTTCGACATCCGCCACTTCAAACCCTTTAATCAGCAGCTTTTGGTGCAGCTCATACTCCCCATGGTCGCGTCGCGAGAGCAGAAACAGGGCATTTTCTTTACAGGTCATTTTGGGGGCACGTGAATACATGGTGTTTCCATTGATAATCGAATCACAATCTCATAGCAGAGAGTCGGATAGCAAAAAGCCCCGCATGTGCAGGGCTTTATCAATCAGCGTTGAATTAAAACTCTTCTTGTTGTTCTGGAACAGTACCAAACTCTGGCTCTTCCGCAACTTCCACTTGTTCAGGGCTTAGCAGCATCTCACGCAGTTTGCCGTCAATGAACTTTGCCACTTCAGGATTTTCGCGCAGGTATTTGCATGCGTTCGCTTTACCTTGACCAATTTTGTCGCCGTTGTAGCTGTACCAAGCACCTGCTTTTTCGACCAGCTTGTGCTTCACGCCCAGTTCAATCAGCTCACCTTCACGGTTAAAGCCTTGGCCGTACATGATTTGCGTGTTGGCTTCTTTAAACGGTGCTGCAATTTTGTTCTTCACGACTTTGATGCGTGTTTCGTTGCCCACCACTTCATCGCCTTCTTTAATCGAACCCGTACGACGAATGTCCAAACGAACAGAAGCATAGAATTTCAGTGCGTTACCACCAGTTGTGGTTTCTGGGTTACCAAACATCACACCAATCTTCATACGGATTTGGTTGATGAAGATACACATACAGTTTGACTGTTTCAGGTTACCTGTCAGTTTACGCATCGCTTGAGACAGCATACGCGCTTGCAGACCCATGTGGCTGTCGCCCATTTCACCTTCAATCTCCGCTTTTGGCGTCAATGCGGCAACCGAGTCAACCACGATCACGTCAACAGCACCTGAACGCGCCAACGCGTCACAGATTTCCAGCGCTTGCTCACCGGTATCTGGCTGAGACACCAGCAGCTCATCAATTTTCACGCCCAGACGACGAGCGTAAACCGGATCCAGAGCGTGCTCTGCATCGATGAAAGCACAAGTTTTACCTTCGCGTTGCGCCGCTGAAATCAGCTCCAGAGTCAGCGTGGTTTTACCCGACGATTCTGGACCGTAGATTTCCACGATACGGCCCATTGGCAGGCCACCAGCACCCAATGCGATATCCAGAGAAAGTGAACCAGTAGAAATCGTTTCTACGTCCATCGTGCGGTTGTCACCCAAGCGCATGATAGAACCTTTACCGAATTGCTTTTCAATTTGACCCAGGGCCGCGGCCAGAGCCTTCTGTTTGTTCTCGTCCATTACTTTCTCCAGACTGTCACTATCTATTTATGTTTGAGCACCGACAGTGATACGTGAATGCGTAGAAATCGGTTCGACATTTGTTGTCAGATTGCTGCTCATTATACTGTTGATTCATACAGTGTCCACCCCTGTATGGAAAAAAGTTGCCGCAAGCCGATAAACGTCACGCTTCAGCCATTGATAAATGTTTGCTCAACGTCCGCAGTGCATATTCCACCGCGTGTTGACGAACTTGCGCGCGATCGCCAGCGAAACGCTGCGTCTCTACCAGCAACCATCCACGGGTATCGGCCCAAGCAAAACAAACCGTCCCGACCGGTTTTTCTTCGCTGCCACCACCGGGCCCAGCGATGCCGCTGATCGCGACGCCGACCGTGCCCAAAGAGTGCTCAAGTGCGCCCTGCACCATTTCAATCACCACCGGTTCGGACACCGCGCCATATTGCGTTAACGTGGCTGCGCTCACCCCAATCATCTCTTGCTTTGCTTCATTACTGTAGGTCACAAACGCGCGATCAAACCACGCGGAGCTGCCTGCAATATCCGTAATCGCGGTGGCCACACCGCCACCGGTGCATGATTCGGCCGTCACCAGCACTTCATTGGCGGCCTGTAATTGTTCGCCAACCTGCTGACTTAATGTTTGGTGCAATTCCATAACCAAAAACCTCTTTGCGTCTTTTCGCTCGATAGGGATTCACGTATCCTAAGCCGCTATGTCCACAAACAAAAGATGTAACCCGTGACTGCTGAACAAAAACATACGCCAATGATGCAGCAATACCTCAAGCTTAAAGCTGAGAACCCGGAGATTTTGCTGTTTTATCGCATGGGCGATTTTTACGAACTGTTCTATGACGATGCCAAACGCGCATCGCAATTGCTGGATATTTCCCTCACCAAGCGCGGCGCGTCCGCTGGTGAGCCGATTCCGATGGCGGGCGTACCGTTTCATGCGGTCGAAGGCTATTTGGCGAAACTGGTTCAGTTAGGTGAGTCGGTCGCGATTTGCGAACAGATTGGCGATCCAGCCACCAGTAAAGGTCCGGTTGAACGCAAAGTCGTACGCATCGTCACGCCGGGAACTGTCACCGATGAAGCGTTGTTGTCAGAACGGGTGGACAACCTGATTGCCGCGATTTATCACCATGATGGTCGCTTTGGTTACGCGACATTGGATATTACCTCTGGCCGTTTCCAGTTGTGTGAACCGGAATCGGAAGAAGCGATGGCGGCAGAATTGCAACGCACCTCACCGCGCGAATTGCTGTTTCCTGAAGATTTCGAACCGGTGCAACTGATGGCCAGCCGAAAAGGCAACCGCCGCCGCCCGGTGTGGGAATTTGAACTGGATACCGCCAAACAGCAGCTCAATCAGCAGTTCGGCACCCGTGACTTAGTCGGTTTTGGTGTCGAGCAAGCCAAACTCGGCTTATGCGCCGCGGGTTGTTTGATTCAGTACGTGAAAGATACTCAGCGTACTGCCCTGCCACACATTCGTTCACTGACCTTTGATCGCCAAGATCAATCGGTGATTCTGGATGCCGCAACCCGTCGTAACCTCGAGTTGACGCAGAACTTAGCCGGCGGCACCGATAACACGCTGGCCGAAGTGTTGGATCACTGCGCGACCCCGATGGGCAGTCGTATGCTCAAACGCTGGCTGCATCAACCGATGCGCGGTTTAGACACCTTGAATCAGCGCCTCGATGCGATTGGGGAATTAAAACAGCATGCCTTGTTTGCCGAGTTACATCCGGTGCTCAAACAGATTGGCGACATTGAACGCATTCTGGCGCGCCTCGCTCTGCGCTCTGCGCGGCCGCGCGACTTAGCGCGCCTGCGTCATGCGCTGCAGCAACTGCCCGAGCTGGCGGATGTGCTCAGCAGTCTAACACTGCCCTATCTGGGTCAATTGCGCGATGACGCGCAACCGATGGACAACCTGTGTGAACTACTGGAACAGGCAATCAAAGAAAATCCGCCGGTCGTTATCCGTGATGGTGGCGTGATTGCTGATGGCTATAACGCAGAACTAGACGAATGGCGAGATCTGGCCAATGGCGCGACAGAGTACCTCGACAAACTCGAAGCTGACGAACGCGAGCGTCATGGCATCGACACCCTCAAAGTCGGCTACAACGCCGTGCACGGCTTCTATATTCAAGTCAGCCGTGGGCAAAGCCATTTGGTGCCGCCGCATTACGTGCGTCGCCAAACCCTGAAAAATGCCGAGCGCTACATCATTCCGGAATTGAAAGAGCACGAAGACAAAGTGCTCAATTCAAAATCCAAAGCGCTGGCATTGGAAAAACAGCTATGGGAAGCCCTGTTTGATCAGTTACTGCCGCATTTAGAACAGATGCAAAATCTGGCATCTGCCCTGTCGCAGATTGACGTGCTGCAAAATCTGGCCGAACGCGCGGAAAGCCTAGATTACTGCCGTCCAACGCTCAGTGATGAACCGGGGATTCGCATTCAAGCTGGTCGTCATCCAGTGGTCGAGCAAGTGATGAGCGAACCCTTCATTGCCAACCCGATTGAACTGAATCCGCAACGCAAGATGCTGATCATCACCGGTCCAAACATGGGCGGTAAATCAACCTACATGCGTCAAACGGCGTTGATTGCGCTGCTTGCGCACATTGGTTCTTATGTGCCAGCCGAGGCGGCGCAGATTGGTTCGTTGGATCGTATCTTTACGCGTATCGGCGCGTCTGATGATTTGGCCTCGGGTCGTTCTACCTTCATGGTCGAGATGACAGAAACAGCCAACATTCTTCACAACGCCACCGAACGCAGTTTGGTCTTAATGGATGAAATCGGTCGCGGCACCAGCACGTATGATGGCCTGTCATTGGCTTGGGCCAGCGCGGAATGGCTGGCCAAAGAAATTGGAGCCATGACACTGTTTGCCACGCACTATTTCGAGCTGACTGAATTGCCAAATGCCTTACCGCATCTGGCGAATGTTCACCTCGATGCCGTCGAGCACGGCGATAGCATTGCCTTCATGCATGCTGTGCAAGAAGGCGCAGCCAGCAAATCGTACGGCTTAGCCGTTGCGGGGTTAGCCGGCGTGCCAAAAGCGGTGATCAAAAATGCTCGCACCAAGTTAACACAGTTAGAGCAACTGAGCCTGCAACAACCCAGCAGCAAACCCAACACCGTGGACATTGCCAATCAGCTCAGCTTGATCCCTGAACCAAGTGAAGTAGAACAAACCTTGGCCGAGATTGATCCTGACGATCTCACGCCTCGCCAAGCGCTTGAAGCGCTCTACCGTCTGAAAAAGATGCTCTAGTCCGCTTCCCGCATCGATCAAAAAAGGCACTCGATGAGTGCCTTTTTATTTCAATCTATCGGCTGTAATTAGTCGTTTTCCACATTAAACAGCGATTCCATGTTCAAACCCTGTTTCATCAGGATTTCTCTCAGACGGCGCAAGCCTTCCACCTGAATTTGACGCACACGTTCACGGGTCAAATTGATCTCGCGGCCCACTTCTTCCAGTGTTGATGGTTCATACCCTAACAAGCCAAAACGGCGAGCCAGCACTTCTTTCTGTTTCGGATTGAGCTCATCGAGCCAAGCCACCAGCGAATCACGAATATCGTCATCCTGTGTGGAGACTTCAGGGTCGGAATTGTTGATATCAGGGATGATATCGAGCAATGCTTTGTCACCATCGCCGCCAATTGGCGTATCGACGGAGCTAATGCGCTCGTTCAGACGGAGCATTTTGCTGACATCATCCACTGGCTTATCCAGTTCCACGGCAATTTCTTCTGCGGTCGGTTCGTGGTCGAGTTTCTGAGACAGCTCACGCGCAGTACGCAAGTAGATGTTCAGCTCTTTCACCACATGAATTGGTAAACGAATCGTACGAGTCTGGTTCATCAGGGCACGTTCAATGGTCTGACGAATCCACCAGGTAGCATAAGTCGAAAAACGGAAACCGCGTTCTGGGTCGAATTTCTCTACTGCACGAATGAGGCCAAGGTTGCCCTCTTCAATCAGGTCAAGCAGTGCCAAGCCCCGATTGCTATAACGGCGAGAGATTTTGACCACCAGACGTAAGTTGCTCTCGATCATGCGTTTGCGCGCAGCCTCATCACCACGCAAGGCGCGGCGAGCATAGAGCACTTCTTCTTCGGCGGTTAATAAGGGTGAGAAACCAATCTCACTCAGATACATCTGAGTGGCATCAAGGCTTTTCGTGGAAGCATCAAACTCTTCACGAACCTCTTCAGACTGGTCATTATCGTTGGTAGTCAGTTCTTGGTCGGTCGCCGCGTTATTCACGGCTTCTGAATCGAACTCAAACTCTTCGACTTTAGTGGCTGTATTGCTGATACTCATAGCGCCTCCCCTGGCGAGCTAGCAAGACATTACTACTCTGAATGTCACTACATGACTCTTAAACAAGTATGTTTATGGCAAGTAGCGTTTTGGATTCACTGACTTACCTTGATATCGAATTTCAAAGTGCAAGCGAACACTGTTGGTTCCTGAACTGCCCATTGTTGCTATCTTCTGGCCAGCTTTCACACTTTGTCCTTCTTTAACCAGCAACCGATCGTTGTGGGCGTAAGCACTGAGATAGTGATCGTTGTGCTTTATAATGACAAGGTTGCCATAACCCCGTAGTGCATTGCCCGAATACACTACCGTTCCTGCTGCGGTGGAGACAATGGATTGACCTCGCTGTCCTGCAATGTCGATCCCTTTGTTGCCTTGATCCCCCGCAGAGAAGTTCTTAACAACTCTGCCTTGAGTCGGCCATAACCACTTCGCGACTTTATCGTTGGATGGTTTAGGTTTATTTACAGTTTTATTAACATTTTGTTTACTTGAGGCTCCAACATACTCTTTTGCTTTCGATTGATCAATACTCTTTTCTGCCTGTTTTTTGACCACTTTTGGTGCAGTTTTAGTACTTTGGGATGAGGCGGTTGTTTTAGAGCTTTTGCTCACATTTGGCGCAACAACGGGAGGATTGACAGTTTTTACTGCTGTTGAACTTTTGCTGGCCGCAGTTACGACTGGGCCTGCACCGGTACCACCGTAGGCTGGCGGCGTGTATACCGGCGTCCAAAGTTTCAGTTTTTGTCCCGGATGAATCGTGTATGGCGCGGTCAAATTGTTGTAACGAATCAACTCTTTTACATCTTTATCTGTGATGTAAGCGATAAAATAAAGCGTGTCACCGCGCTTTACTTCGTAGTAGCTGCCTCGATAACTGCCGCGCTCAATCGCAGTGTAATCTTTTCTCAATCCCGACACCGGCGCAGGCGTGTTCGCAACGCACCCCATGACGAGGTAGCAGAGTCCCATCACCATCCAATTGCGGAATTGAAAACCATTCATTATGCGAGATCACCTGCCACTAAAGGGACGAAACGCACCATCTCCACCACTTGGGTGACAAATTGATCGCCTTGACGCACGATGTGCAGGAGTTGCTGTTCTTCTTCACCAACCGGGATCACCAAACGGCCCCCTTCAGCCAGTTGTGCCAACAACGCTTGCGGAACCACGGGCGCAGCAGCCGTCACAATGATGGCATCGAACGGCCCTTTGGCCGGCCACCCTTGCCAGCCATCACCATGCTTGGTTGACACATTGTAGATATCCAGTTGCTTGAGACGGCGTTTGGCCTCCCATTGCAACGACTTAATGCGTTCGATGGAGAACACATGATCCACCAATTGCGCCAAGACTGCCGTCTGGTAACCTGAGCCGGTGCCCACTTCCAGCACTCGGCTGTCGCGTTTGAGCGCCAGCATTTGCGTCATTTTAGCCACAATGTAAGGCTGTGAGATGGTCTGCCCTTGTCCGATCGGCAACGCATTGTTGTCGTAGGCTTGATGCATCATCGCCTGAGCGACAAATGCTTCTCTCGGAAGAGCATGAATTGCGGCCAGTACGCTCTGATCACGGATCCCGTGCTCAGTGAGTAATTGAATCAGTCTGTCCGCCTTCGGGTTAGCCATCGGCACCTTCCTTTAACCAGAGATTCATCGCGCCCAATGACTCGTGTGCCGTTAAATCCACCTGCATCGGCGTGATCGAGACATAACCGTGCTCGACCGCATGAAAATCGGTGCCTTCACCCGCATCCTGTTCTTTCCCCGGAGGGCCAAGCCAATAGATGTCATGACCCCGCGGATCTTTCTGTTTGATCATGCTCTCAGCATGATGACGTGCACCAAGGCGTGTCACTTGATGGCCTTTGAGTTGATCAAAAGGCAGATCCGGAATGTTTACGTTAATCAGACGGTTGGTTGGAATCGGAGCAGAAAGATGTTGCAGCACCAGCTGACGGGCAATTTTTCCCGCAGTGGCAAAATGATGTTTTCCAACCAAGGAAAACGCAATTGACTGAACGCCCAAGAAATGGCCTTCCATCGCCGCCGCGACAGTGCCCGAATACAGCACGTCATCGCCCAAATTGGCGCCGTGATTGATGCCACTAAGCACCAGATCCGGTAAGTCATCTTTGAGCAGCTCATTGAGGGCAAAATGAACGCAATCGGTCGGCGTGCCTTGCACAGAATAGGTATTCGGCTCAATACGCGTGACGCGCAGCGGCTGCTCTAACGTTAAAGAGTTTGACGCCCCTGAACGGTTGCGGTCCGGCGCTACAATAATGATTTCGGCCAAGTCGGACAAGGCGTACGCCAGCGCGCGAATGCCTTCGGCATACACGCCATCATCGTTACTCAGCAAGATTCTTAGCTTGTTCTCACTCATACACACGCTCTACTGGAATTTCTTCGATCAATTCACGCACAATCGAGGTCGCAAAGCTGCCCGCGTCCAACGCAAAGCGCAGCGTGATCTGATCGCCATCGACGTCCCAACTCAGATCCTGCGGCATTAACGACACCGCGCGGCGGTCATGACGCATGCGATTCCCGCGAATCAGCGCCATCAGATCGGGTTCTGCATCTAACTGAGGTTGCTCCAGTGCCAGCGCCTCGTTTTGCGTCGGCAGCGCATTGTCACCCGCCAGAGCCGCTGAAATCACCGCTTCACCCTGTTGCAGTTTGGCGTTCCACTCTGCCAGTTGATCTGCTGCCACCAACACCTGTTCTTTGCCCACCAGCGCCACATCACCGTCAATAAAACGGTAGAAACACGCCGCTTCAATACGTGCAGACACGATATGATTGAAGATCCACGAACGGGCGCTCGACAGATACAAACTGCGTTGGTTTTGATTACGACTGCGAACATTGTCGCGTCCCCAGCGGCGCGCTTCCGTCACGTTGTTGCCTTCACGGCCAAAGCGTTGATTACCAAAATAATTGGGCACACCTTGCTCGGCGACCACCGCTAATCGACGCAGCACATCGTCCATGTCGGTGACTTCCGATAAAACCACTTCAAAGCGATTACCACGCAGATCGCCCGGACGCAGCTTTTTGTTGTGACGCTGCATTTCCAGCACTTCAATGCTTGGGTATTGCGCCAAAAACATGCTCAGATTGGGAAATTTCCCCTGCGGCATGTGCACGCTCAGCCACTGTTCGGTCACCGCGTGGCGATCTTTCAGGCCAGCCCAACTGACATCTTTTGATTTCACGCCGCACGCTTTGGCCAATTCGTTGGCCACAAAACTGGTGTTTTCGCCGGTTTTACGAATCCGCACCATCACGTGTTCGCCGTCACCGCTAAAACGGTACCCCAAATCTTCAACGACTTTAAAATGTTCTGGTTTGGCCTTAATTTTGGCCTTTGCTGTTGGTTTACCACATAAATAAGCCAACGAAGATAAAAGATCTGTCATTTTTTATTCCGATAAGTGAAAGCAGTGACAATCAAGCCTTCACGAGTAATACGACAGCTTCACACGCGATGCCTTCTTTGCGGCCGGTGAAACCAAGACGTTCGGTGGTGGTTGCTTTGACGTTGACGTTGCCCAGATCCGTTTCAAGATCGTCAGCAATCGCAGCGCACATCGCTTCAATGTGCGGGGCCATTTTTGGGGCCTGCGCCATGATGGTCACATCGGCATTGCCAAGACGGTAGCCCTGCGCTTTCACGCGGCGATAAACATCTTTGAGCAACTCGCGGCTGTCAGCACCTTTCCACTTGTCATCAGTGTCCGGGAAGTGACGGCCAATATCGCCGGCGGCAATCGCGCCCAGCAGTGCATCGCTCAATGCATGCAGCGCCACATCCCCATCAGAATGGGCAATCAGCCCCTGTTCGTAAGGAACGGCGACGCCCCCAATGATCACCGGACCTTCTCCGCCAAATTTGTGTACGTCAAAACCGTGGCCAATTCGAATCATGTTCAGTCCTTGTGGTTACTTAGATCATCTTGTTGCTTAGATCATCTTATTACTTAATCATATTGTCACTGAAATCACTGCGACTTAAATAGAACTCGGCCAATGCGAGATCTTCTGGTTGGGTAATTTTAATATTGTCCGCGCGCCCAGCGACTAAAGCCGGATTGAGCCCCAACCACTCAAAAGCCGACGCTTCGTCTGTGATCACCGCTTGGGCATCGAGTGCTTGCGTCAGCGCCTGTTGTAGCGGCTGCGCGCGAAACATTTGCGGCGTTAACGCATGCCACAAGGCCACGCGATCCACCGTGTGTTCAATGTTTTGCTGCCCATCGGCACGCTTCATGGTGTCACGCACTGGTGCCGCCAAAATCGCGCCCACAGCATGCGCTTGCGCCGTGGCCATCAGTTGGTTAATGTCGGCATGTTTCACGCAAGGACGGGCGGCATCGTGTACCATCACCCACTCGCTGAGCTGATGCTGACACACATAGTCCAGCGCAGACAGCACCGAATCAGCGCGCTCTTTGCCACCGGAAACTCGAATCACACGGGGGTGATTCGCCAGTGTCAGCGACTCAAAGTAAGGGTCACTGTCGCTGACAGCCACGACCACTTGGCCCACGTCAGGATGGCGCAGCAACGCTTCGACGGTGTGCTCCAGCACGGTGTGACCATGCAGGATTAAATATTGCTTGGGGCGGTCGGCCTGCATACGGCTGCCGACGCCAGCGGCTGGCACAATCGCGGTAATCTTTGCGGTCATGGACGGTTTTCCTCACCAATGATGCGATAGAAGGTTTCCCCCTCTTTCACCATACCCAGTTCGTGTCGGGCACGCTCTTCAATGGCATCCAGCCCCTGACGTAGGTCGTCAATCTCTGCGAACATTTCCTGATTACGCAGATGCAGGTTGCTATTCACCTGCTCTTGAACCTGAATTTCGCTCGACACCGCGCGATAATCAGCAATGCCGTTTTTCCCCATCCACAGATCATATTGTAGTAAGGCAAACAGCAGCGTCAGTGCCACCGCAAATACTCGCATAACCGTCTCTCTCGTGAAGTGAAACTATGCCGCACAAGGGCGGCATAAGATGAGATTCATTGTTAACAAACGTTCACCACTTATACCACACCCCCGAATCTCAGGCGAGTCAGCACAAGGGAGAAGCGCTTACTGACTGAGCAGAAACGCAAACAGACCCGCGCCCAGCAGCAGACGATAAATCACAAACGGGGTCATTCCCATGCGGGAAATCAGCTTCAGGAAGAAGAAAATACAGATATAAGCACTGACGAACGACGTCACGACACCTGTCAGTAGGAATCCGGTATGCACCGGCTCGCCACTGGTCACCAGTTTCAAACCTAAGTAGCCACCCGCCAGCATAATGATCGGAATCGACATCAGAAATGAAAAACGCGCCGCCGCTTCCCGGGTAAACCCTAAGTACAGCGCTGCGGTCATGGTTGCGCCAGAACGTGACGTACCGGGAATGATCGCCATGGCTTGCGCCACCCCGATGAACAGGGCTTTTTTCCAACCGGCCTGATATTCATCGTCAACCAATGATGCGTGCTTATCGACGTACCACAGCAATAGACCAAACACGATGGTGGTGGTTGCAATCACCCAAGCGCTGCGCAAATAGACTTCGACAATGTCTTTCATGAGGAAGCCAAATACACAAGCCGGAATGGTGGCCAGCACAATCAGCCAAGCCAGCTTCGCTTCTTTGCTGCGATCCCCTTGAAAGATTGAGCCGAAAAATGCCCGCAGCAATGACACCACTTCACGGCGGAAGTAAATCACAACCGCCGCCAATGTGCCGACGTGTACCGCGACATCAAACGCAAGCCCCTGATCCGCCCAGCCGAAAATAGCCGAGGGTAAAATCAGGTGTGCAGAACTGGAAATAGGAAGGAATTCGGTAAAGCCCTGAATTAAAGCCAAAATGAACGATTCGAAATAACTCATTGTTTTCTCGTTGATTAGTTAAGAGCAAACCACAGTTCGACGGGCTTTAATGCCTCTAATCCCTGGGCTTGTTGCCATACATGTTGAATGGTGTCCTGTGTGCCGGGAATACAACGTTCTGGGCACAGTTCATACAACGGTTGAATCACAAAAGGATAATGGTAGATATCCGGCCGTGGCAGCACCGGCGCGGTGGCTGAAATCGTGTCCCCAAACAGGATGATGTCCAGATCCAGCGTGCGATCCTGAAACTTCTTCGCCTGGCTGTCCCGCCCCCAACGCAATTCAATGTCGCGCAGAGTTAGAGCCAATTCCGCCAAGCTAAGTTCCGTCTTCATTTCAACCACGAGGTTATAAAACGCATGGCTGTCAAAGCCCACCGACTCACATTCGTAAATAGTCGACAAACGCAAATCACGACCGATGCGGCGCAATTCGCCCACGGCGGCTTCAATGTGTTGATGACGTTGTAGATTTGAACCGATACCCACATACGTGGTGATCATGCGTTTCCTCGCTCAATGATCACACCCACCCCTTTCGCTTGCGCGACGGCACCGGGTTTGGTGAGACGAATACGAATCCAAGGCACAGAAAAGCGTGTCATGATGAGCTGTGCCACTTCTTCGGCCACACGCTCAACCAACAGAAAACGACCTGTTTCGATGTGTTCAATCACCGCCTGACTCACTTGGGCGTAGTCCAGCGCATCCGCCACATCATCACTTTTACCGGCAGGCTGATTGTCGTGTGCCATTTCCAGATCCAGCACCAGCTTCTGCTTAATTTCCTGCTCCCAGTCGTAAACACCAATCGTCGTGATCACTTCCAGTTGTTCGATAAAAACTTTATCCATAGTTCTATTGCATCCTTTTTACAGGTCGGATACCCAAATTGAGTAAAAAAACGTACTATCTTAGCGAATCGCGATATCATATACCCAAACCACCTCAAGATGCGAAATCCGAACAGAATTTTTACTTTTGAGCTTGGTTTACAAAGACTTGTGAGCCGTCGCTTAGGTAAAACACCACGTTGAGGCAATTATGACGCCATTGGCACTCATTATGATCATTTCCGCTTACCTGTTGGGGTCCATCTCCAGCGCGGTGTTGATCTGCCGTGTCATGGGATTGCCGGATCCACGCGCTGTCGGTTCACACAACCCCGGTGCCACCAACGTGCTGCGCATCGGCGGAAAGAAAACCGCGATAGCCGTGCTGTTGTGCGACATGCTCAAAGGCACCATTCCGGTCTGGAGCGCTTATTTCCTCGGCATTGATTCACTGCTACTCGGCATCATCGCCATTGCGGCCTGCTTGGGTCACATGTACCCACTATTTTTCCATTTTAAAGGCGGCAAAGGCGTCGCCACGGCCTTGGGTGCCATCGCACCAATCGGGCTCGACCTCACACTGATGATCATGCTCACTTGGTTGGTGGTCGCTGTGATCTTTCGTTATTCCTCACTGGCCGCCTTGGTCACTGTGTTATTGGCGCCGTTTTATACCTGGATGGTCAAACCGCAATACACGTTGCCCGTCGCAATGCTGTGCTGCCTGATTGTGCTGCGCCATCATCAAAATATTAAGCGCCTATTTGCCGGCACCGAACCCAAGGTGGGCGAGAAGAAGCCGAGCGGCCTCGATTAACTCTCGCTTTCGCTTGAGTAGAGATTCTGCACAATAAAAAAGGCCTAACGGCCTTTTTTACGTTTAGCGTTACGCCTGCACCTTGGCCAAGAAACGCGTCAGCATGTCTGTCACAAATTGCGGTTGTTCCAAGTTACTGATGTGGCCAGCCTCTGGCACCACCACCAACTCACTGCCCGTAATGCTGTCGTGCATTAAGTACGATTCCAGAACCGGACGCGGCGCATCTTCAGCTCCGACCGCCACCAAAACCGGCAAAGCAAACTTTTCCACCACATCTTCCATCAGATCGCGGCGATCAAACACCATGCGCCCAATGCGTGCCACTTCGACCGCTTGGGTGCCGCGAAGCGCTGCCAAACGGCTTCGGAATGACTGCACCAACGCTGGCGTTTTCTGAGCGGCTTCGCGCGCAAAAAACATCGGCGTGACCACCTCGACCAAAGGTTCCGGCACGGCTTGCAATTGGCTGATGGTATCGAGGATCTGGAAGTACTTGGCGTGCGTCACTTCCGGCTCCAAGCCAATGAAGGTATCCATCATCACCAACGCTTTCACGCGTTGCGGCGCCAAATCGACTAACTCTGCGCCCCACATGCCGCCAACCGACAGCCCCACAACCGAGAACGTTTCGATATCCAAATGATCCATCAACGCCAACACGTGCTGCGCGTAATCAGTCAGATTGCGCATCGCCGCTGGCGCGGCATCCGATTCACCGTGTGCCCACATATCGGGCACAATGCAGCGGTACTGCTGACTGAGCGCGGCCACTTGTGGCGCCCACATGGTGCTGTCCCATAAATAGCTGTGACCCAAGACGATGACGTCCCCCTGACCCACATCCTGATAGCGCATTTGCTGCCCGTCGACGTTAAACGTGTGCATGCTTCTTTTCCTGTCATCAAATTTGGCGCGACTATACCACTGCCTTCGGCATCATCAGCTCTGAGCAGATGGACCACTGGCGCCTAATCGCTTGATTCACTGATATAAAAACGGCCGCCTAAGCGACCGTCGTTCCCAATTAATTGTTGATCGGCGTGAGCTGATCAATCGGCCAGCGCGGACGTGCTTCCAAGCTCAAATCCGTCACATCGCCGTTTTTCAGACGTTGCATACCAGCATAGGCGATCATTGCACCGTTGTCGGTACAAAATTCGGTGCGCGGGTAGTAAACGTCACCACCCACTTTCTGAGCCAATTTGCCCAAATCTGCACGCAACTGTTTATTGGCACTCACGCCACCGGCAATCACAATGCGCTTCATGCCCGTCTGTTCCAGCGCACGACGACACTTGATCACCAAGGTGTCACACACCGCTTCTTGGAACGCATAAGCGATATCGGCGCGCGTCTGCTCATCATCACCGTTGGCGGCAATGGTGTTCGCCGTGAACGTTTTCAGGCCAGAGAAGCTCATGTCCAAACCCGGGCGATCCGTCATCGGACGCGGGAACTTAAAGCGACCCGGCGTGCCTTTTTCCGCCAAACGCGCCAACAGTGGACCACCTGGGTAATCCAACCCCATCAGTTTCGCCGTTTTGTCGAATGCTTCACCCGCCGCATCGTCAATCGATTCACCCAGAATGTGGTATTGGCCAATGCCGTTCACTTCCACCATCATGGAGTGGCCGCCAGACACCAGCACAGCCACAAACGGAAATGGCGGCGGATTGTCTTCCAGCATCGGTGCCAGCAAGTGGCCTTCCATGTGGTGTACAGGCACTGCCGGCACATTCCACGCATAAGCCAAGCTGCGGCCAATGGTTGCGCCAACCAGCAACGCGCCCACAAGCCCCGGGCCTGCGGTGTAAGCCACACCATCAATGTCCGCAGGGGTTAAATTCGCGTCGGCCATTGCCGCTTTAATCAGAGGAATTGTTTTTTTGACATGATCGCGCGAAGCCAGTTCTGGCACCACACCACCGTAATCTGCATGAAGTTTGATCTGACTGTAGAGTTGATGCGACAGCAATCCTTTCTCATCGTCGTAAATCGCTACACCTGTCTCGTCACAAGAGGTTTCAATACCAATAATGCGCATAGTTTTCTCAGCACGCTGTCATCTAGAATTCGAAATTGGCGTCATGTTACCTCGGCTTGGCTTTACAAACAAATTTTGTACAGACTGTAAGCGACAAAGTACTTTACAAAGCCGTAGCTATCGGATTAAAATTCGGCACCATTTTTGATCAAGCTGGTTACGACTAAACAAATCATTGTTTTGGTCACACAATACCAGCGTTAACGAATTAACCCCTGAGGTGAAAGGCATATGCCAGTAGTTAAAGTACGTGAAAACGAACCGTTCGACGTTGCACTACGTCGTTTTAAGCGCTCTTGCGAAAAAGCAGGTATCCTTTCTGAAGTGCGTCGTCGTGAGCACTACGAAAAACCAACTACAGTTCGCAAACGCGCTAAAGCAGCAGCTCAAAAGCGTCACGCTAAGAAGCTTGCTCGCGAAAACGCTCGTCGCGTTCGCCTGTACTAATAACTAATTCCTAACTAAGGAATACGTTATGGCTCTAATTGACACTCTCAAAGAAGAGCAAAAATTAGCGATGAAAGCCAAGGACAAACCGCGCCTTGGCACAATTCGTTTAGCCCTTTCAGCCATTAAGCAACGTGAAGTTGACGAACAGATTACTCTGAGCGATGACGACATTCTTGCTGTGCTGACCAAAATGGTTAAACAACGTCGCGATTCTGTTACGCAGTACGAAGCAGCAAACCGTCAGGATCTTGCTGATGCGGAAAAAGCAGAAATCACGGTTCTTGAGGAATTTATGCCTCAACCACTGAGTGAAGACGAAGTAGCAGCGCTGATTGACAGTGCGATTGCGGAAGCTGAACCAGCGGGCATGCAAGACATGGGTAAAGTGATGGCGCTATTGAAACCGCAAATTCAAGGGCGTGCAGATATGGGTAAAGTTAGCGGTTTAGTTCGCGCTAAACTCGCTTAACCCCACACCCAATTGCATCAAGCCGTGCTATCCTCTGGAACGCACGGCTTGTTTGTATCTGTACTCTGCCCGAACGCGAGTACGTTTCTTTGAATTTCAGTTCTTTCTTTTAGGTTTTATGGCAGGACAAATCCCTCGTAGTTTTATTGATGACCTCCTGGCTCGGCTTGATATCGTCGACATCATTGACGCACGTGTAAAACTTAAAAAAAAGGGTAAAAACTACAGCGCCTGTTGCCCGTTCCACAACGAAAAAACCCCCTCTTTCAGCGTCAGCCAAGAGAAACAGTTTTATCACTGTTTTGGGTGTGGAGTGCACGGTAACGCCATCGATTTCATGATGGAATATGAGCGTCTGGAGTTCCCTGAAGCCATTGAAGAGCTTGCGTCATTCCTTGGCCTTGATGTGCCTCGTGAAGAACGCAGCAACGGCGGTTTCAACAAGAATACACCGCGCGCCAACAGCGAAGAAAAACGTAACCTGTACGATTTAATGGGCAGCATCGCCCAGTTCTATCGCCAACAGTTGAAAGTCTCCTCGAACCGCGATGCGATTGAGTACCTCAAAAACCGTGGCTTATCGGGTGAAATCGTTCAGAAGTTCGGCATTGGTTACGTGGCTGACGAATGGGATTTGGTGCGTAAAAACTTTGGTCAGAGCCGCCACAACCAAGACATGTTGGTGTCGGGTGGCATGCTGATCGAAAACGACAACGGCAATCGCTACGATCGTTTTCGTGGCCGAGTGATGTTCCCAATTCGCGATCGTCGTGGCCGCGTGATTGGCTTTGGCGGCCGCGTGCTGGGTGACGGTACACCGAAGTACCTGAACTCGCCAGAAACCCCCATCTTCCACAAAGGTAAAGAGCTGTACGGCCTTTACGAAGTGTTGCAAGCCTACCGTGAACCACCCCAGATTTTGGTGGTCGAAGGCTATATGGATGTGGTGGCGCTGGCGCAATACGGCATTGACTACTCCGTGGCATCACTGGGAACATCAACCACAGGCGATCACCTGCAGTTACTGTTTCGTCAAACCAACACCGTGGTGTGTTGTTACGATGGTGACCGCGCAGGTCGAGAAGCGGCTTGGCGCGCCTTAGAAAACGCGTTGAGCTACTTAAAAAGTGGCAACATCCTGAAATTCCTGTTTTTGCCCGATGGCGAAGACCCAGACAGCTACGTGCGTAAGTACGGGAAAGAAGCGTTTGAACAGCAAATGCACGAGGCAGAGCCGTTATCGAAATACCTCTTCTCCAACCTGCTGTCACAAGTTAACGTCGGCAATAACGAAGGGAAAGCGGCACTAGAAGCAATGGCACTGCCCCTGATCAACAAGATTCCAGACGAATCCTTACAAGATCAGTTGTTGAAAATCCTCGAACAGAAAACCGGTATTTACAAAAAACCGAGTTTGCCGAGCGATGCCAAGAGTCGGCCACAGCCGCACAAAGAAATTAAACGCACACCAATGCGAGAAGTTATCGCTTTGCTTCTGCAGAATCCGAGCTATGCTGATATGGTACCTGACCTTACCAGCGTTAAGGGGTTGGCGATTCCGGGGCTGAGTTTGTTGGTCGAGGTCCTTGAAAATTGCCGACAATATCCCCATATCTCAACAGGCCAATTACTTGAACATTGGCGCAACAGTAAAAATGAGGCACTTCTGTCTCGTCTGGCAAGCTGGGAAATCCCCCTTGTCGAAGACAACCAAGAAGAACTATTTTTAGACTCATTGGACAAAATTCTTGCCCAGTGCGTAGAGAAACAAATTGAAAACTTGCAGGCTAAAGAAAGAAGCGTCGGTTTATCAGCCGAGGAAAAAAGGGAGCTAGTAGCGTTAATGCTAGAATTAAAAGCGTAACCCAGTTTAAATAGTCAGCAACGAATAAATTTGTTAATATACGTGGTTTGCATTTCGCATACTATTCCTTCACCAGATACGAAGTTGGATACCGTCTATGGATCAAAATCCGCAGTCACAGCTTAAACTACTTGTCATTAAAGGCAAGGAACAAGGCTATCTGACCTACGCCGAAGTAAATGACCACCTACCTGCTGAGATCGTCGATTCTGAACAGGTAGAAGATATTATTCAGATGATCAATGACATGGGTATCAAAGTAGTCGAAACTGCTCCTGATGCCGATGATCTCGCGTTAAACGACGACAACGCGATCACTGATGAAGATGCAGCAGAAGCCGCTGCCGCTGCGCTGTCAAGCGTAGAAAGCGAGATTGGTCGAACGACCGATCCAGTCCGCATGTACATGCGTGAAATGGGTACAGTTGAACTACTGACTCGTGAAGGTGAAATCGATATTGCTAAACGCATTGAAGATGGGATTAACCAAGTTCAAAGCGCCGTAGCAGAATACCCGGGCACCATCCCATACATTCTTGAACAGTTTGATAAAGTTCAGGCAGAAGAACTACGCCTGACCGATCTGATCTCTGGCTTTGTTGATCCAAACGAAGAAGAAACTTCTGCGCCAACAGCAACCCACATCGGTTCTGAACTGAGCGGTGCGGATCTGGAAGACGAAGAAGAAGAGAAAGACGTCGACAGCGATGACGACGAAGATGAAGACGAAGATGGTGATGACAACAGCGATGACGATAGCGAAGAAGAAGTCGGTATCGACCCTGAGCTAGCGCTGCAAAAATTCACTGAACTACGTAACAAGTTCCAGAACCTGCAATTGGCGATCAACGAGCACGGCAACGAAAGCTCAAAAGCGCAACAAGCAACCGATCTGGTACTAGACGTCTTCCGTGAATTCCGTCTGACACCAAAACAGTTCGATCACCTCGTTGATACCCTTCGTACCTCGATGGATCGCGTTCGCACCCAAGAACGTCTGATCATGAAGTCTGTGGTTGAAGTGGCAAAAATGCCGAAGAAATCGTTCATCGCCGTCTTTACAGGCAACGAATCGAGCGAAGCATGGCTGGATCAAGTGCTGGCATCTGACAAACCGTACGTCGACAAAATTCGTCTGTACGAAGATGACATTCGCCGTTCTATCCAAAAACTGCAGATCATCGAACAAGAAACCTCTTTGACCGTCGAACGCATCAAAGACATCAGCCGTCGCATGTCTATCGGTGAAGCGAAAGCCCGCCGTGCGAAGAAAGAGATGGTTGAGGCGAACTTACGTCTGGTTATTTCTATCGCGAAGAAATACACCAACCGTGGCCTACAATTCTTGGATCTGATTCAGGAAGGTAACATCGGCCTGATGAAAGCGGTTGATAAGTTTGAATACCGTCGTGGTTACAAATTCTCGACGTACGCAACATGGTGGATCCGTCAGGCGATCACTCGCTCCATCGCAGACCAAGCGCGTACGATCCGTATTCCGGTTCACATGATCGAAACGATCAACAAACTGAACCGCATCTCTCGTCAGATGCTACAGGAAATGGGTCGTGAGCCACTGCCGGAAGAGCTGGCTGAACGCATGCAAATGCCGGAAGACAAAATCCGCAAAGTACTGAAAATTGCCAAAGAGCCAATCTCAATGGAGACACCAATCGGTGACGACGAAGATTCGCATCTGGGTGATTTCATCGAGGACACCACACTGGAACTGCCACTGGATTCTGCAACGGCGACAAGCCTGAAAGCAGCCACTCGTGACGTTCTGGCTGGCCTAACACCTCGTGAAGCCAAAGTACTGCGTATGCGTTTCGGTATCGACATGAACACGGACCACACGCTCGAAGAAGTGGGCAAACAGTTCGACGTAACTCGCGAACGTATCCGTCAGATCGAAGCAAAAGCTCTGCGTAAACTGCGTCACCCAAGCCGCTCAGAAACACTGCGCAGCTTCCTCGACGAGTAAGCATTTGTTACAAAAGAAAAGGTGAGCTATGGCTCACCTTTTTTATTATTGATGGTGCTAAGTGAATAAAAACTAAGCGCTATTACCCTACTTTGCGGCTAGACACTCCACAGCCCATCCCCTATAATCGTTCCCCTATTCGGCCCCTTAGCTCAGTGGTTAGAGCAGTCGACTCATAATCGATTGGTCATTGGTTCAAACCCAATAGGGGCCACCAAATCCCGATAAGGCGTATGAAGAAATTCATGCGCCTTTATCTTTTCTAGTCCGGTCTATATCCGGTCCGCAATTACTTCCGGTAAGCTCTGGTCCATTAGGTCAGCCGAAACTCTCCACGCAGTCACCACAGAGTCACACTTTCCCTGTCAAAGTGAGATCCACTATCCTCGCTATCCATTCCTTATTAGTTCTAAGCAACACACGCCCTTAGAACACAAGTTTAAAATGCATAAGCTATTGATATAAAAATAATAACTATGTTATCTCTCATTCAGAGCACCGATACCCTCATCAATCAATTTCGTTACGATTCCTATACAAGAACACTCGCCCACAGCAAAGAATGAGATGATTTAGATGTGGATAAGCGCGTTGATAATACTGAAATTTATACGTACAAACGTCGTTTCCAAACGGGATTGAAAGCGACGTTTTACTAATGATTTGGATGATGAGAAGGGGGGAATTGAGTTTTAACGTTGTAATTGAATGGCTTGAATCAATGCCGACAACCCCTGTTCAATTTTAGAACGAGGGCAGCCAAGATTGAGCCGTAGGTATCCCTTTCCTGAATCGCCATAAACATCACCAGACATGATCGCGACATTGAATCGTTCAATTAACGTCTGATGAAGCAATGACATATCCAGATCTAACGACGATAAGTCAATCCATGCTAAGTATGTCGCATCAGGTATGACATAGTGAATGTCCTGATATGCATTGTGCAGTGTTTCTTGTACATACTGATGGTTCGCAAAGACATACGCATTGAGTGCATTTAACCAAGGCTCCCCTTGGTTATAAGCGGCCATCGTGCCAAGAACGCCAAGAATAGACGGCGACGAGAGCCCGTCCACTGCTTTCAGTTTATGTAGATAGCGCTCGCGTATGCTGGCATCTGCAATCAATGCATATGCACCGTTGAGTGCTGGAATATTGAATGACTTAGATGCAGAAGTCACCACCGCCCACTGCCCTGAACGACTCATGCCCACATAGGGTATGTGCTGTTTAAAACACACATCCATATGAATTTCATCTGAAATTACGTTGACTTGGTATTTGTCACACAACGCTGCAATTTTTTCGAGTTCACAGCGGCTCCATACCCGTCCTGTTGGGTTATGAGGGCTGCATAATAACAACACTGTATTGTTGTCATCAGCTAGTTTGCTCTCTAGGTCAGGCCAATTAATTTCGAATCGACCTTGCAGCTTAATCAGCTCGCTACGAACACATTTTCTATCTTGCCCTTCGATCATTTTATCGAATGCGTCATAAGCAGGTGTATGAAAAACAACCCCTTGATTCGGCTTGCTCCACAGTTCTATTAATTTCGACACAATATAGATGACAGAGGGGCCGTAAACCAATTGATTGGTGTCGATGTCACAATCAAAACGAGAGCAATACCAATGACTGATTGCGGTTTTAAAATCATCATGATTCCAGCGACTGTAGCCCAGCACCGGATGCTCAAGCCGCTGTTTTAGCGCACGGATGACCACCTCTGGCGCGGCAAAATCCATGTCTGAAATCGTAAAAGGCAACAGACCAGACTTGCCAAATCTATCTTGAACATAGTCCCATTGCGTACAGTAAGTACCAGTGCGATCAATAGGCGTATCGAAGTCGAATTTCTGAGTCATACCAACCTTCCAATTGAACATCCTCAGCACCGTTCAAAGAACCATAGTGCTGAGGTATTTATATTCAAAAACAATGATTAACTTGCCGACATGATGGCTTGCATTTCGTTTTTAACCAGATGGACTTGCGTTCCAATCACGACTTGCAGGTTGTGCTGATCCAGCTTCACCACGCCAAGAGCGCCATGCGCTTTTAATTTGGCATCATTCACCAAGCTCATGTCGTTCACAGAAAGGCGAAGACGTGTGATGCAGTTATCCAACGAAGTGATGTTCTCTTTTCCACCCAGTGCCGCAAGCACCGCAGCACCTTTACCCGATTCGTTGATGAACGCCGCTTCAAGTTCTTTATCCACTTCCGCCGTATCCACTTCACGGCCCGGTGTTTTTAAATTGAACTTGGTGATGGCAAACTTAAACACTGAGTAATACACCACGAACCAAATAGCAGCGACAAGCGGTACCAAGTACCATTTCGTTGCGGTACCTTGCAGGACGCCAAATACCAAAAAGTCAATGAGGTTACCGTCAGTGTTACCAATGGTCACATCAAGCAATCCCATCACCATGAATCCCAAACCGGTGAGGATGGCATGCACAACATAAAGCACAGGAGCAACAAACAGGAACAGGAATTCTAGCGGCTCAGTGATACCACCAACAATGCATGCAACTACACCAGAGATGAGCAACGCTTTAATTTTTGAGCGGTTCTCCGGGCGGGCACAGTGGTACATCGCCAAAGCAGCACCAGGTAAACCACCAAGGAAAGTCGGCATTTTCCCTTGAGATAAGAAGGCTGTGACCTCTGGTGTAAACGTCGTGGTATCCGCACAAGAGAGTTCCGAGTAGAAGATATTCAACGCACCAGACACCGTTTGACCACACACATCCATGGTGCCACCAGCCTCGGTGAATCGAATTAAGGCAACCAAAATATGGTGAAGCCCAATGGGCAGCAATAAGCGTTCCCCAGTACCAAATAGCATAGGACCAAAGTCGCCTGCGCTTTCAATCACATGACCGATGCCATTGATGCCTGCCGCGAAGTAAGGCCATACAAATGGAATAAAGACCCCCACGACACCCAGCACCAGCGCAGAAATGATCGGAACAAAACGGGCACCACCAAAGAAGGCCAGCGCATCTGGCATTTTAAAGGTGTAGAAACGTTGGTGAAGCTTGGCGACTATCACCCCCACCACCACCGCACCCAAGATACCGGTATCAATCGATTCAATACCGATAATGTTTTTGACGCCATAAGCAACACGTTCAGATTGACTATCCAATACACCTGCGACAGTGAGGAAAAAGTTAATCGCTAGATTGAACGCAGCATAACCGACAAATCCCGCGAACCCTGCGACACCTTTTTCTTCACGCGCCAATCCGAGTGGAATCGCGACCGCAAACATCACAGGCAAATAAATGAAAGCAACGAGGCCAATTTTGGTCATCCACATAAACAGATATTGCAATGGCGCATTATCTAAAAAGGGAATCGCTTCTTTAATCGCTGAACTGGAAAAAGAACTACCGACCCCAAGAAGAATACCTGAGAATGCCAGCAGTGCGACGGGCAGCATGAACGTCTTACCGAGGCTTTGCAAAAACTCCCAAATAGTCGATTTGTTGCTTTTAGACATAATCTGTCTCCGGAATTTAAGGACTTGTAGGGCTCATGCACTTCATTCGATGAAGTCATGACGTCTTATTGATATGTGCTCAATATACGCCGCTAAAATTTTTGGTAAAACGTTTTACCAAAAGTTATGTGATCAAGTTAAACAACTTTTATCTAAAGCCGGTCAGGCTTTAAAAATCAGATTAATACGGTTAAAGTTTGCTGATAAAACGTTTTTCTAATCCACAAAGTGAATCTATGTCTTCAAACAAAGTGACCATTACAGAAGTCGCTAAACATGCTGGCGTTTCGGTAACGACGGTCTCAATGGTATTGGGAAATAAAGGCCGAATTTCTCCCGACACCATAGAGAAAGTCAACGCCTCGGTAGAGGCGTTAGGTTACATTCGTAACCGCGCCGCCGCCAATTTACGCTCAAATTCCAGTGAGATTATTGGGCTGATCCTGAAAGACATTAGCGACCCTTATGATGCGGAAGTCACAGCCGGGTTAAGTGAAGAGATTGAACAGCAGGGCTACATGTTGTTTCTGGCTCAATGTGGTGATAGCCAAGAAAAATTTGAACACTGTGTATTAACCATGGCACGCCAGGGCGTGGGGGGCATTGCATTTTGTTCCATCGGCGAAAACCAACAACTGAATGTCGACAACCTCAAGCAACACAACCTTCCCATGGTGTGCATCTCACGCTCGTCCGTAGACAAACACATCGATTATGTCGGCCCAGATAACATGCATGCAGCGAAACTGGCGACAGAACATCTGGTGAAACAAGGTCACCGCAGAATCGCATATGTGGGGGGAGCGAGCAGCTCATTGTGTCGAGCCGAGCGAATTGGTGGGTATTGCACCACCTTGATGCAGTTTGGTTTACCCTTCAAACCGGAATGGGTGGTGGAGTCCGAAAAGAATCAAGCAGCAGCGGCACAAACCGTGCAACAATTGTTACTGGAGCATCCACAGATTACCGCGATGCTTTGCCATCACTCATCGACAGCCTTGGGCGCAGTTTATGGCGTAAAACGAGTAGGACGATCCATTGGTAACGATCAGTTCATTGGGAAGCAAGTCGCCATCATTGGTTTTGACGATGTTGAAGAAGCTGAACTTGTAGATCCCCCACTAACATTTATCAATTTCAATGCTCGAGAGATGGGAAGACAAGCCGCAAAACGCTTGATCAGGCAACTCAAAGAGGTGGATCCTGAACCCTATCGATTGGTGCTGTCTCCAAAGCTCATCGTTCGTGAATCGACCTAAGTGAATACACAACGGCGAGCCGTCGTGCATTGCAATCGCCGGCGAATCATCACGTCAATCCTTGATTGATACGCCATGTTCGGCAAAGCTGATGCGAAACTCATCAGGCTTTTTACACTTGTGAATTAATGAGCAAACCTTAACTACCAAAAATAACGGAAGTTGAGCAGCAGCGAATTCATGCCTGCGTTTTTTGAGTAAATACCACCGTTAGAATAGTGAAGATAGGTGAGCATCAGTGCGCCGACATCGTAGCGCAGGCCGAGGGTTAGCCGATCTTCGAACTGGATGTTGCCTCCCATATCGCGATCGCTGAACACAGACTTGCTGATATAACTCAGCCCGATGCCAGCTTCTAGCAGCGGTTTGCCGCCAGCAAACTGCGATGAAAACTGGTAAGAAAACACGGGCGAAAGCGCGACCATGCGCAGGTTCTCATCCTCATCGAGCGACCACTGATTCAACGATAAGTCCAAGTAGGCAGAGAGGTGCCCCGCCTCACTCTCCCACCATTGTGCATCGAGATGGCGTTGAATCCCGATCCGCACCAGCAACTCATCATCAAAAGACGTTCCAACGCCCAGAGTTACACTATCGAACCCAAATTGGCAGTCAGCGGCAGCCGAAAAGCAAAGCGAGACACCCACAATCAATGGCTTCCAAAAGCAGACATTCATCATGTATATCTTCATTGTTATTGATAAATACAATTTTAGTTCGCAATGTCGATTTTGGCATGCCTGCCGACAATCACTTGAAAAAATGCCCGCATCACTGCGGGCATCAAGGTTAAACCACCGGCGGAAAATCCAACACCATGGTGGCGACACTGAAATAAACAATGACGCCAATGGAGTCGGCAATGGTGGTGATCAGTGGCGCACTGGCCGATGCCGGATCAAGGTTCATTTTATTGAGCACAAACGGCAACAACATTCCAACCACCGACCCGATGATCACCACGATTTGCATCGTCATCGCCACCACCAAAGCAATGTCGCCCCCGCTGCGCCACCAACCCAGCAAGGAGACCGCCGCCGCCATGGTTGCACCAAGCAGCGCCGAGATCGCCAGTTCCTTACCGACCATCTTGGCCCAATCTTTGGCGACCACTTCACCCGTCGCCAGTGCACGCACCATCAACGTGGCCGACTGCGATCCCGCATTGCCACCACTGTCGATCAACAGCGGCAGAAAGAACACCAGCGCCACGTAGGTTTGAATCGTATCTTCGAAATAGGCAATCCCCGCGCCGGAAAAGAGGTTCCCAAACACCAGCAGCACCAACCAAAACACTCGTTTGCGATACATCAAGCCGATGCTGGCATCTTTAAGGCTGCCGGTAAAATTCACCGCCGCCGTTTTATGAAAGCTGCGATCCGCCTGCGCTTCTGCCACATCCATCGCGTCGTCGTACGTCACGATCCCCACCAACCGATTGCGGTTGTCCAATACCGGCAACGCCAACAGATCGTATTTACTGATCGCCTGCGCTGCGAGCGCTTCTTCATCATGCGCGCGCACAAAGATCATCACCTTGGTCATGATTGTCGCCACTTTGGTGCTCGGTTCGGCTATCACCAACTCTCGCAAAGAGATGATGCCTAGCAGTCCTTGCTCCTCATCTAGCACGTACGCTTGATAGATGGTTTCACTCTCATGCGCGCACAGTTTGAGGTGAGCCAACGCCTCTTCCACGGTCAGATCGCGTGTTAAGGTGGCAAAATCTGTGGTCATCACGGCGCCAATCGTGCCTTGCGGATAGGCCGACAGAATCTCGATGTTTTCGCGATCCGCCGCGTTCATCAAGCGCAGCACCTGCTGCTGAATGTCTTGTGGCAACAACGCCAACAGATCAACCCGCTCATCAGGGGCCATTTGATGCGCCATGGCCGCCAATTCTGCCATCGTCATACGCTGTGCGATATCCACCTGCATGGTCAGCGGCAGATAGCTGAACAATTCGGCTCGGGAATCTGGCGTCAGCAACTGCAAAATGTCTTTCAGTTCGGCCTGCGAAACATGCTGCGTGTCTAACAGATGAACCAATGTTTCTGCACAGTCGGCCTTGGGATTACGCGCAATAAATTGATTCAATTGCGTTTTGTCGGCATGGCGCAGCAGCGCCATCATTTCATGAATCATGCTGAGTTCTCCTAGCCTTAGCGCCAAAAATGAGTCAAACGAAACCAGTGAGAACGGACTTTGCCTGCCAGTTCATAGGGCGAGAGTTGCAAACGCTGGCGAATGATACCGATAGCCGCGCGGCTTTCCAGCACACCAATAACCCGGCGCTCGTCATCCAGCACCGGCAGCATGGACCATGGGCTTTGGCGCAAACGCAACGCAGCCTGATAGGCGGGCGCAAAGGGGGAAACCCAGTGCTGCGCGCCTTGGGCCAGCGCAACAATAGGCAATGTCGGCTGTGCAACCGCCAACGCCGACAGCGGAACCAGCCCCAAATAAGTGCCCTCGTCCGAGGTGACGATCACGGCATCGATCAATTGACCGACGATGTGCAAACTGCGCAGCATGTGAATGACATGATGCACTTTCAGATCGTCCCCGACGCAAAAGCAGTCTTGGGTGAGATGATCGCGAACCCGGTTAAAACCGGACATACGCAGCACCACGCGGTGCTGACGCTCAAAGATGGGTGTAACAGTCATAGCTCTCTCCTGAGATTTGCTCAGGACAAAGAAACCTTAACGCACCGCAGCGCCCACGCGAGATGACGTGCGAGTTTGCTGCGTGATCCCAACAGTTCTTCTCGGCACGCAAGCCGTCACGCCCGATAACACGCGCGCAAACAACGTTGCCAAACCCGAGATGGTTTGGTCAGGACACTGGAATGTTCGAAAACGGATGAGAGAATCTGCATCTGCCAGCAGTGATGATCACCAGGCACATGCATAAGCAGAAGGCTGGTGAACTAGAAACCGCGTGGCATTTTCGTTAAACCGAAAAGACCATACTGTGATATTCGACTACTCGATGAGTCCATAGGTTTCTGTTGTTCCTCGAAAAATTAAACGATAGTCAGCGCAAAACGCGCTGTGCTCAATAAGCGAGCGGGATGCTAAATCTGGCGTAAAATCTTGTCAACGATTGCACAACATGCGTGAACATTTTTAACCCTGCGCTGACAAACCGTCACAAACGCTGACACACCTCACCCAGCATTCATTCAGCCGCGAAATATCAGCCTGAAGCAAACGTCTCAAGCCTGCTGCCGCTTTTGCCCATCGTCACCAAATTGCAATCGAAACGCCATCAAAGCCTCATCCAATCGCAGCGGTTCTGACACACTCGCGCTCTAGCATGACGATAAAACACGGATCGTGAGGACGTTATGCTTTCCACCAGCCCTTTTAAATTGCCGCGCAAAACCCCGTTTGGCCTGGGTGAACACATCGCCGAATGGGCGACCGGTTTACACCAACTGGATAAATTTTACGCTCAGCGCCCAGCTGGGTGCGATACGGCGCAGTTTCTGCGTTTCACGCTCGAAGTGTTGGGCATTGATTACCAAGTGGTCAAAGGCGCACTCGGCCAAGTGCCGCAAACAGGCGCGACCGTGGTGGTGGCAAACCATCCGCTGGGTTGCGTGGAAGGGGTGATTCTGGCTGAGCTGCTGCTGACTCGACGCACCGACATCAAAATCCTCGCCAATCACTATCTCAAAACCGTCCCCGAGCTCGATGAACTGTTTATCGGCGTCGATGTATTTGAAACAAGTAAAGCGCACAAAGCCAATTTGCTGGCGCTGCGTCAGGCGCATAAACATCTGGAACAAGGCGGTTTATTGCTGATGTTCCCCGCGGGCGAAGTGTCGCAATGGGTCGACAGCAAACAGCGCCGTTTAGAAGACAAAGAGTGGAGCCAGTCGGTCAGCCGCTTGATCAAAAAACACAAGGCCAAATCGGTGCCAGTGTATATTGATGGTCAAAATTCCAAACGCTTCTACATGGCCGGGAAAATTCACCCGCTGCTGCGCACGCTGATGCTGGGGCGCGAACTGCTGAATAAAAAACAGCACTGTATCGACATCGCGATCGGCGAAACCATTCACTACAAAGAAGTAAACGATCTGTGCGATCAGCAACTGGTCAACTACCTGCGCCTAAACACCTATTTGCTGCACAACCCTGTCACCATTACGCGTAACAAAACCGCGCAAGACAGCTCGTTGGTGCCGATTGAGGCGCGCCTGCCGCTAGACGATCTGCGCCAAGACATCACGCGCCTGTCATTTTCGGATCACCTGCTGCGTCACAACGAATTGGATGTCTACTGCACGCGAGCCGAGAACATTCCCGCCATTCTGCATGAAATTGGCCGCGTGCGAGAACGCAACTTTCGCCAAGTCGGCGAAGGCACTGGTTTATCTCTGGATATTGATGAGTTCGACCGCGACTATCTGCACCTGTTTATCTGGGATCGTGACCAAGAGGTGCTGGTCGGCGCGTATCGCTTAGGGTTGGTTGATGAACTGCTGGCAAGTCGCGGCCTTGATGGCCTGTACTCCAGCACTCTGTTTCAATACGACCCGCGCTTTTTGCATAACATGGGCAAAGCGATTGAGATGGGGCGCTCGGTGATTGATGAGGCGTACCAAAAAAGCATGGCGCCCCTGCTGCTGCTGTGGAAAGGCATCGCCACTTATGTACAACGTCATCCGGACTACACGCACCTGTTTGGCCCGGTGAGTATCAGCAGCGACTACAGCGACCAAGCGCGTCGCCTGCTGGCCGACACCATGACGCTGCATTATTACGACCAAGCACAGGCCGAACTGGTGGAAGCAACCAATCCGCTCCCAGTCGGCCAAAACCTGTGGAATGCCAGCTTGCTGACGTCGCTCGCCGACCTGCAACTGCTATCGCGCGTGATTGCGCGCATTGACGAAGGCAAAGGGATTCCGGTGCTATTGCGCCAATACCTTGGCCTCAATGGCAAACTGGTCAGCTTCAACATCGACCCCGATTTTAACGACGCGCTCGATGGGTTAATTGTGGTCGATTTACGTCACGTGCCACAGCGTACGCTCGCCCGATATATGGGCAGCGACGAAGCGCAGCACTACCTTGATCATCACGCCCAGTCACCGGACCTTACGGCGCTCACTTGAAGCCATCGTCGTCATCTGAAGAACATGTGCGAGTCGGTCAGCGTCAACGCAAGCGTCTCTCAACGCCACCCCATCAGCAAAAAGGGCTGCCCATGGCAGCCCTTTTCATGTCAACACACTTTCCCGTTATTCAACCGTCACCGCTTTAGCCAAGTTGCGCGGTTGGTCAACGTCCGTGCCTTTGATCAGAGCCACATGGTATGACAGCAACTGCATCGGAATGGTGTAGTAGATTGGCGCCGTGATGTCGCTGACGTGCGGCATGGTAACAATCTTCATTGTGGCATCGGCTTCAAAGCCAGCCGCTTGATCGGCAAACACATACAGCAGGCCGCCACGAGCGCGCACTTCTTCAATGTTGGATTTGAGTTTTTCCAACAATTCATTGCTTGGCGCCACCACCACCACTGGCATGTCGGCATCAATGAGCGCCAACGGGCCGTGTTTCAGCTCACCCGCCGCATACGCTTCTGCGTGAATGTACGAAATCTCTTTTAGTTTGAGCGACGCTTCCAGCGCAATCGGGAAGTATTCGCCGCGACCGAGGAACAGCGTGTGTTGCTTGTCGGCAAAGTCTTCGGCAATGGTTTCGATCTCTTTCTCACATGCCAGCGCCGCTTCAATTTGTTGTGGCAACGCATGCAGCGCTTCAACGATCTCTTTTTCCTGCGCTTTGTCGATCACGTGTTTCTGTTTGCCCAGCGCCGTCACCAACATCAGCAGTGCGGCCAGTTGCGTGGTGAACGCCTTGGTCGATGCCACGCCGATTTCAGTCCCCGCGCGCGTCATGAATGCGAAGTCGGATTCACGCACCAATGAAGAGCCAGCCACGTTACAGATGGTCATCGCGGCCATGTAACCTTTTTCTTTCGCCAGACGCAATGCCGCCAATGTATCGGCCGTTTCGCCAGATTGCGACAGGGTGATCAGCAAGCTGTTTGGACGCGTCACAAATTTGCGGTAACGGAATTCCGATGCAATTTCGACATCGCAGCTCACGCCGGCCAGCGCTTCAAACCAGTAGCGCGCCGTCATCCCCGCGTTGTAAGACGTGCCGCACGCGACGATTTGGACGTGTTCCACATTGTTCAGAATGTCTGCTGCATGCACGCCAATACTCTCAGTCACCACAGAATCTTTGGTCAGGCGACCTTCCATGGTGTTAATCAGCGCTTTCGGCTGCTCAAAAATCTCTTTTTGCATGAAGTGGCGGAACTGGCCTTTGTCACCCGCATCGTGTTCGGCATTCGATTCGACGATGTCACGCGTCACGGCTTCACCTAACGTGTTGAATACGTTCACTTCGCGGCGCGTCACTTCGGCCACGTCCCCTTCTTCCAGGTACATAAAACGGCGCGTTACGCTCAGCAGGGCAAGTTGATCTGACGCCAGGAAGTTTTCCCCCACGCCAAAACCAATCACGATCGGGCTACCCGAGCGCGCCACCACGAGACGAGACGGATCTTTGCAATCCACCACCACGGTGCCATACGCGCCTTCGAGCTGTTTCACGGTTTTTTGCACCGCTTCGAGTAGTGAACTTGCCGTGCGACGTTCCCATTCCACCAAGTGCGCGATCACTTCAGTATCGGTTTGTGAGGTAAACACGTAACCGCGCTCACGCAACTGTTCGCGCAGCACTTCGTAGTTCTCAATGATGCCGTTGTGAACCACGGCAATGTCGCCCGACATGTGTGGGTGAGCGTTGACTTCAGACGGCTCACCGTGTGTCGCCCAGCGCGTGTGCGCAATCCCCGTGCCGCCCGCAACGTGCTGCGCATCGACAGCATCCGCCAGCTCTTGCACTTTGCCCAAACGGCGAACGCGCGTGAGCTGACATTCACTGTCAACCACCGCCAGACCCGCTGAGTCGTAACCGCGGTATTCCAGACGGCGTAGGCCTTCGACCAAGATTTCAGCGACATCACGTTGTGCTACTGCACCAACAATTCCACACATGGTATTAACTCCGTAACTATTTTTTGTTTCAGCTTCTCTGTGGCATTCCAGCCGGGGCAGCAAGCAAAAGGCCCGTCAGAGAAGGAGGGTATTCGTTGTGCTCAGGCGCGAATCACACGCACCTGATGAGATTCAATTTGTGCCACGTCAGCGTCGGGCAATTCTTTATCGGTCACCAGCACATCAATCGTGTCCCAGGACAATTCGAGATTGGGGATTCTGCGCCCCACTTTGTCGGATTCCACCATGACGATCACTTCACGCGAGACTTCCGCCATCACCTTGCTCAGGCCAACCAACTCGTTGAACGTGGTCGTGCCGCGCTCCAAATCAATGCCATCGGCACCAATAAACAGTTGGTCAAAATCATACGAGCGCAGTACCGATTCTGCGACTTTGCCTTGAAAGGATTCAGAATTCGTATCCCACGTTCCGCCAGTCATCAGCAGCGTCGGTTCACTTTCTAACTCGTTGAGTGCGTTGGCAACATGCAAGGCGTTGGTCATCACCACCAAGCCACGTTTGTCGTTCAGTTGCTCTATCAACGCGCCGGTGGTGCTGCCGCTGTCGATCACAATGCGATTGTGGTCGCGAATTAATTTCGCCGCGGCTTTGGCAAGCGCTAACTTTCGAACCGAAACTTTTGGGTTCATTTCATCGGCGACTACCTCTTTGGGAAGCGCAATGGCGCCGCCATAACGTCTGAGCAGCAGACCGTTACTTTCTAACGAGGCGAGATCCTTTCTAATGGTCACTTCGGAGGTTTCAAACTGGCTGGAGAGCGCTTCAACGCTGACTTCACCTTGCTCATTCACGAGGTTGGCAATGGCGTGGCGTCTGAGCTGTGTATTTCGTTTCGACATGGTTTATTTTTTATCAAGTTTCGAATCGAAACGAAGTATAATCAAAACGAAACATTTATGTCCATTTATTTTGATCCAAAAAATTAATATTTCGCGCTAAAACCTTGTCCTAAGACAAATCTTAAACAGTGATATTGACGCCGTTCAGTGGTAGAATTCGCACCCTAAAAGAAAAAAAATTACAGAATACGGCGTGATATTTTTGTAACTTTGGCCGTTTACCCTGACTAAGTCGCGGATTTCTGAAATTTTAACCCCAACAAATGGTCATAAAATGACTAAACTTGTTGAAAGACTTTCAGCTTTGGAGTGAGCGAAACTCGTG
This sequence comes from Vibrio sp. Vf1514, assembly GCF_052076135.1. Classification (NCBI taxonomy): domain Bacteria; kingdom Pseudomonadati; phylum Pseudomonadota; class Gammaproteobacteria; order Vibrionales; family Vibrionaceae; genus Vibrio; species Vibrio sp. Vf1514. Next base: position 420,016 of record NZ_CP197267.1, on the reverse strand, counting down.
AACTACACTTGGCAATTGAAGACGACATGTTGCCACCACCGAGATCACTTTGGGGCGATGCACCAAACTTCTATTTCTTAATTTCTATTACCGGAGAGACCCTTCCATGAAAAAGACCAAAATCGTTTGTACGATTGGCCCTAAAACTGAATCTGTAGAGAAGCTAACTGAACTGGTTAACGCAGGCATGAACGTGATGCGCCTGAACTTCTCTCACGGTGACTACGTAGAGCACGGTACTCGTATTGCGAACTTCCGTCAGGTCATGGAAAACACAGGTAAGCAACTGGCTATCCTGCTGGACACCAAAGGTCCAGAAATCCGTACAATCAAACTGGAAAACGGCGATGACGTTGATCTAGTAGCTGGTCAAGAATTCACATTCACCACTGACACTTCAGTTGTTGGCAACAAAAACATCGTTGCTGTGACTTACGCTGGTTTCGCACAAGACCTGAACGTAGGCAACACCATTCTGGTTGACGATGGTCTGATCGAAATGGAAGTGACTGCGAAAACTGATTCAGAAGTAAAATGTAAAGTGCTGAACAACGGCGCACTGGGCGAAAACAAAGGTGTGAACCTACCAGGCGTATCTGTGAACCTGCCAGCACTGTCTGAAAAAGACAAAAACGACCTGAAATTTGGTTGTGAGCAAGGCGTTGACTTCGTTGCGGCTTCTTTCATCCGTAAAGGTTCTGACGTGAAAGAGATTCGTGAAGTTCTGGCTGCAAACGGCGGCGAAAACATCCAAATCATCTCTAAAATTGAAAACCAAGAAGGCGTAGACAACTTCGACGAAATCCTAGAATTGTCTGACGGCATCATGGTTGCACGTGGCGACCTGGGTGTAGAAATCCCAGCAGAAGAAGTTATCTTCGCGCAAAAAATGATGATCGAAAAATGTAACCGCGCACGTAAAGTGGTTATCACTGCAACGCAAATGCTAGATTCAATGATCAAAAACCCACGTCCAACTCGCGCAGAAGCGGGCGACGTTGCGAACGCGATCATGGACGGTACTGATGCAGTCATGCTGTCTGGTGAAACTGCGAAAGGTAAATACCCTGTTGAAGCAGTAACCATCATGGCGCAAATCGCAAACCGTACAGATTCAGCGCTGAAAGCGGAACTGGGTTCTCGTCTGGACAGCCCACGCCTACGCATCACTGAAGCCGTATGTAAAGGTGCAGTGGACACTGCTGAGAAACTAGCAGCGCCACTGATCGTCGTTGCAACTGAAGCGGGTAAATCTGCACGTTCAGTACGTAAGTACTTCCCAACTGCAAACATCATCGCGGTTACCACCAACAAGAAAACTGCTGCACAGTTGGTTCTGAGCAAAGGTGTTTCTCCAGTGGTTGTGGATTCTATCGACAGCACTGATGATTTCTACCGTCTGGGTAAAGAAATCGCACTAGAATCTGGCCTAGGTAAAAAAGGCGACATCGTGGTGATGGTTTCTGGTGCACTTGTGGCATCTGGCACAACCAACACAACGTCTGTACACGTACTGTAATTCAGTCGGTTCAGCACATAAAAAAATCGGGGCATGGCCCCGATTTTTTGTTTCTGTCTCTTACCAACCAAAAAACTCTTTGTGGTGGGTGTTAAGCAATAACACCATCGGCAGGAAATAAAGCGCACTGAGCTTAAATCCTAACACCAACAAAAAGCCAATCGTGAGCCTCACTAGAAAATGATTAACCATACTCTGCCTCGTCTTGCCCAGAGTGTGCGATTTCCGTTCCCTTTCCCCGCCCCACTGCGGAAAAAGTGACTGCTCCATTCAAATTTGGGCGACCATCGATGAAAAGATCGACAGTTTACTTATTAATCAGTTTAGCTCAAGCGGGAATAAAAATTAGACTTTAGTCGCATTGTCAGAAAAGTGTGACACTAGGCGACATCATCACTGCTATGGCAGACCGATACGCGGTTTCGGCCCAATGTTTTCGACTCATACAGTGCAATGTCAGCACATTTATACGAGCGATTGCTGTCGAACGTCAGGTCGGTTACACCCGCACTAATGGTCACGGTTAGACTTTGGTCGATAGCCACGGCAGCACGCAAACGATCCACCACGCGGTGCGCTTCGTCAATGGCAGTGTGGGGCATGATCACCGCAAACTCTTCGCCACCAATACGCGCAATAAAATCGGTGCTGCGTAGCTGGTGCGTGAGGATCTGCGCGACCTGAATGATCACACGATCGCCCTGATCGTGCCCTTGTTCATCATTGATGCGTTTAAAAAAATCAATATCGATCAACACCAAGCAGGCGTCATGATTGTGGGCATAGCGTTCGACCAGTTGCGTCTGCGTTTGCAGCTCTTGTTCGAACTTGCGGCGGTTCCAAAGGTGTGTCAGGGAATCTTTTTCACTCAGCTCGCGCAGTTGGTTTTCCAACGCTTTGCGCTCGCTGATATCAATAATCGAGGTGATGTAGTAGCTCACGCGACCCGCTTCGAAAATGGCCTGAATGCGCACAATGGTCGTGAGCATCTGCTGATCCTCGGTGACCAACTCCACTTCCCCTTCCCAGCTATGCTGTTCCGACACTTTTTCAAGCACGTTGAGCACCTGATCCATGCCGTGGTGACTCAGCAGCACTTTGAGCGCGTTCCGTCCCAGCACCCAATGACTGCTCAGCCCGGTCATCGTTTCAAACTCTTCGTTGACCATGATCACTTGGTGCGACTTATCAGAGATCATCACCGCCGACATGCCACTGAGCGCCGCACGCGCGAGTTTGCTTTCAATCGTCCGTCGATGGTAATGCAGCGCCATGGAAATGGTCGGCAGTGCAAAAATCAGCACGATCAAAAAGACAAACACGCCCTCTTTCACCAGATCGTTCAGATCGCGCGCGACGCGATGCGTGAGTTGGGCTTGGGTCAGTTTGATCACCAAATGCAGTTGTTGCTTGTCAGCAAACGCCATGGTGGTGAACACCAACAGATGGTCGGCCTCTTGGCGGTAGCCGCGTGCCTGCTGCAGCATCTGCGCCCACGAGAACGGGTATTCACGCGCAAAGTGATGCGGTGAATAGGCGCTGTCTTGGTTGTGCATGAACGGCGTTTCCGGCGTCAGGTAGACACCTGTATTCGAAATCAGTTTTGGCCGCAGGGTAGCATCCAGCGCGTAGCTGAGACGATTCGACAGATTGAGAATGTCCACATCAATCATCACATACCCGACCCGCTGGCCAGCCATATTGATGGGCGTCACCACACAGACGGAAGGAATCGTCTCCATCGTCTCGCCCCGCTTCACACGGCGTGTCCCACTCCAAGCGCCCACTTGGTCATCCCCCAATGATTGCGCGTAGCGCAGTAATGCGCTCTGTTGGTAGTGCTCCTCAGTCTCAACCGCTTTGGCCTGATGCGCAGCCGCCGAGTAATCGACGCGAATCAACACCTGCCCTTGCACATCCATGAAGCGAATATGGTCGTACCATTTCTGGCTCTTGGCGACCGACATAAACACGCCCGCCAAACGAGATTGATGCTGTGGGGTTGGCGCCTGAGCGAAGTCGTACGTACTTTGGCTATGACCTAACAGGTCAACGACCGAAAATAGCTGTTCTTGAATCCGGGAGAACTCACGCTCACTGTAGGTGAGCTGATTGAGCGCTTCGCGCGCGGTTTCGGTGATGTTGCTCTGCTTGAGCTGCTGATAGCGTTGCACGTAATACGCGGTAATCGCGGTGGTGATCAACGTACAGGCGATGAGAAGAAATATGACGACTCTCGAAAACCTCATGACCCTGCACTATCATCCCTGCGAAAAAGAAGGTGGGTACTATATCACCATTTCATGCGCACTGAATAAAAAAGCGACCGCAGACTCGGTTTTGATTGTGTCGAAATAAAACAGCCAGAATCGAGCATGATCCTGGCTATTTACCGCATGATGGGGTGTTTATTCTGCCAGTTTATAAATCACATCTACGCGATCGCGAATCACCAACGTGGCATCCTGATAAGTATCGCTCGCGCTGACTTTTTCATTCATGCTCATCGCACGCATCATCACGGGCTGCGGATTCATGGTGTTGTAATCAATTCGCCACACGCCGCCCAAGTTGCGTTTGAACCCTTTGGCAATCGAGCGCGCTTTCAGTTTCGCGTCTTCAATCGCCGCCATGCGGGCTTGCTGTTGGTATTTCGCTTCATCACGCACTTTCAGCTGCACGTTATCAACCTGATTGATGCCGTTGGCCAGTGCCACATCCAAATACTGGTTCAGGTTGGCCACATCATCCACTTCCACCGTTACACTGCGTGACGCGCGGTAGCCGACCAGTTCCGGTTGGCCGGATTTCGGGTAATGGTATTGCGGTGCCAAATAGAGGTTGGAGCTGGAGATGTGCTGCGCATTGACGCCCGTCGCTTTCAGCTGCGCGGTAAATGCCGTAACCACTTTGTCGACCGCAGCCTTAGCTTGCTCGGCATTCATGGTGGTTTCCGTCACTTTCACAGAGAACTGCGCCATGTCTGGTTTTGCGACGACTTCACCGTACCCAGTGGTCACCAAATGCGGAAAGTTAGGGTCTTGCGCCTGAACGCTGGCTGCGCCAAATAAGCACGCCACAATCGCAAGCTGAGGGATCAATTTCATGCCGTTTACCTTATCGGTTTACGCTAGGTGACCTAGCCAAAATCCGGTCGTCTGCATGACGATCCGGTCAAAATCATTGGCTCTATCATAGGTGAAATAATGCGCGTTCGAAGCGTATGGCGGTGAAAATCACACAACTTTGACTTTGCTCGCAAGCGCTCCCCACAGGGGTGTCATCTATTGCGGTAACGCGTGTCGGGCATAACTGACAATCGACTCCGAGATGGTTTTCAGTAGGCCGCTTTCCAGTTGCCAATGGTGCCAATAGAGCTTTTGATCGACGAAATACTCCGGCAACATGTCCACCAACAGCCCTTGCTGTAACTCCTCTCGAATCTGCACTTTGGGGATCAACGCAAACCCAAAGCCATGCAGCGCCGCTTTGACACACGCTTCCGAACTGCCGACCGAATGTTTGATCTCACTTTGCATGTCGTGCCCCAAACAGGCATGGACAAAACGTTCATTGATAAAATCCTGTTGATCAAACGCCACCGAAGGCGCCACATCCAGCGCCGCGCCAGTCACGCCATGTGCAAAATAACGCTGATAAAATTGCGGCGAGCACACCGCCAAGTACGGCATGTTACCCAGCAACACCGCCTGACACCCCGGAATGGTTTTTGCGGACTGACTAATCGCCCCCACCACTTCACCGTTTTTGAGTTTCTCAATCGTGCGGTGCTCATCATCCACCAGCAGATTGATTTCCACTTTGCCGGGCGTGATCAAGGGGGACAACGCCGGCAACAGCCAAGTAGCGAGGCTGTCGGCGTTGGTCGCAATCGACACCGACACCGCCTTGTCTGCGCCATCATTATTTAATTGCGGCAGAATGTCTTGCTCCAGCACGCACACTTGGCGATACAGGCCCAAGAGCTTTTGCCCTGCCGGAGTGACTTTGGGCGGAGACTGACGCACCAACACCGGTTGTGCCAACCATTTCTCCAATTGCTTAATTCGCTGAGACACCGCGGACTGCGAGATGCACAGCGTTTCCGCCGCTTTTTCAAAGCTGCCTTGGGCGATAATTTCGTCCAACGCTTCTATCCAACGGTAATCTAATCCACGCATGCTTTCACCATAAGTAATCCTAATGACTTATTAATATTATTAGTTTTATTTATTTTTAACTATCCCTTATTTTTGCTCTCAGATAACTATTTAATCACTTTTGGAATATAACTATGAACTTGTGGATCTTGCTTCAGGGCTTTGGATTCGGTGCCACCATGATCATTCCGATTGGCGCGCAAAATGCGTATGTACTCAATCAAGGCATCAAACGGAATCATCACCTGACCACCGCGACCATTTGCAGTTTCCTCGACATCTTTTTTATTTCGCTGGGTATTTTTGGTGGAGGAGCCATTCTGTCGCAAAGCGAATGGCTGCTGACGTTCGTCACCCTTGGCGGCATTGCGTTTCTGACCTTTTATGGCCTGCAATCGTGGAAAAGTGCTTTTGCCAAACCGAGCGACGAAAACACCACCACCACAACCGCACGCGGTCGCCGAGCGGTGATTCTCGGCACGCTGGCCGTCACAGTGTTAAACCCGCATTTGTATTTGGATACGGTGGTGATTTTAGGTTCGATTGGTGGCCAGTTTGAGGGCAACGATCGCCTGTCATTTGCCATCGGCACCATCATGGCATCGTTTGTGTGGTTTTATTCGTTGTCGATTGGCGCGGCAAAATTAGCGCCAACCCTCTCCAAACCCAAAGTGAAACAAGCGATTGATATCGGTGTGGCGCTGATGATGTTTGGGATTGCCCTCGCCCTGACCAACAACCTGTATCAGTTATGGCACTAAGGAGTCCCGATGTCGGCATTAGAAACCTTGTATCAAGCCAATGTGGCGTTGCTTCATCAAGCTGGAGTGCCATTTCAACAATGGCAACATGAACCGATTTTGGACTTCGCCACCGATGAAAAGGTGGCTCGAGAGCTGGGCTGGACCGGCACGCACACCAAAAGCCTGTTTCTGAAACTTAAAGGCGGCGGCTACGCCCTGCTGTTTACCGAAAAAGATGCACGTTTGGATGCCAAAGCCATCAAAGCGTTAATCGGCAAACGGCCGTCGATTTGCAGTGATGAGGAGATGACCGAAGTGACCCGCTGTCTTCCCGGCGCAGTCGGCCCATTTGTGTTGCCCCAAGCCATTCCAGTGATTGTTGATCCAGCGCTGCTGCACAAACAAGAGCTGCTGTTTACCCCCGGCCATCCTCATCTCACGCTCGGCTTTTCGGGCGCTGATCTGGATAAATTGCTCGCCAACATCGCGAATCCAATCATCATGCTGGCATAAAAAAACGGAGGCTTTCGCCTCCGTTATCGTGATTCGCTGCAAGCTTAGTCGAGCTTGTTGAGATGCACATCCATTTGTGGGAATGGAATCTCGATACCGTTTTCATCCAGCGCTTCTTTCATCGCTTGAGTCAGATCCCAGTAAACAGCCCAGTAATCGGCACTGTTCACCCAAGGACGCACGATCAGGTTCACGGATGAGTCAGCCAAAGCATGTACCGATACGTTCACGGCTGGCTCTTTCAGCACGCGAGGATCGCGTTCAACAACTTCGCGCAGCACTTGTTTGGTCTTTTTCAGATCCGCTTTGTAAGAGACACCAATCAGGAAATCCACACGACGCGTGTCGTAGCGAGAGTAGTTGGTAATCGCACCACCAATCACAGCCGAGTTGGGCAGAACGATCATCTTGTTGTCTGGTGTTTTCAAAATAGTTTGGAAGATTTGAATCGAATCCACCGAACCCGCCACACCGGCCACTTCAACGTAGTCACCCGATTTAAATGGACGGAACGCAACAATCAGAACACCCGCCGCAAAGTTCGACAGTGAGCCTTGCAGTGCCAAACCAACTGCTAAACCCGCGGCACCAATTACAGCAACCACAGACGCAGTTTGGACACCGATACGACCCAACGCCGCGATCAGAACAATCACAAATAGCAGGTAACGCACCAGACCATGAACGAATTCGACGACTGCCGGATCCATGTCTTTTTTCTTCAGGACTTTCGAAACACTGCCCGCGACTGCTTTCACCACGAGATTACCGATAAACAGAATCAGTAGTGCGGAGATAATATTGACACCGTATTGAATCAATAGATCCGAGTTATCTGATAGCCAAGTGTTTACGTGGCTCAGACCGTCAACAATCGGCATTTCCACGCCGCTCGATTCACTAGCCATAGTATGTATCCTCTAGAATAATCTTTCTTCGATGTTTTTTTGTAACCCACTGACAATCAAACACATTTATAGATAACGTCCCTGACATCAGAATTTTGGCAATTTATCGTAATCTTGGTAATTTGCAAAGTCAGGTTTTAGCAAAGACCGACAAAACAAAAGGTTATCTCGATTTTGGACAAGCCTGTATCAGATTAAGCAATAATCACCTTCTCTGCCAGTGGTTCGCTAAAATTTAATCCAGCCACAAAACAAAAAGCCCGCTCAATGAGCGGGCTTTCTTAATCGTGAGAGACGACTTACAGTACGTCTACCGCGTTCAGGTCAGCAAAGGCTTTCTCAAGACGAGCAACCATAGACGCTTGACCAGCACGTAGCCATACGCGTGGATCGTAGTATTTCTTGTTCGGTGCGTCTGTACCAGTTGGGTTACCGATTTGACCTTGTAGGTAATCGTGGTTGTCTGCTTCGTATTGACGGATACCATCCCAAGTTGCCCACTGTGTATCAGTGTCGATGTTCATTTTGATCACACCGTAAGAGATAGATTCTTTGATTTCAGCTTCAGTTGAACCTGAACCACCGTGGAATACGAAGTTCAGAGAGTTCGCTGGTAGGCCGAATTTCTCAGATACGTATTTTTGAGAATCACGCAGGATAGTTGGAGTCAGCACAACGTTACCTGGTTTGTATACACCGTGTACGTTACCGAAAGATGCTGCGATAGTGAAACGAGGGCTGATTGCGTTCAGTTTCTCGTATGCGTATGCAACGTCTTCTGGTGAAGTGTACAGCTCAGATGTATCCATATCAGAGTTGTCTACGCCGTCTTCTTCACCACCAGTACAACCCAGTTCGATTTCCAGAGTCATGTTCATTTTAGCCATGCGCTCTAGGTATTTAGAAGAGATTGCGATGTTGTCTTCTAGAGACTCTTCTGACAGGTCGATCATGTGAGAAGAGAACAGCGGTTTACCAGTTTCTGCGAAGTGTTTTTCACCAGCGTCTAGTAGGCCGTCGATCCAAGGCAGTAGTTTTTTCGCTGCGTGGTCAGTGTGCAGAATCACTGGCACACCGTAAGTTTCAGCAACTGCGTGTACGTATTTTGCACCCGCTACAGCACCAAGGATTTGCGCACCTTGACCTTCAAGTTTAACGCCTTTACCTGCGAAGAAAGCAGCGCCACCGTTAGAGAACTGAACGATAACTGGAGCTTTAACTTTCGCAGCTGCTTCAAGTACAGCGTTAACAGAATCTGTGTTTACACAGTTCACTGCAGGAAGTGCGAAGTTGTTTTCTTTAGCTACTTGAAATACTTTTTGTACGTCATCGCCAGAGATAACACCAGGTTTTACGAAGTCGAAGATCTTAGACATGGATGTAATCCTATTTTCTGTCGTTTTAAAAATAAAAACGGTAAGTTTTAATTCTTGCAAACGTTTGCTCACAACTGGCGACATTCTAGCAGAATAAAATCGGCCATGCAGCAAACAAGAAAGCGGGAGATATCCCCCGCCTTCGATGATTTATTACGCTTTAGCGCGTGCTTCTAGCATTTCAACCGCTGGAAGTACTTTACCTTCAACAAACTCAAGGAACGCACCGCCACCAGTAGAGATGTAAGACACGTCCGCTTTGATGCCGAACTTGTCGATCGCTGCCAATGTGTCACCACCACCCGCAACAGAGAAGCCTTCAGATGCTGCGATAGCTTCAGAGATACCTTTGGTACCTGCTTCGAAGTTCTTGAATTCGAAGACACCGACTGGGCCGTTCCACAGAATGGTTTTCGCGCCTTTCAGGATTTCAGCCAGTGCTGCAGTTGAGTTTGGACCCAAGTCGAAGATCATGTCGTCGTCTTGAACTTCAGACACATCTTTGATCACTGCTTCTGCGTTTTCGTCGAATGCTTTTGCACACGCAACGTCAGTTGCAACTGGAATCGCACACTCTTCCATCAGTTTTTTCGCTGTGTCAACAAGGTCTGCTTCGTACAGAGACTTGCCCACGTTGTGGCCAGCAGCCGCGATAAAGGTGTTTGCAATACCACCGCCAACAACCAGTTGGTCAGCGATTTTAGACAGTGACTCAAGCACAGTCAGTTTGGTTGACACTTTAGAACCGCCAACGATAGCAACCATTGGACGCGCTGGGTTGTCCATCGCTTTGCCCAGTGCTTCAAGTTCGTTTGCCAGTAGAGGACCTGCACAAGCGATTGGCGCGTGCATGCCGACACCGTGAGTCGATGCTTGCGCGCGGTGCGCAGTACCGAATGCATCCATAACGAATACGTCACACAGTGCAGCGTATTTTTTAGATAGCTCTTCTTCGTTTTTCTTTTCGCCTTTGTTGAAGCGAACGTTTTCAAGAACAACCAGTTCACCAGCGTTCAGTTCCAGACCGTTTAGGTAGTCTTTCGCCAGTTTCACTTCGCAATCAAGCGCGTCGTTCAAGTAGTTCACGACAGGCTGTAGAGAGAACTCTTCTGCGTATTCACCTTCAGTTGGGCGGCCTAGGTGTGAAGTCACCATAACTTTCGCGCCCGCTTCCAGACAGTACTTGATTGTAGGCAGTGATGCGATGATACGAGCATCAGAAGTCACTTTGCCGTCTTTTACTGGCACGTTAAGGTCTGCACGGATAAATACGCGTTTACCAGCCAGGTCCAGGTCAGTCATCTTGATTACAGACATGGTTTGTCCTCTCAAATATTCAAAGAAAATAAAAGTTTTCGTCAACTCGGCACTCCGGCCGAGCCTGTCAATTCTTAAACTGCTTAAGATATGGGGACTGGAATATTTATTTCAATGCAAAAAATAAATATTTTCCCCAAGCGGGTGGCGACTACTTTGCTGCCTGCATTGCCAACGCGGTATCAAGCATACGGTTCGCAAATCCCCACTCGTTATCGCACCAGACGAGCATTTTTACCAACTGCCCGTTACTCACTCGAGTCTGGCTTCCATCCACAATCGCGCTGTGCGGATCGTGATTAAAATCGATGGAAACGAGCGGCGCTTCAGTATAGTCAACAATGCCACTCAATGTACACTGAGATGCATTCACTATGGTTTGATTTACGTCATTAACTTTCACATTTGTATTGATCGTAACACTTAAATCCATCGCAGTGACGTTTACTGTTGGAACTCGCACGGAAATGGCTTCAAATTTGTTTGAAAATTTCGGAAAGATTCTTTCAATCCCTTTATGCAACTTAGTGTCTACAGGGATGATCGATTGGCTGGCTGCACGTGTGCGACGTAAATCGGTGTGGTAGGCGTCGATCACTTGTTGGTCATTCATCGACGAATGAATGGTGGTGATGGTGCCTGAGTCGATACCAAATGCCTCATCGAGCACTTTGATGATCGGCACGATGCAGTTGGTGGTACACGACCCATTCGACACGATGTGCTGATCGGCCGTGAGCGTGTCATGGTTCACGCCATAAATAATGGTGTTATCCAAATCAGCCGCCCCCGGATGCGAAAACAGCACTTTGCGCGCGCCGGCGTCCAGATGCTGCAGGCCATCGGCTTGAGAGCCAAATACGCCGGTGCAATCGAGCACGATGTCGACGTCCAGGTCACGCCATGGCAGCAGTGGGATCTCCGACAGATGCAGAATACGAATGCGGTCTAAATCTCCATGCTCATGATGCACGTAAATGTGCTCCTGATCATGACTGATTTTCTTGCCAAATCGGCCGTGGGTGCTGTCGTATTGCAGCAGGTGCGCCATCGCCTCTGGCTTGGCCAGCTCATTCACGGCCACCACTTTGATGTGCTGATTTTTGCCACTCTCGTAAACGGCCCGAAGAACATTCCGGCCAATGCGTCCGAATCCGTTGATCGCCACTTTTAACATGGGTTCATTTTTCCTTATGGTTTATCCTGACGATGGTAACGAGAAACGCCCCCTGATTCACGTAAAATTCCTAACTATTTCTCTCGTGTCTCCCCTCGGTTACACCCTACGATACGTAACCTGAGGCCAATAAAAAAGCCCTCACCAAACGGTCAGGGCTTCGAATCAGCCGATAAGGCCAGCAACAGTGTCGTCAGTGCAGATTAGAACGCCACGTCCAGACCGACCCAGTAACGACGGCCATCTTCCACGTAGCCGTAGTCTTCGTACGTCACGTCTTCATCAAACAGGTTGTAGATCGCCGCTTTGACGCTGGTGTTGCTGGTCAGCGCGTAGGTGATCCCCGCATCCACAAAGGTGTAAGACGGTGCCGTCAGCGTATCACGCGTGCTCGCAGGCTCTGATTCTTTGCCATGGTACGTCACTTTCGCCCAGCTGCTCATCAGCTCGGTGGTTTGCCAGTTTAACTGGGTCGTGAACAGGTGTTTTGGCAACTGTTCCAGTGGCATGCCCGCGTAATCGCCAGTTTTTTGTTTGGAATAGGTGTAGGTGTAGCTACTCTTCCAATCCCAATCATCGCCCAGAGGCAGATCCAACGACGCTTCCACGCCGCGCGTTACCGCTTTGTCAACGTTGGTGTAGTAACGCGGCGCACTGCCCCATTGGTTATTGCCTTCACTACAGATGCTGTCAGGACATGTCACCGCCGAGATCTTGTTTTTGAAATCGTTGTTGAACAGACCAAGCGATGCTTGCAGGCCTTGCTGACCGTTGTAGATCAGGTTGATCTCTTCACTCACGGACGTTTCTGGATCCAGATTCGAGTTCCCGTGAATGTTACCGCCACGGCTGACAGAAACCCAGTCATCACTGGCTTGACGCAGATCCGGCGCTTTAAAACCAGTGGAGACACCGCCTTTCAGGGTCCATGCGTCGTTGATACTCCATACGGAATATACCCGCGGACTAAAGTGCGACCCGTAATCTTGGTTATAATCGTAACGACCGCCAAAGGTCAGCGCGACCGTCTCCAACACGCGCCATTCATCTTCCATAAACAGCGCAAATTGCGAGTTATCCAACTCAGTCACGCTGCCGCCGGTGTTGCCCGTCAAATCTTCCAGTTCCGATTTTTCACCTTGAATACCGATGCTCAACGTGTTGTTGGCAAACGGGGTGACCAACACCGATTTCGCCAGCGTATTGGTCAGCGTCATTTCGCGCGATTCGTTGTCGCTTTGCTCATACTGAATGTAGCTATCAGAGCGTCCAATGCTGCCCCAGTTCCCTTTGTGGCTCAGTGCAAATGACGTGCGATTGTATTCACCCAAGCTTTCATCATCACCGGTGGTCACTGATTTGCCCGGCGTGCCTTCGCGTTTTTGCTGGGTAATGTCTGCACTGAACGCAATCTCTTGATTGTCACTCAATTGATAAATCAGCTTTGAACCGATACTGCGCAGGGTTTTGTCTTCAAAGCCGTATTCGATGTTGTCTTCATCACGATGTTGATTCTGGCCATACACTTGCAGAGAAAGAGAGTCGGTCAGTGGACCTGACGCAAAGAAGTTCACATTCTGCTCGTCGCCAGACGCGCGATCTTCCTGAATCACCGTGCTTAATTGCACTTTGCCCGACCAGTGTTGACCCGCTTTCTTGGTGATGACGTTGATCACGCCGCCCATCGCTTCTGAACCGTACAGTGTCGACATGGGCCGCGAATAATTTCAATCCGTTCAATCGCTTCCAGAGGTGGTAACCAAGCCGATTCAATGCCTGCACCATCGCTGTTTGGTCGAGTTTGGCGAGACGACAGGCGCTTACCGTCGACCAGAATCAAGGTGTATTTGGATCCCATACCGCGAATGCTGATGTCTTTGGTGTCGCCACCGCCAGTCACCACCACACCGGGAACGGTGCTCAACGCATCCGTCACATCGCGATAGTAGCGCGACGACAACTCTTCTTGCGTCAGCACCGTGACACTCGCCGTCGCATTCGTCACGACCTGCTCATACCCCGCCGCCGTGACGACGATTGTTTCGTCCGCTTTCACACGTTCTTCTGCATTCACCTGGGCAGAAACCATCAAGCCAAAAGCCACGGCCAACGCAACTTTAGATGGATTCACTCTGGACATGAACCACTCCTTTAAATGATAATAATTATTAATTTCAGGAAGGCATTATTCATAAATTGTCGGCGTAGAAAAGGTTCACAAATGGAATAGTTGGGACCGTTTTTGGAACAAGGCGTCGAATTTTTATCCAAAGGTAAGTCATCCATGCAGGATCTCAGTGCGGTGCGTGCGTTTTATGCACTCTGCCAACATAAAAGCCTGACTGCGGCAGCAAAATCGCTGGAGCAACCCAAATCCACCCTCAGTCGCCGCTTGGCGCAACTCGAAGAGGATCTCGGTCAGGCGCTGGTCGCCCGACAAGGGAATCGCCTCACGCTCACCAAAGCGGGTGAGGTGTTTGCCGCCTATTCCGAACAACTGATCGAACTGGCCAATCGCAGCCAAGAAGCGCTCCACGAGCTCAATACTCAGGTCAACGGCGAGATGACGTTGGTGGTGCATCCCAACCTGACTCGAGGCTGGTTAAGCCGCGTGTTAGACAGCTTCATGCAAGCCCATCCGCAGTTGAAAGTGCGCCTGCACAGCCAATTTCAACACGGGGATGGATCGCTCGATCCGGATCTGATTATCTGGATTGGCGATATTGCGCCAGCGGGTTATCGCCGAGAACAGCTTGGTTTGTGGCGCTATGCGGCCTACGCGTCGCCCCAATATTTGAGTGACCATTCGCATCCGACGCATCCCAGTGAGCTGAGCGATCATCCTTGGATCGACTTGATTGCTTTTCGTCAAGACGCCTTAACGCTGCATCATGCCGAGCATGGGCATTACGTGCTGCCCGCGTTAGAAAGCCGCTTACAAAGTGACAATCTGGTGATGCAAATCGATGCAATCGCCAAGGGCCGCGGGATAGGCTTGTTGCCCACCTGGGTGGCGAAAGGGTTTGAAAGAAGCCATCCCGGTAGCCTAGCGCCGTGTCTGGAAGAGTGGTCTTCCGACCCCACCAGCATTCACTGCTTCTATCCGATTGGCCGCCATCCATTGCGGTTACGGCTGTTTATTGATGCGCTGCGCGCTGCGCGCCCGGACGAGTGGCAATAACCACGCGCGGCTCATGTCACCGAATAACCACTGTCACCGCGCGAAAACCACCCTTCATCGCCAAATCAAAGGGTCACAAGATCAAAAAAGCCCCGCTCAATGAGCGGGGCTTTTGGTGTGCGAAATGCTTGAGCTTATGCCAGCAGTTCTTTGGCAGTGTTCACGACGTTTTCAGTGGTGAAACCGAACAGTTTGAACAGCTCGCCAGCCGGCGCAGATTCGCCAAAGGTAGTCATACCGATGATGCGGCCACCAAAGCCAACGTACTTGTACCAGAAGTCGGCAATGCCAGCTTCGATCGCGATACGAGCAGTCACATCTGCTGGCAGTACGGATTCACGGTACGCAGCGTCTTGTTTGTCGAATGCATCGGTCGATGGCATCGATACCACGCGCACTTGCTTGCCTTCGGCAGTCAGTTGCGCAGCAGCTTCCACCGCCAGCTCGACTTCAGAGCCAGTGGCAATCAGGATCAGCTCAGGTTTGCCTGCGCAATCTTTCAGGATGTAGCCACCTTTGGTGATGTTCGCCAGTTGCTCGGCATCACGGGGTTGCTGCGCAAGGTTTTGACGCGAGAAGATCAGCGCAGTTGGCGCGTCTTTACGTTCAATTGCCAGTTTCCAAGCCACGGCTGATTCAACTTGGTCACATGGACGCCATGTGTTCATGTTTGGCGTCAGGCGCAGAGAAGCGATTTGTTCAACCGGTTGGTGCGTTGGGCCATCTTCACCCAGACCAATCGAGTCGTGCGTGTAGACTTGGATGTTTTGAATCTTCATCAGCGCAGCCATACGCATCGCGTTACGCGCGTATTCCATGAACATCAGGAAGGTCGCGCCGTAAGGCACGAAACCGCCGTGCAGTGCGATACCGTTCATGATGGCGGTCATACCAAATTCACGTACGCCGTAGTGGATGTAGTTGCCTGAGAAGTCGCTTGCTTCCAGCGATTTCGAGCCAGACCACATGGTCAGGTTTGACGGTGCAAGGTCGGCAGAGCCGCCCATGAATTCTGGCAGCAGTTTACCAAATGCTTCTAGTGCATTTTGCGATGCTTTACGTGACGCAATGTTTGCTGGGTTCGCTTGCAGTTCAGCAATGATCGCGCTGCTGGCTTCTTCCCAGTTGGCTGGCAGTTCACCGGCTACGCGGCGTTGGTATTCTGCAGCTTCTGCTGGGTAAGCAGCTGCGTAAGCAGCAAATTTCTCATCCCATGCTGATTCTTTGGCTGCGCCAGCTTCTTTGGCATCCCACTCTGCGTAGATGTCGGCTGGGATTTCAAAGGGTGCGTATTCCCAACCCAGGAATTCACGCGCGGCTTTGATTTCGTCAGCACCCAGAGGAGCACCGTGACAATCGTGTGAACCGGCTTTGTTTGGTGAGCCGAAACCGATGATGGTTTTGGTACAGATCAGCGTTGGGCGCGGGTCTGCTTTTGCTGCTTCAATCGCTGCGTTGATGGCGTCTGAATCGTGACCGTCAACTGCAGGAATCACATGCCAACCGTAGGCTTCAAAGCGTTTTGGTGTGTCGTCTGAGAACCAGCCTTCTACGTGACCGTCGATCGAGATGCCGTTGTCATCCCAGAATGCGATCAGTTTGCCAAGGCCCAGTGTGCCAGCCAGAGAACACGCTTCGTGTGAGATACCTTCCATCAGACAGCCGTCACCCATGAACACATACGTGAAGTGGTCAACGATGTCGTGGCCCGGTTTGTTGAATTGTGCTGCCAGTGCTTTTTCAGCAATCGCCATACCCACAGCATTGGTGATGCCTTGGCCCAGTGGACCTGTGGTGGTTTCGATGCCCGGCGCGTAACCGTATTCTGGGTGGCCTGGGGTTTTTGAGTGCAGTTGACGGAAGTTTTTCAGATCGTCAATCGACAGATCGTAACCGCTCAGGTGCAGCAATGAGTAAATCAGCATAGAGCCGTGGCCGTTCGACAGCACGAAACGGTCGCGGTCTGACCATTTTGGGTTTTGTGGGTTGTGGTTCAAGTGACTGCGCCAAAGTACTTCAGCGATGTCAGCCATACCCATTGGGGCACCCGGGTGGCCAGAGTTAGCTTTTTGTACACCGTCCATGCTCAGTGCACGGATTGCGTTAGCCAGTTGTTTGCGAGAAGACATGTCAGCTCCTAAAGCGATAAGCGAAGTAAAGGTATCCGAAAATTGAATGGCCAATATTGTCGCAAAGCCCTTTCGGCACTGCAAACCTTTTGCTGGCGATTTGTCCCATTTTTGCAATGTTTTGCAACAGATTGGGGGATAACGGCTGAAATAAACCATTCACCAGGCAAACGTTTGGCTATGAGATAGAATAAAAAAGAGCTTGTAATTTGAGCATTCAAAACTAGAATAGACGTCTAGATGTAGAAACGCCTACATATTGAACGATTTTGCAGAGTAGCGGCCTCCCCCGCTACTCTTTTGATTATAGAATTGGAGCTATCATGGCTAAGCACTTGTTTACTTCTGAATCGGTATCAGAAGGTCATCCAGATAAAATCGCAGACCAAATCTCTGATGCGGTTCTAGATGCCATTTTGGAACAAGATCCAAAAGCACGTGTTGCTTGTGAAACTTACGTTAAAACCGGCATGGTAATGGTCGGTGGTGAGATCACAACATCAGCGTGGGTGGATATCGAAGAGCTGACTCGTGAAACGGTACGCGAAATTGGTTACATCCATTCAGATATGGGTTTTGACGCCAACTCATGTGCCATCTTGAACACCATTGGTAAACAGTCTCCAGACATCAACCAAGGTGTTGATAAAACCGATCCGAAAGAGCAAGGTGCCGGTGACCAAGGCATCATGTTCGGCTACGCCTGTAACGAAACCGAAGTGCTGATGCCAGCACCGATCACTTACTCTCACCGTTTGGTTGAGCGTCAAGCGAAAGTCCGTAAAGACGGCACGCTACCTTGGTTGCGTCCGGATGCAAAATCACAGGTTACCTTCCAATACAACGATGGCAAAATCGTGGGTATTGATGCAGTGGTTCTGTCGACTCAGCACAGCGATTCCATCTCGACTGCAGATCTGCGTGAAGCGGTCATGGAAGAGATCATCAAACCGGTTCTGCCAGCAGAATGGTTGAGCAAAGACACCAAATACTTCATCAACCCAACCGGTCGTTTCGTGATCGGCGGTCCAATGGGTGACTGTGGTCTGACAGGTCGTAAGATCATCGTGGATACCTACGGCGGCGCAGCACGTCACGGTGGCGGTGCGTTCTCAGGTAAAGATCCATCAAAAGTAGACCGTTCAGCGGCTTACGCAGCACGTTATGTTGCGAAAAACATCGTTGCAGCGGGCATGGCTGATCGTTGTGAGATTCAACTGTCTTACGCAATCGGTGTAGCGGATCCAACGTCTATCATGGTAGAAACGTTCGGTACTGAGAAAGTGTCTCACGACATCATCATTGCAGCGGTACGCCAGTTCTTCGACCTGCGTCCTTACGGTCTGCAAGAGATGCTGAGCCTGCTTCAACCTATCTACAAGAAAACAGCGGCATACGGCCACTTCGGTCGCGAAGAGTTCCCTTGGGAAGCGACCAATAAAGCGGCTGAACTGCGCGATTTCGCTGGCCTAAAATAAGCCACACGAATACTGAAAAAGCCCTTGTCACACGACAAGGGCTTTTTTATTGCCCGCAGTTCGATAACACCCCGCAATGTGTACAAAATTTGTGCAATCCATTTGTATTTTTGAGACTCGTCATCAATAGTTAATAAAGTGTTAATGAGACCACTACAATGACGCCTCATTGACGAAAGCAACACCACACCGCGTTGCGGCGCAGCAGGTCAGTTGTCGCGAGCATCGCATGCTGAACACTTTTCTCTGCCACCTCGATCAAGGAGGATGTATGCCTCGGACGGTTAACCCTTCTGACTTCGACCAGAAAAACAAAGAAGTCAGCCCACAGGAGTACGCCCGCACGCTGCCGTGCAACACGATCAGTGTGTCGACTCCATTTCACTGGCTTGCGCTTGGACTCCATGACTTCATTCGCATGCCGCTCATCAGTGCCTTTTACGGGGTGTGCTTCATGGCCGCCGCAATTGGCATTGTGCTGCTGGTGCAATGGCAAGGCACCCATCTGGTGATCCTGCCAAGCTTGGTGGTCTATATGCTGATTGGTCCCTTCTTGTCGCTCGGTTTGTACGCCGCCAGTTGGGAACGCGAAAAAGGCCACACCGCCGGTTTGCTGCACTCCATCAAAGCGATTACACGCAACTCCAGCTCACAATGGGCCTTTGCGGTGATGTTGGTCGTTGCCATGATTTTCTGGATGCGCATTGCCGCGCTGCTGCACGCACTCTATCCGTCGGTGCAAGGCGCACCACTGACCGACTTTCTGCCATTTTTAGTCATCGGCTCGTTGGTCGGTTTTGTCATCGCCTGCATCATTTTCAGTATCTCAGCCTTTTCGATTCCACTGATGATGGAACGCCGCGTCGATGTCATGACCGCCGTATTTACCAGCTTTAACGCGGTGAAATCGAACATTCCAGCCATGATCGTCTGGGCGGGCATCATCTGCGGTGGCATCCTGATTGGCTTTGCCACCTACGGCATTGGCATGTTGTTTACCATGCCGATTCTGGGATACAGCACGTGGCATGCGTATCACGCAATTATTAAAAAGAAACACAACACTTAAGGTCTCCAACCTGACATTGCAATTGGTGTTATGATTGCCTCAACCCTGTGTTGAGGCTTTTTTTTGGAGAGTTTTCTTGGTCGATTTTGAACTGCAATATCGCGCCAAAGCGCAAATTCAACGATGTATCGACATCGCATCCCGTCACTTTGGCCGGAAGTTTTCTATGCCCGAACTCAGTTTTCGTCTGCGCGGTAAAGTCGCAGGCAAAGCCTATCTGCAACTGTGGGAAATTCGCCTCAACCCCGTGCTGTTTACCGAAAACCGCCAAGCATTTCTCGATGAAGTGATTCCTCACGAAATCGCTCATTTGATCACGCATGCCGTTTATGGCCGAGTCAGACCGCATGGCGCAGAATGGCAACATGTAATGACGCAGGTCTTCGCCATTGCAGCCAACACCACACACCGCTTTTCGGTGGCCTCGGTGCAAGGAAAAACGTTCGAGTATCTGTGCGCCTGCAATCGTTACCCGCTATCCATTCGTCGCCATAACAAAGTGCAGCGTCACCAAGCGGTGTATCGCTGTCAGCAATGCCATCAAACCCTGACGTTTACCGGCCAACAGCTGTCGTAATCGGCAACCTGCGCCTCGTGCGACAGCAGGAATCGTAACCCTTCGAACCAAACACGCCAGCTTCTTGCAACCGCGTGCTAGATTTCAAATTTTTGAGTGATAGACTGAGAAAAATCATACTAAAAACAGTCTTTACTTATGTTTCGTTTTCGCTTGTTACTCACTGGCAGCCTGTTATTGGCCGCCTCTTTTGCGTGGGCGTCCGCGCCCGCTTCGTTTTCACAGGCCAAAAGAGAGGCCGTGAAGATTTATCAGGATCACCCAGTCACCTTTTATTGTGGCTGTGATATTCAATGGCAGGGCAAAAAAGGCACGCCCGATTTGAAAGGTTGCGGCTACCAAGTCCGCAAGCAGGAAAAACGCGCCAGCCGAATTGAATGGGAGCACGTAGTGCCTGCATGGCAATTTGGTCATCAGCTCCAATGTTGGCAGCAAGGTGGACGCAAACAATGCAGCCGCCACGATACGGCGTTCAAACGCATGGAAGCGGATCTGCACAACCTGACGCCCGCCATTGGCGAGGTCAATGGCGATCGCTCCAACCTCAATTTCAGTCAGTGGCATGGCATTGATGGCGCCACTTATGGCCAGTGTGAAATTCAGGTCAACTTCCAGCAGCGCAAAGTGATGCCGCCCGAACGCGCCCGCGGCGCCATTGCACGGACGTATCTCTACATGAGTCAGGAGTACGGGTTTCGCCTCTCTAAATCACAGACGCAATTGATGCAGGTGTGGAATCGCCAATATCCGGTCGATTCATGGGAGTGCGAACGCGATCAGCGCATCTTCAACGTTCAGGGCAACCACAACCCATTTGTGCGCCAACAGTGCAGTAGCTAATACAATCTCTAGGCAATCTCTGGGCAATCCTGTCATTGCCCTTGTTTTTTTCACTTTGAGCATCCATGTTAGATGCCAGTAACCAGCGTAATTTCAGGAAAAACAGCATGCGAGTTCCCCGTATCTACCACCCGCAACCGATCACTCACCTTGGCCCCTTGGCCTTAAGCGACGACGCCGCAGGCCACATCGCCCGCGTGTTGCGTATGCAAGAAGGTCAGGAAGTCTTGGTGTTTGACGGCAGCGGCGCCGAATTTCCGGCCATCATTCATGAAGCGGGGAAAAAACAGGTCGTGGTCGACTTGGCCGAGCGCATCGACACCAATCTTGAATCGCCATTGAACCTGCATTTAGGTCAAGTGATTTCACGTGGCGACAAAATGGAATTCACCATTCAGAAGTCCGTTGAATTGGGGGTCAATACCATCACACCGCTGTTGTCTGAACGTTGCGGCGTGAAACTCGATGCCAAACGTTTCGAGAAAAAACTGCAACAATGGCAGAAAATCGCCATCAGTGCGTGCGAACAATGCGGCCGGAACGTGGTGCCTGATATTCGCCCGATTATGACGCTGGAAGCGTGGTGCGCCGAGCAAACCGACGCGCTCAAACTCAACCTGCATCCACGCGCAAAATATTCCATCAATACCCTTCCAGAGCCAGTGACCAAAGTGCGCTTGCTGATCGGTCCGGAAGGTGGTCTGTCGGCAGAAGAGATCGACATGACTCAACAATACCATTTTGAAGAGACGCTGCTGGGCCCTCGCGTGCTACGCACCGAAACCGCAGCGCTCACCGCAATTACAGCCCTGCAAGTTCGTTTCGGCGATCTTGGCTAACGGAGATGAGCAATGATTAAACTCGGTATCGTTATGGACCCGATTTCGTCCATTAACATCAAGAAAGATTCCAGCTTCGCCATGATGCTCGAAGCGCAACGTCGCGGCTACGAAATTCATTACATGGAAATGAATGATCTACACTTAGATCAAGGCGTCGCCATGGCGGACACCAAAGTCGTCGAGCTAAAAGAAGATCCAAACGGCTGGTACGAATTCAAATCAGAACAGACCATCGTCTTGTCTGAACTGGATGCCGTCTTGATGCGTAAAGATCCACCATTTGATACCGAATACATCTACGCCACGTATATTCTAGAGCGAGCGGAAGATGACGGCGCGCTGATCGTCAACAAACCGCAGAGCCTGCGTGACTGCAACGAAAAACTGTTCACCGCATGGTTCCCGGAATTGACGCCAACCACCATCGTGACGCGTAAAGCCGAAAAAATTAAAGCCTTTCGCGAACAACATGGGGATGTGATTTTGAAACCGCTGGACGGCATGGGCGGCGCTTCCATTTTCCGCGTCAAACAAGGCGATCCGAACGTGTCGGTGATCATCGAAACCCTGACGAACCACGGCCAGAATTACTGCATGGCGCAAACGTTCGTCCCCGACATCAGCAACGGTGACAAACGCATTCTGGTGGTAGATGGTGAACCGATGCCTTACTGCTTGGCGCGCATTCCAGCACAAGGGGAAACCCGTGGGAACCTCGCCGCCGGTGGACGCGGTGAAGCACGTCCATTGAGCGATACGGATCGCCAAATTGCAGAAACCGTGGCACCAATCCTGAAAGAGAAAGGCTTGATCTTTGTTGGCCTCGACGTGATTGGCAATAAACTGACTGAGATTAACGTCACCAGCCCAACCTGTATTCGTGAAATTGAGGCGGCGTTTGACATCTCCATCACGGGCAAACTCATGGACGCGATCGAGCGTCGTGTGAAAGCCTTGTCACTGTAGGAGCATGGGCTCCTGAACGCTAGAAGGTTGGAGACAAGATGAATCTGACGAACTATTTTCTCGTAGCGATGCCCAGCATGAAGGATCCGTACTTCAAGCACAGTGTTATCTACATCTGCGAGCATAACGAAGAAGGCGCGATGGGGCTGATGATCAACGCGCCGATCGACATTACGGTCGGCGGCATGTTGCAGCAAGTGGAAGTGGAACCGGCGTATCCGCAATCACACGAAGAGAGCCTGAAACGTCCGGTATTCAATGGCGGCCCGGTGTCGGAAGATCGCGGATTTATTCTGCATCGTCCCAAAGATCATTACGAATCTAGCATTCGAATGACCGACGACATTGCCGTCACCACATCCAAAGACATTTTGACCGTGCTCGGCACCGAAGCAGAACCCAGCGGCTACATCGTCGCCCTTGGCTACTCTGGCTGGTCGCCGGGTCAGTTGGAAGATGAACTGGCGGAGAACTCCTGGCTGACGATTGAAGCCGATCCGGAGCTGATCTTTAACACCCCGATCGACGAAAAATGGAACAAGGCGATTCAAAAGCTCGGCATTAATCCGCACCAGTTATCGACCCAATCTGGCCACGCTTAATCACAGCAGCGCTTCTCGAAGCGCTGTTTATTTTTTACCGTAAGACCCACGAGAAACACCCTATGTCACGTACCATTATGGCGTTTGATTTTGGCACCAAAAGTATCGGCAGCGCGATCGGCCAAGAGATCACGGGCACCGCGTCACCGCTGAAAGCCTTCAAAGCCAACGACGGCATTCCGAATTGGGATGAGATTGAAAAGCAGATCAAAGAGTGGCAACCGGATCTGTTGGTGATTGGTTTGCCGACCGATCTACACGGCAAAGCACTGGAAACCATCACGCCGCGGGCGAAAAAATTCGCTCAGCGCCTGCATGGCCGTTTCGGTTTACCGGTTGAACTGCACGATGAACGCCTCTCGACCACGGAAGCGCGCTCGGAGCTGTTCTCGATGGGTGGCTATAAAGCATTGAGCAAAGGCAATGTCGATTGCCAGTCGGCGGTCATCATTCTGGAAAGCTGGTTTGAGAGCTTGTGGAACGAGTAACCCTGTTCCTCTGACAACGTCCTCTGCAAATACCGCCCTCAACGAACACCCTCCTCAACAAACACAAAGAAAAACAGCCACTGTCGTGGCTGTTTTTTATTCCATGTCGATTTGCACATGATCCAGCGACCCGCTGCTGGTCACATCGCCCCGCTGCGTCTTGAGCATCAAGCGCAGATCATTGGCCGAATCAGCACTGTGCAGCGCATCTTGCTCACTGATCTTGTGCTCAACCACCAACTGATACAGCGCCTGATCAAACGTCTGCATGCCGACCTCTTTCGATTTCGCCATGGTGTTTTTCAACTCATGCAGCTCGCCGCGACGAATGATGTCCGACACCCGCGGACTGTTGAGCAGCACTTCAAACACCCCGTGACGCCCTTGGCCATTTTTATCGCGGATCAGTTGCTGGCCGACAACCCCTTTAAGGTTCATCGACAAATCAAACAGAAATTGTTCACGCTGCTCTTTCGGCACCAGATGTAAAATCCGTTCAAGCGCTTGGTTGGCGTTGTTGGCGTGCAAAGTGGCCATGCACAAATGCCCCGTTTCGGCAAACGTCATCGCGTATTCCATGGTTTCCCGACTGCGGATCTCGCCGATCAAAATCATGTCCGGCGCCTGACGCAGCGAGTTCTTCAGCGCCACTTCATAGCTTTCCGTATCCAATCCCACTTCGCGCTGCGTCACGATGCAGCGCTGATGTTCATGGACAAATTCAATCGGATCTTCAACGGTGAGAATATGCCCGGTGCGATGCATATTGCGATACCCGGTCATCGCGGCCATGGTGGTCGATTTCCCCGATCCAGTCGCCCCCACCACCAACACCAAACCGCGTTTGGCAATCGAGAGATCTTTCAACACGGGTGGCAGTTTGAGTTCATCAAACGTGGGAATTTGCGTTTCAATGCGGCGGATCACTGCGCCGGGCAGCTCGCGCTGAAAAAAAGCGCTGACGCGAAAGCGCCCTAAATCACGCACAATGGCAAAGTTGGCTTCACGCGTCGCCAAGTAGTCGGCATGGCGCGTGTCATCCATCATCGCGGCCAACAGCGCCCTGACCTGCGCTTCATTCAGCGCGTCGCCGTGGGCGCGCAGTTCACCATCGACCCGATACAACACGGGCGCGCCCACAGTGATATACAGATCCGACGCTTTATGCGTCATCATGCCTTGCAGGCACTCCTCAAGTTGCATCTTGTTCTCTCTTAAAATGCGGACATTTCCAGTTCAATTTTCTTCTGCACTTCCGCCGGATCCACCAGCCCTTGTGCGATCAACTGCTTGGCGTTCTGTTCCATGGTTTGCATGCCATGCGCCGCGCCCGTCTGAATGATCGAATACATCTGCGCGACTTTGTCTTCGCGGATCAAGTTACGAATCGCCGGCGTCGCCAACATGATTTCATGACACGCCACCCGCCCACCGCCGAGACGTTTGAGCAGTTTCTGCGCAATCACCGCGCGCAGCGATTCTGACAACATCGAACGCACCATGTCTTTATCACTGCCCGGAAACACGTCAATGATGCGGTCAATGGTTTTCGCCGCCGAACTGGTGTGCAGCGTCCCAAACACCAAATGACCGGTTTCCGCCGCCGTCAGCGCTAAGCTGATGGTCTCTTGATCGCGCAGCTCACCGACCAGAATCACATCCGGATCTTCACGCAGTGCACTGCGCAGCGCATTTTTAAAACTGTGCGTATCGCGGTGCACTTCACGTTGGTTGATCAAACATTTGTTGTTGCTGTGCACAAACTCAATCGGATCTTCGATGGTCAGCACATGCTTGTTGTGGGTGGCGTTAATGTAATCAACCATCGCGGCCAATGTAGTCGATTTACCCGAGCCCGTAGGCCCCGTCACCAATACCAGTCCTTTCTCGTAATTGGCGATTTTGTTGAAGATGTCCGGCGCATGCAGTTGCTCTAGCGTTGGAATCGTCGTTGGAATGGTCCGAAAAACCGCGGATGCGCCGCGCGATTGATGGAAAGCGTTGACACGAAAACGACCGATATCCGGTAATTCAAAGGAAAAGTCCACTTCCAGCTTTTCTTCGTACTCACTGCGCTGGGCATCATTCATGATTTCAAAAATTAATCGATGCACGTCAGCGTGTGTAAACGCAGGCACACCAAGCTTTCTCACCTCGCCATCAATGCGCACCATCGGAGGAACGCCCGCAGAAAGATGTAGATCTGACGCATTATGCTTTACACTAAATTCCAGTAACTCAGAGATATCCATCTATTTTCCTTACTAAAGTCTGGCTATGAGTAGTATTCAACAAAATCTTGAACATATCACTTCACAGATCGAAAACGCACAGCAAAAGTGTGGCCGTTCTCGAAGCTCTGTGCAACTTCTGGCGGTCAGTAAAACCAAACCCGTCGAGGCAATTCTCGAAGCAGCAGAGGCCGGTCAGCGTGCCTTTGGTGAAAACTACGTGCAGGAAGGCTGCGATAAAGTGCAGTTTTTTGCCGAGCATCACCCGGAATTGGACCTTGAATGGCACTTCATCGGCCCATTGCAATCCAACAAAACAAGGCTGATCGCCGAGCATTTCGACTGGATGCACACCATTGACCGCGCCAAGATTGCGCAGCGTCTGAGTGAGCAGCGCCCCGCCCATTTGCCGCCATTGCAGGTGCTGATTCAAGTGAACACCAGTGGTGAAGCCTCGAAATCTGGCGTCAGCGAGAATGATTTATTTACACTTGCGGAATTGATTTCCGGCCTGCCAAACCTCACTTTAAGAGGATTGATGTCCATTCCGGAGAACGTGCCGGATTACGCATCGCAGCTGGCGGCATTTCGTCAACTGGCGGCATTGAAAGACCAGTTGGCCGAGAAATATGACGGCATCGATACGCTGTCGATGGGGATGAGTGGCGACATGGCGGCGGCGATTGAAGCTGGCAGCACCATTGTGCGCATTGGCACCGCGATTTTCGGCCAGCGCGATTACCCCCGCGCGTAACGCGGCATCCACCCTAATTTTTGATTTGGATATGATCATGGAACACAGAACCATCGCCTTTATTGGCGCAGGCAACATGGCGCATGCCATCATTGCAGGCTTAGTGGGTAGCGGCTACCCAGCGCAACGCATTATCGCCACCGCGCCGTCGGAAACGCGTCGCAAACCGTTGGAAGACAACTACGGCATTCGCACCACCAGCGACAACCTAGCTGCGGCAAGCGAAGCTGACGTGGTGGTCTTGGCGGTCAAACCGCAGTTGATGGCCGACGTCTGTCAGCCGCTGCACGCGATCGACTTTTCCAGCAAGCTGGTGATTTCCATCGCCGCAGGTGTGTCCGTGGCACGTTTGAATGCCATGCTGGGCAGTACACTGAATTTGGTCCGCGTGATGCCAAACACGCCATCGCTGGTCAATCGCGGCATGGCAGGGCTGTACGCTGCGCCGTCGGTTTGCGACGCCGATAAAGCCTTTACCGCCGAGCTGATGAGCGCCGTGGGCAAAGTATGCTGGGTAGAACAGGAATCGGGCATCAACAGCGTGATTGCAGCGGCGGGCAGCGCGCCGGCGTACTTCTTCTTGTTTATGGAAGCGATGCAAGCCGAAGCGATGGCACAAGGATTTGATAAAGACACCGCGCGCCTGCTGGTACAACAATCCGCGCTGGGCGCCGCCGAAATGGTGCAAGCCAACCCCGACATCGAACTCGCCACACTGCGCGAGCAAGTGACATCGAAAGGCGGCACCACCGCCGAAGCCATTCGCACCTTTAACGACCATCAGTTAACGGAGATTGTGGCGAAAGCAATGCGCGCAGCGGTCAGCCGCGCCGAAGAGATGGAAAAATTATTTTAATCTGACGGTCACTCACCCATGAGTGACCTTTATCTGTAGTAAGGGCTTCTTATGAATGCAATGAGTTTTCTAATCTCCACCCTGTTTGATATTTATATCATGGTCGTGATTCTACGAATCTGGCTACAAGCAGCACGTGCAGATTTCTACAACCCATTTTCTCAGTTTGTGGTCAAAGCAACGCAACCGGTCGTGGGGCCACTGCGTCGCGTGATCCCATCAATCGGGAGTCTGGATCTGGCCACTGTGCTGTTTGGTTACGTGCTGTGTATTCTCAAGTACGTCGCGTTGATCCTGATCGCTTCACGAGGCGGCGTGGTCTTCAGTGCTGATTTTCTGCTGCTGGGTCTGTTGTCTCTGGTGAAAGCCGCTGGCGGCCTGCTGTTCTGGGTGCTGGTGCTACGAGCGATTCTCAGCTGGGTCAGCCAAGGTCGCAGCCCGGTGGAGTATGTGTTCCATCAACTGACAGAGCCAATGCTGGCGCCGATTCGCCGCATTATTCCAGTCATGGGCGGCTTTGATCTCAGCGTGCTGGTGCTGTTTATCGTGCTGCAATTTGCCAACTTCCTGATGGGCGATATCATTGGCCCCATCTGGTATCAGCTATAATGAAAGCAGCTTGGTTTGACGGGGACGATCTATTGCTGCGGCTCTATATTCAACCCAAGGCCAGCCGCGACAGCATTGTGGGGTTACACGGGGATGAACTGAAGGTGGCGATCACCGCGCCACCGGTGGACGGAAAAGCCAATGCGCATCTCAGTAAATACCTAGCCAAACAGTGTAAAGTTGCCAAGGGCCTGATCGATATAGAGAAAGGAGAGTTGGGGCGTCATAAACAGATTCGCATCCACACGCCGGCTCAGATACCGCCCGAAGTTCAAGCCATCCTCGACTAGATAGCCAGCTCCCCGCCTCCTATGGCGGGGACTATTTTTTTAAGAAGGAGAAAAACCATGCGTCAATGGACACTCGCCCTGTTGCTTGCATGCGCGGCCATCCCCGCCAGTGCAGAGCAATTGATCAACATCAAGGATGTTGAGGTACACTACTCCGCTTTTAACTCAACGTTTCTGACGCCGCAGGTGGCCAAAAGCTACCAGCTTACCCGAAATGGGTATTCCGCGGTGCTCAACATCAGCGTGCTCGATACCAGCACCGTGGGCAAACCCGCCGTGGAAGCGACGCTGTCAGGTCAGGTCAAAAACCTGATCGGCAACATGCGCGAACTGGCATTCAGCGAAGTCAAAGAAGGCAGTGCGATTTACTATCTGGCCGAATTTCCGATCAGCAATGAAGAGGAGCTTCGCTTTGATATTGATGTCAACGCCGGCCTCAAAGGCGCTGGCAAGCTGAAATTCACGCAGAAGTTTTACGTTGAACCGTAACCGTTAACCGAAAAGAGAGTGCGATGAAAAAGATTGTTTTAGCCACCGGAAACCAAGGCAAAGTCCGTGAAATGGCCGACCTGTTGGCTGATTTTGGGTTTGATGTGGTCGCACAAAGCGAATTCAATGTCTCTGAGGTGGCCGAGACCGGCACCACCTTTATCGAAAATGCCATCATCAAAGCGCGCCACGCGGCCAAAGAAACCGGCTTACCGGCCATCGCTGATGACTCCGGCCTAGAAGTGGATGCCCTTGACGGCGCGCCCGGCGTTTATTCTGCGCGCTACGCGGGTGAACACGCCACAGACCAACAGAACCTAGCCAAGCTGCTCGATGCGATGAAAGATGTGCCAGAAGCGCAGCGCACGGCGCGTTTCCACTGCGTGTTGGTACTGATGCGTCATGAGAACGATCCGACGCCGCTGGTTTGCCACGGCAGTTGGGAAGGTCGCATTCTCACCGAAGCGCACGGTAGTAACGGATTTGGTTACGATCCAATTTTCTTCGTTCCGGAAGACAACTGCGCATCGGCTCAACTTGAACCGGCGCGCAAGAAGCAGTTGTCGCACCGCGGTCAGGCGTTGAAAAAACTATTTCAGGCGATTGAAGAGCAAAAGCAGTGATGTTGACCCCGCCGGCACTCAGCCTTTACGTACACATTCCGTGGTGCGTGCAGAAATGCCCGTATTGCGATTTTAACTCGCATGCGCTCAAAGCCGACATTCCGGAAACCGAGTACATTGATGCGCTGTTGGAAGATCTCGACACCGATATCGAGCGCTATCAACTGACGGACGATCCGCGGTTGTTGCACTCGATCTTCATCGGCGGCGGCACGCCAAGTTTGATCTCGCCCGACGGCATCGGCCGCTTGCTACGCGGCATTGAAGCGCGTATTGCGTTCAAACCCGACATCGAGATCACCATGGAAGCCAACCCGGGCACCATCGAAGCCGAGCGCTTTGCCGGTTACCGCCAGGTGGGTGTGACGCGCATTTCGATTGGGGTACAGAGCTTTGAACCGGAGAAACTCACTCGCCTGGGCCGTATTCACGGCCGCGATGAAGCCGTCAAAGCCGCCCAACTGGCACATCAGATTGGCTTAAATAGCTTTAACCTCGATCTAATGCACGGCCTGCCGGATCAAACATTAGAGCAAGCGCTGGCGGATCTCGAGAGCGCCATCGAACTCGCGCCGCCGCATCTGTCGTGGTATCAGCTCACCATTGAGCCGAACACCCTGTTCTACTTCAAGCCGCCGACCTTACCAGACGACGACGCGCTGTGGGACATCTTCGAACTCGGTCATCAGAAACTGACCGCAGCGGGGTATGTGCAATATGAGATTTCAGGGTACAGCAAGCCGGGTTATCAGTGTCAGCACAACCTCAACTACTGGCGTTTTGGTGACTACCTTGGCATCGGGTGTGGCTCGCACGGTAAGCTGAGTTTTGCTGATGGGCGCATTGTGCGCACCACCAAGGTCAAACACCCGCGCGGTTATCTGGCGGCGTATCAAAACCTGGCAAAGCCTTACCTCGACAGCGAGCAGTTGGTGGCGGATGTGGATCGGCCGTTTGAGTTCTTCATGAACCGCTTTCGCCTGATTGAACCGTGCCCGAAAGCCGATTTCAGCGCCACCACCGGCCTGCCTATCAGCGTGATTCAACCCACATTGGATTGGGCAATTGAACAAGAGTTTCTAAGTGAAACGGAGACTCACTGGCAGATCACCGAGAAAGGAAAACTGTTTCTGAACGATCTGTTGGAAGCGTTTATGGCAGACGACGAGTAACCGCCCTTCCCCTCAACAATCCCCATTTGGCTCAGTCCTTCATGCCGAGCCAAATGGCGATAGCGCCTCGCGCTTTGGACGAGTGTGCCGCCATGCCCTTTGGGGCATGGCCAACCCAATGCGTATTAAACGGGATTTGAAGTTAGAAGATCGAGCGGCCAATGCGCTGCGCGAATAACTCCAGTGCTTTGGTGCCTGCCAGCGAGTTGCCGGACGGATCCAGCTCAGGCGACCAGACCGCAATCGTCATTTCGCCCGGCACGACAGCGATAATGCCGCCGCCCACGCCGGATTTGCCCGGCATCCCGACCCGATAAGCAAACTCACCCGCCCCATCGTACAAACCACAAGTCGCCAACAGCGCATTGATCTGCTTACTTTGTGTCGCAGTGATCACACGTTCATGGGTCAGCACCGACACGCCTTTGTTGGCGAGATAACTGAAGGTTTTCGCCAGTTCGACACAGCTCATGTTGAGCGCGCAGGCGTGGAAATAGTTGGTCAACACGGGGAGCACTTCGTTGTCAAAGTTACCAAATGAGCGCATCAGATAGGCAATCGCCGCATTGCGATCGCTGTGCTGCATCTCCGAGTTCGCCACCACTTTATCGTAGATGATCTGCTCTTCGCCGCACAGTTGGCGTACAAATTCCAACAAACGCTGGCGCGGTGCCGATAATCGGCTGTGCAGCATATCGGCCACCACAATCGCCCCCGCATTGATGAACGGGTTCCGTGGAATCCCCTGCTCCATTTCGAGCTGAATCAGCGAGTTGAACGCTTGCCCAGAGGGCTCTTTGCCCACGCGGCGCCACAGTTCATCCGGTTGATACAACCCCATGGCGAGCGTCAAGCTCAGGGCTTTGGAGATCGACTGAATCGAAAATCCTTCGTCTGCATCTCCGGCTTTGATGACCTCACCTTGATTGGTGTAGACCGCCATGCCTAATTTATGGTTCGGCACTTGGGCCAGTGCCGGTATGTAATCCGCGACTTTTCCTTGTCCGATCAGTGGGCGAACGTCATCCAATATGCTCGCCAGTAATTCTGGTGTCGGTTTCATTGTGTCGGCTTTACTTTCTTATTGTTATCGTCCCTATTCCAGCGGAGCGCACCAAATCCACGGTGATTTCCTGAGGAACACAGTCAAAAAAGCCAACATTGCAGCAATGTTGGCTTTCGTTCACGTTACGTGCCGAGCTAGTATCGGCCGCTCGGCCGCGGCTTGTCCAGTATTAACTGATGCGTTTGTATTTGATGTCCCAAACGCCGTGTCCCAGACGATGGCCACGCTGTTCAAACTTCGTCAGCGGACGCTCTTCCGGACGAGGGACAAAGTCACCCTCTTGCGCGATGTTCTCAAAACCCGGCGCTTGATTCATCACTTCAACCATGTGTTCTGCGTAGTTTTCCCAGTCGGTCGCCATGTGGAACACGCCTTCACCCAGAATCAACTTCTGACGCACCATTTCAGCAAACTCGAGTTGAACGATACGGCGTTTGTGGTGACGTTTCTTGTGCCACGGATCGGGGAAGAACAGTTGCAGCGTCGCGAGACTGCTGTCTGGAATCATGTTGGCAAACACTTCCACCGCATCGTGACACATCACGCGCAGGTTGGTGATGCCCGCTTCGCGAGCGGAGGACAGGCACGCACCCACGCCTGGGCTGTGTACTTCGATACCGAAGAAGTTTTTCTCAGGTGCGTTTTTGGCCATTTCAACCAGTGACGCCCCCATACCAAAGCCGATTTCCAGTACCACAGGATTGTTGTTGCCAAACACCTGCTGCCAATCCAGCAGCGCATCCTGATAATCAATTCCCATTGTTGGCCAGCACTCTTTCATCGCTGCTTCCTGACCTTTTGTCAGGCGGCCTTCACGACGCACGAAACTGCGGATTTTACGCACAATTTTGCCGTCTTCGGTGAACTCGTTTTTGGTTACTTCAGTCATTGGTATTGCCTGTTCAATTTTTAGTCTCGACTCAAAGGGCTTGTGATTATCCAAAGAATTGCTTTGGGCGCAAGTGTTATTGTCGTTGAAATCTACTCCTAAGCGACAAGCGGGCACGCGAAGTGCGTCTGCCACCAGCCAACACGCGTCCTTTGCATGTGTTCACCATGCGCTGCCGCTTGCCCCCCAAGGGCGTTCATCACACTGAAATTTGGATCATCTGTTTTACATCTTTGTCATTCTATGGTGCAATTTTGCCCCATCACGCTCATGCATGCCGCGCAAATTGTGACTCGATTCGCAAACGCAATGTTTACCAAGGATGAGGCATGCAGGCACAACACTCGGCTACGGCCACCAACAATCGGACGCGCCATGCAAGACGGCGCGGTTGAACGACGCCGTTCAGCGTCGAATTGATCAGTAACACTTAACCCCATCGGATGACTAAATAGAATGACCATGCCGTCGCTCACACCGAAGCAATTTCAAGAGCACCTGCTCACTTGGCAACGCCACCATGGCCGACACGATCTGCCGTGGCAACAAAACCCATCACCCTATCGTGTGCTGGTGTCTGAAGTGATGCTGCAACAGACGCAAGTCGTGACGGTCATTCCCTACTTTGAGCGCTGGATGGCGAGTTTCCCAACCATCGAAGCGCTCGCAAACGCGACGGAAGATGCCGTCATGAATCACTGGCAAGGGCTAGGCTACTACTCACGAGCGCGCAATTTACGCAAAGCGGCCCTCTATATTCAAGAAACATGGAACGGTGAATTTCCGGCTGACGTCAACGCCCTACAAAACATCCCTGGCGTCGGGCGCTACACTGCAGGAGCGATCGCCGCCTTTGCCTTCAATACCTATGGCCCCATCGTCGACGGCAACGTGAAACGCCTGTTTTGCCGTTATTTTGGCATTGAAGGCGTACCGGGAACCTCTGCAGTGGATAAGCAGCTTTGGAGCACAGCCGAAGCGTATACGCCGACTCACAATAATCGCCAGTATGCGCAAGGGCTTCTCGATATGGGAGCGACCCTCTGCAAACCCAAAAACCCAGCCTGCGATGCCTGCAGCTTCACAACAACATGCAAGGCTTACCAGACCAACCGCGTGAGTGAACTGCCGACGCCCAAACCCAAGAAAGTGACCCCAACCAAGCCCGGACATTTTCTCTGGCTCGAATCCGATGGCAAGTTATTGCTCGAAAAACGAGCGGACGATGGCATTTGGGGCGCGCTCTGGTGTTTACCCCAGATTTATCTTGAACCGGAGCAGCTTGGGGAGCACATCAAGCTCAAAGGTGCGTTCAAACATACATTTACACATTACAAACTCGATGGAAAAGTGTGGCAAATTGATAAATTGGGCGTCGAAAATCCCCAACAGCAGTGGATGCCGTTGGACCAGTTGGATGATGTCGGCCTGCCCAAACCGATTCGCACTTTCATCGAAAAGCACGTGAAGGCACAAGCGTAGATGGGACAGGCGCGCTTCACATGTCGAGGACGGGCACTTGCCCGAAGCAGCATTTAGCGCGCCTTTCAAACAAGGTCATTCCCCAAGG
The DNA here is from genome assembly GCF_052076135.1 of Vibrio sp. Vf1514. NCBI lineage: Bacteria > Pseudomonadati > Pseudomonadota > Gammaproteobacteria > Vibrionales > Vibrionaceae > Vibrio > Vibrio sp. Vf1514. Next base: position 385,582 of record NZ_CP197267.1, on the reverse strand, counting down.
AAACGACCTAAATCGGGCAAGAACGTGGTGTAGCTCTGGTGCCCACGTTGGATGTGGCATTGCTGAATCGGCACCCCGTACAACTCGGTCAAGTGGTGCTCCGTTAACACCTCATGTTTGGGGCCCGTCAAACACCGTTTATCTCTCATCAGCAACACCACGTGATCCGCAATGAACTGCGCTTGCGCCGGCTCATGCGTTGAAAACAAGATGCTGATCTGACGCTCTTTCGCCAGCTCGTGGAGCAATTCAATCACCGTGGCTTGATGGGCCAGATCCAACGCAGTCGTCGGTTCATCAAGAATCAAAACATCGCACTCACTTGCCAATGCGCGGGCGATGAGCACCAGTTGCTGCTGACCGCCGGATAATCGATCAAACGCCTCGTGCGCAAGGTGGTCAATCGACAGCATCGCCAAGGCGCGCTGAGCCATGGTGATGTCATGCTGACTTGGCGAGGAAAACAGGCCAATGGCGTTGGCTCGGCCCATCAACACCATATCGAGAACGGCATACGAAAATGCGCAATCAAAACGTTGCGGCACAAAATTAATCCGCCCCGAATGCTCAACGCGGCCTTGCAGCGGTCGTTGATCGCCCAACAGCGTTTTCATCAAGGTCGTTTTGCCTTGCCCATTGCCCCCCAATATCGCGGTGATTTCGCCCCGCGATAACACAAGATCCACGGGGTCAAACAACGGCCGATTTTGGCGATGACCACAAACCAGTTGCTCCGTTTTCAGGGTGATGGGATTCATCGCAACACCTCCCGGCGATTCAAATAAACCAGCACCATGATCAGCACCGTACCAATCAGGGCGGTTAAAATTCCCAACGGCACTTCGCCATCGGTGATGGTACGCGCCAAATCATCCACCACCATCATCAGGGACGCGCCAATCGACATCGATGCGGGCAACAACCGACGATGATCGGGGCCGACGAGCATTCTGCCCACATGAGGCACCACCAACCCAATCCAACCAATATTGCCACTCACCGCCACTTGGCTGGCGATGATCACCGCACACAGCATCAACACCAGCCAACGCGTGCGGTGCGCACGCACATCCAGCACACGGGCATCCTCTTCCCCCATCGACAGCACATTGATGCGCCATCGCATGCCCAGCAACATGACACTGGCCAGACTCAGCGGCAGCGCCATGGTGAGCAAACTTTGCCAATTGGCGGTCGCTACACTCCCTAACAACCAAAACACAATGTTGGGTAGCACTTCTTCTGTGTCGGCAAGAAACTGCACCAAACTGACCAACGCACTGAACAAGCCACTTAAAATGACCCCGGCGAGAATCAACACCAATCGGTTGTGTTGGCCAAATAATTTCGCGATCACAAACACCAACATCAGCGCCAACACGCCAAAACTAAACGTGGAACACAGCAATCCCACTTGCCCAAATCCAAGCAAAATCGCCAGCGTACCGCCAAATGCAGCGCCCGAAGACACCCCGATAATGTGCGGGCTCACCAAGGGGTTTCGAAACACCCCTTGCAAGGTGGCGCCGCACAGCGACAACCCAGCCCCCGCACCTAACGCCATCAGCACTCTGGGCAGGCGAACGTTCCAAATAATCTGCGCTTCAATGGCAGAAGGCGCTGGCGCCACATGCATGATGGGGTGGAGTAACGTGGTAACCACCGACACAAAGCCCATGGCGTAAGTGCCCACGCCCAATGACAACAGCGCAATGAGAAACGTGCCCAAGATCAGGGCACTTTGCGACAATCGCGTGTATCGCTGCACCATTATTGCGTCACAGTGCGTGGCGCGAGGTCGAACGCAGCGTGATCGAAAGGAACGTGGTAGAAACGCAGGTAATAATCGTTCGCCATTGCTGACATGTCGATGTCTTTAAATTGGGCTGGATAGAGTTTTTTAGCCATCCACATCTCGCCCAATGCCATCGCTTCTGGCGTTGGGTAGCCCCAAGCTTTGGCGTATTCAGGCATCAGATAAACGCGATGTTGTTTCACAGCCTCGATCAATTGCCAGCGGGGATCATGATTGATCTCGTCGACCACATCGGGATAACGACTTTGGACAAAAATGACGTCCGGATTCCACATCATCACATGCTCAATAGACACTTGTTGATAGCCTTGGATGGTGCTGGCTGCGACGTTTTTTGCCCCCGCATGTTGCATCATCAACCCAGTGTATTTGCCCGCCCCATACGTCGTGAGATTCGGGTTGGCCATGTAAACACGAATGCGCTGCTCGTCAGGAATGGCGTTTAAACGTTGAGCCACTTGGGCGCGATTGCGGAAGGTTGCTTGAATTAAATCTTCCGCTTGCTGATCGTGATTGACGATGTGACCGATTAAACGAATCCCTTCTTTCAAGCCTTCGTTATAGGTTTGCTCTTCGTTCACCATGGACGCATTCATTTTATTGGCCTGACTTTGGATGTCCTTGCGCAATGAAATGGCCACCACTGGAATGCCAGCATCTGTCATCTGTTGAATCATGGCTTGCGGCGCATAGTTCGCCACAAACACCACCTGAGGTTGAAGGTTCAAGAGGCTTTCGAGGTTCACTTGCGTCAAATCACCCGGCATAGGCAATGACGGTAAAGCGGGATACAAACGCACCACATCGGCCCCCAAATTTTGTTTCCAACTGGACAGCACGCCGACGATTTGGTCTTTCGCCCCCAGCTGCATCAGTAAATCTAACGTTTGATGTTGCAAAACCACCACGCGGTCAACGTGGTCAGGGATTGTCACGGTGCGACCCAGTTGATCGACAATGGTACGGCTCGCCAATGCTGAGGCACTCGCGGTGAAAAGAAGCACAGCAGAGAAGAGAGAAACAAGACGCTTATTCATAGAGAGAGTTCGGGTTGAATGGACGGAAGGCGTCAAAATACGCCGATGTCCATCAGACTCAAGGTGCGAAATCAAAAAAAGTTTAGATAAATAAAAAATAATTTAATCAAATCTCTGATACATCATGCGATCTCACTGCGTGGCCGTGATACGCCACCTCAGCGCCACCCCGCGCCTTTAGCTCAGCTAACGATTCTGCCACCCGCATCCGACCTAACATCGATTTTGCTGGAATCGATTTTGCTGGAATTGTCAGGCAATCCCGACATCATCATGGAAGCCAACACAGGTCTTTGGTATAACTTAAGCCAACCTGAAAAAATCCGGTGAAGTCGCGACGGCAAAGCTTGCCAAACGACATTCACACGAAAAAATTAAAGAGGAAGTCATTATGAGCCGCACTGTATTTTGTGCTCGACTACAAAAAGAAGCGGATGGTCTGGATTTTCAATTCTATCCAGGCGAACTCGGCAAACGTATTTTCGACAGCATTTCGAAAGAAGCCTGGGCGCAATGGCAAACCAAACAAACCATGTTGATCAACGAGAAGAAGCTCAACATGATGGATCCAGAGCACCGCAAACTGCTTGAGCAAGAGATGGTGAACTTCTTGTTTGAAGGGAAAGACGTTCACATTGAAGGCTACACGCCACCGAGCCAACAATAATCTTAAGGTTAGCAAGGTTATTTCTAGAGACATCATCACCTTCTGGTATGATGTCTCTTTTTTTGTCTGACCCCTTCATCCACAACCGCCGGGGAGCGCATGAGAAAGTTAGTTTATTGCATTGCCGCCATGCTGTTGGTGGGCTGCAGTCGTGAATTCATTGAAAGCATTTACGACGTCAACTACGAGCCAACCAACCGTTTTGCAAAAAATTTGGCTCAGTTGCCCGGCCAGTTTCAAAAAGATACTGCGGCCCTGGATGCGCTGATCAACAGTTTTTCGGGCAATATCGAAAAGCGTTGGGGCAGCCGCGAAGTCAAGATTGCCGGCAAACGCAATTACGTCAAATACATCGACAACTACCTCAGCCGAACCGAAGTGAATTTCGACGATGGCAAGATCATCATCGAAACCGTGTCGCCGACCGATCCCAAAGGCCATTTGAAAGATGCGATCATCACAACGCTCTTGACCCCTGATGATCCGGCGCACGTCGATCTGTTTTCATCCAAAAACATTGAACTCAAAGGCCAACCGTTCCTTTATCGCCAAGTGGTAGACCAAGAAAATCAGCCCATTCAATGGAGTTGGCGCGCCAACCGCTTTGCCGATTACCTGATTGCCAATCAACTCAAAGTGAAACAGGTCGATTTCAAGAAAGCCTACTATGTTGAAATCCCGATGGTCGCCGATCAGATTCAAATTCGCAGCTACCAATACGCCGACATCGTGCAGCGCGCATCGCGCAAATACGACATTCCCGAAGATCTGATCTACGCCATCATCAAAACGGAAAGTAGCTTTAACCCTTATGCGGTGAGCTGGGCCAACGCGTATGGTCTGATGCAAGTGGTTCCCAAAACGGCCGGACGCGACGTCTTCAAACTGGTAAAAAACCGTGCCGGCGAGCCGACGCCGGAGTATCTGTTTAATCCAGAAAACAACATCGACACTGGCACGGCGTATTTCTATATTTTGAAAAATCGCTATTTACGTGATGTTCGCAACCCGACATCGCTCGAATACAGCATGATTTCAGCTTATAACGGCGGCACCGGGGGCGTACTCAATACCTTTAGCCGTGATCGTCAACGCGCGATGCGCGACTTAAATGCCCTGCAACCGAACCAAGTGTATTGGGCGCTCACCAAAAAACATCCCAATGCGGAATCACGCCGTTATTTGGAAAAAGTGACTCAATTTAAGAAAGAATTTAACGCAGGTTGAGAAAAAACCATCAACTTGCTTAAAATAGCGGCAAACAAACCAGTTTTTTAATTTTTTTAGAAAAACTGGTTGACGGCAGAAGGGAAAATCCGTTTAATAGCGCTCCGTTGCCCGGATAGCTCAGTCGGTAGAGCAGAGGATTGAAAATCCTCGTGTCGGTGGTTCGATTCCGCCTCCGGGCACCACAATTTGACGATTGTTGGTGCATAGCACGAACAGTTTTTAGCAAAGAATACAGTGTGCCGACTTAGCTCAGTAGGTAGAGCAACTGACTTGTAATCAGTAGGTCACCAGTTCGATTCCGGTAGTCGGCACCATTCTTTTGCCTCGATAGCTCAGTCGGTAGAGCAGAGGATTGAAAATCCTCGTGTCGGTGGTTCGATTCCGCCTCGAGGCACCATTATTTGGTGCATCACTTCACGCAAGTGACACAAATAATTCCCCCTTAGTTCAGTCGGTAGAACGGCGGACTGTTAATCCGTATGTCGCAAGTTCAAGTCTTGCAGGGGGAGCCACTTTCAGAAAGCTCAGTCGAAAGACTGGGCTTTTCTTTTATCTGCCCCAAGCCATTCCCCTCGCCTTTCCAGGCTAGCCCAGTACGTCAACACCCACACTTTATTTCAATTCACATCACAGAAAACCGTGCCATAAAACAATCCGAGTCATTCACATCCGTATCGCTCACCACGACCATCCAGTTATCACTCAATCGCGATTCACGCCTTCAAACCTTCAAACCAACGAGCGACACACAACAAGATGCGAACATGCCTCTCCAACCAGCATCAAACGCATGGATTGCGACGCAACACCCACCACGAGAAAGCAGCATCATATTCGCCCGAGACCACACCACGATGTGCACGCCACACTCACCTTCACATTTGCCCGTCATTTTCCTTGGCATCAAGCACGCTTTTTTACCTGCTTTCAGCCACGGAATCCCGCGTCATCATCCGGTCAAACCTACTGCGCTGCGTTTTTGAGGCCTGTTTACACGATATTTTCTAACAAAAATGGATAAAAACAGGCCACTAAGTATAGAAAAGCAACAAACGATCTTTTTTTTGCATTTTGCTGTTGACGACCAAAGCGAAAACTCGTTTAATACACCCCGTTGCCTCGATAGCTCAGTCGGTAGAGCAGAGGATTGAAAATCCTCGTGTCGGTGGTTCGATTCCGCCTCGAGGCACCATATTTTAGATGTTGGTGTAACGCACGAGCATGCAACAAGATTAAGTGTGCCGACTTAGCTCAGTAGGTAGAGCAACTGACTTGTAATCAGTAGGTCACCAGTTCGATTCCGGTAGTCGGCACCATTTATCTAACAATTTATTCCCCCTTAGTTCAGTCGGTAGAACGGCGGACTGTTAATCCGTATGTCGCAAGTTCAAGTCTTGCAGGGGGAGCCACTTTATCAGTAAGCTGACACATCAGCTTGTTGAAAGGCCGACTTAGCTCAGTAGGTAGAGCAACTGACTTGTAATCAGTAGGTCACCAGTTCGATTCCGGTAGTCGGCACCATTACAAAATCTATTCCCCCTTAGTTCAGTCGGTAGAACGGCGGACTGTTAATCCGTATGTCGCAAGTTCAAGTCTTGCAGGGGGAGCCACTTTGAGAAAGCCCAGTCTAACGACTGGGCTTTTCTTTTATCTGCCCTTCCCGACCGGTTCGATGTTCATCCCTTCATTTCAGTTCAGCTCAGAGATACACGACACCGCAGGGCCATCGCATGCATGCGCTCATCCGCCTCATCACATCAAGTGCTGAAATAGATGATTGGGTGAGAATCGCGAAACAACCGCTCGTGGATGAAACGCCACAAAAAAGGCGAGCCTCAGCTCGCCTTCTCACCGTATCGTGCCTTACTTGATGCCCTTTTCCTTTTTGATCAAGTCGTAAGCATGTTGAATCTCTTGTGACTTCTCTTTGGCAACGTTCATCATTTCTGGCGGCAGACCTTTGGCCATCAATTTATCGGGATGGTGTTCATTCATCAGTTTACGATAAGCACGTTTAATCTCTTTGGCATCGGCACTGTCACTTACGCCCAGCACAGAATACGCATCCGCCAAGCGATCTTTGCTAGCCGCTTGTTGCCACTGGCCGCCGCCCGAATACTGCTGCTGCCCCTGCGAACCGCCAAAGCCGCCACCTTGTTGAAAGCGAAACGCGGCTTCGTGCATGCGCAAACGGCGTTCTAATTGATCGGCTGAAAAACCTAAACCGCTCGCAACCTTATGCAGGACATTGCGCTCGGCTGGATGAATGTCGCCGTCAGCCAATGCGGCGGAAATTTGCAGCTCCAAAAAGAACTGCAACAAATCAAAACGCCCCCCACTCGAAATTCGCACTTTATTGAGCACTTGTTCAAGGGGGAAATCTGCATCTTTACCCTCACGAAACGCATCTTGCGCCGCGCGGCGCTGTTCGCCATGCAGGTTCATGCGGTCCATCATGATGCTGGCGAGACGAATCTCTTCTTGCGTTACCTGCCCTTTTGCCTTCGCCACATGGCCCATGACCGCAAAGGCTGATTTAAAGAACTCTTCTTGGCGTTCAGCCTGACTGGGGCCATTGCCAAATCCACCGGTGCTGAACCCAGCTTGGTTAAAACGACGGGCTTTATCAAATTGATGCCCGAGAAATAGGCCAAAGATTGCGCCAAGCGGGCCACCAAATAGGAAGCCAAAGAAAGCGCCGAGAATTTTGCCAAAAATATGCATTATGTGCTCTCAATCTATGAATTTTTTAGGTGTGTCGTGGTCTGATAGTGCCGGGAGCGTGAAATTCCTTTATGATAGGAAGCGTTTTTTATGAATCAATTCTCCCAATATCGGACTCAAACAATTTCAACAGGATAGTACAATTCGATGTCACGTTTTTCCCGCACGTTTTTAGCCGCTTCGATTAGCGCCGCGCTCTTTGCGCCTCAGACTCAAGCAGACGCTACGGTGGATGACAGTGTGCAGGAACTGCCCACTATCGATCAATGTTTAGTTGACCAGCCCGAGGCTGACAATCCGAATGAACAGCCTATCAATGTCGAAGCGGATAAGCTAGAAGCAATTAATGGCGAACGCGCGACCTATTCCGGCAATGTGGTGGTGATTCAGGGTAAAAAACAGATTCGTGCTGACAACGTCACACTGCACCAAAAAGACAACGTGGTGGTGGCCGAAGGCAACGTCAACTTTAGCGATGGTCAGGTCAAAGCCACCTCAGATAAAGCCACCAATAATCTCACCACGGATCAAATGACGCTGGAGAACACCAAGTATAAATTCCTGTGTGAACAGGGCCGAGGTGAAGCCGCGTATATATCCAAAACCGGGAAAGCGGTGTATGAAATCGAAGATGGTTCGATCACCTCGTGTCCGGAAGGCGACAGTGCTTGGCGATTGAGAGCGTCCGGTATTTCCGTTGATCAAAACGAAGAAAGAGCGACCTTTTATAACCCGCGCTTAGAAGTGCTGGATGTCCCCGTCTTCTACTTCCCATACTTAACGGTGCCAATTGGCGACACGCGTAAAACCGGTTTCCTTTACCCTACAGTGTCTTACGGTTCGCGTGATGGTTTTGAATTGGAAGTGCCGTTTTACTGGAACTTGGCACCCAACTACGATTTAGAAACGTCAGTGCGTTACATGGAAAAACGCGGCACGCAACTCAACACCGTGTTCCGTTATTTGACCGATTTGGGGGAAGGAAGCCTGAAATCCGAGTACCTTCCCGATGACTCGCTCAACCCAGACGAAGGTAAACGCTGGGCATTCCAATACCAACACAGCGGTATTTACAACGAAGCGTGGAAACTGGAAGCCGATTATTCACGCGTCAGTGACGTCGATTATTTCTCCGACCTCAGCTCAGGCATTGGTAACCGTGAAGATGGTCAGCTGATTCAACAAGGTAAAATTACCTACCGCACGCATTCTTGGGATGCTGCGTTGATGGCACGTGATTTTCAAGTATTGACCACTACAGATAACTCACCTTATCGCCTCATGCCACAGTTATCCTTTAACTATTACGCGCCTGAAGTGATGCGTTACCTCAATCTGGACATGAAGAGCCATGTGGCTCGTTTTGAGACCGATGCGAAGGGCAAGCCATCGGCCACGCGCGTACACGTAGAACCAGGGGTTACCATTCCATTGGGAACCACTTGGGGAACGTGGACCACGGAAGCGCGCGTACTTGGCACTTACTATCAACAAGATCTTGATGGCGTCGACACCAGTTCCGACAGTTATCGTGATCTCGAAGAAAGCGTCACCCGCGTGATTCCCGAATTCCGCAGTCACGCTGGTATTGTTCTGGAACGCGATACCATTTTGTTTGATAACTACACGCAAACGCTCGAACCTCAGATCCAATACCTGTACGTGCCGAAAGAAGATCAAAGCAACATCGCTTGGTACGACACCACCATTTTGCAAGCGGATTACTACGGTCTGTTCCGTAGCCGTAAATACAGCAGCATCGATTACGTCGCACCCGCCAACCAAGTGAGCTACGGGGCTTCAACCCGTTTCTTTGACGATGAGTACAAAGAACGTCTCAACATCGCCTTTGGTCAGATCTTCTACATTGATAAGGATCTGAAAACCGGTTCTTCATCCACCGACGAAGACTCCCAATCAAGCTACTCAGCTTGGGCAGTTGAGATGGACTTCAACTACGATGATTACCTGTTCTACCACGGTGGTGTGCAGTACGACGTGGACACCAGCGAAATGCAGCTCGCCAACAGCACCTTGGAATACCGCTTTGATGATGGCTTCGTGCAAGCAAACTATCGTTACGTGACCAAGCAGTACATTGAAGATACCGTGGGCGATACGCTCAACGACATCGACACCATTACGGAAGATGGCATCTCGCAAGCCGGCCTGCTGGCGGGTTATCAGGTGTCACCGAAATGGTACATTGGCGGACAATATTTCCATGACTTAACCACCAACCAAGCGCTGGAGTGGCTGGCAGGCGTTCGCTATACCTCCGACTGCTGGTACATCGGTTTCTCCTACAGCAACCAGCTGAAAGACTGGAACCAAACCCTGAAAGGTGGTTACGCATCGTTTGATGACCCCATTTACGAAAACAACTTTAGCTTTAACATCGGCATTATTGGATTTGGCACCAGTATCGGCTCCAGCGAAAGCATGACGGGTATCGATACGTCGGATAGCTCTCTAGGCTACGGTCGACCATTCTTCTTGAATAACTGAGTTTCTTAATAACGAACCATCCGGTCTGAAGAGTCAGGCCGTTGATTTTGATAGGACTTCTAATGAAATTGTGGAAACACACGCTACTGACTCTGCTGGGTCTCATGAGCATTGGCTTGGTACAAGCCCAACCGGTTGAGATGGATCGCGTCGCGGTCATCGTCAACAACGGTGTTATTTTGCAAAGTGACATTGATACCGCGCTGCTGAGCGTGAAAGCCAATGCCAAGAAAAATAACCGCGCACTGCCAGACGAAGCGGTGCTGCGTGAACAAGTGGTTGAGAAGCTGATCATTGATACGTTACAACAACAAGAAGCTGAACGTATCGGGGTGCGCATCGACGACAACCGCCTCAACGAAGCGATCAATGACATCGCAAAAGAGAACCATCAAACCGCCGAGCAGTTGCGCGTGTCTGTCGCAGCAGAAGGACTGACTTACCCAGAATTTCGCGAGCAAATTCGTAAAGAGATGTCAGCCAGTGAAGCGCGCAATGCTTTGGTTCGCCGCCGCATCAACATTCTTCCCGCTGAAGTGAACACGCTCGCGGATCTGCTGGCCAAAGAGACCAACGCCACCATTCAGTACAAAATCAGCCACATTCAACTGCGCTTTAATGACGGACAAGACAAATCTGAAGTCGAAGCTCAAGCAAAGAAATTGGTTGAACAACTGAACAAGGGCGCGGATTTCAGCACCATGGCAATCACCTACTCCAAAGGTCCAAAAGCGCTGGATGGCGGTGACTGGGGCTGGATGCGTAAAGAAGAGATGCCGACGATTTTTGCTGACCAAATCAAGATGCAGAACAAAGGCACCATCATTGGGCCATTTCGCAGCGGTGTGGGCTTCCACATTCTCAAAATTGATGACGTCAAAGGCCTAGAAACCGTAGCCGTTACCGAAGTCAATGCGCGCCATATTCTGATTAAACCCACCATCATTCTGAGCGATGATGGCGCTCAAAAACAACTCAACGAGTTTGTACGCCGCATTCAAGCCGGAGAAGCCACCTTTGGTGAACTGGCTCAACAATATAGCCAAGACCCAGGTTCTGCAGCGCAAAACGGTGAATTGGGATATCAAACGCCGGATCTGTACGTGCCTGAGTTCAAACATCAAGTAGAAACACTGCCCGTCGGCCAGATCAGCCAACCTTTTAAAACCGTGCACGGTTGGCACATTGTGGAAGTTCTGGATCGCCGCGAAGTCGACCGAACCGACTCCGCGCTGAAAAACAAAGCATATCGTATTCTGTTCAGCCGTAAGTTCAACGAAGAAGCCAGCGCTTGGCTACAAGAACTGCGCGCAGGCGCGTTCGTGGAAGTGTTGAAGGATGAAGACGATGACAATTAAGCGAATCGTAGTGACCGCCGGTGAACCGGCAGGCATCGGCCCGGACTTGGTTTTGGCCCTGTCGACGGAAGACTGGACTCACCAACTGGTGGTGTGTGCTGATAAAACCGTCCTGGCTCAGCGCGCTGAAACCTTGGGCATCCAAGTCACCCTACTCGACTACGATGCCTCTGCTACACCGAAACCGCAGCAAGCGGGGACCTTAATTGTCGATCATATTCCGGTCGCTACGCCTGTGGTTGCCGGTCAATTGGACGAAAGCAACGGCCATTATGTGTTAAAAACACTAGAAAGAGCCGCTGCAGGCTGTATGAATGATGAATTTGATGCTATTGTCACCGGTCCCGTTCATAAGGGAGTGATCAATCGCGCAGGCGTGGCGTTTAGCGGCCACACTGAGTTCTTTGCGGAGCAGTCCAACACCCCGTTGGTGGTGATGATGCTGGCAACCGAAGGGCTGCGCGTGGCACTGGTGACGACACATATTCCATTGGCTTATGTGTCCAAAGCAGTGACCAGCGAGCGTCTGGAAAAGATCATTCATATTCTCCACAAGGATTTGGTCGAGAAATTTGCGATTGAAGCGCCTACCATTTATGTATGCGGCCTCAATCCACATGCCGGGGAAGATGGGGTTTTGGGTCACGAAGAAATCGATACCATTACACCGACCCTGGAAAAATTACGTCAGCAAGATGGCATGCAACTGATTGGTCCATTACCGGCCGACACCATCTTCAATGACAAATATTTGCAGCAAGCTGATGCTGTTCTGGGCATGTACCACGATCAGGTTCTTCCCGTCCTGAAATATAAAGGCTTTGGCCGCTCCGTGAACATCACGCTGGGTCTGCCTTTTATTCGAACATCCGTCGACCACGGCACCGCGCTCGATTTAGCCGGCAGTGGCTTGGCCGATGTGGGAAGTTTTAGAACAGCACTCGCTCAAGCGATTGAATTAGTTGATAAGAAATCATCCTCTTGTCGATGATCTAGAATGTCGAGAACACTATGAGAAACGATGTCCACTTAGGACACAAAGCGCGTAAACGTTTTGGTCAGAACTTCCTGAACGATCCTTACATCATTGATGGGATTGTGTCAGCGATTAACCCTCAACCGGGGCAAAACTTGGTTGAAATCGGTCCGGGTCTGGGCGCGATCACCGAACCCGTTGGCCGCGAAGTCGACAAGTTCACCGTGATTGAGCTGGACCGCGATCTGGCTGAACGTCTACGTAACCACCCTGAATTGGCCGATAAACTGACCATTCACGAAGGCGATGCCATGCGTTTTGACTTCACCCAATTGGTGAAGCCAAACAACAAACTACGCATCTTCGGTAACCTGCCCTACAACATCTCCACGCCGCTGATGTTCCATCTGTTCGAATTTCATAAAGATATTCAGGACATGCACTTCATGTTGCAGAAAGAGGTGGTTAACCGTTTGGCAGCAGGCCCTGGCAGCAAAGCGTATGGCCGTCTGACCGTCATGACGCAGTACTACTGCAAAGTGGTGCCTGTGCTGGAAGTGCCGCCAACCGCGTTTGTTCCGCCACCAAAAGTGGATTCCGCCGTGGTTCGTCTGGTGCCTTACGAAGACCTACCGCACCCGACCACCAGTTTGAAATGGCTGGATCGCGTGGTGCGTGAAGGCTTTAACCAGCGCCGTAAAACCGTGCGAAACTGCTACAAAGGCTTGCTTGAGCTTGAGGTGTTGGAAGAGCTCGGTGTCAATCCTGGCATGCGCCCAGAGAATTTGACCCTGCAACAGTTCGTGGCCATGGCCAACTGGCTTGACGCCAACCACGTGCAACAGGCATAAATACAAAGGATGACCTCAGTGTCATCCTTTGTCTGTTTTCACGCCTCGATATCCGGATAAGGAGTTTTCATGGATATTTCCAATCCTTGTATCAAGATTCAGGTTCACACCAAATACATTCCTGAACAATCCAACCCTGAATACCAGCGTTATGTGTTCGCCTATCTGATCACGATTAAAAACCTCAGCAATGAAAACGTACAACTGATCAGCCGTCGCTGGCTCATCACTGATTCCAACGGCAAACAGATGACCGTGGAAGGTGATGGCGTGGTCGGAGAACAACCCGTGATTCCAGCCAATGACGAATATACCTACAGTAGCGGCACCGCGCTAGAAACCCCGGTTGGCGTCATGCAAGGCCACTACATCATGCACAATCAAGCGGGTGAGGAATTTATTGCCGATATCGAGCCATTCCGCCTCGCGGTTCCCAACGTCCTCAATTAACGGAGTTTGTGTGTCAAATTACATTGTGGGTGACATCCAAGGCTGTTTTGATGAACTGCAACTGTTACTCAAACAGGTTGCGTTTAATCCCGAACATGACACCCTATGGGTCGCTGGCGATCTAGTTGCCCGAGGCCCCAAATCACTTGAAACCTTACGCTTTATTCGTGATTTAGGCCCCGCAGCGAAAGTGGTGCTGGGCAATCATGACTTGCACCTTTTGGCCGTATCGCGCGGCATTCATCCAGTCAAAAAGAAAGACAAAACCTTGCCGATTTTGGAAGCCGATGATGGCCCAGCGCTGCTGGACTGGATTCGCCAGCAGCCCTTGCTGCAGGAGCACGAGGAATTTGTCTTAGCTCACGCTGGCATTTCGCCGCAGTGGGATCTGCAGACCGCACGTAAAGCAGCCAAAGAGATTGAAACGCTCTTGCAGGGCTCCCATTGGGACTGGTTGATTGAACACATGTACAGTAATCAACCGGACATGTGGCACGATACGTTGAGCGGGCTTGAGCGCTATCGCTACATCATCAACAGCTACACCCGCATGCGGTTTTGCTTTCCTGACGGGCGGCTGGACATGGCATGCAAACTGCCCCCCAGCGAAGTCACCGACGGCAGCTTACTGCCTTGGTTTGCGCTCCCCAACCGTGTGAAATTGGAAAAAACCGTGCTCTTTGGTCACTGGGCAGCACTGGAAGGATATCGCGGTCATGACGTCATCGGGCTCGATACCGGTTGTGTATGGGGTGCCACCCTCACGCTGTTGCGCTGGGAAGACAAAGCGTACTTTGAACAAGCAGCGTTAAGTCGCGCCAATTAAACAGCAAAAAGCCCGGTGAAACCGGGCTTTTTCATGTCATACGTCTTGCTTGATTCGAGATGCTTGATTTGCGATTAGCGCTCTAGAATCACAAAATCCATGTCGTACTGGTTTTTCTCATCGGCGTCATAATGTTCACGGTGCGTCTCTTGCCACTCGGCGCCCCACGCTGGAAACTGAGTGTCACCGTCGAGGTCGGCATCAATCAGCGTGATATAGAGTTTGCCAGCGCGTGGCAGGCATTCGGTGTAAATACTGCCGCCGCCAATGATCATCACTTCATCAGCCGCGCCAGCTTTGTCCAATGCCGCATCGATTGACGTCACCACATCTACACCGTCAATGACTAAGCTCGAATCACGGCTGATCACAATGTTCTGACGCCCCGGCAGTGGACGGCCAATCGATTGATAGGTTTTGCGTCCCATCACAACCGGTTTGCCCATGGTACAGCGTTTAAACCAGACAAAGTCCGCTGGAAGATGCCAGGGCATCTGGTTGTCCTTGCCGATAATTCGGTTGCTTGCCATCGCGGCAATCATACTGATGATCATCAATTCGTTCCTAAGCGTTGGCCACCCGGATGGCGTGGCATCTATACAATCGGTTTGCGGCGATAGAATAGCAGCCCAGGAACCGCAAGGCCAACCGCTAAGCCAGCAATAATGAACATCGCTTTGAGGAAATTCTCCATCAGCGTGGCCAGCAATTCAGGCGTGAACCCTAGGTGGTTGATCTCCACCATGGCAATCATCGCTTTATAGGCGAACACACCAGGCACCATCGGGATCAAGGCGGCGACGGTGAACACTTTCGGGTGAGCGAGGAATTTATGCGACCACTGCACCCCCACCATGCCGACGATCGTGGCGGCAAAAAAGCTAGCCCACTCGATTGGCACACCAAAATGCATCATCAAATAACGCGCCCCGTGGCCAATGGCGCCACCCAACGCACAATATTTCAGTGCTGGTGATGGCACATTAAATACCAAAGCAAACCCCACCGCCGGAATTGCGGCAAAGAACATATCGTTGATCAATCCAAAAAATAATTGCCAGCTCAACATGTTACCACCCCCAAATGCCAGTGACGCTCATCGCCGCGATGATGCCAAGGCACGTCGCCAGCGTCAGCAAACTGGCCATCACAAAACGGGCGATGCCCATATTGATGTAGCCTTTCAGCATATCTGCGACCGAGTTAATCAATGGAAAACCGGGCACGAGCATCAGCACCGATGAGGCCATGACAATGGTGGGCTTGTTGCCCAAATGGTAGATCACCGCTTGGGCGGATATCACCGAAGTTACAAATGCAGTGGCGGCAAAGTTGAGCAATGGGTTGAAATGACGATGGCCGATTTCTTGGCGGACAAACATCCCAACCGAAGAAGCGACAAAGGTAATCGCAAAGACGGTCCAATCCCCGCCCGCAAGGCGACTAAAGGCCGAACAAGAGAGGCCGATCATCAGCACCACCAACCAACGGTTGTATCGTTCCGGGTTGATCTTATTGAGTTTTTTCTGGGCCAGCTCGTGATCGAGCAATCTCTTTTCCATCATGATGCAGATCCGTTGGATCTGCGTGACCACGCGCATGTTGATACCACGATCCGGACAACGCCGAGTGGTGGTGATGCAATGCTCTTGATAGACCGTGGTGACCACTAACGAACTGGCCGACAACGACACTTCCACTTCGCTCATGCCACTGGCCAATCCAATTCGGCGCATGATATCGCCGACTAACGTACTTTCAGCGCCGTGGGCCAGTAACATTTGCCCAGCCTGCGCTATCAAACGAGAAACTGCTCTCTGTTTGGATGCCATGATTCCTTTCCTAACGTCCGACTTACCACAAAAATGATTCAATCAAAGCGTACTCCATTCTGAGTACAAGTTATTAGTCTGCATGAAAATCACGCAACGAAACATGACTTAGACACAAAAAAGCCGCAAATACTATGCGGCTTTTGATGATTTCATCAGAAATGAATTATTCGCGAACGTAGATCACGTGACCGTCATCTTCTTCGTCGTCCCAATCATCCCAGTCGTCGTCATCGTCTTCAGTCACCACGTCTTGACCCGCCATGGCGTCTTTGTGGTAATCGTCCCACATAAACTCGACTTTTTGCTCTTCGCTGATCGCTTCTTCAGCGCCGCGAGGTAGCGTTTCCATGAAGTCAGCCAGTTCACGACACAGTTCCGCCGTTCCTTGCTTGTTTACCGCTGAAATCTTGAAGTATGGGCCTTCCCATGCAAGCGCGTCTAAGATCTCTTGGATCTTTTCTTCCGCTTCTTCTTCCAACATCAGATCCGTTTTGTTAAAGACTAACCAAACCGGCTTCTTCGCAAGCTTTTCGCTGTACTGCTCAAGCTCATCCATGATGGTCAACGCGTTTTGTGCGGGTTCACTGCCATCGATCGGTAAAATATCGATCATATGCAGCAGCACGCGACAACGCTCCAAGTGTTTCAAGAATCGGATCCCCAGGCCTGCACCTTCTGCAGCACCTTCGATCAATCCCGGAATGTCTGCCACAACAAAGCTTTTTTCAGGAACAACACTCACGACACCCAAGCTTGGGATCAAGGTTGTAAACGGATAATCCGCAACCTTTGGCTTCGCCGCTGAAACAGAACGGATAAAAGTGGATTTACCAGCATTCGGCAGACCAAGCATACCGACATCCGCCAGCAGGAGCAGCTCAAGCCGAAGTTCACGAACTTCACCTTTCGTCCCCATCGTCTTTTGACGTGGCGCGCGGTTCACCGATGATTTAAAACGGGTGTTACCCAGACCGTGCCAGCCGCCCTTAGCAACCATCACTTTCTTGCCGTGTTCAGCCACTTCACCCACGATTTCGTTGGTGTGGATATCCACTGCGCGCGTCCCGACAGGCACTTTCAACGTAATGTCTTTACCACGCTTACCAGTACAGTTACCGCCGCCACCGTTTTGACCACGTTCTGCCGCGTAAAAACGCTGGAAACGATAATCCACCAGTGTATTCAAGTTCTCATCGGCTTGGATGTAGACATCGCCACCATCACCGCCGTCGCCGCCGTCCGGGCCACCTTTCGTTACGAATTTTTCGCGCCAAAAGCTGACAACACCGTTACCGCCATCGCCCGCTTCGACTTTAATTACCGCTTCATCAACGAATTTCATTACTTACTCCGCATTACTTGCGTTGCAATATCATCATTTACCAATGATATAAATTTTAGCAGAAGTATCACCGCAATAAACGGTCCAGACCTTCTGCTTGGGAACAGATAACAAGCCACTCTGACGGAGCAGGGCCTCTTGTTATTGGCTCTTCTCTCCAGATAAATAAAAAACCCCACCTAACGGCAGGGCTTTTAAATTCATCGAGAAACTAAACTTATTCAGCTTCGATGCTAACGAATTTACGGTTTTTAGGACCTTTCACTTCGAATTTCACTTTACCATCAGATAGAGCGAAAAGAGTGTGGTCTTTACCGATACCTACGTTAGTACCAGCGTGGAACTTGGTGCCACGTTGACGAACGATGATGTTACCTGCAAGAACAGATTCACCGCCGAAACGTTTAACACCCAGACGTTTACTTTCTGAATCGCGGCCGTTACGAGTAGAACCACCAGCTTTTTTGTGTGCCATTGTTAAACTCTCCTAATAACTTAAGCGTTGATACCAGTGATTTTCACTTCTGTGAACCACTGACGGTGACCTTGTTGCTTGCGAGAGTGCTTACGACGACGGAACTTAACGATTTTAACTTTATCGCCACGACCGTGTTGTACAACTTCTGCAGTCACTTTGCCGCCCTCAACAAGAGGAGCGCCAACTTTTACTTCTTCACCGTTAGCAACCAGCAGAACTTTATCAAATTCTACAGTTGCACCAGTTTCAACGTCTAATTTCTCTAAACGAAGAGTTTGACCTTCGCTTACACGGTGTTGTTTACCACCAGATTGGAAAACAGCGTACATATTTTACTCCGCTCTTTCCGCACAGCCATGCTTATAATTTGAGCAATAAGGGTGTGCGCTAAACTAATCATCAATAGGGCGCAGATTCTACGTGAATGGCGCACCTATGACAAGCCATATTTTAAAAAAATTGGCGAAAAGCTAATCGCCAATCAAAAGTGCCGCAATCATGCCTTTAAGCCTTGTATTAATCAATGTTTTTTAGTGTATTATTCACTGATTATCGAAGAACAAAATGCCTTACACGCTCTAACTTCAGCCGGATTTACGATGGATTTTAAAGCTATCCAAACGCTTACTGCCAATGACATGGCAAAAGTGAATGAAACAATTCAAGCTCAACTCAACTCTGACGTTTCTCTCATCAACCAACTTGGCTTCTACATTGTCAGCGGAGGGGGAAAACGACTGCGCCCATTGCTGGCAGTATTGTCAGCCAAAGCCCTCGGTTACCAAGGGCAAGGCCATACGCTCGCTGCTGCATTTATCGAATTTACTCACACCGCCACGCTGCTGCACGACGATGTCGTCGATGAATCCGACATGCGCCGTGGAAAAGCCACCGCAAACGCGGCATTTGGCAATGCCGCCAGCGTGTTGGTCGGCGATTACATTTACACTCGCTCGTTTCAGATGATGGTTGAACTCGGATCCATGAAGATCCTGCAACTGATGAGTGAAGCCGTGAACGTCATTGCTGAAGGTGAAGTGCAGCAATTAATGAACTGCAACGATCCCGACACCACGGAAGCCAGCTACATGCAGGTCATCTACTCCAAAACCGCCCGTCTGTTTGAAGCGGCCACACAAATTGGAGCCATCTTAGCCGATGCGTCACCCGAGATTGAAACCGCACTGCAAAACTACGGTAAATATTTGGGCACCGCATTCCAGCTGATTGATGATGTCATGGACTACACCGCCGATGGCAAAGAGATGGGTAAAAACGTCGGTGACGATCTGGCGGAAGGCAAACCTACCCTGCCGCTTTTGTATGCGATGCGCCACGGGAACGCAGAACAAGCTGCGATGATTCGTGAAGCGATTGAACAAGCCAACGGCATGGCACGTCTGGATGAGATTCTTGCGGCAATGAAAGAAACAGGTTCGTTGGAATACACCGTCGCCAAAGCCAATGAAGAAGCGGACAAAGCGATCACTGAACTGGCCATCTTGCCCGAAAGCGACTACAAACAAGCACTGATTGCTCTTGCGCATATGGCGGTCAACCGCAACAAGTAATCGCCAGCTGACGACTGAAATCGGACGCATCACAGACGTTAAAAAGCCTCGCATCGCGAGGCTTTTTAACGTCTGTGTTAACGTCTATGTGGTCGTCATCTTTCGAGGTGTTACATCCAGCCTTGCCACAGCATGCCACAGGCCAATACGGCAACCACCGTCAACGAACACGCCCCTAAACGCTCTCGGCCCATAAATGGGCTTTTGCCCTGCTCTTTCTTGGCTTTCACGTAAAACAGCATTCCGGGTAGATACAACAGCGCGGACAGCATCAAATAATTCAATCCCGATGCGTAGAGCAACCAAATACCATATAAGCTCGCCCCAACACCAATCGCTAACATGCGACCACGATCCTTGCGATCCAGCGCCAATTTGAGCGTGTAAGCACCGACAAGGAAATAAGGCACTAGGATCATTTCAGATGCCAAAACCAGCAGCGTGTCATAGGTACTGCCCGCAAACATCACCAAGATCAGCGACACCTGAATGCAGATATTGGTCAACGTCAGGGCTTGATACGGGCTACCCGCCTCATTTTGCTTCGCATAACGCGCGGGGAACATCTTGTCTTTAGCGCCGAGATAAGGCGCTTCGGACGCCAATACAGTCCAACTCAAGAACGCGCCACACACCGAAACAAGCAGACCACCGGCAATGATGTATTGTCCCCACGGGCCAAGATCTCAGTCAACACTTTTGCCATCGACGGGTTGTGAT
The DNA here is from genome assembly GCF_052076135.1 of Vibrio sp. Vf1514. NCBI lineage: Bacteria > Pseudomonadati > Pseudomonadota > Gammaproteobacteria > Vibrionales > Vibrionaceae > Vibrio > Vibrio sp. Vf1514. The sequence continues at coordinate 365,193 of NZ_CP197267.1, read as the reverse complement.
ACTGCGCCAGCTCAACCGGACGAATCACGCCCATCGACAACAACGTCACCAACACATAAATCGACAACGCGGTCAGTAAGCCAAGGATCGTCGCACGGCCAATGTCTCTGCGATGACGAGCACGGTTAGACACCACAACAGCCCCTTCCACACCAATGAACACCCAGACCGTGATCAACATGGTGGCTTTGATCTGCGACCACAGATCATGCTGCTCGCCAAAATGCAGCCCAGAGAAATCGACGGTGAACGTCTGCCATTTGAATGCCAACGCCGCGCAGACAATGAACAGCAAGAGCGGTACCATCTTGGCACATGTGGTGACCAGGTTAATCAGTGCTGCGGTTTGCACGCCGCGTAGCACCAGCAAGTGCACCGACCAAAGAAGAACCGACGCGCCGCCCACCGACAACAACGTGTTGCCGCTGCCAAACAGCGTGCGATCCGGTGTATCAAACAACATGCCGAGCGTGCTGAACACGATCACCAGATAGGACACATTGGCCACCATCGCGCTGAACCAATACCCCCAGGCAGAACAGAAGCCGGTGAAATCACCAAAACCTTCCCGCGCATAACCAAACACGCCGCTGTTGATGTGCGGTTTATGCATTGCGAGCTGCTGGAAAGAGAGTGCAAGAAAAATCATGCCGACCCCAGTAATCATCCAGCCAATCATCACGGCCAGAGGGCTCGCCACGGCGGCCATGTTTTGCGGCAGGCTAAAAACGCCAGCACCAATCATTGAGCCAATGACCAGTGCGGTTAACGAGCCTAAACCCAGTTTGTTATCCATGGTTATTTCCGATTCTGCTTTCGAGAAGGGCGTTATTTTAAAGGCAAATGATGAAAGGATGCATACAGTGCGTGATCCACATCACCGAGAAAGTGTTTTTAACAACACATTCATTGCCAACGATCAAAAAGTCACACACTTATCAACGCAAAATTGTCTGTAGTTGGTAAAAAACTCTGAATAATACAACTTTGATGGAATGTTTAAATAGAAACTAGAAGCCAGATAAATTTTATGACTATTAATTCAACAATCGCGCATGTTTAGAATGCAGGCGGTTCACGCAAAGCATAGACGTAAAAAAGCCGCTTATCCTGCGACAAGCGGCTCTTGAAAATCGTTCACGAGAAGCGTGATGATTATTTCACAAAATCGATACCGATTTGGATGTCACCTTTCAGCGTATCCAACATACCGTTCAGTGCGGCTTCTTCAAATGCACTCAGTTGGCCGTAGCTCAGTACTTCTTCCACGCCGTCTTTGCCCAGTTTCACTGGTTGTGCAAAGAATTGTGCGTGCTCACCAGCACCTTCAACGTAAGCGTACTCAACCACGCTTTCACCTTGCAGTGCTTTCACCAGAGACAGGCCAAAACGACATGCGGCTTGACCCATTGACAGTGTCGCAGAACCGCCACCCGCCTTCGCTTCAACCACTTCAGTCCCCGCGTTTTGGATACGTTTAGTCAGCGCTTCAATTTCAGCGTCAGTGAATTCCACACCTTCAACTTGAGACAGCAATGGCAGAATGGTTACACCTGAGTGACCACCAATTACAGGAACACGAACCTGACCTGGATCTTGGCCTTTCAGTTCAGCCACGAACGTTTCTGAACGAATCACGTCCAGCGTCGTGATACCAAACAGTTTACGCTTGTCGTACACACCTGCTTTTTTCAAAACTTCCGCTGCGATTGGCACAGTGGTGTTCACTGGGTTGGTGATGATACCAATACATGCATGAGGACAAACTACCGCGATGCGTTCAGCCAGTGCTTTGACAATACCTGCGTTCACATTGAAAAGATCCGCACGATCCATACCCGGTTTACGAGCAACACCCGCAGAGATCAGAACCACATCCGCACCATCCAGTGCCGGTGTTGGATCTTCGCCCGCGTAGCCTTTAATAGAGACCGGCGTTGGGATATGGCTTAGGTCCGCTGCAACACCCGGAGTTACAGGCGCGATATCATACAGCGCAAGATCAGAACCTGCAGGAAGACGGTTTTTCAACAATAGGGCTAGGGCTTGACCGATGCCGCCAGCGGCACCAATAACAGCGACTTTCATCGTAGTTCTCCTTGAGAGTAAATCTCTTATAAATGTTTTTGGTAGGGTATCTAGTATCCGACCCCAAGAAGCTATAGCAATCACAAGTTGATTACAATCAATTAACCTCAGCTTTGCGACTTTGCGCAACTACGTATTCGTGTGCGACAACTCCGGGCCCGATTATGAGTCTATTTTTCTTCGATGACAAAGAGTTAAAGTGTTATCTAACCGAATATTTACCATATTTACAGTGACCTTTAAGACAGTTTTGAGCGATAATTTGGCACTGATACCCGACCTATGGGAAAATACACCGCAGTTATGAATAGCGATAGTAAGAAGACGATGCGCCATACAGACAAACAAGACAATCTAGTCCGAGCTTTTAAAGCTCTGCTGAAAGAGGAACGCTTTGGCTCTCAGGGCGATATTGTGGATGCACTGAAACACGAAGGGTTTGATAACATCAACCAATCGAAGGTGTCCCGCATGCTGACAAAGTTCGGCGCCGTTCGAACTCGCAATGCCAAAATGGAAATGGTGTACTGCTTACCCGCTGAACTCGGCGTTCCTACGGTTTCAAGTTCGTTGCGTGAACTGGTGCTTGATATCGACCACAACAACGCGCTGGTTGTCATCCATACCGGCCCTGGCGCTGCACAGTTGATTGCCCGCTTACTCGACTCACTGGGTAAATCCGAAGGCATTTTGGGTGTGGTTGCTGGTGATGACACGATCTTCATTACGCCAACGCTGAACGTCTCAACCAAGCAGCTGTTTAAGTCCGTTTGTGAACTTTTCGAGTACGCTGGCTGATCTCATTATTGAGAAACTGTATATAAAACAGAACGATGGAGTCACGAAAAGTCCGTGACGCGTGACTCCAATCACATCTTAACCAACTCTCTTCACCTGCATTAAATTCAATTTAACTTATTGATTTTTAGACATATCCCCTCGCACAACTCCGCTGAGTTTTGGCGAAATAACTAGCCTGTTTGGCTACATATTTTTACATTCCTATAATTATCTTTCGATTTTTTGGTATTATTCAGTCACTTTTTCAACAAATGGATTGAAAAAGCTTCCGTTTCTCGATGAAGAAACGCCCAAAGCAACTACACTTGTTTTGGGAGCAAATAATGAAAAGAAGGAAGGGAAATTCATGGCATTGAATACAATAATTAAGGTCGGTGCGATTGCTGCTGCAGTATTGGGCGCAGGCGCGGTTAACGCTCAGGAATTCATCACAATTGGTACGGGTTCGGTCACGGGTGTTTACTACCCAACCGGCGGTGCGATTTGTAAGCTAGTTAACAAAGACCGCAAAGAACACAATATCCGCTGCTCTGTAGAATCCACTGGGGGTTCGATCTACAACGTCAATACGATCCGCTCTGGCGAATTGGACTTCGGTATCGTTCAGTCTGACTGGCAATACCACGGTTACAACGGCACCAGCGAATTTGCTCAGCAAGGTCCATACAAGAAACTGCGCGCTGTGTTCTCTCTTCACACAGAACCTTTTAACATCATCGCGCGCTCTGATGCTGGCATCAACAACGTACAGGATCTGGCTGGTAAACGCGTGAACATTGGTAACCCAGGCTCGGGCGACCGCGCGACCATGCAGGTCGTGATGGACGCATTTGGCTGGACCAACGACAGCTTCAAACTGGCTTCTGAGCTAAAAGGCTCTGAGCGTTCACAAGCCCTGTGTGACAACAAGATCGACGCATTCATCTACATGGTGGGCCACCCGAACGGTTCCATCAAAGAAGCGACGACATCTTGTGATGCGAAACTGGTGCCGGCAACAGGTCCAGAAATCGATAAAGTTGTGGCAGACAACCCCTACTACGCATACACCTCCGTGCCTGCAGGCATGTACCGTGGCACCGACATGGACGTGAAAAGCTTCGGTGTGGCCGCAACCTTGGTCACTAGCGCCGATGTCTCTGACGAAGTCGCGTACAACGTGGCCAAAGCCGTGTTTGAAAACTTCGATACTTTCACTCGCCTACACCCAGCATTTGCCAACCTGAAAAAAGAGGACATGGTGAAAGCAGGTATCTCTATCCCACTCCACCCAGGTGCAGTGAAATACTACAAAGAAGTCGGTCTACTGAAATAATTCAGTACGCACCACTCCATAAATAAGGAGGCCGGGCGCCTCCTTATTAGTATGGCCGCTCAGCGCGTCACCACGTTGCGCGCGGTCATCACTCTCTTGGCTTTGACTCCGTTTGACAGGCCACCTTTCGATATTTTAAGACCATCAAATAATAAGGATAACGTGCATGACGCAGACAAACACTCCGTCGCAAGATGTGCAAGAGATGGTTGCACAGGCTGATACAGGTGCAAGGAACCCAACCGGCATCCCAGGTCGCATTCTGTGGTTGGTGCCACTATGCTGGTCACTCTTCCAGTTGTGGTACGCATCGCCACTGCCATTCATTTTCGATTTCGGCGTACTCAATGACACGCAAGCTCGGGCCGTTCACCTCAGCTTTGCTATTTTCCTCGCATTCACCGCCTACCCGGCGATGAAAAACTCATCACGCGATCACATTCCATCCATCGATTGGATTTTGGCGCTCGCCGGTAGCTTCTCGGCCGCCTACATCTATCTTTTCTATGAACAATTGGCCGGTCGTTCTGGTGCACCGACCACGCTGGACGTGGTGGTTTCCGTGATGGGTATGGTACTACTACTGGAAGCAACGCGACGCGCACTCGGTCCTCCGTTGATGGCCGTTGCCGCCGTCTTCCTGCTCTACACCTTTGCCGGCCCTTACATGCCGGATGTGATTGCCCATAAAGGGGCTAGTCTCAATAAAGCGATGTCACACCTGTGGCTGACCACCGAAGGGGTATTCGGGGTCGCGCTGGGCGTATCAACCTCGTTCGTATTCCTGTTTGTGCTATTTGGTGCCATGCTCGAACGAGCCGGCGCTGGGGCTTACTTCATCAAAGTCGCGTTCTCCATGCTTGGTCACATGCGCGGCGGTCCGGCCAAAGCGGCCGTCGTGGCATCAGGTCTGTCGGGGCTGGTCTCCGGTTCCTCTATCGCGAACGTGGTGACCACGGGGACCTTTACCATTCCGCTGATGAAACGGGTTGGCTTTCCGGGCACCAAAGCCGGTGCGGTGGAAGTCGCTGCCTCAACCAACGGTCAGTTGACGCCGCCGATCATGGGCGCCGCAGCATTCCTGATGGTTGAATATGTTGGGATTTCTTATGTGGAAGTGATTCGCGCGGCGCTGCTGCCTGCGTTGATTTCTTACATTGCCTTGATTTACATCGTTCATTTGGAAGCGTGTAAAGCGGGTATGGAAGGCTTGCCACGTCGTCACAACCCAACGCTGCTGCAAAGCCTGCTGTCATTTACCGGCACCATCTTGGGGCTGTGTGTGATCAGTGCCGTGGTCTATTACGGTGTCGGCTGGACCAAAGACGTCTTTGGCGCAGCCGCCACACCCATCGTGACCGCTGCCCTGCTCGTGGTTTACGTGTTGTTGGTGCGTATTTCGTCTAAGTATGCGGCGGAAGGTGGACTGGCGATCGACGAAGATCTGCAAGAGATTCCTGACACCGGCCCGACGGTGAAATCTGGCCTGCACTACCTGTTACCCATTGTCGTGTTGGTGTGGTGTTTGACCGTCGAACGCTTCTCGCCGGGTCTGTCTGCATTCTGGGCCACCGTGTTCATGATCTTTATTCTGCTCACACAACGTCCGTTGATGGCGGTCTTTAATCAGACGGGTGATCTCACACGTGAAGTAAAAGCTGGCGTGACCGATTTGCTCGAAAGTTTGGTATCTGGCGCGCGCAACATGATCGGGATCGGTGTGGCCACCGCCGCCGCGGGGACGGTTGTGGGTGTCGTGACGCTAACGGGGATCGGCTTGGTGATGACCGACTTTGTTGAGTTCATCTCCGGCGGCAGCGTGATCATGATGTTGATCTTTACCGCTGTCATCAGTTTGATTCTGGGCATGGGCCTGCCAACCACCGCGAACTACATTGTGGTATCGACGCTGATGGCGCCGGTGATTGTGACGCTGGGCGCGCAGCACGGCTTGATCATTCCACTCATCGCCGTGCATTTATTCGTGTTCTACTTCGGGATTCTCGCCGATGATACCCCGCCGGTGGGCTTGGCCGCGTTTGCCGCCGCAGCGATTGCGAAATCGGACCCTATTCGTACCGGTATCCAAGGGTTTACCTACGATATTCGTACCGCGATCTTGCCATTTATGTTCGTGTTCAATACCCAGCTCTTGCTGATGGGCATTGATTCTTGGTGGCATCTGGCACTCACGGTCGGCTCTTCGATCATCGCGATGTTGCTCTTCTCCGCCGCCACGCAAGGGTGGTGGTTCACCAAAACCAAGTGGTGGGAGATCGCGGCGCTGCTGCTGCTGACGTTTACTTTCTTCCGTCCGGGGTTCTGGTGGGACATGATCTATCCGGCGCAAAAACTCTACCCGGGGACTGAATTGGCGCACATCGTGGAGAAAACACCGGTCGGACAATCGGTCGCGATGTTGGTGGCTGGTGAAACATTAGAGGGCGATTACGTTTCGAAAACCGTGATCCTGCCGTTTGATGACCGCGCCCGTACCGCGCAGGAACGTATCTCGTCGATGGGCCTGATGCTCAATCCTGAAAACAATCGCATGATGATCGACATGGTGGAGTTTGGCAGTCCGGCAGAATCTGCAGGCATTGATTTTGGTTGGGAGATTCGCTCTATCGTCGTCGATAGCGATCGCCCGATGAAGGAATGGGTGTTTGTCCCTGCGCTGCTGCTCACCTTGCTCCTAGGCTGGAACCAGAAGCGACGGGCCGCCAAAGAGACCATTCGTACTTAATGTTTAACAAAATCCGCGCTTAATCAAAATGCCCTGTGTCAGCAGGGCATATACTCAAGCCAAAGACTTGTTGCCATCTGGCTCAACCTAAACAGAGATAACGAATAATGTATAAACACATCTTGGTACCTGTTGATTTGAACGAAAAAGGCTTTTCTGACAAAGCCGTTCAGCATGCCGTGTGGCACGCAAAACAATCCAATGCCGAATTACATCTGCTTAACGTTCTGCCGGGCATTCACATGTCGATGGTTGCCACGTATTTCCCCAAAGATGCGGCAGCCAAAATGAAAGATGACGTTCGCGCGCAACTCAAAGCGTTCGCCGAGAAATACATCGTCGAAGACGTGGTGTACAAACTGCATGTCGCTGAAGGCAAGCCTTACGCCACCATTCTCGACTATGCCGAGAAGCTGGGTGCAGATCTGATTGTGATGCCAAGTCACAAGCGTTCACGTATCGACAAAGTGATGCTGGGCTCTGTCGCCAGTAAAGTGGTGGAACACTCTCCGATCAACGTTCTGGTGGTCAAACCGCAAGGCTGAAACTCACAATGATTCGATGAAGGCGCTCAATGCGCCTTTTTTTATTCGTTTTTAACTATCACACTAATCGTTCATTCCCATTTTCTTTTATGAGAATAATTATCAATAATAATTCCATCAAAGAGAAACGAGATTGGACGATTACCATGAAAAAGACACTGAGTTTTGCTGCTATCCACTTTAGCATTGCTTTTACCGTCGCGTACGCCCTGACCGGTGACGTTATCATCGGTAGCCTGATCGCAATGCTTGAACCGATGGTGAATACGGTTGCTTTCTACTTCCACGAGAAAGCTTGGAACCAGTATGCCCCCTTGCAACGCTATGCGTCGAACCCGCGCCTGAAAACGGCCAGCTTTGCCGTGATTCACTTTACCGTGGCGTTCAACGTCGCCTACTTATTAACGGGTAGTTTTCTGGTGGGTGGTGTGATGGCCCTGATTGAACCGAGCTTCAACACCTGTGCGTACTACTTCCATGAAAAAGTATGGCAAAGCAAACACGCCAGCGCTGCACCTTGGCAATGTGCCCACTAAGATGAAAACATGAAGCCCCGCGAATGCGGGGCTTCATGTTTTAAAGAGAGATTATCTTCGAAAGATAAACGTGATTCTGACGATTCACTGCATTCAAACCGGAAAATGGGTGACACATTGGGAGTGGCTGAGGCCCAATTTAAAGGCTTGGCGCTGACCATCCAACTCCACACTGACCTCGTAAAGATCGCGCGGATCTGGATGATTCACGTCATAATACTTCGGCGCTTCAACCTGAAACAACGCACTGGCATGGTCGCTGCGCACATCAATCGGCAGGTGATAAGTCATGCTATCAAAGCGCACGGCAGCAGAAATTAAGCCCGGCGAATAGGTCGTAAAAAACAGATTCACCAACAACTCACAGCCGCCGCCATGGTGCCAGATTTGCTCGGTCGCGACATGCTCAAGGCGCAGATGGCGAATGCATTGCAAGTAAGGCGCTCGCCAAATCCCCATGCGCGCATCGTACGGCTCGGCTTTGCTGGGCGCCAGTGAGCACAAAGCGCCGTCCGCTTCCTCGTCGTCAACCAACCAGTCGTCTTCCTGTTCAAGAAACAGAATCTCAAATCGGTTGCGCCCCGGGTTCAGCAGCGGACGAATATCTTTTTTATACACCGCCTGAGAGCCATCGCAATCAAACAGCGCCACCCCATTGAGACGCACCTCAGCGTGATAATCGACCCCTTCTAGCACCAAATCGATCGCGGCAAACCCAAGTAGCGCGTCGTCGACTTCGATGTCGTGCATCAAATGCCACTCCTGTGCGGCAATGGCCGATTCCGACAAACTGTCAGGCAGCACCGCACTCAAGGGGGCCGGAAACGTCACGTCATCTTGAGGAATGGATAAATCGGTCAGCGGAGAAAGTTGCCAGAGTCCGGCGAGAGAAAGCTGCATAATCAGTGGTCGGTCGTCAGGGTTTGCGCCATTTAAACACAGTTCATTTCGCTAACACAAACGTCAGTTGCATAAAAAAATACCAGCCGTGTGGCTGGTATCTTACAAATCATCAATGATTACTCTTCGTCGTCATCTTCATCTTCGTCGGCGTACAGAGCGTCTTCACCCTCATAGTAAGTCCCCCAACCGTCGTAGATCACGTCGTATTTTTCAGCCAGATTCACCAGTTTTTCAACTTGTGCATCAATCGCTTCTGGATTCAGTACAGATTGCATGGTCGCATCGAAACACAGCAGTTTATTGCCATCTTCGTCTTCCGCTTCTTCCGCTTCCAACACTTCAAAACCCAGTTTGAATGCTTCCACAGCCGCTTTTTCTAGCTTGTCAAAATCTTCCGCGAAGAAGTGGTGTTCGATCTCATACAAAGCTTCTGGATCACTGCCATCCTCGAGCAGCGCTTGAATGATGTCGCGAGTCTCTTCTTTTTGAATCTCAATAAAATCTTCAACGGACAGATATTCATCTTCGTGAGACATAAATGTGGCTCCAGAATGGTTAAGTTGGATCAAATTTCAGTGCGACGAAATATGGCACGGATCGTCATGAATTGCCAGCCACAAAGTGATCTCCACGCGATCTTTCTAGCCGCAAACGCTTCCATTGACCATCAACGAGCATGAACATAGCCATCAACGATCTCAGGAAGCGCTCTGCCTTTCTGCGCCAAGAAAAAAGCTGCGTTCAACGCAGCTTTTTCGAGTTATTCGGTACCACCAACGGTCAATGCGTCAAGTTTAAGCGTAGGCTGCCCCACGCCGACAGGGACGCTTTGACCTGCTTTACCACACACACCGACCCCGCGGTCAATGCTGAGATCGTTGCCCACCATCGAGACTTGCTGCATCGCTTCAATGCCCGAACCAATCAGGGTCGCCCCTTTAATCGGGCGCGTCACTTTACCATTTTCGATCAGATACGCTTCCGACGCCGAGAACACGAACTTGCCGGAGGTGATATCCACCTGACCGCCGCCAAAGTTGGGCGCGTAGACGCCTTTTTTCACGGTGGAGATGATCTCTTCCGGTGTATGCTGACCCGGCAGCATGTAAGTGTTGGTCATACGAGGCATCGGCAGATGCGCGTACGATTCACGACGGCCGTTCCCCGTAGGCGCCACACCCATCAAGCGTGCGTTGAGCTTGTCTTGCATGTAGCCTTTCAGCACACCCTTTTCAATCAGCACGTTGTACTGACCGTTCACGCCTTCATCGTCGACGTTGAGCGAGCCACGTAAATCTTTGAGTGTGCCGTCATCAACAATGGTGCACAGGTCTGAGGTCACTTGCTTGCCCATTTTGCCTGAGAACACCGACGAGCCTTTCCGGTTGAAGTCGCCTTCAAGGCCGTGGCCAACCGCTTCGTGCAATAGCACGCCCGGCCAACCAGAACCCAAAACCACCGGCATAGTGCCCGCAGGTGCCGCATCCGCTTCCAAATTCACCAACGCCTGACGAATCGCTTCATCCGCGTAAGCAAATGCCATTTTCTGACCGTTTTCTTCCGTCAGGAAGTAATCGTAGTTAAAACGACCACCGCCGCCCGCGCTGCCGCGTTCACGGCGATCGCCTTTTTGTGCCAGCACACTGATCGACAAACGCACCAGCGGACGAATATCACCGGCGTACGTGCCGTCGGTTGCGGCCACCAGCATCTGTTCGTGCACACCGCTCAGGCTGACGGAAACTTCCTGGATCAGCGGCTCTTTGGTTCGAATGTAGGCATCCAACTGCATCAGCAGTTCGGTTTTTTTCTGCTTTTCCCAGCTTTGCAGTGGGTTATCCGCCGCGTAGTAGCTTTGATTGTCTAAACGTTTAAAAGCTTGCACGCGGCCATTCTGGCCTTGCTGAGCGATACCGCGCGCGGCAATGGCACTCTGCTTTAAGCCATCGAGTTGAATCTGATCAGAGTAAGCAAAACCGGTCTTTTCACCGGTCACGGCACGCACACCCACACCACAATCGATGTTGAACGAGCCGTCTTTAATAATGCTGTCTTCCAATACCAGCGACTCATGCCAGCTGGACTGAAAGTAAATATCCGCATAATCAATTTCACGAGTGGCGATGGTCGCCAGAGTGTCAGCGATATCTTGCTCTGTCAGCCCTGCAGGGGTTAATAGTGCCTCTTCAATTCGGGTAATACTCATAGCTAACTCTTTTTCTCTTTAAATTGATTATCAAAGCGCGTGTGCGCCATGATCGGCATGGTCAGGCGCACTTGTTCCACCTGATGCAAATCGATGTCGGCGATCAACGTTGCCGCGGGTTGCTCCAGCGAGGCCACGATGTCCCCCCAAGGGCTAATCACCATGGAATGCCCCCAAGTTTCTCGACCGCACACATGGTGCCCACCTTGCCCCACAGCCACCACCCAGCATTGGGTTTCAATCGCTCGGGCGCGCAGCAAGACTTCCCAATGCGCACGTCCGGTGACTGCGGTAAATGCCGCAGGCACCACTAAAATTTGTGCGCCTAAACGGCGCAACTGAGAATACAGATGCGGAAAACGCACATCGTAACAAATCGACAATCCCAACGATCCCATCGGGGTCGGAACCACCGTCAGCGCATCGCCCGGCGTGAACGTTTCCGACTCGCGATACCGTTGGTGACTGTCTGCGACATCCACATCAAACATATGCAGCTTATCATAATGTGCTGCGGGTTCGCCTTGTGGATTGAATAAAATCGATGTGGTGGTCACGCCGTGAGCACGCGCTATCGGCATGCTGCCGACCAGTAACCACACGCCATTTTCACGTGCAATTTGGGCGAGTTCACGTTGAATCGGGCCGTTCCCCATCGGTTCAGCGTGCTGGTGATAGTCGTTGCGATTGCCAAACACCACTGCATTTTCGGGCGTCACAATCCAACGCGCCCCTTGCGTCGCCAATCGGTTCGCGTGCTTAGCGATAAACGCCAAATTGTCTGCGACCTGCGGCCCTGAAGTCATTTGGATGATACCGACACGTTCCATGTGTTTATCCTTATTCAACCAGCTTTCTGAGTTTTTTCGGTAACTTGAATTCACCTTTGCTACGCGACAGCTCTTTCACTGTCGGCGAATCCAGCGGACCTTTCACTTCATAATTGACCTGCGTAAAGATCTCGACCACTGGCGAAATCACCGTGGTCACCGCCAGCACATACAGCGCCGTGGCTGGCGTGACGGCAAACGCGGTCAAGACCGGAATACCCGAGGTAATGTCCGGCACGAAATTCACTTCCGCGTCGACCATGCGCGTATTGAGATCCGCCAATCCTTTGATCGTCATTTCACCGGCCACGGCATCCATTTTGATGTTGTTGGTCAGAAAGACACCTTGGGAAGTCTCGCCACTGCCGGTAATCGAGTTAAACGCCATCCCTTTATCAAACACATCACTAAAGTCGAGCTGCATCTTGCGAATGATCGAATCCAGACTAAACAGCCCCAGCAAACGCGCGGCACCGCTGACGTTGGAGATCACGCCTTTCCCCAACTTGGTTTCTAGGTTGCCCTGCAAGGTGTTGACCTTCATCGACCACGGTGCGCCGTCCCATTGTGTGCGACTCGACATCTCAAAGGGGGCTTTCTGAATCCCGGAACTGATGCCAAAGCGCTCCATCAGATCGCTGTTGTTGTCGCCTTTCATGTCTAGATTCATTTCGGTATGACTGGTGGTATCGGTCAACGTCCAACTGCCGTTAATGTGTACTTGATTGGTGCCGCTCGCCACATCGATGCGCTTCCACATCAGCGTCTTGTCATGGCGTTCAAGATCCATATTGAGCTTGCCGATCTTATATCCCTGCAACCAAAAATCATCGATCACCAAGGTGAGATTCGGCATCATCGCGTGGAACTGACGATCAAAATCCGAGATCAATGGGGTATTTTGTTTCTCAACATCCACCAGCGGCGCTTTGGCGTCTTGGTTATCAAGCTCCGGAAGGTAGACATGCAGACGCTCTAAAGAGACCGACAGATCATACGGTTCAATATAGTTCGCTTGGCCTTTGATTTCCTGACTGTCGAGGTTCAGCAGCCAACCGAGATTTTTCTCGCGCGCGTTAAAGTTCACATCGTGCCATTCCAAACCGGCCAATGTCAGATCCTTCACTTTCAGATCGACCCGCTGTGGCATAGGAATTTCCGGCGTATTGAGTGTCGCCAACGCCGCTTGTTGATTCGCTTTGGTCTGTGGCGTTTCATTGGCCAGAGCCAACCAGTCATCGAGATTGAGCTTATCCGTTCGAATCTGCGCGTGATGGCCCACCACTGGGCTGATCTTAAAGCTGCCTTGCCCCAGCACCACGTTCGTCGCCGTCAAGACCGGCGTCGCTTTGGTGATGTCAATTTCAGCCTGATATTTGGCATTCGGCAGTTGCAGACGCGCGGTAATCGCTTCCTGATTGCCTGACGCTTGCAAACGGGCACTGCCTGGCGTATTGAGTGCTTTCGACAACGGATACGGGTAACGACTGGCCACGCGGTTCAGGTTTGCTTGCGCATCAATCTGGTAGGTAAAGCCGACATCATTAAGCTGAATATCCACGCCCATTTGCCACGGCGCGTGACCTTGCAGGCGGCTTAACCAACGCGCGCCGACGTAAGGCGTGAGCGGTTTGATGTCCCAATCGCCGACCAAATCAATATTGACCGCATACCCTTGCTGAGCGTTTTCGCCTTTGAAATCAAATGAGATCGGTTGTTTGAGCAATTGAGCCGACAACCCGGCAGCCGTCACCACATCGTTATCAAACTGAATGCGTCCCGACACTGAATCGAGCACCATGGGCGGCGCATCAATCTCAACATGGTTGCGTTTGAGATCCGCCCAACCCCAAGCGCGGGGCTCTTTATCGGTGGTAAAAGGAATATTGAGCCGGAATTCGGAATTCACTTCGCCGCTGACTTGAATCGCGGTTAACGCCGCCCCCACGGAATCCACCAGCGGTGTGGCGGTCATGTAGTCGCGCACCGCATTGCCTTGGGCAACCGCAGTCGCTTCAATTTCAATGTGACCATCAGGCGCCAGCTCGGGAATACGGCCGGTGATGCGCGTCGCTTTCACATCCATCAAAGTCGCGGCGTGAGAATCGAGATACATGGCATCATTTTCAAACAGCAAATCTAACTGCATGTCCGTGATCGCCGGCCACGCGGTATCAAAACTGAATTTGCCCTCTTTGAGCCCAACCCACGCTTGAAAAATGCCATTGTGATGTTGATACGGGAAATGATCCAATTCGCCGTACCACACCAGCTTCGCAGTCGTGACTTTCCCGCCCTGAATCGCGGTGGAGAGGTAATCGGTCAGGTCGTGGCCCAATGCCAATGTCGGCAGATAACGCCACGTTTCACCGGCGTTGTAAGCGTCCGCTTCGGCATAGAATGACAAAAATGGACTTTTATCATTCGGGAAATCGAGACGAAACGCGCCCAGCACTTGCAGATCCGGCGTTGCCGCCGTGACTTTGTCCGCCCACAATGACCAACCTGCGTCATCGCTTTGCCACACCAAATCCGCTTGCCCTTGACGAATATTGAGCGGCGCTTGGAACACATCGCCATACGGCAACGTGTCATCAATCAACGAGGCGTTAATGAGCGCTTTCGTCGGTGTACCCGAAATGCGCGCCTGCAAATGATGCACTTCCGGCAACAGTTCCCATTGCGAAATGCCTGCATCCGTCAGCGTGGCGGAGTAGCGCAGCGGTGCTTGATGTGCCCCTTGGGCGATACGTAAATCTTCCACCAAGCCGCTGGGGTTCAATTCGCTCAGCAGTTGATTGGTTTGCTTCGATTCAGGCACCAACTTCATCAGCGGCAGCAGCGCTTGAATGTCGAGTTGCGAAACGTTCAGACGCCATTGTTCCGGTTGCCAGTCAAGCGCCACGTCCACTTCCGGCCATGGCGTGTCGTCTGTGCGCAATTTGAGTGAGTGCGCATTCACCTGCCAGCCCTTTTCAGTCGGTGAAAGCTGGACAATGCCGGATTCAAGCAGCAACTCATGACGTTCATCGCTTTGCCACGCCAATTCCGAGGGCTTGAGTTCGACATAGCCATCCACGGGTTGACTGTTTTTCAGCGTCATCCACGCATTAAAGCTGACCACGCCGCGCTCGATGCCCGTTGCGTCGGTCAAATAGCGGGTGAGCCACGGGCGAACGCGCAGTTTGTCGGCACTGAGGTAGAAATTGCCCGAAATATCCTGCAGCGAACCGTGGTCTTCGAAGTTAGCACTCACTTGCAAAGAGTTAATTTCCGTATCGGCGATACTGATTTCACCATCAGCAAAGTGGCGTGCGCCTTGATTCTTCCAGTGCAGTTTTTCGATGTTCAACTGGCGCATGTCGCCGGCCAGCGTTTGATAAAGAATGGTCGAGTCCTGCACCGTAAAGTCATCTAACTGACGCAGGAACAGATCATCAAGGCGACGCAGGATCTTGCCCTGCGTGTTGGCTTGACTGGACTGGCCATCGGTTTGGTTGAGGCGCGTCCAGTCAATGGAGCGAATATCGAGTTTGAGTTGGTGAATGATGAGGTTGGCGATCACCGGTTGGCGCTGGAGCACGCTCTGCACCAGATCGAATTCAACATCAATCCGTCCGGTATCGAACTGGATTTGGCTGCCATCGGGCAAATTGGCTTGAACCCCTTGCAGCGCCAAGGACGGGTGCGTGTTACGCCAAAAGCCACGCACATCGGTGATCACAAACTGAATGTGGCTCTGTTCGCTCACCCAGTCTTGAATCTCGTCCTTGAAGCGGTTCATCTCCGGCAACAGCACGCGCAGCGCCGTGATGGCAATCGCCAACAAAACCAAACAGCTGACCAGCAGCCACAGTACAATCCGCCCAAGGCGAGTTAAGGTTGAGATCACCCGTTGTCCTATTACATCATCACGACGTCAAATTGCTCTTGTACATACAAAGGCTCTGCCTGAATACGTACTTCCTTGCCGATAAAGACTTCCAGCTCTGCCAGCGAATGCGATTCATCGCCTTGCAGCGTTTCCGCCACGGCAGGCGATGCGTACACCACAAACTGGTCAGCATCGTAAGCGCGGTTGACGCGTGTAATTTCACGCAGAATTTCAAAGCACACCGTTTCCACCGTTTTGACACTGCCACGCCCTTCACAGGTTGGACAGGTCGAACACAGCACATGTTCAATACTTTCGCGCGTACGTTTACGCGTCATCTCCACCAAACCCAGTTGCGTGAAGCCATTGATGTTGGTTTTGACGCGATCCTTGTTCAACGCGGCATCCAGTGAAGTTAGTACTCGCTTACGATGTTCTTCCGACAGCATATCGATGAAATCGATAATGATGATGCCGCCCAAGTTGCGCAGACGCAGTTGACGCGCGATCGCTTGCGTCGCTTCGATGTTGGTGTTGAAGATGGTTTCTTCCAGATTACGACGGCCCACAAAGGCACCCGTGTTGATGTCGATGGTGGTCATGGCTTCCGTTTGATCGATGATCAGGTAGCCACCGGATTTGAGTTCCACTTTACGCTCTAGCGAACGTTGAATCTCATTTTCGGTGTCGTACATATCAAAAATCGGTTTGTCGCCTTCGTACAGCTCCAGCTTGTCGGTTAACTCCGGTACAAATTCGGAGGTAAATTCCAACAAGTTTTCGTATTCCAGCCGTGAATCGACCAAAATTTTGGTCAAATCGGTACCGACGAAATCACGTAAAATACGTTGCGCGAGCCCCAATTCACCGTACAAGGTTGAACGGTTTTTGTATTTCTCGCGGCGCTCCATCACTTTGCCCCACAAGCGCTTTAAGAACGCGGCATCTTGTGACAGTTCTTGCTCTTTCGCCGCTTCAGCCGCCGTGCGAATGATAAAGCCGCCATGCTCATCGCAATAATGCGCCACCACATTTTTCAGACGCTCGCGCTCGGCTTCGCTTTCAATCCGTTGCGACACGCCCACATGACTCGCCCCTGGCATGTACACCAAGTAACGGGAAGGCAATGTGATGTCGGTGGTCAAACGTGCGCCTTTGGTGCCGAGTGGATCTTTCACCACTTGCACCACGATATCCTGCCCTTGGCGAACCAGCTCAGAAATATCGCGCACTTGGAACTGCTGTTTTTCGGTTTCCGCCACACATTCAGTGTGAGGAACGATGTCGGAGGCATGCAGGAATGCCGCTTTATCAAGCCCGATGTCGACAAAGGCGGCTTGCATTCCCGGTAGGACACGGCTGACTTTACCTTTGTAGATATTGCCAACAATGCCCCGTTTTGCTTCACGTTCGATATGGATTTCTTGAAGGACACCGCCTTCAATCATCGCCACACGAGTTTCACTCGGCGTGACGTTTAAGAGCAACTCTGCACTCATGAGCGCACCTCAATAGTTTTAAATTATAAGAATTCGTGCAAGAGCTGGTCAGTTTCATAGAGGGGTAGCCCAACCACGGCGTAGTAGCTACCTTCAATTCTTGTTACAAATCGTCCACCCAATCCTTGAATGCCATAACTGCCAGCTTTATCGCAAGGTTCGCCGCTTTGCCAATATTGTTCGATTTCTTGTTGTGACAAGGCCTTGAACCACACCTCCGTGGTCACCACCACAGAGCGAGAATGTTGTTGTGTCGCAACGGTCACAGCCGTCATGACCTGATGACGCTGGCCAGACAAGTGTTGCAGCATGCGCTCGGCATCTGCAAAATCGCGCGGTTTTTCCAGTACCAGCCCGTCTTGAACCACGATGGTATCTGAACCGATCACCACCACATCGGCATTGGCGAGAGCCAAACCTGCCAACGCTTTATCCCGTGATAAACGTTCGACGTACTGCGCTGCGTTTTCGTCACTTTGCTGGGATTCCTCCACATTGGGCACCAGAACCTCAAATGAATACCCCAGTTGCGACAGTAATTCCCGGCGGCGAGGCGAACCCGATGCCAGGATCAGTTTTCGGTTAGTCATGGTCGGCCATCATTTCACGTGCCAGTGGCGCCGTACACGACGCAGCAATAAAAACATCCATGGCCAAAGTATACAGCTAATCAAGCCACTCCAGAGTGATAAAGGATTGAATGTCACATCTTGAATCAAATATTCGCCGAAGAAGATCAGCACTTCGAGTGCCATCGACAACAACGCAATCACGATCGCTTGCTGCCACAACGCCATGTTGCGCAGCACCAAAAAGTTCATCGCCACGATGTAGACCACAATCGCCATCATCATGCCGCGAATGCCGAGCGTCGAACCAAGCAGCAAATCCCACAGCAAGCCCATGACCAGCGCCGTCCCGACGTTGACACGATGCGGCAGCGCCAGCACCCAGTAACAGGTCACCAAGAGCAACCAAGACGGGCGCAGTAAATCGAGGGAGCCCGGCCAAGGAATGGTTTGCAAGACTAACGCGAAAAAGAAGGAGGCCCAGATAACCAAACGGCCTGCCCAATCATTATTGGCCATTGCTGACATCCCCAGTCATTGGTTGATTTTCCGCACTCATCGCTTTTTGTTGGCGATCTTCATTCGGCCAGATCAGCAGCAGATAACGTAGACGGTCAAAGTCCACCACTGGTGTGGCTTTAATGGCCGCGAATTCACGGCGAGTGTCTTTATCGACTTCGGAAATGTAAGCCACCGGATACCCTTCTGGGTACACGCCGCCAAGGCCCGAAGTCACCAGCATGTCGCCGACTTCAATGTCGGTGCTGGTTGCGATGTGTTCGAGTTGGATTTCATCCGTCTGCCCATTGCCGGAGGCAATCACGCGAATGTCGTTACGAATGTTTTGTACCGGAATGGCGTTATTAGGGTCAATCAGCAACAGCACGCGGCTGTTATGCGCCGCCACGAACGTGACTTGGCCCACAATGCCTTTTTCGTTGATCACCGGTTGCCCTTCGTACACGCCATCAATGCGACCTTTATCGATCACCACCTGATGACGATAAGGCGATGTGTCCACCGCCATCACTTCGGTCACCACTTTCTTTTCATCACGGACGAACGACGAGCCCAACAGCTTTCGCAAACGCTGGTTTTCTTCGCGATATTGATCCAACAAGATCAAATCACTTTTCAGCGTCAGCACATCCCGTTTGAGTGCGCGGTTCGACTCCATCAACTGCTGACGGGAATTGAAGTTTTCGTAGAAACCATCAAACATGCTGCGCGGCAGGTCGGCAGCATACTGGATGGGAGCCACTAAGCTATTGAGTAAAAAACGCACATGAGTGAATGCGCCTAAACGACTATCAGCCAGCATGAGGCTGGCTGATAAAATGACCGCGAAAAACAGACGCAGTTGAAGAGATGGTTCACGACCAAATATTGGCTTCATCTTATAACAATCCTAGAGTTGTATTCGGGCGCTCTTGCGAGCGCCTGACAAGCCATTACTCGTCGGTAAAGAGGTCACCACCATGCATGTCGATCATTTCAAGAGCTTTACCGCCGCCACGAGCCACACAGGTCAGTGGATCTTCAGCGATCACCACCGGAATGCCGGTCTCTTCCGTCAGCAAACGATCCAGATCTTTCAGCAGTGCGCCACCGCCCGTCAGGACCATGCCGTTTTCTGAAATATCCGAAGCCAGTTCTGGTGGGCACTGTTCCAGCGCAACCATCACCGCGGACACAATGCCCGTCAGAGGCTCTTGCAGCGCTTCAAGAATTTCGTTGGAGTTCAGCGTAAAGCTGCGCGGCACACCTTCAGCAAGGTTGCGACCACGAACTTCGATCTCCTGAACTTCATCGCCAGGGTAAGCGGAACCAATTTCGTGTTTGATCTTTTCTGCAGTGGCTTCACCGATCAAGCTGCCATAGTTACGACGCACGTAATTGATGATCGCTTCATCAAAACGGTCACCACCGATACGCACAGATGATGAATACACCACGCCGTTCAGGGAGATCACCGCCACTTCTGTGGTACCACCACCGATATCGACCACCATCGAACCGGTCGGCTCAGAAACGCGCAGGCCAGCACCGATCGCCGCGGCCATTGGCTCATCGATCAAATACACTTCACGTGCACCCGCACCCAATGCCGATTCACGAATCGCACGGCGCTCAACTTGTGTGGAACCACAAGGCACACACACCAGTACACGCGGGCTTGGTTTCAGAATGCTGTTGTCATGCACGCTGCGGATAAAATGCTGCAACATTTTTTCAGTCACATAGAAGTCAGCAATCACGCCGTCTTTCATCGGACGAATGGCAGAAATATTGCCCGGCGTACGACCTAACATTTGTTTCGCCGCGTGACCGACGGCGGCAACGGTTTTTCCGCCACGGCCTTTGTCTTGGCGAATAGCGACTACGGAAGGCTCGTCAAGAACAATGCCCTGTCCTTTGACGTAAATAAGAGTGTTGGCTGTACCTAAATCGATAGATAGGTCGTTTGAAAACATGCCACGAAGTTTTTTGAACATATTCTTCGCTCGTCCTGCAAGATATGAAGATGAAAATTGCTCTAAATGTACCAATGCCTTGCGATCACAGCAAGGCATTGACGTATAAACATGGACTGAAACACGCAATTTCTAACAGATTCCTAACCTGAGTTAGAAAAAACTGCGAATCATTGTCCGGTCAGGCGGGTTTCCCCACGGAAAATCACTTTGTCATTACCACGATGAATCCCAAAAGTGACCACAGCCGACGGATCCTCATCCCCTTTGTCGCGCCAGTTGTACTGCAACCAAGGTTGAGCGGTATATTGCGCCCCACAAGTCACTCCGGTTTCGCCCACTTGCGGTGAACGCGTGTCGTCACTGGCGTTGCTCGTGTCATCATCGAGACGCAACCAAAAGCGGATCTGTTGGCGATCATTCACTGACTCATCCGAACTCGCTGGCTTCGCAAACAGCGCTGAGCTTTGCCCGGAGGCCACTTTTGTCCAGTTGGACGATGTATCCGACCCCGACAAAGTAGCATTTGCGCTACTGCTGGCTTGTGACCAAACGGTTTGGCGACAAATGTAATCCTCCGGCGTGGCAAAGTGTGATCCCGAGTCATCGCTGTTGGTCACAAAGCGACTGCCCTGCCAATACTCCACGCGCAAAGGGATGTTAATCGTACTTACGGACGTACCGCCCACATCTTTCAGCGCCATACGGCCGTATCGAATGTCCGGCTGAGTGGCAAAGGCCTTTCCGGTGTCGAGCAGCGTCGATGACGCATTCAAATCTAAATCTGTCGACGCAAAATCGACCCCGTCGACTTTATCGGTCACACGCAAGCCAAATCCGCTTTGATAAGGACCATCGACACTGGTGGTATAATGCGACGCCGATTGCTGTTGTTTTAAGAACGTAAACGCATTATTGCTGCTGTTCAGGGAGAGCAACGCCCCCGACCAAGCACCAACGCCTGATCCATCCCAAAATTGCAGATCGTAATCTTGAATGCGATCGCCCAGCTCTTCTCCCTGGCTGTCAACTGCCAGCAATTTGATATCGGCAATCAAGGCTTCAGAAAAAGCACTGTAGTTGGTCGTGGCTTCATTTTGTAAATTCTGCGCTTCGACGATGAACTGGTAAGGAATGGTTTGATTCATGTACACAAAACCCGTGTGACCATCCGCATAGTCCCAATCATTGCTGATCAATGCGAGATGATCAGGCGAGAAACGGCCGATCTCGCGGTAGCCCTGATTCACCTTCATCTCCAAATAGGTACCGCTGATATCCGCGTTCACGCGCAGTACACCCACTTCGCTCCAGCTCAACCCCGAAAACGGCAAGTACTCACTATTGCCCCCCGTGGTGTTGAGTTGTTCAAGCGTGCCATTGAACGTGCCATCATTGCCATTAGCCGGTTGCGCCACCTGATGACTGAGCACAACTAGCGCCGCTAATTGACTCTGATCCGAAAAGAAGTTTTGCGTCACGGCTGAAGTGCAGTAGGCCGACGTTTCAATCGCGCTGCCACCCGCTTGCGGCGAGCTGTCGTCACCGGAACTGCTGACCCAACGCAGTGGGCGAATATTGAGCGCAAAGGTATTCCCGGCAGCGGTAAATTTTTCGCTCGCAGCATCGGTAATATTGCCATCCATCGCATTGTTATCGGGTGAACAGATCGCAAACGTCCATGGGCGGGAATAGACAGTAAAACTGCCTTTCAGCACGCCAGAACCTTCCACTGGGCAGTCGGTCAATCCAGAGCAATCAAAGCTGCTGTCGGTCATGGTGACGGTTTGAATACCAGAGTCTTCCATCGTCAGCTCACTGCTGGCAACCCCCTGAGTAAAGCTTGGCGCAAACGTCAGGCTTCCCACTCCCGAGGTGGGCGCCACCCAACCCGATTGGATCGTCGGGGTGCCCGCGTAGTTGATATCCACCACGCCACCGTTATCATTGCACGCCAACGCTTTCAGCTCGATTGTTTGCGGTTTATTGGCAATCACATATTGATCGTCCGCCGCAAGCTTGTAGGGCACAAAATGATACGTGCCGGACACCGAATCGCTGTCGCCTTGCGGGTTCAGAGTACCAGTAATCGTGACGGTTTGACTCGCGCTGGCACTTAAATCGAACCACAATTCCCCATTCGCATTGGCCGTGTAGCTCCCATTGCTGCCCGACCCTTTTCCTTGAACCAAGGCAAGGCGAGCAGAAGCAGGGCTTACTGAAATCGTTCCGGTAAAATCGCCGGTTGCTTGGTTATTGTTATCCACCACCTGAAACTCGAGCCGTTGATCTTCGCAAATGAGCGAGTAGGCTTCCGTGGGTTGGAGGGTGAGCGCGTAATCACTTTCCTCTGAGCCACCGTCCCAACAGTCGGGCGAGCCATCCAATGGGATGAGAGTTAAACCCGATTCAACGATTAACTTATTCGCCGTGATCGCACCTTCCACCGTTGAGGCATTCGGAAAAGCAATCTCTTTACCTAATAAAAAACCTTTAATCGTTTGGCCGCTGGGGCTATGAAAGATCATCGACGCTTGCGGGCCGTAAATCATCGGATACGTAAAGTCACTCGATTCTTCATAAGTGAAATAGAGGGTCGAGTTTCCCGGGTTAAATGCATTGACCACATTAATTCTGGCGGCGCGCTCAAAAGAAATATATCCAGATGCTCCGTCAAAAGTTACACGACCGATGGTCAGCACAGAATGCTCACTCATATTCAGTGTGACACCATTGCCAGTTGTTATATCTTCAATGGTTCTGTTGCCAAAAAACGAAACATTCGCTTTATCGCCATAAAACCCTAAAGTTAATTTCTTTAAATCTTGCTTGATGACAATGTCGTAAACGTTATTGGTGAACGAAGCAGTACAGACAACACCATCACATACTGAGGTGTAGTTATAGGGGGTGATGCTCAATTCTGTCGTCGCAGAAAAATCTACGCTCAAAGGATCCGGCGCTTGTGCTTTCCGCAGATTGATATTGCCGTCGTCGTTACCTGGGTAACACCCCATGTCACCATTACACAATGTGGAATTAGGTTTTTGGTAAGCCCAATACTTATCAGACACCTGATCGAATCCAACGCGCAGAGTATCCCACGATGAGCCATTTTCAGAATAACGGTAGATATTAATGGGATCACTCACGTACGCCTGAGACCATCCTTTAATCTCGGCATTATTTCTAACATCCAACACACTCTCAGGGAATGCGGAATAATCACTCGTTCCTTCAGTAATCCAGCTCTGGACCGGTTGAGGGAAATACTCACATTGATCAAACGGAATAGGATTTTCAGGCTCAACCTGACTTTCATCACAAATTAAATCTATATCATTATCATTGGATAATATGTTAATTTGCCCCTGATGAATTTTCTCATTTAGTTGCTCAACAAAAGACCACTCGCCATCACCAGATTCATAACGCCTCAAATAATATCTAGCTAAATCATTAACATTATCATTAATTATTTTAATTTGGTATTCAACACCTTGCTCTAAACCTTGTTCATTAAATAAATATGGTGTTTTATTATCCTGTTTTTCACTTCCCGTGTACCAAAGTGTTTCCGTTCTTTTCCCTCCATTATTCGTTACATAGACTTCTTGGTATTTATTATTATCTGCAACAATATTAAATTGAATTTCAAAATAGTTATTTCCTTTTAAATCGCATTGGTTTGCCGCAAAGGTTGGGTAACTCAAAAGAGACAATAAAAACAAAAAGATTCTTTGCATAATTTATTCCTTCACCAACACTTCTTGAACACGTTCGACTTGGTAGCGCCCAGAGCCGCACACCACGCGGCTTTCCACTTTAAACACGTCCTCATCATTTAACGTGCCGAGCGAATCGCAGGTGATCGACTCAGAACACCCCGCATATTGCGCAATCAAACGCGTTGCTGCATTTTGCACAATATTCCAATGAGTTTCACAGGTCGTACTCACAGCAGACGACGCCCCCACCGGATAGAGCTGCGTGAGAGCCAACTCATTTAAGGAATGCGCAGCAAACCACGCTTTGGTGCCCAGAAGGTCACGAGACAACGCATCTTGATTCGACCATTCCATCCGTCCCAACGCGGCAGCAAGAAAGCCCATCACCACGATGACAAAAATCACCACGATGTACAGATTACCCGCCTGTTTTTTGATTTTAGGGAACATTCAGCACCTGCACATCTTGTTCAAACTCACTCACCTCTCCGTTTTGCGCAAACGCCAGAGATAAATGCACCACCCCACCCCGTTGTAGCGTCGGCTCGTCATAAGTAAACGCCCCCGACGACACACTGTCCGCAACCTGGATCAAATTCCGCGTGATGGTGCTCGCGCCATAATTGAGGCAATACTCCACCCGATGTTGATAAATGTAAAAGCGCTGCGCCACCGATTGACTCGCCAATGGCGTGCTTAACGTGATGGTTTTGTCACTGCCACTCATGGCAATCGCCGCACTGGACGTCAATTCGTCCTGATTGCTGGGGTTGATGATCATCGTCAGCCCATCAAAATTCAGTGCGTCGGTACTGCCAGACAAGTTACCCACGATAAACGACAACTGCTTGTCATCGGCGGCATTTAGCGCATAGAAGCCGGAATAAACAATAGGGTAAAACGACACACATTGCTGCGTGCTGCTATCGACAGAAATCGCAATGCTGTTGGGTACCGCGTGGCGCAGTTCACGCGTCATTTTCTCCAACACAAATGTCGCCTGGGTTTGAATGCGCTGACGAGCCACGGTATCGGCGTAACCACGGCTGCCTAACTCGACAAACCCAGCGATGCCCAGTACCAAAATGGAGCCGACAATGATGGTGAGGATCATTTCAATCAGGGTAAAGCCACGGGTACGCATCAGTAATTCCCCCGATAGGCAACGAAGGAATAGCGGCCATAACGACCAGTATCCACCACCAGCTCAACTCGTTTCATGTCGGTGATCGAAGTCACCGGTTGAAAGTCGCTATTCACATAGGTGACGTCAACGAACACGATGAAATGGCGGTAATTCGGTGCGATGTTTTCGCCCAAAATATTGGTTAATGGCTGAGTACGGGTAACTGAACCACAATCAGCGGCACGGTCGCCGTACCAGCAGCCAATATAGTCATCGACATCGTTATAAAACGCAGGGGATGTTTCTCCCTTATAGGTCTCTGCACCTAATTTTTCAGGCGTTGTGCATGTAAGGGTTGATTCACCACACCGAATGGCGCCGCCATCAAAATCACTGTTGTCATCAAACCCACGCGCCAAAATCTGGCTCATCAAGCTTTGACCTAAATTCGCAGCCCGAGTCTGGTAATGGGGCGTTGCAGAACGTTCCACTTGGGGATACAAGAAGCTAATCAGCACCACCATCGCCAGCCCAAGGATCACCATGGCGATAATGCTTTCGACTAAGGTAAAGCCGGTAATTCGCTTCATAAGCAGGCGCCTCTTGCGACGTAACCTTGCGCGTTGATGCACACCGCAGCGGTGCTATCGGGCGCAGAAATGGTCACCGTCACTCCGGCGGCAGCGTTACCTTGGGGGTTGCCCAGTAAGTTAAACTGCACGCGCTGATTGCTCAGTGTCACGGAAGAAGAGAAGAATAGATTGTTGCCGCGCAGCACATCGCTGCGGCTGTCGTCATTCGCAGCGCTGCATGCCGACACGGAGCCGAGACAACTTGTCGTGATGGCGAGGGTGAAATAGTTGTCGGCATCGGCAACCGCCGACAATGCGGTGTCCGACAAATTCGATTGCATGCGGCTCACTTGAATCTGGCGAATGATCGAGATGGCCTGCTCTTGAGCGGCAAATGCGGAAAAACTGGACACACCGATAAAGCGGCTGGCGGCGTAAGCCGACAAAATGGCGACCAGCAAAATCACGACAATCAGCTCGACTAAGGTGAAACCGCCTGCTTTTCGTGTGTATGCTCGCATCGCTATCTCGGCTCGAAAGAAGGAAAAGGAGTGTAACCAACTCGCCCACCAAGCAACAGGCCATGGGCGAACTTCAGTCTAATCTGACAGAGCATAAAGGCCAGCAACGCTGGCCTTTATTTAATATTAACAACCAGAATCAGTGATGCTTGTCTTAGCTTCAGTACCAACGGCCGTTGATGTTGCTTGCTGGTATGTCACATAACAATTCGTGTTTGTAATATCAGTAGCAGTAGCTGCAGAAGTGATACTGCTTGATAGGAACGTAGCAACTAAACCTGCTGAGTTAGTATTGAACGCCCAATCTTCACTAAACCCTTTCACCGCAGTCACAATACCCGCACTAGTTGCTGTTGGATAACCATAAATAGTTTGAATTCCAGCAACATCAGTTGCGGTAGTACTGGTATCTACACCTTGAACCGCAGCTTTGCCGTAGACAATCCCCGCAGCGCCATCGATCGCACCTTTCAGACCCTGCAGTGAGGCTTTACGCGCATCATTTTGCAGGTTAAGGAAACGTGGGGCCGCAGTCACTGCGAGAATACCCAGAATTACGATAACCACTACCAATTCGATAAGGGTAAAACCGCCTTGTTTTTTCATTATGACTCTCTCTCTTAGCTCAACATATAATGAATTATTGCAATGTGACCGTGACACGGCCCGTCTTTACTTCATACACAAACTGGTGAGCGCTTTTCCCTTCCTGCTGCACATACGTGCACGTCCAGTTGCCCCCATCCGCCTGAGCAGAATACTTGATATTGGAATTACTGCTGGCATTGCTCACCGTATCAACCGCCGGTGGGTTTTGCAGCAGATTTTCCATTAAATCGATGCAGTTTTGATCACTCAAACTGCTCGGAAAACTTGCGTTGTCGCGATTGAGCGCAACCGGATACCCATCGCGAAAATCCGTATCCGCTCCGCTGCTATCCTGAGAACGCGTCAGCCAAAAATCAACGCCGTCATAATTCACGGTGTTGTAGCGCTCGGCGCCGACTACCACGGAAGGACGTGCTTTCGCTTCCCATTGCGCTCGCGCAGATAGTATACCAGTTGCATAACCACCTGCGACACCTTCAATACTGGCTTTTTTAGCTTCGTCGGTCACATCCAGAAAACGCGGTAATGCCGCCACCGCCAACAGGCCGACGACCACAATCACGATCACCAATTCCACGAGGGAAAAGCCCGACTGTTTTTTGTACATCTCACATCCTACCACATTCATGAACGCTGCCTATTATAAGCGGAACCTTGCGAACAAACATCTGCTGAACGTCAAATAATTGGATTACGTCGAAGGGATGACGGACGATGTAAACCTATTGTTTTGTAAAATAATTTTGATTGAACGATGTGCGTAAAAATCGAAATAACACATGTAACCATCGCTTAGATTTTCACCATGAATCATCGGCGCAATATTGAGAATTTTTTCATCAGGGTAAAGCCACTGCAACAAGCGGCCACAATCAATATTGTCATCTTGCCGAGGGAACACCCATCCTGTTGGCGAGAACGTCAATCGTTGTCCATCAAACGCCATTTCATCAGGGCTTCCCCGCAACAACCATTCTTGCTTGTAGACATTCGCGCGCTCAATGATACGTTGATTGGCCACCGCCATCGCGGTGGCATCCAGCTCCCGATTAATCGGCTGCCACGCCATCAGCAAGGCGGCAATCAGGCTCAACACCACCAATGCCCAGAGGATCAAACGCGAGCGTTCAGCCCCCATGTTCACTGCCCTTTGATCGCATCGAGCATGCCCCACATCGGCAGGAAAATCCCCAACGCCAACACCAGCACCATGCCTGCCACGATCACCAACAAAATCGGTTCAATACGCGCGGTCAGGGTTTTCAGATCGTAATCCACTTCGCGATCATAGAAATCCGACACTTCCAGCAGCAGTTCATCAATTCGGCCGGTCTCTTCGCCCACTGCGATCATCTGAATCACCAGCGGTGTAAAAATACCGGTGTTGATCGCTGTCGCAGAGATACTGCTGCCCGCTTCAATCGCCGCTTTCATCTCCAGCAAGCGCGCTTCCAAAAATTTATTGTCCAGCGCTTCCGCCGCTAACGCCAGTGATTGGTTCAGTGGCACACCCGCACGCAACATCAAAGAAAACGTGCGAGAAAAACGTGACAACTGAGCGCGATTCACCAAGTTGCCGACAATCGGCATCCGCAGACGAATTTTGTCCCACTTTTCTCGCCCTGACGAAGTATTGAGCCAGGCGCGAAAAGCAAAAAACAGCGCCACCATCGCGCCCAACATCACCATCCAGTAATTGACGAAGAAATTCGACATGCCAATCAGGATGCGCGTCGGCAGTGGCAGTTCTACGCCAAAGCGGTTAAACATGCTGGCAAATTGTGGGATCACCTTGACGTTCAAAATAAACATCGCAATCACAATAAAACTCACCACGAATGTCGGATAACGCATTGCGGTTTTGATCCGTTTGCGGGTTTCCAGCTCTTGTTCGTAGTAGTTTGCCAGTTGCAGTAACGCTTCATCCAAACGACCGGTATTTTCACCCACGTTGATCATCGACACGAACAGCGGGCTAAACACCCCGGCATGCATCTGCATCGATGCCGACAATCCTCGGCCATTCGTCAGTTCGCTACACACCTCTTCCAACGCGTGTTGCAGTTGCTTATTGGCGCAGTTTTGGGTTAACCCTTTCATCGAACGCAGCAATGGCACGCCCGCTTTGGTCAAGCTGTACAACTGACGACAAAAAATCACCAACACTTCCAAGGGCACCGCTGGCACCAGCAAGGCACGCCAATCAACACTAGCCTTGCCCTGCCCTTTGCCATGCGAAATCGAGGTGGGAATCACGCCTTTATGGAGCAAGTTTTCCGCCGCGATGTCTTCTGACGGCGCCTCAATGGAGCCGTTAGCTTTGCTGCCGTCTAAATTCCGTCCGGAGTAGTGATACGTTGGCATGCCTTGTCCTACAGATAAATGGCTTGTGCGACACCCGAAGCGTCACCTTCGCCCAGCGCCATCACTTCATCAAGGCTTACCACCCCTTGCAGCGCCAGTTCCATCGCGGATGCTAACAACGGCTTGTAGTCCTCAGATGCACGCGCCGCTTGCGCAAAACCAACCGCATCGTTGGCGCGCAGCGCGTCCATCATGTTCTGCTCCAATTCCAGCATTTCAAACACACCAATACGGCCGCGATAACCCGTCAGGTTACAGTTCTGACACCCACGACCTTTGGAAAAACTTGCCTGCACCTGATTCGGGAAACGCACCGACAACCATTGCTGACGCGCATCATCCAGCGTGTCTTCGGTTTTGCAATCTGGGCACACTTTGCGCACCAAACGCTGCGCCACCACCGCGCGAACCGCACTGGCAACCAGATACCCCGGCGCGCCCATGTCGATTAAACGCAATGCACTGTCGACCGCATCGTTAGTGTGCAAGGTCGAGAGCACTAAGTGCCCCGTCAATGCCGCTCGCAGACCAATTTCCACCGTTTCCTGATCGCGCATCTCGCCGACCAAAATGATGTCTGGGTCTTGGCGCAAAAAGGTGCGCAGCAGCGTCGAGAAATCAAGGCCGATTTTTGAGTTCACTTGCACTTGGTTCACTCGCTCGATGCGGTATTCCACCGGATCTTCTGCGGTAATGATCTTTTTCCCCGGCGTGTTAAGCTCAGACAACGCGCCATACAGCGATGTGGTTTTCCCCGAGCCGGTTGGCCCGGTGACGAGGATCATGCCATGCGGGCGCTTCAACTGGCGGCGAAAACGTACCAACAGATCCGTGGGCATGCCCGCCTCTTCCAACTTACGCACGCCCGACGTTTGGTTGAGCAAACGCATCACCACCGATTCACCGTGCTGCACTGGCATGGTCGACATTCGAATGTCCACCGATTGGCCTTTAGCACGAATGTTAAAACGCCCATCCTGAGGCAGACGTTTTTCGGAAATATCCAAATTCGCCATCAATTTCAGACGCAGCACCAATGCGGGCGCGATGTTGACTTCGTTCAACAAAGTTTCGTGCAACACCCCATCAATCCGCTGACGCAAACGCAGCATGTTGGCATCGGGCTCGATATGAATGTCGGATGCGCCCACCTGAATCGCGTCTTCAAACAACGAGTTGATCAACTTAACAACGGTGACTTCTTCGCTATCGGCATCGCCGATGGAGAAGTCAAACGCATCATTGACCTGATGCTCGGCATGCAGTTGCTCGGCAAACGTCGCGATGTCTTTCGTGCGGCGATAATAGCGGTCAAATCCTTCCACCAGCTGTTTTTCTGGTGCAATGACAAATTCAAAGTTGTTGTTCGGCAGTTGGTTGAGCAATGATTCTTGGGCAAATAAATCCGCCGGATCACTCATCGCCACACGCAGTGTGTCGCCATGGCGGCCAATCACCAACGCTCGCAGTCGACGGGCATGAACTTCCGGCAGCAACGGCACCGCGTCGATATCGACATGAGCGCGGCTCAAATCAATCAGCGGCAACGACAATTGCTGAGACAAGAAACTCAGCATTTGCTGCTCGGTCAAAAAGCCAAGTTCGATCAGCGTGCTGCCCAGTTTACTGCCGCTTTGGCGTTGAGCCACCAGCGCTTGGTCCACCTGCTGCTCAGTCACAATGCCTTCTTCAACCAGCAAGTCACCCAGGCGTTTACGAAGCTTAATTTGCACTTTGGGTCTCCTCTAGGCTGGCTAGCACCGCCAGACGGTCGCGAATAAAGGTTTGCGATTGCGTGGACAATCCCACCTTCAACAACGCTTGTTGATACGATTGCTTGGCCTGTGGCAGTTCAAACGCGCGTTCCTGCTGAATTGCCAGCCCCAACCACCAACGCCCGTTGTTGGCGTCTTGTTGCGTCAGTTGTTGATAGCTTTCCAGCGCAAGGTCGTTGTGTTGGCTCTTTTGTGCCAGCGCCGCGCGCAGTGACAAATAGTCCACCGATGCCGAATTCGGCAAATAGGCCAGTGGCGATAATGCGGCTTCGATTTGTTTCTCTTTCATCAACAACTTCGCGAGCGCGATACGCAATGTTTCACCATCATGGTTTAGCTCAATGCCGACCTGCAGTAGATCAAACGCGCGGCGAACATCGCCTTTGCCGTAATAGAGCGCCGCCAGTTTTTGGCGCACGCGTTCATTTTCTGGGGTGTAACGCAGCGCCTCGCTGTAAGCGCTCACTGCGGATTGAAAATCGTTGCTGTCTAACGCTTTGCTCGCGCGCACCACCGCCTTTTCCGCCAACTGTTGTGGCGTCAGTTCCACTTGCTCAATCGAAATTTGTGCAGGCTCCGCTGAGGTGAGCGCCGCATGTTCTGCAGGCTGCGCACTCGCCGTACTGGCAAGAAGCAGCGGTTCCGACGGATGCTCAGCCGCGGTTTGCGACGCAGCAGCGACATTCACGGATGACGATTCCTGCGGCGCTACCCGTTGATCTGGCACATCATGTTGACGTTGCTGATCCTTGTTCCGTTGCTGATAAATAGCGACCGGAGAAACGTCTGTTTTTTGCGTGGGTGATGCGATACTGGTTTGCACAGGAACAGGCACGCTCACGGAGGTGGTGATGTCGTTGACCGGGGCTTGTTGCGACACCGCCCAACCGCCCACCGCCAAACTCAACCCAAAGCCGCCCACGGCCCACAACCACGCCGGGCGCTGACGCACCGGTGGGACATTCGCGGCTTGGATTTGATCCAACGTCGCATGGTGTTGTGTTGCGAGCTGCGATAACGCTTTGTTGATCTCACTCATCAGTGACTCCATCCCCACAGCATCGGGGTTTTAAATTTCGGTTTGCACGTATCAAACGTATCGTGCACCGCAGTAAACAATTGTTGATTCTGAACTCGGTGTTGCTGCGCGTAATACGCCAGCAGCAGCGACTTGTGACACACTTGGTTCAGCAACCGCGGTACCCCGCGACAAGCGCGCCACAGGGCCTTTTTCTGATGAAGACTAAACAAACTCGGTTGCGCGCCCGATTTTTCAAGGCGGTTGTCGATGTAAGCGACTGTTTCATTCAGCGTTAAAGGGCGCAGGTGCGCGCTAAACGTGATGCGCTGACGAAACTGGCGCAAATGATGTTGTTCAAGTCGCGCATCGAGCTCAGGCTGACCAATCAGGACGATTTGTAGCAACTTGGCTTGTTCAGTTTCCAAGTTGCCAAACAAGCGCAGCACTTCCAACGCATCATCGGACAAGGCTTGTGCTTCATCAACCATGGCAATCACCCGTTTGCCCGCAAAATGCAACCGCATCAGCTCCGTCTGAATGCCCTCAACCCAATCGCCTTCATCCGCGATATCGAGCTTCAACTCGGTCGCGACCGCTCGACGCAATTCTGCACCGTTGAGCGCCGGATTGGGCAAATAGAGCAACACAATGTCCTGTGCTAAATGCGTCAGCAACATGCGACACACCATGGTTTTGCCCGTCCCGACTTCACCGGTAATTTTGATCACACCTTCGCCCATGGACAGCGCCGCCCCCACCGTTTGAATCGCTTCAAAATGCGGCGCAAGCCCAAGGAACAGGCGCGTGTCCGGCGTGAGGTGAAACGGCATCTGAGTCAGGCCAAAGTGTTCCAAGTACATCCGCGTTACTCCGCGTCCGGGAACCACTCTTGTAGGAGATCACGCGAACGTTCAAGCTCTTTCTGCCACGTATTCACGCCAACCACTGTTGGTTTCAGCAAGATCACCAATTCCGTTTTTTCGGTCAATTCCGTGGTGCTGCGGAACAGATGCCCCAACGCAGGAATATCCCCCAGGAAAGGCACTTTCGAGACTTTATTGCTGGTGTTGGTCTTCATCAGCCCCCCGATCACCACCACGTCGCCATTTTGAGCACGGATCACTGAATCCGATTCCCGAATCGAACTGCGTGCCAACGGCAGCGTAAATGTGCTGTCGTTATAGGTAATCTCTTTGTCTTGTTGAGTCACTTCGATCACGCTGGGGTGAACATGCAACAGCACGTTGCCTTTGTCATCGATCTGGGGCGTGACGTCCAAGGAGATCCCTGAGAAGAAGGGCGTCAGCTCAACATCTGGCGCAGCTTGAGTGTTGTCACCCGAGCCAACCACGCTGGATAAATCGGTCACGTAGTACTCGTCGCTGCCGACTTTGATCACCGCTTTCTGGTTGTTCGCGGCCGTCACCCGTGGGCTCGACAGCACGTTCAAATCCCCTTGCGTCGCCATAAAGCTCAGCACCGAAGAGAAACTGCCGTCTGAAACGGTAATGTTGGTCTGGCCGGACAGCAGCGTGCCGATCGCATCCAACCCCGGCAGGGTCGACGCCGAAGAACCAATGCGGTCAATCACCACTTTGCCATTGCCAAACGACATATTTGACCAGTTAATGCCTTGTTGATAGCCATCGGTCAGCGTCACTTCCAGAATTTTGGCTTCCAGAATCACCTGACGCTGCATGCGTTGCTGAGACACGTTCAGGAACTGACGCACTTCACGCACTTCGTCAGGATAGGCACGCAAGGTCAATACCCCGGCTTGCGGCGTCACGACCACACTCTGCCCGCGGCCGCTGCCAATCAGCCGTGACACGGCTTTTTCCAATTGTGGCCAGAAATCACTTTCACTGAGCGTTTCAATTTCAGTCCCGCCACGCGCTGACGTACTGTTGCTGTTGCTGGAACTGCTGTTGTTGCTACTTGAACTGGACGATGTCGAACTCGAAGAACTTGAGTTGTTCGAATTGGTATCCGTGTTGGTGATCGTGCCGGTGGTGATCGCCGTTAATGAGCGGCCACTGCGCTTGAATTGCAGGTAATCCACCGGAATGGTCACCGTGCGTAGGCCCGCCGGATAGACTTGAATCACTTTGCCGACTTTCTCAATCTCATATCCGTACAAATCGCGCACCACATTTAGCGCTTCATCCAACGTGACATCGGTCAGGTTAACGGTAATGCGGCCTTCGACCGCAGGATGCAGCGCCACACTATATTCGCTGTTCTGCACCAAGCTGGCAAAGAAGGCTTTCGCTGCCACATTATTGGCCTGAATACGAAAACGCTTTAAGTGCGTTGCAGCGGCTGAATCGCTTGGGGTCAGATCAGGCATTAGATCCGCTTCCACCGACGCAGGCAACTGTTCCAGTTGACGACTGTTGGCCTCGTTGATCGACTGATTCAACGACTGCTTCACTTCCACGGGATCTCTGTGTCCCATGGAGCAACCCACCAGGGCGGTGATCATGACACCGATAGCCACTTTACGCATATGCAAATTCATACCTTAATTCTTGATATTCAGGGAGAAAAGCTCAAGCTCCCAACGTTGACCACCGCGAACCAGCGTGACCGTGGATGGCGTCACTTTCGCGACCTGATAACCACGAATGCTGTCACCCGCCGCCACCAGCTGATCATTAACGATCGCAGAACACTGCTGCTGGCAAATGATGCTTTGCAGTTCTGGCAACGGATACTGACGCGCCTTCTTTTGTACCTGACTCGGCGCGTAGCCGAGCGGAGCCGTCGGGTCTTCTGCGGCCTGTAGCGTCATAGAACACAGTAACGCGCCCAGCAATACACCTGCTTTAACCACCGATAAATTCCTCCCGAGAGCCAAGGGTGTACACCTGCAAAATCAAACGGGCTTGTGGGTAGGTTTCCACTTGATATTTAAAGCTGCGCCAAAAATACTTCACTGGCAAACTTTCCAGAGCCAACAAGTAGTCGCGAATCGCAAAATAATTGCCCGTCAGTTCAATGCGAACGGGATGAATATAATATTTCACCGCATACGAATTGGTTTTAGCCGGAATGATCGATTCCGCGGGTAACGATTGCAGACTAATCAGCTTCAATTTGCTGCTGCTATCCAGCACGCTTTGCAGCAGTTGCGCCATCTGCGTTGGCGATACCAGGGTTTCGGTGATCTGCGCCAGATCCATCGATAGGGACTGACTTTGCTCCAGCAAGGTTGCTAATTCTTGATCAACACTGGCATCGGGATCCTTACTCAACGCCACTTGCAGCTGCTCGATGCTGAGCTGCATACTTTGATTGGACGAGGTCAGCCCCTGCAATTGCATGGCCTGCTGACCATGTTTCGCCATCAGCGGGTCCACCAGCAGGGTTTGCAGCAGCAACACCACAGCAATCAAGCCACACAAACCAATCAACCATTTTTCTCGCGGTGAGCGTTTGTCAAATGCGTCAGACCACGCATTCCACTGCTGTTTCATTATTTCGCTCCCTGTTTGGTTTTGAGCTCAAACGTCACAACATCTTCGTCGTTGCGACCAATCACCAATTGATCGAAGCTGCGTCCAACCAGATGCAATTCACTTTGGAAGGCTGCGATCCAACTCGGCACCACTTGGGCATCGCGCGCCAAGCCTTGAATATCAAAGCGCTGTTGATCCATTTCAATCTGACTGAGAGAAATATCGCGGCGCGCCAATTTTGCCAACGCATCCATCACACCGGAGTAACCCACTTGCTGTGCATGGTCAAAATCATGAATCGCATTTAAAGAGGCCTGTTTGGCTTCAATTTCTTTTTTCAGCCGCGCCACCGCCGCCACTTTGCTGGCAGACGGCTGATGCCGATCCAAGTCTTGCTTCAACGTTTTAAATTGTTGGTTCAATTGCGACGCTTGTTGTTGGGCCACGCGAAGCTGTTCTGCTTGCTGCGCGGTGGTCCAGCCATACCATCCTGCCGTCATCAGCATCAACACCAACACCGCGCCCCACGCTGCGACCATCGTCGTTAACGTGAAGTACTCTTTTTTCGGTTTCAGTGCATCCTGATAAAAGTTAAGCGTATCTGTCGGCGTGAGCGACGTATGCTGCGCCAGCACTCGGCCCGATTCCGACGAACATTCATCTTCACATAACGGCGCCACTTTGACGTTCAAACGCTCATTCAGCGCTTGTACTAACTCGGCGTGGTCTTCGTCATCGCAACACACACGCAGTTGATGAAGGGCCACCCCTTTCATTTGCGACGAGAGATAGTCGATGGAGCGCTGCAGCTCAAGCGCTAAGCCATCCAACTGCAACGCACTGCTTGCCACGCCCGTGATCGGTGCCACGATGCCGCGTAATGTACGCTGAAAGTTGCACCGTTTATCGACAAAGGCATCGAGTTTGAAATAGCCGCCTTTGCTGCGTTGCAGCAACAGAAAATGGGACAAGTCTGGTAAACAGTGCGCCCAAACTTCTTGCTCTGGCAGCATCCGGCCAAGTTGGCACCCGAGCCCTTCCAGCGCAGCCGCCACTTCCAACACCTGCTTCTTGGCCATCACATACGCTTGAATTTTGCTGCTGCCCGTCAGCGGATGCGCATCAGCCACCACTTCGGTGACTTTTTCATTGATCAGATCTTTGAGTAGGAACGGCAATGCGGCCGGCCACTCTTCTTGCGGAATCGCCGGCTTTTCGATTTGATAACTGTGGTACAACTGAGAATGCAACACCACATCGACCGTCACGCCTTTGGCTGCACTCTGTTTGAGCGCCTGCGCTAAGGCTTGAGGCCATGATAGATTGGCAAGCGGAACACTGTCGGGTAACACCAGATCCGTCGACGAGGAAAAATAGATGGCATCTGGCTGAACCACGGCAAAAATAGAGCGGTCAGGAAGAGTCTTGGGGAGCAGTTTCTTTATCAGAGCATCAATGTTCATTGGTCACTTACTTGGTTCGCCAGCGATTGCGTTTACCCGGTTTCACGTGTGTGTCAGCCTGATCGAGTGGTGCAGGTAACAGCGCTTGTTCCGCTTCAAACAAACGTCCCTGCCCTCCATCAACCCCCAGCGATAGCAAGGTTTGCCATTCGGTCTCATTTTCTACGCCGACGGCAATGACTTTTGTTTGCGTACCACCACAGACGCCAATCATACTGCGTACAAACAGCTGATTTTCATGGCGCTGATCGATATTCTTTATCAAACTGCGGTGTAATTTCAAATACTTAATGTTGAGATCTTTAATGTAATGCGTTGCGACGATCGTCCGACCCGCTTGGCCGACCACTAAATCGCAGCCAAGCCCCGCAATCATTTTCAGTACCGGGCGCATGTAGTCGAGGTGCTGCACTAAGTGACCTTCAGAGAATTCAAACGACAAGCGCGAACGCAAACTGTGTGGCAGTTGCATCAATTCATTGCGGAACCAACGTAAATAACGCTTATCGGCAAATGGCGTGACATTCATGTTCAGGGAATAGTGCCCCGTGAAATCGGTCATTTTCAGCAGTTGTAACACACGGACAAATACCGCGCGATCCAACACCATTTCATAACCGACCGTTTCCAGGGCGGCGCTGAAGCGGGATGCTTTCAGGATGCCTTGCTCAGGATCGTAGATTCGAACAAACAGCTCGTCGTGAATCAATGTTAATCCATTCAATTCTTCCGATAAATAGCACGACTGTCGGAATAATCTGATTTTCTCAGGCGTAAGACACTGATTGAATAAGGAACGCCAGCGTACACTGCCGCGCTCATCCTCCACTTTGGCGACTTTTTTAAACTTACTCCACGCATTACAGCCTTGAAGGCCGGCACTCTTCAGCGCGGTTTCCGCTTCATCAATAATACGGCCTCGGCGCTCCCCTTCCTGATACATGCTGACGCCGATGTGGAACCAATTATCCGCATCGAGCGGATAAGGCGGCGACAAACGCTCAATCAGTTTCAGACATTGCGTGGCAACGTGCGCGACATCTTTAGAGCTTTGATGCGGCATAAAGATGGCGAACACG
Organism: Vibrio sp. Vf1514; assembly: GCF_052076135.1. Lineage (NCBI taxonomy): Bacteria > Pseudomonadati > Pseudomonadota > Gammaproteobacteria > Vibrionales > Vibrionaceae > Vibrio > Vibrio sp. Vf1514. The sequence continues at coordinate 327,088 of NZ_CP197267.1, read as the reverse complement.
GATTCGTAGTAACGCGACAAAATGACGTCTGGATAACGCGCAATCACGTTGGAAATGCATTCGCCCACTTCCACCACAAATTCATCGATGGTGCGTTTTTCTTGCTCTTCCCGCGCGGCATCTAATTCATCCAAACGAATCATGATCACGCCACCACGCGCGCCGCTTTCAAGCAGTGCCGATTCTAACTTGCTGTCAAACAGCACTCGGTTGGCAGCACCGGTGAGCTGATCCAAAAAGGTTTGGCTGCGAATGAAGGTATCAAAGCGGCTGCGCTCTTGGCGCGCATCTTGTAACTCCTCAATCAGCACGTCCAATGCTTCACTGGCGGTGTAAGGCCATTCGCGCTCATCCCCTTTGGCGAACTGCTCGACACGCCCGGCTAAGATCATGCGCCCGCGCTCTTCCAGCAATTCAGACCCCATTAACTGCTCACGCAACCACTTAATGCTGCGAACCAGACAGAACACGATCAACGCGACCGCCAAAGAAATCGACCACATCGCGCCCATCGAATACCCATATCCGAGGTACGGTGGCACCGCTTTGAAATGAATTGAATAGCCTTGGTTACGCGCCAAAGGTAGGTCGACGGCATAGAGCCGATCGGGATCCGCTTTTGAGGAGGTGTCTTTGAAACGGTAGATGGTACCCGCTTGAGAAGAGAGCTGCATTTCGACGATGTTTGACGCTTGCAACATTTTCGGCATCCAACGCTGCATAGAATAGGCAGCGTCCGGATCTTCCAGCTCTTTATCCACCACTTCCACGATCCCTTGCAAGTAGTGATTGAGGTATTCCTGCCCCATTCGCTGAAAGGAAAGTGCGCCGCCAATGAACAAGATGAACATGGCACTGGTGACGATCAGGGTGACAAACGCGACCAAACGCGTACTCAATTTAAGAGTCGGTGTATACCGCATGAAACTGAATTCCCTTCCTATTCATCGGTTGAGGACACAAGACCGAGCTGGGTTTCAAACACTTAATGGAACAGATGGATACTTAACTATATAAAAAAGCCGCGAATTTCGCGGCTTTTTTCAGAAACAGAACGCTTAGAATGGGATATCGTCATCAAAATCCATTGGCGGTTCATTGTACTGAGGCTGAGATTGCTGAGGTGCTTGCTGCTGCATCGGTTTATGCTGCTGCATCGCGGGTTGCTGAGGTTGACCCCAACCGCCTTGTTGTTGCTGTTGGTTCATGCCGCCACCCTGTGCTGGCATGCCGCCTTGTTGACGGCCACCCAACATCTGCATTGTGCCGTTGTAACCTTGCACAACCACTTCGGTTGAGTAACGGTCTTGACCACTTTGGTCCTGCCACTTACGTGTTTGCAGTTGACCTTCGATGTAGACCTGAGAACCTTTGCGTAGATATTCACCCGCGACTTCCGCCAGTTTTCCGTACAGAGCAACACGGTGCCACTCTGTTTTCTCGCGCTGTTCGCCAGTTGCTTTATCACGCCATGTTTCTGACGTGGCTACAGTGATGTTTGCGACTGCACCACCACTTGGCATGTAGCGAACTTCCGGATCACTACCAAGGTTGCCAACCAAAATTACTTTATTCACGCCACGGCTTGCCATGTTCTGCTCCGTATTCAAATCTGGTGTTTTTTAGATAAGTCCGCAAGGATAACACGCTTTCATTCGCGTACCAATCATCCGCCGGATTGTTATCGGTCCCGAGTTAAAAATCCACGCCAACGTCGCTCTTTTTTCGGCATCCATCGAAAAATTCAGTTTTGATAGGACGCTCATTTACGCCACAGATTGAATTCTCACGCAAACACTCAGTAAAAATTCGCCTGCACGCACAAAGTTCGGCAAGGTAACCGATTCATACTTTGCACCCTCAAGGAAGAGCTCATGCAACGCGCCAATTACGCCCGAACGATTTACTATTTGTGTCTGGATGCCACCCTCCCTCCGCCACCCCCATTGGGTGACGCACTCACACGACTCGCCCTGCCTGTGCCACAGATTGAACCCGAACAACTGTTGCAAGCGTATCAAGCCGACAAACATAAAATCCTACTGTTTAATTATGGTGAACATGACGCGATTCGCCAGCGTTTAGGCCCCTTGCCCATCACCAGCCCCCACTTGGAAACCATTTTATTTGGTGTAGAAAAACGCCTGCGCACGGAAGAACTTCTCACCTTTGGCAACCTGAAAGGCTTGTTTTATCAAGATGACGCGCCCTCATCGATCGCGCAGGGATTGGCGGAAATCATCAACGGTCAGAATTGGCTGCCACGCCATGTCAGCAGTCAGTTGTTGCATTACTATCGCCACATTTTCCAGCATCATCACACGCAAGCAACCATCGAGCTCACCACACGTGAATTACAAATCCTACGCAGCTTGCAGACGGGCGCCTCAAACATGCAGATGGCGGAGAGCCTGTTCATCAGTGAATTTACCGTCAAGTCGCACCTCTATCAGATCTTTAAAAAGCTCTCGGTCAAGAACCGAACCCAAGCCATCACATGGGCCAACCAAAACCTGCTCTCATAATTGGGTCATCAGCACATTTTCTCGCCCCAGACCTGAGAATGTGCTGAAGTTCACATCGAGAACATGATAAAGTGCCCGCAATCTTTGCTTCCCCATACGCAAATCTAATAAAAAATAGGGCTTTAATTATGATTAAGAAATGCCTATTCCCGGCAGCTGGCTATGGCACACGTTTCTTACCTGCAACCAAATCCATGCCAAAAGAGATGATGCCTGTCGTCAACAAACCCCTGATTGAATACGGCGTCGAAGAGGCAATTCAAGCGGGCATGACGGGTATGTGCATCGTGACCGGCCGTGGTAAACACTCGATCATGGATCACTTCGACATGAACTACGAACTGGAACACCAGATTCGTGGGACCAACAAAGAAGAACTATTAGTCGATATTCGCCACATTATCGAAACCGCGCAATTTACTTACATTCGCCAACGCGAAATGAAAGGATTAGGCCATGCGATCCTCACCGGACGTGAACTGGTGGGTGATGAACCTTTCGCTGTGGTTCTGGCAGACGATCTGTGCGTCAACGAAGATCAAGGTGTCCTTGAGCAAATGGTCGCGCTCTACAAGCAATTCCGCTGCTCAATCGTGGCCGTACAAGAAGTCCCTGAGAACGAGACCCACAAATACGGCGTGATTGCTGGCGAAATGATCAAAGACGATCTGTTCCGTGTCGATGACATGGTCGAAAAACCGGAGGCAGGCACGGCGCCAAGCAATCTGGCGATCATTGGTCGTTACATCCTGACCCCCGATATTTTCGAACTGATCGAAAACACCGAACCGGGCAAAGGTGGCGAAATTCAGATCACCGACGCGCTGCTGAAACAGGCGAAAGCTGGGTGTGTTCTGGCGTACAAATTCAAAGGCAAACGCTTTGATTGTGGTAGCGTTGAAGGCTACATCGAAGCAACCAACTACTGCTTTGAACACCTGTACAAAAAAGACCAGCAAACTGTTGAATTGGCAAAACATTCAACCAAAAAAGCGTAATCCTTTTTGAGCAGAACGCATGAAAGCCATCGGAAACGATGGCTTTCTTTTTAACTGTTTTTTTATCCAGTACTTCTTTGCACAAATCTCACTCTATGTAATACTTGTTCGACTTGGTATGACATAGAGCAAATCTGATGGATAAAATCGAAGTACGTGGCGCTCGTACCCATAACCTCAAGAACATCAACCTCACCATTCCACGCGACAAACTGATTGTCATCACCGGCCTCTCCGGCTCAGGCAAATCGTCACTCGCGTTTGATACTTTGTACGCCGAAGGGCAACGTCGCTACGTCGAATCCCTATCAGCTTATGCACGTCAATTTCTGTCATTGATGGAAAAACCGGATGTCGACCACATTGAAGGCCTCTCTCCGGCGATTTCGATTGAGCAAAAATCGACATCCCACAACCCGCGTTCAACCGTCGGAACCATCACCGAAGTCTACGATTACCTGCGTCTGTTGTACGCTCGCGTCGGCGAACCTCGTTGTCCGGAGCACAAAGTCCCGCTGACCGCGCAAACCATCAGCCAAATGGTGGATAAGGTGCTGGAAATGCCCGAAGGCGCCAAGCTGATGCTGCTGGCTCCGATTGTGAAAGAGCGCAAAGGCGAACACGTTAAAACGTTGGAAAACCTCGCCGCTCAGGGCTTTATTCGCGCTCGGATCGATGGGGAAACCTGCGACTTGTCCGATCCACCGACCTTAGAACTGCACAAAAAACACACCATTGAAGTGGTGGTCGACCGCTTTAAAGTGCGCAGCGATCTACAACAACGTCTGGCGGAATCGTTTGAAACCGCGCTGGAGCTGTCTGGCGGGATTGTGGTCGTCGCACCGATGGAAGGCGAAGGCGAAGAGCAGGTCTTCTCTGCCAATTTTGCGTGTCCGCATTGTGGTTACAGCATGCGCGAGCTCGAACCTCGCCTGTTCTCATTCAACAACCCTGCGGGCGCCTGCCAAACGTGTGACGGCTTGGGGGTGCAACAATACTTCGATCCGGCTCGCGTGATTCAAGATGCCAACCTCAGCCTTGCGCAAGGTGCCATTCGCGGTTGGGATCAGAAAAACTACTACTACTTCCAAATGCTGACTTCGTTGGCGGATCATTATGGGTTTGATCTACACACCCCATTTAACAAACTGCCCAAGAAAACTCAGGAGATCATTCTGCACGGCTCGGGCCGCACGGAAGTAGAATTTAAATACATCAACGACCGTGGCGACATTCGTGTCAAACGTCATCCGTTTGAAGGCATTCTCAATACCTTGGAACGTCGCTACCGTGACACGGAATCCAGCTCGGTACGCGAAGAGTTGGTGAAATACATTTCCAACAAACCGTGTGCGAGCTGTGCAGGCACACGCCTGCGCCTTGAAGCGCGCAACGTGTTTGTCAACGACACCACCCTGCCGCAAATTGTCGAGCTGAGCATTGCCGATGCGCTGACATTCTTTCAGTCGCTGAAACTAGAAGGTCAGCGCGCGCAAATCGCCGAGAAGGTGATGAAAGAGATCAACGACCGCCTGCAATTTCTGGTCAACGTCGGCCTCAACTACCTCAACCTGTCGCGCAGTGCCGAAACACTCTCTGGCGGTGAAGCGCAACGTATTCGCCTCGCGAGCCAAATCGGTGCCGGTCTTGTGGGGGTGATGTATGTGCTGGATGAGCCGTCGATTGGCCTCCACCAGCGTGACAACGAACGCCTATTGAAAACACTGAATCATTTGCGCGATCTGGGCAATACGGTGCTGGTCGTCGAGCACGATGAAGATGCCATTCGTTTGGCGGATCACGTGATTGATATCGGCCCGGGTGCCGGCGTGCATGGTGGCTCTGTGGTGGCCGAAGGCACCGTGGATGAGATCATCGCGAACAAAGACTCCTTAACCGGTCAGTACCTGAGCGGTGCCAAAGCGATTGCCATTCCGAAACAGCGCGTTCCCCGCGATGCCAAGAAAACCGTTGAGCTCATCGGCGCGACCGGCAACAACCTCAAAAACGTGAATCTGTCGATTCCGGTCGGCTTGTTCAGTTGTATCACGGGCGTCTCCGGTTCAGGTAAATCCACCCTGATCAACGACACCTTCTTCAACATTGCGCATGTGGCGCTCAACGGAGCAACAACCTCAACGCCAGCGCCGTACAAATCGATCAAGGGCTTGGAACATTTCGATAAAGTGATCGACATCGATCAAAGCCCGATCGGCCGTACACCGCGTTCTAACCCGGCCACATACACCGGCATCTTCACGCCGATCCGCGAGCTGTTTTCCGGCACGCAAGAATCGCGCTCTCGCGGCTACAAACCGGGGCGCTTTAGTTTCAACGTCCGTGGCGGTCGCTGTGAGGCGTGTCAGGGAGACGGGGTGATCAAAGTCGAAATGCATTTCCTGCCAGATGTGTATGTGCCGTGTGACGTGTGTAAAGGAAAGCGTTACAACCGCGAAACTTTGGAAGTGCGTTATAAAGGCAAAACCATCGATGAAGTGCTGGACATGACGGTGGAAGATGCGCGTGAATTTTTTGAACCGGTTCCGGTGATCGCGCGCAAACTGCAAACCCTGATCGATGTCGGTTTGTCTTACATTCGTCTTGGTCAAGCGGCGACCACGCTGTCTGGCGGGGAAGCGCAGCGAGTGAAGTTGGCGCGAGAACTATCTAAACGCGACACTGGTAAAACGCTGTACATTCTTGATGAACCCACAACTGGCCTGCACTTCCATGATATTCAGCAGCTGTTGGATGTGCTGCATCGCTTGCGTGATAACGGCAACACCGTGGTGGTGATCGAGCACAATTTGGACGTCATCAAAACGGCGGACTGGATTGTCGATTTGGGGCCAGAAGGCGGACAAGGGGGCGGTGAAATTATTGCGCAAGGCACGCCAGAAGATGTGGCGCAGGTCGAAGGATCACACACAGCGCGCTTCCTTAAGCCTATGTTGAAATAAAAAAAAGCGGTAAAGTGACGAAACCAGCGACCTCACGCTGGTTTCTTTTTTTCCATTTGGTTGTGAGACATTATGGCAACATTGTTACTGAGTGGCACTCAACTCGAACCGCAAGCACCCAGTGTTCCGTTGAATAAACCGTTTCTGCTTGCGTTGGGGGGCGTGTACCTGCTCGCCATGCACTTTTTTATGCCCAATCCGGGCGGCGCCGGATTGGCATTATCGTTCAATGTCACCACGTGGCTGGTACTGAGCATTGCGCTCGCCGTTGGCCTCTATCAACTGGCCAATTCCCGTAAGCTGCGTTACTCCAAACTGACGGTCGTATTTGTACTCAGTTGCGTGATCATGACGCTGCCAATGTGTTACACCAACGCCAATTGGCAAGGCGCACTGAGCCGCTTGACCGGACTATGGGCTGGGATGCTGTTGTTTGTTGTGCTCCAGCAATTTTATTTCAGCAACAAACACAAACAACGCTTGCTCTGGTTCATCGTTCTGGCTTGTCTGATAGAAGCCGCCTTTGGCCTGTTTCAATACTTTGAGCTCAAACCCGGCAATCTCTTTGGCTACAACACCACGGCTAATCGTCCTTACGGCATTTTCCAACAACCGAATGTGATGGCCAGCTTCTTGGCCACGGGGTTGGTACTTTCAGGGTATCTCCTCGCTCGCCAGCCCAAGAAATACAACAAACACCTCAGTGAAGTCAGCCTGCTCTATTTAACCCCGCTCATGACGCTCCCCCTGCTGGTTGTGCTGGCATCGCGGACAGGGTGGTTGTCGGCCCTCTTCGGGGTGGCGTTAATTCTGCCGTATCTCTACCGCTTTTCAACGCGTCAGCGTTTTATCAACTGGCTGCTGGCCACCCTCGCTGGTGTCCTTCTCGGTCTCGCCGCAGGGCACTCTGCGGGCACTGCGCAATTGATTGAGCAAAAAGCTGATTTGGACAGTCCGCGCCGTTACACCTTTCCTCAAGCAGTGGACATGCTGATCGAGAAACCATTTACCGGTTACGGTTACGGGAATTTCGAAGCCAAATACATGTTGTATACCGCGCGTCAGCATCAACTGAACAACCGCTACCCGCCCGGTTTACCTGCGATGGATCATCCGCACAATGAAATCCTGTATTGGGGTGTCGAAGGTGGATTGCTGCCGATCCTCGGCATGGCGATTGCGGCAGGATTTGTGTTGATGCGCATCCGTTCGGCCAAAAAAGGTACGCGACTGGCGATGTTTGCGCTGTTGTTGCCGATGGTGCTGCACAGCCAGTTGGAATATCCGTTTTATCACTCTGCCATTCACTGGATTACCTTTGTGATCCTCCTATTTTGGATCGACCAGCGCGTCGCAAAATATCGCTTTGCGCGCTTTAGCAAAATCAGCAAGTCCGCCCTGCGCATCACCAGTTTGTTGCTGCCGTTCTTGACGGCGGTGTATATGCTCAGCGCATTACACACCAACTACATTCTGATGAAGTTTGAAGGCTCGCATCCAAAGAATCCGGATCTGTTGAATCAGGTCACCAATCCCGTGGTATGGCAGGATCGCTATGATTGGGACGTCTACAGCACTTACCTCAATATCGGTTTGTACAATCAGCAGCCGCAATACATTCAGCCTTATATTGATTGGTCGTTGGCGATCATCAAACACAAACCTCGCCCTGCGTTTTACAGCAACCTGATTCTGGCCTACCAAGGCTTGGGCGATCACAGCCGCGCCGAACAGATCCGTGCCGAAGCAGAATTCCTGTTTCCTCGTCAAGACTTCACCACTGTGCACTACGAGCCGCCCTCTGCGGCGGTCTCGAGCGTACCGAATCTGGATGAAGATGACGAATAAAAAAGGTGGCCTCAGCCACCTTTTTTGCAGTAAAACTTTTTGCCATGCAACGTCGCCATTTATTGCGTCAGAGCATCTTCCAAAGCCTTAAGACATAGCGCAATATTTTCCGCTCGCGCGCCATAACCCATCACGCCAATGCGCCACGCTTTCCCCGCCAACGCCCCCAAACCTGCACCAATTTCTAAGTTGTATTCATTCAATAGATGATTGCGCACCGCGGCATCATCAACCCCGTCAGGAATGTAAACCGTATTCAACTGCGGCAAACGACTGGCTTCGTCCACCACAAACGTCAATCCGAGCTGTTCCAGCCCCGTTTTGAGTTTCTCGTGCATCTGCCGATGGCGTGCCCACGCGCTTTCCAGCCCTTCATTTTTCAGCATCAATAACGCTTCATGCAGCGCATATAAACTATTCACAGGAGCAGTATGGTGATAGCTGCGTTTACCCTGCCCGCTCCAATACCCCAGCACCAAACTCTGATCGAGGAACCAGCTTTGAATCGGCGTCTTGCGTGACTGTATTTTCTCAATCGCTTGAGCAGAGAACGTCAGCGGCGATAAACCCGGTGCACACGACAAACACTTCTGGCTACCCGAATACACTGCATCCAGTTGCCACTCATCCACCAGCAACGGCACTCCGCCGAGTGAAGTCACCGCATCGACAATCGTCAACATGCCATGCTGCTTTGCCAATGCGCCCAACGCTTGGGCATCACTGCACGCGCCGGTCGAGGTTTCCGCATGCACAAATGCCAGAATCTTCGCATCAGGATGTTGTGCGATCGCGTCAGCCACTTTGTCAACCGAGACGGGGGCGCCCCATGCATCATCCACAATCACCACATCGCCACCGCAACGCACCACGTTTTCACGCATGCGCTCACCAAACACACCGTTGCGGCACACGATCACTTTATCGCCCGGTTCAACCAAGTTGACGAAACACGCTTCCATGCCCGCACTGCCTGGCGCGGAGACTGCAATGGTAAAATCGTTCTGAGTTTGGAATGCATATTTCAACAACTGCTTGAGTTCATCCATCATGCCGACAAACAGCGGGTCCAAGTGGCCAACTGTTGGGCGGCTTAATGCCTGCAAAACCTGAGGGGAAATATCCGATGGCCCCGGGCCCATCAAAATGCGGTGTGGGGGAATGAAACTGCGGATGGTCATAAGTGCTCCTTGCTTTGGGGGTTGAGGAAAATCAAGGTTAATCCAATTCGTTCGCCACCACAATTCGACGGAGGTCTAGAGGTCGAACCACTGTCACATTCAGTGCATAATTATTTTCATTTGCTAAGACATTTACGATTGACATTAAGTACATAAACCCGTTCAATGTCTGAGCTATCTAGCAGAAGAGGAGCACTGCCCAGGCAGGTGTTTTGTGGAGCCTCAACTCCAAAACAGAACACTCAGGGGGAGCAGTGCCGAGATGGATCAGAATTGTGGTTCTGGTTTGTCGGTTGAATGGGCTGAATCCCTTCAACTGTCATCAGTACAACGCTGATGAAGAGCTTCTGAGGAAACCTGTCAAAGTACACCTCTCTTTTTTGCTCTAAGAACACTCTCTTCAAAACATTGGACGTTGGATTACCAACCATTTTATTTTCTGGGAAGTCTGGGAGAAATGCCGTGAGTGCATTCAATGTCGCCAAATTTGGCGGTACAAGTGTTGCAAATTTCGAAGCCATGAGCCGTTGCTCTGCCATCATTGAAAACAATCCACACACCAAATTAGTGGTCAGCAGTGCCTGCTCAGGTGTGACCAACCTATTGGTTGAACTGGCCAATGGCGTGCAAGAGTCAGAACAACGCGCCCTGATCCTCAAACAGTTGGCAGATATTCATCATGCCATCATTGACCAATTGGCGGATCCGACTCAGGTCGAAAAAGAGGTACACACGATTTTAGACAGCGTCGCGAGCGCGGCTGAAGCAGCCTCGTTTCAATCCAGCAAAAAACTAACCGATCATCTAGTGGCGTGTGGTGAGCTGATGTCGACGCATATTTTGGCGCAACTGATGCGCGAGCGAGGCATCAATGCGGTACGTTTTGATATTCGCGACGTGCTGCGCACCGATGATCATTACGGCCGTGCGGAACCTCAGCTCGACGAGATTAAGCGTCTGGCAAAAGCAACACTGGTGCCTTTGTGCCAGCAAAACGTGGTTATCACGCAAGGCTTTATTGGTTCAGATGAACAAGGCAACACCACCACACTAGGGCGTGGCGGCAGTGACTATTCCGCGGCGCTGATTGCCGAAGCTGTTGAAGCCAGCGGACTTGAGATCTGGACGGATGTCCCAGGCATCTACACCACCGATCCACGCATTGCCCCCAAAGCGGCCCCTATTCCAGAGATTAGCTTCAGCGAAGCGTCAGAGATGGCCAACTTTGGCGCCAAGATCCTGCACCCTTCGACGCTGGTTCCGGCGATTCGTCACGGTATCCCGGTGTTTGTCGGTTCGTCAAAAGAGCCAGAAAAAGGCGGCACTTGGATTCGCCAAGAAGTAGAAAACTCGCCACAATTTCGCGCCTTGGCCCTGCGCTGCAACCAAACCATGGTGACCCTGCGCAGCGCCAAAATGTTCCACGCTTACGGCTTCCTCGCCAAAGTGTTTGAGGTGCTGGCCAAGTACAAAATCTCCGTCGATCTGATCACCACCTCAGAGATCAGTGTTTCGCTCACATTAGACAAAACCGACACCGCTGGCGGCGCACCGGAGCTGCCGCAAGAGGCTCGTGCAGAACTGGAAGAATTGGCGACAGTCGAGGTGGAACACAACCTGTGTCTGGTGGCGTTGATCGGTAACCAGATGGAAACCAAAGGCTACGCCAAACAAGTATTCAGCACATTGGGTGACTTCAACCTGCGCATGATTTGCTACGGCGCCAGTGATCACAACCTGTGTTTCTTGGTCGATGCCCCCGTGTCGAAGAACGTGATTCAGAAACTGCATGAAGATCTGTTCGAGTAATAAGTCGCTTTCATGAGTCACACGCATAAAGAAAAGGTCACCCGAGGGTGACCTTTGTTGTTTCTGTGCTGTGCTATTTCAGTACTTAGCCGTTGATATTGGGCCCAAGCCATTTTTCAGCTTCGAGGTGATCCCACCCTTTGCGCTGAGCGTAGCTTTGCACCTGATCATCTTGAATCTGCGCAATGGCAAAGTAGCGTGAATCCGGATGCGAGAAATACCAGCCCGACACTGATGCACCCGGCCACATCGCATAACTGGTGGTCAGCGACATGCCAATCGTCTCTTCAACCTTAAGCATCTCCCACAGGGTGCCTTTCTCAGTATGCTCAGGACACGCGGGATAACCGGGCGCTGGACGAATCCCCTGATATTTTTCGCGAATCAGTTCGTCGTTCGACAGGTTTTCATCCGTCGCGTAGCCCCAAATCTCTTTGCGCACTTTTTCATGCAGGTATTCCGCAAATGCTTCAGCCAAACGATCCGCCACCGCTTGAATCATGATCGCATTGTAATCATCGCCCTGCGCTTTGTATTGATCCGCCAACTCACGTTCGCCAATCCCGCCCGTGACCGCAAATGCACCAATCCAATCCTTTTTACCACTCGATTTCGGCGCGATGTAATCCGACAAGCAGTAGTTTGCTCCTTTGGGCTTGTGGGTTTGCTGGCGTAGGTTATACAGCGTGTGCGCCACTTCCGTACGCGACTCATCGCGGTACACTTCAATGTCATCCCCGACACTCGCGGCTGGGAACAACGCGCACATACCGCTGGCTTTGAGTAACCCCTCTCGTTCAACCTTGTCCAGCAATTCGTTGGCATCTCTAAACAGACGCTGCGCCTCCTCGCCCACTTCTTCGTGTTGCAAGATCGCAGGGTATTTACCCATCAGCGACCAGGTCATGAAAAATGGCGTCCAGTCGATGTACTGACGCAATGTAGATAGCTCAAAGTGTTCAAACACATGGACGCCAGGTTTGGCTGGCACTGGCGGTGTGTAGCTATCCCAATCAATCGGCGCCTTATTTGCCCGAGCTTCCGCAAGTGTCACCGGACGCGTCTTCGGCGTTTTACGCGCATGTTGATCACGTGTGCGTTCGTAGTCCAAATCCAATTTTTCAATAAAGGCTGGACGCAACTCATTCGACAGCAATGAGGTACACACCCCCACCGCGCGTGAGGCATTGTTTACATACACCACAGGCTGATGATAGTTTTGCTCAATCTTCACCGCGGTATGCGCTTTCGAGGTCGTCGCACCGCCAATCAGCAACGGCAAATCAAACCCTTGACGCTCCATTTCTTTGGCGACGTGTACCATTTCATCCAGCGATGGTGTGATCAGACCAGACAAACCGATGATGTCGACGTTCTGCTCACGCGCCACTTTAAGGATCTGTTCACACGGCACCATCACACCCAAGTCAATGATTTCGTAGTTATTACACTGCAATACCACACCGACAATGTTCTTACCGATGTCATGCACATCGCCTTTCACTGTCGCAAGCAGGATCTTACCGTTGGTTGAGCCCGATTGTTTTTCAGCATTGATATACGGTTCTAAGTGCGCCACCGCCTGCTTCATCACGCGCGCCGACTTCACCACCTGCGGCAGGAACATTTTGCCTTCGCCAAATAGATCGCCCACCACGTTCATGCCGTCCATCAGCGGGCCTTCAATCACTTCCAGCGGCTTGCTCGCATTGACGCGTGCTTCTTCGGTATCTTCAACAATAAATTCGGTAATCCCTTTGACCAACGCATGTTCCAGACGTTTCGCAACTGGCCAAGTCCGCCATTCAAGCGCAGACGCATCGTCCTGTTTGCCCACCGCGTTTTCGCGATACGCATCAGCAATCTCCAGTAGGCGTTCGGTCGCGTCGTTGTGACGGTTGAGGATCACATCTTCGACCGCTTCCCGCAGCGTCTCTGGCACGTTGTCGTAAATTTCCAGCTGGCCGGCATTCACGATGCCCATGTCCATGCCGTTTTTGAAACAGTGATACAGGAACACCGCGTGGATCGCTTCACGCACATAGTTGTTGCCGCGGAAGGAGAACGACACGTTGGAGACACCGCCAGAGATCATGGCATGCGGCAAATCGCGTTTGATGTCCGCAACCGCGTTAATAAAGTCGAGCGCATAGTTATTGTGTTCATCGATACCGGTCGCGACCGCGAAGATGTTCGGGTCAAAAATGATGTCCTCTGGTGGGAAACCCACTTCATCAACCAGAATATGGTAAGCGCGGCGACAGATTTCTAATTTACGTTCACGAGTATCGGCTTGGCCAACTTCATCGAACGCCATCACAATCACCGCGGCGCCGTAGCGACGTACGAGTTTCGCCTGTTGAACGAATTTCTCTTTTCCCTCTTTGAGGGAGATGGAGTTCACGATACCTTTACCCTGAATGCATTTCAGGCCCGCTTCGATGACTTCCCACTTGGATGAGTCGACCATCACCGGAACTTTCGAAATCTCTGGCTCCGACGCACAGAGGTTCAGAAAGCGCACCATACAAGCTTCGGCATCTAACATGCCTTCATCCATGTTGATGTCGATGATCTGCGCGCCATTTTCGACCTGTTCACGCGCGACATCGAGCGCTTCGTCATACAGCTCTTCTTTAATCAGGCGCTTGAAACGTGCCGAACCGGTCACGTTGGTGCGTTCCCCCACGTTCACAAACAGCGTTTCTTTGGCGATGTTCAGCGGCTCAAGGCCCGAGAGACGACATTCCACATTGAGCGTTGGCAACGCGCGAGGCGTCACGCCTTCCACGGCTTTCGCCATTGCAGCAATGTGTTCCGGCGTCGTCCCACAACAGCCGCCCACTAAATTGAGGAAACCCGTTTTGGCCCATTCTTCAATGTGCTCGGCCATCTCCTCTGCGGAAAGGTCGTATTCACCAAAGGCATTGGGTAAGCCGGCGTTGGGGTGAGCAGAGACATGACATTCGGCAATACGTGATAACTCTTCCACGTATTGACGTAGTTCGTCAGGACCCAAAGCACAGTTCAAGCCAAAAGAAATTGGGCGCACGTGACGCAGGGCGTTATAGAAGGCTTCTGTGGTTTGGCCCGACAACGTACGACCAGAGGCATCCGTAATGGTGCCTGAAATCATCACGGGCAATTCAATGCCCAACTCTTCAAATACCGACTCGACCGCAAACGCACACGCTTTGGCGTTCAGTGTATCGAAGATGGTTTCAATCAGGATGAGATCACTGCCGCCCTTAATCAGTGCGCGCGTCGATTCAGAATACGCTTCAACCAACTGATCAAAGGTGACATTTCGATAGCCGGGGTCGTTCACATCCGGTGAAATCGAACACGTACGGTTGGTTGGGCCAAGCACGCCAGCCACATAGCGAGGTTTATGCGGCGTTTTCGCCGTCCATTCGTCTGCCGCTTCACGCGCGAGCTTCGCTGCTGCCAAATTGATCTCAGCACTCAGCGATTGCATGTCGTAATCCGCCATCGCAATGGTGGTGGCATTGAAGGTGTTGGTTTCGAGTATGTCGGCGCCCGCTTCGAGGTAAGCGGTATGAATCTCTTTGATCAACTGAGGCTGAGTAAGTACCAACAGGTCATTATTTCCCTTCAGATCACTGTGCCAGTCGGCAAAACGTTCACCGCGATAATCCTGCTCTTCCAGCTTATATCCTTGGATCATGGTGCCCATACCACCGTCGATCAACAAGATTCGCTGTTGCAGTTGCGATTCAATTTGGTGTCTTACATTAGTTCCCACAATACAGCCTCATTCCTTTTGCTTTTTTCCCATCCTATCACACATTGAATAGAAATCTAGACGTCTAAAACAGCAAATTTACTCGATTCATTGACCCGCGAATTGATAAAAGGGTATATAAAAAAGTGTTTGCTATTTACCCAGCATCGAAGGACAATTTCGTTCATATTTTGTTACACAACGAGAAGAAAATGTCGGTCTACTATACTCTGTGCTTTCTATCTGCTGCGGCAATGATGATCGCCTTTTTAAACAGTAAGATAGGTAAGATGCAAACCACGAT
Organism: Vibrio sp. Vf1514; assembly: GCF_052076135.1. Classification (NCBI taxonomy): domain Bacteria; kingdom Pseudomonadati; phylum Pseudomonadota; class Gammaproteobacteria; order Vibrionales; family Vibrionaceae; genus Vibrio; species Vibrio sp. Vf1514. The sequence goes on along the minus strand of NZ_CP197267.1, from coordinate 311,718 downwards.
TGCAATCACTGCCGGGTCCATGTTGCTTTCCTTACTTATCCTCATCGCCGGTCAGAATAACTGGTTTCATCTGACTCAAATTGCTACTGAAACAGTCACCAGCATCAACTTCGAAAACTTCCTCCTCAAAGGCATTTTAGGATTCCTTCTATTTGCCGGTGGTCTGGGCATTAAACTGCCGAACCTGAAAGATCAAAAGTGGGAAATTACGGTTTTAGCACTGGGTGCGACGCTCTTCTCAACCTTCTTCATTGGTTTCGGTCTCTACGGCCTCTGTCAGCTTATCGGTATCCAATTTGATTTAGTCTACTGCCTGCTGTTTGGCGCACTGATTTCACCAACCGACCCCATCGCTGTTCTGGCCATCGTCAAAAAACTCAACGCCCCAAAACGTATTTCCACGCAAATCGAAGGCGAATCGCTGTTTAACGACGGCTTTGGTCTGGTGATCTTCGTGACCATCTTTACCATCGCATTCGGCCATGAAACACCAACCGTCGGCAGTGTGTTTGGTTTGTTTGCACAAGAAGCCATGGGCGGCATTCTGTATGGTTTCGTATTGGGTCTAATTTTCCACTACTTGATCAGTGCCACTGACGACCACTCCATGGAGCTGTTACTGACCATTGGTATTCCAACCGCAGGTTATGTGTTTGCTGATGTGATTCACGTCTCTGGCCCGCTAGCAATGGTAGTGTCGGGCATCATGATTGGTAACTGGACCCGCTTTATCGGTTTCTCGAAAGAGAGTGAAGAACATTTGGATCACTTCTGGGAATTGGTCGACGAGTTCCTCAACGGCGTACTGTTCCTGCTGATCGGTATGTCGATGCTGCTATTTGAATTCCACGAGGAAGACTGGATCATGATGGCCATCTCGATTCCACTGGTTCTGTGCGCGCGTTACCTGAGTGTGTTCGTGTCTTACATCGGTTTTAAGCGTTACCGGAAATACAACCCTTGGTCGATTAAGATCCTGACATGGGGTGGCTTGCGCGGTGGTTTGGCGCTCGCAATGGCACTATCAATTCCATCTGGCATGATGGTGATTCCAGACAAGCTCATTGACGTGAAAGAGCTGATTCTGGTGATGACTTATTCCGTGGTGGTATTCTCTATCTTGATTCAAGGGTCAACCATTACCCCAATGATTGAGAAAGCGAAGCAAGCTGAAAAAGAAATGGAACACGAACTGCAGGTTGCGAAAAGCGAGGCAGAACAAGCCAAAGAACAGCAAGAACAAAACGTTTAAAGGCACCATCGTCATCCATGGTGAAAGCAGCAACTTAGTTGCTGCTTTTTTATTGCCGCCACATCCTTCCTCTTCCTTATCCAGTTATCGTAGGCATGTCGGTTGTTACGAACATAGGTAATCAGGGATGATCAACGTTGAGAACGCCTCGATAACCATTCAGCATCAGCATTTGATTCGTAAAATCACCCGCGTCAAAGCCGACCGAGTGCTGAAACAAATCCTCTGAGCGACTCCCTCCTCTTTGAGCCGATGCCTGTGCATCGGCTTTTTTGTCTCGACTCCCCCGCTCTTCTATCTCAACGTCTCAATACATCATCGAGCACTTCCTCAAATCACATGCTGTCTCATCGGTTTGTCATGCTGCTCAGACGATACCGCCCTTGAGAGACTCCCTATAGACCTCAGAATCGCACCATCAGCAATGGGGTCAACCAGTAATGGGGTCATTGGTGTGGAATCTAATCATGATGTGCAATTCATAAAAGGATAGGAGCGGAGGTGGCACGATGCTGTGTAGGTAACCTCATCAAGCCAGATAAACATAACGTGAGAAGGGGAAGGGGAGCTGAATGAGCAATCGCGCTGAGATAAAGGATAGAGATTCGGTGCGTTTTCTAAACGCCAGATAGCAAAAAACCCAGTCAAAGACTGGGTTTTCAAAATAAGTGGCGGAGCGGACGGGACTCGAACCCGCGACCCCCGGCGTGACAGGCCGGTATTCTAACCAACTGAACTACCGCTCCGCACTGGTTAGACTCAAGAGTCTAAATTTAAAGCCTGGCGATGTTCTACTCTCACATGGGGAGACCCCACACTACCATCGACGCTGTTTCGTTTCACTTCTGAGTTCGGAATGGAATCAGGTGGGTCCAAAACGCTATGGTCGCCAAGCAAATTCTTAAAATTCGGAAAGCTGTTTTCTATTCTCTCAACACATTCTTATGCGCTTAGCTTTGAGTCCAGTACAAAACCCCTTGGGTGTTGTATGGTTAAGCCTCACGGGCAATTAGTACAGGTTAGCTCAACGCCTCACAACGCTTACACACCCTGCCTATCAACGTTCTAGTCTCGAACAACCCTTTAGGACAGTTAAACTGTCAGGGAAGACTCATCTCAGGGCTCGCTTCCCGCTTAGATGCTTTCAGCGGTTATCGATTCCGAACTTAGCTACCGGGCAATGCGTCTGGCGACACAACCCGAACACCAGAGGTTCGTCCACTCCGGTCCTCTCGTACTAGGAGCAGCCCCCTTCAATCTTCCAACGCCCACGGCAGATAGGGACCGAACTGTCTCACGACGTTCTAAACCCAGCTCGCGTACCACTTTAAATGGCGAACAGCCATACCCTTGGGACCGACTTCAGCCCCAGGATGTGATGAGCCGACATCGAGGTGCCAAACACCGCCGTCGATATGAACTCTTGGGCGGTATCAGCCTGTTATCCCCGGAGTACCTTTTATCCGTTGAGCGATGGCCCTTCCATTCAGAACCACCGGATCACTATGACCTGCTTTCGCACCTGCTCGAACCGTCATTCTCGCAGTTAAGCGGGCTTATGCCATTGCACTAACCTCACGATGTCCAACCGTGATTAGCCCACCTTCGTGCTCCTCCGTTACTCTTTGGGAGGAGACCGCCCCAGTCAAACTACCCACCAGGCACTGTCCTCAACCCGGATAACGGGTCTAAGTTAGAACATCAAACATACAAGGGTGGTATTTCAAGGTCGGCTCCAACGCAACTGGCGTCACGTCTTCAAAGCCTCCCACCTATCCTACACATGTAGGTTCAATGTTCAGTGCCAAGCTGTAGTAAAGGTTCACGGGGTCTTTCCGTCTAGCCGCGGGTACACTGCATCTTCACAGCGATTTCAATTTCACTGAGTCTCGGGTGGAGACAGCGTGGCCATCATTACGCCATTCGTGCAGGTCGGAACTTACCCGACAAGGAATTTCGCTACCTTAGGACCGTTATAGTTACGGCCGCCGTTTACCGGGGCTTCGATCAAGAGCTTCGACCGAAGTCTAACCCCATCAATTAACCTTCCGGCACCGGGCAGGCGTCACACCGTATACGTCATCTTACGATTTTGCACAGTGCTGTGTTTTTAATAAACAGTTGCAGCCACCTGGTATCTGCGACTCTCATCAGCTCCATCCGCGAGGGACTTCACCATCAAGAGCGTACCTTCTCCCGAAGTTACGGTACCATTTTGCCTAGTTCCTTCACCCGAGTTCTCTCAAGCGCCTTGGTATTCTCTACCCGACCACCTGTGTCGGTTTGGGGTACGATTCCTTACAATCTGAAGCTTAGAGGCTTTTCCTGGAAGCATGGCATCAATGACTTCACATCCGTAGATGCTCGACGTCGTGTCTCAGCCTTAAAGAGAGCCGGATTTACCTAACTCTCAAGCCTACGCACTTGAACCTGGACAACCGTCGCCAGGCCCACCTAGCCTTCTCCGTCCCCCCATCGCAATTGTAAGAAGTACGGGAATATTAACCCGTTTCCCATCGACTACGCTTTTCAGCCTCGCCTTAGGGGTCGACTTACCCTGCCCCGATTAACGTTGGACAGGAACCCTTGGTCTTCCGGCGGGGAGGTTTTTCACCCCCCTTGTCGTTACTCATGTCAGCATTCGCACTTCTGATACCTCCAGCATGCTTTACAACACACCTTCAACGGCTTACAGAACGCTCCCCTACCCAATACGATAAATCGCATTGCCGCAGCTTCGGTTTACAGCTTAGCCCCGTTACATCTTCCGCGCAGGCCGACTCGACTAGTGAGCTATTACGCTTTCTTTAAATGATGGCTGCTTCTAAGCCAACATCCTAGCTGTCTGAGCCTTCCCACATCGTTTCCCACTTAGCTGTAATTTGGGACCTTAGCTGGCGGTCTGGGTTGTTTCCCTCTCCACGACGGACGTTAGCACCCGCCGTGTGTCTCCCGGATATTACTTACTGGTATTCGGAGTTTGCAAAGGGTTGGTAAGTCGGGATGACCCCCTAGCCTTAACAGTGCTCTACCCCCAGTAGTATTCGTCCGAGGCGCTACCTAAATAGCTTTCGGGGAGAACCAGCTATCTCCGAGTTTGATTGGCCTTTCACCCCTAGCCACAAGTCATCCGCTAATTTTTCAACATTAGTCGGTTCGGTCCTCCAGTTGATGTTACTCAACCTTCAACCTGCCCATGGCTAGATCACCCGGTTTCGGGTCTATATCCAGAGACTGAACGCCCAGTTAAGACTCGGTTTCCCTACGGCTCCCCTATATGGTTAACCTTGCCACTGAATATAAGTCGCTGACCCATTATACAAAAGGTACGCAGTCACCCCACAAAGGAGGCTCCTACTGCTTGTACGTACACGGTTTCAGGTTCTATTTCACTCCCCTCACAGGGGTTCTTTTCGCCTTTCCCTCACGGTACTGGTTCACTATCGGTCAGTCAGGAGTATTTAGCCTTGGAGGATGGTCCCCCCATATTCAGACAGGATAACACGTGTCCCGCCCTACTCGATTTCACTGAACATGCGCTGTCGGCTACGGGGCTATCACCCTGTTTCGCGGTCCTTTCCAGAACCTTCACCTGACGCATGTAAAGCTTAAGGGCTAATCCAATTTCGCTCGCCGCTACTATCGGAATCTCGGTTGATTTCTTCTCCTCGGGGTACTTAGATGTTTCAGTTCCCCCGGTTCGCTCTGTTAACCTATGTATTCAGTTAACAGTAACTGCTTATGCAGTTGGGTTTCCCCATTCGGAAATCTCAGACTCAAGTGGCTGTTACTGCCTAATCTGAGCTTATCGCAAGTTACTACGTCCTTCATCGCCTCTGACTGCCAAGGCATCCACCGTGTACGCTTAGTCACTTAACCATACAACCCGAAGGAGTTTCGGGTTGTTGTTAAACAACCTAGGTGTCACACATTTAATTTACATGAGTGTGTGACTGATTTTGCCGGACTCAATTTGAAGACTTACTGAATCAGTAAGCTTCGATACCAAGCACACTTGAATGTGTTTGTTGGTGTATTCCATTAAGGAATACATTGAGAACTTTACAAACAACAATAAATTGTTGTTTTGTCAGCTTTCCAAATTGTTAAAGAGCAGATTTTCTAATGAAAACCATGTTTAAGAACACTTAAGCAAATGTGCTTAAAGATGGTGGAGCTAAGCAGGATCGAACTGCTGACCTCCTGCGTGCAAGGCAGGCGCTCTCCCAGCTGAGCTATAGCCCCATCAGGTGTTGATACTGTGTGCCAATCCTCTGGGAGGAAGATTGGTGGGTCTGAGTGGACTCGAACCACCGACCTCTCGCTTATCAGGCGAACGCTCTAACCACCTGAGCTACAGACCCAGTATCGTCTCTAAAACGTATAAACCATCAATCTGTGTGAACACTCATCGCAATAATCATTCGTATAAGGAGGTGATCCAGCGCCAGGTTCCCCTAGCGCTACCTTGTTACGACTTCACCCCAGTCATGAACCACAAAGTGGCAAGCGTCCTCCCGAAGGTTAAACTACCTGCTTCTTTTGCAGCCCACTCCCATGGTGTGACGGGCGGTGTGTACAAGGCCCGGGAACGTATTCACCGTGGCATTCTGATCCACGATTACTAGCGATTCCGACTTCATGGAGTCGAGTTGCAGACTCCAATCCGGACTACGACGCACTTTTTGGGATTCGCTCACTTTCGCAAGTTGGCTGCCCTCTGTATGCGCCATTGTAGCACGTGTGTAGCCCTACTCGTAAGGGCCATGATGACTTGACGTCGTCCCCACCTTCCTCCGGTTTATCACCGGCAGTCTCCCTGGAGTTCCCGACATTACTCGCTGGCAAACAAGGATAAGGGTTGCGCTCGTTGCGGGACTTAACCCAACATTTCACAACACGAGCTGACGACAGCCATGCAGCACCTGTCTCAGAGTTCCCGAAGGCACCAAAGCATCTCTGCTAAGTTCTCTGGATGTCAAGAGTAGGTAAGGTTCTTCGCGTTGCATCGAATTAAACCACATGCTCCACCGCTTGTGCGGGCCCCCGTCAATTCATTTGAGTTTTAATCTTGCGACCGTACTCCCCAGGCGGTCTACTTAACGCGTTAGCTCCGAAAGCCACGGCTCAAGGCCACAACCTCCAAGTAGACATCGTTTACGGCGTGGACTACCAGGGTATCTAATCCTGTTTGCTCCCCACGCTTTCGCATCTGAGTGTCAGTATCTGTCCAGGGGGCCGCCTTCGCCACCGGTATTCCTTCAGATCTCTACGCATTTCACCGCTACACCTGAAATTCTACCCCCCTCTACAGTACTCTAGCCTGCCAGTTTCAAATGCAATTCCGAGGTTGAGCCCCGGGCTTTCACATCTGACTTAACAAACCACCTGCATGCGCTTTACGCCCAGTAATTCCGATTAACGCTCGCACCCTCCGTATTACCGCGGCTGCTGGCACGGAGTTAGCCGGTGCTTCTTCTGCAGCTAACGTCAAAGAATACCGCTATTAACGATACCCCCTTCCTCACTGCTGAAAGTACTTTACAACCCGAAGGCCTTCTTCATACACGCGGCATGGCTGCATCAGGCTTGCGCCCATTGTGCAATATTCCCCACTGCTGCCTCCCGTAGGAGTCTGGACCGTGTCTCAGTTCCAGTGTGGCTGATCATCCTCTCAGACCAGCTAGGGATCGTCGCCTTGGTGAGCCCTTACCTCACCAACTAGCTAATCCCACCTGGGCATATCCTGACGCGAGAGGCCCGAAGGTCCCCCTCTTTGAGCCGAAGCTATCATGCGGTATTAGCCATCGTTTCCAATGGTTATCCCCCACATCAGGGCAATTTCCCAGGCATTACTCACCCGTCCGCCGCTCGCCGCCCAACAAATCCCCCGAAGGTTCAATGTTGTCGCTGCCGCTCGACTTGCATGTGTTAGGCCTGCCGCCAGCGTTCAATCTGAGCCATGATCAAACTCTTCAATTTAAGATTTTGTGGCTCAATGAATACTGACTTCAAATTACCTTAGTAATTCAAAGCTATTATCGTTCCAACAGAACGATAATGAATTGACTGTGCCGATACCGAAGTATCGATTGGTCACTCAGTTCATTGATACCTAAGTTGATTCTTTAGAATCATCTTCGATTATCATCAACGAGTGCCCACACAGATTGATAGGTTTATATTGTTAAAGAGCTTTGCTTTCAGTGCGTTAGCACTTAGGCAGGACGCGTATATTACGCTTCACACCGTGAAAGTCAACATAAAACTCTAAGTTTTTTAGAGCTCTATGGTGACTTGCTTAAAGTTTAAGCAAGTGCAAATTAAAGCCTGGCGATGTTCTACTCTCACATGGGGAGACCCCACACTACCATCGACGCTGTTTCGTTTCACTTCTGAGTTCGGAATGGAATCAGGTGGGTCCAAAACGCTATGGTCGCCAAGCAAATTCTTAAAATTCGGAAAGCTGTTTTCTATTCTCTCAACACATTCTTATGCGCTTAGCTTTGAGTCCAGTACAAAACCCCTTGGGTGTTGTATGGTTAAGCCTCACGGGCAATTAGTACAGGTTAGCTCAACGCCTCACAACGCTTACACACCCTGCCTATCAACGTTCTAGTCTCGAACAACCCTTTAGGACAGTTAAACTGTCAGGGAAGACTCATCTCAGGGCTCGCTTCCCGCTTAGATGCTTTCAGCGGTTATCGATTCCGAACTTAGCTACCGGGCAATGCGTCTGGCGACACAACCCGAACACCAGAGGTTCGTCCACTCCGGTCCTCTCGTACTAGGAGCAGCCCCCTTCAATCTTCCAACGCCCACGGCAGATAGGGACCGAACTGTCTCACGACGTTCTAAACCCAGCTCGCGTACCACTTTAAATGGCGAACAGCCATACCCTTGGGACCGACTTCAGCCCCAGGATGTGATGAGCCGACATCGAGGTGCCAAACACCGCCGTCGATATGAACTCTTGGGCGGTATCAGCCTGTTATCCCCGGAGTACCTTTTATCCGTTGAGCGATGGCCCTTCCATTCAGAACCACCGGATCACTATGACCTGCTTTCGCACCTGCTCGAACCGTCATTCTCGCAGTTAAGCGGGCTTATGCCATTGCACTAACCTCACGATGTCCAACCGTGATTAGCCCACCTTCGTGCTCCTCCGTTACTCTTTGGGAGGAGACCGCCCCAGTCAAACTACCCACCAGGCACTGTCCTCAACCCGGATAACGGGTCTAAGTTAGAACATCAAACATACAAGGGTGGTATTTCAAGGTCGGCTCCAACGCAACTGGCGTCACGTCTTCAAAGCCTCCCACCTATCCTACACATGTAGGTTCAATGTTCAGTGCCAAGCTGTAGTAAAGGTTCACGGGGTCTTTCCGTCTAGCCGCGGGTACACTGCATCTTCACAGCGATTTCAATTTCACTGAGTCTCGGGTGGAGACAGCGTGGCCATCATTACGCCATTCGTGCAGGTCGGAACTTACCCGACAAGGAATTTCGCTACCTTAGGACCGTTATAGTTACGGCCGCCGTTTACCGGGGCTTCGATCAAGAGCTTCGACCGAAGTCTAACCCCATCAATTAACCTTCCGGCACCGGGCAGGCGTCACACCGTATACGTCATCTTACGATTTTGCACAGTGCTGTGTTTTTAATAAACAGTTGCAGCCACCTGGTATCTGCGACTCTCATCAGCTCCATCCGCGAGGGACTTCACCATCAAGAGCGTACCTTCTCCCGAAGTTACGGTACCATTTTGCCTAGTTCCTTCACCCGAGTTCTCTCAAGCGCCTTGGTATTCTCTACCCGACCACCTGTGTCGGTTTGGGGTACGATTCCTTACAATCTGAAGCTTAGAGGCTTTTCCTGGAAGCATGGCATCAATGACTTCACACCCGTAGGTGCTCGACGTCGTGTCTCAGCCTTAAAGAGAGCCGGATTTACCTAACTCTCAAGCCTACGCACTTGAACCTGGACAACCGTCGCCAGGCCCACCTAGCCTTCTCCGTCCCCCCATCGCAATTGTAAGAAGTACGGGAATATTAACCCGTTTCCCATCGACTACGCTTTTCAGCCTCGCCTTAGGGGTCGACTTACCCTGCCCCGATTAACGTTGGACAGGAACCCTTGGTCTTCCGGCGGGGAGGTTTTTCACCCCCCTTGTCGTTACTCATGTCAGCATTCGCACTTCTGATACCTCCAGCATGCTTTACAACACACCTTCAACGGCTTACAGAACGCTCCCCTACCCAATACGATAAATCGCATTGCCGCAGCTTCGGTTTACAGCTTAGCCCCGTTACATCTTCCGCGCAGGCCGACTCGACTAGTGAGCTATTACGCTTTCTTTAAATGATGGCTGCTTCTAAGCCAACATCCTAGCTGTCTGAGCCTTCCCACATCGTTTCCCACTTAGCTGTAATTTGGGACCTTAGCTGGCGGTCTGGGTTGTTTCCCTCTCCACGACGGACGTTAGCACCCGCCGTGTGTCTCCCGGATATTACTTACTGGTATTCGGAGTTTGCAAAGGGTTGGTAAGTCGGGATGACCCCCTAGCCTTAACAGTGCTCTACCCCCAGTAGTATTCGTCCGAGGCGCTACCTAAATAGCTTTCGGGGAGAACCAGCTATCTCCGAGTTTGATTGGCCTTTCACCCCTAGCCACAAGTCATCCGCTAATTTTTCAACATTAGTCGGTTCGGTCCTCCAGTTGATGTTACTCAACCTTCAACCTGCCCATGGCTAGATCACCCGGTTTCGGGTCTATATCCAGAGACTGAACGCCCAGTTAAGACTCGGTTTCCCTACGGCTCCCCTATATGGTTAACCTTGCCACTGAATATAAGTCGCTGACCCATTATACAAAAGGTACGCAGTCACCCCACAAAGGAGGCTCCTACTGCTTGTACGTACACGGTTTCAGGTTCTATTTCACTCCCCTCACAGGGGTTCTTTTCGCCTTTCCCTCACGGTACTGGTTCACTATCGGTCAGTCAGGAGTATTTAGCCTTGGAGGATGGTCCCCCCATATTCAGACAGGATAACACGTGTCCCGCCCTACTCGATTTCACTGAACATGCGCTGTCGGCTACGGGGCTATCACCCTGTTTCGCGGTCCTTTCCAGAACCTTCACCTGACGCATGTAAAGCTTAAGGGCTAATCCAATTTCGCTCGCCGCTACTATCGGAATCTCGGTTGATTTCTTCTCCTCGGGGTACTTAGATGTTTCAGTTCCCCCGGTTCGCTCTGTTAACCTATGTATTCAGTTAACAGTAACTGCTTATGCAGTTGGGTTTCCCCATTCGGAAATCTCAGACTCAAGTGGCTGTTACTGCCTAATCTGAGCTTATCGCAAGTTACTACGTCCTTCATCGCCTCTGACTGCCAAGGCATCCACCGTGTACGCTTAGTCACTTAACCATACAACCCGAAGGAGTTTCGGGTTGTTGTTAAACAACCTAGGTGTCACACATTTAATTTACATGAGTGTGTGACTGATTTTGCCGGACTCAATTTGAAGACTTACTGAATCAGTAAGCTTCGATACCAAGCACACTTGAATGTGTTTGTTGGTGTATTCCATTAAGGAATACATTGAGAACTTTACAAACAACAATAAATTGTTGTTTTGTCAGCTTTCCAAATTGTTAAAGAGCAGATTTTCTAATGAAAACCATGTTTAAAGATTCTAAAGGTAAAACCTTTAAAGATGGTATCCCGTAGGGGAGTCGAACCCCTGTTACCGCCGTGAAAGGGCGGTGTCCTAGGCCTCTAGACGAACGGGACACAGCAATGTGCTCGCGCTAAAGGGCAGAGGCACGAATCTCTTCACTTTATTAAACACTATCAATCTGTGTGAACACTCATCGCAATAATCATTCGTATAAGGAGGTGATCCAGCGCCAGGTTCCCCTAGCGCTACCTTGTTACGACTTCACCCCAGTCATGAACCACAAAGTGGCAAGCGTCCTCCCGAAGGTTAAACTACCTGCTTCTTTTGCAGCCCACTCCCATGGTGTGACGGGCGGTGTGTACAAGGCCCGGGAACGTATTCACCGTGGCATTCTGATCCACGATTACTAGCGATTCCGACTTCATGGAGTCGAGTTGCAGACTCCAATCCGGACTACGACGCACTTTTTGGGATTCGCTCACTTTCGCAAGTTGGCTGCCCTCTGTATGCGCCATTGTAGCACGTGTGTAGCCCTACTCGTAAGGGCCATGATGACTTGACGTCGTCCCCACCTTCCTCCGGTTTATCACCGGCAGTCTCCCTGGAGTTCCCGACATTACTCGCTGGCAAACAAGGATAAGGGTTGCGCTCGTTGCGGGACTTAACCCAACATTTCACAACACGAGCTGACGACAGCCATGCAGCACCTGTCTCAGAGTTCCCGAAGGCACCAAAGCATCTCTGCTAAGTTCTCTGGATGTCAAGAGTAGGTAAGGTTCTTCGCGTTGCATCGAATTAAACCACATGCTCCACCGCTTGTGCGGGCCCCCGTCAATTCATTTGAGTTTTAATCTTGCGACCGTACTCCCCAGGCGGTCTACTTAACGCGTTAGCTCCGAAAGCCACGGCTCAAGGCCACAACCTCCAAGTAGACATCGTTTACGGCGTGGACTACCAGGGTATCTAATCCTGTTTGCTCCCCACGCTTTCGCATCTGAGTGTCAGTATCTGTCCAGGGGGCCGCCTTCGCCACCGGTATTCCTTCAGATCTCTACGCATTTCACCGCTACACCTGAAATTCTACCCCCCTCTACAGTACTCTAGCCTGCCAGTTTCAAATGCAATTCCGAGGTTGAGCCCCGGGCTTTCACATCTGACTTAACAAACCACCTGCATGCGCTTTACGCCCAGTAATTCCGATTAACGCTCGCACCCTCCGTATTACCGCGGCTGCTGGCACGGAGTTAGCCGGTGCTTCTTCTGCAGCTAACGTCAAAGAATACCGCTATTAACGATATCCCCTTCCTCACTGCTGAAAGTACTTTACAACCCGAAGGCCTTCTTCATACACGCGGCATGGCTGCATCAGGCTTGCGCCCATTGTGCAATATTCCCCACTGCTGCCTCCCGTAGGAGTCTGGACCGTGTCTCAGTTCCAGTGTGGCTGATCATCCTCTCAGACCAGCTAGGGATCGTCGCCTTGGTGAGCCCTTACCTCACCAACTAGCTAATCCCACCTGGGCATATCCTGACGCGAGAGGCCCGAAGGTCCCCCTCTTTGAGCCGAAGCTATCATGCGGTATTAGCCATCGTTTCCAATGGTTATCCCCCACATCAGGGCAATTTCCCAGGCATTACTCACCCGTCCGCCGCTCGCCGCCCAACAAATCCCCCGAAGGTTCAATGTTGTCGCTGCCGCTCGACTTGCATGTGTTAGGCCTGCCGCCAGCGTTCAATCTGAGCCATGATCAAACTCTTCAATTTAAGATTTTGTGGCTCAATGAATACTGACTTCAAATTACCTTAGTAATTCAAAGCTATTATCGTTCCAACAGAACGATAATGAATTGACTGTGCCGATACCGAAGTATCGATTGGTCACTCAGTTCATTGATACCTAAGTTGATTCTTTAGAATCATCTTCGATTATCATCAACGAGTGCCCACACAGATTGATAGGTTTATATTGTTAAAGAGCTTTCTTCCTACTTCAGCGACTGAGTCACCGTGGAAGAGGCGGCCATTCTAGCGAGATAATCTTCAGTGTCAAACACTTTTTTTCAAATCATTTCGTTTTTCTTTCTGGCCTGTCTGACTAGCTTTGAACCCTTGTGAGCCCTTGCCCTGTCGACGAGGTGGCATTATAGAGATCCGAATCACACTGGCAAGTACTTTTTATGAAAAAATGAAAAAATAACGCTTAAGTGATGAATTAACGCTCAAAGCCTTATTTATCCAATTTTACCCCAACGATACGTACAACTTATCCACAGAGTTATTCTTTTTAGCCCTTTGATCGCGGCGAATCTACATCACTTATATATAGAAAAAGCCGCTAACGCGGCTTTTTCTATATTAGGCAGATTAAATACCAGAGCCATCTTGCTCAGGAGATTCTTCATGCAGCCCACATTCTCGCTTCAAACCAAAGAATCGTGTTTCTTCTTCACTCATGCCCGGTTCCCACTTACGGGTCGTATGCGTATCGCCGACTGACAGATAGCCTTGGTCCCAAAGTGGGTGATACGGCAGATCGTTGTCTTTCAGGTAATAGTGGACATCTTTATTGGTCCAATCGATCACCGGAAGGAATTTGAAGACGCCATTTTGAACCGCCAAAATCGGTAAGGTCGCCCGTGACTTCGATTGCTCACGACGTAAGCCCGAAAACCAAGTGCCAACATTAAGTTCATGCAGCGCGCGGCGCATCGGTTCCACTTTATTGATGCGATTGTATTGTTCAATCCCCGTCACGCCCTGTTCCCACAATTTACCAAAGCGAGCTTCCTGCCACGCGGATGACATCTCTGCGGTGTAGATCTTGAGATTCAGATCCAAACGCTCCGTCAGTTGGTCAATAAACTGGTAGGTTTCCGGAAACAGATAGCCCGTGTCGGTCAGGACCACCGGGACGTCTTTGTTCACAGACGTCACCAAATGCAGCATTACCGCCGCCTGAATACCGAAGCTAGAAGAGACGGCATGCGTACCCGGCAAATGTTCCAGCGCCCAAACGACACGTTCTTGCGCCGTGAGCGTTTCTAAATATGCGTTAACCTCGGCCAAGTGGAGCGCCTGCTCCGCCTTGGTGAGCGTTAACAACTCCGCCAAATTCGGAGTCGCGACGATCTCAGGCATAAAAATCCCTCTTTGACACAATCACTTCTTGAATGATGCCGGTACGAATCGTGAAATCACCAAAACCTTCCCCAACCTCACGCTCTGTCGCCCAACGGCCCACCAGCGTATCGATTTCGTCGAGGATCTGTTTATCGGTAATGTTCTCTTTATACATCTTCGGCACACGAGTTCCCGCGCGGTTACCACCGAGGTGCAGGTTGTAACGGCCAGGCGCTTTCCCGACTAAACCGATTTCAGCCAGCATCGCACGGCCACATCCGTTTGGACAGCCGGTAACACGCAGGATGATGTTGTCTTCTTTTGGCAGCGCGTGTTTTTCCAGAATACCTTCGACCTGAGTGACAAACTCCGGCAGGAAGCGTTCAGCTTCAGCCATCGCCAATGGACAGGTGGGAAACGCCACACACGCCATCGAATTCTTACGCTGTTCGCTGACACTGCTGTCCATCAAACCATGGGACACTGCCAATGCTTCAATCTCAGCTTTTTGGTCGGCCGGGACACCAGCAACAATCAAGTTTTGGTTTGCCGTCATCCGGAAATCGCCCTGGTGAATCTTCGCGATTTCCGCCACACCGGTTTTCAGTGGCTTGCCAGGGAAATCTAATAGACGACCGTTTTCAATGAACAGCGTCAGGTGATGCTTCCCATCGATGCCTTCTACCCAACCGATGCGATCGCCGCGTTCGGTGAACTCGTATGGACGGCTATCGCCGAACGTCACGCCTGCACGTTTTTCGACTTCCGCTTTAAAGACATCCACGCCAACACGATCCAGCGTGTATTTGGTTTTCGCGTTCTTACGGTTTGAACGGTTACCCCAATCGCGCTGTGTCGTCACCACAGCAGCCGCCACATCTAACGTTTTCTCCAGCGGAATAAAACCAAAGTCATCCGCGCGACGTGGGTATGTCGAGGTATCACCATGGGTCATCGCCAGACCACCACCCACCAGCACGTTAAAGCCAATCAGCTTGCCGTTGTCTGCAATCGCCACGAAGTTCAAATCGTTCGCATGCACATCAATATCGTTATGCGGCGGGATCACCACCGTGGTTTTGAAT
This sequence comes from Vibrio sp. Vf1514, assembly GCF_052076135.1. Classification (NCBI taxonomy): domain Bacteria; kingdom Pseudomonadati; phylum Pseudomonadota; class Gammaproteobacteria; order Vibrionales; family Vibrionaceae; genus Vibrio; species Vibrio sp. Vf1514. The sequence goes on along the minus strand of NZ_CP197267.1, from coordinate 296,579 downwards.
TTCCGTGGCAGATAATTGCTACCCAGAATCGGTTCTTCGTCGGTGGTTTCGACTTTCTCGCCATCCAACCAAATTTCTGCATAAGCGCGCGTTTTCGGCAGCAAATGCTCACTGATTTTCTTCGCCCACTCGTAAGCTTCTTGGTGCAGCTCAGATTCCACCGGGTTTGAGGTACACAATACGTTACGGTTGACGTCGCCTGCCGTCGCAATCGAGTCGATGCCGATGCTATTGAGCGTCTGGTGCATCAGTTTAATATTCGGTTTTAGAACGCCATGGAACTGAAACGTCTGGCGGGTCGTCAGACGAATACTGCCATACAGCGAGTGTTCGGTCGCAAACTTGTCGATCGCCAGCCATTGTTTGGGTTGGATGATGCCGCCTGGCATACGAGCACGCAGCATCACGTTGTGCAGCGGCTCCAGTTTTTGTTTGGTACGTTCGTTACGAATATCACGGTCATCTTGCTGATACATGCCGTGAAAGCGGATCAGCTGGAAGTTATCAGCCGTGAATCCACCCGTGATGCGATCTTGCAGATCGTGTTCGATCGTGCCACGCAGGAAATTACTTTCGCGTTTGAGGCGTTCATTATCAGAAAGCGAGCCGAGCACTTCGCCAAGGACTTCCTGTACGTTGTTTTCAATCTTGGTGCTCATTAGTACACATCCCTCTGGTAACGTTTCGCTTTACGAAGCTCATTGAAATATTCTTCTGCTTTTTCACGTGACAGGCCGCCCTGTTGCTGCCCGACGACGATCAGCGCTTCATGGACATCTTTCGCCATGCGTGTCGCATCACCACAGATGTAAACGTAGGCGCCATCTTGCAACCATTGCCATACCTGCTCCGCTTGTTCCAACACACGGTGTTGTACGTACACTTTCTCATGTTGGTCACGGCTGAAGGCGACGTCCAAACGCGTCAGCGCACCTGATTTCAGGTATTTCTGCCATTCCACTTGGTAGAGGAAATCTTGAGTGAAGGTGCGGTCACCAAAGAACAACCAGCTCTTACCCTCCGCTCCACGGTTATCCCGCTCTTGAATAAAGCTGCGGAACGGTGCGATACCGGCCCCGGGCCAATCATGATCACTGGCGTTGCATCATCTTGCGGCAGTTTGAAGTTGTTGTTGTGCTCGATGAACACTTTCACGGACTCGCCTTCTTCTAGGCGTTGACCCAAGAAGCTGGACGCCCCGCCTTGGCGAACATCGCCATCCACATCGTATTCCACGATACCAACCGTCAAGTGCACTTCTTCATCCACTTCCGACTGGCTGGACGCAATAGAGTACAGACGTGGCGTAAGACGACGCAGCAGAGCAATCAATTGTTCCGCCGAGAGCTTGGTTTTCTTTTCTTTTAGGACATCGACAATTTGAGTATTGGCCGCGTATTCACGCAGCTTGTCTTTGTCTTCCACCAGCTTTTGTAGTTTCTTGCTACCTGACAGCTCAGCAAACTTGGTGACAAACTGCGGGTTCGAACCAGTGATCTCGTATTTGCTCACTAGCGCGCTATGTAAAGAAAGGCTTTCACCATCAACTTCAACACTTTCGACACCCGACAACCCTGCCGCCGCCAGAACCACATTCGCCAGTTCTGCACTGTTCTCATACCAGACGCCCAACGCGTCACCCGGTTGATACGTCAGCCCCGAGTCCGCCAGATCGATTTCGATATGACGTACATCTTTGCCTGAATCACGGCCCGTGATTTTCTGGCTGGTCAACAACGTGGCGGTATATGGATTTTGTTTGTTGTACTGAGAATGGGACGTCGTGGCTTGACCGACAGGCAACTGAACCACTTCCGCTTGGCTGCTTGCCAATGCTTCTTTGACGCTGGCTAACGCTTTCGCACGCCATTCTGCGGCAGGGGCATCGTAATCCACATCGCAATCCACGCGATCGATAAAGCGCTTCGCACCCAGTTTTTCAAGGAACGTATCGAAATCTTTGCCTGTTTGGCAGAAGAACTCGTAACTCGAGTCGCCCAGGCCAATCACGCCATATTGCAGGTTGGGTAATTTCGGGGCTTTTTTCGATTGCAGGAATTCGTGCAGCGCCAACGCATTGTCCGGCGCTTCGCCTTCACCATTGGTTGAAGCCACGACGATCACGTGCGTTTCTTTCGCCAGATCTTTGCCTTTGTAATCGCTGGCATCAAACAGTTGCACGGCAATACCCGCCGCTTGGGCCTCTTGTTCCAACGCTTCAGCCACACCTTTCGCATTCCCAGTTTGCGAAGCAAAGATAATGGTCAGCTTACCGGCAGGTTTTGCCGCAGTCAGCGCTGCCGCCTGAGTCAAAGGTGCTGAAGCCCCCAGCGTCTGAGACTGGCTGAGCCCCCAGAAATAACCGCTCACCCAAGCCATTTGCTGAGGTGAGAGTTGTGAAATCGTTTGTTGCAGCTGATTGAGCTGCGAGTCGTTGAGTGGGCTGGCAAGCCCAGCGAGCTCTTTTGGTATGGTGTTTCCTGAAGACATTGTCACGACTTCCTTATTCATTGCGTGACGATAGATTAACCACTCCTCTTAATAACAAGAAAGAATAGATGAGCATGTTTTATAACTTTTTGGAAGTAAGGCGGGTAAAATTTGAACTCACTTGGATTCCACTCTCACCTGCTTAAATCCCACCGCCATCGCCGATTTAGAAGCTTGGTCGAGATCGATGTAATGGCACTCCTCGCCATTGATGCCGGTCAGCAGGACAAATCCGCCGCGTTGGTGACGAAATTCCACTATCCATGCGCCTTCTTCTGAAGAAGGCTCAATTATGGCTTCTACAAGCTGGTTCTCGCGGTAAAGGTTTCTCAGTTCCGTGATCGTCATCGCCACTCTCACTCATATTGCCGTTCCATCCTATTAAGCATGGTCTATTTCGAGCGGATTGCGAATTCTGCTGATGAGATTGTCGTTAGCACAACAAAAACGCCACCAAGAGACGGTGGCGTGAGGACAACATCGGGATGATTTAAAAGCGGAAGTCCGCGCCGAGGAACCAACCATCAACAAATACATAAGAGGTTCCGGTATCTGGCGACTGCGTGGCCAAGTCATCAAACTCAAGGTCAATCACACGGTATCCGCCTTTGAGTGCCCATTCCCCGTCTTTCACTGGTAAACGATATTGCACGCCCGCTGTTACATCCGAACTTTTCATGCCACTGTTATTGCCGACATCAAACTGGCCGATGATGTCAAAGTTGGTCTCTGGGATCGAGAGCTCCGCGGCGGCATACCAGTTAAACGTGGTGTCGTTAAAGTCGTACGTTTTGTCATCCTGAGCACGGTAATGAGAACTGCGGTACTGCGTGACCGTCACCCCGGCATCAAAGTTCATCCACTCATGATGCAGTAAGTTGTAATAGAAGGTGTAATCGAGTTTATCGAATGCGGCGTAATTGGCATCGACACTCGTGTAACGAACGCTGAAGTTCGGCAGGTAACGCAATTGGTGGTCGAGCGCGGCCTGAAATGCAGGCGCTTGATCCGTCTCATGGCGCACTTCATCAACCTTGGTGCTGCCCCACCACATCGCTGCGCCCAGTTTGACGTCATAAGCCGTGTCGTCACACCACGCCGTGGCAGAAAGCGATAATAACGCGGTTGTCAGTATCGCCAGGGCTGGCTTATTCATGATCATTGCTCCTGTCAAAGTGCTAAGTATATGTCATCTTTTGGGTCGGCATAGTAGCACAGGCACAGACCATGTTGAGATGGCCAAACCATTCTTAACGTGGAATTTGCTGATAGTGACGATACACCCATACGCCTAGCGCAATCACAATCAGCCAAGGCAGCAGTTTGAGCGCAAAACCGAGCAAGCTCAGCAACATCAACACACCAAACGCCACAGCGATGGCTACCAGTGTGCCGAAGACGGTCAACCCCGTCACCAACAAGCTGGCCACAAATACCAAAATAAAAATCAGCTCTACCATCATCGTTCTCCTTTTCTTGGTGTTATTGCACGTTTCGCGCCAACCGAGCGCGCCAGGCTAATTAACTGATTTAGCTGAAGTAAATAAAAAGGCCGTGGCGAATAAACGTCCACGACCTCATCTAACTGGTTAAAGTCACCAACAGTTGGTGAAATTTACACATCCAGCTCTTGATACGGAATTTTGGCCAGCGCCTGCTCGACCACTTCAATCCCCGCGCCCGCTTTGTGCGCGTTTTCACTGATGTGACGACGCCATTGACGCGCGCCCGGCATATTTTGGAACAACCCCAGCATGTGACGCGTGATATGTCCTAAATAACTGCCCTGTGCCAGTTGTTGCTCAATGTACGGATACATCTCTTGCACCACCTGAGAACGCTTCTTCACTGGCGTATCCAGACCAAAGATTTGCTGATCAACTTCGGCCAGCAAGTATGGGCTTTGGTACGCTTCACGGCCGATCATGACGCCATCCAGATGTTGGAGATGTTCTTTGGCTTCCGCCAATGATTTCACGCCACCATTCACAGCGATGGTCAACTGCGGGAAATCCTGCTTCAACTGATACGCGCGTGGGTAATCCAGCGGCGGGATCTCGCGGTTCTCTTTCGGGCTCAAGCCGCTCAACCACGCTTTACGCGCGTGAATGGTAAACTGCTCACAGCCACCTTGCTCCGACACCACGGTAACGAAGTGGGTCAGAAACTCATACGAATCCTGATCGTCGATACCAATCCGGGTTTTCACCGTGACCGGAATGTCCACCACCGCTTTCATGGCCGCGACACACTGCGCAACCAACTCAGGTTCCGCCATCAAGCACGCGCCAAAGCGACCGTTTTGCACGCGATCAGACGGGCAGCCGACATTCAAGTTAATTTCATCGTACCCGCGTTCCTGTGCCAACTTCGCACAATGCGCTAGATCGACGGGGTTCGAGCCACCCAGTTGCAACGCAAGCGGATGTTCTTCCTCGTTGTACGCCAAGAAGTCACCCTTTCCATGGATGATCGCACCTGTGGTTACCATTTCGGTATAAAGCAAGGTTTGCGATGACAGCAAACGATGGAAATAGCGGCAGTGGCGGTCTGTCCAATCGAGCATCGGCGCCACAGAAAGCCGGCATGAGTGAGTCATTGGTTCAACATCCCCATTTCAATCAAAAAGCATTTGGCCACCGAGTGACCAAAAAGAAAGTTTGGCATTGTAATCGCTTCTGTTTATATCGCCAACAGTTCTTCGGAGGTATCGTTTCGCGACAAGATAAGGTAACTTAGCGCTTATCTATGGAAATATCGTCGTTAGTGTATGAATCAAACCAGATTTATTGATGAGCAAAACGATATTCATCCGGAAATAGTATATGATTACTAAAGTCCGACGGTTATGGTGATAGATTTGGACAATAAGCTTACCAAACAGATTGAAGAAATATGTACGGCTCGAGGTGTCAGGCTGACGTCTCAACGAAAACGGGTGTTTGAACTCATCTGTGCGAGCAAAAAAGCCTCGAGTGCTTATGAATTGCTGGAAGATCTGAAACAGAGTGAACCTCAGGCCAAACCACCGACGGTTTACCGAGCGCTGGATTTTCTGATGGAACAAGGCTTCATTCACCGGGTAGAATCAACAAATAGCTTTATATCCTGCTGCTCTTGTAATGCACACAAGCACTTTTCACAGCTATTGATTTGCGACCAGTGCGGCAACGTGATTGAATTGCAAGATGATAGCCTGATAGCATTGCTGGCAGACAACGCGGAGAAACACGGCTTCAAAATTGCCAACCACGTGATTGAGTCGCATGGTGTGTGCCAATCGTGTTCCTCGAAATAAAGAATGAAACAATAGAAGAAGGTTATGCGCGCTGAATTTGTAAACCCGTTTTTAGCGTCTTTGCTGAACGTGCTAAAAACAATGGCTTCTCTTGAATTGAAGCCTCAAAAACCTCGTTTGAAAAAAGACGAAATTGCTCGCGGAGATGTGTCTGGCCTGATTGGTATGGTCGGTCAACAGACCCGTGGTTCCATGTCGATTACGTTCGATGAAAGTCTGGCGCTGGAAATTATGCAGAACATGCTGGGCGAACGACCGAACGGGTTAAACGAAGAAGTGACAGACATGGTGGGTGAAATCACCAACATGGTGACTGGTGGCGCGAAACGCATTCTGGCAGAGAGTGGGTTTGATTTTGATATGGCAACCCCTGTGGTGGTGTCTGGTAAAGGCCACACCATTCGTCACAAATGCGAAGGCTCAATCATCATCATGCCGTTTTCTTCTCAATGGGGAAATGCCTTCATCGAGATCTGTTTCGAATAAACGCTTCGGTGAGATTTCATAAAAAAGCGGATGCCTTGGCATCCGCTTTTTTTATTGCGCTTACTCCGAGTCGAAGCTCAGTGTCAATTCATCATTCACCACGAAACGCTTTGAATGCGTTGATCAGACCGTTGGTCGAACTGTCGTGAGAGCTGATTTGCGCACTGTCTGCCAGTTCAGGCAGAATTTGGTTCGCCAGCTGTTTGCCCAGTTCTACACCCCATTGGTCAAAGGTAAAGATGTTCCAAATCACGCCTTGAACAAAGATCTTGTGTTCGTACATCGCGATCAGGTTACCCAGAGAACGTGGCGTAATCTCTTTCACCAAAATAGAGTTGGTTGGACGGTTCCCTTCAAACACTTTGAATGGCACCAGCGCTGCAACTTCTTGCTCTGATTTACCAGATTTCACCAATTCCGCTTTCACAACATCCGCTGATTTACCAAATGCCAATGCTTCTGTTTGTGCGAAGAAGTTCGACATCAGTTTCTGATGGTGATCGCTGACTGCATTGTGTGTCAGTGCTGGCGCAATGAAATCACATGGGATCAGTTTGGTGCCTTGGTGAATCAACTGGTAGAACGCATGCTGGCCGTTGGTGCCAGGCTCGCCCCAAATGATTGGGCCAGTTTGGTAAGTCACTGGGTTGCCATCACGGTCAACGTACTTACCATTCGATTCCATGTTGCCTTGTTGGAAGTAAGCAGCAAAACGGTGCATGTATTGGTCGTACGGAAGAATCGCTTCAGATTCTGCGCCGTGGAAGTTGTTGTACCAAATACCAATCAACGCCAGGATCATTGGGATGTTGTTTTCGAACGGAGTTTCAACGAAATGTTTGTCCATTTCATGAGCACCGCTCAGCAGTTCAACGAAGTTGTCAAAACCAATTGACAGAATGATCGACAGACCAATCGCGGACCACAGTGAGTAACGGCCGCCAACCCAGTCCCAGAATTCAAACATGTTGTCGGTATCAATACCAAACTCTGCAACCGCTGACGCGTTGGTAGATAGCGCCGCGAAGTGCTTCGCAACGTGCGCTTCATCGCCCGCAGTATCAAGGAACCAGTCACGCGCAGAGTGCGCGTTGGTCATGGTTTCTTGCGTGGTGAACGTTTTTGAAGCCACCAGGAACAGCGTGGTTTCTGGATTCACTTTCTTCAGTGTTTCCGCAATGTGCGTGCCATCGACGTTCGATACAAAATGCATGGTCAGGTGGTTTTTGTATGGCGCCAGCGCTTCTGTCACCATGTAAGGACCAAGGTCAGAACCACCGATACCGATGTTCACCACATCCGTGATCGCTTTGCCAGTGAAGCCTTTCCACTCGCCGCCAATAATACGCTCAGAGAACGCTTTCATTTTCTCAAGCACGGCATTTACCGCAGGCATGACATCTTCACCATGAACCATCACCGGTGTGTTGCTGCGATTGCGCAGCGCGGTGTGCAGCACGGCACGACCTTCGGTTTGGTTGATGGCTTCGCCACTGAACATTGCCTGAATCGCACTTTTCACATCCGCTTCGTCAGCCAGAGCGAATAGGTGCTTCATGGTTTCTTCGTTCACAAGGTTTTTTGAGTAGTCGACGAGAATGTCGTTACCGAAACGGGCGGAGTATTTAGCAAAACGTTGACTGTCCTCTGCGAACAGAGTTTTGAGGTCCATATCCTGCGCGGATTCAAAATGCGCGGTCAGTGCTTTCCAAGCTTGAGTTTGCGTTGGATTGATATTTTTCAACATGGTATCTATCCCGATGTTACTGTAGATTTTATTCCACTAATCTTAGTCACTGGCACCAAGAATGCAGAATCCCCGATTAAGCAAAAAGAAAATGATAAAGTTCTCTGCCTGACGCAGAGCAAAGTGTAATAAATTTTCAATGCACAATTATGACTCAGCTCATGTACCCCCACATTGAGTTAAGTCACGTAAACACCGAGTGTTTACCCAATTGTGTTGCAATCACTTGGCGCCAACCATAGCGTTTATCCGGCCGTTTGCCAATCAGATTATGGAGAGAGACAAATGTGGGCTCAGCAGCAAATTCACCTACGTGCATATCCACGCGGTTTTCATTTGATTACTGATGAAATTGAACAACAATTACCACAATTAGCTGATATTTCTGTCGGTTTGCTACATCTGTTTATTCAACACACGTCAGCCAGCCTCACGCTCAATGAAAATGCCGATCCGACTGTCCGCTCGGACATGGAACAGCACTTTAATCACTTTGTCCCCGAGCGTGCCCCGTATTATGTGCACACCTACGAAGGCGATGATGACATGCCCGCCCACATCAAAGCGTCACTACTCGGCTCCAGCGTGACGATTCCCATTTCACACGGTCGTTTAGCGTTGGGAACATGGCAAGGCATTTACTTAGGCGAGCACCGTGACCACGGTGGCAAACGCCGCCTGGTTGCGACGCTGCAAGGGGAATAAAAAAGCAGGCCTATCGGCCTGCTCCGTAATATGACATGTCAACGCGGGAGGTCAGTTTAGTCACTAACTCATAACCCAATGTGCCAATGTGGCTAGCCACTTCTTCGACAGGCAATTCACTGCCCCACAAAATGGCTTCATCGCCCACGTTATCACGCGCATCAGGCCCCAAATCAACGGTAAGCATATCCATGGACACTCGACCGGCAAGCGGTACCACACGGCCATTGACCACCACAGGTGTGCCATTGGGCGCGGTGCGTGGGTAGCCATCGCCGTACCCAATCGCAATGACGCCAATTTTGGTATCGCGCTCGCTGACCCAAGTCGCGCCATAGCCCACACTTTCGCCAGCTTTCACGTCGCGTACAGCGATCAAATGCGATTTGAGTGTCATCACCGGCTGATAGCCGAGTTGCTGCGCGTTTTTCTCAGCAAAAGGCGACACACCGTACATGATGATGCCCGGGCGAACCCATTCCATCTGGCTTTGCGGCCACGCCAATAAGCCTGCCGATGCTGCCATAGAGCGTTCACCTTCACAGCCGTTGGTCAGTGATAAAAATAGCTCAATTTGCTCCGTGGTGGTCGATTTATCCAGCTCATCAGCACAGCCAAAATGGCTCATGTAGCGCAGCGGTTTCGCCACGTTGTTACATGCTTGAAGCCGTGCCACAAACTGCGCATATTGCTCTGGACGCACGCCTAAACGGTGCATGCCACTGTCGATTTTCAGCCACACCACCACCGGCGTTTCCAGCTCAGCGCTTTCCAGTGCCTGTAACTGCTCTTCGCAGTGCAGCACAGTTTGAATATTGTTGGTCACCAGCACAGGTAAATCCCCCTGCGAGTAGAACCCTTCCAACAGCAGAATCGGCTTCACCACGCCACTGGCGCGCAGTTGCAACGCTTCTTCAATGCGAGCCACACCAAAGGCATCAGCGCCGACGGCGTGCTTGGCTACATGGCGTAACCCATGGCCGTAACCATTGGCTTTGACCACCGCCATTAATTTACTGTTGGGCGCTTGCTGCTTAATCTGCTGCAGATTGTGGCGTAACGCGTCCAAATTGATACAGGCCGTCGCAGCTTTCATGTAATTCATCGTTTTACTCATCGTCGTCAAATGCCGGTCCTGCATAATTATCAAAGCGGGAGAACTGGCCCTGGAAGGTCAGACGTACAGAACCGATAGGGCCGTTACGCTGTTTACCGATGATGATCTCGGCGGTGCCTTTGAGCGCACTGTCAGGATGGTAAACCTCGTCACGGTAGATAAACATAATCAAGTCCGCGTCCTGCTCGATAGAGCCGGATTCACGCAAGTCCGAGTTAACCGGGCGTTTGTCAGCACGTTGTTCCAGCGAGCGGTTCAGCTGCGACAGTGCCACCACGGGCACATTCAGCTCTTTCGCCAGCGCTTTCAACGAGCGAGAGATTTCCGCGATTTCCAGCGTTCGGTTATCCGACAACGCCGGTACACGCATCAATTGCAGGTAGTCGACCATGATAAGCGACAAACCGCCATGCTCACGGGCAATACGGCGCGCACGTGAGCGCACGTCGGTCGGCGTCAGGCCAGAGCTGTCATCGATGTACATGTTCTTCTTCTCCATGAGAATCCCCATGGTGGAAGAAATTCGCGCCCAGTCCTCGTCATCGAGCTGACCGGTACGGATTTTGGTTTGGTCAACACGAGACAGCGACGCCAACATACGCATCATGATCTGTTCGGCGGGCATCTCCAGCGAGAAGATCAGCACCGGCTTTTCCTGCTCCATCGCCGCGTTTTCACACAAGTTCATCGCAAACGTGGTTTTACCCATCGATGGACGTGCCGCAACGATGATCAAATCAGACCCCTGCAGACCTGCCGTTTTCTTGTTGAGGTCGGTAAAGCCAGTATTCACGCCGGTCACACCATCCTGCGGCGTTTTGTACAGTAGCTCGATACGCTCAAGCGTTTTTTCCAGAATGTTGTCGACGTTCTGTGGGCCTTCATTTTCGCTGGTGCGCGCTTCTGCAATCGCAAATACTTTACTTTCGGCCAGATCGAGCAGGTCTTCCGAACTGCGGCCTTGCGGATCGTAACCCGCATCGGCAATTTCATTCGCCACACCAATCAGATTGCGCACCAGCGCACGTTCCGCCACGATCTCCGCATAGGCGTTGATGTTGGCCGCACTCGGGGTATTTTTGGCAAGATCGGCGAGATAAGCAAAGCCACCCACGTCTTCGAGCTGTTCTCGTTGTTCGAGAAATTCCGACAGCGTGATCAAATCGAGCGGCTTACCCGCATCCAGAATCGACTTCACACCATCAAAAATCAGGCGGTGCGGACGGCTGTAAAAGTCTGATGTCAATACACGTTCAGAGACCGTGTCCCAGCGTTCGTTATCCAGCAACAAGCCGCCAATCACGGATTGTTCAGCTTCTAAGGAATGGGGAGGAACTTTAATCGCATCGACCTGCGCATCAGCAGATTTACGGTTTCGGTTATCTGTTCGGGGATCAGCCATGACTTCACTCGGTAACTCTTTAATGACCGTCCATTATAACGAGAATACAAAATTTGTAATTAATGATACGAAAGTTTGTGTATGCTAGCGGCAGAATTAACCGTCTCATGACCCAATTAGCAACATAGATGCTTATCATGCAACGATTCAACCCGTGTATATGAGGTAAAATGTGTCCAAAGTTTGGCTTCTAAGTATTGGCCTACTGACGAGTTATAACGTCTGCGCAAACGAAGATCCCAAGCGCGATACGGACATCAAGATTCCTTCTCACTGGCACAGCCAGATTGAGTTCGGCTATCAGTCGCATACTGGCAATACCGATTCAGAATCGCTCAATACGCGCCTGAAAGGGGAATATATCGAAGGGCGTCACCGGACCAACGGGGAATGGCGTTTTTATAAGTTGGACAAAAACGGCAAAGAGAATAAGCGCCAATCGAACTATGCATTGCAAACCGACTACAAGCTTGGCCCCAAAACCTACTTGTACGGCAGCTTTAAAGGCATTGATTCACGTTACAGTGCTTATTTTAAGGACTACACCTTATCTGGCGGTTTGGGTTATCAAATCACCCACACAGAGCAGTTGTTGATCGAGGTGGAATTGGGCCCAGGTTATCGCTATCAAGAGCCGAATTTGGATGAGATCGATAAAACGGACGTCGTCTTTCCAGACATCGTGCAGGAGCCGATTTTTCGTAGCAATTTGAAAACCGAATGGCAAGCGCTGAAGTCGCTCAAGTTTGCGGCAGACCTGACGTTGGTGAATGGTGAAAGTAACACTCGCTTGGACTCCGAGCTGAGTGTGATTAACAACATCACTGAAGACATCGCACTGAAGATCAACCAATCTCGTCAGTACCATACGCGTGTACCTGATGGCATGAGCAAGGCGGACACCGTCTTGTCCGTGAACCTGATTTTCCTCTTCTGAAGCCGCTCATTGCGTTGCTTCAGACATAAAAAAACACCAGCCGAGGCTGGTGTTTTTGATTCGTCTGTATACTGAAATTACTCAGCAACAACCTGTACTTTCGCAGTAGCGAAAACTTCAGAGTGAAGTTGAACGCTAACTTCGAATTCACCAGTGTTGCGCAGAGCGCCTTCAGGTAGGCGAACTTCGCTCTTAGAAACTGCAACACCTGCCGCTGTAATAGCGTCAGCGATGTCACGAGTACCGATAGAACCGAACAGTTTACCTTCGTCACCAGCTTTAGAAGCAATTACTACTGCTTCCAGAGCGTTAACTTGGTCAGCGCGAGCTTGTGCGTCTGCTAGGTGTTCAGCAACTTGTGCTTCTAGCTCAGCACGACGGCTTTCAAACATTTCAACGTTAGCTTTAGTTGCCATAACAGCCTTACCTTGAGGGATAAGGAAGTTACGAGCGTAACCAGATTTAACGCTAACTGTATCGCCAAGACCACCTAGGTTACCGATTTTATCAAGTAGAATAACTTGCATTGCTTAATCCTCTTTCTTAATAAACGGTGCCAATTACTGATGTTTGTCAGTGTATGGCAGTAGAGCTAGGTAGCGAGAACGCTTGATTGCACGAGCTAGCTGACGCTGATATTTAGCGCTAGTACCAGTGATACGGCTAGGTACGATTTTGCCAGCTTCAGTGATGTAGTTCTTAAGAGTTGCTACGTCTTTGTAATCAATCTCTTGTACGCCTTCTGCTGTAAAACGGCAGAATTTACGACGACGGAAGAAACGAGCCATGGGCTATCTCCTGATCTAAATTTGGATAATGTTGTCGGCATGTAGCACCAATTTCCCCACGCCATTTCGGCCGGTTTGGTAAGCCAAAAAGCCACTTACCTGAATGATGCTGCCTTGTACTAAATTTTGAGTTAACGCTTTTGACCGTTGCCCACTGACAACCACCGGGATTCGGCAATACACCTGTCGCGGTAGGTCAGCTTCGATCACCGTAGAGCGATGCTCTAGCCAAAATCGGCAGTGTTCGATGCCCGAAGGGCTTTGGCTTCGAATCGGAGGTTTAGCGATGGAACCACTTAACTCCATTCGATTGGTCATCAATGAAATTACTCAGCGTCTGCTTCAAATTTCGCTTCGTCACGCTTAGAACGCTCTTCTTTAGCTTTCAGCATGATTGAAGGTTCAGTGATTGCAGCTTTAGTACGCATAATCATGTTACGCAGAACCGCATCGTTGAAACGGAAAGCAGTTTCCAGTTCATCGATAACAGCTTGGTCAGCTTCAACGTTCATCAGAACGTAGTGAGCTTTGTGAAGCTTGTTGATTGGGTAAGCCAGTTGACGGCGGCCCCAGTCTTCTAGACGGTGTACTTTACCGCCAGCTTCAGTGATTGAACCAGTGTAACGCTCGATCATGCCAGCAACTTGCTCGCTTTGATCTGGGTGCACCATGAATACGATTTCGTAATGACGCATTTATTTGCTCCTTACGGATTATTCAGCTTCCCAAGTTGGCCCGGTCATCCAGAGGAAGCAAGGAACTAATGAAATTTGACCGAGAATTAAGGAGCGAGAATAGTACAGAAAGACAGCAGCATTAGCAAGGGAAATATTAGGCAGGAAACGCGGCGTTTTGCAGCCAGTGCCAAGGCGTGGCGCTGGCTGAAAAACGGTTAATCTTCGTCGACGAATTGGGCTTGAAGGTAATTCTCAATCCCTGTCATATCAATCAAACCAAGCTGAGTTTCCAGCCAGTCCACATGCTCTTCTTCATCTTCCAGAATGTCCTGAAAGAGGTCACGTGACACGTAGTCGCGAATGTCTTCGGCATAGGCAATTGCATCACGAAGGTCCGGAATGGCAGCGAGCTCAAGTTTGAGGTCGCATTCGAGCATTTCTTTGGTGTCTTCCCCGATCATCAGCTTGCCGAGATCTTGCAAATTAGGCAGGCCTTCGAGAAACAGGATACGCTCAATCAAATGATCCGCATGCTTCATCTCATCGATGGATTCGTGATATTCCTTATCCGCGAGGTGTTTTAACCCCCAATCCTTGTACATGCGCGCATGGAGAAAGTATTGATTGATGGCAATCAGTTCATTGCCGAGAATTTTATTCAGGTGTTGGATGATGATTGGATCACCTTTCATGACAAAGCCCTCCTCTTTGGCTCTTATAACTGTAGAACCAATTGAGAAGGTGTCAAAAAGGTCGCTGGCCTAACTGGCTTGTTGGTACTGTACGACGATGGTTTCGTTCAGAATTTCTTTAGCCTGTTTCACGCACTTGCCACATTGCGAGCCCAGTGCGGTGCAACGTTTGATGCCGCGGATATCGGTGATCCCTTGCTCAAGGGCAAGCTTTTTGATCTTCTTATCTGACACACCGTGACACAAACACACGTACATACTGCAACCTCATTATCTTGTTGCCTTGAACTATAAAAAGGAATCGTTCTTATTACCAGTTAGTTTTCAACTTCATTAAGATCGTTTCGTTATATCAAAACCACGGATTTTCAAGGCAAGATCACTTAGCACGCTGTGCATTGAATACACGACTGCTAAGCAATTGTTTTATGGCACATGATCACAGACAAACAGTGAAGATTAGAAAATTTTTTTATAACCAAAACGCAAAAAGGGAAGCCGAAGCTTCCCTTTTTTCATGCGAGGTTCGCAGTAAGATTATCGATTAAGCGATGATCTTAGCAACAACACCAGCACCAACTGTACGGCCACCTTCACGGATTGCGAAGCGTAGACCTTCGTCCATTGCGATTGGCGCGATCAGCTCAACAATCATTTGAATGTTGTCGCCTGGCATTACCATCTCTACGCCTTCTGGCAGTTCGATGTTGCCTGTTACGTCAGTTGTACGGAAGTAGAACTGTGGACGGTAGCCTTTGAAGAATGGAGTGTGACGACCACCTTCATCTTTAGACAGTACGTATACTTCTGATTCGAACTTGGTGTGTGGAGTGATTGAACCTGGTTTCGCTAGTACTTGACCACGTTCTACTTCATCACGTTTTGTACCACGTAGTAGTGCACCAACGTTCTCACCTGCACGACCTTCGTCTAGCAGTTTACGGAACATTTCTACACCAGTACAAGTAGTGGTTGTAGTGTCGTGGATACCTACGATCGCTACTTCATCACCTACTTTCAGGATACCGCGCTCGATACGGCCAGTTACTACTGTACCACGACCTTGGATTGAGAATACGTCTTCGATTGGCATCAGGAACGGCATGTCTACTGCACGCTCTGGCTCTGGAATGTAGTTGTCCAGTGCTTCAGCCAGTTCAACGATTTTCGCTTCCCACTGCTCTTCGCCGTTTAGTGCGCCTAGTGCAGAACCTTGGATAACTGGTAGGTCATCACCTGGGAAATCGTATTCAGACAGAAGTTCACGTACTTCCATTTCTACTAGTTCTAGTAGCTCTTCATCGTCAACCATGTCACATTTGTTCATGAATACGATGATGTAAGGAATACCAACCTGACGGCCTAGTAGGATGTGCTCACGAGTTTGTGGCATTGGACCATCTGTTGCAGCAACAACTAGGATACCACCGTCCATTTGCGCAGCACCTGTGATCATGTTTTTAACATAGTCAGCGTGTCCTGGGCAGTCTACGTGTGCGTAGTGACGGCTTGGAGTGTCGTACTCTACGTGTGAAGTAGAGATTGTGATACCGCGCTCACGCTCTTCTGGAGCGTTGTCGATTGACGCGAAGTCACGAGCTGCACCGCCGTACACTTTAGCCAGTGTAGTACAGATTGCTGCAGTTAGAGTTGTTTTACCGTGGTCAACGTGGCCGATAGTACCAACGTTTACGTGCGGTTTCGTACGTTCAAATTTTTCTTTAGACACGATCGTGTTCCTTCCTAGTTATGATTCGCCTTGAGTCACGTACACTCAGGGCGCGCCAGAAATTGCTATTTTATGCGCCAACGCTCGTCAGCGCAATAGATTCATTATTAACCGCGCTCTGCCACAATTGCTTCAGCAATGTTTTTAGGCACCTCAGCGTACTCAGAAAACTCCATAGAGTAAGAAGCACGACCTTGGGTTGCAGAACGTAGGTCAGTTGCGTAACCGAACATCTCAGAAAGTGGTACGCGTGAACGAATGATTTTCAGACCCGCAGGGCCTTCATCCATTCCCTCGATGATGCCGCGACGACGGTTCAGGTCACCGACCACATCACCCATCCAATCTTCCGGAGTGGTTACTTCAACTTTCATCAGCGGTTCAAGAATGACAGGGTTTGCTTCAAGCGCACCTTTCTTGAATGCCATTGAGCCAGCGATCTTAAACGCCATCTCACTTGAGTCGACATCGTGGAATGAACCATCGAATAGTGTGGCTTTCACATCCAATACAGGATAGCCCGCCAACACACCGTTGTTCATTTGCTCCTCGATACCTTTCGCTACCGGGCCGATGAATTCCTTAGGAATCGCACCACCCACGATCTCGTCAACGAAGACAAAGCCTTCGCCTGGTTCAGAAGGTTCAATCTTCAGCCACACGTGACCGTATTGACCACGACCACCAGACTGACGAACAAACTTGCCTTCTACTTCCGCTTTACCACGAATGGTTTCACGGTATGCAACCTGAGGTTTACCCACGTTGCAATCAACGCTGAATTCACGCTTCATGCGGTCAACGATGATGTCTAAGTGAAGTTCACCCATACCTGAGATCAGTGTTTGACCGGTTTCATTGTCGGTTTCGACACGGAATGATGGGTCTTCTGCAGCCAGTTTACCTAGCGCAATGCCCATTTTTTCCTGGTCTGCCTTAGAACGAGGTTCTACTGCGATCTGAATAACCGGCTCAGGGAATTCCATGCGTTCTAGAACCACTTTATGGTCTTGATCACACAGAGTATCCCCTGTTGTCACATCTTTCAGGCCGATCGCTGCGGCGATGTCACCTGCGCGAACTTCTTTGATTTCTTCACGTTTGTTTGCGTGCATCTGAACGATACGACCGAAACGCTCTTTCTTCTCTTTTACCGAGTTGTAAACAGCATCACCTGAATTCACAACACCGGAGTAAACACGAATGAAAGTCAGCGTGCCCACAAATGGGTCAGTCGCGATCTTAAATGCCAGCGCTGAGAACGGTTCGTTGTCGTCAGCATGACGCTCAACTTCGTTCTCACGTTCATCGACACCTTTGATAGACGGTACATCAACGGGTGATGGCAAATACTCGATGACTGCATCCAGTACGGCCTGTACACCTTTGTTCTTAAACGCACTACCACACGTGGCCAGTACGATTTCGTTGTTCAATGTACGCTGACGAAGTGCCTGCTTGATTTCAAGCTCAGTCAGTTCGCCTTCTTCTAGGTATTTTTCCATCAACTCTTCAGTGGCTTCTGCGGCAGCTTCAACCAGATGGTTGCGCCACTCTTCAGCAAGCTCGAGCATGTCAGCCGGAATGTCTTCGTATGTGAACGTCATGCCTTGGTCGGCATCATTCCAGTTGATGGCTTTCATCTTGATCAGGTCGATGACACCCTTGAACTCATCTTCCGCACCAATGTTCAATTGGATTGGAACTGGGTTCGCACCAAGACGATGTTTAATTTGGTCTACAACGCGTAGGAAATCTGCACCCGCACGGTCCATCTTGTTCACAAATACCATACGTGGAACGTGGTACTTGTCTGCCTGACGCCATACAGTTTCAGACTGAGGTTCAACACCAGATGAGCCACAGAACACAACCACTGCACCGTCAAGTACACGAAGAGAACGCTCTACTTCGATCGTAAAGTCAACGTGTCCAGGGGTATCAATGATGTTGATGCGATGATCTTGGAACTGTGCTTCCATACCACGCCAGAAGGTAGTCGTCGCAGCTGAGGTGATGGTAATACCACGCTCCTGCTCCTGCTCCATCCAGTCCATGGTTGCGGCACCATCGTGAACTTCGCCGATTTTGTGAGAAAGGCCAGTGTAGAACAGAATACGCTCAGTAGTGGTTGTTTTACCTGCATCTACGTGAGCACAAATACCGATGTTACGGTAGCGCTCAATAGGAGTTTTACGAGCCACGATTGTATCCTCTTACTAAGGTTCACCTTAGAAAATAGAAATGTGCTGCGAGAGGACCTCGCAGCACAGAAGGTATTACCAGCGGTAATGAGCAAACGCTTTGTTCGCTTCTGCCATACGGTGAACGTCTTCACGTTTCTTAACAGCAGTACCTTTGTTCTCTGACGCATCTAGCATTTCAGCAGCTAGGCGTTGAGCCATAGATTTTTCACCACGCTTACGCGCAGCTTCAACCAACCAACGCATAGCAAGTGCGTTACGGCGAACCGGACGTACTTCTACTGGCACTTGGTAAGTTGAACCACCAACACGGCGAGATTTAACCTCTACCGCTGGGCGAACGTTTTCAAGAGCTTCTTCAAATACAGCTAAGTGATCTTTACCAGATTTCTCAGCCATAGCATCTAGTGCAGTGTAAACGATTTTTTCTGCAGTAGATTTTTTACCGTCAACCATAAGGATGTTAACGAATTTTGCCAGCAGTTCAGATTTGAACTTTGGATCTGGAAGGATCTTACGCTGACCAATGACGCGACGACGTGGCATGGAATATTCTCCGTTGTCTTCTTCAGGTTTTATCCAAAACTTTTCAGTTTTTTCAAAAAATTAAAAAATAATTTAGTGTTTGGCCTTACTTAACGGAATCCATTAAGACTTAGGACGCTTCACACCGTATTTAGAACGAGCTTGTTTACGGTCGTTCACGCCTGCACAGTCAAGTGCACCACGTACAGTGTGGTAACGAACACCTGGAAGGTCTTTAACACGACCACCGCGGATCAGAACAACTGAGTGCTCTTGAAGGTTGTGACCTTCACCGCCGATGTACGATGTTACTTCGAAGCCGTTTGTCAGACGTACACGACAAACTTTACGAAGTGCTGAGTTAGGTTTTTTAGGTGTAGTAGTGTAAACACGAGTACATACACCACGTTTTTGTGGGCACGCTTCTAGTGCTGGCACGTTGCTTTTAGCAACTTGCTTTGCACGAGGCTTACGTACCAACTGGTTAATAGTTGCCATTAACTAGCTCCTGAATTTACTTGAAAGTAAGCTTTGTGAAAAATCTAGCCCCAAATGCACATTGCGCAAATAGGGACGCAAAATTCTATGCAGCAGTGGGATGTGTGTCAAGAAATATACAGATCTTTTTTGCCGGGCCAAAATGGGGGAATGGACAGTGTGGCGTACAACAACGACGAAGTATCACCAACTCATTGATTTATCGTGATTCACGCTCAATTCAACCCACGCATCGACATTCACAACCTGAATGTTCTGCGCACAACGATTGATCCACCCTCTGGCCTCGAGATCTTCTTTCAGCGCATAAACGCACTGTTGGGTGGGTAAATGAGCAAAATATGGCGAATGTTCGCTCGTCGCGTAGACGGCGCTTTCAACCAACAACAGCTGATCATTCGCTTGAAGATAGCGACCAATCAGCACCAATTGCTGAGGATGTTTAACAATATGTAGCACAGCCGCTCCTGAGATTAAAAGGTCATGATCTGATCAAACGCTTGCCATTGCGATCCGATGGTTTGCGGATCTAAGCATTCGACGTCCACCAGCAGATCTTCACCCGCGATGCCCCATTCTGCCAAACTGGCAGCGCACACCACACGATGCTCGATGTCGTAGAGATCCAAAAGCTTAAACGCACTGATGTAATCACGGCTGAGCACCGACTGCGGCTGTTGATCGCAGACCAATTGCAACACCCCTTCGCCGATGAAATACACCGCCAGATCCTCGCTGTAAGCCGACGCAGCCAACAGCGCATCCAAGCCCTCGCGGCCCGCACTGGTCGCATGTGGCGCGGAATGAAAGACAAACGCGATTTTTTTCAAAACTGTACCACTCTGTCTTGAGTCAATAATGCTTCCGCCAAGCTGCCTAATCCGGTTTGCTCAAACAAAGGAGCTAAGTTTGCCCCCGGCAACTGATGTTGCTCAGCTTCACTTTGGCTCACCACGCCACGGCGCAGCGCTGCCGCCACACACGTTTCTAAGCGCACTTGGTGCTGCTGAGCTAATTGTTGCCATGCTTTGGCGAGGTCGAACTCATCGTTGGCCGGTGCCGTAAGCGCCGACCCATTTTGCACGCCATCCTGATAGAAAAAGACGCTGGTCAACGTGTGGCCTTTTTCAATCACGGCCTTGGCAAACAGGTACGCATTCCGCGCTGACTGCGTGCCATAGACGGAGCCATTCACCAACAAGGTGTAGGTTAAACTCACTTCTCGTCATCCTCAGTTTTACGCTGACGAATGTAGAGGTAAACTGTGTGTTTAGAAATATTCAGGCGATCCGCCACGCGGTTGATGGCATCTTTAATATCAAAGATGCCCTTGTCAAACAGCGCCATGACGATTTGACGGTTTTTGGTGTTGTTTGACACCGACTTGTCCGCGTTAATCTCTTCAATGGTGCGTTCTACCGTTTGATCAACCAACTCTTCCACATCACTGGCAAAGTTCACAGAAGACGCCGCTTCTTGCGCTTCCTGGGTTGGCATAAACGATTGCAGCACTTGAGAGAACGGCGCATCTAAGTTGACGTTGATACACAATAAGCCAATCACGCGATTGTCACCGTTACGAATGGCAATCGTGATCGACTTCATCAAGACGCCGCCTTTGGCACGCGTAAAGTACGAACGTGAAAAGTTTCGCTCTGATCCTTCAATATCGCGCAGCATCTTCAGCGCGAGGTCTGTGATTGGTGACCCCACCTGACGCCCCGTGTTCTCCCCGTTCGCAATTTTGATCGCGGACGTGTTGAGATCTTCCAGCGAGTGCAGAACGATTTCACAAAAAGGGCCAATCAAGCTGGCAATTCCATCCACAACGGCTTCGTATGAACGCAAAATTACTTTGTCATGCTCTGTAAATGGTTTCACATGCACGGATTCCATCTCAAGCAACATATCGGCATTAATAGTCTCTGTCGTTGTCACTGTATTTTGACCTTAGAACGAAAAATCAACAAATTGGTGTAAGTTTATCAGAAAATTTTAGCCGAAGACTCTGCTATATTGCCAACAAGTGATTTAGAACAAATTATGTAGCAGTTCTAGAGCGGGATCAAAAAGGGCCTGAACAAGTCAGGCCCTTTGCGTTGCAATCCGTGATGCTTATTGCGCTGCTTTGTCACCGTTGTCGATTTTCAGCAGTTCCACTTCAAACACCAAGGTTGAGTTGGCCGGAATGGTTGGCGTGTCTTGTTCGCCGTAAGCCAACTCTGGCGGAATCACGAACTTGTACTTCGAGCCCACTTGCATCAGTTGCACGCCTTCGGTCCAACCTGGGATCACGCGATTCAACGGGAATGTCGCTGGCTCACCACGATCGTAAGAGCTGTCAAATTGCGTGCCGTCAATCAACGTACCTTTGTAGTGCACTTGCACGGTATCCGTATCTTTAGGTGAATCACCTTGCGCTGGGGTCATCACTTGGTACAACAGGCCTGTGGCAGTTTTCTTCACGCCTTCCTGTTTTTCAAACTCAGCACGGTAGTCATCACCTGCTTTTTTGTTCGCAGCCGCTTTTTCAGTGGCTTGCGCTTTCATTTTTTCAGCCACGCGTTTATCGAGCGCTTCCAGCGCCGCACGGGTCTCTTCTTCGGTCATTTCAGCGTTCCCAGCAAATACATGCTGAATTCCCTGAAGAACCATATCTTTGTTCAGATTGATGCCAATTTCACTTGGTTTTTCAATGCTGGTGCTGAGGTAATTCGCAAACGAAACACCAATTGCGTACGCTGCTTTGTCGTCTTCATTCTGGAAGGTTACCGTTTTTGCGGCAGAAGCTTGTTCTGCGGCTGGTGCTGCGGTTTCTGGTTTTGCAGCTTCTTCTTTCTGACAGCCAACGGCCAACACTACGGTTGCGGCCAGTAGCGACACTTTAAAAAGTGATTTCATTGAATTCTCCAATTTGTAGGCAAACCTTTTGTGATTGTGCACAAATCTTGGTTTCAAGCTGGTGCGCAACACAGAGTTGTACCAATATAGCCTTATGTTTTCAGATTGTCTTTACACACGAGGCGGATAATTAGAACTGATGCGAATAATTTCTCATTCCATCCTACTGTTTGTTGTCATTTCATTGTTAAATGGCTGTTTTTTCTCTGACCAGAATGTCGAACGCTGGGATTTAGAACCCAACGGGTCCACCAGTTTTGGGCTCAGTAGAGATGGGCGATTCGCGCTGATTTACTCCAAAGAACATCAGTTGGTGCTCTGGGATCTGAGCGAACACAAAAAACTCGCCGACCTCGGCGCGCAAGATCCTCAAGCGAGCACCGTGTCGCTCATCCGCCTTTCTGACAACGGCCGCTATGCCGTGACCGCGAGCCAAATCAATTTCGCCGTCTGGGATTTGGCTTGGACGCAAGCCAAAGGCCTTTGGTCCATTTCGGACGGACTGATTCGCGATGTCGACATCACCAGCAATGGCGAGCAAGTTCTGCTCGGCCTCTCCAACGGGAAAGCCATTTACGTCGATTTAGTCACCGGACGACGTCTGGAGTTCCTTGCCCATCAGGAAAAAGTCAATTCAGTCGCAATTTCACCCAATGGTCGTTACGCCCTGACGGGCGGCAACGATTACACCGCCTATCTATGGGACACCCAAACGGGCCAAATTTTACGTCAGTTTAAACACGATCAGCGCGTCAACCGCGTTGCGCTGCAACGGGACGGCCAACTCGCTTTTACCTCAGACGGCGGCAATCAAGCCATCATATGGGATCTGAAAACCGGGCAAAAACGCACATCGTTGAGCAGTTTTTCACGCCAGTTGGTTTTCTCTGCGGCCCGCTTTTCCGATGATGGTTCCCGCTTGGTGACAGGCACCCCATCCAGCCGTATCGCCGTTTGGGACACGCAAAGCGGTAAGAAACTCGACAGCTTTGAAGCGGAGCCGAGAAAAGATGCCCGCCCACCGCGCGCGGTGGTGTATGATGCGGCTTTCGATTCACAGCAGCGTGTCATTTCAGGCACGTCTGCCGGTATAGCTCAAGCTTGGAAACTCGACGACTAATCATGAAAGACGATATGTTGACTTCGCTGTTGCAGCGCATAGATGACTTGGAATGCAAAGTGGCGTTTCAGGAGCAAACCATTGATGAACTCAACGAAGCGTTAAGCCATCAGCAACTCTTGATCACCAAAATGCAGGATCAAATGAAATACGTGGTGGGCAAGGTGAAAAACATGGATACGTCCAATCTGGCCGATCCCTCCCAAGAAACACCACCACCACATTATTAACGGCGCACGTGAGGGGCGCCATGCTCGAGCGCTAGCGCATACAGTAATACGCGATCACGGCGCCCGCCACCACCAGACAACCGCCGATGCGGCGTAATTGGTGATCCGGCTGCTCACTCAGTTGTGCCACCATGCGACGCCAGCCGTTGGGGGCAATCAACGGGCCAAGTCCTTCGACAATGAGCACCAGCCCAACCGCAACCCAAATTGAATTCGACACCGGGTTCTCCTTCGTTTGATCCATCGACAAACAATAAAGGCTCCTTGCGGAGCCTTTATGTTATCTGCAGCCGGCGATTATTTCGCAGGCGCAGTGCCTTTCGAGTTATTCATGTATTGGAAGAATTCGCTATTCGGATCCAAGACCAGAATGTCGCTCTTCTGACTGAATGATTTTTCATACGCACGAAGAGAGCGTAGGAAGCTGAAGAACTCTGGATCTTTGTTGTAAGCATCCGCGTAGATCTTCGCCGCTCGTGCATCCGCACCACCGCGTGTTACACGCGCGGTTTTGTCGGCTTCTGCCAGAATGGTCGCCACTTCAAGCTCAGCTTGTGCTTTGATCACTTCTGCTTTTTCACGACCTTGTGAACGGTGCTTACGAGCCACCGATTCACGCTCTGCGCGCATACGACGGTAAATCGATTCACTGATCTCATCCGGTAGGTTGATTTTCTTCATTCGGAAATCCACCACACGAACACCCAAGTCTTTCATCGCACTTTGACGCGTATCTTCTAGAACGTTTTCCATGATTTGGTCACGTTGACCATCAATTTCCAACGCCTGCTTCGCCGCTTCAGTCGTGACCACATCCGAATCAGGGCTGTCTGGCAACACATCGCTGTTACGCGGGCCTGAAACGATCTGCTTGATTTCACGCGCACCGATTTCAGAACGCAGTACGTCAGTCACTTTACGCTCTAGTAGGGCTTCCGCCGTGAGCGTGTTACCGCCGCCGGTTGCCAAGTAGAACTGACCGAAGTCTTCAATACGCCATTTCACATACGAATCGATGATGACGTCTTTTTTCTCCGAAGTGACGAAACGGTCCGAACGGCCGTCCATGGTCTGAATGCGCGCATCCAGTGTTTTGACACGGTCAAACATTGGCATTTTGAAATGCAGACCTGGCTCGTAAATTCTCGATACATCATTGTTGTCTTTCAGCACTCGACCGAAACGAATGACGATACCACGCTCCCCTTCCGGGATAACGAACATCGACATCAGCAGCAACGCCAGAACAACAACGACAACAGGGATCATTAACTTACGCATTCTTAGTATCTCCCTTGACGTGTGCTGGTTGAGCGAGATTGGGTATCGCTTTCCGTTTCAGTGCGTTGTGATTCCAACTCAATTTGGTCATAAGCCGAAGACGACTTTGTCGGACGCTTGGTTGCCGCGCCTTCCTGTCCGGCCAACTTATCAATTGGCAAGTACAGCAGGTTGCCACTGGATTTTGAATCAATCAGCACTTTCGACGTGTTGGAGTACACTTCTTGCATCGCATCTAGGTACAGACGATCACGCGTAACTTTTGGTGACGCGGTGTATTCCGGTAGCAGTTTCTCAAACTGTGCCACCTGACCCAACGCTTCGTTCACGGTACGTTCGGTGTAACCTTGCGCTTCTTTCTTCAGACGCTCAGCACGACCGGTCGCTTTTGGCAGAATTTCGTTTTTGTACGCTTCTGCTTCACGAATGAAACGCTCTTCATCTTCTCGCGCCGCGATGGCGTCATCAAACGCATCTTTCACCTGCTCCGGCGGACGGGCAGACTGGAAGTTCACATCAACGATGATTAAGCCCATGTCGTAGCCGTCGATGATCTGGTTCAGGGTTTCCTGAGTGCTCTGACGAATTTGCTGACGACCACTGGTCAGAATGCTATCCATCAATGAGTCACCGATCACAGCACGCAGTGCAGAGTCTGTCGCCTGGCGTAGGCTGTCGTCTGCATTGGTCACTTTGAACAGATACTTGTATGGGTCAGCCACACGGTATTGCACATCCATCGATACGGTGACCACGTTTTCGTCTTTGGTCAACATCAGACCCGACGCACGCAGTGAACGGATCGCTTGCACGTTAACCGGTGTCACTTCATCAATAAAGCGCGGACGCCAGTTCAGGCCTGGATCAAC
This sequence comes from Vibrio sp. Vf1514, assembly GCF_052076135.1. Classification (NCBI taxonomy): domain Bacteria; kingdom Pseudomonadati; phylum Pseudomonadota; class Gammaproteobacteria; order Vibrionales; family Vibrionaceae; genus Vibrio; species Vibrio sp. Vf1514. The sequence goes on along the minus strand of NZ_CP197267.1, from coordinate 270,883 downwards.
GATGCGATCGTATTTACCCAGACGCAGCACCACACCACGCTCCGCTTCACCAATTGTGTAGAAGCCAGCAAAGAACCAAATCGCGATGGCAATCGCGGCAATGACACCAAAGCCAATCGCACCACCACCGGAGAAAGAAGGCCCTTTACCGCCACCGCCTTTCTTACCAAACTTGCCACCCAGCTTCTGACTCAGTTTATTAAACACTTCGTCTAAATCTGGCGGACCTTGTTCACGGCCACCTTTACCGCCGCGATTGTTGTTACCCCATGGGTCATTATCGCGGCCGTTGTTGCCGTTATTATTTCCGGGCTCATTCCACGCCATTAGAAAGCTCCATCATTTGATATGACGTTATACTCTAGCAGTCCTTTAAGTAACTATAAAGTCACGTAAAACTGCCTCTTCTCTTTTTTCTAGTCTAGACCAATCCACTTGCTGCATACGAACTGTGATCAGTAAATTGCCTTCTTGATCATACTCTTCGTGTTGTATGCACTTCATTTGGAAGAAGGTACTGCGAATTCTGCCTTGGTGTTGTGGCGGAACTCGCAAGCGATATTCAACGATCTGACTGACCAGACGTTCGGTCAGTGCTGCAAACAGCAAATCAATGCCAAGACCATCCATTGCCGAGACCCACACCGCTCTCGGAACGCCCTCGTCGTCTCTTTCTATACGAGGTTGTTGGCCTTCTAGATTATCGATTTTATTCATCACCAAGAGCGTGGGCACTTCGTTGGCCTCAATCTCCAGCAGAACATCATCGACAGCCTGAATATTCTCACGAAAACGCTCGTCACTCGCATCCACAACATGTAACAAAATGTCAGCTTCCTGAGTTTCTTGTAACGTGGCTTTGAATGCGGCCACCAGATCGTGTGGTAAATGACGAATGAATCCGACGGTGTCGGCCAAAATCGCTGGCCCAACATCGGCTAAATCAATTTTTCTCAAGGTCGGGTCGAGGGTCGCAAACAGTTGGTCTGCGGCATAGACGCCCGCTGAGGTTATGCGGTTAAACAGGGTCGATTTCCCTGCGTTGGTATAACCGACTAATGAAACCGTGGGTATTTCTGCCCGGTTTCGTGCACGTCGACCTTGTTCACGCTGCTTCGCTACGCGCTCTAAACGGCGCAAGATGGCTTTGATTCGTTCACGCAATAAACGACGGTCCGTCTCCAACTGGGTTTCACCCGGACCACGTAAGCCGATACCGCCCTTTTGACGTTCCAAGTGCGTCCAGCCACGAATCAGACGAGTAGAAATATGGCGCAACTGAGCCAGTTCCACTTGTAATTTACCTTCGTGAGTACGCGCACGCTGTGCAAAGATATCTAGGATCAGACCGGTACGGTCGATCACTCGACATTGGCAGAGATGTTCGAGGTTACGTTCTTGGGCAGGAGAGAGGGCATGGTTGAAAATCACCACATCAGCGTCCGTCGTTTGGACGGCCTGTGCAATTTCCTGGGCTTTGCCCTCACCGACATAATATTTAGGGTGAGGAGATTGTCGGCTACCGGTGATCACCTGTAGGGTCGACACTCCTGCGGAAGAGACCAGCATTTCACATTCTCTGAGATCTTCCCATTCACCCTCTTGCGTGAAGTTGATATGAACAAGTACGGCTCGCTCACCGGCTTCGTAACGGTCAAACAAGCTATCAACTCCTTAATAAATAATAATTTGCGTACAGAGAATTAATCTTCTGATTTCTCTGAGCCGCGCTCATTCGTTGGACGATCACCGCTGTGATGGCTCACTGGACGAGCAGGAACAACTGTTGAGATCGCGTGCTTGTACACCATTTGGTTCACGGTGTTTTTCAACAGGATCACAAATTGATCAAACGACTCGATTTGGCCTTGCAGCTTAATGCCGTTCACAAGGTAGATAGACACTGGAATACGCTCGCGACGTAGTGCATTTAAGAATGGGTCTTGTAGAGATTGCCCCTTAGCCATTTTATTTTCCTTATTTGTATTTTGTTGTAGTTATTTAGCTAGCGGTGCACTGAAATTTGTGCGGCCTTCGCATCTGAGCTAAACGAATAAAAACACCCCGTTGTTACCGATCATTGGGGCTGACGCGCCAAAAACAAGTAACGGATCCTTTACAGGGCACATCACGCAAAAGCGATCACATTATACACAGCTAACTCAATCAGATGCTATGGCATTTGAGAGAGTTTCCAACGCGTGTTCAACGTTTTCGCTATCTAACCAAGTTAAATCATCCCAGCTGCGCAACCAGGTGATCTGTCGCTTGGCCAATTGACGAGTGGCGCAGATTCCGCGAAAGATTGCGTCCTCCAAACGACCGTTCCCGTCTAAATAGTCCCACATTTGTCGATATCCCACACAACGGATCGACGGCAAATCAGGATGAAGATCTTTTCGAGCATAGAGTGCTTTGACTTCTTCTTCAAACCCTGCTTCGACCATCTTTTCGAATCGGAGTTCAATTCGACGGTGGAGCTCAGCCCTTTCCTTGGGAGCTATTGCGAACTGCTTGACCCGAAAAGGTAATGCTTCCCCTTTGGTTTGAGTCAGTTCAGTAAGAGTTTTACCTGAAATCCGATAAACTTCCAATGCCCGCGATAATCTTTGTGGATCATTTGGATGAATTCGTTCGGCCGAGACGGGGTCGATCTGGCGTAATTGGTCATGCAACGCCATCCAACCATGTTGTTCCGCTTCGTGTTCGATCTGTTGACGAATCTCAGGATCAGCGGCTGGCAGCGGGGATAACCCTTCCAGCAACGCCTTGTAATACAGCATGGTACCGCCCACCAGCAGCGGGATTCGCCCTTGTGCCACAATGTCGTTCATTTCACGCAGCGCGTCACGGCGAAAATCTGCCGCAGAATAGGCTTCACTCGGATCGAGCATGTCGATCAGTCGATGAGGCGCCAGCGCCAGCTCGTGCTGGTCTGGTTTGGCGGTGCCGATGTCCATGCCTTTGTAGATCAGCGCCGAATCCACGCTGATGATCTCAACCGGAAACTTTTGGCGCAGACGAATGGCCAAGTCTGTTTTACCGGAAGCGGTCGGCCCCATCAGAAACAGGGCTAAAGGTAATTGTGTGCTCATGAGTTTAATGCTGCAATGGTCGCGGAAAAATCCACAGGTCGAACAAAACGTTCATCGTGCAGCGGGAGGTTGCCCTGCCACATCTGCTCAATCTCTGCAATCAACTGGATCGCTTCTGACAAAGTGTAGTCAGCTTTCTCACTCACCACACGATCGCTCAGCCAATCGGCCAGCGAATTCAGATCCAGCGGCTGATCGGCCTGCTCAAAATTCAAAGACGCGTAAGATAACAGATCTGGGATCAGAAGTTGTAGATTTTGCTGTCGCAGCGGTTGCGGCACCCCCATCACCATCAAGGATCCCGGATGACGCGGCTTGAGCTCTAAACCCAATTGCGTCAGCAGCGGCTGGGACTGTTCCAAAGCGGTGGCTTCCGATGCCGACATTTTCAACGACAGCGGTACCAGCAGCGGCTGACTCTTGAGGGGCTCGTGCTGCGCATTCAACTGCCCACGCACTCTCAGCCACGCCGCCACGCGAAGAGACAGCAGCACACAACCTTGTGGCGTGTTCATCAGCAAATAGCATCCACGCACCACCGCGATGGCTTTCCCCAATTGCTGCACCGTAAAAGTCTCGTGTTCTAACGGCGTGTGTTCTGACGGTGTAGATGGACGATGTTCGTCAGGCGTTGGCGCAGCCACATCGGGGGTTTGCATCAGCGCCTGATACGCGCGCACTTCAGCCTGAGACGGTGAAGGGGCACTGACGCGTTCCTGCGCGGGTTTGCGTTTTGCTTGAGAAGATTCAACCCATGCACTGTGTTTGGAGGCTTCGCGCACCTGATCGCGGGTCGCTTCACGCGCTGGGCGTTCATAATCACTGCGGCCCGGATAAGCAGGCGTGCTTTCGACCGCCTGTGTCACCCGCTCTGATATCGCGGACGTCTGTTCAGGCTCATCGTGATAATGGAAAGCCGATTCGTTGTGCGCCGGCGCATCAATGTGTTGGCTTTCCGCCAGCGCGCTGCTGAGTGCCTGATAAATAAAATCGTGTACCAGACGCGCCTGATGGAAACGAACTTCGTGTTTGGCGGGATGCACGTTGACATCGACCTGATGCGGATCCAACTCAATAAACAACACGTACGTGGCAAACTGATCAGGGCGTAAACTGGTTTCGTAGCTCTGACGAATCGCATGGTTGATGAGCTTGTCGCGCATCATGCGGCCATTGACGTAGCAATATTGCAGATCACTCTGCTGGCGCGCGCCATCGGGTGTGGTGATCCAGCCATGCAGTTTGAGCCCTTGATGCGCTAACTCAATCTTGAGCATGTTGCGCACAAAGGCCGAGCCACACACCGCTGCGATGCGTTTCTCCAGCTGAATCTCGGTTTTCGCAGCGCGGTATTGGCGCACCAGCTTGCCGTTGTGGCGCAAATTGAATGTCACATCAAAACGGCTGAGTGCAATGCGCTTTAACAGTTCATCAATGTGCGTAAATTCGGTCTTTTCGGTGCGCAGAAATTTGCGCCGCGCTGGCGTATTGAAAAACAGATCGAGCACTTCTACGGTGGTGCCAATCGGGTGCGCGGCAGGTTGCAGCTGCACCTGCATGTCGCGGCCTTCACTGTACGCTGACCACGCTTCTTCCTGCGTCGCTGTGCGCGATGTCAGCGTGAGGCGCGACACCGAGCTGATACTCGCCAGCGCTTCACCGCGAAAGCCAAGGCTAATGATGGCTTCTAGATCGTCCAGCGTGTGGATCTTGGAGGTAGCATGACGACTCAACGCCAGCCCCAATTCGTCTTTGTCGATGCCACAGCCGTTGTCACGAATGCGGATTAACTTGGCGCCGCCCTTTTCAATGTCAATATCGATTCGAGTCGCACCAGAATCGAGGCTGTTTTCGACCAGCTCTTTCACCACCGAAGCTGGTCGCTCGACCACTTCCCCGGCAGCAATCTGGTTGGCCAGTCGCGCTGGCAGAATACGAATCGTCATACACGCCCCGTGTTATTTGTTTGGAATGATCAGAACCTGGCCGACCGCAAGATTGTCCGAACGCAGCTTGTTGGCTTCACGAATGCTCTGCACGCTGACATTGTACTTGCTGGCGATCTTGCCTAAGAACTCTCCGCGCGCCACCGTGTGCTTGCGAAGCGGCTTGTCCTTCAAGCTGACGGTAATTTTCAGCTTTTGGCCCAATTTCAAGGTATCGGATCTCAGGTTATTTTCGCGTTTGATCGCGTCCACCGAGACTTTGTACGTGCTGGCCAACTTGCCAAGGTAATCACCCGATTTGACCACGTGAGTCACGGTTTCGGTTTCGACCGGATTGCTCACCACCGGCACATGTACCGGCCCGCGGCTGCCCCCCGGAATCGTCAGGATCTGGCCCACCGCGAGGTTGTTGCTCTTGAGTTTATTGGTTTGCACAATCGCCTCGACACGGGTGCCGTACTTGTTGGCGATCACCGACAACGACTCACCGCGCTGCACTTTGTGTTTTTGCGTTTTGCCTCGGTTGGCAAATAGCGTGCCTTCCGGTGGGTTGTCTTCAAAATACTGCACCACGGCCACCGTCAACGCATGCGCCAGTTTGTCCTGATGGCTGCGCTGGAATAGCAATTTCTCTTCCGCGGGGTTAGAAATAAAGCCTGTTTCCACCAGCACGGATGGAATGTCCGGCGATTTCAGCACCGCCAAACTGGCATTGACTGGTTCGCGTTTGTGCAAGTGCGCGACTTTACCCATTTCACGCAGGATGTTGGTCGCGACTTTGTAGCCTTCTTTTTGAGAATGACTGAACTGCAAATCGAGCAAGGTTTGGCTGACGTTGCGGTCGGCATTGTTTTTTGCCAGCACTTCACCGGCCCCGCCAAGCAATTCCGATTGCTGCTCATGGTTTTCGACCCAGCGGGCGATCTCCGTGTTGGCGCGGCGGGTATTGAGTACAAACACTGAGGCACCGCGCGGCTGCGGCGTATGGAACGCGTCCGCGTGAATTGACACCAGCAAGTGTGCTTTGTTCTTACGGGCGATTTCAGAACGTTTGTTCAGATTTACAAAGTAATCGCCGCGGCGCGTAAGCACCGCTTTCATTCCCGGTACGGCATCAATTTGATCCGCCAGTTTCTTGGCCACACTCAAGGTAACGTCTTTTTCGTACTTGCGGGTCGGACCGATCGATCCTGGATCTTCACCACCGTGGCCAGCATCAATCGCGACAACGATATCGGCAGTGCCATAGAGCTGCGAAGCATCTCGGCTCACTTTGGTCTCGCTGCTTGGTTTAGCCGCTGGCTGGCTGGCACTTTCGGCGTGTGGCAGATCAATCACCAAACGATGGCCATATTGGCCGCCTGGTGTCGGCGCGAGCTTAAACAGTTGCGGGGATGATTTCCTTTTCAGCTCCAGCACCAGACGATAGCTCGACTTTTCAGGCGGAGAACTGGCGCGGATTTTCGTGAGGATCGCACTGTCGCGGACATGAACCGGTAATTTGGTGCCCAGCGAGGTCTGTTTGAGATCCACCACCAGACGATCCGGCCCGCTGAGGGTAAAATAGCTGAAATCCACTTCGGATTTCACGTCGATCACGACGCGTGTTTCATCCGGAGAGGGCCAAACTCGCACCCCCTCCAACACGTTGGCCTGGACGGCACTCGACAGGAAGGCGGCCGTCAGCGCAAGCCAGACGACCCAAGAACGGCAAACGTGAACGATCAACATAACTCCAACTGATTCAATAATGTACGCCCATAGTCGTTGTTTGCGGTGAACACCGCTTGGCGCTGGTTGCCATCGTAACGCATGTCGAGATCCAGATCCGACGTTGGCAACATGCCATGACCTTTCTCCGGCCATTCCACCAGACAAATCGCATCATCGGTAAAGTAATCACGGATCCCCATGAACTCGAGTTCTTCCGGATCCGCCAAACGGTAAAGATCAAAGTGGTACACTTGCCATTGAGCCAATTGGTACGGCTCCACTAAGGTGTACGTCGGGCTTTTCACATTGCCCGTATGACCCAATGCACGAATGAAACCACGACTGAAAGTGGTTTTGCCTGCACCAAGATCGCCGTGTAAGTATAAGGTGGTCTGTTGCGTACAGAGCTTGGCCAGCGCTGTGCCAAGATCTACCGTCGCGTGCTCATCTTTAAGGGTGAAGGTCTTCGTGGTCATTGAAAATATCTCTAATGTGTCGAACATCGACTATATAAAAATCAAAAGAAACCGAATAGTAAACTGGGTTGGATTTGAGAGACAAGCTCTCTTCTGTAAGCAAACCGAAAAATATTCGCCAGCGTTGCGGACAAAAGCACGCGCGAAGCGCTGGATCCCCCCAGATAGATCCGCTAAGATCCCCGCCCCATTTTACCGAGCTGAACCGTTATGGATTATCACGCACTTGCAGATCAGATCAAACACTGGGCCATTGAGCTCGGATTTGAAAAAGTCGGGATCTGCGATGTGGATCTGAGTCAGCATGAAGCCGCATTGCAGCAATGGCTCGACGCGGGATATCACGGCGAGATGGATTGGATGGCGCGCCACGGCATGATGCGCGCGCGCCCAGCTGAACTCCTGCCCGGCACCTTACGTGTGATCAGCGTACGCATGAACTACCTACCGCCGCAGGCGCAGTTTGCCAGCAATCTCAACAACCCAACTCACGCTTACATCAGCCGCTATGCGCTCGGCCGTGACTACCACAAGCTGCTGCGCAATCAGCTCAAGAAACTGGGCGAGAAAATCGAAGCTGCGGTGGGTGAACTGGGATATCGCCCGTTTGTCGACTCTGCACCGATTCTGGAACGCCCTTTGGCGCAGAAAGCCGGACTCGGCTGGACCGGTAAACACTCACTGATTCTGGATCAAGACAGCGGCTCGTGGTTTTTTCTCGGCGAACTGCTGGTTGATATTCCACTCCCCGTCGATACGCCGTCTGAAGACCAATGTGGTAAATGCCGCGCCTGTGTGACCTCTTGCCCCACTGGCGCCATTGTCGCCGATGGCGTGGTCGATGCTCGGCGTTGCATCTCTTACCTCACCATTGAATACGATGGTGTGATTCCACTCGAATTTCGCAAAGCGATGGGCAACCGCATCTACGGGTGCGATGACTGCCAACTGGTGTGTCCGTGGAATCGCTTTGCTGATCTGACGCAGCAATCTGACTTCCATCGCCGCCCAGCGTTCAACGAACCGGACTTGGTCGCGCTGTTTGCGTGGGATGAAGCCACCTTCTTGCGCAACATGGAAGGCTCGGCTATTCGCCGGATAGGCCACCAGCAGTGGCAACGTAATCTGATAATCGCAATGGGCAACGCGCCCTATTCGTCTCGCATTATCGACGCGCTGACTCGTCACCAAGGGCAATCCGCCTTGTTGGATGAACACATAGAATGGGCCTTAGCCGAACAGCAAGCTCAGTTGCCGTTTAGCAACACCAAGCACCAACGCTTGGTTCGTATCATAGAGAAGGGGTTGCCGAGAGATGCTTGAATGAGGGCGAGTTGCACAAGCCTTACGCACAGACTTTGATATGCTTCTCAAATATCCCAAATGTGGAAAAAATTTTTTATCCGACTCTGTTTTCTAAATCTTAGAAAAGTTAGTCACACCAGCAGGAAATGATTAGGATCAATGAAAATACAGTTAATGATCTTTTTTTGTTGGAATGCTTGTTGCTAACAAGTCAATTAAAGTTAACAAAAACAACGAGTTACAGAAAAACCCGTGTTATCACTCAACCTGAGTTGCCAAAAAAGATCCTGCCGCAAGTCACCATTCCAGCTACTGAAAAACACTTTATACACCAAGTTATCCACAGAAATAAAATGTGGATAAGTCTGTTGATGAACAGTACAAAATCAGTCTGTAGCAGGTAAGCGGGCACATTCGGACGAATGTCGCAAACAAAAAGAAAATCACACTACCTCGCAGCAGCGTGTTTATTTTTAGGGGGTTTATGCTTCACAGCATTATAGAAAGAGCATTGGCGGTTTGCCAAACTTTTGCCGTTTTAAGAGTAAAAAAATCTGCGTCTAGCGCAGTGATCTCTTGAAACGAAGAAATTGGTTGCGGGGGCCGGATTTGAACCGACGACCTTCGGGTTATGAGCCCGACGAGCTACCAAGCTGCTCCACCCCGCGTCCGTATTGTGTCATCGTTAAGCACGATGAGGGCTATCAACTGGAGCGACACACGAGGTTCGAACTCGTGACCTCAACCTTGGCAAGGTTGCGCTCTACCAACTGAGCTAGTGTCGCATGTCATCGTTAAGCACGATGAGAGCTAAACTGGAGCGACACACGAGGTTCGAACTCGTGACCTCAACCTTGGCAAGGTTGCGCTCTACCAACTGAGCTAGTGTCGCATGTCACCGTTAAGCACGATGCGGGCTAAATTGGAGCGACACACGAGGTTCGAACTCGTGACCTCAACCTTGGCAAGGTTGCGCTCTACCAACTGAGCTAGTGTCGCATGTCACCGTTAAGCACGATGCGGGCTAAACTGGAGCGACACACGAGGTTCGAACTCGTGACCTCAACCTTGGCAAGGTTGCGCTCTACCAACTGAGCTAGTGTCGCAAGGATCAAATGCCAAAGCACTCAATCTGAATTTGGTTGCGGGGGCCGGATTTGAACCGACGACCTTCGGGTTATGAGCCCGACGAGCTACCATGCTGCTCCACCCCGCGTCCGTATTGTGTCATCGTTAAGCACGATGAGAGCTATCACCACTTTACCAAAGGAAAGTGGAGCGACACACGAGGTTCGAACTCGTGACCTCAACCTTGGCAAGGTTGCGCTCTACCAACTGAGCTAGTGTCGCAAGGATAAAATGCCAAAGCACTTCATCTGAATTTGGTTGCGGGGGCCGGATTTGAACCGACGACCTTCGGGTTATGAGCCCGACGAGCTACCATGCTGCTCCACCCCGCGTCCGTATTGTGTCACCGTTAAGTACGATGAAGACTCTGCCATTTACCTGAAGTAAATGGAGCGACACACGAGGTTCGAACTCGTGACCTCAACCTTGGCAAGGTTGCGCTCTACCAACTGAGCTAGTGTCGCATCAACAACGTTTTCCGTCGTTTAGGGCTGCGAATTATAAGAGCATTTCTGTGTGATGCAAGAACTTATCGCGAAAAAAATCTAATTTTTTTTCAGTTGATGAAAAAGCGCGCAACCCAGAACATTCAGCCAGCAAATTGTGCTGAACTTGCCACCAGCGCGCGCATTCACCGCCGGTCAACGCAGGCCAACCGTCCGTTGCGGCCAGCCATGCGACGCCCTATTTTAGATGCTAAAGACAGTCGAACGATAAAATTGTAGCTCCGCGATCGACTCACGAATGTCATCCAATGCGAGGTGACTACCCTGTTTTGAAAATCCATCCAACACGGCTGGCTGCCAACGACGAGTCAGTTCTTTGATGGTGCTGACGTCGATGTAACGGTAGTGGAAATATTCTTCCAGACGCGGCATGTGTTTGTAGAGGAAACGGCGATCCTGACCAATACTGTTGCCACAAATTGGTGATTTGCCCGCAGGTACCCACTGTTCAAGAAACGCGATGGTTTGCGCCACAGCATCGTCTTCACTCACTTGGCTTTGGCGTACACGCTCCACCAACCCACTTTGGGTGTGCGTATTGGTACACCAATCATCCATTTTTTGCAGTTCGGACTCGGGTTGATGCACCGCCAATACCGGTCCTTCGGCCAGAATATTGAGCTGGCTGTCGGTCACGATGGTCGCGATTTCGATGATTTTATGGGTTTCAGGATCCAAGCCTGTCATCTCTAAATCGATCCAGATTAGGTTTTGATCGCTAAAAGACATAGAGGAGTACCTATATAGGTTTGTCGATAAAGCAGGTACTATATACCCAAGTCTGTACAATTCAAATTATCGGCAGTGTCTGATAACACGTACTAAACCGGGCGGCGAAGGGGAACAATCTCTTCCTTCATGCCGTCCAGCAACACGAAAGTAGAACAGAGTGGCAAAGAAAAAGAAGCTGACAAAAGGTCAGGTAAGGCGCGTACGAAATAACCAGCACCGCAAACTGAAGCAGGAAGAAACCGTTCAGTGGGATGAGTCGATGCTGGAGAACGCCAAAACTGGCTTGGTGATCACCCGTTTCGGTCAACATGCGGATATTGAAGATCCTGAAACTCAGGCCATTCATCGCTGTAACCTGCGCCGGGGCATTGAGAGTTTGGTCTCTGGCGATCGCGTGATCTGGCGTCCGGGCATCGAAACCATGGCAGGAATTTCCGGCGTGGTGGAAGCGGTTGAACCACGCACCTCCGTGCTGACACGTCCCGATTACTACGATGGGTTAAAACCCGTTGCGGCCAACGTCAACCAGATGGTCATCGTCTCGTCGGTGCTGCCTGAGTTGTCGCTCAATATCATTGACCGCTATCTGATTGCTGCCGAAACGCTCGCCATCGCACCATTGCTGGTGCTCAACAAAGTCGACTTGTTGGATGAAGATCAGCGCGCGCAGTATGAACAGTGGCTCTCGGCCTACGAGAAAATTGGCTACGACGTGCTGTACGTGAGTAAAAACAGTGGCGAAGGCATTGAAGCGCTGGAAGCCAAACTGCGCGATCGCACCAATATTTTTGTCGGTCAATCCGGGGTTGGAAAATCCAGCTTAGTGAACGCCCTGATGCCCGAATTGGACGAAATGGTGGAAGAAGGCGAAATTTCTGAAAACTCAGGTCTGGGCCAACACACCACAACGGCGGCGCGTCTGTATCATATTCCATCTGGCGGCAATCTGATCGATTCACCGGGGGTACGCGAATTTGGCCTCTGGCACTTGGAAGCGGAAGATGTCACCAAAGCGTTTGTCGAGTTCCGTCCTTATTTAGGGGGCTGTAAATTCCGCGACTGCAAACACGGCGATGATCCGGGTTGCATGCTGCGTGAAGCCGTCGAAAAAGGCGAGATCAGTGCGACACGCTTTGAGAACTATCATCGCATCATCGAAAGCATGGTGGAAAACAAAGCTAACCGACAATACTCGCGGAATAAAAAAGCCGATCTGTAACGTGGTTCCGCTTTCGTCAGTGAGATAAAACGAGAGCGGTTCTCCTTCTTGCGGGGATAAATGCTGACATCATTCACGATTTTCAGTAACATTCCGCGCCCAAAGATTAAACACCCCAAATTAAACACATTGGAATGACTTACAATGGACAAGATTAAAGTTGGACTGCAATACTGGATTCCACAACACGGCCTGACCCGTTTGATGGGCAAATTGGCATCAGCCAAAGCCGGCGGTCTAACCACAGCCATCATTCGCTGGTTTATCAAGCAATACAACGTCAACATGGACGAAGCATTGCACTCCGATCCAAAGCATTTTAAAACTTTTAATGAATTTTTTGTCCGTGAACTCAAGCCGGATGCTCGCCCACTCGCACAAGGCGATGACGTGATCACGCACCCCGCCGATGCGTGCGTCAGTCAGTTTGGCCCCATCCACGACGGCAAGCTGATTCAAGCAAAAGGCCATGATTTCTCCGCGCAAACGCTGCTTGGCGGCGATGCCAAACTGGCCGAAGAATTCACGGCCGGTGAGTTCGCTACACTTTACCTATCGCCGAGTGACTACCACCGCGTGCACATGCCATGTGACGGCACATTGCGCCAGATGATTTATGTCCCGGGCGATCTGTTCTCGGTGAACCCATTGACCGCAGCCAACGTACCAAACCTGTTCGCGCGTAACGAACGCGTGGTGTGTATTTTCGATACCGAATTCGGCCCAATGGCCCAAGTGCTGGTTGGCGCCACCATCGTGGGCAGCATTGAACTCGTCTGGGCCGGCACCGTCACACCACCGCGCGGCAACACGGTCTACCGTTGGGATTACCCCGCAACTGGCAACAAAGCCGTTATGCTGAAAAAAGGGGAAGAGATGGGCCGCTTTAAGCTGGGGTCGACCGTCATTAACCTGTTCGCAAAAGATGCGATTCGTTTTGATGACAGCATGCAGCTCAACGTCACCACTCGCCTTGGCGCGCCATACGCCCACAAAGCTTAATCGCCATTCACATCCCGGCCCGCGCGCCGGGATGTTTGTTTTTGACGGCCAGCACACTTCTTTTCGCCCAGCGCGCCAAAAACGTAAAACTTTGTCGCCCCTCTAAGACCTTTGTCATTCAACGCGTTACCCTAGCTGCAATCTTGTCGAACTCACCAAGGAAGACGCTATGCAGACTCTGGATAAGGGCCTTCTCCTGCGGCTCGCACTCAGTTTCGGACTCCCGATTCTGGTATTGATGTTGCCCATCGATGCCATCCCAATTGACGATCTCACATTGGTCCAACACCGTCTGTTGGCGATTTTTTTATTAGCCGCCCTGTTGTGGGTTCTGGAACCTGTGCCAGTGTTTGCCACGTCGATTCTGATCATTGCGTTGGAATTGGTGATGATCTCCGACAAAGGGCTGCATCCGTTCCGCGCGCCAGTCGATGACCATGAGCTGGGCCACTTGCTGCCGTATACCGACATTTTCAGTGCCTTTTCATCCCCCATCATCATTCTGTTTATGGGGGGATTTGCGCTGGCAATTGCAGCGTCGAAGTACGAACTCGACAACAACTTAGCACGCGTACTGCTTAAGCCCTTTGGCAACCAACCGAAATACATCATGCTCGGCCTGATGCTGATCACCTCGGTGTTCTCGATGTTCATGTCCAACACCGCCACCACAGTCATGATGTTGGCATTGCTTGGGCCGATTGTTGCCTCAGCACCCAAAGGCGATTTGGGCATTAAAGCGCTGGTGCTGTGTATTCCGATTGCAGCAAACACCGGCGGGATAGCCACCCCCATCGGCACACCGCCGAACGCCATTGCCCTGCAATATTTGACTGGTGAGAACAGCATCAGCTTTTTATCGTGGATGATGATGGGCTTGCCGTTTGTGATGATCCAATTGACCATCGCTTGGTTCTTGCTGCAAAAGCTGTTTCCTTCATCGCAACCGACCATGACGCTGAAACTCGACGGCACGTTTCAGCGCAACTGGCGCGCCATCGTGGTGTATCTCACCTTTGCCGCCACCATTGTGCTGTGGATGACCACATCACTGCACGGCATGAACACTTATGTGGTCTCGATCATTCCGCTGGCTGTGTTTACGCTGACGGGCATCATGGGCAAAGAAGAGCTGAAGCAGATCAACTGGGATGTGCTGTGGTTGGTAGCCGGGGGGATTGCCATTGGGATTGGTTTGGAACAGACCGGCTTGGCGCAAGCGCTGGCACATGCCATCGATTATGAATCGCTGTCGCCGATGTCGGTGGTGATCACGCTGTCGCTGGTCTGCTGGCTGATGGCCAACTTCATGTCCAACACTGCCACCGCGAACTTGTTGATGCCAATTGCCGCGGCCATTGGCACCACCATGAGCAGCCTCAACGAGGTGGGCGGATTGCAAGGCCTGTTGGTTGTGGTCGCGTTCTCCGCCTCATTGGGGATGATTCTGCCAGTGTCGACCCCGCCCAACTCCCTCGCCTACTCGACCGGTCTGATTCAAAGCAAAGATATGGCCAAAACCGGCTTAATTATTGGATTAATTGGTTTGGTCATCGTCTATATTACCGCCGCCATTCTGGGCTAACCCGCTTCACTCGTGACTTGTGTTTTCTGGCACACAAGTCACGAGTTCATCATTTTCGTCCATAATTCCCTTATCCACACGGTTGTTGATCAATTAATAATCGATCCCGATCAAGTTAATTGAAACGATAATTTCTTAGGCTTTTAGTGATAAAACATTAAAAATTACCGTATTTCAGTAATTTAAATTAACTATTCACGCTTATTGGATTAAATTTCAGTACGATCTATTCGCGGCATCAGGTTGTCCGGCAGGTAAGGTAGACTATGAGACATACAATAAAGTTTAAAATTCAGGTCGCGATAGCGATCATCATTGCCATCGTCAGTGGTGTGCAGGCGTGGAACTCCATCAGCCAGCTACGACAAGAAACGACGAAGTCAATCAACAGCGAGATGGCCAACGTCAGCCTCGCGACCAACCGCTACATCAATGACTGGCTCGAAATTCGCAGCGACATGATGTTAGCCAACGAACCGCGCATCGCCAGTGGCGACAATGCCGACCGTGAACTGTTGCTGACCAAACATGCCGGTCAATTTTTGTCGGTGTATGCCGGCTTTAACGACGGCACCATTGCGTACGGCGACAAAAGCGAAGATTGGCCAGCCGATTACGACCCGCGCACACGTCCTTGGTATCAAGACGCGATGGCGAGCAACGGCTTGATCCTCACCGAACCGTATCAAGACTTTGACGGCAGCATTGTGGTCAGTTTTGCCAAAGCGTTCCACGGCAAACGCGATGGTGTTTTGGCGGCAGATTTAACAGTCACCAACCTGATCAAACAAGTGTTGAGCATCAAACTCGACAACAATGGCTTTGCATTTTTAGTCGATGGCAACAATAAAATCGTCGCTTACCAAGATGAAAAGCTGAGTCAAAAACCACTCACCGAGCTGAACGCCCAACTGAATGTTCAAACCATGCAACAACTCGCTGCAGCAGATGATGCGCGCCAAATCCAATGGCCCGGTCGCGATGACCAACTCATCTACGTCAGCAAGATTGCGGGCACCAATTGGCTGCTGGGGATTGTGGTGGATCACGACATGGCGTATGCCTCGGTCAGTGAGCAAATCACCTTTACCTCCATCGCCACGTTGATTCTGTATGTGCTGATCGCCTTGGCCAGTACTTGGGTGGTCAATCGTCTGCTGCAACCGCTGCAAGTGCTGTCCGGCGCGCTGGAAGAGCTGTCACGCGGGGAAGGCGATTTAACTCAACGCGTCAATATTGAACGCAAAGATGAAATTGGTGAGCTGGCTGAGAAGGTCAATCAGTTCATCAGCCAGATGCAAATGATGCTCAAAGACATCGTGGAACACAGTCACAACTTGTCGAGCCAAGCGCAGCATGCAAAATCACTGTCGATTCAATCGACGGACCGCGTGAAACACCAACAAGACGACGTCAACCAGATCGCCACCGCGATTCACGAAATGTCGGCCACTGCGGCCGAGGTCGCCAGCCATGCGGAATTGACTGCCAACGCATCGCAAGCGTCATCATCTGCATGCGAAGACGGCCAGCAAGTGATTGGCAAAAACCGTCAAGCCATCACCGATCTGGCCAATCAAGTCACCAGCGCTGCCAGCGTGATTCGGGAACTGGAAAGCAACGCCCAGAGCATCAACCAGATTTTGTCGACCATTCAAGGCATTGCAGAACAGACCAACCTGTTGGCACTCAACGCTGCCATCGAAGCAGCGCGCGCCGGAGAACAAGGCCGAGGCTTTGCCGTGGTGGCTGATGAAGTGCGCGTGCTGAGCCAGCGCACACACGGCTCCACCGAGGAGATTCGCACCATGATTGAAACCCTGCAACGCAATACGCAGCAGGCGGTGGAGAGCATGGAAGCCAGCACCTCGCTGGCCGATAGCAGCGTCTCTTACGCGCAGCAAGCGCAAGATAGCCTCAGCAGCATCACGCAGGCCATCAATGAGATCAACGACATGGCGTTGCAAATCGCCAGTGCTGCCGAAGAGCAACGCGCGGTGAGTGAAGACATCAGTCGCAACACGCAAGGCATCAAAGACGCTTCTGATGATCTCGCCGCTCAAGCGCAACAAAGCAGCGAAAGTGCAAGCGAGATGCACCAAGCGGCCGATGCAATGCGCCAAGAAATCAGTCGCTTTAAAGTATAACCTCCCCAGCGCTTGAACGCGTTTGTCGGATGCCCCTGTTGACGGGGCATCCGGCGCCTTGAATTTGCTTTGTTTTCCCCAGCCTTAGTGGCATATTGAGAGCCTATTTTTCCCCCGCATACCCAAGGACGATGTTATGGGATTCGAATGGCTCGCGCTCGCCGCTGCCTTTTTGTGGGCCATCGCTGGCCTGATGTCGGTGACACCCGCTCGCCATCTAGGCACCTTTGCTTACAGCCGCTGGCGCATGGGATGCACGTCGGTGATTTTGGGGAGCATTGCGCTGCTGAGTGGTGGTTGGTCGAGCGTCGAGGTCAGTGCGGTCACGCCGATGATGCTATCGGGCTTGATCGGAATTTTTATTGGCGATACGGCGCTGTTTGCGTGTCTCAACCGCATGGGACCGCGCCAGGCCGGGTTGCTCTTCTCCTGCCACGCGGTGTTTTCCGCCATTTTAGGCTACTTTCTGTTTAGCGAGCGCATGACGTCGGGCGAACTACTCGGCTCCGCCCTGGTCTTTTCTGGCGTGCTCACGGCGATCTTTTTCGGGCGCCGAGGTCAAACCAACAACACGCTGGAGATGATCCGCGGCAACGTCTGGATCGGGGTTGGGCTTGGGCTCACCGCCGCCACGTGTCAGGCGCTGGGCGGCATCATCGCCAAACCAGTCATGCAAACGGCGATTGATCCCGTGGCCGCATCAGCGATTCGAATGATGACCGCATTCGCGGCGCACTGTGTGTTGCGAGCCACCGGCTCACGCGTGGCGCGTGCGACTCAACCGATGAACCGCACGATTTTTGCCATCACCGCCCTCAACGGTTTTCTGGCGATGGCGGTGGGCATGACATTGATTCTTTACGCACTCCGAGAGGGTAACGTGGGCATGGTGGCGCTCCTTTCTTCCACCACACCCATCATGCTTTTGCCTATACTATGGGTCTATACCAAGCAAAGGCCGAATCGATTCGCCTGGCTGGGTGCACTGGTGGCCGTCATGGGCACCAGCATATTGGTGTATTGAGAACGACCTTGCGGCCACGGGCTGGCCGATTTTGATCAATAGGCAACGTTTTATTGCATTGATAGGGAGAATCATTGATCTTAACCTACTGCAAGCGCACCAAAGTGTAGTAAAATTACGCTAATTTCGATTTCTAGTTACTTTGAATTTGACGAGGTCATAACTATGTCAGCTAAGAAGCCTATGGCTCTGGTGATCCTAGATGGATGGGGTTACCGCGAAGACAACTCAAGCAACGCGATCAACAACGCAAACACACCGGTTCTTGACGGTCTGATGGCGCACAATCCACACACGCTTATCTCTGCTTCAGGCATGGACGTCGGTCTACCTGACGGTCAAATGGGTAACTCGGAAGTGGGTCACACCAACATTGGTGCGGGTCGTATCGTTTACCAAGATCTGACGCGCATCACCAAAGCGATCGCCGACGGCGAATTCCAAAAAAATGAAGTGCTGGTTGCGGCCATCGATAAAGCCGTCGCAGCGGGTAAAGCAGTTCACTTGATGGGTCTGATGTCACCCGGTGGCGTGCACTCTCATGAAGACCACATCTACGCTGCGGTTGAACTGGCAGCGGCACGTGGCGCAGAAAAAATCTACCTGCACTGCTTCCTTGACGGTCGTGATACACCACCTCGCAGCGCAGAAGCCTCTCTGAAACGTTTTGATGAACTATTCGCAAAACTGGGCAAAGGTCGCATCGCGTCACTGGTTGGTCGTTACTACGCCATGGACCGTGACAACAACTGGGATCGCGTTGAAAAAGCGTACGACCTGCTGACTGCAGCGCACGGCGATTTCACCTTCGGTTCTGCGGTTGAAGCCCTGCAAGCCGCTTACGCACGTGACGAAAACGATGAATTCGTGAAAGCCACTGAAGTGCGTGCTGAAGGCCAAGATTCAGCAGCCATGCGTGATGGCGATGCGGTGCTGTTCATGAACTACCGTGCTGACCGCGCACGTGAAATCACACGTACTTTCGTGACCGATTTCGCGGGCTTCGAACGTAAAGCATTCCCAGCCGTTGACTTCGTGATGCTGACTCAATACGCAGCAGACATTCCGCTGCAATGTGCATTCCCACCAGCGTCTCTGGATAACACCTACGGCGAATGGTTGTCGAAAGCAGGCAAAACGCAGCTTCGTATCTCTGAAACCGAGAAATACGCACACGTGACCTTCTTCTTCAACGGCGGCGTTGAAAGTGAATTCCCAGGTGAAGAACGTCAACTGGTGGCTTCGCCAAAAGTTGCGACCTACGACCTGCAACCAGAAATGAGTTCAAAAGAGCTGACTGACAAGTTGGTTGCCGCGATCAAATCAGGCAAATACGATGCAATCATCTGTAACTACCCGAACGGCGACATGGTTGGTCACACCGGCGTTTACGATGCAGCTGTGAAAGCATGTGAAGCGGTTGATGAATGCATCGGTCGTGTGGTTGAAGCAATCAAAGAAGTGGATGGTCAACTGCTGATCACAGCAGATCACGGTAACGCGGAAATGATGGTGAACCCAGAAACTGGCGGCGTGCACACTGCGCACACCAACCTGCCTGTGCCACTGATCTACGTCGGCAGCAAAGACATTGCCCTGAACGATGGCGGCAAACTGTCTGACCTAGCACCAACTATGCTGGCACTGACCGATCAAGACATTCCAGCGGAAATGACAGGTCACGTCCTGTTCTCTTAATGCCAGAACGATGAATGAAAAGCCTCGACTTGCTCGAGGCTTTTTTTTATTTTTTTGCCCGTGACATTGGAACAATTGCAAACTTTTTACCTGCTGCACTCGCCTCATTCTGCACATTGGGTATACTGAGTGCTCCATGCTTCCAATCGCGATTATCGTAAAAACATGACGTTATCAACTTCCCAGCCGGCTTCACGCCTGTGTCAAAGCCTGCTCATTCTGTGTCTCAGTACCGGCGTGCTCTCCAGCCATGCCTTTGCCGCGACGCAACAGGAACTGAAAGGTGTCAAGAGCGAGATCTCACGTCAGCAACAATCGTTATCGCAGCAACAGAAAACACTCGACCAGTTGCAACACACGCTGAAGCAACAGGAAGTGGGCATTTCCGGCTTGGAAAACCAAATCAAGCAAACCAAGAACCAGCTGGCAGAATCCAATGCCAACATTGGTCGATTGCAGCAAAAAATAACGGCCTTGGAAGCGCAGCGTCAACAGCAGGCCGATAAGCTGGCCGAGCTGCTACAAACCTATTACGTCACACAACGCGCCAAAGCCAGTGGCGACCTACTCAACAATGGTGTGGAAGAAGATCGCATCAGTCAGTATTACCAGCACTTGGCCAAAGCACGAACCGAAACCATTGCGGCGTTAGAAACAACGCGTCAGGCGCTGCGAGACAACGAACGTCAGTTGCAGTTGGAGCGCGACCAAATCAATGCGCTGCTGGAGCAACAAACGAAAAAACGCGACCAACTGGCCAGAACGCAATCCGAACGTCGTCAGACGCTGGGCAGCATTCAAAAAAGCATCTCGGGCGATAAAGTGTATCTGGCCGAATTGCAACGCAATGAAACCCGCCTCAAAGCCGAAATTGCGAAAGCTGCAAAACGGAATGCTGTACCGATGGATGGTATCAGCCGTCAGCGCGGTAAGTTACCGTGGCCATTGCAAGGCAAGGTGTTGCATCAATTTGGCGAGCGCCAAACTGGTCAAATCGATTGGAAAGGGCTGGTGATTGATGCCAATTACGGACAACCGGTCAAAGCGGTGTACCCGGGTACAGTGGTGTTTGCCGAATACCTGCGCGGCTATGGTTTAGTGGTACTGCTGGACCACGGAAAAGGCGACATGACGCTATATGGTTTTAACCAAACACTGATGAAAAAAGAGGGCGATAAAGTCGCGGCTGGCGAAACATTAGCGCTGGCTGGTGACACCGGGGGGCAATCTCGTCCCGCCCTCTATTTTGAGATTCGCCGCAACAGTAAAGCGGAAAACCCGCGCACCTGGCTGACTCGTTAATCCCATCACCTTTAAAGCAAACAGGCCGCTCAATGAGCGGCCTGTTTCATGTTCCATACCCTAGGCATTTGTCGCCGCGTAATAGGCTTGCACGCCATCGATGAAGCGCATCAGCTCTGATTTGGGTAGGCGATTGATCCCCGCCGCAGCCTCTCGGCCACCACCGGTGGCAAACTGGCTGCACACCGTTCCTGCCCCCTGCTTATTGTTCAGGGGCGCGCGCAGCGATACCGTATAGTGCGCTTCATCGGCCACGGTCAACACCACATGCGCTTGTTCAGGCCGTTGATTGGCAAGCAAATTACTGTATACCCCACTCACGCGGTGTGAGGCCGCTTCATCAGCCAATTCAAACACGCGCAACGTGTCACTCTCATAGTAGGGCGATTTAGCCAGCGCTTGAGCGATGTCCTGCTCATACGCCTGTTTCAGCACCGCATAAGGCGATTGGGCATCTGCAATCACATCAAACGGCGACACGTAGCCTTGCAGCGCGCGAAACAAATCCGCCGGATGATAATGCAAGTCGCTCACCGTTTGGCCATAACCGTTGTAATTGATCAAGGTCCCCAACTGTTTTAACTGCTCGGCCTGTTCAGCGCTGAAACCTGCCTTGGCTGCCAGCGCATCGGCAACACTGAGCAAGTTATCGCCATAAGCCGCTGTGATGGCCCAAGGGTGAAACTGACCGTCAAGCAGCGCATCTACAATCAATGCGGTACACACATTGGCATCCAGATTGATGTGTGCCTCTAACTGCTCATGCTGGGGAATGTCACCCGATTGATGGTGATCGGCATAAAACACGTGCGCGCCGTTGTTCAGCACATGGCACAACGCCTGATGGTTTTTCGCCATGGAGATATCCAGCACGGTCAGGGTATCACCGGGTTGTGCATCCACGTTGGCCAATAGCTCGATATCGCGTTTCACACCCGTGATCAACTGACTGTCTCTGGGCTGAGCCAAATGAAGTTGAAGAAGAGCGATGATGCCATCGGCATCACCATTAAATACGTCATAATGCATAGTGAGCGCTACTTTAAAGCCTTGGAATAACATCAGAAACTAGCAGTTTCACGCCCACCAGCACAAGAATGAAAGGTTATATGTCATCTCGTTTAAGCATGCATGGCGCGCACGCCATCTTCCAGCAACTGCAACTGCTCGAGTCCTTGCTCAGTCGCATTTGGTTTCATGACCGAGATAATCTGTAACATGCCTTGATGAATCACCTGTTCAGTGATCTGAGTTTTCGGTGACATTGCTGACTGATACGCCAGCCAACTGCACGCAATCAGGTGTAAAGTCGTAACCAGCTTTTTCATCTCATCGTCATTGAGTGCCAGCAACTGCATGCCAACAAAAGCACGCATGATGTTGACCAAGTTGGTTTGCAGTTTTTCTTGCACGCGAATGTAATCGTCATGCAGCTCTTCGTCCCGTTGCAGAATTTCAGGCAAATTGGCGTAGAAAAAACGGTATTTCCACATCAGGGTGAAGATGGAGTCGAGGTAGTGTTTGAGCAGGGTCAGGCTTTCATATTGACCTTGCAGCGGCGTAAAGCGTTCAATCAGCTCGGCCGAATAGAGCGCAAAAATTTCACGCACAATTTCCTGCTTATTGCGGAAATGGTAGTAAAGATTGCCCGGGCTGATCTCAATATGTGCCGCGATATGGTTGGTGGTCATCGGGCGTTCACCATGCTCGTTAAACAGCTCTAACGCGGCATGGACAATTCGGTCTCTTGTTTTCATTAATGGGTCACATTCCTTCCTGATTACCTAAAGTATAAAACAGCTCCCTTAAATGGTAAAAAAGCGCCCATGTCGGGCGCTGATCGTATTGGCTTACTTGTGATATGGCTTCGACAGCTCATGCACCGCATTCACAAATACACCGGCATTTTCGGGCGGCACGTCGAGGTGAATGCCATGACCGAGGTTAAACACATGGCCAGTGCCAC
Source organism: Vibrio sp. Vf1514 (assembly GCF_052076135.1). Lineage (NCBI taxonomy): Bacteria > Pseudomonadati > Pseudomonadota > Gammaproteobacteria > Vibrionales > Vibrionaceae > Vibrio > Vibrio sp. Vf1514. Next base: position 248,039 of record NZ_CP197267.1, on the reverse strand, counting down.
CGTGACCAAAGCCATCAAGAATCGATGCCACTTCTTCACGAATGCGTGCTTCCGGCGCGTACAGCATGGATGGGTCCATGTTGCCTTGCAGCGCCACTTTCTCACCAACGCGCGCTTTGGCATCGGCAATATTGATGGTCCAGTCAAGGCCAACCGCATCGCACCCGGTAGCCGCGATCTGCTCTAGCCACATGCCGCCGTTTTTAGTAAACAGCGTCACGGGGACGCGGCGACCGTCGTGTTCACGGATCAGGCCATCCACAATCTTGTGCATGTATTGCAGTGAGAACAGATTGTAGTCACGTGGCGTCAGCACGCCGCCCCACGTATCAAATACCATCACCGATTGCGCGCCGGCTTTGATTTGCGCGTTGAGGTACTCAATCACACTGTCCGCCAGTTTATCCAGTAGCAAATGCAGAGTCGCAGGCTCGGCGTACATCATCTTTTTAATCTTGGTGAATGCCTTAGAGCTGCCACCTTCAACCATATAGGTTGCCAGTGTCCATGGGCTGCCAGAGAAGCCAATCAGTGGCACCTCACCTTGCAGATCCTTGCGAATTTGACGCACAGCATTCATGACGTATTGCAGTTCGCCTTCGGGATCCGGCAAGCCAATTTTATCGACATCTGCTTTGCACGTGATTGGGCGGTCAAATACCGGGCCTTCACCCGCGGCAAAACGCAGCCCCAATCCCATGGCATCGGGAATGGTCAGAATGTCTGAAAACAGAATCGCGGCATCGAGCGGAAAACGGCGTAATGGTTGTAACGTCACTTCAGAAGCGAGTTCAGCGTTTTTACACAGAGACATAAAGTCGCCAGCTTGAGCGCGTGTGGCACGGTATTCTGGGAGATATCGCCCAGCCTGACGCATCATCCATACCGGCGTGCAATCCACAGGCTGCTTGAGCAGAGCGCGCAGATAGCGGTCGTTTTTTAATTCAGTCATTCCGTATTCCACTTCTTTTTTGGGCTTATTTATGGGGCGTATTCTAGCATTGATTTTTATTCATGAGCGGAGAGCTTTGCAACCCAGATCAAGTTATTAACTTTTAAATCAATGCTTAATTTGCGTACAATCTTTTTCGATGTTACAAATTTGTTCGCTAGCGAAAACTACAATTATAAACTGAGTATTCAGTACTCAGCATCTCATAACGACATCTTACTTACCCCCTCCCTAATCGGAGGGTTTTTTTTATCTATTTTCCGACGTAAGACGAATATCTTCGAGTGTTTGCTCAATCAAGGCGCGGGCGATGGTGCCTTGCGGCGCCACGGGCGGCATTTCGGTTGGTCGAAACCACTGTGCATCGCTCAATTCAGAGTAATCCGGCTTGATCTCTCCACCCGCATAATCGGCCAGAAAGCCCATCATCATACTGGACGGAAATGCCCACGGCTGGCTGCCAAAATAGCGAATGTTGTTCACCGCAATGCCCGTTTCTTCTTTGATTTCACGCGCAACGCACTGCTCCAGCGTTTCTCCCACTTCCAAAAAGCCCGCAATCACGGTGTACATGCCGCTGCGATGGCGTGGGTGCTGGGCCAGCAGAATCTCGTTGTCTTTACGCACCGCGACAATAATGCACGGGAAAATACGCGGATAATGTAACGTTCGGCAATCGTGGCACTGCATCGCTAAGTCGCGATGGTTAAGGTAGTTGCGGCCTCCGCATTGCGGGCAAAAACGCAAGCTCTGGCTCATATGGCCGTATTGAATCGCTTTGCTTGCCATCAGGAACAGCGGCTCCGGCACGTGCAGTAAGTCACGCAATGAGGTCAACGTCAGGTCGCGATCCCAATCCGAGGCATTCACCCAATACACCGGCGCACCCTGATGCTGATCGATTTTGATCGCCGCCTCAACGGGTAGATCCCACTGCTCACCGTTGCCAAACGGGATTTCCCCATCAATCGTCCAGATCTCACTGCCTGAAACCACACACCAATAAGCGGATTTTGTGTCACTGTTTTTTAACATGCCAACTCCTGATTGCTTGCAGTTCGTTCATTTTACTGGCAATCTAATTTCATACCAGAGTTTGTATAGATTTGATTTTAAATCTATAAATTCTAGTAGGGACAAGACGTTGTGCTGTACCACTACAACAAACGTGCAAAGGAAAGATCATCGTTGAATGATCCCGATCATGAGGGCATGGTCATGCTAAAAAAACTTAAACGAACGCAAGAACAATGGGGCGGTTCGAGTCAAGTCATCGATCATTGGCTGGATAAGCGTCAGCACCTGATCGTCGAATACTGCAAACTCGCAGCGCTACAACCCTGCGCAACCAAAGCTGCGGTCACCGAACTTCCATCCCCCAAAGCGCTGCAATACTTCAGCCAAGAGCTCGTCGATTACATTTCAGAAGGCCATTTTAAGATTTACGATATGGTCATGAACACATGGCATGCGACCGGTTTTCATGCCACTGATGAAATCAATCAGACGTATGCGCAGATCATCGAAACCACCGAGCCGTTGCTCAATTTCACCGACAAATACGCCACCATCCACGCAGACGATGATCTGGAAACGCTGGATGATGATTTGTCGCACGTTGGGGAATTGTTGGAGTCGCGTTTTGAAACCGAAGATGGTTTGATCCAGCTCATCGCAGATAGCCTTTCGATTCCGCCGGGCGCTTAACGTATTCGCTTGATTCACCGTCAACGAAAACCACCAGCGTGAATCGCAGGCAAATAAAAAGGCACCCGAAGGTGCCTTTTTTGCTATCAGAACGATTACTCGTCAGCTGAGAAGCCTGCGTTAAGCAGCGCTGCTAGGTTGTCGGTAGCCTGCTCTGCTGAAGGACCTTCTTTCTGAGCTTCACGCTTAGATTGACGGTCTTGGTGGTACGCAAAACCAGTACCAGCAGGGATCAGACGACCCACGATAACGTTCTCTTTCAGACCACGTAGGTCATCACGCTTACCAGAAACCGCAGCTTCAGTCAGAACGCGAGTCGTTTCTTGGAACGATGCGGCTGAGATGAACGATTCTGTTGCCAGAGACGCTTTCGTAATACCCAGAAGTTCACGTTCAAAACGTGCTGGCTCTTTGCCTTCAGCTTCCAGATCACGGTTGGCGATCTTCACTTGTGAGTATTCTACTTGCTCACCAGGCAGGAACTCAGAGTCACCTGCGTGAGTAATAGTACACTTACGTAGCATCTGACGAACGATTGTTTCAATGTGCTTGTCGTTAATCTTAACGCCTTGCAGACGGTAAACTTCCTGAACTTCGTTCGCGATGTAAGTGGTCACAGCGTGGATACCACGTAGGCGCAGAATGTCATGTGGCGATTCTGGACCATCTGCAATCACGTCACCACGTTCGATGCGCTCACCTTCAAACACGTTCAATTGACGATGCTTAGGAATCATCTCTTCGTAAACTTCACCGCTATCGCGAGTGATCACGAGACGACGCTTACCTTTGGTCTCTTTACCGAAGCTCACAGTACCTGTGTACTCAGCAAGAATCGCAGGCTCTTTCGGCTTACGTGCTTCGAACAGGTCAGCAACGCGTGGTAGACCACCGGTGATGTCCTTGTTACCGCCAGATTTCTGAGGAATACGAGCCAGTGTGTCACCCACATTCACTTCAGCGCCATCGTCGATGTTCACGATCGCTTTACCAGGTAGGAAGTACTGAGCTGGCATATCGGTACCAGGGATCAGGACATCGTTACCTTTCTCATCCACAAGTTTGATAGCTGGACGCATATCTTTACCTGCTGCTGGACGAGCGGCTGCATCGGTCACTTCGCTTGAAGACAGACCAGTGAGGTCATCCGTTTGACGAGAAACAGTGACGCCATCGATCATGTCAACGAATTGGATGCGACCTGCCACTTCAGTGATGATTGGCATGGTGTGCGCTTCCCAGTTCGCCACGGTTTCGCCCGCTTGAACTGCATCGTTGTCACCTTTGCTCAGTAGCGAGCCGTATGGCAGTTTGTGTTTCTCTTTCGTACGGCCGAACTCATCAATGATGGTCAGTTCAGATGCACGAGAAGTAATCACCAGCTTGCCATCTTTGTTCGTTACGAACTTCGCGTTGTGCAGTTTCACAGAACCGTTGTTCTTCGCTTGGATGCTGTTCTCTGCTGCTGCTGTCGATGCCGCACCACCGATGTGGAACGTACGCATGGTTAGCTGTGTACCCGGTTCACCGATTGACTGAGCCGCGATAACGCCCACAGCTTCACCTTGGTTCACCAAGTGACCACGTGCTAGGTCACGACCGTAACACAGTGCACAACAACCGAAGTCAGCGTCACAAGTTACCACTGAACGTACTTTAATACGGTCAACAGAGTTGTCGTTAAGAACCTGACACCATTTCTCATCTAGAAGCGTGTTACGAGGAACAAGCACTTCTTCTGTACCTGGCTTCAGGATGTCTTCAGCAACCACACGACCCAGCGCAAGCTCAGTCAGCGGAACTTTAACGTCACCACCTTCGATGTGAGGCATCATGTCAACACCCTCTTGGGTGCCACAGTCGTGCTCATAAACAACAACGTCTTGAGCAACGTCTACCAGACGACGGGTGAGGTAACCTGAGTTCGCTGTCTTCAGTGCTGTATCCGCCAGACCCTTACGAGCACCGTGCGTTGAGATAAAGTACTGAAGGACGTTCAGACCTTCTTTAAAGTTCGCTGTGATTGGCGTTTCGATGATCGAACCATCTGGACGAGCCATCAGACCACGCATACCAGCAAGCTGACGAATCTGCGCTGCAGAACCACGAGCACCAGAGTCAGCCATCATGTAGATGCTGTTGAACGACTCTTGTTTCTCTTCTTCGCCATCACGGTTGATCACCATTTCAGACGACAGGTTCTCCATCATCGCTTTCGCAACGCGATCGTTGGTTGATGCCCAAATATCGATCACTTTGTTGTAGCGTTCCCCAGCAGTTACCAGACCAGACTGGAACTGTTCCTGGATTTCACGTACTTCTTCTTCCGCTTCGGAGATTTCAGTGTATTTCGCAGGTGGTACAACCATATCGTCGATACCAACAGAAACACCTGACAGTGCCGCGTAAGCGAAACCGGTGTACATGATTTGGTCTGCGAAGATAACAGTGTCTTTCAGACCCAGTTTACGGTACGCCTCGTTCAGCAGGTTAGAAATCTGTTTCTTACCTAGCTTCTGGTTCACGACGCTATATGGCAGACCTTTCGGTACGATTTGCCACAACATTGCACGACCGACAGTGGTATCCACCATCTTGGTCTCAGTTGTGCGATTGCCGTCTTCGTCAACCACGGTTTCCGTGATACGTACTTTAACGCGTGCGTGCAGTGAAGCCGTCTTCGTGCGGTATGCCTTTTCAGCCTCTTTAGGGCCAGCAAGGTACATGCCTTCACCCAGAGCGTTCACTTTTTCACGAGTCATGTAGTACAGACCCAATACAACGTCCTGAGAAGGTACGATGATCGGATCACCTGACGCTGGCGACAGAATGTTGTTTGTCGACATCATCAGTGTACGAGCTTCTAGCTGTGCTTCTAAAGTTAGAGGCACGTGTACCGCCATTTGGTCACCATCGAAGTCCGCGTTGTACGCCGCACACACAAGTGGGTGTAGCTGAATCGCTTTACCTTCGATTAGAACAGGTTCAAACGCCTGAATACCTAGACGGTGAAGTGTTGGTGCACGGTTCAGTAGCACTGGGTGTTCACGGATAACTTCATCCAGGATATCCCATACAACCGCTTCTTCACGCTCAACCATTTTCTTCGCAGCTTTGATCGTCGTAGCTAGGCCACGAGTTTCCAGCTTGCTATAGATGAATGGTTTGAACAGCTCAAGTGCCATCTTCTTAGGAAGACCACACTGGTGCAGACGCAAGTAAGGACCTACTGTGATTACAGAACGGCCTGAGTAGTCTACACGTTTACCAAGCAGGTTCTGACGGAAACGACCTTGTTTACCCTTGATCATATCAGCAAGAGATTTCAGAGGACGCTTGTTCGAACCTGTGATCGCGCGGCCGCGACGACCGTTATCCAGAAGCGCATCAACAGACTCTTGTAGCATACGTTTTTCGTTGCGTACGATGATGTCCGGAGCAGCAAGCTCTAGAAGGCGTTTCAGACGGTTGTTACGGTTAATCACACGACGGTATAGATCGTTCAGATCGGATGTCGCAAAGCGACCGCCATCTAGCGGTACTAGCGGACGTAGATCTGGCGGAAGTACCGGAAGCACAGTCAGAATCATCCACTCAGGTTTGTTACCTGATGCAACGAATGCTTCAACCAGTTTCAGGCGCTTCGTAACTTTCTTACGTTTAGTTTCTGAGTTCGTCGTATCCAGCTCTTCGCGCATCTGCTCAGCTTCAGCCAGCAGATCCATAGATGACAGCAGATCTTTGATCGCTTCTGCACCCATTTTCGCAGTGAACTCGTCGCCCCACTCTTCCAGGCGATCCAGATACTCTTCTTCAGTCAGCATCTGACCACGTTCTAGGTCAGTCATGCCTGGTTCAGTCACCACGTACATTTCGAAGTAAAGCACACGTTCGATGTCGCGCAGTGGCATATCCATCAACAGACCGATACGAGACGGCAGTGATTTTAGGAACCAGATGTGAGCAACAGGAGAAGCCAGTTCGATGTGGCCCATACGGTCACGACGAACTTTAGTTTGCGTGACTTCAACGCCACACTTCTCACAGATAACGCCACGGTGTTTCAGACGCTTATATTTGCCACAAAGACATTCGTAGTCTTTTACCGGGCCAAAAATACGCGCACAGAAAAGACCATCGCGTTCAGGTTTGAACGTACGATAGTTGATGGTCTCAGGTTTTTTCACTTCACCAAATGACCATGAACGAATCATGTCAGGTGAAGACAGACCGATTTTGATTGCATCAAATTCTTCGGTCTTGTGCTGTGCTTTTAGAAAGTTTAATAAGTCTTTCACAATCAGCTCCTGTAAGGAGTTAAAAGGAACTCGCCGTGTGAACTAGCGAGCTCCTTCCTACCAGAAAACCGGTTAGGCTCCCCGAGTGGGGAACCTTAAGGTTTACTCTTCGTCTTCTAGCTCGATGTTGATACCTAGCGAGCGAATCTCTTTCAACAGTACGTTGAACGATTCTGGCATACCAGGTTCCATCGCGTGGTTTCCGTCGACGATGTTTTTGTACATCTTCGTACGGCCGTTAACGTCATCCGACTTAACAGTTAGCATTTCTTGTAGGGTGTAAGCTGCACCGTATGCTTCCAGTGCCCATACTTCCATCTCACCGAAACGCTGACCACCGAACTGAGCTTTACCACCCAGTGGTTGCTGAGTTACTAGGCTGTAAGAACCCGTTGAACGAGCGTGCATCTTGTCGTCAACCAAGTGGTTCAGTTTCAGCATGTACATGTAACCAACAGTGACAGAACGCTCAAACGCATCACCAGTACGGCCATCAAACAGAGTCAACTGACCAGATTCTGGCAGATCACCCAGTTTCAGCAGCGCTTTGATTGACGCTTCGTTCGCACCATCAAAGACTGGCGTCGCAATTGGCAGACCTGAACGCAGGTTTTGTGCCAGTGTACGTACTTCATCATCAGACAGCGCCGCAATATCGACTTGTTGACGAGTTTCGCCCAGATCGTAAACTTTCTGTAGGAACTCACGCAGCTTAGCCAGCTCTTGTTGTTCCTTGATCATCTGGTTGATCTTGTCACCGATACCTTTCGCAGCCAGACCTAAGTGAACTTCTAGGATCTGACCGATGTTCATACGAGAAGGTACACCCAGTGGGTTCAGTACGATGTCGACCGGTTGGCCTTTCTCATCGTATGGCATGTCTTCAACAGGGTTGATCTTAGAGATTACACCCTTGTTACCGTGACGACCCGCCATCTTATCACCCGGTTGGATGCGACGTTTCACTGCCAAGTACACTTTCACGATCTTCAGAACGCCAGGTGCAAGGTCATCACCTTGGGTGATCTTGCGACGCTTGGTTTCGAATTTCTTATCGAATTCAGCTCTCAGTTCGTCGTACTGTTCAGCCATTTGCTCTAGCTGAGTTTGCAGTTCGTCGTTTTCTAGCGTCTGTTCTAGCCATTTCTTACGATCGATAGCATCCAGTTTCGCTTCGCTGTAACCGCCAGTGATCAGCAGAGAACGAACACGAGCAAGCAGACCGCCTTCCAGAATCTGGAATTCTTCGGTCAAGTCTTTCTTCGCTTCTTTCAGCTGCATCTGTTCGATTTCAAGCGCACGTTTGTCTTTCTCTACGCCATCGCGAGTAAAGACTTGAACGTCGATAACCGTACCCGCAACAGAGTTAGGTACACGCAGAGAAGTATCTTTAACGTCCGATGCTTTCTCACCGAAGATAGCGCGTAGCAGCTTCTCTTCAGGAGTCAGTTGGGTTTCGCCTTTCGGCGTTACTTTACCAACCAGGATGTCGCCACCCTTCACTTCAGCACCGATGTAAACGATACCTGACTCATCCAGCTTAGACAGCGCAGCTTCACCGACGTTTGGAATATCCGCAGTGATCTCTTCTGCACCCAGCTTAGTATCACGCGCCACACAAGACAGTTCTTGAATGTGGATAGTCGTGAAACGGTCATCTTGAACAACACGTTCAGAAACTAGGATCGAGTCTTCGAAGTTGTAACCATTCCAAGGCATGAACGCGATACGCATGTTTTGGCCAAGCGCCAGTTCACCAAGGTCAGTTGATGGACCGTCAGCCAGTACGTCACCGCGAGCCACAGGTTCACCCGGCATCACACATGGACGCTGGTTGATACAAGTGTTCTGGTTAGAACGGGTGTATTTAGTCAGGTTGTAGATATCGATGCCCGCTTCGCCAGGAATCAACTCTTCTTCATTAACCTTAACCACGATACGTGATGCGTCAACAGACTGAATCATACCGCCGCGTTTCGCGACTGCAGTTACGCCTGAGTCGACCGCTACGTTACGTTCAATACCGGTACCAACGAAAGGCTTCTCAGCTTTCAGCGTTGGGACTGCTTGACGTTGCATGTTCGCACCCATCAATGCACGGTTCGCGTCATCGTGTTCCAGGAATGGAATCAGCGATGCTGCGATCGATACAACTTGGTTCGTTGCAACGTCCATGTAGTTCACGTGTTCACGTGGGTGAAGACCAGATTCACCTTTTTGACGTGCTGTAACCAGCTCATCAGCAAAGCCACCTTCTTCAGTCAGTTTCGCGTTCGCCTGTGCGATAACGAATTGACCTTCTTCGATAGCTGACAGGTAATCCACTTCATCCGTGACAACGCCATCTACAACGCGACGGTATGGGGTTTCAAGGAAACCGTACTCGTTGCAGCGTGCAAACGCAGACAGCGAGTTGATCAGACCGATGTTCGGACCTTCAGGCGTTTCGATAGGACATAGACGACCGTAGTGAGTTACGTGTACGTCACGTACTTCAAAGCCAGCACGCTCACGAGTCAGACCGCCAGGGCCCAATGCAGAGATACGACGTTTGTGCGTAACTTCTGACAACGGGTTGTTCTGGTCCATAAACTGAGACAGCTGTGAAGAACCGAAGAATTCTTTAACAGCAGCAGAAATCGGTTTCGCGTTGATCAGATCTTGTGGCATCACGTTGTCCAGATCGCCAAGACTTAGGCGTTCTTTCACTGCGCGTTCAACACGTACAAGACCAACACGGAATTGGTTCTCTGCCATTTCGCCAACAGAACGGATACGACGGTTGCCAAGGTGGTCGATATCGTCCACTTCGCCTTTACCGTTACGGATCGCGATCAGTTTCTTCATCACTTCGACGATGTCTGTTTCGTCAAGAGTGCCTTGCTCTTCAGCGTCTGCACGCTCGATAGAGCTGTTGAACTTCATACGACCGACAGTAGACAGATCGTAGCGTTCTTCAGAGAAGAATAGGCTTTCAAATAGGGCTTCTGCCGCTTCTTTTGTTGGCGGCTCGCCAGGGCGCATCATTCGGTAGATTTCTACCAACGCCGAAATACGGTCTGTTGTGCTGTCGACACGCAAGGTCTCAGACATGAACGGACCGTGGTCTAGATCGTTCGTAAACAGAACTTCTAGTTTTTTGTAGCCTGCTTGTGACAGGTTCGCCAGCGATTCAAGGCTAATTTCCTGGTTCGCTGCAACGATGATCTCGCCAGTTGCTTCATTGATGTAATCTTTAGAAGAAACTTTACCTACGATGTACTCAACCGGTACTTCGATAAAGGTCACGCCATCTTTTTCAAGTTGACGAATGTGACGAGCCGTTACACGACGACCTTTCTCAACATACAGCTTACCATCTGCTTCGATATCGAAAGACGCAGTTTCACCGCGTAGACGCTCAGGCACCAACTCCATCATCAGAGTTTGGTCTTTCACTTCGAAGTTAATTTTTTCGAAGAAGATGTCGAGGATTTCTTCAGTCGTCTTACCCAGCGCACGCAGGATAATAGATGCAGGTAGCTTACGACGACGGTCAATACGCACGTACAGGTTATCTTTAGGGTCGAATTCGAAATCCAACCAAGAACCGCGGTACGGGATGATGCGTGCGTTGTAAAGCACTTTGCCTGAAGAGTGGGTCTTACCCTTATCGCTGTCGAAGAATACGCCAGGGCTTCTGTGCAGCTGGGATACGATAACCCTCTCGGTACCATTGATTACAAAGGTACCATTGTCTGTCATGAGTGGAATTTCACCCATGTAGACTTCTTGTTCTTTAATGTCTTTGACAGTACCTGCTGGCGCGTCTTTATCAAAGATCACTAGGCGCAGTTTCACGCGTAGCGGTTTTGAATAAGTTACACCACGGATTTGACATTCTTTAACGTCAAAAACTGGCTCACCAAGACGGTAGCTAACGTATTGCAGCTCTGAATTGCCGTTGTAGCTCTGGATTGGAAATACAGAACGAAAAGCGGCTTCAAGACCGTATTGTCCCTCAGGATCCTGTTCGATGAATTTTTCGAACGAATCGAGCTGGATCGATAGCAGGTATGGAATGTCCAACACTTGTGGACGAGTACCAAAGTCCTTACGGATGCGCTTTTTCTCGGTATAAGAGTAAACCATGGGGTTCCTCAGCTCGCTGATAAGTGACCCAAACTGTCCGCTAAAGAGGGGACAGTGACTAAATCGCTGTTTACTGTAGTGACGGCTCATTACGTATGAATGAGACGTTTTTTGCAAGAATATGAGACGCCTAAACAGCGGGAAAATTCGCTCATACCCTACAGCGCAAAAAGGCCGGTGGTCATTAAACCACCAGCCATTAGCCTTGCGGCTAAGAATTTAAGTAATTATTACTTAACTTCAACAGATGCACCAGCTTCTTCAAGCTCTTTCTTCAGTGCTTCAGCTTCATCTTTAGATACAGCTTCTTTCAGAGGTGCTGGAGCGCCGTCAACTAGAGCTTTAGCTTCTTTCAGACCTAGGCCAGTTGCGCCACGTACTGCTTTGATAACAGCAACTTTGTTTGCACCAGCAGAAGTCAGAACTACGTCGAACTCAGTTTGTTCTTCAGCAGCTGCGCCACCAGCAGCAGCGCCGCCAGCAACTACTGCAGCAGCAGCAGAAACACCGAATTTCTCTTCCATTGCAGAGATCAGTTCAACAACTTGCATTACAGACATTTCTGCAATAGCGTCTAGGATTTGCTCGTTAGTAATAGACATAACAATTCTCTTTTAAGTCAACAATAAGTTTATTTTGCAACCAGTAAAAAGCAAGGCAATTAAGCCGCAGCAGCTTCTTTTTGATCACGGATAGCAGCGATAGTGCGAGCCAGCTTAGCAGCTGAAGCTTCTTTCATGCACATCATCAGACGTGCGATTGCTTCATCGTAAGTTGGTAGCGTCGCTAGTACTTCAACGTCAGTAATTGCGCCTTCAAATGCAGCCGCTTTGATCTCGAATGCTTTGTTCTCTTTAGCAAAGTCTTTGAAAAGACGTGCTGCAGCACCTGGGTGCTCGTTAGAGAAGCCGATCAAAGTCGGACCTACGAATACGTCTTGTAGACATTCGTAAGCTGTGCCTTCTACTGCGCGACGTGCTAGTGTGTTACGAACAACACGTAGGTAAACACCCGCTTCGCGCGCTTGTTTACGTAGAGTTGTCATCGCAGCAACTTGTACACCACGAGAGTCAGCTACAACTGCAGAAAGTGCACCACTGGCCGCTTCGTTGACTTCAGCGACAATTGCTTTTTTGTCTTGAAGATTTAAAGCCATCTTGGATTACTCCTGGTTGTCGTTACACCACTCACTATTATCACAACAGTGAGAGCTTATTAGGTGCAGTCCCAGAAGAAAGTTAACGCATTCTTTAAAATAAAAAATGAAAATCTTTCTGTCAGGTTCGGGCACCATCTACGTAGGTTGCATTAAGTTATCAAGAGATAACGCCTACGGTCTTGGACGGAGACTGAACACTCATTCAAAGAATGAGACCTCAGCCCCAACCACAAATATTAGGCGCGAAATTATACACAAATTTCGCGCCTAAGCAAATGCATTATACTTGAGCAGTCAGAGTCGCCTGATCAACAGCAACACCAGCACCCATGGTAGTAGAGATGCTAACTTTCTTCACGAAAGTACCTTTCGCAGAAGAAGGTTTTGCTTTCTTCAGAGCAACTAGCAGAGCTTCTAAGTTCTCTTTTAGTTGTTCAGTTTCGAAAGACACCTTACCGATGGTAGTGTGGATGATACCGTTCTTGTCGTTACGGTAACGAACCTGACCCGCTTTAGCATTGTTTACTGCTTCAGCAACGTTAGGAGTTACAGTACCAACTTTAGGGTTTGGCATCAGACCGCGAGGACCTAGGATAGTACCTAGTTGACCTACAACGCGCATTGCATCTGGAGATGCGATAACTACGTCGAAGTTCATTTCGCCTTTCTTCACTTGCTCAGCAAGATCTTCCATACCCACTAGGTCAGCGCCAGCAGCTTTAGCCGCTTCAGCGTTTGCACCTTGAGTGAATACAGCAACGCGGATATCACGACCAGTACCGTGTGGCAGTACAGTTGCACCGCGAACGTTTTGGTCAGATTTACGAGCGTCGATACCTAGGTTAACAGCAACGTCAACAGACTCTACGAATTTTGCAGTTGCAAGTTCTTTCAGAAGAGCAACAGCTTCGTTGATGTCGTACTCTTTAGTTACATCCACTTTTTCGCGGATAGTACGCATGCGCTTAGTTAGTTTTGCCATTGTCTTAACCCTCAACCACTAGGCCCATTGAACGAGCAGTACCCGCGATAGAACGCTTCATTGCTTCGATATCAGCACCAGTCATGTCAGCAGCTTTAGTTTCTGCGATTTCTTGGATTTGAGCGTCAGTGATGGTACCCACTTTTTCAGTGTTTGGACGACCTGAACCAGACTTAACGCCAGCCGCTTTCTTCAGAAGAACTGCTGCAGGTGGAGTCTTAGTTTCAAAAGTGAAAGAACGGTCGCTGTATACAGTGATAACAACTGGAGTTGGTAGACCTTTCTCTACAGACTCTGTACGTGCGTTGAACGCTTTACAGAATTCCATGATGTTCACACCACGTTGACCTAGAGCAGGACCAACTGGTGGACTTGGGTTAGCCATACCCGCTGCAACTTGCAGCTTGATATAAGCTTCAACTTTCTTAGCCATGATATTTCCTAGATTATGGGTTCAGACGCTAATCGATTGATCAGCTCCCCGTTAGAGCAAAAAACTTTTCACTTCCGTAGAAGCAAAAAGGCGCGAAATTATAGTCAGATTTCACGCCTTAAACAAGCCTATAAAGCTGTTTTTTTAATCAAGTTTTTCAACCTGACCAAATTCAAGCTCAACTGGTGTCGCACGACCAAAGATCGACACAGACACTTTCAGACGGCTCTTCTCGTAGTCCACTTCTTCAACGGTACCGTTGAAGTCAGCAAACGGACCTTCGTTAACACGTACCACTTCACCCGCTTCAAACATGGTCTTAGGACGCGGAGCTTCGCTCGCTTTCTCAAGACGGTTCAAAATAGCGTCAGCTTCTTTATCAGTGATAGGCGCTGGACGATCAGAGGTACCACCAATGAAGCCCATTACACGAGGAACGCTACGCACTAAGTGCCATGATTCATCATTCATGATCATTTGCACTAACACGTAACCAGGGAAGAATTTACGTTCGCTTTTGCGGCGTTGGCCCGCGCGCATCTCTACAACTTCTTCAGTTGGAACCAATACTTCGCCGAACAACTCTTCCATGCTATGCATTTTGATATGTTCACGCAGTGATTGAGCGACACGACCTTCAAATCCCGAGAAGGCTTGAACTACATACCAGCGTTTTTTTGGAGCTTCACTCATGTATTAAACCCTCTATACCCCAGTTGCAAAGGCAACAAGACGAACCATAATGCCGTCAATGCCCCAAAGCACTAGAGCCATTACAATACTTACAGCTAACACGATCAGTGTCGTTTGCATTGTTTCTTGGCGCGTAGGCCAAACAACTTTGCGAACTTCCATGCGAGATTCGCGTGCAAAAATAATCGCGGCTTTACCTTTTGATGTCGTTGCAGCAACGCCAAGCGCCGCGGCAATCAACACAATCACACCTGCAGCGCGAATCACTACAGACAATTCACCATACAGGTAATTACCCACAACAGCGGCAGCTAGCAGTACAAAAGTGACAACCCACTTCAGTGTATTTGCTGCACTTGAGCTATCAGGAGTCTCAGCATTGTTTGCTTTCATAAACCAACCTGTCACAAGTCTAACTATAGACGACAACAACCCCGCTGTTGCAGGGCAAATCCATTCCATTGACACAAAATGTGCCAATCGATCGTTCAAGACCAAGAGGATCTCTTAGCCCCGGAATTCCTTGCTAAGTGCGAGATTTGATGAATAAATCAGCACCAAAAACTACAGCGCAGAAAAAGGGCATCAAATGATGCCCTCTTTGCTACTGTGTAGTCAAATCATTCTTCACAGAATCTGTGATTAAGCGATGATCTTAGCAACAACACCAGCACCAACTGTACGGCCACCTTCACGGATTGCGAAGCGTAGACCTTCGTCCATTGCGATTGGCGCGATCAGCTCAACAATCATTTGAATGTTGTCGCCTGGCATTACCATCTCTACACCTTCTGGCAGTTCGATGTTGCCTGTTACGTCAGTTGTACGGAAGTAGAACTGTGGACGGTAGCCTTTGAAGAATGGAGTGTGACGACCACCTTCATCTTTAGACAGTACGTATACTTCTGATTCAAACTTGGTGTGTGGAGTGATTGAACCTGGTTTCGCTAGTACTTGACCACGTTCTACTTCATCACGTTTTGTACCACGTAGTAGTGCACCAACGTTCTCACCTGCACGACCTTCGTCTAGCAGTTTACGGAACATTTCTACACCAGTACAAGTAGTTGTTGTAGTGTCGTGGATACCTACGATCGCTACTTCATCACCTACTTTCAGGATACCGCGCTCGATACGGCCAGTTACTACTGTACCACGACCTTGGATTGAGAATACGTCTTCGATTGGCATCAGGAACGGCATGTCTACTGCACGCTCTGGCTCTGGAATGTAGTTGTCCAGTGCTTCAGCCAGTTCAACGATTTTCGCTTCCCACTGCTCTTCGCCGTTTAGTGCGCCTAGTGCAGAACCTTGGATAACTGGTAGGTCATCACCTGGGAAATCGTATTCAGACAGAAGTTCACGTACTTCCATTTCTACTAGTTCTAGTAGCTCTTCATCGTCAACCATGTCACATTTGTTCATGAATACGATGATGTAAGGAATACCAACCTGACGGCCTAGTAGGATGTGCTCACGAGTTTGTGGCATTGGACCATCTGTTGCAGCAACAACTAGGATACCACCGTCCATTTGCGCAGCACCTGTGATCATGTTTTTAACATAGTCAGCGTGTCCTGGGCAGTCTACGTGTGCGTAGTGACGGCTTGGAGTGTCGTACTCTACGTGTGAAGTAGAGATTGTGATACCGCGCTCACGCTCTTCTGGAGCGTTGTCGATTGACGCGAAGTCACGAGCTGCACCGCCGTACACTTTAGCCAGTGTAGTACAGATTGCTGCAGTTAGAGTTGTTTTACCGTGGTCAACGTGGCCGATAGTACCAACGTTTACGTGCGGTTTCGTACGTTCAAATTTTTCTTTAGACATGGGTTGTCCCTCTAGGTACGGATATAGGTGGCTTTAAATAATGACCACGCAACCAAAAATTACCGGTAGTAAAGTATATATCAAAAGGAAAAGTTTGCTTAGAGCTGGTGCTGATAGGCAGATTCGAACTGCCGACCTCATCCTTACCAAGGATGCGCTCTACCGCCTGAGCTATATCAGCACTCTTAAATGAGTGGAGCGGGCAGCGGGAATCGAACCCGCATCATCAGCTTGGAAGGCTGAGGTAATAGCCATTATACGATGCCCGCAACACGTAACTCTGAGAGCTATTTCCTTAAGAATATGGTGGAGGGGGACGGATTCGAACCATCGAAGGCGGAGCCGGCAGATTTACAGTCTGCTCCCTTTGGCCACTCGGGAACCCCTCCAAATTTTTTACCCATTTTACGACTTGGAGTCTTACTCCGAAGGAAAATGGTGCCGACTACCGGAATCGAACTGGTGACCTACTGATTACAAGTCAGTTGCTCTACCTACTGAGCTAAGTCGGCATAAGTGGAGCGCATTCTATTGAATGATTTCTTACCTTGCAACCCTTAAAACCAAAAAAAATCCAAATTTGGCACGTTTTTGTTTATTCGATGATTTTTCACTCAAATTTCGATTCAATCGCTAATTCTGTCACCTTTCTCATTTGAATTATCAGCGCCATATTGTATGTTCCCCTCTCTTATTCTAATTATACGATTGAGCATTTTATGAGCCCGTACTTGTCTTTTGCTCGTCATCAGTGGGCAGAGTTACGTAATTCTGTGCCTATGACGTTGTCAGAAACGGACCTTCAAGAGCTGCAAGGCATCAATGAAAACCTAACCATCAAAGAAGCGGTGGAGATCTATCTGCCCCTTGCTCGGTTACTGAACTTGTATGTTGCTGCAAGGCAAAGCCGTAACTCAGTGCTGAATCAATTTTTGGGGAACACCGAGAAAGCGCCACCGTTTGTGATTGGCATCGCTGGCAGTGTTGCCGTCGGAAAAAGCACCACCGCTCGTCTACTCAAAGCACTGTTGTCACGCTGGGAAAATCACCCGAAAGTCGAGCTGGTCACCACCGATGGATTTCTGCATCCCAACCGCGTGCTCAATGAACGTGATATCATGCATAAGAAAGGGTTTCCAGAATCCTACGACATGCGTCGTTTGGTGCAGTTTGTCTCGGACGTGAAAGCAGGCGAACCCCATGTGGAAGCCCCAATCTACTCGCATCTAACTTACGACATTACGCCGGAGATGAAGGTCGTTGATCGTCCAGACGTGTTGATTATCGAAGGCTTGAATGTCTTGCAAAGTGGCATGGATTATCCGCACGATCCGCATCGTGTTTTTATCTCTGACTTCCTCGATTTCTCGATTTATGTCGATGCGGACAGCTCCATGATTGAAAAATGGTATGTCGAACGCTTTATGAAATTCCGCCAAGGTGCGTTTATGAAGCCGGGCTCTTACTTCAGCCACTACACCCAGCTTACGGAAGATGAAGCGATAGCCAAAGCCAAAGACATTTGGCACACCATCAATGGAAAAAATCTGCAGCAAAACATTTTGCCGACCAAAGAGCGCGCCCAACTGATTCTGCGCAAGAGCCACAACCATACGGTCGAAGAAGTACTGCTCCGGAAGTAACCGTTGAGCAACAAAAAAGAGGCGATTCGCCTCTTTTTTGTTGGGGTTCACTTATTCACCCTTGCGAAGCGAAATTTCGCCGCCGATAAAGCTCTTAATGCCGTCGTCCATTTCGAGCAACACGCCACCATGCGCATCGATACCACGCTCAATACCGGTGATCTCGTTGTCCCCCATGATCAATCGGACTTTTCGGTCAATAAAGTTATCCAACCGATTCCAACGCCCAACGAAATCTTGCATGCCATACAGCTCATAATCACGCAGCGCCTGATCCAGCGCTTGGATGAAGGCGACCGCCAGCTGATTGCGATCCACATGATCTTGGCCGATCACTTGTGACAAGCTTGACCACGGTTGATCAATGTTCGACTCGCGATCCTGCATAATAAGGTTCATCCCCATACCAATCACCAAGTGCGCCGCGGCACCGGCTTGACCCGATAACTCCACCAGAATCCCAGCCAGTTTGCGGTCTTGATAATACAAGTCGTTTGGCCATTTCAATTTGACGCCTTCCAGCCCCATGTTTTCCAAGGCTTCCACAATCGCGACACCCACGACCAAACTCAGTCCCATTGCCGCAGCGATACCAGCGTCTAGTCGCCAATACATGGAAAAATAGAGGTTCGCGCCGAAAGGTGACACCCAATGACGACCACGACGTCCTCGTCCTTTGGCTTGGTACTCCGCCAAACACACGGTGCCAGATGTCAACGTATCGACGTTATCCAGCAGATACTGGTTGGTTGAACCAATAATCGGATGCAGCTCAACTGGGTTACTCACCTGAGCTTGAATCAGCGCTTCATCCAACATATGTAGCGGCTGAGCCAGCTGGTAACCTTTCCCTTGAACGCGAAAGACATCCACACCCCATTCCTGAATTCCTTGAATGTGTTTGCTGATCGCGGCACGGGTCATGCCTAACTGGGCACCAAGTGATTCACCAGAATGAAAAGCACCATCCGACAGGGTCTTCAATAATGTCAGTTTTACACTATGCTCTTTCACTCTGCATTCTCCATTAAATGGGTTAAATATGTTTCTTGGGTCGCGCCCATAAAACGCACTTCATGTTCGAGACAAATCTCGTATTGTGCTTCAACGCGACGGCGTACCAACGCAGCCAGCTCAACCACATCCTGCGCGGTGGCTGTGCCTGTATTGATCAAGACCAAGGCTTGTTTCGGATGCACTTGTGCACCGCCAACACAGACGCCCTTCAAGCCCGCGCTATCAATCAGCCAACCCGCCGCAACTTTCACCCCATCCTGAGTGGGATACGCCACCATGTCAGGGAATGATTGTTTCAAACGGTCGTATTCAGCCTGCCGAATCACGGGGTTTTTAAAAAAGCTGCCGGCATTTCCGGTCACCGCTGGGTCGGGTAGCTTGTCCATTCGCGTGCGGCAGACGGTTTGATAAACCGCTTCTGGCGAACAATCATCTCCCAACGCTTGTAACGGGCCGTAAGACGCGACGGGCTGCCAATCTTTATTCAAGATTAATCCCACGGCAACGACAATCGCTTTGCCGTACAATTGATGTTTGAAAATGGAATCTCGGTAACCAAACAAACACTCTTGCGCGCTGAGACGTTTGATGGTGAAGCTCTCGAGGCACAGGTAATCCACGTACTGGCAGATATCTTGGAACTCAACTCCGTATGCACCGATATTCTGAATCGGTGCAGAGCCCGCGCAACCGGGAATGAGTGCGAGATTCTCCAAACCATAAAACTGCTGCTTCATACACCAAGTCACTAAGGCTGGCCAATCTTCGCCACCATTGACATGCAAATAGTGATGTTGGGCGTCGTCACGATACGTAATTCCCGTCATGCGATTGACCATCACCAACCCTTGAAACGGCTCGGTGAACAGCATATTGCTCCCCTTGCCCAACATCAGCTTGGGAAGCCCCTGCCAGTGTTCGTCCTGATGCAGTTGTATCAGATCATCAGCCGACTCAATGATAGCCAGCGCCTTGCAAGATTGTTCAATACCAAACGTATGGTAAGGCTTTAAGTTCGCGTCGAGATGTAATTGCATGAGATTCTTTGAATAAACTAAACTGGGATCATTCTACAACAGATGTACTTTGAAGACAGATACAAATGCCGACTCTGCAATTTGAACCCATAGACCCGATAAAGTTGCCCCTAGTGAAACGTTTTTATAAGCAACATTATGCGAGCACCAAACCCAAGCGTGACGAGTTGATGATCGGCGCTTATGGCAATCAAGGGCTGTGTGGCATCGTGCGATTTCGCACGGTGGCGCAATATCGCCTGCTGACGGGCATGGCGGTTGAGAGCGCACAACGCGGCACGGGAATTGGTCATGCACTACTCCATTACTGCCAGGCACACATTCTTCAGCAACATGACTATTGTTTCGCCTATACCCACCTGACTGAGTTTTATCGCAAAGCGTGCTTCATCCCCATCGCGGCCGAAACATTGCCCGCAGAGCTACAGACGCTGTTTAAGCGTTATTCATCAAGCGGTAAAGATCTCATTCCGATGCAATTCATACCCGAGATATGCTAAGAATTGTGCACTTTCCTAGCCTTTCTTTGCTGAGTTTTGGTAATATGCTCTGCTCGCAATTTTGCACGTACGTAAGGTAAAGCATCCCTATGATTGCTCGTAGAAACCCATTCGAACAGCTACCAACTATTGCGCAAGATCCGAATAAGTTTGGTGTTTTGTTCTCTGCCAAAGACTTTCGCACTCATCTGATTGAGTCGATTCGTCAGGCAAGTAAGCGTATCTACATAGTGGCGCTCTATTTAGAGAATGATGATGCTGGTCGAGAAATTCTCACTGAGCTGTATGAAGCGAAACAGCGTAATCCCGGCCTAGACATCAACATTTGTGTTGACTGGCATCGCGCGCAACGGGGGCTGATCGGTGCAGCTTCGTCAGAAGGCAACGCAGCAATGTATAAGTCCTTCAAAGAGCAGTACGACCACTGCATTCCGGTTTACGGCATTCCCGTTCGTGGTAAAGAAGTCTTTGGTGTCTTACACCTCAAAGGCTTTATCATCGACGACCAAGTCATCTACAGTGGTGCCAGTCTCAATAACGTCTATCTGCATTACAAAGAACGTTATCGCTTTGACCGCTACCATACGATCGAAAACCAAGTGTTGGCCGACAGCATGGTTGAGTTTATCCAACAACAAATGCTGGCTCACCCTGCGGTGAACGATCTCGCATGCCACAGCAAGCCAACCACGAAAGAGATCAAAACGGACATTCGTCAATTCCGTGCGACATTATCGCAAGCGGATTATCATTTTGAATCCCAAGACGTCGGCCCCGATCAAGTGGGTATCACACCCTTGGTGGGGATCGGAAAACGTCGCAACCGCCTAAACCAATACATTGTTCAGTTGATTGCTCAAGCGAAAGACGAAGTCTTCATCTGCACACCTTACTTTAACTTTCCGAAAGGCGTTGCGAAGGAAGTCCGTAAGGCAATCCGACGCGGCGTGAAAGTCCATATTGTGGTGGGTGACAAAACGGCAAACGATTTCTACATTCCACCAACACAGGAATTTAAAACCATTGGTGGCTTGCCGTATCTGTATGAACTCAACCTGCGCCGCTTCGCTAAAATCAACGAAGCGAATATCGCCAGTCGCAAACTCTCTATCCACCTGTGGAAAGACGGTGACAACAGCTTCCACTTAAAAGGAATCTGGGTAGATAAGCGCTATATGCTCATCACTGGCAACAACCTCAATCCACGCGCTTGGAAGCTGGATCTTGAGAATGCTATCCTGATCACCGATCATTACCACCACCTGACGGAACGTTTTGAGCAAGAAGTCGAAAACATTCTTCAACACACTCAATTGGTGTGTACCTACCGCCAAATCGAGAAGTTAGAAAACTACCCAGAGAATGTTCAGCGTTTAATTCGTAAAATCACCCGCGTCAAAGCCGACCGAGTGCTGAAACAAATCCTCTGAGCGACTCCCTCCTCTTTGAGCCGATGCCTGTGCATCGGCTTTTTTGTCTCGACTCCCCCGCTCTTCTATCTCAACGTCTCAATACATCATCGAGCACTTCCTCAAATCACATGCTGTCTCATCGGTTTGTCATGCTGCTCAGACGATACCGCCCTTGAGAGACTCCCTATAGACCTCAGAATCGCACCATCAGCAATGGGGTCAACCAGTAATGGGGTCATTGGTGTGGAATCTAATCATGATGTGCAATTCATAAAAGGATAGGAGCGGAGGTGGCACGATGCTGTGTAGGTAACCTCATCAAGCCAGATAAACATAACGTGAGAAGGGGAAGGGGAGCTGAATGAGCAATCGCGCTGAGATAAAGGATAGAGATTCGGTGCGTTTTCTAAACGCCAGATAGCAAAAAACCCAGTCAAAGACTGGGTTTTCAAAATAAGTGGCGGAGCGGACGGGACTCGAACCCGCGACCCCCGGCGTGACAGGCCGGTATTCTAACCAACTGAACTACCGCTCCGCACTGGTTAGACTCAAGAGTCTAAATTTAAAGCCTGGCGATGTTCTACTCTCACATGGGGAGACCCCACACTACCATCGACGCTGTTTCGTTTCACTTCTGAGTTCGGAATGGAATCAGGTGGGTCCAAAACGCTATGGTCGCCAAGCAAATTCTTAAAATTCGGAAAGCTGTTTTCTATTCTCTCAACACATTCTTATGCGCTTAGCTTTGAGTCCAGTACAAAACCCCTTGGGTGTTGTATGGTTAAGCCTCACGGGCAATTAGTACAGGTTAGCTCAACGCCTCACAACGCTTACACACCCTGCCTATCAACGTTCTAGTCTCGAACAACCCTTTAGGACAGTTAAACTGTCAGGGAAGACTCATCTCAGGGCTCGCTTCCCGCTTAGATGCTTTCAGCGGTTATCGATTCCGAACTTAGCTACCGGGCAATGCGTCTGGCGACACAACCCGAACACCAGAGGTTCGTCCACTCCGGTCCTCTCGTACTAGGAGCAGCCCCCTTCAATCTTCCAACGCCCACGGCAGATAGGGACCGAACTGTCTCACGACGTTCTAAACCCAGCTCGCGTACCACTTTAAATGGCGAACAGCCATACCCTTGGGACCGACTTCAGCCCCAGGATGTGATGAGCCGACATCGAGGTGCCAAACACCGCCGTCGATATGAACTCTTGGGCGGTATCAGCCTGTTATCCCCGGAGTACCTTTTATCCGTTGAGCGATGGCCCTTCCATTCAGAACCACCGGATCACTATGACCTGCTTTCGCACCTGCTCGAACCGTCATTCTCGCAGTTAAGCGGGCTTATGCCATTGCACTAACCTCACGATGTCCAACCGTGATTAGCCCACCTTCGTGCTCCTCCGTTACTCTTTGGGAGGAGACCGCCCCAGTCAAACTACCCACCAGGCACTGTCCTCAACCCGGATAACGGGTCTAAGTTAGAACATCAAACATACAAGGGTGGTATTTCAAGGTCGGCTCCAACGCAACTGGCGTCACGTCTTCAAAGCCTCCCACCTATCCTACACATGTAGGTTCAATGTTCAGTGCCAAGCTGTAGTAAAGGTTCACGGGGTCTTTCCGTCTAGCCGCGGGTACACTGCATCTTCACAGCGATTTCAATTTCACTGAGTCTCGGGTGGAGACAGCGTGGCCATCATTACGCCATTCGTGCAGGTCGGAACTTACCCGACAAGGAATTTCGCTACCTTAGGACCGTTATAGTTACGGCCGCCGTTTACCGGGGCTTCGATCAAGAGCTTCGACCGAAGTCTAACCCCATCAATTAACCTTCCGGCACCGGGCAGGCGTCACACCGTATACGTCATCTTACGATTTTGCACAGTGCTGTGTTTTTAATAAACAGTTGCAGCCACCTGGTATCTGCGACTCTCATCAGCTCCATCCGCGAGGGACTTCACCATCAAGAGCGTACCTTCTCCCGAAGTTACGGTACCATTTTGCCTAGTTCCTTCACCCGAGTTCTCTCAAGCGCCTTGGTATTCTCTACCCGACCACCTGTGTCGGTTTGGGGTACGATTCCTTACAATCTGAAGCTTAGAGGCTTTTCCTGGAAGCATGGCATCAATGACTTCACACCCGTAGGTGCTCGACGTCGTGTCTCAGCCTTAAAGAGAGCCGGATTTACCTAACTCTCAAGCCTACGCACTTGAACCTGGACAACCGTCGCCAGGCCCACCTAGCCTTCTCCGTCCCCCCATCGCAATTGTAAGAAGTACGGGAATATTAACCCGTTTCCCATCGACTACGCTTTTCAGCCTCGCCTTAGGGGTCGACTTACCCTGCCCCGATTAACGTTGGACAGGAACCCTTGGTCTTCCGGCGGGGAGGTTTTTCACCCCCCTTGTCGTTACTCATGTCAGCATTCGCACTTCTGATACCTCCAGCATGCTTTACAACACACCTTCAACGGCTTACAGAACGCTCCCCTACCCAATACGATAAATCGCATTGCCGCAGCTTCGGTTTACAGCTTAGCCCCGTTACATCTTCCGCGCAGGCCGACTCGACTAGTGAGCTATTACGCTTTCTTTAAATGATGGCTGCTTCTAAGCCAACATCCTAGCTGTCTGAGCCTTCCCACATCGTTTCCCACTTAGCTGTAATTTGGGACCTTAGCTGGCGGTCTGGGTTGTTTCCCTCTCCACGACGGACGTTAGCACCCGCCGTGTGTCTCCCGGATATTACTTACTGGTATTCGGAGTTTGCAAAGGGTTGGTAAGTCGGGATGACCCCCTAGCCTTAACAGTGCTCTACCCCCAGTAGTATTCGTCCGAGGCGCTACCTAAATAGCTTTCGGGGAGAACCAGCTATCTCCGAGTTTGATTGGCCTTTCACCCCTAGCCACAAGTCATCCGCTAATTTTTCAACATTAGTCGGTTCGGTCCTCCAGTTGATGTTACTCAACCTTCAACCTGCCCATGGCTAGATCACCCGGTTTCGGGTCTATATCCAGAGACTGAACGCCCAGTTAAGACTCGGTTTCCCTACGGCTCCCCTATATGGTTAACCTTGCCACTGAATATAAGTCGCTGACCCATTATACAAAAGGTACGCAGTCACCCCACAAAGGAGGCTCCTACTGCTTGTACGTACACGGTTTCAGGTTCTATTTCACTCCCCTCACAGGGGTTCTTTTCGCCTTTCCCTCACGGTACTGGTTCACTATCGGTCAGTCAGGAGTATTTAGCCTTGGAGGATGGTCCCCCCCATATTCAGACAGGATAACACGTGTCCCGCCCTACTCGATTTCACTGAACATGCGCTGTCGGCTACGGGGCTATCACCCTGTTTCGCGGTCCTTTCCAGAACCTTCACCTGACGCATGTAAAGCTTAAGGGCTAATCCAATTTCGCTCGCCGCTACTATCGGAATCTCGGTTGATTTCTTCTCCTCGGGGTACTTAGATGTTTCAGTTCCCCCGGTTCGCTCTGTTAACCTATGTATTCAGTTAACAGTAACTGCTTATGCAGTTGGGTTTCCCCATTCGGAAATCTCAGACTCAAGTGGCTGTTACTGCCTAATCTGAGCTTATCGCAAGTTACTACGTCCTTCATCGCCTCTGACTGCCAAGGCATCCACCGTGTACGCTTAGTCACTTAACCATACAACCCGAAGGAGTTTCGGGTTGTTGTTAAACAACCTAGGTGTCACACATTTAATTTACATGAGTGTGTGACTGATTTTGCCGGACTCAATTTGAAGACTTACTGAATCAGTAAGCTTCGATACCAAGCACACTTGAATGTGTTTGTTGGTGTATTCCATTAAGGAATACATTGAGAACTTTACAAACAACAATAAATTGTTGTTTTGTCAGCTTTCCAAATTGTTAAAGAGCAGATTTTCTAATGAAAACCATGTTTAAGAACACTTAAGCAAATGTGCTTAAAGATGGTGGAGCTAAGCAGGATCGAACTGCTGACCTCCTGCGTGCAAGGCAGGCGCTCTCCCAGCTGAGCTATAGCCCCATCAGGTGTTGATACTGTGTGCCAATCCTCTGGGAGGAAGATTGGTGGGTCTGAGTGGACTCGAACCACCGACCTCTCGCTTATCAGGCGAACGCTCTAACCACCTGAGCTACAGACCCAGTATCGTCTCTAAAACGTATAAACCATCAATCTGTGTGAACACTCATCGCAATAATCATTCGTATAAGGAGGTGATCCAGCGCCAGGTTCCCCTAGCGCTACCTTGTTACGACTTCACCCCAGTCATGAACCACAAAGTGGCAAGCGTCCTCCCGAAGGTTAAACTACCTGCTTCTTTTGCAGCCCACTCCCATGGTGTGACGGGCGGTGTGTACAAGGCCCGGGAACGTATTCACCGTGGCATTCTGATCCACGATTACTAGCGATTCCGACTTCATGGAGTCGAGTTGCAGACTCCAATCCGGACTACGACGCACTTTTTGGGATTCGCTCACTTTCGCAAGTTGGCTGCCCTCTGTATGCGCCATTGTAGCACGTGTGTAGCCCTACTCGTAAGGGCCATGATGACTTGACGTCGTCCCCACCTTCCTCCGGTTTATCACCGGCAGTCTCCCTGGAGTTCCCGACATTACTCGCTGGCAAACAAGGATAAGGGTTGCGCTCGTTGCGGGACTTAACCCAACATTTCACAACACGAGCTGACGACAGCCATGCAGCACCTGTCTCAGAGTTCCCGAAGGCACCAAAGCATCTCTGCTAAGTTCTCTGGATGTCAAGAGTAGGTAAGGTTCTTCGCGTTGCATCGAATTAAACCACATGCTCCACCGCTTGTGCGGGCCCCCGTCAATTCATTTGAGTTTTAATCTTGCGACCGTACTCCCCAGGCGGTCTACTTAACGCGTTAGCTCCGAAAGCCACGGCTCAAGGCCACAACCTCCAAGTAGACATCGTTTACGGCGTGGACTACCAGGGTATCTAATCCTGTTTGCTCCCCACGCTTTCGCATCTGAGTGTCAGTATCTGTCCAGGGGGCCGCCTTCGCCACCGGTATTCCTTCAGATCTCTACGCATTTCACCGCTACACCTGAAATTCTACCCCCCTCTACAGTACTCTAGCCTGCCAGTTTCAAATGCAATTCCGAGGTTGAGCCCCGGGCTTTCACATCTGACTTAACAAACCACCTGCATGCGCTTTACGCCCAGTAATTCCGATTAACGCTCGCACCCTCCGTATTACCGCGGCTGCTGGCACGGAGTTAGCCGGTGCTTCTTCTGCAGCTAACGTCAAAGAATACCGCTATTAACGATACCCCCTTCCTCACTGCTGAAAGTACTTTACAACCCGAAGGCCTTCTTCATACACGCGGCATGGCTGCATCAGGCTTGCGCCCATTGTGCAATATTCCCCACTGCTGCCTCCCGTAGGAGTCTGGACCGTGTCTCAGTTCCAGTGTGGCTGATCATCCTCTCAGACCAGCTAGGGATCGTCGCCTTGGTGAGCCCTTACCTCACCAACTAGCTAATCCCACCTGGGCATATCCTGACGCGAGAGGCCCGAAGGTCCCCCTCTTTGAGCCGAAGCTATCATGCGGTATTAGCCATCGTTTCCAATGGTTATCCCCCACATCAGGGCAATTTCCCAGGCATTACTCACCCGTCCGCCGCTCGCCGCCCAACAAATCCCCCGAAGGTTCAATGTTGTCGCTGCCGCTCGACTTGCATGTGTTAGGCCTGCCGCCAGCGTTCAATCTGAGCCATGATCAAACTCTTCAATTTAAGATTTTGTGGCTCAATGAATACTGACTTCAAATTACCTTAGTAATTCAAAGCTATTATCGTTCCAACAGAACGATAATGAATTGACTGTGCCGATACCGAAGTATCGATTGGTCACTCAGTTCATTGATACCTAAGTTGATTCTTTAGAATCATCTTCGATTATCATCAACGAGTGCCCACACAGATTGATAGGTTTATATTGTTAAAGAGCGTTGCTTTTTCGAAACTTTCTTCTCAAAGCGGAGGTGAATTCTAGCGAGATAACTGAGCGTGTCAAACACTTTTTTCAATTTTCTTTTTTAGAAGCTTTCACCTCGATGACAACCGCTGAAGCCTTGTGGCGTCTACCGTGTCAGTGAGGCGGCATTATAGGGAGGATTTAAAACAGCGCAAGCGCTTTTTAAAAAAAACTTTAAAAAAAAGACCGTTCGATGAATAAAGCAACAAAAAGACTAAAAAGAGGGCATTTTTACCCTCTTTGACTGATTTACTACGATTTATACATTAGATAAAAGCGTACGCATCTGCGAACATTCGTTCTCTACTCGCTTGTTTCTTTTGCGTAAATAGTTCACGTGCAGCGCCCGCCATTTCAAAACGGCCCGCGATATAAATATCGAAATCTGCCAGTGAATCGAAATCTTGGTCAATCGCCTGAAGTACATTCCCCACTTTACCTGTCCAGCGCTCACTGGCATTTTCTACCACGGGAATAAAGTGGATATTCTCATTTTGGGCAGAAATAGCCTCCAACTCTTCTTTTGCATACAGTTGGTCTTCATCACGTCCACCCCAGTAGAGATAAATAGCATGAGGCATCTGTTGAGCCACACAATGATCCAGAATTGAGCGGACATAACTGAAGCCCGTCCCACCAGCAATCAATAATAACGAACGTTCGCTATCTTCTTGTACCCATGCATCACCATGCGGTGCATCGATGATGATATTGCTGCCCTGCTCGAGCGCTTGGCGCATAGCCTGTACCACTTCCAGTGCGTAAGCGTTGTGTTCCGCCGCACCGATGTGCAGCTCCAACTCGCCTTCATGGCGACATGGGCTGCTGGCAATGGAAAAAGGACGTTTATCTTTTTCGCCCATTACGACCATCAGATACTGACCGGCTTTAAAGGCAACCGGCTGTTCCGGGTGCAGCAGGATCTGAAATGTATTGCTGGCTAATGGCTGAATGGACTTTACTTTACAATTAATGGTCATGAGCTTCCTTCTTACTTACTCTGCAAAAGTAAGTACTAAATGACTTTCTGCGAAGGCTTGGCAGGGAAAGATCCATCCTTGAGCTTGCTCTTTCTCTGTGAGCATAGGTTCAAGCTGGTAACTGACCTTACCTTCGACTTTGCGGCACAGGCACGCGGCACACGCACCGACTTGGCAACGATGAGGAAATGAAATCTGCTGGTTGAGCGCAGCATCCAGCACCGTTTGCCCTTCTTCGACTTCAAACTGAATATTGCTCGGAAGCAAACGTACAGTGTAAGTCATAGAATACTTAACTCGTCCCAAATCGCATCGATTTTCGCGACCAGTTGAGGATCTTTCTTAATCGGCGTCCCCCACTCTCGTTGGACTTCACTTTCAAGCTTGTTGGTGGCATCCAGAACAAGTTTTGACACTCGTCCGTTTTGAGCAGGTATACGCACAGTATCACGGGCCGGATCCATTCGGGTAGTGATGGCCCAGATAATGTCATGCCAGTCGCGGATATTGACATCACCGTCACACAGCACCACAAATTTCACATCAGCATACGGCTCAAGGAAGGCCAATACTGACGCCATCACCGCTTGCGTTTCACCAACTTGTGTTTTGTTTATGTCAATCAATGCAAAACGGTTATTCGCGGCACAAGGTAGATACACCTCACGCACCAGTGGTTGCTGCAATTTAAACGCGTCAATCTCAGCGCCAGTGATCGCGACATGCGCGCGCTGTTGTTCAGCATCCGACATCGCCAGCTCTGCTGGCCATTTTCGGGTTGCATCCATGCCCATTTTTGAGCCCAGCCCAGCCACTGGCGAAGCGAAGTCCAGCGAATCTATGGGCGTATGTTCAATCATCAAGGTATCACGCATCGGCTCCATGTGCTCCGTCATGGCCGCAATAACACTGTTCCAATCGCGAGCATTGACGGATTCATCGCACACAATCACGTATTTGGTGTACATGAACTGACGCAAGAACGACCACACGCCCATCATGACGCGCTTCGCGTGCCCGGGGTATTGTTTCTTCATGGTCACAACCGCCATTCGATAGGAACACCCCTCGGGTGGCAGATAGAAATCAGTAATTTCAGGAAATTGTTTTTGTAGAATCGGGACAAAGACTTCGTTGAGTGCCACACCGAGCACCGCCGGTTCATCAGGCGGACGCCCAGTGTATGTGCTGTGATAAATCGGTTGATTGCGCATCGTC
Organism: Vibrio sp. Vf1514; assembly: GCF_052076135.1. Lineage (NCBI taxonomy): Bacteria > Pseudomonadati > Pseudomonadota > Gammaproteobacteria > Vibrionales > Vibrionaceae > Vibrio > Vibrio sp. Vf1514. The sequence goes on along the minus strand of NZ_CP197267.1, from coordinate 218,037 downwards.
ACATGCGTCACGGTAAACACATGATGGCGTTCGACTTCATTGTAGTAGCCGGTGTGATCGCCATACGGCCCTTCGTCTGCGTACTCGTTCGGGTCGATGTACCCTTCCAACACAATTTCAGCACTGGCGGGGACTTCCAAATCATTGCTGATGGACTTCACCACTTCGGTTTTACTGCCACGCAGCAACCCAGCAAAAGCGTATTCTGACAACGTGTCCGGCACCGGCGTCACCGCCCCCAAAATGGTGGCTGGATCAGCGCCAAACGCAACAGAAACTGGGAAAGGTTTGCCCGGATGCGTTTCCATCCAGTCACGGAAATCAAGTGCACCACCACGATGCGCCAACCAACGCATGATGATTTTATTCTTGCCAATTTTTTGCTGGCGGTAGATCCCTAAGTTTTGGCGTTTCTTATTGGGGCCACGCGTCACGGTCAATCCCCAAGTTAATAGTGGGGCGACATCGTCCGGCCAGCAGCTCATCACAGGCACTTTATCGAGATCGACTGCGTCGCCTTGCCACACGATATCTTGGCACGGCGCGCGGCGTAGTCGCTTCGCCGGCATATTGAGAACTTGCTTAAATACCGGCAGTTTGTCGAGCGCATCTTTAAAACCGCGCGGTGGCTCCGGCTCTTTCAGGTAAGCCAATAATTTGCCGACCTCACGCAAGTCTTGAACCTGTTCACGCCCCATGCCCATGGCGACACGTTCAGGTGTACCAAACAAGTTAGTCAATACCGGAATCTCAGATCCAATCGGATTTTCAAACAACAAAGCAGGGCCGCCCGCGCGTAACGTACGGTCGCTAATCTCCGTCATTTCATAATGTGGGTCGATCGGGTGAGTAATGCGTTTCAGCTGACCATGCTTGTCCAGATGATCAAGAAAATCGCGTAAATCCTTAAAACTCATAGGGCTTCTGCTCATTGATTAATCTGCGCGCAGTATAACAAAAAGAGGAACTCTCGGTTCCTCTTTTACGGTTTTGCTTGAGTGATGCGCGCTTATTGTGTGAGGACCTGCAAAATGGCATGGCTTTTCACTTGTCGATTGTTGAGCAGAATTTCTTTCAACCACGACTGATACCCCTGATCGGCCAGCGCTTGGGCGACGATCGGTGCCTCGTCCGAATTTCCGAGTCGATCGACCAGAAACGTTTTCACCTCATCAGTCATCGGTTTGGTGCGCGTCAGTTCTTTGAGCGCTTTCGTTTTCAAACGGGGGTTATCGACGGCCGCCATGATTTGTTGCAAGGCAAACGTATCGCCCTGCTTTGCCAGGCGATCCAACTCTTGTTCGACATGGAAGTCGGCGCGCATGAGCCACAACAACTTATACACTTGAGGATCTTCACTGACTTGCGCCATGCGTACCATCACCGTCGAAGAAGGCAACCAACTGGTGACTGCAGCCTGCGTCAGTTGATCGGTTAACGCTTTGACGGCCTCTGGAGAAAGGCTGTTGAATTCGCGCATCAATAGCGCTTCTCGCGCTTGCACTTGATGTTCATTGCCCGACAACCATTGACGCAAGTTCAGTTCGTAGCGCTCGGCTTTCAACACAAAGTCGAGCACGCTCTGATCTTGATTCCAGCGTTTAATCAAGCGATTCGCAATCCCCGGATAATCAAACGCCGGGACAGAAAATTCATAGCCTTCGCCTTTTTCCAGCACTTGATACACCGGTGCGACATGGCGCTGAGCGTCGACGAAATTCACCATCCGGGGGGACAAAATCAGTCGACTTTGCTCGAGATGTTGCAGCAACAGATAGCGCACGGCTTCCTGCTGTGGCAAAGCCAGCCGTTGCAAGGCAAAGCTTAACGCATCGGTATCGTCTTTCACGGCCATTTCGACCAGTTCCGCCACTTTTTGTTGCAACTGATGATCGTGCAACAATTGTTGACGCACTGTCGGCACCATTTCTACCGCCGACACGGGCACCACCCAGAGTGAAAGAGAGAGGAGAAGTGTAAACAACATTCCGTGTTGCATATTAACCTCCTGTTAACATTCTTAGCCATTGTGGGCGGTTCGTGGCGAGAATGCAAACAAAAACACCACCCAATGGGTGGTGTTTTTTTATTCGTTGAACTCTTACTGACGACGCATGGCGTCAAAGAATTCGTCGTTGGTTTTGGTCATCGCTAATTTGTCGATGAGGAATTCCATCGCGTCGGTCTCGCCCATTGGGTGAACGATCTTACGCAGAATCCACATCTTCTGAAGCTCGTCGGTCTTCGTCAACAACTCTTCACGACGCGTACCACTGCGGTTGAAATCGATCGCAGGGAAAACACGTTTTTCAGCAATCTTACGGTTCAAGTGCAGTTCCATGTTACCTGTACCTTTGAACTCTTCGTAGATCACTTCGTCCATCTTCGAACCGGTATCCACCAGCGCAGTAGCGATGATGGTTAGGCTACCGCCTTCCTCAACATTACGCGCCGCACCGAAGAAACGTTTTGGACGATGCAATGCGTTTGCATCCACACCACCGGTCAATACTTTACCTGATGAAGGCACAACGGTGTTGTATGCACGCGCCAAACGGGTGATCGAATCCAGCAGAATCACAACGTCTTTCTTGTGTTCAACCAGACGTTTTGCTTTCTCAATCACCATTTCTGCCACTTGTACGTGACGTGATGCTGGCTCATCGAAAGTTGAAGCAACCACTTCACCTTTCACCAAACGTTGCATCTCGGTCACTTCTTCTGGACGTTCGTCGATCAGAAGAACCATCAGGACACATTCTGGGTGATTGCTGGCAATGCTTTGGGCAATGTTTTGCAGCAGCATGGTTTTACCCGCTTTTGGCGGAGCAACGATCAGACCACGCTGACCTTTACCAATTGGTGCTGCCAGATCGAGAACTCGCGCTGTAATGTCTTCTGTCGAGCCATTACCACGTTCCATCACCATACGTTCGTTAGCATGTAGAGGTGTTAAGTTTTCGAAAAGGATTTTGTTGCGGGCGTTGTCAGGTTTGTCGTCGTTAACTGTGTTCACTTTTAACAGTGCAAAGTAACGCTCACCTTCTTTAGGCGGACGGATTTTCCCGGCAATCGAGTCACCCGTGCGCAGGTTAAAGCGACGAATTTGGCTCGGTGACACGTAGATGTCGTCAGGACCTGCTAAGTATGAACTGTCTGCACTGCGTAGGAAACCAAAACCGTCTTGAAGAATTTCCAAGACCCCGTCACCAAATATGTCTTCACCACTTTTCGCATGTGCTTTGAGGATGGAGAAGATAATGTCTTGTTTTCTCAGACGCGCAAGGTTTTCAAGGCCCAGGCTCTCACCAAGCTTCACAAGATCAGACACAGGTCTGTTCTTCAATTCTGTTAGATTCATTGTGGTGGATACTTGTTTAGTCAAAATAGGATCTGTTTTCTAGTTAAGATGGATTTGGTCGCAGGATTGACCAAGAAGTGAACATTTGTCTAATTAACGTGCGATAAACTAGCACTAAATATTAGCCTAGTCTAGAAAATGTTTTTTACCAAAAACAAAACCGCACATATTGCTATGTACGGTTTCAAGGCGTTCCCTTATAGGTTCGCGTCTAAGAATTCTTTCAGTTGAGTCTTAGATAGCGCACCAACTTTGGTTGCTGCAACGCTACCATCTTTAAACAGAAGAAGCGTTGGAATGCCACGAATACCAAACTTAGGCGGTGTTCCCGCATTGTGGTCGATATTCAGTTTACCGATAGTGAGTTTGCCTTCGTACTCGTCTGCGATTTCATCAAGAATTGGCGCAATCATTTTACAAGGACCACACCATTCTGCCCAAAAATCAACAAGAACTGGGCCTGCAGCTTTGATCACATCGTTCTCAAAACCTTCATCAGAAAGCTGCAAAATTTTATCACTCATCTTCCACTCCAATGTGTTTTTCTGAACTGGTTGCATACTAACCAGTAAATAGATGCTCTATTGGAATGTATTTACTTCCGTATTGCAAGCCTAAGCTGATATTCTATACCTATGAAAAAGACGCATATCACAGAGCAAAAGTTCGCCGACTTCGGTTTACATCCGCAAGTTGTTGAAGGATTGGAGAAAAAAGGGTTCGAATACTGCACCCCTATCCAAGCCTTGGCGTTGCCGGTACTGCTCACCGGCCAAGACATCGCAGGCCAGGCCCAAACGGGGACTGGTAAAACGCTCGCGTTTCTTACTGCTACTTTCCACCATTTATTGACTACGCCAGAAATTGAAGGTCGTCAGCCAACGCAACCTCGTGCGATCATTATGGCGCCGACCCGTGAATTGGCGATTCAGATCTATAACGATGCCGAGCCTCTGATTGCCAGCACCGGTATTAAAGCAGCCCTTGCCTACGGCGGTGAAAGCTACGACAAACAGTTGGCAAAACTGCAAGACGGCGTGGATGTGCTGATCGGCACAACTGGGCGCATTATCGATTTCTACAAACAGCGCGTCTTTAACCTTAACAACATTCAAGCTGTGGTGCTGGATGAAGCCGACCGTATGTTCGATCTTGGCTTTATTAAAGACATCCGCTTCTTGTTCCGTCGTATGCCGGAGCCGAAAGACCGTCTCAACATGCTGTTCTCAGCAACGCTGTCTTACCGCGTGCAAGAGCTGGCGTTCGAACACATGCACAATCCTGAGCACGTGGTGGTCGAGCCAACCCAAAAAACCGGTCACCGTATTAAAGAAGAGCTGTTCTACCCATCGAACGAACACAAGATGGCATTGCTGCAAACGCTGCTTGAAGAAGAATGGCCGGATCGCGCGATCGTCTTTGCCAACACCAAGCACCGTTGTGAGCAAATCTGGGGCCACTTGGCTGCCGATGGTCACCGCGTGGGTCTGCTGAACGGTGACGTGCCGCAGAAAAAACGTGAACGCATTCTTGAGCAATTTACCAAAGGTGAGCTAGACGTATTGGTTGCCACCGACGTAGCCGCGCGCGGACTGCACATTCCTCAGGTCACGCACGTGTTTAACTACGATTTGCCAGACGATTGTGAAGACTACGTTCACCGTATCGGCCGAACCGGTCGTGCTGGTGCCAGCGGTCATTCGATCAGCTTTGCGTGTGAAGAGTACGCAATCAACCTGCCGGGCATCGAAGAGTACATCGAACATGCAATCCCGACATCTGAATATGACCCATCCGCTCTGCTGACGGATCTGCCAAAAGCGCTGACCATGCGTTCATCGCAACAACGCCGTACCAATACTGGCGGCCAACGCAACAACGGCAACCGTAAATCTCAACGCCGCCCGCGCGCACCTCGTCCGCGTCAGAACAAGGATTCGTAAGCCGTCTATGAGTCAAGCCGTTTCTTCACCGCTGTATGCTGCGATCGACCTGGGGTCGAACAGCTTTCACATGTTGGTTGTGCGCCATATTGATGGCAGCGTTCAAACCATGGCGAAAATCAAACGCAAAGTGCGTTTAGCTGCCGGTTTGGATGAACACAATGCGTTAAGTTTAGAAGCGATGCAACGAGGCTGGGATTGTCTCAGCCTGTTTGCCGAACGCCTGCAAGATATTCCTGATGAGAATATTCGTATTGTGGGCACCGCAACGCTGCGTACCGCCACGAATGTCGAGGTGTTTCTGGCCAAAGCCAACGCCATTCTCGGTCATCCCATTGAGGTGATCTCCGGCGAAGAAGAAGCGGCCACGATCTACAAAGGGGTCGCACACACGTCTGGTGGCATGGGCCGCCGACTGGTGGTGGATATCGGTGGTGCCAGTACCGAAATGATCATCGGAGAAGGGTTTGAAGCCAAAGCACTGACCAGCCTGAAAATGGGCTGCGTGACGTGGTTGGAGCGCCACTTTAAAGATCGTCAGTTGAACGCCACCAACTTCAACAATGCCATTCACGCCGCCAAGCAGATGCTGAATCCGATTTTGGAACAGTACACGCAATTGGGGTGGAATGTGTGTGTCGGTGCCAGCGGCACTGTGCAAGCGCTGCAAGAAATCATGTTGGCGCAAGGCATGGATGAAGTGATTACGCTGGCCAAACTCAAACGCCTGCAAAAGCAAGCGATGCTGGCTGATCACTTGGAAGAACTGGACATTGAAGGCTTAACGCTGGAACGTGCGCTGGTATTTCCAAGCGGATTATCCATTTTGATCGCGATTTTCGAATCACTCGACATCGATGCGATGACACTGGCTGGCGGCGCCCTGCGCGAAGGCTTGGTGTACGAAATGGTTGAAGGTCTGCGTCAGGACGATATTCGTGCCCGCACCATCGCCAGCATTCAACATCGTTACCAAATTGACACCGCCTACGGGGAACAAGTGGCGACGTTAGCCAGTAAGTTGCTGATGCAATGCGGTGGCGAAGCGTGGATCACCGAACCACAAGCCGAAATGCTGCTACGCAGCGTGGCACAGTTGCACGAAATCGGGCTGTCGATCGATTATAAAAAAGGTGGCGAGCACAGCGCCTATCTACTTCATCACCTTGAATTACCGGGTTACACGCGCGCGCAAAAGCATTTTCTGGCAGAGCTGGCACGCCGCTACCGCGAGCAGTTGACCTCGCTGCCAGAGCAATATGCGCTCTCCGGCACCAGTGGCAAACGTGTGTTGCGCTTGTTCCGTCTTGCCGTACTGCTTAGCCATCGCCGCAATGTGGCGCTCGAGCCGCAAGTGACCTTGCACGCCGATGGCGACAAACTAACGGTCAATCTCGATGCAACGTGGCTGGCGCAAAATCCACTCACGCACGCAGAGCTCGAATTGGAAGCCAACCGCCAAACCGACATCGGCTGGCCACTGACGATTCAAACCCTGTAAAAAAACGCCCGTTCAAGGGCGTTTTTTATTGCCAACGGGGAATACCACTCACCCCACCCGATTGAGCATGGCGCGCAGTTTAATGGGCTTCACCGGTTTAGCAATAAAACCAAAACCATTAGATTTAATGCCATCGAGAATATCTGCGCTGCGATCCGCGCTGATGATGATACCTTCAAAACAGTCGCCCAAACGCAAACGGCATTGCTGCAACACCTCTAACCCGGTACGGCCATTGTCGAGTCGATAGTCCGATAGAATCACATCCGGAATCCACTGATTGTCGAGCGCTTTCAAACTGCTCACGAGATCGGTTGCCGTTTTAACTTCACACCCCCAGCGTTCGAGCAGATCGCACATGCCAACCAAAATGTCCTCTTCGTTGTCGACACACAGCACCCGCAAATAACTGAGGTCAGACACCGCCTCCGTCGTCACAATCGGTGCATCGTGCACCACCGGCTGTGCTTGTTCCAGCGTCAGCGAAAACACGCTGCCGCGTCCCGGCCAAGAACGCATGGCGATCTCATGTCCCAGCACATGCGCAATCCCTTTGGAGATCGCCAGTCCAAGTCCCAGACCTTGGTCAGAACGCACTTGTCCCCCACGGTTGAACTCTTCAAAAATTTCCTGCTGCTTATCTTCCTCAATGCCAATGCCATTGTCCCACACATCAATTCGCACTTTGCCTTGTAAGTGGCGCACGCCAAGCAGCACTTTGCCTTTGGGATTGTAGCGAAACGCATTGGTCAAAAAGTTCTGCACCACGCGGCGCAGCAATTTGGGATCCGAGCGGACAAATAATGACGACGGCACCATACTGAAATCCACCCCTTGCTGGCGCGCCAGCGCGCTGAATTCCGCATTAAGGTTGGTCAGAACATCTTTGATCGCAAAACTCTGCGGATGAATTTCAAGCTTGCCGGACTCGAGGCGCGAGATATCCAGCAAATCACCAATTAAGTCTTCCGCCGCACTCAAGGCACTTTCGATATGGTGCGACAGGCGCTTGACTTCATCCTCTTGCGCCACTTCCGCCAAAGACGACGCAAACAGACGCGCGGCATTGAGCGGTTGCATCAAGTCATGGCTGACCGCGGCCAGAAAACGGGATTTAGATTGCGATTCACGTTCTGAACGCTGCGTGGCGGCAACCAACTGTTTGTTGAGTTTTTCTAGTTCACGAGTACGCTCAAGGACGCGCTCTTCCAGATTCTCGTTGGCTTCTTTGAGCGTCTGCTCGGCATCGCGGAACACGGTGATGTCGGTAAAGCTCATCACAAACCCGCCGCCGGGCATCGGATTGCCCTGCACTTCAATCACGCGGCCATCCGGGCGAACCCGCGAAGACGTATGACGCGTTCCTTGTTCCAAGTGATACACGCGGCGGCGCACATGATCTTCCGGTTCACCGGGGCCACATAACCCTTGCTCGGCGTTGTGACGAATCACATCAGCAATCGGTCGCCCGACCTGAATCAAGCCCGGCGGAAAATCAAACAGCTCCAAATAGCGCTGGTTCCATGCCACCAGACGCAACTGCTTGTCCACCACAGCAATGCCTTGACCAATGTGTTCAATGGCACCTTGCAGCAGACCGCGACTAAAGTCGTACAGCTCCGAGGCTTCATCGACAATGGTCGCCACCTCTTCAAGCTGCATGTTGCGCCCTTGCAACGCCGAGGTCAGCACCAACTTGGCCGACGAGGCGCCAAACACCCCCGCCAGCACCCGCTCGGTGTGGCGAATTAAGGTCGATGGCGCTTGTTGGTTGGGCATCAACATTTCGCGTTGCTGGCCCCAATACTGCGTAAACGCTGCGCGTACTCGCGTGCGACCGACAAAGCGCGATGCCAACATCTCCAACTCACCCACTGTCACTCGGCTTTGATACAGGCTCATGTTTTCGTTTTCAGGCAGCGGCGTACCGACAAACGCGGCCGATTGCAACCGTTCGCTTAAACTTGAACGCGTCCCCCACGACACCAGCACATAACACAGCGCATTGAGTGACACGCTGAGGATCATGCCCCAGTCGGAATTTTTCAGCCCCCAGTTGGCAAGCACATCCGGCGGCGTGACGAGCCATAACAAAACGTTGCTTTGCTCATCGCCAGCCAACATGTTGGTGGTGGTCATCAAGGTGATCAGCCACAGCGTAAACCCTACCGCGAGGCCCACATACACCCCTTTGCGGTTCCCTTCACGCCAATACATGCCCCCGATCAGCGCCGGAGCAAACTGCGTGATGGCCGAAAACGAGAGGAAACCAATCGCCGACAGCGACGGAATGGTATCGAGGGCGAGATAAAATCCCCACGCCCCCAGTAACAGCAACAAAATCAGCGTACGGCGAATGATCACCAAAAGCCCCGAGAAATGACGATGGTTGCGCTGCGACAAACGCATACGGCGCAACAGCAAAGGCATCACCAAGTCGTTCGACACCATGATCGCCAGTGCAATGGTGGAGACAATCACCATGCCTGACGCGGCTGAGGTGCCACCAAGAAAAGCCAGCAACGCAATGTCTTCGGCGCCAACCGACATCGGCACACTGATGACAAACGTATCGGGCGATGTGCCACTCAGCAAGCTTTGCCCGACCCAAGCGATCGGCAGCACGAACAGCCCCATCAAAATCAGGTACATCGGGAACAGCCAACGCGCGGTATGCAGATCCTGCGCGCGTTCATTCTCCACCACCATGGTATGAAACTGACGTGGCAGACAGATGATGGCAATCATCGTCAGCACCGTGTGTACAAACAGCGTCGGCCAATTAGGCGCCTCATAAGTGGCGCGAACAGTTTCCATCAGATTCACACTGTCGTGACTCAACGCGAGAAACAGAATAAACAGCCCGACCACCAAAAACGCCACCAGCTTGACGATGGACTCAAACGCAATCGCCATCATCATGCCGCGGTGATGTTCGGTATTATCAATGTGCCGCGTACCAAACAGCATGGTAAACAGTGCCAACGCCAGCACCACAAACCAAGACACGTGATCGTCCTGGTAGCCGAACTGCTCACGCAGATCCGGGGCGACGATGTTCAGCCCCATGGTAATACCGCGTAGCTGCAAAGCGATGTAAGGCAGAATCCCCGCAACCGCGATCAGCGTGACCGCCACCGCCAAGCCTTGTGACTTGCCATAGCGTGCCCCGATAAAATCAGCAATCGATGTGATGTGTTCGCGTTTGGCGATGAGAATCAAACGCGCAAGGATGCGCCAGCCAAAGGCAAAGACCAGAATCGGCGCAATATAAATCGGTAGGAACGACCACGGGTTGGCACTCGCTTGTCCCACCGTGCCGTAAAAGGTCCACGACGTACAATACACCGCAATCGACAAGCTGTAGATCCACGGCCGCCATTTCGCCAACCAACGCGTCTGCCGATCGCCATACCAAGCAATTAAAAACAATACGCCCAGATACACGAGCGACACCGGTATCACTAACCATCCTTGCATGACTTATCCTTGTGGCTGCTCCGCAGTTATAAAAAAGTCCCTTCCTCGCCTAAGGCGCCGTGAAGAGACTTTTATTAAACAGAGGATGAGCGGATTGCTCAATCAAGCAGCATTAAATCTGTGCTTCAGGCTCCGCTTTCGGCAGGGCCACGTTCGATTCGGGCTCATCCACTTTCACCAACAGCGCCAGTAGACCCATGGCCGCCATCGCCCAAAACACGTACGCGCCCCAATGTTCGTAGCCCCAACCGCTCAATGTGGTCATCAAAGCAATCACCGCGCCCAGTGGAATGGCGTTGTACAACGCTTGCAACGCCACCATCTTATTCTGCGGCGCATGCTGAATGTATTGAATTGCAGCAATGTGAGACATCGCAAAGGTTACGCCGTGCAGCAGTTGAATCGCCACCAACGCCACAATCGCAGTGGTCGATGCCGTCAATCCCCAACGCGCCATCACGCCCAGTGACGCGATAACAAACAGAGTGCGCAGGCTCCAACCGGAGAACAGACGTTTGCTCAGTGCAAACACCAGCACTTCAGCCACCACCCCCAAGCTCCACAAATAGCCGATCACATCTTCTGAGTGGCCAGATTCTTTCCAATAAATCGAGCTAAAGCTGTAGTATGCGGCGTGACTACCCTGAATCAGTGCCATCAACAGCAGAAATTTCACCACTGGCCATTCACGCAGCAAGGCCGTCAGTTTCAAGCGTTCTGCCGCTTCATGGTGCTCAGTCACCGGCATCGGTTTGGTGTTTCTCAAGCTGATAAGCCAGCACACCAGCAGGCCAAACAGTGCGGTGTAGAGAATCATGCTCGCGCCGTACTGCGCGACAAGAAATCCCACCACGGTCGAGCCGCCAATGAAGGCGACCGAGCCCCACAAACGCGCACGACCATAATCAAGCATGTTGCGCTTGGCGTAATAGTTGGCCGTCGCATCTGACAGCGGAATGATGGGACCACAGCAGAGGTTAAATAGAATGGTCGCTAACGCCATCAGCCAGAAACTGCCGCCGGTAAAGAAGTGGAACGCAACAAACAGCAACCCTGCGAGGGTCAGCCAGCGCAAGGCCGGCAAAAGATGCTCGGCTTTGTGCACACGCGGCGTAATCACGATATTAGCCACACAACGCGTGGCAAAACCAATGCCCACCAACAAACCAATGTCCGTTGCTGAGACGCCTTGATCCGCAAACCACAGCGACCAAAACGGCAAATACACACCGTAGGCAAAGAAGAAACCGATGAAATACTGGGAGATCCAGCCAAAAGGAGAAGGGTTTAGCATTTGTGATCCTACAATGAAACCGTCAAAAAAACGCGGGTATTATGCAATGAGTTCCTTGGTTTAAAAAGGGGGCTTTGCGCAACACAAAGTTTCCATATTCGCATGCATCCCGTTGAGCGCGCAGCCATTAGACCAAAGTCGTCTGGAGGCACGAAAGAAATTTGTCACACTTACCTGAGGTCATTCCCTAAGGTGAGCTCGCGCCATGCCGGATAAATTCAACATGCAGTCCCCGCCGTTCGACCGTCTGACGGCCAGTCAACAACAGTCTCTACGCGCCGCGTTAGACGTGGCTTATTTTCGTGAACGTGAAGTGATTCTGCACAGCGGTCAACCCTGCACACATCTGCATGTGCTCATCAAAGGCACCGTGGAAGAGCGCGCGGCCGACGGCAAAGAGATTTACGCCCATTACGCCAACGATGATCTATTTGATGTTCGAGCCATCTTTGAAGGCAGCACCAAGCACCATTACGTGGCTTTGGAAGATACGCTGAGTTACCTGCTTCCCCAAAGTGTATTTATGGCGTTGTACCATGAAAATGGTCAATTTGCGGCGTACTTCGATAATAACCTCGCGAAACGCCAAGCGCTGATTGAAGCGGCTCAGCAGCAAAAGAACATCGCCGAATTCATTCTGACCAAAGTTGACCATTCGATTTATCTCGCGCCGATGCTGCTGACACCCGAGCAGCCGCTGCAAGCGGTCACGCAACTAATGAAAGACCATGGGGTCGATGCCGCTTTGGTGCAACTCGACGCAAACGACCCGCGGCTGCAAGACAGCCCTGCCCATCCGTATGCCATCGTCACGCGCACCAACATGCTGCACGCAGTGATGCTCGACGGCGTGGCACTCGATGCCCCCGTCGGCGACATTGCCACCTTTCCCGTGCTGCACGTCGATGAAGGGGATTTTCTGTTCAATGCCATGGTGATGATGACTCGCCAGCGGGTCAAACGCCTGATGGTATGCGAAGGCCATCAAGCGGTCGGTATGCTGGACATGATTCAAATCCTCAGTGCGTTTTCGACCCATTCACACGTGCTGACCTTGGCGATAGCCCGCGCGTCCAGCATCGATGAGCTGGCGCTGGCCTCCAATAAACAGCGCCAACTGGTGGAAAGCCTGCTCAGCCGCGGCGTACGCACCCGCTTTGTGATGGAGCTGATTTCGGCAGTCAACGAACAAATCATCGAAAAAGCGTTTGAATTGGTGGTTCCTCCCGCGCTGCACGATCACTGTTGCCTCATTGTGCTGGGCTCGGAAGGGCGCGGCGAACAAATTCTTAAAACCGATCAGGACAATGCCTTGATCATCAAAGATGGGTTGGAGTGGCATCAATGCCAGCCCGTCATGAACCAGTTGTCGCATACGTTATTGCAGTTGGGTTATCCACTTTGCCCAGGCAAAGTGATGGTCAACAATCCGAAATGGGTCAAGTCGCAAACCGCTTGGAAACACACACTGACGGAATGGGTGAAAGCCGCCAGCCCCGAACGCGTGATGGATATTGCCATCATGGCCGACGCTCACGCGGTGGCGGGCAACACAGACCTACTTGCTCCAGTGAAAGCGCACCTGCATCAATTGATGGCCGATCAGGAGCTGATTTTGACCGAATTTACGCGACCGGCGCTCAACTTCTCGGTACCGCTGACACTATTGGGGAATGTCAAACACTCCAAGTCCGGCCTCGATATCAAACAAGGGGGCATCTTCCCGCTGGTGCACGGCATTCGCGCCTTGAGCCTCGAACACCACATTGCCGTCAACAACACCTTTGAACGCATTGAAGCCTTGGTTAAACAGAAGGTGTTGGAGCAAGAGACCGGAGACAACCTGAGTGAAGCATTGAAGCAGTTCTTCAAATTGCGCCTCGCGCAACAGCTTAGCAACCAGCACAGTGCCAATACGCTGGATTTAAAACAACTCGACCGAGCCGAACGCGATCTGCTGCGCCACAGCCTGCATGTGGTCAAAAAGTTCAAGCAATGGCTGGGCTACCATTATCAAATTCGGGACTAAGCCATGAATTGGATTGCCCGCCGATACTGGCACTACAAGCTGCGCGGCTCCCGTTACCAAACGCTGTTTGAAGCGCCGACCGAGCAAGAATTTGTCTCGCTGGATTGTGAAACCACCAGCTTGGATCCAAATCGGGCCGAGTTGGTCACCATCGCCGCGACGAAAATCATCGGCAACCGCATTCTGACCAGCCAACCGTTTGAAGTGCGGCTACGTGCGCCACAATCGCTTGATTCCGGCTCGGTGCGCATTCATCGCATTCGCCATCAAGATTTAGTCGATGGCATCAGTGAACAAGACGCCTTAACGCGCTTGATTGCGTTTATCGGCAATCGTCCGCTGGTTGGCTACCACATTCGCTACGACAAAAAGATTCTCGACATCGCATGCCGCCGCCACTTGGGGTTTCCGCTGCCCAACAGCTTGATTGAAGTCAGTCATATCTATCACGACAAACTAGAAAAACATCTGCCCAACGCCTATTTCGACCTGAGCTTGGATGCGATCTGCCGTCATCTTGATTTGCCGCTGCAAGACAAACACGACGCCTTGCAAGATGCCATCACCGCGGCGTTGGTTTACGTGCGTTTAACCAAAGGGGAATTGCCCGCGTTTACTTCCTCGACTCACCATTCCTCGTAACACGTGGGCAAACCTCACCGTGCACAAGCTTAGATCCACTTCTCAAAAACCGGCTTAACTGCCTATTTTCTCGAAACAAATCGACCATTCATCCTAAAGTCTAATTGTGTAAAAACCGCCGCTGACTAAGAGTTATAGGCATATCGAATTTCCGCCCGCGTGTTTGAAACGCTGTGTGAAAAGGAAATTTGCTGTATTCACAAGGAGAACATGCAATGAGTGAAGCCCACATTTATCCAGTCAAAGAAAACATCAAAGCGCACACCCATGCCGACGACGAAACCTATTTAGCGATGTACCAACAGTCGGTCTCCGATCCGGAAGGTTTCTGGAGCGAGCACGGGAAGATTGTGGATTGGATGAAGCCATTCACCCAAGTGAAGCACACCTCGTTTGATACCGGCCATGTGGATATCCGCTGGTTTGAAGATGGCACGCTCAACGTCTCCGCCAACTGCATTGACCGCCACTTGGCGGAACGCGGTGACGACGTGGCCATCATTTGGGAAGGCGATGATCCAGCCGATGATAAGACCTTGACATTTAACGAACTGCACCGCGACGTGTGCCGTTTCTCCAATGCATTGAAAGCCCAAGGCGTTCGCAAAGGCGACGTGGTGTGTTTGTACATGCCGATGGTGCCGGAAGCTGCCGTGGCGATGCTGGCGTGTACTCGCATTGGCGCGGTACACACCGTGGTATTTGGCGGCTTCTCTCCCGAAGCGCTGGCCGGACGCATTATCGATTCCGACTCCAAAGTCGTGATCACTGCCGATGAAGGCGTGCGAGGCGGCCGCGCAGTACCATTGAAGAAAAACGTCGATGAAGCGCTGACCAACCCAGAAGTGAAAACCATCAGCAAAGTGATCGTATTCAAACGCACCGGCGGTGAGGTTGCGTGGCACGAACACCGCGATGTGTGGTGGCACGATGCGGTCGCAGCAGCTTCCGATGTGTGTCCGCCAGAAGAGATGAACGCAGAAGATCCACTATTCATTCTCTACACCTCAGGCTCAACCGGTAAACCCAAAGGCGTCTTGCACACCACAGGCGGTTACTTGGTTTACGCGACCATGACCTTCAAATACGTCTTTGATTACCAGCCGGGAGAAACGTTCTGGTGTACTGCTGATGTGGGCTGGATCACCGGCCACACCTATCTGATTTACGGGCCGCTATCGAACGGCGCGAAAACCATTTTGTTTGAAGGCGTTCCTAACTATCCAAGCACCGCGCGCATGAGTGAAGTGGTCGACAAACACCAAGTCAACATTCTGTACACGGCACCCACTGCGATTCGAGCCCTGATGGCGAAAGGCGATGAAGCGGTGAAAGGCACCTCGCGCAGCAGCCTGCGCATCATGGGCTCGGTGGGCGAACCAATTAACCCAGAAGCGTGGGAGTGGTACTACAAAACCATCGGCAATGAAAAATCGCCTATCGTTGATACTTGGTGGCAAACCGAAACAGGCGGCATTTTGATCACGCCACTGCCTGGCGCAACGGCATTGAAACCTGGTTCTGCGACTCGCCCATTCTTTGGCGTGCAACCGGCATTGGTCGACAACATGGGTGAAGTGATTGACGGCGCTGCAGAAGGGAACCTCGTGATCCTCGATTCATGGCCCGGTCAGATGCGTACCGTGTATGGCGACCATGAACGCTTCGAGCAAACCTACTTCTCCACCTTTAAAGGCATGTACTTTACCGGTGACGGCGCGCGCCGTGATGAGGATGGCTACTACTGGATCACCGGCCGCGTGGATGACGTCCTCAACGTGTCCGGGCACCGCATGGGCACCGCTGAAATTGAATCGGCATTGGTGGCCTTCGATAAGATCGCCGAAGCCGCCGTGGTGGGCGTGCCGCACGACATTAAAGGTCAAGCGATATACGCCTACATCACACTCAACGATGGTGTTTACCCCAGCGCGGAGCTGCACAAAGAAGTCAAAGATTGGGTACGCAAAGAAATTGGCCCGATCGCCACACCGGATGTGCTGCACTGGACGGATGCACTGCCAAAAACACGTTCAGGCAAGATCATGCGCCGCATTCTGCGCAAGATTGCCACGGGCGATACCGGAAACTTGGGTGACACATCGACCCTCGCCGATCCAAGTGTGGTCGATAAACTGATCGCCGAGAAAGCACAATTGGTGTAACCCTCGCGCGAATTTGCACACATACCAAGCACCTTCCGATGGAAGGTGCTTTGGTTTTTACGTGCGATAAGCCACTCATTAGTAAGCATTTCATCAGTATCCTTCCCCGCACAAAACCGCGCCCCTCCCAGTACAGACGGCCCGCGCGCCCTGATCCATTCACATTCGTTAACAAAAAGTCGATGCGATGCTGCAAAAGGTCAATCAAAGTGATAAGACCAGTAAATTGCTGCCATTTGCGATGAATTAGCTATAATCTTGGTCAATTTAATAAAAAGCGCGAACTTTTGACAAAAAAGTTGTGTCGAATAAGCGATAATATGGGAATATTCGCAATAACTACATAATAAAGGGAGATAGCAACACAATGGCAGCAAAATTACGCATTCTGGTTTTAAATGGTCCAAACTTAAACTTATTAGGTTTACGTGAACCGGCACACTACGGCTCACAAACTTTGGAGCAAATTGTAGCGAATCTACAAGAACAAGCAGAAAGCGCTGGCATTGAGTTGGACCATCTTCAGTCAAATCGCGAATACGAACTGATCGAAGCCATCCACCAGTCATACGGCAAAGTGGACTTCATTATTATTAATCCGGCCGCATTCACTCACACCAGCGTGGCGTTGCGTGATGCATTGCTGGGGGTTGCTATTCCATTTATCGAAGTACATCTATCGAATGTACATGCTCGTGAACCGTTCCGTCATCACTCCTACCTGTCTGATAAGGCACACGGGGTGATTTGCGGTCTTGGGGCACAAGGCTATGAATTCGCTTTGTCGGCAGCCGTTCGCGCGCTGCAAGCAAAGTAAACCCAAACACTCTGCAGCTCAATTGAGCTGTCTTATTCACAAGATAAAAGAGAAAGAAACAATGGATATTCGTAAAATCAAGAAGCTTATCGAATTGGTTGAAGAGTCAGGCATTGCTGAGCTAGAAATTTCTGAAGGTGAAGAATCGGTACGCATCAGTCGTCACGGTGTCGCTCCAGTTGCACCTATCCAGTATGCTGCACCTGCACCAATGGCAGCGCCAGTAGCAGCCCCTGCAGCAGCGCCAGTCGCTGAAGCACCAGCAGCAGCCAAAACGCCTGCGGGCCACATGGTTCTTTCTCCAATGGTGGGTACGTTCTACCGTTCACCAAGTCCAGATGCAAAATCATTCATCGAAGTGGGTCAAACTGTGAAAGCGGGTGACACATTGTGCATCGTTGAAGCGATGAAAATGATGAACCAAATCGAAGCAGACAAGTCTGGTGTAGTGACCGAGATCCTTGTTGAAGACGGTCAGGCCGTAGAATTCGACCAGCCACTTGTTGTCATCGAATAATCGAGGCGCGTAGTTATGCTAGATAAGTTAGTCATCGCGAACCGAGGCGAAATTGCGCTTCGTATTCTTCGTGCATGTAAAGAGTTGGGCATCAAAACTGTTGCCGTTCACTCCACAGCAGACCGCGATCTAAAACACGTCCTGCTGGCGGATGAAACCGTATGTATCGGCCCTGCAAAAGGCATCGATAGCTACTTGAACATTCCACGCATCATTTCAGCCGCTGAAGTGACCGGCGCAGTGGCCATCCACCCGGGTTACGGCTTCCTGTCTGAAAATGCGGACTTTGCTGAACAAGTAGAGCGCAGCGGCTTTATCTTCGTAGGCCCGAAAGCCGACACCATTCGCCTGATGGGCGATAAAGTGTCAGCCATCACCGCGATGAAGAAAGCCGGTGTTCCTTGTGTACCGGGTTCTGACGGGCCGCTGGACAACGATGAAGTGAAAAACCGTGCACACGCGAAACGCATTGGTTACCCAGTGATCATCAAAGCCTCTGGTGGCGGCGGCGGTCGTGGTATGCGTGTGGTTCGCAGCGAAGCGGAACTGGTCAATGCCATCAGCATGACCCGTGCAGAAGCGAAAGCGGCGTTCAACAACGACATGGTTTACATGGAGAAATACCTCGAAAACCCACGTCACGTTGAAGTCCAAGTTCTGGCCGATGGTCAGGGCAGCGCGATCCACTTGGGTGAACGCGACTGTTCAATGCAGCGTCGTCACCAGAAAGTAGTGGAAGAAGCACCAGCACCAGGCATTACTGAAGAGATGCGTAAGTACATCGGTGAACGCTGTACCCGTGCGTGTATCGAAATCGGTTACCGCGGCGCAGGTACGTTTGAGTTCCTGTACGAAAACGGCGAATTCTACTTCATCGAAATGAACACACGTATTCAGGTTGAACACCCAGTGACTGAAATGGTCACAGGCGTTGATTTGATCAAAGAACAGCTGCGCATCGCAGCAGGCCAACCGCTGTCGTTCACACAAGACGACATCAAAATTCGTGGCCATGCGATGGAATGCCGTATCAACGCGGAAGACCCAGAACGCTTCCTACCTTGCCCAGGCAAGATCACCCGTTTCCACTCACCAGGTGGCATGGGCGTGCGTTGGGAATCACACATCTACTCAGGCTACACCGTACCGGCGTACTACGACTCGATGATCGGCAAACTGATCACCTTTGGTGAGAACCGTGACGTCGCGATTGCACGGATGCGTAACGCGCTCGATGAGATGATTGTGGAAGGTATCAAAACCAACATTCCACTGCAGCAAGTGATCATGAAAGATGAGAACTTCCAGCACGGTGGCACCAACATCCACTATCTGGAGAAAAAGCTGGGTCTGCAATAACCCGCTTTTTGGCCTTGAAAATGCCCACTTCGGTGGGCATTTTTGTGGGCGGCGCGGAGTGAATGGACTGCCTCTATAAAAACGGGCCAAATCTGCTACACTTTGCGCCAATTGAACGAACTGAAGAGAGCAAGAGCAATGCCTTGGATTCAAATTAAACTGAACGCGACCAACGAAAACGCTGAGCGCATCAGCGATATGTTGATGGACGACACGGGCGCGTTATCGATCACTTTCCTGGATGCGAAGGATACGCCCGTGTTTGAACCCCTGCCGGGAGAAACACGTTTATGGGGCGATACCGATGTTCTTGCCCTCTACGATGCCGAAGCCGATACCTCATGGGTGCTGAGCCAAATTCGCGCCAGTCACCTACTGGCGGACGATTTTGCCTACAAAGTTGAGCAAATTGAAGACAAAGACTGGGAACGTGAATGGATGGATAACTTCCACCCAATGCAGTTTGGCAAACGCTTGTGGATCTGCCCAAGCTGGCGTGACGTGCCAGACCCAGACGCCGTCAACGTCATGCTCGACCCTGGCTTGGCCTTTGGTACTGGCACACACCCAACCACCGCGCTGTGCTTGGAATGGCTTGACTCACTCGATCTGTCCGGCAAAACCGTGATCGACTTTGGGTGTGGCTCGGGCATTTTGGCCATTGCCGCCATCAAACTGGGCGCTGCAAAAGTGATTGGTATCGACATCGACCCACAAGCGCTGCTGGCATCCAAAGACAATGCGTCCCGCAACGGCGTTGAAGATCTGATTGAAGTATACCTACCCAAAGACCAGCCCGAAGGCCTCGTGGCTGACGTCGTGGTCGCCAACATTCTCGCTGGCCCACTGCGCGAACTCTCCCCTGTCATCAAGAGCTTGATGAAGCCGAATGGCCTGCTGGCCATGTCCGGCGTACTGAACACTCAAGCCGAAGACGTCGCCAATTATTACCGTGACGAACTGCACGTTGATCCGATCGTTGAGAAGGAAGAATGGTGCCGCATCACGGGTCGCAAACAAGGCTAGATAAGACTTTGCGCGCTAATTGACTGAAAAATAGGCCATTTACAAAATGTTTTTGTAAATGCTCAAATATTAGTCTTTTCACGCATCGAAAAAATGCGTAAAATGCGCGCCCTTGCTGGTATGAAGCTGTGAAGACGTTTTGAAAATCGGAAATTATCAACTTAAGAACAATCTCATCGTTGCACCGATGGCTGGTGTCACCGACAGACCGTTTCGAGAGTTGTGCCTCCGCTATGGCGCGGGAATGGCCGTCAGTGAAATGATGTCCTCGAACCCAGCGCTGTGGAAAACAGACAAGTCCAGAAACCGCATGGTGCATGAAGGCGAATCGGGCATTCGCTCTGTACAAATTGCGGGTTCCGATCCACAGCTGATGGCCGATGCGGCCCAGTTCAGCGTTGAAAACGGTGCGCAAATCATCGACATCAACATGGGCTGCCCAGCGAAAAAAGTGAATAAAAAGCTGGCCGGTTCTGCGCTGCTACGCTATCCGAATGTCATTGAAGACATCCTGAAAGCCGTAGTGAATGCAGTGAATGTTCCTGTAACACTCAAAACCCGAACTGGCTGGGACACAGACAATAAAAACTGCGTCCAAATCGCTAAACTTGCCGAAGACTGCGGCATTCAGGCACTGGCGCTCCATGGGCGAACCCGGACCTGCATGTACAAAGGTGAGGCGGAATATGACAGCATTAAAGCGGTCAAAGCGGCTATTCAGATTCCGGTTATCGCTAACGGTGATATCGATTCTCCGGAGAAAGCCAAACATGTGCTGGAGTACACCGGCGCTGACGCTTTAATGATTGGACGACCTGCCCAAGGACGTCCGTGGATTTTTCAGGAAATCCAACACTATTTGGAAAACGGCACCACGATGCCTGAGCTTCCGATTTCGGAAGTGAAAGACATCCTGCTTGGTCATGTGAACGCTCTGCATCAATTTTATGGAGCGTATTTAGGCCCTCGCATCGTGCGCAAGCACGTTGGGTGGTATCTCAAAGAACATGAACAGGCGAGTGAGTTTCGCCGTACCTTCAATGCCATAGAGGCAGCCCCGCTGCAACTCGAAGCATTAGAAGGTTATTTTGATAACGTTGCATCATAATTAAGAGAAGAGCTAGACCGAATATGTTCGAACAAAATCTGACTTCAGAAGCTTTAACAGTAACTACCGTAACTTCACAAGATCAAATCACGCAAAAACCACTACGTGATTCAGTTAAAGCGTCTCTTAAAAACTACTTGGCACAACTGAACGGTCAGGAAGTGACAGAACTATACGAATTAGTTCTCGCTGAAGTTGAACAACCACTACTAGACACCATCATGCAGTACACTCGCGGTAACCAAACTCGCGCAGCAACCATGATGGGTATCAACCGCGGTACTCTTCGCAAAAAACTGAAAAAATACGGCATGAACTAATTCGTTCTGACCCTTTTTGAAAAAACCGAGCTGAGGCTCGGTTTTTTATTGCCCGAAAACCGCACGCCTTTGACTGCAAACACCCCACAATTTCGTTGAAAACTAGAGCTCAGTTGCAAGTTATTGAGGATTCGTCCTTCGTCGCATTTACGCTCATTTCCTGCATTTGTTACAGTGCCAAGTGCGATTCACAATTCATCAAAACAATATCGCCTCTGTTCAACAGCCCGCATTACAAGGAGTGATGCTTATGAATTTTTCTAGTCTGCGTCAGATGAGCATTCGTGCCCGCCTCTATTTACTCGGCGGCACCATCACATTGCTTCTGCTGATCCCCCTCACGTTATTGGTTCAGGACTATCAGGATGACCTGATGCTGGCCAAACAAAATCAAACCCGTCATCTGGTTGAAAGCACCACCTCTTTGCTCAATTACTTTTATCAGCAACAAACCAGCGGCGCACTTACCGAGCAGCAAGCCCAGCAGCAAGCCAAACAAGCCATCGCCGCCGCCCGCTACGGCGACGAAGACTACTTTTGGATTCACGATCTGACGCCCACCATGGTCATGCACCCATTTAAGCCACAGCTCGACGGCAAAGCCCTGTCGGAAGTTAAAGATCCGAACGGCAAGGCATTATTTGTCGAGATGGCCCATCGTGCACGAGACCAAGGTGAAGGCGTGGTCTATTACTTATGGCCGAAACCGGGCGCACAAGAAGCGGTCGAGAAAGTCTCCTACGTCAAACTGTTCAAGCCTTGGGGATGGATCGTCGGCTCGGGCGTGTACATTGATGATGTGCAGGCGCTGGTCGCAACACGCCTGCAAACCGTGTTGCTACAACTGGCGATCGCGATTGCGGTGATGTTAGCCCTCGCCTACACCATCGGTCGCAGCATCACAAAACCCTGTCTGGCCACCCTATATGCGATGGAAGACATTGCCAAAGGCGAAGGTGACCTTACGCGCCAGCTCGATACCAGCGGCAATGACGAACTGTCGCGCATCGCACGCGCCTTCAACCAGTTTACTGGCAAGATTCGCCACATCGTGCAGGACATCGCACCAATCACCGAAAGCGTCACGGGCAGCGCGCAAGAGCTGACCCAAGTGGCACAAAGCGCCTCCGGCAAAGCCATGGAGCAGCAACAATCGGTCGATACCGTCGCCTCAGCCATGAACCAATTGCACGCCAGTAACCAAGAAGTGGCCAATGCGGCGCAGGAAGCTGCCGTCGCCGCGCACACCGCCAGCACCAAAGGTCAGGAAGGCAGCAATGTCATCGCCACAGCATCGGGCTACATGAGCTCACTGTCGGAGCTATTGAGTAAAACCGATCGCGACACGCAAGCGCTGGCCAAAGAAACCGAAGATGTCGGCGCAGTTTTAGAAGTGATTCGTGGCGTCGCTGAGCAAACCAACTTACTGGCACTCAATGCTGCGATTGAAGCCGCGCGCGCCGGAGAGCAAGGACGCGGCTTTGCCGTGGTCGCCGATGAAGTACGCACACTCGCGACGCGCACGCAAAGCAGCACCAATGAAATCGAACAGATCATTGCCAGCCTGCAGCAACGCACTCGCGATGTCAGCGCATCGATGGAACAAACACAGCAGCAATCCAAAGCCACGCAAGAGCAGGCCGACTTAGCGCAGCAGGTGCTCAATGCGATTGATCAGCAGGTCAGCACGATTTTGACCCTCAACCAGCACATTGCAGAGGCGAGTAACCAACAATCACTCGCGACCGATGAAATCAGTCGCAACCTGACGCAGATTGCCGATCACAGCACCCAATCCGCCGCACAAGCCCAACAAGTTGCCGCCGCCAGCGAGCTCTTGATGGAAAACGGCCAGCAGCTGATCCACAGCTTCTCAACGTTTAAGGTGTAACCCCATTCCAAAATCAATCGAGGGCTTCGGCCCTCTTGTTGATGTAAGTCCGTTCAGCCAACGAAGGCTTAATGTTATAGTACGTGCGTACGCTCAACGAGCCCAATTCTGATCATCGCCGACATCAATAAGGAACATTTAGAGTGAAAATCGTCGCTGTCACGGCCTGCCCAACAGGTATCGCCCACACCTACATGGCTGCAGATGTGCTCAGAAAAGAAGCGCACAAGCGCAACATCAGCATTCAGGTGGAAACACAAGGCGCGATGGGAATCGAGAACGCATTAACGGGAGCTGACATCCTGTCAGCCGACATTCGTCTGATTGTGTCTGACATCGACATCGAAGAAAAAGAGCGCTTTCGCGGCTATAAAACCTTCACCTTCAGCATTGAAGCGGTTCTGGTCAATGTGCATCAAGTCCTCGACCAATGCTTATCTGACTGATGATCACATCACGCATCACCTTCGTCCTTGAGCACGATGGCCTCGCAGGTTGGCAATTGCAAGAACTCAAGCAGCTAACCGACTATTTTCATTCCCTTTTTGTGCTCTACAATATTACTCGGGGTAAGCAAGCGACTCTCAACGAATCACTGCGTATCATGAGTTTAGGTAGCTGTCGGCACGATCTCTGTCAGCTTGCCATCGAAGGGCTCGACGCCGAACTCGCTTGTATCGTATTCACTGAATATTTGCGAGAACACGCGACGTTAGTCTCCACCTCACATAAACCCAATCATCACGCGAAGCGCCTGTTGACTGAACATCCCGCGTTTCAACTGCCTTTTGTTTACGACTGGCACTATCAGCGCTCGCAAAACCTGCCAGACAAGCGCTCAGCGCTAACACACATTGCGGCGCTCGCAAACCCAAATGCTACATCCGACCTACTGACACAATTACTGGCGCGTGAATGCATCTCTTCAACGGCCATGGCAGGTGGCATCGCACTCCCCCATGTGGTCAGCGAGCACATCCAGCGCCCCTGTTTCATTGTATTTTCACTGGACGAGGGGCTGGATTGGCAATCGGCTCATGAGCCCGTTCATTTGGTATGCGCAGTTCTTCTACCCGCCGCGTTGCATCGGGAATGGCTGATTGCCGTCACTCGGCTGACACGCTGGTTCATTGCCGATACCAGCACACATCTATTACGGTCGGCTCGGCGAGAGGAGACCATTGAGAGTATCGTGTTGCACGTCATGGCGCATTATCAACCGAGCTAAACCGCCCTACTGCACCTGAACTCGGTACTGGGACGGCGTCATCCCCGTGCGCTGCTTAAACACGCGAAAGAAATAATTCACATCCTGAAACCCGCAACGTGTGGCCACTTCAGCCAATCGAAAACGATATTTTTTCAGCATAAACTTGGCTCGCTCCATCCTGACCCAAGTAATGTAATCCGCCAGCGTCATATGCCCCTGTTGACGAAACAGACGCGATAAATGATTCGCAGAAATGTTGAAGCGGTGCGCAATGCTATCGCGCGTAATCGCACGATGAAAATTCTCCTGAATGTAAATACAGATCCCTTGATACAAATCTTCACTGCGTTTTTTTGAGGACTGTGTGGGTTGTTCCAAGATCATCAATGTGTAGTTAAGCAGCGCACACAGCAGGTGCTCATCCATTGGTGTTTTGCGCGGTTCACGCGCCAACGCACTCAAGCTCTCCAGAATGTTGTCGATCGCATACCCCGTACGCGTTTGAATACTGTGCTTTTGCACGTCGTAAAACCCGACCTCACCTTTTCGCTTGGCGACAAAACTAAACCCCAATTGACGACGGCCAAACAACAAGCTCAGTACCGAGCAATCTCCCTCCCAATCTGGCTTATTCCAGCAGTTCGGTGGAATGTACAATGCATCCCCCGCCATGATGTCAATCGTCTGTACACCGTGCTCGTCATCCTCCATTTGATTGCGATAGCACCCTTTAAGTACGAGCTCTAAACGAGGGAAGTTGACCTGATAACTGAACGGTGGGGGCGTATGCTTGTCACCCGCAAACCAAATCCGATGGCAACGGTCTCGTTCATCCACTAACGCTTCAATAATGTGAGTAAAAACTTGGCTCATCACGCCTCCAAACTACGCACCAATAGTCCAATTCTATGGATTATCACCACATAGAACCAGATGAAGCCATCAAGAAAACAGCCACCAATATAAACATAACAACATGTTTTTATTGTTATTTTACTTAAAATTCTAGATGTAAATCCGAATCCATCAAAAGAGAGCAAGATCACGTTTAAGTATAGAGGTTACAATAATCCAGTAAATGCATTGTTTGTACACTACCCCCTACTAGCCATCATGCTCACAATGAAAGCATTAGAAAACAAGACACCAAGGGAACGACAATGATCACCGAACTGATTAATGAGCGATTAATTCGGCTCAATCTAAGTGCACAGGACAAAGACGGCGTGCTGTCTGAACTGGTTGATGTATTGGATCAGGAAGGCCGCCTTCACGACAAACAACAATTTTTGGCAGACATTTATGCACGTGAAGAATTAGGCAATACCGGCTTTGAAGACGGCGTGGCCATTCCACACGCGAAGAGTCGCGCGGTGAAAGCACCAGCCGTGGTCATCGGTATCAGCCGCAACGGGATCGAATACGGCGCAGAAGATGGGTTGCCATCTCAATTATTTTTCATGATTGCGTCACCTGACGGCGGCGCGAATCATCATATCGAAGTGTTGGCCGAACTCTCTTCCAAACTCATCGAAGAGGGCTTTATTGCCCAATTTCTTGCCGCACAAAACGAACACCAAGCGCTGGAATTACTGCTGGCCCAATCAGAAACTCGCACAGAAAGTCGTGGTGAAAACGGCTTTTTGATCGGCGTAACAGGTTGCCCAACGGGAGTTGCGCATACATACCTGGCGGCGGAAGCACTAGAAAAAGGCGCGGCAGAGCTGGGGTATCGCATCAAAGTCGAAACCAATGGCTCAATCGGAGTAAAAAACTCCCCAAGCGCAGCAGAGATTGCCGAAGCGGCCGCCATTATGGTCACCAGTGACAAACAAGTGGACATGGCACGATTTGCCGGTAAACGACTGATTGAAACAGGGGTGAAAGAACCGATCCGTGACGCAAAAGGCCTGATTCAACGAGCGCTGCAAGCACCGATCTATCAACCGGATGCTCGCACACAAGCGAGTGCCGACGCGAAAGGAAAAGCTTCGCAGACCCGTTCTGATCTATATCGCTACTTGATGAATGGCGTCTCACACATGATTCCGTTTGTTGTGACGGGCGGTCTATTGATTGCCTTGGCACTGGCGATTGGCGGACAACCGACGGAAGCCGGTATGGCAATTCCTCCAGGCAGCATGTGGAATAAAGTGCTGGATGTCGGTGTGGTCGCGTTCACGCTGATGATTCCAATTCTGGCAGGCTACATTGCATATGCGATTGCTGATCGGCCTGCGCTCACTCCAGGATTAATTGGCGGCTGGATTGCTAACAACGGGTCATTCTACGGCGCCGATGCGGGGACAGGCTTTATCGGTGCCATCATCGCCGGGTTGTTAGTCGGTTACTTTGTCAAATGGCTCACCAGCATTCACTACCATAAATTTATCCAACCATTGGTGCCTATCATGATCGCACCGATTGTCGGTTCACTGTTCATTTCGAGCTTGTTTATCTTTGTCATCGGAGCACCGATTGCCAGTTTGATGGATAACATGACCGCACTGCTGACTTCGATGAGTTCAGGTAACTTGGTGCTACTGGGGATTGTGCTTGGTGGGATGGCCGGCTTTGATATGGGCGGCCCCTTCAATAAAGTCGCTTTCTTGTTCTCGGTCGGTATGATTGCCAGCGGTCAAACTCAATTTATGGGTGCAATGGCGTGTGCCATTCCCGTGGCACCACTAGGCATGGGCCTTGCCACCATTCTTGGCCGCAAACTGAACCTGTTTGAAGCGTCAGAAATTGAAGCAGGTAAAGCGGCGGGCGCCATGGGCTTGGTGGGCATTTCTGAAGGCGCCATTCCATTTGCGGCGCAAGATCCAATGTCTGTGATTCCTGCAAACGTGGTGGGTTCCATGGTGGCGGCCGTGATGGCATTCTCCTTTGGCATCACCAACAGCGTGGCACATGGCGGACCCGTTGTGGCTCTGCTCGGAGCGATGAACAAACCCTTGCTTGCAATTGTGTGTATGATTGCAGGTTCAGTGGTCACTGCGCTATTGTGTGTGACATTGAAGAAGATGCGTCAGGCGAAACAGCAACACGTCGCCGCTTAACTGCACAATTCACCCTCCTCCGTCCGACGATTCGGACGGAGTTTGACAACAATCATGCTCCTAATTGTTAGGTTTTGTTGTACTCCTGCTTGTCGCAGGAGTTTTTTGCCATCAAGGCGATGTAATTTTTCGGGGATCAAGAATGAATACCATCACGACGCCGTTCTTTGTCATGAAGAACCAAATCCAAAACTACGCTTGGGGAAGCATTGACTCCATCAGTCAGTTATTTGGCATTGCCAATCCTGAGCAACAACCGCAGGCTGAAATTTGGATGGGGGCACACCCAAATGGATGTTCCGAAGTTGAACTGAACGGTCAACCTTGCTTGCTGAGCGAACTCATCGCGCAAGACAAAGCACGTTTTTTATCCCAACAAACCGCAGCTCAGTTTGGCGAACTGCCTTATCTGTTTAAAGTGCTGGCCGCAGCTCAAGCACTGTCGATTCAAGTGCATCCCAGCAAAGAAGAAGCCCAAGCGGGTTATGCCGCAGAAAACGCAGCGGGCCTCGACCGCGCTGCCGCGCATCGTAATTACAAAGACCCAAACCATAAACCCGAACTGGTTTACGCCCTCACCGCGTATCAAGCCATGAATGGCTTCCGTGGCATCCCAGCGATTGTGGCGCACTTCGAGCCGCTGAATATCGCTCCGATCCAACCTTTGATCGATGCACTGCGCCACCAGCAGACTGAACAAGGCCTGCAGCAATTCTTCACCCAGTTGCTCTCTTTGACCGGAGACCTCAAACAACAAGCCGTCGCCGCGCTGCTTGTGTATGCGCAGTCGCATCAATCTCAAGACGTCTTCGCTTTAATCCTTGAATTGGCAACGCAGTACCCAAATGACATTGGCTTATTTGCACCACTGATGCTCAACGTGCTGACCTTGCAACCGGGTGAAGCAATGTACTTGGACGCACGGACACCACATGCCTATTTAAAAGGCACTGGACTAGAAATTATGGCGAACTCAGACAACGTACTGAGAGCAGGCCTCACCCCGAAACACATGGACGTCGAGGAATTGACAAAGTGCACTCGCTTTGCGGAAAAACCAGCCAACGCACTGCTGCTGGAACCTATCGAGCAAGATGGCGCCTTGCTGTTCCCCGTCCCAGTCGACGATTTCAAGTTCGCGTTATACACCGCGCCACAACAAAGCGACGTCACCATGAACAGTGCCGAAATTATTTTCCCAATTGATAGCGATGCCACGCTCATCAGTGACGAAGGTATCGAAGTCACCATTCACAAAGGGCAATCCGTGTTTATTCCGGCTTATACTGCTCATTACCAGCTCAGCTCGGCTGGTCGCGTGGCGCGCGCTTATAACTGATCACCGCCACATGCCCATGGTAGTCCCTGTAGACACGAACGAAGGCGGCCTGATTTGGCCGTCTGTTCAGAGAAGGATGAAAGATGAGAATTGGTTTTGACATCGGCGGCACAAAAACAGAAATCTGCGTACTCAGCTCATCCGGTGACTTGATTTGGAATCATCGAATTTCAACCCCGAAACGCTACGAAGATTTCGTCACTGCGATCCTAGAGCTCGTCAACCTTGCCGAGCAACACCATGGTCAAGCCGACGCCATTGGGCTGGGGTTGCCCGGAGCGATCAGCCCGGCCACCGGCCTCATCAAAAATGCCAATTGCGCATTTTTAAACGGACGCGATCTACAACACGACTTAACCAGTCAACTCGGTAGAGCGGTGAACTTGGCCAATGATGCCAACTGTTTTGCTTTGTCTGAAGCCATCGATGGTGCGGGCAAAGATGCCCCCGTGGTGTTTGGCGCCATCCTCGGTACTGGATGTGGTGGTGGTCTCGTCATTCACCAGCAGTTGCTGGTTGGCCCCAACGCCGTGTGTGGGGAGTGGGGACACAATCCGTTGCCGGGATACCATGAGCCGCAAGACGGCCCAGCTCGCGCATGTTATTGCGGACGCCATAATTGCATTGAAAGTTATATTTCCGGAACAGGGTTACAACACAGCTACCAGTTAAAAACCGGCCAAACCCTGAGCGCAGAACAAATCATTCAAGCGTATGAACAAGCACAACCGGCGGCCGTCGACTGCTATCATCAGCTCATTGATCACATGGCGCGCAGCTTTGCCGCGCTAGTCAACATCCTTGATCCCGATGTCATCGTCTTGGGCGGCGGCTTATCCAACGTGCGCCAGTTATATCGCGATTTACCAGACGCCACAGCCCGCTACGTGTTTTCGGATACTGCGCAGGTACGCTTTGCACAAGCGAAATATGGCGACAGCAGCGGCATCCGTGGCGCGGCTTGGCTCGGCCTATAAGCTTTCCAGCGCCGCCAAAATGGAGCAATGGCTGGCGTCGTCATCCCGATGGCCGCAGCAGGCGTCATTGATTTTTTTCAGGGCGCTGCGAATGCGCATCAAGTCGGCAATTTTCTCATCGATCAACATCAGCTTGGCCGAGGTAATAGATTTGACCTCAGCGCAGCTGTGCTCGGTCGCTTCCAACCGAATCTCAAGGAGTTCCTTAATTTCTTCCAGACTCAACCCCAGCTCTTTGGCTTTGAGGATAAAACTTACCTGTTTCTGATTCTCTTCATCATACAATCGGTAACCCGAATCGCTGCGACCGGCTGGCGAGATCAGCGCATTTTTCTCGTAAAAACGCAGCGTATCGGTGGAAACTCCACACCGTTTCGCCAATTCACCTATCTGAAACATAACTGTACCTATTTACTCTTTGGTTACTTTTTTCGCTTGAAAAACCTGTTTTTAGCTATTATTTTCCCAACGCCAAACGATTGCGCGAGATCTTTTGTAATAAATTGGTTAGAATACGCGCCATCCGAACTCTTGGAGAAAAAGGTCTTTACCAAAACTGACCAAGGGGTGATGCAGCGCTATCCCTCATGAACAATTTTGGCAAACATCTTTCGTCATTAACTCCGTGAATTTAAGGAAAATGGAAGCATGAATAACGCTCGTCCAATTCGCCGTGCACTCATCAGCGTATCAGATAAAACTGGCATTGTTGAGTTTGCAAAAGCGCTCTCTGAGCGCGGTGTCGACATCCTGTCTACTGGTGGTACCGCTCGCCTACTTGCCGAGCAAGGCATTGCAGTAACTGAAGTCTCTGACTACACCGGTTTCCCAGAAATGATGGACGGGCGCGTGAAAACGCTGCACCCGAAAGTTCATGGTGGCATTCTTGGCCGTCGTGGTCAGGACGACGAGGTCATGAACACGCACGCCATTAACCCAATCGACATGGTGGTAGTGAACCTTTACCCATTCGCGCAAACTGTAGCGAACCCGAACTGCACACTGGCTGACGCGGTGGAAAACATCGATATCGGCGGCCCAACCATGGTGCGCTCTGCGGCGAAAAACCACAAAGATGTGACCATCATCGTGAACGCGAACGATTACGACCGCGTGATCGCCGAAATGGATGCAAACGAAAAATCACTGACGCTGGACACGCGTTTTGACCTCGCCATTGCTGCGTTTGAACACACCGCGGCTTACGACGGCATGATTGCCAACTACTTCGGCACCATGGTTCCGAGCTACGGCGAGAACAAAGAAGGCGATGAGGCATCCAAATTCCCACGCACCTTCAACCAACAGTTCATCAAGAAACAAGACATGCGTTACGGCGAAAACAGCCATCAAGATGCCGCGTTCTACGTCGAAGCAAACCCAGAAGAAGCGTCGGTGTCTACCGCACGTCAGATTCAGGGGAAAGCCCTGTCTTACAACAACATCGCCGATACCGATGCGGCGCTGGAATGTGTCAAAGAGTTCGCTGAACCAGCATGTGTGATCGTCAAACACGCCAACCCGTGTGGTGTGGCACTGGGCGGCGACATTCTGGAAGCGTACAACCGCGCCTACCAAACCGATCCAACCTCCGCATTCGGCGGCATCATCGCGTTTAACCGCGAACTCGATGCAGCAACGGCCACAGCCATTGTCGAACGCCAGTTTGTTGAAGTGATCATCGCCCCAAGCGTCTCTGCTGAAGCGATTGACGTAGTGGCTGCGAAGAAAAACGTGCGCCTGCTGGAATGTGGCGAATGGCACAGCAAGACCACTGGTTTTGATGTGAAACGCGTCAATGGTGGCCTGCTGGTTCAAGACCGCGATCAAGGCATGGTGACACTGAGCGACCTGAAAGTGGTTTCTCAACGTCAACCGACCGAAGAAGAGCTGAAAGATGCGCTGTTCTGCTGGAAAGTCGCGAAATACGTCAAATCAAACGCGATTGTGTACGCCAAAGGCGACATGACCATCGGTGTTGGCGCAGGCCAAATGAGCCGTGTCTACTCCGCGAAAATTGCGGGTATTAAAGCGGCCGACGAAGGTCTGGAAGTGGCTGGCAGCGTGATGGCATCCGATGCGTTCTTCCCATTCCGCGATGGTATCGATGCCGCCGCAGAAGCGGGCATTAAATGCGTGATTCAACCGGGTGGTTCCATGCGTGATGAAGAAGTCATTGCCGCTGCGGACGAGCACGGCATGGCGATGATCTTCACCGGCATGCGTCACTTCCGTCACTAAAGCTTCGAGCCGTCACAGGGGAGCCAGCCAGCGTGGTCGCGCTCCCCATGATGCAAAGATCCGAATTTAAAATTAAGGAATTCATTTATGCGAGTTTTAATTATTGGTTCTGGCGGTCGCGAGCACGCGCTAGGCTGGAAAGTCGCGCAAAACCCTGCGGTTGAAACCGTATTTATCGCTCCGGGGAACGCGGGCACCGCGCTGGAAGCGAAGCTGCAAAACGTCGATATCGCAGTTGAAGATGTCGCGGGCCTGGTTGCCTTTGCACAGAACAACGCGATTGAGCTGACGATCGTTGGCCCTGAAGCGCCGCTGGTCATTGGCGTGGTCGATGCATTCCGCGCAGCTGGTCTGCCAATCTTTGGCCCAACGCAAGCTGCCGCGCAATTAGAAGGCTCAAAAGCGTTCACCAAAGATTTTCTGGCGCGCCATAACATTCCAACCGCCGCTTATGCCAACTTCACTGAAATTGAGCCAGCGCTGGCGTATGTGCGTGAACAAGGTGCGCCGATCGTCGTCAAAGCCGACGGCCTCGCTGCGGGCAAAGGCGTGATTGTCGCCATGACGCTAGAAGAAGCGGAAGACGCTATCAAAGACATGCTGGCGGGCAACGCGTTTGGTGATGCAGGCAGCCGTGTTGTGGTCGAAGAGTTCCTCGATGGCGAAGAAGCCAGCTTCATCGTGATGGTCGATGGCGAAAACGTGCTGCCAATGGCCACCAGCCAAGACCACAAACGTGTCGGCGACCAAGATACTGGCCCGAACACCGGCGGCATGGGCGCTTACTCACCAGCACCTGTCGTGACCCAAGCCATCCACGATCGCGTGATGCAGGAAGTGATTTACCCAACCGTGCGTGGCATGGCGGCCGAAGGCAATCCATACACAGGTTTCTTGTATGCCGGCCTGATGATCGACAGCACCGGCGCGCCTAAAGTGATTGAATACAACTGCCGCTTTGGTGACCCAGAAACCCAGCCGATCATGATGCGCATGCAATCTGATCTGGTGGAACTATGTCTGGCAGCGATTGATGGCAAACTGGACCAAGTGGAATCGAAATGGGATCCACGCGCGTCCATCGGTATCGTGCTGGCTGCGGGTGGCTACCCGGGTGATTACGCCAAAGGCGACATCATTTCCGGCCTGCCAACCACGGAAGTGGAAGGTCAGAAAGTGTTCCACGCGGGCACCACCGACAAAGATGGCCACGTCGTCACAAACGGCGGCCGCGTGCTGTGTGCGACCGCGCTCGGCAATACCGTGTCAGAAGCGCAGCAACGTGCGTACGAACTGGCAAAACAGATCAGCTGGCATGGCATGTTCCACCGCAACGACATCGGTTACCGCGCGATTGCTCGCGAGCAGGAAAACCAATAACGTCCATCGTTGATTCGCAAAAAGGCGCCGTAAGGCGCCTTTTTTCTATTCGGGGTGTCTGCTCAAATGAGCACGCGATTAATCGCTAATCAGATTCGGACGCCGCACGCAGTCGTGGTTATCATCCGCCAGCATCAGCAGCTCTTCGACATACACTTTGTCGTTGCGGATTTTGCCCAGAAACGCGACATAGCTGTCGAGCGATGACAGTCGGTTGACCACAAAATTGGGCAGTGTCTGATTAAATTCAATCCGGCGATATTCTCGCCCGGTACAGGTTTCAAACACCTCACCATCCCACACACCTTGGATCAATTCCAACCCTTGTGCATCCTGAGATTTGGTCATCTCGGCGAGTGCATTTGCCTGCTGCTGATAGTGCGATAACTGATCTTGGTTGAGGGGCAACACTTTCCCGTCGACACGGTATTGCTGATACACCGCTTCACCGTCTTTGTTGAAACGCAGTTGCACACGATAAGGTACCAAGACCTTGTTTTTCGGTTGAACGCCTTCGCGCACAACTTCACGCACTTGGCCTTCATCCCAACGATAACTGGACGTGTACCAACCAAAACGCTCAGACGACACATAATCTGCCGCACTGCTGGGTTGGTTTTGACGTTCGGTATACCAATAGAAACTGGTCGCGTCCCCCATACTTTGTCCCCCGGTGTAGTCATTGATTTGTTCGAGGTTAGGTGTTGGGAGAGAAGAGGAGCATCCGGCCAGTACGCCCAATGCCAATAAAGGAAACAGAATTTTTTTCATAGAGGGAAAAACGCCGAGACAGACATCTCGGCGTTACATCAATTACTTCACTGAATCTTTCAGTGCTTTACCAGCAACGAATGCAGGTACGTTTGCTGCTGCGATTTTGATCTCTTCGCCAGTTTTTGGGTTACGACCTGTACGCGCTGCACGGTGATTTACTTTGAATGTACCAAAACCAATTAGTTGAACTTGGTCACCCTCTTTCAGTGCGCCTTCAACCGCGCCAAGAGTAGCTTCAAGAGCAGCTTTAGCCTGAGCTTTAGATAGGTCTGCTTTCTCTGCGATAAAGTCGATTAATTGGGTCTTGTTCATTAGGTTTCCCTTCTCATAGGTTATCGAATTCAGTTCACTCTAAAGCATAAATGCCCCGTCTGGCAAAGGTTTGTCGCGTAACTTGTGCCTCTCTGACGTACTTTTAACCATAATATGAGTAATAACTCACAATTTGTTACGGATTGGGCCAAGCGCCTGACGGAATTATCACGCAAAATGGCATCCCAGATTGTTGGCGAAGCCCCGCTACGCCTGATGTATCAAGGTGTTTCGGAATTAAGAAACGTCACAATCAATACGGACACTTAACATCAACAGCACGTTTTTTTGCTGTTAAAATGCAGCCATCAGCGTGGCAGTTTTGCAAACACGACCACGCTCCTCCCCCGAATGTCACACATCCCCATTCGGGGGTCATGATAGGTATAACCATTAAGGAACCCGCATGCTTTTGCTTACGATATACGTCACTGTGGCGATTAGCGTATCGTTTATTTGTTCTGTGCTTGAAGCCGTTTTACTCAGCCTAACGCCCAGCTATCTGGCGCAGTTGCGCCAACAAGCGCATCCGTCCGCTGAAAAACTGGCTCGACTCAAAGGCGACATTGACCGCCCACTGGCGTCGATCCTCACCTTAAATACCATCGCCCACACCATTGGTGCGGCGAGCGCAGGCGCACAAGCCGCCGTCGTCTTTGGCAGCCAATGGCTCGGCGTGTTCTCAGCCGTGTTGACGCTGGGCATTCTGGTGCTATCTGAAATTGTGCCCAAAACCATTGGCGCGGCATACTGGCGCCAACTGGCACCAGCCAGTGCGGTGATCCTCGATTGGATGGTGTGGTGTCTGACGCCGTTTGTCTGGTTTTCGCAGCAAATCACCAAACGCTTGGCGCGCAACATTGAAGTGCCACGCATGCGTGATGAACTGTCGGCCATGGCGCTGCTCGCCAACGAAAGCGGAGAACTGGCAGAAGGAGAATCGAAGATTCTCAACAACCTGCTGAGCATCAGCGATGTGCCAGTCACGCAAGTGATGACGCCGCGTACCGTGCTGTTTCGCGTCAATGCCGCGTTAACTATCAACGAATTTCTTTCCCAGCACAGCGACACACCGTTCTCGCGCCCGCTGGTGTACAGCGAAGACATCGACGACATCATCGGCTTTGTCCATCGCCTTGAACTATTTAAGTTGCAACAAAGCGGCTTTGGTGACAAACAACTGGGCATGGTGATGCGCCCGATTCACGTGTTGCTCAACACCCAAACGCTCCCCAAAGCTTTTGCTCAGATGATGAAAAACCGCCTGCAGCTGTCCTTAGTGGTGGATGAATACGGCACCGTGCAAGGATTGTTGACGCTAGAAGATGTGTTTGAACATCTGCTTGGCGAAGAGATCATCGACGAAGCGGACCGCACCACCGACATGCAAAAGCTCGCGACCGAACGCTGGGAAAGCTGGAAACGCGAGCACGGCGTGATTGAAAGCCGCGACGAAGAAGAGGACGCGCCGCTCGATAGCCGCAAATAACCCGCTGCCAAAAAAACGCCCCGAAAAATAAGGGGCGTTGTTGTATTTACGACGTGACGTGCAAATGGCGGAAATCATGCCCGGTTGGCGCTTGCGCCGCCCGTAGCCCAAAGTCCGGCAACACCGCATACAGATGATCAAAAATGTCCGACTGAATGCGCTCATAATCCACCCATGCGGTGGTGTTGGTAAAACAGTACAACTCCAATGAAATGCCTTCATGCGTCGGCGCTAACTGTCGCACCATCAACGTCATGCCTTGATGAATATCAGGATGTGCACGCAGGTAGCGTTCCAGATAAGCGCGGAAGCTGCCCAAATTAGTCAGGCGACGCCCATTGATTAAGCATTCCTCATCAAACTGCTGACTGTGGTTGTGCTGCGTGATCTCTTCCAACTTGGTTTTGATGTACGGCTCCAACAGTTTCGCGCGCGTCAAATACTCAATATCCTGCTGCGATAAAAAGTGCACACTGGTGGCATCAATCAACACACTGCGTTTGATGCGGCGGCCGCCAGAGTCTTGCATGCCTTTCCAGTTCTTAAACGAATCGGAAATCAGCGCGTAAGTTGGAATCGTGGTGATGGTTTTGTCCCAGTTTTGTACTTTCACGGTGGTCAAACTGATGTCAATCACATCACCATCGGCGCCATATTTGGGCATTTCCAACCAATCGCCCACGCTGAGCATTTTATTGGCTGACAACTGAATCCCAGCCACCAACCCAAGGATGGGATCTTTAAACACCAACATGATGACCGCGGTCAGTGCGCCAAGTCCGCTGAGCAGAATCACCGGCGATTTACCCACTAAAATCGACGTGGTCAGCAGCGCCGCGATGACAAAGAAGACGATTTTCAAGCTCTGTACAATGCCGCGAATCGGCATGTTGCGGCCCAATGGCGTGCGCGAGAGCAGTGTGTCCGCCACATCCAGCAGCGAATACAAGGCGAGCAACGCAAACAGCACAATCCACAGTGCCACCAGCGTCAGAATCCAATCGCGAATCACGCTCTCCGGTGCCAGCCATAGGTTGGTTTGCACACCAATCAAGAGACCCTGAATCACCAGTGCGATGCGGCTAAACAATTTGCCCGCAAACAGCGCGTGACGCCAAACCGCATCGGATTTTTCTGCGCGGCGTTTCAGCCACGCGACCACGCCTCGATGGAGCACAATGTGCACCGCCACCGCGATCAGCACGATCAAACCTAACGCTTCTGACAACTTCATAAACTGAGACATTTCGATGCCAAACTGGCCCAGCCAAGTCTCCAAAGACTGCAACATCCTTTACTCCTGCATTTTGGACTACGTGATACGCATCCTAACGCATTATGGGGTATCGTGCTGTGGCAGCTAACAATTTATAACAATATTGGCCGCGGGCAGGCCGAGAGGGGAAAAACAGGCAGGTCGTCGCAGGCAGGAGGCGTGCTCCCACCCGCATCCATCAATTACAGTGACACACCAATGTTGCTGATGCAGTCGTCACGTAGCTCTTGACGCAAATCTTTGATCAAGTCGATATCGCGCTCAATCGCTTCACGCAGTGGTCGGTAGATGGCCCATTGCACATCCCACTCTTCGCACACGGCTTCGTTCTCTTTCTGATTGTCATTGGTGATGGTTTCACCGGTTTGCGCTTCTTCCAATTGCGCGACGGTTTGTACCGAAATCTGGCTGACTTTCTGCATCGATTCGTACAAATCATCGCGATCCAACAGGCCATGCAGCGCTGTCGCGAGCGCTTCACACGCATCAATCGCCGGATAAACCGCGTACAAGTCAAACTCATCTGAGGTCGGGATCAGCTCTTCCAGTTTTTCCAATTGACGCTCAAAGTTAATCTTGGCGTTTTTCACCGTCATCAATTCCCAAATGCTGTCGAGAATTTCACGGTAACTGCGTGGCTCAGCGAATTGGGTATGTTCACAGAACATGGCGTAATTCGGATACATGCGTTCACATAGACACGCCATAAAGGTAATCTGTTGCCAAGGTTCAAACTTCTCAAGGCGAAGTTGCAAAGGGTTCTGTAACCCATTTGATGTCTGTAACATGGTCACTCAATTCGTTGCGGAAAAAGACAGCGGAAGTGTACTGGATAACCAGCGGGGAAAAAAGGCGCATCTATGAACAATTTCACTCATCAGCTGTACATTTTAACGGAGCACAACGCCTGCTATCGCGAAGCCATTGAAGCCCTGCACCTGCCTGAGCTTGCAATCACCGACGATCGCAGCCAAGCCACCTTGCTACTGGCCGCGCCTCCGCTGGCGGCGCAATGCTTGGATGAGTTTCCTCGCTTGGAATGGCTGCAATCGGCCTATGCCGGGGTTGATGCACTGATCGCCCCTGGCTTGCGACAAGATTATGAACTGACCAACGTCAAAGGTATTTTTGGCCAACAGATTGCCGAATACGTGCTCGGTTACACCATCAGTCACTATCGCCATTTCACGCGCTATCAACAGCAGCAACACCACCTGCAGTGGCAGCCACACCAATATCAATCCTTGAACGGCCAAGTGATGACGATTCTCGGCACAGGCTCCATCGGTGCTCATTTGGCGAACGTGGCGACGGCGTTTGGCTTCACGGTGATTGGCGTCAACAGCTCTGGCATTCCGCCCAAGCACGGCGCGTTCAGCCAGACGTATCACATCAATGAGTTGCCTGCGGCACTTGCTCAGGCAAATATCGTGGTCAACACCTTGCCCAATACGCCAAGTACGCTGGGATTACTGGGCAAGACCACCTTGAGTCACTGTCAGCAAGCCCTGCTGTTTAACGTCGGCCGCGGCAAAACCTTGGTCGAAGACGAACTGATTCCACTGATTGAAGCGGGCCATATTCAACATGCCTTTTTGGATGTATTTGCCAACGAGCCACTCAGCGACACACATCCGTTTTGGGCACACCCAGCCATCACCGTCACACCGCACATTGCTGCGCTAAGCTTTCCGCAGCAAGTGGTGGACATATTCGCTGCCAACTACGCACTGTGGCGCGACGGCTTTCAGCTCAACCATCGCATTGATTTTAGCAAGGGGTACTGATGCTTCACGATCTGCTGCGCGACATTCGCCAGTGCCGTGTGTGTGAACCGGCCCTGCCCTTGGGTGCCAATCCCGTGATTCAAGCGGACGAAGCGGCGCGGATTTTGATCATTGGTCAGGCTCCCGGGATTCGCGTGCACCAAAGCTCGATACCGTGGAACGATCCGAGCGGCGATCGCTTGCGGCGCTGGCTCGACATCGACAAAGAGACCTTTTACGACCCCAAACAAATCGCCATCATGCCGATGGGGCTGTGTTATCCGGGCAAAGGCAAAAGTGGCGATCTGCCGCCGCGTCGAGAGTGCGCGCCGCTGTGGCATCAATCCGTCTTGGCCCAGTTGCCGAACATCCAAATGACACTGCTGATCGGTCAATATGCACAAAACTATTATCTGAAAGACAAACCCGCCACCCTGACCGAAACCGTGCGTCAATGGCAACGCTGGGCACCGCATTACCTGCCGCTCCCCCACCCATCGCCACGTAACACATTGTGGCTCAAGAAGAATCCTTGGTTTGAACAAGACGTGGTCGCCTACATTGCGAGGCATGTCAAAACGCACATTAATTAAGCAAAATGTAATTTACACGGATGCATAAGCATTCAAAAATCTGATCACCTTCATATAAATGTGATCTTCTCCCAAAAAACGCATTTATCTTAAATAGATAACTATATAGTATGCAAATTCATACTTACGTTTAGTTGCGCTTATCAAATAACACCATGCTATCAATAAATAACAAAGTCATCATCGCCTTATGCAGTGTGGCTTTATGGGCTTGTCAGTCAACCACACCACCCGATTGGTACAGCACGCCGCCAACCAATCAACCGGAATACATCACTGCTGTCGGTGAAGGACGCAGTTTAGATCAGGCCAAACAAGCTGCGCTCAGCCAAATCAACGCCCAACTTTGGACCCAAATTGATTCATCGTTCGCATCACGCGATGTCTATCAAAGTCGAAATGAGCTTTCGTCCACCAGCTCGCTTGTGGATAACAAAATCAATAGCAAAACATCGACGATCACGTTCACCGGGATTGAGTACCCACAAGTCGAACATAACGACATCGCCTACTACGTTCAGGCCAAAGTCAGCCGCGACACCATCATCCGCCAATTACAATCCGATATTGAGCAAAGCAACCGCAACGCTCAGCGTCAACTCGACCAACGCCAACATCAAGACCCGCTGGTGTGGTGGTTGAATAACCGCCAGCGCACCTCGGAAGGCAATGCAGTTGCCGTGCGCCAAGCCATGCTGCGTGCGCTCGATCAGGACCTCATACCTAAGGCACCAGCCGTTGATACGCTGCTCAGCACCATTGCCGAAGTTCAGTCGACGATCGTGATTCGCTTTGCCGCTTCAGCCAAAAACAAGAAAAGCGCTGAACTGCTGGCCGATAAATTCTCTCATGAACGTTTGAAAACCACCTTCAAACGCACCGCGGCCGCCACACACACACTTAAGTTGACCTCAGAGTTACGGCAAAGCACGGTGGGGGAAGCCTATATCTCAACTCAAATTACGACCCTCAAACTCCAAGGTCGAAAAGGAAATATCCTCGCGAGTAACGAAATTATTTCTAGCGGGAATTCTGTGTCCAATTACTCCCTGTCCAAGGAGGGAGCCGAGCGTCATTTCGCGGAAATCGTCGACGCTCAAGGGCTATGGAACGCCCTCGGAATTAAATAAAAAAACAATATGGAGTTGTCTATTATGTTAAAACAAACCGCAGTGGCGCTGGGTGTGTCTTTGATGCTCTCCGGCTGTATTTCGACTGGCCCAGACGCCATCTGTACACCGGATATGGCCGTGAACTTGGCGAACGCCGAAGTGCCAGCCAAGTCCAGCGAAGACCGAAAAGTGATCGTGTTACCTGTCGACATGGACTTCAAAGACAGTGCGCAAAAGAAAATGCAATCGGTCATTCGTAACGCGCTAGAAAGCCAAGTGATTGAAACCGGCACGCAACTGGTGGATCGTAAACTGGCTAACAAGCTGAAAAAAGAAATCAAATTGGCGGAGCAAAGTGGTCGCTACAACACCAAAGGTGTGCCGATTGCCGACTACGCTGTGTTGACTGAAATCACCAGCACCGATTTCTCAAAATCTTTTGATGAAGCGCGCAGCTACAAAAACAAAAAAGGCGAAACCATTCACGTTCCAGCCAGCTGTCGTTACGAAGTGGATGTGACGGCGATTGTGAAAATTGTCTCTCTGCCAGACATGGCGCTGGTGAAACGCATCGAAATTAAAGGCGACGACTCGTCATCCACCGAAACACGCAATTCAAGCTGCCCAATCTCAAATGCCGGATACCAAGGCTTGGCCAGTAAAGCCGCCGCAGAAGCCGTGGAATACAGTTCCGATCTGAAAAAGATGATGGCCGCCAGCGCGCCCGTGCTTGAAGTTCGTCAATGTGAGGCGGGCATCATGGCCAAGATTGCGATTGGTTCTGAGAAAAACGTGAAACCCAACGACACCATCGCCTTTTCCAAGATCCTCAAAAACAGCGAAGGCGAGCTAGAAACATTCGCCGTGGGTGAAGGCACCGTGGTCAACATTCCAACCCACGGCATCAAGGCCAAGTACTCTTGGGTCGGCATTGATGAGGAAACCTCACTCAAGCTGCGCAAAGGCGATGCGGCGAAAATCGTGCCTAAAGATTGTAACAGCCTGCTCGACCTCGAATGCCACGCGCAAACCACAATGAAAAGTATGGGACTATAACCGATGAAAAAAACACTCCTGATGAGCGTGATGGCGCTCTCTCTGGCCGCTTGTAACAGCACACAAACCGTTGAACAGGCGCAGCAATTTGCGCAGTGTACTTTCCCGGATGCCCCAACGACCGAAGCTCCAGCGTGGATCTGTGATGTAATGCCAACTGATCTGGAAGCTGGCGCAATGGGCTATGCCAAGAAAAGTGCCGCTGGCATGGGCGTGATGCGTAAAGTGGCGATCAACGAAGCACGTGTGCAATTGGCCGCGCAATTCCAAACCGACGTCAACAACCTGTTTAAACAAGCGGTTCAAAGCTCGGTCAACACCACCAATGACGTCGCCGTTGAAAACGTGGTGGAAACATTCGAAAACGTCACCAAAAACGTGGTTACCCGCAGCCTGTCGAACAGCAAACTGATCGTCAGCCAAGTGAGCCCAACGGGCGGCCTGTACGTCCTGGTGGGCATGGACAAAGCCACATTCCAAGCCAACGTCGATCAAGTTGTGGATGCCGCATCTAAAGACGCGAAATTATGGAATCAATTCAACAACGAGAAAGCTGCGGAAGACTTGACTAACGCGCTGAACTCACTGAAATCCATGTAACTCAGACAAGGCAGGGCTACCGATTGCCCTGCCTTTATTTCGGCTAGGAATTGTTCATGCGCAGACTCAAAAAAACGCTCATTGCCCTTTCTCTCTCCTCTTTCTATTGCACCAGCTTTGCCGCCACACACGATGCCTTTGCCGAGCTGGATCAAGCCACGGCCAACGCCAAACGTTCTCCAGAAGAAATCAAACAAGAATTTCACGACTACGTGAATCGACGCTTCGACGAGTACGAAGCATGGCGAGAAAACTACACCCGCGAATTAGATCAACAGCGCCAAGCCTTAATTAATCAATGGGGCAGCGCGCAAATCTCCGACCAAACCACCGACGTGCAATACAGCGCGGATGATTCGGTGAGACAAGTAGTCGATTATGAAAACAACACGGCTACGGTGTCGGTGTTGGTGGATGCCTCCGTCAGCAATGCCACCGCGCAGCAGTTGGCCGCCCAGCAGCTCAACCTGCCTGAAGGCACGGTCGCCGACCTTAACCAAGCACAAGTCTCCGAGCACGCCGTGAATTATTCACGCGAGCAAGAAAACCAAGAAAAAGACTTCGTGCTGGCCCAAACGCGCGCGCAGATGAATGAATACGACATTCAGGCCGAGCGCTTGATCGCCGCCGATACTGGCGCGCCGGATGACTTTATTTATCAACGGGCCTACCAGAAAAAAATGGCGCTGATCGATGAAGCAAAACAGCGCATTGAGCTAATCAGCAATCAATACCGTCAACAGCGCAAAGCATTGGGCATTCCCGAACCGCTGCCGGCAGACCCAATCCACGCAGCGCAGCCCGTCGACCAGACGCCAGCCAGCAACGAAGTCGCGACTGTCACCGAGCGCCAAGCGGAACCCACCCCGGCTGTCGTACCGTCCAAGGCAAAACCAGCACCTGTCGAACCGGTCGTGGCCAAGGTGCCTGGAACCACCGCGCCATCCGACGAGCATCAAGCGGCGCAACCGGTGGCATCGTCCACCAGCAGCGACCAACCGGCGGCGACTGTGACAGCGCCCGTGACAACGCCTGCGGCCGAAAAAGCAACCACACACACGGCCGCCGCACCGAAAAAAGTCATCAGCTACAAGATCAGCCTGCCCAACAACAGCTTGGCAAAACGTGCCAGCCACTACCAACCGCTCGCCCTAGAAGAAAGCGAGAAATGGTCGGTGGATCCAGCGCTGGTGATGGCCATCATGCACAGTGAATCGGCCT
This sequence comes from Vibrio sp. Vf1514, assembly GCF_052076135.1. Taxonomy (NCBI): domain Bacteria; kingdom Pseudomonadati; phylum Pseudomonadota; class Gammaproteobacteria; order Vibrionales; family Vibrionaceae; genus Vibrio; species Vibrio sp. Vf1514. The sequence goes on along the minus strand of NZ_CP197267.1, from coordinate 174,176 downwards.
TTCGTCCGGAAGCGAAATCTTATGTACCTGCGTTTGGTTTGATGCAGATCGTCCCGACGACCGCTGGACATGACGTGAACCGTCAGATGAGAAAAATTGACGCGCCAATGAAGGAGTCTGAGCTCTACCAGCCGCCCGTCAACGTCGAAACCGGTACGGCTTACCTGCATATTTTGCAAAGTAAGTACCTGAAACGTATTGAAGATAAGCAAAGCCGTTTGTACTGCACCATCGCCGCCTACAATACCGGCGCGGGGAATGTGGCACGAGCGTTCAATGCCGACCGTTCGACCAATATTCGTAAAGCAGCCGGTGAAATCAATCAGCTCACGCCCGACCAAGTGTATCAGACGCTGATGAACAACCTGCCGTACGATGAAACCAAAACTTACCTGAAAAAAGTGTCATCACGTTTGGCGCTTTATCAGCCTGAAACCACACAGTGAGCATCAATATGTTGCGTTTAATTCCGCTGTTGTTGATCGTCGTTGGCGTGTACATCGGCGTTCAATACAAAGACACCATCACCGACTGGCTCGGTCAGGACGCCCTCGACCAGATTGAACAAGCCGTCAGTGACGGCACCGATCGGGTGAAAGACAAATTGGAAGAGTTGAAAGAATAATCATGTCAGACATCGAACACACTTTAGAACCCGCAGCGCCACCTCGTTCGCTCAAAGAGCAATGGGGACGATTGATTGCGCTGGTGTCTTTGGTTGCCATTGCGCTGGGCAGCTTTAACGACAGCACTGATGCGCTGGAAAAAATCTATGATTTTTCTCTGGCGCAGTTCACGGATATTCCCTCGCAGGACAAACTGAACTCGGTTTATGTGCGCGCCTCGGCCAGCGTGTTGGATGAACATCTCGGCGCGCCGGTTTACATCAAACGCTCTGGCGCGGGCGATGTGATCAAGTATTATCAGGACAGCCGCTTTGTGCTCTCTGCGGTGATTCAAGATGAGGCCATTGCTGCGTATCTGGTGTTCCCGACGCAAGGCTTTGTGCCCGATACGTCGAAATCGGCCGGTGGACTGGACTTACTCAGCACCCCGTTCAGCGCGCAAGAAGGTGTGACCGATTTGCGCGCGGCGCTGTCGCGTATGATCACCTATTACATTGAGGAAAACACCGCTGGCGATTTCAGTAATCTGTACACGTCAGTGAGTGGTTACTCCGAATTCGAGAATAGTCTGACCGAACAACAGCGCGCTCAGTTCACCACATTAACGGACGAACTGATGATGGGCGAAGACGTCACGCAATCGGCGCAAGCGCTGCGCCGGACCTTAACGCCCAACTTCTACGGCTACAGCACGCTGGGCTTATCGGCGCTGGAAGACGCGATTTTGACTAAATCTGAATTTCGTTTAATTCAGCCTTAACCCGTCCATCGGTGCTGAGTCAGCATTAAAAAAGCCGCCCATCGACAACTCGGTGCGGCTTTTTTCTCGGATCAATTATTCAACGACGGTGTAGCCTTTACCCCGCAGCAGCTCGGCAAAGGCCTGTTTAGCTTGTGGCTCACCATGAATCAAATGCACTTGTTTTGGCTTTTCATCGATGCCTTCCACAAAGGCCAGCAGGTCATCCTGATCGGCGTGCGCGGAATACCCCGACATCACATGAATTTGGGCGTTCACGTCGATCGCTTCTCCCTCAATCATGACCACTTTCTCACCCTGCTGAATCGCGCGCCCTAACGTACCTTCTGCCTGAAAACCCGCAAAGATGATGTCCGTGCGAGCATCCGGCAGCAGCGCTTTGAGGTAATCCACAATCCGCCCGCCTTCGCACATGCCGGAGGCGGCGACCACAATCGCCGCTTCACCGGTTGACGAGAGGCGATTAACCAATGCTTGGTGCGAACGGTAATCCTGGACCAACACACATTGCTCAAACGCCAGCGGATGGCGGTTCATTGCCAAACGTTCTTTCGCTTCGTCACCCCACAGCTGTTTATAGCGACGATACGATTCCGTCACCTTTTGCGCCATCGGAGAATCGAGCAAAATCGGTAAATCGACGTTGATTTGATGCTCATACACCAACTGCTCGATATCAAACAACACTTCTTGCGTGCGGCCAACACTGAAGGCCGGGATCAGAATCGTGCCGCCATCGGCCAGCGACCGGTCGATGATTTCACGCAGTTTACTGGCGCGCACGTCCACGCCATCGTGGTGTGTATCGCCATAGGTAGTTTCGATCACTAGGTAATCGGCATGCATTGGCGGCACCGGATCCGGCAACAGCGGCGTGCAACTCGGCCCTAAGTCTCCGGAAAAGACGATCACTTCTTGGTTCGGCATTTGGATTTCAACGTACGCCGAACCGAGAATGTGCCCCGCAGGCACAAACTGACACTGCAACATCACGCCGGAGTCAGATTCAATTCGAAAAGGCTGCTCGTAATCGATGGGTTCAATCAGATGGTCAATCTTGTCTAACACCACCTCTCGCTGCGCACGCGAGAAGCCCGATTGCAGCTTCATGGCGTCATCCAACATCAGCGGCACAAGCTCCGCGGTTGCCGGCGTGCAGTAAATCGGCGCAGTGAAACCTGAAGCAATCAACCACGGCAAGCGGCCAATATGGTCGATGTGGGCATGAGTGAGAATGAGCGCTTGAATGTGATCAATGGGAAAATCTGGCTCGACATCCTGAGTATCTTGGCCTTGGAACATGCCACAATCGATAAAAATCGCCAGATCATCCACCACCAGTTCATGACACGAACCAGTGACCGTCTGTTTTCCACCATGATGAATGAGTTGCATGAGGTGTTCCTTTTGTTTCGAAGAGCGACACAACTAGCATATCGTCAATCGAAATCAGAAAACCGGAGTACCAAAGCAGTTTGAGACGCTGTTCAAAGCATACCTACCCTATTTCGACACGATCAAATGGCGAGCGCTGCACATCAGGCCTCTACGAGTTGGCACCAACCCTCGATTCCATCACAGCGTGCACTTTGCGTTGTCATTCTGTTTTACCCGTCATATTCGTCGTTATGCCAAGAATGGCTTGAACATTGATTGTTGAAACCAATAAATATAAAGATTAAAAATGTGACAAAAGACTCACTTGATATGTAAGAAAATGCAATGAACTCAGTTTAGATAACTATATAGCGACAATCTTAATTTTGGGAATGTGCATAGACTCTTTTGTTATTAAACCACACATATTAGCAATATAAATATTAGTTTATCATTTTGATTCACAACAAGAAAAACACAGATGAGTAATAAAAACCATACGTACGACCAGATGGACAAACGTAACGGATTAAATGGCTAGATTATGGTTTTGGAACTCACATTCATCTTCTTCAGTGCTTTTGCAATACTCTTTTTATTGCGAAAAGTAGCAAAGCAAATAGGTTTAGTTGATAAACCCAATGCACGCAAACTACACCAAGGCGCAGTCCCTTTAGTTGGAGGGATTTCTACGAGCATCGTTTTAGCTCAGTTCCTCACGTTTCGCCCGGATATAATTCAATACAGCGAATTATTCGTCCTATCGATTGCAACACTGACCTTTGTCGGGGCGCTAGACGACAAATTTGATTTAAGCGTCAAAGTTCGAATCGCAATCCAAGCGGCTTTATCGGTCACGATGATGCAAGTTACAGGGATCGAACTGAACAGTTTAGGTAACCTATTTGGACTTGGTGATATTTACTTGGGCTGGTTCGGTATCGTTGTGACCGTTTTTGCTGTGATTGGAGCCATCAATGCTTTCAACATGGTCGATGGCATTGATGGGTTGCTTGGCGGCCTCTCAATCGTGACATTCGGTGCAATCGCTCTCCTTCTCAACGTAGACAGCCAACACGGCTTGGCTTACCTGTGCGTTGTGATTATCACGGCAATGTTGCCCTACATTTTCATGAACTTGGGTATTTTTGGGCGCGCAAGAAAAGTATTCATGGGAGATGCTGGCAGCATGATGATTGGCTTTACCGTCATTTGGTTGTTGCTTGGTGCAAGCCAAACCGGTGATAAAGCCTTAATGCGCCCGGTAACAGCCTTATGGCTGATCGCGGTACCATTGATGGATATGGCTGCAATAATGATTCGCCGTGTTCGTCGAGGCGACTCTCCGTTCAAACCAGACAGAGAACATCTGCATCATATTTTCCAACGACTAGGATTAAGTTCTAAGCAAACCCTCGTGGTAATATGTTCGATTGCGATTGGGTTTGCGGCATTCGGTATCTATGGCGAAGCCGCGAATATTAGCGAAGCAACCATGTTCTACACATTCATTGCCTGCTTCTTAATCTATTCCGCATTACTCAGCTATGTATGGCGTATTACCGCTTTCCTGCGTCGGAAGAATCCCAAGAGCGTGACCGTCACCTCTTAATAACCACATCCATATTGTTTATCAGCCAAGATAATGTATTTCTGTATATTATCTTGGTTGGTATCACCCCCCCAAATAATATACACATTCAATTCATATAAAATCATGAATAAATCAAACACATGATTACGACTATCTCAATGATAGATAATGCATAATTTTTAATTCATAATTATTCAACTTGTCGCGCTCAGTTCAATATTCTAAAGATGAGAAAAAAACAATTAGATAAAAAATAACCCCTTGAATAACAAGAGGTCATTTTTATCAACAAATCATTATTGGCCCAACATTAGTTTATCAGGCCGATAGGGATTCATTTATTATTCGATAGTCAGTGTTTGTATTTTGGACAACACATTATTCACGATAAAACCTGCGTTCTTGGCAGAAGACGATTCCGCATAGCATCTTAACTCAGGGGCGTTGCCTGACGGTCTCAAATGAATGATATCGCCATTGGCTAGTTCAAGCCTCAAGCCATCAAGTTCATTCATAGAAACAATCTTATCATCATATCCTAGCTGCTTCAGGAGCTGACTTTCGCGCCCTTTAGCCCAATTCAAAATGTCACGACTTCTCTCCGTTGGGAAATTTTGAATACGATCGCTTTCCGTAAATCGAGTGGACACCTGTTCAACTAGTGGTGCGATCCCCGCCTCTTGACCTGCACTCAGAACCATTAATGCAGGTAGAAGTGCATCACGAGTTGGTAATGCTTTTATACACTTATGATTGATGATGGCATCAGTACCTAAAAGGAACCCACCATTTGCTTCAAATCCCGCAACAGTAGAATATTGCTTTTCGAGGTTTTCGAATTCTGCAATAACGTATGGAGAACCGATTTTGGTCAATGCGACTTCAGAAAAAACACGAGAGGCTGCGATTGCAGAGTTACAGCTCACAGGTATCGCGACTGCATCGATCCCCATGTATTGTGCTGCAAGTAATCCCAATATATCACCTTTGAGCCATTCACCATTTTCTCCAGCGACAAGCGGTCTATCACCATCACCATCCGTAGAAAAAATGAAGTCTAATTGATATTGTGTCGACCATACTTTAGCTTTGCTTCTATCCGCCTCAGATACCGCCTCTGTATCGATAGGAACAAACTCATCACTACGTTCAAGCGATATCACTTCAGCACCTAAGGCCCCAAAGATCTCAGGGTAGAGATCGCGTCCGGCGCTAGAGTGTTCATAGATTCCAACTCGTTTTCCGCTCAAAAAAGCAGAATCAAATAGACTCGTGTAGCGCTCGATATATTGTTGGGCAGCTCGCGGGTCAGCAGATAACTGAGGAAGCTCATTCAATGTAGAGAATTCATAATCAGCAGCCAAAATCGCTTGTTCATCTGCTTTCGTGATCTCACCTTCCGGCGTATAGAACTTCAAGCCATTGCGATCAAAAGGAATGTGGCTACCGGTGACCATAATACAGGGGATATTCTCTTGCATTGCCGAATAGGCTAATGCTGGTGTAGGAACAACACCATAATATACAAACTCAATCCCTCTTTGCATCAAAGCAGCAACACATGACTGCGCGATAGCAGGGCTACTCGGCCGATTATCAATGGCAATAGCGACACGCCTAACATTGTATGAATGTTGAGCACTCTCGACAAATGCGTGAGTAAATGCAGCGCAAACATCTGGTGTAAATTGACTGACCAATCCTCTTGCGCCACTTGTACCAAATTGAATACCGGATTGTTGAATTATCTCTGACGTTAAAAGCACGTTTGTAACCTTAATTAACTTATATTTTAAATTAGTAACCTTCACCGGATGAAGAAAGCCTTGTTATATCATCCTCTTGTAAATACTGACCCGTTCTGACTTCAATAATCTCTAATGGAAGTTTACCTGGGTTTTCGAAACAATGCTGGACACCAACAGGGATATAAATAGATTCATTTTCTGCCACAATTTGGACTTCAGAACCTTTATGAACTTTTGCTGTTCCTGATACAACAACCCAATGCTCCGAACGATGATAATGCAGTTGCATTGCAGATTTATGCCCTGGCTTAACCGTCACCTTTTTCACATGATAACGTTCACCTTCAGCAATGTGATCATGCTTACCCCAAGGGCGATAGACTTCTCGGTGCTGTTGAAACTCAGTTCTGCCGTCAGCCTTTAAGTTGTCGACAATATGCTTTACATCTTGCACATGATCTTTATGGGCTACCAATAACGCGTCTTTTGTATCAACAATGACTAGATCTTTAACGCCAACTGAAGCGACCAAACGTTCTGGGGCGTTGATATAACAACCATGCGAATTATAAACAGAAACATCGCCACGAATAACGTTTTCGTTGGCATCCTTATCACTCACATCCCATAAAGAAGACCAAGCCCCTACATCACTCCAACCTGCGTCAAGAGGAACAACAACAGCCTCCTTGGTTCTTTCCATCACGGCATAATCGATCGAATCATCAGGACACAGCGCAAACGCCTTAGCATCGAGACGGACAAAGTCTAAATCAACCGAAGCGCCGATAAACGCCTGTTCAACAGCCGAAAGAATATCAGGGCGGAACTGTCTCAACTCTTCAAGATAATGAGAAGCTTTGAACATGAACATTCCGCTGTTCCAATAATATTCACCAGAGGTGACATACTTCTCTGCAACACTCAGATTTGGCTTTTCGACAAAGGATTCAACTAGATATGCATTGTCTTGTTCAACCCCCTCTCCCCGGCGAATATATCCATAGCCAGTTTCAGGTTTGGTAGGAACAATACCAAACGTAACCAATTTCCCATGATCTGCCAAACCTTTTGCTGACAGAACTGCATTGCGAAACGCTTGGGCATCTTTAATGAGATGGTCAGCTGCAAGTACTAATAGCAACGGGTCATCGCCACTTTTTAAAGCATGCAACGCAGCCAATGCTACAGCGGGGGCCGTATTTCGTCCAAAGGGTTCAAGTAAAATCCCTGAATGATCTAATCCAACCTTCCGTAATTGCTCCGCAACAAGAAAACGATGTTCCTCGTTACAGATCAAGGTTGCAGGCATGCAATCCAACCCGTCAAGACGAGTAATTGTTTCCTGCAACATCGTGAGATCGCTAACGAGCGACAGAAACTGTTTAGGGTAATGTGTTCGAGACATCGGCCAGAGGCGAGAACCAGAACCGCCCGCCATAATCACTGGTAAAATATTCATCACATAACCTCTTTATATAAATCTAACGTTGCTCTGGCCATTTTATCTCTTAGGAAATTTTCCTTAAAATAATCCAAAATATGTTCAGGTTCAAAATGATGGTTAGACACAACCTCATTAATGGCATTTGCCAACGCCTTTGCATCTTTAATGGGTACTATCTTCCCAGTGACATCATTTCGATTAACCCAATCAACACCTGAACCTTCGATATTCGTGGATATAACGGGTTTTCCAAAGCTCATCGCTTCTATTTGAACAACGCCAAATGCTTCAGAACGCTCAACGGAAGGTAAACAAAAAACATCACAAGCATCATAATATGAGCCTAGTTGATCATGTGGTATTTTACCTAATAAATAGACTTTATTTTCCAAACCGCTTTGGATTATTTTATTTCGAAACGATTCACTTAAGTCACCAACTCCACCAAGAAGAATAACAGCGTCATCTTGAATATATTTCGCAGATTCGATAAGAAAATCAAAACCTTTATAATAAATATGTCTACCTAAGGAAAAAACAATTTTTTTACCTTTGTAAGTTTCATGAATTCTTGATTTTACTTTCTCATCCACCTTCAAAGCATGCTCATTAATACCAATAGGAATAACTGATATTTTATCTTGAACTTTACTTAAATCCTTTGAATAACTTGCATATTTAGGGCTAGTCGCAATAACTTGACTACAGCGTTTCAGCAACCAGCTTTGCAGCGGTATAAATGGAATTTTTAAAAATTTTTGTTTGACGATATCACTGTGCCAATGAACAATTATTTTGGCATTTGTTCTTATAAAGAACAAACATAAAATGGCAAGGGGGTTAGGCAAATGAACATGAATAATGTCGTAATTATTCCTAATTTCTAGCCATTTTTTAATGAATAGTATAGAGAAATAAACACTGGAAAGATGGAAAAGACTAGCACACCTAAAAATACGAATACCGTCGATAACTTCTTCGGAACTCTGGTCATTTTCCGAAACACAAAGTACGTCAACATCAACGCCTTCTTCTTTCAATTTGACGGACAAATCATAAACAACCGTTTCGATCCCCCCCCAAAAAGGAGGATATAACTTACTCATTTGTAGTACTTTCATTAACGACTCTTTCTATTGAATATTTACTTTCAATTTTCTTCAATTCAGCTAAACGTGCTTTACCTTTAACCACCAACTCTTGACGTAAATTCACATCCTCCAATCCCTGTTTAATAGCAGTAGCCATTGACTCGATGGAATATGGGTCAAAATATAATACAGCATCTGCACACACTTCAGGCAAGCTTGCTATGTTAGAAACAATGCACGGACAAGACATACTCATGGCTTCTAATGGGGGGATTCCAAACCCTTCATATAAACTTGGGTAAGCAAATAAATGAGCATGTTGATAAAGACGTCTTAGCTCTTCGTCATCAACATACCCCAAAAAATGAATATGTGGGAAATCCACTGAAGGGTAATCAAATTTAAATGCTTTTCCGCTCCCGCCAACAACAACCAAGCTATATCCGTGCATTTTAGCCACATTAAATGCTTCAATAAATGATTTAATGTTTTTCCTTGGATCTAAAGAAGAAACAAGGAGAATATATTTACCATAGGAAATGCCCTGGGGCGCAGGTTCGCTATCATCTATTTCTGGCGAAATATTGTATACAACATCGATTCGGTCTTTAAGACGAGGATATTTTTTTAATATCTCTGTTTTTGAAAAGTTACTCACCGTAATGACACGTTGACAAGTTCTCGACAGCAAGGAGTATGCGAAACCATACCAAATACGATAAGGCAAACTAAACCATTTGGGATTTTCAACAAATGATAAATCGTGAACAGTAAAAATTGAATTATTATATAAAATTGGAGATAAGCCAGAAAAACTCATCAACAATGCATTCTTTTTCCGATACAGAAATAAAGGAAGCTCTATCTGCTCCCAAAAATGACCGGTTAATTTCCCCACATACACAAACTTCACATGTCCAGGAAGAAGGCTAGCATCCGCATTTTTGGGTAATAATACAGTTACATCGTGCGTCTTAGCTAATTTAGATAACTGTTGATGGCAAAATTTCTGAACACCGGTGATAGACTGAGACAAGAATCGACCATTAACAAATAATTCATGTGTTTTTTTCATATATTATCCCATCAATAGCCGCAAAATTTAATATCATATGAAGAAAGAAGAGAGCATTTATCGTGAACAATAGCGCTGACATCGACAGAATCAAAAAACCAACCTGTCCAAAAGAAATTATATTGACCTAACATCGCAAAATATACAGGGTTTAAGAATGGCTTCAATGCGAAAACTAACAATATAACGTTAACAGCAAATTTATTTACCTTACTTCGTTGTAAGAAGATAAACTCAAATGCATCATAAACATATACATAACCATAATAAGAGAATCTAAATACTATTGATATGGACTTTGACGTAATCACAAAAATTGAAGCAACGATGCTGACATAAACTTGAGGAGTTCTTGCTCGAATGGATAGTACACATATAGAAACAACTGCCAAGTTCAAAAACAATCCAAAGCTTAACAACCCAGAACTATCTGTTGAATATCCTGATAATTTATGGAAAATAAAAAAATCACCTAACAATGCTGCATTATTGATGACATAACCAGCGACCTCGACACCAGCAAAAGTTAACGCAGATAAAACAATAACTTTTACCTTAGGATAGTTAGAGGACATTAACTTATTAAGTGGGATAAAGAATAAGCATAATACAGCAGAAATATGAAATGCAGTTGCCAGCATTACATTGATATAAAATGATTTTTTATTATCATTTTTTAATGCAGAATAAGCTAGTAAAATAAATGAAATAGCAACTCCTTGCCTTAATTGCTCCATAAATTCCATAAAGCAAAAAATAGAAAACACGAAAAATAATGCGAAGTTAGGATTTACTTTCTCTTTTGAAAATACGTATATATTTCTACCTATGATACCAGCACATAAAACTACTACCCAGTGATATTCTAATCCTAGAGGTTTGACAATTGCGTAGAGAGCCATGAATAATGGTTCATATATCCACGTTTCCACACTGTAATACAAGAACTTATCATCAAAGTATGCCTTATATCTAATCCAGTCATATCCGTAACAGTAAGCTCCAGATAAAAATAAGAAAACCAAAAAATTACTTAACAAAAATATTCTTTTGTTACGTGAAAATGAGCAACAGAATAAGTAAATTGACAAGAAAACATAAAACATTTCAGATAATCCGATCTAGTATCATTTATTATTGATTGTTACCACTCAAACAATCAATTACAATTTACAACATCCGTTATTAATCATTATCTTAGCAACATTAATTGCCTTTTTAAATGACCTTCTTTTTATCCTATTAATAAAAACAATAATCATAGACAAATAAACAAAAATATAATATTTAGGGAAATATTTCTTCGTAATAATCAAACGGTTTCTAACTTGGTAGAAATCAGATACAACACTTCTTCCGGACTCCGTAGACCCACCTTCTTTATGGTAGACCCAGCTATCTGTAGCGATTGAAAATCTATAGCCTCTATTGGCTAATCGTTGGCAATAATCAAACTCTTCAAAATATAAAAAGTAATCTTCACTCAAAAGACCAACATCTTCCAAACAGGCACGAGTGATCAGCATTGACGCCCCAATCACATAATCAAGCTCTTTTTCAATAACACGCTCATCGAAAACTGTATCAGCTGGCTCACCTTCTGCAATATGTCGTGTGGTTGCCAATAATGGTTTATATTGTCCGCCAATCCCTTGTAGTTTATCCCGGTCGTGAAAATAAACCATTCTGGAACCACATAAGCCGATCTTATTGTCTGTAGATACTTTATTTGTGAGTGCTGATAATGCAGAAGGCTCTACGACAGTATCGTTATTCAGAATCCAAACGTGGCTCATATCGTTTTGATTCAACGCAAAACGTAACCCAACATTATTACCACCGGCAAAGCCTAAATTGCTTCCGGTTTGGATCAAATAAAAACCTTTTTTAGCCTGACTTGAAAATGAATCTAAATTAGATGAATCCAGATATTGATAATCTGCGTCAACAAGATATGGATGACTATCTTTTTTACTTTCATACCAATCGGTGATTCTTTTTACAGAATCGTTGGAAGAATTATTATCACAGACAACTATTTTATATTCATTATAGTTTAATTCAATTAATGAATCTAAACATGATAGTGTGTCTTTCCAACCATTCCAGTTTAATACAACAATATAAACCATTATTTCTCCCCCAACACCATTGACCAGCGCTTAGAGATATTAGGTAAACTATATAAATCGGCTACTTTCACCGATTCATTCTTACATTTTAATAAATATTCTCTATTGGTGTCGTAATATTTTATTTTTTCACACACAATGTCTATCATGCCATCTTCAGGAACTATATTTTCGCACAATATTTCATTATCACTTAAAATCGTATTCGGACCGACATGATCCGTGGCAATAGGCACAACGCCACAAGCCATTGCTTCAATGATCGCCATCCCAAATAGTTCTTCCCATTCGCTATTTTTCTTAGACATTTGCAATAGAATATCTGAAGAGCGGAATAACTCGGCAAGCTTATCACGATTGGCGACATATCCTATAAATTCCAAATTTTTCTGCTTTTCTGCCGCTTGCTTAAGCTCATCTTCTAGCTTGCCTTTACCGACAATATAAAATTTATTATTTGGTAAAGATTGAGCCAAAGAAATAATCTCACGGACACCTTTTTCTTCGACTAATCGTCCAACAAAAATCACATTAAGCTGTTTATGGTTGATATCGACATTAGAAAAATCATCGGTGATTTTAAAAATTTCGTTGTTAAAGCAATGGTATACAACTTGAATAATGTATTCCGGTACTGAAAAGTTTTCAATAAGTTGTCTTTTAACTTCAGGCGTCACAGCGGCAATATGATGGACAGACTTCCCAAGAAACTCTTTCCATACTTTTGTTAAATACTTTTCGAGACAGGGTATATTTTTAGGGTACTTGCTTCCATCCCAACTCAACCATGAGGTGTGATAGATTATTTTACTGTGTTTTAAGCAACGCTTTAACAAACAGATTCGCCAATCTAACGGAGCACAACCTAAAATAACAGTTTTACCCTTCAAAATTGAGGGAAACAAATAACAAAACAATAGATAGAAAAAATCAGAGAATGCCTTAAGCATTTTGCTAAATGAGCGCGATTTTAAGGCTCTGTAAACCAGTAGCGGTGTAGAGAACTCTCTATATTTTATAGAGCCTGCGTTTTTCACGAGAAAATCCTGAGCACCATAATAGTGCTCAGGCGCGCCAAACTCATGAATTACGATCACATTATTCATTGATTACGCTTTTTATTGTATTCCATGTTTCTAGACTTTTTTCTTTAATTTTATTTCCATTATCTACAATAGAAACTTCGTATGATGATTTTTGTTCTAAAATAGAATTAAAATAATTTTTATAGTCTGTTATGTCATCAGGATTTGATATTAACAGTGGAGACACATCATAGTCTTTATATAACTCTTCATACTTATGACTCCAACTTGTACCGATACAAGCCACACCTTGAGAAAGTGCAGATACGCACCCATGAAAACGAGAAGAAATTACAAAACTGGCTTGAGCGATAGCTGTCTTTATTTGCAAAGCATTATAGTTTTGAATGAGATTGATCTTACCATCATACTTATGACCTAGCTGGTCACAAATAACTCGGTCTGATTTACCTTCATGATTGATCACGGTAACTTTCATTCCTTTATCTAAAGCAGCTTCGATAAAATCTTCAAGAATACCTACGTATTTAGTCTTCCAGTTCTCATGACCACTTCTATGAGATATCATGTTAGAGTTTGGAATGATAATAACACTATTCTCATCTCTTACCTGATTCTCTACTTTGAGCAGGTTTGTGAAATCTGGGCCGATGACTAGATTTTTTTCATTACCAATGATGTCTTTCACGCCGTTATAGCTAGTCTCTTCCCTAGCAACAATTAGGTCTGCGTATTTAAAATTGTCTTGTACTAGTTTTCTACCGTCTTGTTTCTCAAAAGGGCCTAGCATTTGTGGCATGAAGATATATTTTTTCCCTTTTTCAGAAAAACGTTTTAATTGTGAACATGTTCTTTGCAGGCCACGGATAGGCCACTTGTCTCCATAGGCATATCCGCTTGCATCCAGAACGACACTTAACTTTGGTTCTAATACAATACCGTAAGTATTACACAACCAATTAATCAGCCTTTGAGGAATAAAATAAGTAAGACGATTAAGATCAAAACGACCAAAGCTAAAGCTAAAATATTGATATGCACCAAGCTCACAACGTTTTTCAAACGGAGATGCAGAGTTTGCAGTTAAAACAACTTTATAGTCGCCTAGAATATTTAAATTTTGAATAATAGTTCGCATCATAAGTTCTGCGCCTTTATTCTCAAAGTTAACACCCTTTACATAAACATATTTCATTCTAGACTTCCTTAATTAGTTCTTCTGAAGTTTTCTTTTCAGAGAATGGAATTAAACCATTTTCGTCAGGATAACCAACAGCAATCAGACACACAACTCTTTGATATGGTTCCAATTTTAAATAGTTGGAAAGAGCTTGATCCCTTGCTTTAATATCTGGCCAGTTCAATATACAGCCAGCTAATCCTAGTGTTTCAAATGCTAAGAGCATCTGCATCGTAGCTAAAGAAGAATCAATGTAAATAACATGGCGATCATGAGCACTATCAAAATAAGACAGGTCACCTACAACGGCAATGATTGACGGTATGTTGCTACAGAACCCAGCACTCCCCATCGCTAACGATGCGATATGCTGCGCTTTTTTTGCATCATTGGCGAAGTAAAAACTAAACGGTTGACGATTACAAGCAGACGGTGCTTGTGTAGCGGCATTGACCGCTTTATGAAGTAATTTTATATCAATAGGTTCTTGTTTAAACCAGCGTACTGATTTTCTTGCTTTGGTTAATTCATAAAAATCATCAAAACTAATATTGACTTGAGCTCTATTTTTATAATCAAAAGGAGTTTTAGATATTCCTTTTGATTCTGAAATATGCATTTCAGCATTATTTAAAAATAATTCTCTCGCTGCATTTATGATGTCACTTGTTTCGTCTGTCACTAACTCAAAATATTTTTCTAGAACAGATTGTCCCCATAAATATTGTTCATGAGACACTATAGTTCGGATCATTCGGTGTGACTGAACTAGTTCAAGGATATAAGCTTCAGCGAATTTACTTCTCAAAGGTCGCATAATCATCGCTTTCTCTAGGCGATGAACATTACGTCTATACAAGGACACATTTTTATTTGCACTATCAACAAATGATTGGCGTCCTTTTAAAACCGAATAGCTTTCACGTTCAAGTGCTCGATTAAACAAACAAAAGACCGCACTAGTAGGCTTAGTCATCGTAAATAACTTTGATAGACCAATGCCTAATTTAGATTTCATTTTATTTGCATGTTCATAATAAGCTTTGAGTTTATTTAAGCTCTTTTCACTTAATATTTTCTTGATAAGACCCTTCATTTAACCAACCACCAAAAAATATTGAAATTTATATTCGTCAAGTAACTTCTTGTCTTCTTAAAAAACAGTAACGAAAAATATGAAGAAAATGCGTATGAGATAATTGTTGCTATCGCTGCTCCATAATAATCATACGTAGGGATTAATATAATATTAAGCAAGACATTCACCACACCACCAAACAAATGCGTCAGCAAAGAATACTTAAACAAGTTCTCTACTATTAGCCACTTGCTAAATACAGCCCTAAAGTAGACAAAGAATGAGGCAAAAAGATGAATGAGAAGAACGAAATATGCATCTTTATACTCATGCCCGTATAAATAATATATAGCTGGATATGCAAAAATAATAGTTATAGCAAATATACCAACACAAACATAATTTAGCTTCTTAACCAAGCCATTAAGGTCATTATAATATGCACTTTCATCGACACTTTTAGACTTCATGATTTTAGGAAAGAATGAAGTTGCGATGGCTGCGGCAAAGAAATAACCCGACTCGGAAAACTTGGTCGCTACTGAATAGATAGAAACACTATCTAAACTTGATAATTCAGTTAACATCAAGACATCAACCCGAAGGTTAATCGTTTCTGCAACACCTGACAGTATCAATAACCCACCACCAGTAACCATTACTTTGGATGTCTGTATCACCCTATAAAATGTAATATCTTCTGATGAAGAAAAACTATTTTTATACTTTGACATAGACCAATATGCGATACATGCAAAGTAAGCTAGATATTCGCATGCTTGAAGTATAAGGGCTATATTCAAGGTAAGAAGATCATACATCCAAAAGTATATCTTTACACATAGAAAAAAACTTACAGTGAAAAATCTACATAATGATATAACTTGCGATGAACTAAACGCTTGATTGAGCGATTCAAATACTTGAAGCGAAAATAATATCAGAATACAAGAATAGGTAAAGTTAATCTTATTGAGTTCAAGTGTCTTACTATAATGGAACCATAAACATGCGAGTAGAATACATGCAACCCCTGCGAGCAATTTTAATATTAATCCAGATAATATTATAGTTGAGAGGTCTTTCTTCTTCTCGAGAATAAGTTTATTTAATAAACCATTTAGGCCAAATGCTGCTATTGGTAGTAGCAATGCAATACATGAAGTTATTGCGTTATAGTTACCAAATCCATCGATACCTAAACTTCTAGCAAGAAGAATTGACCAAACGAACGCAGAGACTATATTTATTACTCTATCAGAGATCATCCATAAAGAATTCAAGGCATAAACACTTCGTCCTTGTTTTATTGCCTTTAAATTAAATTTTTTACTAATCATTTTGATTATAGGTAGGTTGCATCAGACAAGAATAGACCTATATTATCTTTATTGGACAAGTAAGGACCATCCGTAATGGGCCAATCAATGTTTAACGATGCATCATCCCATTTTATTGACACTTCCGCACTTGGGTTATAATAGTCGGTGCACTTATAGACAAATTCAGCTTCATCACTAGTCACATAAAAACCATGGGCAAAGCCTGCCGGAATCCACAATTGGCGCTTGTTTTCAGCTGAAAGATATTCACCTACCCATTGCCCAAAGGTTGGTGAATCTTTGCGAATATCAACCGCAACATCAAATACTTCACCAGAAACCACACGTACGAGTTTTCCTTGGGTATTTTCTGTTTGGTAATGTAAACCGCGCAGGATCCCTTTTTTAGATTTTGAGTGGTTATCTTGTACAAACTGAGTTGGCTTGCCTGTTACTAATTCTTCAAACCGCGTTTGGTTCCACGTTTCCATGAAGAATCCACGTTCATCACCAAATACTGTTGGTTCAATGATTTTTACATCAGGGATTTTCGTATCAATAATTTTCATTGTGTCAATTACTTATAAGCTTGGATATTGTCTAAAGCCGCCTGCCAATCACTTGGTTGAATACCAAATTGATTTTCGATTTGCGAACAGTTTAATCGGGAGTTAGCAGGGCGTTTGGCTGGCGTTGGGTAAGCCGATGTTGGAATGGAAGATAGTCGCGGCTGTTTATCCAGCACACCATGTTGTACTGCCGATTGGAATATGGCTGACGCAAAATCAAACCAGCTTGCGTATGGCATGCCAGAGAAGTGATACACACCCCATTGAGGTTGTTTGCCATGCTCAATGGAATGCACCATTGTAATCAGCGCGTCAGCGATATCACCCGCATAGGTTGGGCCACCAAATTGGTCACCGACAATGCTCAGCTCATCGCGACTTTGCGCCAAACGCAGCATGGTTTTTACAAAGTTATTGCCATGCTCACCAAAAACCCAAGCGGTGCGCAGAATCAAATGCTCAGGACAAGCTTCAGCAACTGCTAGCTCCCCCGATAATTTGCTCTGCCCATAAACACCTTGCGGCCCAGTGCTATCACTTTCTTGGTAAGGCTTTTCACCCGTTCCATCAAACACATAATCGGTAGATATGTGTAGCATCACAGCGCCACACGCTTTAGCCGCTTGTGCTAGGTAATTTGGCCCATCGCGGTTAATCGCGTAGGAAAGCTCGATTTCTTGCTCAGCACGGTCCACAGCAGTATGTGCTGCCGCATTGATAATGTAATTAGGTTTAAATTCGGCCACCGTGTTTAGCACAGCTTCACGATTGGTAATATCTAGCCCTTCGTAATCTAATGCTAATACCTCAGCGCTTACTTTTAAACGCTCAGTCAGACAATGCCCTACTTGACCATTACATCCGGTAATTAAAATTTTCATTGTCGTTCCTGCTTACTTAATTAACGAATGTAGGTACTGACCATAACCATTTTTGAGCATAGGTTTTGCTATCAACTTCAATTCTTCATTGCTCAGCCAACCATTACGCCAAGCAATCTCTTCCAAGCAGGCCACTTTCAAACCTTGCACATTTTCAATGGTTTGTACAAAAGAAGACGCTTGATGTAGGCTTTCATGGGTACCCGTATCCAACCACGCAAAACCACGACCGAGTAGCTCTACATTCAGAGAACCATCATTGAGGTACATCTCATTTAGGGTGGTAATTTCAAGCTCACCACGTGCAGACGGTTTCACTTGTTTGGCCATTTCCACAACGCGTTTATCGTAGAAATACAAACCCGTTACTGCGTAGTTTGATTTCGGCTTAAGCGGTTTTTCCTCAATCGAGACGGCTTTCATATCTTGGTTAAATTCAACCACGCCAAAACGTTCCGGATCTTTTACCTGATAACCAAATACCGTTGCAATACCTTGAGAAGTCAGCTCGCAGGCACGTTTCAGTTGTTGGCCAAATGATTGACCATAAAAAATATTGTCGCCCAGTACCAAACAGGCAGAATCGTTACCAATAAACTCTTCACCGATGATAAACGCTTGTGCTAAGCCATCAGGGCTTGGCTGTACCGCGTATTGAAGGTTAATACCGAAATCGCTGCCATCACCGAGTAAACGTTTAAAGCTGTCGTTATCTTCAGGTGTAGTGATAATGAGAATGTCGCGAATCCCTGCCAACATCAACGTCGATAGCGGGTAATAAATCATTGGCTTGTCATAAACCGGTAGCAACTGCTTAGAGACACCACGAGTAATTGGATAAAGACGAGTACCAGAACCACCAGCGAGAATAATCCCTTTCATTCGTTATTCTCCAGTGCCTAAACGTTCCATACTGTAAGAACCGTCTAATACCCGACTCCACCAGGTTTTATTGTTTAAATACCATTCCACCGTTTTACGAATACCACTCTCAAACGTTTCCTGCGGCTTCCAGCCCAATTCCCGTTCAATTTTTGCAGCATCAATTGCATAACGAACGTCATGACCAGGGCGATCTTTCACATAGGTGATGAGATCTTTGTATAGATTGACGCCATCTGGCTTGTTGGGCACGAGCTCTTCGAGCAGTTCACAGATGGTACTGACAACCTCAATATTCGCCTTCTCATTGTGACCACCGATATTATATGTTTCACCCACTTTACCTTCAGTCACGACTTTGTAGAGTGCACGAGCGTGATCTTCGACAAAAAGCCAATCACGGATTTGCATCCCATTACCATAAACTGGCAAAGGCTTACCCGCCAATGCATTCAAAATCATCAACGGAATCAGTTTTTCTGGGAAATGGTAAGGTCCGTAGTTATTAGAACAGTTCGTTACGATCGTGGGTAGCCCGTATGTGCGCAGCCAAGCACGAACCAAATGGTCGCTTGATGCTTTGGAAGCAGAATAAGGACTTGATGGTTCATAAGATGTGGTTTCCGTGAAGAGATCATCTGTCCCTTCTAAATCGCCATAGACTTCATCTGTCGAGATATGATGGAAACGAAAAGCTTGTTTTGCACGCTCATCAAGTTGGTTCCAGTAGGCGCGAGCAGCCTCCAGCATGTTGTAGGTGCCAATGACGTTTGTTTGGATAAAGGCAGCAGGGCCATCAATGGAACGATCAACATGAGATTCTGCAGCTAAATGCATCACAGCATCAGGCTTGTGTTCGTTGAATACGCGGCTCAATGCTTCAAGATTCGTGATATCAACATGTTCGAAAACATAACGAGGATTCTCTTCTGCACCAGGCAAAGATTCCAGATTGCCTGCATAAGTAAGTGCATCGACATTGATGACACTATCTTTTGTCTTAGCAAGAATGTGTCGAATTACAGCGCTACCAATAAAACCTGCGCCACCGGTTACCAAAATTTTCACAATGAAAGCCTTTTAGGGTTTAACACTCTTTGCGCTACATTTTCATCTGTAGCCTTTGACGTTTTTGAAACACAAAAATGCCTCAGTCATCACGATGGTCTGAGACATTTTTGTGTATTGAGGAGAGATTTCACCTTTTAATCGAAACCTGCTGACCGGATTCATTCCCAAGTCAACTCAGGTACAGATATTTCTCAGTTATCACTTTTATAAGAGTAGTTGTAGTAACCATAACCATAATAACTAGACGCTTTTTTCTCTGTCGCGTTGAGAATCACACCTTTGACTTCGATTCCCGCCTGTTCAAAGCGATTGCGAGCAACGTCGATTTCTTTGATGGTATTCATACCGAAACGAGCAACGATAAGGGTAGTACCCGCTAAGGCCCCCACGATACTCGGATCCGTCACCGCCAAGACCGGAGGGGTATCAATAATGACCAAGTCGTAATGTTCGTTCGCCCATTCAACAAGCTCCTTGAAGCGAGGATGCATCAATAACTCTGAAGGATTAGGCGGAACTTGGCCACGCGTCATGATATCTAAATTATCAACTTGAGTGGTCTTAACAGCCTCTTTTAAGGATATTTTACCACTCAGCAGATCAGACAAACCGTTTTCCCAAGCTAATCCAAACGGTTGTTGTAAATAGCCTTTGCGCATATCTGCATCAATCAGCAATACCTTTTGACCCGTTTTAGCCGCTACCGCAGCAAAGTTAGTCGACACAAAGGATTTACCAATCCCCGGCGCTGGGCCAGAGATCATCAACACATTATTCTTGGCTTCCATCATGGCAAAGTGAAGGCTCGTGCGTAAACCACGTAACGCTTCGACGGAAAGGTCAGCGGGGTTGGATTCAGCAAGCAGCGTCATTTCTTGATTCTGTTTGCGATGACGCTTGAGTTTGTTAAACAATTCAAGCTGTAGGTTCGATTTCGGTACACTGGCATAAACTGAAAGGCCAATTTGCTCGATATCGTCCGGGTTTTCAACACCACGATGCAACGCTGCTTTTATCAGAACAAAAGCCACACTGAGCATACCACCGAGCAATGTTGCTAACACAGCAATCAATGCTTTCTTTGGCTTCACTGGTTTAGCGTATGACTCTGCTTGATCCAACACACGCACATTACCCACAGTACCCGCTTTAACTATTGAGAGTTCTTGAACTTTATTGAGAAGCTGAACATAGATTTGTTGGTTCACTTCCACATCACGTGTCATACGCAGCACTTCACGCTGCGTTTTCGGCATTTTCTGGATTTGCTGATTTAAACGATCTTTTTCTTTCAGGAGGGTTACTCGTTTATCCAACAATGAACGATATGCTGGGTGATCTTTGGTAAACCGCTGACTAATCTCACTTTCTTTGAACGTTAGTTCATTCAACTGAGCTTCCAGCTCGACCATCACTTTAAGAGTAGACTGCGCTTCCAACCCTAAATCAATCGAATCATTTTTTTGACGGAATGCATTTAAGGTGTCTTCAGCTTCTGTCAGACTTTGCTTTACATCAGGAAGGTTGTTTTTAAGAAACGCTAAACTTTTTTCCGCTTCTGCGGAATTACGTTCAACATTTTGTAGAAAGTAGTTTTGCGCGATATCATTCAAAATATCAGCAATATGCGTTTTTCGTTCTCCAGTAAAACTCAACTCCAGAATGCCGGTTTGCTTGCCTCGTTCACTTACTGAAAGATTTTGTTTCAACCATTCGATAGCCGCAAGTTTACTGCGTTTTGCAATCGTAAACTCAAAGCCCTTTTCTGCATCTATGTTAGTCACAAACAACTCATAACCATCTTTCTTAGAAAGATGACCGGCTACACCTTCAAACATTTCTCGACCATTGCGTAGAAACTGATAAGTTTGAGCTTGAGAATCGAGTACAGTAATTGAGTATTGCTCATCTTCATCTGCATATGAAGGAACAGTGAATCGACTAACGCTTATCGCTCGACTCTCTCCTCCTAGGCGAGCTAATCCTTTGCCCAATAGAGGGAAGTAATTAGGTTCAGTAACCGTTGTCAGGTTAAACTTATCAACCGTATCCCCTAAAATCATGCGTGATTTGATGATCTCAATTTCAGTCGTTGCCGACGATTCAGAAGAAAACAGCTCTCCCATATCACCAACTAGCGAACTAATACCCCCTGAGCTTTTCTGTTCAATCTGAATCAGTGCGTCGGCTTTATAAATTGGCGTAGAAAGTATGGCAACGGCCACCCCCAGCACAGCAAAAACAAAGGTCGTGATAATGATGATCCATTTGGCATCTAGTAGAATGCCAAAGAGTTTGCCTAAATCGATTTCATCTGATTGGCTATCGACTGAAGATCGGGTTGCTTGTGTTGTCATTGTATTGTCGTATCCTGGGAGCTTCAGAGAAAATTAAAAAATAAAAATCAGTGTGATGTCGCGATGGTATCAACGCTATATCAAAGTTTTTTCGCCCACGCTTGCGCAGCCTGCTCAATTAAGCTGTATGCATAATCAAACGCTTCTTTACTTTGTCGATAAGGATCTGGAATTTCTTTTTGCCCTATCCATTGACCGAACAACATTGTTTTACCACGCGCTTCAGGTGCAATTTCCGTGAGCGCTTCAAGATGCCCTTTTTCCATGACTAAAATCAAATCATATTGACCACACAAAGCACTAGTGAGTTGCTGTGCATGATGGTTGCTTAAATCGACCCCATGTTCAGCTGCCACTTGCGTTGCCATTTCATCAGCTGGCTTACCGACTAAACGGCTCTTTTCTGCGCCAATGCCGGCAGAAGCAATGTGCTTGTTGGGTAACAACGTTTGCAATACCCGTTCGCCACTGGGCGAACGGCAGATGTTCCCAACACACACAACCAAAATATTATTAAACATCTAATTCACCTTTCTACGGCCAATTGCGTACGCGTAGAACGCCTTCAGTGAGGTCATTAAATCCGGAAATGGTTGGCACCAACTGGCTGACTACGCGATTCCAACGCGTCAACGGTGCAGCAGTGACGTACACGATGTCATAAGGTTGGATTTCGAATTCCGTCCCAATCACTAAAGCAGACGCGTCTTTAATATTCAGTTGGTAAATATCAGCGATGCGTTCAGATTTATCATTCGACGTTCTGATAACGAATACACCTGTTGCATCGGCTGAAAGCTGGTTAATACCACCAACGCTACTCAACGCTTCCGTCAAACTCATGCCAGAGCGGTCAATTTTTAACATTTTAGGGTCGTTGACTTCGCCCATCACAAACACTTTCTGACTATCATTACGCGGTACGTGAATAATGTCGCCCGCTTGCAGTAATCGGTTCTGAGTGAGATCACCACGCTGCATCAAGGCGTACAACGAAATATGTTGTTCTTCACCGTTGCGAGTCAAGGTGACATTACGCCAATCGGCATCAGCCGCTAGACCGCCAGCATTGTTTATCGCATCTAAAATCGTCAGAGGGATGTTAGTGATCGCTTGTTTCCCCGGCTTCGAGACTTCACCGGTGACATACGTTTTCTGAGATCGGAAAGCAGCGACGCTGACATCAACTTGAGGGCTTTCGATATATTTGGAGAGACGCTCAGAAATGACAGCGCGAATTTCGCGTACTGTTTTTCCAGCGACGGCAACGGTACCGATGTAAGGATAAAAGATGGAACCATCGGAATGAACCCAGTTGCCCGCTTCGGACGCACTACGATAAGAGCCCGCAGGAATCGTCAATTCAGGGTGATCCCAGATGGTCACGTTCAGGATATCGCCAGGGCCGACTTTATACTCATAAGCGGCCACTAATGCATCAAGATCAGAATTGGCGCGCGAACGGAAATCTTGATGCCGTTGATAACGGCTAACATTATGGGCATCTAACGGGTAAACGTTGACTTGGTCAGAGATGTTGTCGTCCTGATCGGATTCAGATTGAACAACATTTTTATCACTTGGTGAAAGGTGCGACCCGGGCACGATGGTGCACCCAGCAAGAATCGTCGGCAGCAATACCGCGATAAGGAGATGTTTTTTCAGTTCCATGTAAGCCAATTTTGGTTATGAACAAGTTCACTCTTGTTCTTGTAATCTCTGGGAAAATTCAATCAAGCATCCATGTGGGGTATGAGATGCACATGACATGTTGATTTCGATATAGTTAAAGGCTCGTTCCTTAACGTTTAACTATATCGTTTTACCAGCTTTTCAGTCCGAGCCGTATGGCGTGTTAGTTCGTTATAGTACGTTCTTTGATAAAAAAGAAAATAATTCGGCGCGATAAATGTGGTTTTATCCCAAAACTTAGGACGCTACCGCCCTTTGGTGTTTGCGTAGACCACATTACGCTCACGATTTTCATAAAAACGTGACTAACAAGCTTTTTGACGTTGTTTTTAGATCAAGCGGCTATTTTGCCACCTTAATTCTTCGGGCGTTTATTATGCACATCGTTGTTAAGATGACAATTTATTGTCGTCATTTTCTCTGTGAAATTTTGAGTTAAGGGTGAGTGAGTCTCAAGTTATCTCTTTTTAACAACATCTCACCGTTTACTTTACAAACAATTTGTATCTACAATGAGAATCGAAGTGCAATACACACTTCAAACATCGATGTTTAAATTTGTATATTAAGGACTATCTATGAAAAATATCGCATTAGCAATGCTAGTTGCGCTAGGTGCTTCAACCTCAGCATTCGCTGCCGGTGAAGAAGGTGCAGCGGCTGCCGCTTCTAGTGGCGGTGCCGCTGGCGGCGCTGCAACTGGCGCAGCCGTTGGCGGTGTGACCGCTTCTGGTGTCGCTATTGGTACAGCTGTCGTTGTCACGGCAACTGTTGCTGTTTCTGAAAGCAACAGCAGTGACGGTACCACAGGTACAACAGGCACCAACTAATCAGCGATGAGACTAAATCCACATGGGTTTTTCTCCTATTTAAGCTTAGAAAAGACCAACTTTTTGTTGGTCTTTTTTTATATGAGCAGCTCATATTCTTTCTAAAAATTAACGTTTTAAAACCGTAACGACGATTGCTGACAATGATTAAGACTGTTAATCTAATCCGCTAAAAATGATAATCCAACTCGATAAACAGGGCTGTTTAAACAATGATTCCAACGTTAGGATGGCGTAATTTAG
Source organism: Vibrio sp. Vf1514 (assembly GCF_052076135.1). Lineage (NCBI taxonomy): Bacteria > Pseudomonadati > Pseudomonadota > Gammaproteobacteria > Vibrionales > Vibrionaceae > Vibrio > Vibrio sp. Vf1514. Next base: position 149,175 of record NZ_CP197267.1, on the reverse strand, counting down.
GCAGTGCAACGATGATATTCAGTGTTGTACTGTTAACTGGTTGTTCGCAAAGAATTTCTAGTGTCAACGAAACCCTCAAAGAAGCTTTTTGGGGCATTGACGATGTTGAACTCAGTGCCAAGCAAATTGCCGATATCCCTTTCGCCAGTGCCTACGTGAGACTCAATAACGGCCCCAAAGTCTTTATGGTATTGGCTTATGCCGAGAACAATCTTGCAACCGGCCAAACTCAACTCAAATGGATTTCTCAAGATCATGCCATGATCGTGACGGAACAAGGACGAATCGTTAAAACAATCAATTTCCCGGTGCAAAACTTGGCTCATCGGGACAGCTCTGCTGCACAAACGTGGGATTCCGCTTCAAATTGGCAGACTTACTACGACTGGCAAGCGGGCAATCAGTACGGTTATATCGCCCATGTTTCGACCACTAAACTGAGCCAAGATAAAGTCACCTCTGAACTTTGGCAAGAAACCTTGGATCACTGGCAGGAAACGGTTGCCTACCCAGAACTTACGACCAGCATTCAAAATCACTATTGGGTGAGTAAAGAAGGCTGGGTACTCAAAAGTATCCAGCACATTGGCCCACAAATGGGTCAAATCGAAATGGACATTCTGAAACCATATGTGGAAGCGAAATAATGACCAAAACCATTCCAACTTGGCTGTTATTATGCTTGACCAGCGTTAGCAGCACTTCTGCATGGGCAAACACCCCGACGACCGTAACCTTACCGATGCAACAGGTGATTTTACAATACAACCAACCGGTTCGGCTGGATCGCGTCTTGCTTGATGCTCAACAACAAGCCAATCAAAAAAATCATCTAAACACTTATCACGAAGGCTATCGCTTGTTTTCTGGCGCGAAAGCCGATAAAGCGCAGGAACTCTATGCCAGCGTAAAAGAACGATTAAGCACGCTGTTAAACAACGAGACCTATCGCATCGCAGCGAAACAGCTACTCACGCAGCTCAGTGGTTACCAATACGGCTATCGAGAAAAGCTCAATTTGGATGTCGATGCCGTTCGCCTGAAGCCAGAACTCAACCCGCTGTTGCCCGGGCAATTTCAACTTGAACTTACCCAGCGCCCCGATTCGATTGCGTTATTTGGTCTATCCGAGCAGCAACAGATGACATTTAACGCCAACTTCACTGTTGCCGATTATATCGCCCGCTCTCGCTCACCCCATAAGAAGCATCACAGCGATGCATGGGTGATTTCTCCGGAGGGTGAGATCACTCACGTTGGTTATGCCTACTGGAATAATGCACACACACATTTGAAACCAGGTAGCGCGCTCCTCGTCGGATTTAACGCCAGCGACCAAGAGATGGTTCAACTGGAACAAGATATTGCCACACTGATCAGCATGATTGAGGGTTCTGCGCTATGACACATTCGGTACGTTCGTCCACCGCATTGGCCTTTAAACTGAGCGCAGTGTGTATTGGCCTTTTCTCTGGCACATTCTCAAGTGCATTGTTGGCTTCAACACTCACCCCAGTGGCGCTAAAGCCCTCTCAATCTGATTTCGGTGGTGTGGGTCTGATGCAAATGCCCTCAGGCCGAATGACGGCTGAAGGTGAGTTTAATTTTGGCGTCAATGTGAATGATGACTATCAACATTTTTATACCTCCATTCAGCTGTTTCCTTGGTTAGAATCCACCATTCGTTACACGCGTGTTCCTGACATGCTGTATAACGCCAATCCAGACTACAGCGGCGATAACCTGTATACCGACAAAGGGATTGACGTCAAACTGCGTTTATTTGAAGAAGGCTATTGGCTCCCCGAAACCTCGATTGGTATTCGCGACATTGGCGGTACGGGGCTATTTGATGGTGAGTTTATTGCTGCCACCAAACGTTTTGGCAATCTCGACGTCACGCTCGGTATGGGATGGGGCTATGTTGGCCAAAGTGGCAACATCACGAACCCACTTTGTAAAGCCAGTGATTCTTTCTGCGAACGCAGCACAGAGACGAAAGAAAGTGGCGGCTCAATTGATGCTGGTCGTTGGTTCCACGGGCCGGCGGCACTGTTTGGTGGTATCGAATACCAAACACCGTATGACCCATTGCGGATCAAAGTCGAATACGACGCCAATGATTATTCGCAAGATTTTCCACATGTCACGGGTGGGAAGCCCATGACACAACACACGCCATGGAACTTCGGGGTGCTCTATCGTTTGGGTGATTGGGGCGATGCCAAAGTCAGCTACCAGCGCGGCGACACCCTCACTGTTGGCCTAAACCTCTATACCAATTTCGATCAAATTGAGGCCATCTGGCGAGATGAGCCAAAAACGGCGGTCACGGCTCGCCCGGTTGCCAACCCGAATTGGAATGAAGTCAGCGAACAACTTGCAAGCAATGCGGGCTATGAGAAAAACACCATCCGTCAAGATGGCGACACGTTAATCATCACCGGTCAACAAACGAAATATCGTGATCGTGAAGAGGCACAAGATCGTGCCGCTGCGATTCTAGCCAATCATGCGCCAGAATCCATTCGTACTTATAAAATCGTAGAGCAACGCAATGGTGTTGACCTAACCGAAGCTGAAATTTCAGCGAGCGGGTATAAAAAAGTCGCTAACCACGACTATATCGGCGCAAAAATGTCAGATGCCACCACACACTCAGAACCGAAAACACCGGTGTCTGGGCAGCAACTTGCGCAAAACAATCAACGCTGGGGCGCAGGCATATCCCCAGTGTTTCAACAATCATTTGGCGGCCCAGAGTCCTTTTACCTCTATCAAATTGGCTTCAATACCAATGCAAATGTCTGGTTGACCAATAACCTTGAAGCCAGTGGTTCGATTTACGTCAACCTTGCCGATAACTACGACAAATTTAACTACGTCGAGAACAACCCGCACATTTCCAACTTCGCGGTACCGCGTGTTCGCACTATGTTCCGCGCCTACGTTCACGATAATCCTGTGCGTTTAAACAACCTGCAGCTGACGTGGTTCGAGCAACCGTTGCAACAAGTGTATACCCAAGCCTACGCGGGTTACCTAGAAACCATGTTTGCGGGTGTGGGCGGTGAAGTTCTCTATCGCCCATTGAACAGCAATTGGGCCATCGGCGTGGATGCCAACTTAATCTCTCAACGTGATCCTGACTCTTGGTTTGGTACCTTTAGCGATCCGTACGTCTACTATGATGGCTACAATGCCAGCAACTGCAGTGCAGGCGACGTGAGCTGTCAAGCATACGTACTCGACCAAGGCACAACCGGTCAAATTACCACTTATTACACCCCACAATGGGAGTGGATCGATAACACCCTGTTTAAAGTCAGTGTTGGTAAATTCCTCGGTGGCGATAAAGGGGTCCGTGTTGACTTCTCGAAACAGTTTAAGTCCGGTGTCATTGTCGGGGCATTTGCGACCGTCACGGATCTGACCACGGAAGAATATGGTGAAGGCAGCTACAACAAAGGATTCTACATTTCCGTGCCGTTTGACATCATGACCATAAAACCATCCACCAGCCGCGCGAACATCGCATGGCAGCCAATCACTCGCGATGGCGGTCAGATGCTAAGTCGGAAGTATCACTTATACGATCTCACGGATGCTCGCAGCCCTTGGTTTGAGCGAAAAAGCCAAGTTTCTGAAGCCAAATAAATGATGTATTCAAGTGGGGTTAGTGATTCATTAACCCCACTTTTGCAAACTCTGTTTGTCTTGCACTGCCACATCACCAGGCCCGCGACTCGAATAGCCATGAAACCGCATTGCTGCTAATATTCGGAACATATTTCACGCTTAAATGGAAAGACTATGATCATCGTAACTGGTGGCGCTGGCATGATTGGCAGCAATATTGTTCAGGCGCTCAACGCGCGCGGCATCACGGATATTCTGGTTGTTGACCATCTAAAAAATGGCCGCAAGTTCAAAAATCTCGTGGATCTCCAAATCGCAGATTATATGGATCGCGATGACTTCCTCACTCAGATTATGGCCGGCGATGACTTTGGCCCTATCGATGCCGTCTTCCATGAGGGCGCATGCTCTGCCACCACCGAATGGGACGGCAAATACATGATGCTCAATAACTACGAGTATTCAAAAGAGCTGTTACATTATTGCTTGGAGCGAGAAATTCCGTTTTTGTACGCCTCCTCTGCAGCCACTTATGGTGAGACCGACACATTCGTGGAAGAGCCTCAGTACGAAGGCGCGCTGAACGTTTATGGGTATTCAAAGCAGCAGTTTGATAATTACGTGCGCCGTCTGTGGCTCGATGCGGAAGAACATCACGAGAAGCTGTCTCAAATTACCGGTTTCCGCTATTTCAATGTGTACGGCCCACGTGAGCAACACAAAGGATCCATGGCGTCGGTGGCGTTCCATTTGAACAACCAGATGAACGCAGGCGAAAATCCAAAACTTTTTGCGGGCAGTGAACAGTTCAAACGTGATTTCGTCTATGTGGGCGATGTTGCGGCGGTGAATCTTTGGTTCTTAGAACACGGCAAATCCGGCATTTTCAACTGCGGCACCGGCAAAGCCGAGTCGTTTAACGAAGTCGCCAAAGCCGTGATTGCGCATCATGGTCAAGGTCAGGTTGAAACCATTCCATTCCCAGAGCATCTCAAAGGTGCATACCAAGAATACACGCAAGCCGACTTGACCAAATTGCGCGCGGCAGGGTGCGATATCGAGTTTAAGTCGGTGGCACAAGGCGTCGCCGAATACTTATCGATCATCAACGAATGAATCAACAATACAACGTCATCAAGCTTTAAGAGAGAACAACATGAAAATCGCAGTCGCGGGGACAGGCTATGTCGGTCTGTCCAATGCCTTACTCCTCGCCCAACACAACGAAGTGGTGGCTCTGGATATCGTCCAAGAGAAGATCGAGATGCTCAACCGTCAGCAGTCGCCGATTGTTGATAAAGAGATCACGCAGTTTCTGACCGAAAAGCAACTGAACTTCACAGCGACAACCGACAAAACGTTGGCCTATCAAGACGCAGCATTTGTGATTATCGCGACACCGACCGACTACGATCCCAATACCAACTACTTCAACACGTCATCCGTTGAAGCGGTGATTCGTGATGTCATGGCCATCAATCCTGATGCGGTAATGGTGATCAAATCCACGATTCCTGTCGGCTACACTGAAAAACTAAAACAGGACCTCAACTGCTCAAACATTATTTTCTCGCCTGAGTTCCTGCGTGAAGGCAAAGCGCTGTACGACAACTTGTACCCCTCACGCATCATTGTGGGTGAACAAAGCGAGCGTGCCGAAACGTTTGCAAACCTATTGATGGAAGGCGCCATCAAACAAGACATTCCGGTTTTGTTTACCAACTCAACCGAAGCAGAAGCGGTGAAGCTGTTCTCGAACACGTACCTCGCCATGCGTGTGGCGTACTTCAATGAATTGGACTCTTACGCAGAAGTTCATGGCCTCGATAGCCGCCAAATCATCGAAGGCGTGAGTCTTGACCCTCGTATCGGCAATCACTACAACAACCCTTCCTTTGGCTACGGCGGTTACTGCCTGCCAAAAGATACCAAGCAACTGCTGGCCAACTATCAAAATGTGCCTAACAACATCATTGGTGCCATTGTTGATGCCAACCGTACACGCAAAGATTTCATTGCCGATTCGGTCATTCAGCGTCAACCAAAAGTTGTGGGGATCTATCGATTGATCATGAAAGCGGGTTCCGACAACTTCCGTGCATCGTCAATTCAGGGCATCATGAAACGCATTAAAGCGAAAGGGATTGAAGTGATTGTGTACGAACCTGTACTCAAAGAATCGCATTTCTTCCACTCCCGCGTGGTCAACGATCTGGAAGCATTCAAACAAGAGGCAGACATTATTGTCTCGAACCGCTTGTCCGAAGAGTTGAAAGATGTTGAAGCGAAAGTGTATACCCGAGATTTGTTTGGCAGCGATTAAACGTCCACCGGTACACCGCCATCATTCATCATCATGGATGTTAATGAAACAGCCACCTCAGGTGGCTGTTTTTATATCCAAATACAACCCAGCCCCAATTTACTCAAGTCGCGGACGGAAAATTACTTTGTGCTGTCTGAATCACCACATTGCTTACTGTTTCCCACCCAGTTAACTGCTATACTCGGTCACAATTTTACTAAAAAAGCAATCCAATCTGAGCCACTTATGTCGTCATCACACTCTTCATCATCACCACGTAATGACCATGATGATTACGCTTATAATCCACAGTTCAGTATGAACTTCCTGCATCCTCGTTACTGGGGAACTTGGTTGGCCGTGATCGTGGCCTGTGTATTGAGTTTTCTGCCGGTGGCAATCAAACGACTGATCGCCAAAAGCCTCGCCAAGCTCGCGGTCAACATCAAAAGTAAAGCCAATACTCGCGCACGAGTGAATTTACGGATGTGTTTCCCAGAGCAGTCCGATAGTGACCGCGAGAAAATCCTTGTTGAGATGTACATCACTTCCGTGATGTTTCTGATGGGGTTTGCCTCAACATCCCTGCGCAGCAAAGCTTGGCTAGAGGCGAATACGACCCTGCGGGGTTTCGAGCACGTCGAACAGGTTCTAGATCGGGGTGAAAATGTCATTCTCCTGGTCCCGCATACCTGGGCGATCGATATTCCCGCTATCTTGTTGGCTTCGCGTGGTCACCCTGTTTCTGCGATGGCCAAAAGCCAGAAAAATAAAGTCTCTGACTGGTTGATGCATAAGCAGCGCGTGCAATACGGTGGTCGCGTGTATGATCGCAGTGTCGGGATCAAACCGTTCATCAAATCGGTCCGTAAAGACGGTTACTTGGGTTATTACCTGCCTGATGAGGACTTGGGACGAGAGCACAGCGTCTTTGTTGATTTTTTTGCCACTCAAAAAGCAACCATCGCAGGATTAGGTCGCCTTTCTACGTTGAGCAAATCGAAAATCGTGCCGCTGTTTGCCATGTTCAACAGTCAAACTGGCCAGTATGAATTGGATTTCTATCCTGAACTGCCTTTCCCAACTGGCGATGAACATCAGGATGCACGAATGATGAACGAATGCATTGAAAACTATGTGTCACAACGCCCAGAACAATATATGTGGATTCTTCGACTGTTGAAAACGCGTCCAGATTCAGACATCAACCCATATCAAGTAAAGCTCTAAATGATGAACAACTTATTGAACAAGAAAAATCTGAGCAATGTCTTACTGCTCCTACCTTTTGTGTTTTCTTTCGTGTTGATGATATGGATTGAAGGAGCCAGTAAAGCCTTAGTCATTACTACGATCATATCCCTGCTTGGCTGTACATTTTTCTACAGAAATGAATTCAAAAAGCATACATGTGTTAGTCTCCATCAACCCTTTCATATTCTACTTTGGGTGTTTACGCTATTTACACTCGCCCAATCATTTCTGCATGGTGTGAGTTCCAGGGAAATAAGAATTCTTTTGTGCCTATCCCTAATCGCTTTGTATTTTCCTTTCCGACGTGTGCCTACGTTGTACTATCAGATTATTGTAGTGTTTGGTGGCATTACCATTTTCGCCAATAGCCTTTATTTCAACATTTTTTTGGAGACAAATCGCTGGGCCGGGGTGATCAATCCGATCCCTTACGCTGGAATAGCCGCACTTCTAGGATTACTCTTAATCCATTTTTCTATTCATTCAAATACAATAAGGCATAAGCTTGTATTTGGTTTTATTGCATTACTGCCAATAATTAGCTTAATACTCACTGAATCTCGAGGAGTCTGGCTAGCCTTTCTTGGCGCATTGTTTTTCCTTTTTTGGGGAAAATTCAAGTTCAATGTAAAAAAAATAATTGTTATCGGCATACCTCTATTTTGCGTTGCTTTCTTACTTTCCGGGAACCTGATAGAACAGCGAATCGCAAAAACTCAATATGAAATTGAACAAATTCAACAAGGAAATATGAATACATCCATCGGGTTGCGATTTCAAATGTGGAAGGCTGCGCTACAACTTTCGAAAGGACACTTGATAATCGGATTAGGCACAGACCATTTTGACGGGCTTGAGCAACTGTACCAAGAGAAGAAAATCTCCAAGACGCTTTATGAGTATCATCCACCTCATTACCACAACCAGTTTATCGACAGCGTGGTGAAATCAGGGCTCATCGGCCTGTTCTTTCTGCTGTTGCTACTATTACTACCTCTGTATTTAGTTAGGCACGCCGATAAGCGTACAAAAAATATTGTCCTCTCCGTGGTTGCATTGTATGTCGTCATGGGGCTTACCGATGCGCCATTTTATAATGGCCAAACATTTATTTTGTACATCCTCACCATGCTTATTTTGATCAACACGTCCTTTCAGCCCACAACACAGACGAACCATGTGAGATTCAGCGGTGCTTAAGAAATTAAAACAGTTCAACCGAGCATTACGCAACAAGCAGAAAAAACTCAAGTTGCGCTATTACTGTCAGCGCTTTGATAAGGCTCCCCAAACAACCGTGCCACTTCGTGACATCAAGAGTTTGGCGCTATTGCGTTGGGACAACAAACTGGGTGATGCCATCATGAGTGGTTTGCTGATCCAAATGTTGCAGCGACACCGCCCGGACATTCAGGTTTCCGTCATCACACCAAGTTTTTGCGCAAGTTGGTTTGAACAATCAACCCAATGCAACATCATTCCTTGTGGAAAACGGGGCGTGAAGACCGCACGAGCATTCAGCCAATATCGCGGGCAATTTGATGCGGTGGTAGAACTCGGTACCAGTTTCGACTTTAAGGAATTGCTCGCCCTGCATGAATTGGGCGCAGCGTATAACATCGGGTTTAATAAAGAATCACATCCGATTTTCAACGTGTGTCTCCCCCATGACCACGTGCACTTTAAAGATCGCTACCTTGCGGTCGCGAAGTTGTTTTGTGATGTGCCAGAATCTGCTGACATTCCGTTGATTCCTTATTCAACGTCAACAATCGTGGATCCAAAAACAACGACCGTGGCAATCAATCTATTTGGTTCAAGTAAATATCGTCAGTTTTCCAAAACGGAAGCCTACAAGCTGCTGAATCTTTGGCTACGTGATTTCCCGCAAGACACCCTTTATCTGATTCCCGTTCCGGGGAAAATTGAATTTCTGAAAGAGCTCGTCACTGAACTCGAAAATCCACGCGTGCAATTGTTAAGCGAAACACCGTCATTGGCATTTTCGTTGCAACTGCTCAGTCAGGTCGACTTGTGTGTCACGCCCGACACCTCTGTGGTTCATATGGCCAGCGCTTTGAATACGCCCATTCTGGCGATTTATGCCGACGACCCGCGCAATTTCCAAGAGTGGCATCCGCTATCAGATAAAGCAGAAGTGGTGTTTAACCCACCAGCCAAAGGTCGAAACGACCGTGTCTATGTGCATGATTTTGAATGGTCAGAGCTCAAGCAAAAGCGTGAATCTCTGCTATCTTCACACTAAAAGAGCAAAACGCTTGTGTTCATTCTTTCTCTACCGCCAGAATGAACACAGCATCAAACGAATCGAAGTATCGAATGAAAATTCTAGTGATTGGCCCCTCATGGGTCGGAGACATGGTGATGTCTCAATGCCTCTATACGCGTCTTAAGCAACAACATCCCGACGCCGTCATCGATGTCATGGCGCCCGCATGGTGCAAACCCATTTTGGAGCGCATGCCCGAAGTCCACCAAGCGATCGAAATGCCGTTAGGGCATGGTGATTTTAACTTGCTTGGTCGCCGTGCCATCGGCAAATCGATGCGTGGCCAATATGATCAGGCTTATGTTCTGCCGAATTCCGCTAAATCTGCGCTGATTCCTTGGTTTGCCGATATTCCAGTCAGAACGGGTTGGAAAGGTGAGATGCGTTACGGATTGCTGAACGATGTGCGCCCAAATAAAAAATCCTTCCAATACATGACCGAGCGTTATGTTGCTTTGGCGCATCCCAAAGCCACCATGGTGGACTCCTCCTCATTAGGCGGCCTCGACACCTTGCCGCGCCCAAGCCTATATATTGACAAAGATGCTCAGCAACACACGCGCGATAAGTTTGCCCTTCACGCCACTCGCCCAATCATCGGCTTATGTCCCGGCGCTGAATTTGGACCAGCGAAGCAATGGCCAACCGAACATTACGCCGCCGTCGCTGCGGCGATGATCGATGCTGGGAAACAAGTTTGGTTGTTTGGTTCGGCGAAAGATAGCAAAACCACACAAGCCATTGCGGCCGACCTCAGCGACGACCAACGAGCACACCTCGTTGATTTGGCGGGAAAAACTAGCTTAATCGAAGCCGTCGACATGCTGGCCTGCTGCGAGAGCGTCGTCAGCAATGATTCGGGGTTAATGCATGTGGCCGCCGCGGTGGGTTGCCAAGTGGTCGGCGTATATGGCTCCACTTCGCCAACGTACACCCCACCTCTGGCCGTGAAAAAAGCCATTATTCACACTGAGATTGAATGCAGACCGTGCTTTAAGCGCGAGTGCCCATTGGGCCATTTGAAGTGTCTGAAAGAGCTGGCACCGCAACGCGTCATTGATGCATTAATGCAGTTCGATCACGCAGCGCAGGAGTAGAACGTTATATGCGCCTGATTTATACCCTGCTGCTGGTGCTGGCGAGCCCGATTTTGCTCTATTCCCTGTACAAAAAGAAGCCGGGAAAACCTGCGTTTGGCGTTCGCTGGAAAGAACATTGGGGTATGACTCCCAAAGTGACCGCCCCAAAACCGATTTGGATTCATGCGGTTTCCGTGGGGGAATCCATTGCCGCGATTCCGGTGATCAAAGCAATCAAACAAGCGCAGCCCAATCAGGCCATTGTCGTCACCACCACCACCAGCACGGGCGCAGAGCAAATTGCCAAATTGGGCGATCTCGTCGAACATCGCTACATGCCGTTAGACTTTGCATGGTGTGTCCGTCGCTTCTTGAAAGCAGTCCGCCCCTCACAACTATTGATTGTGGAAACCGAGCTGTGGCCCAATACCTTAAAAACCGTTCATCAACAGGCGGTGCCAGTCACCGTGATCAATGCGCGTTTATCCGAGCGTTCTTGCCTTCGCTATCAACAGTTTTCCGCACTATTTCAACTGATTCGCCCCTACGTCGATCGTATTTTGTGTCAGTACGATAGCGATGCTCAGCGTTTTCTTCGCTTGGGTTTTCAACCGGAACAAGTTCAGGTGACGGGCTCGATTAAGTTTGATATTGAGATCGCCCCCACCGTGCTTGAACAAGGGCGACAATTACGTGCAGAACTGGGCGAGGCACGCCCGGTATGGATTGCCGCCAGCACCCACGACGGCGAAGATGCCATTCTCCTCGACGCACATCAGGCGTTGCTGAAACAATTTCCAAATGCCCTATTGATCCTTGTGCCCCGTCACCCGGAACGATTTAACGCCGTATTCGACTTGTGCATTCAACACGGCTTCACAACGCATCGCAGAACCGCATCCGCCTCAATAGCCCCAGGCACTCAGATCTACTTAGGCGATACCATGGGAGAGCTGTTGGCGCTGATCAGTGCGGCCGACATCTGCTTCATGGGCGGCAGTTTAATCGGCGAGAAAGTCGGCGGACACAATCTGCTAGAACCCGCCGCACTTGGAAAACCGCTACTCAATGGTCTAAGCTATTATAATTTCAATGAAATAATGCAAATGCTACAAGACAACGATGCCGTGAGTATTTGCGAAAATGCACCACAGATTGCAGACAACCTTCAACAGCTTTGGACGACCCCCCAACTGATGCAACAGAAGGGAATCAACGCGCAAAACGTAGTGAAGCAAAATAGAGGTGCAATATCGCGCACCGTCGCCAATATTGCCCTACATAAAAATTAAAAAATGCACTTGAATGCAGTGATGGTTAACACATGAACATAAAATTTTTAATTCGAGACTTAAAAATTGAAGGCGTACAGGTTGTAACCGTACGATTAGCCAGGCTTCTGCAGGCTAAAGGGCATGACGTGGAAATCATCACTCTCTTTCACGATATCGAATTGCCTCAGCTAGACGATTTAACAATTTCATGCCTCGATATTCCGACCCCGGTGAGGTGTGAGAGAACAATGCTCACGCGCTTCAAAGCTTGGTATCACAATGCTGAATTTGACTACCTCATTGCCCCACACAGTGAGAGTATCAAGCTCATCGCGCATTTTTCGGACTCACGCCTGATTCCATTTATTCATAATTCAGATGAGTGTTCCTACAACCAGCGCAGCTTTTTCAAGCGGTTTCGTTACCGTACTCGATTAGCGAAACGCCTCAAAGGGAAGCACGTTATTTCGGTATCAGAAAGCATTCGAAAGTTCACGACGCAATGTTGTGGTGACCGTCTTCTCTCAGCCAACGTGCTCTATAATCCGTTCGATGTTGAGACCATTCGCCACTACGCTTGCGAAAAAGAAGGTCTGGCAATACCAGAAGAATATGTGTTGTTTGTTGGACGTCTGGAAAAGCAAAAACGCGTTGATCGCTTACTAACCGCGTTTTCTTACGTAAAAAATCCGACCATCAAACTGGTCGTATTGGGTGAAGGTTCGTTAGAGCTGGAACTAAAACAACAAGCCGAACAACTCAATCTCGGTGAACGCGTCCTGTTCAAAAAGTTTGATACCAACCCTTACCCCATCATCAAAGGAGCAAAAGCGGTGGTATTGACCTCTGATCATGAAGGATTGCCAACCGTCATTATTGAGGCGCTCATCCTCGGCACCGTGGCACTCAGTGTGAACTGCCCTTCCGGCCCAGATGAAATTCTTACCGGAGAGTTATCGAAATATCTGATTCACTCTTACGATGAACACGTTATCGCAGAGCACATTGACGCTCTGTTGGAAGATAAATCCATCCCAGATTTATCGGTCGGGTATGAGAAATTCACTGGAGAACAGGTGTATCAGTCGTTTATGGCTATCGCCGCACAATGGCATAACAATAAGCATTAAATCGGGGTTTGATAACCAGCCAGTAACGCCTGCCATTCGGCGTCTTGCCATTTGATATGGGCGCGTAACTGCTCTTTGCGAAACGATCGCAGCAGTCGCGCCAAATTCTCCGCTTTCCAGCCATCGCCCTCTTGAATCGCACATTTATCAAAATCAATGATCCACACATGGTCGTGATCATCGAGCAGAATGTTGTGAATATTCAAATCGGTGTGATTGACCTGAGCGCGGTGCAGCTTCGCCACCTGTTGACCAATACGATGATAAAGCGCCTCAGGCAAGGCTTTGTCTTGTAACACCGCCACCAAGTCCCGCGCGTTGGCGATTTTCTCACTGAGAATATCGGCCTGATACACGCAGCCCCGACGCAGGGCGCGAGCAGCAATCGGACGCGGAACATTCACCCCTTGCTCACGCAAATGATGCAGCAATTGAAATTCGGCGCAGCTGCGGGTTTGTTCCCACCCTTGAAACCAATAACTGTCACTGACCAATTTGCCAAACAAGCCGCCCCGGCGATAATGACGCAACGCCGCTGGCAACGCCGCCATTTGAACAAACCACGTGGTACCACGCCCTTGCGCGCTACCAATCACCCGCTGATTGGCTTGCCAATATTCGGGGTCAAACAACGACGCCAACGGTTCATTGACCCATTGGTCGTCATACCAAATTGTCTGATGTTTGCTAAGCTGCTGCTGTTTGATCACGCTGGGTTCCCGCTATAGTGATTGACACACAAGGTGGCTGATCTCGTCAAAATTGGCATCTTCACACCAATAAAGAGAGGAAAAGAATGCGGTTATTTTACATTTATCGGTGGACTCTGCATAATTTAGCCTCATTAATTGAAGAGCTTATTTGATGCCACTGTTCACTGCGCCTCCGAAGTCGGTCTGTTTTCTGCGCCTGTCGGCGATTGGCGACGTTTGTCATGCCGTTGCCGCGGTTCAAAACCTGCAACAACACTGGCCAGATACCCAAGTAACCTGGGTGATTGGCAAAGTCGAAGCCCAATTGCTCCAAGGTTTGCCGAACGTTGAATTGGTCGTCTTTGATAAAAAAGCCGGCTGGCCTGGAATCAAAGCGGTTTGGCAGCAACTGAAAGGGCGTCATTTTGATGCGCTCGTGCATATGCAGTTAGCCCTGCGCGCCAGTTTGGTCACGCTGGGCATTCGCGCGCAGTACAAAGTGGGATTCAACCGCAAACGGGCCAAAGAAGGTCAGTGGTTGTTCACGAACCGCAAGATTGCCGACACCGAATCGGCGCATGTGCTCGACAGTTTTTTCTCGTTTACCGAATTTCTTGGCGTGCCGCGCCAAACACCGACCTGGCACCTGCCGATTTCAGAAAACGATCGGCAATTTGCCCGCGTGCAACTGGGCAGCCAACCGACCATCGTCATCAGCCCGGCCGCCAGTAAAGATGAGCGCAACTGGGTCACGGAACGTTACGCGCAATTTGCCGATTACGTCATTGCTCAAGGCTATCAGGTCGCCTTGTGTGGCTCTCCTGCGCCGCGCGAGCAGAAACTGGCAGAGCAAATCAGTGCCTTGATGACGCATCCGGTGCTCAATCTAGTGGGCAAAACCAATTTAAAACAACTGACCGCCGTCTTGGGCGAAGCGAAGTTAGTGCTTGCTCCGGATTCTGGCCCGGCACATATTGCCACCACACAAGGCACGCCCGTACTGGGCTTGTATGCACACAGCAACCCGAAGCGCACGGGACCATACTTTAATATTAAGGATGTGGTGAGTGTGTACGAACCGTTCGTGACCGCGCAGCAAGGCAAACCGCTGGAACTGCTGGCGTGGAGCACACGTGCCAAAGGCACGGACCTGATGCAGGCCATCACGCTCGATGCGGTCATCACCACCTTTGATCGCATGATGTCAGCGACAACACAGTTAGGTAACCCAAATCATGGCTAATACCACTCCAACATTGGCGGTCGCCCTGATCGTGAAAAACGAAGCCAAGCACCTGCAAGCCTGCTTAGACACGGTGTATCAGTGGGTCGACGAAATCGTCATTCTTGATTCCGGCAGCAGCGATCAAACTGAAGCCATCGCTCGCCGCTATACTGATAAATTTTTCGTCAACACCGAGTGGCCAGGCTTTGGCCCTCAGCGCCGCTTGGCGCAATCGCACATTACCTCAGACTATGTGTTGTGGCTCGATGCCGATGAACGCGTGACCGATGCGCTCAAAAAACAGATTTTACAAGCGGTCCACGCCGACAAACCCAATACCGTCTACCAGATTGACCGTCTCACCACCGCGTTTGGCAAACAGATTCGCTATTCCGGCTGGTCCCCGACTGGGTCACGCGTCTTTACCGCACGCGCGATACACAGTACAACCAAGCCTTGGTGCATGAGAGCGTAGAAATCCCATCCGGATTTCAACTGCGGTCGTTAAAAGGTTATCTCGAGCACTACACCTTTGAGTATCTGCCACAGTACACCGCAAAAACGCAGCAATACATGAAAGCGTGGGCTGACCAACGTGAAGGGCGCAAGAAAGCGTCGTTGGGCGGCGCAATCCTGCATGGGTTTTTTCGCTTCTTTAAAATGTACGTGATTAAACGCGGGTTTCTCGATGGTCGCCATGGCTTACTGTTGGCGATGTTAAGCGCCAACACCACGTTTACTCGGTATGCGGATTTGTGGCTGCGCGACTACGTGCGCAAGCAGGAGCAAAAACAGAAATGAACATCTGCCACGTTAACTTGGCATCCGGCTATCACGGCGGAGAAAACCAAACACTACAACTCATCAAGCAGCAGATTCGCATGGGCTATCAGCTGACGATTGTCGCCAATCCCAAAAGCCCGTTTTTTGCGCGTGTGTCCGAGCTGCCTTGTCGAGTGATCGCCGCCAGCCATTATTTACTCCAACATGGCAAACGCGTGACCGACGGCTGTGAATTGATTCATGTGCATGAAGGCCGAGCCATTTACTGGGCATGGCTGCAACACGCATTGCATGGCGTGCCATATATGGTGACGCGTCGCATCGACAATCCGCTGCGCAAAAAATGGTTATCGAACCAAGCTTACTGCCACGCTGCGTTGTTGGTTGGCCTGAGCCATGAAATCGCGGCCCGCATTCGTGACGCGTACCCAACCCAAAGCATTGAGATCATTCCCAGCTCGCCAGTCGCCTATCCGATTGATGACGCCAACGTGGCGCGCATCAAGCAGCAATTCAGTGGCAAATTTCTGGTCATCCACGCCGCAAACATGCTCAAACACAAAGGTTTTGATGTCACCCTGAGCGCAGCAAAAGCGTTGGCTCAGCGCGCCCCTGAGGTTCATTTTGCACTGTTAGGCGATGGTAAAGAGCGAGCCGTCTTAGAACAACAAGCTGCAGGCTTAACCAACGTGTCGTTCATGGGCAAACAGAGCAACATGGGCGATTGGTTTGCCGCAGCCGACCTGCTGGTTCACCCCTCATACAGCGAAGGTTTGGGATCGGTGATTCTGGAAGCGATGGGCAATGGCTTACCAGTGATTGGTGCTCGCGCGGGCGGTATCCCGGATATTATTGACCATCAAGAGTCAGGGCTTTTGATTGAGCCCGGCGATGGCCTCGGATTGGCCGATGCGATTGAAACCATTCGCAGCGACGCCACGTTGCGCGAAAAGCTCGCCATCGGACGCGAGAAAAAACTGCAAGGCTTTCTGATTGAGAATACCGCCAAACGCTATGAGCAGCTTTACGCTCGCGTTGCGGCCGGAAAGTTATAATCTAGGCTCGCGGCACGAAGACGCGTCAGCCACCAAATTTGAACACCGCTGCAGTTTCACTGCGGCTGAGGTAATGTGAGACCATGAAAATCTTAATTTTTAGCTCCTATCGTGATGCCTGGAACAGCGTGCGTCCGGAAGCGGAGATGTTTATTGAAATGGCCAAGCTCGGCCATGAGGTGACCATCATGACGCAAGGCGATGCGGAGTATGTGCCACGTTTTCGCGACAACGGCGTGACCATCATCGACTGCTATTCGAAGAAAAAGATTTGTCTCAACACGATTAAAACTTTGCGTCACGCGCTGCGTCAAGAACGTTATGACGTGGTGTATGCCATGAACTCCAAAACCATTCCCAACGCGGCATTTGCCTGCATCGGCTTCAAACACACCAAACTGGTGAGCTATCGCGGCACAGTCGGCGGGTTGTATCGTCACGATCCCACCGCCTACCTGACCCACTTGCATCCTCGTATCGACGGCATCAGTTGTGTGGCACAGGCGGTGACTGACGATGTGCGTAAACATGTGTGGAAACGCGCCGACAAAGTGGTCACGATTTACAAAGGCCACGACATTGCTTGGTATCAAGCGCAGCCGGCGAATTTAAGCGCACTGGGGCTGCCGGACGACGCGTTCAGCGCCATCTGTATCGCCAATGCTCGACCAAGTAAAGGCGTACACGTGCTGCTTGAGAGCGCGAAACAACTGGCGTCATTGCCGAATTTACACTTGCTGCTGGTTGGTCGCGATATGGATACCGAACAGAACCTGAAATTGGCTGAAGCAAGTGGCATGCGCGATCGCATACATTTCCTCGGTTACCGCAAAGATGTGCCGGAACTGCTGGCGGCAAGCCAAGTACAAGTGCAGCCTTCGATTAGCGGAGAAGGCTTACCCAAAACCATCATTGAAGCCATGGCGATGGGCATTCCTTCCGTCGTGACCACCACCGGCGGCGGCAAAGAACTCTTGATCGACGGCGAAACCGGATTCGTTGTGCCGGTGAATGATGCCTCAGCCATCGCCGATAAAATTCAGTGGCTGTACGCGTCTGAGCAACATCGTCAAGAGATGGGCCACAAAGCGCAGCAGCGGATGATCAACGATTTCTCCTGTCAGGAAAGCGCGCAGCAGCATCTGGACTTTTTCCAATCGTTATTGGATGAAAAATAATCATGCTTGCCGTCAAATTGTCATGGTTTGGCGGCACAGTTTTGTTTAGCATACCCCTACACGCATAAACACTGAGTAGAACATTGTGAATTCAAAAAGTATTTCCCGCGTTATTTACCCGGGCACCTTTGACCCCATTACCAACGGCCATCTCGATTTGATTGAGCGGGCTGCCAGCATGTTTGATGAAGTGATCATCGCGGTGGCCGCCAGTCCAAGCAAAAACACCCTGTTTACGCTGGAAGAGCGCGTGGCCTTTGCCAAAGCGGTCACCTCACATCTGGATAACGTGACGGCAAAAGGGTTCTCTGGCTTGATGGTGGATTTTGCCAAAGCCGAAGGCGCCACCGTATTGGTACGCGGCCTGCGCACTACGGTCGATTTTGAATACGAATTCGGCCTGACCAACATGTACCGGCGCTTGATGCCTGGGCTGGAGAGTGT
Organism: Vibrio sp. Vf1514; assembly: GCF_052076135.1. Classification (NCBI taxonomy): domain Bacteria; kingdom Pseudomonadati; phylum Pseudomonadota; class Gammaproteobacteria; order Vibrionales; family Vibrionaceae; genus Vibrio; species Vibrio sp. Vf1514. The sequence goes on along the minus strand of NZ_CP197267.1, from coordinate 130,827 downwards.
GTTCCTCACCCCGGCGGAAGAGTACGCATTTATCTCCTCATCGCTGGTCCGCGAAGTCGCGATTCATGGGGGCAATGTGGATGCGTTTGTGCCTGAGTTAGTGGCCAACGCGCTGCACAGCAAAAAGATTGTGGAATAACGTCACACCTCAAAAAAGGGCTGCTCACTGAGCAGCCCTTTGTCTTGATGCCTTGCGCCAGTTTATGGCGTCATCGGTAGCACTTGTGAACGCAGGTAATAATCTTGCAGCAATGAGTACTCTTTGCCCCAGTCCGTCTCTTGCGGTGGGTTCTTCTCCGGTCGGGCTTGATTCAATAGTGGATTGTGTTCGTCCCACGCATAAAACAACCCCGAGCCGCTATTGCTGAATGCGCCTTGTTCACTGATGGTGCGCGAAGCATTAAAACCGATGTTGCTCACTCCGCCTTGGGCCAACAGGTTTTCGCCGCCTAAACTGATGTAGTCCTGATTCGACAAACTGAAATGATACAAGGTCGGAAACAGGTCGCGATGTGAACCAATGCGCTGCGGATCATAGGTAAATGGCGTGTGATCCAAAATCGGCTGCGGCACATCAAGGAAAAATGGCACGGCGAAGGTTAAGCCGTATTCGGTCGGCTCATCGGTGCTGCTGTAGCGCATGCGGTGATCGCCCGTGACCGCAATCACCGTGTTGTCCTTCAACTTGTCTGAGGCTTTGACTCGGCCGATAAACTGGCCCAACGCATCCGATGCATACTGGAACGTGTTGAGCAACACTTTCGCCTGCGCCCCTTGGTAGCCGATTAACGTCGCTAAACGTTCACTCATGGCCGTCGGTTTGGGTTGGTAGTAATTCGGCACTTTGTACGGCGAATGGTTGGTGACCGTCATAATGAAAACCAACGTCGGCTTCTGAGCCTCTTCAAGGATTTTATTGGCAAAGCGGAACATGTACCCATCCGGCACACCCCACGTACCAGAATATCGAGCCGCATCGGGAAATGCTTCGATGATGTCGTTCTCATCGTACACGCGATCAAACCCTTGCACGGGCAAGTAATTGGCCAGATTTCGCCACATGCCATTGCCGCCATACAGGAACACGACCTCATAACCGGCGCGTTTGTACGGCAAAATGGCCGAACTTGGCAAAGCAATGTTTTGAATTGACGAGTGGCTGATCGTCGCCACCGGGCTGTGGAACAGCGTCATGACGATGCTGTCGATGGTCGCCGACGTGCCCGCCATAAAACGCTCAAATAAGAAACCCTTCTCCCAGTACGGGCGCAGACTGCCCAGCAGATCGTTTGTCTGCGGATCGTCTTCCACCAAAATATTCATGCCCATGCTTTCCATCATCGCGACCACAACATGCGGTGGATGGTCGGCAAGAAATGGGTTGGTCGGTACATGATAGTTTGGCGTTGGCTGACCGAGCATCTTTTCCATCTGCGCCGTCAACGCACGTTGTGAGACCGGGTCAAAATGGCGCTGCTCTTTGTAATCGGTCGTCGCCCAATCGAGCGCCATAAACACGTTCGGCGTGATCATATTGAGCGGTTTGTATTGCGACACACTGGCGTGATAGCGCTTGAGCGGATGGCTGTCGAGCGAACCACGAGCGACCGCGAACGTGACGATGATCGTCATCAAAACCACCAGCGACGTCACGCCCCAATGCCAATACATACGGGGGTTCAATTGCCCCAGCGACGAACGCAGGAACCAACGCGACGACACATAGGCCAGCCCAGCCGTTGCCACGGCCAAGAATGCACCACGCATGATAGGGTAATCCTGCCACATATTGATCAGCACCGCGTCGGTGTCATCTTCCCACAAACCGAACACGAACAGGTCCACATGGCTGCCGTACGTCAGGTAGTAGTAATAATTCCCGATGCAGCCCACCACATACAAACCGGCAATCACACTGTGATACCCGAGTGCAAACTTGAGCCAACGGCGATAGGCCGCATGAAACGCCGCGGCAATCAGCCCACTGAGCAGCAGCGGCGCATAGGCAATAGCAGTCACTTTGGCATCAAAGCGCCCACCCACCCAAAATGCGCGCCAAATATCATCATCGACCGCATGCGTCGGTAACACATCACGAATGTGGAGAAAAAAGACCACTCGAGCAATCAGTAAGATACAAAAGGAGAAGGCAAAACACTGAAGGAGAAACAGGCAGAGCTGGCGTAGGTGTGGTTGATACTTCATTTTCTTGAACAACAGGCAGAAAAATACAATGAACGACGGCAAATTGTCGCGTTCGGAATTGACTCAGTAAATCATTAGCAAGAATGATACCGATGTTGGAGTCTCAATGTCCCAAAATGTTCCAGCGCATTGCCAGATTTGATGGATGATCGTCTGAGTTCCCGGTAAAACGGGAGATTATCGTTTACAGCTCGGGGCGCTAGCCCCGGCTGTAAAGAGTGTGGAAGGTATCGCTATGCAGAATAGAATTCTTTGTACCATTTCACAAAATTCGCCACGCCTTGTTCAACCCCCATCTGAGGTTTGTACTGCGTTGCGTTGAATAGGTCTTGCGTGTCAGCATACGTGACGTACACATCCCCCGGCTGCATCGGCAGCATGTTTTTCTTCGCTTCAATCCCCAACGCCGATTCCAGCGCTTTGATGTAATCCATCAATTTGACCGGGCTGCCATGGCCAATGTTATACACACGGTAAGGCGCGGAACTGGTTGCTGGCGATCCCGCTTCCACGCTCCATTCAGCATTTGGCTCCGGCACCACATCTTTAATGCGCAGAATGCCTTCCACGATGTCATCAATGTAGGTGAAATCGCGCATCATATCGCCGTTGTTGTACACATCGATCGCGTCACCCTTGAGGATCGCTTTGGTGAACTTAAACAATGCCATGTCCGGACGTCCCCACGGGCCGTACACGGTAAAGAAACGCAGCCCAGTGGTTGGCACGCCGTAAAGGTGCGAATAAGTATGTGCCATCAGCTCATTGGACTTTTTGGTCGCCGCGTAGAGTGACACCGGGTGATCCACGCTATCCGACGTGTTGAACGGCGTTTTGCGGTTCAGACCGTACACCGAGCTTGACGATGCATAGACCAAGTGTTTGATTTTGTGGTGACGACAACCTTCTAGAATAGTCAGGTGGCCAACCAGATTGCTGTCGGCATACGACATGGGGTTATCAATTGAATAACGCACCCCCGCCTGCGCCGCGAGGTGGATGACTTTGTCAAACTGCTCAACAGCAAATAGGTCGGCAATCGCTTCGCGATCCGCGATGTCCATTTCGATAAATGAGAAACGCTCATGCGCGGCACGTTCTAAACGTGCATCTTTCAACGCCACATCGTAGTAGTCGTTCAGGTTATCAATGCCAACGACATCGTGCCCTTCGGCACACAGACGCTCAATGACTGCTGAGCCAATAAATCCTGCGGCACCAGTTACTAAATATTTCATCACCATTCTCTCTTCAGAACGAAAGCTCCACGCGTTATATCACAATTTAGCGGGACTTTCCGGCACAACGGGTTGGCATTGCAGGCAAAAAAACGAGTTGCGCTGACCAATTTTCAGCTCCGCGATCGGTTCACCGCATCGTGGACAAGGTTGGCCCTTTTTACCGTACACCTGCAACTCCTGAGCAAAATAGCCCGGTTTACCATCCGCTTGGGCAAAATCTTTCAGCGTGGTGCCGCCTTGCGCAATGGCAGTCGTCAACACCGCTTTGATGTCCGCCACCAAAGACGTCCACTCAGCTTCGCTCAGCGAATGCGCAGGTCGCAAAGGGTGAATATGCGCACTGAACAGCGATTCATTGGCGTAGATGTTGCCCACACCGACAACGATTTTGTTGTCCATAATAAACGACTTCACCGCGACCCGTTTCTTGCGCGCTTTATGCAGCAGATACGCCGCATTAAATTCGTCGGTGAGCGGCTCGGGCCCCATATGACCTAGCACTTCGTGATGTTCACCAGCCGGACACCACAACCAAGCCCCGAAACGACGCGGATCGTTATAACGCAGCACTTTGCCGTTGGTCAGCGTCAGATCCACGTGATCGTGTTTGGCGGGCGGGAAATCACCGTCGAGCACGCGCAGCGACCCCGACATGCCCAAGTGGACAATGGCGCTGCCCACCGACGTTTCAATCATTAGGTATTTGGCGCGGCGAGAAATAGCAGTGATCACTTGCCCTTCCATCTGCTTCAGTTCTGCGGGAATATCCCACCGCAGTTTCGGCGTGCGGAACGTCAGGGAACGCACCGTTTCTCCCACCAGATGCGGTGAGATGCCCATACGACTGACTTCAACTTCCGGGAGTTCAGGCATGTTGTTTGTTCAACCTCTCTTGATCAGGCCGTCGTCAGGAGGACGGCAGCAGGTAAGCATTATCGACGGAAATAGCAATCCACTTCTCCTGCCAGTTCTTAAACAGCCAGAATTGCGGTGTGCGGTAATAGGTGATCCTTTGCGGCTCTTCCTGATCGCGATACCACACTTCGATCGTTTGTGGGCTGCGCAAATTCGGTTGCAGCGATTGATAGGTCTCTTCATCCACTTCAGTGCCGACCAGCGCTTGCCAACGCTTCACCAGCTCTTCGGGGGCCACCGCAGTCGGCGGCGTGGCTCGCCAGCGGCCTTGATTGAGCTCAAGCGACACATGAGTAAAGTGCATTGCCTGCAATGACGCGTGGGGATTAAGTAAGGTGGGGTTCGCACTGACCTCCGGTTCCATCAAATACGATTTGATGAACGCAGGTAGATTCAGCACTCCGATGAACACGATCACCGCCAGAATCAGGATGTTATTCCATCGGCGGCGGCGATGAGGCGCGACACGCATAATCGCTATCCTTCATTGATTACGATACCGCTAGAGTAGCAGAGGACGACACGAGATCCTAGAAAACGGCTTGGCAGAACACCAGCAGCAGAAAAGAAAAAACCCAGCCAAAAGGCTGGGTTTTTATCATTCCAAAGACCGCAATCAATTACTTGATTTTTGCTTCTTTGTATACAACGTGCTGGCGTACAACTGGATCAAATTTCTTGATCTCAAATTTGCCTGGCATGTTGCGTTTGTTCTTGTCAGTTGTGTAGAAGTGACCAGTACCAGCAGAAGATACTAGACGGATTTTCTCACGAATGCCTTTAGCCATTGTTTAATTCCTCTTAAACGTTTTCGCCACGTGCACGGATATCAACAAGAACAGCATCGATGCCTTTCTTATCAATGATACGCATGCCTTTAGCAGTTAGACGTAGTTTAACAAAACGTTTTTCGCTCTCTACCCAGAAACGATGAGTTTGTAGGTTCGGCAGAAAACGACGCTTAGTAGCATTTCGTGCGTGTGAACGGTTGTTACCCGTTACTGGACGCTTACCAGTTACTTGGCATACTCGGGACATGAATGTCTTCTCCAAATCGTTTCAGCTCGATATCAACCTTGGTGGCCGAACCTCTCTCTTTCTACATAAGAAGTTGAGGTTAAAAACCGTTATGGAAAATCCATACAAGGCTATCAAAGGTCGCGCATTATACTAACTTGACACGCATTGCTCAAGACCCGAACAGATCCTTTTTACAGGATTACCTGATCTTTTTTTGTGTTGAGCTGAATTGGGGTTAAAAAATGTGTGCGAATCATACCAGAAAACCACAGAAAGCTAAGCATTTTTTGTGCATTCAGGTGAATTGCGGATAAGGCCTGTCGGAATTGTTCCACGAAAAAGTTAAGTTTTCTCCCTACACCCTTGTATTTGCTCAATAGTTTAAACTTTCGACAGCCAAAAAATATTTTTTGTCGCGCGTTAAATCCACCCGCGTTCAGCAAAAGAGACCACTTCGCCGTCCCCCACCACGAAGTGATCCAACACGCGAATGTCCACCAACGCCAAAGCATCGGTGAGCCTGCGCGTGATCCTGCGATCAGACGTGCTGGGCTCGGCGACTCCCGAAGGATGGTTGTGCGCCAGTATCAGCGCCGCAGCGTTATGGTGCAGCGCACGTTTGACTACTTCACGTGGATACACGCTCGCCGCATCAATCGTGCCTTCAAACAACACTTCATCGCGAATCACGCGATGCTGGTTATCAAGAAACAGAATGTAAAACGCTTCACGCTGGCGATCGCGCAGCACGCTCGACAAATACAACTTGGTTTGCTGCGGGCTGGTGAGTGCCTCGCCACGCTTGAGTGTTTCTGCCAGATAGCGCTGAGTCATCTCCAGCACCGCCTGCAACTGCACAAATTTGGCTTCGCCGAGCCCTTTGTGAGCACAAAACTGATCCTTGGGGGCCGAAAACAGCGCGCGCAGCGATCCAAACTCACGCAATAAAAAATCCGAGAGCGCGAGCACGTTCATGCCCGGCGTGCCCGTGCGCAGAAAAATCGCGAGTAATTCGGCGTCGGATAACGCCTGTGGGCCACGCGACAACAGCTTTTCACGCGGCATGGATTCGTTGGGAAAGGATTTGAGGCTCATGCATGGCTCCTGTGATTTGCCATACTCAAGCCGATTTATCCCTCAGGCTGCAAGCGGCCTGAGGGATCTTGAGAGCGGCGTCATGGGCAGGTGCAACGCCGCTGTGTGTTAAAGCTTAAAGTGACCGACCAAGTTCCCCATTTGCTGTCCCGATTGCGCCAAACGGGTGCTGATCGATTCTGAGCGCTGCAGGTTATCGCTGAGCTCATTCACAATCTGCTGAATCGCGACCAGATTTTGGTTGATATCTTCCGACACCGCGCTTTGCTGCTCGGCGGCCGATGCGGTCTGAATCCCCATGTCGTGAATCACGCTCACCGCTTCAGAAATACCAGACAAGCGCTCTTTGATCTGCACCGATTCCAGCGCCGTTTTCTCGCCGCGATCTTGACTCAGCGCCATGCTGCTGACCGCTTTACTCACCCCTTGATGCAGCGACTGCAACATCTCGCCAATTTCCTGTGTGCTGTTTTGCGTGCGGCTGGCCAGCGAGCGCACTTCATCGGCCACCACAGCAAACCCGCGCCCTTGTTCACCCGCACGTGCCGCTTCAATCGCCGCGTTGAGCGCCAAAAGGTTGGTTTGCTCGGCAATATCCCCAATCACATTGAGCACTTTGGTGATCTGTTCCGTTTTTTGGCTCAGCTCTTGAATCGCATCCGAGGTCAGGTTCACTTCATTCACCAGATCGCCAATGCCTTCAATCGCCAAGTTCACTTCTTTTTGCGCATCCAAGATTTGATGGTTGGCCGAATCAATCGCTTGTGCAGTGGCATTGGTGTTGTTGGCCACTTCACGGGCCGTGGCGCTCATTTCAGTCACCGCGGCCACCACTTTATCGGTTTCCATGCAGTGGCTGTTCATCTGCTGGCTCGATTGCGTGGTTTGGCCATCGAGATCCGCCGCCGCCGATTGCACGTCCTGCGCTGACGCTCGCAGATCCACAATCAGCGGATGCAGTTTGTCCATAAAGGCATTAAACGCCTGCGCCACTTCGCCCACTTCATCACGGCTCTCCACTTTTAAACGCGCCGTGAGATCGCCGCCACCGGCCGCGACCGCTTTGAGTGAGTCCACCACGTGGTGCAATGGCGCCACACCGCGCGACACCAGCACACTCACCACGATGATCGTCAGCACCAAGCCCACGACGGAAAGACCAACCGCCGACAGGGTTTGCTCATACAGCTGCGCTTCGCGCTGCGCTTTGAACTGTGCCACTTGCGTGTCGATGTCATCAATGTAAATGCCGGTGCCCAGCACCCAATCCCACTTGGCGAGATACTCGGCATAACCTAGTTTTGGCGCTTGTGCATTGATCGTCGGTTTGTGCCACGAGAAATAAAGGAAGCCATCACCTGATTTGGACGCCTGAATCAATCCGGCAATGACCGGCACGCCATTTTCATCTTTCATGCCGTAGAGGTTTTTGCCTTCCAGCGACGGGTTGATGGCATGCAGTGTGTTGATGCCTTGAGAGTCATAAGCAAAGAAGTAGCCATCGCTGTCAAAGCGCATGGCTTTCAGAATTTCTTTCGCTTGCGCTTTGTTGTTGCCGCCCTGATCCGTCTCGTATAACGACTTCACTGCGGTAACGCCCATCATCAGATAGGCCTTGAGTTCCGCTTTGCGGCTATCGACCAGCTGCGCACGGTATTGAGTCAGTTCTTGATCGAGGGATTTCATCCCATTCCAGTAATACACCGCCGTCACCATGGCAGTAATAATCACCAGCGGAATGACCGTCAGCAGTAAAAGTTTCGTTCGGCTTCTCAGGGAGGTAATCATAAAGGTCCTTGTGCTCTATTATTGGTTTTTATCACACAGTATGTTGCATAATCCGGAAATAATATCTGTGAGAAGCGCTGAAATTTGCTGAGCTCACCGAACGATCTATCCCCGTTGCGCCGTGAGATTTGACACAGCTCCAACATCTCTCTGGAGTTGTGCTAACATAGCGCGCAGAATTTTTGAGGAATCCAGCATGCAAACATTGGCAGGAAAAAAGATTCTGCTTGGTATCAGCGGCGGTATCGCTGCGTACAAATGTGCAGAATTAACCCGTCGCCTGATTGAGCGCGGCGCCACCGTTCAGGTCGTGATGACCAAAGCGGCCAAAGAATTTATCACGCCGTTGACGATGCAAGCCGTCTCCGGTCGCCCAGTCTCTGATAGCCTGCTCGACCCAGCCGCGGAAGCGTCGATGGGTCATATCGAACTCGCGAAATGGGCCGACTTGGTTCTACTGGCACCCGCCACCGCCGATCTCATTGCGCGTATGGCGGCTGGCATGGGCAATGATTTGCTCACCACACTCGTGCTGGCCACCGACTCGCCCGTGGTCGTCTCTCCGGCGATGAATCAACAGATGTACCGCAATCTCGCCACGCAAGAAAACATTGCCACGCTGGCGCGTCGCGGCATGCATATTTGGGGACCGGCCGCCGGTGAACAAGCGTGTGGCGATATCGGCCCGGGGCGCATGCTCGAGCCGATGGATCTGGTGCATCGCTGTGAGGAATTTTTCGGCCCAAAGCCGCTGGCGGGTAAACGCGTCCTGCTGACCGCGGGCCCGACCCGTGAAGCGCTCGATCCGGTGCGTTACATCACCAATCACAGTTCCGGAAAAATGGGCTTTGCGATTGCCGATGCGGCGGCGAAACTGGGAGCACACGTGACGCTGGTCAGTGGCCCAGTGAATTTAACAACGCCTGCCAATGTGTCGCGTATCAATGTCGACAGTGCCCTCGAGATGCACCAAGCGGTGATGGCGCACGCAGGCGAACATGACGTATTTATTGGCTGCGCTGCGGTGGCAGATTACCGCCCACAAAGCATGGCACAGCAAAAAATCAAAAAAACCGACGACAGTGACACGCTCTGCGTCACCATGGTCAAAAACCCGGACATCGTCGCCTCGGTCGCCGCAATGACCGACAACCGACCCTTTACCGTCGGTTTTGCCGCCGAAACACAGGATGTGGAAAAATACGCACGCGGCAAATTGGAGAAGAAAAACCTCGATATGATCTGTGCCAACGACGTCTCCGTCGCCGGCCAGGGTTTCAACAGCAACGACAACGCGCTGACCGTGTATTGGCGTCCGAGCGCGCCAGATGCGCCCAGCGAGCAATCCCTGCCATTGGCCTCCAAAGCCGAATTGGCACATGCGCTGATGCTGTTGATCAATGACAAACTGTAGGCGACAACGCCTACTTACATCCCGTTATCGAAACGCTCTGAAATGAGGTTGGGGCGCGAAACAGTGACCGTTTCGCCCACTCATTTCTAACCAAGCAGTGGTATAAAAAGGAAACACGGTTATGGCCGTCAGTAAGAAAAGCAATCGACGTGAAGAAATTCTTCAAGCCTTAGCACAAATGCTGGAATCGCATGAAGGTGCTTCGCGCATCACCACCGCCAAATTGGCGAAGCAGGTTGGCGTCTCAGAAGCCGCGTTGTATCGCCATTTTCCAAGCAAAGCACGCATGTTCGAAGGGCTGATCGAGTTCATCGAAGAGTCGTTGATGTCGCGCATCAACCGTATTCTGGATGAAGAAAAAGACACGTTGAACCGCATTCGCTTGGTGATGCAATTACTGTTAGCGTTTTCAGAACGTAACCCCGGTCTGACAAGAATTTTGTCCGGCCATGCTCTGATGTTTGAAAATGAACGTCTGCGTGAGCGCATCAATCAACTGTTCGAACGCATCGAGACGTCATTGCGTCAGATTCTGCGTGAACGTAAAATTCGTGAAGGCAAATCATTCCCTGTTGACGAAAACATTCTGGCCGCCCAGTTACTCGGTCAGGTCGAAGGCAGTCTGAACCGCTTCGTGCGTTCTGATTTCAAATACCTGCCCACGGCCAACTTCGACGAATACTGGTCGCTGCTGAGTGCTCAGATTAAGTGAACCCCATGAGTCAAGACAAATACGGCAAACCTCAATTCACCCTCTCCCTGCTGCACCCGAAACACTGGGGCGTGTGGCTAGGGTTCGGCACCCTCGCGCTGATCGTAAACCTACTGCCTTATGCCGTGCTGCTGAAGCTCGGCCAAAGCTTGGGCTTGCTGGGCATGCGTTTGGGTAAAAAACGCGTGCACGTGGCCAAGCGTAACTTTGAACTGGCATTTCCTGACAAAGGCAGCGATGAAGTCGAGCAGATGGTGGTCGAGAACTTCAAAAATACGGGGCTGGCGCTGATTGAAACCGGCATCACCTGGTTCTGGCCCACTTGGCGGTTCAAACGTCGTATTGTTGAGAAAGACTTGGCGGTCTTGCGCGAATACAAAGCCAACGGCAAAGGCGTGCTGCTGTGCTGCGTGCATGCCCTCAACCTGGAAATTACCGCACGTGCGTTTGCCGTGCTGGGCCTGCCGGGTTATGGCGCGTTTCGCCCGCACAACAACCCCGCCTACAACTTCATCCAATATTGGGGCCGCACGCATAACGGCAACGTGCTGATTGACCGTAAAGACGTGAAGAAAATGATTCGCGTGATGCGCCAAGGCGAGCTGCTGTTCTATTTGCCAGACCACGATTACGGGCGTAACAAATCGGTATTCGTACCGTTTTTTGCAGTGCAAGATGCGTGTACCACCACCGGCACCAGTATTCTGGCATACACCAGTCATTGCGCCATCGTGATGGGTTCAGGCTTTCGTAACGACGAGGGCAAGTATGAACTCCTGGCCGACATCGCCGTGGGAGACAACTACCCACAAAAAGATGAAGTTGCCGCCGCAGCCTACATGAACAAGTATGTAGAAATGGTCATCATGCGCGCGCCAACCCAATGGATGTGGCTGCACAAACGCTTTAAAACCATGCAGGATCCGAACGTGCCGAAAGGCATTCGTTACCAATAATGTCGGCAACGCCAGCTTGAACTAGAAAGCCCACCCATCGGTGGGCTTTTTGTTGTCCGTCCATTCCCCTGTAAGGAGGTCGGTATCAGATACCGTATTGCGCGCGGTACGCTTTCACCGCGTCGAGGTGTTCGCGGTTACCACCTTGCTCTTCCAGATAGGTGATAAGGTCGGTCAGGCTGACAATCGAAATCACCGCGCAACCAAAGTCACGCTCAACTTCCTGAATCGCCGATAATTCGCCTTTGCCTTTTTCCTGACGGTCAATCGCCACCAGTACACCGGCCAAATCCGCGCCGTTGTTCTGAATGATTTCCATCGACTCACGAATCGCCGTACCCGCGGTGATCACATCATCCACCAGCATGATGCGGCCTTCTAGCGCGCTGCCCACCAAATTGCCACCTTCACCGTGATCTTTGGCTTCTTTGCGGTTAAAACAGTAGGGCGTATCCACATCGTGGTGATCAGCCAGTGCGACCGCGGTGGTGGTCGCAATCGGGATCCCTTTGTAGGCTGGGCCAAACAGCACATCAAACTCAATCGCTGAATCCACCAGCGCCGCCGCGTAAAAACGGCCGAGGCGCGCTAAATCGCGACCAGTGTTGAATAGACCAGCGTTAAAGAAATATGGGCTTTTACGGCCTGACTTCAAAGTAAACTCACCAAATTTCAGTACTTCCTTTTCTAGGGCAAACTCAATAAATTCACGCTGGTATGCTTTCATCACTTTCTCTCTATATATCCAAGGTTCAGGGTAAACAGGATTCGGGTTTGCACCTCGTCAAACACCGCGGTGGGCACTTAGCTCCGTAAGTCACTCCGTAAGCGCCCAAGGTTTCTTGCTGCCGCCTGCGCGGCAAAAAAATTTAGACAAAAAAATAGCCCCCTCTCGGGAGCTCATCATCAATTCTCTAACGACGCCTTCTGCGCCGAGACGATGTCTGCAATGCCTTTTTTGGCCACCGCCAACAAATCAAGCAACTGTTCGTGACTGAACGGTTCGCCTTCGGCCGTGCCCTGAATTTCGATCATCTTGCCTTCTTCGGTCATCACCACGTTCATGTCGGTGTCTGCCGCAGAATCTTCCACATATTCCAAATCGCACAACACGTCTTGGCCCAGAATGCCCACGGAAACCGCAGCCACATGGCCTTTCATCGGGTTCTTCTTCAGTTTGCCGTCGGCCACCAGTTTGTCGAACGCATCGGCCATCGCCACACTGGCACCAGAAATCGATGCGGTGCGTGTGCCGCCGTCAGCTTGAATCACGTCACAATCCACGGTGATCATCAGCTCACCCATCGCTTCTAAGTCGACCACGGCACGCAGGCTGCGCGCGATCAGACGTTGAATTTCCATGGTACGACCGCCTTGTTTGCCGTTCGCCGCTTCACGACGTGTGCGCGAATGGGTGGCGCGTGGCAGCATGCCGTATTCTGCAGTCACCCAGCCTTTACCCTGACCTTTCAGCCAGCGTGGCACGCCTTCTTCTACCGTTGCGTTACACAGCACTTTGGTATTGCCGAACTCCACCAGCACAGAACCTTCTGCGTAAGCCGTGTAGTGACGAGTAATTTGAATCGGACGAACCTGATCCGCAGCGCGGTTATTTGGACGCATAAGGGCTTTACCTATGTTGGGTGAACCGTTGGATGAACCGCCATCGCAAGGGCGGATTTGATTGGGGCAGAATTATAGCGGAATTCAAACCTCAATCCTAGGTTTGCATCGGTTGGATCAGCGAAGTTGGCGACGCGTCTCTCGCCACCGTGGGGGTTTTCTATGCTAGTATTAGCGCCAGTTCATTTAAAAAATTCAAAACCAAGGACACATCGATGATCTACAGCATGACGGCGTATGCACGCAAAGAAGTCAAAGGCGATTGGGGCAGTGCCGTGTGGGAAATTCGCTCGGTTAACCAACGCTACCTGGAAACCTATTTCCGCCTGCCGGAGCAGTTCCGTGGCCTGGAGCCCGTATTGCGCGAACGTTTCCGCCAGCGTCTGGCGCGCGGTAAAGTCGAATGTCACCTGCGTTTTGATGCCAATCCTGCAGCGCAAAGCAAGTTGAACATCAACGAAGCGCTGGCCGAACAAGTGATTAAAGCCGCCAGCCAAGTCATGCACATGACCGGTGAACTGAGCCGCATCAACCCATTCCAAGTGATGCAGTGGCCGGGCGTGATGGAAACCCCAGAACAAGATATGGACGCGATCAACAAATCGCTGCTGGAAGGATTTGATGAAGCAGTGAGCGAATTCATCGAAGCGCGTGGCCGCGAAGGCGAAAACATGAAAGCGCTGATCGAACAGCGTCTGGATGGCATCAGCGCCGAAGTCGTCAAAGTGCGCGCGCGCATGCCGGAAATCATCGACTGGCAACGTGAGCGTCTGGTCGGCAAATTTGAAGAAGCGAAAGTCGAGCTCGACCCAAGCCGCATCGAACAAGAGCTGATTCTGCTGGCGCAGAAATCAGATGTGGCGGAAGAGCTGGATCGCCTCGATTCGCACGTCAAAGAAACACGCAACATTCTGAAAAAAGGCGGCTCAGTCGGTCGCCGTCTCGATTTCATGATGCAAGAGTTCAACCGCGAGTCCAACACACTGGCCTCCAAATCAATCAGCACTGACATCACCGCCTCTGGCGTGGAGCTCAAAGTGCTGATTGAGCAAATGCGCGAACAGATCCAAAACATCGAGTGATCACCATCTCGCCAATACCAAGCCCTGCGATTGCAGGGCTTTTTGTTTTTTGAGCGCCGCAGAATGTTCCGTCGCTGCCACCAAAAAAGCGCGGTTGACGGATAGCCAACAGCGCGCGAATCAGAGTACTATCGCGCCATCACGGTGAGCGTGGTGCACACCGTGGACTCATCACCAAATCAAATAACAAAAATCGGCTACTTCAACATGGAAAACTTCGTGGAAAAACTTTTGTATTCAGCGCGTTGGATAATGGCGCCTATTTATCTTGGCCTCAGCTTGGTACTGCTGGCGCTGGGCATCAAATTCTTTCAGGAGGTGTTTCACCTGCTGCCCATCATCTTCTCGATCAAAGAGGTCGACCTCATTCTGGTCGCGCTATCGTTGATTGATATTTCACTGGTTGGCGGCCTGATCGTGATGGTGATGTTCTCCGGTTACGAAAACTTCGTTTCAAAAATCGATGTGGATGAGAACGACGACAAACTCGGCTGGCTGGGTAAGCTCGACACCAGCTCGCTGAAAAACAAAGTCTCCGCCTCGATTGTGGCGATTTCGTCGATTCACCTGTTGAAAGTGTTCATGAACACCGAACACATCGCGGATGAGAAGATTAAATGGTACCTGCTGCTGCACGTCACGTTTGTGTTATCGGCGTTTGCCATGGGCTATCTGGATAAGATCACCAAGAAATAATGATGAAAAAAAACGCCTTCAACAGAAGGCGTTTTTTTTATGATTGGCGCCGCATTCGGCTGACCAACAACAAGATGAGGAAATACAGCGCGCCGAGAATCGAGACCAGCGTACCGGCGGCAATCTGATTGGGAAACAGCAGCACCTGACCCAGCCAATCCGACCACAGCATGGTCGTCGCGCCAATTAAACTGCCGAGCAGCAACTGCGCTTTGACCTGCTGCGCCCCCAGCATCCGCGCCAAGTGCGGCGCAATCAAACCAACGAAGGCCACTGGCCCCATCGTCGCCGTCACCACCGCGCACAACATCGCAACCAGCACCAACAAACCGAGCGACATCCACCCACTGTTGAGCCCCCGCGCGGTCGCAAATGAACGGCTGATGGAGATCAGGGTTAGCGCGCGGCTGCTCATCAAACTCAGCACAAACAGCACCACCACCAACCCAAACAGCAGCATCGCTTGCTCGGCGGTCACGCGGTATGTCGAACCAGCCAACCATTGCAAAATTTTGTAGCTATCCTGATTGCCTTTCGCCAAACAGAACTGAACGAACGCTTGCAGCAGCGCCGTCATCGCGATCCCGGTCAAAATCACACTCGAAGGCGCAAACTGATGCTTGCGGCCAAGTAGAATCAGCACCGCCAGCACCGCCATGCTCCCAGCCAGCGCGGTGCCCCATTGCGTCGATACCAATGACTGACCAAGAAACAGACTGGAAAAGACCAGCGCAAACGTCGCCCCAGCCGACACACCGAGAATATCGGGGCTGGCGAGCGGGTTGTAGATCAAGCGCTGCAAAATGGTGCCCGCCAGCGCGAGGCCAATACCGGTGCACAGCGCCGTTAACGCACGCGGCCAACGCAGTGACCACTGATAATCACTTGGCAATGCCAGCCAAGCGTGCGCGCTGTCCGGTTGATAACAGAAATAGAGTGCCACACCCGCCACCAGCAGGCCGGTCACCATCGCCGTCAATCCGCGACTCACCCGCCGGCGTGAACCGGGCAATGCCACGGCAATCCCATCTTGCGCTTTGAGCTGACGGCGGCTAAACCAAATCAGCGCTGGCGCGCCAATCGCGGCGGCGGTCACGCCACTGGGCACCACTTGCCCGAGCCACCCCGTGAGCCCTTGCGCCAACATGTCGGTCAGCAGCAGTAGCAGCGCGCCAAACACCAAACTCGCCAGCAGTTCCATGCGGGGGGTTCGCGCGCCCAACGCGCGCACGATATTGGGCGTTAATAGGCCGATAAAACCAATCAAGCCGACCACGGTAATCGAAGCCGACACCAACCAAATCCCAAGGGTCATCAGCAAAAAGAACGCCGGAATCACCGACAAGCCGCGCGCCTGTGCGCCTTGATGCCCCAACCGCAGCAGCGTCAGTACGCGCGGCGCCAGCAGCAACAGCACCACCAACGGCGACAACCGTGGCACCAGCCATTCAATCATCTCCCAGCCGTTTTGCGCCAGATCGCCCGCACCCCACATGAAGACGTTTTGTGCGTAATCTTGATGCAGCAGAATAATGGCCCCCGCAATCGCCCCCAGCAAAATGTTGATCACCATACCGGAAATCACCATCGGCAACCCGGTCATGTTGTCGATCCCCGCGATCAGCAAAATGAGGCCAAACGCCACCAGCGCGCCGGTCATTGCAGCCATCGCACTGTAATCGGCGATCGCATCCGGCCACCAGATACTGACGATAATGAGCGCCAACCAGGCGCCAGAAGAAGTCCCCATGGTGAGCGGTGAGGTGAGCGAGTTCTGTGTCAGTTGCTGCATCAAGCTGCCGACCAAACCCAGCATGGCGCCGACAATCAGCGTCATCACCAAACGAGGCAACTGCGCGTAAGCAAAGTTAAACTCATCAAACGACTCCGCAAGCTGCGGGCTACCGAGTAACTGCCATTGATGGCTCAAGGCCAGCGGTTGATGCCATTGCAGGCTGGCCAGCGACGTGGCGGCCAACACCAGCACTACCGCCATCAAGTGCTTGGCGGTCATGAGGCCGGCGCCATATCAAGCAAGCTGGCGGTGATCGCTTCTGCGGTGTACATCAGCGACATCGCGCCGCCGTAGCTCCAAACTGACGCCACTGAATTCACGTGTTGCTGACGCACAAACGGCATCGCTTTCCACAACACCGAATTTTTCAGTTTTTTCTCATCACTGAACGGCTCGATATAGAGCACGTAGCCGTCACGAATGTGGCGCAGATCGGTAATCGGCTTTTGCACAATGCCCCACTGCTTCGGCGCTTCCACCATCGCTGGCGTCAGGCCGAGTTTTTCCACCACGTAATAGGCCATCGAATCTTGGGTGTAGATGAAGGTCGATTTGGTATCCGCAAAGCGCATCACCAAGGTCGGCGGCAGCGTCGCACCAAAATGCGCTTTCAACTGCGCGTTGAGTTCCGCAAAACGGCGCTCCATGAACGCCAGTTTTTGCGCCGCGACCGCTTGCTTGCCAAACACTTGCGCCAGTTGTTGGAACTGGGCGATCGCCACTTCCGCTTGCGCATCCCGCGCACTGAAGTTGGTGTAAAGCAGCACCGGTGCGATCTGCTCTAAGCGCGGTTTGAGATCGCGCTGTGAACCCGTGATCAAAATGATGTCCGGTTGCAAAGCCGCAATTCGTTCCAAATTCGGCTCCCCGCGGGTGCCGACGTTTTCCGCACTCGCTGGAATCGCAGGCTTCACCACCCAATCGCGGTACGACTCCGCATCGGTCACCGCCACCGGTGCAACGCCCAGTTCAATCACCTGCTCCATCAAATCCCAATCCAGCACCGCGGCGCGTTGCGGCACGGCCGCCAGTGTGTGCTGGCCTAATGAATCGGTGACCGAAATTGCGGCCAGCGCCGACGGCACACTGCTCACCAACAGGCCCAGCAGCATCAGCGTTTTTTTCAAACTAAGTTTCAAGCACATACAATCGCAACCTTATGAGTCGAGGCATCGCCCACCGCGTGCGGGTGGTCGATCAGCGTAATCGGCGTTTGGTACAAATCAGACAGGCGCTGCTCATCAGCCAGTGCAGATGCCGGGCCGTCAAAAGCAATGCGCCCTTGCTTGAGCGCCACGATGTGGGTGGCGTAACGTAGCGCGAGGTTGAGGTCATGCAAAATCACGATGATGCCACAGCCCTGCTGTTGATTGAGTTCTGCGAGCAGCGCCATCAATTGGTATTGATGCTGCACATCGAGTGCCGAGGTCGGTTCATCCAAAATCAACATCGGGGATTCTTGCGCCAGCAGCATCGCCACCCACGCCCGTTGACGTTCGCCGCCCGACAGCTCATCCACAAACGTCTCCGCGAACGCGCTGACACCGGTTTTCTCCATCGCCGCATGAATCATCTCGGCATCTTGTTGGCGCCAAAACCCCAGCGCGCCGCGCCAAGGGAAACGGCCCAGACGCACCAATTCGCGCACCGTTAAACCAGCACTGGCTGGCAGTTTTTGTGGTAAGAACGCCACCGCTTTGGCCAGAGACTTGCTGCTGAGCGACGCCAGCGGTGCATCATTCAGCAACACCGACCCAGTATCCGGCGCTTGTTGACCGGATAACAAACTGACCAAGGTCGACTTCCCGGAACCATTGTGGCCCAGCACCACCGTCAGCTCGTTGGTGGGAATATTCAGCTCATCGATGGCCAGAATCGTTCGACCGCCTCGAATCATTTGAATATCAGCTAAATGATACATCTCTCCCCCTCATTATTCGGGATCCACAAAAACGACAAATCCCGCAGAGCGCGGGAATGTGTAAAACGAACACTCACACCACGATGGGTGTGAGTGTGTGATTGAGCTTACCAGCGATAGTTTGCACTCAGGACAACCGTGCGCGATTGGCCAAAGTAGCAGTAATAATCACACGCAGAAACATACTCTTTATCAAACACGTTATTCACGTTCAACTGGGCTTGCCAGTTTTTATTGATATCGTAAGAGGCCATCGCGTCCATTAACGTCACATCGGGCACAGTGAGATTACTTGACGCTGGACTATCTTTTGATTCACCAATGTAACGAACGCCAGAACCGAATTTCCAACCGTTCAAACCCACGCGGTTGGCATCAAAATCCAACCAAGCTGACGCAATGTGTTTAGGAATTAAGCCCGCTTGTTTTTTACCTTGACCACCCGTGTCATCAGTTTTCGCTTTGGTGTAGGTATAACTGGCTGTCAGTTTCAAGCTGTCCGTGAGGTAGCCAACCGTTTCCAGTTCTAAACCTTTCGAGGTGACTTCACCCGTTTGTGTTGCCACCCAAGTCGTTGGATTGGTGACCAGAGCGTTTTTCTGGGTAATATCAAACAGCGCTAAATTGATAAAGCCATTATAAAAATCAGGTTCGTATTTCACCCCAACTTCCGTCTGTTCGCCGTCTAACGGTTTGTACAACTTGCCCGTGGTTGGGTCGATGGTGGTTAAGACATCAAACGACTGAGAATAACTGACGTACGGTGATAGCCCATTTTTCGCCAAGTACATCAAGCCCGCATTCAGAGAAAACTCTGAATCATTGCGGCTGAGATCTTGCGATTTTGCTAGGCTTTTGTTGTCCGTCGACACCACATCAAAACGGCCGCCTAAAACGCCAACCCATTGCTGATCCAACTTCAACTGATATTGCGCATACAAACTGGACTGCATTTTGGAAATTTCGCGATCCGCAGCCGCCGATTCATCGAGCGCAGTATAGTTCCCGTAGACTGGGTTAAACGGATTGATCGAACCAAACCCAAACTCATCCGCTTCAACACCATCCATTTTGTGATGCTGGAATTCCACACCCACCAATGCAGTATGTTCAACACGTGCCGAAGCCCAGTTCGCAACCGCCTTGTTATCCAAACTAAAACTTTCTGTTTTACCGTCCCGGAATACCAACCCCTGCGTCAGGGAATCTGTTGACGGATCGGAGTTCGGAAACACGTAGCTGCTACGCAAGTAGAGTTCGTTGTAACCGTAGTTAAACGTCTGCGAGACAGACAGGGCCTCATTCACGTCATGCTCTAGAATGTAACCGGCAGAAATTTGCTTGCGTTCGTACTTGTCGTAGTCTGGCTGGCCTAAGTTGGTCGAAGGATCAATTGAACCAAAATTTGAGCCAATCAACGTTCCCGCCGCAGGAAAGAATGGGTTGGTTGGAATACCACTATCTTCTAGATAGCTCGTCAGTAACGTCAAACGGGTGCGATCAGAAACGTCGATGGTCAAACTTGGCGCGAGGAAGAAACGGCTGTTTTCCGTACCGTTGAGTTCACCATCGTTCTCTTTCATTAACCCCACTAAACGATAACGCACTGAGCCGTCATCATTCGCGTAATCAGAAATGTCCAAAGACAGCGTGCGCAGATTGTCGTTGCCGATTTGCAGGCCAATTTCACCCTGTGGCACATCCGTGGGTTTCTTCTGGACCGCATTCACGACCCCACCCGGAGGTGCTTCACCGTACAAAATTGACGCAGGGCCTTTCAGCACTTCAATGCGTTCTAAAGCATACGGTTCAACCAACCAAGTGTAGTAACCATCTTTGAATAAACGGCTGCCATCGAGGTACGTTGCAGCATCAAAACCGCGCACTTTCAGCCAATCGGTGTCGTTGTCTGAGCCGTACGGTTGCGACATCACGCCCGAGGTATAGCGCAGTGCTTCATCCAATTTCGCAGGCGCACGCGCAGCAATGTCATCGTGAGTGATGACCGACAAGGACACCGGTGCTTCTTGCAGAGGCGTATCCACTTTCAACGCCGAGGCCGATGCGGTCACCACGATGGTTTCAACCTCGTTGGACGCCTGTTGCTCGTCGGCAGCCAGTGCGCTGTGTGCCATGCACAGTGACAAGGGCACTAGGCTAAAACGCAGTGCGTTGCGAATCGACTGCGCCAGTCGATTTGGTCGTACATCAACCATGATTGGAATTACCTCTGCTTTAAATATTTGAGAATCATTTTAGTTATCATTACTATTAGTCAGCCATTTTACTTACAATTCTCACAATTAAAAGTATAAATAGGAACCAATCTCAATTTCATTAACCCAGGTCAATTCTTTCATGTTTCATTGGTTTGAAAATCTCACCAACGCGTTTCCGGATCACGAGCCGCAACAACCCCCTAAAACCCTGTTTGGCTTCTGCCGCTACTACACGCGCGGGTTTGAAAAACCGCTGTTGTTGATGTCGCTGCTCAGCGCTTGTGTGGCGATCGCCGAAGTCACGCTGGTACGCTACATGGGGGAATTGGTCGACATGCTGAGCAACAGCTCGCGCGCCAACTTCTGGGCAGAAAATGGCAGCGCGCTGCTGTCGATGGCGCTGCTGGTGTTGGTGGTGATGCCGGTGCTGGCGTTTATCCACTCCAACTTGCTGCATCAGGCCATTCTCGGCAACTACCCGATGTCGATTCGCTGGCTGGTGCACCGTTACCTGCTCAAACAGAGTGTTGGATTTTTCCAGCGTGATTTTGCCGGGCGCGTCGCCACCAAAGTGATGCAAAGCGCCCATTCGGTGCGCGAAGTGGTGATGAAACTGGTCGATCTGTCGGTCTACATCGCGGTCTATTTCGTCTCGATGCTGGTGATGATTGCCAGTGCCGACGACGTACTGGTGCTGCCGATTCTGGCGTGGCTATGTTTGTATGTGCTGATTCAGGTGTTCTTCATTCCGCGCCTGAAACGCATCTCCACCGCGCAGGCAGACGCGCAATCGTCTATGACTGGCGGCATTGTCGATACCTACACCAACATCACCACCGTGAAGCTGTTTTCGCATTCGCAGCGCGAAACCCAATACGTGCAAAAAGGGATGAAAAACTATCTGGCGACGGTGTATCAGCAGATGCGCACCCTCACCAGTCTGCTCTACAGCGTCGATTTGATTAACTACCTGCTGCTGTTTTCGATGGCGGCGCTGTCGATTCATTTGTGGTTGGCGGAAAGCGTGACCGTCGGTGTGATCGCGATAGGCATCAGCATTGCGCTGCGCCTGCAAGGCATGTCGAAATGGATCATGTGGGAAATCCGCGGCATGTTTGAGAGCATCGGCATGGTCATCGACAGCATCAACACCATCGCCAACGACATTGAAATTGAAGACGCGCCGCACGCCAAATCGCTGGCTGTCACTCAAGGCGACATTCGCTTCCATCAGGTTGGTTTTCAATACAACGAACAAAAAGCGGTGTTTGACAGGCTCGATCTGCACCTCAAACCGGGCGAGAAAGTCGGCATTGTCGGCCGCTCCGGCGCAGGTAAATCGACGCTGGTCAACCTGCTGCTACGCTTCTACGATTTGAATACGGGCCGCATTGAGATCGACGGTCAGGACATCGCGCAAGTCACGCAAGAATCGCTGCGCCAGCAAATCGGCATGATCACGCAAGACACCTCACTGCTGCATCGCTCGATTCGTGAAAACATTCTCTACGGCAACCCGCATGCCAGCGAAGCAGAGCTGATGCACGCCAGTCGCCAAGCGGAAGCGCATGATTTCATTGAATTGCTGAAAGACGAAAACGGCCACTCGGGCTACGACGTGCAAGTGGGCGAACGCGGGGTGAAACTCTCCGGCGGCCAGCGCCAGCGCATTGCCATCGCGCGCGTGCTGCTCAAAGACGCGCCGATCCTCATCATGGACGAAGCCACCTCAGCGCTCGACTCAGAAGTGGAAGCGGCGATTCAGGAGAATCTGGACAAGCTGATGGAAAACAAAACCGTGATTGCGATTGCGCACCGTTTGTCGACGATTGCTGCCATGGACCGTTTGATTGTGATGGACCAAGGTCACATCGTCGAACAAGGCTCCCACCAAGAGCTGCTGGCACAAAACGGCGTGTACGCGCAGTTGTGGGCGCACCAGACGGGCGGTTTTATCGGCGAAGTTTAAAACGTTTCACAACAAAAAAGCCCCGTTTGGGGCTTTTTTTATATGCGCCCGCTAGGCCTCTTCAGCGCAATGCATGCGATGAAACACGCGGTGAATGATCGGCGCAAACAGCGTGGCGAGCGCAACGAAGAAGACGGTTTCGATGAACAGGCTATAAAACGCGAGAAACAGATGCAGCGACGCCGACTGGTGAAAATCCGCCACCGGATACGGCAGCGCCAGCCCGCTGACCATCGACAGCGCATTGAGCCATGCCTGCACAGCGGTGAGTTCCGCCAGCAGCAGAAAACCGAGCACGCCCGGCAACAGGCCCAGCAGCAACACACCCAGCGCAATCAGCGCGTAACGGATACAACGCCCGATAAAACGCTCAAACGAAATGACATCCTGATGAATGGATTCCAGACGCATGGTGCTCTCCTTGTTCTCAACCGAGTAGGAGTAGCATAAGCGTTGAAAAATAAAGAAAAAGGGAAATGGCGGTGAGATGGAACAGCCGTCGCGCTTTGGCGCTCAGATGCCGCGGCGCAGGAGACTGGCGATAAAATCGAGCTCTTCTGTGGCCAAGCCTTCTCCCATCGCTTCGAGCCACACACATTCGCTGTAGTGTTCGGCACGCAGCATCAGGTGGCAACCTTCAAAATCAATCAGCCACGAGTGCAAATCGGCATCGCTCTGCTTTTCCAGCACGCGCGCCGACAACAGCGCGACCAAACGCTCACCGAGCGGGGGAAAGGAGTCAAAATCAAACGCGGGCGTTGCCACAATCAGGCGGCCGTCACTGGCCAGATACTCACGTAAACCAAACTCAGCCATGATAGGTCAGATGCTCCTGAATTAAGTCCAAAAACGGGTCGGCGTATTTTTCCAGTTTGCGCTGGCCCACACCGCTCACCGCCAGCATTTCGCCATACGATGTCGGCAGAATGTCCGCCATATCAATCAAGGTCGCGTCACTGAACACCACGTACGGCGGCAACCCTTCTTCATCGGCAATCGACTTACGCAGCTTGCGCAGTTTGGCAAACAGCTTCTTGTCGTAATTTTTGCTCGACAACTTATCCGATTTGGCTGCGCGCACCGCAGTATCCAAACGCGGCACCGCCAGTTCCAGCGACATATCGCCGCGCAGCAGCGGACGCGCCTCTTCGGTCAGTTGCAGTGTCGAGTTCCGCGTGATGTTCTGATGCAACATGCCTTTGTGAATCAACTGGCGGAAGATACTCACCCAGTAGTCGTGGCTGTGATCGCGCCCAAGCCCGTAAGTCGAAATCTTGTCGTGACCATGCTCGCGAATGCGAATGTTCTGCATGCCGCGCAATACTTCCACCACATAGCCGATCCCAAAGCTTTGATTGACGCGATAGACACACGACAGCGCTTTGCGCGCCTCTTCAGTGGCATCGAAATGTTTGGGCGGATCGAGGCAGATATCGCAGTTGCCGCACGGCTTGTCGCGATATTCGCCAAAATAGTTGAGCAACACCTGACGGCGGCAGGTTTGCGCTTCGGCAAAGTTGCTCATGGCAGTCAGCTTGTGCGTTTCCACCTGCTTTTGCGGGCCGTCGCTTTTCTCATCCAACATGCGGCGTAGCCAGGCAATGTCTGCCGGGTCATACAACATCACGGCTTCTGCAGGCAAGCCATCGCGGCCAGCGCGACCGGTTTCCTGATAATAGGATTCGATGTTGCGCGGAATATCAAAGTGAACCACAAACCGCACGTTGGGTTTGTTGATGCCCATGCCGAATGCCACGGTGGCGACCACAATTTGAATGTCGTCGCGCTGAAACGCTTCCTGCACATACGCCCGTTCATCGGCGTCCATTCCGGCGTGATAGCCAGCGGCGCGAATGTGGTTGTTGCACAGTTTTTCCGTCACCATTTCCACTTTCTTGCGGCTACCACAGTAGATGATGCCGCAGTGGCCTTTTTGCGTGTCGAGGTAACGAATCACCTGCGACACCGGCTTGTGTTTTTCCATCAGCGTATAGCGAATGTTCGGCCGATCAAAGCTGCCGAGATAAACGTGCGGGTCAGTCAGGTTGAGACGCGACAGAATGTCGCTGCGAGTGGCATCGTCGGCGGTCGCCGTCAGCGCCATGATCGGCACCTGCGGAAACTGCTGTTTAAGCTGGCCAAGCGCCGCGTATTCCGGGCGGAAATCATGTCCCCACTGAGAAATACAGTGCGCTTCATCGACGGCAATCATCGCCAGCGGCAGGTTGTGCAAACGCTCGATAAATTCGCCAGTCAGCACGCGCTCTGGCGACACATACAGCAATTTCAGCTGGCCGGAATGCATGCGATTGTAAATGCCCATCAGCGCCTCGCGGCTCTGGGTCGAGTTGACACACTCCGCCGCCACGCCGTTGGCCTTGAGCTGATCGACTTGGTCTTTCATCAGCGAAATCAGCGGCGAAATCACCACCGTCACACCTTCGCGCGCGAGTGCCGGAATCTGATAACAGAGCGATTTACCGCCGCCGGTGGGCATGATCACCAGCGCATCACGACCCATAACAGCCGATTCGATCACTTCTTGCTGACCATCACGAAAGGTCTGGTAGCCAAACACATCGCGCAGAATGGTCTGCGGATCGGGCAACGCGTCGGATTGTTCAGCGATTAAAGTAGCGGTCATGCTGGGTCTCAGTGGCGGTCTGCAAGCAGACGATTGGGCATTTCAATAAGCCGGATATTGTAGAGACGTTTAGCGGTGAATTAAACCGCTATTGGCAAAGTAATTGCGCCGCCCGCGTGGGCAAGGTGCGCGGGTCACCACCGGAAATGGTGCATATTTGTTCGAGGAAAACGATTTGCCCTGTATACTGCCCGCTAACTCGCCACCCTTCGGTGCGCGATCTGAGTGAGAAGTAAAGCATGACATCCGAAGAACAACAAAACGCCAAGAAAGGCGTGATACTGGCGATCAGCGCCTACACCATGTGGGGCATCGCGCCCATCTATTTTAAAGCGATCAGTTCCGTTTCTGCCCTAGAAATTCTCAGCCACCGCGTGATTTGGTCGTTCTTCCTGCTGGCCGCGCTGCTGCATTTCGGCCGCCATTGGCGCGGTATGGTGAGTGTATTCCGCGACAAAAAGAAAATGATGTACCTGCTGGCCACCGCGCTGCTGGTCGGCGGTAACTGGCTGATTTTCATCTGGGCGATCAACGCCAATCACATGCTCGACGCCAGCTTAGGCTATTACATCAACCCGCTGCTTAACGTGGTGCTCGGCATGCTGTTTCTCGGCGAGCGGCTGCGCAAATTGCAGTGGTTTGCCGTGGCGCTGGCAGCCATCGGCGTCGCCATTCAATTGGTGGTGTTCGGCTCAGTGCCAATCGTGGCGTTCTCGCTGGCCATCACTTTTGGTTTGTATGGCCTGCTACGCAAAAAAGTCGGCGTGAATGCGCAAACCGGCCTGTTTATTGAAACATTGGTGCTGGTGCCAGCGGCGGCGATTTATCTGCTGTGGATTGCCGATTCGGCCACCAGCTCGATGCTGGCGAACGACTGGCATCTCAACCTGCTGCTGATTTCAGCCGGTATCGTCACCACGCTGCCGTTGTTGTGCTTTACTGGCGCGGCGACCAAACTCAAACTCTCGACGCTGGGCTTTTTCCAATACATCGGCCCCAGCCTGATGTTCCTGCTGGCGGTGCTGGTGTACGGCGAAGCCTTCAGTGCTGACAAAGCGATTACCTTTGCGTTTATCTGGAGCGCGTTGGTGATTTTCAGCATCGATGGCCTGACCCAAGGGCGTAAACGACCATTGGCCAATGTGATCGCCAAGTAGCGCCGCGGCGAAGTGAAATCGTGCTGAAACCATTTCGCGCTGAAGCCATTCAGTGCTGAAAACAGACCGCAACGGCGGGTGATCGTTTTTTACAAGACAAACGGCGCCCGCCTCGCTACGCTAGAAGTGTTTGACGATTTTTTCACCCCTGTTTTCACCGCGTGCCGCTGCGCACGCCTTTAGCGCCGGGCACGCATCATCATGGACAACGTTCGCTACAGCACCACCCCTCATCAGGCAATCAGCCTGATTGAAGCGGACTATCAGGAGTTCGCGTTCGAGCGCCATTATCACCTCGATTTTCACCTCGGGCTCATCACTCAGGGGCAGCAGCGTTTTCTCCATCAGGGCACACATCACAACGTCGGCCACGGCGAGCTGGTGATCATGCCGCCGGATGAACTCCACGACGGCCGTTCACTGCTCGATTCGGGCTATCAGGTACGCGTGTTCGCAATTGAACCTGAATGGTTTCACCACACGCTCGAACTGAGTCAACCCAGCGATGTGATGAGCTTTGATCGCCTGATCGTCAGTGACCCGCAGATATTTGCATCCCTGACTCAGTTGCATCAGAAACTGGCGCAGCCGGATTTGTGTCAGCTCGCCAAAGATTGTCTGCCGTATGAAGGATTTTCCGGTTTAGTCTCGCGCTATGGCGCCATCCAAGAAAAAGCTGCCGTCGCACTTGGCACCCAGTCGCTGGCCACCTTAAAAGAGTATCTGCTCGCCAACCTCGACCAAGCCGTGCGCTTAGCGCAGCTGGCCAGCTTGTGCGATCTCACGCCAACGCAATTGCAGCGCCATTTTAAAGCGCGCACCGGCATGACACCGTATGCCTGGCTGACCCGCCTGCGTCTCGAACAAGGCATGAAACTGGTGAAAGCAGGACTGCCCGGCACCGACGTGGCTCATCAGGTCGGCTTTTACGATCAGGCGCATTTCACCAAAGCATTCAAACACACCTACGGCGTCTCTCCTTCCGCGGTCAACGCGCACTGAGTGTCAGAATTTTACAAGCGGCGCGAACGCGCGCTTGGCACAATGACGGCATCAGTTGTTGGAGATCCGTTTATGAATGAAGCCAGTATTCTTATGACCCTTGCGACGGTGCACTTTATCGCCCTGATGAGCCCCGGCCCCGATGTCGCGCTGGTGGTCCAAAATGCCACGCGTTATGGCCGCCAGACCGGTGTCTACATTGCCCTCGGTTTGTCGTTCGGTATTTTACTGCACTCGCTGCTGAGCCTGACTGGCGTCAGCTATCTGGTGCATCAGCAGCCGTTGCTGTTTGCCCTCGTGCAGTTGTGTGGCGGCAGCTATCTGCTCTATCTCGGCAGCGGCGCTCTGCGGGCGACGCTGGCCAACTGGTCGCAAGCCCCGGGCGAGTTATCGAGCAAACCGGCGCTGCTGCTGAGCAACAAACGCCAAGCCTTCTCGCGCGGCTTGATGACTAATCTTCTAAATCCGAAAGCGCTGGTGTTTTTCGTCAGTCTGATGTCGACCTTGGTGCCGGCAGGCATGTCACCGGGGGGCAAAAGCCTAGCCTTACTGATCTTATGGAGCCTGTCGCTGCTGTGGTTTGCGACGCTGGCGTGGATGCTGTCCACCCCACGTTTGCAGCGTCAATTGCAGGCCGCCAGCCGGTATATCGATCTGCTGTGCGGCGTGATCTTCACCCTGATCGGCGTGATGATTCTGTGGCAATCGCTGACGGACTTGCTCGGTTGACCTCAATTCTGAGTCAAGGTTGCATATTTATCATCTTTGGCTAGAAAAACACCACGTCCCCTGCCACGCTGATTGTTGATCATGACAACAAGGAGAAGCGTATGCAGTGGACTCTCGCCACACTCGCCACGTCAGGGCTGATATTTTCTTTCGCCGCGCAAGCCGCCCCCAATCAAGCCACCGACGCGATTGCCCCTGAGCAAAGCAGCGGACTGGCAAGCAAACAGCTGGTGAACGCCCAGAACTGGATGGTGACCGCGGCTAACCCGCTCGCCGCCGAAGCGGGCGCGCAAATTCTGCGCGATGGCGGCAACGCCATCGACGCCATGGTAACGGTGCAACTGATGCTGGGCTTGGTCGAACCGCAGTCGTCCGGCATTGGCGGTGGCGCCTTTCTGGTGTATTGGGATGCCAAGCAAAAGGCGCTCACGACCTTTGATGGCCGCGAAACCGCGCCGCTCGACGCCACGCCGCAACTGTTTCTCGACCGCGCCGGCCAGCCGCTGAAATTTTACGATGCCGTGGTCGGTGGCCGCTCCGTCGGCACGCCGGGCACCGTCAAACTGCTGTGGGAGACGCATCGTCTGTACGGCAAAATGGCTTGGGCGCGCTTGATTGAGCCAGTGGTCAAACAGGCACAAGAGGGATTTGAAGTCAGCCCGCGCCTTGCCACGCTGATTGCCGACGATCAGCAGCGGTTGAGCCGTTTCCCCGCCACCAAAGCCTATTTCTTTCAGCCCGATGGCTCGCCGCTGACCGCAGGCAGCGTGCTGAAAAACCCCGAGTACGCCGCCACGTTGAGCGCCATCGCCCAGCGCGGTGACAAAGCGTTTTATCAAGGCGAAATCGCCGAAGACATCATCCACACGGTTCAGACCGCGATGGGCAATCCGGGTGTGCTGGCGCAGCATGATTTCGATGCTTACCAAATCAAACAACGTGCAGCCGTGTGCGCGCCGTATCAAAGCTATCAGGTGTGTGGCATGGGGCCGCCAAGCTCCGGCGCACTGACCGTCGGCCAGATTCTGGCACTGACCGAGCAATATGACCTCAAAGGCTGGGGCGCCAGCAGCGCCAAATCGTGGCAGGTGATTGGTGATGCCTCACGCCTGGCGTTTGCCGACCGCGGCTTGTATATGGCCGATCAGGATTATGTGCCGATGCCAACGGAAGGACTGCTCGACCCCGGCTATCTGGCACAGCGCGCCAAGCTGATTCAGCCGGGTAAAGCCCTAACCCACGCCGAAGCTGGCACGCCCCCTTGGCAACATGCGATGCTGCAAAGCCCCGATCAGTCCATCGAACTGCCGTCCACCAGCCATTTCAACATCGTCGACCGCGATGGGAATGTGGTGTCGATGACCACCACGATCGAAAACGCGTTCGGCTCCCGTCTGTTTGTACGCGGCTTTTTGCTCAACAACGAACTGACCGATTTCTCCTTTGCGACCCACGAGAACGGCCGCCCAATCGCCAACCGTCTGGAGCCGGGCAAGCGGCCGCGCTCTTCGATGGCTCCAACCATTGTGCTACACAACGAGCAACCTTACTTAGCCATCGGGTCACCGGGTGGCAGCCGCATCATCGGTTATGTGGCGCAGGCGTTGATTGCCCATCTACAATGGGGCATGGACATTCAGCGCGCGATTGACCAGCCGCATGTGCTCAACCGCTTTGGGGAAACCGATGTCGAACAGGGCACCCAAGCGGAGCAGCTCAAACCAGCACTGGAGCAGATGGGCGTGAAAGTCGCCGTGCGCGATCTCAACTCCGGCTTGCACGCGATTCGCATCACGGCACAAGGTCTGGAAGGCGCAGCGGATCCTCGCCGTGAAGGGGCCGCGATCGGCGAGTGATCTTTGTGTCATCGATTTGCCCCTCGCCGTGTAAGAGATCTCGCACAAAGCAATGGGGCAATCTCGCTTTTTATCTGGCAAAATGGCACACCGTAAAACTTAAGTGATTGTTTTTAAATAAAATCATCGTGTGAGCGCAAAATAAATCGCTAAGCAAACGATTTCCTAGCATTGCTCCAAAGTACGAAATCCGTAAGATGAATCGTGTCGGAAGGATGCTGACACGGAACAGGAAATCACTACGGATTGGTGATCTTCAGGAAGAAGATACGGTTATTCAGGATGAATGATCGGCACGGATAGCAAACAGGACATTGAACGGACTCAATCGTGACTAGGATGGTGACGACAAGGGAATGGCAATGGACTCCTCTGGACGAGGCAAGGACTCAGCATCAGGATGATGCCAAGGACACCGCTCAAGGACCAAGTGATGAGAGCTAACCAGGATAGTTAGCAGATCAGGACGATCAAGGACACCGCTAGGATGGCGATGAACGGATTACGCTGACGGATACAGCATACTTATCAAGGAATAGATGCAGGGAGCACCTATTAGTAGCCGGATTGCTGCGAGTAAGACTATAACCCCGAAGGGCTTTGGCCCCTCGGGGTTTTTCTTTTTCTGACGCTCAAAATCCGTCGGCGGCGGACATAAAAAACCCGGTACGCTGACCGGGTTTTCGTGACTCATCCGTCGAGTTAGACTTTTTCCAACTTGGCATACGCCGTGACCAGCCACTTGATGCCTTCGCCGTTAAAGGCAACCTGCACGCGACTTTGCGGGCCGCTGCCTTCAAAGTTAATGATGGTGCCTTCACCAAATTTCGGATGCAGCACACGTGACCCAAGGGTAAAGCCGGTTTCGTTGAAGTTCTCTTTCACCGCGCTCTGGCTGAACCGGCCGCTGCTGGCCGGGCGGCTGACTTGCGCTTTCATGCGCACTTCATCAAGGCAGCTTTCCGGTAACTCGCGAATAAAGCGTGATGGCTTGTGGTATTTGTCCTGTCCATACAGGCGGCGCATTTCCGCGTACGTGATGTAGAGCTTCTGCATCGCACGGGTCATGCCCACGTAGCACAGACGACGCTCCTCTTCGAGGCGCCCCGCTTCTTCAGCCGACATCTGGCTCGGGAACATGCCCTCTTCCACGCCGACCATAAATACCAACGGGAACTCCAGACCTTTTGCACTGTGCAGCGTCATCAGTTGCACGGCATCGTCGAATTCATCCGCTTGTCCTTCACCCGCTTCCAGTGCCGCATGAGTCAAGAACGCGGTCAGCATGGTCATTTCGTCCGCTTCTTCCGGTTTTTCAAACTGACGCGTTGCGGTCACCAGCTCTTCCAAGTTCTCAATACGTGCCTTGGATTTCTCGCCTTTTTCCTGCTGGTACATCTCAAACAGACCCGAGGTTTTGATCACATGGTCGGTTTGGCTATGCAGCGACATCTCGGCACTGTCATCTTCCAGCGCGTTGATCAGTTCAACAAATCGGCTCAGTGCTGAGGCCGCGCGGCCCGTGAGTACTTTCTCTTCCAGTAACTGCACGCTGGCTTGCCACAACGTGCAGCCGCGATCGCGCGCCGCAAAGCGCACGGTATCCAGCGTTTTATCGCCCAGACCACGGGTGGGCGTGTTGACCACGCGCTCAAAGGCGGTGTCGTCGTTGCGGTTGTTCATCAGGCGCAGATAGCTCAGCGCATCTTTGATTTCCTGACGTTCGAAGAAGCGCATGCCGCCATAAATGCGGTACGCCAATCCGGTTTGCAGCAGGGCTTCTTCCAGCACCCGCGACTGGGCGTTGTTGCGGTACAAAATGGCGCAGTCATTGAGAATGCCGCCTTTGTCCTGCCACTCTTTGATTTTGCCGACCACAAAACGCGCTTCATCCAGCTCGTTGTACGCCGAATAGACCGAAATCGGATCGCCGACGTTGCCATCGGTCCACAGCTCTTTGCCCATACGCTCGGTGTTGTTGGCGATCAGGGTGTTGGACGCTTCAAGAATGGTTTTGGTCGAGCGGTAGTTCTGCTCAAGACGAATGGTGTTCACGCTTGGAAATTCGAGCGTGAATTTCTCGATGTTTTCCACTTTCGCGCCGCGCCAGCCGTAAATTGACTGGTCGTCATCACCCACGATCATCACGTGCGACTGCGGCCCCGCCATCATACGTAGCCACGCGTATTGAATGTTGTTGGTGTCTTGAAATTCGTCGACCAGAATGTGCTTAAAGCGCGCCTGATAATGTTCGCGAATGTGTTTGTTGTCGCGCAGCAGCTCAAGCGCGCGCAGCAAAATTTCAGCGAAATCGACCAGCCCCGCGCGGTCACAGGCATCTTGATACGCGGTATAGAGTTGTAGGTAAGTCTGAGTCACCGGATCGCGATACGCATCGATGTGCGCCGGACGCAATCCTTCATCTTTTTTGCCGTTAATCCACCACGACACCTGACGCGCTGGCCACTGTTTATCATCCAGATTCTGCGCTTTGATCAGGCGTTTCAGCAGACGCTGCTGGTCATCGCTGTCGATGATCTGAAAATCTTCCGGCAGTTTGGCGTCGAGATAGTGGGCACGCAGAATGCGATGGCAGATGCCATGGAACGTGCCGTTCCACATTCCGGATGAACTGCCCATCATCAGCTCGTCAATACGGCCGCGCATTTCCGCCGCCGCTTTGTTGGTAAAGGTCACGGACATGATGGAGAACGGCGAGGCCTGTTCAACCGACATCAACCAAGCGATGCGGTGCACCAGCACCCGGGTTTTGCCACTACCGGCCCCTGCCAGCACCAACAGGTTTTCTAGCGGTGCGGCCACCGCTTCGCGTTGTTTGTCGTTTAAACCGTCAAGTAAAAGAGAGGGATCGATCATGGCTTAGCTACTGGTTATTTATACATAATTTGAACGATTATACCCCTAAACGCAGCGAGACCCAAGCGAGCGAAATTTGCCTTGAATTTCCCTGCGCTTTGCCGCAAACGGCTGCGGCGTGCAAAAAATCTCAAAAAAAATCACACATTAAATCACTCGATAAATCATCGCTTTAGTTATTTATTTTATCAATATCTCGATTTTTCCTATTTGCGTGGTGAAAGTTTTCCGCGCGCCTGCCTCTCTTTTTTGGGTAAGCAAGCCACAACAACGGCCTGCGACGCTAACGACCAAGGAACCGTCTCGAGGAAATAAAGATGAAACAATCAAACCTAGCCGTCACCGCAGCAATCACTGGCCTCCTAGCCATGGGGGGCACTCTATTAACCGCAGCGCCAGCTGCCGCGGCAGAGAAAGAAAAATGCTACGGCGTGGCGAAAGCGGGCAAAAATGACTGCGCGACCAAATCCAGCTCCTGCGCCGGCACGTCAAAAATGGATCATCAGAAAGATGCATTTGTCGTGGTCCCCAAAGGGCTGTGCGACAAACTGGCTGGCGGCAGCACCATGGCGAAGTAATCGCACGCGACGACTTGAGTGCGCGGCGCTGGCGGCGCACTCGATTTCTCTCCCTGACCCCGTGATAAGGACATGGCCATGCACTCAACGCACTCTCACCCTCAGGTCGGCGTGGGGTTACGCAGCCCACACATGAGCCATTTTCTCAGCCAACCGACCCCGTTGAACTGGCTGGAAATTCACAGCGAAAACTATTTTCAGCCGCACGCCCCGGCCAGGCGCGATTTGCGCCGCCTGCGTGAGCGCTACGACATCAGCTGCCACGGCATCGGCTTATCACTCGGTTCGGTGGCGGCGGTCAATACGCAACATCTGGCACAGCTCAAAACGTTAGTCGATGACATCGATCCCATCCTGATTTCCGATCACCTCAGCTGGAGCGAAAACGGCGGCCACTATTTTAACGACCTGCTACCACTGCCCTACACCGAAGAGGCGCTGGCGGTGTTCTGCCGCAATGTCGATCAGGTGCAGCACGCACTGGGTCGCCCGCTGCTGATTGAGAACCCGTCCAGCTACCTGCGTTTTTCCCACTCCACCATTCCGGAGTGGGAATTTTTGCGCGCGGTGCAGCAGCGCACCGATTGCCGTTTGCTGCTCGATCTCAACAACGTGCATGTGTCGGCGTTTAACCATGGCTTTGACAGCCAGACGTATCTGGATGCCATTCCCGCCAGTGCCGTGGATGAAATTCATCTTGCGGGTTACTCAGTCAAAACGCTGCCGCAAGGCGACATCTGGATTGATACGCACAGCCGCCCGGTGAGTGACGCGGTGTGGCAACTGTTTGAACGCTGGTGCCGTCAGCACGGCACGCGCCGCACCCTGATTGAGTGGGATCTGGATATTCCAGCGCCTGAAGTCCTGCTGGGCGAAGCGCACCAAGCGGCCGCACGCCTGCATGCGATTGATGCCGAACGCGGCATAAGGAGCGCCTCATGACGCTGGCGCAATTGCAGGCGCAGTTTGCCCGCGGCCTCAACTATCAGGCGGGCGGCGACGAATGCGCGATTATCGCGGACGGCTTGAGCGCCGATGAGCGACTGCAGATTTATAGCAACAACCGTGTGATCAGCCTGAGCGAAGTGCTCGAAGCCACCTATCCGATGCTGTTGGCGGTGCTGGGCGACGAGTGTTTTGCCGCGCTGGCGCGCGAATACGTGCTGTCGCATCCGCTGACCCGCGGTGATGTCAGCCACTATGGCGAAGGGTTTGCGGCGGTGATTGAACGCGCGCAGCCCGTGATGCAGGCCGCGCCGTATGCCGCGGCACTGGCGCGGTTTGAATGGGCGCTGGACCACGTGCAGCAACAATACGCACAGGCACCGCGCAATAACTATCAGCCACTCAGCACGCTGAGTCAGGTCACGCCGGAACAGCAACCACAGCTGGTGTTTGAGTTGGTGCCGTGGGCCACACCATTTTGCGCGCCGTTTGCGCTGTTTGATTTGCAGCGTGCGATGCGGGATGACGACTTGAACCAGCTCACTATCAATGCGCTTCAGTCGGGGATCATCGCCTGCACGGCCGAGGGCGAGCCGTGGACGCAAGCGCTGGATGAGCCGACGTATCAACTGCTGCTGGCGATGCATCAGCGCGCGCCACTGGGGCAGATTCATCCGGATGCACTGGCAGCGTTGCCCGCCATCATGGCGATGGAAATTGTCGCTGGCTTTCGTGTAGCCGCCCCCAATACTCACGATTAACTAAGGAGCCCGACATGGCTGACTTCATGCACCGTTATCATGCCCTGTGCCACTGGCTGCAACGCGACTTCGCCAGCCTGCTTTTACTGCTGTGCCGCATCTGGGCCGGCTGGGTGTTCTGGCAATCAGGGATGAGTAAAATCGCCAACTGGGACAGCACGCTGTACT
Organism: Vibrio sp. Vf1514; assembly: GCF_052076135.1. NCBI lineage: Bacteria > Pseudomonadati > Pseudomonadota > Gammaproteobacteria > Vibrionales > Vibrionaceae > Vibrio > Vibrio sp. Vf1514. The sequence goes on along the minus strand of NZ_CP197267.1, from coordinate 95,459 downwards.
TGTTTGAACTGGAATATCAGGTGCCGCTGCTACCGTGGCAGCTCGCCGCGTATCTGGCCACCGGCGCCGAACTGGCGCTGCCGCTGCTGTTGATGCCGGGGCTTTTCGGTCGGTTCAGCGCACTGGCGCTGTTTGCGGTCAATGCGATGGCAGTGGTGTCGTATCCGCTGTTATGGCAACAAGGATTTACCGACCACCAGCTGTGGGGATTCATGTTATTGATGGTGGTCGTGTGGGGGCCGGGTCGTCTGTCGCTGGATCACTGGCTGAGCCGCAAGTGGCAGCGCGTTATTCTGCAGCATTGAGATCGTCTTTTACCGAGTTAACCGCATCGCGCGTCGCATGCCCAATCGCTTTGGTGGTGTCGCGGGTGGCATGACCAATGGCGGTCGCTGCGTCGCGGGTGGCGTGACCGACGTCGGTGCCTGCTTGTTTCATCTCAGCGCAGCCCGCCGTCAATGTCAGTAACGCCAGCAACGCACTCATCGAGAGCGCTTGACCCCATCGCGCGCCGTAAATTCCCTTCATGATCGATCTCCTGTGAACGACGTCATCCGTCATGGGCTTTACCATAACAAATAACCCCGCTCCATGGAGCGGGGTTATTGTCATGCTTTGGTTAACTGCGCCAAGATCGCGACTCAGGCTGCAATGCCGGAGTGGCGCAGCAGCGCATCGATCTGCGGTTCACGGCCGCGGAAGCGTTTGAACAGCTCCATCGGCTCTTCGCTGCCGCCCATTTCAAGAATATGATTGAGGAAGCTCAAACCCGTTTCACGGTTGAAAATCCCCTCTTCTTCGAATCGAGAAAACGCATCAGCCGACAACACTTCAGCCCACAAGTAGCTGTAGTAACCCGCGCTGTAGCCACCAGCAAAAATATGGCTGAAACTGTGCGAGAAACGGTTCCATTCCAAACTTGGCAGCACCGCCACTTTCTTCTTCACGTCGGCAAGCGTTTCCAGCACTTTCGGACCGGCTTCCGGATCGTACGTGGTGTGCAGAGTGAAATCGAACAAACCGAATTCCAATTGGCGCAGAATAAACATCGCCGATTGGAAGTTCTTCGCAGCCAGCATTTTTTCCAGCATCGCTTTCGGCAGTGGTTCACCAGTTTCGTAGTGACCAGAGATAAATGCCAGCGCCTCTTCTTCCCAGCACCAGTTTTCGAGGAACTGGCTTGGCAGCTCGACCGCATCCCACGGCACACCGTTGATGCCAGACACCGACCCCACCTCAACTTGCGTCAACATGTGGTGAATGCCGTGGCCAGTTTCATGGAACAGCGTGACCACTTCATCGTGGGTAAACAGCGCCGGTTTGTTGCCCACCGGACGGTTGAAGTTACAGGTCAGGTACGCGACCGGCGTTTGCAGTTCGCCGTCTGCGTTGATGCGGCGCACACGGCACTCATCCATCCACGCGCCGCCACGTTTGTGTTCACGGGCGTACAAATCAAGGTAGAAGCTGCCACGCAGCGCGCCTTCGCTGTCGAAAATATCGAAGAAACGCACCGATTCGTGCCAAGTATCCACGCCCTGACGCTCTTTGACATCCATCCCAAACACGCGATGGAGCACTTCAAACAGGCCGCTCACCACTTTGTGTTCTGGGAAGTAAGGGCGCAGCTCTTCGTCGGAAATTTCAAACAGATGCTGCTTTTGTTTTTCGCTGTAGTACGCGATGTCCCACAGGTTAAGCGTTGTGACGCCAAACTCTTGCTCGGCGAACTGGCGCAGCGCTTCCACTTCGCGCTCGCCTTGCGGCTTGGCTTTGGTGGCCAGATCATTCAAAAAGCTCAGCACCTGCTCTGGCGATTCAGCCATTTTGGTCGCCAGTGATTTTTCACTGTAAGTATTAAACCCAAGCATGCGCGAGATTTCGTGACGCAGTTTCAACTGCTCAGCGATGATTTCGCTGTTGTCCCATTTTCCGGCATTCGGGCCGCGATCGGAGGCGCGGGTCACATACGCTTCATACAGTTCCTGACGCAGCGCTTGGTTGTCGCAGTAAGTCATCACCGGCAGGTAAGACGGAATGTCGAGCGTCAGCAGGTAACCTTCCAGCCCTTTGGCTTCTGCCGCCGCTTGCGCCGCCGCCAACGCCGATTCCGGCATACCTGACAGTTCGTTCACGTCGGTAACTTGCTTAGTCCAGCCCATGGTGGCATCAAGCACGTTGTTGGAGAATTTAGAGCCCAGCTCCGACATGCGTTTGCTGATTTCGCCGTAGCGTTTTTGCTCAGCGGCTGGCAAACCGATGCCCGACAACTCGAAATCACGCAGGCCGTCGGTGATGGTTTTCTGCTGCGCGCGGCTCAAGGTGGCGAACGCTTTGCTGGCCTTGATCGCTTTGTAGGCGTCAAACAGCCCTTTGTGCTGGCCAACCCAGGTGCTGTATTCCGACAAAATCGGCAGGCAGCTTTCGTAGGCATCGCGCAGCTCATCGCTGTTCATCACGGAGTTCATGTGGCTGACCGGCGACCAGATACGGCTTAAGCGATCATCCACTTCTTCAATCGGCGCAATCACGCTCTCCCAGCTTGGCTCGGCGTTGCCTGCCAGCACCGCATCAATGCGCGCGCGGCAATCTTCAATCGCCTTCTCAACCGCTGGTTTGACGTGCTCTGGCTTAATCGCAGAAAACGGTGGCAAATCCGTAAAGGTCAGAAGTGGATTAGACATATAACGTTCCTTTTCATAAAAGAGAGTCCGTGACGAACCATCACGGTACCTGAAGTCATGGAGACGGGCGCGACGAAGCGCCTTCATTCATTCGATGATTTGCTAAGCGTACGTTATCAATACACCTGTGCGCCAGCAAAGAAGACTTTGGCTATTACGTTAATAGATATAGTCAGGTTCAGCAATTTTCAATACTGGCGTATAATCAGGCGAACTGTTTTTTGAACTGACCAGCACCCGGCTTTGGGTGAGAGAGCGCAATTTGTTAAGTTACCGACACAGTTTCCATGCCGGAAACCACGCGGATGTGGTGAAACACATCGTACAGAGCTTGATCCTGTCTGCCCTGCAGCAGAAAGACAAACCCTTTGTCTACCACGACACGCACTCGGGTGTCGGCCGCTACGATCTGACCCACGAATGGTCAGAAAAAACCGGTGAATACAAACAAGGTATCGCCCGCCTGTGGCAACAAACCGAAGTCCCGGAAGATATTCACAGCTATCTCGAGGCGATTAAAGCGCTCAACGACGATGGCGAGCTGCGTTACTACCCAGGTTCACCACGTGTGGCACGCGCGCATCTGCGCAGCCATGACCGCATGGTGCTGACGGAACTGCATCCGAGCGATTACCCGCTGCTGGAGCAGGAGTTTCACCGCGATCGCCAAGTGGCAATTTTCAAAGAAGACGGATTTGCCCGCCTGAAAGCCAGCCTGCCGCCGAAAGAGCGCCGTGGTCTGGTACTGATTGACCCGCCGTATGAGCTCGCCAAAGAGTATCGCGATGTGGTGCAGGCGATCGCGCAAAGCTACAAGCGTTGGGCGACCGGCATTTACGCCATCTGGTATCCGGTGGTGAACCGCTGCGACATCGAGGACATGATTGAAGGTTTGCAAGGCCTCGGCATTCGCAAAATCTTACAAATTGAACTCGGCGTGTCCCCCGACACCAACGAGCGCGGCATGACCGCCTCGGGCATGATTGTCATCAACCCGCCGTGGAAACTGGAAAGCCAGATGCAAAGCATTCTGCCGTTCCTGAAAGAAGTAATTGCGCCGGCCACCGGTCACTATAAAGTGGACTGGATTGTGCCTGAATAAGGTCGCGACCGCTCAACAAGACTCAGCGACTGGGATTGCAATTTGGCAATCCACCCCCAACTAACCTAGATTAGGTCGTTGGATATATGCATAACAGAGGCTGAATGCGAACCTGTTCGCGATGAGCCCAAATTGGAGAAAGTAATGGCAACACATTTTGACTATATCTGTATCGGTGGCGGCAGCGGCGGTATCGCCTCAGCCAACCGTGCAGCCATGTACGGCGCCAAAGTCGCCCTGATTGAAGCCAAAGATCTTGGCGGGACCTGTGTGAACGTCGGCTGTGTGCCGAAGAAAGTGATGTGGCACGGCGCTCAGGTCGCAGAAGCGATGAACCTATACGCGGCAGATTACGGTTTTGATGTGGACGTGAAACACTTCGACTGGGCCAAACTGGTAGAAAGCCGCCAGGCGTACATCGGTCGTATTCACCAGTCTTACGATCGCGTGCTGGGCAACAACAAAGTCGAAGTGATTCGCGGTTTTGCCAAGTTCGTCGATGCGAACACCGTGGAAGTCAATGGGGAGCATTACACCGCCGATCATATTCTGATCGCCGTCGGTGGCCGCCCAACCATTCCGAATATTCCGGGTGCCGAATTCGGTATCGACTCCAACGGTTTCTTTGAACTGAGCGCACAGCCAAAACGAGTTGCGGTCGTCGGCGCGGGTTACATCGCGGTAGAAATCGCGGGCGTACTCAACGCACTGGGCACCGAAACGCACCTGTTCTGCCGTAAAGAGTCGCCCCTGCGCAGCTTTGACCCGATGATCATCGACACCTTGGTGGAAGTGATGGCGGCAGAAGGCCCGCAACTGCACACGCACAGCGTGCCAAAAGAAGTGGTTAAGGAAGCCGATGGCAGTCTGACCCTGCATCTAGAAAACGGCGAAAGCTGCAATGTCGATACCCTGATTTGGGCCATTGGCCGTCACCCAGCGACCGATGCGATTAACCTCGCGGCGACGGGTGTGGAAACCAATGCGCAAGGCTACATCAAAGTCGATGCTTACCAAGCCACCAATGTTAACGGCATTTACTGTGTTGGCGATATCATGGAAGGCGGCATCGAACTGACGCCTGTGGCCGTGAAAGCGGGTCGTCAGCTGTCTGAGCGCCTGTTTAACAACAAGCCGGATGCGAAAATGGATTACGATCTGGTGCCGACCGTGGTGTTCAGCCACCCGCCCATCGGTACCATCGGCCTGACAGAAACCGACGCGATCGCGAAATTCGGCGCAGACAACGTGAAAGTGTACCAATCCGGCTTTACGGCCATGTACACCGCGGTGACTCAGCACCGTCAGCCTTGCAAAATGAAGCTGGTGTGCGCAGGACCAGAAGAAACCGTGGTTGGCCTACATGGCATCGGTTTTGCGGTCGATGAGATGATTCAAGGCTTTGGCGTCGCGATGAAGATGGGCGCCACCAAAGCCGATTTCGACGCGGTCGTGGCGATTCACCCAACAGGCAGCGAAGAATTCGTGACCATGCGTTAATGCTTCAACCGCTGAAGCCATAAGCATGCATTTGGCTTACGCCAAACATATCAACGCCCTGCAGAGACTGCGGGGCTTTTTTATGCCTGCATTTCAGCCTTGGCCCTCAATTCTGCGTTGATCCGCAGCGGATTTATCCATATAGTTTGAATTCAAACTATATCAATCAAACGTATTATGTCTCGACACAAATTTGGTATTCAATTTTCCATCGCGGCGCGTCTGTGGCGCCGCCACCTCGATCAACGTCTGGCGCAAGCGGGCATCAAAGACATCAGTTGGGCCCCGCTGCTGCATTTAGATGAATTTGGCGATGGCATCAGCCAAAAAGAACTCGCCGCTTCAGTTGGCATGGAAGGCTCCACCTTGGTCCGCTTGCTCGATACGCTCGAACAAAAAGGCCAGATTGAGCGTCAAGCAGATACGTACGATCGCCGCGCGAAACGCATTTTTCTCACCGCAGCCGGGCGTGAGCACGTCGTGTCGCTGCGCGCAGAACTGCTGGCGATCGAAACCGACATGTTGGCCGATGTATCCGATGAACAGATTGAGGTCATGCGGCAAGTGCTCGGCGGCCTCATCACCAAATTCAAGCACTAAGGACTGAGGGCACACCATGAACGCTCAACTTGCAAATCTCGGCTTGGATGCGGGTCGCTTAGCGTTTGCGCTGCGCACCGCACTGGCATCGTGCGCGGCGCTGTTCGTCGGCTGGGCGCTTGGTTTAGAGCACCCGCAATGGGCAGCGATGTCCGTTTGGGCGGCATCACAACCCGGGCGCGGCATGCTGCTGGAAAAAAGCTTGTTCCGCTTTATCGGCACGCTGGTTGGTACAATCGTCGGGGTCACGCTGGTGTCAGTCGCCGGGGACAACATTTTGCTGCTGGCGCTGGGGCTGTCGGTGTGGGTCGGCTTATGCGCCGGCGCGGGCAACGTGATTCATGGCCTGTTCAGTTACGCGACGCTGCTGTCTGGCTACTCGGCTTCGCTGGTGGCGCTGCTCGGTACCGCCAACCAAACCGACATGTTCGAGCTGGGCACCGACCGCTTGCTCACCGTGATGACCGGGGTGCTCATCGCGCTGTTGGTGGGCTTGCTGTTTGCCCGTCGCAGCGATGAAGATGCCTTGGTGTGGCGCGTGCGCTCGCTCACCATTGCGGTCTTGCAAGCGCTCACCCAGCATTCGCGGCAGCAGCCCCTCTCTCAGCCACTAGAACATTTGATGCTGGAAGCCGCGCAGATTGAAGAAGCGCTGGATCCGCACAGCGTCGGGTCAATTCGTTCACGCCGCACGGTGCAAACCCTGCGTTCGGTGGTGTTTGCCCTGATCTCGATACTGACTTGGCTGATGAACCAAGGTTCGCGCGTCAACCACAACGCTTTCCTGCGCGAGATTCAACACGCCATCAACGCGCACGAACTGCAATCGCCGCTCGATCAGGTGGTGGTGCATTTGCAACGCGCCGATGAAGAGTGCGACGATTTGCTGCTGTCACAAGCGTTGAATGAACTGAGCCAAGCCTTGCAAGGCCGCAAGACGTTTCGTCAATCAGGCAAACTGGAGATCACTGCTGCGACCGGCAAAGTGGTGCTCCACCGCGACTGGGTTGGCGCCACGCAGGCCATGTATCGCACCACCAGTTTAATGGTGTTGCTGGGCCTCGGTTGGGCATGGACCGGATCGCCAATTGGCGCGTACGTGCTACTGGGAGCATCAGTGATGGTGACGCTGTTCTCCACCTTTGAAAACCCAGCGCTGATCATGACGCATATCTTCTGGTGGCAGATTGTCGGCGGTATTTCGAACCTGATTTGTCAGTTGGTGCTGTGGCCGATGGCGGCCAATGAATTGCAGATGCTGCTAATGATGGTGCCGCTGATTCTGTTGGGCGTGGTGCCGTTTGCCCATCGCCGCCTCAGTTCGGGGTCAATGGACTACTTTATGATTTTCTTGTTGATGTCGCAGCCGCACCAACCCTACAGCGCCGATGCTGCGCACGCCATCACCATGTCGCTGGCGGTCATCGCTGGCCCCATGTTGGCGCTGCTGGCATTTAAACTGATTTTCCCCACCAACTTGTTGCGCCGCCAACAACGTTTGATGGATGCCATGTGGCATGCGCTGCCCACCCTGATTCAACATGCAATCCCCTTTCACTTCTGGCAAGCGCGCATGAAGCATCGTGTGCTCAAGTTGATTGCCATCACGCGAAAAAATGGCCTCAATTGGGCCGCACATGGCGAAAGTGGCCTGACTCTGATCATGCTGGGGCAATGTATTCAGCATTGGCAGCAGATCGCGACCCACAGCACCAGCACGTACCATCAACAACGTCATCATGTGTGGTTGCAACGGCTAGAACGTGCGCTGCGTGACTCGCCGCAAGCGACGATTGCCCTGCTCAATCGTTACGCCACGCAAGAGCACCAACGCACGCCGCAACCGGCAAGGATGGCGCGCCGTGCCGCCGATGGGCTGAAACACGTGCAGCCGCATTGGCAACGGCTCAAACGCCGCTAACCCCCGGCCCACACAAGCGATGTTCGGTTTTCCGGCATCGCTTTTTTGATCGCGTCATGTCATTCTCATCGATGAAAAAATCGCCAATGGATAAAATTTGCGCATGCATCATCATGCATTCAATGCGACAATCATGAGCCAATTTTGTACGGGAAATAAACTTCTGTAGTTAATTATCCAACTGTATAGTAAAATTCGCTTGTCCATTTGTGCAATAAATGACAGAGTTCAGTCAGCAGCCGATTCATGACGATTCTTAACCCATTGTTAACTAGGGTTACATTATCCTTTCGAGCGGCCTTGCGATTAAATAGCGTTCTCACAAAGACATTTGAGCCTGTGAATCAAAAGCGTTGAATTGTACGTATACCCACATGAGTCACTGAGCTTAATGCGTTCTAAGTGGTAAAGGAGAGAAAGATTATGGGCGACGGTAAAGCCTTTTCTAAACAATGGCTGACCGCAATTGTTGCCGCAGTTGCGCTTGCTGGATGTCAGCCAGAAGCCACACCACAAGCCGCCAGCAATGGTGCGCCACCCCCAGTTGCGGTGGATGTGGTTCAAATTAACACCCAACCAGTTGAAGTCACCAGTACGCTACCGGGCCGGACCAGTGCCTACCGCATTGCGGAGGTGCGTCCACAGGTGAGTGGCATTGTGACCAATCGTCTGTTCGTTGAAGGCAGCATGGTGAACAAGGGCGAGGTGCTCTTTGAACTCGATCCGTCCACTTACAAAGCCGCATTGGCGAGTGCCAAAGCGAATCTGGCGAAATCAGAAGCCACCCTGGCTCAGGCAGAGTTTCAAGCGAAACGCTACCGTGAACTGGTGGCCAAAAAATCGGTCAGCCAACAAGATTACGAAGATGCTCAAGCGAGCTACAAAGAAGCCTTGGCTTCTGTAGAAGCGTCTAAAGCGAACGTCAATTCAGCGCAAATCAATCTGGATTACACCAAAATTACCGCGCCGATTTCTGGTCGTATCGGTCGTACCCTGATTACTGAAGGTGCGCTGGTGACTGCCAACCAAACCAATGCGCTGGCTACCATTCAGCAACTAGATCCACTGTACGTCGACCTTTCTCAGCCAAGTAATGAACTGCTGAAACTGCGCCAGTCTGCGGGTAAAGAGAATCAGGAACTCGCTGGCATCAAACTGTTCTTGGATGATGGTACGCCAATCGAGCAACGCGCTACGCTGCAATTTGCCGAAGTGTCTGTCAACGAGAAAACCGGCACCGTCAACGTGCGCGCCACCATTCCGAACCCCGATCAGTTCCTGCTGCCGGGTTTGTATGTGCGTGCAGCGGTACCGACCGAACATCGTGACAACGGCATTTTGATCCCGCAATCGGCCGTCAGCCGCGATGCGCGTGGTCAGGCGTCCGTATTCGTCGTTAACGATCAAAACCAAGTGGAAAGCCGCACTGTGGTCGCCAGCCGTGCGATTGGCAACCAATGGTTGATTGATTCGGGTTTGAACGCAGGTGATCTTGTGATTGTCAAAGGCCTGCAAAAAGTTCATGCGGGCAGCGCGGTGACCGCGAACGTCCTGGAAGCCTCTAAGGAACAATAAGATATGGCTCGATTTTTCATAGATCGCCCCATCTTTGCGTGGGTGATCGCCATAATCATCATGCTGGCCGGTGTGCTGTCAATCATGACACTGCCCGTCTCGCAATACCCGGATATCGCGCCCCCAGCGGTGTCGTTGTCCGGTTCATACCCAGGTGCCTCTGCGGAAACGGTGGAAAACAGCGTGACGCAGACCATCGAACAGAACATGAATGGTATCGACAATCTCTTGTACATGTCGGCCACCAGTGACTCGGCGGGTAACTTTAGCATCACACTGACGTTTGAATCAGGTACCGATCCTGATATCGCGCAGGTTCAAGTACAGAACAAGCTGTCTTTGGCGGAAGCAACGCTACCGACCGAAGTGACCCAACAAGGGATCACCGTCGCGAAGTCCTCCAGCTCATTTTTGATGGTGGTAGGCTTTTTTGATGGTGGTAGGCTTTATTTCTAACGACGGCAGCATGGACAACACCGAAATCGCCGACTTCATGGTTTCGCAGGTCAAAGACCCGCTCAGCCGTGTACAAGGGGTGGGTGAAGTTCAGGTGTTCGGTGCGCAGCACGCGATGCGTATCTGGCTCGACCCGAATAAACTCAACAACTTCCAGCTGACGCCTGCGCAAGTGAAAACCGCCATCAGCGCACAGAATACGCAAGTTTCTGTGGGCCAGTTGGGCGCCACACCCGCGCTTGAAGGTCAACAGCTGAACGCGACCATTACTGCACAAAGCCGTTTTACCACCGTCAAACAGTTTGAAAACATTCTGCTGAAAGTGGACACCGACGGCGCGCAAATTCGTCTCAAAGACGTGGCGCGTGTGGAACTGGGCGCTGAAGATTACCAAGCGGTTGCGCTGTACAACGGCAAATACGCTTCTGGTATTGCGGTGAAACTGGCCACCGGTGCCAACGCACTGGAAACCGCCGATGCGGTGAAAGCACGCCTGGCTGAACTGCAACCCACATTCCCATCGAACATCGAAGTGGTGTATCCGTACGATACCACCCCATTCGTGAAAATCTCGATTGAGGAAGTGGTGCACACGCTGATGGAAGCGATTGTGCTGGTCTTCTTGGTGATGTACCTGTTCCTACAAAACTTCCGCGCCACCTTGATCCCAACCATCGCCGTTCCGGTGGTTCTGTTGGGGACCTTCGGGGTGATGGCGGCGTTTGGCTTCTCGATTAACACGTTGACCATGTTTGGTCTGGTCCTCGCCATCGGCTTGCTGGTGGACGATGCGATCGTGGTGGTTGAGAACGTGGAACGGGTGATGAGCGAAGAAGGGTTGTCACCGCGTGAAGCGACGCGTAAATCGATGGGGCAAATCACCGGCGCGCTGGTGGGGATCGCGATGGTCCTGAGTGCGGTATTCATTCCGATGGCCTTCTTCGGGGGCGCCGCGGGGGCGATTTATCGTCAGTTCTCGCTGACCATTGTTTCGTCAATGGTTCTGTCGGTCCTGGTGGCGATGATTCTGACGCCAGCCCTGTGTGCGACCTTGCTCAAACCGATCAAGAAAGGCGAAGCGCACCACGTAAAACGCGGCCCGCTGGCTTGGTTCAACACATGGTTTGATCGCGGCACTGAGAGCTACCAGAACACGGTGAATCGTGGTGTAAACCACCGCGTACGCTACATGCTGGCGTACATCGTGATCATTGGTGTACTCGCCACGTTGTGGACACGTCTGCCCACTTCCTTTGTACCGGAAGAAGACCAAGGTATTTTCTTGTCGATTGTTCAATTGCCTGTGGGTGCCACACAAGAACAAACGCTGGAAGTGATGGGCAAAGTGCGTAAACACTTCCAAGAAGATGAAAAAGACGCGGTTGAATCGGTGTTTACCGTGGCTGGCTTTAGTTTCGCCGGTCAAGGTCAGAACATGGGTATGGCGTTCGTGCGTCTCAAAGACTGGAGTGAACGGACGGATCCGGCGCTGTCGGTAGATGCTGTGGTTGGACGCTCTTATCCGGCGTTTGCCCCAATCAAAGAAGCGCAAATCTTCTCGTTCAACGTGCCCGCCATTCAAGGTTTGGGTAGCGCGAGTGGTTTTGATGCCTACTTGACCGATACCGCGAACTTGGGCCACGACAAACTGATCGAAGCACGTAACCAGCTCTTGGGCATGGCCGGTTCTAACCCGAACCTGACTCAAGTACGTCCGAACGGTATGGAAGATACGCCACAGTTCCGCATTGATATCGACTACGAAAAAGCGATGGCCATGGGTGTGTCCGTGTCTGACATCAACTCCACCCTGTCAACAGCGCTGGGTTCGAGCTACGTCAACGACTTCATCGACAACGGTCGTGTGAAGAAAGTGTACGTACAAGCCGATGCGCCTTACCGCATGAATCCAGATGACCTGAGCTTGTGGCATGTGGCGAACGCCGATGGCGACATGGTGCCGTTTGATGCCTTTGCCACCACCGAATGGACCTTTGGTTCACCTCGTCTGGAACGCTTTAACGGTGTACCGGCCGTGAACATTCAAGGTTCCGCTGCGCCGGGTAAGAGTACCGGTGATGCCATGCAGGCGATTCTGGACATTGTGAAGCAACTGCCGGAAGGCATTGGCCTAGAATGGACGGGCGCCTCGTACCAAGAAGTCCAAACCGGTTCACAAGCGCCGTTCCTATACGCCTTGTCTATCTTAATCGTATTCCTCAGCCTGGCTGCGTTGTACGAAAGTTGGAGCGTCCCGTTCTCCATCATCTTGGTGGTACCACTGGGCGTCTTTGGTGCGATTGCAGCGGCGACGATGAAGTCGCTCTCGAACGACATCTACTTCCAAGTGGGTCTGTTGACCACCATCGGTCTGTCGGCGAAAAACGCCATCTTGATCGTGGAGTTTGCCAAAGACTTGTATGACGACGGCATGGATCTGGTGCACGCAACGGTCGAAGCGTGTCGAATGCGTTTGCGTCCGATCATGATGACCTCGTTCGCGTTCATCCTCGGCGTACTGCCACTGGCACTGAGTACCGGTGCAGGTGCTGCCAGCCGTAACGCGATTGGCTGGGGTGTGGTCGGTGGTATGTTAGCCGCAACCATACTGGCGATCTTCTTCGTGCCGGTGTTCTTTGTGATGGTGATGAAACTGTTCCGCACCAAACCGCATAAGATTCCAACCGACGCCTAAGAGACACACAAGCGAACCCTCGCCACTGATCCGCGCAAGCGGGTCAGTGGCTTTTTTATTTCATTCCGCTCAGTGATGAATTTCACCCGTATTGCTTAGTTTTTCCGCAACAAAACGTACCAAGATTAAGAAATATTTCACCTTTTGCACACATTTTCGATACACTACGGCGCATTACGATCCATTCTGAACAAATCCGTGTGCTCGACTGACTCTCCAACCCAATTTTTTTATGATTGGCTTGATCTCACTGACGCTGAACAAACGGCCGCACTCGGCCAGCTTCGCCAACAGAAGCCCGCCTTACATGCGCAAGTGCTCCCATTGATTCATCAGCTACAAACCACTCAGCTACCACATGTGTTCACCGAGCACGCCAACGACTGGGTGCAAGACCACTACGATTACAGCGGCCAAGTCATCGACAAATATCGCCTGCATCAAGAGATTGGACGTGGCGGCTTAGGGCTGGTTTATTCTGCCACGCGTGATGACAACACCTATGAACAGCAACTGGCCATCAAGCTGATTCAGCCTCATATCGTGCACCACCTCGACCAACGGGCGCTGTTTACCGAAGCGCAGATTCTGGCGCGCCTCAACCACCCCGGCATCGCGAAAGTTTACGATGGCGGTCTGTTTCGCGATCAGGTGTACATCGTGATGGAGCGTATTGAGGGGCAAACGCTGGATGCGTATCTTCAGCAGCAGACGTTATCGGTTCAAGAGAAACTCAAGCTCTTCATTCAGGTGTGTCAGGCGGTTGAGCATGCCCATGACCATCACATTCTGCACGCCGACCTCAAGCCGGAAAATATACTGATTGATGCAGCGCGTCAGCCGAAGCTCATCGACTTCAACCTGACGCAGAAGCTCAAGCAGAATACGTTGCCCAACGAGGACTCGTCACTTTTGGCGTTTAGTGATCAATACGCCAGCCCAGAGCAAAAGCAAGGGGACTACCTGACGCAGCAAAGTGACGTCTATTCATTGGGCAAGATTCTGCAGTGTTTGTTTCCAAGGCTACGCGCCAACTCGGATTTGCAACACGTGGTGGAGAAAGCCATCGCCCCTCAAGCTGAGCAGCGCTATCTCAGCGTTGGCGACCTGCGCCACGACTTAGAACACATTCTGGCGCTGCGACCGATCTCACTCAAGCAGCATCAACCGGTGTATATCCTGCGTCGCTTGATACAGCGGCGGCCATTTTATTGCTTGCTGGTCTCGCTACTCTTGGCATCAGGAGCGAGCTTTACTTACGCCGTAGTGGACAAAAACCACCAGCTCTCACAAGAGAAGAAAATCTCCGAGAACATGCTGTTTGAACTCACGCAGCTGCTGTTTCACAGCAAAGATTCCCACGATCAACCCTTGACCATTGAAGCCATGTTGGCCATCACGCGCTTACGCGTGCTCTCCAACCCCGACTTGCCCCAGCACATCAAACAAAAAATGCTGCTGGCGTTGATCACACCGGTTCCTACACCACCCGATGACACGGCCTTGGCCGATTCCACCGCGACGACGAAACCATGACCACCCGATTTGCCCTGTTTTGGCTGATGTTCGGCCTCCTTTCCCTCCCTCCTGTGTTGGCGAGCGCCGAGACGCGAGAAGGCCACTTCATTGACGCGCCGGTCACGGGTTTATTTTATAAAACCACGTCGGGGCTGAGTGGCACCACGCACCAAGGGAAATTTTCATACCGACCGGGTGACATCATCTATTTTTACCTCGGTCAAGATGACAACGGATACTTACTCAGTACGCTCAGCGGTCAGGAGGTCATCACACCCACGCAAGCCAGCACGCAGGTCAACCGCAGCATCAACATGACTCGGCTGTTACTGACCCTCGACGCGACGCCGCAAAACAACGCTGAGATCAAACTGCTCAGCGATGCCTTAACGGATAAAAAATTTCTGCAGCAACTTAAGCAGATTGATTTGTCGTTCATCGACGAGCACCTCGACGAACTGGATTTACCCTTGGTTTCCGCCCGCGAAGCCATCGAACACCTGACCCAAAGCCAGCAATACATCACCGACAACTTCACGTCGGATCAAATCGTCTACCGCCCACTCGGCGTGCAGTTTGAAAGTACCCTGGTGCCGAAAAAAGACTGGCAGGGCAAAATTTGCGCCTATAACCTCGACCGTGCTAATCACCCGAATTACCACCGCCCGGTGGGCATCGTCCGCTTTGCCGTTCGTGGGAACACGCTGATCGAATACCCGGCGTTGGGGGACTTCTTCAACGGCTGCCAATTGCGACCGGAACATGGGTTGCGCCAAATGCAATCGACCCCGCTGGATGATTTTTCGTTTAAAGGCGGCTTGATTGGCTGCGCCCGGCACGGCTGCACGCGTAACGATTTGAACGGCTTCTATATTGAAGACTTTGACGACGACGGGGATTGGAAGTACCGCACCATCGCGATGAACTTCGACCCGACCACGCAGCTGTATATGGAAAAAGCACAAGGCTTGGGCCACACCCCCAACGTCCGCCACAGCAATCGCAGTGAGATGATGTGGTTCACCTACCCCACAGGCAAAGGGGATCACATCCCGTATCAAGGGATCTGGTTACGCACCCGCTACCTTGCTTCGGGCATGGCGCATCAATGTTTGAAAGTCGGCCCACATGCGGTGTTGCGGGGGCCAACCGGCACCACGCAATGCCCTGAGCAGCCCAGCGCTTACTCACAGGACGTGACCACTGAGTACAAAGACATGTGGTGGCTGAACACCAACGCGTCGGCACTGACCCTGGCCGACCTCAACCTCACGGTGACCTGGTTTGACCCTCAACGCGGCCCCCAATACACCAGCTGGGAATACCTGCCCGCGGGCGCGCAATGGGATCAAGGCATTCTCTATCGCTATCAACAACGAAAACATCGTGCCATGGATGGGCAAGAGTCGATGCAAACCCTCAGCGTCGACGAATTCACACGGCAACATAAGGACAGCCAATGAACCACACCCCTTTTACCCAAGTGCTACATCACTGGAAACAAGGTGACAAACGTGCCGAGAGCGAGCTATACCGCATCGCCTATGCCCATTTACGCCGTTTGGCCGAGCAAGAGCAAACCCGCAATATCAGCAAATACGGCGATGGCAATCCCGTCATCAACGACAGCATTCACAGCACTACCGCCTTGGTGCATGAAGCCTATTTGCGTTTATCACAATCGACGCTGGATGATGTTCATCACCGCCGCGACTTTTATCTCAAAGCGGCCAAAATCATGCGCCAAATTTTGATTGATCATGCCCGTCATAAGCAGGCACAAAAACGCCTGCCCGTCACGGTAGTAGCCGAGAAAAACGCCGCGGCGTCGTTTGAACAACTGATCATCATGGACAAAACGTTGGACACCTTTAGCGCACGCTACCCACGCCAATCCAACGCCTTAAAGCTGAAATACCTGATTGGCATGAAAATCGATGAAATCAGTGAGCTGCTCGAGTGCAGCCGCAGCCTGATTGAAAAAGACCTCAAATTCGCGCTGTGTTGGTTTCAATCGAGACTCAGTTCATGATGCGCCTACTGCTGCCCCTCGCCTCCACGGTACTCGGCGTGTGGTTATGCTGGCCGAGTCATTCCAACCCGCTCGATACCATCGAGCGCGCCATTCAAGCCGCTCTATCCCAAGCACGTCCTCAGGCGGCGCGCAGTGACGCTTTGAATTTGACCGACTCGGCCGCCCCAAGCCAGCGCGCCTCATCGGCAGCCGATCCTGACAACGCCCAGCGCGACTTGGATGCCACGCCACTACCCACCGCACCATTGCCAGACGCCGCCGAGGAAGAGACACCACTGGAGGCATTGCTGTCCAGCGGCATCGGCACCGAGATCATCATCAGCGCAGGCGAACATGCACTCGCCAGCGACGAGCCCCCCAATCAACCGCCTGAACTCAATCAACAAGCTTACCAGCGCATCAGCGAGGACATGGCAACGTGGCAACTCAGCACCACCGATTCGGCGCATTACCAGATCAACATCGATGATTTGTTTCGCGATCCGGAGGGGGATTTGATCACTTACCGTGTCTCCATCAACAGTCGTTCGCTCAAGTTGGCACTGGCGCAGTCTCTGACACTCAACGGCCTCGTTGAACCGGACTTAAGCGCCGTCACGGTGTTGATCGAAGCCAACGACGACCACCATCAGGAAGAGGCGTGGCAAAGCGTGAGTTTTACTCTCGCCAACATTGATGTCGAAGAGCAGCAAGACAGCCAACAGCTGGAGAACAAGTATTTATATCGCATTCACACCACCCGCGAATTAGGTGGAAAACGCTATGACTTCGACGTCCTGTATTGCGAAGGGTTCTATCTTGACCATGGCACGGTGCTCTATGCCATGAGCCAAAGCCGCCTCACTTGCCCAACGCCAAGTGACTTTAAAAAGGTGGGCTATTACCAACGGCGCCCTCAAGACATTGATTTCGATCTCGACTCCAACACCTTCATGCGTTGGACGTTTCGACAAAGCTACACCGCGCGAATGGGGTCGGGGACGAATTTTCTGGTCACCAGCTACAACGGTGACCGCTATGAAACCGACACCTTGATGGACGTCCCGGCCGCTGCCGAAGCGCGCCTCAACGTCACGACCGGCCAATATTTGTATCAAACGAGCCGGTTTGACTACCTGATGCTGAATGAACAACACCATTATTACTGGGTGAGCATGATGAATTACATCTATAACCGCCGCCTCGATAATCCGGACTATTATCAACCTGCGGATTCCGACTTAAATATTACCGCTGAAGTTGGTAACTTATCGTGTCGCCAGTTTGAACCGTATTTTGCGTTCTCCTCACTGACGGGCATGACGGAATATCAGCAAACCTTGATGGTCTTTTCGGGGGATTATTATGGCAACTATCCGCCCGCCTGCTTTGAATATCAAAACCCGCAGCACCTAACCAATTTGTCCTCCGATCTGGAATATTCCGAATACGACATCCCGTTAGATGGCGAAATATACACCTACATTTTGCGCCCGCGGCCGGAATATGCCCATTTATTGGAAACGTTCAAAATCAACCTGATTTATCGCCAACCGGTGCACTAACCGCTGATGCTTATTTGTTCATCGTTGTCACACATCGCATGAATCATAAAAAAATAAATTATTTTACGGGTTTTTATTTAATTTCCGTATATTGAAAGCGCGAATTCAAACAGGTAGAAAGTTGCCCACAACGTATTTCGTTCCGTACTCAGCAGTGGCAGTGCGGAATAACAATGTGTCAGCGATCTGATTTGAAATCGACAGGGATATAATAATGAAACAAATGACTTTACTGGCAGTGTCAGTGGCGATGGCATTGAGTGGCTGTGGCGGTGGTTCTGATGGCAGCAGCGGCGAGACCGCGGCGCAAGGTACCACCATCACCGCATTCGATGGTTACTTCTATCAGGCGGTTGTGTTCGATGACACCAACAACGATGGCGTGCTCACCATCGGCACCGATACGATTTTCGATTTAACCGATGAGAACGGTCAATACACGTTACCGGCCGACACCGAAATCAGCGGCTCACTTGCCCTGCAAACCCTGATCCCGGGCGGGACGGCGCAAACTGCCTTGGCAAACTACAACTCAAAATACGTGGGCATCTACACCTACGATTCGGATAATGCTGATCAGGTGATGACCCATGAAGTCGTCTTCCGTGCCCCTAGCTCATCTACCGTGATTTCGCCGATCACCGATTTGGTGGCGATTGAAATGAGCAGCAACGGCGGAGATGAAGAAGCCGCGAAAACCAGTGTCGCCGTGAGCCTTGGGATTTCCGATCAAGTCGACGACGTCTACAGTGACTTTGTGTCTGGCGATAAGGCCAACAGCAAACTGCACAAAACCGCGCAGATCCTGACAGAATCGAAAGCCGTGGCGGGTGACAACTACCATGCTCAAGCGGCCACCATCGTGGCGGCAGCGCAAACGCAAGTGGAAAGCATGGATGAAGAGCAGTTGACGTCCAACACCTACAAACCGGTGATCACCATCGATGACAGCAACAACGCCAGCACGCAGTTGAACTACAAATTGACGGTGGATAAAACCGTCGCAGAATCACTGCAATTGCAGCTCAGTGCAGCCGCCCTTGCGAAAAACGAGAGCTTTGCGGGCCTTTCGTTGGCGCTCGACGGTCTGTTCAATGATAAAGACAATACCACCCCAACCGTCAGCACAAGCACCACGCAACTGGGGGACACCGGTATTTCTGTCAGTGTCTCGAACAACACACTCCAATTGGGCGCGGTCAACCCAGTCGCGGCAAGCGGTTCATTCACCATCACCTTGCAAGCCAACGATGTGGATTCACAAGGTGAGACGCTGACCTCTCCCCTCCAGGTGGTTTTGACGCTCACCATTACCTCGACCAACCAACTGCCTGTTGTGGAAGAAGACACACAA
Organism: Vibrio sp. Vf1514; assembly: GCF_052076135.1. Taxonomy (NCBI): domain Bacteria; kingdom Pseudomonadati; phylum Pseudomonadota; class Gammaproteobacteria; order Vibrionales; family Vibrionaceae; genus Vibrio; species Vibrio sp. Vf1514. The sequence continues at coordinate 76,475 of NZ_CP197267.1, read as the reverse complement.
GAGCAATTGCAAGCGATCGTCGATGGATGGCAACTCCAACAAGGGGTCGCGTTCGAACAGACATTAAGCCTAGCGGGCCTATTTAGCGACAGCGATGGCACCATCAGCGACTACCAAGTCGGCACCATCAGCGCAGACGGCCTCAGTATCAACGTGGATGCCAGCCAAGCCGTGGTCACGATTGCTGGGACACCCAACAAGGCCTACCCAGCCGGACAAACGTTCGTGGTTTACGGCCTGGATAACGAAGCCGCCAAAGTGAGCGCCAGCTTCACTTTGCCTGAAATTATGGACGGCGTGGAACCAGAGCCAGAAACACCAGAACTTGGTTTTACCCTCAAGCAGTTCAATAACCAAGAGTGGAAAATGGGCAGCTTTGCTGACATCGATGGCGAAGTAGGTTACGCGGCGCTACTCAACAACGATGGTCAACTGCAAATGTGTTGGGGAACGGACGCACAAAGTGACCCATACAAAACCAACATCAGTGACACCAACACGTGGAACAACGAAACCGCGTTTGATCGCCTAGCCCAACTGGACGAAGTGAGCGGCACCTACGTGCAAGCGGCGGATAAAGATTGTTGGAGCGTCGAACTGCAAAGCGATGGTTCTTTGAGCAACTTCGGTGGTTTTGAGGCCAAAGTGTTGTACCAAAACACCGATGGCGACCAATTCCTGATTCAAGTGGGCAGCCAAGAACTGTTCTGGTTGGACGGAACGCCGACTAAATTCGCCAACCAGATTGCGGCAGAGACCAAAGTTTATGCGGGTGTGACGGAATACCAGATGTTCGTCGAAGCGGGTAAAGAATTCATTGAAGCGTTGGATGGCCCAGAGCTGAGCTACTCATACGCGGAGAACCAACTGACCGAAGGTGAGTTTGAAACCAACTCGGTTCTGCCAACGGGATTCTATACGCCAGGGACGTGGTCGATTTCAACCGATGAGCAAGGCTACAGCTACGCTGAGTTTATCGAAACAGAAGAAGACCAAAAAACACGCATTCGCTATGTGTACCGCGATTTTGGTGACTTCTACATTTCCATGGGTTGGGATGAAGAAGCGCAGTATCTATACCAATCGGCACCGTTCTTCCGCCTCTTTAGCGAAGACAAAGCGTTGATGAATGCGGTCGTGGAATCCTTGCCAATCTCTAAAGATTAATCACGCGACGCGAGTCACCGCAAGTGATCACCAAAAGGCCGAATCTCAGATTCGGCCTTTTTCTATGTCATCGGGCTGATATGGCTCAGCCAATGTGGCGTTCCGTTACTGAACACACAACACATTCAGCAGCGACGTGCCTTTGAGGTTGGTGATCTTGCCGTTGGTAAACAAACCTTTCTTGTTGAATCCCCAATAGGGCAAATAGACCGGCCACTGTTCGTTTTCCATCACTTTCGAGTTGAGCAGTTGCTTCCACTCCTCTTCGGTCGACAAACGCATGCCTTGGCTCCGGCACAGCTTTTCTGCCCCATCGTAGCTCAAACGGTTCCACGCCAAATTGTGTTCCATGTAGAACTGCACGTTGTCCGCCATGGTGTATGGCACTGCGTACGTGAGGCCATTCAACGTGGTTTGATGGCGCAGCAGTACATCGCCATTGGCCGCTTTGGGAGGCGTGGGGCGTGTTTGACTCGGTACCGTTGCGGTGGCCTTGACTGGCGCTGGCGCGGCTTGAACGGGCGCCGGTTGGGTCACTTTTTTCGGCGCTGCGGCGGGCGTACGGGGGGCTGCGGTCGCCGGTTTTTTCGCAACGGGCGCCGTCACCGAACCCGATTTTCGCACTTCACGGATAAAGGCTTCTTTGTAACCCGGCACACTGCGCACACCAGCGAGATCGCGTTTCGCTTTGGCATAATCGGTGTACGGACCAATTAAACACCGTTGGCCTTTGGCTTCCGGCTTCATCCATACATCGGTCGACATGTTTTGATACAGCACTTTGGCTTTGTCGACTGACAGCGGTTCCGCCAGCAAACCACACTGAATCCAGAAATTTGATTCCTTGCCTTTCGGGGCCGAGTTCCCCCATAAGCCTTGACCGATCGGACAAGCTTTATCCAGTACGGGCAACTGCTGACTTGATGCTTGTGTCGCATCGCACAGAAAATCCTTGGCGTGCGCCGGTAAAGTAACGAAAGGCACGGCACAACAAGACAGGCTTAATAGAACTCGATGGGTGACTTTAGGCATCACGACCACTCTCATATCCATGGTTATCCTATTCTAGTGACAATGGTTATGGCTCAATGTTCAGTGACAGATGCAAAAAAAGAGCCGTAATCACTTACGACTCTTAGTTTAGGTAGATTATATGAACAAAATCAATCGACTCTGATCAACCTTTGTAGATTTTTGGGTTAAATACATCACGCAACCAGTCGCCGAGTAGGTTGATCACCAACACCAGTGTCACCAGCACAATCCCCGGGAAGATGGTGATCCACCAAGACCCCGAGAAGATGTAGTTAAAACCGATACTGATCAGCGATCCAAGCGATGGTTGGTCGACCGGCAACCCCAATCCGAGGAAAGAAAGTGCCGCTTCCGACATGATGGCGTTTGCCACTTGCACAGTCGAGATCACGAGAATCGGTGACAAGCAGTTGGGCAGAATATGGCGGAACATGATGCGTGGCGATTTAAAGCCCATCACGCGTGCCGCTTCGACATACTCTTTCTTCTTCTCGGCCAATACCGACGCACGAATGGTCCGCGCATACTGCGGCCATTCCGCCACCCCGATGATCACCACCAGCATGATCACCGCGTATTCGCTGAAGAACTCACTGCCAAAACTGGCCTTGAAAATGGCCGAAACAATGATCGCCACCATCATGGTCGAGAACGACAACTGCACGTCCGCAAAACGCATCAGGAAGCTGTCGATACGGCCACCGAAGTAACCCGCAGACAAACCAATCACAATGCCGAGGAACAGTTGCAGCCCCACCGCCAAAAAGCCGATGGTCAGCGACAAACGTGAGCCGTACAGAATGGTGGATAAAATATCGCGCCCTTGGTTATCCGTCCCCAACAGGAAACGCGCGTCGCCATCTTCCATCCACGATGGCGGCAACTCGGAGTCCATGATGTCGATCGACGACAAATCATACGGGTTGGTCGGCGCCACCAGCGGCGACACCAAAGAGACCACCAGCACCACCATAAAGACAGCGAAGCTGAACATCGCCACTTTGTCGCGCAAGAAGTAGTACAGAAAATCCGATTGTTTAAAACGCTCCCAACGTGAAGGAGCAGCAGCTACTTGACTCATGATTATGCTCCTTTGCCAGTCAGGTTAACGGTTGGGTTGATGAGACCATACAGCAGGTCGACGATGGTGTTGGTCACCACAAAAATCAGGCCGACAAAAATGACGTAAGCGGTGATCAGCGGCGTATCCACTCGGTTAATCGCTTCAAGGAACAAAAAGCCGGTGCCCGGCCACTGGAAGACGGTCTCGGTCAAAATGGTGTAGGCCACCATGGTGCCGATTTGCACCCCACCGACCGTCAATACAGGCAGCATGGTGTTTTTCAACGCATGCTGATAGTAAATCTTGTTCATCGGCAAGCCTTTGGCGGTCGCGAACTTGATGTATTCCGAGCTCAGCACTTCGAGCATTTCCGCACGCACCAAGCGAATGAACAGTGGCAGCATGATGGAAGCCAGTGATACACACGGCAAAATGAGATGCGCCAAGCCATCGAGTGTAAAGTAGCCCGAATCCCAGCCCAGCCAGTTGGCGGTTTCACCCCGGCCGTAGGACGGTAGCCAGTTAAGCTCAATCGAGAACACATACATCAGCATAATGGCCGTCAGGAACACCGGGATCGAGATACCGATACTACTGCCCGCCATGATGAGTTTGGTAAAGAAGCTTTTCGGATGTATTGCCGAATACACCCCAAGCGGAATCGAACAGATAACAATGATTAACGAAGCCCCGAACACCAGTTCCAGCGTCGCCACCAATTTATCGAGAATCACTTCTACCGCAGGACGCTTGAAGAAGTAAGATGTGCCCAAGTCACCGTGCACTGCAGCGGTCACAAAACGAGCGTATTTAGTCACGAAAGGATCGTTGAGGCCCAGCTCATCACGCAGCGCTTGACGCTCTGCTTCCGAAACCGATTGACCGACAAGCTCACGCAGCGGATCGCCCAGGTTATCCTGAATGGCAAACGCCACCAAACTGATCACAAACATCACTATCAGTGCCTGAAACAGGCGCTTGACCAGAAACGAAAACATTCCTTGCCCCTTAACTTTCCATGAAAAATTCACCGCGGGTCAACGCACCGCCCATGAATTAAATTCAGTCTCAAAAATGGCACCTAACCCGACTGAAACAAAGTTAAGTACCAAAGCCGTCAACGGGCCTTTCAAGCCGAAGCTCGAAAGGCCTCATTCACGCAGTGTGTGCGAAATTACTCTTTCACGACCAAGTCACCGAAGTATGGGAATTCCATCGGGTTGACGATTGGTTTGATATCCAGTGTTGATTTCGCACCCCATGCGAGGTTCTGCCAGTGAAGTGGCACGAATGCCGCATCTTTGTACAGAATGCTTTCTACGTTTTGCAGCATTTGCGCACGTTTCGCCGGGTCAGTTTCTACGTTAGACGCTTCCACCAATTTGTCGACTTCTGGGTTCGAGTAATGACCACAGTTGTACTGACCTTTACCAGTCTCTTCGTTACGCGTCATGGTCAGGAATTCAGAGAAGTTCGCTGAATCCTCGGTGTCTGAGTGCCAGCCGATCATCAGCATGTCTGCCGCACATTTGTCGAACTCAGGCCAGTATTGCGCTTTTGGCATGGTTTTCAGGTCAACTTTGATGCCGATCTTAGACAGCATCGCAGACGCTGCTTGTGCCACTTTCGCATCGTTCACGTAACGGTTGTTCGGTGCGATCATGGTCAACGTGAAGCCTTTCTCGTAACCCGCTTCCTTCATCAGCGCTTTGGCTTTCTTCAGGTCGTAACGCGGCACCAGCTCAGGGTTGTAACCCGCGTAACCTTTCGGGCTCTGTTGACCGGCTGCTGTCGCAAAGCCTTTCATGATCTTGTCCACGATACCTTCATTGTTGATCGCGTAGACAATCGCCTGACGAACGCGCACATCTTTCAGCGCTTCGTTATTGGATTGGTTCATTTGGAACGAGATCAAACGCGTGCCCGGCAGGGTCACCAAATCAACGCCTTTCGCCGATTCCACACGTTTGTGATCGTTTGGCGCAACCGGGGCAATCATGTCCACGTCGCCAGACAGCAGCGCTGCCACGCGAGTCGCGTCTTCTTTGATTGGCACCAGTTTCAGGTGATCCACGTTGCCTTTGGAATCTTTATCCCAGTAATCTTTGAAGCGTTCAAAGTCCACTTTGACGCCCTGTTCACGTTGCGTCACGATGAACGGACCGGTACCCGAAATGTGCGTAGAAGCGAACGAGTTACCGTGCTTCACGATTTCGCTCTTGTCTTTGCCGTCTTCAGTCTTGCCCGTGTAGAACTTGCTGTCCATTGGGAAGATGTAAGTGGCCGTTTGCAGCACCAGCGGATACGCGCCTTTTGACACCAAATCAACGGTGTTAGCATCCACTTTCACCATCTTCTCGTACGGTTCAAAAATCGCTTTAAAATCAGGAGAGTTCTGCAGGCGGTCAAACGTCCACACCACATCATCTGCAGTCATGGTGTTGCCCGAATGGAATTTCACACCTTCACGCAGGTGGAAACGGACGGTTTTGTCATCCAAACGTTCCCAGCTGGTCGCCAGGCGAGGTTCAAAATCCAGATCTTGCGTGTAACGAACAAGTGGATCAAACACCATGTGAGACAGTTGCAGCGTACCGCCAGACAGCTGTTCATGTGGGTCAAGAGACACTGGGTCTGCGTCGTAAGCCACTGTGATGTCTGCAGCACTTGCCGCAAAGCTCAAGCCAGCTGCCATTAAAGCCACTGCTAGTTTGCTTTTCATGGTTTTCATTGCATAACTCCTTATGCGGGAATCCGAATCCCTAGTTGTTGTATTTGCTTCTGTTTATCAATCCCCATTCCAATGAATGGGTAATCCGATACGGCTTATGCCGTTTTTACATCTTCTCTCAAGCCTGTAAATTCAGGCATCAAGGAAATCAGTTGCTTGCTGTATTCATGCGACGGTGAATTAAAGAGCTGTTCGGTCGGTGCCACTTCCAGCAACGTACCCATCTTCATCACACCCACGCGATCACACATCTGGCGAATCACGGGTAAATCGTGACTGATAAACAGCATGGTCAAATTCAGCTCATCCTGAAGGTCTTTCAGCAGGTTAAGAATTTGCGCCTGAACGGACACGTCCAGCGCTGACGTCGGTTCATCACAAATCAGCAGACGCGGACGCGTCGCCAGCGCACGTGCAATCGAAATACGTTGACGCTGACCGCCCGAAAATTCATGAGGATACTTCACGCCCGATTGACGCCCCAAACCCACATGATCCAACAGATCGTTCACGATCTGGCGAGTTTCCGCTTCGTTACGTGTCAATTTGTGGAAACGAATCGGCTCGGCAATGATGTCGAAAATCTTCATGCGCGGATTCATGGACGTGTATGGGTTCTGGAACACCATCTGCATCTGACGACGCATCGGACGCCGCTCTTTCTCGGATTTCATCGCCGTGAGGTCGATGCCTTCAAAGGTCACGCGACCATCATTCGGTTCATACAACCCCGCGATTACACGCGCAATGGTCGATTTACCCGAACCCGATTCTCCCACCAAACCAAAAGTTTCGCCTTCAAACACTTCAAAACTTACGTCGTTTGACGCCTGAACATACTCCCGGCGGCTTTCAAACAGCGAGTCTTTGGTCACAAAACGCAGGTTCACATGTTCAACGTTCAGTAGCGGGCCGGTGTATTGGCGCTGATCCTGACTCTGACCCAACCAGTGATTTTTGATATCCAGTGATTGATGATCGCCCACATCTTCGATGTAGGTCACCAGCGGGAAGCGATCCAGTTTGATGTCTGAACGTGGCACGGCCGAAATCAGGCTGCGCGTGTAGGGGTGATCGGGGTCGCCCAGCACTTTGGCGGTTGGGCCAAATTCCACCAGCTCCCCGCGATACATCACCGCCACGCGGTCCGTAACGTTCGACACCACGCCCATATCATGCGTCACCAGCATACAGCCCACATTGTTTTGAATGCACAGCTCGCGAATCAGGCTCAAGATTTGGTCCTGAATGGACACATCCAGCGCGGTGGTGGGTTCATCAGCGATGATCAGATCCGGCTCGCCCGCCAGCGCAATGGCAATCACCACACGCTGACGCATGCCGCCTGAAAATTGGTGCGGGTACTGTTTCAGACGGTTTTCCGGTTGAGGAATCCCCACCTGTTGCATCAGAGACAGCGCCCGTTGGTACGCCTCATCATCACTCACCTTCATGTTGGCGTGAATGGTCTCTTTGAGCTGCTGCTCGACGGTAAACAGTGGGTTTAAAGACGTCATTGGGTCTTGGAAGATGAAGCCAATTTTAGATCCACGAACCGCGCGCATCTTGTCTGCGGACAAACCGGAGATTTTTTGGCCATCAAGGAACACCTCGCCTCCGGCGATGGTTCCCGGTGGGCTGAGCAAGTCGATGATGGCATTGCCCACCGTCGATTTACCCGCGCCAGATTCGCCAACCACACCCACGATTTCACCGCGTTCAATGTTGAATGACAGCGATTTCACCGCGGCATGGACGCCGTGACGTGACGGATATTCAATACGAAGGTTTTTAACTTCTAAAAGTGACATCTAACCAGACCTCTACTGCTTCGGCAGTTTTCTGCCCTGTCTGAGACTCACGGCGCACGACCTGAATTGGTCGTCTCACCACGAGTACAAGTGAATCCATTCTTACCAGTACATTATTCTGGCAATTTACAAGGTCATCAATTTGGCAAATATTTCACAGAAAAGCAACATTGAGAGGATAAAAAATCGATAACGGCCAAAAATAAAGCAGCTTTGTCGAATTGTTATGCATTTAAATTACATATATAAATAATCAAAGCCGTTTCTAGCACGCCAATTCATACCGATTCATATAGTTTTAAACTCTATATTCCGAGTAAATATAAAAATATTGTAAATAGGACTGTACGCATATTTGTTCACAATTATGCAAACAATGACTTTTAACAATAAAGAAACAACCGCCAAGTGAAATCCATTACCTAAGCGTTAGATCTTGGAATTAAAATCAAAAACCAGTGTATAAAACCAAACTTTCAAAACTAATTAGCATGATTATCGAGAACTATCTAAAACAAAAAAGCAGGGATTTCACCGTCACCACGACCCAACACTCGCCATTCGCGGTTCACTCGACTCATAGAGCTTAGATGGCTTTCAGGCGTCGCAAACGCATAAAACCAGAAAATGCCAAATGAACCACAGAAACAGCACCATTCCCTGACATCGATAAAATTAATCACCGCTAAGCGCATGCCATTCCGGCATCTTCGTGACGGATGCCCCCACCTCATCGCCCCGCAAACGGTGGACGCTCGCACCCAGGAAAACCTTTTCACTACCATCACGCTCGTTGCCACGCCGCATTCAAGCCGAGCTCACCAGTGAGTGCACCAATGCGCTACCAAGTATCTAAACCACACATGCAAATGCAAAAAAGCCCCGTCATGTCTGACGAAGCTTTGAATAACGGCCGGTGAACGGGGATTCGATCGGACTGGCGCTCCAGCCCACGACCCGAGCGTGATGAAAGCGAACTCAGCTTCCAGCTTCCAAACTACAAACGTAAAAAAGCCCCGTCATTTCTGACGCGGCTCTGAATCATGGCCGGTGAACGAGGATTCGATCGGACTGGCGCTCCAGCCCACGACCCGCGCCTGCTAAAATCAAACGCAGCCTCCAAGTGCCCAAGCTTCCAACATCCAAATTACAATTGCAAAAAAGCCCCGTCATTTCTGACGAGGCTTTGAATGGTGGTCGGTGAACGGGGATTCGATCGGACTGGCGCTCCAGCCCACGACCCGCGCCTGCTAAAAGCAAACTCAGCCTCCAAGTGCCCAAGCTTCCAACATCCAAATTACAAATGCAAAAAAGCCCCGTCATTTCTGACGAGGCTTTGAATGATGGTCGGTGAATGAGGATTCGATCGGACTGGCGCTCCAGCCCACGACTCGCGCCTGCTAAAAGCAAACGCAGCTTCCAACATCCTACAAATTACAAATGCAAAAAAGCCCCGTCATTTCTGACGAGGCTTTGAATGGTGGTCGGTGAAGAGGGATTCGAACCCCCGACCCTCTGGTCCCAAACCAGATGCGCTACCAAACTGCGCTATTCACCGAGCTTTTATTCTTTAAAAGAATGGGGTGGCTAACGGGATTCGAACCCGCGACAACCGGAATCACAATCCGGGACTCTACCAACTGAGCTATAGCCACCATCAATTTGTGTAACCGGCTGCTTGCCGAACTAGTCACGCGATTAAAGCCTAACTAGATAAAGAGTGGTCGGTGAAGAGGGATTCGAACCCCCGACCCTCTGGTCCCAAACCAGATGCGCTACCAAACTGCGCTATTCACCGACAAATGGGGTGGCTAACGGGATTCGAACCCGCGACAACCGGAATCACAATCCGGGACTCTACCAACTGAGCTATAGCCACCACTATCAATTGTTACCGATCTTCCTCCGGGAAATGGCGCGCCCGAAAGGATTCGAACCTTCGACCTTTGGCTCCGGAGGCCAACGCTCTATCCAGCTGAGCTACGGGCGCATGCCCTATCGGCGGAGTGGAATAATACGGATATCCCCCAAGGGCGTCTAGTACTTTTTCAACTTTTTTTATCGTTTGGCGTCTTTTTCGTCAGTTAGTTGCCAATAACCCCACACAAAGGATGTGACTAAGCCCCTGAAGATCGCAACTTGTTGTTTATTGCAACAACTTATCGGGATATAATCACCCAATATTTACATTGATTTAACAGCTTTGATCGCTTTTTAAATCGCCCTACGCTAAATAATAATTGGGTAAGCAGCACTTACCTTTGGAATGTAAAGTGAGTTTAATGGATATGTCTCGATCAGTCTTAAGCGTATTGTTCGCTGCACTAACCTTTTCTACTGCAGCATTTGCCACCAGCCAAGCCGATTACGACGCCATTGCCGAACGCATCAAACCCGTTGGGGATGTGTACTTGGCGGGCAGTGAACCGGTTGTCGCTGAACCGACCGGACCTCGTGATGGCGCTAAAGTTTATGGCACATTTTGTATTGCCTGTCACGCATCTGGCGTCAGTGGCGCGCCCATCAAAGGTAACGCCGGTGATTGGGCTCCGCGTATTGCACAAGGGAAAGACGTCTTGCAACAACACGCGATTAACGGTCTGAACCTGATGCCGCCACGAGGCACATGTATGGATTGTAGCGATGATGAAATCATGGCTGCCATCGAGCACATGATTGAAGGTTTGTAAGTAGACCAGACACAAAAAAGGCTTGGAGATTCCAAGCCTTTTTTATTCACGTGCGGTCGCCAATCACTTCTTAAACATGGCGCGAATGTTGGCAATGTGTGCCTGACCTTTGGCCATTCGCTCTTCTTGCGACAGCGGTTTTTTCTTCACTTCCCATTCGACATCGTCAAACGGCAGCTCATCCAAAAAGCGGCTCTGCGTCGGCTTGAGCAATTCACCAAACTGGCGCCGCTCTTTGCACATCACAAATGTCAGTTCCCGCTGCGCCCGAGTAATACCCACGTACATCAAACGGCGTTCTTCCTCGACGTTATCTTCATCAATGCTGGTTTGATGGGGCAAAATGCCCTCTTCCGCACCAATCAAATACACATACGGAAACTCCAACCCTTTGGAAGCATGCAGCGTCATCAGTTGCACCGCGTCGCTGTCGTCATCTTCTTCACCGCGCTCCATCATGTCGCGCAGGGTGAGGCGTTGCACCACCTCTTTGAGGGTTTTCTCTTCCTGATCGTAATTGTCACCTTCCAAATCCGCCACAATCCACGAGTAGAGATCCGAGACGTTTTTCATCCGCATCTCCGCCGCTTTAGCGCTGGAGGAGGTTTCGTACAACCAGTCTTCGTAATGAATGTCACGCACCAACGAACGCACCGCATCGACGGTATTACCCCGTTCGGCATTGTCGGCGATCGCCACCAACCATTGGGTAAAACGGCGCAAATTCTCCAAACCACGACCGGACAGGTGCTGCTCCAACCCCAACTCAAAACTGCACTCAAACAAGCTTTTGCCACGCATGTTGGCGTAACTACCCAGTTTTTCTAGGGTCGCTGGCCCAATCTCACGCCGCGGCGTGTTCACAATACGCAAGAACGCGTTGTCATCGTCCGGATTCACCAACACGCGCAGATAAGCCATGATGTCTTTAATTTCAGCGCGCGAAAAGAACGAGGTGCCGCCGGAGAGCTTGTACGGCACGCGGTTCTGCATCAAGGATTTTTCAATCAAGCGTGACTGATGGTTCCCGCGATACAAAATCGCATAATCACGATATTCGGTTCGGTTGAGGAATTTGTGCGCGATGATCTCCGCCGTCACTTTTTCCGCTTCGTGATCCTCATTATTCGCCAGCACGACTTTGAGTTTTTCTCCGTCGGGAATCTCGGAAAACAGTGACTTCTCATACACGTGCGGGTTGTTGGCGATCAAAATGTTCGCCGCGCGCAAAATCCGACTGGTGGAGCGGTAGTTCTGTTCCAGTTTAATCAAACGCAGATTCGGAAAATCTTGGCCAAGCAACACCAGGTTTTGGGGCTTCGCGCCGCGCCATGAGTAAATCGACTGGTCATCATCCCCCACCACGGTTAAACGGCCACGCTCCCCAACCAACAATTTCACTAGCTCATATTGACTGGAGTTGGTGTCTTGGTATTCGTCGACCAACAGGTAACGAATGCGGTTGCGCCAACGCTGACGCACCTCATCATGATGACGCAACAGCAGCACCGGCATCAAAATCAAGTCGTCAAAATCGAGTGCGTTGTACGCCTGCATCTGCTTTTGATACATCTCGTAGCAAAACGCAAACAGTTGCTGCTGCTCACCCTGCGCCTGCGCTTTGGCCTGCTCCGGCGACAGCATGTCGTTCTTCCAATTGGAGATGGTGCTCGTCAATTGGCGCAGCAAATCCTTGTCGCCATCGAGCTGTTTTTCGGTCAGCTCTTTGAGCAGGGCCAACTGGTCCTGATCATCAAACAGCGAGAAACCCGCTTTTAAGCCCAGCTGTTTGTATTCGCGACGAATGATGTTGAGCCCCAGAGTATGGAAAGTCGAAACCATCAAACCACGGGATTCGGCTTTCCCCAATGTTTGACCCACGCGCTCTTTCATTTCTCGCGCGGCTTTATTGGTAAACGTCACGGCTGCGATATGGCGCGCCTTGTAGTCACACTGCTGAACCAAATAGGCAATTTTATTGGTGATTACTCGAGTCTTGCCCGAGCCAGCCCCCGCCAAAACCAGGCACGGACCGGATACGTATTTCACGGCTTCATCTTGTCTTGGATTCAGCTTCATGTTGCTCTCTGGGTCTGCTTATTCAAGCTGCTAATGATAATGCCCGTCGGCGCTGCTTTCCACACAAAGAAAAAACCGTGGCTTTATTTTTACTGCACATTTGTGTTGCAAAAAGGAGCAGAATATAAGCTATAATGGATGAACGTTCATTCACTACGGAATTTTTCTGTGCCTGATCAACTAACTGACAAGCGACTGGCGATTCTTGAATCGGCGGAAACCCTGATTGCAGAATTGGGGTTTCGTGGTTTGTCGATGCACAAATTAGCGAGAAAAGCCGATGTAGCCGCAGGAACGTTGTATCGCTACTTCGACGATAAGGAACATCTGCTGCGTGAAGTGCGTTTACATGTCAGTCGCCGAATTGCGGATGCTGTGCAGGACAATGTCAGCGATGACATGCCGCTGAAACAGCGTTTTCGTACCATGTGGCTGAACATCTGGAGTTTGGCGAACTCGGACAGTGATCTGATTTGCAACTATGTTCAATATGAATCATTACCCACAACAACTGGTTGCAACATTAAGGAACTTGAGAGGAAAATGTTTACCAAAGTCGATTTGCTGTTCGATCAAGGTAAAGCACAAGGCTTATTCAAACCGCTGGATAATCAAATCCTCGCGGCGCTAAGTTTTGAAACGACTGTCGCCTTGGCGCAAAAACATGCGTCCGGCTTGTACCAACTAAGCAACGACGACCTTCAGGCAGTAATTGAAGCCTGTTGGGACACAATCATTCAACACTAAACTGGGGTTCTCACTAGAATGAAAAAGTGGACATTCTTCATGATACTTATCGTGATTCTGCTGTTTGGCAGCGTGATAGGTTTCAATTTGTTTAAGCAAAAGAAAATTGCTGAATACATGGCCAATCGCCCTGAAGCAGAATTTCCAATCACAGTGACCGAAGTGAAACCTGTGGATTGGATTCCGGTCATTGATGCCATCGGCTTTATTGAACCCAATCAGGGCGTCACGCTGACGACAGAAACCAGCGGTGTCATCGACCAAATCACCTTTGAGTCAGGCACACAAGTGACTCAAGGCCAACCACTGGTCATGCTGGATTCCGACGTCGAGAAAGCGAACCTGAAAAGTTCTCAGGCCCGCTTACCGGCAGCGAAAGCCAAATACGAACGCTACAAAGGTCTGTACGCAAAAGGCTCCATTTCTAAAGAATCATTTGATGATGCCGAAGCGAATTACTACTCCTTGTCTGCCGACATCGAAAGCCTGAAAGCCTCGATTGCCCGTCGCGAAATCAAAGCGCCATTTGCTGGCGTGGTCGGTATTCGTAATGTTTACCTGGGTCAGTACTTGCAACCGGGCACCGACATCGTGCGTCTGGAAGACACCAGCGTGATGCGTTTACGTTTTACCGTGCCACAAACAGACATTTCGCGCATTTCGATGGGTCAGGACGTGAACATTTTTGTCGATGCGTACCCAGCCACTTCGTTCCACGGCTCGATCACGGCCATTGAACCGGCAGTGAGCGTGCAAAGTGGTCTGATTCAAGTGCAAGCCGATATTCCAAACAGCGACGGGAAGCTGCGCAGCGGTATGTTTGCGCGCGCCAGCATCATTCTGCCGAAACTGGAAAATCAGGTCACGCTGCCACAAACCGCAATCACCTTTACACTGTACGGCAACAACGTGTTTGTTGTGACCGAAGAAGATGGCGTGAAACGCGTGCAGCAGCATGTGGTGAAAGTGGGTGAGCGAACCAAAGACATTGCCCACATTCTTGATGGCGTGAAAGCCGGCGATGTGGTGGTGACCTCAGGTCAGGTTCGTTTAAGTAATGGCGCCAAAGTTCGCATTGTCGAAAGCAATGCAACAACGCCTCCTGCTGAAACCCCAATGCTGTAAGCGGAGGATGTATGCGCTTTACTGATGTTTTTATTAAACGTCCGGTACTCGCGATTTCGATCAGCTTTTTGATTGCGCTGCTTGGTTTGCAAGCGGTGTTCAAAATGCAGGTCAGTGAATATCCGGAAATGACCAATACGGTGATTACCGTCAGTACCAGTTATTACGGTGCGAGTGCCGATCTGATTCAAGGCTTTATTACCCAGCCTTTGGAACAGGCGGTTGCTCAGGCCGATAACATCGACTACATGACGTCGCAATCCGTCTTGGGGACTTCGAAAATCACGGTCAACATGAAGCTCAACACCGATCCGAATGCGGCGTTGTCTGACGTGCTGGCCAAAACCAACTCGGTGCGCTCTCAGCTTCCTAAAGAAGCGGAAGACCCAACAGTGACCATGTCGACCGGTTCCACCACCGCGGTTCTCTACATCGGCTTTACCAGTAATGAACTGGATTCGAGTCAGATCACCGATTACCTGCAACGTGTAACCAACCCTCAGCTGTACTCGATCAACGGGATTTCCAGTATCGATCTGTACGGTGGTCTGAAATACGCCCTGCGCGTGTGGCTCGACCCAGCCAAAATGGCTGCGTTTAACCTGACCGCCACCGACGTGATGAGTGTTCTGAGTGCCAACAACTACCAATCGGCTACCGGTCAAGCGATAGGCGAATTCGTGCTGTTTAACGGTAGTGCCGATACGCAAGTCTCGAACGTCGACGAGCTGAAAAGTCTGGTGGTGAAAACCGAAGACGGGAACGTGACTCGTCTGGGCGACATTGCCAACGTGACATTGGCGAAAAGCCACGACACATACCGGGCGAGTGCCAACGGCCAAGAAGCGGTGGTTGCCGCAATCAACGCTGCGCCCAGTGCAAACCCAATCAACATCGCCAAAGATGTGTTGGAGATCTTGCCAGAGCTACAACGCAACATGCCAAGCAACATCAAGATGAACGTGTTGTATGACTCCACCGTTGCGATCAACGAATCGATTCATGAAGTGATTAAAACCATCATCGAAGCGGCAGTGATCGTTCTGGTGGTGATCACTTTGTTCCTGGGTTCGTTCCGCGCCGTGATCATTCCTATCGTCACCATTCCGCTGTCGCTGATTGGTGTGGCGATGGTGATGCAGGCGATGGGCTTCTCCTGGAACTTGATGACCCTGCTGGCGATGGTACTCGCCATCGGCTTGGTGGTGGATGATGCGATCGTGGTGCTGGAAAACGTCGACCGTCATATCAAGGCAGGCGAATCCCCATTCCGCGCCGCGATTATCGGGACGCGTGAAATCGCCGTGCCCGTGATTGCCATGACGCTCACGCTGGGTGCAGTATACGCGCCTATCGCGCTGATGGGCGGGATCACCGGGTCGCTGTTTAAAGAGTTTGCCCTCACGCTGGCCGGTTCCGTGTTTGTGTCCGGTATTATCGCACTGACGCTGTCGCCGATGATGTGTTCAAAAATGCTCAAAGCGAATGAAAAACCGAATCGCTTTGAACAGAAAGTGCACCACGTGCTGGACAAAATGACTAACCGCTATGAAAAAATGCTGCGTGCGGTCATGCAACACCGACCGGTGGTCATTGCGTTTGCGATCATCGTGTTTGGTAGCTTGCCGGTGCTGTTCAAGTTCATTCCAAGTGAACTGGCACCATCGGAAGATAAAGGCGTGGTCATGCTGCTGGGTACCGGTCCATCCAATGCGAACTTGGATTACCTGTCCAACACCATGGCGGATGTGAACAAGATTCTCTCCGATCAGCCAGAAGTGCAATTTGCGCAGGTCTTCACCGGGGTGCCAGATTCCAACCAAGCGTTTGGTATCGCGTCAATGGTCCCTTGGAGCCAGCGTGAAGCGAGCCAGGCTGAAGTGACCACACGCGTGGGTAACTTGGTGAAAGACATTCCGGGGATGGCAGTCACCGCCTTCCAGATGCCGGAATTGCCGGGTGCAGGTTCAGGCCTGCCGATTCAGTTTGTCATCACGACGCCCAACGCATTTGAGAGCTTGTTTACCATTGCAACCGACGTGCTGACCGAAGTTCAAAACAGTCCGCTGTTTGTGTACTCCAACTTGGATTTGAACTACGACTCGGCCACGATGAAAATCAACATCGATAAGGACAAAGCCGGCGCGTATGGTGTCACCATGCAAGACATCGGTGTCACGCTCGGCACCATGATGGCGGACGGTTACGTCAACCGTATCGACCTGAACGGCCGTTCGTACGAAGTGATTCCACAGGTTGAACGTAAATGGCGCTTGAACCCAGAGTCGATGAACAATTACTACGTTCGCGGCGCAGATGGGCAAGCGGTGCCGCTGGGTAGCTTGATCAACATTGATGTCGTGGCTGAGCCGCGTGCGCTGCCACACTTCAACCAGTTGAACTCAGCAACCGTAGGAGCGGTTCCATCGCCCGGCACTGCCATGGGGGATGCCATCGCGTGGTTCGAGAACATCGCTGATACCAAACTGCCGAAAGGGTACAATCACGATTACATGGGTGAAGCCCGTCAGTACGTGACCGAAGGCAGCGCGTTGTATGCCACGTTTGGTCTGGCCCTGGCGATCATCTTCTTGGTGCTGGCGATTCAGTTTGAATCACTCAAAGACCCGATCGTGATCATGGTGTCGGTGCCACTTGCCATTTGTGGTGCATTGATTGCGCTGGCGTGGGGGATGGCAACCATGAACATTTACTCGCAGGTCGGTTTGATTACCCTCGTGGGTCTGATCACCAAGCACGGTATTTTGATTTGTGAAGTGGCCAAAGAAGAGCAGTTGCACAACAAACTCAATCGTATTGATGCCGTCATGGCGGCGGCTAAAGTGCGTCTGCGTCCGATTCTGATGACCACCGCAGCGATGATTGCAGGTCTGATCCCGTTGATGTACGCCACCGGTGCCGGTGCCGCGCAGCGTTTCAGTATCGGGATTGTCATCGTCGCTGGTCTGGCGATCGGGACCATCTTTACCCTGTTCGTCCTGCCAGTGATTTACAGCTACTTGGCAGAGAAACACAAACCGCTGCCTGTGTTTGTCGAAGACAAAGACTTGGAGAAACTGGCCCGAGTTGATGAAGCGAAAGCCGCACAACGCCAACTGGCAGAGAACAAGTAAATCACTAAAGAGTTTCTGACTCACAAAAGGCCACTTCGGTGGCCTTTTTTATGGTCGCAATTAACGACATTCCACGACGAATTGCATAGAATGAGCGGAATAAATATAGGAGTGAAAACCGCATGTTTGATCCAAAAAAACTTGAGCAAATTGCCAAGCAGATTCACGAATCCATGCCTCAGCCAGTGAAAGAGCTGGGTGCGGACGTGGAACAAAAAGTGCGCCAAGTGATTCAAGGACAGTTGAATAAACTGGATGTTGTTAGCCGCGAAGAGTTCGACGTTCAAACTCAAGTCCTGCTGCGCACACGTCAAAAACTGACCGAGATGGAAGCCAAGCTCGCCGAGCTGGAAGCTAAACTGGCGGATAAATAAGGCCATTCGGCCAGAATGTCATTGGCAGCGGATACGCTGAATATATAAAGGGCTTAGTCTTGCGACTAAGCCCTTTTTCTTTTTTATGTTGTTGTGTTTGCTTTTGTAATTCTTTTAAGCCGAGTGATTAATCACCCACTGCGATGCGCTTCATGTCTTTCATGTAGCCACGCAGTTCTTCACCGATATATTCCACAGGGTGGTTGCGGATGATGCTGTTCACTTCAATCAGCGTCGCGTTATCCACTTGATTTGATGTTTCACCCAAGCCTTTACCAATCACGTCCGTGCCGACGTTTGGCATGAACTTCTCACGCAGCAGCGGCGTCGCAACGTTAGCGAACAGGTAGTTGCCGTATTCCGCCGTATCAGAGATCACCACGTTCATTTCGTACAGACGCTTACGAGCGATGGTGTTCGCAATCAGTGGCAATTCGTGCAGTGATTCATAGTACGCCGACTCATCAATGATGCCAGATGCCGTCATCGCTTCAAAGGCCAGTTCAACCCCAGCGCGAACCATCGCAATCATCAGAATGCCATTGTCGAAGTACTCTTGTTCTGCGATCTTCACGTCCGTTGCTGGGTAGTTTTCAAACGCTGTTTCCGCCGTTTCTGCACGCCAGCCCAGTAGGTTCACGTCATCGTTCGCCCAGTCGGCCATCATGGTGCTTGAGAAGTGACCCGAGATGATGTCATCCATGTGTTTGTTGTATAGTGGACGCAACAGATCTTTCAGCTCTTCAGACAGTTCAAACGCTTTGATTTTCGCCGGATTCGACAGACGATCCATCATGTGCGTGATGCCACCAAACTTCAGCGCTTCAGTCACGGTTTCCCAACCAAATTGCAGTAGTTTACCGGCGTAACCTGGTTCGATACCGTCAGCAATCATTTTCTCGTAACACACGATAGAACCGGCTTGCAGCATGCCACACAGGATGGTTTGCTCACCCATCAGGTCCGATTTCACTTCCGCAACGAACGAGGATTCCAGACAACCCGCACGGTGACCGCCAGTTGCAGCAGCCCATGCTTTCGCGATATCCCAACCTTCACCTTTTGGATCGTTTTCTGGGTGAACCGCAATCAGTGTTGGCACACCAAAGCCACGTTTGTACTCTTCACGCACTTCCGTACCTGGACATTTTGGCGCCACCATCACAACCGTCAGGTCTGGACGAATTTGCATGCCTTCTTCCACGATGTTGAAGCCGTGTGAGTAACCCAGTGCTGCACCTTGTTTCATCAATGGCATCACCGTTTCAACCACATTAGAGTGTTGTTTATCTGGCGTGAGGTTAACTACGAGGTCAGCTTGTGGAATCAGATCTTCATAGCTACCAACCACAAAGCCGTTGTCTTTGGCGTTTTTGTACGACTGACGCTTTTCATCGATTGCCGCTTGGCGCAAAGCATAAGCAACGTCCAGACCCGAATCACGCATGTTCAGACCTTGGTTCAGGCCTTGAGCACCACACCCCACGATGACGACTTTCTTGCCTTTCAGGTAATCTGCTTCGGTTGCAAATTCTTCACGCGCCATAAAGCGGCAGCGGCCAAGTTGATCAAGTTGTTCACGTAAGTTTAGCGTATTGAAATAGTTAGCCATGAGGGTGCTCCTTTATCGTTATTCCATTAGGCCGGTGGCTCTGCACCGAATGAATTCATACTAAAACAGACATTCAGTTGCTCAAAGTGATATATTCACAATTAGTTATTGCAATTAATGCAACGTGCGAGTTCCCATGAACATTAAAACTTTACAGCTGTTTTTGCATCTGTGTGACAGCATGAATTTCAGTAAAACCGCGACCGCGATGCACGTCAGTCCATCAGCGCTCAGCCGTCAGGTCCAGAAACTGGAAGAAGAGATTGGTCATGCTCTGTTTGTCCGCGACAACCGAAGCGTTGAGCTCACGCCAGCAGGGAGCAAACTGCTGCCTGTCGCGATGCGCATGATCAATGAATGGCGTCAGTTTCAATTCGAACTCAATGATCAAGAAGCCAAATTAAAAGGTGAGATTCGCCTTTTTTGCTCCGTGACCGCTAGCTACAGTCATCTGCCTGAACTACTGAATGCTTTTCGTTTAAAGCATCCCTACATCGAATTCAAACTGCTGACAGGCGATCCAGCACAAGCGATCGATAAAATCCTCAATGATGAAGCAGATATCGCCATCTCCGCCATGCCAGAAAGTCTGCCATCCCGGGTTGAGTTTGAAACCATCAGCGAAATCCCACTGTCGGTGATCGCGCCGATTGGCATCAGCAGCTTTGTCGAAGAAGTACAAAAAGAGCACCCTGACTGGACACAAGTACCTTTCATTGTGCCAGAAGTCGGAACCGCACGGGATCGAGCGAATGCTTGGTTTAAGAAGATGAAGATTAAGCCCAACATTTACGCACAGATTGCCGGACATGAGGCGATCGTGAGCATGGTGGCTTTGGGGTGTGGTGTCGGAATTGCGCCGGACGTGGTGATCAACAACAGCCCTGTGCGAGAGAAAGTACAGCGACTCGCCTTCTCACCGATCAAACCATTCAAGCTTGGGGTGTGCTGTAAGCGCTCACAGCTCGATGATCCGTTGGTTCGAGCGTTGTGGCGAGTGGTGTCATCCAAACGCAGTATTGTTGACTGAATATGCTAGCCGCAATCACTGCGGCTTTTTTTACGATTCATTTTCACCATGACAAATGACAAAAAGCCCGCTGATTGCTCAGCGGGCTTTTTGAATAGTGGCGGAGAGATAGGGATTTGAACCCTAGGATAGCTATTAACCATCGCCGGTTTTCAAGACCGGTGCTTTCAACCACTCAGCCATCTCTCCACAAATTGTCACTAAAAATCGAGTCTTATACAGATGATGCTGGATCTTTAGCTGTGTTTTCAAATTATTCCTTAAAATGAATATCTGAAAACGATATTAAAGCCTGGCGATGTTCTACTCTCACATGGGGAGACCCCACACTACCATCGACGCTGTTTCGTTTCACTTCTGAGTTCGGAATGGAATCAGGTGGGTCCAAAACGCTATGGTCGCCAAGCAAATTCTTAAAATTCGGAAAGCTGTTTTCTATTCTCTCAACACATTCTTATGCGCTTAGCTTTGAGTCCACTACAAAACCCCTTGGGTGTTGTATGGTTAAGCCTCACGGGCAATTAGTACAGGTTAGCTCAACGCCTCACAACGCTTACACACCCTGCCTATCAACGTTCTAGTCTCGAACAACCCTTTAGGACGGTTAAACCGTCAGGGAAGACTCATCTCAGGGCTCGCTTCCCGCTTAGATGCTTTCAGCGGTTATCGATTCCGAACTTAGCTACCGGGCAATGCGTCTGGCGACACAACCCGAACACCAGAGGTTCGTCCACTCCGGTCCTCTCGTACTAGGAGCAGCCCCCTTCAATCTTCCAACGCCCACGGCAGATAGGGACCGAACTGTCTCACGACGTTCTAAACCCAGCTCGCGTACCACTTTAAATGGCGAACAGCCATACCCTTGGGACCGACTTCAGCCCCAGGATGTGATGAGCCGACATCGAGGTGCCAAACACCGCCGTCGATATGAACTCTTGGGCGGTATCAGCCTGTTATCCCCGGAGTACCTTTTATCCGTTGAGCGATGGCCCTTCCATTCAGAACCACCGGATCACTATGACCTGCTTTCGCACCTGCTCGAACCGTCATTCTCGCAGTTAAGCGGGCTTATGCCATTGCACTAACCTCACGATGTCCAACCGTGATTAGCCCACCTTCGTGCTCCTCCGTTACTCTTTGGGAGGAGACCGCCCCAGTCAAACTACCCACCAGGCACTGTCCTCAACCCGGATAACGGGTCTAAGTTAGAACATCAAACATACAAGGGTGGTATTTCAAGGTCGGCTCCAACGCAACTGGCGTCACGTCTTCAAAGCCTCCCACCTATCCTACACATGTAGGTTCAATGTTCAGTGCCAAGCTGTAGTAAAGGTTCACGGGGTCTTTCCGTCTAGCCGCGGGTACACTGCATCTTCACAGCGATTTCAATTTCACTGAGTCTCGGGTGGAGACAGCGTGGCCATCATTACGCCATTCGTGCAGGTCGGAACTTACCCGACAAGGAATTTCGCTACCTTAGGACCGTTATAGTTACGGCCGCCGTTTACCGGGGCTTCGATCAAGAGCTTCGACCGAAGTCTAACCCCATCAATTAACCTTCCGGCACCGGGCAGGCGTCACACCGTATACGTCATCTTACGATTTTGCACAGTGCTGTGTTTTTAATAAACAGTTGCAGCCACCTGGTATCTGCGACTCTCATCAGCTCCATCCGCGAGGGACTTCACCATCAAGAGCGTACCTTCTCCCGAAGTTACGGTACCATTTTGCCTAGTTCCTTCACCCGAGTTCTCTCAAGCGCCTTGGTATTCTCTACCCGACCACCTGTGTCGGTTTGGGGTACGATTCCTTACAATCTGAAGCTTAGAGGCTTTTCCTGGAAGCATGGCATCAATGACTTCACACCCGTAGGTGCTCGACGTCGTGTCTCAGCCTTAAAGAGAGCCGGATTTACCTAACTCTCAAGCCTACGCACTTGAACCTGGACAACCGTCGCCAGGCCCACCTAGCCTTCTCCGTCCCCCCATCGCAATTGTAAGAAGTACGGGAATATTAACCCGTTTCCCATCGACTACGCTTTTCAGCCTCGCCTTAGGGGTCGACTTACCCTGCCCCGATTAACGTTGGACAGGAACCCTTGGTCTTCCGGCGGGGAGGTTTTTCACCCCCCTTGTCGTTACTCATGTCAGCATTCGCACTTCTGATACCTCCAGCATGCTTTACAACACACCTTCAACGGCTTACAGAACGCTCCCCTACCCAATACGATAAATCGCATTGCCGCAGCTTCGGTTTACAGCTTAGCCCCGTTACATCTTCCGCGCAGGCCGACTCGACTAGTGAGCTATTACGCTTTCTTTAAATGATGGCTGCTTCTAAGCCAACATCCTAGCTGTCTGAGCCTTCCCACATCGTTTCCCACTTAGCTGTAATTTGGGACCTTAGCTGGCGGTCTGGGTTGTTTCCCTCTCCACGACGGACGTTAGCACCCGCCGTGTGTCTCCCGGATATTACTTACTGGTATTCGGAGTTTGCAAAGGGTTGGTAAGTCGGGATGACCCCCTAGCCTTAACAGTGCTCTACCCCCAGTAGTATTCGTCCGAGGCGCTACCTAAATAGCTTTCGGGGAGAACCAGCTATCTCCGAGTTTGATTGGCCTTTCACCCCTAGCCACAAGTCATCCGCTAATTTTTCAACATTAGTCGGTTCGGTCCTCCAGTTGATGTTACTCAACCTTCAACCTGCCCATGGCTAGATCACCCGGTTTCGGGTCTATATCCAGAGACTGAACGCCCAGTTAAGACTCGGTTTCCCTACGGCTCCCCTATATGGTTAACCTTGCCACTGAATATAAGTCGCTGACCCATTATACAAAAGGTACGCAGTCACCCCACAAAGGAGGCTCCTACTGCTTGTACGTACACGGTTTCAGGTTCTATTTCACTCCCCTCACAGGGGTTCTTTTCGCCTTTCCCTCACGGTACTGGTTCACTATCGGTCAGTCAGGAGTATTTAGCCTTGGAGGATGGTCCCCCCATATTCAGACAGGATAACACGTGTCCCGCCCTACTCGATTTCACTGAACATGCGCTGTCGGCTACGGGGCTATCACCCTGTTTCGCGGTCCTTTCCAGAACCTTCACCTGACGCATGTAAAGCTTAAGGGCTAATCCAATTTCGCTCGCCGCTACTATCGGAATCTCGGTTGATTTCTTCTCCTCGGGGTACTTAGATGTTTCAGTTCCCCCGGTTCGCCCTGTTAACCTATGTATTCAGTTAACAGTAACTGCTTATGCAGTTGGGTTTCCCCATTCGGAAATCTCAGACTCAAGTGGCTGTTACTGCCTAATCTGAGCTTATCGCAAGTTACTACGTCCTTCATCGCCTCTGACTGCCAAGGCATCCACCGTGTACGCTTAGTCACTTAACCATACAACCCGAAGGAGTTTCGGGTTGTTGTTAAACAACCTAGGTGTCACACATTTAATTTACATGAGTGTGTGACTGATTTTGCCGGACTCAATTTGAAGACTTACTGAATCAGTAAGCTTCGATACCAAGCACACTTGAATGTGTTTGTTGGTGTATTCCGTTAAGGAATACATTGAGAACTTTACAAACAACAATAAATTGTTGTTTTGTCAGCTTTCCAAATTGTTAAAGAGCAATGCCACTTTCTATCGAAAATAACACTTTCTAAGGATCCTCAGCGTCAGAAATCCGAACCACACCCGTTTTACTGAAGTGGTTTGGCTATCCTATCCAAAAATACTTAGAGAGTGGTGGGCGATACCGGGTTCGAACCAGTGACCCCCTGCTTGTAAGGCAGGTGCTCTCCCAACTGAGCTAATCGCCCACATTATTTGATTTCCTGTGGCAGGAAATGGTGGGTCGTGCAGGATTCGAACCTGCGACCAATTGATTAAAAGTCAACTGCTCTACCAACTGAGCTAACGACCCGTGGTATCCCGTAGGGGAGTCGAACCCCTGTTACCGCCGTGAAAGGGCGGTGTCCTAGGCCTCTAGACGAACGGGACACTAAGATACTCTTCACATCTAAACCGTATCAATCTGTGTGAACACTCATCGCAATAATCATTCGTATAAGGAGGTGATCCAGCGCCAGGTTCCCCTAGCGCTACCTTGTTACGACTTCACCCCAGTCATGAACCACAAAGTGGCAAGCGTCCTCCCGAAGGTTAAACTACCTGCTTCTTTTGCAGCCCACTCCCATGGTGTGACGGGCGGTGTGTACAAGGCCCGGGAACGTATTCACCGTGGCATTCTGATCCACGATTACTAGCGATTCCGACTTCATGGAGTCGAGTTGCAGACTCCAATCCGGACTACGACGCACTTTTTGGGATTCGCTCACTTTCGCAAGTTGGCTGCCCTCTGTATGCGCCATTGTAGCACGTGTGTAGCCCTACTCGTAAGGGCCATGATGACTTGACGTCGTCCCCACCTTCCTCCGGTTTATCACCGGCAGTCTCCCTGGAGTTCCCGACATTACTCGCTGGCAAACAAGGATAAGGGTTGCGCTCGTTGCGGGACTTAACCCAACATTTCACAACACGAGCTGACGACAGCCATGCAGCACCTGTCTCAGAGTTCCCGAAGGCACCAAAGCATCTCTGCTAAGTTCTCTGGATGTCAAGAGTAGGTAAGGTTCTTCGCGTTGCATCGAATTAAACCACATGCTCCACCGCTTGTGCGGGCCCCCGTCAATTCATTTGAGTTTTAATCTTGCGACCGTACTCCCCAGGCGGTCTACTTAACGCGTTAGCTCCGAAAGCCACGGCTCAAGGCCACAACCTCCAAGTAGACATCGTTTACGGCGTGGACTACCAGGGTATCTAATCCTGTTTGCTCCCCACGCTTTCGCATCTGAGTGTCAGTATCTGTCCAGGGGGCCGCCTTCGCCACCGGTATTCCTTCAGATCTCTACGCATTTCACCGCTACACCTGAAATTCTACCCCCCTCTACAGTACTCTAGCCTGCCAGTTTCAAATGCAATTCCGAGGTTGAGCCCCGGGCTTTCACATCTGACTTAACAAACCACCTGCATGCGCTTTACGCCCAGTAATTCCGATTAACGCTCGCACCCTCCGTATTACCGCGGCTGCTGGCACGGAGTTAGCCGGTGCTTCTTCTGCAGCTAACGTCAAAGAGTGCCGCTATTAACGACACCCCCTTCCTCACTGCTGAAAGTACTTTACAACCCGAAGGCCTTCTTCATACACGCGGCATGGCTGCATCAGGCTTGCGCCCATTGTGCAATATTCCCCACTGCTGCCTCCCGTAGGAGTCTGGACCGTGTCTCAGTTCCAGTGTGGCTGATCATCCTCTCAGACCAGCTAGGGATCGTCGCCTTGGTGAGCCCTTACCTCACCAACTAGCTAATCCCACCTGGGCATATCCTGACGCGAGAGGCCCGAAGGTCCCCCTCTTTGAGCCGAAGCTATCATGCGGTATTAGCCATCGTTTCCAATGGTTATCCCCCACATCAGGGCAATTTCCCAGGCATTACTCACCCGTCCGCCGCTCGCCGCCCAACAAATCCCCCGAAGGTTCAATGTTGTCGCTGCCGCTCGACTTGCATGTGTTAGGCCTGCCGCCAGCGTTCAATCTGAGCCATGATCAAACTCTTCAATTTAAGATTTTGTGGCTCAATGAATACTGACTTCAAATTACCTTAGTAATTCAAAGCTATTATCGTTCCAACAGAACGATAATGAATTGACTGTGCCGATACCGAAGTATCGCTTGGTCACTCAGTTCATTGATACCTAAGTTGATTCTTTAGAATCATCTTTGATTATCATCAACGAGTGCCCACACAGATTGATAGGTTTATATTGTTAAAGAGCTTTCTTCCTGCTTCAGCGACTGAGTCACCGTGGAAGAGGCGGCCATTTTAGCGAGATAAACTGTCGTGTCAAACACTTTTTTCAGTTTATTTTCGCGAGCTTTTCAGCTCTGAAAATGACCTTGCTGAACCACTGCTTTCGTTTCTTTCGAAGCTTTGCCGTGTCAGCGAGGGGGCATTATAGAGATCGAGTTCACATTGGCAAGCGCTTTTTCACGTTTTTTTTGATTTTTTAATTGTTTGACTGTTTTTTATTCGTCACAGGTTATTTCGACTACTATTTCTCTTTTACACTGCCCTGAACAGCCCAAATAAGGAGGCGTCATGAGCGCAATTCGTAGTTATAAAGGTATCACTCCGCAGATTGGTGAACGTGTCTATATCGATGAAAGTTCAGTTCTGGTCGGCGACATTCAGCTTGGCGATGACGCCAGTGTTTGGCCATTGGTCGCGGCGCGCGGCGATGTGAATTACATCGAGATCGGCGCGCGCACCAATATTCAAGACGGAAGTGTGTTGCATGTGACGCATAAGAATCACGAGAATCCCGACGGCTATCCGTTGATTATCGGTGAAGATGTGACCATCGGGCATAAGGTCATGCTGCATGGCTGCACAATTCACGACCGTGTATTGGTGGGCATGGGCACCATTGTGCTGGATGGCGTCGTCATCGAGAGCGATGTGATGATTGGTGCCGGCAGTTTAGTTCCGCCGGGAAAACGTTTAGAAAGTGGTTATCTCTATATAGGTAGTCCGGTGAAACAGGCTCGCCCCCTCAATGAGAAAGAGAGAGCTTTTCTAGTGAAGTCTGCTGAGAACTACGTCAACGGTAAAAATGACTACCTAATGCCCGTTGAGAATATTAGCTAATCACGTCGATTTGTCCGCGCTGGTTGTAGTCTTCTTCTTCAATCAGCGCTTCCGCTATCTCTTCCAAATCAAAACGCAGTGTCTGAAAAATGGCTAAAGCCTGTTGCTCACCATCAATCGGCTGTGCCGCCAGACGGCTGAGTTCGGCAAGCGTCACCACACACTCAATCAACGCACCAGCTTGTTGCGCCGGAAACACCACGGCTTGCAGCTCCTCATTCCAAGTTTGTATATCCGGAAATAAGATCGATTGGTTCATGATTAACCTTCTAAATTTTTGCGCAGTTCACGCAGAATCTGTTTCGTCCCCGGACGCAAACCGCGCCACAACATAAAGCTTTCTGCCGCCTGCCCCACCAGCATCCCCAAACCGTCATACGCTTCAGCGCAACCACTGTCTAATGCCCATTGGTTGAAAATGGTGTGACCTTTGCCATACATCATGTCGTACGCCACACTGGTCGGCTTGAAAATCGCGACGGAAATGTTTGGAAGGGCACCATCCAGACTGGCCGACGTCGAGTTGATGATCACATCAAAACCAGAATTCAACTGCGCCATTTCCACAGCGTTCACCTTACCGTACGGCGCAAAGCTCTCCGCTAACTGCTGCGCTTTGACAAAGGTGCGGTTCGTAATGGTCACGCTGGCGGGCTGTTTATCTAATAAAGGCTTAAGCACGCCACGCGCCGCGCCGCCGGACCCAATCAACAGAATTCGCGCGTCCTGCAACGGCACCTGATGCAGCATCAGATCCTGCACCAGACCTTCACCATCCGTGTTGTCCCCCAGAATGCCGCCATCATCGAGTTTTTTGAGCGTGTTAACCGCGCCAGCCAGTTGCGCCCGTTCCGTCAGCCGCGAGGCAAACGTGAACGCCGCTTCTTTAAACGGAACGGTGATGTTGCACCCTTTACCGCCGTGGGCAAAGAAATCTGTCGCGGCTTGCACAAAACCATCCACGGGCGCGAGTTGCGCGGTGTAGGTCATGGCCTGATTGGTTTGACGGGCAAATAGGGTATGAATGAAAGGTGATTTACTGTGGCCGATCGGGTTGCCGAACACCGCATACTGATCGTGTTGAAAATCCATGTTCCTGCCTGAAATAAAAGAGGGTCGCTGTATGCGACCCTATCACTCACTACTGGCGCTGTCACCACTCGCGCGGTACTAAAAATTGCTGTAATTCCGCTTCGGCGCTCCCCGCCTGTGGCTGATAACGGTATTCCCAGCGCGCCAACGGCGGCATCGACATTAGAATCGACTCGGTGCGACCACCCGATTGCAGGCCAAACAGCGTGCCACGGTCAAAGACCAAGTTAAATTCGACATAACGGCCACGGCGGTAAAGCTGGAACTCGCGTTCGCGTTCACCATACGGGGTCACTTTGCGGCGCTCAACAATCGGCAGATACGCCTGCGTGTACCCTTTGCCGACCGCCTTTATATAGTCAAAGCACTGCTCAAAGCTCCACTGATTGAGATCGTCAAAGAACAACCCACCGATACCGCGAGTTTCCTCACGATGCGGCAGGTAGAAGTAACGATCGCACCACGCTTTATGCTCAGCGTAGACTTCATCACCAAACGGCGCGCACAGCGCTTTTGCCACACGGTGCCACTCATGACAGTCTTGCTCAAACGGATAGAAAGGCGTGAGATCAAATCCGCCGCCAAACCACCAAATCGGCGCCTCACCCTCTTTTTCCGCAATGAAAAAGCGCACGTTCGCGTGCGAAGTCGGTACGTACGGGTTATTGGGATGCATCACCAATGACACGCCCATGGCTTCAAAGCGGCGCCCGGCCAGTTCCGGGCGGTGCGCAGTTGCCGATGCGGGCATCTGCTGACCTGCCACATGGGAGAAATTCACCCCACCCTGTTCAAACACATGGCCGTTGCGCATCACGCGCGTGCGACCACCGCCGCCGAGCTTTTCGCCAGGTTCACGATGCCAAGCATCTTCTTCAAATGTGGCACCGCCATCGACGGCTTCCAACTGCTGGCAAATGCTGTCTTGTAGCGACAACAGAAATTGTTTGACGGCTTCTTTATTGATGGTTGGCATCGTTACTTCCTTTGTTGACTTAGCCTTGTCTCAAAACCTGGAGCGTTTTGGCATCGCGAATTTCACTGGGCTTATTACGACCACCCGTTTCGCCTTGCAGAATCGCCACCAGCTGATCACCGAGTTGCTGTTCGACTTCCTGCGTGGTCATGCACGGCGGCAGGCCCGACAGATTCGCGCTGGTTGACGTCAGTGGCTTGCCATACGCCAAACACAGCTTCTGCACCAACGGATGATCGGTCACGCGCACGGCGATGGTATCAAACTGGCCGCTCACCCAATGCGAAACACGCTCGCTGGCTGGCATGATCCAAGTCACCGGGCCCGGCCAAGTCGATTGCACTCGCTCCAACTGCTCTTGCGTCAGTTGGCTTTCATCAACATAAGGCAGCAGTTGTTGGTATGAGGCCGCGATCAGAATCAAGCCCTTCTCGACCGGACGCTGCTTGAGTTGCAGCAACTTTTCAATCGCCTGCGGATTGTCCGGATCACACCCGACACCAAACACACCTTCCGTGGGATAAGCGATCACTTCACCGGACTGCAACGCTTGCAGTGTATGTTCAAAATTATTCACCAGAGTTTCCTAAATTGAGCTGACTTTCTTATTTGCGGCCTAGTGTACAAATTATCCGGCGCAACGGCTAAATCTAATTCGGGATAAATTATACCGCCACGCTTTCAATCACCGCGCAAACGTTTGCTTGAAAGCAAAATCCCCGTATAATGCGCGCACAAACGCTCACTTAATTTATAACGCTTGAAGGAGTTTGAGATGACCGTCGGCATTATCATGGGTTCAAAATCGGATTGGCCAACCATGAAGCTTGCAGCAGAGATGCTGGATCAATTTGGTGTTGCTTACGAAACCAAAGTGGTTTCCGCGCACCGTACCCCTCAACTTCTGGCCGATTACGCCACCAGTGCCAAAGAGCGTGGACTAAAAGTGATCATCGCTGGCGCTGGCGGTGCCGCGCACCTTCCCGGCATGACCGCTGCATTCACCAGCCTCCCCGTGTTGGGCGTTCCGGTGCAGTCGCGTGCGTTATCGGGACTCGATTCCCTTTATTCTATCGTGCAGATGCCCAAAGGCATCGCGGTTGGCACGCTGGCAATTGGTGAAGCGGGTGCCGCAAATGCAGGGTTACTGGCCGCGCAAATCATTGGTGCATTCGATGAAAGCGTGATGGCAAAAGTGGAAGCGTTCCGCGCCGCACAAACCGAAGCCGTACTGGCTCACCCAAACCCAGCCGAGGACTAATCCATGCACGTATTAGTCTTAGGTTCCGGTCAACTCGCGCGCATGATGTCTCTGGCCGGGGCACCGCTCAACCTTGACATTTCCGCCTTTGACGTCAATACCCAGAACGTGGTGCATCCGCTGACTCAGGCGGTGCTGGGCCATGGTTTGGAACAGGCAATTGCCGGTGCGGATGTGATTACCGCTGAATTTGAACACATTCCTCACGATGTATTGGCCGTGTGTGAGCGCAGCGGAAAATTTCTGCCAAGTACCGACGCGATTAAAGCCGGTGGCGATCGCCGTCTGGAAAAAGCGCTGCTGGACAACGCAGGCGTACGCAACGCCAAATACGCAGTGATCACCAACCGCGCTGAATTTGATGCTGCGATTGATGACGTCGGCATTCCCATGGTGCTGAAAACCGCCTTGGGTGGTTACGATGGCAAAGGTCAATGGCGCCTCAAAACTCCACAAGACAGCGACGCAATATGGGCCGACATGGCACAAGCACTGGCGGCGTCTGAGCATCAGGCGATTGTGGCGGAAGAATTCGTGCCCTTTGACCGCGAAGTGTCACTGGTCGGCGCGCGTGGCAAAGATGGCGAGATTGCGGTCTATCCACTGGCCGAGAATGTGCACGTGAACGGCGTCCTCAGCCTGTCGACCGCTATTGATGCGCCAGAATTACAAGAGCAAGCGAAGCAGATGTTTACTGCCGTGGCTGAAAGCCTGAATTACGTTGGCGTGCTGGCGCTGGAGTTTTTCGACGTCCAGGAGACGTTGCTGGTCAATGAAATTGCCCCGCGCGTGCACAACTCTGGCCACTGGACACAGCAAGGCGCAGAAACCTGTCAGTTTGAAAATCATCTGCGTGCGGTGTGTGGGCTACCATTGGGGAGTACCAAACTGGTTCGCGAAACAGCGATGATTAACATCCTGGGTGAAGACACCTTGCCCGAAGCGCTACTGGCGATGGAAGGCTGCCACATTCACTGGTACGGCAAAGACAAACGTCCCGGACGCAAAATGGGCCACATCAACGTCACTGCAGATTACAGTGGCGAATTGCAGCGTAAACTATGTCAACTGGCAGCAGTTCTCGATCCCAAAGCTTTTCCGGCGGTGCAGGCCGTCGCTCAGCAAATCAAGCACTAACCCCAGCATTTCATACGGACAAAAACGGCGCAATTAAGCGCCGTTTTTTATTTCCGTTTGGGTGTGACCGCATTTTTTATCGGCACACTGATACTTGGTGCCATTGGCGAGTTTCTTTTCAATCAGCAACGGATAACCGCACGCCTCGCATTGCCCCACCATGGGTGGTTGATTGAGTGCAAACTTGCATTTGGGAAACGCATCACAGGCATAGAACACTTTCCCAAAGCGGTTTTTGCGTTCAACCAAATGGCCTTTACCACAATCCGGACAGGGGATTTGCGTTTCCTCGGCCTGCGCCTGAGGCGCTGTATCAAATGATTCGATGTGGTGACACGCTGGGTAATGACTGCAGCCAATAAACATGCCGTAACGTCCCTGACGCAACACCAACTCATGCCCACATGCTGGGCACGGCACACCCAGCTCTTTGATGATGTGACCATCGTTTTGATGCAGGGGTTTGATGAAGTCGCAGCCGGGATACTGGCTGCACCCAAGAAAAGGACCGTGTTTGCCGTGACGCAGTTGTAACGCTGCGCCGCATTTTGGACACGGTTCTTGCGTCAGCGCCTGTGCTGAAAATAACTGGTGATCAATTTTACCGCTCATGGGGACTACTCACGCGCCGATCTGCTTAATGCACAATACCTTGCTCTTTGCTGTACAGCAGCTCTTCCATTAGCGTGTAAGCATTTTCATTCCCCGGCACGTTAAACAGCACCATCAGAATGATCCACTTCAGGTCATCGAGTTCAAACTCATTGGTTTCCAAGCCCATGACACGATCAATCACCATCTCACGCGTTTCAGGCGTCAGCACTTTGATCTGCTCAAGGAACATCAGAAAACCACGCGATTCGGTATCCAAACGCTCCATTTCTTGTGCGGTGTAAATACGCACAGAGGTCGCCGCGCTGGTTGCGATCGCGGAATGTGCATCAGTCTGCTGCAACGCAGCCAGCTCTTCTAACCAGTGAAGGGCTTTATAGATGTCTTTTTGGTGAAATCCCGCTCGAAGCAGTTCATCTTCGAGTTCATCTTGATCCACTTGTAACTCTGCATCGCTATGGATGTAAGTTTCAAATAGATACATCAGAATATCCATCATCATAGCTAGCCCCTCCCCTTACGAATATAGCCACCGGAAACTGCAACAACATGCCCTGAAAGCTCAAGCTCCAGGAGCTGCATCATGACATCCTGGACAGGTATATGGGTCCTGTTTGCAAGAATATCAACTGGTGTAGCCTCTTCCCCTACGTTAGCTAACAGCTCGGGAAATGGCAATTCTTCTTCGTGATATGAGCAAGAAAAAAGTTCTGTCTGCTCAGGTTGTGACTGATTTCGGCTCCAATCCATCATGGGGCCAACCTCATCGAGTATGTGGTCGATGTGCTGAACCAGACACGCGCCTTGCCGAATCAACTGGTTACTGCCATGGCAATTGGGATGACGAATCGAGCCCGGGACCACAAACACCTCTCGGCTCTGTTCAACAGCGTAACGCGCGGTGATGAGCGAGCCACTTTTCTCGGCCGCTTCCACCACCAGAACACCCAACGACAAGCCACTAATAATACGATTGCGACGCGGAAAGTGATCAGGCCGCGGTTTGGCATCCGGGCGAAACTCCGACACCACCGCCCCACTGGCCATAATCCGCTCCGCCAACGTGCGATGACGCGCCGGATAAATACATCCCAACCCTGAACCCAATACCGCGATGGTTTCGCCGCCCGCTTTCAGGGCGCCATCATGGGCATAACCATCGATGCCCAGCGCCAACCCACTGGTGACCACCAAACCATGTTCAACCAGTTGCGCAGCAAATTGATGAGCGATGTGTTGACTGTCGATACTGGCATTGCGGCTGCCCACAATCGCGATTTGTGGCGCGCACAGCGTGTCAAGTCGACCGGCCACAAACAGCACCGGAGGCGCTGCGGCAATCTCTTTTAATCGCGCCGGATAATGGGCATGAAATGGGGTCACGATGTGGCGATGTTCCGCTTGCTGACACCAAAGCAGGCAAGCATCAACTTCACGATCCGCTTGCTGCTGTAGGTAGTCAATCTGATGGGCTTTGAGCCCGGCCGCTTCGCCTTCTCGACCCAGCTGTTGTTTGAGGTCATGTAACGCATGGCGGCTGGCCAAACGCTGTAATCGATGCATTCCCAATTGGGGAGCAAAGCTAAATGCCAGCCACGCCGCCAGATCACGTTCTAGCATTAACTCGCCGGCTCAGCGTGGGGCACGTTTGCCGCCACGTCCAAATCCGCCGCCTCAGGCGCCACCGCCAACACGGTAATATCGATCGGCTCACGGCTTTCCGTGACCAACGCCAGACTAAACGCAGCATAAGGACGAATCACCATCAAACTGCCAATGGGGTGAGCAGGCAATGCCACCTCATCATCGCCGCGCTTGGCCTCG
The DNA here is from genome assembly GCF_052076135.1 of Vibrio sp. Vf1514. Taxonomy (NCBI): domain Bacteria; kingdom Pseudomonadati; phylum Pseudomonadota; class Gammaproteobacteria; order Vibrionales; family Vibrionaceae; genus Vibrio; species Vibrio sp. Vf1514. The sequence continues at coordinate 42,271 of NZ_CP197267.1, read as the reverse complement.
TAGCGATACTGACCATCATCCGCGTACACCGAGACACCTGCGTGATAGAGCGTAAACATGCTGCCCTGCACCAACGCATCATTCGTGCCTTTGTCGATCACCACCACATCATGTTGCCCGGCATACTGACTGCCTTCAAGCGCGCCAAGAATACGGGCTTGCAACTGAGTCGGCGCTGGTTGCGGGAAAAAAGAGGTGGTGAGGTTGAGGCTTTCCAACCCCGTTTCTGGCAAGACGATGTCATTGACGCGAATTTCATGTCGTAATTGACGCACCCGCAACGCGCTGGTGTTCTGGCCGCTTTCACCCAGCTCTGCCGTGGCAATTAAGCGCATCGCCGTCATCGCCTGATCGTCTCGAACAAACTCGGCCATCGGTCGATAAATCCCCCAATGCGCATGCGTTTGTGGGCCAGGAATGTACACGGCCTCAGATGCCGTGAGGTATTGTCGTCCATCGCCCGCCCCCATCACGCGCAAGCTTTGGGTCAGCGCTGCGCTGTTCACTAAGCGGTCATTTTGCAAATACGGCAACAAGAGCCCTTCATCCACCGCAGGCAGGGATTGTTTTTCTACCACACGCACTTTGGGGCTCAACGTCACCATCGGTTTGAGACTCAACAGTGGCTGGCCGTCGCGCCAAATCAAGGTCAGTTTATCGCCGGGATAAATCAAATCCGGATTGTGGATCTCGGGGTTGATTTGCCACAAACGCGGCCACAACCAAGGGCTGTCGAGATACAACGCCGAAATGTCCCATAAGGTGTCCCCTTGAACCACGGTGTAGGTTGTCGGCGCATCTTTTTTCAACGCCAATGGCGGGGCAGGCTGCGCCCAAACGCTCAATGAAGCCAACCAAACGGGCCATAATCGGGGGGATAAAATAGAGGCGAAACGGCGTGTCAGTTTACGCATGACCTTGCTTCCCTGGTCGAAAGAATTAAGAAGGATTCGGAGAAATCTCGCAGGATGCTGTCATTTAGGTCATAAAATGTCTAGAATTGAGCCAACAAGCGTTAAGCTGTTTCGGCACAGTTCAATTTTTCGAGTGTATATGTCTGTATTACAAGTATTAACATTCCCTGATGATCGTCTTCGCACCGTTGCTAAGCCGGTTGAGAAAGTCACCCCAGAGATTCAGAAGATCGTCGACGACATGATTGAAACCATGTACGACGAAGAAGGCATTGGCCTTGCTGCAACTCAAGTGGATGTTCACCAGCGCATCGTCGTGATCGACATTTCAGAAACCCGTGATGAGCCGATGGTGCTGATCAACCCAGTGATTCTGGAAAAACGCGGTGAAGACGGCATTGAAGAAGGCTGCCTGTCAGTACCTGGCGCCCGTGCGCTGGTTGCACGCGCTGCTGAAGTTACCGTCAAAGCCTTGAATCGTGATGGTGAAGAGTACACCTTTGACGCCGACGACTTGCTCGCGATTTGTGTTCAGCACGAGCTGGACCACCTAGAAGGCAAACTGTTTGTCGACTACCTATCGCCACTCAAACGCAAGCGCATCAAAGAGAAGCTGGAAAAAATCAAACGCTTCAACGATAAGAATCAATAAGCATATAGAGAGGTTACCTTGAGCCAATCATTACGTATTGTCTTTGCAGGTACTCCGGATTTCGCCGCCCGTCACTTGGCGGCGTTATTGTCTTCGGAGCACGAGGTGATTGCGGTTTACACTCAACCTGATCGCCCAGCTGGCCGCGGTAAAAAACTCACCGCCAGCCCGGTCAAACACCTGGCGCTCGAGCACAACATTCCGGTCTATCAACCCGAAAATTTCAAATCGGATGAAGCCAAGCAAGCGCTGGCATCATTGAATGCCGACATCATGGTCGTTGTCGCGTATGGCTTGCTCTTGCCTAAAGCCGTCTTGGATACCCCAAAATTGGGTTGCATTAATGTGCACGGTTCTATTCTGCCACGCTGGCGCGGCGCCGCACCGATCCAACGCTCGATTTGGGCGGGGGATGCAGAAACGGGCGTGACCATCATGCAGATGGATGTAGGCCTCGATACCGGCGATATGCTCAAGATTGCCAAGCTGCCGATTGACGCCTCTGACACCAGCAGTTCCATGTACGACAAGCTGGCAGAATTGGGTCCACAAGCCTTGGTTGACTGCTTGAGCGACATCGCGCAAGGCACAGCGGTTGCCGTCAAACAAGACGACGCGCTGGCGAACTACGCGCAGAAGTTGAGTAAAGAAGAAGCCAAGATCGACTGGACACTGAGCGCGCAAGCAATTGAACGTTGCGTACGAGCCTTCAATCCATGGCCGATGAGCCATTTTTCAGTGGCCGAGAATCAGATCAAAGTGTGGCAAAGCCGCGTTGAAACGGGCAACAGCACACACGCGCCGGGCACCATCATCCAAGCGGATAAAACCGGCATTTATGTCGCGACTGGCGAAGGCATTCTGGTGCTGGAAAGCCTGCAAATCCCAGGCAAAAAAGCCCTGCCGGTGCAGGATATTCTCAACGCCAGAGCCAGCTGGTTTGAGGTTGGCACTCAACTGAATTAATTTCACGGCCCTACAGCGTAGGGTCGTTCCTTTTTGTATTAGGTTTAACTATGAATGTTCGCGCTGCAGCCGCTCAGGTTCTGTTTCAAGTTGTTGATAAAGGTCAGTCTTTGTCGATGGCGCTTCCGGCGGCTCAACAAAACATCCGTCCTCGCGATCACGCGCTGCTGCAGGAGATCTGCTACGGTGCGCTGCGCTATTTGCCACGTTTGGAGTCAATCGCCAATGCGTTGATGGACTCGCCACTCAAGGGCAAACAACGTGTGTTCCACCATCTAATTTTGGTCGGCATTTACCAACTGAGCTTTATGCGGATTCCACCGCACGCGGCCGTGGGTGAAACGGTTGAAGGCGCTCAAGATCTCAAAGGCCCACGCTTGCGTGGTCTGATCAACGCCGTGCTGCGCAACTACCAACGCAACCAAGATGCGTTAGATGCCGAGGCGATGAGCCACAATGCGGGCAAATATGGCCACCCAAGTTGGCTGCTCAAATTGCTGCAAAACGCTTACCCACAGCAGTGGGAAGCGATTGTTGAAGCCAACAACAGCAAAGCGCCGATGTGGCTGCGCGTCAACCACCAGCACCATGAGCGCGATGCCTATCAAGCGCTGCTCAATCATGAAAACATTGATAGCAGTGTGCATTCGCAAGCACATGACGCATTAAAATTGGCCGCACCGTGCGATGTGACGCAACTGCCGGGCTTTGCCCAAGGTTGGGTGTCGGTACAAGATGCCGCGGCACAGCTGGCGTTGCACTATTTGCAACCGCAAGACGGCGAACTGATCCTGGATTGCTGCGCCGCACCGGGTGGCAAAACTGCGCACATTCTGGAACGGACCCACGGGTGCGACGTCGTGGCGATTGACTGCGATGACACGCGCCTCAAGCGTGTGCATGACAACCTCAAGCGCTTGAACCTGAGCGCAAAAGTGGTGTGCGGCGATGCGCGTTACCCAGAACAGTGGTGGCAAGGCGGTCAGTTTGATCGCATTCTGCTCGATGCGCCGTGTTCAGCAACGGGCGTGATTCGTCGTCACCCGGACATCAAGTGGCTGCGTCGCGGAGAAGATATTGCGGCATTAGCGGAGCTACAACGCGAAATTCTCGACGCAATGTGGCAACAGTTGAAACCGGGTGGTACTTTGGTGTACGCAACGTGTTCAATTACACCGCAGGAAAACGTACTGCAGGTGAAAGACTTCTTAACGCGCACATCGAACGCGCAGCTGGTGGGATCAGAGCTCGACAATCCGGGCCGCCAGATTCTTCCTGGTGAAGAGGATATGGACGGTTTCTACTACGCCGTGCTGACAAAACAAGCGTAAAAAACGATGCAAAGGCAGCTCTCGAGCTGCCTTTGGCGTGCAATCACAAGAGAATAAGGTATGAAAATCATCATTCTTGGTGCAGGTCAGGTCGGCGGCACGCTGGCGGAAAACCTGGTCGGAGAAAACAACGACATCACCGTCGTGGATAAAAACAGCGACCGTCTGCGCGAACTACAAGATAAATATGATTTACGCGTGGTGAACGGCCATGCCAGCCACCCGGATGTGCTGCGTGAAGCCGGCGCACAAGACGCCGACATGCTCGTGGCCGTGACCAACACCGATGAAACCAACATGGTGGCCTGCCAAGTGGCGTTCACGCTGTTTAACACGCCAAACCGTATCGCCCGCATTCGCTCGCCCGAATATCTGGCCGAGAAAGAAGCCTTATTCCAATCCGGCGCGGTTCCGGTCGATCACCTGATCGCTCCAGAAGAGCTGGTGACCAGTTACATTGAGCGTTTGGTGCAATACCCCGGCGCGCTGCAAGTGGTGAGCTTTGCTGATGAAAAAGTCAGTCTGGTGGCGGTCAAGGCTTATTACGGCGGCCCGTTGGTGGGCAATGCTTTGTCAGCACTGCGAGAGCACATGCCGCATATCGACACGCGCGTCGCCGCGATTTTCCGCCAAGGACGCCCGATTCGCCCGCAAGGCACCACCATTATTGAAGCGGACGATGAAGTGTTCTTCGTCGCCGCCAGCAATCACATTCGCTCGGTCATGAGTGAACTGCAACGCCTAGAAAAACCGTATCGCCGCATCATGATTGTCGGCGGGGGCAACATCGGTGCGAGCCTAGCCATGCGTTTGGAACACAGCTACAGCGTCAAACTGATTGAGCGCAACTATCAACGCGCTGAACAGCTGTCGGAAGAGCTGGAAAACACCATCGTGTTCTGTGGCGATGCCGCCGATCAAGAGCTGTTGACCGAAGAGAACATCGATCAGGTCGATGTATTTATTGCCCTGACCAACGAAGATGAAACCAACATCATGTCCGCCATGCTGGCCAAACGTATGGGCGCGAAAAAAGTGATGGTGCTGATTCAACGCGGTGCGTACGTTGAGCTGGTGCAAGGGGGCGTCATCGACGTCGCCATTTCACCGCAACAAGCCACGATTTCAGCCCTGCTGACGCACGTTCGTCGTGCCGATATCGTCAACGTGTCGTCCCTGCGCCGCGGCGCTGCCGAAGCGATCGAAGCGATTGCGCACGGCGATGAAACCACCTCCAAAGTGGTGGGTCGTGCGGTGGGTGATATCAAACTGCCACCAGGCACCACCATTGGTGCCATCGTGCGTGGCGAAGAAGTGCTGATCGCCCACGATCGCACGGTCATTGAACAGGACGATCACGTGGTGATGTTCCTCGTCGACAAGAAATACGTGCCTGACGTGGAAGCCCTGTTCCAACCGAGTCCGTTTTTCCTATAGGTTGTTGGCGTTATGCTGAATTTACGCCCCATAATGTTTGTTATTGGGTTGGTTTTATCCAAACTGGCCCTGTTTATGTACGTGCCCACGCTGGTGGCTTTTTTCACCGGGACCGGCGGCTTTCTCGACTTCGCACAAGCGGTGATCATCACCCACATCGCGGCGTTTATCTGCCTGTCGATTGGCCGAACGTCGAATTTCCGCCTCAGTGTGCGCGATATGTTCCTCATCACCAGTTTGGTGTGGACCATCGCCAGTGCGTTCGCGGCGTTGCCGTTTGTGTTCATCAATCACATCAGCTTTACTGACGCTTACTTCGAAACCATGTCTGGCATAACCACCACTGGTTCCACCGTGCTGAGTGGCCTCGACACCATGGCGCCCAGTATTTTGCTGTGGCGTTCCATCTTGCAATGGCTTGGCGGGGTTGGGTTCATCGTGATGGCGGTGGCGGTATTGCCGATGCTCAACGTGGGGGGGATGCGCTTGTTCCAAACCGAATCCTCCGACTGGTCCGATAAAAGCAGCCCGCGCGCCAAAACTGTGGCAAAAAACATTGTGGCGGTGTATCTGGTGCTCACCGGGCTGTGCATTGTCGGTTACATGCTGACGGGCATGCGATTGTTTGACGCGATTAACCACGCCTTCACCACGCTGTCTACCGGTGGTTACTCGACCTCTGACGGCTCCATGAACCATTTCTCCAACGGCTCGCATTGGGTTGCAACGCTGTTTATGTTCCTCGGTGGTCTGCCATTTCTGCTGTTTGTGACAGCTCTGCGCAAGCGCCGTCCACAAGAGCTGTTCAAAGACGCACAAGTCCAAGGCTTCTTCCTGCTGTTTATCATCAGCAGCCTGATTGTCGCCTTCTGGCTCCACTTCAATAACGGCTACGCAATGTTGGATGCGCTACGCGTCTCGATGTTTAACATCGTCTCGGTGGTGACCACCACGGGGTTTGGCTTGGATGACTTTACCGCTTGGGGCGCCCTGCCCAGTACGCTGTTTGCATTTTTGATGATGGCGGGGGCGTGTTCCGGTTCCACTTCGGGCGGGATTAAGATTTTCCGTTTTCAGATCTGTTTTGCGCTGCTCAAAAACCAGATGATGTGCTTGATTCATCCCTCTGGCGTGTTCGTGCAACGCTACAATCAGCGCCCAGTGAACGAAGACATCGTGCGCTCAGTGGTAGCGTTTGGCGTGACGTTCATCATCACGATTATTCTCATCGCTGGCGCATTGTCAGTCATGGGGCTTGACCCAACCACCAGTATTACGGGGGCAATCACCGCCGTGGCCAACGTTGGCCCGGGGATGGGAAGTGTGATTGGCCCAACCGGTAACTTTGCTCCGCTGCCTGACGCAGCGAAGTGGATTTTAAGTTTTGGTATGTTGATGGGGCGTTTGGAAATCCTCACCATTTTGGTGTTGTTCTTCCCTGCGTTCTGGCGACGTTAAGGATACAGATGAAAAACCTAATCACGTTGATGATGGCAAGCTGGGCACCGCTTGCCCTGGCGAGCGAAGTGGTCACGCTACAAGATGGCCGTGACGTACAACTGAACGATGACTTTACTTGGCAATACGTGCAGCCGGTCGCCCCCACCGTCCAACCCAGCGACACAGCAGTCGTGGCCGCCGCACCCGTGATCGCAGCGCCGCTGGTCAAAGCGCAGCGCGCCAGCATGATTGAGCTCGGCAGCGACAAACCGACCCTGCAACTAAGCAATTCTGGCATCGACATTGTGCTGGGCAGCGCGCGCTATCGTGATGGCCGCTTAGTGCTTCCCACCGCGATCACCAACCAGAGCAGCCAATCGGTGATCAACATTGAACTGAAAGTTGAAATTCTGGATGAGCAAGGCCAAGTGCTCGCCACACAAACCAGCACCATTTGGCAGTCGATCAAACGGATGGCCGACACCTACCTGCGCCCGCAGGCCTCAGTGGCCGGCAAAGCCATTGAAGTGAACGTGGCTGAAGCGCCGCGCTATCAAATCCGCGTCAGCGTGAACCAAGTCGAGACCCGTTAAACCGGGTCGATATAGAGGTAGATCGCCAGAAAGTGGCAAGCGCATCCGGCCAAAACAAACGCATGCCAAATGGCATGATTGTACGGAATGCGTTTCGCCACATAGAAAATCACGCCCAGCGAATACACCACCCCACCCGCAGCCAGCAAGGTTAACCCACCCACATCCAGATTCAGGGCCAGCTGATAAATCACAATCAGCGACAACCACCCCATGATCAGATAGGTCACCAGCGATAAACGCTTAAAGCGGTACACAAACGCAATTTTCATGATGATGCCAAATAGCGCAATCAGCCAGATCACGATCATCAGCCCAAACGCCAACGGCGTGCGCAGGCTGACCAACAGAAACGGCGTGTAACTGCCGGCAATCAAGAGATAAATCGCGCAGTGATCAAAGGTTTTCAACCACCGTTTGGCGTTTTGATGCGGGATCGCATGATACAGCGTCGAAGCGAGAAACAACGCAATCATGCTGCCGCCATAAATACTCATGCTGGCCAAAGTCAGCGCATCCGCACGGTGATCCATCGCTTTGACCAATAACAGGACCAAACCGACAATCCCCAAAATGAAGCCGATGCCATGGCTGATCGCATTGGCAACTTCTTCTTTGACGCTGTAAGCAGTACTCGACATACGATTTCCCAATCCGTGCGATAGTTCGGCGCTAGTATGGCACATTCAGCGTACACATGTAAGCCAGAAGTTTCACACCGATGTTCACCTTAGGAATGGCTATCTAGAAACCGCAATACGCGTTCACCCGCCTGCGTTGGCGACAAGGTGCAGGGGAGCGTCAACTGACGTTTCAGCTCGCCTTTGCCCAGCAAGCTGGCCAACATTCCCGTTGCGCCATGTTGAAAACGGTCGATCTCAAACCACATCTGCAGCTGGTCTTTATCGCGATAAGCCACGATTTCCAATTCACGCCAGCGGCCATGAAACGGGCCGTCGGTGGGCACAAATTCAAACTCCTGCACAAACGGCAGCGCAAATCCTTTGGCGGCTTCGCACTCCACTTGGCGCAGGCGTAATCCTTGCTCTTCCAAGGCGGTAAAAATGCCATCCATGAATGGATCAGGGCGGACGGTGAGCATGTCTTTGTCCGCCGGATCGATCGCCATGGCGATGTCCAACCCGGTTTCGAGCCACACTTTGGCATCGCCAATGGTGACGGGCGTGTTCCATGGCACGGCGAGTTCGACGTCAAAATCGCGCGTCTCTCCCGCTGCAATGGTAAATGCATACGGCAGCGACCAACTGGCCAGCGTGTGCGCTTGCGGCATGCGACGCGTGCTGCCGCCCTCTTCACGGCCCCGCGCCATGGTCACTTCTGCAATGTAACGACAGCAGAGTTTGAGTTCGATGTTATCGATCGCTTGCGCTGTAGCGCCCCCGTACACGTGAATGGTCACTTTGACCGTTTGGCCCGGGATCAAGGCTTCCTGCTGCAAGACGGAGTCGACTTTCGCCGAACCGATGCCAAAACTGGCGAGGGTTTTCTTCAGAAATGACATACACACCTCCTGTTGTTGAGCGCCCAGTGTAAAGCGGAAAAGATTGCGAACACAATGGCGATTCTCACACACCACAAGCATTTCTTTAACATAAACATTGGTTAACTATCGATCATTTGCAAACTTGGTGCTACTCTAACTTCGATATGCATGCATATCGTTATTCCTGAGTCATTATTTGGATTGGCGTTCGCCAGAATGAGCCATCCTTCTTCATTTTTGTTCAGATGCAGAAGAGCAACTCATAATGATTCAGGCCATTACATCGGCAATGGATATGCCTGACCGTTAGGTTACTGAATGCGCCCAACAGCTGTCAGGTTTTCGCACACTAACCGTAGTGCAATGCGCCGTCGCAGTGGTTTTGCTGCTGCACCGGTTGCGAAAAAAATCGCGCCCGCGCCTACTCTTGTCGAGAAAAATGCAGTCTCTGCATCGCCAGAAACAAAAGTGGTCCAGGCCGCTTAATTAAAAAGCGCAGCTTACCCTGCGCTTTTTTCTTGTCCTCAATTTGAGTGTGTCGCCCCTTCACCGATTGTATTCCGTGCGCAATTTGATACCTTTACACCAAACCATTACAAAAAATGTGGAGAAAGTATGAAGTGTCATCGCGTCGAAGAATTGTTGCAATTGCTGGAGCCAGAATGGCATAAAGATTCCGAGCTGAATCTGATCCCGTTTATCTGCAAACTGGCCGCGGAAGCCGGTTACCAAGGCCCACTGGAAGAGCTCACAGATGATGTGTTGATCTACCATCTCAAGATGCGCAACAGCGCCAAAGATGCGGTCATTCCTGGCCTGAAAAAAGACTACGAAGACGATTTTAAAACCGCGATCCTCCGCGCCCGCGGCATCATCAAGTAATCTCATCCTCATTATGCAGAGCGGCCCATGGCCGCTCTTTTTTTATCCGCAATGTTAATGATAACTGGCAAAAATGTAAGGATATTTGTTGTTAAAGGTTGATTGCGTTAAAGAAATAAAAATGTGATTGCCGCTATAATCACCACTTTATGAAGCAACCATACTCCCCTGCTGCGCCATTTGCGTATGACGGGTTAAGCCATGTCAAAAAGAGTGTGATCACCAGAAATCACACCATGATGCCCAAAAGGATAATTTGATGAGTCAGGATAAGATCGACATCAAAGATGTGACTCCGAAAGTCTTTAACCCAAAGACCCACAAGGGTCAGGAAGGCGACCGATTCAACCCGAGCAATCGCATTTACGTGCGCGAAAGCAAAGGAACCTACCAGAAACTGCGCCGTTACGGTGGCTGGTTTCTCTTGCTGCTGTTTGGTTTGATTCCGTGGATCTCCTACGGCAACCGCCAAGCCATTTTGCTCGACCTCGGTCATCAGCAGTTCAACTTCTTTGGCACCACCTTATACCCGCAGGATTTAACCCTGCTCGCGCTGCTGTTTATGATCGCCGCGTTTGGCCTGTTCTTTATCACCACCTTTTTAGGCCGCGTGTGGTGTGGTTACTTGTGCCCGCAAACCGTATGGACTTTCATGTACATCTGGTTTGAAGAGAAACTCGAAGGCAGCGCCAACAAACGCCGCAAGCAAGACGGCAACAAAATGACCGCCAATTTGGCGATGCGCAAAACCGCCAAACACATCGCTTGGTTTGCGATTGCGTTGGCGACCGGGTTTACCTTTGTCGGCTACTTTGTGCCAGTGCGCGATTTGGTGATCGATTTCTTTACCTTCAACGCCACCTTCTGGCCGGTGTTCTGGGTGATGTTCTTCGCCATCTGCACTTACGGCAACGCGGGGTGGATGCGCTCGATTATGTGTATTCACATGTGCCCGTACGCACGCTTCCAATCGGCGATGTTCGACAAAGATACCTTCATCGTCGGTTACAACACCGAACGGGGTGAACAGCGCGGCCCGCGTTCACGCAAAGCCGATCCCAAAGCGCTCGGCTTGGGTGACTGCATTGACTGTGATTTGTGCGTTCAGGTGTGTCCAACCGGTATCGATATTCGTGACGGCCTGCAATATGAGTGCATCAACTGCGGGGCTTGCATTGACGCATGTGACACCACCATGGCACGCATGGGCTACGATAAAGGCTTGATCAGCTACACCACCGAGCACCGCTTGTCGGGCAAACACACCAAAGTGATGCGGCCGAAACTGCTGGGTTATGGTGCGGTGTTACTGGTGATGATCGGCTTGTTCTTTGCTCAGGTGGCCGCGGTGGATCCAGCCGGGCTCAGTGTGATTCGCGACCGCAGCCAGTTGTTCCGCACCAACAGCTCCGGCGAGATTGAAAACACCTACACCCTCAAGGTGATCAACAAAACGCAGCACATCCAAACCTATACGCTTGATGTCAGCGGTCTGACCGACGTCTCGTGGTACGGCAAGCAAACGGTGCAGGTCGAACCGGGCGAAGTGCTCAACCTGCCGATGAGTTTGGGGGTCAAACCTGACAATCTCAGCTCTCCGGTTGCGACAATTCAGTTTATACTCACCGATGACAGCAACCAATTCACAATGCAAGTGGAAAGCCGATTTATCAAAAAGCTTTAAACACTCGACATGGAAAAGGGCTCAGCAATGAGCCCTTTTTAATCAATGACACAAGCAAATTTTCAGTTTGATGCCCTGACGCCCGATTTTATGTGGTACGCCTTAGAGAGCATAGGTATTCGCGCCGAATCAGGGTTTCTGGCACTCAACAGCTACGAAAACCGTGTGTATCAATTCAGCGATGAAGATCGCCGCCGCTTCGTGGTGAAGTTCTACCGCCCGCAGCGCTGGAGCATCGAACAGATTCAGGAAGAGCACGACTTTGCACTGGAGCTGGCCGAGGCCGAGATTCCACTCGCCGCGCCACTGGTGATCAACGGCGCGTCACTGCACCATTATCAGGGGTACCATTTTGCGCTGTTTAACAGCGTCGGCGGCCGTCAGTTTGAAGTCGACAACGAAGAACAGCTGGAGTGGGTCGGACGCTTTCTCGGCCGCATTCATAAAGTGGGCGCGAGTAAAACGTTCCTGCATCGCCCGACCATCGGGTTGGACGAATACTTGTATCAACCGCGCGCGCTGCTGCACAACGCGCAATGTATTCCCATGCATCTGGAAAACAGCTTTTTCCACGATCTGGATCTACTGATCAACCGCATTGAGCAGCATTGGCAACCAGATCAAGCGTTGATTCGCCTGCACGGCGACTGCCATCCCGGCAATATTTTGTGGCGTGACGGCCCACTCTTCGTCGACCTCGACGATGCGCGCAATGGCCCTGCGGTACAAGATGTGTGGATGTTGCTCAACGGCGAGCGCAGCGACAAACTGATGCAACTGGATCTCGTGCTGGAAGGCTATCAAGAGTTCTGCGATTTTAACATGAATCAATTGAAACTTATCGAGCCGCTGCGCGGTCTACGAATGGTGCACTACATGGCATGGTTGGCAAAACGTTGGCAAGATCCAGCCTTTCCGCTCGCCTTTCCTTGGTTTAATGATCCAAAATACTGGGAGAGCCAGGTGCTGGCATTCAAAGAACAAATCGCGGCATTGGAAGAGCCACCGCTCTCTCTGATGCCACAATGGTAACAAGCCTTCAAAGTAATAATGGAGTTCACAATGAAAAAGCTGTTTGCACTGGTTGCAACCCTGATGTTAAGCCTGTCGGCCCATGCCGCACAGTTCAAAGAAGGGGTGCATTACAAAGTGCTCGACCTGGAACCGTCCGCGAAACCGAGCGTGACCGAGTACTTCTCGTTCTACTGCCCGCACTGCAATGCGTTCGAGCCGATCATGTCTCAGTTGAAAAAAGAGCTGCCTGAAGGCGTGAAACTGCAAAAAAATCACGTGTCATTCATGGGCGGCAACATGGGTAAATCGATGAGCAAAGCTTACGCGACCATGATTGCGCTGAATGTCGAAGACAAAATGATTCCAGTGATGTTTAACCGCATTCACACCATGCACAAAGCACCGAAAAACGATGCCGAACTGCGCCAAATCTTTGTCGATGAAGGCATCGATGGTGCGAAATTCGACGCAGCTTTCAACGGGTTCGCGGTGGATTCTATGGTACGCCGCTTTGACAAGCAGTTCCAAGACAGCGGCCTGACTGGCGTGCCGTCAGTGATCGTCAACAATCACTACTTAGTACAAGCCCAAGGCGTGAAATCGACCGACGAATACTTCGCGCTGATCAACTTCCTGCTGGGTAAGTAAGTTCAACGCATTGCAAAAGGGAGCCGCTGGCTCCCTTTTTTATGCATCGGATTTTGGCGCATACAGCGTGCGTAACAGCTGGTCTTTCTCTTGCCATAGCTGCCCTAACCACTGCTGAAACTGGCGTTTGTATGGTTTGTCATGAAAATAATCACCGCGCACCTGCGCATCGACGGGCAACACGCGAATGCGCACCACAATGCGCGTCATGCGGCCCATCAACATGTCGCGAAAGGGTTTCTCGGTGTTGTCCGGATAGGCCAGCGTGACATCAATGATATTGGAAAACTGTTCTCCCATCGCCGCCAGCGTATAGGCAATGCCGCCGCTTTTGGGCATCAGCAAATGGTCATACGGCGAGCGCGTCGCGCGCTGTTTGTGCGCCGTGAAACGCGTGCCTTCAACGTAATTCACCACCGTCGTCGGGTGAAATTTAAACTTTTCGCATGAGCGACGCGTGGTCGCCAAATCTTGACCGCGCTTGTGGGGATGGCGCAGTAAATATTCGCGCGAATAGCGACGCATAAACGGCATGTCCAGCGCCCAACAGCTCATGCCGACAAACGGCACGTACAGCAGTTGCTGTTTGAGGAAAAATTTCGGCATCGGAATGCGGTCTTTGAACACGCAGCACAGCACCACAATATCCGTCCAACTGAGGTGATTGCTGATCATCAAATACCAGCCCTGCTGATTCAGGCCTTCCCCGCCCTCAATGTCCCACTCGACCCGATTCGACATCGATAAAATACGCGCATTGAGCGTTGCCCACAGCCACATCGCTTTGTCTGCCATTCGAGTGGCCAGGACTTTCAGTTTCGGTGTGGGCAGCAGCACTTTGATCAGCGCAATCGCACAGATCAGCAGCGAACTGAAGGCCGTATTGAGGATCACCAGCACAATATTGAGCACAAGCAGAAGGTAAGCAAGCATAGAATTTATAGGAATCAATGAATTGAGTAAAAAAACAGCGGGCCATTATACGCGCTTGCCCGCTGAAAGAAATACACAAGCCAAAGGTCAGCGCAGTGTGCGCTTAGACGGACTGGGCGGTCAGCTGCTTGAGTAACCGGTCCATGGCGCGATAACCGAGCGCTTCGGCCAGATGCGCGCGCTGAATGTGTGCTTCGCCACTGAGATCGGCGATGGTGCGTGCCACCTTGATGATGCGATGATAGGCGCGAATCGATAACCCCAAGCGATGCAGTGCATTTTCCAGAAACTCCGCATCCGGCTGGCTGAGCGGACAGTAAGTTTCAATTTCACGACTGTGGAGCAGCGCATTGACTTTCCCACTGCGCGCCAGCATGGTTTCACGCGCGCGAAAGACCCGCGCCTGCACCACTGCCGTCGGCTCACCGCGATCGCCGCCGTGTGACAAAGTGCCTTTGGGCAATGCCGGAATTTCAATCGACATATCAAAGCGATCCAGCAGCGGCCCCGACAAACGGCTCAAGTAACGCAAAATCCCCTGCGGATTCACCCGCGCCTGATTGCCTTCGTAATACCCGGTCGGGCTCGGATTGAGCGCGCCAACCAACTGAAACCGTGCTGGGAAACGAGTTTTACCCTGCGCGCGCGAGATAATGATCTCGCCCGATTCCAATGGTTCGCGCAGCGAATCGAGCACTTTGCGTTCAAACTCCGGCATTTCATCTAAAAACAGCAACCCATTGTGGGCGAGCGAAATTTCTCCGGGGCGAGGAATCGAACCGCCGCCCACCAGTGCAGCCATGGAACTGGAATGATGCGGCGCGCGAAACGGGCGCTGTTTCCAGTTGTGCTGATTGATTTCTTGTTGCGTCAACGAGGCCACCGACGCAGTTTCCATCGCCTCGGCCTCGGTCATCTCCGGCAGCAGATCGCACAACCGTGAGGCCAACATGGTTTTGCCCGTGCCCGGCGGACCGAGAAACAATAAATTGTGATTACCTGCCGCTGCGATCTCCAACGCGCGCTTCCCCTGCTGCTGACCAATGATGTCCTGCAAATCGCGCTCGCGCGGCGCGCTAGCGTCATGCGCGTCACTTTGAAACAGCGACAACGTCTGCTGGCCGCACAAGTCAGCGCACACTTCAAGTAACGTGCGCGCCGATTTATGTTGCTCTTGCCCCACCAGCGCAGCTTGATCGCCATTGTGATGAGGCACCACCAAACTGCGCTGCGCTTGATTGGCAGCCAGCGCCGCAGGCAGCACGCCTTTGACGCTGCGAATTTCCCCCGACAGTGCCAATTCCCCAATGAACTCATGATCGCTCAGTTTGGGCAGCGCTATCTGATCCGAAGCGGCCAAAATACCGAGCGCGATCGGCAAATCAAAACGGCCGCCCTCTTTGGGCAGATCGGCGGGGGCTAAATTCACCGTGATGCGTTTGGCGGGAAATTCAAATTTGGAGTTGATGATGGCGCTGCGCACGCGATCGCGGGATTCTTTGACGGTGGTCTCGGGCAAACCGACCAACGTAAACCCCGGCATGCCGTTGCTGATGTGCACTTCCACCGTCACAGCCGGCGCCTGTACCCCAATGCTGGCGCGGCTGTGAATAATTGCGAGTCCCATGACGTTCCTTCGTTACTGATTAAAAACCATTCACCGCACCGATTGAGCTCGGCTGCGGGTGACGACAGTTGTTATATAACGCGGCGGGTTAAAACGAGAATGTGAAAAAAGAATGACTTTTTTCTTGTCATGTAACAGAGATGTGTGTTACCACTAGAGACGCAAACAATTTCGTATGATATTACGACAACATTTAGAATTATTACGATGAACTTATACGCCCGTTTCAACTCTCTGATTAGCCTTATTATCGTGGTCCTGATTATGACCGCGCGGGGGCTTGTGGGCGCAAAATAGACACCAGATTCAAAAAACCCCCGCACTGAAAAGTCCGGGGGTTTTTTTACAACTGTTAGACTTAAAAAAAGCACATGCTGATGAATCTCTCACCAGACATGGCAGGAAGAATGGGGAGCCGCACATGAGGTGCAAACACAACACAACAGACAGCGAGTCGGATCGCTGTACAGGAGGCTTACGATGACCGGAGCTCAATTAGTCGTAGCCGCATTAAGACAACAGGGAATCAAAACCGTTTTTGGTTACCCCGGCGGCGCCATCATGCCCATCTATGATGCGTTGTATGATGGCGGTGTCGAACACATCTTGTGTCGGCACGAACAGGGAGCCGCCATGGCCGCCATCGGCATGGCCAGAGCCACACAGGACGTGGCAGTATGTATGGCCACTTCCGG
This sequence comes from Vibrio sp. Vf1514, assembly GCF_052076135.1. Classification (NCBI taxonomy): domain Bacteria; kingdom Pseudomonadati; phylum Pseudomonadota; class Gammaproteobacteria; order Vibrionales; family Vibrionaceae; genus Vibrio; species Vibrio sp. Vf1514. Next base: position 25,951 of record NZ_CP197267.1, on the reverse strand, counting down.
CCCAGGCGCCACCAACTTAGTCACCGGCCTTGCCGATGCCTTCCTCGATTCAGTCCCTCTCGTTGCAATAACCGGTCAGGTTGCCAGTTCTCACATCGGCACTGACGCCTTCCAGGAAATGGATGTGATTGGTATGTCACTCTCGTGTACCAAACACAGTTACCTCGTGACCGACATTCATGAACTCGCCCCCACGCTGGCGGAAGCGTTTGAAGTCGCCAAAGCGGGTCGTCCCGGCCCTGTGATCGTCGATATCGCCAAAGATGTGCAATTGGGGCAAGCGCCGGTTTCCGTTTTGCCGGCGTTTACACCGCCTGCGATCCCGCAGGTCGATGCCCAACAACTGGTGAATGCACAGCAGTTATTAGCGCACAGCGAGCGCCCGGTGTTATATGTCGGCGGCGGCGTACAACTGGCCAAAGCCACCGACACCGTGCGCGAGTTTTTGCGCCTGAACCCGATGCCCTCCGTCAGCACATTGAAAGGCCTCGGCACCATCGAGCGTCACGATCCGCATTATTTGGGCATGCTGGGCATGCACGGCACCAAGGCAGCAAACTTAGTGGTGCAGGAAAGCGATCTGTTGATCGTCGTCGGCGCGCGCTTTGATGACCGCGTGACCGGAAAACTGGATACCTTTGCGCCCCACGCCAAAGTCATTCACATCGATATCGATGCGGCGGAATTTAACAAACTGCGTCAAGCCAATGCGGCGCTGCGCGGCGACATCAACACCATTTTGCCTCAGCTTGAACTGAGCCACGATATCTCGCCTTGGGTTCACCACAGTGAAAGCCTGCGCAGCGGATTCAAATGGCGTTACGACCACCCGGGCGACGCGATTTTTGCCCCACTACTGCTCAAACAACTGTCAGACATGATGCCAGACAGCGCCATCGTCTCGACCGACGTCGGCCAGCACCAGATGTGGGCCGCGCAGCACATTCAGCCACGCGATCCGCAAAACTTCATCTCATCGGCGGGTCTTGGCACCATGGGCTTTGGCCTACCAGCCGCGATGGGCGCGGCGGTGGCTCGCCCGAATGACCCATCGATTCTCATCACCGGTGACGGCTCGTTCATGATGAACATTCAGGAACTGGGCACGCTGAAACGTCGCCAGATCCCGGTCAAGATGGTGCTGCTGAATAACCAACGTCTGGGCATGGTGCGCCAGTGGCAATCACTGTTCTTTGATGGTCGCCACAGTGAAACCATTCTCGATGACAACCCAGATTTCATCATGCTGGCGAAAGCCTTCGATATTCCGGGCAAAACCATCACCACGAAAGCGGAAGTGGAACCGGCGCTGAAAGAGATGCTGGCCAGCAAAACCGCTTACCTGTTGCACGTTGCGATCGATGAAGAAGAGAACGTGTGGCCGTTGGTCCCGCCAGGCGCGTCCAACAATGATATGTTAGAGAACACCTAGGAGACGCCCTCATGCAAAGATATTTACTCGACATCAAAGCAGACGATAAACCGGTGCTGCTAGAGCGTGTTCTGCGTGTGGTTCGTCACCGTGGCTTCATCATCAAGCAGGTTGCGGCAACGCAAAACCACGAAAGCAAAATTGCCAGTGTGGAGATCATCGTCGACAGCGATCGTCCGATCTCGACACTGATTAATCAGATTGAAAAATTATGGGACATTCGCAGCGTTGATGTGACGCCCATCAAGGGCAACGAGCTCCCAAATAACAACTTACAACAAAAGATTTGTGCTTAAGGAAGGCAATCATGGCAACAAAAACTGCAGATTACATTTGGTTCAATGGAGAACTGATGCCATGGGCCAACGCGACCGTTCACGTGTTGACCCATGCCATGCACTATGGCACCTCCGTATTTGAAGGCGTGCGCTGCTACAACACGCCTAAAGGTCCGATCATTTTCCGTCACCGTGAGCATGCTCAGCGCCTGATTGATTCGGCCAAGATCTACCGCTTCCCAATCCCGTATTCTCAAGAAGAGATCATGGAAGCGACCCGCGAAACACTGCGCGCCAACAAACTCGACAGCGCCTACATTCGTCCGCTGGCGTTTGTCGGTAACGTGGGCCTTGGCGTATGTCCGCCAACCGGCACCGAAATGGATGTCATCATTGCAGCGTTCCCTTGGGGCGCGTACTTGGGTGAAGAAGCGCTGGAAAACGGCGTCGATGCGATGATCTCCAGCTGGCATCGCGCTGCGCCGAACACCATTCCAACTGCGGCCAAAGCGGGCGGCAACTACCTATCTTCTCTGCTGGTGGGCGGCGAAGCGCGTCGTCACGGCTACGCAGAAGGGATTGCACTGAGCGTGGATGGTTACCTGTCTGAAGGCGCAGGCGAGAACATTTTTGTGGTCAAAAACGGCGAGATCCTCACGCCACCGACCACCAGCTCCATCCTACCGGGCATCACGCGTGATTCGATCATGACGCTGGCCAAAGATATGGGCTACAACGTGCGTGAAACCAATATTTCCCGCGAAGCCCTGTACCTAGCCGACGAAGTGTTCATGACCGGCACGGCGGCGGAAATCGTCCCGGTACGCAGCATTGACCAAATCACCGTGGGCATCGGCAAACGCGGTCCGGTGACCGAAGCGATGCAGAAGGCCTACTTCGGCCTGTTCAACGGCACCACCGAAGACAAGTGGGGCTGGTTGGATTACGTATACCCAGAGCAAGCGAAGTAAGGAGACAAGATTATGCCTAAGTATCGTTCGGCCACCACCACCCATGGACGCAACATGGCCGGTGCACGCGCACTGTGGCGCGCAACCGGTGTGAAAGAAGAAGATTTCGGAAAACCGATTATTGCCGTGGTGAACTCGTTCACCCAATTCGTGCCGGGCCACGTCCATCTCAAAGACCTCGGTCAGATGGTGGCGCGGGAAATCGAAGCCGCGGGCGGCATCGCCAAAGAATTCAATACCATTGCGGTCGATGACGGCATCGCAATGGGCCACGGCGGCATGCTTTACTCGCTGCCCTCCCGTGAACTGATCGCCGACTCGGTGGAATACATGGTGAACGCCCACTGCGCTGACGCCATGGTGTGTATCTCCAACTGTGACAAAATCACCCCGGGAATGCTGATGGCGTCCATGCGCCTCAACATTCCGACCATTTTTGTCTCTGGCGGTCCGATGGAAGCGGGTAAAACCAAGCTGTCCGATCAAATCATCAAGCTCGATCTGGTCGATGCCATGATTCAGGGTGCCGATCCAAACGTTTCAGACGAGCAGAGCCAGCAAGTGGAACGCTCTGCGTGTCCAACATGTGGGTCATGCTCGGGCATGTTTACCGCCAACTCCATGAACTGTCTGACCGAAGCGCTGGGCCTTTCTCAGCCGGGTAACGGCTCACTACTGGCCACGCACGCAGACCGTAAAGAACTGTTTTTGAGCGCGGGCCGTCGCATCGTCGATCTGACCAAGCGTTACTACCAGCAAGACGATGCCACCGCACTGCCACGCAACATCGCCACCAAAGATGCGTTTGAAAACGCCATGGCGCTGGACATCGCGATGGGCGGCTCGACCAACACCGTGCTACACCTGCTAGCCGCAGCGCAAGAAGGTGAAGTGAATTTCGACATGACCGACATCGATCGCATGTCACGTCAGGTGCCACACCTGTGTAAAGTGGCGCCGTCGACCCAGAAATATCACATGGAAGATGTACACCGCGCCGGAGGCGTGATGGGCATTCTGGGTGAACTGCAACGCGCGGGCCTACTGCACGATGACACGCGCACCGTGCTGGGATTGTCCATGGCCGAGCAGTTGGCGCAATACGACGTCAAACAAACCGACTCTGACGCAGTGAAAACTTTCTTCCGCGCAGGCCCGGCAGGCATTCGTACCACGCAGGCATTCTCGCAAGATTGCCGTTGGGACACGCTGGATGATGACCGTCAGGAAGGCTGTATTCGCACTAAAGAACACGCCTTCAGCCAAGACGGTGGTTTAGCCGTGCTGAAAGGCAACATCGCGCTCGATGGTTGTATTGTGAAAACCGCTGGCGTGGACGCGAGCATTCTTAAGTTTGAAGGCCCAGCCGTGGTGTTTGAAAGCCAAGAAGATGCAGTTGAAGGCATTTTGGGCGGTAAAGTCAAAGCCGGTGATGTGGTGGTGATTCGTTACGAAGGCCCCAAAGGCGGCCCGGGCATGCAAGAAATGCTCTACCCGACCACCTACCTCAAATCCATGGGCCTTGGCAAAGCGTGCGCGCTGCTAACCGATGGTCGATTCTCCGGCGGGACGTCAGGCCTGTCGATTGGCCACGCCTCTCCGGAAGCGGCCAACGGCGGTGCAATTGGTTTGGTGAAAAACGGCGATACCATCGCGATCGACATTCCCAATCGTTCGATTGTACTGCAAATTTCTGATGCAGAGATGGCGGCGCGTCGTGAAGCGCAAGACCAACTCGGCTGGAAACCCGTCGATCGTCAACGTGAAGTTTCATTTGCACTTAAAGCTTACGCCAGCATGGCAACCAGTGCTGACAAAGGAGCGGTGCGCGATAAATCCAAACTTGAGGGCTAATCATCTATGACGCTCACTCAACAAACTGGCGCAGATTACCTGCGCCAGATCCTGCGCGCGCCAGTGTATGAAGTCGCGAACGTGACCCCCCTGCAAGCCATGCCGCGTCTGTCGGCGCGCATTGGCAATCAGGTGCAACTCAAACGGGAAGACCGCCAGCCGGTGCATTCATTCAAACTGCGCGGCGCCTATAACATGGTGGCTAGCCTGACGGAAGAGCAGAAAAATGCGGGCGTGATCGCCGCATCGGCAGGCAACCACGCGCAAGGCATGGCGCTGTCGGGCACCAAACTGGGCATTCGAACCACCATCGTCATGCCGCGCACCACGCCGGACATTAAAGTCGAGGCGGTACGCGGATTTGGCGGCAACGTGGTGCTGTTTGGCAGTAACTTCGATGAAGCCAAAGCCGAAGCGGAACGTTTGTCTGAAGAATTTGGCTATACCTTTGTGCCGCCGTTCGATCACCCGTTGGTGATTGCCGGTCAGGGCACCATCGGCATGGAAATGCTGCAGCAAAACGGCCATCTCGATTACATCTTTGTACCGGTTGGCGGTGGCGGCCTCGCGGCGGGTGTCGCGGTGCTGGTCAAACAGCTGATGCCGGAAATCAAAGTGATTGCGGTCGAGCCGGAAGATTCAGCCTGCCTCAAAGCCGCGCTCGATGCCGGTGAACCGGTGGTGCTCGATCAAGTCAGCATGTTTGCCGACGGCGTGGCAGTCAAACGCATCGGTGATGAAACGTTTCGTCTGTGCCAGAAATACCTCGATGGCCACATCACCGTGTCCAGCGATGAGATTTGCGCAGCAGTCAAAGACATCTTTGAAGATACACGTGCGATTGCCGAACCGTCTGGCGCGCTGGCACTGGCGGGCCTGAAGAAATTTGCCGAGCAACATGGGCTGCAAGACCAGCAACTGGCGACCGTGCTGTCCGGTGCCAACACCAATTTCCACGGGTTGCGTTACGTGTCCGAACGTTGCGAACTGGGTGAAAAACGGGAAGGCCTGCTGGCGGTCACCATTCCTGAGCGCAAAGGCGCGTTCTTTGAATTTTGCCAAATCATCGGCGGCCGTGCGGTCACCGAGTTCAACTACCGCTACAGTGATGACCAACTGGCCAACATCTTTGTTGGTGTGCGGCTGATGGGCGGTCAGGAAGAGCTGAAAACCATCATTCACGAACTGCGTCAGTCCGGTTATCCGGTGCAAGATCTGTCCGATGATGAAATGGCCAAACTGCACATTCGTTACATGATTGGCGGACGTCCATCCAAACCCCTTCGTGAGCGCTTGTACAGCTTTGAATTTCCGGAATACCCGGGCGCGCTGCTCAAGTTCCTCAGCACGTTGGGGACTCACTGGAATATCAGCCTGTTCAACTACCGCAACCATGGCGCCGATTACGGCCGCGTGTTATGTGGTTTTGAACTCAGTGACGACGATCTGGCGCGCTTCTCAGCGCACGTGGTGGAACTGGGCTATCAGTCGAAAGATGAAACCGACAACCCAGCCTATCGTTTCTTCCTCGCTAAATAAGACTCAAGCCACCCACTGCGGTGGCTTGTTTTTCTCTCTTCGCCATATCCTTACTTTGACTATGCTTTTTGCGCATAGATATCATGCTAAAGTTTCATTTATTTCATAGACCTATCAGATTTAGACTACAGTCAATGTTTACCATGTGTGGAGACCCCCATGTTTCAAGCTCTGATTTTGAATCAAGAAGATAAACGTACGCTGGCCAGTATTGAGCAGATTGATGAAGCGCAATTGCCGGAAGGTGACGTGCTGATCGCTGTCGACTACTCGTCTCTGAACTACAAAGATGGGTTGGCCATCACAGGCAAAGGCAAAATCATTCGTCAGTTTCCGATGGTGCCGGGTATCGATCTGGCAGGCAAAGTGATCCGCTCACAAGATGCACGCTATCAGGCAGGTGACAATGTGGTCCTCACCGGCTGGGGCGTGGGTGAAAACCATTGGGGTGGCATGGCGCAAAAAGCGAGCCTAAAAGGCGACTGGCTGGTGCCTCTGCCACAAGGCTTTGATGGTAAACAAGCGATGATGATCGGCACCGCAGGCCTGACCGCGATGTTGTGTGTCCAAGCCCTGCTTGATGCGGGCATTCAACCTCAAGATGGCGAAGTGTTGGTGACTGGCGCCAGTGGTGGCGTGGGTTCGGTTGCCGTCACCCTGCTGGCCTCGTTGGGGTATCAAGTGGCTGCAGTGACTGGTCGCGTGGCACAAAACGGTCCGCTGCTGCAAAAACTGGGCGCAGCTCGCATCATCGACCGCAGTGAATTTGAAGAGCCAGCACGCCCGCTGGAAAAACAAGTGTGGGCTGGCGCCGTCGATACCGTCGGCAGCAAAGTGCTGGCGAAAGTGCTGGCGCAGATGAACTACAACAGCGCCGTGGCCGCATGTGGCCTGGCGGGTGGCTTTGATCTGCCCACCACGGTGATGCCATTTATTCTGCGCAACGTTCGCCTGCAAGGGGTTGACTCCGTGAACTGCCCGCGCGAAAAACGCATCGCCGCTTGGGAAAAATTGGTTGAGCTGCTGCCGGCAAGTTACTTCGAGCAAGCCTGCACTGAAATTAACCTAGCGCAAGCACCGCAATACGCAGAAGACATCACCAATGGTCAAGTGACCGGCCGCGTGGTGATTAAGCTGTAATCTGCGCGCTCGCGACATTCTCTATCTCAAGGCCCTAATCGGGCCTTGATTCGTCCAAGCCCATGTCTTCAACCCGCTTGGCAATCAATTTACTGCACTCTTCCTTCACCATACTACGCAGCCATTCCTGCGCGGGCGAATGCTCACAGCGCGGGTGCCAAATCATCGAATAATCAAACGGCGTAAAGGAAAACGGCAGCGGCTTCACCACCAAGTCATAGCGTTCCGCAACCAGATACGCCAAGTCCGCCGGCACCGTGATAATCAGCGGCATGGTATCGATAATCGCCAGCGCCGCTTCCAAATGATACGCCCTGAGCACCATACGCCGCGGGGGCAATCCTTCCAGCGCCTGATCAAGCAGCGCTTTCACCCCATCACTAATAGCAATCATCGCATGGGGAAAATCGAGGTAATCTTGCAAGGTCATCGACTGCTGTGCCAGCGGATGGTGACGCGAAAGCAAGCACAACACCCCGACACGTCCCAACACTTCACTTTGCAGTGGTTCGACCGAACGAATCAAACGACAAATCGCCAGATCGGCGCCATCGTAAGTGAGCTGATCCACCAAGCGCTCGTGTTGCAGCGGCAGAAACTCAAATGCCACATTGGGCGCTTCCTGATAGATACGCGGCAACGCAAACGGCAAAATGGTCTGCATCGCATAATCGGTGGTCGCAATGGTAAAGGTTTGATCGCAGGATGTCGGATTAAATTCCGTCGGTGACAACAATTGACGCAGGCTTTCCAGCGGCTCACCAAGTTCACGATTAAACGCCAACGCCTTTTCCGTCGGGATCAGGTGCTGTCCTTGACGAGTAAACAGCGGATCGCCCAGCAGCTCACGCAGACGGCCAAGCACACGACTCATCGCCGATTGGCTGAGGTTCAGTCGCTCCGCCGCTTTGCTGACACTGCACTCTTCAACCAACACGCGCAGCGCCACCAGCAAATTGAGATCGCGACGGTAGATGTCTTCTAATTCCACACTCTTTTCCAGCATCAAGTTCGATTGACTCGAGTGTAACCAATCGCGTAGAAAAAACCACGCAACCTTACGTTGGGTAAAAAGCGGCTTCAGTCTCATCGTCCTGCGACATGTATTTTTCGCTACGCAAACGATAACGCGCACAATCCTCTACAGATGACGTGAATCAGCGCTCAATCATCAAGTACATCGTGTAAAACCGTCACATGAGTAGCCGTTTTAACCGGCGACAAATACAGATCATCATGCGCAATATCTTGTCTAAAAATGATGAAAACGCCATCAATCACCACATCGAATGCTGTGCGTTTCATAATCAAATTACATGCCCCCATATGATCAATAGGAGTTATTAATATCACGCAAAAATAGCGAATATCGATCAATAATGTTTCTAAAATCACCAAAATTCGTTTATATTCGCCGCCTTTTTCTCCACTCGAAAAAGAGTGCGCCACACATGAAACTAAAGATCATGCGTGGTTTTTATCGACGCTTAAAAACATATTAACGACCTAAATGAAGAGCAGATTTTTTCTAAGTCTACTTGTCCTGACCGTGACGGTTGGTGTGACGTCCAGCTTATTTCAATGGCATCATCAACAACGTATTTATGATGATATTTCCCATCGAATGCTGAATGATTATAAAGTTGAAGTTGAACATGTTTTTTCTAACATTGAAATGAAACTTGAGGTCATGATTCATTTATTGGAATCAAAATATGGACCAACAGACAATGCCATTCATTTAAATGAATTGCTGTTGTTTTATTTGGATTTAATTCCCATGGCGTCAGCGATATATATTGGTGATAAAGAAAAAATGCTTGGCAACGCACCCATCATCAATCGCAATAAAATATATGCTCATGCGTCCAGGCCTTGGTTTATTGATCCCACAGAAAATCATCAGCAGATTAAATACACCAATCTCTACGTGGATAAATTTTCTCAAGAACGTATCGCCACGCTCTCCAAAGTGATCTTTAACGAGCCATCCAATTACGCGGTGATCGGGATTGATATCGTGCCCGCGCGGCTGAATGTCTTGTTCGACAAAATGCAAGAAACCATACCCACCAATGTGTATGTCGTCGATAACGTCGGTGCCGTGGTTTGGGGCAGCAAAAATGCCCTGTTTGACTTAAGCCAAACCCAACTCGGTGAGGACGGCGCGTATTTTGATCACCAACAGCACAAAAAAATCTATTACAGTCGATTAAATCACCTCAACTGGACGATCATCATGGCCGTGGACGGTGACGTACTCACCAGTTCACTGTTCAAAGAGAGCCTTATTCTGTTTGTGGTCGTCGGGATCACTCTTTCGCTGCTGTGTTTTTTTTGGTGGAGTCTGTGTGAAGAATTAAAGCTGTTTTATTTCCACGTGATTCGAAAACTCAACGACAACAATCAATCGATTGATAAATTCGTCGACACCACCATCAATGACAGCCATAAAGCCGCAGATCTGATGGCCAGCCATGTGTTGCTCGATGAACTGACTGGCGCCCTCAATCGCCGCGCCTTTGACAAAGACCTCGCCAGCGCGCTGTCTGATGAGGGAGTGACGTTGCTGGCGCTGATCGATATTGATAACTTCAAACGCATCAACGACACCTTTGGCCACCAGTGTGGCGATGACGTTTTACGCGCGTTTGCCGCCATGGCCAAAAGCTATTTTGATCACATTCAGGTGCGCAGTTATCGCTATGGTGGAGAGGAGTTCGCCATTCTGTTCAGAGGCATCAGCGCCGCACGCGCGCACGCTTTGCTGGACAATTTCCGCCACTCATTTGCCTCACGTGCATGGCGTGAAGGCATGCCTAGCATTACGTTTAGCGCCGGCCTCAAATCATGGGATGGCGAAACACTCCCCGAATTTATCTCGGCGGTGGACCAATTGCTCTATCACGCGAAACAGTCCGGCAAGAACAACATTAACGGGTCAGCGATAACCCCGAGCGCGCAATCATGAAACATTTAAGCATTGCCACCAAGGTGAACAAACTCTTTGGGTTGATGACCTCGATACTCATCATCGGCGGCATCAGTGCCTATTGGATTCAGCGTGAAGTGATTGTCGATTCTTACCACAACTTGAATCTCGATTTCGTCCTCGACTTGAGCCGAACCACCGCGCGCACACTGTCGATCTACGAAAAAAATCTCAATCAAGTGCTGATCACCACCCAATTGCGCGAGACGTTATTCCCCGACCCAAACAGCCATCACCACGCGAAAATGCAAGATGCATTGCATTTATTACCGTATGTCGAATCGATCACCGTTAGCGATCTACAGGGGCAAACCTTCATGACGGCAGCGTTACCCAACGCCGCCGCCCCGCACAATGACGCGCCTCAGCAGCAGCCGTGGTTTAAAAAGGTCATCTCGTATGGCTCGCCTGCGCAGTTTAGCTTTTCCACGCGCGCGAGTGACGTAGGCGGTCATGCCATTCACGTCTCTTTGCCGATTTATTCTCAGGCCTTAAAACCCAAAGGCATGATTGCGTTATCGATTCGCCCATCCTTGATCACCCACTTTTTTCAGACCATTCAAGGCCCCTCCAGCGGACGCTTGTCTTTGAGTGACACCGAAGGCACCTTGATTGCGGGCATTCCCCCAGCCGCATCGCTCACCGCCGCGGATCTCACGGCCTATTCAGGCATCCATGAGGGCCATTGCGCCTTTTATTACTATTCCAACCTCTCCAACCCGGAATGGTATGTGATCTACGAAGTGCCCAAACGCAGCTTAAACCGCTTTGTGTTTCATGAGAGCAAAAGCATTGTCTATTTTCTGACCTTCTCACTGACAATCAACACCCTGTGCTGGCTGTATATGAGAAGAAGAATCCAGCAGGTCGAAAAGCATCTCGTGACCGGCTTAATGAAAGCTACGCAGGTGCCCGGCAATCTGAATATCGCCGACGCCATTCACTTGGTTTCTGAGCGACGCAACACGTTGAGGAAAGAGAGTTTGATCGACGGCTTAACCGGCCTGAACAATCGACGTGCGCTGGACAACGACCTGCCATCACTCATCGAGGATGGGGCAACACTCGTGGCGATGTTGGACATCGATTATTTCAAGTCCATCAATGATACCTATGGCCATCAAACCGGCGACACCGTACTCAAAACATTTGCCGCGATTGCCGAGGCACAACTCCCCCCGCAAAGTACGCGCATTTATCGCTACGGCGGCGAAGAGTTCATCATTGTGTTTGTGCGCGTAACCCCATCGCAAGCGCTGGAGATGTTGGAGCAACTGCGCCTGAGCATCGCTCAATACCAATGGCATCAAGGCCCGCACCAAGTGACGTTCAGTGCAGGGCTCGCCTCCTGCGCCGATGCTGATGCCATCTCCCTTGCCGATGCGCGCTTATATGAGGCCAAACGCAGCGGCCGTAACCGCATTATCTATGACGACGTCTCGAGGCCGGGCGATGAACCGTCCCTTGGTTAAAACGCCGAATCGCAGGCAAAAAAAATCCCGCCTTTCAGCGGGGAAGCCCAAGAAAAATGGGGATAGTGTCGGAATGTAATTGAGCGTAGTTTGACAAGTGTGTGTTAGTGTTCTTGCTCACCAGATGCACCTTGCCAGCGATGCATCTCGAGCCAAATCCCAAATAGCGAAGCACTCACGCCGAGTAGCGGCATCAATGAGGTTTCGGTTGGCGTTCGCATCACAAGGGCGCAAAAGGAAATAAAACACAGAACCGAGTAGATGGTCAGTCTGTCTAGTGCTGTCAACATATTGCACCCCCTCGTTATTTGTTACCAACTTGTTAACTAAATTAAAACAAAAAGATCACTTTGCCAAGCGCTTATTGAATATTTTTTCTTCGCCAGTATTATCTAGACCTGATTTGTGACATCCATTAGGTTTGACCATGACTTTTAATCCTGAATTAGCCACATTGGTGTTAGAAGCGGAAGGATTACGCTGCCCAGAGCCAGTGATGATGGTCAGGAAGACAATTCGTACCATGAACGACGGTGACGTCCTGTTGATTAAGGCCGACGATCCCTCGACCACGCGTGACATTCCAAGCTTCTGCCGATTTATGGATCATCAGTTGCTCGGTGCGAAAACCGACGAACTGCCGTACCAGTACCTGATTAAGAAAGGGCTGGACTAGCAGACAAAAAAGGCTGCCCGAGGCAGCCTTTGGTTTATTCCTGATGTTCGATGGCGCGGACTTCCGCTTGCAATCGATGAATCTGCTTTTGCATCGCACGGACTTCTTCATGCAACGGAATGATGTGCGCCACACGAATCCACGACTCCACCGTGAGTCCCGTCATAATGATGGCCCCCGCCACCATCGGTAACCACATGTCCGTTAGCGACATGCCAAGCAAAGTTAACGCCAGACCCAAAGTAAACAGGTAACTCTGACTTTTGGCGCTCATACCCATATAACGTGTCAGCATACACCTACCCTCTCGCGATGATGGTTGCCCTTTACACTAGCATGACAAGTATGACACGAATATGGCGAATATCACGCTCTGGAGCGGAAATTGCGTGCGCCTGACCGTCGCTAATCGTTTGTTTCACAGCATATTTATCGGTTAGAAAACCGCCGCGCCCACGGCCAATGCCGCAAACAGCGCCGCTGTGACTTTCCGAATCAGACCCAGTGGCATTTTGTCGGCCGACAATTTACCGATCAGCACCACCGGCACATTGGCAAGCAGCATACCGATGGTGGTGCCCAGAACCACCCACGACAATGCATCAGCGTATTGCGCGCCCAAAATGGAGGTCGCAATTTGCGTTTTATCGCCAATTTCCGCCACAAAGAAGGCAATGAAGCTGGCCACAAACGGCCCCCGATTGGAAATCTCTTCGTCATCATCGATTTTATCGGGAATCAGCACCCAGGCGGCCATCGCCAAAAAGCTCACCACCAGCACCCATTTCAACACCTCAGGCGACAGATAATCGGCCACGACCACCCCAAGCCACGCCGCCAAAGCATGGTTGGCAATCGTTGCCAGAAAGATAGCAGCAATAATAGGGATCGGTTTACGGTATCGACTGGCGAGTAATAACGACAAAAGCTGGGTTTTATCCCCGATTTCGGCCAGTGCAACAGTAGTAATAGAGATAGCTAAAACGCTCACGACTTGCTCATTGGGGCAGGGATAATTATATAACCATAGACAAACAGACACGCCCCACCCCGGTTCGTGATGTTTGTCTAAGGTCTTGCTAAACCCGGTCGGCACCGAGTCTCGAACGCCATGGTGATTGTGCACCAATTGTGTTGACGAACGAACCGATCAAATGAGGGCATTTGATCGAGAAGCTACTCCCCAAAGACGGGGGAATTCTATCCAGCCTCGGCACAATTCTCAACCCCAAGATGACGAAAAGCGTCAACACGAGGAAATTTGCGCAGCTTAAAGGCAAAAAACTCCATGAAAAGAGAATTTCGCCGATTAATTAAGCAAGATTTCCTCTACTTTGTCGGGGAATAACTCGGTATACTTGATCGTTATTTTTTATCAATTCAGACAGAAGAATCGCGCGAACCTGACTATGCAAAAATACGATATCAAAACCTTTCAGGGTATGATCCTCGCGCTGCAGGATTATTGGGCCCAACAAGGCTGTACCATTGTTCAACCATTAGATATGGAAGTGGGCGCAGGTACGTCTCACCCAATGACGTGCTTACGAGCTCTTGGCCCAGAGCCAATCGCTACAGCGTATGTTCAACCTTCACGCCGTCCAACAGATGGTCGTTACGGTGAAAACCCGAACCGTCTGCAACACTACTACCAATTCCAGGTCATCATTAAACCGTCACCAGACAACATTCAAGAGCTGTATCTCGGTTCTCTGAAAGTGCTGGGCGTTGACCCACAAGTACACGACATCCGCTTCGTGGAAGATAACTGGGAAAACCCAACACTCGGTGCTTGGGGTCTGGGCTGGGAAGTGTGGCTAAACGGCATGGAAGTGACGCAGTTCACTTACTTCCAGCAAGTGGGTGGTCTTGAGTGTAAGCCGGTTACCGGCGAAATCACGTACGGTATCGAGCGTCTAGCGATGTACATTCAGGGCGTAGATTCTGTGTATGATTTGGTATGGACCGATGGCCCACTGGGTAAAGTGACCTACGGTGACATCTACCACCAAAACGAAGTCGAACAGTCCACGTACAACTTCGAACACGCCGATGTCGACTTCCTGTTCACCTTCTTCGACCAATGCGAAAAAGAGTGTCTCCACCTGTTAGCACTGGAAAAACCACTGCCATTGCCAGCATACGAGCGCATTCTGAAAGCCGGACACGCGTTCAACCTGCTGGATGCACGCAAAGCGATTTCCGTCACGGAACGTCAACGCTACATCCTGCGTATTCGTAACCTGACGAAGTCAGTGGCTGAAGCTTATTACGCATCCCGTGAAGCACTGGGCTTCCCAATGTGCAAAAAGTCCGAAGAGAAGTAAGGGGAAGACGTCACATGGCAAAAGAATTTTTGATTGAGCTGGGTACGGAAGAGCTGCCGCCAAAACAACTGCGTACACTGGCAGAAGCGTTTGCAGCAAACTTTACTGCAGAACTGAACAATGCGGGCATCGCACACGATGGCGTGACTTGGTACGCCACCCCACGTCGTCTGGCACTGAAAGTGGCCAACTTGGCAGAAGGTCAACCGGACAAAGTGGTTGAAAAACGGGGTCCTGCGGTCAGCGTCGCGTTTGATGCCGACGGCAACCCAACCAAAGCCGCACAAGGCTGGGCACGCGGCAACGGCATTACCGTTGAGCAAGCTGAACGCCTCGTCACCGACAAAGGTGAATGGCTGCTGTTTAAAGAGCAAGTGAAAGGCCAAGACACCGCTGCCGTGGTTGTCGACATGGCTGCCAAAGCACTGGCTCATCTGCCGATCGCCAAACCGATGCGTTGGGGCGATAAAGAAACGCAATTCATCCGTCCGGTCAAAACCCTGACCATTCTGTTTGGCGACACCCTGATTGACGGCGAAATTCTCGGCGTGAAATCAGGCCGCATCATCCGTGGCCACCGCTTCATGGGTGAACCTGAATTCACCATCGATTCGGCAGCGCAGTACCCTGCGATCCTGCTAGAGCGCGGTAAAGTGATTGCCGATTACGAAACCCGTAAAGCGATGATCATCGACGGCGCCCAAAAAGCGGCTGCAGAACTGGGCGGCATCGCCGATCTGGAAGACGATCTGGTTGAAGAAGTGACCTCGTTGGTTGAATTCCCAGTGGTCCTGACGGCGAAATTTGAAGAGAAATTCCTCAAAGTGCCAGCGGAAGCCCTGGTGTACACCATGAAAGGTGACCAGAAATACTTCCCGGTTTACGACGCCAACAAGCACCTGCTGCCTAACTTCATCTTCGTGTCCAACATCGAGTCCAAAGAGCCTCGCCATGTTATTGAAGGGAACGAAAAAGTAGTTCGCCCACGTCTGGCTGACGCCGAGTTCTTCTTCAACACCGACCTGAAGAGCAAACTGGTTGATCGCCTGCCTCAGCTAGAAACGGCAATTTTCCAGCAAAAACTGGGCACCATCAAAGACAAAACCGATCGTATCACCGAGCTTGCAGGTTACATTGCTGAGCAAATCGGTGCCGATGTCGAGAAATCCAAACGAGCTGGTCTGCTGGCCAAATGTGACCTCATGACATCTATGGTGTTCGAATTTACCGACACCCAAGGTGTGATGGGCATGCACTACGCCCGCCACGACGGTGAAGCCGAAGAAGTAGCTGTGGCACTGAACGAGCAGTACATGCCGCGTTTCGCTGGCGACAGCCTGCCAACCAATGGCGTGTCTGCCGCTGTCGCGATGGCGGACAAACTGGACACCATCGTGGGTATCTTTGGTATTGGCCAAGCGCCGAAAGGCAGTGACCCGTTTGCCCTGCGCCGCGCATCACTGGGTGTACTGCGTATCATCGTGGAATACGGTTACAACCTGGATTTGGTCGACCTTGTCGCCAAAGCGAAATCACTGTTTGGTGATCGCCTGAGCAACGACAATGTTGAGCAAGACGTGATTGAATTCATGCTGGGCCGTTTCCGTGCTTGGTACCAAGACGAAGGCTTCAGCGTGGACATCATTCAAGCGGTGTTGGCACGCCACCCAACCAAACCGGCTGACTTTGACCGCCGTGTGAAAGCGGTGTCGCACTTCCGTGACCTCGACGCGGCCGAAGCGTTGGCAGCAGCGAATAAACGTGTGGGTAACATCCTGGCGAAATTCGACGGCGAGCTGGCGCAAGAGATTGACTTGGCGCTGCTGCAAGAAGACGCAGAAAAAGCGTTGGCAGAAGCGGTCGAAGTGATGACTGAAGCTCTGGAACCGGCATTTGCTACTGGCAACTACCAGCAGGCTCTGAGCCAACTGGCAGGTCTGCGTGAACCGGTCGATGCGTTCTTCGACAACGTGATGGTCATGGCCGATGATGAAGCGCTGAAGAAAAACCGTCTGACGCTGCTGAATAACCTGCGTAACCTGTTCCTGCAAATCGCGGATATCTCCCTGTTGCAGAAATAACGTCGTTCTTCGACTTGGTTTGTTCAAAGCCCGACTCCAGAGAGTCGGGCTTTGTTTTTTGATCGAAAACAAAATAGTACTTTGCCTGTCAAAAACATTGCGGTATGTTCAAGAACTACTCTAAATGGCGGAGATTCCTCCCGCTAACCAACAAGATACAAACACAACACTTTAGGCAGTCGAATCATGCAGTTTTCTACTTTTGGCGAGAAATTTAATCGGTACTCCGGAATAACCCAGTTAATGGACGATTTAAACGATGGTCTGCGCACGCCAGGCGCCATCATGCTCGGTGGCGGCAACCCGGCCGCGATTCCGGAAATGCTCGATTATTTTAAACTCACCAGTGAAGAGATGCTGGCCGACGGCTCTCTGATTGCTGCCATGACCAACTACGACGGCCCACAAGGCAAAGATGTGCTGGTCAAAGCACTGGCCACACTATTGCGCGACACGTACGGCTGGGACATCAGCGAAAAAAACATCAGCCTGACCAACGGCAGCCAAAGCGGCTTCTTTTATCTGTTCAATTTGCTGGCCGGGCGCCAACCGGACGGCAGCTTCAAGAAAATTTTGCTGCCACTGGCCCCGGAATACATCGGCTATGGCGATGCGGGCATCGACGAAGATATTTTTGTCTCCTACCACCCAGAAATCGAACTACTCGATAACGGCCTGTTCAAATACCACGTCGATTTTGAGCAGCTTTCCGTCGATGAATCGGTGGCGGCGATTTGTGCCTCCCGACCAACCAACCCAACTGGCAACGTGCTGACGGAAGAAGAAATCCATAAGCTGGACCAACTGGCGCGCGACAACAACATTCCACTCATCATCGACAACGCTTACGGCGTGCCGTTTCCCAACATCATTTTTGAAGACGTGGAACCCTTTTGGAACGACAACACCATTTTGTGCATGAGTCTGTCCAAGCTAGGGCTGCCGGGCGTGCGCTGCGGCATTGTGATTGCCAACGAAGCCATCACCCAAGCGCTGACCAACATGAATGGCATCATCAGTTTGGCGCCGGGGAGTGTCGGCCCAGCGGTGGCGCATCGCATCATTGAAAAAGGCGATCTGCTGCGGCTTAGCCAAGATGTGATCAAGCCATTCTACCGCCAGAAATCACAGCGCGCGGTGGCCTTGCTGCAACAGGCGATCGACGACCCACGTTTTCGCATTCATAAGCCTGAAGGCGCAATTTTTCTGTGGCTGTGGTTTGATGAACTGCCCATCACGACCCTAGAACTCTACCGTCGCCTTAAAGCACGTGGCGTGCTGATCGTGCCGGGAGAGTATTTCTTCATCGGCCAAAAAGAAGACTGGGCGCATGCCCATCAGTGCCTGCGCATGAACTACGTGCAGAACGATGACGCGATGCAACAAGGCATTGCTATCATCGCCGAGGAAGTGAAAAAAGCGTACTTGGAAGGTTAACCACCGCGCATAAAAAAGCCCGCCGAAGCGGGCTTTTTCATTATTGATTCTCAAGCAACTGGGTGCCGTTGATGGCAATTTTGCGCGGTTGCATTGCCTGCGGAATTTCACGTTCTAAGTCGATGTGCAGTAACCCTTTTTCCATCACTGCGCCAATCACTTTGACGTAATCTGCCAGTTGGAACTTGCGCTCAAAATCGCGTTCCGCAATGCCCTGGTAGATGTAGTTTTTATTCTCTTCCGGCTGGCGTTCACCACGCACAATCAGCGTATTTTCTTGCTGCGTAATGTCCAGTTCATCCTCCGCAAATCCAGCCACCGCCATGGTAATGCGGTATTTGTTCTCTTCTTGCTGTTCAATGTTGTATGGAGGGTAACCGCCCTGTGTATTTTTGGCGGTGTTGGCTTCCATCATGTTCAACAGACGGTCAAAGCCAATTGCGTTGCGGTATAAAGGCGTGAAATCTACAGTTCTCATCATACTATCCTCTTGATTAAGCAATAGTCTTAACCTTGATCGGTTAAGGCACGGTCCTCATTCTTCAGACATGAGGCCATTGATTGGTTGATGGTGTAGTGGCGTTGATCCTCATCGGAGCGATCCCGCGTCACCACGGTGTGGGAATCCATTCGGCATCCCCTTCAGTTTCATATATAAGGTCGCGCAGCGTACTTTCAAGCCATGTACCAAAAATTTTTTTCAATCATCAAAAAGCCCGATCATTGATCGGGCTTCTCGCACTTTATCCAGACTCGAGGCGATTAACCGCGTGATTTACGCAATTTAATCACGCCGTTCTCCTGCGCTTTTTCCTGCTTCTGGCGACGTTTTTCTTTCAGGGTCATTTGAGGTTTCTTTTGCATCTGCTTACTCATGAGGATCTCCGTTCACTGACATAAGACGCAGCCACATCGCAAAGGACGAGCTGGCGGCTGAACTTCATAGACAATTTCGGTAATCGCATATCGGCGAGAACGACCGAGAATACGGAGTTCCAACACGTCATCGCGCGCCCGCCCCATGAGCGCAGAGCCTAGGTACGAATCCCAAGCCAACTGGCCGGACAGCGGTTGATGCTGATGAGACGCCACCAGCGTCATGCGATACTGATGATAACGTTCGGTATCCACCAAATGCACCGTATCTCCCAGCGCAATACGCGTGCCATTGCGACAGCGTTTCTGCAGCGCGCAGGTGTGTTGCAGTTGCAACAAACGCAGCGGTGACTGATACGTCACAAAGCGGCTGGTCAGCCACCAGGTGCGTATGGCATCACCACATGCCATGATAAAACGAGCGAACATGATGGCTCCTTTGAACGCATTACCGATTCAACAATCTTGGGTAGGTAAACCGGAAGTGACGCCACTCCCGGCTTAAGCCAGGAACGTAACCATCTGCTGCCTCCTTGATGCTTTGTTATCCAACTCATTGCACTATAGCGAGTTCACCATAGAAAGCAAAAGCGCCCAGCGGAACAAAATGGCGCCCCACCCTAAGAAAAGACACAAAGTGGCAACTGGGCTCAGAAAGGAAGGAGGAAGCATCGAAAAGGGGTGAAAAGAGGGATAAAGTTGCAATTTGTCTGCGGCAAGAAATAAAAAAAGCAGCGAACCTGTCGCTGCTTTTGTACCTAGATTGAACCGACTACACGTCGAGGTTCGCCACTTTCAGGGCGTTGTTTTCGATGAACGCACGACGAGGTTCAACTTGATCCCCCATCAGTGTGGTAAACAGCTCATCCGCACCCACGGCATCATCGATGGTGACTTGCATCATGCGACGTGTTTCTGGATCCATGGTGGTTTCCCATAGCTGATCCGGGTTCATCTCACCCAAACCTTTGTAGCGCTGTACAGACAAGCCACGGCGTGATTCTTTGATCAGCCAATCAAGAGCCGCTGCAAAGCTCGCCACCGGTTGTGTACGCTCGCCACGTTTGATGTATGCACCGTCTTCGATCAGGCCATGCATCGCTTCAGACAATTCAGCCAGCTTGCCGTACTCTTTGGAGTTCAGCAGATCCACACTCAGCAGGTATTCGTGCGTCACACCGTGTGTGCGCACTTTGATGCGCGGTGAGTAGACGTTGTGTTCCGCGTTGTGTTCCAGTGTAAAGCTGTATTGGCTCGCGCCCACTTCTTTGGCGTTCAACTGATCAATCAGTTGTTGCGTCCACGCTTGCGCGCCAGCTTCATCCTGACATTTTTCAGCCGTCATGCGTGGCATGTAGATGAATTCATGGATCAGAGAATGCGGGTAACGACGGCTCATGCGTTCGATCAGTTTGATGGCAGCATTGTATTGCTGAACCAATTTCTCCAACGGTGCGCCCGCCAATGCTGGTGCGTCAGCGTTCACGTGCAGCTCTGCGTTGTCCATCGCCAGTGCGATCTGGTATTGGTTCATCGCCTCTTCATCTTTGATGTACTGCTCTTGTTTGCCTTTCTTCACTTTGTACAAAGGTGGCTGAGCAATGTAGATGTAGCCACGTTCAATCAGCTCCGGCATTTGACGGTAGAAGAACGTCAGCAGCAGCGTACGAATGTGAGAACCATCGACGTCCGCATCGGTCATGATGATGATGTTGTGGTAACGCAGTTTGTCTGGGTTGTATTCGTCACGGCCGATACCGCAGCCCAGCGCTGTGATCAGCGTGGCTACTTCTTGCGACGACAACATCTTGTCAAAACGTGCTTTTTCTACGTTAAGGATTTTACCTTTCAGCGGCAGAATCGCCTGATTCTTACGGTTACGACCTTGTTTTGCAGAACCGCCCGCTGAGTCACCCTCCACAATGTAGAGTTCAGACAACGCTGGATCTTTTTCCTGACAGTCCGCCAGTTTGCCGGGGAGGCCCGCGAGATCCAGTGCGCCTTTACGACGTGTCATTTCACGTGCTTTACGTGCCGCTTCACGCGCACGTGCTGCATCGATGATTTTGCTACACACGATTTTCGCTTCCGATGGGTTTTCTGCCAAGAAGTCATTCAACTTCTCGCCCATGGCCGATTCAACCGCAGATTTCACTTCTGAAGACACCAGTTTGTCTTTGGTTTGGCTTGAGAATTTTGGATCAGGCACTTTCACCGACACGACCGCCGTCAACCCTTCACGCGCATCGTCACCCGACGTCGCGGTTTTGGCTTTCTTGCTGTAGCCTTCTTTGTCCATGTAAGTGTTCAGTGTACGCGTTAACGCCGCACGGAAACCGGCCAAGTGCGTCCCACCATCGCGCTGTGGAATGTTGTTGGTGAAACAGTAAATGCTTTCTTGGAAACCATCGTTCCACTGCATCGCCACTTCCACGCTGATGCCATCTTCACGTTCAGAGTTGAAGTGGAATACTTTCTCGTGGATGGGCGTTTTGTTGCGGTTCAGGTGGTTTACAAACGCTTGAATACCGCCTTCGTACATGAAGTGATCTTGTTTGTTGTCTTCGCGCTCATCCACCAGCTTGATGGACACGCCAGAGTTCAAGAACGACAGCTCGCGCAGGCGTTTCGCCAGAATTTCGTAATGGAATTCGATGTTGGTAAAGGTTTCAGCGCTTGGCCAGAAACGGACCATGGTGCCGCTGCGATCGGTATCACCCACGACCGCCAATGGCGCTTCAGGAACACCGTGACGGTAGGTTTGGGTGTGCACTTTGCCACCGCGGTGAATGGTCAAGACCACTTTTTCCGACAGGGCGTTCACCACCGACACACCAACCCCGTGCAGACCACCGGATACTTTGTAGGAGTTGTCATCAAACTTACCGCCGGCGTGCAGAACCGTCATGATGACTTCTGCCGCAGACACTTTTTCTTCAGGGTGGAGCTCGGTCGGAATACCACGACCGTCATCGCTGACCGATACCGAGTTATCTTCGTGAATGGTCACGATGATGTCTTTACAGTAACCCGCTAACGCTTCATCAATCGAGTTATCCACCACCTCAAAAACCATGTGGTGCAGACCGGTGCCATCATCAGTGTCGCCGATGTACATACCCGGACGCTTACGTACCGCGTCTAGACCCTTCAGTACTTTAATACTCGATGAATCGTAATTATTCGACATGAGTTACTCTCTCACTATTTATCCTTGCCCTATTGTGCCATGTTCCACATGAAACATCTTGCTGTTCGGCTCGACCATGTCGGCAACCTGGCTTTCAGTAATAGAACTTACAAAAACTTGTGCCCCCGTCGCTTTCAAGCAGTCAGCGAGACGCTTACGACGTTGGCTATCGAGTTCGGAAGCAAAATCATCTATCAAATAGATGCACTGCTTCCCGGTCAGCTCGGTCAAATGCTGCCCTTGCGCGACACGCAGGGCGCAGACCATCAATTTGAGCTGGCCTCGTGACAGAACATCTTCCACTGGTGTTCCGTTCACTTTTATCTTTAAATCTGCTTTGTTAGGACCGCTGAACGTGTATCCAAGCAATTGATCACGTTCGAAGTTTTTTTGCAGTATCTCATGATACGGCGTCTCTTTTTCCCAGCCTCGATAATACTTCAATGTAATCTCGAATTCCGGCAAAAATGTGCGACATAACTCCTCTGCCACACGTTTCATCTGCTCAACATAGGCCCCGCGCCACTGGTCGATGTTTTCCGCCAGTCTGGCCAGTTCTTGATCCCAATAGCTGAGCTCGCGATAACTGCTCGCGGTCTTGAGCAGCGCATTGCGCTGTTTGTTGAGCCGTTTGAATCGGCCCCAAGCATCAAAGAATGCCACTTCAGTGTGAAACACGCCCCAGTCGATAAACGCACGACGTTGTTTCGGTCCGTCCGTCAGCAATTCAAACCCTTCCGGGTGAATCAATTGCAGCGGTAACACCTGAGCCAGTTGCGCTAACTTTTGCCCAGATTGACCGCCTATTTTAACCTCTGTTGAGCCATCGCGCTGCTTATTAATGCCAATCGGTAGCTCAAATTGATCCGAGGTCAAAAAACGACCGTGAACAAAGAGTTCTGAGCACTCATTCTGAATCACACGCCCCGTCAGCGTGCTCTTGAACGAGCGGCCATGACCGAGCAGGTAAATGGCTTCCAGCACGCTGGTTTTGCCACTGCCGTTGGGGCCAATAAGAAAGTTAAAGCCTGATGATAGCGGAATATCACAGGCTTTAATGTTGCGAAATTGCTGAACAATCAGTCGAGTAAGCGGCATAGCGCAATCGTCATGAATTACAGGCGGATGGGCATCACCACGTACATGGCGCTGTCATCATCGACGTTTTCAATCAGCGCACTGGCGTTTGCATCGGACATCGAGACGCGCACGTTTTCACACCGCAGGGTGTTGAGAACATCCAGCACGTAGCTGACGTTAAAACCGATTTCGATCGCTTCGCCGTCGAAGTTGACGTCAAGCATCTCTTCGGCTTCTTCCTGTTCTGGGTTGTTGGCGGTAATGCGCATTTCGCCGCCATCCAGATTGACGCGTACGCCCCGGAATTTCTCGTTCGACAGAATCGCGGCACGTGAAAATGCTTGGCGCAGTTCATCACAACCCGCCTGTAGCGTTTTGTTGGTATTTTGCGGCAATACGCGGCGATAATCCGGGAAACGGCCATCAACCAGTTTGGAAGTAAACACAAAGTTGTTCACTTCAGCACGCAGGTTTGAGCTACCGATTTGCAGCACCACTGGTTGCTCAGGCGCATCCAGCAGTTTCACCAGTTCCAGTACCCCTTTGCGCGGTACGATAATTTGTTTGTTGGCGAAATCTGCGCCCAGTTCGGTTTGCGACACCGCCATACGGTGACCATCGGTCGCCACGCTGCGCAAGGTGCTGCCGTCAATTTCAAACAGCATGCCGTTGAGGTAGTAACGCACGTCTTGGTTGGCCATCGAAAACTGTGTTTTCTCAACCAGGCCACGCAATTCGCCTTGGGTCAGCGACAATTCCACTTCGCTTTGCCAATCTTCAATGTTCGGGAAATCGCTGGCGGGTAAGGTTGCTAAAGAGAAGCGGCTGCGCCCTGAGCGCACTTGCACGCGATCGCCTTCCAGCACCACAGTGATCACCGCCGCATCCGGCAGACCACGGCAGATGTCGAGGAATTTGCGCGCTGGCACCGTGGTGGTGCCCGCTTCGAAATCACCTTCCAGCGTCACGCGGCTGACCAGTTCAACTTCCAGATCCGTCGCGGTCATGGAGAGCTGATTGTCTTCCACTTTCAGCAGCAAGTTACCCAAAATCGGCAACGTTGCTCGCCCGCCTAATGTGCCGGAGACTTGTTGCAGTGGTTTAATGAAGTGACTACGTTCAATCGTAAATTTCATAGTGTGCTCTTAAACGAGATTGGATAAACGACGTGACACATCCGCGCTCAGTATCGCGTGATGTTACGAAGACAGGGTTCGAATCAGGTTCGAATAGTCTTCTTTAATATCGTGGCTTTCTTCGCGCAGTTGTTCGATCTTACGACACGCATGCAGCACGGTCGTGTGGTCACGGCCCCCAAACGCGTCGCCGATTTCCGGCAAGCTGTGGTTTGTCAGCTCTTTCGACAGTGCCATCGCCAATTGACGAGGGCGCGCCACTGAGCGTGAACGACGTTTGGAGAGCAGATCCGCGACTTTAATCTTGTAGTATTCGGCAACGGTCTTTTGAATGTTGTCGATGGTGACCAGTTTCTCTTGCAGCGCCAATAGATCGCGCAGTGCTTCACGCACGAAATCGATGGTGATCGGGCGACCAGTAAAGTTGGCGTTGGCAATCACGCGGTTCAGCGCCCCTTCCAACTCACGCACGTTTGAACGCAGACGTTTTGCAATAAAGAACGCCACTTCATCCGGCAGATGAATTTGGTGATCTTCGGCTTTTTTCATCAAGATTGCGACGCGCGTTTCCAGCTCTGGTGGCTCGATCGCAACAGTCAACCCCCAGCCAAAGCGGGATTTGAGGCGATCTTCCACCCCGTTGATCTCTTTTGGATAACGGTCGGATGTCAAAATGATTTGCTGGTTTCCTTCCAACAGTGCGTTGAAAGTATGGAAAAATTCTTCTTGCGAACGCTCTTTATTGGCAAAGAACTGAATGTCATCGATCAGGAGTGCATCCACACTGCGGTAATAGCGTTTGAACTCTTCAATCGCGTTGTTTTGCAACGCTTTCACCATGTCCTGCACGAAACGTTCCGAGTGCATGTAGACCACTTTGGCGTTCGGGTTGTTGTCGACGATGGCGTTGCCCACCGCATGCAGCAAGTGCGTTTTACCCAAACCCGTCCCGCCGTATAAAAACAGTGGGTTGTAGGCCGCCCCCGGATTGTCGGAGACCTGACGCGCAGCCGCAAGGCCGAGCTGGTTCGACTTACCTTCGACAAAGTTATTGAATTTGTGCTTTGGATTCATGTTGGAACGATAGGTAATTTCCGGCGCATTGGCCGCATCATCATCCCAGGTTTTGTGAATCGGTTTACGTTGCGCCAGTTGCGCAGGCGCAGAAGACTCTGCCGCCACATCCGCAGCGGTGCGTTTTTGAGTCGGTTTTGGCGCCACCACCCGGCGGCTGCCCACTTCAAAACGTAGGCTCGGCACATCATGACCGCAAAAGTCTTTCAACAGGCGGTTGATGTTGTTGATGTATTTGTCGCGAACCCAATCGAGCACAAAGCGGTTGGGTGCAAACAAAGTGAGAGTATTGTCATTGAGCTCCGCTTGTAACGGACGAACCCACATGCTGAATTCTGCGGCTGGTAGCTCCTCTTGAAGCTGTTGCAGGCACTGCAACCAAAGCGAAGATGACAC